>JACKOH010000002.1 GCA_024234395.1 Pseudomonadales bacterium
GGCTTGCTTCCACGCTCTGCATGATGTGCAGCCGCGACAATCCCACTTCATTGGGTCCCGGGCCCATTCGGCCACGTACCTTGGTGGCCAGCACCACATCGTGGCGCCGACCCTTGAGCGCCTTGCCGGTCATCACTTCAGATTCACCGGCAGAATAGACATTGGCGGTGTCGATGAAGTTGATACCCTGGTCGAGCGAGCGCGCCACCATGGTGTCGGCCTCTTTCTGATCCAGTCCGCCGATGGTCTCCCACATCTGGCCACGTCCCCCGAAGGTCATGGTACCAAGGCAAAGCTCGGAAACAAAAACGCCGGTATCGGCCAGGGCTCGGTATTTCATTGGCTACTCCTAAGTTGGCAGTACTTTTTATTCGGTGCGGCCACTATAACGCCCGCCGGGGTGACAATGAAAGGTACCAATGAATGGTGCCAATGAAAGCTGGCGGTCACTGCCGCCACCTGACAGCACCCGACTTGCCATGCGCGACGCAGGCCAATACTATCCCCTGTTCACTGCCAGCAACTGACCCAGTGCCAGCATCAACCGTAACCAATCGGGAGCCTCAGTCACGATGAGAAAACTGTCCGTCCTTTTCCCCGCGGTCCTGCTCTGGACCCTGTTTGCCAGCTTCGCTCAGGGGCAACAGGACACCACACCGGCAGCACCGGAAGACAGCAGCCAGCGGGAACGACTGGAAGCCCGGCTCGCCGATATCGAGCGCCAGCAGAATCTGTTGGAAGCCATAGCGGCACGCACACCCAGCGACAGTTCGGCGGTCAACAATGCACAGCGCAATCGTCTTAACCAGGAACGGATCGACCTGATGAGCCAGCAGCTGGCCTTTGCCAGGGCCGTGGCCGGAGTCAGGGAACAGGCTGACCTGTTCGAGGAATATGCCGATCAGGCCCGGGCCTACCTCGACGACAATCTGCGCATCGCCACCGGCGCCTGGGGTCAGCTCGACCAGAATGCAGTGTATCCGGATGCCAGTCTCTCGGCTGCCGAGCAGACCACTGCGAACCGGCGCTTCTTCGACAACCTGCGCACCGTGGACCGGATGATCACCCAGGCTTCCGACAGCCTGGAGGCCATGGTCACGCTGGATTACAACACCGATGCCGCCCGCAGCACCTACCTGGACAGCCTGCAGCAGCGGGCGGTCAGCCTGTCCATTTATCTCACCCTGGCCCAGCAGCAGGTGGTGGACAAGCGGGCCGTCTCCGGCACCCTGCCGGACGATTCAGACATGGCTGCCCAGGTGAATCTGGCAGTCGCGCGGGTCAATGCCATCGCCGACTCGCTGCGTAACGCCGTGAATGAACTGGATGCACTGGACGTGGATACCGGGGACTTTCGCGAGCAATTGGTGGTCACCACCGGGGCGATCACCTCGGATGCCTTCGACACGCGTATTCTCCGCGACCTGGTAGCCGGCTGGAGTGAACAGGCCATCGAATACGCGATCAACGAGGGTCCCGACCTGGTGATCAGCGTTATCGTGTTCCTGATCGTCCTGATCATCGCCTTCAAGCTGTCACGGGTGGCGAGAAGAATGATGGACCGGGGCCTGAAGCGCTCGAAGCTGAGGCTGTCGGAACTGCTCCGGAGAATGATCGTGTCCACCGCCGGCAACCTGGTGCTGGTACTGGGCATCCTGTTTGCCCTGGCCCAGATCGGCATCTCTCTCGGCCCCCTGCTCGCCGGCTTGGGTATCGCCGGTTTCATCATCGGTTTCGCCCTGCAGGATTCACTATCCAATTTCGCGTCGGGAATGATGATCCTGTTCTATCGTCCCTACGACGTGGGCGACGTGGTGGAGCTTAACGGGATGGCGGGCAAGGTCGAACTGATGAGCCTGGTGAACACCACTATTCACACCTTCGATAACCAGCGCATCATCATGCCCAACTCCATGATCTGGGGCGGCATTATCAAGAATGTGACAGCACAGAAAATCCGCCGCGTGGATATGGTGTTCGGTATCGCCTACTCGGACGACATCGAGAAAGCCGAAGCCATTCTCAAGGACATCGTAACCGGTCACGAGCTGGTACTGGGCGACCCGGAGCCGGTCATCAGGCTGCATGAGCTGGCCGACTCTTCGGTCAACTTTATTGTGCGGCCCTGGACCCAGACCGAAAATTACTGGCTTGTCTACTGGGACATTACCCGTGGCGTGAAGCTGCGCTTCGACCGGGAAGGAATTTCCATCCCGTTTCCCCAGCGCGACGTACACCTGATACAGCCCCCCGATCAGCCTCCGGCCCTGCTTGCGGTGCAGTCGGAAACCGCCACCGCAGAAGATCGGCCGGCGCCTAAAAAATCCCGCAACAAAGGCAAGGGCAAGGCCCGGACCCGGCAGCCGGCACAAACCGAAACCGTGGAATACCCGGAAACCGACGACACGCCAGGCACAGATCCGAGGTGAAGGCCCGGCAGAAATGCCGTATCATGCCGCCGTCACCAGGCGGCATGTTGCTCCGGCACCCCTTATCTGACCAGCGCTTCGACCCGGCATTGAGCCCGAACCGTCCGTGACCCGGCCCACTCCTGAAACCAGTCTGAATTCCAACAGATGTCAGTCAAGCAACAGCGTCTCCGTGCCAGTCTTTCCCTTCTAGTCTCGACAGGCGCACTGGCCCTGCCCCCGGGCCAGGCCACCTTCGCTCAGACCACCAGTCTGTTCGATTGTCAGCCCGACGGCGCCGGCGGCTGGCTGTGTGAGACCAGCGCCGCCGAGCCTGCCGTATCGACCGGCGGCGACGGCCGCTACCGGAGCCGTGACAGAGGGATTGTCGGCCCGGCAACAGGTACCGGCGCACAACCTGCCCGCTCAACCAGTGTCGCACCACCCGGCACTGTGTCCCAGTCCGGACAGAGATCTCCTGAGCGCGTCGTACCAGCGGCGAACCGCGGGAACGAACTGGATTGGGTACCACGCGAGCAGTTGACGGCCGCGGAGCTGGCGCGGGTGCCGGACAACTGTTGTGGCGCTTTTATCGAACCGCCAAGACCGGCCGCGGACAACGGCCAGGACCCGGCCACGGCGCCACTGGTTTTTCAGACCGAAACCGGCTTCACCCGGCTGCCGGACAATTCCCTCAATCTCACCGGCCCGGTACGAATCCAACAGGGCAGCCGTACCGTCAACAATGACCAGACCACCTCGGTGGACGGAACCTCGCGCTCGGTATTGATGGATGGCAACGTGGAATTTCGCGAGCCCGGAGTGCTGATGCGGGGCAGTTCCGCCTACATCGACAGCGAGGCATCCAGCAGTCGCCTGCAGAACGCCATTTACGTGCTGCATGACTATGGCGCTCACGGCGCTGCGGAAAGCATCGTCTATTCCTCGGAAAGCAATCAGCTCACCATCGTCAACGGTGAGTTCAGCCGCTGCGAACCGGAGACTGATTTCTGGCGTCTCAGTGCCGCCAGTATCGTGATCGATCAACAGGCGGGACGCGGCTATGCGAAAGGCACCAGCCTGCGGGTTCTCGATGTGCCGGTGTTTTATTTTCCGTTCACCCTGACCTTCCCGCTCAGCGACCAGCGGGTATCGGGATTCCTGGCTCCCAGTGTCGGCTCCACCCGGGACGGCGGCACCGATCTGCAGGTACCTTACTACTTCAATCTGGCGCCCAACTACGACGCCACCCTGGCCCCCCGACTGGTCTCCGACCGGGGCGTGCTGCTCAATGGCGAGGCCCGCTATCTGGCCAGCTGGTCGATGAACACGCTCAATGTCTCGCACCTGGCATCCGACCAGAAATACCGGGAGCCGGCCGGCACGACCCCGGCCCTCGATAGACCGCCCCAGGAAGACCGCTGGTTCCTCGGCTTTGAACATCGCGGAGCCATCGGTGAATCATGGACCACCTATATCGATTACAACGCGGTCAGCGATTATGCCTATTTCGAAGACTTCGGCAGCAGCGGGCTAAATGTTTCCAGCCGCACCAACCTGAATCGCCAGGGCCGTCTTCGCTATAATGGCGAGCTGTTCCAGGCCGGGCTCAATGTGCAGCGCACCCAGGTTCTGGATCCGTTCCTGGACCCGCGCTTCGCCCAGGCCGACCTGACCAGGCCCTTCGATCGGCTGCCACAGCTGCAGTTCACTACCGATCTGCCAATTCCCGGTGGGTTACGCTTCGGCCTCGACGCGCAATACAGCAACTTCGACCGCAACCTCAGCGAGGCACTGCTCAGTCCAGAACAGGTGCAGGCCGGGGCCCTGGTCACCGGCAGCCGGGTCAACCTGGAGCCGGAGCTGCGCTGGGCCGTGGAAAAACCGGGCTGGTTTTTCCGGCCGGCACTCAAATACCGGCACATCGGCTACAGCCTGCAGGAGCAGGGAATTTACACCGATGACCAGCCATCGGTGGGTGTCGCAACGCTCAGCCTGGACAGCGGGATGATCTTCGAGCGACCGCTGAACCTGGGCCGCGGATATACCCAGACGCTGGAGCCGAGGCTTTATTACCTGAACAGCGACTACGAAGATCAGAGCACCCTGCCACTGTTCGACACCACCGAATTCAGCTTCAGCTTCAACCAGCTGTTCCGCGACGACCGCTTCGCCGGTGGCGACCGGGTTTCCAATGCCGATCAGCTGACCGCGGCCGTCACCAGCCGGATTCTGGACCCCTCGGGTCGGGAGCGGGCCCGCCTCAGCCTGGGTCAGGTCAGTTACTTCGAGGATCGCCTGGTGACGCTCGACAATCCCCTGCAATCCTGGGTTCCGCTCTATTCCACTACCAGCTCCAGTTCCGCCCTGGTGAGCGAGTTCCGCTACGCGTTCAACGAGTCGTGGCGGTTGCAGACCGATTTGCAATGGGACCAGGACCGGAACGAGGTGATCGAGGGAGCTCTGCAGTTCAATTTCCAGTCTTCCACAGACCTGATATTGAATGTGGCCTACCGCTACCGGAGCATCATCACCCTGCCCGATTTCCTGCTCAGCCCCACTATCGACCCTCGAATCAAGCAGACTGACGTGGCGGCTGCATTGCCGTTGAACAATAACTGGCGTCTTCTCGGTCGTTGGAACTATGACCATGCCAATGCACGGAACCTGGAGACCTTTGCCGGTGTCGAATACAGCAATTGCTGCACGACCATCCGGGTCGTGGCGCGCGAGTGGGTCAGGCCTTATCAGCTGTTCCTGCCCAATATCGAACCCGACCGGGGGATCTTCTTTCAGCTCACCCTCCATGGTCTGGGCAATATTGCCGGCGGAGGACTGAGCAACCTGTTAAGTGATAGTATTGAAGGCTTCCGAGATTCGAATCAGCCCTGATCGTCTTACCACGTGATCCTTATGAACAGACAAACATTTCGGTCAATCGACTGGCAGCGCGCCGCGGCCCTGCTGCTCACCCTGTGCCTGGCGGCAGTATCCCTGTCGGTGCAGGCCCAGCGCGTCAGCCTGGACAAGGTTATCGCCATCGTCGACGACGACGTCATCCTGCAGAGCGAACTGAATTCCCGGCTCGCCGACATCGCGGCCCAGGCCCGGCAGACCAACCGGCCGCTGCCACCGATGGAGGATCTGCGGGAGGAAGTGCTGGATATCCTGGTACTGGAAAGCATCCAGCTGCAGATGGCCGAGCGCGCCAGCATCCGCTTCGATGACGACACCCTGAACCGGGTGATGGGCAACCTGGCCCAGCAGAACAACATGACCTTCGACCAGTATGTGTCGAATCTGCAGGCCGCCGGCGTCTACCGCCAGACCCGCGAACAGATCCGCCGCGAACTGACCCTGCAGGAATTGCAGCGCGGCATGGTCAACCGGCGGATCAATATCACCGATCAGGAAATCGAAAATTTCCTCAATTCCGAGATGGGGCGCACCACCATGGCACCGGATTACCTGGTGCAGGACCTGCTGATCGCCATTCGGGAAGGCGATTCACGCCAGGTTATCGAAGACAAACTGCAGTTCGCCTCACACCTGGTTTCGATGGCGGAAAGCGGTGTGGATTTTCAGGATGTGATGGCCGAGGCGCGCCTCAATCGTCAGTATCAGGCTAACAACACCAGCCTGGGCTGGCGCCGCCTGGAGCAGATCCCCAGCCTGTTCGCAGAATTGCTTCCGGATATGAAAGTGGGAGAGGTGGCCGGTCCGGTCCGGGCCGGCAACGGGTTCCATATCATCGAACTGGCCGACCTGCGCGGCGGCACCGACCGTATCGTCAACCAGACCCATATCCGGCACATCATGATTTCACCGAATGAGATCCGTACCGAAGATCAGGCCCGGGCCCAGGTCGAGCGACTGCGAGAAAGAATTCTGGCTGGCGAGGATTTCGAGACCCTGGCCCGCCAGAATTCCGACGACGCCTCCTCGGTGGTCGCCGGTGGTGACCTTGACTGGGTCAACGAAGGCGGCATGCCTCCGGAAATGGAAATGACGGTTAACCAGTTGGAAATCGGTGAAATAAGCGAACCGTTCCGCACCGGCACCGGCTGGCATATCGCCGAAGTTCTGGGACGGCGGGAGCAGGACCTGAGCCGGCAGTTCAGCCGGGCCCAGGCCGAAAATGCCCTGCGCAACCGCAAATACGACCTGGAACTGCAGAACTGGCTACTGGAAATTCGCGAATCCGCCTTCGTGGAATTCAAGGAATAGTCAGGCGCCTTCCTGACCGATTCCAGGCTTTCCTGTTCACACAGCCCGGTGCACCCGGGCGGGAATACAGTCTTGATTCAACGTCTTGTCATCACCCCCGGCGAGCCCGCCGGCATCGGCCCGGATATCTGTATTCAGGTGGCACAGCAGCCGCCGGCCGATTGTGAACTGGTGGTGGTGGCGGATCCGGAACTGATGGAAGAGCGGGCCAGGCTACTGGGCCTGCCGCTGAAGTTGATTCCTTTCGACGCCGATGCACCGCGTCGGCCAGGCGAGCCTGGCAGGCTGAGCATTGTCCCGGTGGCCCTGCACGCTCCCTGTGTGCCAGGTACCACCGATACCGCGAATGCAGATTATGTCCTGGAGACTTTGCGACAGGCAGTGGCACTTTGCCAGGGTCACGACTGTGACGCTTACATTACCGGTCCGGTTCACAAAGGTATCATCAACGAGGCCGGAATCCCGTTTACCGGCCACACCGAATTTCTGGCCGAACTGTGCCGGCAACCACTGACCGTGATGATGCTGGCGACCGAAGGGCTGCGCGTCGCCCTGGTGACCACGCACCTGCCCCTGCTGGAGGTTCCCAGGGCCATCACGCCGGAGCGCCTGACCGAAATCATCACCATCCTGGACCGGGATCTGCGCGCCAAGTTCGGCATCGAGCACCCTACCATCCTGGTCTGCGGTCTGAATCCCCATGCCGGCGAAGGCGGGCACCTGGGACGGGAGGAAATCGAGATCATCGAACCGGTCCTGGAATCCCTGCGCGAACAGGGTATAGCCCTGGTCGGTCCCCTGCCGGCCGACACGCTGTTCACCGACAAGTACCTCAAAGTCGCCGATGCGGTGTTGTCCATGTATCACGACCAGGGCCTGCCGGTCCTGAAATTCAAGGGTTTTGGCCGGGCCAGCAACATCACCCTGGGCCTGCCCATCATTCGCACTTCGGTAGACCACGGCACCGCCCTGGACCTGGCCGGCACCGGCAAGGCGGAGTGCGGCAGTCTTTACCATGCCATCGAAACGGCCCGGCAGATGGCTCAACATTTCAATCGGAGCCGGCAGTCGCTAAGCGCCTGACCTGGTGCCGAACGGAGCAGAAAGTTTGAACATGCGTGCCAGACCGGACACTTTCCACCACACTCCGCGGAAGCGGTTCGGACAGAATTTTCTCCATGACCAGACGGTAATCCAGCGGATTATCGACAGCATCGATCCGCAGCCTGAAGACCATATCGTCGAAATCGGACCCGGCAAGGGAGCCCTGACCCGGCAGCTGGTAAAGAAATGTGGGAGACTGGATACCATCGAGCTGGATCGGGACCTGGCGGATTACCTGGCCAGGACCTTACAGCAGGAGAGCCGGTTTCATATTCATCAGGGCGATGCACTCAAATTCGATCTTGCCGAACTTACCGACCAGCCCCGCAGTCTGCGCGTGGTAGGCAACCTCCCCTATAATATTTCCACGCCGGTTATTTTTCACCTGCTGCAACAACAGTCCCTGATCCGGGATATGATTTTCATGCTGCAGCTGGAGGTGGTGAACCGGCTGGCCGCCAGCAAAGACGACAAAAATTATGGCCGGCTGGGGCTGATGGCCCAGTATTACTGCAATGTGGAACATCTGTTCAACGTCCCATCTGCCGCGTTTACACCTAAACCAAAGGTAAGCTCGGCGATTGTGCGTCTGACCCCTCACCAGACTCCGCCGGTCACGGTACAGGACGTGAAATGCCTGCAGGAGGTGATTCGCACCGCCTTCACACTGCGCCGCAAAACGCTGAAAAACAGTCTCCGCAATCTGATTACCGAAGCGGAACTCCAGCAGCTGCCGCTGGATCTGTCGTTGCGCCCGGAAAATCTGACGCTGAAAGATTTTGCCCTGATCGCCGATGCCATCAGTGCGCGACCCGAACAACCGACTGCCGACTGAAGCCCCGTCATCGTCGGCCCTCATCCCAGCCCTCACCTGGCAGCAGACAAAGCCTGCGGCACTGGCGCCGGCGATGCTATACTGGTGGTGATCAACCGGGCTGCAAGTGCCCTGCTCTGCCGGCGAACTCAGCGGCGGTTCAGTCACCGGCGCACAGTCGGGTTAACACAATCCGGTTACTGCCTTGAAATCCGGCGACCGGATGCTGCACAGGAACATTGATGACCGTCTATGCCATCGGTGACATACAGGGCTGTTACAAGCCGCTGATGAAGCTGCTCAAGCAGGTGAATTTCCTGCCAGGGCACGACCAGCTCTGGTGTGTGGGCGACCTGATCAATCGGGGCCCGAAATCGCTGGATACGCTGCGCTTTCTGAGCGATATCGACGACTCGGTGGAAGTGGTGCTGGGCAATCACGACCTGCACTTTCTGGCCATTTACCATGGCTGTATCGAAGCCCGTAACAAAGATACCCTGCAGAAACTGCTGGACGCACCGGACAGTTCGGTATTGAGCGAATGGCTGCGGCACAAGCCGCTGGCTCATTTCGACAGCCTGGATACCTCGTTCGGCATTCAGCACTACCTGATGGTACATGCCGGCGTGGCACCCCAGTGGACACTGCAGAAAACCCTGGATTATGCCGCCGAGGTGGAACTGGCGCTGCAGGGCGAGAAATTCCGCAAGTTCCTGAGGAAAATGTATGGCGACCAGCCCGACAGCTGGAGTGATGACCTGACCGGCATGAAGCGCCTGCGGGTAATCACCAACACCCTCACCCGGATCCGCTTCTGCACCGCCGAAGGCAGAATGGACTTCAATATCAAGGAAGGGCTGGCTTTCGCCCCACCGGGATTCAGGCCGTGGTTCGATTTTGAACAACTCACCCCGAAGACCAACATCCTGTTCGGGCACTGGGCCGCCCTGGAAGGCTTCACCGGTCGGGAACAGGTTCATGCCCTGGATACCGGCTGCGTCTGGGGTCGCGAGCTGACCATGATGCGGCTGGAAGATCACAAACTGTTCAGCGTTTAGGCACACAGGCATAAGCATGCAGGTCTATCTGGTAGGTGGCGCGGTGCGCGACAAGCTGCTCGGAATTCCGGTACGGGAACAGGACTGGGTGGTGGTGGGTGCCGATGACAAAGCCCTGCTGGACCTCGGTTACCGGCGTGTGGGCAAGGATTTCCCGGTGTTTCTGCATCCCGAGACCCACGAGGAATATGCCCTGGCGCGGCGGGAAACCAAGACCGGGCACGGCTACAAGGGGTTTGCCTTCGATGCCGCCAGCACGGTTACCCTGGAGCAGGATCTGTTGCGTCGGGACCTGACCATCAACGCCATGGCGGAAGCCGAAGACGGATCGCTGATCGATCCCTATGGTGGCCGCCAGGACCTGCAGGACCGACTTCTGCGCCATGTGTCCCCCGCTTTCAGTGAAGACCCGCTGCGGGTATTGCGCGTGGCCAGGTTCGCCGCCCGTTTTGCCCAGCTGGGCTTTCGCATAGCGGATGAAACCCTGGAGCTGATGCGCGGCATAGTCGGAGCCGGCGAACTGGATCATCTGGTCAGGGAACGGGTCTGGCAGGAGTTCGAGACCGCCCTGAAGGAAACCAGCCCGGTCACTTTCTTTCGCGTCCTGCGGCAGTGCAATGCCCTGGCTGTTCTGCTGCCGGAAGTGGATAGACTGTTCGGTATCCCCCAGCCGGAGCGCTATCATCCGGAAGTGGACACCGGCGAACACGTGATGCTGGTGCTGGAACAGGCGACCCGACTGAGTGACGATCCGGTGGTTCGTTATGCGACTCTGGTTCACGATGTGGGCAAGGGTGTCACGCCGCGGGACAACTGGCCCCATCATTATGGTCACGAGACCCTGGGTCTGCCCCTGATCAGGGATATCAACACGCGCCTGCGCGTTCCCAGGGAGTATGGAGACCTGGCGTTACTGGTCAGTGAATATCACACCCGCATGCATCAGCTGGGGGAAATGCGCAGTGCGACCATTCTCAATCTGCTGGAGGCCCTGGACGCCTTTCGCCGGCCGCAGCGCCTGCAGCGTTTCCTGCTGGCCTGCGAAGCCGACTCCCGCGGTCGCACCGGGTTTGAAGACCGGCCCTACCCGCAGCGCAATCTGCTCCTGGATGCCCAGCAGGCAGCCGCTTCCCTGGACGTGGGAGCCCTGCTGGCGGCGACCCCTGAACAGCGAACCGATTCCGTCAAGGACCTGGTACACCACCACCGTGCCGAATTGATTCGCGAACAACTGGGACGCAGCAAGTGAGCGGCCCGGTGACAGGATGTCCCGCCGTACTGATCACCGGCGCTGCCAAGCGCCTGGGTGCCGCCATGGCCCTCGAGTTTCATCGCCAGGGTTATGACCTGATCATTCATTGCAACGATTCCCTGCAGGAAGCCGGTCAGCTGGCCGGCCAGTTGAATCACCGCCGCCGCAACTCAGCCATGGTATTGCAGGCTGACCTGACCCGGGAACAGGAAGTGGCGACCCTGGCCCGCCAGGCACCGCTGGCCTTCGGACGTCTGGACGTGTTGGTCAATAACGCGTCGGCGTTCTACCCCACCCCGTTCGGGCAGGTAAGCGGTCATGACTGGGATGCCCTGGTGGACAGTAACCTGCGTGGGGCTTTTTTCCTGTCCCAGTCACTGGCCGGGTGCCTGAGTCAACGGCAGGGCGCCATCGTCAACCTGCTGGATATTTATGCGGAACACCCGTTGAAAAACTACCCGGTCTACAGTATTGCCAAGGCAGGCCTGGCTGCCATGACCCGCGCGCTGGCTGTCGAGCTGGCGCCGCAGGTCCGCGTCAACGGGGTCGCCCCCGGCGCCATCCTGTGGCCGGAGCACGAACAGGATGCCAGCGCCATCGCAGCGCATCAGGCGATCCTCGACAAGGTGCCGCTGGGTACCACCGGCAGCCCCGGGGACATCGCCGCCGCAGCCTTTTTTCTGGCCGCCAGGGCTACTTACATGACCGGGGAGGTGATCCGCGTGGACGGTGGTCGGCGCCTGAATCTCTAGGGAATCATTCGCTCGCCATCAGGACTCCGGGGCCCGGTCGAAAGGTCCCAGTCGAAAGGCACCTGCCACAGGCGTTGCTCCTGAGCGGCATTATCGCGGAATTCCTGCCATAACTGGCGATAGGATTTGTCCAGTACCGGATGCCGGGCATCCGGCAGCAGGTCTGCCAGCGGCTGCAACACGAATGCATAGCGGGTGATTTCCGGGCGTGGCAGCTGTATCCCGCCGAAGTCACCCTGCAGCGCGTCATAGGTGAGGATGTCCACGTCCAGGGTACGGGCGGCAAAGCTGCCGGCCGAGCGGTCCCGGCCCTGGAGTTGTTCCAGTTCCTTCAGTTCCCTGGCCAGTTCTTCGAGCCCGCCGCTCACCTCCAGTGCCACCACCAGGTTGAGAAAGTTGGCTCCGCTGAAACCCACCGCTTCACTCTCGTAGACCGGGGAAACCCGGACCTCGCCATGGCGTTCGCGCAGCGCCTTTACTGCCTGGCGAACATTGGCAGCCGGCTCGATATTACTGCCCAGACTGAGAGTGACCAGTGCCATGGTCCTAGGTTCTGGCGTCGGCACCGGCAGAGCGGTCACCCCGCTCGATCACCACGCCAACCTCGCGCGAACCGGTAACCGCGCCGGGTTTGCCGACCCGCAGCCGCATCCACGGTACCTGGAATTCGGTCCGGACCAGGCGGGCGATCTCCTCGGCCAGGGTCTCCACCAGGAAATATTCCGAACCCTCAACGAAGGCAATCACGCGCTTGGCGACCTGCTTGTAATCCAGTGCCAGGCGGATATCGTCGTCCCGCGCGGCAGGCCGGATATCGGTGGCCATTTCCAGGTCCAGCCGCACCACCTGGCGGCGTTCGCGCTCCCAGTCATAGATGCCGATGACAGTCTCGATTTCCAGATCGTGTATGTAAACGATGTCCATAACGGGAAGCGGTTACTCCTGGCTCAGGATGCTGGCGCCAGCGGCGCGATGGGTGACAGGGATTCCAGCGGCCAGCGGGCGCGGGCACTGATTTCCAGCGAGTCCCGTTGCCCGGCCATCAGGCGCTGGCAACCCACATAGGCGATCATGGCGCCGTTGTCGGTACAGAATTGTGGCTTGGCGTAATACAACCGGCTGTCCAGTTCGGCGACCATCTGCCCCAGTCCGGCCCGCAGCCGCTGATTGGCACTGACCCCACCGGCAATCACCAGACTGCGGAGCCCGGTCTGCTCCAGGGCACGTCGACACTTGATCACAAAGGTGCTGACCACGGCCTGCTCGAATGCCAGGGCGATATCGGCGGCCCGCTGCGCGTCCAGCTGGCCCTCGGTATCTCTATTGTCGTCGATGGTATTGCGGACAAACGTTTTCAGCCCGCTGAAACTGAACTCCAGGCCCGGGCGGTTGACCATCGGTCGGGGAAAATCGAAGGCACCGGGGGTGCCCTGTTCAGCCAGTGCCGCCACTCTTGGTCCGCCCGGATAGGGCAACCCCAACATCTTGCCCACCTTGTCGAAGGCCTCGCCGGCGGCGTCGTCCAGTGATTCCCCCAGTAACCGGTAGCGGCCGATACCTGTCACCTCCACCAGCTGGGTGTGGCCACCGGAAACCAGCAGCGCCACGAATGGAAACTCCGGTGGGTCCGCCTCCAGCATTGGCGCCAGCAGGTGCCCCTCCATGTGGTGTACACCCAGCGTGGGGATACCCAGCCCCATGCCCAGGGCCCTGCCCACCGCGGCCCCCACCAGCAGCGCGCCGACCAGGCCGGGACCGGCAGTATAGGCAATGCCGTCCAGATCGCTGCGGGCCAGGCCCGCCTTGTCCAGTACTTCGTAAACCAGCGGCAGAGTCTTACGTACATGGTCCCGGGACGCCAGTTCCGGAATCACACCGCCATAACGGGCGTGGATCTCCACCTGGCTGTAAAGGCTGTCCGCCAGTAACCCCCGGTCACTGTCATAAACGGCGACACCGGTTTCATCGCAGGAGGTTTCAATACCGAGTACTCTCATCAGGGCGCAGAGTGTACCCTTTCCCGGCCGGGTCTGGTAACACTATCACCTTGTGCCGGCCGCTTCCGGCCGGCCCCGTTCCGGCTGTCGGGCCCGAAAAATCTGCCACCTGGGCAGCTTTCACGGCAAAACACGGCGACAGCCCGGTTTTTCCTTTGCATTTGCCGGTGTTAGGCATTACTATTTGCGGCCTTTCAAATTGGCCAATACCCAGTAGGTGAGTTTTTACATGCCACAAGTCAAGTTAAAAGAGAATGAGCCTTTTGACGTTGCCCTGAGACGCTTCAAGCGTTCCTGCGAGAAAGCCGGCATCCTGGCCGAAGTTCGGCGCCGGGAGTTCTACGAGAAGCCGACTTCCGTCCGCAAGCGCAAGGCGGCAGCAGCGGTCAAACGCCATCTCAAGAAAGTACAGCGCGAAAACCGCAAAACCCAGCGCCTGTACTGATCGGGCCAGCCGGTGGCCAGCAGGCCGCCGGTCCGCACCCCCCACGCCACCAGATTACACAGCAGCCGCCCGGCCTCTGCGGGCGTCGGTCTGCTCAGAAGTTGTCGAATACCGGGCTGAAGCCCTGAACTGTCAATCCAGCGGGAGCGATCATGGCAGACAGCGCGTTGAAACAACAACTAACCGAAGCAATGAAAGACGCCATGCGCGCCAAAGACAAGGAGCGCCTGGGCACCCTGCGGCTGGCGCTGTCCGAGGTCAAGCGCGTGGAAGTGGACGAGCGCATCGATCCTGACGATGCCCGGGTCACCGCCATCCTCGACAAGATGATCAAGCAGCGCCGTGAATCGGTGCGTCAGTACGAAGCCGGTGGCCGGCAGGACCTGGCAGACCAGGAAAGCCGCGAAATCCAGGTGTTGCAGGAATTTCTGCCGGAAGCGCTGGACGAAGCGGAGCTGACAGCCATCGTCAAGGCCGCGATCGCCGAAACCGGGGCCGAGTCCATGCGCGACATGGGCAAGGTAATGGGCGTGGTGAAACCCAAAGTCCAGGGCCGCGCCGACATGGCAGAGGTCAGTAAGCAGATCAAGAGTCTGTTGGACTGAGAACGCAACCGGCCCGCTCCGCGCGGACCGGCAGATCCCGACTTCCCCTCCGCAGGGACCGGGCCGGTAACTGGATGACGGTCCGGCTACCGGGTATCCTGACCGGCTACCCACCAGCGTTCCGTGACTTCCTATGGCAGGACTGATTCCGCAAAGTTTTATCGATGATCTGCTCGGCAGGGCAGACATCGTGGACGTGGTGGACAAGCGGGTAAAACTACGCAAGACCGGCAAGAATTACTCGGGCCTGTGCCCCTTCCACCAGGAAAAATCCCCTTCTTTCAGCGTCGAACCGGACAAGCAGTTCTACTACTGCTTTGGCTGTGGTGCCGGTGGCAACGCCATCGGCTTCCTGATGAATTACGAGAATCTGGATTTTCCCCGGGCGGTGGAAGCCCTGGCCGGCGAATACGGCCTGGAAGTTCCCCGCGAAGCCACCACGCCGGCCCAGCAGCAGCGTCAGTCACGGACCGCAATGCTGCTAGAACTGCTGGAAAAAGCCAATCATTACTACCAGTTACAGCTGCGCCAGCACCAGCACCGGCAGGCACCCGTGGACTACCTGAAAGCACGGGGCCTGAGCGGCACCATAGCCCGGGATTTCATGCTGGGTTACGCACCGCCCGGCTGGGACAACCTGCTGACCGCACTGGGACAGAATGAGGAGCAGCGCCGCCTGCTGCTGGAAGCCGGCCTGGTCATCGAGAAGGAGAGAGAAAAGGAGAGGGACAAGGAGAGAGACAGGGAAAAGGACAGTGAGGACCGAGAGGATCGAGAGAAAGACGGACAGGAACCGGAGCAGCAAGCGCAGGGCAGCGAAGGCACCGGCGGAGGTCACCTGGAACCTGGCAGTGCCCCCGCCCATGAACGGCATTACTACGATCGATTCCGCAACCGCATCATGTTTCCAATCCGCAACAGCAAGGGCCAGGTGATTGCCTTCGGGGGCCGGGTCCTGGGGGACGACAAACCGAAGTACCTGAATTCCCCGGAAACCACGGTTTTCCACAAGGGCCGGGAACTGTATGGGTTATACGAAGCGCGCCGCACCAACCGGCAACTCACCAGGGTGATCATCGTCGAGGGCTATATGGATGTCATTGCCCTGGCCCAGGCCGGGATCAGTAATGCAGTGGCAACCCTGGGGACCGCCTGCAACGCCAGCCACCTGACCCGGCTGTTCCGGCTGGTAAACGAGGTGATCTTCTGCTTCGACGGCGACGAAGCCGGCCGGACCGCCGCCTGGCGAGCGCTGCAGGTCAGCATTCCGCTGCTGGAGGACGGTCGCGACATTAACTTCCTGTTTCTCCCGGAAGGTGAGGATCCCGACAGCCTGGTGCGTAAGACTGGCAAGGACCGGTTTCTCGAGCGCATGAGTCGGTCGGTTTCGCTGGCCGACTTTTTCTTCGACCGGTTGAGTGCCGATTTGGACCTGGACAAATTCGCCGACCGGGCGCGGCTGGGGCAACTGGCCCGCCCCCTGCTGAGCCAGTTTCCACGGGGTATTTACGGTCAGCTCATGCTGGACCGCCTGGCCAGTCTGGTGGGCGTCAGTAAAGAGCAGCTGGGCATGCTGGAAAGCGACCCGGACGCCACGCCGACTCCGACATCAGCCGACGTGATCCCTCCCCCCATGGATAGCTGGCAACCACGGGGCCGGCCCGCCGCGACTCGGCCCGGGCGCGCCAGAGCTCCACTGGGCAAACGCAAATCCTGGAGCCTGAAAGCCATTGAACTGATTCTGGCCAAACCGGAAATCGCCCTGGAAATCGATCAGGACCTCACTCCATTAGCCGGAGTGGACGGGGAAAACTCGCAGATGCTGCTGGATCTCGTTGAATTGGTCCGCAGCAATCCCAATATCTCCACCTATACCATGCTGGGGTATTTTTACGATTCCCCGGTGGGTAACCGGCTTACACAACTGATGCGTGATGAGAAAATCACGCCCACGGAGGGAATCCGGGACGAATTCACCCAGATAATTGACAGGATATTGTCAGATATCCGGAAAAAGTCCGAGCTCGACAAAACCCTGCAGGCCTTGCGCGAGAAACTGGGCAGAGCGCCCGACAGCAGCCAGTGAAGTGGTCCACAGGGTGACCCGAAACAAATAGTTGCCAAACCGGTCTAAACCAATGTGTACGCCTGCCAATAAACCAGTATAATGGCCGGCTGATTTTCGGATGGGCAGCCACCCTCCACCTCCGAGCCACGAAACAGTCACAAAACAGCCACGAAAAGCGAACCCGGGAACCTATGTCTGATACCAATACTCCGCAATCCAGTCTCAAATCACTGATCGCCAAGGGTAAGGAGCAGAGCTACCTGACCTATGCCGAGGTAAACGACCACCTGCCCCAGTCGATTTCCGATCCCGACCAGGTCGAAGACATCATCCAGATGATCAACGACATGGGCATCAAGGTCTATGAGACCGCGCCCGACGCCGACGCCCTGCTGATGAACGAGGACGAGAACGATGTGGGCACCGAGGACGAAGTGGCAGCCGCGGAAGCGGCCGCTGCCCTGGCGGCCGTGGAAAGTGAAGCCGGCCGGACAACCGACCCGGTGCGCATGTACATGCGCGAAATGGGGACCGTGGAGCTGCTGACCCGTGAAGGCGAGATCGTTATCGCCAAGCGTATCGAGGAAGGCATCCGTGAGCTGATGAAGGCCATGGCACACTTCCCCGGCACCGTGGAGCACGTGCTCAACGAATATGCCCTGGTGGAAACCGAGGAACGGCGCCTCAACGAACTCATTACCGGCTACCAGGAACCCGGCGACGACGACGAAATCCAGGTTCCGGTCACCGACGAACAGCCGGAACAGAAAGCGGCGTCCGCGCGTAACGACGATGACAGTGACGACGAGGATGACGATGACGATTCCATGGACTCGGATGACGACGATGAAAATGCGTCCGGCCCCGATCCGGAAGAAGCGCGTGTTCGTTTCACTGAGCTGCGCAAGCAGTACGACAAGGCCGCCGCGGCAGTCGCCAAACAGGGCCGCAGCCACAAGAAGTCCATGGACGAGCTGGACAAGCTGGGCGACCAGTTCAAATGCTTCAAGCTGACCCCGAAACAGTTCGATCCGCTGCTGGCCCATATCCGGGCGGTACTGAGTCGGCTACGCCGCCACGAACGTCACATCATGACGCTCTGCGTGCGCAACGCCAAAATGCCGCGCAGCATTTTTATCCAGTCGTTCCCCGGCAACGAGATCAACGAGGCCTGGATCGACAAGCATATCAAGGCCGGCGAAGCCTACTCCGAGCTGCTGGTGAACGTGAAGAATGACGTGATCCGCGCCCAGAAGAAACTGCGCCTGATGGAAGAGGAAAACGGCCTGACCATCGCCGAGATCAAGGATATCAACCGTCAGATGTCGATCGGTGAAGCCAAGTCCCGGCGCGCCAAGAAGGAAATGGTGGAAGCCAACCTGCGACTGGTAATCTCGATCGCCAAGAAGTACACAAATCGCGGCCTGCAGTTCCTGGACTTGATCCAGGAGGGCAACATCGGCCTGATGAAGGCGGTGGACAAATTTGAATACCGGCGTGGATACAAGTTCTCCACCTACGCCACCTGGTGGATCCGCCAGGCGATCACCCGCTCCATCGCCGACCAGGCCAGAACCATCCGGATCCCGGTGCACATGATCGAGACCATCAACAAGCTCAACCGCATCTCCCGCCAGATGGTGCACGAGAAAGGTCGCGATCCCACCCCGGAAGAACTGGGTGAGCGTATGGACATGTCCGAAGAGAAAGTGCGCCGGGTGCTGAAGATCGCCAAGGAGCCGATCTCCATGGAAACCCCGATCGGCGACGACGAAGATTCCCATCTGGGCGACTTTATCGAAGACGCGACCGTGGATTCACCGGTGGATTCCTCCATCGACGAAGGTCTGCGGGAAGCCACCCGGGAAGTACTGGGCAGCCTCACCGCCCGCGAAGCCAAGGTACTGCGCATGCGCTTCGGTATCGACATGAACACGGACCACACCCTGGAAGAAGTCGGCAAGCAGTTCGACGTCACCCGGGAACGCATCCGCCAGATCGAAGCCAAGGCGCTGCGCAAGCTGCGCCACCCGACCCGCTCGGATCACCTGCGCAGCTTCCTGGACGACTGACCGGCAGGTAAGCAGGGTAAGATTGGCAAGACCCCAAGGGGCGCATATAATGCGCCCCTTGTTGTTTAGGCAGAATGAGTTCTGCGCCGGGAGTTCAGCCCAGAAATCCGGCGAAGCGCTTAAACACAGCCGGAAGTTCGAAGACGAGGCGGAGGTGATTTTCGACAAGGGAGCGTACATCAGGTACGTGACCGAGGCGGAAAATAGCTCCAACGCAGTATTCAAGGTTCTGGCGAAGTTTTTAAACACAGCCAGGTGCCCGAAGACAAGGCGGAGTTAGTTTCCAACGAGGGAGCGTACATCAGGTACGTGACCGAGGCGGAAAATAGCTCCAACGCAGTATTCGGGGAGCTGGCGAAGTTTAAAGGGCCTGTAGCTCAGTTGGTTAGAGCAGCGGACTCATAATCCGTTGGTCGAAGGTTCGAGTCCTTCCAGGCCCACCAATAAAATCAATAAGTTACTCTCTCTCACCACTCCCCCACAATACCCCCGTGGGACAATTCTGGGACACTGAGCACTAGCAGACACTAGTAGGGACACTCACAACTTAACAACTTAATGCGCTTATAGCTTGGTAGGCAGCAATCAATTTCGCAATGGACCAAGAAGGGCCAAGGCCTGGTGGAAAGTACTAACATCACTCTTCCCGATTCAGGCAGTTAAGTTGTTAAGTTGTTAAGTTGTGAGTGTCCCTGGTTATTTGGAAATTTTAGTTCCCACAGACTCAGGTTCAGACTTATTATCCACGTTTTAGCCCAACCGCTGGCAGTTCCCGTTGCAATGAAATAGTTTTGTCCAGGCCAGATATGTCAAGGAGAATAACAATGGCATATATACCTTTTGGCAGTGCAAAGATCGGAATGAACAATGTGGAATTGAGGGGGAATACGGGTACGGTGTCCGGCGCTCAAACGTCCACACAGACTCAAACCACCGTAAACTACGACAACCGTACCACCACACAACGCACCTCACACTGGATTCGATTCGAGCTTAATCTTGACGATGGCAGAGTAATGCACATCGCTGCCCCGGCCGAAGCCGCCCCGGTAAACAACGGTGACCGTGTGACAAGTTTTTGGGGGCAGGTTAATAAAAAAGAAAGGCCGGACTACCTGGCTTTTTACAACCATACTACGGACGACTGGGGCCTCAACAAGGATGAACGTAATTTCACTGCCGGTCCGATTGGACACGCCTACTGGGCGATCTTCTGTATTTTTCTCGCGATGGGTGGTATCGCGCTGATATTAATGGATGGGGTCGATGTCGGATCCTTGGTCATGGTGGGACTGAGTGCATACTTTTTCTACGCACTTATGCGAAGACGTAAAAAGCTATTAAAATTACTCTCGGATGCGATTGAACAACTCAGAGCCGGCAAAGCAACAGCGACTGTAGAGTCAAATTAGTTTCAATCCTGAGTAACATGTGGGAAATCGGGGTTGCAGGATGGTGGTGCCGGGGACAATTTATCGCATTGGTTTTAAAAATCGGGGCATAGATTGTTATTCTGCGGACAGGACCCTGTATCCTGCGGTATATTACATTTGAATGCATAGCCATCCACGGTCCTGGTCCAGATGGCGGGACAAAGCCCCGGCCCGCCGAAGCTCAAGTCGGGCCATCCATTTACCCGGGTTTCAAGCGCAGTCCAGCTGGCAGCGGGGAACCCGAGTGTGAAGAAATACTCGCTGGTTTCACCTTTTTCCAGCAACGCGATGTTGCGTCCGGTCATACCTGAAGTGCAAAGATTCCCCCATTGGAAAAAGATTTCATAACTACCATCACCATTGAGGTCCACAGTCTCCAATCCCGGTGCAATATTGCCGCAATTGGCATCTTCCAGATAAGTCCCGTCAGCAGACACGGCAAACAAACTGGTAATCAGATTAAAAGCAGCAGTTTTGTCCCGAGCAGAAAGAGGTGACTCAACATCGCCAAATAAAATTCTGTAATCCAATTGGCTTTCCGAGCAGCCTGTAACCAATAAAAATAGCAGGAGTAACCGGGGTAGCCGGAGGGAATGCAATTCGAAGCAGGTTTCGCGCATGATAAATTAATCCAACAACCCACCGACTATACTGGGAAAACTCCCCGCCATTTGAAAAAGTGCTAGTAGGGACACTCACAACTTAACAACTTAATGCGCGTATAGCTTGGTAGGCAGCAATCAATTTCGCAATGGACCAATAAAGGCCAAGGCCTGGTGGAAAAAACTAACTTCACTTTTCCCTATTCCGGCAGTTAAGTTGTTAAGTTGTGAGTGTCCCTGGTTACTGCGATACAATGTTTTGGTAAAAATGTGTGTCGACCCTATCATTTTTTCAACAGGCTGCTAATTTTCTTGACCGATTTCCTGCATCAATTCATCTAACAGGTTTCTGAAATCAGGACGCATTGTACTGTTTGATAGTATCGTTGCTCGGCTTAAAGGATCTTGCAGCATTTGCTTTAGTTGATTTCGGAATGGCGGCCAATTCTCTTTCTCCAACAGTCCCTTCTCAAACTGATAGTGTAAATTATCAATCTGCAGGTATGACATCTGTATCCTTCTGTAAATTCGATACAGGTCTGTGGGATCTAAACCAATCTTAGCCATTCCTACCCAAAGATTTTCTAACTCACTACTCCACCATTGAGGTCGCCTACCATTTTCCCACCCGGCAGCCAGGCTTTCGATGTACCTCTCGTTATCAAACTCCGCTCTGACATTTTCCAGGGCCGTTTGAGCTCGAAGTTGGTACTGCTCACCAACAGCAACGTTTCGGTCAAGCAGTAACTGCATACCCACAAAAAGTAATCCACCAAGTACACCCAGGTTCGCCAAGATAGATAGCGATTGATTCAGTTTTTCGAAATTCATTGTTATTAGTGTTTGCAAACAGCTACCACCGGACCCTGGTATTAATTTTTAAAAGGAAACTCTACCTACTTTTCCGCTTATTGCTTCTATTCCATTACCCACATCTACTGGTTACAAGCAGAGTTTACAAATTCGCGAAACGATACTCTATACAATACTTGATTCAGTCCTTCCGGGAACAAATACCTATACATTGGACTTTCACATTGAACGAGAATTGAGTCGTTAATTGATTGCCACGTCTCTTCGTCAAGCACTCCTTGTTCATGCTGAAAATGTAAATTTTCAAAATGTCTATACAGGCTCCGGAAGAAAGTTGCTGCATCAGTCCTTTCAGTAAACGTAAGTTCTCCACCTTCTCTGATTTTTTGTGTTAGTTCAGATATGCGTAGATCTCTAGCAATTAAATCATTCTGCCTGGCCATCTCTTTACGAGTAGTATTCGATTCAGCTCTCATTTCAACTTGAGTTTGCTGCAACTCGATAGCAACAACGAATATACCGATAAGTACGCCAATATTTGCACCCAACGTTAACCATTCGTTCAGATTCTTCAGATTCATATATTACTCTGCTCCCGGTTGCCAATAACGGAAGTTCAATCAAATCCCACGGGAGCGGTTCTTCTCACCAGCTCATCAAAGTTTTCGATTAGCCGAGCCTGCACAAGTTCGCTAATTTCGAATTGCATGCCAGCGTCACTTCCGCTGACGTATATGGCTTCGCTGTCGCTGTTTAGTAGTACAAATGCGTTTCCATTCATGTTCGTCGTTAATGTTGACTTCAATTGAAACGATTCCGAGGGCGTGCCCAGGTTCAGGCCGGAATCGTCCAACACCGGTATCCGCATGATTTTTCTGGTGCCTACGTTGTAGTAATAAAGCTCTCGCCCGTCTTCGCTCCAAACCGGATGGGTCGCCCAGGTATTGGTGATCTGCCATATTCCACCACTCGCCAAATCAGGAAACCTCCGGAGGTATATTTCTTCTCGACCACTTTCGCTCGCTGTATAGACCAGCCAACGCCCATCCCTTGATAACGAAGGATGCTTAGGGTTGCTTGAATCTGACAATATTTGGTTCACGACGTACTCACTATCTTGGGAGCTAGCCTGAAATAACCCTGGATTACCGTTGGCCATTAGCTGGAAAATGATCGCCCCACTTTCGGCGTCGATTGCTCTTGGAATAGGTTTTCCGGAAGTATCAAACAGTAACTGCGGCTGCCCGGTTCCATCCGCATTGACTATATAGATGCCTCTGCCGTAGTCGGAAAAATAAACTCGGCTTCCATCTGAAGACCAGAGCGCATTATCGGCGGAGCCGGAAAAAGTCAGCCGATCGAGGCGTTTGGTTTGGAAGTTGTATAGCCAGACATTGGAGTCTCCGTTTCTTTCTATGACTGTGAGCGCCAGCCTTTCTCCATCGGGAGAAATTGCAGGGTTGGTGTATTGCTGCAAAGGCAGCTCCAGCGTTCGCTGTTCTCCGGATACACCGACAACTGTTAAAGCGCTGCCCAGGTCGTACTGTAGAACGTCTGTCCCCGGCACATACACCATTCTGCCATTGTCGGAAACCGAATAATTGGCTGCGCCCTCAAGACTGAGAATTTCTATACCTGGCACGATGAGCGCCTCTCTCCCGACAAACTGCAGGTTGTTCAAATCGAATGGTACGGCCCATAACTCGGTGCCGCGCATAAACAGGATGTGGCCTGCAGAATCGCTTGTCTGCAGATAGCTTGGTGCAAATGCATCCTTTAAAAGTACATGACGCTCGTGGGTATCCAGATTCATCAATTCAACTTGTTGAATAACGCCGCGAGCACGGTCATTTCCGGTAACACTTGTGTAAATCACGTACCGGGTGCCAGCTATCCAGCTCGGGGATTGAACACCATTACCTTCCTCAGCAGGAAACTCTTGCCGTTCCCCATTAACCATGGAGACACTTTGAATAGGATTGGGGTTACCGGAGAAAAACAGGATTTCGTCATTTGAAATCCAGTCGTAGGAATTGAAATTTACAGGTCCAATAATTCTCGGAACGCCTCCGCTTTTCGGGACTACATTCAGTCCGGCAGCGTCGTTGAACGCGATCATTCTATTGTCCGATGAAATCCGGTTGGTCATTCCAATCCAATTGCCTGCGCGCTCAAAAACAAGCCCTGGATCTGTTTCATCGAGGCTTTGTATCCACACCGTATAGTTGCCATCAAGATAGCTACTATACCCAAGTAAAGTGCCGTCCCTGGATAATCTTGGGAAAGTAAAATTGCCATTACCCGGCCTGCGCTGAAACTCGCCCAGATTCAGCACTGACTGTATTACCTGGGGATGGTTACGTTCAAAACTAACCGAATTGAATGGAACACTCGATCCTTGCGGCGCTATCAGGTATCGATCGATAAACAGAAAGCCCACGGCCAGAGCCATGAGACCGATAAGTACCGAGTGGTTTCCCTGATTGGGTCCGGCCCCGGACAGATCCGGTGTTTCGGTGCTTTTGGCAATTCCTTCGGACGTCAATTCGAACGCCCAGGCCAATATTATTGCCACCGGGAAACCGAGAGCAAGGACCAGGATAATGACCTGGTTTACCCAGATCGGTGCTTCGAAAGTAGGTAGGATTTCACCGGCAATTTGAATAATAAGCCAGGAAGTCACAGCGTATACGGCCGCCACCTTGAAAACGCTGCGTCGTCTCAGTTCCTGAAAAAAGCTACCCATGGGAAGACTCTTCACGGAGCCAGGGCACTCACTCCGCGAGGTTTGTTATTTTGCTCAAAACTCTAACACAGCGGGTCAGAAATGGAAGAGATATGACCAGGTATCATGCCTCCTGGACGAAGATCTCATATGGCTCAAAAGGGTCGATGGTCGCTGTTAGCCAGGGCTTGCGGAATTATCCGTTAAAAATCAAACATAACGTCCGCTCTGGTCAAAAAGCGGAAACTGTCAAAAGAGAAATCCCGATATATTCGTGGTATTGCCCCATGAAAGGGCAAAATGACCGGTATCGACCCCAAGCAGACGAAAGGGATTTACGCCCAGCAGCCCAAAATCCCGTGAAATCCATTCCATTTCCACTTCGATATGGTAAGGTTTCCCTCAAAATAACAAACCACACGGAGTGCGTGCTTATGCTCCGTACAGGGTCTTACCAGTGAGTAGTTTTTTTCAGGAGCTGAAAAGACGCAGGGTCTTTCGCGTGGCGGCGGTGTATGCCGTGGTGGCCTGGCTGCTTATCCAGGTGGCTGATACCGTCTTACCAGCTTTGCAACTGCCGGACTGGACACTCACCTTCGTTACTGTGATTTTTATTCTGGGTTTTCCCATTGCGCTTATTTTGGGATGGGCTTATGAAATTACGCCTGAAGGGATTAGAGTCGATAATGGCAATCTGACTCAGCTCAATGAGAACAAAGTCAACCAGCACTACACAAATATTTTACTGGGTCTGGTGTTGTTGGCGGTTGGTTTTCTCATCGTCGATCGAACACTGATACAAACTCCGTCACAACAGTTGGCGCAATCGACAGAGAGTGTTTCAGAACCGGGCGCAATGCCTGCTCAATCCCGCCGTTTCACGCTCAACCTCGGCACGGTTATGCGTCGAAATGGGTCTAACATGCGCGCCGACGTTGCGCTCTCCGCTGATGGAAGGCGACTCGCATTCGCCTTGGAACGCCCCGGAGCGGGTCAGCAGATTTACGTGCTTGAACTCAATCAATTGCAACCACGGCTCATTTCGTCGGCGGAAGGAGACCATCCAGAATTTTCCCCCGATGGTCAGTGGCTGATATTTAACTCAGACAATGAAGGTGTTTATAAAGTCGCGCTTGGTGGCGGCGCTGCACAACGGCTAACGGATTCGGTATTCCCTGGCACAACGGGGCACTGGACCTCTGAAGACACTGTTTTTTATACAACCGGTCTAGAGGATGGTACTAGACTGATGCAGATTTCGGCAGCGGGTGGAGAAGCATATCCGGTTGAGTTTACCGGTGACCCCAGCGTCTTCAGCTACGAGTTACCGTATCTGCTGCCCAATGAAGATTCATTGTTGCTAACTGCGATTCCAACATCTACTGGCAATGCACGCGATGGCCGCATAGTCCTGCTTCAGCTTTCTACTGGCAACATCACAACGCTCGTCCAAGGCGGCTATAACGCCCGCTACGTGCCTACAGGCCATATCGTATTCATACGTGATGCGGCGCTCTGGGCAGTGCCGTTCGATAGTGAACAACAACGAGTCATTGGACGGGAAGTTCCGGTGGTCCAGGGCATAGAGACACAGGGAGTTCGGGGGCTAGCAACCTACAGTTTTTCCAATGACGGGCTACTGGTCTATCTGCCAGGAAACGATACACTTTTGGCACAAGAAAGGACTGCCTCACTGGTATGGGTGGACAGAGCAGGCAATGAGGAATATCTACCACAGCAAAGGAATTTTGCCAGGCCGCGAGTCTCACAGGACGGTCAGAAATTGGCGGTGGATATTACAGAAGATGGCAACGGGGATACCTGGATCTACGACTTGACGCGCAACAGTCTAAGCAGGCTCTCTTTTTCAGAGTTTGCTGACGGATACCCAACATGGTCACCAGATGGCCTACAGATAGCATTCGCCTCTCAACGCGAGGGAAAAGGAACACTTTGGTTGCGTGCCGCCAATGGCACCGGCGAGGCGATGCCCTTGGCAACTGGACTTAGCGATGCCTCTGATGCCTTCCCCTCATCCTTCTCTCCCGATGGTGGTCAATTGGTTTTTCGCTATGCTGAGGATATTTACCTTATGACACTCGTTAACTACGAAGTAGACCAGGTACGTCCTCTGATTAAATCAGAATTTAGAGAGGGGTCTGGCCAGATTTCCGCGGACGGCCGCTGGATTGCTTACCATTCCGACGAAACAGGTCGAATGGAGGTTTATGTGCGCCCCTTTCCCAACGTTGACGCAGGTAAATACCAAATTTCAAGTGAAGGCGGATATTGGCCCCGATGGAGTAGAGATGGCAATGAATTGTTTTTCCGTGGAATAGTCGGGCTGACTGAGGAGCAAACGCAACAAAGCGTCTGGTCGGTAGAAATAGAATCCAGTGGCGAGACCTTCGACTTTCAGATTCCAAGACTTCTCTTCCAAGGTGACTTCCGTGAGTCGGGTTTATATGGGGTTAATCCTGGGTTTGACGTTTCGCCCGACGCATCACGCTTTCTGCTATTGAAAAACTCGGAAGCAATGAATCGTGTCTCAGAACAGACCCAACTGGTAGTCGTAGAGAACTGGTTTGAAGAGCTTGAAAGATTGGCGCCACCTGACCTTCAATGAAAGACGGCTTTTGGCCGAGGCTGTGTCAAAATTTATTTTCCTGCGATTTTGACCTGTTCAGAGCTCTGCTCTCGACCCCTGTTGGTTCGGTTGCCAGCCTATCAAAGCCAGTGAGTTTTTGAACCAGTTTACTTCTTTTCTTATATCGGCTTTGGTGAGGTCTGTATGGCCTGATATTGCCGGCTTTTCCAACGCAAATACAGGCCCTACGCCCGCATCGCCTCCAGCAAAGGCTTAACACCCATAATATTCATCACCCGCCTCATATTGTAGGCGAGTATATGCAAACTCATTTCCGTTCTGACATGTTTCAGCGTCTTCATCTGGAAGTGGGTGTGGCCCATCCAGGCTTTTAATGTGCCAAATGGATGCTCGACAGTCTGCCTGCGAATACGCATCGCCTTGGGAGATTCGTCTAACCGATCCTGCATCCGCTCCAGAACTTCTTCATGTTCCCAACGTCTCACGCGGCGCTCCTTGCCCGTCGTACACTTTGCCTTGATCGAGCAACTGCCACAAACGGTTGCCCAGTAAATCCGCTGATCCTTACCTTTCTCCATCGACGTAAACCGGTATTCCAGATGCTCACCAGCCGGGCAGCGATAAACATCCAGGTCTTCAACATAAACAAAATCTTCCTTGCTAAAACGGTTTTCCGCTTTGCTCGGCGATGTCTCAGGCTTGGGTACCAATGGCTCAATGCCTGCCTCCTCGCACTCTAGTATCCCATTCCCTTCGAAATAACCGCGATCCGCCAATACCTGGAGTGACTCAACCTCCATGATCTCTTTGACTTGCTTGGCCATTGGCGCAAGCTGGTGGCGATCTGATCCTTCGTTAATTACCTCATGGCCTATTATAAAGTGGTTTCTACACTCCACCGCTGCCTGAACGTTATAACCAACAATACCGCTGCCACGGGTTTTCATCGAGCGCGAGTCAGGATCGGTAACTGACACCTGGCCTTCAGGTGTCTTCTCCAGCTCGGCTTGACACTTTTTTAGGCGGCGCATCTCCTTCTTCATGCTTTTGATCTTCTCTTGAAGATGCTCCACCCGGGAATCTCCCGAACCAGACTGTCCCAGGTCGGCTCTTTCCAGCTTGACAAGGTAACCGCTGATACTGCGTTCCACCTCCGCCAATCGGCGCTTCAGCTTGGCGGGTGTGTAGTTCTTATCGCGGCTGTTCACCGCCTTGAACTTACTGCCATCAATGGCCACCATTGAGTCGCTGAACAGTTCTAGCTGTTTGCAGAGCAAGACAAACTCCGCACAGACCTGACGGATCGCCTTTCCATTGTTCTTACTAAAATCTGCAATGGTCTTGAAGTCTGGTGCCAGCCGCTTGGTCAGCCACATCAGTTCCACATTACGGTTGGCTTCCTGTTCCAGCCGGCGAGTGCTCTGGATCTTGTTCAGGTAGCCATAGACGTACAGCTTCAGCATAGTGGCAGGATGATAGGCTGGACGTCCGCGGGCTTCAGGATCGGCCTTGAATCCTAGTTCTCCCAGATCAAGCTCATCGATAAAGACATCAATCACGCGAACTGCGCTATCATCGGCAATGTAATCGTCAAGGCTTTCTGGGAATAAGGTGGTCTGGCTGCGGCTTTCGCCTTCAATGAAATCCGTCATGATGGAATTTTCTGAATGAAAGGTGCATTATACCAGTCTGGTATTTTTCACACAGCCTCGGCCGGGAGAAGCCCATACGATATGGATTTCGTTTCTGAAATTTGGTGTGTTTCTTCAGGAGTCGACCCGTTGCAGACAGAAGAGATTCACAGAGTTTTTGGAGCGGAAAAACTTCCGCTAGTGTCCGAGAGCAAAAGTGATTTTTAGGGTTAGAAGTAATGTTTAGGGGGCAAGCAATTAATCGAGTTCGTTGGCTAGTTGCTGAGCTTACGGTCATTGTCCTCGGTATATTAATCGCTTTTCAGCTTGAAGAGTGGCGAGACGAACGAAGAAATAGAGAAGAAGAAAAAGTTGTCTTATTTTCAATCGTTCGCGATCTAGAGATTGAACGGGAAGAGTATGCGCTATTCAGAGATAGAATTGATAGAAATCGAGACATTTGGCTAAAAATGATTGCATTATTGCGCTCGCCTGAGGAACACACCGAGGAGCAGATTATAAGCAACTTCGGCAGATATAATGTCCGCGGCTGGACCACTACAAATGCGGCGTTCTTGGGGCTGTCCCAATCCGGTAAACTGGGCATTGTGTCTGATCCCAGGTTGCAAACTGAGCTCGTGAAATACTATGAAGTGACACAACCAACTTTCAAGACCGGTTCTGAATTTCACTTATCGCTGGTCTCAGAGTACGTAAGGATTCTTACAGAAGATGTAGAGTTTGTGATTGACGATAATTTTGCTGACACTAATGAATATAGATATAAGCTCCTCGTAGCCCCGGATCAATTTCCCAGCTATCCATCAATGATGAGACTACTAGTAAATCTGGATCGATCTTATATTGGTGCTACCGAAGCTATGGATCACAACTTGAGCATACTGGAAGAACTGACTAAATCAATCTCCTCACACGTTGACTCATTATGATTTTTGGCTGCCGACTTATATCAAAGATTTCGGCGGAACGGCCTCATCATACAACACTATTGGATTTCAGATAATTGAACAAAGAAATGTCCGCAGTCGACCAGAAAGTGAACACCCCAAAAAGATAAGAACACGAATTTGACTAAGGTTAGAACAAAGTTTCCCTGGGCACGCTGGACTGGCGAATTCCTTGTAATCGTAGTCGGTGTCGCTATTGGTTTTCAGGTCGACCGTTGGTATGAAATACGCCAAGATAGTGCCACGGCTGCACAATACGTTGAGAGATTGATGGAGGATATCCAAAGAGATATAGACAATTTCGATAGAAGCTTGGCAGGGGCTATGTCGCGCATGGAAAGATTAGAGCGTGTCGTGATGTCAGTGACATCAGATGCGATTGTTGTTGAAGATCCCACACGCTACATGTTCGATCTCCGGCAAGGATTTATGCGCTTTATACCTGTAACAAGTGACTCAACGTATCAAGAACTAGTGAACACCGGTAACATGGCATTACTACCAATAGAACTTCGCAAAGCTCTCCACGACTATTACTCAGAAATCGAGAGATTTGGCCAGTTTCTAGGCGGATATGAGAGTATGCAAATGGAGGCTTATACACGATTTGCTGGGATCTTGCCGCCGGAAAACTTTGGAGTGCTTTCAGGTATCATCGAGCAAGGCGAAGTTGAATACTCTGCGGAAGAGGCGCTTGCCGCAGCAAACAAGTTACGCGGTTCCCAAGTAGCTTTGGATTGGTTGTATCAAATGGGTGAACTGAAAGTGCAAGAAATTGATCTGTCAGAACGTTATCTGGAAGGTGCTCAAGCTATAAATGCAGTACTAGAGAGGCAATGAAGCCGAAGAATAGATATTCGTAACGTCCGGAATTGGCCGAGCTTGTGACAAAAGTATTTTGGGCAATTGCATTGCCCCAAAAACGCGTTTGAGAATGCATTTCTCACAGGATTTAGCCGACAACTCTGAAACAAATGAACTCTCGAGCGCTTAATTTATTTGGTCCTAGACTTTTCACACAGCCTCGGCCGGTTGCGGTCGAAAGGAGTCTCAAAACCCCTATTCCGAGGGTGTGGAGCTACCGTAACGATAATTGAGGTCCCAAATCCTCTCCCGCCCCTATGTGGGATTAACCTCTGGGGGCGGAATCAAAGATATCCTTTATATCAGTCCAAAGCGGGATCCTGGCCTCCTGGTTTTGTAGTGAAAAATGCAGCCCGTTTCCGCACGACGGATGATCGGGATCCTCTCCGAGTGCGCCTTCTCAACGTTGTCATTCGCTGGGCGTGTCAATGTGCCCACGCTTCAGGGCGACGACTTCGGTCGTAACGTGAGCTGATACTCCGCTCCGGCTTCCACCGCGTCCCGTGCCCACAGGAGCGGGAAATACTCGCCATTGCCGAGGCGCTCTGCCAGGTTGCCATAGAAAGGGCTTCCAGGCTGCGCCGACTGACCCGGTCCGTTGGTCGCCACGGTTCGGGTCGGATCCGCCAGGTCGACGATCCGCCGGAAGTTGGCGCCGGTTGCATTGACGGCGCCGAAGCCGCCCGGCCGCTCTACGGTCGGCAGGTCGTACTCGGGCACAAACATGTGCTTCAACTCGCTCTCGGCGACCCGGCCGTGTCGCCACTGGGTGCGGTCCGGACCCAGGTCTCGGGTCAGCCGTTCCAGCGCCAATTCGAGTCCGGCTTCGACGAGCGGTCTACGGTCGGCCAGTGGCATCGCAGGATCCATCGCCCGGTCGTCCGCCGAGTTTTCCCATATTACGTAGATTGCTCCGGCGGTCGTTTCCCGCGTCAGCTCGCCGTCCCAGTCGGCGATCAGAGCCCGAGCCCACTCGATGTCAGGATCCTCCGAGTGCCAGCCCTGGAAGGACGGGATGTCGCGGTCGGCCGCGAGTAGATGCACGTCGTGCTGGATGTACTCATGATCCTCCAGCGTAAATTTCTCTCCGCTGCCCAGAATCTGATGCAGCCGCGCGATGCGTGAGGTCTCAACGCCGCGGGACGAGTGATAGAATACCGGCCGCCCCGTGTAGCCCGGCGGGTGCACGTTGTTGTTCGCGGTAGCGATGTAACCCCGCTCGGGATTGAACTCACGCGGCAGGTCGTCCCGGAAGCCCACCCACTCGTACTCACCGGTACCGGGTACCGGCAGTCGTCCATTCCAGCCGTCGCGGTCCGGTGTAAGCCCGGTGACCTGGAGCGCGATATTGCCACTGTCGTCACCGCATATCAGGCTATGTGTCGGCACCAGCCAGTGATTGGCACGCTCGAAAAAGTCTTCGCAACTGGTTGCCTGGGCAAGCTGGAAGCTGCCCTTGTACGCCGCGGTACCGGGATACTGCACGACCGACTGGACGCTGTAGGCACGCCGATTCTCCTGGTCCTCATAAAAGACCGGGCCGTGGCGGCTGAACTTGAGGGTCACGTGCTCGGGCGCCTGACCCTTGACCGGGATATCCTCCTCGATGACCCGCAGTGGCTCCCACTCACCGCGCCACAGAACCAGGTTCGGATCCTGGGGATGCATCTGTTCAACGAAGACATCGACCATGTCGGTCCCCGCGAAGGTGAAGCCCCACGCAATATGCTCGTTGCTGCCCGCATCGATCCCCAGGAAGGGTGGCTCGCCGCCGCCGATCACGCTCCAGCCGGGGGCGTTCAGATGGATGAAGTAGCGCAGCGCCGGCATCTCGATGCGCCGATGCGGATCGTTGGCAAGGATTGGTACACCGGACGGGGTGCGGCTCCCGCTCATGACCCAGTTGTTGCTCCCCTCCAGGTAGTAGGGATCAGTCTCGACGCTGGCGACGCGAACCCCTCCTCCGATCAGGTCGCGGTAGGGTTCCACAATCTCAAGAGGAGGGAGATTGTTGCCGCTGAACGGGTCATTGTCTCCTGCCCTCGCGGCATCGAGAACTTCCTGCGTGATGCCGGCGACATCCAATCCCTCCGGCACCTGCAGATCGTCCCATGGGTCCGGCGCGGCTCTTCGGTTCGCCTCCTCGGCACCATACCGGGCCACATCCATAGCCAGTTGCAGTTCGCTGATCGCATGGCCGCGGGTACTTGGTACCGCCAATGCTGCCCAGCGGAGTACGACCGTTTCGGCCGTCCACTTCTCAGGCTTGATGCCGGTAAGCTGAAACTCGACCGGCAGGTTGTCACCGGCCTGCTCTATAAAAGCATTCACGCCGTTGGCGTGCGCCGTGAAAAGTGCATGGGCATCAGGGTGGTAACTTGACCACTCGGTCTCGTCGAACGGTCCGCGGTACATCATGAGCCGCGCCCGCTTGTCGTAATCAAGCGCCTCCGGTCCGAAGACTTCTGCGAGCCTGCCCTCGTGCCAACGGCGCCACATCTCCATCTGCCAAAGGCGGTCCTGGGCCATCACATAGCCCTGGGCGAAGAACAGATCCTCATCGTTTTCAGCATAGATGTGGGGAACGCCCCATTCGTCCCGGAAAATCTCTACCGGAGCCTGCAACCCGGGAACCGACAGCTCACCGTCGATCTGGGCGAGGGCGGTCTGCGCCAGGTCTTCCAGCGTCGTCGGCGTGTCAGGCGCTGCGCGTGCCGAGCCTGTCGCCAGCACCAGGAGAAACGCGGTCCAGGAAGTTCGAACGATTGCGGGCATGGGGCCTCCTCATCTTTGGGCTGACTGTCCGGCCGCACACCTGGCCGGACCTGGTTCGGCGTCAACATGACGACGAGCCGAATACAGGAAGAATAGAAGGTATCTCCGAATCGGGCGATTGTCCAGGTTCGTTGGCGGCGATCCCGACATCGAGGATACCGAAGTGATCTACACGCTCCGCGACTAAGTTCGTTATAACTGAATGACCTTTTTCAGTGAATTCTGGTGTTTCTGACCCTTCATGGTGCAGGGATCGCTATGGCTGACGGTTTATGCAAGCAACCTCAAGCCAGTACTTTGCTTTCACTCCGGATAAAATAGACAAGCCATCCGATTCGAGATAGGTTAACAGCCTGATCAAATTATCAAGATGAAAAGAGAGCGTTCCGGAACTTGCTGATTATTCAGGAACCTCTGCTGGCTACGCCCGCTTTTTCAGACGCACAAAGTTAGAGCTAGAGAAATTAAACTCACGGAGGTTCAGCTGAAATTGCAAACACCTCTCAAGTCAGAAACCCGGACGGAACAGCAACCCGGCACGCTTTCTTACCTTCGCTTTCCCGTTCCTACCCGTATTTTGCACTGGTTGTCGGCCGCAGCGATCTTCGTCCTGCTGTGGAGCGGATTCTGGATATTTAACATTCACCCCAGGCTGTATTGGGGTGAAGTGGGTTACTTCGGCTCACCGGCCATAGCAGAAATTGTGGCGGATACTTCGACTGAACCGGCGCAGATGGCAATCAGGGTCGGCGATGCTTCTTTCGATGTCACCGGGATTATGGGCCGCGTTAATCGACAACCCTTTGTACGGGTCTTTAATTTTCCGCAGGGTTTTCAGTATGGCGCCACCCGGGCGCTGCATTTTACTGCCGCCTGGGTGCTGGTAGTGAGCTGGCTGGTTTATCTCTATCACCTCGTCAGCAGTGGCAGGCTCAGGCGCACCTGGTTACCCTCCAGGCAGGAGCTGTCTCCTGCCAACCTGGGTCGCGACCTGCTGAATCATCTGAAGCTGCATCGCCCCAAAGGCGACGCAGCCCGGCAGTACAATACTCTGCAGAAATTAAGTTACCTGCTGGTTATGTTACTGTTGTTACCGCTGGTATTTCTCAGCGGATTGACCATGTCGAACAGTGTAACAACAGCCTGGCCGTTTCTCTTTGACCTGTTCGGAGGGCGTCAGTCGGCCCGTACCATGCATTTTGTATTTGCTTCACTGACTGTGTTTTTCATTCTGATACACGTGTTGCAGCTTTTTGTTGTGGGCATTGTCAATCACCTGCGCGCGATGATAACCGGGCGTCTCAAAATCAGCATGGAGGAGGACTAATGGCAACCAGGATCAGTCGAAGGACACTTCTCCACGGTGCCGTCGCCGGTGGTGCCCTGGGAGGTGTCGCTCTATCCAGCTGGCGTTACCCTGGACCAATCCACAACCTCTATGATGTCGCGGATGCGCTAAACTATGGTGTTCACGATCTGCTTTTGTCCGGGCAACCGTTGGCACCAGAATTCAGCCGGTCGGATGTAGTACTGGATTTTCCAACCAGTGGCGTGACTTCGCCAAGAGATGAGCGCTACCAGTTATTCAGGGAGAATGGTTTTAGCGACTGGAGATTCAACCTTGTCGGGATGGTGGAGAATCCCCTGGAACTGTCCCTGGCCGAGTTACGAGCGATGCCATCGCGAACTCAGACCACTCTGCATACCTGCGATGAGGGCTGGAGCGCCATTGGCGCCTGGACCGGCGTACCGCTCTCTCATCTGCTCTCCCTGGCAGGTCTGAAGCCTGGTGCCAGATTCGTTGTATTTCACTGCATGGACACGCAGAACAACAAGCTACCGTATTACGAAAGCATAGACCTGTTTGCTGCCAGTCATCCGCAGACCATTCTTGCCTATGAGCTTAACGGTGAAGCATTGCCTGAAAAGAATGGGGCTCCGTTACGTCTTCGCGTTGAAACACAGATCGGCTACAAGCACGCCAAATTTGTGGAGCGAGTAGAGATAGTCGATAGTCTGAAAACGATAGGTGAAGGCCGTGGCGGCTGGTGGGAAGACTGGAACGGCGCTATCTGGTACGCAGGCCTGTAACGCTGACGTTGATATAGATACCGTTTGATGATACGACACCGTTTAACAGCCTGTTGAAAAACTCTCAGCTGGCACAATACGGCGTTAAAATCTGGCTCAAAATGCTCATTTACGCCGTGTAAACTGCGCTTTTTCGCCAGATTTTGCCTTGTCTCGCACTCTTCTGAGAGTTTTTCAACAGGCTGTTAATGAATGGCTCCGAATTTGCATTCAACGGGCAAAATATGAGCTTGAGCATCTTTCTTCCAGTCATCCATTCTGTAATATCGAACTCCTGAAGAATGACCCTTCCTGCTTAACCACGAAAAATAAATCTGTCCCCTTATGCAGGAATTCCGGATCAGGTGCCTCGTCGGTCGCAGTTCCGGCTGAGCATAAGAGGCGAGCTTCTGGAGGAAGCCCGCCTCTTTAATCATGATGGTTACTCGTCTGGGATGTTACCAGGCCGGACAGTTACTCAAGTGGCTGTACCAATGCGGTTCCTTGGAAGCTAATCCGGAATCGGCATTACTGTCGACATCCCCTGATAGGTCAGCCGGTAGTTCTGGACCGGAAACGAGGAAAAAGCTGCCTGCCAGGCGCTGCTGGCGTTCTGCCTGGCAGTGGCCTGCGCCCACGCTGTCGCACTGTCGAATCTGACCACCACGGTTGCGGCCTGGGCGGTTTCCGATCCGGCCATGATCGGAACCATCAAAGTGGGTTGCCCGCCAATGTTTTCGCTGCGACCGACGCCGGTTACGCGCTCCAGGAACGCGACCATCGGCTGAATGCCACCCTGAAGGATTTCGAAATTGTAGACGATCAGGACATTCCCCGGAGTGGGCGCAGTGGCACCCTGGGTCTGCCAGACAATCTCACTCAAGCCCTGGAAGCTGACCCGGTAGCCGTTGGCCGGGAACGTCTGCATTACTGCAGTCCATTCAGCACTGCTGCGTTGATTGGCCGTGACTTCGGCCCAGTCTTCAAGGCTGTCGAATGTTACCGCCACGGAAGCCCCACCGGGGGAGTTGGCCCCATGGAAGGTGTTCTCGATCAGGAGAGGTCTGCCGGTTCCGTTCGGATTCACCTGCGCCGCCACTTTATTGGCGCGAGAGAGGAACGCCTGCAGGGCTCCGATCTGACCACCGGTAGAATCCAGCCCGACACGCATTACCACAGGATTGGCGAACGAGTTGGCGCCTATCAGCAGACCCACAGCGAGTACCGTTCCGTGTATTAGATTTTTAGCCATTTGCATTCTTTTTCTCCAGCTTGATTAAGACCCGGCTATCGCCTGGTCGATTGCTTGCCTGCCGCGCCCTGTCTCGACAGGTATCCGGCCCGGTAAGTTGAAACGATGAGGCAGGAAAACGAGGAACTCTCGTTTCTTCTTTCACCGCACTGATCAATTTATGCCTACTGTCAGTGCCTTGCTATGGGTTGACTAATCCATGTATGGGTATACAGCTGTGTGCAGCGAATCCAATCCCGGAAGGCGAGCCGCCGGTTGAATGAGAATTGCTCATTAGCCGCCTGTTGAATACCGGGTAAATATATACATTTCTACCTCGAATAAGGAGCCAGATCCGGTTCAATCAGATGTGAATCTCAATTACCATTGCCAGTAATAATTTCGAGTTCTCCCTTAACAACAGGAAAATGCCGGGAAGCGGCGATACCGTTGATCGAACCTGTAGGCCCCGGTCACCATTTTTTGATTGGTTAAGGAACCTCTGACAACAACAATCAGGAGGAACGATAAATGGAAGTCATTGGCGCAGGTCTGGGCAGGACGGGAACCATGTCGCTGAAGCTTGCCCTGGAACAACTACTCGATGCACCCTGTCATCATATGTTCGAGGTATTTCAGCACCCTGAGCAGGTACCGGTGTGGCGGGATGCCGCGGCAGGAAAGGAAGTAGACTGGAACACGCTGTTCCAGGGTTACCAGGCGGCGGTCGACTGGCCTAGCTGCGCATTCGCGGTGGAACTGTCACGGGTCTATCCACAAGCACTTATCCTGCTGTCAGTGCGGGATTTCGAGTCCTGGTGGAACAGCGCCTCCAATACCATTTTTCCGAGTATCGACAAAGCTGAAGGCGAGTGGCGGGACATGATTGAGACCCTGTTCACCAAGACATTCACTTTCGACCTCACTAACAAGGACGCCTGCCACGAGGCTTTCGACCGGCATTACGCCAAGGTGCGTTCGGAAATCCCGGCCGAGCGGATATTGGAGTGGCGCGCCGGTGACGGCTGGGAGCCGATCTGCGCCCGGCTCGACCTGCCGGTTCCGGACGAGCCGTTCCCCCATCGCAACACCACCGAGGAATTCCGCAACCGACGACAGGCGGCGCAGGAATAAGCGGCATCGCCCCGGTTTCAAACGCTTTGCGGGTTGCTCCCTGGCACCCGCATTTCCGCCTCCGGCTCCGTTTACTGAACTAACTGCTCCTCCAGTCGCAACTGCGCTGCCCGGGCGCAGGATTGCATCACCTGGAAATAGCGCTGTACCGACTCAGGTCCCACTTCGTATGGATGGGGACCGTCTCCCCTGCCCGCCAGCATCCGGTTGCGATTGACCGCGTTATCGAATTCAGAATGGTTGGAGAGCAGTGCCGAGGCATTGACTGCGGCTGCCTGCTCGGCAATGTGCCGCTGAGAATCGATATAGATCTGAAAATTCCCGATCCCGGGGTCAGGCGTATTGTTTACAAAATTGAAAGCAGTGCCGCCGGAATAGGCGACATTGACCGGACGCCCGTTATCATAGGCGGTGAAAGTGTAGGAGAGTGTCCCCGGCGTATGCCCCGGGGTATCCCACAGCGTGACTGTTGTATCCCCCAGGGTAATTTCCATGCCATCGTAAGCTGTGATACCGAGACCATTCTGGCGGGTCGGTGACATGGTGGCATAGCGATTGGGGTAACGCTCCACCAGTTCCCAGTCTGCCGCTCCCATCACCACCTGGGCGTTGAAGCGCTCCTGCAGCATCTGGGCGCCACCGATATGGTCGCCATGGGCATGGGAGATGATGACGTAACGAATGTCTTCCGGATTGAGCCCCAGTTTCTCGAGGCCGCCGATGATCAGTTCACGGGAATTATACGGGTAGATCGTATCGATGATGATAATACCCTCGCTGGTGGTCAGCGCCCATGAGGAATGCCGGCTGCCTCCGACAAAGTAAAGATTGTCGAATACCTTGGCCGGTTCCGCATACCAGTCCTCGCGGGGAGGAATGAGACTTTCGTCGGCCACGTAACGTGGCAGGTTGTCGCTGGTATTCTCACCGCCGCTGGCTGGCAACAGACAGATGCGGCTGAGGGTTCCCAGCCATTCTGTGCCGGCCGCCTGCTTGGCGATCCGAAGCGCCGCTTCGATTTCGGCGTCGAAATCACGGGCAGGCTGGGCACTGGCCACGGGCAGCAACGTGCCTGCTACAAGCAGGGTCAAAAATGATAAAGCGTATCGATGCAAATTCATGAAGACTCTCTCCTTTTCTATTTTTTATTTTTTATTTTTTATTTTTTATTTTTTGCTATTTAAATTCTGCTTTCTATTTTCTGATTTCCATTTTCACTATTTTCACAGGGTAATCATTCGTCGTTCTCACACGTACTGCTGCTCACTGACTTCAGCTTCTGGTGGGCGCTGCCAATGTAGCCGTCATTTCAGTTCAGAAATAAGGCACTGAATGGCTTTGCTTTAAATTAATCGGGCATAGTCAAAAAGGTTCTGATTGTGGAATTGATAAATCGATTGGCTACGGGATCGGCCCCGGCGGCGCCCGGATGTCCCCAGACTGTTTCTATAGGCTGCAGTGAAAAGTCACGAATAAAACGACTTTCATTTCTCAGATCGGTCACTCGAAAATAGAGATCTGAAGAAGCGGGCATCAACAATACCCGGGTTCGAATCGAGCGAAGGGTGTTTTCCAGATTGCCGTCCTGACCCGGGGTCTCTGCTATATTGTGATTCTGCCAGGTAACGGCCTGGGACAATAAGTCATTGGCGTCATTACCGAGGAAACTTTCTTCGCGACGGCGGATCGCCTCCTCGAGTGTCAGGCCCTGGCTCAGGTAAGTCTCACGACGCCACCATTCGGGGGAATAGATCCAGGCTGCCCAATGGGCACCAAGCGCCCGGATTCCCTTTTCGGGCGCAACCGTGTATTCACCATTCTGCCACGCAGCATCCGCCTTTATGGCGGCCTTGGCGCCTTCAAGACGCACGATTCCGAAAGGATATTCACGGGCGTTACCACTCAGCACGACTACACCGTCCATGTAATCCGGATAGCTGACCGCCCACTGATAAGCCTGCTGGCCACCCATGGAGAATCCGACTACCGCGAGCAGATGGGGAATCCCGAGCTGCTCGGTAAGCAGGCGATACGCGGCATTCACATTGTCGCGAATTGCGATCTCGGGAAATCGGGGTCCGTCCTGGGGCGGAGGTGTATTGCTGGGCGAGGAGGACCAGCCATTGGCGAACATGTTGGTCCGGATTACGAAATATTCTGCTGGATCCAGTGCCGCTCCTTCCCGAACCAGAAAGCCCAATTCGCTGTTATTGGAAGCAGAGTAGGATGAGGGGACCAGTATCGCGTTTGATTTTTCTTCGTTTAATACACCATCGGTTGTGTAGGCGATCTTCGCGTTTCGCAAAACCTCTCCACTATCGAGCGTGAAGTTACCCAGCGCGAACATCTCGGGGACCCTCTGCCCATAGACTGCCTCAATCGGCCAGCCGATCAGTAAGGCAGTAATCAGAACGAGTTGCGTGAAGGTTTCATTCTTTCTGACAGCCATCATAGTGCTCCTGTAAACTGGCAAATGCCATAAGGATTCCGGCACCTGCAAGGATCTAATCCGATCCTTTGGTCTTTAACCTTTCTTCTGATTCAACAAAGCGGTTACCGGACCTTAATCCAATTCATTACCTGATCGGGAATTAACCAAGTCACAAAGCGAATCAACTCTCTCCACGAAAACCGGCGGATACTCAGGTCGCGAAGTTGTCCACCATTGCTGTACACCAGGCAATTCCAGATAGGGCCGCAGAAAATTTTCAGTCATTTCCCACATATCGTTGGTTACCGCCTGGTCATTCAGATTACGAAAAAACGTATTTGCAAAGGCCCAGAAAAAATCGCGGAAAAGCTCGTCCGCCTGTGTCCTTTCGTCGTCCTGCAGTTCCTGGTAGTTTTCCTTACCCTTCCGCCAGACCGACGCGACCTGGGGACTTTGAATAATACTATGCCGAAACCGGGTAAAGTCTGCGGCTGATGAGTTATGCGCCTCCAGTTGCAGAGCCTTGGCCTGTTCCGCAACCTGTTTGGTATTCTGCCTGATCTGAATGGCAAGATAGGCCAATGACACTACCACGGCAATTGCGCCGACCAGTTCACCGATTGCTGCTATTGCTTCCCAGTTCATTTATTTTCTCTGGCGGTAGGTATCGGCTCACTACAGAGGCTCACCCTGTTTCGTTGAGTTCAGTTGACACACTATTCTTATCTAAGGCAGCGTTATCCAACGCCGGTGTTCATGTGTGCTAGTTGAGATAGGTCTCGTTTCCAAAGTCCGGGCAGGCCTCGACCAACTCCGGGGCCTGCAAGTCCTTACGACTATCCGCAAGCCAGCAATCATCAAATATTGAGCAGTAACAGAAGGTAAGCGTCGCTCGCGGATTACCGACGGCACCGACAAGCTTTCGTGCCAGATCAGCATCCTCCGTATTGAATATGATCACTGTCTCGTCGGGGCGCAGGACGCGATCACTGATAAAATTTCGATTGATCGCGGCTCCGGTATCACCATCCACACTGGCAACCAACTCAGACCAGTTTCTTGTGACGTTGCCATCAATGCTGATGCGGACATCCTGCATCTTTGCCGGACCGACTCCGGCGTTCGCAAAGCCCAGGGAAAATCCTGCCGTGTCGCCGGTATCGTAATTCTCAACAATAAGTTGCACAAACGGCCAAACAGCTGCCGCAGTCTGCTGGCGAACAGCGACAGATTCAGTGAGCGCCGCATAAAGAGCAAGAACAGCTATTAAGACACCGACTACCGAGAGGATCGTTTGCCAGAAGGTCAGACGGATGATGTGATTTTCGGCGCGCAACAGGGAGTTTGTCGCAGCGGAGTCAACATCGCTCGAAGTTCTTTCATTATCACCAGTCATGCATCGACTCTCTTTTTCCTTTCAGTCGCAGGTTACCGTTGGAGTTTATCATTGTAAGCGAGCAACAGCTTCGGGTCTAAAGCGGTCTTTTTGCCCCGGAATTAAACAAACCGTTAAAGTGACGGGATCTCATTTCTGACAGTTTCCGCTCCACTCTGATAGCGGACGTTACAAAAGTTCCAAAACGTACGAAATTCGTGGGATAGCTCCAAAGGCGCCTATCGACCCTTACCGGAAGATTGGGATTACGGGCTTTTCCGCTCATTTTCCCGTATATGTATTGTGGAATTCTCTCCCTTTCAGTGGGATACTGCTTTGAAACGGTATCGAAAGCGGTCTACTCTTTGTATTGACCAACACCTGCTCAGAGCACCCCGATGAGCCCAACAGTGTTTAGAGAAGCCGGATATCGATTTTTCATTTTTTCTCGCGAGAAGAGGAAAGACGGCACGTGCATGTTCTGGGCCCTGATGGTGAAGCAAAGTTCTGGCTAGAACCAGAAATTGAACTCGCTAAGAATCATCAGCTGTCTGACATTCAATTGTCCAAGGTTAAAAAGATTGTAGAGGATCATAGAGATGAGCTCATCAGCGCATGGGATTCCTACTTCAGAAACTGAAGTCACAAATGTTTCGCCTCATGGCTTGTGGTTGCTTAGTCATGGAAAAGAATTATTTCTATCTTACGATGATTTTCCGTGGTTCAAGGATGCGCCCATAGGCAAGGTAATGAATGTCGAGGAAGTCTCTCCCGGACATTTCTATTGGCCAGAGCTAGATGTAGACTTGGGGCTAAAAACAATAGAGGAGCCCGGAAAATATCCCCTGAAAGCGAGTCAATGACCGCTCCTTGCCGATTGTGAACGAGTGGAATGCTGGAAATCTAGACGATTCAGCATAGTGAATAATCCCGGGAATTTCCAGAATGTCAGTAGTCTTCGGTGGGAGTTTCACTGCACTCTGGTTTCTTTTTGCTGGGCACAAATTGAACAATAACTAGTCTATATTATTTGAGTTACGCTCAGCTGAGTGCAGAGGTCCCGTTGCTCATGGTCGAATTCCGCCGCTTCAATGGAGTACATCCGGATGTACAAAGTTTTAGTCATACTAAAGGTGACCAATTTTGATGCCCTTGAGGAATTTGAATCAAAAGCGTCAGAATTGATGTCCAGATATAACGGAAAGATAGTCAAAGCATTTGAAACACATAGAAACTGCGATGGATCAGGTGAAGAGATTCACTTGATCGAATTTCAGGATGAAAATTGTTTCAAGGACTACCGCAGTGATTATTGGCATACAGAGAACAAAAAGCTGAGAGATATGGCAATCTCTGAAACAGAAATTATTCTCAATCCAACAGAGAAGGCATACCCCCGATGATAATTGTCCACTCCAGGTCAAGCACGGTGTTAATAATCAAATTGATCAGTTAACAGGAAAAGATACCTCCCAGTGCCAGGAGCTTGCCTAATGAAGAATCGACTTTTTGGAATTGAAATCCTTCGATGCCTATTTTTGCTTCTTTTATTTCAGTTCGCACCTGTTCTAAGTGCACAGGAAGGGCCAATTGTGGTCAATCTTCCTGATGTTAAGTGGGGGCCACCAGGTGGAGGTAACGGTGTACCGCTTGGCACCCAGACTGCTCAGCAGAGAATTGATTCAGATTCTGGTGGTGTTACTTACTATGCCCGATTTCCCGCCGGCACACACTTTGACCTTCACTGGCACACCCACGATGAATTTGTCACTGTGATATCCGGAAAGACAGCTCTCCGGATAGGGGAAGAAACCTATCAACTGGAAGCCGGAGCATATGTTTCCATACCAGGCGGCATGATCCACTCCTGGGACATGCCGGAATCCGACGAAGTGATCATTCTGGTCAGCAGAGCCGGGCCCGCCGATCGCTATTATGTTGACGAATAATCAGCAAGATTAACAAGAATACAATAATTCATTTTGTTAATCTTGATGGAAAGTTTAGTTCTGGCCGTAGAATAATCAAAAGAATAAGAAGAATTGTATGAACCTGGACAATCTTAACAAGTGGCTCACTCTGATCGCGAATCTTGGTGTCATTGCAGGCTTATTTGTGCTCATTTCGGAGATCCGATACGCGGTTGAGACTACCCAATTTCAAACCTATCAATCGCGCATTGACTCGCAAATTGAGCGAAACGCGGAGTTTGCGCTTTCCAGGGAACTGGCAGATATCTATCAGAAAGTCGACACCCAGGGATTGGACTCGCTTGTTGGTTCTGAGTACAGGCGATACCTGTCCTGGGAGGCCAGCAAGCTGCAGCGCTTTCAGGGCACTTATGCTGCCTGGAAGCGGGGATTCCTATCCGACGACGAAAACACGGAGTCGTTGAACGCCGCAGCCCGGGAATATCAACGAAGGTGGGCACCAATGGAATTAAATATCGTAAATACCGAATTTCTGGAGGCGATCCTGAAAGTTTCAGACCCGCCCCCCCCCGTATTGATCGATCGATGACAAAAGAACCGCTACCATCGCGCGAGCCCGCTGATCTTGGTGTTAAAGTTTAATGCGGATGACTCATCCTTATCGGGCTTTACAGCGCAAAAACTGAGATCTCATTCTTCTAATGTGTAACGCGTCTCCAGGAGAGGTTTACAGGCAATTGCGCTTACTGATACTGATTACCGCATACAGTTGTTTAACTCTCCTGGCCGGCTGTAACCGGGAAGCCGCTCCCATTGCATCGAGGGAACCTGGTAACAATCAGGATATTGGAAAATTCGCGCGCCCGGCTCTCGAGCAGCTCAGTCAGTCGGAAGCTCTGGCTCGAAGAAATCGGGTTTCCCGTTTAACCTATGACCTGAATATTGATCTCGTCAGCCTCCCGGATTCCTACCAGGGCGCTGCGACACTGCGTTTCGATCTGAGTGATAACGATACGCCACTGGATATTGATTTCAGTGGGGGTAACGTGTCAGGCATTAGCGCCAATGGTCGGAACATTGATGTCAATTACAATGGCTACTATATTCTGATTCCCGCCGACGCGTTGGCGGTCGGCGGCAACGAGCTAAGCATCAGTTATTCCCACCCCTATGATCAGAATGGAACGGGGCTTCATCGATTCGTCGATCCCGAAGATGGAAAAACCTACCTCTATTCCAATTTCTGGCCCTATTACGCCAACCGGGTATTCCCCGGATTTGACCAGCCCAACCTGAAAGCCCGGTACCGATTGTCAGTTCGGGCACCGGGCGACTGGACGGTGGTCTCGGCAACCCCGGAAGTTGAAGTGACCACAGAGGGCGCAGACCGGATCTGGCAGTTTTCGCAGTCCGAAATACTCCCCACCTACGTGTTCTCTCTCCATGCCGGGCCGTACCATATCTGGCAGGACATGGCGGGCGAGATTCCGATCCGGCTCCTGGCCCGGGAATCGCTCAGTTCCTATGTTCCTGCCGAGCAATGGCTGGCAACCACGAAGGCCGGTATCGAGCACTATGAAAACTACTTTGAGATACCCTTCCCGTTTGAGAAATATGACCAGCTTATCGTGCCTGAGCATCCATTCGGGGCGATGGAGAATGTGGCTGCCGTAACGTTCACAGAGCGGCTGATCGACCGGGGTTCCTCCAATCGGCTAAGGGATCAGAACCGCGCGGAAACCATCCTGCATGAGATGGCGCATATGTGGTTTGGCGATCTGGTCACTTTCGATTGGTGGAACGGGTTCTGGCTGAACGAGAGCTTTGCCACACTGATGGCCTCCATCGCGGTTTCCGAAGTTGCCGGGTTTTCAGATCTGTGGCACGATTTCTACCTGTCGAAGAACCTCAATGCCATAACAGCGGACAAATCCGTCTCCACCCATCCCATCGAAGTGCCGGTACCCAGCAACGCCGATGTTTTCAACGTCTTCGACGATATTTCCTATGACAAAGGCGCATCGGTCCTGAACCAGCTGTCTCATTTTGTTGGTGAGGAAGATTTTCGCCTGGGCGTATCCAATTATCTTAAATCGCATGCCTGGGAAAATACCGGGCTCGCAGATCTTGTTTCCGCGCTTTCCCTGCAATCCGGTATTGACCTTCAACCCTGGGCCGAGGACTGGCTGTCCCGGGCCGGAGTCAACACGCTGGAAGCGCGCTTCGGCTGTGAAGCTGATTCAATATCAGCATTCACTGTTCTGCAATCTGCCGATGAAGCTTATCCAACCCTACGCGATCAACGCATTCTGTTGGGACTGTTCGCCAGGGATCAGCAGGGGCGCTTACAAAACTATGCCTCGCTTCCGGTCCGGATAAGCGGCATGGAAACGCAGGTTTCCAGCGCTATCGGACTCGATTGCCCGGACCTGGCTATACCAAATTACCAGGCCTGGGGGTATGCGGAAGTTACCTTGGACAACCTCAGCCTCGACTCCGTTACCAATAACGAACTGCTTACAGATATCGGCGACCCTCTTCTGCGATCGATGATCTGGACCGCATTGTTCGATGCCTCAGCTAACAGGCAGATGGAAAATGCCAGGTTACTCGGCATGCTGATTCAGGATCTTCCACAAGAGGACAATGACCGGATATTGCGACAGCTGCTGAGTGAGCTGGTTACAAATCTGGACAGGCTTGAACGTCTCGGCGCAGGATTTGAGGAAGAACTCACGACCTATGGGCTGAGCGCCGAACAGCAGTTATGGGAGCTGATCTCCTCCGGCTCAGTCCCGGGAGGTCGCAGTCAAAGTACTCTCAATCTGATGTTGCAAAGCTATATTGATCTGGCGCGCAGCGATAGCGCCCTGGCGAACCTGGCCGGCCTGATGCAAGGAGACTTACAGGCCGGTGGAGTGAATCCAGGGCAGAACCTGCGCTGGGCCATCATTCGCCGGCTGGCCGGGCGTGGCCACAGCGAGGCCAGACAATTGCTGGCAGCTGAACAACTCGCTGACTCCTCTGGATCCGGTCGCTTATCGGCTATCGCTGTGGAAGCGGCGTTCCCCGATGCGGCAACCAAGCAATTGTGGCTGGACCGCATTCGAGAAGAAGCAGATCCCCTTCCCGCAGCTCAGTTGCGGGCAGCCATGGGCGCCCTGTTTCCGCCAGGACAGGAACCATTACAGCTGGCACTGTTACAGCAGCTGACCCAGGGATTGAGCGAGCTGGTTGCCAGCAGAGATGACTTCTATCTGCGCACTTACGGTAGCGCGCTGTTTGCCGGTATCTGCAGCGACCAGGGGCTTCAGGCAATTTCCGCTGCCATCACTGCGCTGGACGGCTCCGGGCCTGCTTTATTGCGGGCACTGCGCGAGAATGCCCAGCATGCCGAAGAATGTCTGGCGTTGAAATAAAGCTTAGAAAACCCAGTGGACTTGTCAGCAACCTGGGTCAGAATCTTCAGCGGCGTCGAACGGAACCTCGGCACTGATTGTTTCGCCTTGAACGTATGCGAAATCTTCTCCCTGTACACTGTTTGAATCGTCACCAGAGCAGTCCCTCAATTCAGCAGAATTACCTGAAGCGAGACGGACGAGACCTGTAAAGAAGCTAAGACAAATTTCCTGACTCATTGCTTATTCTTCCCTACACTATCGATCCGCAAGACAAACCAACGGCATTATGTTGAAATCGATGTCGTGAAAGGCTTACTCATCCTGCTTACAATTCTGTTGCTGGTACCGCTGCTGCTGCTCGGGACGATTCTGCTCGCCCCGTCCATTGCGCTGCCACCTCTGGCCAACCTGTGGCTGGTCGAGTCGGGAATTCAGGTGAAGTCGCTGGAAGGCGTGCATCTGGGGTGGCGTGAAACCAGCGCATCCGGAGTCCAGTTCGATGCACAGGGCATGCTGGTAGATGTTGGCGACGTCGGGCTGTCCTATCGGCTTCGGCAACTGCTGACCGGAAAACTGAACGGGATTACGATCGACACAGTCAGCGTGACTCCCCGCACAACGGAAGCAGCAACCGGGCCCGGAGACAGAGTACTGGAGGAGTTGTTGGCGCCGCTGTCCGGGCTGCCGCTTACCAGTCTGAGTGTTGGCGAACTGCGCTATAAAGGTAACCCGGAACTGACTGCGGAGCTTTCAGTGACAACTGCCCCTCTGCAACTGTCAGGCAGGTTAACGTCAGCGGAGAATGCCAGCCAGGCTCTGGCATTCTCTCTTCAGGAGACAGCCCCACGGCAATTTACCGGCAATCTCACGGCCACCACTGCGGAGGAGGAACTGCTCAGTGCAGATCTGGAGGCAACCGTGCAGAACGACGACCTGAACGTCGTGCTGGAAACGAACCTGAACCTCGATGTGCTGCAGGCTGTACCCGACCTGGCCAGCTTCCTGGAAGGAGTGGCTGTGGATTCCGGCCCCTTGCGTCTGGACAGTCGCTTGCGGCTTCAGTCGCTTTCCAGTGAACCCTCGCTCGCCGAGCTTGATTTAACTTTGGACAATGCACTTTCATCGGCCAGGGTAGCCTGGCAACAGGCGGAATCCAGCCTGTCTGCACTGCTGACCCTGCCATTGCAGATTACCGGCAGCTCCGGAACCAATCTGCAGAACCTGTCCTTATTACTCAATCGAATGGCCGGCCAGGTTACCTTCAACTCGGGCACTGCTTCACTACAGAGTGACCTGACGGCCGAACAGCTGGAACTGAGCTGCCCCGAACTGCCTGTCTGTAACCTGACCCTGACTGCCGATCTGGCAATCGCGGAGTGGCAGGCCGGTCCGGTCAGTGGCAATGCCGCGCGGCTGACAGGGCCCTACACCCTGGCCATCGATGGTGCTGTCACCAGGCTGAGTTCTCCTTCCATTTCCCTGAACCTGCCCGAGATCCGGATCGATGACCAGGTTGCTGCCGCAGAGATTCAGTTACGTAATCTGCTGGTCGATCTGCCTGGGCAAACTCTGAGCTCCGACTTTGCCACCACCCGGCTGGATCCCGGCATCGAGGGACTGACGTTGAATAATCCGGGCCTGGAAGGCCGGTTAACGGCCGGCTCGACCGCCCTGTCTGCCGACCTGACGCTGAATCTGAATAATCGCCTGCAGGCCACCCTGCAAATTGAGCAGGCACTGGCAGATGGCAGCCCGGGGAATGGCAGTGCCAAGCTGACGCTGCAGAATTACGTCTTCACCGACAGCTTCAACCTGGCCAGCCTGGTGTCATACGCCGGGCTGGATCTGGATCTGGTGGCCGGCAGTCTCGACGGCGACGCCACCATCAACTGGCAACCCGGTGACGACGGCAACTGGCGCCTGAGCGGCCCTCTGCACGTAGCATTGAACGAAGTCTCGGGGATCGTCGCCGACAGTTTTTTTGTGGGACTGGACACGGAACTGCGGGCCGGCATAACCGACGGGCCTGGCCTGGCCAGTGATGGACTGCTGGACGCGACTCTCGCGACCGTGGACGTGGGCCTGCCCCTGAACCGCATCGACTGGCGCTATGGCTTCGACACCCGCGCCGGGCTTTATAACCTGCGGGATCTGCATACCGATCTGCTCGGTGGCAGCCTGCAGATCGCCGACTTTCAGTACGACATCAATGCCTCGCAGAATCGCCTCCAGGTCGCGCTGGTGAATCTCGACCTGGCCACCATCGTGGCCCTGGCCAACTATCCCAACCTCCAGGTGAGTGGTGCGATCAGTGGCTATATTCCCCTGCTGATCGCCCCTGGAGGAATTACGGTCGAGCAGGGCCTGGTCAGTGCGCTCAATCCCGGTGGCTCGATTCGCTATACGGCGAATTCGACGGCCATCGGCAACGCGGGACTCGAGCTGATAAACCAGGCTCTGTCCAATTATCAGTTCGATAACCTGGACAGCGAAGTCAGTTACGACGAGAACGGCGAACTGGAAATGGCCGTACACCTGAAAGGCAGGAATCCGGAATTTGAAGACGGCCGGCGCATCAATCTCAATGTCACCATCAGTGATAATATCCCGACCCTGCTGGAATCGCTGCAGGCGGGAAGAGTAATCACCGAACGCCTGGAACAGCGCCTGAATAGTCAGTAAACTCCGGAGATGTCGCCTGACACTGCCGGTTAAGCCGGGATTCATGTAGCTGAGGTAACATACAGATAATGCAAAACGGAACTGATAACCATGACTGACTACCTCATTCGCCGCGCCCTGCTGTGCCAGGTGGTATTGCTGGCGGTATCCTGCACACCCACGGTGAGAGTGGCGGCACCGGAAGAACCCATCACCATCAACCTCAATGTGCGAATCGAGCACGAGATCAGGGTACGGGTGGAAAGAGAGCTGGACGACATTTTCAATGACGACAGCGGCCTGTTTTAGGAGACTGAAAATGACCAGAACCAAACAACGCTTCCTGGGACTGCTGTTCTTAATGCTTTTTGCCCACGGCGCACTGGCAATCACCTTACAGGAAGCCAAGGAGCAGGGACTTGTCGGCGAGCAGCGCGACGGTTATGTCGGGCTGGTCCAGGGCAACAGTGCTTCGGAAGTCACAGCGCTGGTGCAGCAGGTCAACGACGAGCGTCGCCGCCGTTACGAACAGATTGCCAGGGATAACGGACTCACGATGGCACAGGTTACCGCGGTGGCTTACGAACGCGCCGTGGAAGCCACCCAGGCAGGACACTACATTCAACTCCCCAACGGGCAGTGGGTCAGGAAATAGCGACCTTGCCCCAATTAAGTGACCGCGGCGTACTTCATGAGTGAAGTACGCCTTACTGAATTCCGCCTCTTCATACCGATGGCTTTCAAGCAAAGAAACCTTGCTTGATTATGGAATTGCTCTGAACTTCAGAGGTTCCTCAAGGCGAGTCGCCTTCCTGTTCTGATTGTGAGCCTTCCTGCCGGGCTTCCTCGGCGCGATGTCCGGCCAGGATATTTCTCATACCGTAATTGCCTTCATGGCAGGCGTATTCGAACAGCGTGTCATCGCTATACTGAAAAACAAGGCGCCGCGTGTAATCGGCTGTATACGTGCCCGGATCGTGGACCCGGATATCGTACTGCAGCTGGTCTTCACTGAGGCGGGTGAGCCGCTCCTCGTAAACCCGGTCCACGGTCCGCACGCCAGGGTCACTTTTTTCATTGAAATTACCGGTCTGGATGACCAGTGTGTCACCATCCCAGTAGCCCCTTGAACTGCCATTCCACAACCGGATGTCCTGATCCAGTGGCGGGACATCGGTAAGCGGAATCAGGCGGACGTCGTGAAACATCTCCTGGATTATCGCCACGTGATCGGGCGACTGGACTATCTGCCAGTAGCTGTTGTAGCCAGCCCGCAGATTCGGCACCCCACGATGTACACAGCGCTCCGATAATGACCGGTCCAGCCAGGAATCGGCAGGATGCGCAGCACTCCATTCCCGTTGCTGGCGGGCCGCCCTGACGGCAGCCTCGGTCCGGGGCGGGAATTGTCCATCCGGAGGATCGATAATCTGGGAGGTTCGCCGATCCAGGGTCCGCTCCACCATCCACTGTTGATCGTAATTGCCGGTGCCGGCGTCCCGTGACGATTCGTTTCCGCTGAAGGCCGCCTCCAGCACACTGTCTCCAAACAGCGCATCGCCGGCGTTGGCATAGATCTCATCGACCCGGGAATTGAGAAACTCCATTTCCTGATCGGTGAGAAATTCCCGCTCGCCGAAAATGGCCGGTCGCTCGATCGGGGTAATGGAGTTGTTGGCGATGACGCCCTGCAGGTCCGGCTGGCCGTCCACGGTGCGCCCCACTTGCCAGTCGTCGGCACCAGCGAATAATGGTAAAAGCAGACCTGCTGACAAAGCCAGGTAAACGCAAATCTTACGGCAATGGTTTGTTGTCATTCTGGAGCCTCCGATCTGTGTGAAGGCGCCACTGACTGCTCAGTACATTTTACTGCGAGAATTGCTGAAACTGCGCAGGGATAGTCGCATCTGCAGGCAGGCTTTGCGAAAGTCAATGCATCCGTAAAGTGAATTCGCCTGAATGCCAGAGAATTGTATTAATCAGTCGGCGGCCCCTCGATAGGTGGAAAAGGTGGAAATCCACCGGTAAGCTGCACCGGCATAGTGTCGTTACTGCTGACTATTTCAACGCGCGCCGGGACTCTTGTCAACCTGCTGGTCATTCGGCCTTCAGCGGTCTGTTTCTTCGCCTGGTTCCTCATCTTCTTCGCCAGGAATGACTATACCCATTCTTTCCGCCCGACGCTCCCAGTTTCTTCTAGCCAGGGCCTGCATGTTTTCGGCACTGTCCGACTCATCGACAATCTCGAGTCCAAGCAGCGTTTCAATAATATCCTCCATCGAAACGATACCTTCCATCCCGCCAAATTCATCCACCACCAATGCCAGGTGTCCTTTTTTCTCGATGAACATATAGAGAAGATCGGGGATCACCATGCTGATGGGAACGATGATAATGTCACGGCGCAGTTCGCTGAGCTTTACTTCATCCCTGTCTTCCGCAAGGTTCAGCAACAACTGATCCTTGAGTATGTAGCCCGTTATGTTGTCCGCATTATCCTTGTAGACAGGAATACGGGAGAAAGGTAAATCTGCATGCCGTTCGTGAAATTCCCGGATTGTCCAGGATTCGTCACCCGACACCACGACAATTCTCGGCGTCATGATGTCCTTGGCACGAATCTTATTGAACCTGAGCAGATTATGAATGATTTCCTGTTCCTTTTCCTCGAGCACACCGGTTTCCTTACCCAGCTGCGCCATGGCAGCGAAGTCGCTTCGACTCAGCACCGGCTTGTCCTTATCCCGCTTGAGGTTTCGGGTAATCAACTGACTCAGCCATACCAGGGGTGCAAGCAGAACAAGCATTACCACCAGGGCACGCACGGTAAAGGGAGCCAGCGCTTCCCAGTTGTTGGCGCCTAGAGTTTTTGGTATGACTTCCGAGAAAATCAGAATAGCCAGGGTCATGCCGCCGGCGATCAGGGCCTCCCAGCTGATCAAAGTCAGACCCAGAACTTCGACGTTGGTGGCACCAAACACCACCACCGCCTGGCTGCCGACCCCGATCGCTCCAATGGTATGAGCGATGGTATTGAGCGTCAGAATTGCGGCCAGCGGTCTGTCGATATCGGCCTTGAAACGGCTCAGGTTTTCAGAGATTGACGCATTTTCCTGTTCCTTGATACCCACATAGGCCGGGGTAATACTGAGCAGGACGGCTTCCAGAATGGAACAGAGAAATGAGAATCCGATACTGAGAAAAAAGAAAGCGAACAACAGGCTCATAAAGTTAGATTTTCGACAGCAGTGGGCGTTAATCATTCTGACATGAATGAAAAGGCTTAGACAATTCCCTCGCCAGTAATTCAGCCAGGGATTGCTGATTAACTGTTGCGCACTGAACTCGCTCCTTCGGCAGCACACTCGCAACAGCAGTAATTTTCCTGGACGACTTCAAAGTTTCTATAGACAAACTCTCTTATCCCTTTGTAGTCGTATCGCGTGCAGAGGGGCTGGATGGCTTCTGGACTTTCACTACGAATGCCTTCCTGGACAAAGGCGAGTTGCTATTGAGCAGCGCCGAACCGATCGACTCCGGACCGTCTCGCTCCTGGACAGACTCACTCGAAATTCCAGGCGATGCGGGCGTATAGAAACGGACGTGCCACATTCCCACAACACGATGTTCGAAAGCGATCTTCTCTGCAAAAGCATAGCAGTCTTGATCTGAGCCTGGACATGTCGCGAGCGGACACCGGCATCGATTTTTATGACGTTGACCAACTGCAATCTCCCAGCTTGAACGGCGCTCTGACCTATGCTCAGAAAAGGGACTGTGGCAATTGAGTGAGAGTTTACCTTTACCTGAAAGCAGAAAGGGAATTCCATCTCCATTGGCGATGACGACCGTTCTCATTCACCGCCTTCTGAAATGAATCCTTCTTATGATGGTGCGATGTCTGTGGGACGCCTGGTTCTGCGCGGCGCTGTCCACGATCCGACCTTCCCAGTTAGGGATTTGCTTGCTGAAACTTCCGCAACCCAGTACGGTAAGGTTCTGGGAGTTGCGATCAGGGATTTCAGTCGTATCCAGGTACCCTGGGCTGTCAGTGAGCCCGCGTGGCTCAGTCCCCTGACGAGAACTGATCGCAACCAGTTTAACAGCCTGTTACCGGCTGACATTTTCAGATTCCGTTGATGCTTCGCGTTCTCTCCCGTCATACCGGTCCCGGTGCCCTGGTGGCCGCTGCCTTCATCGGCCCAGGCACCGTCACTGTCTGCACTCTCGCCGGCGTGAACTTCGGCTACGGATTGCTGTGGGCCATGCTGTTGTCGGTGCTGGCCACCATGGTCCTGCAGGAAATGGCGGCCCGCGCGGGGCTGGTGACCGGGCAGGGGCTGACTCAGGTGCTGCGTGAACAACTGCGCAACCGGCCCTGGCTCCGTTTCGTCATACTGCTGTTGATACTGAGCGCCGTGGTGGTGGGAAATGCCGCCTACGAGGCTGGCAATATCAGCGGCGGCCGGCTGGGCCTGGAGACACTGCTGGGCCTGGAGGAACAGACCGCTGCGCGCTTTCTGAGTCTGCCCATCGGGGCAGCGGCATTCCTGCTGCTGTATCTGGGCAGTTACCTGGTGCTTGAACGGGTGCTGGTGTTGCTGGTGATGTTAATGAGTCTGGCCTTTCTGGTGACCGCCGTGCTCACCGGGCCCGATCCTCTGCCATTGGTCCGCGGCCTGCTGGTACCGACCTTCAACGACGCCAGCCTGTTGACCGTGGTCGGACTGATCGGCACCACGGTGGTTCCTTACAACCTGTTCCTGCATGCCTCGCTGGTACAGGCCAAGTGGCAGGGACCGGCTCATCTGAAGGATGCCCGGCGTGACACCGTGGTGGCAATAGGAGTGGGCGGGATCGTCTCGATGTCCATTATCGTCTCGGCCGCCGCGGTGGAAAGCCGGGGCGTGAGTAACGCGGCGGACCTGGCTCGCAGCCTGGAGCCGTTGTTTGGTCGTACTGCGCGCTATCTGCTGGGTATCGGCCTGTTTGCAGCAGGGATCACTTCGGCGATCACCGCGCCATTGGCAGCCGCCTATGTGGCCAGCGGCTGCCTCGGCTGGGGAAGCGACCTGCGGCATCCCGGTTTTCGCATGGTCTGGATAGGAGTCCTGGCACTGGGGATAGTGTTTTCTTCGCTGGCCATCAGCCCGATCGAGATTATCCGCTTCGCCCAGGTGGCCAACGGGATTGCGCTGCCGGTAGTGGCGGGTATCCTGTTGTGGCTGATGAACCAGCAGTCTGTACTTGGGGTCTATGTAAACCGGAGATTCCAGAATCTGGCCGGTTTCCTGATCCTGCTGGTTACCGTGGTATTGGGCGGACGCGCGTTATTGCTGGTTATTACCGGTTAATAAACTGCTGAACAGGGAACCTCAGCTCGACCCGGTCTCTCTGCTGTCGGCCAGCAGTTCCGGGAAGAAATCATCCTCCACCACGCGCAGGCACAGGTTGTCGCTCTTCATGGTGATCACCGGCGATTCGTCGATCCGGATACAGGATGCGGCGTAGCGGCCGGCTGCCGTGAACGTGCTCAGCTGTACGAAATAGTCACCGCTGCGTGGCAGGCCGAACAGCTGCTGGTAGATCTGCTCCCGATTGTCGAACTTGCCCGCGGTTTCCACCAGCAGGTTCGCATCGCTGTCCAGCATGATGATATTGGCTCCACCGCGACCTACGATCGGCTTGATGACATAGCCGCTGGAACGCAGTGACCCGGTCAGGTCGAATGACGATTCGAGCAGGTAGGGGTAGTCGGGAAACATCGCCCACAGGATCGGGGAGATGGCCTTATTGCTTGGTATCAGCGTCCACAGCGGCTCATAGACCATCACCTCGCTGCGCAGCAGCACATCCACCAGACGCGGCGCTCCCTGCCTGACTTCGCCGGGCCGGTAGCGTTGCAGTTTCTCGGTATCGTTATCGCATTCCTCGCGGATCTGGTCGAGTGCGGTTTCCCAGGCCCAGGTCTTCCATACCCATTTGATTCTGTTGCCTTCCGGATCGAGCACAGCACCGTCATCGGCCCAGCGCAATCCGCTGACACCGTGCAGTATCCGGCTCTCGATACCGGCCTGTTCCATTGCCTCGCGCATGAACAGGGCATGGTAGGTCTCTTCCGCGTCATTGTCCTGCATGATGTGCACCAGGCCGTTGACATCGCTGTGACGCCAGGCATCCCGCAGCTGCCTGTGCAGATCCCTGCCCGGGTCATAGCCCACCTTGCAGCCGTAATGCCTGGCCCATCGACCCTGCACCTTGCCGGTTTCCATGTGGCAGGAAGCCGAATCACAATTGTATTCATAGACCTTCAAGCCGGTCCGGGTCATGGCGAAATCGAACCGCCCGGTAATCATCTGATTACGGCGATTGGCCCATGACTGCTGAATTTTCGGCCACAGTACTGAAGGAATGTTGAAGGCCTCCTGCAGCTTGTCGTCGCGCAGCACGTAGTCGGTGGCATGCATGTACAGGGCATGCAACTCGTTGGTGGCCCGCCGTAATTCGGCAAGGGCGGTTTCCGAGATCACGTAGTACAGAAACTCGTCCTGCGGGCGGGCCGACAGCTTGTGCCCGCCCATCATCGCCACGTAGGCAGCCTCGTCGGGATTCGCCACGTTAAGCCACGACCTGGTCATGTCCCTGGCCTTGGGAATGACGCGGCCCGGCACGAGGCTGAAAAGAGCGGGGTCAGGCGGCTCTATCAGCTCGGCATATTCATCGTTGTCAGTCTGAATCACCCAACCCAGAATCGTGGCGTCACCGAACGAGCATTCCAGCCAGAACTCGCCATCGGCGGTAACCTCGGCGTGAATCTGCCGTGAATACTGCTGCCCGTCCGGCCACATCTGATCCCCGACATTCTGCTCGGCAATTCTCACGTAGTGTTCGCCTACCTCCGTGATTACTGCCACGTGACCGGTCATTTCAAACTCGCCGCCTTCATCGTAGATCAGCAGACAGCCCGGCTGCGGGTGGCGCAGCGAACCATTGCGGAATGAACGCAGGGGGAGCAGGGTATTGTCGCGGATATGCCTGACCTTCTTCAGCCGGAAGATGTCGTGGGCCATGGCAATGTCGTCGAACACGTAGCCGTAGTTCACGTAGAGCCAGCGCCTGGCAAACTCCACACACTGCCACTTGTGGCCCATATAGATGCCATCACAGTAGCTGCGGTAGGCCTGGCGGGTGGGCAGTTCGCTGTCGTCAGCGGACTCGTAGTCGCAGGAATAAACGGGAACATTGCCCGGCGCGATACCAATTACGGAGCCGAACTTTTCCTTGGGAAGGGGTGAAGGTTCCAACAATGACGCTCATGTGCTGAGAAGTGCAGAAAGTTTACTGCAGGGCGACCGGTTGTCCAGCGTTATTCGTAGGACTGATCAACGGGCAGCAGCGCGGAATAGTCCATCCGCAGCCTGCAACAGTTTCCCACGCAGCTTGGGCTCCATGTCCTGGTGGGTATCGATGAACCGCTGGACGATGTCGGCCGCCGCGGGGGAACGGTGACCATCCAGTGTGGCCTGCAGCCAGTTCAGGGGAAAAAATATGTCTCCGGTATCACGGATCGATTCCAGCTGCTCCAGTGCCGGCTGGATCAGCGACAGCGAGGCTTCAGCACGCAATGGATGATGAATTGCGCGCATTGCCCCCAGTACCCAGGATTCCTGGCGCCGGTTGGCGGGATCGGTAAAGGAAAGAAACAATGCCTCCCTGACTGCCGCCTCGTTGCTGAAGGCCGGCCTGACGAAACGGAAGCGGGCCAGCCGGTCCGGGTTTTCTATACGCTGTTCCTGAGCATCGAGGATGGCTTCCGCATCGGGAACGGCCCGCAGCGCCAGTGCCTGGGCCAGATCGATATACTGGGGTTCCTGCAGTGGCAGGCCTGGCAGTTCATCCTGTTGCTCCCACAGTCGCCGCAGCCTCTGAATGCCCGATTCCGAGAGGGTGATATTGACCAGCGTGTTGAAATAGGCGCGTTTGCGACCGCTCTGTTGCGCCTGTTCCAGGGCCTGCCACAGCGCGGCCTCAAGATTCCCGGCCCGGGCCGCTCGCTCTCCGGCCGACAGGTAGCGCCACCACAGATTCTGCAGCAGACCGAGAGCCTGTTGGCTCACCAGCTCGTCGTCTTCGCGGTTTATCCCGGCGCGCAACACCTCGAAGAATGGCAGGGCTTCCAGCTCGCCTTCCAGCAAATCCTCCTGCAACTGCTGCAGGCCTACCGCGCGATGCAGCGGCTTCGCCAGTTCATTGACATTGGCCAGCAACGTCGCACGGCCGTTCTGATCGAGGGGAAAGCGGCCGTAGCCTACTCCGTCTGCGGCAGGCAGGATGAAATCGGGCTCACCAACCCCGGCCAGGGGCAGTCTGATGCTGTCGCCACGCAAGGTCACTGAATGTTCGGTCACTTCCCCATCATGCCCCACTGCCAGCACCAGGGTCTGAGGCCAGCGGAGGTCGCGGCCCGCCAGATCATCGGCCTGGGTGACCGTGATGCCGTCATCACCCCAGCGCGCCTCCACCCGGGGCCGGCCAGGCGACTCCACCCAGGCGTGATTCCAGCTTGCCAGGTCCTCTTCCGAGAGACCGTCCAGAATACCGATCAACTCCGGCCATCCGGCATTGCCGAACCGGTAGTCCGACAGGTACCGGCGCAGTCCCGCCTGCAGGGTCTGCGCACCGATCAGCTGTTCCAGTTGACGCATGACCACCGGCGCTTTCTGGTAAATGATGGCGCCGTAAAGGGACCCGGCCTCACGCTGGTTATCCAGCTGCTGGCGAATGGCATTGGTGCCAGCCGTGCGATCCACCGCATAGGCAGCCGGATGATGGGCCTGGAAGAAACGCAGCTCCAGATCCAGTTCCGGGAATGCCGGACCGGCGATTTTGGCGGCCATGAAGTTGGCAAACACTTCCTTCATCCACACGTCGTTAAACCAGCGCATGGTGACCAGGTCGCCGAACCACATATGCGTGGTCTCATGGGAAATCAGGCTGGCACGACCCAGTTCCGCGGTCCGGGTGGCACCCTCATCCAGAAACAGACTGTCGGCCCGATACCAGATGGCACCCGGGTGCTCCATGCCACCAAACTGAAATGAGGGGACGGCAAAGAAATCGAAGGGCCCAAACGGGTAATCGATGCCGGTGTAGTCTTCCAGCCAGTCCAGCGCTGTGGCATGCAGGTCGAAGATCGCATCGAGGTTACGCGCCACGCGCGCGGGATCGGTCTCGCGATGAAACAGCCGGAAGGCCCGCCCGTTTCGCGTGGCCGTTTCCACCTGCAGCTCCCCCGCCGCAAAGGCGAATAAATAGGAGCTGATGGGCAGAGTTTCCGCGAACCGCAGTCGATCCGTGCCGTCGGCTTCCGGCTCCCGGGACAGCAGCTCCCCGTTGGACAGGGCCCGCCACTGCGTGGGCATGGTCAGCTCCAGTGTGTAGCGCGCCTTCAGGTCCGGCTGTTCAAACAACGGAAAAGCAGTCGACGCGCGGTCGGGAACAAACAGCGAGTAAAGATAGCCATCACGGCGATTCAAAGCGTCCTCGGTGCTGCGGAAATCCACCGTCACAGACTGCTCGCCACTGCCCAGTGCGGCGGCGGGTATCACAATATGGTCGACCGGCAGTGAATACTCCACCGCCTTCCCGTCCAACAGAACCCGCTGTACATTATCCGCCGGAGCCCGGAAATCCAGTACCAGGGGGCCGGCCTCTGCGGTGCGTTGAAAACGGATGGTGACCGATCCGGTCAATGGCTCCGACCGTTCCTGCGGGAGATGCAGATCGAGCGCATAGTGCAGGTCCGAGAGGGTTTCGGACCTGACTCCGGCCAGCTCACGGGACACGCCGGGTTCCGGCACAAAGGAATTGTCGACGGTTTTGGTACAGGACATCAGCAGGACTGGCAGCAGGAAGATTAGCGGGTGTAATTTCGTCATATCAGGTATTCTTACATGTGTCTTGCGTGCGCGATACCCCGGCATCGGACCTGTTGCCAATGGGCGGGGAAACGGGCTCAGTGATCGTGGAGAGGAACTTCAGATGACCAGAAACGTTCCATGGTATGTCATGACCCTGGCGGCGTTCCTCATCGGCGCCTATGCATTGACCGTTGCGCTGTCCCCACCTGGCGAATCCGGGGTGGTAGCAGCTATGTTTGAAACCTCACCGGCTGGTGCCCTGGCCCATTTCCTTGGTGGCGCCGTGGTCATCATCGCCGGCGCCCTGCAGTTCAACAGCGGCATCCGCTCCCGCTATGCGACCCTGCACCGCTGGCTGGGACGACTCTATGTCACCGGTATTCTGATTGGCGGCTCGGCAGGCTTTTACATGGCACTGCATTCCAGCGGCGGGATAGTCGCGCACTATGGCTTTGCCCTGCTGGCGGTGTGCTGGCTGGGCACCACCGCAGTGGCCTACCTGCAGATCCGTCGCGGCAATGTCCAGGTACACCGGGCCTGGATGATAAGAAGTTACTCACTGACCCTGGCTGCGGTTACGCTGAGAATTTACATTCCGCTGTTTCTTATCGCCGGATTCCCGTTCGAAGAGGCTTACCCGGTCATCGCCTGGCTGTGCTGGGTGCCCAACATACTGGTTGCTGAATGGCTGTTTATCGCGCGACCCCGTTTCGCACCGCACCCGGCGGGTTGACGTTTCAATTCCCGGATTGCGCTCAAATTCCAGCAGCTGCCTGATTCACCTGGTTCGATCTTTGCTGACTAATCTGGTTCCCGGGGATGACTCTCACTAAATATTTTAAGAATCCCGGATGCCGTTCCTACTTCATATCGCGGATGACGTGCAACCTTATACACGACTGGGTTACTGTAGGCCGGTAAAGATTAGCCGGTTACCGAACGGGTCGATGATTTTCATGTCGCGGCTACCCCAGGGCATCTCCTCGATTGACGGCCGGTAATACTTGTATTGCCGATCGGTCAACTCCTGCAGGTAGGCATCAAGATCGCCACTTTCCACCCTGACCGACCCACCGGGGCAACAGTCTCCGTAATGCTCGGTGAGATGGATCCGGCAGGCGTCTCTGACTATGCCCATATAGAGCGGTGCGTCTGCTTCGAAGCGGTATTCGAAGACGACATCGAAGCCAAGGTAATCCAGGTAAAACTCCCTGGCCTTGTGTTCATCGAATATTCGGAAGATGGGGGTTATCTGGCCCAGCGTCATGGCAGTTTCCTCCGGTCACAAGAATGTTTTTTTGTACCACCCAATCAAGAAATTTCCTGGGGCGCCGGGACGATCGCCTCATTCCCGGCTTCGGCAAGATTATGCACCGTTGCCGGCGGCTGGTCGGCCAGTTTGAGACGGAATTCGCGCAGCACCAGCCACACGCTGAAACAGGCCTGCAGCACCACCGAAGCGACCGAGAGATACCAGAGATGCTCGATCCGGTAGTCGGGTCGCTGGCTGACAAGGATCGCCAGCGGGATAAAGAAACCGATTCGCAGCAGCGAACTCAGCAACGCCGGCCGGGTATTACCCAGCCCCTGAAATACGCCTGACGAGGTGAAGACGATACCCTGGGTGAGAAAATTGAGCGACACGATCTGCAGGAATACCGAAGCCACCTGGATGACTTCGACCTGATCCGTAAACAGCCCGACCAGGACTCCCGGTCGCCAGTGGATGAACAGGGTGACACTCAGCATGACAATACTGCTCAGCAGGATTCCCTTGTAGTAGGTCTCCCGGACCCTGGCAAAACAGCCGGCACCGAAATTCTGGCCGATGATGGGCCCTACAGCGAAGGCGATCGCCATGGTAGGCATGAAAATGGATTGCATGACCCGTCCGCCAATACTGAATCCCGCCTGTGCTGCGGTACCGAAATCCTGAATCAGAAAATAGACCGCAGAAAAATAGACGAACAGCAGCAACATCTCGCCACCGGCCGGCAGTCCGATATCGAGCATTCTTCCCCACAGTTTGAACTGTGGCTGCCAGCGGGTCGGGTCGAAGGCGACGTATTTTTCCAGCTTCAGAAAATATCCTGTCAGCAACAACAGTCCGACGCCCGATGCCAGCGTGGTGGCGAGACCTGCGCCCATCACGCCCAGCGCCGGCCCCGGTCCCCAGCCGGCGATCAACACCGGTGCCAGGGCGATATTGAGCAATACGGTCACCACCTGAATAATCATGGCCGGTTGCACGATACCGGTGGCGCGCAGCGACGATGCCATGGCAATAATCGGGAACTGCAAGGCCATTCCCGGCAACAACCAGTGCAGGAACGTCAGGCCTTCGGCGTAGGCACCGGCATCGGCGGCAATGCCGTTCATGAACAGTGCACCGAACAGGTAGCCGAACAGCAGGGTAAGCAGCGAACAGCAGACCGAGAGGACCAGGCTCTGGTTGAACACCAGGTTGGCGGTGTCACGATCCTTCCTGCCTACCGCCTGGGCAATGAGCGCCACGGCGCTGACACCGAGCACCTGGGTAAAGGCCATGATCATGAACATCAGGGTACCGGCCGTACCCACGCCGGCTACTGAGTCCTCGCCGAGCGCGGCGACGAAATACAGATCGATGAGTACATACAAGGTCTGAAATATCATGCTCGCCGCGACCGGAATGGCCATGGTAAGAATCGTTCTGGTTACCGGTGCCTGTGTAAGATCTCTCATCCCGCTGCTCTCCCCTGGTTACTGTCAAGCGTATTGTCGAGTTTGCCCGGATCCTGTCCGTCGTCATAGAACCCCAGCGCCTGCATTTCGAACAGCCGTCGATAACGTCCATTTCTGCGGCTCATGAGTTCATCATGCCGTCCCTGTTCGACGATTCGACCATCCTCAAACACCAGGATTCGATCAACCTGCCTGATAGTGGAGAGGCGGTGCGCGACAATGATCGCGGTGCGTCCCTGCATCAGATTATGGATCGCATCCTGAATCAGGTGTTCGGTAATTGAATCCAGACTGGAAGTAGCCTCATCCAGCACCAGGATGGCTGCGTCAGCCAGAATCGCCCGGGCGATCGCAACCCGCTGCCGTTCGCCGCCCGACAGCTTAATGCCGCGTTCCCCCACCAGGGTGTTGTAGCCCTGCCTGAGGCGACTGATGAATTCATCGGCATGCGCTTTGCGGGCCGCCTCGACGATCTCGTCGATGGTCGCATCGGGACGGGCATAACCGATATTCTCGGCCAGGCTGCGGTGAAACAGGATCGGTTCCTGGGGCACCAGCGCAATGGCCTGGCGCAGGGTTTCCTGCTGCACGCCGGCAATATCCTGGCCATCTATCACAATCCGTCCGGCATCTACATCATACAGGCGCTGCAGAAGCTTCACGAAAGTCGACTTGCCGGAACCGGATTCCCCGACCAGCGCAACCTTCTCACCGGCGGCAATCTGCAGGCTCAGGTCTTCGAACAGGCTGCGCGGTTGATTGGCATACCTGAACCCGACCGAGTCAAAGCTGATCTCGCCACTGCCCGGTGCAAATTCCGGTGCGTCGGGCCGATCCGCGACGCCCAGTTCGGTTTTGCTGATCGCCACCAGGTCGTCCAGTTCATTGACCGCTTTCTGCAGGTTACGCACCTGCCAGCCGATGTTGCGCAGGTAGCCGTTGACCAGGAAATAGCTGGTGATGACATACACCATGTCGTCCAGCGCCGCGGGTTCCTCCCCCGCCCGTACCATGACGATGACCAGCAGCCCGCCCAGTAAGAACAGCACCATAAGCGATTGCAGGGCACCGGTATTGATGCTGCGCAGCCAGCTGCGCCGGGCCTTGTCCCGCCAGCTCTGGGTGATCGCGGCAATACGCTGGTCTTCCCGGATTTCCGAACCGAATGACTTGATGACCGTGTTGCAGGTGACCGCGTCAGCCAGTGCCGCACCCATTCGGGTGTCGGCCTGATTGGAGACCCGGTTGGCAGGTGCCACGTAGCGCAGGGACATGGTGATGCTGATCAGCAGAAACACGGCGACCGCGCTACCGAAATACAGGCCCATGACCGGGTCCCGCAGATACATGGCCACCGAGATTCCAGCCAGCAGCAACAGCGCCGGCCCGGTATCGATCACCACGATATCGGACAGCTGATCATAGGCCCACATGCCACGGGTAATCTTGCGCACGGTGGCGCCGGCGAATGCGTTGCTGTGCCAGTTGGAGGAGAACCGTTGCACGCGCCAGAACCCATCGTTGACCAGGCTGCGCATGGTGCGCGAGGCGAAATACATCCACACGCGCATATACAGATTGCGAATCAGCGCCTGCAGGGCAAACAGGCTGAGCAATACACCGATTGCAGCCCAGGTGGCCTCACGGCTGCCCCCGGATCCCATAGCCTGGACCCTGGTAACCAGCTCTGCCGAGGCGCCAGGTATCAGAATCTCCAGCAATACAGCGGACACCACGCCGATTACGACAAGGCCAAGCCTGAAGGGTAATCGACGCCAATAGGTCCACACAAAGCCAAAGACTTCCGCGAACGAGACGTTGCGTAGTTCTTTAGACATGAGAAGGGAGTTCCGGTTCTGCAGGTGAATGGAACTGCGAGGTGGGCGGAGCTTATCACATCCCTTCGGAACAGGGCCACTGTTTAGCAGCCTGTCAGGGGAAAATCCTCTTCCGATGACCTCCTGCCTGCAGTCCATTGCACCGCAGACGTGGAGTTCTGGGCCAATCAGGGCTATTTGTGCCAGGTCAACTGGTCAAACGCGTGCAGTCGGGGTGCAGAGCGGTCAGGCTGCCCGGATACTCGGGGTGCCCGTCCTGTCGGATGGGCACCCGCGATCAGGGTCGGCAAACAGATAGCCTGGCCAGGCGGTCAGATCTCGACCAGTTTACGGTACAGGTGCCAGGTGGCATGGCCCAGTATCGGCAACACAACTGCCAGGCCGATCAGCAGCATGGCCGCACCCACGGCCAGCAGAGCTACTACGATGACTCCCCAGGCACCCAGTACCAGCTTGTTCTCGGTGAATGCCCGCACTGACACACTGGCGGCGGTAATCGAGGTGACCGGTCTGTCGAGTGCCAGCGGAAAAGACACCAGTGACAATGCCATGGCGGCAAACGCAAACAGGAATCCCACAAAGTTACCGTAAGCGATCAACAGCCAGCCGGACTGGGTAGTGAACAGCTCGACAATAAAATCACCAATCGAGCCAACCGGTATTGTACCGAACAGGCCATAATAGATAAGTTCGGCAACATAAAGCCAGAACAGATAAAGCGCCGTCATCAACACCGACAGGGCAAGTATCGGCGCGAAGGAAGCCGAATGCACAAAGCGCAGGGCATGCCGCAGACTCATGGCCTCGCCCTGCTCCCGGGAGCGGCTGAATCCGAAAAACAGGATCGCCACGATCGGGCCGAACAGGGTAAACCCGGCAACCAGCGGAAACAGCAGGTAACGGACCTCCTGATCGAATGCAAACAGGGTAAACAGCAGCGCCCCGAGCGGGTAATAGATGGCCAGCAGATAGAGCGCGGTGAGTGGTTTGGCACTGAAATCGTCGTAGCCCTTGCCAAGAGCGTCCCAGAGGTCGTTGATCCCGATCTTCCGCACCCTGATGTCGGACGGGCTTAGACTGATTTCCTCGAAAAGCTTGTCGTCATGACGCTGAACTAGATCAACCATAGTACTACTGCCTCCGATTTATGTTTTAAAACATTGGCCTGCAGTGCGAGGGGGCAGCCGGAGCGCCCTGATCTTCTGACTTACTTCGTCTTGTCGTAATGGTAACTGCCTGTTACTACCATGCGGATCCTCTCGAATCCTGTTCCGATCCTGTCGCACTGACAGTACCAGTTCTTTATAGAGAGACCGTGCTAAATCACAGTCTATCCCAATAAATGAGAAAAACCACCCATTTTTTGGCCCGCCGAGACTGCCATCAGACGCAGCGGATCCGGACTCTTTTTGCTACGTATAACCCGGCATTGCGGTTTACCGGTTCCAGCGGTTCGAAAATTCTGACCATGATCAAGAAAAATTTTTATTGTTATGTTAGCATTCAAAAGGTTTGGCTCGCAGAAAACAGCCACTCCAGTGGAAAACTGATGGTTTTTTATTCGACAAAGACGACAAGGAATACCGGTCTGCGACGTTGCGTCGCGGTCTGTCTGATCGGCCTGCTGCTGTCCCTTTCGACCGGTGGCACAGCGCTGCATTTCTGTCTGGATGGTCTGGAACCACCGGTGACCGTTCACTTCGAGAACCTGAACGGTCACGTCGATCATGATCCCGACGGTGGCCACAACGATTTTGAACGACAGGCATTCTCGGACAACATTCTGCCGAAAATTTTTGACGTTGATCTTGCGAAATTCATCGTCACTTTTCTGATCCTGCCCATACCTTCGGGCCAGGTTCCACAACCTCTGGTCGACGTTTCGCTCGACAAACCGATTTCGCCGGCCGCCTTTCTCCCCCCGCTACGGGCTCCCCCACTCTCCCTGGTCTGAATCCAAGAAGCTCTGCTACTGCAGTATTGCAGTGCTTTCCGACGACTGAAGGAAAGGGCACACGCGTGCCCGGGAGAAAACCCGATGACCGTATTCAACATCATCGCAAGGGGCGTGTGCCTGCTTGCCATGATGAACCTGCCGCTATGTGCGGCTGCCCAACAGCTCACTCTGACACTGCGCGACGCCATAGAACTGACCCTGTCCAGCAATCCGAGCCTGGCAGAGTTTGAATTCCGCCGGCAGTCACTGTCCGGCGAACAACAGACAGCGGCGCTGAAGACCGCTCCGCAATTTTCTGCCGGGTTGGAGAATGCCGCCGGTAGCGGCAGCCTCTCCGGCATCGGGCAGGCCGAGCTCACTCTGTCTATCTCCCGGATCATCGAACTGGGCGATAAGCTTGGCGCCAGAACCGACGTCGTGAGTCGCCGTCAGGCGGTGCTGAACGCAGAGCGCAAAGTGGTGGCTCTGGATCTGATCGCGGAGACGGCGCGACGCTATATACAATTGCTTGCCGCACAGCAGCGACTGCTGCTGTTCCAGTCGGCCACCGCCATCGCCAGGGAAACACTAGCAGCTACTATCGCCCGCGCCGATGCCGGTCGGGCACCGGAAGCCGAGCGCGAGCAGGCCACTGCCAGCCTGCGCCTGGCGGAACTGGATGAACAGTCCGCAGGTTCCGGTATAGACGTTCAAAAAATACGGCTTTCCAGCCAGTGGGGAGTTCTGCAGCCCGCTTTTGACGGCGTTGAAGGTGATCTGTTTCAGGTCGAAGCCACGCTGCCACTGGCTACTCTGCTGGAGCAGCTCGAGAGCAATCCGGCCCTGCTGGTTTATGCCGACCAGGAGCGATTACGGCAGGCCCAGCTCCGCGAGGCCAGGAGCCGGCAATCGGCCAACCTGCAACTGGGGGCCGGAATCCGTCACCTCGCCGGGCCTGATGACACCGGATTTGTGGTTCAGGTCAGCGTTCCCCTGTTCAGCAGCAGGCGCGCCGAAGGCGCCGTTTATTCCGCCCGCGCCAACCTGGCACTGGTGGAATCGGAGCGCCAGCAGGCGCTGCTTAGACTCGGCACCGAGTTGGCGGAGCTGGACCTGCAACGCGGCCAGGCGGTCAACGAATTGCAGGCTCTGCAACAGGATGTCATCCCCACGCTCCGTTCAGCCCTGGACCAGATTCGCAGCGCATTCGATAGCGGCCGTTACAGCTACCTGGAACTGAGTGCCGCCCAGCAGGCTCTGCTCGACGCCCGGTTCCGGCTGCTCGGTAGCGCTGAGCGGGTCACCCTGTTGACCAACCGCATTGAATACCTGAGCGGTCAGTCAGTCACCGATTTCCAGACCGAGGTAAGCCAATGAAAACCGTGACCAGATCTGTTTTGAACACGCGCCTGTCAGTGGCGCGCTTCCGATGGCTCCCTGTCCTGCTCAGCCTGATCCTGTCAGGATGGGCATCAGCCCAGGAGACACATGACCATGACGCAGAGCTGCAGGAGGATTTTGTCCGCGGCGAACATGGCGGCAGATTGCTTATGGCGGGCGACTTTGCCGTCGAACTGACACTTTTCGAAGCGGGTACCGAGCCGGAATTCCGCGCCTGGGCAAGTTCCGGGGGTTCCCCTGTCGATTCACAATCGTGGTCTCTCGATATCCGTTTGTCGCGCCTGGGCGGCGTATCAGACCGGATCGGGTTCAGGCCGGTTGGCGACCGCCTGACCGGTGACAGCAGTGTCGCGGAACCGCACTCCTTTGAAGTGGACGTTACTGCCCGCTACCAGGGCCGTGATTATCACTGGCACTACGCTTCCTATGAAGGGCGGGTACACCTCTCAGCCGCCATGGCGGAACGGATGGGTGTTACCACCGGCGTTGCCGGTAGCGGCATCATTCACCAGACCGAGCTGTTATACGGGAAAATCTCTCCGGATCCGCGCCAGGTCAGCCACATTACCGCCCGCTATCCGGGCCTCATTCAGGCGGTCAGACCGGCTCTTGGTGATCATGTCGAACAGGGCGACCTGATCGCTACCGTGGAAGCCAACGACAGCCTGCAGACTTACCAGATACGGGCACCGATCTCCGGGGTTGTGGTCGACAGTCATGCCAATCCCGGTGAGTTTGCCGGTTCGGAACACCTGCTGACAATTGCTGACTACAGCAGTGTGTGGGCCGATCTGAATGTCTTTCCCCGTTCCGCACAGCGGGTCAGACCGGGGCAGAAAGTGGCGCTGCGCATGGGCCGGCTGTGGACTTCAAGCAGCATACGCTATCTGAATCCCGGCGAAGGTCTCACGCCCAGCATCATCGCCCGGGTTCCAATCAGTAATCCCGATCTGGTGTGGACGCCGGGACTGCTGGTGGAGGCGGATGTCACCATCGATCAATTCGAAGTACCGCTGGCGATCGACAACCTTGCCCTGCAGGAGTATCGCGACTGGCAGGTAGTCTTCATCAAGGTGGGGGACGATTACGAAATCCGCCCACTGGAACTGGGCCGCAGTGATGGACAGTTTACCGAGGTCCTGTCCGGCCTCAACCCCGGTGACCGCTACGTCATTGGAAACAGTTATCTGCTGAAAGCCGACCTGGAGAAATCCGGCGCCGCTCACAGCCACTAGGGGATCCTGAGTACCGTGATTGAAAGTATTCTGAAACAGGTAATCGCACGCCGCTGGCTCGTGCTGTTCATCATCGTGACCTGCGCGGCACTGGGTATCTGGAATTATGGCAACCTGCCAATCGACGCCGTTCCGGATATCACCAATGTCCAGGTGCAGGTCAATACCGAAGCCCCCGGCTACTCACCGCTGGAGGCCGAACAACGGATCACGTTTCCGGTGGAAACCGGCCTGGCCGGCCTGCCCAACCTGGCCTACACCCGCTCCCTGTCCCGTTATGGCCTGTCACAGGTGACCGTGGTCTTCGATGACGGCACTGACATCTATTTCGCCCGCAATCTGATTAATGAACGGCTGGCCGTCATCAAGAACGAATTGCCGGAAGGCCTGGAACCGGTGATGGGCCCGATCAGCACCGGGCTCGGTGAAATCTTCATGTACACGGTATCGGCCCTGCCCGATGCCAGAAAAGCGGATGGCTCGCCCTATACTGCTACCGATCTGCGGGAGATTCAGGACTGGATAATCCGGCCCCAACTGATCCTGGTCGACGGTGTCACCGAGATCAACTCAACGGGTGGGTTCGACAAACAGTATCATGTGACACCAGATCCTTCTCTGATGCTCAGGTGGGGAATTACCATGGATCAGGTGGCGTTCGCGTTACGCAACAATAATGACAATCGCGGCGCCGGCTATATCGAACCAAACGGCCAGCAGTTGCTGGTCAGGTCCCCCGGACAACTGCAGAATTTCAGCGATATCGAAAATGTCGTGGTCGCCAATCGCGACGACCTGCCGATCCGTATCAAGGACATCGCCGAGGTTGCCATCGGCAACGAACTGCGCACCGGTGCCGCCACCCGGGATGGCAAGGAAACCGTACTGGGTACCGCGTTCATGCTGATCGGGGAAAATTCCCGGGCCGTGGCACGCAATGTCGCCAGCGCTCTGACGGCAATCAATAACACGCTTCCCGCCGGCATCGTTGCCGAGCCGGTCTATGACCGCACCACCCTGGTGGACAAGACCATCGACACGGTCCGGGAGAACCTGTTAACCGGTGCAATCCTGGTGATTGCCGTGTTGTTTCTGCTGCTGGGCAATATCCGGGCCGCACTGATAACGGCAGTCGTCATTCCCATCTCGATGCTGGGCACGATCATCGGTATGGTGACGTTCGGCATTTCCGCCAACCTGATGAGTCTTGGCGCCCTGGATTTCGGGCTGATCGTCGACGGCGCCGTAATCATCGTGGAAAACAGTATTCGCCGTCTCTCTGAAGCGCAGCGGGAGGATGGCCAGAAACTGGCACTCGATGAGCGCCTGGCGCTGGTATACAGCGCCACCGACGAAGTCATCAGGCCCAGCCTGTTCGGTATCTGCATCATCACCTTTGTCTATCTGCCGATCTTTTCCCTTTCCGGAATCGAGGGCAAGATGTTTCACCCCATGGCGATCACGGTGATCCTGGCGCTGTGCACGGCACTGGTGCTTTCCCTGACACTGATACCGGCGGCGCTGGCGATATTCATGACCGGTCGCGTCGCGGAACGGGAGAACCTTATTGTCCGCTCACTGAAGGTGGTGTACCGCCCGTTGCTGCAGGCCAGCCTGAAGCTGCGCTGGGCCGTGGTACCGCTGGCGCTGACCCTGGTCGCCCTGTGCGGCTGGCTGGCCACCACCCTGGGATCGGAGTTTATTCCCCAGCTCGACGAAGGCGATATCGCCATGCACGCACTGAGGATACCCGGGACCGGGCTGGAACAATCGGTACAGATGCAGAAAGTGCTGGAGGAGCGAATCAGCCAACTGGGTGAAGTCGACACGGTATTTTCCAAGATCGGCACCCCGGAAGTCGCCACTGACCCGATGCCCCCCGGCGTGGCCGACACATTCCTGATCATGAAGGAACGCGATCGGTGGCCGGACCCGGGCATGACAAAAAGCGAATTCATCGAGCGACTGGAACAGGTCGTCACCGAAGTGCCGGGTAATAATTACGAGTTTACCCAACCAATCCAGATGCGCTTCAATGAACTCATTTCGGGAGTCCGGGCCGATCTCGGCATCAAGGTTTTCGGCGACGACCTGCAGCGGCTCGAAGAGTTGGCCGGACAGATTCTGGCTGTCATCGAACCCATGGAGGGCGCCACCGATGCGCGTATCGAACAGGTCAGTGGTCTGCCCATGCTGACCGTGGTGCCGGACCGCGAGACCATGTCCCGCTATGGCATCAACATCAGCGACCTGCAGAACCTGGTCACCACCGCAGTGGGTGGACAACAGGCGGGACTGATCTTTGAGGGCGACCGGCGCTTTGACCTGGTGGTCCGACTGCCGGAGCGCAAGCGCATCGATGTTCAGCAACTGGAGACACTCCCGGTCGCCGTCAACAGCTTCTCGGAAGGTCCCGGTTATGTCCCGCTCAAGGAAGTGGCGAGTATGGAGACGGTGACCGGGCCCAATCAGATCAATCGCGAAAACGGTAAGCGGCGGGTCGTGATAACCAGCAATATACGGGATCGGGATCTGGGTTCCTTCGTCAGTGAGGCCCGCCAGCGGCTGGCCAGCGAACTGGAATTGCCAGCCGGCTACTGGCTGGAATTCGGGGGCACCTTCGAGCAACTGGAGTCGGCGCAGCAGCGACTGTCGCTGGTAGTGCCGATTACCCTGGTTATTATTTTCGGGATTCTGTTAACCGCGTTCGGTTCGTTTCGCGATGCCCTGATCATCTTTACCGGGGTACCGCTGGCTCTGACCGGTGGCGTACTGGCGCTGTGGGTACGGGGCATGCCCCTGTCAATTTCCGCCGGCGTCGGCTTCATCGCCCTGTCCGGCGTGGCGGTGCTCAACGGCCTTATCATGCTGTCCTTTATCCGCAATCTGTGGCGCGAGACAGACGACCTGGACGCAGCCATTATCGAGGGCGCCATGACCCGTCTGCGACCGGTGCTGATGACGGCCCTGGTGGCCAGCCTGGGATTTATCCCCATGGCCATCAACACCGGCACCGGCGCCGAGGTTCAGCGACCACTGGCCACCGTGGTGATCGGGGGCATACTCTCGTCCACGCTGTTGACCCTGGTGGTGCTGCCGGCGATTTACCGGATCGTCCATGGCAGCCGTATCAGGGCGCTGCCAGGGGTCCGAAACCGGGTGGCGGACGGCGATGACGGGTCCGGTGTTCATAGGAATATGCCAGCTCGATGAGCAGCCCCTCGCTGTAGGGGCGGCCGGTAATCTGCAGCCCCGCGGGAAGCCGGTCCTGCCAGTAACCCATGGGCACGGTGACGGCCGGCAATCCGGCGGCTGGCACCAGTTGCTGGCTGTTGTCGCCCCGATACTCCTCGACGGCCCGGTCGATGTGCGACGGTGGATTGGACCAGGTGGGATAGATCACCGCATCCAGGTTCGCCGCATCCAGCGCCGACTGAAAGGCTTCCAGTAACTGATTGCGCTGCAGGTTGTTGGGCCAGGTGGGACAGGGCGGGTCCCAGTCGTCCGGTACCACATTGCCGGGAAACTGGGCATAGTATTGAAAGGCACTAAGGGACTGCTCGGCGAGCTCGCCGGTTTCCAGAACCTCATTCACGTCCAGCAGTGGCGGCTCGTCAAGGGTCTGGAAATACTGGTTAACGTCATAGCGGAAACGCCCACAGGACGGAATCGCGTCGCTCAGTTCACGGAAGCGATTGAACACGAACGGGTCCACGATCTCCGCTCCAGCAGCTCTCAGGTCGGCGATCGCCCGGGAGAACAGCGCCTGAATTTCCGGGTCGGCACCGTCGCGGTCGGCCAGCGTGCGGAATACCCCAAGGCGCTTGCCCCGCAAGCCATCGGCATTCAGAAACTGGCGGTAATCGGCTTCGCGGCGATCCGCCACGGTCAATGGGTCGTTAGGGTCGTAACCGGCCACCACGTTGAACAGGCGCACGCCGTCCTCCACGGTGCGGGCCATGGGACCGGCGATATCCCGATCGAACGACAGCGGGATGACGCCGTCACGGCTGGTCAGCCCCAGGGTGGAGCGAATGCCGAACAGGGCCAGGTGCGACGACGGTCCACGGATCGAATTGCCGGTATCGCTGCCCAGTCCGGCCACTGCGAAACTGGCCGCCACTCCCGAGGCTGTGCCGCCCGACGATCCGGCCGGCACCCGCTCCAGGTCATAGGCGTTGGCGGTGCGGCCATAGGATGAGGATACCGTTTCCCGCGGGCTGAACGCCCATTCCGCCATATTGGTCTTGGCCAGGACAATGGCTCCGGCCTCGCGCAGCCGCCGGACCATGAAGGCATCGTCCGGGGGTATGGAGTTACGCAGGGCGATGGAACCGCCAGTAGTCACCATGTCCGCGGTATCGAAATTGTCCTTTATCAACAACGGCGCGCAGAACAACTCCGGCAGCGCCTCCCCGGCTGCCACGGCCCGGTCCAGGCCGGCCGCAACGGCAAGCGCACCGGGATTGATCGCAGTAATGGCATTCAGACCGCTGGCCTTGTCATAGGCTTCGATGCGGCGCAGATATCCGGCCACGATGGCCTGGCAGGATTGCGACCCCGAACGGATCGCCTCCTGAATATCCCCGATGGTGGCCTCGACAAAATCAAAACGGTCCTGGGAGGACGCATTGAAACCGGCCAGTAGCAGGCACAGTGCCAGAAAAAACTGCAAACGGTGCATAATGAATGGTCCTGTGCATGATTTTGTTTGTGGTTTCGTGAAATCAGTCGCTGTCGATATCGGCGAATTCGTCGATGGCCATCTCCCACACGGTCAGAAAGAACGAGGCGATGATGGGGCCGATGATGACTCCGGCCAGACCGAAAGCAGTCAGGCCTCCCAGCGTCGACAGCAGAATCAGGTAATCCGGCAGACGAGTATCACGGCCTACCAGCAATGGACGCAACAGGTTGTCCACCAGGCTGATGATAACCGTCCCGATAAGCAGCAGAACGATGCCGGCCACAATCCTCTCACTCAGTACCAGGTACACCACTGCCGGGAACCACACCAGTGCCGGCCCGACGGCGGGAACGATACTCAGCAGGGCCATCACCACGCCCCACAGAACCGGTGCGCCGATGCCGAGAAGGGCAAAGGCCACTCCACCGATGGCACCCTGGACCATACCGATAACCAGCGAGCCCTTGATAGTGGCCCTCGACACCTCGACAAAGCGATTGAGCAGGGTCCGTTCCCGCTGATCTCCCAGTGGCAGCGCGTGAACCAGGCCATCGAGAATGCGATGTCCGTCCAGCAGGAAAAAATACAACAGATAAAGCATCAGGAAAAAAAATACCGCGATGCGCAAGGTGTCCTGACCGAATTCCAGCGCCCAGTTGGCGACGAATCCGGACATCGTGGAGGCGGCAGAGGAGAGTTGTTCAGTAAGGCGCTGCGGCTCAATGCCGAGCCGGTCCAGCAACCTTTCCAGGGTGGGCAGGTACTCGGCCAGATTGCTGAAAATTCCCGCCAGGTCGTATTCGCCGTCGCGTAACTGCTGATACACCAGGCTCGCCTCGCCGGTTACCGCCGCGACGATCCCGGTCAGCGGCAGCACCACGACCAGCAGTACCGCGATCACACTCAGCGCTGCGGAAAGCCGGGGACGCCTGGGCAGACGCTGCTCCAGCTGCCGGTGGGCGGGGTAGAAGACGATGGCCAGCGCAACCGCCCAGAAGATCGGTTGCAGAAAGCCGCGGATCAGCCAGAAAAACGCGATGGTTACGGCAACCAGCACAAACACAAAAAATGTGCGTCGAATATTCTCGTTGTTCATCATGGCGATTCCTGCCTGTCACTGAGAAAAATGAAAGCGCGCCGGCTGGCAGCGCTGCAGATAGCCACCGCGTGCGGACACATCAAGCAACACGCCGCTATCGGAACCGGGCAACTCTTCCACCACGACCATAAACTCCTCCAGACAGGAGTCAGGCACCTGCTTCGTGGACTAGTCGATTTCAGAGCCTCGTTCACCAAATGAATCGGTGCAGGCGTCTGTTACTTAAATTCCGAGGGCGCTTTCCTTCCGGGGACACTTTGATATTGAATGCATTTCCTTTCCGAGGGTCCGGGTTCATTCAACAGCAGCCTGAGGGTCTGGTTTTCTGCATGACGTTTCGCCGCCGGCCGTGAACTGCCCCAGGGCGAATCCGCCTGCAGATCAGGGCGTTGTGATAACGGATCAGTAGTATAAATTAAATCGACGGATTAAAATCGACCGGAAAATAAATGCTGGCACACCGCCGGCCAGCCGCTGCCAGGATCCTCGACATGGCACAAGAGAAACTTGATATCCTGTTCATCAATGGGGTTCGCGACTCGGGAACGGTAGACGTGGTAAGGGGAACGGCTGCCGGACGGCTGATTTTCAGTACCGCCGGTAGCTGCCATGTTTCGAGTTTTCTAGCACCTGAACGTATCAACGTCAGCCATTTCGCACTCGATCACCTCCGGCAGCAGCAGATCGACACCCGCCACCTACTCCGCCACGACCTGGTGTTCTGTGAAATCGCCGACCCCGACTCGCATACCATGGCCCTGAACAAGGCCTGCCGGTTGCATGGGCTGGTGCAGGACCGACTGCCGTGGGTCAATGACCCCCACCGAATTCCAGGCACCGGCCGCGAAAAGATACCGGGCCTGCTTGCCGACATAGAAGGCATCACCGTGCCACGGGTAATCCGGGTGAAGCCGCGCTCGATTGCTGACCTGGAAGCCGCCATCGAAGCCGGGGGTCTGAAGCTGCCAGTGCTGATCCGGCCCACCGGCAGCCACGGAGGCCAGAGTCTGGTCCTGATTAAAACCACCCACGACCTGCAACACCTGCTGCTGGCCCGCTTTCACGAGGCTTTCATTAGCGAATTTGTCGATACCAGCGAGAACGGCATTTACGCCAAGTACCGGATTGCCGTCATCAATGGCGAGGCGTTTATCAGGCACGTGATTTTCAGTAATCACTGGATCGTGCATTCCGAATCCAGAACCTTCATGTCCGAACACCCGGAATTTCAGGACCGGGAGGCACAGCTCCTGGACAGTTTCGATGCCCGGATAAAGCCGCAGATTGCCTCGGCGATAGCCCACGTCCACGAACGGATCGGCCTGGATTATTTCGGTATCGATTGTGCCTTCAGTGACGGCCGGCTGACTCTTTTTGAAGTAAATGCCAACATGAACATCCTCAACAACAACCAGCCGCTGCCAAATATCTGGCAGCAGCCGATTCGACACATGCAGGACTGTATCCTGGAAAACCTCATCCTGGGCCGCATTGCCAGATTCGGGGCCTAGTGTCGGACTCATGCCTGCCACTCCACCCCAGGCACTCAACGATGCAGTCAACAGGCTGCTCGGCACCAGTATCGACAACCCACTTAACCTGCAGCGATTAACTACCCCCTGTCCCACCACAACTTTCGTTTTCAGACAGACACTGCCGACAACTTCATCATGGGTTACCGGGCAACAGGTCGTCCGGAGCAACCACACGGCCTTGCTGATGCGAGAGCACAATATTCCGGCACGGGAACTGGCAGCCTGGTCCCGGTAGTTCTCCAACATGGTGATTGCCAATTTCGTGGATGCCTCGCCGCGATTGCCTGGCTGTATTCAGACACTGCGACGCTGTCCCGATCAGACCGGAAACTGACTGACCGGGGGGTGTATCTGCGTGACCTTGAGTGATTGGCAGCGGCTATCGCGCTGTCCCCTGATCCAACGTTCGACTCAGAGGATGAAACCCGACCCGGTACGGCACAGCTGATGCAACTTGTGTATAGGGAATTGGAGCGATACCTGCCTCAACAACCGCAGGTACTGAACCTGCACGACGACTTCACCGAGAACAACACCCTGGCGGATCATCAGGGTATCCGGCTGAACTGTGACTGGGACAGCCACCGTCCCAGCCTGTAGTGGGAAATTCTCACCTGCTGTTGCTCACATTTCTGCACCCCGGAGCCCTGCCGGGGGCCATTGAGCAGAGAGCGACTGAAACTCTTCTTCGACACACTGGCCGTTGAAGTCATTGCCCTGATCGGCGATATCGACAGGTTCGCCCGCCTGTTCCCGTACCTGGCGGTACTCCGGCACCTGCGGACTCTGCCGCTGCGTCGCCGGGCAGTGGCCGGCGGCAGAGAGGAGTTGCGCGAGCCACTTATCACGGTGCCACTGAGTCATTGTCAGTGGCTACTGAACCACCACACCGAAGTCAGCGCCTGGGTGCAGGACAGCCTGGACTGAGTGGAAGACTAGCGCTCCCGGCGTACCGGCAACAGCCGGTTACTGTCCGGATCCAGAAACAGCCTGCCAACCGCTGCGGCACTCTGCTGTACACGATTGTTCAACAGATCGAATAGATCGCCGTTCTCCCCAAGCAACTGCACCGGAACCCCGGCCGCCCTGGCAATCTCCGCGTTGCGCTGCAGGTGCCGGGCCTCGCCATGCACCGGTATGGCGACCCGCGGTTTCACCCATTCATACATCTGCCGCAATTCGTCCGCGCAGGGGTGCCCCGAGGCATGCAGCAGCCGGGACGAATCCTCCGCCAGTGTCACCTGGATCCGGCGCGCCTCGAAGGTGCGCACCAGAGCTTCGACTTCGGCTTCATTGCCGGGAATGGTCTTGGCGCTGAGAATCACGTGATCACCGGCTGCCAGATTGAGATCCGGATGTGAGTCCATGGCCAGCCGGTGCAGGGCGGCTCCGGCTTCGCCCTGGCTGCCGGTGGCCATCATCAGGGTTTCCGATGGCAGCAGGTAGCCCAGATCGCCAGTCGCCACTGGGTTGAAATTTTCCTTCAGGTAACCCGCCGCCCTGGCACATCCGATCATACGGTGCAGCGACCGGCCCAGCACGCCCAGATACCGCTTCGCCACGTAACCGACATTACCGAGCGTCTGCAGGCGGGCAATATTGCTGGCGAAACATCCCACCACCACCCGTCCCGGGCTGCTTCTGATCACTTCCAGCAGGCCGGCGAACAATTCCGACTCGGACACCGAGTGTCCGGCCCGCGTGGCATTGGTGGAATCGCACACCACTGCATCGATTCTGCGCCGCCCCAGAGCCCGGTAGAGCGCCGGGTCGATGGCGGCGCCGATGATAGGGGCAGAGTCCAGCTTCCAGTCCGCCGTGTGCAACACACTACCCAACCCGATGTTGATCAACAGGGCATGAGTCTCCGGTGTAGAGTGGGTAATTGGTAACCAGTCGATACAAAATGGTCCTAGCTGCAGCGAATCTCCCGGGTTGACGGTGATCACCGGCGCATCGACGCCATGCTGCCGGAACTTCTGGAGAATCACGTTACGCGTGAAGGGAGTGGTATAGATCGGACAACGGAACTGTTCCCACAGATAGGGCAGCGCGCCAATATGATCCTCATGGGCATGGGTGGCAATGATCCCGGACAATGCCTGAAAGCGGTTGGCGATAAACCCAGGGTCCGCCATCTCGACCTGGTTACCGGCGCCGGGCCGCTGTTCAAGTTTCTCAAAGGTGACGCCGCAGTCCACCATCAACCAGTGGCCCGCGTGACCGTAAAGATTGAGATTCATACCGATCTCGCCACAGCCGCCAAGAGGCAGAAACCAGAAGTCCCGGTGAGTAGGATTCATAACGTTCAAATCAGGGGGACCTCTGAACAAACTGACGGCTGGGGTAGTTTCAACACCGGATGACTGACCCTCATTGTACGACGCACCCGGGGTCAGGGATCAATTTGTCGGGAAACTGTAGCGGCGAATCAGTCCCGAAAAGTAAGTTCGATACAATAAAAGTCCCGCTGAAGTTGCCGCTAAAATGAGAGGAAACCCCAGATCCGGAATCGATGGGAGCTGCCCAGCAGGCATTCGACCCTGCCCCGATCAATCCAGGAAACCTGAACGGGACGACCTGCCGCCCGGTCGGGTGCTCCGACATAGACATGGGCCGGTGGCGGTCTTATCCTCGTTGGGATTCCTATATCGGTCCGCACAATCCGTATAAAGAGCTTGTCCATGCCCAGTTTTCCGCGTCTTCTGCCTGTTCTGTTGATCGCCCTGCTTGCCGGTTCGTCATCGTTGACGCTTCAAGCCCAGGACACTCAGGGACCGCCCCGCCCCGATCAGGCGGCCCGCACCCAGCCGGCGCGCCCGGTGGATCTGGAAACACTCCGGCAACTGCGCCAGGACCTGATTGAAGGCCAACAGCAACAGCAGCCGTTGATCGACGTGGTGGATGTCTCGACGGCCGGGGGCTGGATCAACGACAGCCCACTGGATCGTTTGCGGGAACTGGCTGCCCAGGAGAACCTGACGGATGCCGAGAAGACGGTATGGCAGCAGGCCCTGGAACAGGAGCAGGCGGGCGCCGAACGGATTCGCGGGGCACTCAATCGCGCCAACCTGGCAATCTCGGGAATTGAGCGTCTGCAGACTGCCCAGACGCAGGTGGAGTCGTTGATTGAACAGACCGAGGACTACGCCCCTGACCCCGACCGGCCCCTGAGCCAGATTGAGCAGGATATTTCCTCACTCAATGCGCGGCGCACCCAGGTCAATATCGAACTCAATCAAAGACGTCAGGTCCTTTCTCAGCTGGATGAGCAGATGCGTAATCAGACTGCCACTCTGGAACAGCTGGGTCGCGATGAGGAAGCGGACCTTACAGCCCTGGCAGCCCTGGACACCAGCAGCAGCGAAGCCTCTCCTGAAGCCCAGGCAGCCCTGCGCGCGGCTCAGGAGCGCCGGATTCAGGCACGCCTGATTGCTGCGCAGCTGGATGCCCTGGCCATGCCCGCACGGGCCGCACGCCTGCGTCTGGAAGTCAGAACTCACGAAACCGAGGAGCGCTGGCTGGGACAACGACTTACCACCCTGCAGGCGGAATTCAACCTGCGCTCGACCGAGGAACTCCGGGCCCTGAACCGTGGCATTCAGGAACTGGTGGAACGGGAACCCGATTTCGCCGCGCAGAATACCGAGCAGATCACGCAATTGCGCCAGCAGATCGATGAAATGGAGCGCAACCAGGTCCGCATCCGCGAACTGCAGGAAGAGCGGGAACAATATCAGCGCCTGGAAGTGGAACTGAGCCAGACTCTGACCAACGTGGAAGAGAGACTGGAGATCGGGGGTCTGACGGAAACCCTGGGCGGCCTGTTCCTCGAAGAACAGCGGCGTCTGCAACTGCTGGACGACCGCCGCCTGGCACTGCAACAGATCGAACGGGAACTGTCCCAGGCCCGGTTGCGCAATATCACTCTGCGGGAGCAACTGGGGCTATTGCCGGAACCGGTCGAATTTGTAATCAGCGAAGCGCCGGAAACGGACCTGCAGCGACTTCGCTATGACACACTGAACGCCCTGGTCACTGCCAGCCAGACCCTGACCGACCAGCTGCGGCAGACCGAAGTACAGCTGCGCGCCATGCTCGCCGTGGTCGATCAGCTGAACCAGATCCTCACCGAAACCCTGCTCTGGTGGCCCAGCCACAGGCCGGTCAGCCTGGAGTGGGTCAGGCATGTCCCGGAAGCCATCGTGGCAGTCCTGTCGATCAGTTCCTGGCGGGAGATCCAGCAGGCGCTGCTGGACATAACCTGGAATGGTCCGATCGGCTTTCTGCTCACCGTGTTGCTGTCGCTGGGGATATACCGGGTGGGACGTAACGCCCGACCGCATCTTAAGGAACTGGCGGACAAGACTCAGCATCGCTTTACCGACAACATCATGCACACGGTCAAGGCCCTCGGCTGGACTCTGCTGCGGGTACTGCCGGTACCGGTGTTCCTGAGTATCTCCTCCTGGCGCCTGCAGCAGATCTCGTCCCTCAGTCCTAATACCCAATTGCTGGCCGGTGCTCTGATCAGCGCTTCGCTGTGGTGGCTGGCGGCACATTTCGTATTGCTGTTCTCAGCCCGTGATGGTATCGGTGCGGTGCACTTTGACTGGAAACCCTTCTTCGTCAGCCGCCTGCGCCGGAACCTGGCCTGGTATGCCCCGGTCATGTTCCTGTTGATCATTTCCCTGGCCCTGATCCTGGCCCATCCCAACGACCTGGTGTTCGATGTATTCGGACGCATCGGCCTGGTAGCTATCGGGGTGTTTTCAGGCGCCTTCATCCTGCGGGTGCTTTCTGTCAGTCCGGAGCCTGGAGCAGCGCCGATCGTCGATCGTAACCGCCGGCTGGTACGGGTGTTGATGATGCTGCTGTCGGTGGCGGTGATCGTCCTGTCGCTGATGGGTTACCTGCTCACGGTCCGGGAGTTGCTGTTGCGCATCCTGGACACTCTGGTAGTGGTCTGGATTGTCTGGCTGGGCTACCGGCTGGCCTCACGGATGCTGTTACTCAGTGAAATCCGCCTGCGTGTACGCCGCGCCCGCGAGGAGCGGGCCAAAGCGGCGGCCATGGAAGCCAGCGTCCCGATAGGTGAGGGGCTGGATATTCAGGTCACCAGCCTCAGCGTCGAGGATATCAATCAGCAGACCCGCACCCTGGTAAAAGTGACCACCGGCGCGGTAATGGTGCTGGCCCTGTTCTGGGTATGGGCGGAAGTGCTGCCGGCACTGACCTGGCTGGACGGAGTGACGTTGTGGTCGCGGAGCATCGTCGAAGGTGATGCCGAAATCATCAGCTCGGTGAGTCTGCAGGATATCCTGCTGGCAATTTTTCTCACCGTGATTCTCACCATGGCATCGCGCAACCTGCCCGGCCTGGTGGAAATTCTGCTCACCCGCGCCACCGCCATGGACGCGGCCGCACGCTACACCGCCACCACGCTGTTGCGCTATTTTATCCTGGTCATTGTTATCGTCTCCGTATTCTCGCTGATGGGATTGCGCTGGAGCGAACTGCAGTGGATGGTTGCCGCACTGACCCTGGGACTCGGCTTCGGTCTCCAGGAGGTGGTGGCCAACTTTGTCAGTGGCCTGATTATTCTTTTTGAACGCCCGATCCGGGTGGGCGACACCATCACAATCGGGGAATACAGTGGCACGGTTGGCCGCATCCGTACCCGCGCCACTACCATCCTGGACTGGGACAACAAAGAGATCGTGGTGCCCAACAAGGCATTCATCACCGAACGGCTGATCAACTGGACTCTGACCGACACGGTAACGCGAATCACTATTCCGGTCGGCGTCAGTTATGACTCCGATGTGGACCTGGTAATCAAAACCCTGCAGGAAATTGCCGATGAGAATCAGCTGGTACTGAGTGATCCACCACCCAACGTGTGGTTCCTCATGTTCGGTGACAGTACGCTGAATTTTGAATTACGTGTCTATGTCAGCCAGCTGCGGGAACGCCTGGAGACCACAAGCCAGATTCACCGTACCATCATCAAGCGGTTCCGGGAGCTGGGCATCGAAATTGCCTTCCCGCAAATGGACCTGCACGTGCGCGACATGGTACCTATCGAATCACGGACTCCGCCCAGACCGGCGCGCAAGGGATCCAGAAAGCCCCGCGCCGAGGTGGTGGAGGTGGATGAAGTGTCGGATAACCCCAACCCGGAAGTTCCGGATGATCCGGAACCCACCGGGCAGGGGTAGCGGTCAGGTTATCAACCCGTTGAAACAGCGCCCAGCTGCGCGCACAACAAGCGCTCAGAACCTGACCTCGAGATAACTGACGGAACCCTCCACCGCGCTGTACCAGTGCGGAGTTCCTACCGGAATCAGTACCATGTCGCCGGCCGCTACCCGTTGTGCCTTGCCACCTTCGATAACGGCACCGCCGCTGGCCGGCCTCACGATCACGCCTCCGGTGACCAGGGTCCCGGCGCCATCGGTGATATAGTGTAGTTCGGTGCCGACGTCATGGACGATAGCGCCGGCCGCTGCCGTTCGGTGAATCATGTTGATTCGGTAATCGTCCGTGTTGACAAATCTCCCTACCGCCATGCCGGGCCGGTCTCCGGCGGCTGCGGCTGCAGCTACCGCAGAAGCAATTTCAGCGCCACTCATGTACTGGCCAGGAGGCTTCGGCGACTGGGCCGAGAGACTCGCCATGGTGGTGGCTATCAGGGCCGACATTAAAACTTTTTTCACTTGCATGTAACTGTCTCCTTTCCTGTTGTTATTCTAGGGAACCTCTGATTAATTATGGAGGTCTGATAACGAACCAGCAGGCTGCTAGTGTCCTGTCCGGCTAATTCGTCGCATTTCAGCGAATTAACCGGACAGGACACTAGCGAATCTGCTCAATGCTGGAATAGGGAATATACCAAAGATCCTTGTTTCCATAGCCGCCGGCGCGTTCCGAGTCAAAGAAGAAGGTCGATAGATCCGGTGAAAAAGCGGGACAACGATCATGCTGATCGGAGTTCACCTGCTCCCCCAGGTTGACCAGTTGCGACCAGTTCCCGGCCGCGTCGCGGGTAGTGACATAAATGTCCTCGCCACCAAAGCCCTCTGCCCGGGTAGTGGTTATATATAACGACCTGCCGTCCGGGGATGGCAGGGAATGATGCTCACTGACGGCACTGTTGACATTCGGGCCCAGGTTTACAGCTTCCTGCCATTGCCCGTCGATGCGCTCCGCCATCCAGATATCATTACCACCGAACCCACCTGGCCGGGTCGAAGTCCAGTAGGCAAACTCCCAGTTTTCGCCGCCAAAATAAAGGCAGTGGTCGCTGTATTCTGAATTGAACGGACCCTCCAGGTTGCGCGGTTCGGTCCAATCCCCGTCAACCCAGTCGCTTACCCAGATATCGGTTCTGCCCTTGCCTCCCGGGCGGTCACTCATGACATAAAGTTGTTTGCCGTCCGGAGACAGCAGCGGCTCCACCTCCAGGTACTGTTCGCTGCTGACCGCCTCGACGATGCGTGGCTCCGACCAGCTGTCGCCAACTCTGTCGCTGACGCAGATATCACTGCCGGTTCGACCCTGGCGGTTAAAACAATTGAAATACATGGTATTGCCATCCGGCATGAATGTCGGTTCGGCATCGCGGGACGCCGAATTGATGACCGGGCCCATGTTGACCGGTTGTACTTCCTGCCCCAGGACCGGCATTCCAGCTATTGCCAGCATGGCGGCCAGGATATTCTGATACGGGCGTTTTATAGATGGCATGACAACTCCTTATTGAGAATGGCAGCCTGTTGACAGGCGGCGGGCGGTCCGACTGTTCGAAACACTGCCAGTCAGACTTTATCCGGTGATAATTTATGGAATCTTTGATCTATAATGAAACTACTCTACGGGAGTCGTTCGGCGGGGGCCAGGTGCTCAAGCTTAAGACCGATCGCGGCACCCTGCTCAAAGCCGGTCCAGCCGTCTTCCGAATTCTCCGGCAGCTCCAGAAAACGGCGTCGGTCCTCCAGCCCCTTCAGATTCAGATCCAGAAACGCAGCGATGAAATGATCCATGATGTTATTCATGCGCAGAGTATCCCAGACCGGGTCGGTGTAATGACCGACGCCGGTGCCATCGCCGCTGGTGAGCAGTTCAACCGGCACCGGAATCGGCGCACCGGCGCTGTGTCCGGCATTGACAAAGGTCAGCAGGTAGCGGTCGCTGTTAGCAGCCAGTTCGAAAATTTCCCGGGTCCCATTGGCATACCCTGCAGTGGTGTCCACGCTGCCTGACACGTAGAGTGTCGGCAACCTGATACCGCGCAGGTCCACGGGGCGCCAGACTCCGTTGTTCATACCCCAGGGGGCAATGGCAACGCCGGCCCTGATGCGCGCATCGAGGTGATCCCGGAAATCGGGATTCAGCGCCGACTGGACCGCCAGCAACCGGTTTGGTGGCGCAATGGGCAGATCGACAATCGCCGGACTGTAGGCTGCGCCCAGATTGTTGATGAGTCCATAGCCACCCATCGAATAACCCACAACCGCAGTCCGGTCGGCAGCCACGGTCTGATAAAGAAAACTGCCGGGATCCTCTCCCAACCTGGCTACCTGGTCCAGCACGAAGCGCTGGTCGGGTGCCCGGTGATACAGAGTGCTGGCAATCTCCTGCTGATCCGTGTAAGTACTCTCCAGGTGATCGATAGACGCGACGATGTATCCCTTGGAGGCGAGATTCTCGCCCAGATGGCTGAGCAGGTAGCGATTGCCGGGATAGCCATGGGAAATGATTACCAGTGGGAACCGCTGTTGCCCGGCTACGGGTTCAGCATTGCGCACCGCCCGGCCGGTCAGCGTGGCGGAAATCGCGGTATTCCTGGTGCTGGTGACATACTGTCCTCCCGGCTCCTGACCTGCTGACAACGTGGCCGGATACCACAGCTCGACTGTCAGAGTACGGTCATAGCGAACGGTAGCTGCACCGCTGACGGTATTGACGATGTCCGGGCGATCGGGGTCGGTAAAATGCAAGGTTCGCACACCGATGGCGTAGTCGCCGAAAGCAGTCATTGCCGGGGCATCAGGCCTGACCAGATCGATACGATTACTCTGGGCGAACAGCTGCGGCGGCAGCACCGTCACCATCAGCATCGCTATGACACTTCTCACCAGCATGTTGTTCTCCTGACGTCCGGAACCGCCCTCCCGCTGACAGCTGCCCCGCTGCAGAAAAGTTCCGGTCCGGGTTTTGTATTCGGCTGACCGAATTTGCCCCGGGAGGTTGATGTCGACGTCCCGCCGGTGATTCCGGTCGGGACGTCTGCGGCCTGAGGACCGCCGTGTGATCAGTCGTTATCTGTCTGTATCCGGAAGTCCGGTCCAAGAGCGGGGTTAACGTAATCGTCCGGCAGTACGCGGTCGGGATCCGGGCGCACGCTCAGGTAATCCACGTGAACCGGAACCTCGAGCCAGCCATGGGGAGTGCCGGCGGGAATGATGATGATATCCCCTTCCTTGACATGCTTGGCCACCCAGTCGCCAACGATCACGCCACTGCAGGAGGGTCCATTGAGGGTTGTGGTCACACTGCTGTCCGGAGCCGATTCATTGCCGTTGAGGATTTCGCCGCCGGTGACCAGCGTCCCGGAACCCGAAGCAATGTAATACGTCTCGGTCTGGTGGTAATGCTGAATGCCACGCGCACCACTGTTGCGGCTGGTGCTGCTTACTCCGCAGGGACGATCCGGATTCGGTGTGGACTGGCCACTGCCCCGTTCAACGGCGCCCCGATGAATAATGCCCACCGACAGATTCAGTTTGCCGATGTCCCGGCTGACAATCTGGCGATCCACACCGGGCAGTTCATTGACAGTCTGCCACTCTTCCTCGGTGATATAAGTGGCGTAAGTCTGATCACTGTCCTGGGCACCGACCAGTGCCGGCAGCGCCAGGATTGAAGAGGCGAGCAGGGTTTTTACAGGTTTGTTCATGTTTTTCTCCTTAACTTGTTCTCTCTGTCAGGCTGGAATTCCGTTCCGCGTCGTGCGGAGCCGCCCGTTGCAGCCGGTGGTTTCCAGGATTTTGAAACGCCGGCTCCTGATCTGTGCAGCCAGCGCTGTACGGGCGATTAACAGCGCTGTCTACTTTAAACCGATTCCGGCCGTATTGCCAAAGTCGGCAGTATCCCGCAGCCACGGAAATCCGCGTTGACTCCCCCCTGGTTACTGATTATTCTGCCGAAACAATAACAGGGGAGCCGCCAGAAACAGCGCATTCAGGCTGTCGACGGCGAACCGAATCAGCCGTATCCACGCGGCAACAGGAGAGAACTATGTCTATTAGCCGCTTGGCTGCCACTGTTACCGTTGGCAGTTCCCTGATTTTCACCCTGCTCGCCGGTCCGACGCTGGCTCACCATGCCAGCACGCCTTTTTACGATCCCGATCGGCGGGTAGAGGTAGAGGGTACCGTTACCCGCTTTGTGTTTCGCAACCCACACGCCTTTCTCTATGTCGACGTCGCTGACACCGGTGGGGCCACTACCGAATGGCAGGTGGAACTTGGCGCGCCGGTCAGTCTGAGACGAACCGGCTGGACGCCTGACACAATTGCCGTCGGCTCCGTGGTCAAGGTTGCCGGGCAACCTTCCCGGGTGGAAGGCTCCCATGGAATTGGCGGGCCGGTACGCATGACCCGCCCTGATGGCAGTCCTATTATGGCAGGTGGTCGGGTTCAGGAAGAAACTCCCCCACCGCGCTAGGATCCTGGCCGGATTCCCGAATAACAATAATCAGAGGTTCCCTTTGCAGGAGTATTTATGAAACCGGTAGTCAAAACTGGAGGATCCACCCTGTCGCGATACAGCCTGCTGGCCGTGCTTGGCCTGGCAGCGACCTATGCGATTCCGCAACTGAATGCCCAGTCCCCCGACAGCGGGATCCCCGATCTGGATGGAGTCTGGGACGGAGGTGGACGGGCACGACCGGTCAACGGTGTGAACATGCCCTGGACCAGTGAAAATTTCCCGGTACTGAATGAACGGGCGCAGGCCTATCAGCAGGCGTTCGAGGAAATCATGGCACCCAAGTATGATTGCCAGCCTGCCTCATCTCCGGCAATCCAGTACGACCCCTACCATTTCGAAGTGACCCAGTGGCCCGACCGGGTACTGTTCCGCTACGAGAAGGACGACCAGCTGCGCACGGTGTGGCTGGATGGACGCCAGCCCACCTCGCTCGATTACAGTATCCAGGGTTTTTCCAGCGGTCATTACGAAGCGGATGCACTGGTCATCACTACCACCCATTTTGTGTTTGATATCACCGGCTTCGATGATTACAACGGGATTCCTTCCTCCTCGCAGAAAATTGTCACCGAGCGTTACTGGCGGGACGGGGATGACCTGCGAGCTACAGTGACCGTCGAAGACCCCATGTTTCTGCGCGAACCGGCATCGTATACGACCCGCTGGGTACCGGCCCGCAATGGCTATAAGCTGGCGGCCTATGATTGCGATCCGGAAGCGGCCCGGGCATCGGTGCGCTTTTACCCGTCTAAATATAAATAATAAAAGTAAACAGCAGCAGGAATAACGGGAAGCATGATCAAGGACCGGCCAGCGCCCGGCCGGGCGGCCTGCGACACCAAAGAAAGCAGTCGGACAGGATGAGCAGGCTGTCCAGGTTAGCCGACCGGCCTGACTCATTCGGCTGGATTTCCATTGCCCTGCACTGGTTGACGGCTGTGGTTATCGTCATTCTCTGGGGCCTGGGAAGAAGCATAGAATTTCAGGCTCCCGAAGCCATGACTGACCGCCGCACCCTGCATGTGACTCTGGGTCTGCTGGCCTGGCTGCTCCTGGCCGGCAGAATAGTCTGGCGACTGCGCAATTCCCACCCCCGTGCAGTGGGTCAGAGTGCAGCCATTCACAAGGTTGCCATGGCCGCGCATTATCTGATGCTGGCACTGCTTTCGGTGATGCTCGTCAGTGGTCCGCTACTGGCCCTGACCCTGACTATGGATTATACCGCCACCGTTGCCGCTGCCGCGCATACGATTCACAACCTGGCGGCCAACCTGCTGGCAATCCTGGTTATTCTCCACATCGCCGGGGCCCTTAAACACCTGATGTTCAATGATGATGAAACCCTGGCCAGGATCTTCACACCAGGGCGCAGAAATTCTGCTGTCGATACTGACACGCACTGATCACGCCGCGCTGGTTCGCGGGTTGCGCCAGCAGGCCTGCCGATGATCAGGAACAGTATCAGCCGGTGCCGACGTAGGGAATCAGACGTCCACACAGCAGCACCCCGGTCCAGGCGACCAGTGATGTGTACGCGACTATACGGGCGATGGTCGGGGGTTGCGTGTACTCCGTCCAGTCGCGCATCAACGGCCTGACTTTCCAGTAGTAGAGCAGAGCATTCAGGCCCGCCACCAGCACCAGCACCATCTTGATCTGGAAACCGATGTTAATCGAATAACGCATCGGATCGCCGACGAAAAATAAAATTCCGGTCCCCAGGTTGAGACCGAAACCCAGGAACACCAGTGGCAGCAACCGGTGAGTGGCGTGGGGGTCGAGACTGCGAAAGTGGCCCGCCATGCGCAAGTCCATGATGATCAGTCCACCGAGCAGCAGTGACAGACCGATGAAATGGAGTATTTCCAGAATCGGCCACAGCCAGTAGACATCCTGTATCCACTGATTCAGGGTACTTTCGACTGCGATCCGGGCCAGAAAATCCAGCATCTCCACTCCTGCCTAAAAGTAAGCGATAAGGCGGCCGGCAACTATGGCGGTCAGCCAGCAGGTCAGCGAAGCCAGTGCCAGAATTCGCGTGCCACGTCCCGGCCTTACCTCCGGAGACTGCAGGCTGATTTCGGTTCTCAGCCTGGCCTGGATAACACCGGCCAGCACCATACCGACGATAATCCCGGTGATCTTGATAAGGAAGGGAATGCTGGAGGCAAAAGTTACCGCCTGGGAGGTAAAAAGCAGGATCCCGGAAACGGCATTGACGATAAATCCGCCCCAGGCAAGCCTGCTCAACGGCAGGAAAGCGGCAGGACGAAGTCCCTGGAACATCCCCAGCAGACGCAGATCGCGCATGGAAAAGATTCCCACGACGATTGCCAGTCCGATGATATGGACTGCCAGCAGCATGGGGTAAGCCCAGAGTGATAACCCCACCCACATGGCAACAGGTGTATTTTCAAGCCATGCGAACATTATTCGATTTTGCTTTCTACTTCCCGCAATGCGTTTTTTGTTGTTAAGCGGTTTAGCAGGCTGTTAGACTTTTTTCAGTTGAACAGCCTGGTCTTATCCAGGGAACCAGCCGCCCAGGCGCGGTCACTAGACTAATCCACAACAAGCCATGTTGCACGCATTTTTACCTGAGCGACCGGAATCGATCGACTGCCGGACAATGTCCGCCAGGCCTGTAAGCCGATTCAATGTCTGCCCAGGTATCCAGCCACGATCTGCCGGAAGCTGTCGATTGACTGGCGCCCCGCCAGTACCGTCACCTCGGTTACCACTTTCCGGTCGCTTAACCGGCCAATGAAGAAGGTTGGCGTTCCCCGTACCCCCAGGCCAACCGCCTGGTTCCTCAGGTCCTGAATCCAGGTTCCGGAACCACGCTGTCCGAGACAGCTGCCAAATTGCACTGTATCCAGCTCCAGGGACCGGCCCAGCTCAAGTAATCCTGATCTGTCAGTCGCGGCGTAACCGCCCAGCAGTCGTTGGTGAAATTCCCAGAACCGCCCCTGAGCGGCGGCACAGGAAGCGGCAGCGGCAGCCAGACCCGATCCGTCCTGGGCAGACAGGGGGTAGGCCTGGACAAAGTAACTCACCTGCCCGGTTTCAATCAGTTCCCGGCGCAATTGAGGAAGGGTTTCGCGGAAATGTTCCTGGCAGAATGGACAGCGGTAATCGGTCACCTCAATGATGGCGACTGACGTGTCTGGCATTCCCAGCACCGGTAAATCGGCCACGTCTATCATCCTCCCGGCCAGAAAAGGTGGCAAGGTCGACTGCCCGGTCTGCATCGTGCAGGTGTTGAGCAACGATAAGCCGATAAACACTATCGCAAGCCGAATTGAACATTGAACCATCTTCCGTGACATGCCTTCCCTCCCTGGGAAAGTTCCTATTAATAGCCTGTTAATTATTAACCCTTAATTCCAGAAACCGATGTAACTGTCGTTGCAGGGATCCGAACGCCAGCATGCGATAGAGCTCATGTGAAGCGGCATGGAGGCTGCCGGCCGTAATCAGTCGCCCAGCAACTCTTCGCACCGGCATCACCGCCTCGACCAGTTCATCACCCGCAGTTGAATGGAATTGCACATAAAGCAGTGAATAGACCCCATAACGCAGGCTGGCCAACAGTCGAAGGCTATCGTATTGCCGATAGAACTGGCGATCTTCTGCCAGGTCGATTTCGCCACTGGCCACTGAACCGGCAAACACTGCATAGGTCTCCTCGTCCAGCCACTGCCGGTACTGTTGCGGTTGCACAGCCGTCTGAAACAGCCTGAGCTTGGCCCGCACAAAGCGCTCCGCTTCCGCCAGGTCGGTGTCGGCAAGTGAATCATCCAGCCAGCGTCCCGGATAAACCACCGCTCTGATCGACAGTTCCACCGGCACCGATGAATCAGTGTCCGGCTGCCGGTAACCCAGGTCCGGCGGCTGAACCGACACCTCCAGCAGGCCGGGCTGCCCGGCAGCGGCCAGTTGTCCGCCATCGGGGATAAAGTGGAACCGGTAGTCAGGTTCGTCCGTTTGAGCCGCAAGAGGCAACGCCAGAGTAAGCAGTATCAGGCCAAGTATCGATCGCATTGCTTTCTGCTCTTGTTTTCTCATTTTCTTCTCCTGCTTTGTTCATCCGTTTCGCTCTACCTATAGGTTTTTCAACAGGCTGCTAGTGTCCTGTCCGGTTAATTCGTCGCATTTCAGCGTGCCAGCCAAGGTTCCTGGCAAGGCGCGCCTTGCCGGCGATTGTGCTCAGCCACTGCAATAATGTTCCAGGGAACTTCTGATCCTGTGAGACTCAGAAGCATAGCGTGGTGCCTTCGGCCCATTCCCGTGGCACTATCTCGGTACGGAATTCAGCGCCCGCAAAACGGACCCAGCCGGTTACCTCTGCCGGGCCTATACAACCACTGACTTCAAGACTTAGCACATCGGGTCCACTGGCGGTCAGTGAAAAGCTGTCGCTGAGACTGACCCCGGCTCCAATAATCTGGGTACTGATTCCGCCCACACCAATTTCACCACCGAAGCCACCACTCACCGTTCCGCTGAGCGTGATTGGGGAAGACTGGGCGTCGCACAGCGCACCGTTCATTCCTGCATAGGCGAGCGTCGCGTTGGCCCCTGCTCCCACCGCCCCTTCAATAACAATTCCATATGCCGGCACGATGATCTGTTTCACCGAGCAGGTCATCAGTGGCACGCTGAAAGTAGCGCTGCCCGTGGCGCGGGTGGCGCTGTCATGGCGCTCTGCAGCTTCGCAACATTGACTGACAGTCTCCAGGTTCAGGCTGCCGGAAAAGGTCGGTGTACTGCTCATGCTGCAAACCCCAAGTCGTTCCACGGCTTCAAAACCTCCCTTGATAGCCGTCACCAGGTAGCCATGAATATCGCTGGTCAGGGTCGAAGAACTTTCCAACTGGACATCGGTGGATTCGCAGAACGGTGGCGGTACAACGGTCAGGGCGGAGGCACACAAGCCGAAATCCATGATTTCCCAGAAGTACTCCGGGTCGCCAACTTCGGAGTGGGAATATCCGGACCAGGTATAGCTGCCCGGGGGCATATTGATAAAAAAATGCCAGGAATTCCTGGTATTGTAGAACATGGAATTCAGGCTGGGAGTTACCGGACCGTTGACATGAGTTTCGATCCAGGTGCGAACATAGGGGAAGCTCATTTCCAAGGTGTCCAGGCTGGCTCGGTGATAGAATCCGTCGTAATCGGGTCCGGCAGCACACCAGCTGACCAGGGCATGAGAGCTGACACTGAACATCATGAGTCCGGCTAAAATCAGAGGGCTAGCGATTTTTTTCATCATTCTCGTCCTTGAGCAATTGTTGGAAAGGTTAACGGTTATTGTGGCTGGTAGATCTGCACTGCACCCCGCTCAAAGTCGGCGATCAACTGGTCGCCAAGCGTCGCGTCCGAATCAGGGTGTTCCCGCCAGCGGCGAACGCTGTTCTGACAGGTATCCAGGAGAAACGCCTGCACGAAGCGCGGCCTGGTGAAACTTAAACCCGCCAGATCCAGTTCGGTGGCAACCAGGACATCGCCGTCACGGAGCTTTTCCACCTGTCCCGTCACCAGTTCCCTGCCCGGCTGCGACAGGCCGGCCAGAGCTTGCCGGTAGTAATTGTCCAACCATCGGTTGATCTGATGACGAGCCCGTTGCAATGCCTGGACGGCCTGCGCCGCTGCGGCCGGATTGGCCGCCGACGGTCCTTCGATCACCCGGCAAGCTGCAGCCATGGCGGGACGGCTCCGAGCGGCGAATTGCCGGTGTCCTGGTAGCGGGAGGTTTACCACCAGCTTACGGTCCGGCTCCGACAGTTGCGCTGCCAGAGCCGGTTTCATCAGCAGATCCAGCAGCACGCCGAGGTAGATCTGATGATACGGAACGGCATCAAGGTCCTCACTGCTGGTGAAGCGGGTCAGATGCTGGCGCAACTCCTCTTTCAGGACTTTGCGTTGTTGTCCGTCCAGGCTGTCGAGAAAAGCCCGGGAGTGGGGATTGATTAAATCCGGCGGTTCTGCACTGGCGAGTGGCGACAGTGATAGCAATAACAGCAGCAATGCTACCCCCAGCACAATGGCACTGCCGACGAGCATTGAAAATTCCTGACTGGAAGATTTCCTGGACATTACGGCTCCTTGTAATGACTCGTTGTGAACGGAAAGAGGCGCGAACCAATTCGCGCCGCGTGATCACAGGGAAGAATAGACCGGGAATCGCCCCGGCGCTCACTTAATGGGAAAACAGAGCGGGTTCAGCGGGTGATGGACTTATCGATGGGCAGCGACTGATCGGGTTCGATCCAGTTAAGGGAAGGCATCAGGTGGAAGGCGGCTTTCAATCGCTCGTCCCAGGCCCGGCCGATCTCGCGCAGGAAGGCGCTGTCCGCTTCCAGCTTCTGGTAGCCATCAAGTACCAGACTGTTGGTCCGGTAGACCAGCACTTCCACAGGCGGACCGACAGTCAGATTACTGCGCATGGTGGAGTCCATGGACACCAGGGAACAGAGTGCACAAGTCTCAAGGGTAGTTTCCGGTTGCAGGATCCGATCCAGTATCGGCTTACCGTACTTGCTTTCCCCAATCTGGAGGAACAGGGTATCTGTCGAGGTGGTGATGTGATTTCCCTCGGCGTAGACCAGCGCCACCTCATGTTCACTGCCGGCGATCTGTCCGCCGATGATGAAGGTACACTGTCTGCCGTCCCGCTCACCGTGGCGACACTGTTCATTAAGACTTAAATCGCCGAGATAATCCGCAGCCTGCTGGACGGTGGCCACATTCATGAGATTGATTGCAGCCTGATCACGGATATCGAGTTTTACGCGGCTCATGGTGGCCTGGGCGGTTGACAGATTTCCAGCCGCCAGAATCACGAACTGCCGTTGTCCGTCGCGCCCGAAGCGAAACATCTTGCTGTAGGTGCTGATCCGGTCCACACCCTGAGTAGTGCGGGAATCGGAACAGAAAATGAGGCCTTCGTTAACCGAGACGGCCAGGCAATAACTCATCGGCAGCTACTGAGTCTGAAAAAGGGATTCCGGAGCATACCCCGAGAGCAGCCGGTTTGGGTAGGCTTTTTTGGACCGGAATCGTCACCGCATCAACAATGTGACAGAAAATCACGCTTTCGGCCTGGTTTCGGGTCACAAGGGCAGACTTGTCGAGAGGTCGGCCCGACGCGTCAAACGGTTTCGCTTCCAGCCCGAAACGGTGTAATCTGCAAGCATAAAAAACCAATAAGAACCGGGTCAGTCTGCTGCATGTCTGATACTAAACGGTCGGCCGTCCGACTATTCGGCCTGTCACTGTTGCTGGTGTTCGGCGGCGGCCTGCTGGCCTGGCTGGTCCAGACCGACTTCGGCGCAGTTGCAGTCCGGGATATCCGCTTTCAGGATGCCAATGGCGCGACCCTCAGTGCACTGCTTTATATTCCGGACGGTGCCTCGGCGGACCACCGCGTACCGGCAGTACTGGCCGTTCACGGCTACATCAACTCCCGCGAAACCCAGTCCCCCTACGCCATCGAACTGGCGCGCCGCGGCTATGCGGTACTCAACCTCGATCAACGTGGGCACGGTTACTCCGATCCTCCTGCCTTTGCAGCCGGATTCGGCGGGCCCGCAGGGCTTCGGTATCTGCGCAGCCTGGAATTTGTTGACACTGACCAGATTGCTCTGATCGGCCATTCAATGGGCGGGTGGACGGTCTTGAGCGCGGCGGCAGCGATGCCGGATGCCTATCGCTCGGTGATCGTGTCAGGGTCCTCCACGGGCACCTTTGGCGTACCGGCCGGTGACACACACTTTCCGCGGAACTTCGGCCTGGTGTTCGGCCAGTTCGACGAGTTTGCTCCGACCATGTGGGGGGCGCGAGCCGGATCGGAAGTCGGCGCGACTGACCGCCTGCAGCAACAATTCGGTACCCAGGAACCGGTGCAGCCCGGCCAGCTCTACGGCAACCTCGACACCGGTACCGCCAGGAAGCTTTATCAGCCGCGGCAGACTCACCCGGCGAATCATATCACCCGCGGCGGGGTGGCCCCGGTCATCGACTGGGTACAGACCACCACTGCCGCGCCCAGGCCGCTGGCTCCCGACGACCAGATCTGGTTTCTAAAGGAATTCGGCACCCTGCTATCCTTGGCCGGTGGCATGGTGTTCCTGATTGCATTCAGCAGGCTGCTGGCAGGATTGACCCTGTTCCGTCCGCTTCACTATGTGCCACCCGCTGCAGTGGCTGACAGGGGAACCGGTTGGTGGAGTGCCGTCCTGCTGCTGATCGCGATTCCCGCTCTCACCTACTTCCCTCTGCAGGGAGCGGCGGATGCACTGCCAGCCAATGCCTGGTTCGGTCAGAACCTGACCAGTGGCGTCATGGTCTGGGCACTGGGTAATGCGGCTATCTCGGCTGTTCTGCTGGCAGTCTGGCTGTTTCAGTCCGGGGTCGGAGTCAACGCCCGTGGCTTTTCGCAGCTGGGCCTGACCTGGCCTGCAGGTACCCGGGTCAGGAACTTTACCCTGACCCTGCTGCTGGCGGTGGCGACGGTAGCCGGCCTGTATCTGGTCCTGGCAGTGGATCATTTCCTGTTCACCGCCGACATGCGCTTCTGGGTGGTGGCACTGAAACTGATGAACGCCATCCAGTTTCATGAATTTCTGGTGTACCTGCTCCCTTTCACCCTGTTCTTCCTGGTTTCCGGGAGTGTGTTGCACGGCCGGATGCGCACCGGCAACGCAGCCACCGACACTCCGCGGATGCTGGCTACCAACAGTCTGCTGATGGGCGGAGGTATCGCGCTGTTACTGGCCTGGCAGTACGCCACGCTGTTTGTCACCGGCGCGCTGGCGATTCCCTCTCAGGCACTGCTCACCATCGTGGCACTGCAGTTCGTGGTGCTGCTGCCGCTGACCGCAGTGCTTTCCAGTTATTTTTTCCAGCTTACCGGCCGGGTGTACGCGGGAGCATTCGTCAATGCCCTGCTGATCACCTGGCTGATTGTAGCGGGTCAGGCTACCCACTATGCATACTGACACATCAACCAGGTCAGGAGACTTCCATGATGACTAAAAACGGACCGGCCAGACTGCTGCTTCTGGCACTGATAGCAGGACTGGGCGGTAATGCCATCGCCCAGCGGGATCACAGCATCACCAGCCACGAAGATTTTGAACGCGCCATGGTGGAACTTTCCAACTGGGGTCGCTGGGGCGATCAGGATGAGCTGGGCGCATCCAATCTTATCACCGCCGCCAAGCGGGTCGCCGCCGCCGCGCTGGTTACCGAAGGGATTACGGTGTCCATGGCCCATGACGTGAACCAGGAAAAAGCCGTGGATGCGTCGACGGTCCTCAATCGCGAGGTGCTGCGGGTCAGCCCCACCGGCGCGTCGGATCGCTATCAGTACGACGGCAGTTACCATGGCACGATTCACAGCCATCTGGATTCGGTCAACTGCCATTTCATGTACGACGGCTTTGGCTACAACGGTGTCAGCTATCAGGCTGTGGAAGCGGCCGGAGAGTGTCCCAGTGGGAGCATCCATGCCCAGCGGGAAGGGATTTTCACGCGCGGCATTCTGTTTGACGCCACGCTGCTGCCAGGAAGGGCCACCGCGGATGGCTGGCTGGAACCCGGAACTGCGATCCATTACGAGGACCTGCTGGAGCTGGAACGGATTCAGGGGGTCAGCGTGCAACCCGGTGACGTGATTCTGCTTTATACCGGCCGCTGGAAGCGCCGCGAAGCCCTGGGACCCTGGCCGACTTCAGAAGGTGTGGCGGGATATCACGCCGATGTCGCCTATTTCCTCAAGGAACGCGGCGTGTCGTTTATCGGCCACGATATGTGGAACGATGTGTCCCCCAGCGGAGTCCCGGAGATCAATCTGCCGCTGCATAATCTGGCGCTGGTGTCCATGGGCATCGGTATTTTCGACAATCTGGATTTCGAACAGGTGGCCGAGGTTGCCGCCCGACTGGGTCGCTACCAGTTCCTGTTTACTGCAGCCCCTTTGCGAATTCCGGGCGGCATGGGCTCGCCGTTGAACCCCATCGCCACATTTTAGCAGCGGCCTGGCACGGACTTGGTCATGGCCTGTCAGTCGCATATAGGTGGCATACAAGTGGCACGGTGGTAACCTGGTAGCGGCTACTTTTTATCAAAGACAAAAATTCCCTGCCAGTCCGCAGGCGGCGGAGCGCGACGAAATGCAGCTATGCGTTCCGCATAGAGTGAGTACAACGCCGGCGTACTGCCGCCGGCGGAAAGTCCACTCAGCAGGTGTTCAGCCTCATCCCATTGTCGGTTGCGATAGCACTCGAGAAAAGTTTGAAAATGCTGTATCTCCTGGAGCATGGAGGCTTCAACACGTCCCGTTTCGCCGATTAACTGATAAATTCTGACCGGGTCCCGACGGCCATAAACCCTGACCAGATCCAGCTCCCGGAACAGCAAGCCGCGGCCCTTTGAGGCGGTTTCTTCACTGACGATGCAGGTGACACCGTAGTAGCGCGTCAGACTCTCCAGCCGGGCCGCCAGATTTACCGTATCACCCACCACCGAATAATTCATGCGATTGCTTGACCCCAGGTTACCGGCAACAACGAGACCGGTATGGATGCCGATACAGGGTTGCAAGCCGAATTCGGCAAGCTCCCCTTCCGCCATGTTTCGCCATTGCCGTTCAATCATCAACGCGCTGTGAAGAGCATTTTCCACATCCCGTTCATGAGCGACCGGGGCACCATAAAGAGCCATTACTCCGTCGCCCATGAACTTGTCCACCACCCCGCAATGAGATTCCACCTGGCCGGCCACACTGCTTAGAAACCCGTTCAGAACGTTCAGCACCTGGCGAGGACTCCTGCCTTCGCAGAAACCGGTAAAGCCCTTAATATCCACGTACATGATAGTGGTGACTTTTTCTTCACCCTCGAGCTGCACCGGATTTTTTATCAGCCGTTCAGCAATCTGTCTGGATACGACCTTTCCCAGCAAATCCCGTACTTTTTCCTTTTCCGCCAGCCCCCTGGCCATGCTGTTTACTGAATCGGCCAGCACTCCCAATTCGTCCTGACTGTTCAACGTCAGCGTCGCATCGTACTCTCCCTTATCAATACGCGATACGAACCCGGCCAGCTTCTGAACCGGGCGGGTAACCGAACGGGCCAGAAACAGAACAGCGAGAATACTGACGGCCAGGATAAGCAGATAGAAGCGGGCCAGCAGATCCTGAAACAGCTTTTCATTAGCCAGATTCTCCTGATAAGACCGGTGAATGAGTGCCACAAGCTGTTCGTCGGTAGAGGAATCCGGATTCAGAATTCTGGAGAGACTGCCAAATATTTCTCCGCCGAGATTGAATTTCTGCAGGCCGTGACCGCTCGCGGACGGACTGAACTCTTCTGCGAGTGCGCTCCAGTATCCGGGCGGCAGGGTTGATGCAACAATGTGATTGCCAAGGCTGTCCACCCTGACCAGAGAAACTTCGGAAAGCGTATTCTGTTTCACCCGGTCCAATACTTCCTGATCAAGTGGATAGCCGCCAATAATCCAGGCAACCTGTCTTGGCAGATAAAGGGGCACGGCGATAAGCCGGTGCGGAATACCTCTGATGCTGATGATGGCTTCGGCAAGACCTTCCTGATCACGATCGGCATCTTCAAGAAGCCGCTGCCAGGCTCCGCTGAGCCTGTCGAAGCCCTGTAATGCCGTATCGATAATGACTCTGCCTTCCATATCCGCCACCAGCAGAGTTTCGACACTACCCAGTGAGCGCTCCAGAACATTCTGGCCGGCACCGAACAACGTGGGCTGATCTCCCGTACCGAACGCCGAACGAAAGCCAAAATCCCAGGTCAGACTGCTGAGGATGGATACCAGGGTCTGGGACTGCTGGGCCAGGGTAAAATCGAATACGCCCGCTCCGGACTCCAGATAGCTGTTGATGGTCTTTTCTGTATAGCTGCGATTATTGCTGTTGACGAATAGATAGGTCCCGCCCAGAAGCGGAAGCAGCAGAATCAACAGGAAAACTATCAGGCGCGAACGAAAACTGCGAAACCCAGGCTTGATGGTCAGTCCAGACATGCAGACAGGACTCCTGGAGCGGAATCAGCGATAGCGACCGCTGGTGGAGGACGGCGCTCTTCGGATGCGTCGCTCCGGAGCAAGATCCAGCGCTATGGTCAGGTTGGTATCAAGGCCGGCAGCTACATCGACCTCCTTGATCAGCGGCGGATCGTCTCCCATGCGGGCATGCCAGATCTTGAGCTGGTAGTGCCCTGGCTCAAGATTTTCCAGGCGGGCCTTTCCCAGTTCATCCGATTTGCTGACAAGAGCGGACTCCGCCACATAAATGTAAGCCAGCATCCAGTCATGAATGTTACATCCGATAACAACAACCCCCGGCCTGTCGAAAGTCTCGAAATGATCCAGGTTGTCGCCGGCGCCATAGAGAGGAATATCGAAACTCTTGGTCTGTGAGAATGAATAGACGTGGTGCAGAATTTCATCGCTGTTGGGAAAGTTTATCCGGCTTCCTACCGGAACAACCGTGACATCGGAAATGAATTCCTTGTCGACCTGATCCACGCTCACCTCGATGGGCATCACTTCCGGCGTCATCTGCCGGATTGGAATAATCTCCACCACGGCGTCGTAAAGACCTGACTCCGAGCGGAGATCGAGCAGGGATACGGTAAGCGTCTCGCCATAGAGCGTCGCAGCTCCTATTGAAAGCCAGGGTATCAGCAGGATTTTGATCGTCAGTTTCATAATGATTAGAATTGATGTACCAGTGTAACCAGAAACTGCGAGTTGTCGTATCCACCGACGTATTCCACAGCAAAGTTCTGCCAGTTATAGCCAATGTCGACAGCCGTATCCCTGGACAACGGTATGCTGATCGCGGTGGTCCACAAATCAGCTCGCGATTCCATGAGGTACATCAGGCGCTGGTGATCATAGGCTGGGTCCAGAGCAACCGCCTCGGTGTAGATGAACAGATCGACAACCGGAGGCACCGCACTGGAAACCACGTAACCGTCCTGATAGCGATATCCGGCGGACAGCTGCCAGCCACTGTTGAGCGTGTAGTCAACTCCGGCAAACAGTGAATTATTGCGATAATCCATGGGATCGGTGGGTCGGGTCACACCCTGCCGGTACGGCAGTGCATCAAAATCCACCGCCGGTTCGTCCAGACCACGACTGGTAGCACTGCTGAGGCCAACGGAAAAATTCAACCCCGCGGACAGGCGACGGGACAGGGTCAGATCGATTCCATACAGGTCGCGGTCCCGCTGTGCACCGCGGGAGTCCTCCCTGGCGGCGGAGAGGCTGAGGTTGATCCTGGGTGTATAAGCGCCCATACCCAATTTGTGCTGGATGGCAACGCCCAGGCTCAGACTGCTGTAATCGAAGCCGTGCTGGTTGAAGTAGAGGTGGTGACTGCCGCCCGCTGACAGTACGACCGAGGTATTTACCCGCGGTTGAAAAAATTTGCCGGCTGACACCGAAGTCTGAACGAATTCACTGCTCTGAACGTCCTTGTCCAGGTAGCCGCGCGGCAGATTCTGCTCGTAGCCGCTCGCTACCGACAGTTCCATGAATTCGTTGCACCAGGCAGACAGTGGAATACTGAACAGGCTCAGAAGCAGTGTCTGGCAGAGCCGGCTGGCGGGCTTGCTTCCGGTTCGGCGGACAGTTTCCCCTGTTTTGTATATGTGTCGGGTCTTTGTCAGCATGATACCCACGTCGTAATAGAGATTTCTTAATCTTTTTCGCCTAACTGACTGTTTGCAATTAAGAATACTGGCATTGGAAGCAACATTCTAAGGACATTGAGCTGGTACTGATGTGATGGACTTCAAGAGATCGAGTCCGTATTCTTGAGGGACCTGATAACCGAACAACAATAATTCGAGAGGAGAATCATGGTTATTCGATTCCTGCAACCGCGAATTCAGCTTACCGCTGTGCTTGGGCTTGTTGTGCTTGCCCAGTTCAGCCCGGCGCGCGCCCAGTCCGAGACCTGGACCAGGTCTTTTCCGGCATTCCGGGTCATCGGGCCCCTCTACGGGGTCGGTACTTACGACCTCAGCGTGTTCCTTATCACTTCGGATGAAGGGCATATTCTGATCAATACCGGACTTGAAGATTCAACGGCGCAGATCCGGAGCAATATCGAATCACTGGGATTTCGATTGGAAGATGTGAAGATTCTGCTGCAAATGCAGTCTCATTGGGACCACACTGCAGCCCTGGCCGAAATCAAGCAGATTACCGGTGCGCAACTGTGGGCGACATCCAGGGACGCCCCGATTCTGGAAGACGGCGGTTTCAGCGACCCTCATTTTGGCGGGCGCCAGACTTTCGAGCCGGTCAGCGTGGACAAGATCATTCACGAAGGCGACCTCATCGAGCTGGGAGATATTCGCCTGCACGTCTACGAGCATCCGGGCCATACCGAAGGCAGCTCCAGCTATGCCATGACGGTCAATGAAAATGGCCGCGACTACCAGGTGGTGATCGCCAACATGGGGACTATCAACGACGGCAAGCATCTGGTGGTGGACCCCACCTATCCAGGTGTCTCGGAGGACTTTGCCTCCACCTATCGACGCCAGAAAGCGATGGACGTGGATGTCTGGGTGGCAGCGCATGGCAGCCAGTACCACCTGCACGACAAGTGGCAACCAGGGCAGGCATACAGCCCCGACACTTTTGTGGATCCGGAGGGATTCGTCACCGAGGTGGAAGGTCTTGAAAAAATCTATCAGGAGCAGCTGGCCAGAGAACGGTCGCAGTGATGTGTGGGGTGAGCCGGGCTGGCGTTCAGAACGACCTCTACGATCCGGGGAACCGGACTCAGCCCGCGGCGGCACTAACCTGATTGCCAGCCATCAACTTTACCCTGGTGCCGCCGTATACGGCGGCACCGAAAATCAGAGCATCTATCAGGATATCCTGAATCGTCTTTAAAAGCGGCGCCACAATAAGCGCCACGTCGCCCGGAAACGCACCCGACACGACCATCGTCCGGGGCGGCAGGCTCACCAGCTGTCATGGTTCAGACCTGCCGGCATCATTTGTCATTGGCGACGGATAAATTTGCGGATATTGGTCTCCGCGACCTCTGCGGCATAGAGGTTACCCGACTCGTCGGCAGTCACGCCTTCCGCGTGGCTGGTGGTTCCCTCCGGGTCGGTAACCGGATCGGGTACCAGTTCGGTCACAAAGCCGTCGCTGGCGCTGCCGATGTAGATTCCACGTCTCCAGCCAGGATTGCGGAGCGGTCCGGTATTGGATTCCGAGTCCGCCGCGTAGAGCCGGTTGTTGCTATCGATGTAGACATCGCTGGGACGACCGAACTGGGTCCAGGTCGTCAGGTGATTGCCCTGCTGATCGAAGATCTGGATCCTGCTGTTGGCCCGGTCTGCAACAAACAGTCGGCCCTGCGAATCCATGGCCAGTGCGTGGGGCACCCGAAACTCACCCGCTTCCGCACCCACGCTGCCCCACTCCATCAGGTATTCGCCGTTGCTGTTGAACTTGACGATCCTGTTATCGGTTGAGGGACTGTGACCGTCGGCCACGAAGATGTCGCCGTTCGGTGCCACCAGAACATCATTGGGGGCATTGAAATAATAGTGGCCGCTACCCTGCACGCCGGCAATGCCAAGACTCATGAGCAACTCGCCCTGGGGGCTGAATTTGTGCACCTGGTTGCCCTTGAGTCCATTCCGGGCAGTGGCGGCGTCCGTCACCCAGAGGTTACCGTCACCATTCACAAACATGCCGTGGGGCCAGACAAACAGCCCCGCCCCAAAACTCCTGATAATGTTGCCTGCCGTATCCATGAGGAAGATCGGATCGATGTCCGGACGGTCCTCGCAGCTGCCCGGGCCCCGATTGCCCCCGCAGCGATCAGCCACCCACACCCGGCCGTTACCGGCATAGTGGATGGCACTGGCGGCACCCCAGCTGCGCCCTACGGGCAGATTACCCCAGGCACCTTCACCCCTAATATAAGGGTTCGGTAACGCGCTGGGAGGCTGCGCCCAGGCGCCAGGCAGCGGCAAAAAAAATGAGGTCAGAGTAAAAAACCAGTACTGAATTTTTACTCTGATCCCATTTACTGTTCGGGCTGATGAGAATAAGGTTCTGAGCAGGCTTTTCATGGGTTTCTCCCCGGTAATTCGGCAGATACGGGTGACTCCAGGCGTCACACTGGCGCCTGATACTACCACTAATCACCGACCGGCACAGGAGGGAGAACCGCCCGCGCCCACACCCTGTTTTATCGAAAACTTACCAGATCCTGACCCGTTCCTCCGGTGCCAGGTAAAGACTGTCGCCCGGGTCCACTCCGAACGCTTCATACCAGGCATCCTGATTTCTCACTACGCCGTTTACCCGATAGACCGCCGGCGAGTGGGGGTCCGACTTGAGCTGGGAAATCAGGGCATCCTCTCTGATTTTCGCCTGCCAGACCTGGGCCCAGGACAGGTAGAAGCGCTGATCGCCGGTCAGGCCATCGATTACCGGCGCTTCCTCGCCATTCAAGGCGATACGGTAAGCGCGGTAAGCCATGGACAAACCGCCCACGTCGCCGATGTTCTCACCCAGGGTGAACTGTCCGTCCACGAAATTTCCCGGCACCGGCTCAAACTGATTGTACTGGTCGGCAAGCATGGCGGTGCGGGCGTCGAAGGCTGCCCGTGCATCTTCAGTCCACCAGTCCCTCTGGATACCACGGTAGTCTGACTTGGAACCCTGATCATCGAAGCCGTGCCCCATCTCGTGGCCTATCACCGCACCAATGCCACCATAGTTGACTGCAAGGTCAGCCGCCGGATCGAAAAATGGCGGCTGCAGAATACCGGCCGGAAACACGATCTCGTTGAACGAGGAGTTGTAATAGGCGTTCACTGTTTGCGGCGTCATTCCCCACTCTTCCCGATCGGTTGGCTGTCCCAGACGATTCACGTCGTCCCAATAGAAAAACTCCCGCACATTACGGGCATTGCCAAACAGGTCGTTGCGGGTAATCTGTATGGAGCCGAGATCCTTCCATACATCAGGGTAGGCAATTTTCGGGCGGAAGGAATCCAGTTTCAGCAGTGCTTCCTGGCGGGTTTCCTCATCCATCCAGCCATTTTCATTGATGCTCTGCGCCAGCGCAGTACGCAGATTTTCAACCAGTTGTTCCATCTGTTGCTTGGCAGATTCGGGGAAATACCGTTCCACGTATACTCTGCCCAGCGCCTCACCCAGGCTGTTCAGGGCACCGACCCGCGATACAGCCCGCTCCCAGCGCTCCTGCTGCTCTGGAATGCCGCGCAATACCGTGGCATAGAAGCGGAAGTTTTCATTATCGATGGCTTCCGAGAGGATGCCGGCATGATTACTTATCAGCTGATAAGACAGGTAGCTTTTCCAGTCTTCCAGGGGCACTTCATTGATCATCTTGATGATCGGTGGCATGGCACTTGGGAAAGAAACATTCAATTCCTCCAGCCTGGTCACATTCACGCCCGCAGCCTGAAAAAAACGATCCCAGTCCAGCTCACCATAGGTCGCCTTGAGCGCAGCATAGGTCATCGGGTTATAGGTAAGATCCCGATCCCGGCGCTGTGCCCTTGGCCACAGATGCTCTGCTATTTGCGACTCGATCTCCAGTACGGATTGCGCCCGGGCCGCGCTGTCTGCAAAACCGGCAAATTCGAACATGGCAGTAACATGATGGACGAATTCGTTTCTTATTTCCATGAACCGTTCGGTATCCAACAGGTAGTAATCCCGGTCAGGCAGGCTGATACCGCCTACTCCTACGCGCAATTGATTGCGGTCAGGATCCACGCGGTCCGGGCCGATGCTGAAACCGATGGGACTGGAACTGGCCAGTAATCGGGCCCGACCCAGAACATCTATCAGATCGGCCCGTGAAGCGATGGCCGCCACTTCCGTCAGAGCCGGTCGCAATGGATCAATACCCAACTCATTCAGGCGATCTGTATCCATGAAGCTGAGGTAGTAATCGGCAATCTTCTGTTCCAGCGAACCCCCTGAGGGCTCGCTGTCAACCAGGTCTTCCACAATGCTGTGGATGCGCTCGTCGGACCGGTCACTCAGACCGTCAAACGCACCATAGCGACTCTTGTCAGGCGGGATTTCGAAGTTTTCTGCCCAGCTGCCATTGGCATACTGGAAAAAGTCGTCCCCCGGCCGGGTCTGCAGATCCCTGCTTTCCAGCTCGACACCCCAGTCACCCAGCACCGCTCCAGTTTCACCGCCAGCAGCAGCCATATTGATCCCGGTCGGCGTCTCCCGGGCGGAAGATTCCATACCGGCCTGATTGCTCTGCTCGGCTGGACCGCAGGCTGCCAGCAATGCAACACTGCAACAATTCAGAAGTTGTCTGCTCAGTTTCATCACCCGTCCTCACTGCTTCTACTCAAGTATCAGTGAAGAATAAATGGGGTCAGAGTAAAAATACAGTACTGTATTTTTACTCTGACCCCATTTATTAACCCCTTTTATTGGAAGTGTTTACCGGGGGGCGACGATGACCTGGCGTTGCTCGCCAATGTGTTCGATTCCGATGCGCACCACATCACCGGGTTTCAGATAGCTTGGCGGTACCATGCCATCGCCCACGCCAGCCGGGGTGCCGGTGAAGATGATGTCGCCCGGATAGAGCGTCATGAACTGGCTGAGGTGACTGACAATCTGCCTGACACCGAAAACCATGTCGGCGGTGGTGCCCTGTTGGCGCATTTCAGCATTCACTTCCGACCAGATGGAAAGATTCTGAATGTCGTCAATATTGTCGCGTGTGACCAGGTAGGGACCCACCGGCGCAAAGGTATCGGCACTCTTGCCTTTCGTAAACTGACCGCCGCGTTCGCGCTGAAAGGCACGTTCTGAGACATCGTGCCCGACGGTATAGCCGGCGATGTAATCAAACACCTCCGCCTCGGAGATATACTGAGCGCGCTTGCCAATCACCACCACCAGCTCGGCCTCGTAATCCAGCTTGTGCCCGTTGCGCGGTTGAATGACATCGTCGAACGGGCCGTTCAGGGCCGAATTCGCCTTCATAAAAAGCAGCGGTTCTGTGGGAAGCTGAACCTCCATCTCGGCGGCATGGTTGACATAGTTGAAGCCGATTGCAAGCATTTTGCCGATTCCCGTGAGTGGAACACCGAGCCGGGGATTACCCGTAACCAGCGGCAGATCAGCCATCGGAATCGCAGCAATTTCCTCGAGTGCGGCGTCGGAGAGCCGGTCCGGGGTAATATCGGTAATATGCCCTGACAGGTCCCGTATACGCCCCTGATCATCGACTATTCCCGGTTTCTCACTTCCGGCGGGGCCGTAGCGTACCAGGGTAATCTCCGCGGCATTCAGGGTGATTGTGAGAAAAAGCGCGGCCAAAAGCGCTGCACAGCTGCAAAGTTTTCGCGTTAACATGGCAATTCGTCCTCTTGTTGATGCCAGGGGAGTTTAGCCAAAACCGCGCGACTATGGAATCGATCTGCGGTCGATTTCCGCTCCAGGCAACTTTAAGGCTCAGTTGTCTTAAAACACCAGCCTGGCCAGGAAAAAATGGAGGCTGACCCGAATGAACGGGTTTTTTAATGAACTGAAGCGCCGGAAAGTGTTCCAGGCCTGCGGCCTCTATCTGGTTGTTGCCTGGCTCATTCTGCAGGTAGCCTCTATCGTGCTGCCAGCTCTTTTCTATCCTGACTGGTCAATAACTCTGGTTCTCTACCTGCTCATTACCGGGTTCCCCATCTTTCTTGTTCTTGCCTGGTTCTTCGATTTCTCAATGGACGGCCTGACACAGGATGCCGAGGACCGGAAAAGAGGACTGCGGGGTATCAAACCGGGAATTGCGCTGCTGCTCGCCCTGATGCTGATGACCGGTAGCGGCAGTTATTTCCGCCAGCGATTGGAACGCGACACAATTGCACCCGAAGCCTCCGACATCCCCGATCAGCCGTCCGTGGCGGTTCTACCCTTTGCCAATCTGTCAGGAAATCCTGATCAGCAGTATTTTGCCGAAGGCATCGCAGATGAACTTATCAATACTCTGTAACGGATCCAAAGTCTGAAGGTGGCGGCGCGTTCGTCATCTTTTCTCATTGACTACCCGAATGAAGAAACCATCGGCGACATCGCCAGAAAGTTGGGTGTCAACCATATACTGGAAGGCAGTGTGCTGCGTAGCGGTGAATTCGTAAGGGTATCCGTCAATCTCATCAACGCCCGGGATGGATTCATCACCTGGTCGGATAATTTTGACCGGGAAATTGAAGAAATCTTTACAATCGAGGATGAAATCATCGCGCTCATTACCTCTTCGTTGCAACTGGAACTGACCGGCAGCCGCGCAAGTCCAACGGTTTCCAGGGCATCGAGTATCGATGCCTATAATCTCTACCTGCAGGGTAGGTTCTTTTTTGAAAAGCGCACGGTGAGGGACCTGGAACAGGCGCAGGACTATTTCGAAAATGCCATTGCCAGGGACCCTGGCTTTGCACCTGCCTATAGTGGATTAGTGGATACGCTGTTACTACTTAGTGACAGTGCCTATGGATCCAGGCCGCTTGAAACACAGTTAAGTGCTTCCCTCCCACTGATTAACCGGGCCCTCGAACTGGATCCGGACCTGGCGGAGGTTCATGCTTCACTGGGTTTCCTAAGAATGTTCGAAACCGATTACCTGGCCTCTGAAGCGGCATTGAAACGGGCTATCGAATTGAGTCCGAATTTATCCAGGGCCCTGGTCTGGCTATACATCACTTACGAAAGAATGCTCAGGCCCCAGGATGCGTTCGATACTCTTTACAGGGCCTATTCGCTGGACCCATTGGCGGAAGTGATCAATGCCAACATGGCGGCTGAGCTGTGGATAAGAGGCCGAAATCAGGAAGCCCTGCAGGCGGCAAACCGTATTATTCAGGCCAACCCGGAGAGTCCACTGGGTTATCGCCGCAGCGGCAGGTTGACCTGGACCAGCGGAGACCTTGCCGACGCCGTCGCCTGGTACCGGCAATCCATCGAACGGGCTCCGGAAGACAGAAATTCGCGTATCGAACTGGGATCGCTTTATCTCGACCTGGATCGACCAGATGACGCTGAAGCATGGTTAACCGGTCTTACCCACCTGGTGTTCCTGGAACGAGGCCTGTCGACCGAGGCGGTGGCAGCGGCGATGGCGCAATACCAGGCGAACCCGAACCTAATCAACATCGTCGCCCTGGCGAAAACCGAGGCGAGGGCGGGAAACTTTGACCGGGTATTGGCCCTGCTGGAGCCACTTTCTGATGGCGCAGAACGTGGCGAAGGAATGCTGTTCCAACGCTCAGGAATTTATTTCTGGGATCCGCAGATTGCTGCCACGGATCTGGCCCTGGCGAGGCTGCGAACCGGAGACACCGACGGTGCAAGCAGGTTGCTGGTGAAAATCAGGGAATACTATGAATTTCTGGAAAGCGATGGCTTTGACCACCCTCTTATCGATTATCAGAAGGCGCGCTTTACTGTGCTGACGGGGGACGCAGACCAGGCCCTGGGGCTGCTGCGGCGAGCCGTGGACAATGGCTGGCGATCCTGGCAAACCCGCGAAGAACCCGCCTTAGAAGACCTGTACGAAAGGCCCGCATTCCGGCAGCTGCTTGCGGAAATCTCCGAAAAGGTCGCACGGCAGCGAGCCTTGCTGTCTATCTGAGTTTCAGCCCGGTGAAACTGCAGTCTGAATCACGGTCCGCAGATGTTCTGCGATCCGCCCCCTAGAACAACAGCGTCAGATTACGGAAAAACCGGGACAGCACGGTTAAGTGCGGGTTACTTTCAATCACGCTGCCAAGTGCACTCACTTCCACCGAGACATCCTGCAACTGTTCATAAGCAGCAAAACCCAGGTAACTCATGTGCAATTCCAGCAGGCGGTTGGGCTGCAGATTCTCAACATGAAAGTAAGTCAGGCCGCTCTCACTGCGGTAATCGACGGTCGGCACTTCGCGTCTGCGGGCACTGGCGACGATATCCACCACGCTGTTGCCGAAGCGCCAGGGTTCAGGCCCGTTACGCAGACTGACATCGATACTTGCCTGCGGATTGACGCCGGTATTCCCGAGGCTGATGGTGTAGATCGTCAGGCAGTTTTCCGAGGGAGTAGAAGCATTGCCCGGGATTCCGGCGCAGGTCGTTGAATCCACGCCAGCGCTGTAGGACAACTCGTCCCTGGCAGCAAAGATCACCTTGAATACGGTTGGGAACATCAGTGCCAGTACGAGTATTCCGCCGGCCCAGAGAAGCGCTTTGGCAACAGGGATTTTTCCGGGTGAGTAGCTCATGAGGATCATATCGACTCTGCCAGAGGTTACTGCAATGCTGGCGGCGCCCGCACGATACCGGTCGCGAGACCGGTCAGCCACCTGCGGCTGGACTTTTCTCCCGACCAGCGATACCTTTTGCAGCCACTCGAACCGCTTTTCACGGACGCCGGTGACTTGCCAGGGGGGGCAGGAATCGTCGGCAACCCTGAGTTCACCCCGGGGCCGATATCGGGTATGGCCTGGTCACCGGTTCGATTTAAACCAGGGAATGCACTGATTGATCTGAATATTAATCGGTGGACTCTGACAGGAACAAGTTGAGAACAATAAGAAGAATCTGACATGGAATCATTGGCACAACTGATTGACGGCAGTTTTCTGCAAAGCGGCGCACTATGGGCGCTGAACACGATCCCCGGCTTTCCTCCTATCATCCAGACTGTGCACATCCTCGGCATTGCCGTGGTGATGGCCACCGTGGTATTGATGAACCTGCGGATACTCGGCCTGGCTGTTCCGGCCATGAGTATCAGCGACCTGCTGGAACGCGCTTTTCCCTGGCTATGGATCGCCCTAGTCAGCAATGTTATCTCCGGCGCCTTTTTTGTTCTCGGCCGGCCGAATCGCTATTTTTCCAACCCGGTGTTCAGCAGCAAAATGGGGTTCCTGTTGGGAGCGGTAGCACTGGCGATCTTTTTCTTAGCGATGCAGAAACGCAGACCCGGTTTCTGGGAAGCACCGCAACGACGCCTGCTGGCCCGCGGCCTGGCGGTACTGTCGCTGGGCCTGTGGATAATGGTTCTGATGGCAGGGCGCTGGATCGCCTACCTGGAATATCTGCAGTTTCCGCTGTGGAGCATGGAAGCCTTCGATGCCGGCCCGCAGCCCACTGTGTGGTTGAGTATGGAAAACTGGCCGCTGTCCCAGGTCATCGCCGCCACCAACTGGTTTCCATTGCTGGAATCCATCCACGTCATTGCCATAACCCTGGTGCTGGGCAGCATCCTCTGGGTCGACCTGCGACTGCTCGGTTTCGCGGCCAGGCAATTACCGCTGAATGTTCTCAATCTGCAACTGATACCCTGGACCTGGGGCGCTTTTGTGGTTGCAGTTATCACCGGGCTCGGAATGTTTATCACCCGCGCCTCTTCCCATATAGACAATCCTGCCTTTCGATGGAAGTTCGTGTTGATGGCCCTGGCCGGAATCAACATGGCCTATTTCCATTTTCGGGTTGATAAACAGCTCGATCACCATGCGGTGTTCACCGACCTGCCCAGGCCGGCAAGGATAGCCGGAGGTCTGTCGCTGTTTCTGTGGTCAGGAGTAATGCTGGCCGGACGCTGGATAGGTCACATCGTCTAACAGACTGCTGATTGATCAGTGTGGAGCTGTCCGGTGGAGATTTATCGCGCACATGACCCCCTCTACAATATTCATCATCTTCTTCCTGCTTGGATTCAGTCGAGACATGACCCTGATTCCCTGAGTACTGTGCAATAGAAATTCGGCCAATGCCTCGGTATCCGTATCCGGCTGCAGCTCACCCAATTCGACGGCTCTATCCAGTGCTTTTCTGAATACCTTCTCGCTGCGTTTATAGGAAGCCCTGATAAAGGCAGCAATGGACTCGTCGCCGGCTTCTGCGGTGGCTGCATTGGTGATCATGCAGCCGCGGGTTCGTTTCCGGTCGGCGGCGATGCTGGCTATCTTTTCCCAATACTCCCGCAACCCTTCCAGTGGCGAGGGATTGTTCTCGATCAGCATCAGCAGGTGGGTATTGCGATCGATGTAGCGCTGCAGCACCTTCAGGTAGATTGCCTGTTTACTGCCGAATGTATTGAACAAAGAACTTTCCGACAGGTTCGCAGAACCGGCAAGCTCCCGGGTGGTGGTCGCCCGGTAGCCCCGTTGCCAGAAAAGTTCCAGCATCAGATCAAGTGCTTCGTCTACATCGAACTGCTTTACTCCAGCCATCGGCCTTTTCTCTCAATTAATTTCACTCAATTAATTTCACTCAATTAAATTCGTTCAATTCATTTCTCTCAATGAATCTCTCCATGGATCTCTCTGTGGATCCTCTAATTTTTTAAATGTGACTTATTGTGTCTGTACGTTGATTATTTTGGAGTGTTCACTCTAAGATGGTGACGAATTCGCACGAGGGTTGAATCCATGTCCGTTACAAAGCTTTCACCGGTTGTCAGTTTATCCGTCCTGTTGTGGGCCGGGCATTCGTACAGTCAGGATTCAACCGGTGAAGATTCCAACGTGATTTTTACCGCAGCCTATTTTGCGGAATTTTCACCCATTACTGCCAACGACATGCTGGACAGGGTACCCGGGATCGAGCTTATTCGAAGTGGCGGCAGCATTGCAAGAGATGGCGACCGCGGCCTGGGCGCCGAATCACAGATCCTGATTGATGGTAAACGACTGGCCGGCAAGGCGAACGAGGCACAGAGTCAGCTACAGCGAATTGCCGCCGATCAGGTTGACTACATCGAAATCATCCGGGGAACCTCGAGTGATCTTGACGTACAGAACTCCGGACAACTGGTCAACATCGTATTACTGGAATCTCAGTCCCGTTCCAGTCTGTCGACCGAGTTGAACCTGAATTACCACGAGAACGGAAACAAGAACCCCGGTGGTTCTGTGGCATTCAGCGGCCAGACCGGCAACTGGAACTATCTGATCAGCGCCGAAGCAGGTAACAGCTACGAAAAGCGGGATAACTACGAGGCCAGTCTGCACGGAGACTTCAGCCTGAATGAGTTCATCGACTGGGATCGGATCGCTGATAACACGACCTATCAGCTCAATGCCAATCTGGCCTACAACCCCGGCCCACGGGATCGTCTCGCCCTGAATCTACTCTACAGTCAAGCCGAGCCCGATACCTTTGTGAACAGATTATTCACTGATTTCAATGACCCCGAACCGAGGGACTATACCGAACGAGAGACCATTCCATCTTCCAGTGACAACTGGGAAATTGGTGGCGATCTTGAACACAGATTCTTGGACGGCAATCGCGTCAAAGCGCTGTTTATAGTTAATGAAAAAATCGACGACACCCTGCGCGAAAGGTTTCTCACTGACGTGGTGGGTGGCGACGAACGGCAGACTCTGTTCCTCAATACCTACAGCCGCTACCGGGAACGTATTATTCGGTCGTCGTACATTTACAACCTGAGTGCGAACCAGGGCCTGGAAATTGGCGTCGAGGGAGCACAAACCATACAGGATTCCAAATTGCTGTTTGCGACGCCACCGGCTATTCCGGGAAGCCCGCTGTTCGGCGGACTCACTCCGGTGACACTGCCCAATGCCGACTCGACGGTTGAAGAGATCCGCTATGAACCGTTTGTCATTCATAACTGGCAGATCAGCCAGCGGCTCACCCTGGAGAGCTCCCTGGTGGGGGAATGGTCTGAGATATCCCAGACCGGCGACGTATCCGCCTCCCGGAACTTCAACTACCTGAAACCGAAACTGGACCTGCGGTTCAATATCAGCAACGATCTTCAGGCACGCATATCACTGGAAAATGTTGTCTCGCAACTCAGCTTTGCAGATTTTTCCAGAAGCACCAACGATCGTGACGACGACCAGGACACGGTTGCCGGAAATCCCGATCTTGAACCTGAGGAGAGCTGGAGACTGGAATTCGGGTTCGACTACCGCTTGCCGAATGATGGTGGAGCTGTGAATGCCCGCTATTTCCACTATGAATATGACAACAAGATAGGCAAGATCGATATCTCACCCAGTCCGGATAACCTGCAGACTACCAACGGGAATATCGGCCCCGCCCAGGCTTACGGACTGATCGTGAACACCAGCATTCGGCTAGGATTTATGGGATTGCCCAACGTCCTGGTCACGGGCATGGCACGGGTCCAGGAGTCGGAATTTGACTTCGACCCGCTCACTCCGCGAGAACACGGCTTTCCTCCTTTCGACCGGGGCAGCTTTCAGCTGGGTTTTCGTCACGATATACCGACCCGATCGCTAAGCTATGGGGTCAACTGGACGCCGAGAATAAGGGATGGCCGCCGGGCCTTTGACATAGACAACGAGTTTGACCTGGTCGTGCCCGACAACCTTACCGCCTTTGTCGAGAAAGTCGGCTTTGGCGGGCTGACTTATCGGCTGGAAGGAAACAACCTGGCTGACTATCACAACTGCGGAATCCGCTACCGTTACCAGGGTTATGTGACCGATGGCATACTCAAGGAAGTGGAACAGAACTGTTTTACCAGTGGTCGTAATTTTATCTTCAAAGTACGTGCTACATTTTAGGGAACCTCTGACTAATTTTTTAGAGGTTCCTTAGGGTGGTGGCGATAAACTCATGCTAAGCAGACAGGTGGATTTGCCATGCTTCTGGCAGTTGAAAATCAGCCGCCACGAACTGCAGACCACGGATGCCGCCATGAGATCGACAAAAGTCTTTACAATACGCGCACCGAAGAACGCTGCCATCTGAATATCAGAAGTCTTTTCAAACTGAGTCCGAATCAATCTGGAAATATCAGACTGGTCTTTTTTCTCTCATACCATGTGGCTGACCGGCATTGGGATTCGGTGCCAGGTGAGAACCCACCAGCATGCCCACCAGGCTCAGGCCCAGGCCGATCAATTGCGGCTCAAAGGGCAGTTCGGGGAAGAAAATCTCCAGCAGTATCCAGCTGCCCAGGCCCAGGCCGATGGAAAGGGCAGCGCCGAGATTGCTGGCCTTGCGCCAGAACAGCCCGGCCGTCAACGGAATGAACACGCCCGCCAGCGTAATGCGGTAGGCATTCTCCACCATGGCGTGGATACTGGAATGAGACAGCGTGGCATTGGCTATCACCAGCAGGGTAAAGACAAGAACCGTCACGCGGGTCGCCTTGAGCAGTTGCCGGTCCGTCATTCCGGGGCGGAAATTCTTCAGCACGTTCTCAGTAAAGGTAACGGAAGGCGCCAGCAGGGTACTCGACGCGGTACTCATGATGACCGAAAGCAAAGCCCCGAAGAACACCGCCTGCAGCCAGAACGGCATATGCGTGAGGACAAAGGTTGGCAACACCAGCTGTGAATCCTCCTGCATCAGCGCAGCAGTCTGAGCCGGATCGATCAGACTGGCGCTATAAACCAAGTAAAGAGGAACCGCGGCAAAAAAGAAATAAGCGATACCTCCGCAGGTAGTGGCCCAGACCGCCACCTTCTCATTTTTTGAAGTATTGACCCGTTGGAATACGTCCTGCTGGGGAATCGAACCGAGTGCCATGGTGAACAGTGCAGCAATCCAGCCAAGCATGTCCACCAGGTCCAGCGATGGCAGGAACGCAAATTTGCCTTCCGCTGCAGCGCTGGAGATTACTTCCGACATGCCGCCGGCCATGTGGCTGGCATTCATGGTGACCAGCAACAGACCGATCACGATGATAGTCATCTGCACAAAGTCGGTGACGGCCACCGACCAGATACCGCCAAACAGGGTATAGGTCAGCACCACCGCGGCGCCGATCAGCATGCCCTGGTCCATAGAAACGCTACCTTCGGACAGGACATTGAATACCAGGCCCAGCGCGGTCACCTGGGCCGACACCCAGCCCAGATAGGACAGCACGATGCAGCCGGACAAGACCAGTTCGATTCCCTTGTTGTAGCGGATATGGAAGAAGTCGCCCAGTGTCATCAGTTTGAGCCGATACAGGGGCAGGGCAAAAACCAGCCCGAACAACACCAGACAGATCGCGGCGCCGAGCGGGTCGGAAATCAGGCCGCGGAAACCTTCATCCAGAAAGGTGGCGGAAATACCCAGGACTGTTTCGGCACCGAACCAGGTGGCAAACACCATGGCCAGGACCACCGGCATGGGGAGGCTGCGCCCCGCCGTTATATAGTCACTGGCGGAATGCACCTTGCGGGCCGCGAAAAGTCCGAGAGAAATGGAAAAAAGCAGGTACACAGCAACCAGGGCAAGCAGCATAACAACTCCCTATGCACGAATAAGCAGATGAACTCGCAGGCCCACCGGTGCCCGGTCCACGCGTGACCAGCCATGTTGCCGCTTGGCCGCATCATATAAAAAAAGTCTGGGACCACAAAATCTTTTTTGTGTCCGCAGGAAAAATTCCGCCCGGTGCTTTGTGAGGTGCATCTCCAGACCGAGCCGCCAACAATCCCGGTCCGGTAAAACGTGGTGCTCCTGGACTTGTCATTACCCGCAGCTGAGCGGTGGTCAAGCTGCTGCTTTCGTTCCATAATGCGCAGCTGACGTAAATCCTGGGGACCCTTTTCATGCATGCACTGCCAATGAAAACAATCAAGTCGCTGATAGCCACCTGCCTGACCGTTACTCTGCTGCCAACGGGACAACCGGCACAGGCCGACAATCACGGAAACAGTCTGCTTTCACTGGAGCAGATCCTGGTCGGCGATCACCGCAGCGAGGCCAGCATCGCCCGTAACGAAAGCCGTCACGTGATCGAGACCCTGGAGTTCTTCGGTCTGCGGCCGGACATGACGCTTATTGAAATCGGACCTTCAGGCGGCTGGTACACGGAAATACTGGCGCCCTACCTCAGGGATCAGGGCCGCTATTATGGCGCACATTTCTCTCCAAACTCGCCGGCCGGCTACCACCGTCGTTACCTGGAAACTTTTGAAGAGAAAATTCGCCAGCGACCCGACATCTACGGCAGGGCAACCATTCGCCACCTGCTGCCGCCCAACGAAACGGTGATCGGTCCGGCCGAGGGGGCCGATATGGCGCTGACCTTCCGTAATGTCCACAACTGGATCATGGCCGGTCAGGAACACGACTACTTCGAGGCCTTCTACGCCGCCCTGAAACCCGGCGGAATTCTTGGTGTCGTCGAACATCGGGCCAGACCGGATTCCGACATGGAAGCGATGCGCACCACCGGTTATGTCACTGAAAATTATGTAAGGGAAATTGCCGCGGCCGCCGGTTTCGAGTTTATCGGTGCCGCGGAGATCAATGCCAATCCCAGGGATTCCAAGGATCATCCGGAAGGAGTCTGGACCCTGCCGCCCGAGTTCCGTCTTGGCGACACTGACCGCGAAAAATATACTGCGATCGGCGAGAGCGACCGGATGACTCTTAAATTTCGTAAACCCGAATGACACAGCGAACGCTGTAACTCTGTCCCCGAGGAAAGACCATGACTATTTCGATGTATGAAAATTCAATTCCCTATCTGGTTCGAAGCCTGCGCAATCTGGCAGGTGTCCTGAACAAAGGAGCCAACTTTGCTGCCGAGCACAATATCGACGAAACGGTCATGACCGGTTATCGCCTGTATCCCAACATGTTCCCGTTATCCCGACAGGTACAGATTGCCTGTGACGTCAGTAAAGGGGCCGGAGCCAGGCTTGCCGGGGTGGAAATGCCGAGCTTTCCCGATAACGAAGCCACTTTTGCGGAACTGCAGACAAGGATCTCCAGAACCATCGAATTTCTTGAAGGACTGGACCCGAACCTGTTCGAGGGCAGCGAAAATAAAACTGTCACCATGAAGGCCGGCGACCAGGAGTACAGTTTCAAGGGACTGGATTATCTGCATACCTGGGCATTTCCCAATGTGTATTTCCATGCCACCACCACCTACAACCTGTTCAGGCATATCGGCGTCGACGTGGGAAAAATGGATTTCCTTGGCGCCAGCTGACAAACCCGGATAGCGACCTGGTCCAGAAGCTGGTTTTATACCAATCGTTATCAGCGTGCCGATGCTAACTCAGCGGCTGCCAAAAACAATCGACCGCATGGAGAGGGAACCCCAGTCAAATCCCACTATGGGAGAATTCAGGGGCTCCCCCTCTTCCGCCGCTCCATAGGCATAGAGCAGCGGCAACCAGTGGTCTGGCGTGGGATGCGCCATTCGCCCCTGTGCAGTTGCCGACAGGGCAAGCAATGAGTCGGTACGATAGGTCTCCAGGGCGTTCACCACTGCTTCATCAAACTGCCTGGCCCAGTCGGGAGTGGTGAAACGACCGGTGCGCTGCTGGGAAAACGCATCGCGCAGATTGTGAACTATATTGCCGCTGGCAACGATCAGTATTCCCTCTTTCCTCAGGTCTTTTAAACAGCTGCCATTAGCAATGTGTTCGCGCTCCTCCAGACGGCGGTCGATGCTCAACTGCACCACCGGAATGTCTGCATCCGGATACATCCAGCGCAGCACACTCCAGGTGCCATGATCCAGGCCCCAGTCCAGGCGTAAGGTCGCACCCTGAGCAGCTAACAGTTCGCGAACCCGCTCTGCGACTTCAGGGCTGCCCGGGGCCGGGTAACGGACCTGGTAAAGCGCTTCCGGGAAGCCTCCGAAGTCGTGGATCGTCTGTGGATGCTGATTCCCGGTCAGGAATGTCCCGTCCACGTACCAGTGCGCTGAGATCGCCAGAATGGCACGCGGGCGACCGAAGTTCTGCGCCAGGTTCGAGAAGCCACGGCTCCAGCGATTCTCTTCAATCGCATTCATGGGGGAACCGTGGCCGACGAACACCACCGGCATGGTAACCTGTTCCCTCGACTCGACATGGCGATCAGGCACGACCCAGTTTCTCCTGCCCGGTAAAGGAACTCAGATTGTTGATAATCAGCCTGTCCAGCGAGTATCCACCTGCTCCATTTGCAGCCAGAGCAATACTGCCGGCCAGCAGGGCCAGCGCGAATTCATACCCGCCATTACTCATAAACAGGCCGTTGCCAAGATGAGCTGTCACTATGGCAACCAGCATGGTCAGTGAAAGTATCATGCCGGCCGGGCGGACCAGCAGGCCGACCACAAGAGCCACGCCACCGAAGAACTCGGCGCTTCCAGCCATTAAGGCCATCAGATAACCGGGATTCAACCCCAGCGACGCCATGTATTGACCGGTTCCTTCAAGCCCGTAACCTCCGAAGCTTCCAAACAGTTTCTGCGCACCATGCGCAATAAATATTGCTCCCAACGGTAAGCGTAAGGCTAGCTGTCCCAGATCATCGCGGGTTGTCAGCAGTCTTTCAATCAGTGTGTTCATGTCTTGCTCCTCTGTCAGTTCAGTAAATTGTCCGTAATCCCCGTCACTCAATAACCGATCCCGAGCGGGGTCTCGACAGTCAGCTGTGCGGATTTGCACCGGGGACATCGTCCCCACCAGGGCAAGGTGAGCAGCCCGGGGATCGACTGACTGTGACCTTTACTTTACTTGTCTCGTTAAATGGGATAAATATTCATTTTTGAGATAAATTGTTTCTTATTTTGGAATAATGGACAAATTTACCCAATACCAGACCTTCTGCTCGGTCATTGAAACCGGCAGCTTCGTGAATGCGGCGGCGGAACTGGGCATGTCAAAGGCAGCGGTGTCCCGCTATGTCTCCGAGCTTGAAAATCATTTACGGGTTCGACTGCTGCAACGAACCACCAGAAGGATGTCTCTCACCGAGGAGGGGGAACTGTTTTACGCGCGCTGTCGCTCATTACTGAGCGAAATTGACGAAGCCGAGAATGAAGTCAGTTCTCGAAGTCAGGAGGTCAGTGGACAGCTCCGGGTCAACGTACCGGTGAGCTTCGGTATCCGGTACCTGGCCCGCCTGTGGCACGGATTTCATGAGTTATACCCGGGTGTCAGGCTCGATATCACTCTGTCCGACCGGGTCGTGGATCTCGTTGATGACGGTTACGACCTGGCGATCCGGATTGCCAGGCTGTCCAGCTCCAGCCTGGTCAGCAGACAGTTATCGAGCACCCGTATGGTGCTCTGCGCAGCACCGGGTTACCTCGAAAAATACGGCCGTCCTCAGCAACCACTGGATCTGACCCGGCACAAAACCATTTCCTACAGTTACTGGGCGGAAGGGAATGAGTGGCGCTTCGACGGTCCCGAAGGCCCGGTCAGCGTGACGATCAAGCCCTGGATGAGCAGCAACAATGGTGAGACCTGTATTGCCATGGCGTTGAACGACCAGGGTATCTTGCTGCAACCTTCGTTCCTGGTGAATGAAGAAATTGTGAAAGGCAGCCTGGTTGAATTATTGCCGCAGTACCGATCTCTGCGGCTGGGAATTTATGCGGTCTACCCAAGCAGAAAACATGTTCCTTCCAAAACCCGGGTGCTGGTGGACTTCCTGCTGGAAAACCTGAAGGATCTGCCCTGATAGCGATTACACGGGAGCGTTTCCCGTTCTTATCGGTCACAAAAAAAGCCCGGCCTCTGTACAGTGCAGAGATCCGGGCTTTTCGAATCAGAGAGCAGTGAACTGCTACAGCGCTTCTTCAGCGAATTCCTGCTTCTCTTCGTCGGTGACTTCCTTGATGCTGAGCTTGATGCGGCCCCGGGCGTCCAGGTCCAGTACTTTCACCAGCACTTCCTGACCTTCGCTGAGATATTCGTTGATATTCTCAACCCGGTCCTTGGAAATCTGGGAAATGTGCACCAGGCCGTCCTTGCCGGGCAGAATGGTCACGAAAGCACCGAAATCGACGATGCGGGCGACCTTGCCCAGGTACAGCCTGCCGACTTCAGCTTCCGCGGTGATCGCCTGAATCGCTTCGACGGCGGCATCGCGGGAGGTTGCGTCTTCGCCATAGATTCGGATGTTGCCATCGTCGTCAATGTCGATCGATGCACCGGTGTCCTCGGTGATACCGCGAATTACCGCACCGCCCTTACCGATCACGTCACGGATCTTGTCCGCATCGATCTTCATGGTCGCCATGGCCGGTGCATTTTCAGAGACGTTGTCTCGGGATACCGAAATCACCTTGTTCATCTCGCCAAGGATATGCAGCCGCGCTTCATTGGCCTGCTGCAGGGCGATCTCCATGATCTGCTCGGTGATGCCCTGGATTTTGATATCCATCTGCAGGGCTGTCACGCCGTTGGCGGTGCCCGCCACCTTGAAGTCCATGTCGCCGAGGTGATCCTCGTCGCCCAGGATGTCAGTCAGTACGGCGAACTGCTCCTCTTCCTTGATCAGGCCCATGGCCACACCGGCAACCGGCGCCGACAACGGAACGCCCGCGTCCATCATGGACAGGCTGGATCCACACACCGAGGCCATGGAACTGGAACCGTTGGATTCGGTTATTTCCGACACCACGCGGATAGCATAGGGGAATTCCTCTTCCTTGGGCATGACTGCCATGACGCCCCGCTTGGCCAGGCGACCGTGACCGATCTCCCGTCGCTTGGGACCACTCATGAAGCCGGTTTCGCCGACTGAATAGGGCGGGAAGTTATAGTGCAGCATGAAGGCGTCCTTCTTGGTGCCTTCCAGCCCTTCGATCATCTGCGCATCACGCACGGCACCAAGGGTGGTAACCACCAGTGCCTGGGTTTCACCGCGGGTGAACAGCGCCGAACCGTGCGCCTTGGGCAGCACCCCAACCTCGACTTCGATAGCACGAACCGTGCGTGTATCACGGCCGTCGATACGCGGCTGACCGGCGATAATCCGATTACGGACGATCTTCTTCTCCAGGGCACCGAAAACGTCAGACACTTCGCCGCCAGCCACGCCGGTTTCTTCGTTGGCGAACTGTTCGATCGCTGCCTCACGCAACTGGCCGACAGCATCGTAACGCTGCATCTTGTCGGAGATCTGGTAGGCTTCGGTCAGGCGCTCGGTAAAGGCGTCAGCAACGGCGTCACGCAGCACCTGGTTGACTTGCGGCGGTTGCCAGTCCCAGGCCGGCTTGCCGGCTTCCTGCTTCAATTCGTTGATGGCGTCGATGGCCACCTGCATTTCCTGGTGTCCGTAAAGCACAGCGCCCAGCATCTGATCTTCGGTGAGCTGCTTGGCTTCGGACTCCACCATCAATACTGCCGATTTGGTACCGGCCACCACCATATCCAGCAGCGAGGTTTCGAGCTGAGTATTGGTGGGATTGAGGATGTAACCGTTGTCCGGGTCGTAGCCGACCCGTGCGCCACCGATGGGCTCCAGGAACGGCACGCCGGAAATTGCCAGTGCCGCCGAGGCACCAAGCATGCCGGCGATATCCGGATCCTGATCCTTGTTCGCGGAAATGACCGTTACAATAACCTGTACTTCGTTCATGAATCCTTTCGGGAACAGCGGACGAATCGGTCGGTCGATCAGTCGCGAAGTCAGGGTTTCCTTTTCAGTGGGCCGGCCTTCGCGCTTGAAAAAGCCACCGGGAATCTTGCCTACGGCATAGGTTTTTTCCTGGTAGTTTACTGTCAACGGGAAAAAGTCGGCTCCCGGTGATACTGTCTTCTTTCCTACAACGGTTGCCAGTACCTGGGTATCGCCCACGGTGACAACAACTGCTCCAGTCGCCTGTCTGGCTATCTTTCCCGTTTCCAGGGTGACCGTCTGGCCGCCGTACTGAAACGTTTTCCTTACTGGATTAAACATAATACTTTCCTAATTCTGCACGGGCCATGCGATTGCCTTCCAGCATGGCCCGCTGGATTTATTTTTTGATTATCGACGCAGACCGAGGCGTTTGATCAGAGACGCGTAGCGTTCCAGATCCTTGCGCTTGAGGTAGTCCAGCAGCTTCCTGCGGCTGTTGACCATTCGAATCAGACCCCTGCGGGAGTGATGGTCGTGAGCATGCTCCTTGAAGTGAGCCTGCAGTTGGTTGATGTTTTCAGTCAGCAGTGCAACCTGGACCTCGGGAGATCCGGTATCACCTTCTTTGATCGCGTAATCTTTAATAATCGTTTCTTTCTGTTCAGCTGATAAAGCCATTAACTTAACTCCAAAACAATATGCGGTTATAGAAAAGCCGCAACGGTCCGATTCCGGCCGTTGTCGGCAACCTCCCTGTCAATCCAGAATAACCACGCATATTGGTAGTTACCTGGCAGTTCCTGCGGCCGGCCCAGCGCGTTGCTGGCAACGCTCGGTCCAGCCAGCGGATCCTCATTGATCCGTTATCATCCGACGCGGGGCTACTCGCCCATCGTCAAGAATACTTCCAATGCCGATGAATTGTTCACCCTGGTAGAGTCGCACCAGGCCGTCTGCTGGCAGGTGTCGAACCAGTACCGGCTGCCCCTGCTTGATCCAACCTGCAGTGACATCAGGCAGGCTGACTTCGGGCAGATTATCCACCGCCTTGTCCATGGGCACCAGATACCGATCGATGCCACTGTAATCGTCGTGCTCGCTGGTCTGGCGGATTTCCTCCAGCTGTTCCAGAGTAACGCTGTCGGATTCCCCAAACACACCAGCCTGGGTGCGACGCAGGGTTTTCACATGCGCCCCGCAACCCAGCAGATTGCCCAGATCGTCGGCCAGGGTCCGGATATAGGTCCCCTTGCTGCAATGGACGTCGATCTGCAGATCCCGACCTTCCAATTGCAACAGGTCGATACTGTAAATCGTGATTTCGCGGCTGGCGCGCTCCACTTCCCTGCCTTCTCTGGCCAGCTTGTATAGTGGCACTCCCTGCTGCTTTACGGCGGAATACATCGGCGGGATCTGCTCGATGGTACCGCTGAACTGTGCCAGGGCATCCCTGATCTGCCCGTTATCGAAGGCGACCTGTTCCGACTGCTGAATGACCCTGCCCTCGGCATCACCGGTATCCGTTCGCGTTCCCAGTTCGATGGTAACTCGGTAGCGCTTGTCGGAATCCAGCAGAAACTGGGACAACTTGGTGGCCTCGCCGAAGCACAACGGCAGGACCCCGGTTGCCAGTGGATCCAGACTGCCGGTATGGCCTGCCTTGCGGGCATCAAACAGGCGCTTCGCTTTCTGCAACGCTTCGTTCGAGCTCAATCCAGCCGGCTTGTCCAGCACCAGGATGCCATTGACAGGCCTGCCCCTGTTCCTGCCACGTCTTTGTCTCGGCCCACCCAACGGCATGCTTCCTTCTATTACTGCCTGTTACTGTCAGCTTCTGCCAGTTTCTGTTCCGGCTTTCGACTCAGGAATGTTGATCCCGGTCTGCTTTCAACGCCTTGTCGATGAGCGAGGAGAGCCGGTTACCCTGTCTCAAGGTACCATCATAGTGGAACTTGAGTTTGGGGGTGGTACGCAATTTCAATCGCCTGGCCAGCAGACTGCGGAGATAACCGGCGGCCTTGTTCAGGGCCTTGATATTCTCTTCGATCTCCAGCTTGTCAAGGTCGCCGCCGGACTCAGCCACGGCACCTTTGGCTTCGCCACCAGGCGAATTCAACACCGACACGTAGACGTTGGCATGACCAAGATCACGGCTCACATCCACGCCGGTCACGGAAACCATGCCCACTCTGGGGTCGTTGATTTCCAATTGAATCAATACCGCCAGTTCCCTCTGAATCAGGTCGGCAACCCGCTGCAACCTTGGTGATTGTTCTGACATGATTCGAGTGCCCAGCCTGTTTTACAATTTTGCGATCAATTACAGGGTCCGCGCCACTTCCCGGGTTTCATAAACCTCGATTTTGTCGCCAACCCGGACATCGTTGTAATTCCTTACCCCGATACCGCACTCCATGCCGTTACGGACTTCATTGGCGTCGTCCTTGAAGCGTCGCAGGGATTCCAGTTCACCCTGGTAGATCACCACGTTGTCCCGCAGCACCCGGATTGGCTTGTTGCGGTAAACCGTGCCTTCAATCACCATACTGCCGGCAATCTGTCCGAATTTGGGCGAATTGAATACGTCGCGCACCTCGGCGATACCGACAATTTCTTCGCGCAGTTCCGGCTTGAGCATACCGCCCAGCAGCGCCTTGGCATCATCAATCACGTCATAGATGACATTGTAGTAGCGTAACTCGAGCCCTTCGTTTTCAACCACGTCCCGGGCGGCGCGGTCGGCCCGGACATTAAAACCGATCAGCATCGCGCTGGAGGTGGCAGCCAGATGCGCGTCGGTTTCGGTGATTCCGCCCACGCCCGAGGAAACCACATTGACCTCAACTTCTTCGTTACCGAGACTCTGCAGCGAGGAAACGATAGCCTCCACCGAGCCCCTGACATCACCTTTGACGATGACATTGAGAACGCGCTTCTCATCCTTGCCGATGCCGGCGAACAGGGAATCCATCTTGGCGGTCTGCTGCAGCGCGTGTTGCGTGTCCTTGGTACGGTCACGGCGGAACTCGGCAACTTCACGGGCCTTCTTCTCGTCCTTCACCACCACGAACTCGTCACCGGCTTCAGGTACCCCGGTCAGGCCCAGTATTTCCACCGGAATGGAAGGACCTGCTGAGGCAACATTCTGACCATTTTCATCGATCAGCGCCCGGACCCGTCCATATTCATGACCTACCAGTACAATATCGCCGGTCTTCAGTATCCCGTTCTGCACCAGCACTGATGCTACCGGTCCGCGGCCCTTGTCGAGCCTTGACTCAATGACAATACCGTTACCCGGCACATCGGTAAATGCCTTCAGCTCCAGCAGTTCGGCCTGCAGCAGCACGGCTTCCAACAGCTCTTCTATGCCCTGACCCGTATGCGCCGAAACTTCCACGAACTGGGTATCGCCACCCCAGGAATCGGGAATGACATCCAGCGTTGCGAGCTCGTTCTTCACCTTGTCGGGATCGGCATTTTCCTTGTCGATCTTGTTGATTGCGACAACCATGGGTACGCCGGCTGCCCGGGCATGATTAACTGCCTCTTCGGTCTGCGGTTTAACACCGTCGTCGGCAGCCACTACCAGTATGACCACGTCCGTGGCTTTGGCACCGCGGGAGCGCATGGCGCTGAATGCGGCGTGCCCCGGCGTATCCAGGAAACTGACCATGCCATGCTCGGTATCTACATGATAGGCACCGATATGCTGGGTAATACCACCCGCCTCATGGGAGACCACGCTGGATTTACGGATATAGTCCAGCAAGGAGGTTTTACCATGGTCGACATGGCCCATAACAGTGACAACCGGCGCTCTGACAATTTCCTGCTTGCCTTCATGCTGAGCCAGATCTTCGTAAAGTTGTTCTTCGATAGCGTCCTCCGATACAAATCTGGCCCGGTGTCCCATTTCTTCGATGAGAAGGGTTGAAGTATCGCGATCCAGCAACTGGTTGATGGTCGCCATGACTCCCATCTTAAACAGCACCTTGACCACTTCGGCCGCCTTGACGGACATCTTCTGAGCCAGGTCCGCCACCGAATTGGCTTCGCCTATGGTGATCTCTCTGGAGATAAACTCGGTGGGCTTCTCGAATGCATGGCGCTTGCCGGTCATACGCGACTTGGTCTTGCGGCCGCCGCGTCGGACGTGGCTTTCCACCTCTGCGTATTCACCGTCCTCCAACACAAAATCGTCGGCAGTGGGGGTACGCTCCCGGCCATGCCGGCGCAGGGATTTGTCCTTGTGTTTGTGAGTTTTCTTGTCGGCGCTGCGATCATCGTCTTCTGACTCTCGCGGTGACTTGCGCTTGGCTGTGGTGCGGCCGGCCTTACCGGCTTCCGCAGCATCCGCGGATGCATCCGCAGCAATCTCAGGCGCAGCCGGAGATTCTGTCGCCGGGGATTCTTCGGCCGGCTGCTCCACCGCAGGCGCTTCACTCGCAACTTCGGAAGCTTCCGCCGTGGCTGCAGCGTCAGTCACCTGCTCGGCGCTTACCGCCTCAAGCTGCTGTTCTGCTTCGGCCGCTGCCGCTTCCTGAGTGGCGACTTCCTGTTCCTGTTCCGGCAGGGCGCTGCGTTTTACGTAAGTACGCTTCTTGCGTACTTCGACATTGACAGTTTTGCTGCGCCCATGCCCGGGTGACGACTTCAGAGTCGCAATGGTCTTGCGCTTCAGGGTGATCTTTCGCGGGGCGGCATCGGCGGTTTCCCGATTGCCATGACCACGCCGCAAGAACAGCAATAATGTGTTCTTGTCGTCATTGGTAATGGTCTCATCAGGATTGGTATGCGGGAGACCCGCTTCTTTGATCTGTGCAAGAAGCTTGTCCTCCGTTACACCTACCACTCTGGCAAGTTCTTTAACTGTTACATCTGCCATTGACAAAATACCCCTTAGAATCTTACCTCACGGACCTGCCGATCACTCGAACCACGGCGCCCTCGCGGTCATGATCAACTGGCCGGCTCGTTCTTCATCCATGTCTTCAATTTCCATCAACTCATCCACGGATTGTTCGGCCAGATCTTCCATGGAAAGGATGCCCATTTTCGACAGCGCCAGGGCCAGCTGATCATTCATGCCTTCCATGGTCAGCAGGTCTTCGGCGATGTTGGCGCTGGAAATGTCCTCTTCCGAGGCAATCGCCTGGGTAAGCAGGGCATCCTTGGCGCGATTTCGCAACTCGTTGGCAATCTCTTCATCAAAGCCTTCGATAGCCAGAATTTCATCGAGCGGTACGTAGGCGATTTCTTCCAGCGATGTAAATCCTTCCTGTACCAGGACTTCAGCCACGTCGTCTTCGACGTCCAGCTTTTCCATAAACATCTCTATGAAGCTCGTTGCCTCCTGTTGCTGCTTGGCGGCGGCGTCCTCTTCACTCATCACGTTGATGGTCCACCCGGTGAGCTCACTGGACAGCCGCACGTTCTGGCCGTTACGACCGATTGCCTGGGCCAGGTTTTCCTCGGCCACGGCAACATCCATGGTGTGACTGTCTTCGTCGACGATAATGGAAGCCACTTCGGCCGGAGCCATGGAGTTGATCACCAGTTGGGCCGGGTTATCGTCCCACAAAATAATATCGATGCGCTCATTGGCCAGTTCGTTCGACACTACCTGCACCCTGGAACCGCGCATTCCCACGCAGGCACCCACCGGGTCGATGCGTCCGTCGTTGGTGCTGACCACGATCTTGGCCCGGGAACCCGGATCCCGCGCCGCAGCGCGGATTTCGATGACTTCCTCGGCAATTTCGGGAACCTCGATCTTGAACAACTCCATCAGCATGGCCGGAGAAGTCCGGCTCAGAATCAGCTGCGGACCACGCGGTTCCGAGCGGACTTCAATCAGCAGCGCCCGAACCCGGTCACTGATGCGAAACGTCTCGCGTGGAATCATCTGATCCCTCGGCAACAGGCCTTCGGCATTGTTGCCCAGGTCCACGATAACACTGTCGCGGGTTACCTTCTTGACAGTACCCGAAACCAGCTCGCCGACCCGATCCTTGTATTCCGAGATCACCAGTTCGCGTTCTGCTTCCCGGACTTTCTGAACGATGACCTGCTTGGCCGTCTGCGCCGCGATGCGGCCAAATTCCACGTTTTCGATCTGTTCTTCCCAGGTGTCGCCAATTGTCAGCGAAGCGTCTTTTTCGGCAGCCTGCTCCTGAGTCAGCTGGGCTTCAGGATCTTCGAATTCCTCGTCTTCCACCACGGTCCAGACCCTGAAGGTCTCGTATTCACCGGTTTTTTTATTGACAGAGACGCGACAATCGATTTCCTCGTTGCCGTGCAGTTTCTTGGTTGCAGTGGCTAAGGCAGATTCGATCGCTTCAAAGATCACGTCACGCGATACGCCCTTCTCATTCGAGACAGCGTCCGCAACCATTAAAATCTCTTTACTCATCATAACGGTGTCACCCTAACTCACTGCTGCACGTTCGCGACCGAACCCTGAAAACGTGGAACACATCAGAAGACAAGATTGGCTTTCTCTATGGCGTCAAACGGGCACCGGTAAACGGTACCATCGACCTCGACCGCAACTTCGTTCCCGGTCACTTCGGTCAGACGCCCCTTTAATTTGCGTCTCCCCTCCACGGGAGTCCTCAACCTGATGCCAACCTCGCTGCCGACATACTGTTCAAATTGTGCCAGCGTAAACAAACGCCGATCGGCCCCGGGAGAGGACACCTCCAGTGTGTATTCCCCGGCTATCGGATCCTCGACATCCAGGATCCCGCTGACCTGACGGCTGACTCGCTCGCAGTCCTCGATGGATATTCCATCCGGACTGTCGATATAGATTCTCAACACACTGTGACGGCCCTGAGAAATGTGCTCTACGCCCCACAGCTCCAACTCCAGGGCCGTTACGGTCGGTTCCAGCAGGTCAGCTATCTGTCGTTCGCTTCTCTTCACCGGTCCTCAACTTTTCAGCCCGTGGAAACAAAAAGTGGGCCGATGGCCCACTCCTTAAGAAACCTATGTCCACAGAAGTCCGTCTGGCACTTCCGTACCAGGGATGAGCCCGACGCTTCCGGCCATGACCACCCCTAATAAAAAGCCCCTGACCGGGGCTTTTCCCTCTGCACCGAGCCACCCTGGGCAGAGTCACAACGATAAGTTCCGTAATCTCGAATTTCGAAATTACCTTAATTGGCAGCGGGGGTCGCGGCTCGATCACATCTATGACCTGGAGCGGCGCCGGGCCTGCTTACCGACAAGATCATTCCCCGAAAGAACACCTTGTTTTTCCTTCAATTTGGTAGCGGAGGCAGGATTTGAACCTACGACCTTCAGCGGCTGCGCCCAACAACAGTTGAGCCCGACACTCGGGCCTACCAAAAGGACCCGTTTTCTAAATTGGTAGCGGGGGTCGCGGCTCGATCAGATCTCTGACATGGAGCGGCGCCGGGCCTGCTTACCGACAAGGTTGTTCCTTGAAAGAACACCTTGTTTTTCCTTCAAATTGGTAGCGGGGGCAGGATTTGAACCTACGACCTTCAGCGGCTGCGCCCAACAACAGTTGAGCCCGACACTCGGGCCTACCAAAAGGACCCGTTTGCTAAATTGGTAGCGGGGGCAGGATTTGAACCTACGACCTTCGGGTTATGAGCCCGACGAGCTGCCAGACTGCTCCACCCCGCAACTGATCTGAGGACCCGGTAAGAACCAGGCGTCTCTCTGGCTAAATTCCCCTTGAAGTCCGCAATCTGTGACCGGCTACACCGGCCCCATTCACTCTTCAACGGGGTGCGAGATTATAAAGAAGTGTAGAGCCTATCGTCAAGCGACGGAGGGGTTTCGTACCGGCAAAACCGGCGCGGGTCAGGTCTGGAACGACGCCGGAAGCCGGGGCGTTAACTGCCGCCTATATCTGAAACAGCCGATTTATCTTGATTGCCCAGCCGCGATTCCGTAATTCCAGGGAATTTGGATTCATGAATGGATCGGTATCTCGATCGTCACTGTAAACCACGAAGAGCTCACTGCCCGGCGCCCATTCCCAACGGAAACGCAGGTTACTGCTCAGGGAGTCGGCACTGGAATCGTATTGCAGGAGTCCGCTGAAATACATACGGGGTGAAATGGTATAGGTAACCCGAGTCAGAGCCAACTCCGTGCGAAAATCACCTTCAGGTAATTTTACCCGGTTCCAGGAATAGCCCGGCTCGATCGACAGCTGTGGGGACACCTCTATCCGGCCCCCACTGAAGCTGACCGCATTGATTTTTCCACTCCAGAAATCACCACTGCGCAGCAACAGGGTGCCGCTGAAGCGGCGCTGTGTACCCCAGCCATAAGAGGCTTCGTAGCTGGTGAAGTCATAATCACCAGGCAGCAAGGTGACATTCGGCGCTATCTGAAAGGGTGTTCTCAACATCTCGAATTGATCGATAACGGAGAAATTAAGATCATCACCCTCTTCGAATTCGGTAGTGAAGCTGAGCTCATGGCGCCGGGTTTCCAGGTCGTTCAGACTGGCTGACCAATAGGATTCAGTGTTGGCCTCCAGAACCAGGCGTCGGATTGAGTCGCTGGAGGAAATGCGGGGACTGAATCTGACGCCGCCTTCGTACTGCTTGAAATTATTGCGGCGTTTAAAGCCGATCTCGGGATTGAAGTTTTCCTCGACTACCAGATAGCCGGAACGAAGACCGTAGCGATCGCCGTTATACTCAAAATTCGCCATGTAACTCAGATCGTCGCCCTGGAGTCCTTCGGTATCGGTTCTGGTGGCGAACGTGCTGACCTCAAAATCAGTACGGAAATTGAATTGTCCATCGATTCCGTAAAGCCGATTTGAGCCCTCACCGACCACGGACCTGGAGCGATCCGTGACTATCATGCCGACCCGGCTGCGACTGAACAGATCCCGCTTGACACGCAATACCGAAAATCGCGTGGAGTCTATGCCATTCAGGCCACTGCCGTCGGTGCCAATACTCAAGGCACCGATATCGAAATCGCCGACCTTGCCGGTCAGGCGGCCACCCACGTCGATCGGGACAATCTGTCCCCGCTCGAGACCGATGCGTCGACTGAAGAACATCGTGGGGATATCCAGGTTGCGCGGCTGGGTGAAGTCAAAGTTCCCGCGCCCCTCGAGGAAAAACTCTCTTTTTTCCGGAAAGAACAAATTGAATCGGGTCAGGTTTACCTGGCGCTCATCCACTTCAACCTGAGCGAAGTCAGTGTTGTAGGTAAAATCGGCCGTCAGGTTATTGGTAATGCCAAACTTGACATCGACACCCACCTCGTCGTCAAACTCATTGTTGACAGGAGGACTGGTGACCCGATTAGTCGTCACTGTGCCCAGTGCATAGGGTTTTATTTCGATATTGAAGTTGCGGGGCGGCACCTCCAGGTCGGTGAGCGTTCCCGCCTCCGAAATCCGCCACATGCCGGCGACCAGGCTGTTTCCGAGCGCGGCTGAGATAGGCAGTTCAGTAAAATAGGAGGCTTCATTCAGCCGCCTTATGATGCGGCGAAACTGAACTCCCCAGATTTGTTGTTCGCCGGGTTCGTAACGCAGCGAGCGGAACGGAATCTGCATTTCGACGGTCCAGCCGCCATCGAAACGACCTACCCGGGAATCCCAAACGATATTCCAGTCGAAATTGACACCGCGCCCCCGGTCCCCTTCGTTGGAAATAGCAAAGTCCGAAAAGCCACCTATGGGCGTTACCAGAAACGCCACGCCGTTACGACGATCCAGGAATGTATCCAGCATGACGGAAAACGAGTCATTGGTCCGCAACTGGCTGGTATCTCGACGCATTTCATTGGCAACCCAGTCCGACTCGGGAACCGATTCATAGTTACGGGCGGCAACGTAGAGGTTATCGTCATCGAAAAAAACCCAGGCCTCAGTTTTCTCGCTGGCCGGAGCACCTTCTGTGGGAATCTGCTGGATAAAATCTGTGACCGGCGCAATGGTTCGATAGACTTCCTCATCGAGGTTGCCGTCGAGATCGATGTTCCCCTGTAAGCGCACCGCCCTGATGGTTGACCGGCCTTCGGCGTCATGGCCTACCACCACTTCCTGGGCGCGACCGAACACCGCAGCTGAAAGCAGAATGACCGCCATGCAACAGCGTGACGACAGAAACAAACGACCGGTTCCTGACAACCAATATAAGGCTGAAAGCATAAATCGCTCCGCTGTTGGCCCAGCCCGAACGGTTGCAGCTGGTGCTCATTCTTGTTGTGGGCGCCCTGGACATCCCAGACATTTCCGTAGCGCAGTGAATCCGTCATGAAAGCCGGGTCCACCACTGGCTATGGCAGCAGATTGATCTGCCCGCCGAAACGGCGAGTCCGGTATGTCAGAGCCGGTAGAGCCGAGAAGGTCCGTTTGATGACTCCCGGTATATTCATTCCGGCTGGTGACACTGAAGCCCGGTTTTGAGACTTTCATCGCCGGTCATTTAACGATGGTGCCTGGCCAGGCACCCAGGCACCCAGGCACCCAGGCACCAGCGCATCTTAGAGTGTCCACTCCAAAAATGTCAACTTGTGGGTTACAAACACCTGGAAGCGTCTGAGCAAGGCAGCGTTCTGATGCCGCTGACCGGTCAGTTGACCGCCTGTTGAATAGCGCTCAAGTGTAAAGGGATCGACATGCGCTCATGATGAGCGCGATTATTTCTATAAATATCTGAGAGTTATCCACAACCTACTCGTCAAGATCCAGTGGCGGCTCCAAGCCGGTCTGGACTCAGGCTACGCCACCGGCCTACCTGGCATTGACGCTTAAAACGCCCCAATCCTGGTCTTGCTTTGAACTGGGCAAATCGGCCGTGAGTGAGGGCAGCAGCCCGGTTCAATAAAAACCCTACATGTGGTGTTGATTTATAACGAAATTTGCCACCGCAATTACAGTCATACCGGCCGCTCCTGATACACCCGGGCCACATAAGACTATTGGCCTCCGGCGGGTCAACCATTCTGCGCAAAAACAAGGTAAAGTGAGTCGGTCAATCTGACAGATCAGCCGCCACGATTCCATTGCGTTTCCGGGTGGACGCAGCTTAAACCGGATGCAGACCTGATTGAACGGTTTGAAACTGGGCAGTAATACGGAAATTATCAAGCGGGAGAGAGCAGATATGGAGAGTGTCGAGAAGGGGGGTGTCAAGAACGAGAGTGCCGACAACTACGTCACTCCTAATGAAGCACAACCCCTGCGAGGGCAAAGTGAGTTAACCACCAGGCGCTTGAAGCGATTTCGGCAACTGGTAGATTTCGCCTATGATCATTCTCCTTATTACAAAAATCTGATCGACGAACTGAATATCGACAGAAGCAGCTGCGTGCCTGGCGATTTCCCCGAATTGACCAAATCCCGGTTGATGGCCAATTTTGACGAAATTATCACCGACCCCCGCCTCTCGAAATCGGCTGTAACCGATTTCCTCGATCACTCAAAAGATCCCCGGGACCGCTTTCTCGACAGGTACACTGTCATGCACACATCCGGTACATCGGGAGTGGTGGGGTATTTTCTGTTTTCACCTGCAGACCGCAGACGCATGGCGCGCGGCATGCTGCTCCGCCGGCGACAACGAGCCCCCGCCTCAACCCCACGTCCGAAATTGCCGTGGAAGACCTTGCGCCGGTTGCGGATCGCGTTTTACGGGGCAACCGGCGGGCATTTTGCCGGAGTGACCGCCGTTGCGCGCCTGCAACAGGGCCTGCCGCGGCTGCTGGTAGATGCCCGCTCATTTGAAGTGAACTCCCCCTTGTCGTCAGCAGTTGAACAGCTGAACACGTTCCAGCCCGACCTCCTGTTTGGCTACACCACCGCCCTGAAACTGCTGGCTGAACAACAGAACAACGGTCGCCTTTCAATCAGTCCCCGCGCCGTAGCCGCAACGGGTGAAACGGTGACCCGATCCGACATGAAGTTTCTGTCTGCGTCATTCGACAACGCCTGGCTATCAAGTGCGTACGCGTGCACCGAGCACATGATGATGGGCTATTCGAACCCCGACGGTGAAACCATGACCCTGGTAGACGAAAATCTCCTTTTCGAACTCTACGACGACCATACCCTGGTGACCAATCTGTTCAACTTCACCATGCCACTGATCAGGTATCGCATGTCGGACATCCTGGAACCTGTCAGTGCACCGGGCACCAGCCCGATCATCGTCAGGAATCTGGTCGGACGATGTGAAAAAATGCCCGACTTCCTGAACGCACGAGGAGAACGGGACTTTATCAGCCCACACACTATCAACGAGATTTTTGTCAGGGGGGTCTCGCGGTTTCAACTTCAGATCACCGGCGATACCTCGTTTGATTTTCCGATCTGCATCGATCCAGGGCTGAATCATCAGAAGCAGCTGGAGGCCCGCTCCGGGGTTGAGAAAAGACTCGGGGAAATACTGCGGGAAAAAGGACTGGATAACGTGACGGCCAATGTACAGGTTGTGAATGATATTCCGGTCAATCGGACTACACGCAAGTTTCAGCTGATCGTCGACCGGCGCGCGATCGAGTGAAGCCTCTGGAAGAATTGAGACAATGGACCGTCCAGTAAGGTATTGAACATTCCATAACATACAGGCCAGTCATGCCGCATGACTCCTGCCGACGGCTTGAGCCCCATAAAAAAAATCAGGAAGCAGCCAGTCTCTGTTAAGAAATCTTGATGTCAATCCAATCACCCTGCGCAACCGGACGGAATTGCAATTGCCACGTTCTCTGAATTGCGCGGCTAACACTGTCTCATTTTTGCAACACAAGTAAATTAATTTTGCGGGAAATTCTTGTAGAGGAAGGCAGTATGTCCCTGCGCCGCCTGTGTTTATTTTTGTTGCTCGTTTCACCGCTGACTGATTTATCTGGACAAGGTTTGCAATTGCCCGCCTATGTAGCAGTGCCAATTGCTCAGCTGCAGGCCGAAGAGATTGGTCGCTATCCAGCAATCGAGGCTGGTCAGGGTGCAGCGGCGGATTCCGATCACGTGTATGCCATTGTCAACACGGCCATTGGTCAGTATCGAAAGGCTGACGGCACCTTCGTGCGACGCTGGGCCAGCCCTCGAACCGGACTGGTTCGTCACATTAACAGCTGCTACGCCGAAGAAGGCCGTCTGTACTGTGCCAATTCCAATTTCCCTGAAATCCCCATGGCCAGTTCTATCGAAGTGTTCGACACCGCAACCATGACCCACATTGCCAGTTACAGCCTGGGTATGCTGGACGAGGGTTCGCTGACCTGGTTCGAGCGGATTCCCGGTGGCTGGATGGCAGGCTTTGCGCACTATGACGAGGACGGTGGCCTGCCCCACAAGAACCACAACTATGCCTCAATAATCCGCTACGACCAGGAATGGCGGAAGATCGGCGGCTGGATGATTCCTGATTCCGCCATTTCCCGAATGCAACCCCATGCTGCCTCCGGAGGTGGTCTGGGGCCGGACGGCCTGCTTTACCTGACCGGCCACGACCGCCCGGAAATGTATGTGATGGCACTGCCGGCCATGGGTCCCAAACTGATACATATCGCCACCATTGCCATTGACGTCGAAGGCCAGGCATTTGCCTGGGACAAGTCAGGAAGTGAGCGCGTCGTTTATGGCATCAGCCGACCCAATCGCGAAGTGCGCAGTTTTTTGCTACCTGAGGTGGAAGTGCCGCAGGGAGTAAGGCGCTTCAGTGAACTGGGTGGCAATCCACTGCTGACCGATTGATCTCAAGATCCCCGAATATTTCCAAAAAATGTCAACCGGCACTTTATGAATGCCGGTCCGGGAGCTCTTGGTCCGGAATTTTCCATCAACTGCTGTAATACTCATTCAAGAGAAACTATCATGAAACATTCGACCCGCTCATCGTCTCTGCGCAATGCAATCTCTGCAGCGCTGCATGCCAGCCTGCTGGGTGCCGCTGGCAGTTCCCTGGCCCAGGTACCTGCCGACCCCGGTCTGTCTCCCCTCATCGAGGAGGTGGTGGTGACCGGCTCCAACCTCCGGCGGGCCGACGACAGTACCGTGCCCGTTTCCGTGGTCAGTGAGAAGGCCATGGAAGTCCGCGATGCAGTATTGCCGGTGGACCTGCTGGTATCCCTACCCTCGGTAGTCAATCTTCCGGAGAACGAGACCCGCCTCGGGTCATCGGGCGCCCGCGGTGACAACGCCAATATCAACCTGCGTAACATGGGCGCCACAGCCACCCTGATTCTGGTGAATGGCCGCCGCATGGCTATTAATCCCATGACCGCTGGCCTGTCCCAGGCGGTCAACGTCAATCAACTGCCCACCCAGGGTATAGAGCGCATCGAACTGCTGCGGGACGGCGCGTCGTCCATCTATGGTTCCGATGCCGTGGGTGGCGTGATCAATTACATTATGAAGCGCGAATTCGAAGGCTTCGAAGCCTCCCTGCGCCAGGGCGGCACAGAGCATGGCGGAGGTGGCAGTACCCAGTTGTCCCTCACCTTTGGTTCCATCGACCTGGCGAACGGCCGTGGCCGCTTCATCGGCAACGTTGAATGGCTCGACCGTGACAGCATCGAACTGGTGGACCGTGATTTCAGCCGCACGTCCTTTGCCGTGGATCGCGCGCCGGCGCCTTTCAACAACCTCGGTGGCCCGTTCGACGGTCGTTCCTCCCGTGGCTACTGGCCGACCTTCCGGGTGGGCGAGTCAACCAGTAACACCTACTTCCGCCCGGTCGAGGGCACCCCCACTCTCACTTCTGCGGCCCCAAGCCGGGCAGCGAACCCGGAATTCTACCTGGACCTCAATCAGTTCGGTCTCGCTTCTCCCGAAGTCACCCGCGGAAACCTGTACCTTGCCGGCGAGTATGACTTCAGCAGCACTCTCACTGCGTACGCTGAACTGGGCTATTACACAGCATCGTCAACCATGCGCCGGCAACCCCTTGCCCTTAATGGGCCAACGTCGGATCAGGTGAAAGTAATGGCCATCGATAACCCGTACAATCCTTATGGTTCCCGGTTCTATCATCCCGCCGGCGCCCCCAATACCGATGGTACGCCACGTCTGACCGGTGTACCCAGCACCCTCAGCTTCACTCAGATGACCATCAAGGGGCTGGCCCCGGAAGAGATAGATACCGATGCCGATGTCGTGCGTGTCGCTACCGGGCTTAAAGGCAGCCTGGGTTCCGACTGGGAATGGGAAGCCTCCCTTTTCTACAATCAGGTCAAGGGCAATGATGAGGCCTACCCTGACGTTCGGGAAAGCCTGCTGCAGGAGGCGTTCAGCCGTACCGACGCCAGCGCCTACAACCCCTTTGGGTATACATTCAAGATACAGAACGGCGCCGTGGTGACCGATGCGCCTTACACTAATCCGCAGTCGGTGGTGGACTCCTTCGCCGCGGTGTTTGCCCGCAGCGCCACCAGCTACATCGCCAGCGCTGACCTGCGAGCCAACGGTACCCTGTTCAACTGGTGGGGTGGTGACGCCCTGGCCGCCATCGGTGTGGAGCACCGGCGCGAGGATCTGGAGGATATACGTCCCCCGTTCAGCGGCGAGAATCCGCCCAGTTCCGGCCTGGATATCACCAACAATGACTTTCTGTTACATCCGCCCCGGCCTGATGTATTCGGCGATCGCGATGTAACCAGTCTCTACGCCGAGATGATGATACCCCTGGTCAGCGAGGATAACGGTATCCCGATGATCAACCGACTCGAGCTGAACCTGTCAATACGCCATGAGGACTACAGCGATTTCGGCAACACCACCAAGCCAAAAATCGGCTTGAACTGGAAGCCCACCGAGTGGTTGATGCTGCGCGCTTCCTATAATGAAGGCTTCATGGCGCCCAGTCTGGCAGCGCTGTACACCAGTCCGCGCTGGACTATCACCGCCGGCGCCGGCGACATCGATACCTACCGCAATCCTGCGCTGAACGAAGGTCCGTACGTAATGCGCACCTACTTCGGCGGCAATCCGGACCTGCAGGCTCAGGAGTCCGAGGGAATTACCTGGGGATTCGTGCTGGACGTACCGTTTGTCGAAGGTCTCACTTTCAGCGCCGACTGGTGGAGCATCGATCGCACCAACCTGCTGGGCCAGCGCTCAACGGGACAGATCGACGAAAGCGACACTGCCTTGCTGCGTGAATATACCCAGCAGCAGTTGGCTGCCGGTGTTCCCATCGATCAAATTGATCTCGGCAGCGGGACACCCAACTACAAGGGTGACCAGGACGTAGTACGCTATGCTCTGACTCCCGAGGACAGCGCGGCGTTCGCGGCCTATAACGCTGCCAATCCGGGTTTACCGGTAGCAGCTGCGGGCCGGATCTTCTCCCGGAACCGACCGTTCCTGAATCTGTCTACCAGTGAAAACAGCGGCGTGGATCTGACCGCCCGCTATGAGCTGCGGAACCTGCCTATCGGCGACTTGGTGTTCAGCACCGAGTGGGCCTATCTCGACACGGCGATGTCCACCCTGGAGCCGGCCAATGTGGCACCGATTACCAACGACCTGATGTTCGCCAACGGATCGGCGGAATGGCGCGGCACTTCCAATGTATTCTGGACCAATGGCTCATGGAATGCCGGACTCGGCATCTACTACGTGGGCGAAACCCATGACAGCGCCACCACTTCCCAGGCGGTCTACGAAAGCCTGGGACGGCCCGACTATATCGCGCCATTCTATACTCAGGGGCGCACTGTATATCGCCTGGTGGTAGACCCGTTCACTACTTACAATCTGTCTGTCGGGTATCAATTCGACGAGGCGCAATCGGCATTGCTGCGTGATACCCGGGTGCGCTTGTCCATCTCCAACCTGACCGATGAAGAGCCACCGTTGTCGTCCGCGGACTTCGGCTATGATCCTTCTGTGAGCCAGTCCCTGCTGTCAGGCCGCAGCTGGGCTCTGGAATTCACGCGCCGCTTCTGATCGACTGAAAGTCAAAGCCAGCAAATGGGCCGGATTGATTGTATCACTCCGGCCTTTTTGCTCTTTGCAGGCAGAATCGGGAATGGGGTGAGCTGGCACCTTCTTGTCAGCAGGAATTCAGATAACGTTCCTTATATGACAAGCGCATGAAAAAGGCGTGACAGTTCTGTTGCCAGGGGTTGACATTTTTATGACAGGGTCGCGTAGTAAAAAATCTGTCATATCCTGATGCAAGACTGCCACTCCTGACGGCTGCCCCGGCTTGGGAGGATCATCTGGACTTCCCGGATATCCCAACGATGCGGGCAGTTATTCACTGGCGCAGCTCGCCACAATCAAGAACAATCGACCAGGAGTTACCAATGAAAAAGGTTTCCAGAAAGCGATTAGCCATGGCAATTGGCGTCGCATGTCTTTCTATCGCGGCAACATCAGCATTCGCCAAACCTCCGTTCCAGACCCCTGTAGAGAATAACTCAGTTGCTGCCGACAAGGAGTCCAGCAGGTTGTTCCACCACATCGCCACATTCGATGTGGTCAGTGGAGGCAATAACACGCTGGTTGCGGAAATCATCGATGCGGCACCTGGTGGCAATCAACTTGTGTACACCGACAGTGAAACCGAGCAGGTTGGCTTCGTGGACATCACAGACCCCCTCAACCCATTGGCAGACGGCGCTGTCGATGTAGGTGGCGAACCCACGAGCCTGGTAATACGCGGCGTTTATGTTCTGGTCGCAGTGAATACCTCTGGCGATGATTTTGACAATCCCACTGGAAATCTAGTCGTGATCAACAGAAACACGAAAGAGGTCTCCGCGATTATCCCGGTTGGCGGGCAGCCCGATTCCATTGCCCTGTCCAAGGACAACCAGCGCGCAGTTCTCATTCTCGAAAACGAGCGCGACGAGGACGAAAACGATGGTCTGTTGCCACAATTGCCATCAGGAGAAGTGCTGATCATCAACCTGAAAGGCAATCCGGAAAAGTGGTCTTTTTCTCCGGTTGATCTCTCCGAGGTCGCCAACAGCAGCGAAATCTACGCCGGTACAGACCTGGAACCGGAGTACGTGGACATCAACGACCAGAATGAGGCGGTCATCTCCTTTCAGGAAAATAACTATTTTGCTGTTATCGATATCACTACCGGAGCTGTAATCAATCACTTCCCGGCAGGCAGCGTCGAGCTGCACGATGTCGATATTGAGGAAGAAGACCTTATAAAGCTTGAAGGAAATATTGTTAAGCGGCGTGAACCGGATAGCGTAGCCTGGATAGATGATGACTCTTTCGCCAGCGCCAACGAAGGCGACTACGAAGACGAGAATGGCGACGCAGGCGGCAGCCGCAGCTTTACCATTTTCAACCAGGACGGGACCGTCGAGTTTGAAAGCTATGAGACGTTCGAACACCGGATCGTCAGCATTGGCCAATACAACGAAGGCCGCTCTGAAAATAAAGGCGTTGAACCCGAATCGGTAGAAACAGGCAGGTATGCGGGAGGCGACAAGTTCCTGTTCGTCGGCTCCGAACGGTCGAACGTGGTGGGAGTCTATGACGTCACCGACAGTGAAAGCGACCCGGTGGCCCTGCAGGTTCTGCCCACCGGCATCGGTCCCGAAGGACTGAAGGCGATCCCGGGAAGAGGACTGTTTGTTGCGTCCACGGAAACATTCGTGGAGAACGATGACGGCGATCCCGAAGGGATTCCCACCATGGTCAATATCTACAGCCAGGGTGGCTCCAGCTACCCGATGATCGAGTCGGACACCGTCGGTGGTCTACCAATACCCTGGGTGGCGTTGTCCGGTCTGGTTGGCCACCCAAGCAATCCCGACATACTCTACGCGGTCAGTGACTCCTTCCTGGCGGAAGGCTTCATTTACACCATCGATGTGTCGCAGGAACCCGCCCTGATCATCGACCGCATTCAGGTTACCGGTGCGTCCGCATCGCTGGACCCGGAAGGGATTGCCATCGGCCCGGGAGACGGCGCCGGGAATCCCTTTTTCTTCTGGCTGGGAAGCGAAGGGAACGCCGGCAGCAGGCCCAACCTGATGCTCAAGATCGACCAGAGCGGCGCCGTAGTCGACGAAATTGAACTCCCTGCCCCGCTGGTCGATATGCGACGCAGTAACGGGATCGAAGGGATTGCGGTAACCGGTGAAACCGAAGGAGAAGAGGTCGTTTACGTGGCCATCCAACGAGCCTGGCCAAATGAAGGCGACACCGACAAGGTAAACACCAAGATCGGTCGCTACAGGGTAGCGGACGAAACCTGGTCATTCGTCCACTATCCGCTGGAACCAGAAGGCGCGGGCGACTGGATTGGACTGTCGGAACTGACTCTGCTGCCGGACGATTCGTTTGCGGTCATCGAGCGCGACAAAGGCTGGGGACCTTCCACCTGGCCCATCGCCGAACTGAAAGCCATCTACCGGGTGGATCTGGAACACGCCGAGTTCCGTCCGTTCGATGATGGGGACGGGCTGGTCACCATCGACAAAGAACTGGTGATCGACCTGTTGCCGCGTATCGAAAGCGCCAGCATTTTCACGGCCGAGAAACTGGAAGGCTTCGCTGTCAGCGCAGATGGTCAGTACTATGCGGTCACGGACAATGACGGCGTCGATGATGCGCCAGGCGAGACGGTTTTTCTTCGACTCGGTGAAATTGACCTGTCCAGGCTGCCCGCGGAATAACCACCAGCTATACCTCGTTACACAGATTGCCAGCGGCTCCCCAGGGAGCCGCTTTTTTTTGATTCAACTCAATGCTGCCCGTTTCCAGCTGGAGAACTTCTGATTATTCGTTAACAGCCTGTTGAAGAATCTATGTAACCGCACCGTTCTGGATCGGGAGGACACTAACAGCCGGTTGAAAAACTGAAACCAGTTCCCACAGGGTTCTGCCAACCTGTCCCGGTACCGACCAGGCAGGCCAGGATACGTCTTGGCTTGGCACAGCAGGGAATCTCTGACGGCGACCTCGGCTGGTACCCCCCTCCCGCCAATTGTCTTTACCCGAATGGCTGGTTCTGCAACGCTTCTGTTCGTGTTGCTGTTGCCACCCGGTAACCAGGAGGATGGAGCCGCGCGTCGATGTCCCGGTGGTTTCACCTTACCAGGGTTTTCTCGACGGCCCCGTTGACAACTGGCGCGACCGATACGGTATTTCCAACGCCAAATAATCGGAATGCCATGACCAGCTGCGGTTCCGCTTGGTAACGACCGGCATGCCCGGGTCTGTCATGGATTCGTTCAGCACCACGGTGGGAGATGGGAGATGGCAACTGGCTCTAGCCTTCCTGTTTGCGCATTCGGTCGAGCGTGGACATCGAGCGTATCTGCAGTACCAGGCTGGATCAGAGGAAACAAAAGCCCGGTAGTTGCCGGGCTTAAGGGACGTCAGGAAAATTACTGAAACGTCAAATTGGTGCGAAGGCCGGACTTGAAACAATGATTTATCTATTTAATATTTCTATATTTTTATACTCTAATAAACAATGTTACCCAGTTATGTACCCAGATATTTCATTTTCCCACTCTAACTCAAGGTCTAATTGAACTCTCGGAGACTTCTTTCAGAAGCCGGTAGGCGCTACGCTTGGCAGCGAAAACAGCCTCGTCTTTATTCGACTAGCTCAGAGTGGGCATTCACTGAATCTCAATAATCGTTGTCGTGGAGGTGGCAAATTGCCTTGGCAATGGCGTCGTGGTTGAATTCTAGCCATTATGCCCCCATGGTCTGAAAAGGCACCAAGATGTCCGGAATAATACCGTGTTGGTTGTGAAGAATCATCCGGAGCAATTGCCCTATGGCCAGCCAGTATTCCCCTTTGCATTTCTTTCGCCGTGTGCCCAATAACCTGCTATCGCGCTACTTCAGCGAACGCAACCTATCACTGGGAGTGGACTGGCAAAAACTCAAACCTACTGAAATGCAGCCGGTGCTGGATGCCTTTGAGCAGCTTGAGGACAGCCAGCAAGCTGAGGTAGAGGGCGAGTTCCAGGATATAAATGCCCTGGCCGGCGAGGGTGGCGTAACTGCGTTGGTGGATGAGGCTGCCTTTCACGAGGACGAAAACTTTACCGAGGCACTTGCGGAACTGGAAGGCTTTCACGCCAAGGTGATGTGGGTGTTTCTGGAGAAGCCGCTGTACTGGCGCGGGGCTACTATGTTCCTGCATGCCGATAACGTGAGCGCCTCCTTCTGGAAGCGGCGCAATGACCTGCCAAAGCTGCCGCCCCATGTGAAGGACAGTGACATCGCCGCGCTGGCGCGGGCCATCAGTGGTCTATTCCGCAAGGAGGGACGCGGCAAGAACTGCAAGGTGGAGCCGTACCGGCGGCACAATCGGGAATATTTCTTTGCCTACCCGGAAGACTTCGCACAATTGGGAATCGAGTGGGTGAGCAACACACTGAAGACACTGGCTGTTAGGGGAAGGTAGAAGCTAAGTCCGCTTTCCTGAAATCGACCTCCAATTTCCGGTAATTTTTCTTACCGCAAATGTAAACCCAAAGCCGAAGTTAAGGATTCTCTACTCCTAGGCACGCATCAACAGTCAGACTCGGTAGAATATTTGCTAACTCAGTGGGATACTGTGCCCAATACGTATTATAGAGGATCTCTCTATATCTAGCGGTCGTACCAATGTTCAGAATAGTAACCATAGCCGTAGTTTTGCTTATTTTCTGCCTCGGCTTTATATATGCGTATCAAGGAGGGCTGTTAATTAATATGAATGGGAATGTGGTTCGTAATAGCGAGTTGGGAGGAAGTATTAGTGATGCAAGTAGGTGGATTTACATAGGAATATACTCTTTTTTGATATCACTGTTTCTTGTTGGTTTCAAAAAAGGGGGGCTTGGGACCTATTTCGCAAATCTGATCTTCTTGTACTTTTCACTCTGGTTAACGAACCTAGATGTACCGATAGTAGATTCTATTCGTTACGGTGATTATGTACTGTTTGCCGTAATTCTTTTGGCGAACTGTCCAATTCTATATTTTCTCGCAACGCGTTTATTTGCGGCCGTACAGCGGCTGCAATTTTAACTGATATGTAGTGTATCGAGTTCAACGATTATATGGGTTGTGTTGTTTGACACTTCGTGCCTGGATGGGATATGGGTTGGATTCTTTCTTGGATTGCAATAGGTTTGATTCCATTAGCCCAGGCAACAACCTGCACAATGGGAAGCGAAGATTCGTGGACAGCCAACCTATTTGTGGTTACTCCCGCTAATGTTTTGATACTTGGTGCAATTTTTTTATTTCGCAAGCATCATACTCGTTGGATCTGGCTTTCTACTCCAAATTTCATACTACTACCTTGGGCGACGATATTTTTAATTCAGTTTTTTATAGGCTCCACTATTGAAGGCAACCACCTTTGTTCGGTGCTTATGGGCCAATCTGGTTTTAATGAATACGCCGCATCTTGGTGGCAACCTTTTTGGGCACCCGTTCAATTAGTTCTAATTCTTAGTTATTCTTTATCAATATATGGGTGCTGGAGGAAACGCTCCAATGCTAATCAAACCAGCTAACAGAGCAGCAAAATTCAATCTGCTAAACTCCACAGGGTTGCTGCTGTACAACTCCCGATTACTGCAGCGTTACCGTCCGCAATGAAGCCGGTTTCGGTAATAGAGGCAGCATAAGGCTACTTCCGTTATCATGAAAGACGACGTTCGCGGGTGGCCTGGAGACCGGCAGCAAATAAACCCGAAGCTGACGTTAGAGGTTTTCGCCCGGCCGCCCCAAAACCCCACGAAATTAGTTACATTTCAAGGTTGATATGGTAACGTTTTAGACAAATAACAAACCACACAGAAGCGGTGCCCGTGATCTGCAAAGGATCTATCCATGGGTAGTTACTTACAAGAGCTGAAAATGCGTAAGACCATTAAGGCTGCGTCGGCATTTGCCTTGACGGCATTGTTACTCTTACTTTTCCCTTTAGCCGCATCATCGCAATCTCTTGAAGCGGCGGATTTCTTCGCAATTGACGAAATCACAAACGTTTCGATTTCCCCTGATGGCGCTCATATCTTTCGCGTTCATCAAAAAGAATTTTCCAGTGAGTTGAACATCATGAATTTGGGGACGGAAGAAGTAGTTGAAAACTGGCGGTATCGCGGAGGTGCCAACTCCAGTCAATTTTCCAACGTGGTTTGGGCAAACGAAGGAAGAATTATTTATTCTATAAGGCAACCCTTGCTTACTGCAAGAGATTCGACTCGTTTATCCTTAGTTTGGTGGGCTAAGAACTTGGACGGATCGAATACTTACCAACTGACAGATACTTGGAATGATCACAATATCTACCGTTTAGAAAACATTCTTCCCGAGGATCCGGAAAATATTCTGGTCATTGGCCATTCTAGACGTTACAGAAAATCAGGCGGTCGGGGAGATTCGCTGCGCATTGAGCAAGGATCCAGCCCAATTGCCTATTTAATGAATGTAAATAGGCGAGCAGCGATAGTCCTTTCTCGACCTACTGGCCGTGGAGCTGGTTTAAACTTGAAAGAAATCGAAAAAAGCCCGCTAGAAGGAGGAATGTTACACGTTGATAACAGCGGAAACGTTAGGATTGCAATCTCCAGAAAAGGCGGAAGGACATCCGTCTTAGTCAAAAAGGAATCGAATTCAGCATGGGAAAACGTTACTTCAGATTTTGAGGGTATCGATGGGAATAGACTTCAATTTGTCCGTTTCTCTGGAAACAATAAGAGCTTTTATCTACTTAAATATTCGAAACATAGAACAATAGGCTTGTTTGAGTATTTCATGCAAGACGGTCGACTTGTTGAAATTTACTCGCACCCAGAATTCGATCTGAAAAATTCGGATTTAGTATTTTCGTTTATGGGTAACGAGGTCATTGGAGTGCGCTTTTGGGGGGATCTTCACGAAGCTGTCTACTTCTCGGACAATCCGGACGTTCAAGTAAACCGATGGCTAGATGAACTTTTTGCTACCAACTTGGTTCGCATCGATAGCGTCTCGAACGATGGCAAAAAGGCGGTACTATTTATCGAAGGGCCTCGCGAGCCGGGCACTTACTACTTACTTGAAGTTGAAGAGTTGAATCTAAAACAAGTGGGAAGTGTTAACTCGGAACTTGTTATGGAAAACTTGGCTGAAGCAGAGCCTTTCCTAGTAGAGTCTAATGGTAGTGTAAGAATTCATGGCATTTATACAGAATCAGTAGAATCCAGACCAGGCCAACCTACGGTTATAGTCATAAATGGTGAACGAGACACGCTGAAGTATGACCGGCTTTCTCAATACCTGGCACAAACCGGATACTCCACTATACACGTAGACATAAGGGGGACTGACGGTTTAGTTTACGAAAATCGACCTAATGAAGTTACAGATTCTATGATTGCAGCGGATGTAAATGCTGTTTTGAATTGGGCAAAACAAGAAGGTCTGACATCTGATGGGAAAGTTTGTCTCTGGGGGCAAAGTGAATATGGGCTGATTCTACTTCACCAAATGGAATACCTGGGTAGTGGTGTCGATTGTGTTGTAGCGGATTCAATGGTTTTTGGACCTGAGGCTAATGAAATTCTCGCAGATATACAAGCAAACCTTGCGAGTATCAAAGTACCGGTATTTTTATCTACCGGAGGCGACGAACCCGAAATTCCTGTCAGGCAAATTCGACGTATTCGAAATGGTTTGATTGACAATGGCACGAAAGTCGTTTGGTTTCGGGAACGCTATAGATTGGCAGAAATCCGCCGTGGTGAACTAGTGGAAGAAGCAAAAACCTTTCTCGACTCACACATTGGATTCGAGAACTAGGGAAACGAATATCGGTGGTTTAGGAGATACTTGTACATTTCCTTTGTCTCAGTATTTATACCCCGATTGGAGAGTGGAGTCGGGCTTTGGGTTCAGGGATTCGTTTGTAGAGCTAGTTAGTGAGCCATTTGAACAGTGACTGACAAACAATACATTCCATCTTTCGTCTGCTGTGAAGCCGGCAGCGGTCGTTCCCGGAGGCTGGAACTAGGTCGCCTAAAAACCCAGAGCCGACATTCACAGCGTCCCTGGCTTTGACTGCAAATAAATCCAAACAAGCCACGCCAGATGGAGGCTTAGCTGTTAAAATCGATTCTCGTAAACGTTCGCGAATTCGCTTTCTAACCGCGTAGTGGAATGATTCCAAATTCAGTTTTAAATAAAATTAATCATCTAGCCAGATTGCTGGGTTTTAGAACAGAACAGGATTCTGAACTCTATTCAGTTTCCACAGAGTGTTTGACAGCAGTTGCAAACGAAATTCAGTGGTTAATTGATGATGTTAAGCTGGACGGTTCAAAGCTTTCAGTCTCGGGTTGGGCTATAAATAATTTTGATAAGCGAGCTAAAGACGCTGAATTCTTAATAAACGGTCGGTTGTTTGAACAAGTTTCGTATCCATTGGCGAGTCCTGATTTGCAGTCCATTTACTTCAATATCCCGCGCGCCAAAAAGGCTCGCTTCAAATGCCAAACAACTGTCAATAAGGATGATTTCAGAACAGGTTTTCTGAGGCTCGAATTCGCACTGCAAGTTGCAAAAGGACAAGCGCGCCGAAAGGCATGGTATTACCCGGATCCTGAATTGGAACTTTCTCTTCCAGATGAATCTCGAATTAAGAGAGTAATTGGTGTGCCCAATAGGACTAGTTACATAGTGGGAGGATCAACAATTTTCAGTCGGTTTGAAGCGTATCTAAAGGATAAGCTACAAAGAGAATACTCCGATTTTCAGGATGTTCTTGACTGGGGCTGCGGCTCTGCTCGCGTTAGCCGCTACTTCCACTTGTTTCCCCAGGTTAATCTTGTAGGAGTAGATATTGACAAAGACAACATAGATTGGTGTCGGAAGAACCTGAAGCATGGATCATTTTTCGCTATAGAGTTATCTCCACCAATGGAATTTAGTGATAACAGCTTCGATCTGATAATTAGCGTTTCTGTTCTAACCCATCTTAACGAAATTGGTCAGCACTTGTGGCTACAAGAGTTAAAACGAATATCTAGACCCAACGCAATATTAATGCTAACAATCATGGGTAAATCCATCATGGGCTTATTACAAACTGAGGCTAGCACCATTGAAAGTGTCGAGAGCTTAGGGTTTAAAGTTTTGGGCCACAATCCAGACCTTGATGATTCAATAGGGAAGAATGATCACTATCTAAACGTCATGCACTCTCACGACTATATTAGAAAGGAATGGGGAAGGTATTTTACTGTAGTAGACATCGTGCCTGCCTTAGCTGCTAATCAGGACACGGTTGTATTAATCAACAATAAGTAAATATATACCAATAGGTCAGGCAACTGGGTACAGTAACTTCCGCTCTGAAGCCGTAACTGGAAATCAGCAACATCGCCATTTTGTTGGATAGGAACTACTCGATATTTTGACTTTGATAGACAAACTACGTGTCTAAAGAACTAATAACTATCCTGCTCTGCTGCGTAGGGTAACCGTCCGGGCATCACACCTTGCTATTCCGGTTGCCAGTTATGTGGCAACAGTTCATTAATGCGACTGGCCTTCTGAGTCGGTAGCCTGGCCATGACATCTTTTAGGTATGTGTAAGGATCAAGCCTGTTCATTCGGGCTGACTGTATCAGGCTCATCACAGCAGCCGCGCGCTGACCACTGCGCAGCGATCCGGCGAACAGCCAGTTGGAACGCCCCAAGGCCCACGGGCGGATCTGATTCTCGACCCAGTTGTTGTCGATAGGCACCGCGCCATCATCGAGATACCGGGTCAAGGCACGCCAGCGTTTCAGACTGTAATCAATGGCTCTGGCCGTAGCCGATCCGTCCGGTACCTTTTGCCGCTGCGCCAGCAGCCAGGCATGGAAGTTCTCCAGCAGTGGGCCGGCCCGTTGTTGTCGCAGTAGGCAACGTTGCCCGTCATCCAACTCTCTGGCTTGACGCTCGATCTCGTACAACTGACCGATGGTTTCCAGCGCACTGGCCGCCAGGGTGCTCTTGTTGGTTGCGTGCAGCTCAAAGAACTTGCGCCGGGCATGAGCCAGACAGCCGATTTCGGTGACACCCCGGCCGAAGCCAGCCTTGTAACCACTGTAATCGTCACACTGAATTGCCCCGGGAAAATCGGAGGGCGTTTAGTTTGAGTCATGCCGCCATGGCAGACTCTTCAATTTTGTCATAGTACTGCTTTTCGTATTCCGCTGGCGGAATATTTCCAATCGGTTCCAGCAGCCGCCTGTTGTTAAACCACTCGACCCATTCCAGGGTAGCGTATTCCACGTCGTCGATAGTCTTCCAAGGTCCCCGTTTGGGATTGCGAATGACCTCTGTTTTGTAGAGGCCATTGATCGTTTCGGCCAGCGCGTTGTCATAGGAGTCACCCACAGAGCCGACCGAGGATTCGATGCCGGCTTCTGCCAGGCGGTCACTGTAACGGATCGATAGGTACTGGCTGCCACGGTCGCTGTGGTGGATCAGGTTGTCAGTCTCCTTCCTGGCCCAGATTGCTTGTTCCAGGGCATCCAGTACCAGTTCTGTTTTAAGTGATCGGCTTACCTTCCAGCCGACGATAGCGCGTGCATAGACATCTACCACGAACGCCACATAGACAAACCCTGACCAAGTGGCTACGAACGTAATGTCCGCTACCCAAAGCTGGTTAGGCCGCTCAGCAACGAACTGACGGTTTACCAGATCAGAGGGCCGGTCCTGGCTGTCATCGCTGATTGTGGTCCAGCACTTGGCACCACCACGGCTTACACCCTGGATACCAAGCTGCTTCATCAATCGTTCTACCGTGCAACGGGCAATAACGAAACCCTCGCGCTTCATTTGTCGCCAGACCTTTCTGACGCCATACACTTGCTGATTCTCGTCCCACACGCGCTGGATCTCGGGCTTCAGGTGACGGTCCCGTATTGATAGGTTGGACTCTTTGTCTGGATCAGATTCCCGGTCTTTATGCTCATAGTAAGTTGAGACAGCTATCGGCAACTGCTTACACATTGGCTCGATTCCGTACTGTTCTTTGTGAGCATCGACAAAGGCAATCATTTCTTTGGTCGGCGGTCGAGCTCCGCCTGGGCGAAAAAAGCTGATGCCTTGCGCAAAATCTCGTTGGCTTGCTTAAGCTCTCGGTTTTCCCGTTCCAGTTCCTTAAGCCGATCTCGATCTGCGCTAGTTAAGCCGTCTCGCTTGCCTTGATCGATCTCTGCCTGCTTGACCCACTTACGTAACGTCTCAGGCGTACAACCAACCTTTGCGGCTATTGAATTAATCGCTGCCCATTGCGAGCTGTGTTGATCCTGCTGTTCAAACAGCATCCGAACAGCGCGTTCTCGGTACTCTGGTGAATATCTTGTTCCTTTCTTCATAGGGGTCTATCCTCTCAAGAATTAGACCCTCCGGTAAACCCGGGGCGATTCACACACCAGCTTGCCCTGCCAGTCGCCCAAGAAGGTGCGGGCATGTTCCCCGGCACGGCTGGGCGCAAAGTCATAGACCACTGCCCGGGTCTGGGCATAGGGCGTTGTGCAGTAAGCCCAGATGTAGGCGCGGTGGGTTTTCTTCTTGCCCGGCGACAGCATTGGCACCGGCGTCTCGTCGGCATGAACCACCGGGTGGCTCAGGATGGTCTCGCGCAAGGCATCCGCCAGAGGCTGCAAAGCCACACCGCAGCGACCCACCCATTCGGCCAGCGTGGAGCGGGGAATACCCAGCCCGGCACGTTCGAAGATCCATTCCTGACGGTACAGCGGCAGGTGGTCGGCGTACTTGGCCACCAGCACCTGTGCCAGCAGGCCAGTGGTCGGCAGACCTTTATCGATTACGTGCGCCGGTACCGGTGCCTGCACCAGCGTTTCGCAGTCTTTACACACCCACTTACCACGAACATGCCGCTCAACGGTGAACTCACCGGGGGTATAGTCCAGCTTTTCGCTGATGTCCTCGCCAATCCGTTGGAGCTGACAGCCACACTGGCAGTGGGTGTTGTCCGGCTCGTGCTCGATCAGCCGGCGTGGCAGCTCCGGTGGCAGGGGTACACGCTTGGGTTGTTGTTTCGGCCTGGACTGTGAGAGGGAGTCAGCCTGCGCCGCCTCCAGCTCCGCTTCGATGCCGCCCACGTCGGCGTCGACGATGTCTTCCAGGAGAGTGCGTTGCAGAACGTTCAGTTGTTCACTGTGTTTACCGAAGCGGTGACGTTTGAGTAACGCCATCTCGTGGGTCAGTTTCTTGTTGAGTGTTTCGAGGTAACTGACGCGGTGCGTAAGGCTGTCGTTGCGTTCAGTCCGCTGCTGAAGTGTCTTCTCCTGCTCGGCGAGGCGCGAGAACAACGAGGCAGTCAGGGCTCGTAGTTGCTCGGCATTAAGCTGGCTCACGTCGGGATGTGACATGGACCAAGTATGCCACCGATGGTCGGTCAGTGCGACTCAAAGAGGCCCGGCATTCACTACAAAGCACGAATGACGCCCGCCTCACCGAGGCGCTGCCACGGCAGCCCCTGAACCAGCGCCTGAAGTTGCTCTTCATCCACAACCAGGTGCTTGCCGCGCCAGGGTTCGGCCCAGTGGAACTTGCCCCGGTTCAGGCGTCTGGCACACAGCCACAGTCCCAATCCATCATGCACCAGAATCTTTATCCGGTTGGCGCGCTTGTTGGTAAAAGCATAGGCACAATGGGGCCTGGCACTGCCGAACACCTGAACCACCCGGGCCAGCGCCTTGTCCGGTCCGGCGCGCATATCCAGCGGCTCGGTGGCCAGCCAGATCTCCTCAATACGGATCACTGCAGCAGGTCACGCAGCAGCGCCAGACAACGATCCGACTGAGAGACTGGCCAGCTCACCTTGATCGATTGTAGACGGAAGGGAATCTCCAGGCGGACACACTCGTCCACTCCGCCACCTAAACTGGGCCGTGGCGCTTGCGTCGAGTTGACCGGTAGTGCTACAAAAGCTGGCGTAGTTACCGGCAACGAATTCGCCTTGGTCTGACGAATCCACTTATGGACCAGGTTGGCATTCAGGTCGTGTTCCCTGGCGATCCTTGCAACCGACGCACCGGGTTCTTTGCAAGCTGCTAAGATCCTGTGTTTGAAATCCGGGGCAAACCTTCGACGCTTAACAGGTGGAGTGAATACGCTTAACTCGTTCATGATGGTGTCCACTTAAAAATAGGTGGACACTATCGATAGATCAGGCAGAACTAGCAAGATGGGTTTACCGGACGGTTACTGCGTAGGTGCGTGGATGCTAGTTTTTCCGAAACCGCTCAATGAATTGCAAAATAGATTGTATGCTATTAACCCGGCGATTAACTATATCTGTTACGCGGCATAACGGATCTTCTCATGGCGAAAGTATTTCATCACACGTGCTGGTTTCTTCTGCAGCATCCGCATATGTGACCTTACTTTTTTCTTGAGCTGATCTTTTGTTCTTGCCGGCTTGCCGCTATGGACGCCGGCTTTCACATCACAGTTTAAATATTCGTCCGGATTTAACTCGGGCGAGTAGGATGGCAGATAGAACACGGCAATCTCATCTCCATGTTTCGCTAACCAGGCTTTGAATACCTTTGCATGATGCACTCGGAGATTATCCAGTATCAAATACACTTTCCGACCCGAAGCTTTGATCAACCGCTTGCAGAAATCGATGAGAATGTCTGTGTTCATTGAACCATCAAACACACGAAATCTGACTTTGCCCTGGTTCGTGACTGCAGAAACCATATTGGTCGATGAGCGATTCGCATTCAGCCGAACCACGGGCGTTTTGCCTTTCGGGGCATAACCTCTTTCATGCTGGCTATCATTTCGCATGCCGGTCTCGTCACCCCAGTAAATCTCGGCATTTTCGTGTTTCGCCATGGCCTTGATATCCGGATAATCTTCTTTCAGCCACCGTTGTACCGCTTTCGGGTTTTGTTCGTAAGCTTTTTTCACCGGCTTCTGCGGTGTCATGCCCCAGCGCTTCAGATAATCGCCTACAGTGCGAATCGGAAGATCAATGCCAAGCTTGGTCAAGACCAATTCACCAACGGCTTTGCGCGTCCACAACACGTAATCGAGCTTCAGCTGATCAGGCGTCTTGTCAACTATCATCGATCGAATCATCTGTTCCTGATCTGCCGACAACCGTCTGGCATCTCCAACTTTTCGACCGCCCCGGTTTACCTTGAGATGCTTTGCATCAAGTTTCAGCCAACGACCCACAGTATCAGCGTGCACGCCACCCAGCTCCTCTCCTATCTCTGCTCGGGTGAGTCCGCGTTTACGCAACCGATGTGCCATCCGGCGCTTCTCTTCAATAACCTCTCGTGGTAATTTTCTTGTATCAATTTTCGTTTCCATTTGTGGATTATATCAGATATTCATTACCACCGGGTTAATAAGAGCGATTCGTCAGATCGGATTCGACCGATATTTACAAGAATAATAGGGGCAGCGATTTTGGCGATTTCTGTGACTATATACTTGGAATCATAGTGACCGCTTAGAAGCCGGCAGCCGACGTAGATTTTAAGCAATTGAGAGGCAGCTTCTAAACCCAAAACGGAAGTTAGGGTTTCTAAGCTCTTCGCACGCTTTCCCGGGTAGACCCTGTGGATTTCTCAGAATTTCAGTGGGATACTGCCTTTCTAAGATTAGATATGAGGACCCCTCCGTATCCATACGAAAGGGGGACCCTCAATATATAAATGTTAGGCGTTCGAGCGAGGCCCCCAGGCTAATATGGAACAAATAGTAGCAGCTATAATCGGTGGCTTTTTAGCAGCCGGAACTGGATGGTTTCTTCAGACTAGACAAGAGAGCTCTAGGCTTAATCGGCTCAAGAAGATGCTCCTTACCGGTATTTGTGACGATTTGAGGTCTTCAGTTGAGACTTATTCCAGGGTGCAAGAAGAATGGGACAAGAGCCAAACTGTCTGGTTTACGACGTTGAATGAAATCCGAGAATCGCGACAAACATACTTAAAAAATAGGGATCATTTAGTATTGCTCGATGACGAGTCTCTTCGTCAGAAAATATTCCGGTATTATCAGAAAAGTGGTGATCAGCTAAATTTATTAGAGAATAACCAGCGGAGAAAGTACGAAATTGTCGCGAAACTAAATGAACTAGTACGTGACATTCAACTTCGAGATTCGACCTTGCCTAGAGAAGACGCCGCAAAACAAGCTATAGCTCTTATGAGCGCTGAAGATCAGGAGCTAATAGGAATCAATAACGCATTACCTGGTGCCATACTTAAAGTTCGCGACTTTAGGGCTGACGCGAAAGAGTTACTCAATGAGATCCAATCGAACCATGACGCCTAACAATCAAACCAAAATAGGATGCAGCACTGCGTGCTGCACCTATTGTTAAGGGCGTTACTGTGTCTTGTGGTTAACTGATCGGGAATTTCGGAGTCACTGCAATTAGCTAGCCGGAGATTCTAAGAACCAGGCGAAGAACAACTTGAACAATGGCCTCGATGAAGGGCTGCACTGCGAGCGGAAAGCTCATCGCAGACAAGTGGCGCTGATCATCACAGATCGTTAGCAAGTCTAGTTGGTTAGGGAATTGAGAGTTGCTATTTTGGGGCGGTCAGTAATTGGCTGCGGTGAACAAGGAAGTGTAGTGTTCTTTTCTACGTGGCAAGGATCACGCGAAGAGAACCGGGATGGGCCACAGTAACAATTCTTTCAATAAGGGATACGGCGCTGCGCGCCGCACCCATTAACCTCGGCGTTAGCACTCTTCAGAGGAATCATGGAATACGAAGTAGCTTTTGAAATAGCAAAAAGCGGAATAGGAGAATTGACTTTTGTCTTACCCGGTCTGCTCTTTATGATTATTGGCGCAGGGCTAATAAAGTTCCGTGACAGGTTGGCAGAAAAGAGGCCGAGATGGCTTGTTAACTTTTTTAGCTTTTTCTTGTTTGGGTTCGCAGTTCTTTGGACGTTTACTGCAGGCCTAAGTATTGGCTCGCAACAGTCATCTCTGAGAGAGGACTATGAGAATGGCAATTTTAAAGTTGTCGAAGGTGCGGTCGAAAACTTTGATCCCATGCCAAACAGTGGTCACAAAATGGAGAGTTTTACTGTGAATGGAGTTAGGTTTGAATATTCAGATTTTGTAGTAACCCCAGGCTTCAATAATGCTGCTTCACGCGGCGGCCCAATTAGAGAAGGTCTGCAAGTCAGAATCTCTCACATTGGTAATACAATTTTAAAACTAGAGGTGCCAGCAAGTGCTAACAAGTAGCTGCACCGGACAAAATACTCGCTGCGCTCCCATTTTTCCGGTGAGCTAGGCGTTAGAAGCACTCCTAATTTTTTTGGCATAGCGGCACATGATAGTCCCTAAGAATTTATATAAATATTTAAGCCCAGAGCGGATTGATGTACTTCAGAACAAGCAGATACGTTTTACACAGCCTGAAGCACTAAATGACCCTTTTGAGTTGAAACCACTTTTTGAAGAGTTGTTACCAGAGAGCGCGATAGAAAAAGCACTTTCTCCATCTATGGAATATCTAGAGCCAGCGCTGCGAGAGCAATATAGAGAGCTTCCGGCCGCAAATAAAGCATTAATCTCTGAAGATGGTTTTGTTCAGCTAATTGCAAACAACCCAGATTTAGTAACTCAGGTTTATCGCGAGATGGAACCTCGAATGAGGTCGTTTATAAAAGATTTCGCTCCTGAAGCAAAACGTATCATGAGCGATATTCTGTCGAAAGAAGTAGGTATTTTGAGCTTATCTGAGTCAATCGATAGCAACTTGCTCTGGTCTCACTACGCGGCGTCTCATACTGGATTTGTATTAGAATTCGACACATCAAACCAGTTTTTCCAGAGGAGACGCTCTGAAAATGACGAGCTTTACCATCTTCGAAAAGTAGTTTATCGAGACAGATGCTCAGAAGGTAGGACACTTGAAGACATTAATGGCGAGGACATACTATTGACCAAAGGGTCATCTTGGGAGTATGAAACTGAATGGAGGGTATTAGCTCCAACCAGGGATGCATCAGTAGTATTGCAGCCAGAAAATGACCCGATATATCTATTTGATTTTCCACCGTCAGTGGTTTCCAGAGTCATACTTGGCGCCAAATGCAGCGAAGATTTAGCGCCAAAACTAAAATCAATTATCGAGCTGGATTCCGAGCTGAGGCCTATCATTTCTAAAATAGCACTAAATGAAAGCAGCCAAAAATTAGAAGTTATAGATCTGGCTTCTAACAAATAAATCAATCAGGGACTCGACTATCGTCGAGCCCATTATTAAGGGCGTTGAGGCTGTAGAAAAACCCCTATACCAATCGTTCTGTTATATAATACCGCCTTATCTAATCAAGAGGCTTATCCATTGCCCAGGTTCAAGCATTACGATTACAAACAGTCCTCAATGGTCGTCATCAACTACGAGGACCAACTCCAGCCAGGCACTTTTGAGCATACTATTCACTACCTGATCGGCAAGAAGTTGGACTTGTCCATCTTCAACCCCAACTACCAGAATGACGACGGCGGCCGCCCCGCCTATGACCCAGCGATTCTGCTTAGAATAATCCTCTTTGCCTACTCCAAGGGCATCACCTCCAGCCGCGAGATCCAGTGGTGCTGCCAGACCAATATCCTGTTCAAAGCACTATCCTGCGATACGGTTCCCCACTTCACCACCATTGCTCACTTTGTCAGCAGCCATGCCGATGAGATCGAGACGCTGTTCGAGCAGGTGCTGCTGATCTGTCACCAGCAGGGCCTGCTGGGCAATGAGCTGTTTGCCATCGACGGGTGCAAGATGCCGTCCAACGCGGCCAAGGAGTGGTCCGGTACGCTTAAGGAGTTGGAAGAGAAGCGGGACAAGATCAGGCGCCGCATTCATCATCAGCTAACCGAGCACCGGCGCCTGGATAAGGAAGACCCGGACGACCAGGCACGGGTCGAGCGCTCGCAGCAGACCCTGGCGACACTGGACAAGGCCTGTGAACGCATCGATCGGTTCCTAAAGCAAGCGGCCCCAAGGATGGGACAAGGTCGCCACCGCAAGGAAGTGAAGAGTAATATCACCGACAATGAAAGTGCCAAGATGACTACCAGCAAGGGCACCATACAGGGCTACAACGGCGTAGCCGCTGTGGACTCTAAACATCAGGTCATAGTGGACGCTCAGGCCTTTGGGGAAGGCCAGGAACACCATACCTTGCAGCCGGTGATAGAGGCAATTCGCGGGCGCCTGAAGAAGCTGAAGATCAGCAGGGATCTCAGCCAGATCGGTACCGTGATTACAGCCGATACCGGCTTCGCCAATGAAGCCAATATGCAGTATCTCAAGGAGAGCGGGCTCAATGCCTACATCCCGGATAACCAGTTCCGGTCGCGCGACTCCCGCTTTGCAGATCACAAACGCAAGCACGGCAAGAAGCCGGCGGTTACAGGCAAGCCCTGGGTCGGCAGTAGGAGGAATGGGGTAATTCCGGCCGCTGAGTTCAGCTTTGATGCCAAGGCCCTGGTCTGTGTCTGTCCTCATGGGGAGACGCTCAGCTATAGCGGGACGCGCATCAATGCCCAGGGAGACAAAGTGGCCTATTTCGCGGGGCGCTTACTGCAATGCCGACACTGTCCGAAGAAGCGGGCGTGTATGTATAACCCGGCGTCTGCCGATCACCGCAAGGGCAGTGGCCGACAGGTGTCGTTTGTCCTGGAACGCACCGAAGAGTGGAAGTCAAAAACCCCTTATACCGACTGGATGAAATCCAGAGTGGACAGCGAGGAGGGCCGGGCAATATACGGTCACCGGATGTCGGTTGTGGAGCCGGTGTTTGGAAACATCGGGACAAACAAGGGATTGAATCGGATAAGCTTGAGAGGGAAACGGAAGGCACAGGGGCAATGGCGGTTATATTGCATGGTGCACAACATTGAGAAGTTGATGAATTACGGTAAGCTGGCAGCTAGACCGTGAGGGGACGAGCTGATCGACCCTAGAGATCAAGTAGTTCGGGTCTGTTGCGTAAGGCAGCAAGGAATTGAGGTTAAGAACAAGCAGCCAATTAAATTCAAATGGCTAAGAAGCTCCATCTTGAAAGGTGGTATTTCTACAGCCTCGTTATGCAACAAGATCGTGCCTATCAGTAACCTGAATATTCGAGTCCTGTCTATGGATGACTGGGGAATGTATAAGTCTCTACGGCTTGGCTCATTAGAAGATTCGCCCGATTCCTTCGGGTCAACTTTAGAACGCGAGACCGCCTATCCTGATGAGGAATGGATGTCTCGCTTAGATCCATCAGATCGAGCAGCATCTGCTCTGCCACTTGTAGCTGAGTTGAATAATGTCCCCTGCGGATTGGCCTGGGGAGTAGTCCATGACAAGAGCTCTAAAGTAGCTCACGTTTATCAGATGTGGGTAAAACCTGATGCAAGAAACAGAGGGGTAGGCCGTAAGTTACTCGAGGCAATAATTTTATGGGCGCGAGATTCTCATCTAAGGTCACTTGCACTTGCTGTAACTACAACCAACAAAGAAGCGGTTTGGCTTTATAGATCATCCGGCTTCTTATCCGTTGGCGGCACTGAACCGCTGAGGCCGGGATCGGTTCTTATGGTACAGCCAATGATCTTGGAGATCAGTGCAAATGTCGCATAACAATGAATTCAAAGCGGGATGCAGCTAAAGCTGCACCCCTTAACAAAGGCGTTAAAAGTCCGCTATGAAACCGGTAGCGGATGTTGAATGACAACAAACGTAGTTCCGGAAATAAACCCGAAGCGGAGTTGGTTTTTTGTGCAGTGACTATGCCCGCATTCGCGATATTATCCTTCTAGTTCCGATATGTTCGTTACCGGAACTTTTTTGAATGGCTCTGTATAAATGTGTTACAAGGCCGAGGATTCTTACTATGAAAATTTGCGATTCCCCACGGACGGTGGGAGATGCTTGTAGCCCATGATCGAAAGGCTCGCCTATCTAACGATCCCTTGTGCCGTCTACGGCGTCCTTTTTGGAATCTATTATTTCGGCTGGTCGCGGCCAACTCCGGGATTTGTAAGTGAGCCGTTCTGGGACAGAGGAAAGATTGCAGCAGGACTTATTCTAGCTCTTGTGCTAGCACTGTATGTGATTTTCGGTTCCGAAGATATGAATAGACGGGGTCTGACAATTGGTTTTATTTCACTAGCATCGATTTGGTATGCCGACGTCATGTTAGACCCAACGGTACAATCGTTTGAAATGGAAATTCCAGATACCGTGAGAATATCAGGTTGGGTAGTTCATAGTATTTGGGCAATTTTTTTCTTATACCAAGTACTTTTCAGCGGAATCGAATAGCGTGCCGTTCTCGACTGACAAAAATATGTCGCAATGACTTTTGAAAAAGACGCAAAGTCCACGCCAACATACTTGCGCGTCTGAACTACTGCAACTACATTTGTCATTGCAGCGACTGCAATGAAGCCGGCAGCGGTCTTCCCCAGGGTAATAGGGTTAGGTCGGCTGATAAACCCCAAGGGGAAGTTAGGGATTCCAAGCTCTTCGCACACTTTCCCGGGCAGACCCTGTGGTTTTCTCAGAATTTCAGTGGGATACTGCCTTTCTAAGATTAGATATGAGGACCCCTCCGTATCCATACGAAAGGGGGACCCCCTCAATATATAAATGTTGAAGCTGCCAACGATGGATTCTATTAGTTCAGCGAGGGGGCTTTAGCAATTGATTTTGTCGGAAAGTGGCGAAAAGTCGAAAAATGAACTTGGTTCCCAACAATGCTTTTACCTGCTATCGTGAAGCGGATTTTGCGCCGCGGAACGCAGTTTCGACGGACGAAATTCGCTTCACGATAGAGGCTAATCGTCATTGTAGCGCCCCGGCCAGCTCCTTTCCCGTCTTTCCGCCGCTTAGCGCTGCAAGTCCAGTGGACTTTAAAAGGCGGAAAACACATATCAACGAAAACGCAAAAAGCTCTTTTCGTTGTACTGGGGCACATCAACAATCCAATGAAGCGAGATGCCCTGCTATGCAGGGCACTCGTTATCAATGATCGTTAGAGGGCACCAGCGAGTATCTACCATGCGTTCACTAGCTTCAGCTCTAGTTACCTTGCTTGCTCTGCAGCCTTTAGTCGGCTATGCGTTCGATGCTGAGTTCTGTGGAAGAGGGGTACGAACAGCCGAGGAGCTCGATAGAGGCCATTGGGAACACTATGAAAATGTCTACGTCGCCTTGGTAGAAAAGGCAGTGCTAGTTTATCCCGAGAACAGACTCCCTCGGGTCGTATTCTCTCTACAGGTTGATGAGATTTTTAAAGGATCTCCAGAAAGTACCAGTTCAGTTTACTCGCAGCGAGTAATTAATGAATGGAATGGTGACCTAGAGCAAGTCCTTATGGGTGGCTGGATTGAAGTGTTTGTAGGCGATAGATTGCTTGTTTTTTCTAATCAAGGTGAAGACGTACCCATGGTGCGTATTCCGGCCATCGTGAACACTGATTCCGGTTGATCGTGAACGCCGGTTTTCTCAACGCATCACCAGTCTGGGTTTGTACTCCAGGTGTTCACTATCAGTCAATTTGCTTTAGTCGCTTTCGCATCGATTCTCCTTTCAATGCCCAGCGGTGCGCGTTGTGCATAAGCCGGTCCAGAATGGCGTCGGCCAGGGTGTTGTCACCGATGGCGCTGTACCATTGGTCAGTAGGCAGTTGGCTGATGATCAGCGTCGATTGCAAGCCGTGACGGTCATCCATTATCTCCATCAGGTCATTGCGCTGGGCGCTGGTTAACGGCTCCAGCCCCCAGTCATCCAGAATCAACAGCTTGATCCTGGCCAACTGGTTCAGGGTCTTCTGGTAGGTGCCATCGGCTTTTGCCTGAGTCAGCTCCAGCAGCAGCCGCGACACCCGGTAGTAGCGGGTGACAAAGCCGTTCAGGCAGGCCTGGTGCCCCAGGGCGCAGGCCAGGTAGGTCTTGCCGCTGCCGCAAGGTCCAGTAAGCAACAGGTTCTGCCCTTTCTCCAGCCAGGCCGTCTGTGCCAGCTGGGCCACCTGGGCTTTCTTCAGATTGCGCGGGTGTTGATAGTCTATGTCCTGAACCGTAGCGTTCAGTTTTAGACGGGCCTGCCGGACCAGACGATCCTGTTTGCGATGCTCCCGGGTCTGGTATTCACGATCCAGTAGCAAGGCCAGCCGCTCAACGAACGGCAGGTCCTGGTAGGTGCCAGGTTGGCTCTGCTGCTGCTCCAGTGCGGCGGCCATGCCACCGAGTTTCAGATCCCGTAGCCGGGTGGTTGTTTGTATTGTGCTCATGGGGTTCTCCTAGTGAAAGCTGTTGGGGCCGCGAATGTTTTCGTGATACTGGGGCAGCTCGGTGCCCAGTGGTAACTGTTCTGGCAGCTTGTCCCGATTCGCCTGCAGGATGGCCTTGATCTGCTTCAGGCGGGTCAGACCCTCCCGGTTGGCGATCCGGCAGCTGGCATTGAGGCGCTGGGCCGGGTACTCACGACTGAGGTTGAGCAGCCCCAGACAGACCCGGTAGGCTTGCTCCGGGTGCTGCCGTTCGTTGAGGCGACCGGTGACCCAGCTGAGCGTGTCCTGGCCGATGTCTTTGGCCCAGTTCTTCAGCCGGCCCGGGGTCCACTGCTGTTGCTTGCGGTGCCGGGTGGGCATGTGAGTGGCTTCGGTGGTGATGCCAGCGTAATAGCGCCGGGGGTGGGTGGCGATCTGGCGCTGACGAAAGCTGACCTGCACCAGGTGGTCACTGGCATGGACCTCGACCCGCTCGCCGACATACTGATGCGGCACCGAGTAGTGGTGGCGGTCGAACTCGATGTGGTAGTCGATGTTGACCCGACACTGGCGGATCTCAACAATCTCGTAGGGATGGTGCGGTAGCGATCGCAGAGCCGGTTTGTCCAGGGTCTCGAACGCCTGGCGCCGATTGCCTGGCAGCCGCCGGAAGGGCCGTGCGTTGAGTTCCTCCAGCAAGGCACGGATACAGCGGTTGGCCTCCGCAAGGGAGAAGAAGCTGTGGTGGCGAAGCCGTGCCAGTATCCAGCGCTCGACCACCTGCACACCCACTTCCGCCTTGGCCTTGTCCTTTGGCTTGTAGGGTCGGGCCGGCAGGATGGCTGTCTGGTAGTGAGCAGCCAACTGCTGGTAGCTGGGATTCAGATCCGGATCGTAGCGGCAGGCCCGGCTGACGCCACTGCGCAGGTTGTCCGGAATGACCAGCTCGGGTACTCCGCCGAAGAACTCGAAGGCCCGCACATGGCTACCCAGCCAGTCTTTAAGCCCCTGGCTGCAGGTGGCTTCGGCATAGGTGTAGTTGGAAGCCCCCAGGACTGCCACGAACACTTCAGCGAAGCGGACCTCGCCGGTCTGTGGGTTGATGATGGGCAGCGTCTGACCGCTGTAGTCCACGAAGCATTTCTCGCCGGCTTTGTGGAGCTGGCGCATGGAGCGTTGCTGGCGTTTCTGCCACTGGCGGTAGCGGTCGCAGTACTGGGAGTAGCTGTAACAGCGATTGGGGTATTGCGCGGTGTACTCTTCCCACAGTAACTGCTTGGTCATGCCTTTGCGCTTCAGTTCCTGGTGGACGGTGGGCCAGTCGGGCATCTGGTAGCGTGAGGAAGCGGTGGTGTCGGCACCGGGATAGAACAAGGACGCCAGGCGGGTGTCATCCAGTTCCTCCGGTAACGGCCAGGGGAGTTGCAGGGCTTCGGCTCGGGACAGCAGTTTCTGAATGGCACCGATACTGATCTTGGTGCTGGCACTGATCTGTCGGATCGACAGCCCGGCCTCCAGCCGCAATCGCAGCATTTCTCTGATTTTTCGCATTGTGATTCTCTTTGTTGCCACTACCCTGCTCCCAAAAGGGCAGCAGGATAGCAAAAGGTCGAATAAACAATGCGTTAAGAGAGATTCCGGTTTATCGTGAACACCGATTCCGGGATGGTGAACACCGATTCCGGAAAAAGCCGAAAAGTGTTCACGATCGATCGGAATCAGTGTTCACGATGATCCGGAATAGGTGTTCACGATGGGCCGGAATGGGTGTTCATGATGGGCCGGAATATGCACATGGGCCAATGTTCCGCAACTAGAGTGATAGAGCAAGGATTTATAGGCATCGATGAATCGTCTGCAGCGACGCTGCACCGGGTAAGGCAGTGGCATAATGCCCTCTAACAATACGATCAACTACACGCCCTTCGGGCGTCGGACAGCAGCTTCGCTGCTGCCGGTTATCATAAGGCGTTATGTGCCACTGCAAGAGCGTGCAACATCTGATGGACGATCACTCGATTCCCAGAGCACGAGGAGATAAAGAGTAATGCCTACGTTACTTGAAGAAGTGTTTAAAACTGGTGGCGTTCCAACCCTTACCTTTGTAGAACCTATTGAATTCAATCAACTGCTTGTCGCGCTTCGTACACCTGGACGGGGGATTGTGATTGAAGGACCCTCTGGAATCGGGAAAACCACATCTGTGTTGCGCGCCCTGGATGCTTTAGGACTTTCTGAGAAAGCGCTGATTTTGTCGGCTCGTCGACCTGATGACGTCGAAATGATTGTCGAGTTGCCTCAAATGGATGATATCGGGACCGTAATCATAGATGACTTTCACAAATTAGAAGATGAATCGAAGAAGGACATAGCCGACTACTTAAAACTCTTAGCAGATCGTGAGGACAAAAACTCGAAAGTTGTCATTCTGGGAATAAACTTAGCAGGTCGGTCGCTAATTCAATTCGCACCGGATCTAAACAATCGATTAGAGACTATTCGTTTTGAAGCGAATCCGGACGATAAAATTCTCGAGCTAGTATCGCTCGGCGAGCAAGCGCTGAACATTAGGTTAAATGTGCAAGAAGACATAGCGAGTGGCGCAAATGGTAGTTTTTACATCGCACAAATGCTCTGTCACCAAATCTGTCTAGATGCCTCCGTGCTCGAGGCAGTAGAAGAACGGATCGATATCGAAGTGAGTTTCGAAAACTCAAAGGGCAAAGTGTTCGAGCGCCTATCAAATACATTCAAGGATCGTGCAGCTGCGTTTTGCATCGGCCGAAGAATTCGCACGGAGGGACGCGCGCCTTACTTACACTTACTTAAATGGTTGTCCGAAGCCGATGACTGGAGCCTGTCGATCGATGGGGTCGTTAGAACTTACCCCGAACTCAAAGGCAGTATTATTCAAGTTGCAGACAAAGGACACTTGACGCAATTGATAGAATCTAATGAATCAATTCAAAGTGTCCTACATTATGACGAGATCACAAGATTGCTGGCCGTTGAAGATCCACAGTTTATGTATTATCTACGTTGCATTCCGTGGGGTGCTTTCGCAATCGAGCTTGGCTTCAAGTCGATTGGATTTCAGAACCAGTACGACTTTGCTCTCTCGTTTTCTGGTGAGGACCGGCAAATCGCCGAAGCGCTGTTCAATAAGTTTCAAGAGCGCGAGACCCAAATATTTTACGATAAGAATGAACAGCATCGGATATTGGCGGAGAATGTTGAAGATTACCTTAGACCGATTTATCAGAGCGAAGCAACCTATGTGATCGTCCTTTTAGGTCCTTCTTATCCGACGCGGATTTGGACCAAATTCGAATCCGATAGTTTTAAAGAGAGATTCCATAACGGTGGAGTGATCCCGATTTGGTTTAAGTCCGCGCCATCTGGAATGTTTGATGAATCGAGGCGAGTAGGTGGAGTATCATTCGACGATTCAGAAGAAATCGAGCCTCAGGCTGAGGAGATCGTTGAGCTCTGCTGCCGGAAGTTACGAGAAGATCGATAGAGGCGGTTGCACACATAACATGAAGTTGAAGCAGACGTAGCAACCTGTCACACTCGTTGCATACGCAACGGATGCGCCAGAACGTCCACGCTGCTTATCTAGGCGTTAATGTCCGCTTCGAAGCCAATTGCGGTCGGATTGAAATGGAGACACGTCATTCTATAGTGTTGAGGTGCCATTATGAGTTTTTACTTAGTAATAGCTGCAGCGGGGCTAGTCAGTATTGGGAGCAACAATTTTCTCAACAAAGCCGAAGCTTACGCTATAGGGATTTTTGCTGAGGCGCGGGAAATGGAAGTCAGCTATGAAAATCCGCCCCCTCCAGTTAGTTTCACAGTAGGCCTAGGTAGTATTAAAGGTTGTCAGGTTACAAATGTGTGGATGGACATTTTTGACAATGAGGGATTTCCCGTATTAGGTGCATCAATCGAGAGTGTTAGTGGCGCCTACAGATTCTATGTTCCTCAAATGTATTTAAGCTATTCAAGTTTGATTATTAGTTGTGACCAAGGAGAGAGTAATCACAACCGATTAATAGGTTTGAGTCTGGGAAAGATCTGGAATGACTCTTTACCGTGAATTTATTTGCTAGAGGTCCGCTTTGATGCCGATTTCGGTATTAGGGGAAGCCCTACGTAACCGTCCGGGCATCACACCTTGCTATTCCGGTTGCCAGTTATGTGGCAACAGTTCATTAATGCGACTGGCCTTCTGAGTCGGTAGCCTGGCCATGACATCTTTTAGGTATGTGTAAGGATCAAGCCTGTTCATTCGGGCTGACTGTATCAGGCTCATCACAGCAGCCGCGCGCTGACCACTGCGCAGCGATCCGGCGAACAGCCAGTTGGAACGCCCCAAGGCCCACGGGCGGATCTGATTCTCGACCCAGTTGTTGTCGATAGGCACCGCGCCATCATCGAGATACCGGGTCAAGGCACGCCAGCGTTTCAGACTGTAATCAATGGCTCTGGCCGTAGCCGATCCGTCCGGTACCTTTTGCCGCTGCGCCAGCAGCCAGGCATGGAAGTTCTCCAGCAGTGGGCCGGCCCGTTGTTGTCGCAGTAGGCAACGTTGCCCGTCATCCAACTCTCTGGCTTGACGCTCGATCTCGTACAACTGACCGATGGTTTCCAGCGCACTGGCCGCCAGGGTGCTCTTGTTGGTTGCGTGCAGCTCAAAGAACTTGCGCCGGGCATGAGCCAGACAGCCGATTTCGGTGACACCCCGGCCGAAGCCAGCCTTGTAACCACTGTAATCGTCACACACCAGCCTGCCCTGCCAGTCGCCCAAGAAGGTGCGGGCATGTTCCCCGGCACGGCTGGGCGCAAAGTCATAGACCACTGCCCGGGTCTGGGCATAGGGCGTTGTGCAGTAAGCCCAGATGTAGGCGCGGTGGGTTTTCTTCTTGCCCGGCGACAGCATTGGCACCGGCGTCTCGTCGGCATGAACCACCGGGTGGCTCAGGATGGTCTCGCGCAAGGCATCCGCCAGAGGCTGCAAAGCCACACCGCAGCGACCCACCCATTCGGCCAGCGTGGAGCGGGGAATACCCAGCCCGGCACGTTCGAAGATCCATTCCTGACGGTACAGCGGCAGGTGGTCGGCGTACTTGGCCACCAGCACCTGTGCCAGCAGGCCAGTGGTCGGCAGACCTTTATCGATTACGTGCGCCGGTACCGGTGCCTGCACCAGCGTTTCGCAGTCTTTACACACCCACTTACCACGAACATGCCGCTCAACGGTGAACTCACCGGGGGTATAGTCCAGCTTTTCGCTGATGTCCTCGCCAATCCGTTGGAGCTGACAGCCACACTGGCAGTGGGTGTTGTCCGGCTCGTGCTCGATCAGCCGGCGTGGCAGCTCCGGTGGCAGGGGTACACGCTTGGGTTGTTGTTTCGGCCTGGACTGTGAGAGGGAGTCAGCCTGCGCCGCCTCCAGCTCCGCTTCGATGCCGCCCACGTCGGCGTCGACGATGTCTTCCAGGAGAGTGCGTTGCAGAACGTTCAGTTGTTCACTGTGTTTACCGAAGCGGTGACGTTTGAGTAACGCCATCTCGTGGGTCAGTTTCTTGTTGAGTGTTTCGAGGTAACTGACGCGGTGCGTAAGGCTGTCGTTGCGTTCAGTCCGCTGCTGAAGTGTCTTCTCCTGCTCGGCGAGGCGCGAGAACAACGAGGCAGTCAGGGCTCGTAGTTGCTCGGCATTAAGCTGGCTCACGTCGGGATGTGACATGGACCAAGTATGCCACCGATGGTCGGTCAGTGCGACTCAAAGAGGCCCGGCATTCACTACAAAGCACGAATGACGCCCGCCTCACCGAGGCGCTGCCACGGCAGCCCCTGAACCAGCGCCTGAAGTTGCTCTTCATCCACAACCAGGTGCTTGCCGCGCCAGGGTTCGGCCCAGTGGAACTTGCCCCGGTTCAGGCGTCTGGCACACAGCCACAGTCCCAATCCATCATGCACCAGAATCTTTATCCGGTTGGCGCGCTTGTTGGTAAAAGCATAGGCACAATGGGGCCTGGCACTGCCGAACACCTGAACCACCCGGGCCAGCGCCTTGTCCGGTCCGGCGCGCATATCCAGCGGCTCGGTGGCCAGCCAGATCTCCTCAATACGGATCACTGCAGCAGGTCACGCAGCAGCGCCAGACAACGATCCGACTGAGAGACTGGCCAGCTCACCTTGATCGATTGTAGACGGAAGGGAATCTCCAGGCGGACACACTCGTCCACTCCGCCACCTAAACTGGGCCGTGGCGCTTGCGTCGAGTTGACCGGTAGTGCTACAAAAGCTGGCGTAGTTACCGGCAACGAATTCGCCTTGGTCTGACGAATCCACTTATGGACCAGGTTGGCATTCAGGTCGTGTTCCCTGGCGATCCTTGCAACCGACGCACCGGGTTCTTTGCAAGCTGCTAAGATCCTGTGTTTGAAATCCGGGGCAAACCTTCGACGCTTAACAGGTGGAGTGAATACGCTTAACTCGTTCATGATGGTGTCCACTTAAAAATAGGTGGACACTATCGATAGATCAGGCAGAACTAGCAAGATGGGTTTACCGGACGGTTACAGCCCTACGCTGCGTCCGCTATCATGAAAGCCGACGTTCAAGGGTGGCCCGGATTCTGGCAGCTTATAAACCCAAAACGGAAGTTAGGGTTTCTAAGCTCTTCGCACGCTTTCCCGGGTAGACCCTGTGGATTTCTCAGAATTTCAGTGGGATACTGCCTTTCTAAGATTAGATATGAGGACCCCTCCGTATCCATACGAAAGGGGGACCCCCTCAATATATAAATGTTAGGTTCACTACGATGCATGGCAAAGCTGTACACCTTTCTTATTTCGGGATATTGCTTCTATTAGGAATAGTACTTGCCATCTATTTTTTTATCCTGGGAGAAAATGCTCAAATAAGTGATTTAGTAGTACTTGCGGGCCCAAGTTTGGGGCTCGTACTTATTATGAGAATTGGAGTTTCGGAACTCTGGATCGCACCAACTGTAATAGGAACAGTATTATGTTGGTGCTTCTGGTACTTAATGCTCAAGTACAAAAGTCAATATTCTATTCTCTACGGCATAGTGGGAGTAATCATCTGGCTGTTAACGGGAATTTTTATTATTGGAAGTTTTTATGCTTGATAAGGCACCTAACAAGCAAATCAATCGCCGCTTCGCGGCTAAAGGACGCAGCTGACGCTGCGCCTATTATTGCGGGCGTTACTGCGTCTTGGGAACTGCAGATCAGAGACTCAGTCACCAGTGCAAGTAGTTAGCCGGAGATTCTAAAGTCCTGGCGCAGAACCGTTGGAACAATGGCCTCGACGAAGGACTGCACTGCGAGCGGAGAGTTCATCGCAGACAAGAGGCGCTGATCATCACAGATCGTTAGCAAGTCTAGTTGGTTAAGGAATTGAGAGTTACTATTTTGGGGCAGTCAGTAATTGGCAGCAGTAAACGAGGAAGCGAAGTGTCCTTTTCGACGTGGCAAGGATCGCGCCAAGAGAACCGGGATGGGCCACAGTAACCATTCTTTCAATAAGGGATACGGCGCTGCGCGCCGCACCCATTAACCTCGGCGTTATGCGGCATTTTCATAATCACTGCAAGACGAAATGAAAGGGAGTTCCTCGTATGGCAATGACAAAGCCTCTGAGCAAGGTGTTAGATTTAGAAACTTATACCAATCAAGATCGGGTTAGATTTATTGTTGAAAGCGGTAACGGCGATGTAGAGCCGATTTCAGATGCTGTTGAGATACCAATATCGATAGTCCACCGCCTGTATCACCTCGGCCGAGCCTTTGATGCGCAAGTTGTAAAACTCATAGATCCAACTGCCTCATTTAGGCTAGATTTCTTTAAACTACAATCATTAGTTAGCGAGCTAGAATTAGTGCTTAAAATTGTCAATGACCCAGTAACTCAACACTATTTAGGTATGTTGCTACCTGAGCTTAAGAAAGGTATTAAACATCCAGGGTGCTTATTGAATGTAAGCAGCTAAGCGCTGCCGCATAACAATAAAATCAAAAAGGAAGCCGCAAGCGGCTCCTATTATTAAGGGCGTTATGTGCCTATACAGGATTTGAACATTGAAATATAACCTGGAATATGGATACGGACTAAAGGCGCTTGTAGAACGCCTGTTCGGACGTGACGCTTGGTTGGATGTAAAGCATTCTACTTCTGTAAGTAAGTGGAGAAAATACTGCAACAAAATTTTGTCTGCAATTCAATTGGCAGCAAAGTCGAACGTATTGGTTTCAGACGATGATTGGTTTGATGAACTAGATCATATTGTCGAGCACGGTAGAAAACGTCTTGCATCATCTAAAACAACTGAAGAAATGTTTGCGGCTCTTGCGTCCAGTTTAGGTGAAATATCGTTCCATCAATTAGGTAGGTGCCCTAATCACAGCGCCTCCAAGAATGTAACTTTGAGACATTCAAGTAGGTGGAAGTTGAACCAGTTTAGATCTGTCCAGTATGTGCAATCAAAAACACAGATTCTATTTAAGCAGGCACATAACAATGAGCTCAAAACGGGACGTGGCACTGCGCGCCACGCCCCTTAGCAAGGGCGTTATTGAGCATTATCTAGATCAGTGGAGGATCTATGCCTAGAAGGATGACTGCAACCAAGGATGGCACTCGCAAGGCAATGAAAAATGTGTCATTTGAAAGCCAGGTTGCCGGCTGGCTTATGCAAGATGGCTGGCAGGTTTTCACCCCATTACTTGATAATGGTCATAGCACTGATTTACTTGTTTCCGATGGTCCACATTATTATCGGATTCAAGTAAAGACCGTAGAAGCAACCGGCGATAATCATTATATTGAAAATAAGTGGAAGGAGTCATACCTCGATGTAGTCGTGGTTTTTGCCAGAAACTCTAATTGGGGATACGTAATGCCGGCTTTTACAAACAACCGGCGGAAGTTAAATTTTGAGGGGCATCAAAAATTTATAAACTCTAAAAATGAGTTCTTAAAGGCATTCCACAAACTGTGAACATGCCCAATAACAATCAAACCAAAATAGGATGCGGTCTACGCCGCACCTATTGTTAAGGGCGTTACGCAGCAATAGAAACATTGGAGATGCTTCAAAGATAGGAACATCGTGAAGGTAAAGGACTTAATCAAACTTTTAGAAGATGACGGCTGGTCTCTTGACCGTACCAAGGGGAGTCATCGACAATTTAAACACCCAACCAAGCCAGGCACCGTGACGGTGGCAGGCAAGCCCAGTGTAGAAGTTCCTCCGGGCACGCTGAACGCCATCCTTAAGCAATCTGGCTTGAAGAATTGAGGTTTCGTAATGAAATATGCTGTCGTAATTGAGCAAGGCCCGAAAAGCTACGGCGCTCATGTACCAGACTTACCAGGTTGTATCGCAGCTGGCGAGACGAGAGAAGAAGTTATTTCACTCATTCGAGAAGCTATCGAATTTCACATTGAAGGGCTTAGAGCAAGTGGAGAGGAAGTTCCTGCTCCGTCCTCTAGCGTCGAGTTCATCGATGTTGCTGCGTAACAATTAAGTCAAGTGGGGACCGGCTCACTGCGCGTGGTGGGCGAATGGCCTGGCAGCCATTTTACACGCCCACCATGCTCGCGAACCGGCCCATTACCACGGGCGTTAAAGTCCGCTATGAAGCCGGTTTCGGTACTAAAGGCAGCATTGGGTAACTTCCGCTATTTTTAAAGTCATCCTGAATAGGATCTAGAGTAAAGATTTTTAATGAATGTCTATCTCATTGCTAAAACGCTGCACATCATAAGCTCAACTATCTTGTTTGGCACGGGGATTGGAATTGCATTTTTTATGTTTCGTTCCTACTTCGTCGACAACTTGCATGAAAAATATTATGCAGCCAGAAACACAGCGGTAGCGGACTATATTTTTACTCTCCCAGCGGTATTTTTTCAGCCTTTGACAGGAATATGGCTCATATACGAAGGGGGCTACGGATGGAACACTAATTGGCTATTGCTGACTTACGGAATTTATATTCTTACCGGGATTTGTTGGCTACCGGTTGTGTGGATACAGATACAGCTTAAAAAGATGGTTGCTGAATGTATTGAAAGCAATACAGCATTGCCGTTGCTTTATCATAAGCTTTTTAAAATCTGGTTTCTACTCGGTTGGCCCGCCTTTATAGGGTTGGTATTTATATTTTACCTGATGGTCGCTAAACCTGTATGACAAGGCGAGTGCTTATCATTGGTGGTTACGGGAACTTCGGTAGCCACATAGCAAAGAATTTGGCTCGCGAAGAGAGTATTCAACTCATTATAGCTGGTAGAAATATAAGCAAAGCTAATGATTATGCGGAAATACTTACTAGTAAAATCAAGCCTGAAGCAGCCAGCCTTGATATAGACAGAAATCTCGAACAGTCGCTTGCAGGCATAAAGCCAGATATAGTCATTCACACATCCGGACCTTACCAATCACAGGATTACCATGTTGCAAAAGCCTGCATTAAGCAAGGTTGTCACTATGTTGATCTGGCTGATGGAAGACAATTTGTTTCCGGTGTAGAAAGTCTGGATAAAGAGGCCAAAGAAAAGGGTGTGTTGATATGCTCTGGCGCGAGTTCCGTTCCATGTCTTACGAGTGCCTTGATTGACCACTACAAAATTCAATTCAAAAGCATTGAGAAGATTGAATACGGTATAGCTACGGCACAACTGACAAACAGAGGACTAGCAACTACTTCTGCAGTTCTGAGTTATGCGGGAAAACCATTTAAGACACTTATAGATGGCAAAATGCAGGATGTTTACGGTTGGCATAATCTTAAATTCCGCAAATTCTGGGGCTTAAACAACCGATTACTTGGAAACTGTGATATTCCGGATCTTGAGATATTTCCGCTGCGATACCCTGAACTGAAAACCATTCGTTTTGAAGCTGGACTAGAGCTTAAAGCCCTTCATATTGGTTTATGGTTATTATCGTGGCTGGTTCGTCTGCGGCTAATTCCATCACTGCAAGGCTCTGCATCTCACCTTCTCAAAATATCACGCATCTTTGATTACTTAGGAAAGGATGATAGCGGCTTCTACATGCATTTCTATGGCGCAGACGATCAAGGGAAGCAGAAGGAGTTAGAATTTAATATTGTTGCAAAACATGGGGATGGTCTTTACATTCCGAGTATGCCAGCGATATTAATGGCCAAAAAGCTAGTTAGTGGTGAAATCGCTGATACAGGAGCCACTCCGTGCGTTGGATTTATTACACTTGACGAATACCTGGAAGCATTGAGGGAGTTCGATATTTCTTGGGATACGATTTAATAAGTCCGCTTTGAAACCGAAAACTGCATAGGATCGAGCAGCATCTACGTCCACTTTGGGTTCAGACACTGTCTGTCAGATCTGATTTCGACCATTAAATCTTGTCTGTCTTCAATAAAAGCGGACATTGTCTGAACGGTCAAATCCGGGTTTTTACTGTTCAAGCAATCTAGGCAGACTTGTTAAAGCTGGGGGCAACAACATTCTCCCCTCGCGCGATCGCCCGCAACGTGTCCAGATAATCGGCCCACGCCTGCATCATCACCTTCCTGTCTTCCAGATACTTCACGCGGTTGTAAGCACCGCCGTTGGGGTCGCGTACTCGGTGGCCAAGCTGGAGTTCGATATACTGGTCGGGCATCTTCAACACCTCCAGCAGTATGGTTTTAGCCATCGCCCGAAAGCCGTGGCCGCTCATTTGCTCAGCGCTGTAGCCCATACGCCGTAGCGCCCCCAGAACAGCCCCTTCCGAAAGGTGGCCTTCCTTGCCGTAGCTGTAAAAAACGTACTCATGCCGCCCTGTGATTGCTTGCAGGCCATTCAGGATCGACACAGCCTGGGTGGGCAGCGGGACGATCAGAGCCACCTGTGTCTGGTTGCGGGTCTTAGGTGGCGTGTAGCGCCATTCTGCGGCCTCGATGTCTATATCGGCCCACTTCGCGGCGCGTAACTCACCGGGGCGCACAAACAGCAGGGCTGCCAGTTGCAGGGCGCTCTTGACCACGACCGTACCGTTGTACTGGTCAATATCATGCAGGAGTTTACCTACTTGGCCGGGGTCGATAATGGCGGCTCGGTGCTTTACCTGTACCGGTTTCAATGCACCACGAAGATCCGCCGTGGGGTCACGGTCAGCCCGCCCCGTGGCCACGGCATAACGAAATACCTGGCTGCATTTCACCTGAATACGCTTGGCTGTCTCCAGTTTGCCCTGATGCTCCAGTTTGCGGCAGGTGGCCAGCACCATGGGCGGGGTAACATCCTTGATGGGCCTTCGTCCAAAATCCGTAGTGGCGAAGCCCAGCAGCCACTGGCTTTTCTGCCGGGTGGATTCCGCCTTGTCCGTCTGCCGTGCCAGCCACTCCTCAGCTATGGCCTGAAAGCTATTCTTTTGCGCCATCAATGCAGCGGCCTTGTCGTCCCGCCGTTGTTGACTGGGGTCGATACCTTGAGCCAACAGCTTTCTGGCGGCATCCCTCGATTCCTTGGCCTCTTGCAGGCTCACGGCGGGAAACTTACCCATTGAGAGCATCTTTTCTTTGCCGAGGTGGAAGTAGCGCAAGCGCCACCGCTTGGCACCTGCCGGTGTGACCTCCAGAAACAGGCCATCCCCTGCGTTCAGCTTGTAGGATTTGGCTTCAGGCTTGGCAGTTTCGGCCTGTCTCGCGTGCGTTAGCGGCTTTCGCGTGGCCATATCAACATGCTCCTGGGTAACTTTCGAGGATTACCCAGAAAGTTACCCAGCTTTTGCGTGGACTTCAAGCGTATTTATAGGACTGTGCTGGACTCGCAAAAACAAAAAAGCCCAGTATTTACTGGGCCTTAGGGACGTCGGGGTATTCCCTGCGACGTCAAATTGGTGCCGAAGGCCGGACTTGAACCGGCACGACCGTAGGTCACTACCCCCTCAAGATAGCGTGTCTACCAATTCCACCACTTCGGCAGGTTTACCACTGTTCATTTTCAACCGTCCTGATCGCCTCTGCAGCGCCCTAGTTGGCGGGCGGTACGGCCGGCACGTCCCCACCTGCAGCTGGCTGCTGGGACGCTGGCTCGGGCTGAGGCACATCGGATGATGCCGGAGCGGTTTGCTGGAGCAACTCTTCATTCACTACCGGCAGTCCGGCGGTACTGCTTCTGCCGGCATTCTCCCGGGCGAAGATGGCCAGGGACAGACTGGTAATGAAGAATATTGTCGCCGCTATGGTGGTCGCCCGGGTCAGGAAATTTCCTGTTCCGGAGGCGCCAAACACGGTCTGTGAGGCACCTGAGCCAAAGGAAGCGCCGGCATCGGCGCCCTTACCCTGCTGCAGCAGTACCAGGCCGATGATGGCGACCGCTACGACGATGTGTACTATGACAATAATGGACTGCATTTTATTCAACTCGCACTTTGACTAATTGAGGCGAAGTCGGCTGCTTTCAAGGAAGCCCCACCGACCAGACCGCCATCGATATCCGGTTGCGCAAACAGCTCATCCGCGTTGGCGGGATTTACGCTGCCGCCATAAAGTATCCGGCAACGCTCCGCTACTTCGCGGTCCCTGCCTGCCAGGTGCTGCCTGATGGCAGCGTGCACTTCCTGCGCCTGTTCCGGTGTCGCGGTTCTGCCGGTGCCGATCGCCCAGATCGGTTCGTAGGCGACAACCGCGTGATCGAAGGCGCTGGCACCCACCTGATCGATTACCGCATCCAGCTGGGCAAGAACCACTTCACTGGTCACGCCCTGTTCCCGTTGCTGCAGCGACTCGCCCAGGCACAGAACCGGTTTCATCCCCGCCGCCTGGACCGCCATGAACTTATCGGCCACGGTCTTATCGCTTTCACTGAACAACTGGCGGCGCTCCGAATGTCCGACTATGACAAAGGTCACCGCGTATTCAGCCAGCATCGGCGCCGACACTTCACCAGTATAGGCACCTTCAGCCTGGTCGTGCACATTTTGGGCGCCCAGGCTGATCCGGGTACCCTTCAGCAGCGATTCCGCCAGTGGCAGGTGCACCAGGGTCGGACAGACCGCCAGATCCACCGACTCCAGCATTTCGGTCTCTGCAACGATGGCTCTGAGCGTTTCTTCAACGAAGTGCCGCGAACCATGCATTTTCCAGTTACCGGCAACCAGCTTGCGCCGCATCATAACCTATCCCGTTGGCTCGAACCGATGCCACTTCCGGGCCGCTGTAACCCGCAAAAAATGGGCGCCAATACTACCCAGAATATCGCGTTAAAGCAACAATTGTAGTCGTCTCCCTGTAGGTTTGGATTGAATTCTGGTGCTGTGACAAGGAATGCGGCAAGGGGTTCTCTCTGAGGATCGCAGACCCTCATCCCTGTGCGCTCGTTATCGACGTCTCTGTCTCGAACGCCCTCAGAGAGAACCCCTTGCCGCATCCCCTCCACCACTGTGCATAGGCAAATTCCAGTGGCTCTGTTCGGGGTGCCAAGAATTAACCGAAAGAGACTGACCGCACATAGGAAGAGTGATCAAATTACCGGTATGAAGGGAACTATTAACTGACTTGCTGACCTGAACTAAATAGTTATCTGGGTATAAAATTATTGTACGAACTCAGACAAGACAGGGTGAAAGCCGTCGATAATGCCCGTATTGCCGGGGCAAGCGAACATTTCAGCCAGTTCAAATCGACATAGCGGCCAGGGGATCGCTGGTAGGCGGGTTTCAGTAACGCCGCTCTCAGACCACTACCGTCGCTACCAGCTCCGACAGCTCCTGAGCCAGCTTGTGGACCACGGCACTGTCTTCGCCTTCCACCATTACCCGGATCACCGGTTCGGTGCCAGAAGGCCTCAGCAGCACGCGTCCACTGTTGCCAAGTTCGTTCTCCACCTCGGCCACCGCTGCCAGCACTATCTCGTTGCTGGTGATGTCCTGGCGACTGGGCAGCCGTACATTGACCATACACTGAGGCAGTTTGCGCATCTCGCCTTTCACCTCTGCCAGGGGCTGTCCACAGTGCACCAGCGCCTCCATGGCCTGCAGGGCCGAGACGATGCCGTCACCAGTGGTATTGATATCGTGACAGATGATGTGGCCGGAGGATTCACCGCCGAGGCTCCAGTCGCGGGCCAGCATTTCCGCCAGTACATAGCGGTCACCCACGTCGGTGCGGGTGAAAGGTATGCGCATGCTCTGCAGGGCCAGTTCCAGGCCTAGATTGGTCATCTTGGTGCCCACCACGCCGCCAAAATCGATCTGGCGGCGATGCCGGTCACGGGCGATAACGAACAGAATCTCGTCGCCGTCCACGATCGCTCCGGTGTGATCGACCATGATGACGCGGTCGCCGTCACCGTCAAACGCGATGCCCAGGTCGGCCTGAGCCTCCACCACTGCCTTCTGAAGATTTTCAGGGCAGGTGGACCCGCACTGCTCATTGATATTGAGGCCGTTCGGAGAAACACCGATCGCCTTGACCCTGGCTCCCAATTCCTCAAATACCGCGGGAGCGATGTGATAGGTGGAACCGTTGGCGCAGTCGAGCACGACCTTGAGGCCATTGAACTTGAGGCTGGAGCTGACCGTACTCTTGCAGAATTCGATATAACGGCCGGCGGCATCGTTGATCCGGGTCGCCTTGCCCAGCGAAGCAGAGGCGACAGTGGTCAGATCGCCCCCCAGCTGTTCCTCGATCGCCAGCTCGTACTCATCTTCCAGCTTGGTGCCGCGACCGGAAAAAAACTTGATGCCGTTGTCTTCAAACGGGTTGTGAGAGGCACTGATAACGATGCCGGCCTGGGCCCGCAGAGTACGGGTAAGGTAGGCGATGGCAGGGGTGGGCATGGGGCCGAGCAGATTGATATCCACGCCGGCGGCGGTGACGCCGGCCTCCAGGGCCGCCTCGAACATGTAGCCGGAAATCCGGGTATCCTTGCCGATCAGAATCTTGTTGCGGCCATTTCCCTTGCCGGCAAACACCTTGCCTGCGGCCCAGCCCAGTTTGAGCATGAAATCGGGCGTGATCGGCGCTTCACCTACGGTACCGCGAATGCCGTCGGTGCCGAAAAACTGTTTTTTCTGTTCCCCCATGACAGGCTCTCCATCCTATCTGTCATCTGCAATGGCGCAGACTACCTTGATTGCATCCAGCGTCTCGGCCACGTCGTGGGTACGGACAATGCTGGCACCTCTGGCTAGTGCCCAGACCGTTGCCGCCAGGCTGCCTGCCAGGCGCTGATCGGCTGGCCGGTCTACCACCTTTCCGATCATGGACTTGCGCGAGACACCGACCAGAATCGGCAACCCCAGGTCCCCGAACCGATCCAGTTCCCGCAGGATCCGGTAATTGTGCTCCAGGGTTTTGCCAAATCCGAAGCCCGGATCGATCACCAGTTTTTCTCTGGGGATACCAGCGCTTATCGTTTCCGCCACGCGATCCTTGAGAAACTGCAGAATTTCCGCGACCACGTCAGTGTAATGGATCTCCTGCTGCATGGTCCTGGGTTCACCACGGCTGTGCATCAGGCATACAGCGGCGCCGGTCGCTGCCGCCGCCTGCATGGCGCCCTCCTGCTGCAGCGCCCGTACGTCGTTAATCAGCTGCGCGCCGGCCTGGCAGGCCTCGCGCATCACGGTTGCCGAACTGGTATCGATTGAGATGGCAGTATCCAGGTTCCTGTGAATCGCTTCAATGACCGGCATCACCCTTTGCAGCTGTTCATCACTGGAAACCGGGTCGGCACCGGGCCGGGTGGACTCACCACCGACGTCGATGATCGCAGCGCCGGCAGCGACCATGGCCTCGGCACGGGCCAGGGCCCGCTGCGGAGACACCCGAAAACCAGTGGCCCGGGGATCACCGAGCGTGGCACCATCTGAGAAGGAATCGGGGGTGACATTGATTACCCCCATAATGACGGGGGTAGACAGATCCAACTGTCTACCCCCGAGGTCGAGAATGCGCGGCATGCAGCGGGCCGGTGAATCAGTGTTCGCTGGCCGGACCACCGATCTTGGTGTCTTTCACTGCATCGACATTTTTAACGTCTTCGCTGGCAACCTTGCCGGTGCCGGAGTTGTTCTGATCGCGATCGGACCAGTCAGCCGGTGGACGCGGTTTCTTGCCGGCCATGATGTCATTTATCTGCTCGGTATCTATAGTTTCGTATTCGAGCAGCGCGTCCTTCATCAGCTCCAGCTTGTCCCGGTTTTCGTCCAGCAGCTTGCTGGCCCGGCTGTAACAGGTGTCGATGATCTGGCGGACCTCGTGGTCGATGGCCTCGGCGGTGTCGTCGGACACCGATTTGGTCTGGGTCCCGGCTGAACGGCCCAGAAATACCTCGCCGTCGTCTTCCGAGTACATCAGCGGCCCCATCTTTTCCGACAGACCCCACTTGGTGACCATATTCCTGGCCAGCTCGGTAGCCCGCTGAATGTCATTGGAGGCACCGGTAGTCACCCCTTCCTTGCCCAGGGTCATCTCTTCCGCGATCCGTCCGCCATAGAGGCTGCAGATCTGGCTGAGAATATGCGTCTTGCTGATGCTGTAGCGATCCTCCTCGGGCAGGAACATGGTCACACCCAGAGCCCTGCCCCGGGGAATGATGCTGACCTTGTAGACCGGGTCGTGTTCCGGCACCAGACGCCCCACGATGGCATGTCCGGCCTCATGGTAGGCGGTATTCAATTTTTCCTTGTCGGACATGACCATGGATTTGCGCTCGGCACCCATCATGATCTTGTCCTTGGCTTTTTCAAATTCCTCCATGGTGACCAGGCGCCGGTTGGCACGGGCCGCAAACAGGGCGGCTTCGTTGACCAGGTTGGCCAGATCCGCTCCGGAGAATCCCGGGGTACCACGGGCGATCAGGCTGGCCTTGACGCGGTCGTCGATCGGCACCTTGCGCATGTGGACCTTGAGAATCTGTTCGCGGCCACGGATATCAGGCAACCCGACCACCACCTGACGGTCGAAGCGGCCCGGGCGCAGCAGCGCCGGATCCAGGACGTCGGGCCGGTTGGTGGCGGCGATAACGATGATGCCGTCATTGGCTTCAAAACCATCCATTTCCACCAGCAACTGGTTGAGAGTCTGTTCGCGTTCGTCATGCCCGCCACCCAGGCCGGCACCACGGTGGCGACCCACCGCATCGATTTCATCGATGAAGATTATGCAGGGCGCCGCTTTCTTGGCCTGGTCGAACATGTCGCGGACCCGCGATGCACCGACACCGACGAACATTTCGACAAAATCCGAACCGGAGATGGAGAAAAACGGGACCTTGGCTTCCCCGGCGATGGCCTTGGCCAGCAGGGTTTTACCGGTACCGGGCTGGCCTACCATCAGGATGCCACGGGGAATGCGGCCGCCCAGGCGCTGAAACTTGTCCGGTTCACGCAGAAACTCAACCAGCTCCTGAACGTCTTCCTTGGCCTCGTCAACACCAGCCACGTCGGCAAAGGTGACCTTTATCTGGTCTTCACCGAGCAGCTTGGCCTTGCTCTTGCCGAACGACATGGGTCCACCCTTGCCCCCGGCACCACCGCCCTGCATCTGGCGCATGAAGAAGAAGAACAGCGCAATGATGATCAGGATCGGAAAGCTCGCCACCAGCAACTGGCTCCAGATGCTCTGCTGTTCCGGAGCACTGGCACGAATTTCGACATCGTTCTCCCACAGATCGTTCATCAGCTGGGGGTCGCCGATCATCGGCATGGTGGTTTTGAAGCGGCTGTTGTCGGACCGGATACCGTTGATGTCAAGCCCGGCGATGTCCACCATGGTAACCTGGCCGGAACGCACTTCCCTGATGAAAGTGGAGTAGGTCAGAGATTCATCTCTGGTCTCGTGGTTGATGCTGTTGAAAACCATCAGCAGTACGCCGGCGATTATCATCCACAGAATCAAGTTTTTAGCCATATCGTTCAAAGGGTTATCTCCTCATCGGCGACCACTTCAAGGCGCCGCTCAAAGGGGCGGAGCCTACTGGATCCGGGCAGCCCCGGGTCACTGAATCGCTGGTTTCGTTACCTTCAGTTACGTGGATTATTACACTAAAGTTCATTGACCTGCTATAAATCCCTCGGCCAACAGATACAGTTCAGCGGACCGGGCGCGGGAAGCCTGCGGTTTGCGCACCTTGACGGACTGGAAACTGCTCCTGAGATCCTGCTGGTAGGCATCGAGTCCAGATCCCTGAAATACCTTAACGAGCAGCGCGCCATTTTGTTTCAGGACGGTCCTGGCCATTTCCAGGGCCAGCTCCGCCAGATACAGGACCCGTGGTTGATCGATTTCCTTCATACCGCTTAGATTGGGGGCCATATCGGAAACTACAAGGTCGACCCGGGCTTCGCCAAGCGCAGCCAGAATCTGCTCATAGACGGCATTTTCAGTGAAATCTCCCTGGATGAATTGCACGTCAGCCAGAGGTTCCATCGCCAGGATGTCGCTGGCGATCACCTTGCCCGAGGGACCAGCGATGGCGGCGGCAACCTGGGACCAGCCCCCGGGAGCGGCACCGAGGTCCAGCACCGTCATGCCCGGCCTGATAAGCCGATCCCGATCCAGTATCTCCAGCAACTTGAAACTGGCCCGCGAGCGGTAGCCCTGATCCCGTGATTTTTTCACATAGGCATCGTCGAAATGTTCTTTCAACCAGCCTTTACTGCTTTTCGATCTTGCCAAAATTCAGTTCCGAAATATGCGATGCAGATTCAAATATCGCCTTCGGCGCGCGACACCGTTACAATGACCCGCCCCGGAGGATTAAAAGTTCCATGCCCAGCACCACCCAACAGAGAAAGAGCTTTCGCGCCATCGGCCACCGGTTGAAGCCTGTTGTCACGGTCGCGGAAAAAGGAATTACGGAGAATGTCAGGCAGGAACTGGAACGGGCGCTGAATGATCATGAACTCATCAAGGTCAAACTCGTTGTCGGTGACCGGGCTGCCAAAAATGCGGTCAGCAAAGAACTGACTGAACTGCTCGGTGCCGAGTGCATTCAGCAGATCGGACACATACTGCTGCTCTACCGGGCGGCCCGTAAACCGGATCCACGACTTTCCAACCTGCTGCGCAAACTGGATTGACCGATTCCCCCGTTCCTTGCAGCGCCTCCTGCACCGTCAGTCTGCTAGCGGTGTTCGATTGCCTCTATCTCGTATTCGATATCACCGGCCGGGGCGTTTACCACCACCTCGTCACCCTCATTCTTACCCATCAGTGCCCTGGCAATGGGTGAGGCCACGCTGATTTTGCCGGCCGCCACGTCAGCTTCGTCCTCGCCAACGATCTGGTAAACCGATTTCTTGTCGTTGGTCAGGTTCAGCAGGGTTACCGTGGTACCGAAAATAACCCTCCCGGTGGGCTTGATCTGCGTTACGTCGATGATTTCGCAACCGGACAGCTTACCCTCTATCTCCTTGATGCGGCCTTCACAGAAACTCTGCTGCTCTCGGGCCGCATGGTATTCAGCATTCTCTTTCAGGTCGCCATGCTCACGGGCTTCAGCGATAGCGGCGATGATGCGTGGCCGCACTTTCGATTTGAGTTCGTTAAGTTCCTGGCGCAGCTTCTCGGCGCCGGCCTTTGTCATTGGTACCTTTTGCATACTACTCCCAAACCGGCTCGGAGCGCCCGGGGACGCACCAGCACCTTGTTCTGTTTTTGAAATCTGGACCGCATGAACCAGGCCGCATCCTGAACCGGCACGAATCAGCTGTCCGGCTCGCAGGGCCTGCGCGGTCAGCCCGGAACACGGGCTACTGACTGACTCCGGGCCGGCGGGCAGTAGCTGCCACTGCCGCGACCCAGAGTTGTTAGCATAGCAGCACTGACCTTTTTAGCAACTATGTCAAAGCCTTGCGGTAACACAGCGGGGTCTTGCGCCGTCCCGCGTAACCCTTCAGGCCCCGGACCCTCAGGCGGCGGCCAGGCGCCTGTGCAACTCCTGGAGGTTGTGCACCGAGATTTCGTCCCCGAACCTGAGAGCTTCGCAGACCGCCAGTCCTGCATCCAGGGTGGTGGTGCAGAAAACGTCATGACGCAGGGCGCTGCGCCGGATATTGGACGAATCGATGATGGCCTGCTTGCCCTCGGTGGTGTTGACGATCAGCTGGATCTCGTCGTTCTTGATCATATCGACAACATGGGGTCTGCCTTCCGCCACCTTGTTTACCACCCGGACCTGCAGTCCCCCCTCCTCGATGACCTTCGCCGTGCCGCGGGTCGCCACCAGTGCGAAGCCCAGATCCTTCAGCTTGCGGGCCACTTCCAGGCAGCCGGGCTTATCCGCATCCTTGACGCTGATAAATGCCGTACCGCCGGTCTGAATGTGTTCACCGGCACCCATCTGCGACTTGGCAAACGCTTCGGCAAAGGTTTCACCGACGCCCATCACTTCCCCGGTTGACTTCATTTCCGGCCCCAGAATGGGGTCGACGCCGGGAAACTTGACGAACGGGAACACGGCTTCCTTCACCGCGTAAGTAGTCGGAATCACCTCGCGGGTGAAGTTCTGCTGCTCCAGACTCTGGCCCACCATGCAGCGCGCCGCAATTTTGGCCAGCGACTGACCGATGCATTTGGAGACGAATGGGACCGTGCGCGAGGCGCGCGGGTTTACCTCGATGACATAGATCTCGCCATCCTGGTAGGCCAGCTGAGTATTCATCAGCCCCACCACCCCCAGTTCCAGCGCCAGGCGGGTAACCTGATCACGAATCTGGTCCTGAACCTCCGCCGGCAGGCTGTAAGGCGGCAGGGAACAGGCCGAATCGCCGGAGTGAACGCCGGCTTTCTCGATATGCTGCATGATGGCGCCTACCACGACCTGCTTGCCGTCGCAGACCACATCCACATCTATTTCAATTGCCGAGCTGAGAAAGTAATCCAGCAGTACCGGACTCTCGTTGGATACCTTCACGGCATTGTGCAGGTAGCGGTTCAGCTCTTCTTCGTTGTAAACAATTTCCATGGCCCGGCCTCCCAGCACATAGGAGGGCCGCACCACCAGCGGGTAACTGAGATCACGGGCCCGGGCCAGGCTCTCCTCGACACTGCGAACCGTGCAGTTGGGCGGCTGTTTGAGATCCAGCTTCTGAATCAGTTGCTGGAACCGCTCCCGGTCCTCGGCCCGGTCGATAGCGTCCGGACTGGTGCCGATAACCGGCACTCCGGCCTCCTCCAGCCGGGTGACAATATTAAGAGGTGTCTGGCCACCGAACTGAACAATCACGCCGACCGGCTTTTCCAGATGAACAATTTCCAGCACGTCTTCGAAAGTCACCGGCTCGAAGAACAGCCGGTCGGAAATATTGAAGTCCGTGGAAACCGTCTCGGGGTTGCAGTTGACCATGATGGTTTCGTAGCCATCTTCGCGCATGGCCAGCGCGGCATGGACGCAGCAGTAGTCGAACTCGATACCCTGACCGATCCGATTGGGTCCACCACCAAGTACCATGATCTTCTTACGGTCCGAGGGGTTGGCTTCACACACCTCCTCGTAGCAGGAATACATGTAGTCGGTGGTGGAGGCAAACTCGGCGGCGCAGGTGTCGACCCGCTTGTAAACCGGCCTGACACCCATTTTGTGGCGGGTGTTCTGAAATTCGGATTCGCTGACCCCGGTCAGAGTGGCAAGGCGGCGATCGGAAAAGCCCTTGCGCTTGAGACGAAACATGGTGTCCCGGTCAATCTGGCTGAGCGACATTTTCGCCACTTCCTGCTCCAGCTTGATCAGCTCTTCGATCTGGACCAGGTACCAGGGATCGACACCGGTCAATTCATGCACGGTTTCCACCGTCCAGCCCATCCGGAAGGCATCGCCTATGTACCAGATGCGCTGACTGCCAGGTTCCATCAGCTCACGTTTCAGGGTGTCTGTGGCATCGCTGAGGCGGGTATCCAGAATCGGATCGAAACCGCTCACGCCGACTTCGAGACCACGCAGGGCCTTCTGCAGCGATTCCTGGAAAGTGCGACCGATGGCCATAACTTCACCGACCGACTTCATCTGCGTGGTGATACGGTCGTTGGCTTCCGGAAATTTTTCGAAGGTGAAGCGGGGAATCTTGGTGACCACGTAGTCGATAGTGGGCTCGAAAGATGCGGGCGTTACCCCACCGGTAATCTCGTTGCGCAATTCGTCAAGCGTATAACCTACCGCCAGCTTCGCGGCAACCCGGGCGATTGGAAATCCGGTTGCCTTGGAGGCCAGCGCCGACGATCTCGAAACCCGCGGATTCATCTCGATTACCACCAGCCGGCCGTTCTCAGGATTGACCGCGAACTGTACGTTGGAGCCCCCGGTTTCGACACCGATCTCCCGCAACACCGCAATCGAGGCATCGCGCAGAATCTGGTATTCCTTGTCGGTCAGGGTCTGGGCCGGGGCAACGGTGATCGAATCACCGGTGTGAACGCCCATGGCGTCGAAATTTTCAATCGGGCAGACGATAATGCAGTTGTCGTTCCGATCCCGAACCACTTCGAGCTCGTATTCCTTCCAGCCTATTAATGACTCATCGATCAACAATTCATTGGTAGGGGAAAGCTTCAGTCCCCGGGCACAGATTTCCTCGAACTCTTCCCGGTTATAGGCGATCCCGCCTCCGCTGCCACCGAGAGTGAAGGAAGGCCGGATGATACACGGGAAGCCGACCTGCTCGAGAGTCGCGTAGGCCTGCTCCATGTTGTGTGCCAGTCCGTGATTCGGGGTTTCCAGGCCGATCGCCTTCATCGCATTGTCGAACAGCTCGCGGTCTTCAGCCTTGTCTATTGCATCGCAGTTCGCTCCGATGAGCTCCACGTTGTACTTTTCCAGCACCCCGTGCTTGTTGAGATCCAGGGCGCAGTTCAAGGCGGTCTGTCCACCCATGGTGGGAAGGATGGCATCAGGGCGCTCCTTCCTGATGATTTTTTCGACAATCTTCCAGTTCACCGGCTCGATATAGGTGGCATCCGCCATGGCCGGATCGGTCATGATGGTGGCCGGATTGGAATTAACCAGGATCACCCGGTAGCCTTCCTCACGCAGGGCCTGACAGGCCTGGGCCCCGGAATAGTCAAACTCGCAAGCCTGACCGATGACGATGGGCCCGGCTCCAATTATCAAAATACTCTTAATGTCTGTTCGTTTTGGCATTACTCACCCGATTCTGGTTCTGCGAATGTGGTTCAGCTTCAAGCAGTTCTGGGATTCCGACCCGCTGGCCGGCGCTTCAACTGGCGTTTTTACGGTTCTCAATCAGCTCTATGAAGCGATCGAACAACGGAGCAACGTCATGTGGCCCGGGACTGGCCTCAGGGTGACCCTGAAAACCGAACGCCGGCTTGTCGGTTCGTTCTATGCCCTGCAGGGTGCCGTCGAAAAGCGAGCGATGGGTAGCACGCAGGGTAGCCGGCAGACTGTCCTCATCCACGGCGAAGCCGTGATTCTGGCTGGTAATCATGACGGTGCCGTCAGCCAGATTCTGTACCGGATGGTTGGCTCCATGATGGCCCAGCTGCATCTTGACGGTCCTGGCGTCACAGGCAAGTGCCAGCAGTTGATGCCCGAGGCAGATTCCGAACAGTGGCAGATCGACATCCAGGAACCGGCGTATTGCGGCGATGGCATAATCGCAGGGTTCCGGATCTCCCGGCCCATTGGAAAGAAAGACACCATCCGGGTTCATCGCCAGCACTTCTTCGGCCGGTGTCTGGGCCGGTACAACTGTCACCTGACAATTCCGTTCGGTGAGCATGCCAAGAATGTTACGCTTGACCCCGAAATCGTAGGCAACCACCTTGTACCTGCCTGCTTTCGGTGTTGAGTAGCCCTCACCCAGCTGCCACTCCCCGGTCTCCCAGTTCAGCGGCTTGTCGACAGAGACTTCCCGGGCCAGGTCCATGCCCTTCAGACCCGGAAATTCCCGGGCTGCCGTCAGGGCCGCATCTTCCCCCAGCTTCTCCAGCTCACTGCCAGCCAACAGGCAACCATTGAGCGGTCCCTTGTCTCTCAGCAGTCGGGTCAGATGCCTGGTATCGATTTCGGCAATGGCGACCACATTCTGGCGGCGCAGAAAATCGCTCAAGGTCTCCTGGCATCTGAAATTGCTGGCCAGTAACGGCAGATCACGAATGATCAGGCCCGAGGCCCAGACCCGGTCCGATTCATTGTCTTCATCGTTGATGCCGGTATTACCGATGTGGGGATACGTCAGGGTCACGATCTGGCGGGCATAGGAGGGATCGGTGAGGATTTCCTGATAGCCGGTCATGGATGTATTGAAAACCACTTCTCCAGAGGAAAGACCATCGGCTCCGATGCTCTGGCCTCTCAGAATAGTCCCATCTTCAAGTGCCAACACTGCAGTCACTGCCAAGTTATGCTCCTTTTCCGGTTATTGGGTTGGACAAAAACAGGGCGAAAAAAAACGGAGAAAGGTGTGATCCTCGCTCCGCTTCTCTGTCTGTCTAGATAAATTAGCCTGTAGCATTCTGAGCGCGCATTTTAAAAAAACTCTTACTGCTTGTCCACCCACCCGAGGACATCGTCCATGCCATAGAGCCCCGGACCCTTTCCCTGCAACCACGCTGCGGCCCGCACTGCACCCCCGGCGAAGGTCATGCGGCTGCTGGCCCGGTGGGTAATTTCCACACGCTCACCAGGGCCGGCGAAAATCACCGTGTGGTCACCCACTATGTCACCGGCGCGAATCGTGGCAAAGCCGATCGTCTTGCGGTCCCGTTCGGCGCTGATACCTTCCCGGCCATAGACTGCCACCTCGTCAAGCTTCCGACCCAGCGTATCGGCTATCACTTCACCCATACGCAAGGCTGTCCCTGACGGGGCGTCTTTCTTGTGCCGGTGATGCGCCTCGACAATTTCGATATCGACGTTGTCGCCGAAGGCAGCGGCTGCCGACTGCAGCAGTTTCAGGCACACATTCACTCCAACACTCATGTTGGGGGCGAATACCATGGGGATCGTTGCCGCCGCCTCGGCCAGTGCCTGCTTCTGCAGATCGGAGAAACCGGTGGTGCCGATGACCATGCTCTTGCCATGACGCAGGCACAGTGCCACGTGTTCCAGGCTGGCTTCCGGTGAGGTGAAATCGATCAGCGTATCAAAATCGTCAACCAGGCTTTCCAGCGACGCAGCGGCGACCACCCCGATCGGCGCGGTACCGATCAGGGTCGCCACATCGACGCCGTGAGCGGGATCGTCTTCCAGCACCGTGGCCGCGGTCAGCTCCAGTTGATAGTCGCTGCTGATAACGGCCTCGATCAGAGTACGGCCCATGCGACCTGCCGCGCCGGCGATGGCTATCCTGTTCATTCTTTCTCCTTGCTGTGCCTGGCTGGCTGAGGGGCACAAGTATAACGTCAGCCGATTCGATCCAAAACCTCGGGAAGCACTGATTACAGGGAACTGCTCCAGGGGCTCCGGACTTGATGCCAACCGCGGAATTGGGCACACTTTGAGCCCAACCTTGCCAAGCATTGTCGGCAACTCTGCGTTTGTTGCTATTCCAGGGTTCCCTTGGAGACTTGTCCAGGAGCAGAAGAACGATCAAATCCTCTACTGGCTATGCAATAAATGACTGACGAACCGGTCTTAAACGGAAAAACCAAGAAGCAGCGATACGAAGCTCTGGTGGATGCCCTCTACCAGGATGTATACCGCTATGCCTACTGGATCTGTAAGAACCAGCCGCTGGCGGAAGATCTGGTGCAGGAAACCTTCCTGCGCGCCTGGCGGTCTCTGGACAGCCTGCAGAACGACAAGGCAGCCAAAGCCTGGTTGTTCACGATTCTGCGGCGGGAAAATGCCAGGCTGTACGAACGCTATCAACCGGATCTGGTTGATGTGGACGACCAGCCACTGCCAGAAACCGGCATTGACGAACCGGACGATGCCATGGAGCGGGAATTACTGCACAACGCGATAAACAAACTTGAGAGCGACTATCGGGAGCCGTTACTGCTGCAGGTAGTCGGGGGTTTCAGCGGCAAGGAAATCGCCGACATCCTGGACCTGAACAGCAATACGGTAATGACGCGCCTGTTTCGGGCACGCAGCAAGTTGAAAGAATATTTTACGTCAGAACATAAAAACGCTACCGAAAAACTAGAAGAGCCGAATACCGATGGATAATTCAGAATTCGAAACACGGGCTTTCGCGGACCCGTACGACACTGAACAGGATTTTCTGGAAGCCCTTTCCACCTGCCCCGAGCGGCAGCAACTGCTCGACGAAATTCGTACTTTCAATGCCCGCCTGGGTCAGGTTACCGGAGGTATCCCCACGCCGCCGGAGTTGTGCGCCCGGCTCAAAGCTGCGGTGACCGAGGCAGCCAGCCCCACCGAGGCGGCCGCGGAAACAGTTTCCAATGTGGTGAGATTACCCTCCCGTTCGCAACCTGCCAGGCTGGTCGTCGCGGCCGCTGCGCTGGTGCTGGGGATCGGCATGACCTACTCGACAATGTTCGGCAGCAACCAGCCTTCGGCCGCAGAGATCGAGTTTGGACAACAGGTTGTCAATCATGTGTACGCCGAGCTGGATGAGATCAAAGCCAGTAACGGCGCCAGCCTGCAACAGGTCAATCAGGCCATGGGCAGTATCGGCGGCGCACTGGACAGTGACGACGCCATGGAGAGACTGGGCATCAGCTTTGCCCGGGACTGTATCATCCTGCCCCGCAACCACAGCGCGCACCTGGTAATCAGCGGCAATCGCGGTGCCATCAATATCATCATTATTGACAACAGCCCGGTGCGCCGGGAATTCACCTTCAGCGACGATCACTTTGCGGCGGTGGTGGTACCGCTGGAAAACGGGAACCTGGTGCTGGTCGGTGAAAAGAGTGAACGGCTGACGGATTTTCAGCAGGTGGTGGATGCCAACCTGAGCTGGCGAATCTAGTTCCGGTCCCCGTTCCAGGCTGCCGACAACCCAGGTGCGCCGGGAACCCCCGGGGCTCTCAGAACTGATCCGCCTGCAGGGCCATCAGCGATCCCGCCCCGGCAGACACCTCTTCGAGCAGCGACTTGAGGCGCGGCATGAGGCGTTCGAAATAGAAGCGCCCGGTCTTGAACAGCGCATCCCGGTAGGCGCTGCTGTAAGTCCCGCTGGCTGTTTCAGAGCCGGCCGCACAGAGAATTCTGATCCACATGTAACCGTAGAGAAAAACCCCCATGGCCTCCATGTAACCATAGGAAGCTGCCCCTGTCTCGGCCGGGTCAGCCGCAGCCCGCTCCACGATCCGGTGGGTCAATGATTCCAGTGCCGAGCAGGCCTCTGCCAGGCTCGTCACATAGGGGGCCAGGGTCTCCTGCGTTTCCTGCGCAGCCAGGTATTCCCGCACTTCTGCAGCCAGAACCTGAAAATACTCCGCCTTGCATCTGACCGTCTTGCGCCCCATCAGGTCCAGCGCCTGAATGCCGTTGGTCCCCTCGTAAATCTGGGCGATACGGGCATCCCGGACCGCCTGCTCCTGCCCCCATTCACTGACGTAGCCATGGCCACCAAGCACCTGTTGCCCGGTCACACAATCCTGGAAGCCGCGGTCGGTGCAGTAGGCCTTGACTACCGGGGTCAGCAATTCCACCAGCCGGGCAGCGGATTGCTGCTGTGTTTCCTCGCTGCTGAACTTAACGGTGTCCAGCTTGCCCGCTGTATACAGGGCCAGGGCCCGGCCCGCCAGAATATTGGCGCGCATGGTCAGCAGCATGCGACGTACATCGGGATGATCGATGATCGGATCCGCAACCTGTTCCGGCCTGGCCGGCCCGGCGGGCCCACGCCCCTGAAGCCGCTCCCGGGCATAATCGCGGGCAACCTGGTAGGAACGGTCGGCCAACCCGATACCCTGCAGCCCCATCGACAACCGCTCGTAGTTCATCATGGTGAACATACAGGCCAGACCGCGATTTTCTTCCCCCACCAGGTAGCCGGTGGCAGCATCAAAGTTGATGACACAGGTGGGAGATCCGTGAATGCCCATCTTGTGTTCGATCGAACCGCAACTTACGCCGTTCCGTTCCGTGAGCTCTGCGGATTCATCTGCCAGGGTTCTGGGTACCAGAAACAGCGACAGCCCGTGTGCGCTGGCGGGACTGTCAGGCAGCCGGGCCAGAACGAAGTGAATGATGTTCTCTGTGAGGTCATGCTCACCGGCGGTGATGAAAATTTTGCTGCCGGTCAGTCGGTAAGTCCCGTCCGGCCGGGGCTCGGCTCGGGTTTTCATGATTCCCAGATCGGTGCCGGCATGGGCCTCGGTCAGACACATGGTTCCGGTCCAGCGACCTGAATAGAGATTGGGGAGAAACCGCCGCTTCAGCGATTCGCTGCCGTGCAGGCTCAATGCCAGGGCGGCACCGCTGGTCAGTATCGGGGTCAGGGCGAATGCGGAATTGGCCGCAAACAGCATTTCTTCGAACAGCACCGCCAGCAGTTTCGGCATGCCCTGGCCACCGTAATCGGGATGCCCGGTCAGGGCGCCCCAACCACCTGCGGCGAAAGTCCGGTAGGCGTCCCGGAATCCGGTCGGCGTGGTGACACTGCCGTCTTCAAAGCGGCAGCCCTGCCGGTCACCGATCTGATTAAGAGGTGACAGCAGGTCCCCACTGATCTTCGCCACTTCCTCCAGAATGGCATCCAGCAGTTCGGCCGACAGGTCTTCAAGCCCGGGCAGGGAGGTCAGGAAAGTTTCCGCCTGGAAAACCTCGTGCAGGAGAAACCGCATGTCTTCCAGGGGCGCTTGGTATTGCTGCATGAATTTGGCTCCGGTTTTCCCGAATTATAAGTAACCTCCGGGTAATTGTGGAATTGCTGTGGCTCGCAGTCGGGATCACTGCAGGACTGACCGGTCGGCTGGAAACTGCGCAATCCTGTTCCGACCGGACTAGACTTTCCAAAAGGAACCGCGCCAAAAGGAACCGCGCCAACAGGAACCGCGCTTACCGCCTGGCTTCTTCCACGCCCATCGACAGGAGAGATCCACCCGTGCGCCTGGTCGACAGAATCCGCAGCTGCCTGCCAGCCAGCTGCATTCTCTGCAATCTGCCGGTTCGTGGAGTGATCAGCCTGTGCGATGCCTGCAGGAACAGCCTGCCAGAGGCGGGCAATGTCTGTCAGGTCTGCGGAGCGGCACTGGAGGCCTGGCCGGCAGAGACAGTCTGCGGTCGTTGCCAGCTGAATCCGCCCTGTTTTGACCATTGCCACGGGGTTTTCTTCTATGAATATCCGCTCAGCAACCTGATTACCGAATTCAAGTTTCACGACAATCTGGCCGCCGGACGGGTCTTAGGCTGGTTACTGGCCCGCGCTTTCCAGGCACATTACTCCGACACGGGTTGCCAGCCTGAAACCGGCATCCCCTGTGTGCTGGTGCCGGTACCGCTGCATGACAACCGGTTGCAGAAACGGGGATTCAATCAGGCGCTGCTGCTGGCCCGCCAGGTTTCGCAGTGCAGCGGTATTCCGGTGTGCAACCGCGTACTGGAGCGGGTGCGGGACACGCCAGCTCAGAGTGGCTTGTCGGCCCGGCGCCGGGTGCAAAACCCACGCGGTGCCTTCCGGCTGCTCGAGTCGACTCCGGCCGCGAACCTTGAACACATCGCCGTGATCGATGACGTGGTAACCACCACGGCGACTGTGGCCGCGGTGGCGGCACAATTACGCCACGCCGGAGCACAGCGTATCGATATCTGGGCCGTGGCGCGAACCCGGTCCTGACTCCCGGTGACGACGAAACTGTGAATCAGCGCACGGCGGTTTTTCTGTATCCCGCTACCATGGGAACCGTATCGAAATTGGATACAGGAACCTATTCGGGTTTTCCTCCCTTGACAATTCCATACCAGAATTGTGTAGCCCTTTGCCCCGTCTTGTGCGGGGCTTTTTTTTAATCCCATCCGCGATTGATTCCGCAGGTTAATAGTGAAACGTGGGGCGGGGAGTTAGAACTGGTATTTGATGGAACCGTAGGCGACGCGACCGTTCTGATCGACGACTCTGCTGTTCTGATTGAGTATCTGAGTGGTCTTCTTGTCGAAAATATTGCGAATACCCAGTGAGAAGGAAATCACCGCGCGATCCTGCTTGCCGGTCGTCACGTTATAGCCGTATTGCAGGTCGACCGTGGTGATGTTTTCCACCAGCCGGTTGATTTCCTCGGCATCCAGTTCGCTGATGTCTTTGACCGAATCGAAGTAGTTGGTCACTGCGCTGGCCGAGTGGTTACCGATCTCCCAGGTCAGGGTCAGGCTGCCCTGCAGGTCCGGGCTGCCTGGTAATCGCTTGTCCCCATCCAGGAACTGGGTGCTGTCCACCAGCCCATTGTGCTGCTCGAAGTCGTTAATCAGTGTTGCCGTGGTCTCGAGGGTGAACCTGCCGGCATTGCCAGCTTCCCACACATAGGCGGCGCCCAGGTCGATACCATTGCTTTCCAGGCTGTTGCCCAGGAACGGTTGTTCGAGGCTGAAGTCCCGGCCTGGCTCGGTAGCGAGGAACGGCCGCGACAGTCCCTGGTGAAGACCTGCGGTCGGGCCCAGGGCTTGCGCCGGAGCGGGTCGATCCTGAATACTCCAGGCATCGGCGCGAAAGCTGAGGCCCTGCACCGGTGTGATTTCCAGACCCAGATTGAGATCGGTGCTCTGCTCTCCGTATAGGCCCTGCAGATCCCGCTGTTCGGTCTCCCGTTCGATGCGGATTATCGGCAGTACCAGGTGCTGATCTTCAGGTTCCTTCACTCCGGTGCCCGAAAACAGTGCAGGATCGTTCAGCGAAACCTGGGCACTGGCAGACATAGCTGGCAGCAATGCTCCGGCGATGCCGAATGCACCAATCTGCAGCAACTGACGGGTTCTGTGGGTGAAAGTGGTCAAGGTCCGGTCAATCCGCGTTTAACTCTTGTGATTATGGGGCTTCTGAGCGTGTCCCGCAATGCATCCTGGGGAAATTTTCACAGTCCCCGTACTCTTCAAGCTTCTGTAAGTGTACCACCGAAGCCGTCCGGTTAGTATCCCGTTTTTAGCTGCGCCCTGCTCCCGGTCCCACCGCTCAGGCCACGCCCCGTTTTGAGCCCTGCCGGCGGCAATACCGGCGGAGCCCACGGAAAATCGGCCTCAGGGGTCGATTTTTTCTATCAACGGCCCGGATTGCGCAAGCCGCCCTGCCAGTTCGCTGACCGTCAACCGGTGCCCGGGCAACCTGAGCTGCGGCGCAATCTCGGCCAGGGGCAACATGACAAAGCCGCGCTGATGCGCCAGCGGATGTGGCAACACCAGGTCGGCATCCGCAACCTGCCGGTCGCCGAAGCAGATCAGGTCCAGGTCGAGACAGCGCGGGGCATTGGGAATACCGGCACGCTGCCGGCCAAATTCCAGCTCAAGTTCCAGCAGACGCTGCAACAGCGCATGCGAGGTCAGGTGGGCAGCCGGCCACAGTGCCGCCACGGCATTGATGAAAGGTGGCGATCCTGGAGGACAGTCAATCGGTGCGGTGCGCCACAGGGATGAGCGTTGCAGCGGCAGACCGGACCAGCTGGCGAGCCGCTCGAGGGCGGCATCGACCGTCTGCTGCGGGGAACCATACCGGGACGGCAGGTTGGATCCCAGGCCCACATAGGCGGGTTGCCCCTCCTCAACCCCGGAATTACTGGTGGTAGGGTTCGGAGAGCTCATGCACGGACTCCACGAAAGCAGCCACGTGGTCGGGATTGACGCCCGGCGCAATGCCATGTCCCAGGTTGAATACATGCCCTTCCCCGGTTCCGAAATCAGCCAGTATTCTGGCCACTTCGGCCCGGATCCGTTCCGGTTCGGCGTACAGTATGCAGGGGTCCATGTTGCCCTGCAGCGCCACCCGGTCGCCGATACGCTGGCGTGCGGCGCCGATTTCGATGGTCCAGTCCAGGCCTACGCAGTGACAACCGCTGTCCGCAATGTCTTCCAGCCACAGGCCACCATTCTTGGTGAACAGTATCACCGGGACCTGACGACCTTCGTTTTCGCGGATCAGGTTGTTCACGATCCGGCGCATGTAGGCCAGCGAAAACTCCCGGTACGCCGGGGTGGTCAGGATGCCGCCCCAGGTATCGAAAATCTGTACCGCCTGCGCCCCCGCCCGGATCTGGGCATTCAGGTAATCGGTGACTGCTGTCGCCAGCTTATCCAGCAGCTGGTGCATGGCCTGGGGTTGATCATAGAGAAACTGCTTGGCGACACGAAAGTCCCGGCTGCCGCCACCTTCTACCATGTACGTGGCAAGCGTCCAGGGACTGCCGGAAAAGCCGATCAGGGGCACGGAGCCATTCAGCTCCCGACGGATCAGGGACACCGCATCGGTCACGTAAGCCAAGTCGCTGGCAACATCGACTTCCGGCAGGGCTTCCACATCTTCGGCGTCGCGGATCAGCTTGCGGAACCGGGGCCCCTCGCCCTCTTCGAAATACAGACCCATGCCCATGGCGTCAGGAATGGTCAGAATATCGGAAAACAGAATGGCGGCATCGAACGGGAACCGCTGCAGGGGTTGCAGGGTGACTTCACAGGCCAGTTCCGGTGACTGGCACAGATTCATGAAGCTTCCGGCTCCCTGCCGTGTAGCCCGGTATTCCGGCAGATATCGCCCGGCCTGACGCATCATCCACACTGGCGTGCGGTCAACCGGCTGTCTCAGCAGCGCTTTCAGAAATCGATCGTTTTTAAGGATACTCAATGCTTCGCCCTTCGGTTGTCCCATTCGCAGCAATCGGCGTGTCCCGAGAACTGGCCGGTCAGCCGGTCCCGACTTCTACTGGCTGTCGATCCCGGTCGGATGGCGGCTGGGATGGCTGATGGATTGTGGGCCGGCTCTGCCGGCAAATCGGGCGCTAATTCTACATGCCCTGCCAGCGCCGGACAAACTCCCGCTCGCTCCAGCGAGTGGGCGCAGACTGCCCGGTGGCAGCCGCGCGGCGCGACGGTCGGCTGATGGGTCTATTGAAGAGTCCGTAGGAGGGTTTATTGAAAACGGCGAATATCGGACTGGATATCGGCCAGGTTACGAGCCCAGGGTTTCAGTTCCTGTAATGCCGGCGGCAATTTCGCAATGGCATCGCGGGCAGCATCCCGATCGGGGAATTCACCATATACCACGACATACCAGGGGCGTTCCTGATAGCGGGATTCAAAGTAGGTCAACTGATTGGCATCAGCCTGGCCGGCAATGAAATTCCTGACGCTGGACTCTGAATGAGACCCCAGCAATTGCAGTGTGTAACTGTCCGCGGGCCATGACAGTAGCGCCTTGACCGCAGTGGATGACGGCTCCTTATTGCGTGGTGTGACCGTAACGGCGTTAGCGCCGCTGCTTTCCGTATCGATACCAGGCCGGCGGTTAACAGGCGATCCTGAACTGACGCCGGTTGTCGCTGTGGCCACCACGTCAGAGCTTGTGCTGCTGTCGGATGCGGTGGGCGCCGCCCTGGCAGACCTGCTGTCAGCCGGCCTGGCGGCGGCAGACTCCACACTTTCCGGGTCGGCCCCGAGACCCGCTGAAGCAGTTCCGGAAGGCGCGGAAACATTGACTGCCAACGGCACCCTGACCCGTTGCCGGTCCGGACTGTCCCCCTGCTCAATCGGTGACAAAGCGGCAACCGGTGGGGTGCCACCCGATTCCATACTGCTCTCGCCGGCGTCTCTGCCAAGGGAGAAAAACAGGATCAGCACCACCGCCCCGAACACGGCGCTGGCAGCAACCAGATGGCGTTCGAAAAAGCCCAGTTCGGGTTGTCCCTGCGGCTCCGCGACAGCACTTTCAAGCTGCTCACTTGCCAGCGCATTGATAGCACCCGGCATGCCACGGGCCCGGCTATTGATGAAGGCCAGGGCCTCACGCGCCAGCGGCAGCCGCCCACTGAAGCCGGCGCATTCCAGCTTGAACTGCAGATAGGCTGCCGTCTCGCCGGTGTCCAGCGGTTCCAGCTGCAGCACCTGCAGCGCCTCAGGAACAATTTTCTCCATACTGTCCAGTAACATGGCTTCGCCGAACAGTACCGCCCTGATGCCGTCTTCGCCAAGTTGGGAGCTGTCCGCCTGCCGTTGCACCAGATCCAGCAGACAGGTCAGGGCTTCCTCACCCAGTTCGTGGGCATCGTCCACCAGTAATTGCAAGGTCCGGGAACGGGCCTGCAGCGAATCTGCATACTGATCCAGTTGCCCGAGCAGGTCCCCGGCACTGGCATCTGCATCGGTGCTGAGACCCAATTCGGCGCAGATCGATTCCAGAAACTGTTCGGCACTCATGAACAGAGTAGCCTGCACCGGCACCGGCACGAACTCGCTTTCCAGGCTCAGGGACAACCAGTGTAAGAGCGTCGACTTGCCGGCACCCAGCGGACCGGTTACCACCGCCAGGTCGGAATGGTAGGAACACAGTTCGATCAGCTGATCCAGCAGTTCCTGGCGTCCGCCACCGGGAAAGAAATGCCCGCTCTGACTGTCCGGTTCGAAGGGGTTGAAGTCTAGCTTCAGATGCGCGAAAAAATCTGCCATAACCTTGCTGAGAGGGTTCCTTACCCGCTGAAACTGGTATTCCGGCAGTACCCGGGTCGGATCAGGGTTCGCAGAGCGCGTTACAGGCCTGCAGTGTCTGTCCCAGCAATGCAGGCTCGACCTCGCTGGAAACGATTGCCTTGCCTATCCCCTGCAACAGGACAAAATTGATGCGGCCCGCACGGGCCTTTTTATCCGACAGCATGATATCGAGATACTGCTGTTCTTCTATATCGGCCGGTGGCGCCACTGGTAAACCGAAATCCCGAATTATTTTTTTGATGCGATACGCATCGGCCGCTGACAGCCAGCCCAACCGCATGGACAGGTCGCTGGCCATGACCATGCCGGCTGCCACGGCCTCACCATGCAGCCAGTTGCCATAGCCCATAGCGGTTTCAATGGCGTGCCCAAAGGTGTGGCCAAGGTTCAGCCAGGCCCGGATGCCGCCTTCCCGTTCGTCCTTGGCCACGATTTCCGCTTTCTGCTGACAACTCACCCGGATTGCCTCGCTCAGCAGGCCGGGATCCCGATCCAGCAGGCGCGGGCGATTCAGTTCCAGCCAGTCGAGGAATTCCGCCTGATTGATCAGCGCGTACTTAATCACCTCGGCCAGCCCCGCTTTCAACTCCCGCTCGGGAAGACTCCCGAGCACGTCTGTGTCGGCGATAACGCAGCGGGGTTGATAGAACGCCCCGATCATGTTTTTTCCCAGCGGGTGATTGACTCCGGTCTTCCCTCCCACCGACGAATCAACCTGGGCCAGGAGCGTGGTGGGGAACTGAATGAAATTGACACCGCGCAGGAAAGTTGCCGCGGCAAACCCGGTAATGTCACCGATCACGCCGCCGCCCAGCGCGATCAGGGTGGTATTCCGGTCAAACTTGTCGGCCAGCAGGCGGTCATAAATGGTGCTGACCGTGTGCAGGGTCTTGTATTTTTCCCCGTCCGGCAGAATCAGCGTGTCACTGCTGGCGGACAGACTGCTGACCCGTTCCAGGTACAGGGGGGCCAGCGTTTCATTGGTCACCACCAGCGTGCGGCCCTGTTGTAGAAACGGAGCCAGCAGTTCACTCCTGTTCAGCAACCCGGGGCCGATGTGGATCGGATAACTGCGCGTGCCCAGATCAACCGTTACTGTCTGCGTGGTCAATGCTCTCCTCCTGGTGACTCAACGGGGTTCGATTCCTGCACTTCGGCTCGGTACTTCTCCAGGCGCCGGATGATTTCCTGGCCCACCATTTTCGGGCTGCGCCGGTTGGTATCCACGACGATGTCGGCGGTTTCCCGATACAGGGGTTCACGAATTTTCATCAGCTCGGCAATGCGTGCGGCCGGATTTTCGGTCTGCAGCAACGGCCGGTTGCGATCGCGACTGGTACGCTCCAGCTGCTGCGAGAGAGAGGCGCGCAGATACACCACGAAACCGTGCTCCCTGAGATTGTCCCGATTGGCAGCCGCCAGCACCGAACCGCCACCGGTGGCCAGGACTATGCCCCGACGGGTGGTAAGCTCGGCGATCATTTTTGCTTCCCGCAGGCGGAATCCCGCCTCGCCTTCGACGTCGAAAATCCAGGGGATGTCGGCACCGGTGGATTCCTCAATTTCCCGATCGGAGTCGACAAACTGCATCTGCAAATGATCGGCCAGTACCCTGCCGATGGTGGTTTTGCCAACACCCATGGGGCCAATCAGGAATATGTTGTCGGTGGGCTTCATTCAGGGTAATGAGGGTCGCGTGCCTACGGGAGGCGCCATTGTACTCTGTTAGGCAAATGAGGCCAGTCATAGCTGGCGACCGGGGCGGCACTGGCTTTTCCCAGCCTTTATCGCCAGCCAACGGCGCCACCGCCGTCGGTGCGCACCAGAACGCGTTCTGACCGACAAGCAGCGATTAAAGTAAGCGATTACTTACGAGCTAAGCAAGGTATTCTATTGCTGTCGTACTTATCCTCGATATCGCTGGCAACGACCCGCCCGGACGATCCCGGGCCGTGATCAGCCACCCCACAAAAAAGCCCGCACTGTGCAACAGTGCGGGCCGTGGGTGGCTCGGAGCCGGCAAGCCCCGTTACGGGGGTCGGCCTCAGAGCACATTCAGTTCCGAAATCACCTTCGGAGTGATGAAGATCAACAGCTCGGTGCGCCGGCTTTCGTTTTCGGTGCGCTTGAAGAGCTTACCCAGGTAAGGGACATCCCCCAGCACCGGAGTCTTGGTCTCCAGAGTGGTGGTCTCTTCGCGGAACACGCCGCCGAGGACTATGGTTTCGCCATTGTCCACCAGAACACTGGTTTCCACCGAGTTGGTGTTGATGGCGGGTACCACACTGGAACCCGGTGCCACCGAATCCTGATTGATGATCAGTTGCATGATGATGCGCCCATCGGGAGTGATCTGCGGAGTCACTTCCAGTGACAGCACCGCCTCCTGGAATTCCACCGTGGAGCCACCGGCGGTGCCGCCGGCCTGAGCCTGGTAGGGAATCAGCACACCGGAGCGGATCAACGCAGTCACCTTATCCTGGGTGGTCACCTTGGGTCGGGCAATCACTTCGCCGTTACCACTGCTTTCCAGGGCCGAAAGTTCCAGTTCGATAAGCCCGCTGTTACCGGTAAAACCGATTGAAAACGACGAGGCTTCCTCTTCCTGGGACCCCAGGTCGATAGCCAGGGCATCGGGGAATGTCACCCCGCCGACCGGAATCGGAACTGCGGCAATGGCGGCCTGGACCAGGGCCGGAATAAGGCTCGGGTCGGTGCCGGATTCCAGCGCATCCAGCCTGGCCTGTTCACCGGCCAGCACCGCCTGCTGGGTGGCCAGTTCCCGGGCTACCCGGTTGTTGTTCTGCTCGACAGTGGAGTTGAGCGAGCCGCCGTAGCGGAAGTTGTCGTGACCGCCGGTCTGACCGGCACCACCCCAGCGGACCCCCAGGTCGCGGCCGAAGTCGGTGGACACGTTGACGATCCTGGCCTCGATCAGTACCTGACGGACCGGCACGTCGAGTTGGGTCACCAGGTTTCTGACTTCTTCCAGCTTTTCCTCAACGTCGCGCACGATAATAATATTGGTGCGGGAGTCGACCGTGGCCGTGCCACGGGAGGACAGAATGCCGTTCCCGCTGGCTTCCAGGGTGTTGGGTCCGGCCCCTTCGGATCCGGGATTGACCGGCGCCGGTGCGGCGCGTCCCTGTCCCTGGGCATTGCCGGTTCCCAGCAGCAGTGACAGGATATCACTGGCGTTGGCGTAATTGATCTGCACGAATTCGGTATACAGCGGCGCCAGTGCCTGAGCCGCCAGATTTGCCTCCAGCTCGGCCCGTTCCTGGGCCGCGATGTCTTCAGCCGGGGCCACATAAAGAACATTGCCTACCAGTCTTTTATCCAGATTACCGGCCCGCAGTACCAGGTCCAGAGCCTGATCCCAGGGCACGTTGTTCAGCTGCAGGGTCACGGTGCCTTCCACGGCCGGAGCCACCAGGTTGAAATCGTATTCATCCGCAAGGATCTGCAGGGCAGCATGGATTTCCACATCCTGCAGGCTCAGGGAGCTGATCTCACCGTTATAGGCATCGGTGGGATCTTCGTCGCTGGCGGTGACGGGTGGCGGCTGCACGCTGATGGTGTACTGCCGCCCGGTCTGGTAGGCCACGTATTCGTAGTTACCGTCCACGTCCACAACCACGGTGGCGTCACCGTCTTCGCCAAGCACATCGACGGTCGATACCGGGGTGGCGAAATCGGTGACGTCGAAGCGTCGATTCAGGCGTTCCGGTACAGCAGTGTCACTGAACTCAACGAACACGCGGGCGCCGATCTGTTCGATACTGCCGACAATCCGGTCGCTGGACAGCATGACCACCACCTGCCCCTCATTGCCTTCACCGCGACGGAAACTGACATCGGTGATCGACTGGGCGGCAGAGGAGGCCGCTGCGCCAGCGGCGCGTTGAGTGCTTGCCGCAGCAACTCCCGCTGCTGAATCGGCACCAACGGTAAGGACGATATTATTGCCTACCCTCCGGGAATCGTAGTTCACCAGCCGGTTGAGATTGACAATCAAGCGGGTGCGGGTGCCATCATCGAGAACAATGACACTGTCGGCGTTGTTGGATTCGATATCGTAGCGCTGCTGGGACAGTCCACTGGCGACCCCCGGCAGGTCGATTGAAATTCGCGCCGGATTATCCAGAACAAAGCCGTCGGGTTGCGGGGGCGCCCCATCAAAACCCAGACGAATTTCCACACTGTCTTCCGCCAGACTGGCAAACCCGATGCTCTCCAGGCGCACATTCTGTTGTGCACCAGCCATTCCTGAAACAAGCAAGGCTGCCAGAAGTAAAGCGAAGCGCTTAATACACATAGTCAATCCATCCCATGTTGCGTGCTGATTTGGCGTAACGATCGCGGACATAGCATCCTGCCTCCCTGTCCTTTCTTACCTGACCAGAGTCAGGGATTGAGGTCTTTCCATCCAGCCCCCACTGCCGCTGGGAACTATCTCCACGATGTCCAGCTGTGTTGCAGATATGGACACTACCCGACCGAAATTCCGGCCCAGGTAATTGCCACGCAGAACCCGGTGCACCTCGCCCAGGCCGTTTTCGACCAGGGCGACGTAATGACCATTTCTTTCTACCATCCCTACCATAGCTAATTCGGCTATTGCGAAGCTTTCAAGAGGTTCTTTTACTCGGTCCAGATCAGGTTTCACATTCTGAGAGGCCGACATACCCTCCTGCAGGTTGATTCTGATGGGGATATCGAACGGACTGCGAAATCCTGCAGCACTGTAAGTGAAAGCTTCGTATTCCTTGAATTCAGGAACCGGCTCGATCTCGCCGCCGGGCCGGCCACGCACCTCGGTGGTGAACCGCTGCAGATCGGAGAAATCGTTGGTCGGCGTACAGGCTGCCATCAGCAGCAGGACAGGAACGGTACAAATTGATTTGATTCGTTTCATAGGTCAGACCATCTCAAAGAGTCGTTAACTCGTTTTCTTCTTCTCGGTAGCGGTAGGTTTTAGCGGTAATGTTCATGTTCAGGAACACATTGTCCTGCCTGACAATCTCGAAATCGTGCAGGGTCACGATGCGTGGCAGCGAAGCCACACCACTGACGAAGGTGGCAAAATCGTGATAGCTGCCGGTAACCTCGATCTCGATAGGCAGTTCGATATAGATCTCCTGGGTAACCTCGTCCGATAGCTCGATGTTGGCGAATTCCAGTCCGCTTCCCAGCCCGGTATCGGTGACATCGTCGACCAGGCCCGGCACTTCGGTTTCACTGGGCAGCTGCCGCAGCAGATCGGAGAACGCGGCTTCCATCTCCACGGTCTGGGCCCGGTATTCATCCAGGTTCGCAGCCAGGAACGCCTTCTGTTCGAAACTCTGGCGCAGGTTGGTTTCTTCAGCCTGCTGACGCAGCAGGTCTTCGCGTAAATTCTTGACGTGCAGAAAATAACCGGCCGACAGGCAGCCGCCGATTACCAGCAGGGTCAATACGAACTTGACCGGTGCCGGCCAGACTCCGACGCTGTCGAAATCGGTCAGGTCGGCAATATCAAAGTTGCGCAGATCGTCAATGGCTTTCTTGAATCCGGACATAGTTGAAACCCTACTCTGAAAGGTCTGTCTCATCCTGGTCGCTGGGAGTAACCAGGGTCAGGTTGAGATTGAATCGGTTGGCGGCGGTGTCATCGAACGCTTCTTCCTTGTCCGCAGCCGAAATAATCCGCAGGTTGGGAGAAGTGAACCAGTCGGAGCCGTCCAGTCTGCGCATCAGCGTGGTCAGCTGACTGTAGCTCTCAGCCACGCCGACGATCTTCATTGATTCGCCGTTGCGCTCCAAGGTCTCGAAATAAACCCCGTCCGGCAGCGTCTTCACCAGTTCATCGAACACCCTGACGATAACCGGCCGGGAACCCTGCAGGTTCTGGATTACCGACATCCGATCCTGAATTTCCCGCTTCTGCTGCTGCAGTTTGCTGATCTCCGCGACCTGGTCTTCCAGGATGCGGATTTCGCTCATCAGGTACTCGTTCCGGGCGGTCTGATTCACCATCGCACCGCGCACATAGCGGTCGGCGGCCAGAACCACAGCACCGGATGCCAACAGCACCACGACCATCAGCACCAGAAATTTTTTCTTGCGTTCTTCCCGCAGCGTTTCACGCCAGGGGAGTAGGTTGATTTGTGCCATCAGTTCGCCCCTCGCATTGCCAGACCCGTGGCGATCAATAGTGCCGGAGCATCGTTGCGCAACAGGGTCTTGTTAACCTTGGATCCTACCTGCAGGTCCCGAAACGGATTGGCCACCAGCACTGAAGTGGAAAGGTGCTCCTGAACCAGCTCATCCAGTCCCGGAATCGCGGCGACACCGCCGGCCAGCACGATGTGGTCCACTTCGTTGTAGTGACTGGAGGAAAAGAAGAACTGCAGAGTCTGGCTGACCTGCTGGACTACAGAATCCTTGAATGGCAGCAGCAGCTCAACCTCGTACTCCTCGGGTAATCCGCCCCGCTTGATAGCCACTTCCGCCTCCGCGGCAGTGAGTCCGAAGCGACGGATCACGTCGTCAACCAGTTGATTACCGCCGAACATCTGCTCGCGGGTATAGATGGTGCGTCCATCCATCATCACGTTCAGCGTGGTCATGGTGGAACCGATGTCGATGATGGCCGCAGTCTGACTTTCCTCGGCCTCGATCTGCTCACTGAGCAGGCTGAAGGCGCGTTCTATGGCATAAGCCTCGATATCCACAACCCGGGTTTCCAAGCCGCCGATTTCCAGGGCCATCACGCGGGAGTCGACGTTTTCCTTGCGGCAGGCTGCCAACAGCACTTCCACCAGGTCCTCGCTGCGTTCGGACAGGTCCTGGCGCTCGAAATCGATCGCCACTTCGTCCAGCGGGTAGGGAATATACTGGTCGGCTTCAACGATAATCTGGTTTTCCAGTTCCGCATCACTCAGCGCCGCATTCATCTCGATAGTCTTGGTGATTACCGCCGATCCGGCTACCGCCACCGCGGCATCCTTGATGGACGGTTTCATCACGCTGACGGCTCCGGCGATTGCCTCACCGACCGCATTGATATCGCTGATATTCTTTTCCACCACCGACTGAGCCGGCAGTGGCCGAATCACGTAGTTGTCGAGCTTGTAGCGTCCGCCACTGTTACTCAACTTGACGATCTTCACCGAGGACGAACTGATATCCACGCCCAGCAGTGAGTTGGATTTACGCCCGAAATTTCTGAATTTATCTAGCACCTGACAATTCCTGAAGTTGGCTGTTCTAAGGTTCTGGTTCGTCCTGCGATTACGGTTCCGGCAACGGTCTGACTCCGGTGGCGGAACATCGGCTCATTTCTGTCTGTGTCCCGGTCAGCGACTGCGAAACAGTTCCCGGGTCAGCCGGTCTTCTAAAAACTAGGTCAGGGATTCAGAAAATTCCACAAATCCCACCAAACTATCGGCGCCAAATGAATTTATTAGAGTTTTCAATCAATTATATTGCTTTCGACAGATCTGACCTGGAGTGAAATCATCGCGTATGTAAGTTGCTATTTCTATGAATCCCGTCACGGTTACAGGGGCATGAAGGGGGCGAATCATCAACTGCCGTCACACTTTGCGAAGTCAGCCTCATCCGGGAGCGGCAGTCGCCTGCGACCGGCATGGCCACCCCGGTGTCGACCCGATGCCAACCGCAACGGGGATTTCCGCGGTACAGGGTGTATACTTGTGGCTTCGGTGAGCGATGCCGCCTGTTCACCTGAAATTCCCTGAGCAGCTGGCGGCCAGCAGCCCTTCGGCGGTGCAACAGGGCTAACCGCGACCCCGGATTCGAACAACCGTGAACAAGTCACTCCTTAAATATCTGAAGTGGACCGTCCTCTGGAGTACCGCCATGGTGAGCGGCCTGGTGATGGTTGCGGCAGCGGCCTACATGTACCTGGCCCCGCAATTGCCGTCGGCGGAGACTTATCGCAACGTTCAGCTGGAAACGCCCCTGCGTATCTACACTGCCGACAACCGGTTGATCGATGAAATCGGCAATCGCAGGCAGCCGCTGACTTTCGGGGAAATTCCCGAAGTGATGCGCAATGCCGTGATCGCCAGTGAGGATCCCGGTTTCTATTCCCACCCCGGCGTCGATATCAAGGGCCTGATGCGTGGCTTCTGGGGTTTCGTCCGCGGCGTCAACCTGGGCGGCGGCAGCACCATCACCATGCAGCTGGCCAACAACATTTCCTTCGACAACGACAATGTGTACCTGCGTAAATTCAAGGAGATCCCGTTTGCGCTGCAGATTCAGCGGGAGCTTTCCAAGGAGGAAATCCTCGCCCTGTACCTGAATCTGATCTATTTCGGCGCCGGAGCGGACGGAATCGGTGCCGCGGCGTTCATTTACTACGGTAAGCCCGCCGGGGAGCTGACCCTGCCGGAAGCGGCCATGATGGTATCGCTGCTGCCCTGCCCCTCACCCTGTAATCCCCTGGCGGATCCCGAACGGGCCAGGGAACGGCGTAATCGCGTGCTGGACCGCATGTTCAATCAAGGCATGATCGATCGCCAGCAGCTGGCGGACGCCCAGGCCGCTCCGGTCACTGCCGAGCGCCACGGCCGCAATATTGATGTCCCGGCACCCTTTGTCGCGGAAATGGTCCGCCAGCAACTTTACGCAGAGCACGGCGAGGAAACCTATACTCAGGGTTTCGAAGTGGTGACCAGTATCGATGGCGATAAGCAGCTGGCGGCCAAACAGGCGCTGACCAATGGCCTGGAAGAATATTATGACAAGCGCCATGGCTATCGAGGTGTCGATGCCCACTACGAGTCCAGCGACGTGGATCCCACGGCCGGGTGGCTGCAGGAGCTGCTGGCGGTTCCGGTCTACGGCAATCAGCACCCAGCCATTGTCGCGGAAGTCGGCGACCGCTCCCTGAGAGTGCTGCTGAAGGATGGCGAGCTGATCAACCTGGAATGGAATGAGATGCGCTGGGCGCGCCCCTACATCTCCCAGAACAATGCCTGGCCACCCCCGCAGACAGCCAGCGACATCGCCACGGTGGGAGATCTTATCCGGGTCAAGCAGATCGACGGCAAATGGCATCTCGGGCAGATCCCCGACGTGCAGGGTGCGGTGGTGTCGGTGTCTCCCACCAGCGGCGAAATCCTCACCCTGGTCGGTGGCTATGACTTCGGACGCAGTCAGGTCAACCGGGTTCTGACAGCGCGTCCGCCAGGTTCCAATTTCAAACCGTTTGTTTATGGTACTGCCCTCGAACAGGGCTACTCGGCCGCCTCCACCATTAATGATGCGCCTATTACCCGCAGCGGTTATCGCCCCAATAATTATGACAATACCTTCCTCGGCCCGATCACTCTGCGCTTCGCACTGCAGGATTCCCGCAATGTGCCGGCGGTAAGGCTGTTTGATCAACTGGGCTCGGATGCGGTGATCGCCTTTGCCAGCAAGTTGGGCATCGACACCAGCAATTTCCCCCGCGGCGACCTGACCGTGGCTCTGGGCAGTCAGGACGTACAGCCGTTGCAGCTGGTTTCAGCCTACGCCACTATCGCCAATGGTGGCTTCCGGGTGGAACCCCGGTTTATTCGGGAAATCCGTAACCTGCCGGATGGCGTCATCTATCGGACCCAGCAGATCCTGGCCTGCGGCGGCGATTGCGCTCTCTACGAGAACAGTGTTACGGACAACGCCGACCCGGATCAGGCTCAGCCGGTTCCCAGGGCGGAGCGAATCCTGGATGCCCGGGTCGCCTTTATTCTTAACAGTATGTTGCGCTCGGTAGTCGTGGAAGGCAGTGGCCGCGGTGTCCAGCGGGCGCTTAACCGCAGTGATCTGATGGGCAAGACCGGGACTACCAATGGCCCCCAGGAACTGTGGTTTTCCGGGTTCAACCGCGACATTGTGACGACCGTGTACGTGGGTTTCGACCAGCCAAGACCCCTGGGGGAATCCGAGCAGGGGGCCACCGTGGCGGTGCCGATCTGGATCGATTACATGCGCGAGGCATTGAAAGACATGCCCGAAAGGACCATGCCCAGGCCCGACGGGCTGGTAGACAGGCTGGTGGAAAAGACTACCGGCAGGCCCGCCAGACCGGGAGAGCCCAACACCATGTTTGAGTATTTCCGGGTGGAAAACGAACCGGACGCGCCGGAAGACGAGCCTGCAGGAATCACCCCCGACGGGGAAAACTCGGAAGTCTCAATAGAAACGCTGTTCTGACAGACAGGCGCCCGCGGCTGCAGGCGCCGGGAAAGAGCTTTCCAGTATCAGACTTTACGATTACCGAAACGACGCTTAAAGCGGTCCACACGACCACCGCTGTCCAGGATCTTCTGCTTGCCGGTGTAGAAAGGATGACAGCTTGAGCAGACTTCGATCAGGATGTCCTTGCCCAGCGTGGAGCTGGTTTCAATGACGTTCCCGCAGCTGCAGGTGGCTTTGATCGGCGCGTAGTTGGGGTGTATATCGGGTCTCATCTCGGTCTCCATCGGTGTCGCTACACGACTTTTTTGCGCTTCGCATTACAGTTCGTGCACCACACCCGGTTCAATTCTCGGGGCTGGACCCCAGCATCCAGCGAAACGGGCGAGCATTCTACCAGAGATCCGGCCTTACGCAAGGCCCGCAATCCGGCTGCCCGGGACGGCACCCAGAACGGGCTGTGCCCGAGCTCGCGCCGGCGCTGACGTATTTCAGTGAACGATCAGGAGTTTTCCCCGCGGATACGACGGTGGTTCTCTACCACTTCCGCCATGATCCGGGTAAACAACCCGGCAACCAGGTCCGGATTCAGTTCGTGCTGGCGGCTCAGTTCACGCAGGGCTTCCAGTTTCTGCGCCTCGCGGGTCGGATCAACAGCTTCCAGGTTACCGTCTGCCTTGAGCCGCCCGACCTTACCGGTCAGGGCGAAGCGTTCCGCCAGCAGCAATACCAGCTGCCGGTCAACCTGATCGATTTTTTCCCTGACTTCCAGTAACTGTTCAGGTATTGGCGCTTCCGCCATACTGCGAGCTCCTCGATGATGCGGTGATGCCGCTGTCCGAACCGGCCGCGGCGACAACCGGGCAAGTATAAACCAATTGTCCGGGCGCTGCGGTTAAAAAGGGGACAGTCCCTCAGGGACTGTCCCCTTTTTGATCGCAGCAGGGACTCTTTCACGGTGACTGAGTTCCCGGTTGAGTCACGACCTGATACGCCTTACCATCCGCCCTCTCCAGTTCCAACAATCGGCGATCCTGATCTCCTCCGGCATGCCCAGCAACAACCTTGAAACCCGGCCGATTATTTTACGCCTCGCCGTGCCATCGCCGCTGCGCCGGCTGTTCGACTACCTGCCTCCGGGACAACTGAAGGACCGCGATCGTAACTTCTGGAAGCCCGGCGTCCGCCTCCGGGTCCCGTTCGGCCGACGTCAGGTGATCGCCCTGCTGGTTGCGGTCGCGGACCACAGCGACCTGCCCCTGACGCGATTGAAACCGGCTACCGAGGTGCTCGATGAGCAGCCGCTGTTCGGTTCGCCGCTGCTGCAAACCCTGAACTGGGCGGCCGGTTATTACCAGCATCCACCCGGCGAGGTATTCAGTACCGCGCTGCCCACCAGATTGCGCCAGGGGGCTGGCACCCGGCCGCTACCGGAGACCGTGTGGGCGGCGTGTCCGCCTCCTGACGCAGACACGGGCGGGTTGCTGCAGCGGGCTCCGCGCCAGCGCGCGCTGCTGGCGAAGTTGCAGGAGCAGGGACCGCAGACCCGGACACAGTTACTGGCGGCGGGTTTTTCCGCTGCAGTACTGCAAGGTCTGGTGGATCGGGAACTGGTGGCAGCGCGGCAACAGATGCCGGCAGAAGCTCGCCGTGAAGCAGCATCGGATAGCGGCTCCTGCCAGGCCCCGCCAGCCGCCAATCAGGAGCAGCAGATCGCCATCGATACCATTACCGACACTCTGGACCGCTTTCACTGCCACCTGCTGGACGGTATTACCGGCAGCGGCAAGACCGAGGTCTATATGCAGGTGATCAGCCGGGTGCTGGCCCGCAACCGCCAGGCCCTGGTACTGGTACCGGAGATTGGACTGACACCCCAGTCGGTAGGCAGTTTTCGCGCGCGCTTCGATTGCGAAATCGTGGTGCTGCACTCCGGTCTGAGTGACTCGGAGCGGTTGGCCGGCTGGCTCAAGGCAGGCAGGGGTGAGGCAGGGATCGTCATCGGCACCCGCAGCGCTGTATTCACGCCGCTGGCGCGGCCCGGGCTGATCGTCATTGACGAGGAACACGACAGTTCCTTCAAACAACAGGACGGCTTTCGATACTCCGCCCGCGACCTGGCCATCGTGCGGGCCCGGGAGGAACGGGTGAGCATCGTGCTGGGCTCAGCCACACCGGCCCTGGAAAGCCTCCATAATGCCCGTTCCGGCCGCTTTACCCACCTGCGCCTGAAGGCCCGGGCCGGCGCTGCCGACACGCCGCCGATCAGCCTGCTCGATGTCTCCGAGGCCAGCGCTACCGAGGGTTTTTCCCAGCCGCTGCTGGACCTGATAGGTCATCACCTGGATCGGGGCAATCAGGCACTGGTCTTCATCAACCGGCGTGGCTTCGCTCCCAGCCTGGTATGTCGGGACTGTGGCTTTGTGTACGAGTGCCCCCGCTGCGATGCCCGGCTGACTGTGCACAAATCACCGCCGGTGCTGCGCTGCCACCACTGCGAATCCCAGCAATCACTGCCTCAGCATTGCCAGTTCTGCGCTTCGCAGCGCCTGTATACCCAGGGCCTGGGAACCGAGAAGAGCGAACAGTACCTGCTGGAAAATTTCCCCGGGGTTCCGGTGCTGCGCATCGACAGTGACTCGACCCGGCGCCGGGATTCCCTGCAGGATCGCCTGGAACAGGTGCAGTCCGGTCAGCCCTGCATCCTGGTTGGAACCCAGATGCTGGCCAAGGGCCACCACTTTCCGGGTGTGACCCTGGTGGCAGTACTCAACGCCGATACCGGGCTGTTCAGCCCCGATTTTCGCGCCCAGGAACACATGGTCCAACTGCTGTTTCAGGTCGCCGGGAGAGCCGGGCGCGCGGAAAACCCGGGTCAGGTGATTGTTCAAACCCGCCACGCCGGCCACGCCTCGCTGCGGGCACTGGCTGACCATGACTATCACCAGATAGCCGACCAGTTGCTGGACGAACGGCGGGCTGGCCACATGCCACCCTATTGCCACCTGGCCCTGTTCCGTGCCGAAAGCGTCGACCCACGCCAGGCCCTGGCCCTGCTGGAGGAAATCCGTTGGCTCTGTCTGCGCAGCTTACGGTCTGCCGATGCCGGTCAGGTGGAGGTGCATCATCCGCTCCCTGCACCCATGGAACGGCGGGCCGGCCGGTTTCGTGCCCAGCTGCTGATCAAGGCTGGCAACCGGCCGGCTATACACAGGCTGTTGACAGTGGCCTGTGGCCAGGTTGAAACCCTGAAAGTGGCGCGCAAGGTCAGATGGTCCATTGATGTCGACCCGGTCGACCTGACCTGACCTGCAGCCCCGCTATTCCTGCTGACCAATCAGCAATTGCGATAGGAATGGCGTTTCAGCGGCTGCAAACAGAAATGACAAATCGATCCTGACAGCGCATGATAGTACCCGTAGCTCAGGACAGTGCCTGCAGCTGATTAAAGTGCCTACAGCTGATGAAAGTGCCTACCGCTCATTAAATTGCACACAGTCGATGATAAAGAGACTCAGCCGGGAACCGATAATTCTTGTGGTTGAGCACCAAACGGGGAATTAAGGTCAGCCGCAGCAGGGAATGAATCCAGGCTGCAACCGACCAGCAGTCAATGGTTCAGGATTTTGCAAAAATCAGGCCCGAGCCGGTCCTGGAAAAACGCGCGATGGACGCACCACCGGCGTGGACGCTGCTTTTTACGGGACTGATCACCGGCATCGCCGTGGGCGTTTTCGGCTGCTTTCTACTTTACCTGTCCGGCCGCGTTCCACCGCTGCAGGCACAGCCGGCAGTTCGCGCTGCCACGGCGGTGGTTGCCGAGGCCCGCGCCTTACCACCGCAAAGTCAGCCGGTATCGGCACCGGCAGAGTCCGGAGCGGAGACCGACAGCGGGGAAGCTGCCGAAGACAGTGACAGCGCCACACCGGGACTGAGCTTCTATGACGAGCTGCCTGACTACGAGGTCCCTATCGACGTCACGCCGGTGCCGCTGGAGAGGGAGATCGCCGTGCAGAAAGTGGTGCCACAGGCGCAACCGGCCAATGCCACCAATCGCCTGTTACAGATCGGTGCCTTTCAACAGCTGTCCAGTGCCGAGAGCCAGGTAGGCATGCTCGAGGAGCTGGGTGTCGACGCCAGCATTCGTCAGGCTACCGTGAATGGCGGCCGCATCCTGCACCTGGTGCAGGCGGGCCCGTTCGCCAGCAGCGCGGAACTGAATCAGGTCCGTGCCCTGCTGCAGCGCAATGACATCAACAGTTTTCCCCTCGACGCCCGCTGACGGCGCTTGAAATCCTCCCCGCCCGCCCCATTTAACAATTTCTGTCTGGCGTAAGTCAGCCATGCTCACCGGGCGCAAGCCCGACCGGCAGGGAATCGGGACTGGTACCGGGTTCCCGGCCACTCTGAAACTGGTCTGGAGAACATTGTGGAACAATACCGAGGCACGACCATCGTTTCCGTGCGCCGTGACGACAAGGTGGTCATTGGCGGCGATGGACAGGTATCGCAGGGCAATACCGTCATGAAGGGAAATGCCCGCAAGGTGCGACGTCTGTATAGCGATCAGGTCATCGCCGGGTTCGCGGGTGGCACCGCGGATGCCTTCACCCTCTTCGAACGCTTCGAGGAACAGCTCGAGAAGCATCGTGGCAAGCTGACCCGTGCGGCGGTGGAGCTGGCCAAGCTGTGGCGCACTGAACGGGCCCTGCGCCGACTGGAAGCCCTGCTGCTGGTAGCCGATCGCGAGGCCTCGCTGATCATCACCGGCAATGGCGATGTCATCGAGCCGGAGGATTCCATCATGGCGATCGGGTCCGGGGGCTCATTTGCCCTGTCCGCAGCACGGGCGCTGTACCGCAACACCGAGCTGGACGCCCGAACCATTGTCGAGCAGAGCCTGAAGATTGCCGGCGAGATCTGCGTCTACACCAATCAGCATCACACCATTGAAGAACTGTCCCTGTCCTGATGCGACACGGGACAACAGGAAGGTAGCAGCCACATGTCCACCATGACACCCAGAGAAATCACCTCCGAGCTGGACAAGCACATTGTCGGGCAGGACGCCGCCAAGCGGGCGGTTGCCATCGCCCTGCGCAACCGCTGGCGACGCATGAACCTGCCCGAGGCAGTGCGCAATGAAGTCACCCCCAAGAATATCCTCATGATCGGACCCACCGGGGTCGGAAAAACCGAAATCGCCCGGCGCCTGGCGAAGCTGGCCCATGCCCCTTTCATCAAGGTCGAAGCCACCAAGTTCACGGAAGTGGGCTATGTGGGACGGGATGTGGAGTCGATCATCCGCGATCTGGTCGACGTGTCGGTCAAGATGCTGCGTGAGGAGGAGATTCACAAGGTTCAGCACCGGGCTGAAGACCTGGCCGAGGAACGGGTGCTGGATGTGCTGCTGCCTCAGGCCCGGGAAACTGCCGCTGACAGCGAGCAGTCCGGCCAGTCGGCGACCCGGCAGATGTTCCGCAAGAAACTGCGTGAAGGGGAGCTGAACGACAAGGAGATCGAAATCAAGCTGTCCGAGTCGGTGAGCGGATTTGAAATCATGGCGCCGCCCGGCATGGAGGACATGACCAGCCAGTTGCGCAGCATGTTCTCCAACCTCAATTCCGGCAAGAAGCGGTCCCGGCGGATGACCGTGAAACAGGCGCTCAAGGCGATCAAGGAAGAAGAGGCGGCCAAGCTGGTCAATGAGGAAGAAATCAAGAATCGCGCCGTGATTGCCGCGGAGCAGACCGGTATCGTATTCATAGACGAGATCGACAAAGTCACCACGCGCCAGGAACAGGGCTCCGCCAGTGTCTCCCGTGAAGGCGTGCAGCGGGACCTGCTGCCGCTGATCGAGGGCTCAACGGTCACCACCAAATACGGCAGCGTGAAAACCGATCACATCCTGTTTATCGCTTCCGGTGCGTTCCATCTGTCCAAGCCTTCCGACCTGATTCCGGAACTGCAGGGTCGATTACCGATACGGGTGGAGCTGGATCCCCTCAGTACCGAGGACTTCCAGCGTATCCTGGTGGAACCCGATTTCTCCCTGACCGAGCAGTACCGGGCCCTGCTGGCCACCGAAGACCTGAAGATCCGCTTTACCGAGGACGGCATCAAGCGGATCGCCGAAACCGCCTGGCAAGTGAATGAACGGACCGAAAATATCGGCGCCCGCCGCCTGCATACGGTGATGGAACGGCTGCTTGAGGAAATTTCCTATACCGCCGCGGACGTGGCGGTGGGCGGCAATACCGAGCTGGTGGTGGATGCCGCCTACGTGGATCAGCAACTTGGCGAACTGGCCAGGGACGAAGATCTGAGTCGTTTCATTCTTTGATCGATATGCTTTGAGCAGCATGCGTTGAGCCAGAAACCTTGAACCAGCCGGCGATCCACACCCGATGAGCAATGACTCCGTCCCCAGCGACATCCGTCTGCACCGGAAATCCGGCCTGCTGGAACTGGTCTACCCGGATGGCAACCGCTATGAGCTGTGCGCCGAATATCTCAGGGTCTATTCACCGTCGGCCGAGGTTCGTGGCCACGGTCCCGGCCAGGAAGTTCTGCAGACCGGCAAGAAACAGGTCAGAATCACCGGCCTGATACCCACCGGCAATTACGCGCTGCGCCTGGTTTTCGATGACCGGCATGATTCGGGGATTTACAGTTGGGATTACCTGCGCGAACTGGCTGAGCAACAGCAACGCTACTGGTCAGAGTACTTGGACCGGTTGCGCGCCGCGGGCGCCTCGCGGGAGCCATTGCCTCCCGGTACCCAGGCCGTTAGACTTGAGCCTCTCAAACCGGAAGACCCGCCAACCGGGCAGTCGTAGAGTAATGTCCGAGACTCCAGAAGACAGCATTAAAACCACCCATTTCGGCTATCGAACCGTTCCACTGGAGGAGAAAAAGGGCCTGGTAGCGGCAGTCTTCGATTCGGTGGCCGCGAAGTACGATGTCATGAATGACATCATGTCGCTCGGCAGCCACCGCCTGATCAAACGCTTCACCATCGAGCTGAGTGCGGTTCGGCCCGGCCAGACCGTACTCGACCTGGCTGGCGGTACCGGCGATCTGAGCCTCAAGTTTTCGCGCCTGGTGGGTGATTCGGGCAGGGTGATACTGGCCGACATCAATGCGTCGATGCTCAGGGTCGGTCGCGACCGGATTATCGACAGCGGTGCCGGGAGCAACATCCTGTTCAGCCAGGTCAACGCCGAAGCCCTGCCATTCGCTGATAACAGTTTCGACTGTATCTGCATCGCCTACGGTCTGCGCAATGTCACCGACAAGGACGCGGCGCTCAGATCCATGTTCAGAACCCTGAAACCCGGCGGCCGGGCGCTGGTACTGGAATTTTCCCGACCCACCAATCCGCTGGTCGGCAAGGCTTATGATGTCTACTCTGGCCTGTGGCCGGTGGCCGGCCGACTGGTAACCGGCGACAGCGACAGCTATCGCTACCTGGTGGAGTCGATCCGCATGCATCCTGACCAGGAAACGTTGCGCCAGATGATGGCGGACGCCGGTTTCACTGATACCCGTTATCACAACGTCATGGGTGGAGTCTGCGCCATTCACCTGGGCTTCAAACCGGTGGCTAGCGACCGCTGACGCGGTAGCTAGCCCGCCCTGAGAATTCATTACGGGATCTATCATGTTGAAGCCGAACCGGTCCTCCAGCCTGCTGCTACCGTTTGAATCGCTGGTGAACCGCTGCATCGGGCAGGATATGAAGCTGGCCGAGGGCATCTCCCGGCATAGTGGTAAAACCCTGCAACTGCAGTGCACCATGCCGGCGCTGGACATCTACGTCCATTTCTACCCGGCCAGCGTGACGCTGAGTTTCGCAGCCGAGGACCCCAGGGTTGAGACGACTGCGGCTGGCCATCGATATGCCAATCAGACCGTCGACCCGAATGCCGATGCCGAACCATCCGCTGCCGACGCACGGATCAGCGGTTCCGCCGTGACCTTGCTGGGATTGCTGACCGACCGCAACCGGTCGCTGGTCAACCCGGCACTGCAGATAAGTGGTGACGTGGAGTTTGTGCAATCGGTCTACCGCCTCTTCACCGGCATGCAGATCGACTGGCAGGAACCGCTGTCCCGGATCATCGGGGACGTTCCCACCCATGGCCTGCAACAGTTTCTGGACCGGTTGAAAACAGCGACGCAGCAGACCGCTGACAGCGTAAGAAGAAGCCTGGACGAGTATCTGCACGAGGAAAGCCGGCTGGTTCCGCCGCCCAATCAGGTGGAGGCCTTCGATCGGGAGCTGGACGCGCTGCGGCTGCGGCTGGACCGGCTGCAGGCCCGGGTGCAGCTGCTGCGCACCGACCTGGATCGGCAGCACCAGGATCAGCAGGAGCAGTCGTAACACCGTGCCCCACTTATTCCGACTGATCAAGATTCTGAACGTGGCCGCCAAGTACCGGCTGGGCGACTACCTGCGTGGTCGCGGGACCCTGCTGATCAAGGCATTCCTGTGGTTTCACGGGCTGCCCTGGACCCGCCATCAGGCCCGCACCCTTGACCGCCACCAGCGCCTGCGCCTGGCGCTGGAAGAACTGGGCCCCATCTACATCAAGTTCGGTCAGCTGCTGTCCACTCGACGCGATTTTCTTGAGCCGCGGCTGGCCGATGCCCTGCAGGGGTTGCAGGATAACGTGCCGCCCTTCCAGGCGCCGGGTATCGAGGAACTGATCAGTACTTCCCTGGACCGGGAAGCCAGCGAGATATTCAGCGATCTGAGCCTGGAACCGCTGGCCTCGGCTTCCATCGCCCAGGTGCACGCCGCCCGGTTGATGACCGGAGAAGACGTGGTGGTGAAAGTAATCCGTCCCGGCATCGAAAAAACTATCCGCGCAGATGTGGCACTGCTGAAATGGCTGGCGATCCATATCGAAACCCGCATTCCTATCGGTAAACGCCTGCGCCCCGTGGAGGTTATCAACGATTATGAAAAAGTTATCTTCGATGAGCTGAACCTGCTCGCGGAAGGCGCCAACACCACTCAGCTTCGCCGCAACTTCGAAACCTCCGATGTCCTCTACGTGCCCCGTGTCTACTGGGAATACAGTCGCCGCAACCTGCTGGTCATGGAACGGATTTACGGGATACCGGTAGCCGACATCCAGCGTCTGGAGGCTCATCACGTCAATCTGAAGAAGCTGGCAGAGACTGGCGTGGAGATATTTTTCACCCAGGTGTTCGAGCACTGCTTTTTCCACGCCGACATGCATCCCGGCAATATCTTCGTCAACCCGGACCGCCCCGACCGCCCCCAGTACATCGCCATTGACTGCGCCATCATCGGCTCCCTGAGTCCGGCCGACCAACTCTACCTGGCCAGAAACCTGCTGGCGATATTCAAGCGCGATTACCGCAAGGTGGCGGAACTGCACGTGGAATGTGGCTGGGTGCCCAAGGACACCCGGGTCACCGAGTTTGAAGCCGCCATGCGAACCGTGTGTGAGCCGATTTTTGAAAAACCGCTCAAGGACATTTCCTTTGGCCAGTTGCTGGTGCAGCTGTTCCGCACCGCCGGACGCTTCAACATGGAAGTTCAGCCATCCCTGGTGCTACTGCAGAAAACCCTGCTCAATATCGAGGGACTGGGCCGCCAGCTGTACCCGGAACTGGACCTGTGGGAAACCGCACTGCCCTACCTGGAAAAGTGGAATGCCCGACGCCTCAGCCCGGTCTCGCTGTTCAACCGGTTGCGGGAGAATATTCCCGACTGGGTCGATCAGTTACCGGATCTGCCCCAGCTGTCCATCGATGCAGTCAGGGACGCCAGGCAACTGCGGGAAATCAGTGCCAGCCTGAGCAAACAGCAGGAAATCGAAGCGAAAAGAGAGGAAAAGCGGCGATCTCGTGCCGTAATTACCGGTTCTGCATTTATCGTGGCCGCTCTGCTTTCCCTCCATCCGACCCTCGCGGCAGCAACCACCGACCTGCCCCTGGCAACGCTGCTGCTGGGCTTCGGCGGGCTCTGGTTAGTGGCGCGCAGGCAATGATTGCAGTTCCGTCCACCCGCCTGTCTGCTTTCCCTTATAATGACCGAGTGACACCGGCGGCCCAGGGCTTGTCCCCGGCCCCGCGCATCAGCAGACTCAGGCCGCATTGCCTGCCTGCCCCGACACTTTCCCAAGAGCTGCGTTATGACAGAAGACTTTCTTGACCAGGTACACTGGAACGCCGACGGCCTGGTACCGGTCATTACCCAGGACCATGTAAGTAAACGCATACTTACCCAGGCATGGCTGAATCGGGAAGCCTTGCGGACGGCGGTGAAAGAAAAGCGGGCAGTTTACTGGTCCCGTTCCAGAGGGGCATTGTGGCGCAAGGGCGAACAGTCCGGCAATGTGCAGGAGCTTGTCGAGGTGTATCTCGACTGCGACAATGATTCAGTCTGTTACCTGGTTCGGCAGATTGGGGGCATCGCCTGCCACACCGGTCGGGAGAGCTGTTTCTATCAGAAACTGGTGGACGGACACTGGCGGCCGGTCGACCCGGTACTGCGTGATCCCGACCAGATGTATGGCGGTAGTCCGAGCAACTAGTGTCCTGTCCGGTTAATTCGTCGCATTTCAGCGGAACCAGAGCATGAATGACATTCTTGAACAACTGACAGTAATCCTGGAACAGCGCAGGCAGGCCGACGCGGAGGATTCCTACGTGGCCAGCCTGCATCGCAAAGGTCTTAACAAGATCCTTGAAAAAGTCGGCGAAGAGGCCATAGAGACAGTATTGGCAGCCAAAGATTGTGGCGCCGATGCCAGTCCGCAGCATCGCCAGGCTCTGATCGGTGAAACTGCCGACCTGTGGTTCCACAGCCTGGTAATGCTCAGCCACCTGGACCTGAGCGCTGCGCAAGTGTTGGAGGAACTGGAAAAACGCTTTAATATATCCGGCCTCGTCGAAAAGGCGTCACGGACCGGCCAATAAAGGTATTCAATGGTTTCAGGAATGCCGCACAGCGCGGCCAGTTTTTTCCTGAAAACCGTAATCTGGAGGTAAACCATGGGCTTAGGTGGTATTGGAATTTGGCAGCTGCTAATCATTCTGTTGATTGTGGTGATGCTGTTCGGCACCAAGAAGTTACGTAATCTGGGCTCCGACCTGGGAGGCGCCCTGAAAGGATTCAAATCGGCCATGAAAGACGATGAGGAATCCGATAAGGACGCGGAAGACACGGTCCAGAAAGCCGAACAGGCGGACGAGACCAACAGTGAGACATCCGACTCCGCAGCGAAAAGCTGATCCCGACCAAGTCGGTCCCGACTGCAGGGATCATACCCGGCTGACTCACTGACAAGGTGGTCAGCCTCACCCCTCCGGCAACCCTGGCTCCTTCACTATGTTTGATGTAGGCCCTTCAGAACTTCTGGTAATTTTTGTCGTCGCCCTGCTGGTTATCGGGCCGGAACGGCTGCCATCAGCGGTCAAGACCGCCAGCCTCTGGATCGGCCGGTTCCGGCGCAGTTTCCACAAGATCAAGGCCGAGGTGGAGCGGGAACTGAATGCCGATGAAATCCGCCGCCAGCTGCATAACGAGTCAATCCTGGCGGAAGTTGAGGACGCCAAGAAGCAGGCTCGCGATTTCGCCAAGGATGTCGAAAAGTCGGCAAACCTGGGCGACGGCGTTAAACCGAAAATCGGCCAGTCGGGTCAGACAGGCCAGATAGCGAATCCCGATGGCGAACCCGGCAGCAATTCCGCGGAATCGCAGACTACCGGCTCCGGTGAACTGCACTCCTCCGATGGTTCCGTGAAAAGCGAAATCCGCCAGGCAGTCAGCTACGTCAATGACATTTCACGCGAAGTTCAGGCCACCGGCAAGGAAATCGAGGAAGGATTCAAAAAAACCGATACCGACAACGGAAATGCTTCGGAGGACAAGGCATGAGTGCCGCCGAAGACGAAAAGGAATTGACCCTGGTCGATCATCTGGTCGAATTACGGGATCGGATTCTCAAGGCACTGGTGGCGATCGTGGTCATCTTTCTCTGCCTGTTTCCCTTTGCCAACGAGATTTATGTGTTCATCGCCACCCCGTTGATCTCGGCATTGCCGGAGAATTCCAGCATGATCGCGATCGACCCCACGGCGCCTTTTTTCGCCCCGTTCAAACTGACCTTTTATGCCGCGGTGCTGATTGCCGCGCCGTTTATCCTTTACCAGCTCTGGTCATTCGTGGCCCCCGGTTTGTACCGCAATGAAAAGGCGGTGGCCATGCCACTGTTCATCTCCAGCGTGCTGCTGTTTTACCTGGGTATCGCCTTCGCCCGCTATGTACTGTTCGGAATCGTGTTCCGTTTCTTCATCTCGGTGGCACCGGAAGGTATCGCGGTAGCGCCGGATATCAGCGCCTTTCTCAGTTTCGCCCTGACCATCTTTTTCGCATTCGGGCTGGCCTTCGAAGTCCCTATCGCCGTGTTTCTGTTTATCTGGGCAGGACTGGCCGAACCCGAATCCCTGTCGGCCAAACGCCCCTATGTGGTGGTGGGCTGTTTCGTGATCGCCATGTTGCTGACCCCGCCGGATCCGTTCACCCAATCGATGCTGGCGCTGCCGATGTGGGCTCTGTTCGAGATAGGCATCCTGGCAGGCCGGCTGGCTCGCAAGCGCCAGCAGGAGGAAGAAGCCGGAGAAGCGGCCAACTGAGAGGACCGGCAGGCAGCCCTGAGCGACCCGGTTAAACCGGCGTTCCGGCCGCACCCGGTGTCTTAAAGGACAAAGGTCACCGGCCCGTCATTGATCAGCTCGACCTGCATATCGGCGCCGAAGCGCCCACTCGCCACCTTGTGGTAACGTTCGCCGGCAATCCTGACCAGGTAGTCATAAAGAACTTCCGCGGCATCCGGGGGCATGGCGGAGGAAAAGCTGGGACGCAGCCCGCGCCGGGTATCGGCGGCCAGGGTAAACTGGGAAACCAGCAACAGGCCGCCGTCTACATCGCGCAGGCTGAGATTCATTCGACCGGCGTCGTCGGCAAATATCCGATAGGCCAGCAGCCGTTCCAGTCCGTCTTGAACCGTTTTCTCGGTATCCTCTTTCTGCAGACCGACCAGGGCCAGAATCCCCTGGTCGATGGCCCCGACGGCTTCGCCTTCAACCACAACCCGGGCGTGTTTGACGCGCTGGATCAGTAGAATCATCGTTGCGCTCGTCGGCCAGGGTCCGTCACTCTTCCTTGAGCTCTTCGGCCAGTTCACCGGTGGCGCGCACCAGGGCATCGATAATCCCCGGCTCGGTAGCCGAGTGACCGGCGTCCCGGATGATCACCAGCTCCGAATTACCCCAGCGCTCATGCAGCGCGGTGGCGTTATCCAGCGGACAGACCATGTCGTAGCGTCCATGGATAATCCGGGCGGGAATATGCTGGATTCTGGAAAGATTATTCAATATCTGATTCTCTTCTATGAATCCCTTGTTGATAAAATAGTGACTCTCGATCCGGCTCATAGCCAATGCATTGTGCTGCTTGGAGATCAGCTTGTGTACATCGGCGCTGGGTCGCAATCGCGAGCAGTGTATTTCCCAGCCGGCCCAGGACTTGGCCGCCGCCATACGTGCCAGCTCGTCGGCACCGGTCAGGCGGCGGTAGTATGCTTCGACGAGATCCTGCCGCTCCGCTTCGGGAATAAACTCGACAAATCCCCTCCAGTGATCGGGAAAAACACGGCTGGCACCGGCCACGTACAGCCAGTCAAGATCCGCCTGCCGGCAGAGGAAGATACCGCGCAGTACCATTCCCAGTACCTGGTCGGGATAGGCCTGGGCATACAGCAGGGACAGGGTCGAACCCCACGAGCCACCAAACAGCACCCAGCTGTCGACATCGAGGAACCGGCGAATCGTTTCCATATCTGCAATCAGGCTTTGAGTGTCGTTGTCCCTTAGCTCGGCATGGGGAGTGGAACGCCCGCAACCACGTTGATCGAAAGTGATGATGCGGTAGGTTTCGGGATCGTAGTAACGTCGCGAAGCATAATTACAGGCACTGCCGGGACCTCCGTGTACAAACAAAACCGGAATCCCGTCGGGATTCCCGGCCTCGTCAACATACAACTCATGAAGATCCGACACGCGCAGCTGGTGGCGGCTATAAGGCTTCAGTTCGGGATACAGGACCAGCACGACTACTCTCTCGGCTCGATTGATGACATCAGGGTTGGGATATATTGCAGTTGCCAATGTTACCTTACTTTAACGGCTGGCAACGTAGATCCTTGGGCCAGGTGTCTGCAACTCACTGTCTCGTGAAAAATCTGAATGCAACTCGTTAAAACCGCTTCCTTTCGATCAGGTGGCTTCGGACGGCTGCGCCTTTTCTTAACCCCGTGCCAGACTGCCGCGGCTGTGGCGCTTGCGTTCGTTCTCGGTGAGGAACTTCTTGCGCAGGCGGATGTGGTGGGGCGTCACCTCCACCAGCTCATCGTCTTCGATAAATTCCATGGCCTGTTCGAGGCTGTGGGAGACCGGGGGGGTGAGGATGATATTTTCGTCGCTGCCGGAAGCGCGGATATTGGTGAGCTGCTTGGCCTTGGTGGGATTGACCACCAGGTCGTTTTCCCGGTTGTGCAGACCGACAATCATGCCTTCGTAGACTTCCACGTTGGGTCCCACGAACAGCCGGCCCCGCTCCTGCAGGTTGAATAACGCATAACCGAGGGTTTTGCCGGATACCATGGAAACCAGTACGCCATTCTTGCGACCGGCGATTTCTCCCGTTTTGACCAGGCCGTAGTGATCGAATACGTGGGTCATGATGCCGCTGCCGGAGGTCATGCTCAGGAACTGGGAGCGGAACCCGATCAGTCCCCGGGTGGGAATGACGAAGGTCATACGCACGCGGCCCTTGCCATCGGGAATCATTTCCCGCATGTCGGCTCGACGCTTGCCCAGTTCCTCGATGACACTGCCCTGATTCTCATCGTCGCAGTCGATGACCAGTTCCTCATAAGGTTCCTGTCTGACGCCATCGATTTCCTGCACGATCACTTCCGGCCGCGACACCGCCAGCTCATAGCCTTCCCGACGCATCGTCTCGATCAAAACCGACAGATGCAGCTCGCCGCGGCCGGAAACCCGGTACTTGTCCGGCGAGTCGCCCTGCTCCACCCTCAGCGCAACGTTATAGAGCAGTTCGCGCTCCAGGCGTTCCTTGATATTGCGGGTGGTGATGAACTTGCCATCCTGGCCGGCAAACGGCGAATCATTGACCTGAAAGGTCATATTGATGGTGGGCTCGTCGACGGTGAGAGGTGCCAGTGCCTCTACCTGGTCGGGATCACACAGGGTGTCGGATATCCGCAACTGATCGATGCCGTTGATACAGACGATATCTCCGGCTTCAGCAAAATCTGCATCAACCTGTTCCAGACCCAGGTAATTTTTTACCTGCAGGACTTTGCCGCGCCGCGTGTGGCCATCGCGGTCGATGATCGCAACCGGCATATTGGGCTTCAGTTTGCCACGGGTAATCCGGCCGACACCGATTACGCCGACGTAACTGCTGTAGTTAAGGGCACTGATCTGCATCTGCAACGGACCGGATCGGTTCACTTCGGGCGGCGGTACATTGTTGATGATGGCTTCGAACAGCGGCTGCATATCGTCGGCCAACTGGTCGGCTTCCGGTCCGGCTACTCCCTGCATAGCTGAAGCATAGATAACCGGGAAATCCAGCTGCTTATCATTGGCTCCCAGCCGGTCAAACAGGTCAAACACTTCGTTCAGAACCCAATCCGGACGCGCACCGTCCCGGTCCACCTTGTTGATCACCACGATGGGATTGAGTCCGGCCGCGAACGCCTTCTGGGTCACAAACCGGGTCTGCGGCATGGGGCCTTCCACGGCGTCCACCAGCAACAGTACGCTGTCGACCATGGACATTACGCGCTCAACCTCGCCGCCGAAGTCGGCATGTCCGGGCGTATCCACGATGTTGATGCGGTAGCCGTTCCAGGTGATAGCGCAGTTCTTGGCCAGGATCGTAATGCCCCGCTCGCGCTCCTGGTCATTGGAATCCATCACCCGGTCGATGGATTTGCCGCGGGTTTCCAGAGTGCCGGACTGTTGCAGCAGACGATCGACCAGGGTGGTTTTGCCGTGGTCGACATGGGCGATGATCGCGATGTTCCTGATCTTTTCTATCACTGCTAGTTTGGCCCCTGCCAGGTGTGATTGCCGGTAGCCACAGTGGCCCGGTAACAAAAGGCGGCGAGTATACACGAGCTGTGATTCCCTCGAAAGTGCCTGCCCAGCAGCCTTCAGACAGTCGGCAACCGGGATCAGTGGCCGGTGGTGCAGGCGCAGGATTACTGCCGCTGCAGATCAGGCTGATAGACGCCAACCTCAGTGAATCCCTGATCTGCCAGGTGGGCGGCGTGCAGACGGCTCATCATGCCCTTGTCGCAGTACAGCAGATAGCTGGCCTTACGGTCCCTGGCGTCCAGGTAGGTCTGGAGCTGGTAGAAGGGTACCTGCAGAAATTCCAGATCCTGATGGTCACCGACCGCCAGAGGAGCCCGCTCCCGTTCGTCCGGGTGCCGGATATCAATAAGCGTGACGCCCGGCTCCAGGCTGGATACCACAGGAATCTTCCTGCCGGGGCCGGCCAGGTCGTTCGCCACACTGCTGACCAGCTGGACTCGGGCCTCGGCAACCGCCTGGTCGATAAGCTGCATGTTGAACTGCTGCTCCTCACGGGCAATGCGTTCGGGACGGGCCCGGGTGGTGGGACGGTCGGAGATGACGGCGCAGTATTCCGGAATCTGACTGGAGAACTGCTCGGTTCCTATGGACCGGGCGAGATCGATGATGTCCTGCTTACCCGCCACGATCAGAGGCCGCAGTAACAGCTTATCGGTTACGCTGTCGATAATCACCAGGTTGGGCAGGGTCTGGCTGGAGACCTGAGCCACCGCTTCGCCGGTGACCAGGGCCTGAATACCCAGCTGATCGGCCAACCGCGAGGCGGCCCGCAGCATCATGCGTTTCAGGATCACGCCCATCTGCGAATTGTCCACCCGGTTCAGTATTTCAGCCACTACCGGCTCGAACGGAACGGTAATGAACCGGACCTGGTGAGAAGCCCCGAATTTCATCCACAGATAGAGTGCGACCTCTTTGACTGCCAGCTCATGGGCCCGGCCACCAAGATTGAAGAAACAGTAGTGGGTCAGCAGTCCCCGGCGAATGCACAGGTAACTGGATACCGCCGAATCAAAACCTCCTGAGATCAGAGACAGTACCGGATCCTGGGAACCCAGCGGGAAACCGCCGATGCCACTCTGCTGTTGCTCCACCACATGCACATGATCCTGGCGAATCTCCAGCTGCACAGTAACCTCGGGGTTCGTGAGCCGGACACCTGCTGCTTCAGTCTGCTTCAGGAGAATCGCGCCAACATGGCGCTCTACGTCAACGGAGGTAAATGGATGATTGCCGTGGCGTTTGCAGCGCACCGCGAAGGTGCACCCGGCAAGCTGCGCGGCATAGGACTGACGGCAGACTTCGGCTATGGCGTCGAGATCCTGCAGGGCATAACGCTTCACCAACTGGAACTGCGCGATCCCGGGAGTGCAGCGCAGGCGCTCACTGATACGGCCAACCAGGACTTCGTCATCCGATTCGGTTTGGATATCAATGACATCCCATTCCCCGGTTACAGAAATGTTTTCATCCAGTTCCCTGAGCAGTTTGCGCAGGTTCCTGCGTAACAGGCGGATGAGTCGGCGGCGCACCGGCCTGCTCTTGATGGTGATTTCGGGATACAACTTGACTACAAACAACATAACTCTGTTCTGACAGTAGGTCCGGGGAAACAATCGGTAGGGGGAAACAACGACGATGAATGGCCGTAGCTGCCGCTGTCTGATTGGCGATTGGTAACTGTTTACTAATTTTCAAACACTATGCACTATATTGGTGCTATAAAAATTGTGACGCACCGATCGTGTGCTCTGATGCCGCTCCGATCTCGTTAAACCCCTGAATTGCGGGCCTTTTAAGTTGTCGGGTTATGGCATATATTTTGCTCCACCCTTGGTACTCAAGGCAAGCCAATCGCTCGGCGTTACGATTCGCTTCTTGAACTGATGTACTGAAGTACTTGAAGTACTATAGTCACCACTCGACCCGTCGGGGGAGAAACTGACAGCACTTCACTTTTATTAAACCCAAGGCGTTAAACCCAAGGTGTTAAATACAAGGCATTAAACCCAAGGTACTGAGCCCGGGGTATTAAGCCCAAGGCATAAAACCCCAGGTATTTTACCCAGGGTAAAAGAAACTATCGGAATGATCACACGGAGGATCAGGAATGTCTGAAAAGACGCTTAAATTAATCAAAGAAAACGATGTAAAGTGGGTTGACCTCCGTTTTACAGATACCAAGGGCAAGGAACAGCACGTCACGTTTCCTTCCAACCGGGTAGACGCAGATTTTTTCGAAGGTCAGATGTTTGACGGTTCGTCCGTGGCGGGTTGGAAAGGCATCAACGAATCCGACATGATCCTGCTGCCGGACGACTCCACAGCGGTTCTCGACCCGTTCGCCGATGAGCCTCAGGTCAACCTCCGATGCGACATCATCGAACCCAAGACCATGCAGGGTTACAACCGCGATCCGCGTTCCGTGGGACGCCGCGCCGAAGAGTACCTGAAGTCCACCGGTATCGGTGACACCGCTTACTTCGGTCCGGAGCCTGAATTCTTTGTATTCGACGACGTGCGCTGGTCCGCAGACATGGAAGGCGCCAGCTACAAGCTGCATTCCGAAGAGGCTGCCTGGACTTCCGGCGCTGAATTCGAAGGCGGCAACCTGGGTCACCGTCCCCGCGTCAAGGGTGGTTACTTCCCCGTTCCTCCGGTGGACTCCGCCCACGACCTGCGCTGCGCCATGAGCGAAACCATGGCCGGCATGGGCCTGGAAATCGACCTGCATCACCACGAAGTGGGCAATGCCTGTCAGAACGAAATCGGCACCAAGTTCAACAGCCTGGTGAAAAAAGCCGACGAAGTACAGATTCTCAAGTACTGTATTCATAACGTCGCCGAAGCCTTCGGCAAGACCGCCACTTTCATGCCCAAACCGCTGGTAGGTGACAACGGTAGCGGTATGCATGTTCACCAGTCCATTTTCAAGGACGGCAAGAACATGTTTGCCGGTGATGGCTATGCGGGCCTGTCCGATGAAGCGATTTACTACATCGGCGGCATCATCAAGCACGCCAAGGCGCTGAACGCCTTCGGAAACTGCTCCACCAACTCTTACAAGCGTCTGGTAAAAGGTTTTGAAGCCCCGACTCTGCTGGCCTACTCGTCCAGAAACCGGTCCGCGGCGATTCGAATTCCTTACATCATGGGCGGCAACCCGAAAGCGATTCGTATCGAAGTCCGGTTTGGTGACCCGACTGCCAACCCGTACCTGTTCTTCGCCGCCATGCTGATGGCCGGCCTAGACGGCATCCAGAACAAGATCCACCCGGGCGAACCGGCCAGCAAGGACCTTTACGATCTGGAGCCCGAAGAAGAAGCGCTGATTCCACAGGTGTGCGGAAGCCTGGAAGAGGCCCTGGACTCCCTGGACAAGGACCGCGACTTCCTGAAGGCCGGCGGCGTATTCGACGACGACCTGATCGACGGTTACATCGCCCTCAAGAAAGAAGACTGTGTGCGACTGGCCATGACCACCCACCCTGTAGAGTTCGACATGTACTACAGCGTGTAATATCTGTCCTGAGAAGCAGAATAAAAAGCCCGGGCAGGCCCCGGGCTTTTTTTGCCCCGATTTTTCCCCTGTGCGACACGCTCGAATCCCCCCCCCTTTCCACGGTCAGTAACCCCCACGCCGAACGGAAAACTGACTCGATCGAGGGCCCGATCCCCGAAATGTGGCAGCGCCAAATAAAGCACCAATTCAAAACACCGGTCACTGGCAGGCAAAACCCGCGCCGGGCTCAGGACCACGACTGGAACCAGGAAATGGCTTGAATAGTCGCTAATTGCACCAATATAGGGCATAGTGGCACCGATCACGGCCTGGCCGACCGGGCAGAGGGCCTGATTTCAGTGCGTAACGGGGCCGGAAAGTGCCGGATTTCAGCAACTTGCCACCCATTGAAGCAATTCCACGGTGTTGGTTTGGTTATTGCATAAGAGCCATGATGGGGCGGAAAGTCGACCCGACCATCGGCGCAGGACCCTGATTTGTGACCCTGGACAATCAACATAAACGCTTGCTGGACCAGCTTAAGACCGGCGTTTTGCTGCTGGACCGCAACCTGCGCATTCTTTACCTGAATCTGGAGGCGGAAGCACTGCTGGAAATTTCCGGCAACCAGGCACCCAAGCTCACCCTGCCCGACATTCTGCTGGCCGCAGACGAAGATATCCGGGGTATCAGGCGAGCCATCAGGAGCGGCACCAGTTTCACCAAGCACCGGGCGTCTTTCCGGTTGATAACAGGCAAGAATATTGTCGTGGATTACACCATCAATCCATTCGACGACGAGGGCCAGGAACAGGTCATGATGGAAATGCATTCCAAACATTACTCGCAGCGCATCAGCCGCGACGAGGTCCTGTTGTCAACTCAGGCCACCACCCGCGAACTGGTGCGCGGCCTGGCGCATGAAATCAAGAACCCCCTGGGGGGCATCCGGGGTGCCGCTCAGCTGCTGGCCCAGGAACTGCCCGATGAGGAACTTCAGGATTACACCAACGTTATCATCCAGGAGGCGGACCGGCTGCGAAATCTGGTCGACCGACTGACCGGCTCCCGCAAGTTACCGGAAATGCAGCCTCTGAACATTCACGAGGTACTGGAGCGGGTAACCAGTCTGGTAAAGGCGGAAATCAACGATCGCGCCATCGAACTGGAAAAAGACTACGACCCCAGCATTCCCAAGGTCATCGGTGACAAGGAACAGCTGATTCAGGCGGTACTGAATATCGTCCGCAATGCCGTACAGGCACTGGAAAGCCCATCTGTCGAGCACCGCCTGGGCATCATCTGCCTGCGGACCAGGGTATTGCGTAACGTCACCATTGGCAGTGTCGCGCACCGCCTGGTGGCGAGGGTTGAAATCAGGGACAACGGTCCCGGTATACCCAACCGGATAATCGACACACTGTTCTATCCGATGATCAGTGGCCGCGCCGACGGCAGCGGGCTCGGCCTTTCCATCGCTCAGTCCATAATCAATCAGCACGGTGGCATCATCGAATGCGACAGCGAGCCGGGAGCAACGGTTTTTACACTCACCATTCCACTGCCTGATGACAATCAGATTCAAGAGGAACCTACATCCAATGAGCAGTAACAATTCAGTCTGGATCCTGGACGACGATCGGTCGATACGCTGGGTTCTGGAAAAATCGCTGGAGAAGAAAGGCCTGGAAACCGAGTCATTCGAAACCGGAGATGATTTACTGCATCGCCTGGAACACTCGCAACCGGATGCTATCATCAGTGATATCAGGATGCCAGGCATCAATGGGCTGGACCTGCTGTCCAACATTCAGGAGCAGTACCCTTCCCTGCCGGTCATTATAATGACTGCGCACTCGGACCTGGACAGCGCGGTGTCGTCCTACAGCCGGGGAGCCTTCGAGTACCTGCCCAAACCATTCGACATCGAAGAAGCGGTGGCCATGACCCAGCGGGCCCTGGAACAGACCCGCAAGAAAAATCTTAACGAGCAACTGGAGAACGCCGACAAGGCCCAGGAGATAATTGGTGAGGCACCTGCCATGCAGGAGGTGTTTCGTGCCATCGGCCGCCTGTCACAATCCAATATCTCGGTATTGATCAACGGCGAATCGGGAACCGGTAAGGAACTGGTGGCCCATGCCCTGCATCGTCACAGCCCACGTCGAGACAAACCGTTCATCCCGCTCAACGTGGCGGCAATTCCTAAAGAGCTTATCGAATCCGAACTGTTCGGCCACGAAAAGGGTGCATTTACCGGTGCTACCCAACAGCGGGTCGGTCGCTTCGAGCAGGCCGACGGCGGCACCCTGTTCCTGGATGAAATCGGCGATATGCCGCCGGATACCCAGACCCGCCTGCTGCGCGTCCTGTCCGATGGCGAGTTTTACCGGGTCGGAGGTCACACTCCACGCAAGGTTGATGTGCGGATCATTGCAGCAACCCACCAGGACTTGGAGAAACTGGTCAAGGAACACCTGTTCCGGGAAGACTTGTTCCACCGTTTGAACGTCATCAGAATTCATATTCCCCGATTGCGCGACCGCCGCGAGGACATTCCGCAACTGGCGCGGCATTTCCTGCGCCAGGCGGCCAGGGAACTGAATGTCGAACCGAAGGTATTACGCCCCGAGACAGAGCAGTACCTGGCCAATCTGAACTGGCCGGGCAACGTCCGCCAACTGGAAAATTTCTGCCGCTGGATCACGGTAATGGCCTCCAGCCGCGAAGTTCACCTGAACGACCTGCCGCCTGAGTTTGCCGAGCAGGAAGTACAGCGTGGTGACTCGGGCAGCTGGACCCAGGCGCTGGAAGCCTGGGCCGATCAGGAACTGGCCCTGGGCAATTCCTCGATTCTGGATCAGGCGGTTCCCATGTTTGAGCGCACCATGATCGACGTGGCGCTGAAGCATACTGCCGGACGTCGTCGCGACGCAGCCGCCCTGCTGGGCTGGGGACGCAATACGCTGACCCGCAAAATCAAGGAACTGGGCGAAGGGCACGATTCTTCGGACGAATGAGCCGGTCTCAGCATCTGGCCTCACTGTGGCTGACGGGGTAAGCTTGCCGCCTCTCCCGTCGTCGTATTGAGTGTCGCCGTGCTGAATATTGTACTTTACGAACCAGAAATCCCACCGAACACCGGCAATATCATTCGCCTGGCGGCCAATACCGGATCTGCCCTGCACCTGATCAAACCCCTGGGCTTTGAACTGGACGACCGCAGATTGCGGCGGGCCGGGCTGGACTACCATGAATTCAGTCAGGTCACTCTGCACGAGAGCTGGCCGGCCTTTCTCGCGACTCTGGGTTCGGATCCCGCAGACCCAGACTCCTCCATTCTCGCCAACTTCAATGAGCAACGATTATTCGGCATCAGTACACGGGGCCGGCTTGACTATACCGGGATCGACTATAAGGACGGGGACTATCTGATATTCGGTCCCGAAACCCGGGGTTTACCGGAGTCGGTACGGGAACAGCTGGGTGAAACCCGGGTCCTGCGGATTCCGATGCTGCCGGAAAGCCGCAGCCTCAATCTTTCCAACGCGGTTGCCGTGGTGGTTTACGAGGCCTGGCGACAACTGCAGTTTCCGGGCTCGCGGCAGCGACCCCGGAACCCGGGTTAAGGCGCCTCAGTTGATGGCCGGATCGCTCTCGGCTGCAGCGCCGTTGCCGGCGGCAGCGCGCTCGGCTTCCTGCTGTTTGCCCTGGGCATACAGCGCTTCAAAATTAACCGGCGCCAGCATGAGCGGAGGAAAGCTGCCCTTCACCACCAGGGAATCGATAGTCTCGCGGGCATAGGGAAACATGATGTTGGGACAGACTGTAGCCAGTACCTGTTCCAGTTGCTCGTCAGCCAGTCCCTTGCAGGTGAAAATGCCGCCCTGCTGTACCTCGACCAGGAACGCCACCTTGTCATCCTGCTTGGCCTGCACAGTGAGTACCAGGATCACTTCATAAGCCCCATCCTGCAACCTGGTGTTACGGCTTTTGATATCAAATGTAATCTGGGGCCGCCACTGCCCACTGCGGAAGGAATCAGGACTGTTGGGGGATTCAAAGGAGGCATCTTTCAGATAAAGACGCTGTAAGGAAAAGTTCGGTCCCTGCTGTTCGGTTTCCGGCGCCGCCGCGCCCGGCTCGTTGCTCTGCTCGTTGTCTGCCATGGTTTGTCCTGTCTCTTTGACTTGCTGTTTAACTTGCTGAATCGTTTAATGCCGCGTGGCGATGGCCGGGTAACGGGAGGGGCTTGCTTATTTCTGCACCAGGGGCAGGGACTGCGACTTCCACTCGGTTACGCCTCCTGCCAGCCTGACCACCTGATTGAATCCCGCCTGCTGCAGTGTCTTGCAGGCCTCGCCGGATTGCTGGCCCATCTTGCACACTACCACCACCGGCTTTTCCTTGTGCTTGTTAAGCTCCGTGAGGCGCTGACCCAGTTTGGATTGTGGTATGTTGATGGAGTCCACGATATGGCCCGCATCAAACTCCTTTTTATCCCGTACGTCCAGCACCACCGCCCCCTGGCGGTTGATCATCATCACCGCCTGTTGCGGTCCCACCGATTTACTGGCGCGGGATCGATGCTGGAGGAAAATTGCAATCACCAGTAACAGCCATAAGCCGGCCAACACCGGGTGATTGCCTATGAACTCGATAAACTGATCCATAACGTCCACGTTACCACTGGAACTGCCCGCTATCCGGCCAGTAATCGTTGCCGGTCAAGACTGGGCCCGCCCGTAAAAAGGGGAGCAGTATACACGGCTGGACAGCCTGAAAGAAGTTTCAAGTGGACCTCCACTGCGTATAATGAACGCTGATTTCACTGATTTACTGCTATCCAGGAATTAAGCCTCATGAGTGCATCGCACAAACATCCGGCCCTGCTTCTGATCCTCGACGGCTGGGGCTATCGGGAAGAAACCGAGCACAATGCCATTCAATCTGCTGCCACTCCGGTGTGGGACCGTTTGTGGCAGAACCAGCCCCATACCTTGGTCCGCACTTCGGGACTTGCGGTGGGTCTGCCTGATGGCCAGATGGGAAATTCCGAGGTCGGACACATGAACCTGGGAGCCGGGCGGGTTGTTTATCAGAGCCTCACCCGCATCGACAAGTCCATCAGTGACGGCGACTTTTTCTCCAATCCGGCCCTCTGCCAGGGAGTCGACCGGGCCCGGGAGGGCAATGGAGCCGTGCATATTTTCGGGTTGCTTTCTCCGGGTGGCATACACAGCCACGAAGACCAGATATTTGCCGCCATCGAGCTGGCTTACCAGCGGGGGGCCGGACGTATTTACCTGCATGCCTTTCTGGATGGCCGTGATACTCCGCCGCGCAGCGCCCTGGAGTCTCTGCGCAGAGCGGAAGCTGTGCTGGCTGACAAGGGCGACAGCCGGCTGGCTTCAATTACCGGACGCTTCTTTGCCATGGATCGGGATCAGCGCTGGGACCGGGTCCAGCCGACTTACGACCTGCTGACCCTGGGCACCGCCCCGTTTCGGTCAGACAGCGCCGAAGCAGCGTTGCAGGCGGCCTATCAGCGCGACGAGGATGACGAGTTTGTCCAGCCTACGGTAATCGCCGCCGCAGACCAGCAACCGGTCGTCGTGTCGGATGGGGACTGTGTGATTTTCATGAACTTTCGCGCCGATCGTTCGCGGCAGTTGACCCGCGCCTTCGTGGACGACACCTTCGACGGCTTCCCGCGCCAGGCCCGACCGGTACTGGCCGATTTTGTCACCCTGACCGAGTATGCGGCAGATCTGGGTACACCCTGTGCCTTCCCCCCGGAAGAGCTGAAAAATACCCTGGGCGAGTATCTGGCCGCTCAGGGTAAGACTCAGTTGCGGATCGCGGAGACTGAAAAGTATGCCCATGTGACCTTCTTTTTCAATGGCGGACGCGAGCAGCCCTTCACCAATGAGGAACGCATTCTGGTACCGTCCCCGAAAGTGAAGACCTACGACATGCAGCCGGAAATGAGCGCCTTTGAAGTTACGGACCGGCTGGTGGAAGCAATCCGCTCACGACGCTTCGATGCCATCATCTGTAACTACGCAAACGGCGACATGGTCGGTCACACCGGTGATTTCGACGCCGCGGTCAAGGCAGTTGAGGCCGTGGATCAGTGCCTGGGCCGGATCGAGGAAGCGATCCGCGAGGTGGACGGGGAACTGCTTGTCACTGCCGATCATGGCAATGTGGAACAGATGGTAGACAACGAAACCGGGCAGCCCCTGACCTCGCACACCAACGGCCCGGTTCCGCTGGTTTATGTAGGGTCCACGACCCGGGTATTCGACGGTGAAGGCGCGCTCTGTGATATCGCACCCACCCTGCTGACACTGATGGGACTGACCGTACCGGCTGAAATGAGCGGTCGGGAACTGCTGGTCGATCCGGAAGACGTTGCGCGGCGGGCCAGTGCCTGAGGATTACCGCTCACGGTGAAGCCGATTGTCCATCCACACTACTCTCCGTGTAATGTCTCTGAGTAAGGCTGGATCCCGCAAACCAGCGCCATACCGCAGGTCCCTGTACCTGGCACTCAGGCTGTTGCCAGCCTGGGCGTGGCTGACTGCAACAGTTTACGCTGCCGAGCCCGCGACCCCGGAGCAGGACTTGGATCGGCTTAACACCGCCATTACCCGGATCGAGGCATGGCTGGAGCAGGCCCGTCTGGATCGTCCGGAAACCATAGCCCGCCTGGAAGCGACCGAAACACGCCTGGCTGCCCTGAACCGGGATCTGGATCGGGCCCGCCAGGCAATCGCCGACAGCAATGAACAGTTGAGTTCCCTGCAGCGACAGCAACAGACTCTCAATGACAGCCGCCAGACTCAGACAGAACAGGTCAGACGCATGGTCAGGGCAGCCTATCAGGAAGGTCGGCAGAGCACCGTCAAACTGATTCTCAATCAGGAGGATCCGGCCGCTGCAGCGCGGCTGTTGCATTATTACCGGCTCATTAATGAAGCACGCCTGGAGCAGGTCCGTGAATACCGGCGCACCCTGGCGGTCCTGGCAGACACGGAGCAGGCCCTGCAGGATACCCGCGTCCGGCTGACTGCCCAGCAGCAGCGCCTGGATGCCAGCCTCGCCGAAGTGGAGCTGGAGCGCCAGGCGCGCCAGCAGACTCTGGCGGAACTGGATGCCAGCATCGATCAGCGGGACAGTGAACTGGAAAAGCTGCTGGCCGACCGCACCGCGCTGGAGGCATTGCTGGCTGAGCTTAGCCAGGCCTTTGAAACAATCCCGGTACCGGGCGGTCAGGACCCGTTTGCCGGTCGCAGGGGGCTGCTGCCGGCGCCAGTTGCCGGCGACCTGCTGATCCGCTTCGGAGAACGCTACGGGAACGGCGATCTGCAGCGTCAGGGCATCGTCATCGGTTGCGAGGCCGGCACTCCGGTGCGGGCGGTGCATAGCGGAACCGTGGTGTTTGCCAACTGGTTGCGGGGCTCCGGGCTGCTGATAATCCTTGATCATGGCGATGGCTATCTGAGTCTGTACGGGCACAATCAGTCCCTGACTCTCACCCAGGGTGACCGCGTGGAAGCCGGCGCCGTGGTAGCCATCGCCGGGAACAGCGGGGGCAACCGGGAGACCGGGGTTTACTTTGAAATCCGGTACAATGGCAGGCCACAGGACCCGTTGGACTGGCTAGCGGCGGAAAACTGAATGCCAGGGGTGGTATCCCCGGTCCTGTCAGAGACAATTTATGCGACCATCGGCATTGCGTCCGGGACCGTAACCTGAAACCATAGTCGGATCGTGGGCCGTGGACGTGGCTTGACAGCCAGCTACTTTTATTAAAACAGGGATATAAAACAGGCACATAACATGATCGAGATGCAGCTTTTAAAGCGCCAATTGAGCACCGTGGCAGCAGGTCTGGTGCTGACCTCCCTGACCATGACTGCGGTGGCCCAGCGCCCGGAACCGGCCCAGAAGCTTCCATTACCCCTGGACGAAGTGAGGATGTTCACCCAGGCACTGGACCGGATCCGCATGTCCTACGTGGAACCGGTGGACGACGAGGTGCTGCTGGAAAATGCCATTCGCGGCATGCTGGCGGGGCTCGACCCCCATTCCGCCTATCTCGCGGCCAGTGAATATGACAGCCTGCAGGAAACCACCACCGGGGAATTCGGTGGCCTCGGCATCGAAGTGGGCCAGGAAAACGGTTATATCCGCGTCATCAGCCCGATTGATGGAACGCCCGCCGACCGGGCCGGCATCCAGGCCGGCGACCTGATTATCCGCATCGACGGACAGCCGCTGCAGGAAATACTGCCGGAGGAGGCCGCGGGAATGATGCGTGGTGAGCCGGGAACCGACGTCACTATCACCGTGGTGCGCGAGGGTCAGCAGGCTCCTTTCGACATCACCATTACCCGGGAAGTCATTGCTGTAGCCAGCGTTCGTAATCGCACCCTGGAGCCCGGCTATGGCTATATCCGCATCGCCCAGTTCCGCGCCAACACCGGAAACGAGGTGGTGGACGCGATCAAGGAACTGCGCGAGGAGAACCAGCAACTGAAAGGCCTGGTGCTCGACCTGCGCAACAATCCGGGCGGCGTGCTGCCTGCTTCAGTCGCGGTAGTGGATGCATTCATCTCGGAAGGAACTATCGTCACCACCAAGGGGCGGCTCAGCGAGACCGACATGGAATTTGAGGCCACCCGCAGCACGCCGGCCGGCGATACCCCGCTGGTGGTGCTGATCAACGAGGGATCGGCGTCAGCCTCAGAGATCGTAGCCGGGGCCCTGCAGGACCATGGCCGCGCCATCATCATGGGTAATCGCAGCTTCGGCAAGGGTTCGGTACAGACCGTTTTACCGCTCAGCGAGGACCGTGCCATCAAGCTGACCACTTCCCTGTACTACACGCCTTCGGGCCGATCCATACAGGCCTTCGGCATCGAGCCGGACATCGCCGTCGAGGAAGCGGTAATCACCAAACTGGACCGCAATTCCGCCGCCTATTCGGAAGCGGATCTGCAGGGGCACCTGGAAAGCACCACGGAAACATCGGGTGTTCGGCCCCAGGTATCGGCCCAGCAGATCCTGGTCAACGACTACCCCCTGAATGAAGCCCTGAACCTGCTGAAAGGCATCAACGCCTTCGGCCCCCGGCGAGCGCCCCTGGAATACACCCAGACCGCCGAACTCAACAACTGACACAAAAATAGGGACAGATTTATTTTCCAAGGAAAATAAATCTGTCCCTATTTTTGTGTCCCTATTTTGTATTCTTGATCAGGGGGAAACGGGTTCCAGGCGCAGCAACGCACCGTTCTCCTCATCGGTCAGAACGTAGAGGTAGCCGTCCGGTCCCTGCTGGACCTCGCGGATACGGGAACGCAGTTCGGTGAGCAGGTTTTCGCGGCGGATTTCCTGACCGCGGGGGTTGAAGACGATGCGTACCAGGTGACCGGTGCCGGGAATCCTGCCGGTCATCATCGAACCGACAAACAGGTTGCCCTGCCATTGGGGAAAACGGTCACCGGTGTAGAAAGTGAGCTCGGAAGGCGCGATGGAGGGCCAGAACAGCACCTCTGGCGCCTGAAAGCTGGCATGGCCGGGTTCACCGGCAACCCAGTCACCTCGGTACTGTCGACTGAAGGATACCAGCGGCCAGCCGTAGTTCACGCCGGCCTTCACAATATTGATCTCATCGCCCCCCTGGGGCCCGTTTTCACTGGCCCACAATTCTCCGGTCTGGGGATGAAAGGTAAGACCCAGCTGATTGCGATGCCCAACGGAGTAGACCTCGGGAAGATACTCGCCACTGGCCACAAAGGGGTTGTCGGCAGGTACCGTGCCGTCATCATTGAGACGCAGCAGCTTGCCATAATGCAACGCCGGATCCTGGGCAATTTCACCGATGCCCTGGTACACATAGGCACCACCGACGCTCATAAACAGGGTTCCATCCGGGGCAAACAACAGCTCCGACCCGGCAATCCCCTCATCCACATTGCGTGCTTCGAACAGTTCCTGAACGTTGGCCAGCCGGTCCTCGACCAGGCGGCCACGGATTAATGCCACGGTCTGGGTGGCCTCACCCTCTCTGACGATCGGTTTGGTATAGGTCAAATAAATCAGACTGTCGTCCTCCGGATGCAGGGCGATGTCCATCAGACCGGCCCGCCAGACCTCCGAATACACCGGAGGAATGCCGGCAATGTCTGCCTCAAGCAGTTCACCGTTCCGTACCAGCCGTAACCTGCCGCTATAGCGTTCGGTGATCAGAATATCCCCATTGTCCCGAAACGCCAGGGCGTAAGGACTTTCCAGGCCGGTAACCACGGGCACCACCCGCAATTGCGGGACATCGAAGCTGGCTACCAGAAACGGCCCGTTTATTGGCAGGGGATCAGGGCTACTGCGCTGCGCATAGCTGCCAGCGGAGATCGGCAGCAGTATCGATAGAAGCAAAGGTAGCAGGTGAATTTTCATGTTCCGGCCCTCCGGCTCTCATTATTATCCGGCTCGATCGTACAGCAAGTCGGCATGATCGACCAACAACAAGCCACTTCCATTACCAACTACTTTTCATTAACGCTACTTGAACTGCCAACTGTCTCCCGGTTGCAGCAAGGCACGGGCTCCATCACCTCCAAGCCAGCGCCAGGCGTCGCCGAAGCCCAGCAACCAGGTATCCCAGAAGGCGGTACTCAGGGCCATGATTTCCGGGTGGTGGGCCGGATTTCTGGGCTTCTGGACGGGAGACAGTGGCCGATCGGAAAAGGCGTGATGTTCCGCCTCGAACAGGACCAGCTCGTACTTTCCTCCCGGTGGCAGAGCCGGGTACACCGCCAGTCTATCCGCGACCGTGGTATCACCGATGGCCGCCACATCCTGTGTTCCGGTCATCAGCAGCCACGGAATCGTCACCTGTTCAAAAGCCTGCTCCGGTTCTGTTCCGGCCGGAACGCTGGGGCTGAGCGGCAGGGCGGCACTTATCCGGGGGTCCCGGGAATCCAGACCGGACCAGGGCAGAGTCTCTCCGCTGACCAGCTGGGTAGTACGGGCCCCGAAGGAATGACCACTCATGCCGATATGCGCCAGATCGAGACGCTGGTAAAGGGCATTACCTGGCTCTTCGTTCCAGAGCTCCAGCTGATCGATGACAGCGCTGACATCCTGGATTCGGGCCAGCAGATTGGCAGCCGAGGCCGCCTGGTTAAGAACATAAGTGGTCAGAATAGCCGGCACACCCTCGAGAATCCCGGCATCGCTGCCGGGATGCTGCATGAACACGGTGACATAGCCCCGCGCTGACCAGTGTTCACCGAGATACTGTGCAGCAAAACGGGTACCGCCGAGTCCGTGGCTGAAAAGAATAACCGGACGCGGTTCGAGGGTTCGGGGCAGATAAATCAACACCGGGATTTCCCGCTGTCGGGCCGGGTCTACGAATACCGTGTCCACAACCTCTCCGGCCGGCCGGGTATTCAGTAATGGCTGATACGGTTCAATGGTCAGCGACAATGGCGTGCCGCTGAAAATCAGTTGCCCCGGGGCAGTCGCCAGGTCATAGGCAAAAAAGAACTGCAGCGTGTTCCCGGCCAGCCACAGATCGCCGACTGGCAGTGAGTCGAACAGGGTCAGAGGTTCAGCAGCGGTCAGCCTCCTGCCGCTGACTGTGGGGACCAGGCTTTCCAGCCGGGTATCCCAGTCGCGGTAAATCCCGTCCGCATCGCGCATGAAATAGCGGTCACCCAGGGCGACGACCAGATAGAGATTGCCGGCCTGGCCGACGTGCGCCGCTTCGACCCGGATTTCCGCCCGCAGACTGATGACATCCTGAGTCAGGACACGACTGACGAACTCATCGTCCCCGGCAAGCCGCGCGCCAGCGAGAAAGCGGGCAGAACTGTTACTGCCGTCCAGGTGCAGGGCGGTACCGAGATCCGGCAATTCCCGGGCCTGGCTTTCCATGCCGGAACAGAATAACCACAGCACTGCCGCCAGAAATGACGCAGCTCGGGGCAGTGCCGGTATGTTAACGGACAGCTTCACAGGCAGAGTTTAGCGCAGATTACGCGCGGCCACCCTGACCCGATCACCACCTTTTGATTCAGTGATTACCTGCCGCGGAAGGGACAGGTTCAGCAGGTTCGTCCTCATGGGTTTCCGGGCTCATCAGCAAACCGACATCCAGCACCGGGGAGGCATCGATTTCGTCGGCATCCATCATCATTGCCACCCGCTGCAGGGCCGCGACGATCATCGACTGCTCCCACTCCTGCAGCTCATGAAACTGTCGGGTGAATTGTTCCTGCAGCGGCATCGGGGCACTTTTCAGGGTTTTCAGGCCCGGTCCGGTAAGACTCACTACCACCTTGCGCTTGTCCTGCAGAGAACGTTGACGGCTCACCAGCTGCCGTTTTTCCAGACGATCCAGAATCGATGTCACCGTCGCCTGACTGAGATTGACCCGCGCTGCCAGCTCACCGACGATCAGCTCGCCTGGGGAACTGCGGATTGCCTGGAGCACCAGTATCTGCGGGGTCGTCAGCCCGGTGGTACGGGCCAGGAACTTGGAATGCAGACCGGTGGCCCGCATCACCCTGCGCAATGCAATCAATACCTCTTCGATAGCTGTCACCTTTGATTTCCTGCTGCCGGGTTCCTGCCCGCCCTGTGTTTCCTGCTGATTGCCGTACCGGCCTTCCTTCGCTGTCAGTAAGCCAGGTCGAAGCGGAGCAGAATTATGTTTAGTGTACAAAGTTTTTTTAATTGTGTACAATGCGTCCTCAAATTTGGCTGTAACTCCATCTGCTCAGGTTTTTACTTGAGTATCAATATGTAGCGGGCTTCCGCTGCTCAAAAACAACAACAGACAATTAAAAATTCAGTCGATTACGCAAATAGTTTATTTGTGTACTAACGTTTATTTATGCTGATTTCAGAGGACGAAGCAAAAGAAATATTATGAGTACAGACCCCAAGAGCGTTGAGCTCCGCAAGCCGGTCAGTACGGATGGCGCCAGGGTACACAGCCTGGTATCCCAATGCCCACCACTTGATACCAACTCGGTGTACTGCAATCTGTTGCAGTGCTCCCACTTCGCCGAAACATCTATCGCTGCAGAACTGGATGGCGAAGTGGCGGGGTTTATTTCCGCCTACCGCAAACCACAACAGCCCGACACCCTGTTTGTGTGGCAGGTTGCCGTCGGTGACAGGGCCCGCGGCCAGGGCCTGGCCAGTCGCATGCTGTTCGAGTTGCTGCAGCGTTCCAGCTGCCAGGGTGTGCGCTGGCTGGAGACCACCATAACTGAAGCAAATCAGGCGTCCTGGGCACTGTTCCGATCTCTGGCAGGAAAACTGGCAGCGGAACTGAACAGCTCGGTGATGTTCGACCGCGAGACCCATTTCGGCGACGCCCATGAATCCGAGCTACTGGTTCGAATCGGCCCCCTGGATTCCGAACGCGACCGTGACTACACCCTGCAGTAGCAGCCCCGGCCAAGACAACAGTTAAATCCCAGACCAAGGAGAGTGGTTTATGAAAATCTTTGATGAAATCGAATCGGAAGTACAGAGTTACGCACGCAGTTTCCCGCGCGTCTTCAACAAGGCGAAAGGGGAGTACCTGTACGACGAAGAGGGCAACCGGTACCTGGACTTTCTGGCCGGCGCAGGGACTTTGAATTATGGACACAATAATCCGTTGTTCAAGAAAAAGCTGCTGGACTACATCAATGAAGACGGCATTACCCACGGGCTGGATATGCATACGCGGGCGAAACGTGAATTTCTCGAGACCTTTGACCAAAAGATTCTGCGGCCTCGCAACATGGACTATGTCATGCAGTTTACCGGTCCCACCGGGACCAACGCCGTGGAAGCGGCTCTAAAACTGGCACGTAATGTCACCGGCCGGGAAAACATTATTTCCTTCACCAACGGCTTTCATGGAGTGACACTTGGCGCTCTTGCCGCAACCGGCAATTCTCATCACCGTGGCGCCTCCGGCGTCTCACTCAATGGATGCAGCCGAATGCCCTACGACGGCTATCTTGGTGAAGGTGTCGATACTACTGCCTACCTGGACAAGGTACTGTCCGACTCAAGTAGCGGAATCGACCTGCCCGCGGCCGTTCTGGTGGAAACTGTACAGGGCGAAGGCGGCATTCAGGCCGCTTCATTCGAATGGTTGCGGAATCTGGAACGGATTTGCAGAAAACATGAAGTGCTGCTTATCGTCGACGATATCCAGGCCGGTTGTGGCCGCACCGGCACCTATTTCAGTTTTGAGAAGGCCGGCATCAAACCGGACATGATAACCCTGTCCAAATCGCTGGGCGGTTACGGGCTGCCGTTTGCGGTTCTGCTCTTCAAACCAGGACTGGATCACTGGAAACCGGGTGAACACAACGGTACGTTCCGTGGCAACAACCTGGCTTTCGTCACCGCCAAAGCGGCCATCGACGAATTCTGGAACGACGACAGGTTTTCAACAGAAGTCGAACGCAAGGGCGAGATCATTTCGCACAAACTCGATGCCATCGTGCAGAAATACGGCGAGGGCAATTTCACCACCCGCGGCCGTGGCATGTTCCAGGGAATCAACTGCGTCAACGGCGAACTGGCCGGTTCAATTACCCGCAAGGCGTTCAAACGTGGCCTGATCATAGAAACCAGCGGTGCCGACGACCATGTGGTCAAGATCCTTTGCCCGTTGACCATCAGCGAGGAAAGTCTCAGGGAGGGCTTGGACATCCTTGAGCAGGCCATCAGGGATACCTGCGCCGGGGAAGACACGATTCCGGAACCGGTAGACCACCTTGACTCCTGGAATATCCCTGGCCGACCGGATAACGCCAGGGATACCAGTGACCCTGCTACTTCCGAAGATGCTGGTGACGCCAGGAAAGTCGCCTGATGCGGGATCACCAGCAGGACCCGTTTGAAACCAACCAGCTTTTGCTAATTCAGGAGAACAACCACGAATGATTGTCAGACACCTGCAGGAGGCGGAGAAAACCGAGCGCCGGATCGTATCCCCCGACGGAAACTGGGAAAGCACCAGGCTGCTACTCAAGGATGACGGCATGGGATTCTCGTTCCACATTACCACCATCTACGCCGGTGCCGATTTCCAGATGCATTATCAGAATCACCTGGAGTCGGTGTATTGCATCAGTGGCGAGGGCCAGGTTGAAACCCTGGAGGATGGCCGTGCTTATCCAATCAGGCCCGGCACCCTCTATAACCTCGACCGCCATGACAAACATGTTCTACGAGCTTTCAGTGAAATGAAACTGGCCTGCGTGTTCAATCCACCACTGCACGGCAAGGAAGTTCACAACGCTGAAGGCGCCTATGAACTGGAAGCCGAAGCAGTCAGCGGCTAGTACCCCAGGAAAATTTCTATGCGCAACTCGGCCTTAAAACAGCCATCTCAGCGGGAGGATTTCTACCCTTCCCGGGGCACACTTTCCAGCCGCATGCTGGAGCGTGAGGTTCCGGTAGTCTATCCGTCACCAGACCGCTGTCCCATCGACCGGGAACTGATCACTCATTACCGGGACAATGGATTTCTTGTCCTGGATAATGTTTTCAGTCTCGACGAAGTGACCGCTTTCCAACAGGAGGTCGATCGACTCCGTTCCGATCCGCAAACCCGGGCATCAGGGGAAGTCATCCGCGAACCTGACAGCGGCGAAGTCCGCTCGGTTTTCAGGGTTCACCAGGTGAGCTCTGTCTTCCGGCGGCTGGCAACCGATCCGCGGCTTACGGATCTGGCCAGCTACCTTCTCGGCGATCAGATTTACGTGCACCAGTCCCGGGTTAATTACAAGCCGGGCTTCCGCGGCCGCGAGTTCTACTGGCATTCCGATTTTGAAACCTGGCACGTGGAAGATGGCATGCCGTCGATGCGCGCCTTAAGCATGTCCATTACCCTGACCGGCAACTACGCAACCAACGGTCCGCTGCTGCTGATTCCCGGATCGCATCTCAGGTATGTAGTGTGTGAAGGGGAAACCCCGGCCGAACACTTCCGAAATTCCCTGCGTAAACAGGAATACGGAATACCTGATGACAACAGTGTGCGCCAGCTTGCCAGGGACAACGGTATCGTCGCTGCCACCGGTACACCGGGCAGCGTTATTGTATTCGACTGCAACCTCATGCACGGCTCGGGCAGCAACATCACGCCCTATGCGCGTTCCAATGTGTTCTTCGTCTACAACGCCCTGAGCAATCGGGTGGGTAATCCCTATTGCGACCGGCCACCGCGACCGGAATACCTCTGCAGCCGCGAAACGATCACCCCGCTGGCGCAGGCAAAGGAAGCGGAGCAGCCTGAAACCAGGGGGTCCGCAGCCAATACCACCCGGCTTGTCACGAACAGCCAGGCAGAAGCCGACGATGAATAATAGTGAATCAAGGGCCCTGAAAAAGCAGATCGGCGAGCGTATTGAAACCCTGGAACGACTGCTTATCGGCGACCAGGAAGGCGGGGGCGACGACCGTCAGCCCGATGACGAATCGGCCCGTATGGACCTGACTATCAGCTCAGCAGTGAATTCCAGAATCACCCTTGCGGAAAAGCAGGAATTGACCAGGCTGAAAGCAAATCTGCTGTGGCTGGACAGCGATGATGCCGGTTTCTGCGAAACCTGTGGCCGCGAAATCCCCTACCCGCGCCTGCAGGCGGTTCCGGTAACCCGGCTGTGTATCGATTGCGCCCAGTAGTATCACCAAGGAACTGAGAGAGATTGTGAGAGCAACAATGACTACCCATAGCGTGGAAAAGATCGGCGGTACGTCCATGAGTGACTATGCCGCAGTACGAGACAACATCATCATGAACCCGGTTCGCGACGACACGGTTTATCAGCGGATCTTTGTGGTTTCCGCTTACGGTGGCGTGACCAATGACCTGCTAGAACACAAGAAGTCAGGCAAGCCCGGCATATTCAGCCTGTTTGCCAGCGGTGAAAAAGACGATGGCTGGCAGGAAGCACTGAACAAGCTGAGAAGCCGGTTGCACGACATCAATGCCGGATTATTCGAAGGTGCCCTGCTTCTCAACCAGGCCAATGCCTTTATCGATGAAAGGCTGCAGGCTGCCGAGGAATGCCTGCTGGATCTGCAACGTCTGTGCCGACACGGACACTTCTCACTCGAGCAGCATCTGAACAGCGTGCGGGAAATGCTTTCCAGCATCGGTGAAGTCCATAGTGCCTGGAATACGGCGCAACTGTTGCGAAAGGATGGCATCAACGCCATTTTTGTCGATCTCAGCGGCTGGAAGTCTGGCCAGAACATGAATCTGGACCAGCGTATCGAAGCAGCCTTCCGGGACATTGATCTGTCCAGCCAAATGCCGATTGTCACCGGCTATGCACAGACTGACGCCGGGCTGATGGCTACTTTCAATCGCGGTTACAGCGAAATGACTTTCAGCCGCATCGCCGTGGTTACCGGCGCGGCCGAAGCCGTCATTCACAAGGAATTTCATCTCAGCAGTGCCGACCCCCGACTGGTGGGTGCCGAAAACGCGGTACCTATCGGCCGCACCAACTACGATGTCGCCGATCAACTGGCCAATCTCGGGATGGAGGCCATCCATCCGAAAGCGGCCAAGGGCCTGCGGGAAAGCGACATTCCGCTGCGCGTCAAAAACACTTTCGAGCCTGATCATGCCGGCACCACCCTGACCGCCGATTATGTCAGCAGCACACCGCGGGTTGAAATTATTGCCGGATGTACCGGCATCTATGCGCTGGAGCTGTTCGACCAGAACATGGTGGGACAGATCGATCAGTATGACCGGGAGGTACTGGCGGTGCTGCGTCGTTTCCGAGCCCAGATTATTTCCAAAGACATCAATGCCAACACCATTACCCATTATCTGGCCGCCAACCTGAAAACCATGAAGCGCATCCGCAGAGTACTGGAACAGACCTATCCAGACGCGGAATTCAATCAGCGCAAGTCGGCCATTGTCTCGGCTATCGGCAGTGACATGCAGGTCCCGGGCATCCTGGCAAAAGCCGTGTCAGCTCTGGCGGAACAGGATATCAACGTGCAGGCCATGCACCAGTCCATGCGCCAGGTGGACATGCAGTTTATCGTCGACGAGAGGGACTATGAGGCGGCTGTGAAAAGCCTGCATCGGGGCCTGATTGAAATCCATGATCACGGCACCGCCATCTGCGCGGCACAACCGCTGGTCGTGGCAGTCTGACTTAAGTAGCAGGATCTTTCTGTCATGTCTCTCACCATTATCGCCTTCATCGCCTGTCTGCTTGGCTTCACGCTGATCGGCCTGTCGTCAGTCAACCGGAGCCGGGGTACCCGACACGACTATTATCTGGCTGACAGCTCGGTAAAACCCTGGCTGGTGGGCCTGTCTGCCGTCGCCACCAACAACAGCGGTTACATGTTCATCGGTGTAATCGGCTATACCTACGCCACCGGGCTGGCAGCCATCTGGCTGATGTTCGGCTGGATACTGGGCGATTTTCTGTCCTCACTGTTCGTGCACCGGCGCCTGCGACTGGCCGCGACCGACACCGATGAAGTGAGTTATGCCGGCGTGCTGGCCAACTGGTATGGCGATCCCAACCGGCAGCTGCAGCGGGTTATCGGACTGCTGTCGCTGTTGTTCCTGTTGACCTACGCAGGCGCCCAACTGGTGGCCGGCAGTAAGGCACTGCAGGTGCTGTTCGACTGGCCGGGCTGGGCGGGTGCCGTGATGGGAGCTGTCATGGTGATTCTGTATTGTTTCGCCGGCGGCATTCGTGCTTCGATCTGGACCGACGCAGCCCAGTCCATGGTGATGATTTCTGCCATGGCAATCCTGCTGACTGTGGCGGTAACGGCCCTTGGCGGTCTGGACGGAGCAGTCAATGAACTGCGCAGTGTGGAAGGTTTTCTCAACTGGTTCCCCGCTGACGACAGTCTGGTGATACCTGGCGCTATTGGTGGTTTACTGTTCGCAGCCGGCTGGATGTTCGCAGGCCTTTCCGTGATCGGTCAACCGCACATCATGGTGCGGTTCATGGCGCTGGAGGATGCCTCCGAGATGACCCGCGCCAGGCTCTGGTATTACCTGTGGTATCTGGTGTTTTATTGCCTGGCCACCGGCGTGGGACTCCTGTCCCGGGTTTATCTGGCCGACAGCGGTTCCTTCGACGCCGAGCTGGCATTGCCGATGATGGCCGTGGAACTGCTGCCACCGGTGCTGGTAGGCCTGGTACTGGCCGGGATTTTTGCCGCCACCATGTCGACCGCAGACTCGCTGATTCTCAGTTGTTCCGCTGCAATCACCCACGACCTGCTGCCACACCGGATTGAGAAAACCCACCTGATCAAAGCGGCCACGGTGCTGATTACCGGTTGCGCACTGGGACTGGCACTGCTGAACAATGACAGCGTGTTCAGCCTGGTAGTGCTGGCCTGGTCGGGACTGGCAAGCGCCTTCGCGCCACTGCTGCTGTCATTGTGCCTGGGTTGGAAACCGGGTCAGATGAAGAGCCTGATTGCCATTCTGTTCGGGCTGGCGGTAGCGCTGGGCTGGCGGTCACTCGGCCTGCAGGATGCAATCTATGAGGGTTTTCCCGGCATTGTTTCCGGCTTCCTGCTGCTGGCGCTGTTTCATTTCACCGGTCGCGAACGCGCGCACCAGTCAAGGGGCCAGCCGGCGGCCAGTCCCTGAGCTCCGCGTCCGTCTCCGCAGCATGGCGGGTTGGCGACGTGCCGACACTCCCGTACTTCCTGCTACCCGGCCAGCAGCCAGTTATACAACGATGCCAGCAGCCAGCCGTAGAGTCCTGCTATGAATATCCACAGCAGGCCACCCGACAGAAAGCCGCCGAATCCCAGGTGCCAGCTCATGGCCGTGAAATCCGAATGCATCATGTAGCCGCCCATGTTCATGGACATTCCCGGCATTCCCGACACCAGTAGCGAAATAACCAGCCAGACGACGGCTACTGCCAGACCGGCTGCAAGACCAAATTTCAGCGCATCCAGTCTCATGCTCTTACCTCCTTGAGTAAACCAGCGTGCAGAACGGCTCCGTCAGGGAGTCCGCGCCTTATTCGCTGGTAGTGGCACAGCCAGGTGACCCAAGGAACCTAAGTAACCTAACTGTTTCGCAGCCGCAGGGCGTTGGTAACTACCGACACGGAACTCATGCTCATGGCCACCGCTGCAATCATCGGCGACAGCAGAATACCGAAAAACGGGAACAGCACACCGGCCGCAACCGGGACGCCGATACTGTTGTAAAGCAGTGCGAACAGCAGGTTCTGGCGCATATTGCTCACTGTCTGTTCGGAGATGATGCGAGCCTGGCTGATTCCCCGCAGATCCCCTTTGACCAGAGTCAGCTGAGCGCTGCTCATGGCCACGTCGGTACCGGTTCCCATGGCAATTCCAACATCGGCCCGGGCCAGGGCCGGAGCGTCGTTGATACCGTCGCCCGCCATGGCCACCCGGGCGCCCTGTTTCTGCAGGGACTCGACCAGACGCAGCTTGTCCTCGGGTGTCACTTCGCTGTGCACCTCGTCGATACCTAAATGCTCCGCGACTGCTCGTGCCGTCACTTCGCCATCGCCGGTTGCCATAACCAGTTTCAGGCCGCTTTCATGCAACGCCCTGATCGCGTCCCGGGTGCTCTCCTTGACTGGATCCGCCACCGCCAGCAGTCCGATCACCTGCCCCCCAGAAGCCAGCAACATCACACTGGCGCCACTTTCCCGCAGCGTCTCCGCAGGGCCGTGAGCTGCCGTCGTATCGACGCCCTGCTGCTGTATGAACGTGGTGTTGCCGAGGAGCAGCGCATTGGCACCGAGCCGGCCGGAGACACCGATGCCGGTGGAGGAATCGAAGTCTTCCACCGGTTGCAATTCGAGATTCTGTTCCCTCGCGGCAGCGACGATAGCTCTGGCCAATGGATGTTCACTGCCCTGATCAAGACTGGCTGCAAGTTGCAGGACTTCGGTTTCACTGACCCCGGCCAGGGCCTGAGCTTTCTGAAACACCGGCTTGCCTTCGGTCAGGGTTCCGGTCTTGTCGACCACCACGGTATCGATAGCGCGCATTGCTTCAATCGCCGCGGCGTCCCTGAACAGCACGCCCTGACCGGCCGCCTTGCCGGTAGCCACCATGATGGACATGGGGGTGGCCAGGCCCAGGGCACAGGGACAGGCGATAATCAGCACCGCCACCGCGTTGATGAGCCCATACACCCAGGCGGGTTGCGGACCCAGGAAACCCCAGGCGAAAAAAGTCACGACCGCAATACTGACCACGACCAGCACAAAATAACCCGCCACCACGTCGGCGAGGCGTTGCATCGGTGCCCGCGAGCGTTGCGCCTGGGCTACCAGACTGACAATCTGGGCCAGGGTCGTTTCCGCCCCCACATGTTCGGAGCGGATGATCAGGCTGCCATTGGTATTGAGAGTCGCACCGATAACCTTGTCGCCCTTTCTCCGGGTCACCGGAATCGGCTCCCCGGTCAGCATGGATTCGTCCACCGAACTGCGCCCCTCCTCCACCACGCCGTCCACCGGAATCTTTTCTCCCGGTGTCACCCGCAGCAGATCGCCGACCACAATGTCTTCGATGGCCACCTCCTCGTCACTGCCGTCGGCATTGACGCGCCGGGCAGTCCTGGGTGCCAGCTTGAGCAAAGCCCGGATCGCCTCCGATGTCTGGGCCCTGGCCCGCAGCTCCAGTAACTGGCCGAACAGGGTAAGCGAGATGATAACCGCCGAGGCTTCAAAATAGACGCTGACCCGCCCATCCATGACAAACGATGCCGGAAAAACACCCGGCACCAGAGTCGCCACCAGACTGTAGAGATAGGCAAGAGAAGTTCCCAGGCCGATCAGGGTCCACATATTGGGACTGCGGTTGCGTACCGACTGGACGGCACGCACAAAGAACGGCTGGCCGGCCCACAGCACCACCGGAGAAGCCAGTGCCAGCTCGATCCAGTTCTGCCAGGCCAGTGGGACCCAACCTCTGCCATGCCCGAACATGGCCAGCACAAACACTGCCACCGAGAACGGCAGCGAAGCCCAGAAACGACGCCGGAAATCGATCAGCTCTGGATTTTCCTCTTCATCGAGAGTCGGCGCTTCCGGTTCCAGGGCCATGCCGCACTTGGGACATGTGCCCGGACCCCGCTGCCGTACCTCGGGGTCCATCGGACAGGTATACCAGGCATTTTCGTCCTGGGGTTCAGCTTCCCGCGGTGACAGATATTTTTCCGGATCGGCGGAAAATTTCTGCTGACAACCGCCGCAACAGAAATAGTAGTCCTGGCCCTGGTAAGAAGCCCGGTGACTCGATTCGCTGGTCACGGTCATACCGCAGACCGGGTCTTTCAGGGTATCCTGGGAATGCTGTGCGGCACCGGTTGAAAGATATTTTTCCGGATCGGCGGAAAATTTCTGCTGACAGCCGCCGCAACAGAAAAAGTAGTCATGACCCTGGTAAGAGGCCCGGTGACTCGATTCACTGGTCACGGTCATACCGCAGACCGGGTCTTTCAAATCGTCATCAGCAGCACCACAGCAGTGATGGTCGCCGGACGTATGTGCTTCGTGAGAAGAAGAATCCATGAGCAATGGCTCCTTTATTATTGCGGCAGACAGGCCTGCCAATTCGACCTGACTGACAGCTTAAACCTTAACCGTACTCTAAGGTCAAGGGCCTGGAGAGGAGGAGAACAGAGTGATTCTGGAAATGGCCGTACTTGACGTCAGGCCTGGCCAGGAACAGGCATTCGAAGCGGCTTTTGGCGCCGCCCGCCAAATAATTGCCGGAATGCCCGGGCATGTCTCCCATCAGCTGCAACGCTGCCTGGAGAATAAACATCGTTACCTGTTGCTGGTCAATTGGATGAGCCTGGAAGATCATACCGAGGGTTTTCGTGGTTCTGCCGAATACCAGGAGTGGCGCCGGCTGCTGCACCACTTTTACGATCCGTTCCCGGTCGTCGAACATTATCAACAGGTCTACTTAAGCGAATGATCCGAATCAGTGTACCGACAGGCACTCTCGGGGCGACCCTGGTAAAGGGCACCACAGGTACAACCCGCTGGCTGCTGATTCTGTTTCTGATAATGCCAGCGCCCATTATCCTCGCCGCCGAGGAAGTGCGTGTCGCGGTTATCGGCGGGCTGGAAAGAACCGGTGACTGGGAGCGAATCCGCACCACCGCGGAACGCCGATTGAACCTGCAGATCAGCACGGTACTCAGCGCGCCCAAGGAGCAGATCGTTCCGGTCTTCATGCGCGGCGAAGCTGAGTTGCTGCTGATCCATGGGGGTGATGAAACTTTTGCTCTGGAAGCACTGGGCTTGGCATCGCCCTCTCATATCTGGGCCTACAATGACTTTGTTATCGCCGGCCCCGAGGACGATCCAGCCGGAGTTGCCGGTGCCGAATCGGGAAGCGAGGCATTACGGAAAATTCAGACCAACGGCCAATCGTTGATCTCCTTCCGTGATCCGGGCAGCCACCAGATACTGGATCGGCTCCTGGAGCAGGCGGGACTGATTCCTGCCCAGATAAACTTGCGGCCAGACTCGGTGAACCGGCCCCAGCAGATCCTGCGCCAGGCGGCTCAGGATCGGGCCTATGTCATCGTCGGGCACATTCCCGTGGCATTCGGGCGCATGCCATCGCGCGGCATCAAAGTGCTGTTCACTGGCGACCCCTCGATGCGTAGCGGCTATGTTGCCGTGACCCCGGGACCGGAGCACCCGGCCGATCCGGCTGCCCGGCACAATGCAGAACGGCTGGCGCAATTCCTCATCTCACCTCAGGGTCAGGAGCTTTTGTATGACCCCACTGCAGTCGATGGCGCCAGGTGGCTTTATCCGCGTCAGGAAGCGACAGGATTGCTATCCTTCCCTGAACAACCGATTACTCCCTGAGCCAGTGAAATCGCCAGGCTCTTTTTGCAGCCTGAGTGCTCAGGCGTGCCTGTCCAATTCCTGAAAAAAAATGGCCAGCCTGATGGGCTGGCCAGATCCTGTCACCTGAAGTGTGCCGGGCAGCGTCCATGCCACCATTTCAGATGATTATCTGTATTCATTGCCGTAGCGAAGTTTCCGTGCCATGGCACGATCCTCGACGTCCAGTTCGACGGTGACAACTTCGTCTTCTTCGAGGTCACCCAACTGGTCAGGGAATGGGTCGGAAACAAACTCGTCCATGATTTCCACGGATTCCGGAATCTTGTAAGTCTGGATCGTATCGACCGGTTCATCGATGTTGGCGCCAACTTCGATCAGACGCAGCGTCAGAGTTCTGGCATCCGTGTCCACCTCGAGAATACGACCCCGCAGCTCATCGGCATCCACTTCGGCGAAGGCCAGATTGGCAGCCACCAGCATGATTCCAGCCACTATAAGTTTTCCAATATTCATATTCTTCATGAATACCTCCTATTCAATCTTTTCAATCAGTCCATTCAGGGGCTTGCCGCCCCACCTGTCCAGACCAACAATTCAGGGGCACATAAGTTCCCGTTCAATCTCCGCCATCCTGTTTCCCGGTCGAGTGGGACTGATTAAGCGCCTCATCACCGGCCGACGCCAGGCTCTTTACAATATCCCATTCGCTTTTGATCCGACCCAACAACAATTCCCAGACCCGGTCTGCCGGCTTCGACTCTGTCCCAACCCGGCCTTTCAGTTTCCGATAACAGGTCAACGCTTTTTCGCCACTGCGGGCCATGGAGAATTCCTGTGCCGTGGCCCGCACCGCTTGGACAAGCCGATTCCGTTCGTCACCCTTAAGTTTCCGCACCCAGTTCAAAGCAGCGGCAAAATCCCGTTCATCTTCCTTGACCAGAAGGCGACCGTTAACCCGGTCCCTGACCACTTCCCGGGCTCCTGAAGCATCCAGTGCCACCACCGGCACACCTGCCGCCATCGCTTCAGTCAGCACCATGCCCTGAGTCTCGCTATGGGAACTGAACGCGAACACATTCATGGCAACCAGTGCATCCGCCAATTCACTCCCCTCCAGCTTACCGGTGAGAATCAGCCGCTCTTCCAGCCCGGCCCTTGCGAACCGCTCGCGGATCAAGGCTGCCTCATCGCCCTCACCCACTACCAGGAAGTAACTGTCGTCGTGCTCAGATAGAAATTGCAGAACGGCGGCGGCAAGAAAGCGGATATTTTTCTCCAGCGCCAGCCTGCCCATGTGCCCCACTATCCAGGCCTGCTCGGTAATCCCCAGCAGGCGCCGGCAGCGCGCTCCGTCGCCGCGTTCGAAGTCGTCACAACGGACACCGGTCGGAATCACCTCTACCGGAGTTTCCACACCGCGCCCGACAATCAGATCGCGGATACTTTCACTGGGTGTAATGACCTGGTCCGCCAGGTTTGCGTATCCAGTAGCGAGCTCAATAACAAACTTCTGTAACAGGGGTGAGTCACCGGGGACATAGTGCGTGTATTGTTCATAGAGCGTATGGTGGGTAAATACCAGTGGCAGGTTCATCGAGCGCGCAATCCTGACGGCGGTCATGCCCAGCAGAAAGGGATGTTGGGAGTGAACCACATCCGGCTTGAATTCCGCCACCGTCTGGCTGAGTCCCTTGGGTAACGGCAGTACCACCGAGAAGTCACTGGCGTTGAAGTTCTGAATCGCGCTGACCCGTAATACATCCTGTTCCTGTTCCGGCATGGCGTCGAACATCGGCGCAATAACCAGCACTTTGTGCCCACGGGCGATAAACTCGGTGCGGAATCCTTCTACCGAACGGGCCACGCCACCCACGTGAGGAACATAGGTATTGGTTACCAGCAGAATATTCATGGTCCGTCGCAGGCCGCTGTGGTGAGGGGTTCCAGAATCGCCCGGTTTTCCTCCTGGCGCGTAACCCGGTAACCCGGAATCGCCACCCGGAGTTTCGGCTGAGCTGCATGCCAGCGTGGCACCCATATAACCTGCAGCCGGTTGTTGTCATCCGTCTCCACGCGGATGGACAACGCGCCGAACCGGGTCAGCGTGGGACCGAATGCCAGCCGCTTGCCGTCATTCATTGATACGATCCAGCGCGGTGGAATGCCGGCGCCCAGTACCAGGCAGTCTTTCTCCTCCTGCACAAAACAGCTGCGCATCATCAACACCCACTCGGCCGCCGCCCAGACATGATGACCGTCACCCATGCAACCGCCGCGGGTCTGGGGATGTATCGCTTCAGGCCACTGCCCCGTTGAAGAAGCCAGACAGGCAACACTGTCCAGCAGCTCCAGGTAACGGGGATCTCCTGCCCGCAGCAGAACCTGTGCCGTTTGCAGGGTCAGGTAGGCGTTCATCCCGGAGTGAATCATGTCCTGGAAGAATGCGCCTTCCACGAAACAGTTTTGCAGCAGGTACTCGACACAATCCACCAGCCTGTCGTCCCGCGCGTTCATCAACTGCAGTGGATAACCTGCAGCGATGGATCCGACAGCGCCGGCGTCCAGACGCCGATATGGCGAAGCCGGCATGGCGGGACGCCCCAGGCGCGCCTGACAACCTGACAGACTGCGGTCTATGGATTCCTGTAACGAAGTGGCAGCGGCAGCGAATTCACGGCTGAGTTCATCATTGCGCTCTCGCAACAGGGCAGCTCCCGCCTGCAGGCCCGCTACCGCCCAGAAGTCATCCCAGAAATAGTAATCGTTTGGACCCAGGTGTTCGGCACTGAAACCTGCCGGCAGCAGTCCGGCATGAGGATCGCTGGCCGCCGCATCGGTCAGCTTGCGAATGATCCACCTGCCCCCTTTCTCGATGGGTTGATACCAGGACTCCGGGACCTCCAGACCGGTCAGCTGCCGGTAACGCTCAAGAATCCAGAGTACCTCACCATTGGAGTCCCATTCCCCCTCCTGGGACCGGAAATAACCGAGGGGCGTCTGGCGGGAAAAGAATTCGTCGATGGCCCGGCGGGCGCGATCTTCCAGGCCGCTGCAAAGCAGCGCATGGATAATGAAAGCCGCGTCGCGAAACCAGAAACGCTTGTAGGTATAGGGCCCGGGATACACATCACCGGGCGAGTGCAGAATCAACGACGTGACGGCAGCCTCGTAGAGATACTGATACTGTGAATCGGGGCACTCCAGACGGCAGGCGGGCTGCCGCTCGTCGTCCCAGCTCCGGTTGTCAGCCTGCCGTATCGGTCCGTCGTCAAGGGGAATGGAAACTTTCAGCTGGCGTTGTCCGTCCAGTCTGAACATCGCGGCTGCACTGGCGAGCCCGGCCGCGCAGTTCACCTGCCGTGCGTCGGATTCCTCGTTTCCGAATTTGTCCCCAGTCCCAGTTCCAGTCTTATTCCCTGTCCCGGTGTCCTTCTCAGTTCCCTTCCCGGTTAATGGCGGGCCGGCACCCTTATCGCCGAGCTGCTGAAAGACATCCCCCTGCGGGTAGCTGGAGAGGAGATGCCGTTCAACCCGGTCGCTGAATCTAACCATGTCCCGGTTATTGACCCGCCAGCAGTTGCCGCTTTCCTCCATCTCAATCGACGTGATAAAACTGATGCCCTCGGGATTGTAGGGCCGCAGGCTTACCACCAGCCAGGCTGCGTCGCCATCCTGTTCGGCGCCCTGCAAGGTCAATTCGCAGGTCGGCTGTCCATCTCTGAGCACAACCTCGCAACGGCTTCTCAGCCGTAATCCGTCCCCGAAACTGACCGTCTCGACGCTGACATTGGAGTCCATCCCGTAACTCTGTTCCACTTCCTTCTTACGTGACGGCAGCAGGCGCTTTCCCTGCTTACCCACCAGCCACGCATCCAGTGACCAGCCATCGAGAAGCGGCGTCAGCAGACCCCGCGGATCGATGATCGGGTACTGATCCAGATCCGGCCTGCCGATTGCAGTCCAGTTGCGATGCGTCTGATTGATGTGGGTGATGGCAAAAGCCCGTGGCGTGAACGAGATGTCGAGCGGATTGTATTGACGCTCCACCCAGTACGGCCACAGCCAGTCGAGGTTGTGCTGAATGACGCGGCTGTTGATCAGTCCCCGGGCATGAAACACTACACCGGCACGCAACAGTTCCACCGGCTCCCCCACCTCTGAAGGCTGCGCCAGTGCCCTGAGCCTGGCAAGCAATTCTATGGGATCCAGGAAGCCCTGGCTTGTCGCGGCCTTGCGGAGGATAAAGCGGAGCGGTAGCCAGCCCAGCAGTCTCATCAGGAATCGGTCTCCTTTGAGTCGTCAAACGATACAGTTGTGTCGTCAGACGAAATAGTTGTGTCGTCAGACGAAAAACCTGCCAACGAACGACGGGCCAGTTGGTTCAGATACCAGACCGCCGCGACGGTGGCCAGAAAACCGATCAGATAGATGGACCACTCCAGTGGCGAACGGGGTGCTTCCCGGGTATTCAGATTGCTGAGGCTGGCCGCCAGCGAACCCAGGTAAACGTTATGCAGGGAAAATGGGATCAGACCAAAAAAAGTACCGAACAGGAACCCTTTCAGTGAAAAACCGGTAATTCCAAAAAAATAGTTTGACAGTTTCCCCGGGAAGAATGGAATCAGACGGGTAAGCATCACGACGCGCAGATCATGCTGGCGCATCTGTTTGGTCACATTGTGTAAAGTTGCGTGGCGCAGCAGCAACCTGCGTCCGGACTCACCAAGCACGTAACGGGCAATAAGAAATGCCAGTGTCGCACCCAGAGTGGTTCCGACCACTACATAGACGGTGCCACTGGTGACTCCGAACACGAAACCGGCACCAGTGGTGAACAGCAGGCCTGGCAGCAGCAATACCGTGGCGACAGCCATGATCAGGATAAACCAGAATCCTGACCAGAATCCCTGTCGCTCAATCCATCGCAGCAGCTCGAGCAGTTGCCGGTCGACATTGAAGAAAATTAACAAGCCGACCAGCAAGGCGACGAAAACGGTGCTGGCCAGTATGGTAACCAGCGGGGTTCTCATAGTCCTGATGGTAACATGCCCGGGCTGGCCTTCACCCGGGTTCGTCCCTGTGCAACAGCGATCCGGCGGAAGCATCGGTCGTCTGTTCAGCAACTGTCTGTTTGCCGACCGTCTGTTCTGAATCCGTCTGTTCTGAATCCGTCTGTTCAGGGCCCGCCTGAAAAGCAGGGCGGGTCAGAAGATAGCCACCAGCAAGGACAATCACCATACCCAGCAGTTCAACAGACTGGAACGCTGCGTCCAGCCAGTACCATTCGGCGGTCAGCGTGACGACCGGCGCCAGGCTCATCATCGCCGCTGCGATTGCGGCGCCTTTCAGCTGCATGGCCCGGTACAGCATATTGATCCCAAAGCCAATGCAGGCCGAAGACAGGCCTACCCATAGCCAGGTAATTCCCTGCGGCCAGTGAACCGAACCAAGCCACGGCGACAGACACAGCAGCAATACGACGCTGCCCAGGGAGAACCGGGCCAGAGCCACCCACTGCGGGGCAAGGGTTTCCAGTGCACTTCTGGCCCAGGCATCACATAATCCCATCAGCGGTAGCGTGAGCAGCAGTAGCAGATCACCCTCCACCAGCTGCCAGCGAAACCCTCCGGTGCTCATCAGAATAACGCCGCAGGACATGGCACCGATGACCAGATAACCGGCAGCCGGCAGCCGTTCCCCGAGCAACAGAAAGGCAAAGACAGCAGTCATCGCCGGGTACATGGCCTGGAAGACGCTGCGATGGGTTGCACTGGTGGTTTCCAGTGCCCAGAGATTGAGAAAAACCACCAGCCCTGATGCCAGGCTGCCAACCAGTAACAGGCTTCTCCAGCTGGAGGTGATCTGTTGCGGCCGCTGCTGCCAACCCGACTGAAGCAGCAGGACCACGGTAAGCAGATTGATCGACAATACCACGCCGGTCAGTCCGGCGTTGCTCTCGACAGCCAGTTTTTCAAATAACGGCATCATCCCCAGGGCAACGACAGCACCACAGGTGACGGCGACAAAACGGGATTCGCGGGCCATAATGTTTTCAGTCCAGCCCTGTGGAGTCGGCCGGTATGGCAAACAAGGCGGTGGCGAGCAGGGCCAGAGCCAGAAGCAGAAACAGAGCGCTACGGCACCCACCTTTGACGCCATCTGCCGCTACACTGTGCAGCAGGGCAATGACGCACTGCAAACAGTAATAAAGCGCAAAAGCCCTGCTGGCATAGGCAATCACAGCGAAGATATTGCCACTCCACAACAGCAGAACCGCCAGCAACATGGCGCCGGCATAAACCCAGCGGCGTTCTACCCGGCCACCTGTCGACTCCTCAACCAGGCCACCGGTCCCGATCGTGTCGGCGATGGCAGACGAAAACTGACTCATTACTGCTCCCAGAATAAGAACTAACGGTAACAGACTGGCCACCCTGGCGGACAGTTCCAGAATGCTGGTCTCACTGACTTCTTCAAACGTGTCCAGATAGATGGTGGATAACGCGATGAAGACAATGTAGATCAGACCGCTGAGAATCTGTGCGCGGGCCATAGTTCGGACCCGCATTGGAGCCGGGTACTCGCTCTGCATAAACCGGGAGGTTTCGAATCCCTGCACGATCAGGAAAATGCCGGACAGCTCCCGCAGGGTTCGCATATTCCAGTCGCTACCGATGCGGGGTAGACTCCAGTTTCCGGCCATCAGATCACTGAAATTCAGATACAGCAAACCCAGCAGAAAACTGCAGATAATGGCGAGCAGGAGATTGACCGCAACTGTCTCCATGTCCTCCAGCGATTTCAGACCCCGGGCCAGGCCAAACACCGCTATCGCCAGCATCAACGACATGGCGATGACTTTCTGATAAGTCTCGTTGCGGGTCCCGAAACTGGACAACAGAAACGCTCCCAGCAATTCCAGGTAGAAAGTAATGGCAATGACATAGGCCACTGCCAGGACCAGATTGGCCGTCCGATCTATCCGGAACAGAGTGCGGGAAAGCCAGCCATCGGCAGCGCGCGAATTGATCAGCGGCTCGACATTGACAATGTTGTAACGCAACGCCGAACCGGCCAGATAGGCGAAACAGACGATCGCGGCAATACCCGGCAATGCCCACCTGCCAAGCGTCAGACCCATGACCGGAGCAATGACCAGAAACCCGCTGCCGATAATCGAGGCAAGTGGTGTCACCATTGCCCGCCAGGTTACGGAGTTGCCGACAGAGCCGGTCTGCAACCAGACCATCATGGCCAGAGGAAATATCAGAAACAGGCTGTTAAGCAATAACATCATGCCTGGCGATTTTTCCTCTTTACGGCTGCATCCGGTCATTCGACCCCGGTCTGCGGGCCAGCCGAGCTGGGTTCAGAACCACATTACCGGGAAAAACCTGGTCGGTGCAGGCTTTAACTGTCTTTCACCGCCTTGTCGTGCTCACGGTGGACAGTGGGATCCAGTTCCTTTGCCCGGGCCCGACCCTGTCGTTCCGCTTCGGCTGCTTCCTTGCGATCCTGACGACCGGCCTTCCTGGCCGCCTCGTCAACCTTGCCCGATTCCACGAAGCGGCGGGCTTGTTCCCGGTACTGGCGATCGGCCTCACGATTTCCTTCGCCGGGTTCAAAGTGTTGCTGAGTTTTCTTACTTTGGGTATTCATAATGCAGACTCCATACTTTGCAATCAGTGTCTTCGATTGAGATATCGACGCGCTGGCGTTCAGCCTTGCTGTTCGTCAGGCCAGACCGGCTACGCCCGATTCAATTCCTGAGCTCGGCGCTGACGTACTCACTCAGTTTCTCCCGGGCACGGTAAACACGGGAGCGCACGGTACCGATGGGAAGATCCATCTCCCTGGCAATGTCCCGATAGCGCAAGCCATCGAAGCAGTAATAGTCAAGCGCCTGTTTCTGACGCCCATCCAGCTTCTGCCAGGCATCCTGCAATTCGGCACAACACGCATAGTGAAACTCCCTGCCAGGTTCCGTGGCGGCGTCGATAAAGGGTTGTGGATCGAGAATACTGCCGTAACGTCGGTTGCGGCGGTACCTTGAAACAAACAGGTTGTACATGATTTTTGAACACCAGCCTTTAAGGTTGGTGTTCGACTTGAATTTCTCGCTCTTTTCCATGGCCCGGGCCAGGGTGGACTGTAACAGATCGTCTGCGTCATCCGGGTCCCGGGTCAGGTGTCTCGAAAACCGGCGTAATCCATCTATTTCCGCGGTTAACTGCTGATTGGTAAACATAACTCCTCGCTTGCTTCACATGTTCCTACAGTAACTTCCAGACCACGCAGTGTAGCGGAGCGAGGTAATCAGAAAGGTTCCATTAAGTAGACAGATTGTTAATTCTTTGTTTCAATCGTGTTAACAGGTGAGTTGCGATGGCTTTGCGAATGGCCCTGTAAAAAGTAAGGGTAGAATGACATTGGGAAAGTTGACAGACTTACGATGAATCACTCGATTCTGGCGATTGATAAAAAGCTGCAGACCTGGGAACGCATCGAACCCTTTCTGAAATCCAAAGGTTTTGAGTTGTTGTTCGCCCACGATGAGCCACAGGGAATCCGGATTCTTCAGGCTGAATCGATCGACCTGGTGTTATTGAACAAGGGCATGGCCGAAACCGACTACCTGGAGATTATCAGCTCGATCCGCACTCGATTTGTGGTTCCGGTTGTGGTGCTGGCCCAGGACAGCAAGTCCTCGGACCGCATCACCGGGCTCGAGATGGGCGCCGACGATTTCATCACCACCCCTTTCGAAATGGAGGAACTGGCGGCACGAATCAAGGCCAATCTCCGCCTGGTGGACAGAATCCGCTACGCAGTGGAATCCGAGCGTCACCAGGAGGAGATCGCCGCCATTCAGTTCCGCGGCTGGCGCCTGGATCTGCGCCGTCATCAACTACTGGATGAAGACGGCGAGGTAGTGGGGCTGACACCCGGTGAATACCAGTTACTGGAAACGCTGGCCCGCTCACCGGGCGTCGCCCTCAGCCGCACCCGCCTGTTTGCTGCAACCCGCGAGCGTGGCGCCGTGGAATTCGATCGCGCCATCGACGTACAGATTTCCCGGCTCAGACAGAAACTCGGCGACGATCAGCAGGCCACCACCATAATCAGGACGATACGCGGTTTCGGCTATATGTTTGACGTTAAAACCCGGGTCATCCGCTGATCCCATCCCACTGGAACCACTTGCCAACCCCCACGTTGGCTTAATTACCCGCCATCGGATTTCTGATCGGATCGGGATCTGATCAATGTGTGGATTGGGCACCCAGGGCATTTTCCAGTAAATAGTTTACCTGCCATAGAGGTTTCTCCTGTCATGATGACCGACAGTGAAAGCCAGGCAATCTGGCAACTCATTCGATACCCCGAACGCTCTCTGTTGAGCTATATCGATCGCGGCCAGGTCCGGACCCTCAGTGTCAGAATGGTTCAGAACAACTTTGACGGAACACTGTGGTTTCCGGTCCTCTGGCGGGATATGGCTGGCCGGGATCTGCGGGTGAACGATGCCGTCTGCCTGGTTTTTCGCAACCAGGTCAAAAACCAGGAGGTTTGCCTGCATGGCATTGCCAATTTCCACCAGGATGCCGACCTGATGGGAACACTCATGGCGCAATCGCAGGCCCGGAATTCTGATTCGGACAGTACCGATTTCTGTAACCAGGACGATTGTGTGCTATTGGAGATCCATGTTTACCAAGTGGAAACCTGGGATCTCGACACCGGGTGCCACAGAATGTTGTTCAGCGATCAATAACTTTCCACAGACCGCAGCAGGCACCTAGCAGCTAAGAGCACAACAGTCTGGAACTATGTTGTATCTGGTCCGTTGTGATGGGAAACAAGACAACAGATTATCCGACTGATAACCGACCAATTGAACACGGAGGCTGACTCATGAATTACAGAGCACATCCACCAGCGCTTAGAAAACCTTGGCTGACTCTGGCAATCGCCGCATTGACACCTGTGGCCCTGGCACAGGCACCGTCCGCAACACCAGATCAATCAGACATCGTCATTGGTGGTGACGTCATTGCCCAGGTCGGCCAGCGCTTTTCACTGGACTACGGCGATGGTGTGATAACCGTCGAGATGGACGATTGGGATGCCTTTAATGAAGCCCAGATGATTAACCCTGGTGAGACTGTAACCGTTCGCGGCGAAATGGATCGGGACCTGTTTGAGCTGCAGACCATTGAGGCTAAAAGTGTCTATGTCGAGGATCGCGGTGCCAAATATTTCGCCAGTTCCGACGACGAGGAAGATGCCTACACCTGGGCCTTCGGCGTAGCTGATCCGGATCTGGCTGATGAGAGCACCTGGTTTGGCATTTCCGGACTGGTTACCTACATCGAAGGTTCGCAACTGACACTGGATACCGGCATCCAGGATGTCATGGTCGACACTTCTGAAATGCCCTACAACCCACTGGACGACATCGGCTATCAGCAGATCAATGTCGGTGACACGGTCTATGTTTCAGGGACCATAGATGAAAATCTGTTTGTCACCAATGAAGTGGATGCTTACGCCATCACCAGCTATGAATAGCACGCGATAGCACAATGACTGGACAACCAATTCCCCAAGGGAGCAGGACTACAGGGAACGTATTTCAGGCAGCCGCGCCCGCGGCTGCTTTTTTTATTACCGGGCGGAACCGGGAAACGATGCCATCTGAGTGTTGCGATTCCCGGCTCCGTTAATTGAGATCCTGATTGCGACAGGGACCACTGAATTTTGAATGGATTTATTGAAAACTGGCAGAACGCTGCCGTTACCAGCCTGGGATTTTTCTGGATGGCGTTCTGGGCCTTTTCCCTCGGTTATCTGATCAGCAGCCTGATCCAGGTGCTGATTCCGCGCTCAAAGATGCAGGCCACCATGGGTGAAAGCGGTCCCGGTAGCATCGCCCTGGGAACATTTTTCGGATTCATTTCCAGTTCCTGCAGTTTCGCCGCCCTGTCCACTACCCGGGCACTCTTCCAGAAAGGCGCCGGCCTGGCACCGGCCATGAGTTTCCTGCTTGCCTCGACCAACCTGGTTATCGAACTCGGTATCGTGATCGCTATTTTCCTGGGCTGGCAGTTTATCGTTGGAGAATATGCGGGCGGGGTTCTGTTGATACTTTTTGCCTGGGGCTTCATAAGAGTCACCAATCCGCACAAGCTGATAACAGCTGCCCGAAAGCGACTGTCAGACTCCAACGACGCCGCAGAGTCGACGCCCGATCCAGTCACGACCCTGACCAGCGTGGACGGCTGGCGGAAGATCGGTCAGACCTACTTTATGGAATGGCAGATGGTCTGGAAAGATGTCCTGATCGGCTTCACCCTGGCCGGAGTTATTTCCGCTTTTGTACCTGCCGGATTCTTCGCAGCACTGTTCGTCGGTTCGGGCCAGGGTGCCGGGGACCCGGGAATTGTCGCGGTAAGCCTGCAGGCGCTGGTGGCACCGGTAGCTGCCTTTTTTACCTTTATCGGTTCCATGGGTAATATCCCGCTGGCGGCACTTCTCTCTGACCACGGAGTCTCTTTTGCCGGCATCATGGCGTTTATTTTTTCCGACCTTGTAGTGCTGCCGGTGCTGCGCATCAATGCCGGTTACTATGGCTGGAAGCTGTCCCTGTATATTCTGGCGATGCTTCTGTCCGGGCTGGTGTTTACCGCAATTGCCCTCCACTATGGACTCGCCTGGCTGCAGCTGTTACCCGATCACTCCAGTAACGTGTCGATAGTGGAGCGTGACTTTTTCCAGCTCAATTACACCGCCTGGTTCAATCTGCTGTTCCTCGGTTGCTCGGTGCTGCTGTTAGGTTTTGCGCGTCGTAATCCTGAGGGATCGGGCCAGCATGAGCATCAGCATGGCGGTAAAGGCCGTTCGGTCACCGACCGGGCGCTGCTGATCATCAGTCTTACCGCACTGGGGTGGCTGGTTTCGGGACTGGGTCTGTCCGCAGTTGTTTAGCACCCGGTTAGCTGACAGCAGGTTGTGAACCCCGTCACTGAATTGTCCCGCCTGTTTATACACAATCGCGTGGCAAAATCCTTCCCTTGATACAGGACCTGAGGTCAGTGCCCCGCTGATCGCAGGTACCTTGTCCTGACAACAGATAAAAGGTAAGGCAATGCATCTCTGCCAGGTGGAACACCTGACTACACGGACGAGTCAAGGAGATTGCAATGTCCAGTTATTTTGTCGGTCACAACGCACTGTTCAATGGTGACCATGCGGTGCACGCGGAAAACTGCCAGCATCTGCCCGCTGAACAGTACCGAACCTATCTCGGTGAATTTACCAACTGCAGGCCGGCCGTCCAGCAGGCCATGACCGTTTACCCGACCGCCAATGGCTGCTTCAGCTGTTGTGAAAGCTGCCACCGGGTATTTTCCATCTCGGCCTGAGGCGGGGGCTAATTGCCCCTGCCTCTTTCGATCGCGGCAGTTATCATCTGGCGGGCGGTGGCCGCATCTTTCCAGCCGCCGATCTTGACCCATTTACCGGGCTCCAGATCCTTGTAATGCTCGAAGAAATGTTCGATCTGGTTCAGGGTAATCTCGGGCAGGTCGGTAAAGTCGTGAATTTTCTCATAGCGCCTGGTCAGATGCGGTGACGGGACGCTGATGATCTTTTCGTCCTTGCCGGCATCATCCTCCATGATCAACACACCGATCGGCCGCACGTTGATAACACAGCCGGACACCAGCGGCCGGGTATTGCAGACCATGACGTCGATAGGATCGCCGTCTTCCGACAAGGTGTGCGGGACAAAGCCATAATTACCGGGATAGGTCATCGGTGTGTAGAGAAACCGGTCGACGATCAGGGTTCCGGACTCCTTATCCAGTTCGTACTTGATGGGCTGACCACCGATCGGCACTTCGATCAGCACATTGATGTCTTCGGGGGGGTTGTTTCCTACTGGGATGGCTTCGATTCTCACAGGTCAGGGCTTCCAGTTTGGCGGTATGATTAACAGGACTCGACGGATTGTCCATAATAACCGTCAGTGGCCTCTGGAGATACCGCTTTCGCGAAGCTTTCCATTTCCGTCTCCCGTGGCACAATAAATGCAGCCTGATCTGAATTTGCAGCGCCTGCCCGCAGGCTGACGATCCCAAGGAACCACTGACAAGAATCAAGGACCTCATTATGCAAAGACGACATTTTCTCCGTGATTCCCTCTCGGTTATCGCCGGTTCGACTCTCACCGCGTTGCCTCCGACGCTGGCCCGGGCCGCGGACCCCGCTGTAGTTCCGCCCGCCCGCCTCGATGTTGAAGGCCGCGTGCTGTCTCCGATCCTTGCCAGCCCGGAGCGGATCATCGAAATGAACGTCTGTACCCGACCGTTCCGGCCCAAGGGTCCCCGTATCGAGACTGAACGGCTGGGCAATAAAACTCTTGTGCACAACTATGGACACGGAGGCAGCGGCTGGTCACTGTCATGGGGCAGTGGCAACCTGGCGGTGGGACTGGCCCAGAACATCGGTAATCGAGAAATCGCCATCGTCGGTTGTGGTGCAATCGGAATGACCACCGCACTGGTGGCACAGCAGGCCGGCCTGTCGGTGACCATCTACGCGAAAGAACTGCCTCCCTATGTCCGTTCTTACCGCGCTACCGGCGCCTGGACTCCGGATTCACGGATCTGTACGGCCGAATATGCCACCGCCTTTGCCAACCGCTGGGAAACCATGGCCCGCTATTCCTTCCGTCGCTTCCAGTCGCTGCTGGGACTGGCCGGCAACCCGGTCGAGTGGCGCGACATGTACAGCCTGAGCGATCGGCCGTTCGGCGCCGGCGGTGGCAACGATCACGAATCTTTGGAACCGGAATACCCCGACTTCAGCCGCGACCTGATTGCCGATATCACGCCCACCGCCATCGACATTGCACCGGAAGCACACCCGTTCCCGGCAGCCCATGTCCGACGCCGCTCCACCATGCTGTTCAACATAACCAGTTACTCACGACTGCTGCTGGGTGACTTCCTGCAGAATGGCGGTAAATTGATTACCCTGGAACTGAAAGACCGCGGCGATTTCGCCGCACTGGAGGAAAAAACGATCATCAACTGTACCGGCTACGGCGCCCGTTCCCTGTTAAACGACGACAGTATCGTACCGGTGCGTGGACAGACCGCGAAACTCATCCCGCAGCCGGAAGTGAATTATGGTTTCAACTACGGCGACCGCCGGGTGTCGGTTTATCCACGCCGCGATGGCCTGCTGGTGCAGGCCCAGGCGGATACCGATTACAACAACGCGGCGGAAAACCTCGATCCGGAGGAATCCATTTCCGCTGTCAACCGGCTCGCGGAAATCGTCGCCCAGATGCGCAATCCGGCCGGCCTGGCCAGACGTTGAAACCGCGCCAGGTATACAGACGGGTAAATTGGACGGAATAGAAAGTTTAGCCGTCGGCTAGCGATCAGCCAGTCGACCGGCGCCGCCCTGTTCGTAATACACCAGCGGGACAAAATCTGCCGCAGTCCAGCCGGCTTCCTGCCCCCACCTGGCGTCATAGTCGGCGGTGGGTTCTGCAGCCATGACTTCCTCCAGGTGCTTGCCGTCCCTGATCAGGTTGTAGACCCGGTTCTGTACATCGAGAATCATGTCCCGGAACTCCACGATGGCCTCCCGGCCCACCACCTCCAGCCCATGACCTGGAATCACCCGGGTATCGGGCCCGGCCATTTCAATCGCCAGGTCGAGGGCAGCGATAGTGCCGCGTAGACTGCCGCCGTTGTATTTGTCGATGATCGGATAGCTGGTGGTTCTGAACACGTCACCCAGGTGCAGCACATCCGACTTCGGAAAATACACGAAGACGTCACCGTCGGTATGGGCCGGAGGCACCAGAAAAGCCTGCACATCCTCGCCGTTCAGGTGGAAACTCATCTCATCGTTGAAAGTGATAACAGGCCTGCCGGCAGCCGGCGGTTGCGGAGCAAAACTACCACCCCGGCGAGGGTAGTGACTCTTTTCTTCAAGAAACCGCAGGCGGGTATTGTCATGGGCGAAGATAAGCACACCAAGGTCTGCCAGGTTTTCATTACCCCCGACATGATCCGGGTGAATATGGGTATTTATGAGAAAGCGGATTTCCTGGTCGGTCACTTCATGGACGGCGGCCACCAGCAGTGGGAGGGAGTTATTGACTTGCCGGACCGTCGTCCTAGAATCAAAGCTAATATGACAGCTAAAATGAAAGTTAAATTCGAAGCTAGAGTCGAAGCTAGAATGAAAGCTAAACTGAAAACTAAAACGGGAAATAGATTGTGAACTGAACAAAAAAACTGGAGATCAGAAAGTATTTCCTGCATTCCCCGATGCCAGGAATAACAACGAAGCCGTTGATTACCCGGCTGTTGCCTGAAATTTTTCTAATCATCCATAACGGTCCTGCGACAACCAGGTAATGGCGTCTGAAGGAATTACCCAATCGCCTGCTGTCCGCTTACCATTCAATTCCTGCGGCTGACTAAGGAAACTCTGAGCTACCATGAAAACGAAAAAGAACAACTGCTTTGCCCACCTTATCCGCCTGTCCTGCTTGTGCAGCACACTGATTGCTTCGGCTGCCATGGCACAGGAATCCAGCCAGACCCGCCCGGGGGAACTGGTAATCAACAATCCCACGCTTATTAACCTGGGGTTCGAGTGGCATATAGAAGGCGACAGCAATCGCAATGCCCAGGTTTCGGTTTCCTATCGACGTCAGGGTGATTCGACCTGGCTGACAGGCATGCCACTGATGCGGCTGCAGAATGAACACATCCAACAGAGTGACACCTGGAACCTTGTGGTTCCCAATATGTTTGCCGGCAGCATCCTGGATCTGGAACAGGGAACGACCTACGAAGCCCGGTTTGAAATAACCGATCCCGATGGGTTGCTTGGATCAGCCGAAGGGAACGTTCGCCTCGTCACTGTCAGCACCCGTTCCGAGCCGGAACCGGCAACGGATGGCAAGGTCTATCATGTCTACCCCCTGGACTGGGAGGGACACAAAGAGGAACCTGCGTTCCACGCCATCATGTGTGCCTATAACTACCGTTGTGGCGCAGGGGATACCGCACCCGCCGGACGTCCGCGGGTCAAACCCGGGGACGTTATCCTGGTCCATGCCGGGCTGTATCAGTATTTTTACGAGTTTTACGGCAATAATACCCGGGTCAATGCCACCACCACCTTTGAAGGAACGCATTACCTGACCGCGGACGGGACTCCGGAGCGACCCATCGTGATCAAGGCTGCAGGTGACGGAGAAGTCATTATCGATGGACGCGGAAACTTCAATCTCTTCAATGTCAAAGCCGCCGACTATAACTATTTCGAGGGCATCACGTTCCGCAACACCGATATCGCCATCTGGGCCGGCACCCAGTTTATCGCCGGATCGAAGGGACTCACGGTCAAGAACAGCCGCTTTGAAGACGTGGGTATCGGCGTCTTCACCAACTACTCCGGGTCCAGTGACTTCACTATCATCGACAACGTGTTTCTCGGACGCCACGATTCCGATCGACTGGTGGGCTGGACCGGGAGCTACTGGCAACGCTTTGCGGGTGTTGATGGCCAGACATTTCCGCCGGTAATGGAATCGTATACGGCGGTGCGACTGTATGGACCGGGACACGTGGTCGCCTATAATTATATTGCCGACTTTCATGACGGGATCGACGTGGAAACCTACGGCAATCCGGATGGCTCAAGCGCCAACGAGGGTCCGACTTATCCGCCCCGGGAATTCTGGGACCGTCGGCCGGTAGCGATCGATTTCTACAATAACTACCTGACTAATTTCCACGACAATGCCATCGAAATCGATGGCAGTCTTCACAATGTTCGGGTGATGCGCAACATGCTGATCAACTCGGCATCACACCCGATGTGCAACCAGCCGGCCGGTGGCGGGCCGGTCTACTGGATCCGGAACATTGTCTATAACGCTCCCGGAGGCTCCTCACGCCTGTCCAGCGGTGCTGCCGGGGTGCTGTTCTATAACAACACCATTCTTTCGGAAACTGTTGCCCGCTCTTCGGCCAATGTACACTGGCGCAACAACCTGATACTGGGGCAGAACTCCGGTCCGGAGATTTTCAGTGTCACCACCAACACCACCTACAGCAGTTCGGACTACAACGGCTTTCGGCTCAATCCTGGTGCCACTGTATCGTTTCGCTGGAATGCGCCAGCAGACGATTCAGCTTCCAGGGAAGGAAATCCTGAAGATCTCACGTTTAGGGAATTTGCAACCTTGATGGAATATGCAGACTCCACGGGTCAGGATCGCAACAGCGTGCTGCTGAATTACGATATTTTTATCAACGTGCCGCCATTGGATGCCCAGGACTTTGCCAATGTACAGAAAGTCTACGATGCCAGGGAACTGGATTTCCGGCTCAAACAGGGATCAAGTGCCATTGACCGTGGCCAGCCGATTCCCAACATTACGGATGGCTATGCGGGTGCAGCACCAGATCTGGGCGCCCTGGAGGCAGGCAGACCATTGCCGGTGTACGGCCCCAGGAACTGACGTGCGATCAACCGATGGAAGATCCCCGGGCGGAGCTTCTGCATCCCGTCTGACAATCGGAGATTAAACGGCACGCATTCCCAAAGCTGGTATTGACACTCACGGGTTGCTGGCTCCTTCACTTTTCGGGTAGGGCATTGAGCCCCGAGTGAACCTTGCCTTTTCCTCGCAGATCTTCCATAAAAAACGCCGACCGGCATCTGCCGATCGGCGTTTCTGGTTGAGTTCGAAAGAACCCGGTTTGCGACTATCTATTGATTACGATAAGTCGAAGTCGGAGGCAATTGTGCACCAGACAGATCGTCCGGAATGCTGCGCTCACGTACAACGCGGTGAGTCAGGGTGCCAATACCTTCAATGCTGGCACTGATGGTTTCACCGTCGACCAGGTAACCGGAACCGGTGGCGCGTTCAACACGGCCGGCACCGGTACCACCGGAGGTACCGCTCTGCAACACATCGCCGGGGAAGACGGTGATCAGAGAAGTGGCGTACTCAATCAGTTCCGGAATGTTGTGGATCATGTCGCCGGCCCGGGCAGACTGCACAGTGACGCCGTCAACCACGGTAGTCTGGTGCAGACGCTGCATCGGATCGCCGAAGAATTCCTTGGGCACAATCCAGGGACCATGCGGAGCGAAGGTATCGTGGCCTTTGCCGACGAACCAGTCAGAACGGCCACCGTAACCACCCGGCGGACGGCCACCACGGTCGGAAACGTCCATTGCTACCATGTAACCGAATACATAGTCATAGGCGTTCCTGGCGGAAACATACTTGCCAGGCTTACCGAACACGATAGCCATCTCCACTTCGTATTCGATCTCGTCACGGCCATAAGGCATGATGATATCGTCACCGTCGCCGATGACTGCGCCGCGGGTAGGCTTGAGGAACAGATAGGGAACACCACGGTTCATCTGACGCTCACGGGTTCGGGCCTGCAGCTCTTCCGGGGTGCAGCCTTCACAGGCGTGGGTGTAGAAATTCACCGCAGCATTCATGATTTTGCTGGGATACTGAATCGGGGCCATGATGTCCACGTTGTCTACCGGGTGAACCCAGTCAGGACGGTTCGGGCCACTGAGCGCGTTCTCATCGATCAGCCAGTTGACGATTTCGTAGACCCGGTACTTCAGGCCGTACTCGTACTGCTCGATGAATCCGAGCATATCGCCCGGCATTTCCATTTTGCTGTAGCGGGGAACCAGCTCCATGGCGCGGTTGGCTCGCTCCAGCTCGACGATTACCTGATCATCGCGCATGACCAGACCGACAGTGGGGATGTCGTCGATGGCGAAGGTACCGACCTTGAACGGTTCGGCCGACTCCATTGCCTGGGCGGAGACTTTATCGGCACCGGTGAAGAAGCTCACCGCCGCGACAAGAGTCAAGGTGAACAGGGATTTTCTTATCATATTTCTCTCCCGTGCAAGGCACTACTTATGAGATTGTTATGAGATTGACAGGGCCATTTAGGGTAATGGTTTTATTGCTGTTGTCAAAGCCATATCCCCCTCAGGCGCGACGAAAGATAGCCTGCAGTCGGGGAATTGTCCAGATTTGTCGATTGGCGGCGGGAGATGCCCTGGGTGATCGGCTTTCCGGGCCGCAGAAATTGCTTTTTCCGCGCCGGGTGACTCCTGTGTACCGGGCTTGAAACATTACCTTGCAGCATGCTTCTGGTCATTCTCTCCGGCCCTGACCGAACCGTTGGGGAGGCGGATCGGTTCAGGTGATGCCACACAGACCGAACTCTCTGCAAGATTCCTCAATTGAGCTTTCCCAGGCAAGGTTTCAAAGGCAGATTGACAACCTAATGTCATTTTAATGGCAGTCTGCTTGTTCAGAGACGTCTGGCGTGTCAAGAACCGCTATTTCCGGCCTGGCTCATTACCTCCGTGCAAGGCTCCGAAATGGCTGGCAAGGCGCAGACTGATCAGTACCGCCCCCAGCATTACCGCGCCGGCGTGCAGTGGCTGTCGCCACTGAAACTGCCCTGCCTGCGACAACAACAGCCAGGCCACTGCGACATTGGCAAAGCCCCACAGGACATTGGTACGGGAACTGGACAACCCCTTGCCAGGTGGACTGGCAAAAGGACTCTGGAAGGCGCGTCCCATGAGACCGGCGACCAGGTGGGGGATGGCATTGGCTGCAAAGACACCGGCCATGAACCAGCCGAACAGAATCAGGTAAGGCATGTTGAGTATCTCTGGTGAACAGAGTCTGCGAGTGAGGTTCGGTAACTGTGGCGGAGAGGGGGGGATTTGAACCCCCGGCACGGTTACCCGTGCTCCTGATTTCGAGTCAGGTCCATTCGGCCGCTCTGGCACCTCTCCGGAGCGGCCATTATAGAGCTATCCATCAGGGTCGACCACCATCCCGATCGGGCTGGCGATGGTTGTCGTTTCGACCGTCCTCATTACCGGATCGAACCTGGCGGCCATCTCCACGGTCACCGTGACGATCTTCGCGTCGCGCATCGTTCCGATTATCCCGACGGTCGTCCCGGCGGTCTTCAGCCCGCTCCCGGAGCAGATCCTGGCGCAGGTCCTGGATCCGGTCCTGTTGCCGCTCGATGCGGTTCTGCTGCTGCCGGATGACATTGCCGTGGTTGTCCCGGTTATTGTTGCGATGATCGTTACGGTCACGGCGGTCGCGATCGTAATCTCTTCGGTCCCTATCCCGGTCCCAGCGATAGCGATCGCGATCATGGTCGTTCCGATAGACCGGAGGCGGTGAATAGTGATTATTGAAACCGCGGCCATTGGCGTAGCCCACAAACCGCCAGTCACGTCCGGTCCATTGATAGCGCTCACCCTGTGAGTTGACTATCCAGGGATTGCGCGAGTTACCGCCCAGTTGTACGCCGCGTCCCGGGACTCTGCGCCAGCCACCTGGAGTCCAGCGGTAGATTTCATAACCGCCGCTTCGATAGCCACCGCCAAGACGCCAGCCCTGGACTCCCGCGACTTGTGAGATTCCGGGGCCACCGCCAAAGCGAAAGTCATCGGCGAAGGCTCTGGTAAACGGCAGTCCCAATAGCACCAGCAGGATTACCAGGCTGCCGGCTTCAAAGGTTCTCTGGGTAAACCTGCCCAATCTGGTCTTTACATAGCTCATGATTTTTCCCTCCTTTTCTCACTGTGTAGTTCCAGTTTAAGGAGGGAAGCTGTATGGAAGATTAACAGTAGGGCGAAAAAAAATCCCCTGGCGACGATATCTTTGCTGCACACGGCGGAATATTGCAGCTACCTCGGCGCAAGGAATGTTGCACTCCGCAATGTAATTATCCGCTACGGACCGATTCCGCCGGGGCCTGAATCAATCTGAACGAAATTCGAGCTGACAAGTCTGTTGTGCCGAAATTCCAGTCGCGATTAATTCAACAGGAACCGATTAACCGGAGATTTGCTACCACTCTCTGACAGAAGCTATCAGTTGGAGGCGTCTTGCGATAACGGGCAGGCGAAATGATGAGACGCGATATGAAATCCTTCCCGCAGATAGAAGCGGTGTGCGCCAAAGCGTTGTACGCCGGAATCCAGTTCCAGCGTCACGCAGCCTTCTTTCCGGGCCAGTTCTTTCAGGGCGTCGATCATGCGCTTGCCGAATCCTTCGGAACGATGAGCCTGATCGGTCACCAAGTCATACACATACAGAGATCTGCCGTTCACCGACAGCTTGTGGCAATAATAATACCCGGCCACCGCGGTTACCGACTTCCCATCACCCAGCCAGGCCAGGTGATAACCTTCCTGCTGCATGTGCCGGATCGTGCTTAGCCAGGTGTCTTCGGTCAACAGCGGTCGTAACTGTTTCATCACCTCGAAACAGGCCAGAATTTCTTCGTCAGTTTGCGCGATATTCACAATCCAACTCCGCTGCTTTTAATTACAGTTACCAGTCAATCCCACTGGCGAATCGATTTCCGAATTTATTTTTGAACGATCAAATTATTATCTGAAAAAAGTATAACAGGTCTAGCGCATGATTGAAATTCGATCACTCTCTTACGGTAATGCCATGTTCCGCCATGTAGCGCTTGGCGTCCTGAATGCTGTACTCCCCGAAGTGGAAAATACTGGCAGCCAATACGGCATCGGCATGGCCTTCCTGGACGCCTTCCACCAGGTGCTGAAGATTGCCCACGCCGCCCGAGGCGATAACTGGAACGGCAACCGCATCACTGATGGCACGGTTCAGCGCCAGGTCAAATCCGGCCTTGGTGCCATCACGATCCATACTGGTCAGCAGAATCTCACCGGCTCCGCAGGCCACCATCTGGCGAGCCCAGTCCACCGCATCGATACCGGTCGGGCTGCGGCCGCCGTGAGTAAAAATCTCCCAGCGATCAGGCTCTCCCTCGGCACTGACCTTCTTGGCATCGATGGCCACTACAATGCACTGGGAACCAAACCTCTGTGCCGCTTCCCTGACGAATTCCGGGTTGTGGACCGCGGCAGTGTTTATGGACACCTTGTCAGCTCCTGCATTCAGCATGGTGCGGATGTCTTCCAGAGTACGAATGCCCCCACCCACGGTCAGCGGAATAAAGACCTGCCCGGCAATGGCACTGACCGTTTCCACGGTGGTGTCGCGTTCCTCGCTGCTGGCGGTGATGTCGAGGAAGGTGATTTCGTCGGCTCCGGCCTCGCAGTAGCGTCGCGAAATCTCCACCGGGTCGCCGGCGTCACGGATATCGACAAACTTGACGCCTTTTACAACGCGACCTTTGTCGCAATCCAGACAGGGAATAATGCGCTTTGCCAATGCCATGCTGTTACCTCGTAAACCTCAACCGCCCGGAAAATAGATCTGTCCCTATTTAAATAGGGACAGATCTATTTTCCAGCTGCGTCCAGAAGTTGCTGCGCCGCGCGCAGATCCAGGGTACCTTCGTAGATTGCCCGACCGGTGATTGCACCCAGTATCCCGGCTCCGGTAACCGTTGCGCTGACTGCCTGCAGGGCAGCGATATCGTCGATGGTGGTGATGCCGCCGGAGGCGATGACCGGGATCGATGACTGTTCTGCCAGTTTCACGGTGGCTTCCACATTCACACCCTGCATCATGCCGTCACGCGCAATGTCGGTATAGACGATGGCGCTGACACCGAAATCGGAGAACTGCTGCGCCAGATCGGTGGCGGTAACGGAAGACACGGTAGCCCAGCCGTCGGTGGCCACCAGGCCGTCCTTTGCATCGAGCCCGACGATAATACGCTGCGGAAATTCCGCGCAGGCAACGCGGACAAAATCCGGCTCTTCTACTGCCTTGGTGCCGATAATCACATAACTGACCCCCGCCTCAAGATAGCTGGCGATGGTAGCCAGATCGCGGATACCACCACCTATCTGCAATGGCAGATCCGGCAGTTCCCGGGCGATAGCCTTGACGATCTCGCCATTGACCGGCTCTCCGGCAAAGGCGCCGTTCAGGTCAACCAGATGCAGGCGCCGGGCGCCCTGCTGTTGCCAGTGTCTGGCCATCTGTACCGGATCGTCGGAGAACACAGTGCTGTCCTCCATGCGACCCTGCTTGAGACGCACGCACTGACCGTCCTTGAGGTCGATTGCGGGTATAACAATCACGCTTCCGCTCCTTCCCAGTTGAGAAAATTTCTGAGCAGGCGTAAGCCGACATCCTGACTCTTCTCCGGGTGAAACTGCACGGCAAAAATATTGCCCTTGCTCAGGGCGGCAGCAAAATCGATACCGTAATGGGTGATACCGGCCACCTTTTCGGAAGGGGCGGCTTCGATATAGTAGCTGTGGACAAAATAAAAGCGGCTGTTGTCCGGAATGCCTTCCCAGAGCGGGTGCGCCAGCATCTGCTTCACGCAGTTCCAGCCCATGTGCGGAACTTTGAGGCGCTCACCATCTTCCTCGATGAGGGGATCACCGAAAAACCTGACCTTGCCATTGGCAAGCCCCAGGCACTCGACGCCATTGTTTTCCTCACTGTACTCCATCAGGGCCTGAAAGCCGACACAGATCGCCAGCACCGGGGTATCGCGACTGACTTCCGCCACCAGCCTGTCAATCCCGAGGCGCCGGATTTCTCCCATGCAATCACGAATGGCCCCGACACCGGGAAAGATGACCCGGTCAGCGCGGCGGATACGATCCGGGTCAGCTGTCACACTCACTTCCAGGGTGAGGCCGGCCTGTCTGCCGACAAACTCGACGGCTTTGGAAACCGAGTGAAGATTTCCCATGCCGTAATCGATAACCGCTACTCGTTTCATGAATTCACATCAGACCTGGCCGGCGGACCTGTCAGTCACAATACCGGGTGTACCTGCTAAATCGGAAATACCTTGCTGCGACCCTGTCGCGACCTGACCGCGCTTCTACAGCGACCCTTTGGTGGATGGGATCACACCGCTGGCCCGCGGATCGATCTCCATGGCCATACGCAATGCCCGACCGAACGCCTTGAAGACAGTCTCGATCTGGTGATGCGCATTGCGACCCCGAATATTATCGATATGCAGGGTCACAAAGGCATGATTGACGAAGCCCTGGAAAAATTCATAGAACAGGTCGACATCGAAATCGCCAACCGTGCCGCGGGCAAACGGAATGTTGTACTCCAGACCGGGTCGGCCGGAAAAGTCGATCACTACCCGCGACAGCGCCTCGTCCAGTGGCACATAGGCATGGCCGTAACGGCGGATTCCGGTCTTGTCCAGCGCCTTGTTGAACGCCTGACCCAGGGTAATTCCCAGGTCTTCCACGGTATGATGTGCGTCGATCTCCAGGTCCCCGCTGGCACGGACTTCCATATCGATCAGTCCATGGCGGGCAATCTGGTCCAGCATGTGCTCGAGGAACGGCAGACCGGTGTCAGCGACCAGCTTGCCGCTGCCATCCAGGTTTACTGAGGCCGAAATCTGGGTTTCTTTGGTATTGCGTTCTACGCTGGCGGATCGTTCTGGCATGCTGGGGCTGGGATATCCAGACTGGAAATCCGCTCCTTCCGGGTAAAGACGCGCATTATAAAGCCCCGCTTGCGGCAAGAAAAGCTGGGATGTCGGCCGGGGTGAAACTCACGATGGCATCCGGTACACTAGCGCCTGTTCCCAAAACCTTGTCGGAAGCCGGAAATTTCCCGTTTCGACACCTATTGGAACTCCTTTCCTGCTCCCGGAGCACGCTGAAGAGACTGTTTTCAGACATGAGTACCCTGCTGCGTATCCTCCTGCTATGTCTTGGCGTAGTCGTGGTGATGATTGCCATCATCGCGGTCGCACTGTTCGTTATTATCGATCCGGATGACTATCGGAACCGGCTCGAGCAGGCCTTTAACGAGTCCACCGGCCTGGATCTGGAAATCGCCGGTGGAATTGCCGTGACCTGGCGACCTTATGTGGGCCTGACTCTGGACGATGTCCGTCTGCGCAATCCCAACCGGCCCCAGGAACTGGCGTCGTCCTCCAGCGTCAGACTGCGCGTCGATTCGCGGGAGCTGCTGTCCGGCCGGCTGCTGCTGGAGGAACTGAGCGCCGACGACCTGCATCTCAATCTTTACGTGGACGCCGAAGGTAACCCGTTGTGGATGACCGACCGATTGCGTCGACGGCAGGCCAGGGGGCCCGCCTCGAACACTGAGGACGGCGCATCGATTACCACCAACTTCAGCTCAGTTTCCATCGACAACGCCAGCATCGATATTCAGAATCTCGAGCAGGGCTATTACTACACCGTCCATGAGTTGAACCTGGACAGTCAGGCCAGCAATCTTGGCGGCAGATCATTTCCGGTGCAGGCCAGATTCCAACTGGAGACGCCGACAGCTCCGGTACCCTGGCCGGTCACGCTCAGTTCCGACGTCAACATCGATCTGGATTCCGGGAATCTCCGCTTCAGTGCAGCGCAGCTGGTGCTCTCGCCGGCCCGCCTCGAAGGCGAATTGTCATTGCAGAATCTATATGGCGACTCCAGCTGGCAGGTGCAGCTGAGTTCCAGCGAATTTCCGCTCAACGATCTTATCGAAAATCTGTTCACTTCACCCGAAGCAAGACAGACACCTCAATTGCCAAGAGTCAGTCAGGACCGGGCCTGGCAGGCCCGGATCGACGCCAGCCTGAGCGGTGATCAGGCCGGTACAGAACTGTCGGAACTGGTGGCGACGCTGGGTGACCTGCGCCTGGAAATGACCGGAGATGTGCGCTTTGCCAACGGCCTGTTGCCCACCAATGCCCGCTTCAACGTGGCGACCGGTGGCCTGGATCTGTCGCCCTACCTGGCGTTTTCTGCCGGTGACTCCCCAGTCGAATCCGTCGCCCCTGCTCTCGATCCGCAGGGGGGAGCCCTGCCCCCGGGCAGCAATCCGAATGACGCTGCTGACCCGGACCCACGACGCTCGCTCCTCGATCTTCAGATCCCCGCCACTCTGCGGTCCGGCATGAACGTCCAGGGCTCGGTATCCCTGGATTCTCTTTTTCTGGGTGGCATCCAGTTTGGATCCGTCAATCTGTATGCCAACCTGGAAAGCGGCGTGCTGGATCTGGAACTGCAACCGACCGCAGTACTGGACGGAACTGTTGAAGGCACCTTGCGGATCAACAGCATCCCCGCCCGCAGCGAGGTCGCGCTGGACCTCTACGCCACTTCTCTCAGTATGGCTGAGCTGCCCCTGCCACTGGTGTTGCCCGGCACGTTCAGCGGCCGCCTGAGCCAGGAGTCACATTACCTGGGCAGCGGCACGACACTGGGTGAATGGCTCCAGGGTGTCAGCGGAGCAACCAGCTTTGCCGTCAATGACGGCACCGTCGATATTGGCGTCATCAAGCAGGTTTTCACCTCGATTGCCGTACTCAGCCCCCGCGGGGAAACCATCCAGACCTGGCCCGATGTGGTCCGAACCAACCAGTTCAGCGGCTTCGCCATCCTCGAAAACGGCCTCGACAACCAGCAGATCAAGGTGCGCCTCGACAACTTCGATATCACCGGATCCGGGGCTGTCGATCCTGCCGCCCGTCGTTTCGATTACGACCTGCTGTTCACCGTACTGGGAGAGCCGTTCGCACAGATCATCCCCATCGACCAGCGCTATCACAACGTTTCATGGCCGGTGGAGTGTGCGGCCGGATTCGATGAGCCCGTGAACCGGTTCTGTCGCCCCGACCTGGTCCAGGTGCGGAGTCTATTCAGTCAGCTCGACAACAACACGTTAACGACCCGCCTGGATGTGGTAATGCCGGAGCAGGCACCGGAAGCACTGCAGAACTTCAACCGCGGACTGCTGCAGAATCTGTTGCCCATGCCAGCCCAGGAGGCAGAACAGCAGTTGTCTCCGGACCAGTCGACTCTCCTTCAACGGGGTAACCTGCCCCCTGGATTCTGATTGTAAACCTGCCCCGATGGCTGACTTCGCCGACAAGCTGCTAGGCTGGTATGACCGCCACGGCCGCCAGGATCTGCCCTGGCAGCAGGACCCGACTCCGTACCGGGTCTGGGTCTCCGAAATTATGCTGCAACAGACTCAGGTGGGTACGGTAATCCCCTATTATCAGCGTTTCATGGCCACCTTTCCGACCGTGGGTAAACTGGCGGCTGCCGACCTGGACCAGGTTCTGCACCTGTGGACCGGGCTGGGTTACTACGCACGAGCCCGGAACCTGCACCACACTGCCAGGCTACTGGTTTCAGACCACGGCGGAGAGTTTCCCGCCGCCGTGGATACGCTGTGCGAACTGCCGGGTATTGGTCTCTCCACCGCAGGCGCCATCGTGGCTCTGGCCCATGGCCGCCGGGCGACCATTCTGGATGGCAACGTCAAACGGGTGCTGACCCGCTGCTTCGCCGTGGCCGGCTGGCCCGAACAGAGCTCGGTCAGGCGTGCGCTGTGGGAACTGGCTGAACGCCTGACGCCCGAGCGGCGCGTGGGAGCGTATACCCAGGCCATAATGGACCTGGGGGCCACCGTCTGTACGCGTAGCAAACCGGCCTGCGAAGCCTGCCCGATCGCCACTCGATGCCAGGCACGACGGGCCGGGGAGATCGCCCTCTACCCGGGCCGCAAACCCGCCAGGACCCTGCCGGTCAAGGCCACGTTCATGCATCTGCTGCATAATGCCCAAAACCAGGTACTGCTGGAAAAAAGGCCCGCTTCCGGTATCTGGGGCGGCCTGTGGAGCCTCCCGGAAACCGTGGACAAAGGACCGCTGCCTTCACCCGGCGGAAACCTACTGCAGACCGAAGCCCCGGATCTCTGGCCCACACTGCGTCATACCTTCAGTCACTATCACCTGGATATCACTCCGGTGCACCATAAAGTGGTATCGGAGGCGGCTGGAATCATGGAATCCGATCGCTGGCTGTGGTATCCATTGAATCAACCGGCCGAAGTAGGCCTGGCGGCCCCGGTCAAGAAGCTATTGCAACAACTGGAAAGCCGGAACGGGAATTCCCGCTGACCCGCACTCCCTGGAGGAAGGACATGACTCGCACTGTACATTGCCGCAAATACAGGAAAGACCTGCCGGGACTGCCGGTCCCGCCCTACCCGGGTGCCAAAGGCCAGGAAATTTACGAAACCGTATCCCAGCAGGCCTGGACCGACTGGCTCAAGCAGCAGACCATGCTGATTAACGAAAAGCACCTGAACATGGCCGATCCGGAACACCGGAAATACCTGCAGGAGGAAATGGAAAAGTTCTTCGACAATGAAAACTTTGACCGCGCCGAAGGCTACGTCCCGGAGGAATAAGGAATCCCGCCGCCCCCTTGACTCGAAAAGGGGTTGAGGGTTTAATACGCGGCTCGCACAGTCCAGCCCAGATAGCCAGGTTTAGTGAAAGCGAGCGCTTTCAAAACGTCAGTTTTGAGCACCGTTTGAACGACAGCGATCAGCGATCGCTGGCTGGAATGAGCAGAGGAGCAATGCGCAGCATTGCCAGCGTGCAGGATGCACTGAGTAAATTCGCATGACCAATTGCCCAGGTAGCTCAGTCGGTAGAGCAGAGGACTGAAAATCCTCGTGTCGGTGGTTCGATTCCGCCCCTGGGCACCACTCATAAACTAACTCCCTGAATCTAAAACCAATTGCCCTTGCAACGCGCCTTGTGGTGCCAAGGTGGTTACACCTTGGTGATACACCGGAGGTGTTTCATGCAGCACGGGCATTTTCTAGTCAGAAATCGCCATCAACTAAATTGGTATGCGCGGGTCATCGTCCCCCTATCCGTTCGTCATCATTTTGCAGGCAAGCGCGAATTACGCGTTTCCTTAAAAACAACCGATAAAACCCGCGCCAAACGACTATCCCGCCTTTTTTGGGTACAATGCCAGCAGGGGTTTGACCGTCTATCAGCACGTAAAACCACGGAAAAACCCTTTAAACAAACAAGGTGCTTCCTTAGCTGGTGCGGTATCCCGCATAAACAGGATGTCATGAAAATAACAACGCACGACGCGCTTGGCCGCAAACATGTCATTGACCTCGACGATCCGAAGGAAGAGGCAAGACTGGCTCGGGAGTTTCAGGCCAATGCCTTAGCGCTCCTTGAGCAATTCAAGGACAATCCTGACATTCTGGCAAAACTCATGCGGGTAGGTGGCCCTGAATTCACCAGCCCTGAAAGCCAGCCGGAAACACAGGCCACATTCCATGACGCCATAGCGCTCTATATCGAAAAACTGGAAACGCAGGGGCGGCGGGGTAAAAGACTCTCTCCCCGTACCCTGCTCGCCTATACGGACAGACTAAAATTCTGGCAAGGTTACTTTGGACAAAGAGCCGTCCATACGTTCACCTTGAAAGAACTCGCAGAAATCCAGAGCTGGCTTGTCTTTCTCCCTGCCAACTTCGCCAAAAAGCGCGTTTCCATCGATCACGCAATCACGATGGCCAAGAACAAGAGCAACCGCTTTCCGGCCATTTCCGATAAAACAAGAGAAGAATATCTCGGGCAGCTCAAGGGTTTACTGGAATTTACATTTTCTAGTGGCTTTATGCCCAGAGACCTCTCCGGCCATGTAGAACTGCCCAATTCAAAACTCAACCCGTCTATCAGCCGCAAGCCCTTCACAGCCGAAGACCTTGAAAAGATATTTCCAGCCAATTACGGCCAAGACTTTGGCGCAAGGATGACCAAAGACACCTACAATAACCGCTTCTGGTTTCTACTCCTTGCCGCCTTTACCGGCGCACGGCTGGAAGAACTCGGCCAGCTCCAGACAGAAGACATTAAAACCTGCCCTGATACAGGCATCATCTATGCGATGATCGATAATGAAGGCATCACCGCTGACGGTAAAAAGAAACGCACCAAAAATCTGAACTCTATCCGCCCTATTCCGATCCACTCCACATTACTTGCCATCGGCTTCATGGATTACGTCCAAGAACGTCAACACGACAAGAAAGACAAAAGCCTCTTCAAACTCAAACGCGATAAACAAGGAAGATTTGCCAAAGGACTATCAAACTGGTTCTCGCGCTATGAACCAAGAAAGAACGGCAATACGATTAAGGGCTATATTGAGCGGCGCGGCGTCACCAGCAAGGGAACAACCAATGCCGGTGACAGATGGAGCAAAAGCTTTCACAGCTTTCGCCATACTGTCATCGATAATTTACGCGGCAAGCAACTCCAGAATGGTGAATTTATCCGTGAACAGGACATCGCTCTTGTCGTCGGCCATGAGCGCGATAAGAAAGAAACGGCCAGTTACGGCGTAGACAGGACGCAGTTAGCTTTACGAAAAGCTGTAATCGATGCTATTGACTATGAGACGGTAAAATTTGAAAACATAAACTGGAAAACTGACTAGCTCATGGGAACAGAAATTTCTCTCGACATCGATGGAATGCCGATTACTTTCAGCAAAAATTCGCGTGGCATAGATCACGGCGAGCTTTTTCAGGAAGTTGATAGGACATGGAATTACTCCGAAGAGACTCGTTCTGTGAGTCCAATAGGAGATGATGATGGAACAGACGGCATGGGGAGAGCCTTTTGCGCACCGTTACAGAAAGTGGTGCCGCGACTGGAACTTCTAGGTTTTACTCTGGAAAGACTAAAACGGGACTATCAATCCTACTCAAAAGCTTGGCACGAGTCTGAAGATATACCGCTTCAAGACTTAATGGATTTTTCCGAGTACTTGTCATTCGTTACGGCTTATCCATTGAGTTCGCTAGATGATACATTCGTCTCTTCTGTAAGTCCCGAGGGGGCTGAAGCAAAGGGACGGTTTCAAGATGAGTCGCTTTTAAAAAGAATTCCCGGATACGACCCTTTTGAAATCCATGCGTATTCTGAGAAAAGCTTTTTTAGTTCAATCATCGAAATTCTCCATCCCTACTCCGTCTTGCGGCTCCTAGCTGAAAATAAAGAAAATCTTGATGCTAATGTCGTATGGCATTACGGCCCGCTAGTGGAAGCTGGTTGGGCGGAAGAAAATGAATTTGTACCCTGCGCACATCGAAACCAAACATTTCTTATTGCCACCGAGGGAAGCTCAGACACACATATCTTGAAGCGGGCAATCAAGGTACTTAGACCGGAAATAAAAGATTTTTTCCGCTTTATCGATGTTAGTGAAAGTCACCCTTTTTCAGGAACAGGAAGCCTAGTTAAGTTTGCTGAGGGTCTAAAAAAGATCGATGTTCATAATCAAATTGTTTTTGTTTTGGACAATGATGCAGAGGGCTACGATGCTTTTTCTAAAATATCCGCCATGAATTTATTACCCAATATGCGCGTGATGATGTTGCCTGAACTGGAAGAATTTAAGACATTTCCGTGTATCGGACCGGAAGGCGAAAACCTAGCCGACATAAATAAACGGGCGGCGGCAATTGAATGTTATCTGGATTTGGAAATGGAGGAACGACCACCAGCCAAAGTTAGGTGGACGAACTACAAGAAGGATAGCGATTTCTATCAAGGCTCCCTTGAGCACAAAGAAACTTACATGAGATATTTTCTTGAACTAATCCAAGAAACTTCAGATGCGGAATCATACAATCTTAGTAAGTTGAATTTGGTAATAGATGCTCTGGAAAACGAGTGTACCCTGCTGGCCTCCACTCAGCTCTGATCGAGTAAGGACGCGGCTTTGCGCCCTCCTCGAAATCCAGCAATTGAAAGCTTACGCCGCTATCAAATTGCCGCTTGTTTCAAGCGCCGCCTCGTCTGTAAGACCCGTGATACCTTCGATAGTAGCAATCGTTACAAAGTTATCAGCGCCTCCATCAACATCCACTTTCAATGTACTGTCCGTACCGTCATCTGTGATCTGTACAAAGTCTGTGATCGCATCAGATAATGGATCATAGGCTGTCAGAAGATCAGCAATATTAATGGCATCATTATCTGTGCTGATGTCAAAGTCCTTGATGACATCAACATCATTGAAAGCTGAATCATTCATAAAGACGAAGGTGTCAGTCCTATGGAGTATGAGTCAGTGATGGTTGAATTGGAGAAAGCAGCTTAACTGGGCTGGTCACATCTATTGGACCACTTCATCATTATCTCTTAACTGGGCTGGTCACATCTATTGGACCACTTCAGCTTCATCTAAATACACCTCTTCTTTTTTAGAGGTATTGCTTCCAGAAATTGATAACGCCCCACAATTGTGTGTATCACCTACAGGATATGGGAATGGATCTGTGCTACCCCAGACGGGATATAAGCTCCCCTCCTCACTTAATCTATACTCTACGTAGTTAAGTCCACCTCGATAACATCCGTGTGTACCGTGCCACTCGATATGTACAGGCGGTATTTTTTCAATGACAATAAACCCTTGTTGATTTGGGTTGCAGAAGACATAAAAACTAGAGCGCTCAGGGTATATCTTTGGACTATACTCATGATTAGATTTCCTAGCACCACTTGCCCTCGCAGAAACTTTGATTTCTTTTTCATACATTTCTAAGGGAAGATTGTTGTTGCTTTTCCAAACGTAACCATCGTTTTTAAAAACAATTGAAAGCTCTTGCGTATTTTTTTCTAATATTGAAGCCGAAGGCATGTCAATTTCACTTTTCAGCGCAGGGTACAATTCTTGTATTTCTTCTAGTGACAGCTCTATCTTCCATGCGTCAACTTCTTTAACTATATATTCATTTCGAACCCATCCCATTCCTTTAACGTCAGGGAGAATTTCTTTCTGGCTCACTTCGAAAGGCTCACTTGTACGAGAATAGCTTTTGTCTTTAGATGTTGATTTGCATTTAAAACTGACCCGGGTTTTGCATCCAATATTGACCCGCCCAGATGGCCCGATTATGGCCTGAGTTTATCTTCGCTTTCCAGTTCTTCTGTCCTCCTGTTGGTTTGTCGTTGAGTGTTTGAATCGGTAACTGTCATTTCCGGTTTCGATGATGTGGCAGTGATGAGTTAGCCGGTCCAGTAATGCCGTTGTCATCTTGGAATCGATGAACACATTGGACCATTCCGAGAAGCTCAGGTTGGTGGTGATCAGGATGCTGGTCTTCTCATAGAGCTTGCTGATCAGGTGGAACAGCAAGGCCCCTCCAGACTGACTGAATGGCAGGTAGCCCAGTTCATCCAGTATCACCAGGTCGGCATGCACTAACCGGTTGGCAATGCGGCCTGGTTTACCAGCCTGCTTTTCCTGTTCCAGTTGATTCACCAACTCAATAGTGGACAGGAACCGGACTCGAAGTCGGTGGTGTTGGATCGCCTGAACTCCAATCGCGGTAGCCAGGTGAGTCTTCCCGGTTCCCGGGCCGCCAACAAAGACTACATTCTGAGCATCCTCAATGAACTCACAACGGTGGAGCGAGCGAACCAGGGCTTCATCAGCCTGGCTTTCCGCAAAGTCGAAGCCAGCAAGGTCCCGATAGGCGGGGAACCTGGCAACGTTCATCTGGTAGTTGATTGAACGAACTTCCCGTTCAGCAACTTCAGCTTTCAGCAGCGTCTCCAGAGTGGGCAGTGCCGATTGGTACGCAGGAGAACCCTGTTCGGCCAGTGTGGTAATGGTGTCTGCCATACCGAACAGCTTAAGGGATTTGAAGGTGGTGATCATGGCATCGTTGTTCATGGAGTAGTCCTTCGGAGGCGGTCGTAGCGGCTAGTATCGGCGACCGGTTCATTCACCAGCTTCAGGGCCGGTGGCGTTGAAGTGGGTTGAGGCCTGGGGACGTCGCTGAGCTTGCTCAGGCAGTTCAGTACATGCTGCTTGGACACCTGGTCGACAAGGAGGGCCTCACTCACCGCCCGTTCCACAAGCGCCTCATTGTGCAACAGCACCAGGGCAAGAATGTCGGCCATCTCCCGATCACCACCGGGCCGCTTAAGCAGAACCGCCTGTAACTGTCTGAAGCTCTCAGGCAGTTCATTGAACGGCGCACCGTTACGCAGAGCGCCGGGCTTGCGTTGTACCACCGACAGGTAGTGTCGCCAGTCATAAATGGTCTTGCCGCTGACACTGTGGTCCCGGGTAAACACTCTCTCATGGATTGCCACTACGTTGGCTTCCGCGACTACCACAAGACGGTCAGCATAGACCCGTAGGCTCACTGGGCGATTGGCGAAGCTGGCTGGCACACTGTAGCGGTTATGCTCGAAGGTGATCAGGCAGGTAGAACTGACCCGCTTGTTGTATTCCACAAAGCCGTCGAATGCGGCCGGCGTTTCCATCAGGCATTCCCGTTCCGCCTGCCAGTAGTCGCTGAGCGTTCGCCTCCTGTCCTCTGGATGGGGAAGCTCTTCCCACAGTTCCAGGCAGCGCTGTTTCAACCAGGCATTGAGTTCTGCCAGTGACTTGAAGGCGGGGGCTCCTTGCCAGACCCGACGGCGGGAGTCCAGCACCTGTTTCTCGACCTGACCCTTCTCCCAGCCGGAGGCCGGGTTGCAGAACTCGGTTTCAAACAGGTAGTGGCTGGCCATGGCCGTGAAGCGCTTGTTGATAGTCCGCTGCTTCCCGCGGCCCACCTTGTCCACGGCGGTCTTCATGTTATCGTAGATCCCTCGCTCCGGGATGCCGCCAAAGGCCATGAAGGCATGATGGTGGGCATCGAACAGCATCTCGTGGGTCTGCAGCAGATAGGCACGCAGGAAGAACGCCCGGCTGTGACTGAGTCGGAAGTGAGCGACCTGCAGCTTGGTATTCACGCCATTGATTACGGCGTAGTCTTCGCTCCAGTCAAACTGGAAGGCTTCGCCCGGAGCAAAGGACAAAGGCACGAAGGTGTTCCTGGCGGCGGTACGCTTGGCTTCCTGTTGCTCCTGACGCCAGAGCCTGGCAAAGGCGGCCACCCGGTCGTAGGAGCCGGTGAAGCCAATTTGCACCAGGTCGCTGTGGAGTTGCCTGACGGTCTTGCGCTGCTTGCGGTGCCTCCTGGTCTCCCGGAACAGCCAGCTGGTCAGGGTCAGCTCGAAGTCGTCCAGCTTGGAGGGAGTCTTTCTCTGCGGGTAGCGGGGTTCCACCACTCCACTGGCGAGGTACTTGCGGACTGTATTGCGACTCAGTCCTGTTCGTCTTGTGATCTCCCGGATCGGCAATCCTTCACGGAAGTGCCAGCGCCGGATTACGCTCAATAACGCCACGTCTATCACTCCTGAATACTCCTGCGTCAGATCGATGCAGGATGAGTTGTACGTGGGTCAAAATTAGATGCAAATCAGGGGGTGTAGTGGGTCAATTTTGGGTGCAAATCAACACTCTGCCTAAGGTGTATTGCGAAAAGTGCTCAATCAGGTTGATTAGCAGGCTATCGGATAGCTTATTTTTGTTACTCCATTGGGCATCACCGAATATGCCGTAGAGATATTCTTGGTTCGCTTTTTCGATTCCGCGCAAGGCATGTTCAATGGCTTGCCCAACGTTGGTGGTGGTTTCGCGAACATCGCGCCAATGGCAGCCCTCTGGAATCTCAAAGCGATGCATTTCAGGCAAGGATGCATATTCAGCATCTCCATCGGATTCTTCAAGCGCTGACTGGTATTCTTCATCATATACATCGGACACCCGCTTGAAGAATAACAAGGGGAAGATGTAGACCTTGAAATCCGAGGCATCTACTGGCCCTTTGAGTATCCAGGCTGCCTTTGAAAGGTATTGCTCTAGCTGTGATAAGGTTAATTTTTCACCTAACATCTATTTTGTTTTTCCTATTCTCACACGCTCAATTACGAACTTTTGTTCTGAGCTTTTTGTTCTTCAATCCAGCGGTCGATATCCTCCCGCTTGAATCGCCAGCTACCACCTACCTTGAATCCGGGTAGTTTCCCTTCTGCTGCCAGACGATAAGCTGTCTTTTCCGCCAACTTTAAATAAGCAGCGACCTCTTTTAGGGTCATTATCTCGTCGTTCATCATGTCTCCCACGAAACAAGTAGCTAGGAGAATAGGGGAAAATTGAGGAATCAACAACCTCAAACCTGCTGATCTTGCGTGACCAACAGTTCAAGCAAGACATTTCAATTCAATTATGGCTTTATCTTAATGAAAAGGACGTTTCGGTTTTAATGGGTGTTTGAGTAGCCCAGTGAGTAGCCCAGCGATATTCTTGAAGAAATTGAGGACTTGAGGCTTTCGCTGTAACTGTTGCTGAGTAAGGGGAAAAGTGGTGCCCAGAGGCGGATTTGAACCACCGACACAGGGATTTTCAATCTATTGCTTTTCCGCCTTAAAAAACTCTGAAAGCCTTACTGAGAAACAGTTTTAGAGCACTGATATTATTTGATAAATAGCTCTGGGCTACTCAACTAGATTTTCCCACCTTATCCACCGCTAATTGTTGCTCAGCAAGGCTTTTGCTTGTGCATAGGGGGGAATTCTGCACATATTGTAACCATGGTTTGAGTAGCCCAGTGAGTAGCCCAGAACGGAAGCAAAGAGGTAAAAAGTTTATGGATGACTAGTACGATTAACTTCATAGATAGCGTAATCAGAAATTTAAAACCAGAAAATAAGCGTGTGGTTTATTGGTGTATTGGCTGTCCCGGATTTGGAATTCGCGTTACGCCCTCTGGAAAGAAAACATTCGTTTATAAATATATGAGCGGTCGCAAAAGCCGCTGGCTTACCATCGGTAAATACCCAGAGTGGTCAATCAGGAAAGCACGCAGCGCCTATGATGATTACTACGAACAAGTCAATGAATATGGCCGCGATCCTGTTGAGGAAATAAAGAACGAAAAAATTGAAGAAAATAACCAGCAAACGGTTAGTCAATTTCTGGAAGTGTATTTGGAAAGCTGTCGCCTTAAAGGAAAGGTCGATGTCGTAAGCGAAGAGAACGCATTCAAACGTGACATGCTGCCTTTAATTGGTGATCACTATTTGAAAGATGTAACGCCGGATGACATTGACAAGATTCAGCACACAATACTAGAGCGCGCGAAAAAGAAGAACAAAGAAAAAGCCAGCTATGCCCCGCAAAGCGGAAAGGCTGCCGTTTACCATACGATAGCCTATGTTCGTCAGTTCTTTAATTTGGCAAAGAAGAAACGTCTTATACCTGATAACCCTGTCGACGGCATTGAACCCTTGGGGGCGATTGCCATTCGAGAGCGCGTACTAAGTTTCGAAGAGATTTGGCTGTTCTGGCACCGTATCGAAGAAGTCGGCATTCCTCCCGTCACAGCGAAGCTATTGAAATTCATGTTGGCCACTATGCAGCGCGGCAAAGAAGTGCGGAACATGAAATACGCAGCGTTTAAAGAGAAAGAACAAATTTGGCATATCGAAATTAGAGATACAAAGAACAGAACAATGCACCGTGTTCCCTTGAACCGATTTGCCTTGGAATTGATTGAAGAGGTTAAGCCATACACTTCAGCCAGCCCGTTTGTCTTCGGGGCTACCAAAGCCTCTTTAATCCCCGAAGAGCCTGATGAAGCTTTAGCTCCTTACGGTGAGACTGCATTATCTCAAGCGCTACGTAAAAACCGTGAAGCACTGGAAATTGACGATTTTACGCCCCATGATTTGAGACGTTCGGGTGCCACATGGATTACGGCTGTTGGATTACCCAAGCTCTATGCGAGCCTCCTGCTTAACCATAAGGACAAAAGCTCGGACGTGACAGGACAGGTTTATGTTCAATACTCTTATGATTTTGAAAAAAGAAAAGCGATGAATATCTGGGAGTTTGTTCTTGATCAGATTGTCTCATGCGAGTCCGTAGACGACATTCCGTCTTTGGATACCATGCGTGAGCTGGTAGTTGAAAGTGGACTACTCAGCGCTTAAATGCTCTCGGATTTTCTAGCCATGCTTGCAAGTCGTTAACGCGAAACCCTTTTCGAATTGCCTTCTCCTCACTTGAGAGCTTTTCCGGCAATGGAAAAGTACCGGCATGGACACGGCGATCAATTTCCTTACGAGAAATACCACATAGCTTTGTGACGACCTTGACGGGCACGAGTGCGTTCATTTGCGCCATCAATGCAGCGGTGACTTGCGCATCAAATTCCGGCTTTAAGGGTGGCAGCTTCTCGGTCAACGTTTTTCTCCTTCCCGCTTTCTACTAGCTAGATTTGAAATTCATCAGCGGCGCTCCGGTACGGGCCGTTGCAGAACACCTTGTCGATCTCTTTGCCTGCCCGATTACGGGGAACAACTTCATCACCAAAACCATTGGTGGGATGAATGTATAGCGTTGCCCCACGGGAATGGTGCACGGCTAGATCGATTTCGATTTCATTAAGTTTTTCAAAAAGAGCTTGTTGCGTATTCCAGACCAAGCCTGCCACTGATTCCACGCGAAGCCTGCCACCCATTCCACGCGAATGCTGCCACTGATTCCGCGGCAAAGCTGCCACCCTGGCAGCAAGCCTGAAGTCACCCGCCGGAGTGTGCCGGCGCAGGATAACTAACCGGTATTCTGACCTTTTCCCCAGGGAGAGGATCAGATGCCTGCGAAGAGGTTATCCATGCGTAAAATCAAAGAAGTGCTGCGCCTCAAGTGGGTCAGTGGACTGAGCAATCGTAAGATCGCCGCCTCCTGCGGCATTGGCCGGCCCACGGTCAGCGAGTACCTGCGGCGGGCTGAGTCGGCGGGCCTCCGGTGGCCCCTGCCTGATGATCTGGACGAGGCGCGACTGGAACGCCTGTTGTTTCCGCCACCTCCGGACCTGCCGGCCCAGCAACGGGGTATCCCTGATTGGGCTAACATCCATGGCGAGCTCAAACGCCCGGGCGTCACCCTGTTCCTGCTCTGGCAGGAGTACCGGCAGGCTCATCCCGATGGCTACCAGTACAGCTGGTTCTGTGAGCACTACCGTGCCTGGCAGGGCAAGCTGGACCTGGTCATGCGCCAGGACCATCGGGCCGGCGAGAAACTGTTTGTCGACTATGCAGGCCAGACTGTCCCGGTCATTGATCGGGCCACCGGCGAGATCCGCCAGGCACAGATCTTCGTTGGGGTGCTGGGAGCCTCCAACTACACCTATGTCGAAGCCACCTGGAGTCAATCCCTGCCAGACTGGATCGGCTCCCACGTGCGCACCTTCAGGTTCCTGGGTGGCATACCGGAACTGGTGGTGCCAGACAATCTGCGGGCCGGCGTGAGTAAAGCCCACCGGTACGAGCCCGACGCCAATCCCACCTACCAGGACATGGCTTCACACTATGGGGTGGCGATACTGCCTACCCGGGTCCGCAAGCCACGCGACAAAGCCAAGGTCGAAAGCGGTGTCCTGGTAGTAGAGCGCTGGATCCTGGCTTCCCTGCGCCATCGCCAGTTCTTCTCCCTGGCAGAGCTCAATGCCGCGATCAGTGATCTGCTGGGCAAACTCAATGCACGCTCCTTCCGCAAGCTGCCTGGCTGCCGGCGGGACCACTTTGAACAACTGGACCGGCCGGCGCTGCGGCCGTTGCCAGCAGAACCGTATGTCTATGCCGAATGGAAGAAGGCCCGGGTTCATATCGATTATCACGTGGCGATCGATGGGCACTACTACTCGGTGCCCTGCGCTCTGGTCAAGAAAGAGGTCGAGGTCCGCATGACGCGTCATACCGTCGAGTGCTTCTACCGGGGTAACCGGGTAGCCAGCCACCGGCGTTCCGATCAGAAAGGCCGCCACACCACGCTCACTGCCCACATGCCGGAGTCCCATCGCCAGGCCGGGGAGTGGACACCGGAGCGTCTTAAGCGTTGGGCTGCCAAGACCGGGCCGGCAACAGAGAAACTCATCCAGGTGGTGCTGGCCTCACGCCAACATCCCCAACAAGCCTATCGCTCCTGTCTGGGCATTCTCCGCCTCGGCAAAGCCTACGGCGATGAACGGCTGGAGGCCGCTTGCCGCAGAGCCCTGGTCCTGGGCAGCTGCCGTTACAAGAGCATCGAATCCATCCTGAAACTCCGACTGGACGAACAGCCTCTTGAGGGTCAACAGGAGCTGGCGTTACCCGATGCCCACGACAATATCCGTGGTCCCGCTTACTATCACTGAAGGAGAACATGATGTTGAAACACCCCACCCTGGAGAAACTCCAGGCACTGAAGTTCACCGGCATGGCGACAGCGCTGGTCGATCAGATGACCACACCGGACATCGAAGAGCTGGGCTTCGAGGAACGCCTTGGGCTGCTGGTAGACCGGGAGATGACCGAGCGGGAGAGCCGCCGTCTGACCAGCCGATTGCGCCGGGCCAGGCTGAGGCACAACGCTGCCCTGGAAGACATTGACTACCAGAACCCCAGAGGGCTGGATAAAACACTGATCCAATCACTGGCCGCCTGTCGCTGGGTGCAGGAACACCTCAACATCCTCATTACCGGCCCCACCGGTGTTGGAAAAACCTGGCTGGCCTGCGCCCTGGCACAGAAGGTCTGTCGCGAGGGGTATACGGTGCAATACGTCCGACTCAGTCGACTGTTGAGGGAACTGATGATCGCCAAAGGTGATGGGCGCTATCCCAAGCTGCTTGCCAACCTAGCCAAGGTCGACGTGTTGATCCTCGATGACTGGGGCTTGATAAAACCGAATGCTGAAAACCGGCGGGATCTGCTGGAGGTGCTGGAGGACAGGCACGGCCTTCGCTCCACCATTGTCACCAGCCAGCTCCCTGTTGAGGAATGGCATGCAGTGATCGGTGATCCGACTCTGGCGGACGCCATCCTGGATCGGCTGGTTCACAACGCTTACAAGATCAACCTGAGAGGAGAATCCCTGCGCAAACAGAAGACAAAGTTGACGGCAGACACCGATTCTGAATAACTACAAAACCCTGCGTCGCTACGCTCCGATGGGTGGCAGCTTTGCCGCGGTCCAGGTGGCAGGCTTCAGATGGAATGGGTGGCAGACTTCAGCGGTTTACGCAGCTTGTCTCACGTCGGCTATGCTCATTTCGCCCTTTATCTTGATTTGCATGGTTTCCAGCCAACTTTCTCTAAATTTCCGCCCTTTACTTATGGTTGCATGCAAGACACTAAGAAACCGTTAACAAATCCGCTGGAAGCCGCAGAATTAGTGGCTTTCCTTTGTTTTTAAGTTGAAATTTGGCTGAATTTGCTGAATTTTCTTCTTAATAGCCTAAAAACCTCATAATTGTACTATATATGATACATAGAATAGCCTTATGTTTTATATATAAAACAATTCGTTTGACTAGAACCCTCTTATCCGCTAATTTGGTGAGAGCACTAAGTTACTCGCGAAGGATTAGGTCATGCCTAAAACGAGCCGAATTTACTCAAATCATACGTTGCAAGCCCTCAAAGTCTTCGCTTCGCAGATCAAGCTTGCCCGTAAAAACCACCGCTGGAGCGAAGAAGAGCTAGCCGAAAGAGCAGGCACGTCACGCTCGACGCTTCGACGGGTGGAAAAAGGAGAACCTAGCGCTGAAATCGGTCTGTATTTCGAGATAGCAACGCTCTTGGGTATTCCTCTATTTGGGGAAGACAGTAAGAGCTTAAGAACCGTTCAAAAGAACCTTGATATGGAACTGGCACTCCTGCCCAAGCGCATAGACAAGGAATCCAAAGAGGTCTTTGATGAATTCTAAGCAATCAAGGGCTTTTGTCTGGATTTGGCTGAAAAATCAAAGCGATCCCGTTGTCGCAGGTCTTTTGGAGCGCGATAACGGGACGCTTTCCTTTAACTACGGTAGAAGCTACTTGGCGAGAAAAGACGCCGTATCGATCTATGAGCCGGAACTACCTTTAAAGGAAGGGAAAATTCCCCTTTTGCCTCGCATGGAAATGCCTAGCTGCATTCGGGACGGCTCCCCCGACGCATGGGGTCGCCGCGTCATCATCAATCAGGAGACGGGTAAAAAGAACGAGGAGATCACCCTCACTGAACTGGATGAACTGTCCTATTTGCTCCTTTCCGGCTCTGACCGGATCGGTAATCTCGATTTTCAGGAATCGCCGACTGACTACGTACCCCGTAATCCAAAGGCCGCAACACTGGAAGAGCTTCAGCAGGCCTCCGAGCTAGTGCAAAAAGGTATTCCGCTGACCAAAGAGCTGGATCAGGCGCTTAACCATGGCTCAAGCATTGGTGGCGCGCGCCCGAAGGCCAGCATTGAGGCAGAAAACAAGAAATACATCGCCAAATTTTCAGGCTCTACCGACACATACAGCGTGGTCAAAGCCGAATATATCGCCATGCGACTGGCGCAAGAGGTTGGTATTAACGTGGCTCCCGTGGAATTAACCAGCGCTCAACACAAAGACGTATTGCTCATAGAGCGCTTTGATCGTACGAGAGGAGATGACGGAAACTGGTATCGAAAAGCCATGGTCTCTTCTCTGACCATTTTCGGCATGCCTGAAACAGAAGCGCGTTACGCCAGCTACGAAGACCTTGCTGAGAAAATTAGGCACCAATTTACTGACCCCAGAGATTCCCTGCACGAGCTATATCGCCGCATGGTATTCAATATTCTGGTAGGGAATACCGACGATCATGCCCGCAATCATGCCGCCTTCTGGGACGGTAGCCAGCTTACGATGACTCCTGCATACGACATCTGTCCTCAAAATCGTACGGGGCAAGAAGCTTCACAAGCAATGAATATCCATGGTGCCAACAAGCTCAGTCAATTAGGCAATTGCCTTGCAGCAAGCAAGGCATTTCAACTGTCCGAAGATGCCGCAAAAGAAATCATGCGCTCACAAGTGGCGACAATAATCGCGCAGTATCCGACATTGTGTCAGGAGGCAAATCTTACTGAAGTCGATCAGAGTTTCTTCTGGCGCAGACAGTTTTTAAACCCGTTTTGCTTTTACGATTTACCGGAAGAGTTTGCGCAAAGTCTGACGGAGGGACTGTAGAAAGTCTGTTATACTAGCGCACCACGAGGGTGGTACACTCTTAAAAAAGTCTGGTGACCCACAAAGGAATTAAAGCCTTAAAATTCATTGAGATAAGGCGCAGCGCAAGGCATTCAGGGTAGTGGGTTCGATTCCGCCCCTGGGCACCATCCCTTCAAAAAACGGGCTCTACCCCGTTAACAGGCATGGGCATTCATACTCACTCGATTGATTATCCCATCCCACCCACGTGGGTCAGCACTCTCCATCGATCATTCTCAATGTTTCTAAAGCTATGGGCTCATTGAGAGCGCCATGACTTGCCTCTTTTTCTAGCAGACTGCAGGTCTGGTATAGTGGAAGTCTAAAAAGCTCATCTGCGTCGCCATACGCAATTCAGTTTGCCCATGGGACAAATCACTTCACTTTTTGCGCACAAAGTTGCAGGCGTTGCTGAACACTCCATCGAGACGTCCGCAATGTTGGAATCGATCGGTATTGATCCAAATGCACCGGTCGACCCATCAATCATGCTTAGAGATAGCGACTACTACGGATTCCTGGAAAATATCGCCAGAGCAGAACAATCCGGTCATACGCTGCCGTTACGCACCGGCGATTCAATGCGCTGCGATGATTATGGATTGTTTGGCCTGGCATGGAAAACAGCATCCAACCTGCGTGCTTCCTTTACACGAGCGGAGCGATACTGGCGCGTAATGACCAGCGTTTCTGTTTATACCGTCGAGCCAACGGTTGATGGCTCATTCGTCCATCTTCACCGCGAGGGGGCTCGCGATCTAGGGATGCGACTCTCCAATGAAGCCACTGTAGCTAGTATGTTCACCATCAGCAGTGAGGTGGCAACACAAGAGGTAAAACTCAATGGCGTATTTTTCAAACACGCTGGGCCTGAGATCGTGGCCGATCACGAAGCATTCTTCGGATGCCCGGTGCATTTTAATACTGACCGCGACGCCCTGCTGATCGCAGATGAATCCATGCGGGCACCGAATAGACTCGCTGACAGTGGGATCGCTCAATACTTTGAAGCCCAGCTCGATGCTGAGATCAGTCAGTTAGATGCAGAATATTCGCTGGATAAACAAGTAAAGCAACAGATTGCGGGCGCTCTAAGCGAAGGGGTTCCCAATATCAGCGCTATAGCCAGTGTGCTGGCTATGAGTAGTCGCACACTGCAACGCAAGCTATCGGAGCAAGGCCTCACCTATCAGGCTCTAGTCGACGATGCACGCCGGGAATTTGCAGAGCGGCTACTAAGAGAGAACAAGCATTCTCTCAGCAACATTGCCTTTCTCACCGGTTTCTCGGAACAGAGCTCCTTCAACCGGGCATTCAAGCGCTGGGCAGGCCAAACCCCGCGTTCCTACCGCCTCGCCGCTCAATCCCAGAGCACACCAGCACATTAGACCCTGCCGATCCAATTGGCGGCTTCGGTCAAAAAGCTGGCATTAGCTGACAATAGTTTTGCGCGCCAGGTCTCTACACTCTCTCCTGACTTCTTTAATCCAAACGTTCTATACAGGAGAACCCCATGAACAACACTGATCAGAATGTCATCTTAGTCACTGGTGGCACCGGCAAGACTGGCCGTCGCATCGCAAGAAATCTGCAAAACATGGGCAGGCCAACCCGAGTGGGTTCGCGCGCTTCCACACCTGCCTTCGACTGGAACAATCCCGCAAATTGGAAGGACTGCCTGGACAACGTGGAAGCGGCTTACATCAGCTACGCACCTGACCTTGCAATGCCGGGGGCGAGCGACACTATTCAGGCATTTGTGGATCTTGCTGTAACCAAAGGAGTGAAACGTCTGGTTGTGCTGTCCGGCAGAGGCGAAGAAGAAGCCCAGACCTGCGAACAGATCATTATCAACAGCGGCCTGGAATGGACCGTGGTTCGCGCAAGCTGGTTTTTTCAGAACTTCTCAGAAGGCGCATTTATCGACATGGTACTCGCTGGACAAATCACTGTCCCGGCAGGCAATACCCTTGAACCTTTCGTGGATGTGGATGACATCTCTGATGTGGCAACTGTTGCTCTCGCTCAGGATGGGCACAATGGTCAGATTTACGAAGTAACCGGCCCACGCCTGATGAGTTTCACTGACATCGCAGCAGATCTCTCTGCTGCTATTGGCCGGGATATCACTTACCACGATGTACCCCACGACGCTTTTGTTAATGAAGTAAAGGAGTCAGGTGCGCCTCGAGACGTGGTATGGATGCTGGACTATCTGTTTGCCACTGTGTTGGACGGCCGCAACTCCTCTCTCACCGATGGCGTGCAGCGCGCCCTTGGCCGTAAGCCCAGGGACTTCAGAGACTACGCAATCGAAGTCGCCAAGACTGGCGTATGGAGGGTAGCCGCGTGAGCAAGCTAATCAGAGCTCAGCTGCACGTGAATGGTTGGGTTGCAGTATTAATTGGCAGTTATATCGTCCTGGACCCGGTGAGCATGATCACCCTCAACGGCCTGCAAAGCGCGCTGTCGGCGGGACAGCTGTCCGAACTGAGAGCCCCCGGGGGACTGCTTTTCGTCTGCGGCCTTACGATCGTGTTCTGTGCCTCAAGGCCAGCAACGGTTCTTAGCGGCCTTTTGCTTTCCATCATGGTGTATGGCGGTTATGGCAGTGTAAGACTACTGGCTATGCTGCTTGACGGCCCGCCACCAGCCGGAATTCAACTGGCGACAGCAATCGAAATAGGCCTGTGTGTACTTTCTGCGGCCTCTTGTTACCACATTCAAATGCGCAACCAAATGGTTCCGGAAAGATAAGGGGATTCTCATGACTTTTGACTGGACACTTTACTTTTGTCTGTTTCTTGCGTTGTGGAGTGCATTGGTTGGGGGCGTTTTCAAAGCCTTCTCTGAATTCATTATGGCTGGACTGCTGCGTGCCGAGCCGGCTGCGGGCATCGAATCGATGCAATGGATTAATCGTACCGTGTTACGAACAGAGTTCGTTGCCGCCCTGATGTCGATAGCCCTATTTTCTGTCTTGTTCGCTATCTATGCACTGTTTGTATTTGAAGGGCCAGGCCAGGTCGCTATTCTCATAGCTGCGTTCATCTATGTGCCATGCGTTTTTCTAATGACGATGTTCGGCAATGTGCCCATGAATAATCGACTGGCAAAACTCGACCATCGTTCTGACGAAGCAGCGATCTATTGGAAGGACTATGGCAAACAATGGACTCGGCTTAACCATATCCGAACCCTGGGCTCTATATTCACATCAGGCCTGTACCTGATTGCCGCTATCACGTTGATCAATGCTGGACTGGTCTAGCAGCCGGTTGCAAAACCCCCAGCTGGCTCAATACGGCGTTAAAATCTGGCTCAAATTGTTCATTTATGGCGAATAAACTGCGCTTTTTCGCCGGATTTTTGTGTTGTCTTGCGCAGACCTGAAATTTATTCAACAGGCTGCCGATCAAAGCGAAAGAGCTACAGAAACAGGAGACAGACAATTTTTTTAATTAGACGTACAACCGTGGTCTTATCGCTGTTTCAGCTTGTATATGCTGTCATGGCGACTTTGCAATCTTAGACTCAAACAGACACAATCAGTGGCAGCTCTTTTCTTATATAATTGGCGAATGCAGTAACCACAGGCATGACACCCTGGCGTGAGGGCATCAAGAGGCTGATTTCTGCGTCTCCCGCCGTCCATTCCGGCAGGATTCGAACCAGTCGACCTACTTTTAAATCATCCCTGCAGATGTAGGCCGGAAGGCCGATGATACCCAGGCCTGCAGAAGCCGCGTGCTTGAGTGTGACCATGTCGTCGCTACACAATTTAGGATCGTAAGGAAAGGAGAAGTTGGATCCGTCCGGGCCCTTAAGCGACCAGCACCCCACCTCGGGTTTCCAGCCTAGTTTTAACCCAGCGTGACCAGCTAGCTGCTCTGGTGTAATGGGAGTTCCTGCCTCTTCGAGATAGCCTGGCGATGCAAACAGTCCCCAAACTGCAGGCGCCAGATGTCTTTGAATCAGGCTTGAGTCGGCAAGAGGTCCCGTGTGTGCTCTTATGACCAGATCCAGCCCCGCCTCAATCAAATCTACGGGCTGATTTGTGACTTGCTGGACTATCTCAACCTCTGGATTCTGAGAAAGAAACCTCGAGACGATATCCTTCATCGCGAACTGCGCCATTCCCACACTGCAACTCAGGCGGATCTTGCCCGACAGTGTGTTGCTATGGCGCTCAATGGCTGCCCTGGCTGCCTCAACCTCATCAAGTGCCGATCGGGCATGATGATAGAACGCTTTACCCGCATCTGTGATCTGAAACTGCCTTGAAGTTCTTTGAATCAATCGAACCTTTAACTGTTCCTCCAATTGTTGAACACCCCTGCTTAGTCGGGATTTGGGTATATCCAATGCCCGACCTGCCGGGGCGAAACCCTTCTTCTCGACTACGTGGACAAAATAGTAAATGCCATTGAGGTCCATCAGATCACTTCTCTCCAATTCGTTCTATATTCGAAACGTAAGATTCCGATTATGCCACTTTTACCGCCAATCGTTCCATTTTAGTCTATATATCACATTCAACTCAGCCCCGAATTTCAGAAAGGAGCAACTTATGAGCACGCTTAAAAACGCAGCACTAGAAGCGCCCGGTGATCATCTCTACCACTCGGCAACTGTACGTGGTGATTCCCTGATAATTGGTGATGGCTTCGAAGCCAGGAGTTTTAAAGATGCCAAATTCGCGGGGCTGATGGACCCACTGGTTATGGTCGACCACTTCGTCATGTCTCAACCGACGTTCGGAGAGCACCCCCATGCAGGCATATCTGCTGTTTCAGTTCTACTCGAAGACAGTGTAGGCATTTTCAATAGCCAGGATTCACTCGGAAATTATGATGATCTGCAACCAGGTGACCTCTACTGGCTGAAAGCAGGAAAAGGAGCCACACATGATGAAAAACCCGTTGAGGGTGGCATAGCTCATGGCCTGCAAATATTCGTCAACTTGCCTGGCAGGTTTAAAAACGACGAGCCTCAGGTTTTTCATGTTTCTTCAAGAGACATACCGGTGATTCAGACAGAGGACTTCAGGATAAGGATTGTCCTCGGAGAAAGTAATGATGTAGTTGGCCAGCAGTCACCGAGTCTGCCGCTGACTATTCTCGATGCTTATCTCAAGCCACAAGGCACCTACACTCACAGTATCCAGGGCGATCAAGCTGTCTGGACCTACGCCGTGTGTGGGCGAGCAAACTTGACTATCGATGGTAAGATGTTCGAACTAGCCGAAGGGGAAGCGCTGGCAGTTCATATCAATACTGAACAAGCCGAGCTGTCACTTGCATCAGAAGTCGGTGCCCATGCGGTAGTACTCCAGGGCAATCCGATTCGCGAGCAAATGATTCAGCACGGCCCATTTGCCATGAGCAATTCTGCAGATAAGGATGCAGTTGCAGTTGTTCAGGGCAAGGACAATTGGGATTTATAAAAACTGCTCAAAAAAACTAACAGCCTATTGAAAATTGGAGAACACTATGAATACAGTTATTGCAAATCAAGCACCGCTTACTCGTGATAATGCAGCACTTGTACTGGTTGATCATCAGGTCGGCCTAATGACAGGAATCCGCGATTTTTCGCCTGCGGAACTTAAGCACAATGTGGTGGGATTAGCCAGGTCGGCGAAAATTCTTGGTTTGCCAATTGTCACGACAACAACTTCCGCAGATACCTTGTGGGGGCCCGCGTTTCCCGAGCTAGTGGCAGCCTTACCAGACCAGGAATTTATCGACCGCACCACAGTAAACGCCTGGGATGATCCGAGAGTGGAAGACGCTATCAGGCAAACCGGCAGAAGCAAACTCATCTTCGCTGGCGTCTCTCTGGAAGTTTGTGCTGCTTTTCCCGCCATGCGCGCGGTTCGAGAAGGTTTTGATGCCTATGTAGCTGTTGATGCGAGTGGTACTTTCAATGATACAAAGCGTGAAACAGGCCTAAACAGGCTGGCACAGAGTGGTGTTGTTGTTGCCGATGGGGCCAGCCTGATGGTGGAGATACTCGCGGACAACGCGGCAACAGAAGCTATGCAGGTGTACGAGGCCCTCAATATGGACTGGTCCATTTTAGTTGGTCAGGTCAGGGCCAGCGCCGCAGCTTAGTCGAGTAAAATTAGTTAGCCCAGGAGCTTAGAGCTTTGAGTAAAAATACAGTGGTTCAGGTCTCGCTCAACCGCTGTATTTTTAACACACTTCTTAGCAAATTATGATCTAGCTCTTGCAACAAACAGCCCTTGCCGTTCATGTGCTTGAAAGCCAGGGGGCTCGAATGAGACGAGAGGTAACTAATTAAATGATTCTTCCACTCCTGCCTGGCGAATAAATAGATCTGTCCCTATTTAGTTGTTGTCCATATTTAATTGTTACCTGGTTGACCTGAGCTGCTCTTCTCCGGGGTTGACTTTTCGACTACTTATGTAACGTAAAGCAAGATAAGTGATTGCCCCGAAGAAGAGCAGTATTTGATACGAGCCCTCATGCAGATTTGTCAGTATACTGGCTCCCCCAGTGTAGTTCTCTAGCACTTGCTGAGAGACTGCGCTGAGATCGGTTCCTGCTGACTGTAATTCCCTCATGTCCTCCACTGTTGCCTGAAGACTCGAATTTATCCGCGATAAGTTTCTAATGACGACACCTGTGTAGAAAATGTAGGTAATCAGCACAAAAGGTAACTGATAGATGTTTAATTTCTTCCCGAGCAGAGAGGACATGGTAAACAAGGCGATTGCAATACTCACACTCCAGGAACCCAGCGTCCAGATCCGGTCCTGGTACTCAGATGCAAGAAGCAGTAATTCACTTTGAGACAAACCTTGTTCTTCTTTTGGAAAGACACGAAAGGTCGCTGGCGACTTTTGCCGATGCAGCTGAAATTATAGCCAAGGCAGAAGCTGTTTTGGAATTTTCCATCTAATAAGCAGATTGGTTAAGGCCAGATCTGAGAGCCTCCGGTTCAGTCTGTTTCCTGCTGCTCAGCTCCCTTCACTTCGCGCGCCGATTGCAGCCGGATTTCCTGCACCTTGCCCATCAGCTGGCGTCCCCATTCGTCGCGTATTTCCTTGTACCTGGCAACAAACTCAGGGTTCTCGTGATTGGGGATATCGATCTGGTAGAGGCTCGCCAGTTCGACCATGGAACTTCTGTCCATGTTCTCGAAAGCTTCGGCCATTTCCTGCGCCCCCTGCTTTGGAATTCCCAGGGCTTCCAGAGCGGACCGGCCGGCCCGGATGGCACTGTCGTAGGTTTCACGGATCACGTCCCGGCATCCGATCGACCAGAGTTCGTAGACGTGGTTCCGGTCCCAGGCCCGGGCGATGACATGGACATGGGGATATTTTTCAATAACATAGCGGGTCAATCTGGTTACCTGTTCCCGATCGTCGATCGCGATAACCAGCAGTTTCGCTGAATCGATGCCGGCGGCATGCAACAGATCCGGGCGGGTGGCGTCACCATAGTAGGCCTTGACTCCAAAGCGGCGCAGGATATTCAACTGTTCCGCACTGTAATCGACAGCCGTGGTCTCGAAACCCATGCCCCGCAACATACGATTGACGATGCCACCAAAACGGCCATGACCGGCAACGATGATTTCACTCACCTCGTCGATATTGTCCGCCTCCTGTTGCTTCACGGCATATCTCGGCGCGATGAGTTTTTCGTAGACGATAAACAGCAGTGGCGTGATCAGCATGGACAGAGCCACCACCAGCAATAGCTGTTCGGAAAGTGCTTCGGGAAGAACGCCGTTGGTGACAGAAAAGGCCAGCAGGACAAATCCGAATTCGCCCGCCTGCGCCAGCGACAGTGCGAACAGCCAGTTGTTGGCACCCTGCAGGCCAAAGGCGCGCCCCAGCCCGAGCAGGACAGCGAGTTTCAGCAGGATCAGGGCGACCGTGCCCAGAGCGATGAATTGAAGGTTTTCGCGCAGCAGACCAAAGTCGATTCCTGCTCCGACAGTGATAAAGAACAGTCCCAGCAACAGCCCCTTGAAGGGTTCGATGTCCGCTTCCAGCTCATGCCGGTAATGACTGTTCGCCAGGACGACCCCCGCGATGAAGGTACCCAGTGCGGGTGACAGGCCGACCAGCAGCATCAACAGTGCCACTGCCACAACAACCATCAGTGCGGTGGCGGTAAACAACTCACGCAGGCGGGTGACAGCGATAAAGTCGAACAGGGGGCCGGTCAGTCGCTTGCCGCCGAAAGTGACTGCTGCAATGACCGCAACTGTCACACCTGCCGCTGCCCAGGTGTTGAGGCCGGCCACCAGGCTCAGCGTGTTCTCGGCGTGGTCGTCCACGGAACCGGCTAATCCCAGCAGTTCCGGGTTTGCCAGCAACGGAATAAAAGCGAGCATCGGTATGACCGCGATATCCTGGAACAGCAGGACTGAAAAAGCCGACTGACCGCCGTCACTTCGCATCAGCCCCTTCTCATTGAGCGACTGTAATACAATGGCGGTGGAGGAAAGCGAGAACACCAGGCCCACTGTGAGTGACACCTGCCACGCATAACCCAGCAGCACGAATACAGTCATTACCAGCAGTGCTGTGGCGCCAACCTGCAACCCGCCCAGGCCGAACAACCGGTTTCTCAATCTCCAGATTCGCCCCGGTTCCAGTTCCAGGCCAACCAGGAACAGCATGATGACAACGCCGAATTCGGCGACATGCTGAATCGCCTCGACATCCACGCTGAGAAACCGCAATAGAGGAGCAATCACCATTCCGGCCAGCAGGTAACCGAGCACCGAGCCCAGCCCGTAACGCGTGGCGATCGGAACCGCGATGACTCCTGACGCAAGAAAAATAAAAACCAGTAACAGGTAGTCCGCCATGGACGCTCCTAACGCATTTGGATAGCCAATCTTGCCTCACCGCTCCGTTCAACGGCGTTCCGGCAACCAGCCTGCCTCGTGTCCCGTTGGGGGACGGCAGTCGGTGACATCACATAATAGCTGAAGTTGAGACGCTTGTAGCCTGGCGAGTTGTCAGGCAAGCCGGGAGAGCCGGCTATCAGTCTGAAATCGGTTCCGCCAGAAGCAGGAGAAGCTAGAACCCGGATCTGCCGGTGACCGGCAGCGCTCATACCGAGCTGGATTTCTGCGGGACTACATTGATTCTTTTCTTACCCGGTCCGTGTACCCGGGTCGAACCTCGCTGTCAAAACCAGAATTTGAATCCTGCTATCCACCAGTTCTGCGACCTGTCCACACCATCACGAAGCAGATCGGCTGACTTGCCAAAACTGGAGACACGCTCTACGCCTAAGTAAGGAGCAAACTGACGGCTGATTTCATAGCGTAACCTGGCACCCAGCTTGAGTCTTGAGAGTCCTGATCCGCGACGGATTTCCTCGTCGGTTTTGCCATAGGAATGAACATCAATGCGCGGCTGCAACACCAGGCGCTGTGACAATCGGATCTCGTATTCAGCCTCCAGATCGTAGAGCGTCTGCCCGTGATCGGAGACAAACAGACTGGCGTCGACCTCGAACCAGTAGGGAGAAAGGCCCTTGATTCCCAACACCGCCCAGTGACGGTGATTGTCCTCGATAATCTGATGCCGAAAGCCATACTGAAGATTCCAGAATGGTGAGACTGCATGCAATCCCAGCAGGTCGATTTCCGCCTCCTCTATCGAGCCCTCATCGATCTCCGCTTCGGTTCGCAACATAACCCGATTGTAACTATTGCCGAACCAGGCCTGCCCCTCCAGCTCAGCCACCGTGTTTTCTTTGCGGCTCACAGTTTCAAACCGATCCATCCACAGTCCGGCGAAGGTGGTCTGGTCAGCCAGCTTGATCATGCTTTCACTTTCCAGCGCATAGAGCCCCGATTCCAGCTCATAGCCTCCGGAATAGGCATCCGGGTCCCGCAGACCGGCAGGATCGACTGATGTGACACGATTCATGTCCATGTCCCTATCCCTATCCATTTCCATGTCCTTATCCGAATCCATGCCCCTATCCGGCATCGTTACAAGGTCAGGCTGTTGCTGCGGTTCTGTGTTCTCCCTGTGCACCCCATGATCGCTGTGCGCGGGCATGCTTTGCTGTCCTGCCGGCTGGTCCTGAATGGCCATCGGCATAGGATCGGAAACATCCTGCGATCCGGCGGCACCGTGGTTGTGCGATGAATCTGTCCCGCTTGGCTGGGCTGCGCCTGCCAGGGTGGCACAAACCATTGCCGACAGCCCCGCCAGGTAGCTGATTGCATTCAACTTCATGCCACCACCACTTCGCGGAACATGCCTGCGTCCATATGCAGCAACAGGTGACAATGCCAGGCCCAGCGGCCCAGGGCATCTGCGGTCACGCTGAAGCTTATGCGTTGTGCCGGCTGCACCGGGATGGTGTGACGCCGGACCAGGAAATTACCGGAGGCATCTTCCAGATCGCTCCACATGCCATGCAGGTGCATGGGGTGAGTCATCATGGTGTCGTTGTGAAGGTGGACACGCAGCCGCTCTCCGTGCCGGAAGTGAACCGGTGTCGATTTGCTGTATTCCAGGCCGTCAATGGACCAGCTGTACCGCTCCATGTTACCGGTCAGATGCAGTTCGATTTCCCGTTCCGGAGCCTGAGCTTCGGCCTCCCGGTCCAGGGATCTGAGATCCGCCAGGGTCAGCACCCGGCGGCTGGTCTCGCGCAGACCGACCCCGGGGTCGTCGAGATTGGTACGCGGGTAGTCCACCCGCATGTCGGTGCTGGGTCCGAACTCCGTGGTTGCGTGCCTGGCCCTGACCGGATCGGAACCGGCCATCTGCATGGTGCCGTGATCGCCTTCTCCGTGCATCATGCCAGTTGCCGAACCGTCCATGGCAGCCATGTTGCCCATCATGTCAGCCATGGATAACCATTGAATCTGTCTGGGTTCGGGAATCGGCGCACTCAGCCCCGGCCGCACCGCCAGTGTCCCTCTGGCGTAGCCGGTCCTTTCCATGGTTTCAGCGAAAATCGTGTAAGCATCGTCCACCGGCCGGACAATGACATCAAAAGCTTCGCCAGGTCCAACCCTAAACTCATCGATGGTGACCGGTTCAATATCCAGTCCATCGACCCTAACCACCGTCATCGGCAGCTCCGGAATTCGCACGTCGAAAAAGGTATTGCCGGCCGCATTGATAAATCGCAGGCGGACTGACTGCCCCTTTTCATAAAGACGGGTTTCATTGTCTTCCGGGGTCAGCCCGTTCATCAGGTAGGTCAGCGTGGCCGCGGACAGATCGCCCAGGTCGGTCGGTTTCATGCGCATGACATTGAACATGTCACGCCGGTTGATCGCTGCCTGTAATCCATACTCTTGAATATCCCGCATCAACTGCGGCAGTGTTGACTGGTTAAAGTTGTACAGGTGCCCCATGGTTTTCAGTTTCTGAAAGACATACTTGGGGTTTTCATCGGTCCATTCGGACAACATGACCAGGTGGTCCCGGTCAACGGCAATCGATTCCCCGTCTGCCGGCTCGATAATAATCGCGCCATACATCCCGGTCATTTCCTGAAATGCCGAATGGGAGTGGTACCAGTAAGTTCCGCTCTGCTGAACCTTGAAGCGATAGCGAAAGGTCTGTCCCGGGGCAATACCCGGAAAACTGATACCTGGCACTCCATCCATCTGGTAGGGAAGGATCATGCCGTGCCAGTGAATCGAGGTAGGTTCGGAAAGCCGGTTGGTCACATTCACGGTGACCTCGTCACCCTCTTTCCAGCGCAGCGTGGGAGCGGGGATGGAGCCATTGATAGCGGTTGCTGTTCGAGGCGAACCGGTATAGTTAACCGCTTTTTCCTCGATTACCAGATTGAATTCCCGGCCTGCCAATTCCCGGCGTAGATTGGAACCGACACCTGTCTGCTCGACATTAAGGGTTCGGGTTACGCAGGATCCGAGACCGGTACCGGCCAGGCCGCTCCCAAGCAGCCCCTGAACGAACCGCCTCCTGGAGCGTAATAGACTGCTATTTTCCAATTCTCCTCGCCGGTAACTGGAAACCGAATACTTCATTATTTTCTCCTCGCGCGTGGCTCGATATATTTCTGTCGAAGTAGAACTTCGCGTAAGCCGGATCAGAAAGTGGAAGTTACGACGGGAAAACAGGCTAATGGCCTGTCAGTTGCTGTCGAATTCCTTACGAGGAAAACTTCTATCCACAGTCGATCTCACACCATCAGGCGGAGATCGGTGGACGGAAAAAGAGATAGGTAGGGGAGTTTACGTCACCGGAGACAGTGGCAATAAAAGCACTGCCATGGTGAAGATCCGGATTCGCTGGAGAAATCAACCCGATACTGAAACAGTGCGAGGTGCAATTCAGGCATTGCTGATCACAATCTGGTCCCTGATGATGGGAATCGGAATGCCCTCCACTCATGGCAGCATCAACCTGCGAAGCATCGATACCATGAGACAGGTGCAGGCACCCATCGTGATCAGGTCCCGACCCGCTGACCGCCAGGTCCATGCTGTCGGAATGCCCCGAATCCTGCGCCGGCGCGACACCCGCGCTCAGTCCTGCGGTCAGCAGAATCAGCATGATAGCTATGAATTTTCGGTGTCTGTGCATGGTATCCGGACGTTTCAGAGCAATTGTCAGGCACTAGTCTATTAAAGCACTTAGAGTGGCTCCAAGGTCAAGCAGATTATGGCCCGCTATTCTGACTCGACCCGAGTCCTGGGATTATTCTTCCCGCCGGCCCGTGATTACTGCTTTTCGACTTCCTGGTAAATCACGGTCCTCATTGACAACGCCCGATTATTCACCTGGCCAGGCTGCCAGGCCAATACTTCGCGCGGGCTAGATCCGCTGCCCGACTATTCTCACTGACCCTTCAAACTGTCCATTCACACCGCCCCTTCACAGACTCTGGCAGCCTCGCCATAGTGGCCTGGCAGACGGCTACTTCAGCTTGAGTCAGTTTCCTGTTTGGACGTAAACTTCAGATCCCCGAGTCTCGATTTTCACAAACACCAAGTGTAGGAAATGCTGAATTTTATTTATCTGGGCATTGGTCTTCTTTTGCTTATCAAATGCGCAGACCTGATGGTCGCCGGCTCTGTCTCTCTGGCTCGTAAACTCGGCGTTTCGACGCTTATCATCGGCTTGACGGTGATTTCCTTCGGCACCTCCCTGCCGGAACTGCTGGTCAGCTTCAATGCCGGCATGGACGGTAATGCCGACTTTGCCATTTCCAATGTGGTGGGCAGTAATATCGCCAATGTACTGCTGGTGCTTGGGGTTGCCGCCATCGTCAGGCCCCTGCCGGTCAAGGATTCAACGGTGGTGTCGGAGATTCCGTTTTCCCTGACGGCGGCGTTGTTGATGGGATTTCTTGCCAATGCCGCCATTTTTTCCAACGTCCCGGAACTGAGTATCAGCCAGCTCGATGGTGCAATGCTGCTGTTCTTTTTTGTCCTGTTTCTTATCTACATTTTCCGTACTGCCGGTGACAACGAAGTGCTGCACGAGGAACTGAAGAAAGTTTCCCTTTCCAGGACCAGGGAATTTGTCTACATCGGGCTTGGAATTGCCGGTCTCTATGTTGGCGGCCAACTGGTTGTGGACAGCTCCGTGAATGTCGCCGAATACCTGGGCGTCAATGATGTGGTGATCGGCTTAACCATAGTGGCCATCGGTACATCGGCCCCGGAGCTGGTGGCCTCTTCGGTCGCTGCCTATCGGGGTTATACCGATGTCGCGGTCGGCAATGTGGTGGGCTCCAACATCTTCAACATTCTCTGGGTCATCGGCTTCACGGCATCGTTCAAGGAACTGCCGTTCGAAATAGTGACCAATACCGATCTGGTGCTGGTGGTTGCCGCCAGCGCCCTGGTGCTGGTAGCCATGGCGATCAGCAGAACCAATTCAATTCTGCGCTGGCACGGCATCCTGTTTGTCACCCTGTACGCCGGCTACCTGGGTTTCACTGTGCACCGCGCATTCTAGTCGCCGGTCACGATACCATCAGGACCTGTGCCCCGGTCAGCTGGCGGCGGCAGGTTCACAGTTCACGTCAGCGGCAGTGAATTCCCTGGTCCAGGCGGCAAACTCCAGGGCAATACCGTCGGGGTCATTGAAATAGATGGACCTGACAAACGTGGTTTCGTTCACCGCTTCACTGGCCTGCCTCGGTGAATCGTCATGATTGATGACCTGGGTGACCGTGATGCCGGCGTCCACCAGCCGCTGCCGGTACTCCTCTATCCGTTCCAGAGGCACATCAAAGGCCACGTGATTCATGCTGGCATGAGCCGACACGATCGAACCACCGCCGGCAACGGCGGCCGGATTGGTGACGCCCGGCTGTGCTTCGGGCGCATTGGGGAACCAGAAGAACGCCAGCGAATCCCCTTTGCCGATGTCGAAGAAAAAGTGCTGGCCCCGCCCGCCAGGCAGATCGATGGTCTTGATCAGCGGCATGCCCAACACCCCTGAGTAAAATTCCACGGTACGTTTCATGTCCTTGCACACCAGGGCCAGGTGATTGACGCCGCGCAGTTCGAATTTATTATTTTCCGGCATATTCTTGTCCTCGCTGTTTTTCTACGGGTATCCTCTCCACTCCTATCATTGACAATTTGTACTGATTGTCAATAACAACAATAAAAACGTTCCCAGGAGATCCGTCATGCCCAGATTACGCCAGCGATCAAAAAGCGAAGCCGATGACTACACCAGAAAGTACTACGAATCCATTTTCGGAGACCGGGATCCGGTTGCTGAGCCTGGCACGGCAACCGGGACGCCGGGTAACTGGTGGACTGTATTCGCACTGGTCCCCTACGTGTTCGAACATGCGACCCGGCATTTTGGTATGTTCGGTATGTTTGCCGACGGTATTGTCAGTCAGCTCGACCCGCAGATCAGGGAACTTGGAATTCTTAGAACAGGCTTTGTCAAAGGCAGCCAGTTTGTCTACTCACAGCACTGCAAGGCGGCACGGCGATTCGAATTGGCCGAGGAAAAAATCGCCGCCATCCGTCACTGGCAGGTGGCGGACGTCTATGACGGGAAGGAACGGGCGGTGCTGGCCTGGACCGATGCCCTGGTGCTGCAGGACGGCCGTGCCTCCGACGAACTGTTCGATGCGCTGCACCAGCATCTCTCGGATGAGGATATTCTGGAGCTGACCTACCATGTCCTGTGTTACAACCTCCATGCTGTCAGCTGCCGGGCACTGCGCCTGGAATATGACGATGTCCCGGATCGGATTCAGGAGGTCCCGGTGCCCGAGGGTGGCGAAGTGGCGGACTGGGCTGGCAATGCCTGGCAGAAGTAAGCAGCAGGCTGTAGGGGATTGGCGCCGGTTGCCAGTCGTGATTTCAAGCAGTCCTGTGGCACCAGGAATCATGAGCTGATCAATAGGTGTGAGATGCCCCTGGCCTTCCAGGGGCACCACGAGTCACGTGTAACGGTCCAGACCGACCAGTCTGTTATAGGCCTGAAAGGTCAACCGGTCCGCTTCACTCACTGGTGTATCCAAGGATATCTGCCGGTAACTCTCCTGCAGGGTCCGGGCCACGGCCAGCAGCGCGGTGATGGGCCGCAGGGCGATCCGGTAGCCCAGCTCCCTCAGCTCAGCCACCGTCAATAATGGCGTCTTGCCGTCTTCCACCAGGTTGGCGACCAGCGGCACGTCGGAAAATTCCTGTTTGATTGTTTCCAGTTCCGCAACCGAAACCGGCGCCTCGATGAACAGGATGTCGGCACCGGCGGTCAGAAAGGCGGCGCCTCTTCTGAGCGCCTCATCGAGTCCGTGAGTTGCCCGGCTGTCGGTACGCGCCATGATCAGAAACCGGTCGGAACTGCGAGCTCTGACCGCCGCGGCGATACGGGATGCCGCCTGGCCGATATCGACCACCTGCTTGTTCTCCATGTGCCCGCAACGCTTCGGGCTGACCTGATCTTCCAGTTGAATACACTGAACTCCGGCCTGCTCGTAGTCGTTGACCAGGCGCTCGATGTTATAGTCATTGCCGTAGCCGGTATCGCCGTCGGCAAGCACCGGCAGAGGAGCCGCGGCGGCCGCGATCTGCCGGGCTCTCTCGGTCATTTCCGAGGCGGTAACCAGGCCGATATCGGGCTTGCCCAGTAGACTTCCGGCGACTCCGAAGCCTGTCATGTATAGCGCCTTGAAGCCGACCTGCCTGGCGATAAGAGCCGACAGGGCGTCGTAGACACCGGGAATGATCAGCGTGTCATCGCTGTCCAGCAGTTCGCTCAGCATGGTTCTCCCCTCATGAATGCCGCCATTCAGCGAGCGTTAGATCGGTGACGATTCAGCAGCGCAACGTTAGCCCGCCATTCAGGTAATGTCCAGATTCATGAAGTGACTGTCATGGGTTAACGCCAGTCCCGATTTCTGAATTGTACAGAACCTTGGTTGTAGGTTATGTTGCATTCTGGTCCAAAATAACATCCACCAACCGGATTCCGTTCGGAATAGCAGCCTGTTGAAAAATTCTCAGGTGAGTACAAGACAAGGCATAATCTGGCAAAAAGACGCAGTTTACCCGGCGTAAATGAGCATTTTGAGCCGGATGTTAACGCCGTATTGTGCCAGCTGGGAATTTTTCAACAGACTGATAGATAGTCTCCAGGCAGCGCCATGTAAGGCAGAGAGCAAAGCCACTGAGCGCTTCATCGGTGCCGGTGCGACTGGAGCAGACAAGGGGAGGTAAAGTATGGGATTCAACCATATTGATCTGGGAACCAGGAACATGGAAGCGACCCGTCGCTTTTACGAGGAGATCCTGGGTTTCAAACTGGTACGAGCCGATCTTGTGCAGATCGGTGAACGGGGCAGCGTCCAGCACTATTTTTTCGATTGCGGTGACGATCAGCTGCTGGGATTTATGAGCGGCGAAGACGTGGATGGATATCCTGAGTTCAACACCGATATCAACGCCGGCCTCGGTGTCAGTCGGGGTGTGTATCACTTCGCCTTCAATGCGGAGAGCGAGGCCGAGTTACTGAAGATCAGGTCACGTCTCCAGAGTCATGGCATAGAGGTATCCGAAGTTCACGACCATGAGGGCTGGTCGAAATCCATCTACTTCAGCGACCCCAATGGGCTGTATCTGGAATATTGCTATATTCTGCGCAGGTTCGAACCAGAGGATGCCATTCCTCGCATCCGCTTCTCGGTCGACGACTTCGGAAAACCGGAGACCAAGAGAGTGCCTCCCTCGCCAGATTAACGAAATAATTTCCGACTGACGAAGATAAATCTGGATCTATATATTATACCTATCGTTCCTTTATTTTACTGGAAAATGATCAGCATCTTTAGCCAAGGAAAATCATAATAACCATGAGCAACATCAATCTGGTAGGGATATCGGGAAGCCTGCGAAGCGGGTCCTATAACACACTGTTGCTGGAAGCCGTGCAACGACATCTTCCCGAAGGAGCCAGGTTGTCGGTTGCCAGGCTCGATGAGTTCCCTTTGTTCAATCAGGACCGGGAATCGCCATTGCCTGCTGCCGTCGGAGCCGTGAAGTCGGCTCTGCGTAGCTGCGACGGCGTTATCATCTGTACACCGGAATACAATCTCGGCATGCCCGGGGTATTGAAGAATGCCTTCGACTGGCTGTCCCGTCCGCCACAGGAACAGGCCGAAGTACTGCACGGTAAGCCGGTACTGCTGATGGGAGCCTCTCCCGGCCCATTCGGCAGTATCTCGGCACAGAATGCCAGTCTTTCCATGTTCAGGGCCCTGCGAATGCCGGTCTGGAATGAACAGGGACTGATTGTGGTAACCCATGCCGGGGACCGGTTCAAAGACGGAACACTGGTAGATGAAGCGCTGCAACAACGGCTGCAGCAGCAGGCCGAGGGATTCTGCCGGCATCTGCTGCAACTGCGAGCCCGCAATGATGAATAACTGACTTTTCCCCAATCCGGTATCTAACCGGATACAGCCAGCCAGGAGGAAATTATGAGTGACATGTTGATCGACAGGAAATGCCTTTCTCTGAAGGCAGCGCAGACCATGATCGAAGCCGCCATGAGCAAAGCTGCCGACCTTGGCGTACCGGCGGTAATCGCGGTGGTGGACGATTCAGGCAACCTGATAACCATGGTGCGGATGGACGGCGCGCCACTGTTAAGCGTAGAACTGGCACAGGACAAGGCCTACACGGCCATTGCCTTTGGCATGGCGACTCACGAATGGTTTGAGTTTATTAAAAATGACCCGCCGCTATTGCACGGTATCGTCAAGACCCGGCGCCTGGTAGTGTTCGGCGGCGGTTTCCCCGTCTCACTGTCGGGTCGGGTGGTAGGTGGAATCGGCGTCAGTGGAGGCCACTACAGTCAGGACATGGAGATCGCAGAGGCCGGAGTCGAAGCGCTACCCTGATGGAAAGCCGGGGGAGTCGAAACACTATCCTGATAGAAGGCCAGGGGAATCGAAGCGCTACCCTGATGAAAGGCCGCGAGATGAGAATCCGAAGCCGGTTCCGGATCCCGTCACGGCGAGTCAGCGGCGGCCTCGGCAGCTTCCTGTACCCGGGCACCGCGCAGGATGTTGTACATCGCGTAGTTTCCTTCGTGACAGGCGTATTCAAAGATCGTGTAGTCGTCCAGCGCCGGCATGGGCCGCACTGCGGTCCAGGGGCGTGAATAGGTTGCCGGGTCCTCCACGGTGAACTGGTAATCGATGCGGTCATCGGCCACCCGGGTGAAGCGTTCCACTGCCTGCATGCTCTCCGATGACGGGAAGCGTAATTCGGTCTTTTCGCTATAGTTGGTCGTCGTTACCACCAGGGTATTACCCTCCCAGTGACCACGGGAATCTCCATTCCATTGCCGGATACCGGGATCCAGCGGCGGCCGTCCGTCCAGTGGAATAATCCTTACATCATGGATATTTTCCACATAAATCGCCACGTAGTCGGGGTTCTGGACGATCAGATAGGTGTTGTTATAACCAGTCGAAACTGGCGGTACGCCGTGGTAGGTGATGCAACGATCCCAGGGTGTGCGGTCCGTGTACGAATCGGCCGGGTGATCGCGCCGGTAGGCGGCACGTTCCGCCAGCAGCTGCCTGGCTGCGTCGGTCAATGGCAGGCGGCCATCCGGCGGGTAGACGATCAACGAGGTCCGCAGGTCTGCAGAGACATTGCCCTGATCGAACCAGCCAACGTTGTAATTACCGGTATCCCCTGGCGCGTCGACCTGTTCCTGACGCGAGCGTTGATTGATCCGCGCGGCCTCCTGTTCGGTATAAAACTCCTTGTCACCCAGTTCCAGTGGACGTTGCAGTGGTGTCAGGCTGGCATAGGACCACGTACCCTGCAGGTCGGGGTCACCCCAGGGGGTGACGAAACCCTCCCGGCTCTGAGGGTAAGCCGATACGGAAAGAAAAGCCGCCAGAGACAACAGCACAACTGACAGGGGACGGAGAATGAAATCAGCAGACACTTTCATGGCCATGGTCACCCTCTCTTTGTTTTAGTTGTTAAGGAACCTCTGATTACATGGATCTGCTCTGCGGGAGTCTGACGAGCCCACTGACTTCGTTGCCTTGCCTTGAGGGGTCGACGCATGCCGGCGGGAAGTTGCCTCATCAGTAAACTCGCCTGCAGGCCAGAGCTGTTCAATAATTAATCAGAGATTCCTTAAGGTTTGACCCCCAAGCATAGAAGCGTGATGACAGGATGTCCAGCCGGGCATCCACCGCGTTGCCTTACCTGCTCAGCGAGGCAGGACTTCGAACAGCCAGGAATTGCCGTTGTCGACTTCGGTGGCTTCGGTAACCGGCTGGCCCCGGTATTTGCGCCCGAAGACATCCAGAACCGGGATGACATCCGGCCCGTCCTGTATTCTTTGCAGGCGCTGCTCATAGAGGTTGTTGTCGATGCGCAGGATTACCCGGTCATCATCCTGGATGTAGTAAGGCCAGCGCTTGTTGCGCAAACCCCTGTCTTCATTCATGCCGGCGCTCATGACAAAAAGCCGCCCCTGATAGACTGCCAGCCAGACTTCCCGGGAAGTGGAAGGAGAAAAGGTCTGGAACTCCATCAGCTCGCGACCCTGCAGAAAGCTCCAGTCGTCGGGCGACGGAGTCGGCTGCCCGCTACGGAACGGTCCTCCCGGGGTTGCGCCAAGCGGGCCATCGTGAGTGCGTACATAACCATAGGCAACCGCGCCGGCCAGCAGTAGCAGCAGCGCCAGCGCCGCAATGAACTTGATAAACGTACCCATCAGCCACCCCTTCCGATATGGAACCGGTATTCTTTTATTTATGCTCTTTTTATCTTCTGTTTTTCCACTGGACCTCTATCAGTCTGACCCACCTTCACCATCAATTGAAGAAGTCGAGAATATGGCTGTACTTGATAATAAACTGCCGCGCATTATCCCGCAGCTTGAAGCCCATCTCGTCCACTTCGTTGTAAACCAGGTAGAGCCCGGCATTGGCCGACTGCAGCCAGGCAAAGCGGATATTCGCCGCCACGGTATCAGCCTGGTTGTTATACTGCACCAGGGTCTGCAGGGACATCCGCGGCGTGAAAGAGTATGACACGCGCAACTGACCGACATCCACCTTGAAGTCGCCGTTCGGAACCGGCAGTTTGATATCACTGTGGCTCCAGGACAGCTCGGTACTGAAGCGTTCGCCGATGCGGTAATTGACCCTGGGATTCAAATTAACCCGGTCGCCGCCAAAAAATCCGCCAATGCGGCTCTGTATGTAGAAACTCAACGGCGCTCCCTGGTTGGTCTGGAACACCAGCTGTGACTCACGATGCTTGTAACGACCCACCGGAACCCAGACGTCGTCGACAATTTCGAACGGTTCCTTTACCCCTTCTTCAGTGAAGTTGATGCCGGTGTGGATTTCCATGGTGTTGGCGAATTCCCAGTGACTGTCCACGTGCAGGTAACCGGTTTCCAGGTAATCTTCGAAATCGTAGTACGCATACCAGTTGGCGTGGGGGCGAATCTCATACAGATTGAAAAAATCCTGCGGACGGATGCGGCGAAACACGCGCGCCTCATACTTGCGGTATTCGCGGCGGGACAGAAAGCCGACCTCGGGATTGAAATTGGCCTGGACTTCGGTGAATCCGGCATTCAGGTCCCAGCCCTGGTTGGAATACAGCGCCATGACGTTAAAAGCCAGGTCATCGCCGTTGCGGCCGGGGGTTTCGGTTTTGGCCAGCCAGCTGGAAATCCGGCCGTCTTCACCCACACCCAGGCGACCGTCGACGGCATAGGTGCGGTTGTAATCGTCGCTGGCTGCATTGTTGATGGAGCCGTCGCCGTCCCGTTCCACATACATGAAACCCAGCGTCGAGCGATTCGGCAGTTCCTGGTTGAGACGTAATACCGAGAAATCATTCTGCGGCGCGACTCCGTCCACTGCCTCGGTACGCATGCGCAACAAGCCGACGTTGGTATTGCGGCCCACCTTGCCGGTAAGCCGCGCTCCACCCTCAATGGGAATCGCCGCACCACCGGGACCGACTCCGATCCGGCGGCTGAAAAACAGTTCCGCCTCCCGCGGATTACCGACCCCGAAAGTCCCGGCGTTTTCCAGGAAGAACGGGCGTTTTTCAGGGAAAAACAGGCTGAAACGGTCCAGGTTGACCTGCTGCTCGTCCACTTCCACCTGGGCGAAGTCGGTGTTGTAGGTAGCGTCCAGGGTCAGACTCGGTGACAGGCCCCACTTGAGATCGAATCCGAACTCCTCGTTGGTCTCGGTACCCGAGCTGATAACTCCGCCGCGTTCGGCCGATGCCAGCGCATAGGGGGTAAACTGCAGGCTGCGTCGTGCCGGGGGTCGGAGCCCCTCCACGGTGCCGGCTTCCGAGACCCGTTGCAGGGTGTACTGGCGATTCAGTGGCGACCAGTAGGCAACTTCATTATTGCGGCGGATGGTGCGCTGAAAATTGATGCCCCAGGTCTGCTCGGCGCCGCTGCCATAGCGCAACGCGCTGAAGGGGATTTCCATCTCGGCACTCCAGCCGTAGTCGCCGATCATGGCGTCGACTTCCCAGGTGGTGTCCCAGTTCAAGTTGAAACCGCCACCGCCGCCCCGGAAACCACCGCCGGAACCTTCGTTGGTGACCTGGGCATCGTACTCGATACCTGCCGGGTTGGTGCCGAACACCAGGCCGTTCTGTCGGTCTAGCAGGCCGTCGATAATGACTTGAAAGCTGTCGGTCTCGTCCAGGGAGGAGTCCCGTCGACTGTCGGCCACGATGATACCGGCCGGATTGTCGTCATAGGCCACCACACCGATGTAAAGTGCCTCGCTGGTGTATCCGATCCAGACTTCGGTGCGTTGGGTTGCCGGCAGCCCTTCATTGGGCTGTACCTGGGTGAAGCCACTGGTGGGCGGTACCTGGGACCAGGCAGGATCGGTCAGGACATTGCCGTCGATGGTCGGCGGATTGACCAGCGGCAGCGCCGTGGTGTTGGGTGTCACACGCCGGGTTGTGGGTTGCTGGGCGTATGCGCCGGTGCCGGCGAGGGTCGCGGCAGCGAGCAGTGCCAGGGACAGGCAAACCGCGTGAAAGCGGGCGGGTTGGTAATGCATGAGTGTTCCCCGTGCTTGAAATCCCGGACCGGGTTTTCGCAAAAGGCGCTAACTTAGCCCAAAGCATGAGGTTGGACAATGTTCGTCTCACGGCCTATTGGTTACAAATTGTAATAACTTTTAGCGGGTTTCAGTGCGACAGACCGTGCTGGCGCGACGATGGGGAGTTCCCGGAGTCCGATATCTGCCCCGCCACCCGTGTCCAGACAGTGTTAAGCCAACCGATTCCGGTGTAACATGCGATTCCTTATTGAAGGATCAGGAAGAATAACATTATTCGAATTTTCAAGGAGTTAACTATGCGATCCAAGCTTTTCAACAGCGCTATTGCAGTACTGGCCATGATGACCCTGGGTATTACCCAGGTTGCGGCTCAGGGCTTTCAACTTCCTAACATGCAGGTCACCAGCAACGCCTTTGCCGATGGCGGCATCATCCCGCTGAAATACACTTCCCACGGTGACAACGTGCAACCCAACCTAAGTATTACCGGGGCACCTGACTCCACCGTCAGCTACGCGATTATTTTCCACGATATCGAAGTGGCGCTGGGCGGCGGCATTGGCGACGTAACTCATTGGCTGGCCTGGAACATCAGCTCACCCAATATCCCCGAAGGCAGCCTCCCGGCCGGCAGCGTGCAGGGTAACAATATCCGCGGCCAGGCCAGCTACATGGGCCCCGGCGCTCCCTATGCCGACCGCTATCACCACTATGTCTTTGAAATCTACGCCCTCAACGACACCCTGGACCTCGCGGAAGGTGCCAGCCGCGACCAGTTGATTGCCGCCATGGCCGGCAAGGTAGTGGGCAAAACCGCCTACGTAGGCCGCTACGCCAACGCCCAGGGCAACTAGCCAAAAGCCAGATTGCCGGTAACACAGCAGAACTTCTGTTTTTATAGGGACAGATTTATTTTTCTAAAATAAATCTGTCCCTATTTCGAGTGAGGTGCACCTTGCTTGATTCGGGGCGGGTACAGAATCCTGCCCAAACTCAACAACAGTCAAGCAGGTTCTCCAACCGTTTTTTAAGCCGCCCGGTCTCCCGTTTCAGCCCCTGCGACAGCGCCAGTTTTGCGCGATTTGCAAAACACAGGTCCACACTATGAAGATTGGCGAGCCGACGGTAGGCAGCAAAACGAAGCAGTTCACAATCCGATTCTGCAAGACGCTTCAGGGCACTGAAAAGGAATTCAAGATTAACAGTTCGGGCTGGTATATGATCGCAGCAGCAAAGCAGGTACCAGAGCTGCAAAGGTCCCCTCGCATCTCTCAGTCGATTTTCCAATTGTCGACACATCTCCAGATCGGCTGAATCCAGTGTTCTGAACTTTTCCAGCAGCCTGGCTTCCGCTGACAATCCAGCAGGCTCTGCAAATGAGCGCATGGTATTCGGTGAACCTGTTGCCTTGGCCTGCCTGGACGGGAAAGTACAGACTGTTTTATGCATAGCTTTCATAATGGCTTACCTCACTGGCTTGCGGATAGCGTGGAATTTTCCCGGGGTCTACCGGTAAATTGAAGTGGTGTCGAAAAACCGCGGGGCTTGAGTGCCAGGACGGGTGTTTCGGTAGTCTGTAAAATTGCCTCTGCATTCGGGCCGATCAATACCCCTGGAATATCGCTGGTACCGACGGTCCCCATGAGGATAAGCCCGGCGTCCGTCTCTCTCACTACCTGCTCTATTGCCGGCGCCACTGCGCCCCTGACCAGATGGGGGTGGATAGTGAGCCCTGGTGCTGCGCTGGACAGGCATTCTGTCAGACCTGCCATCCACTGCCGGTAGTCACGCTCCAGCGAGTCCAGGTATATTTCCGCCTCATGTAACGTCAAACAGGCATCTTCCAGTTGCAGCAATGACTCAGCAAAGGGTTTCCAGGCGTGAACCACATGCAGTGTCGAACCAGCTGAGGCCACTATTGTGGCCATCTGAGCAAGTTCCCGTGCCAGAGTCTCGGCCGGATTGCGGCTTTCATGGAAGTCCCGATCGACACTGAGCACGAGATTGGCCGAGCCACTGTGAATACCCGGGTTTTCGACCCAGACGGCACAAGGGCATTTACGGATCAGATGCATCCCGGTGGAGCTGAGTCCATCGCCGCACACAGAAGAATTCCCGTCACAGATATGAACCACCAGATCGAAACCCTGCCTGACCACCTGCTCGGTTACGGCGAGAAATGGAATGCCGGACAATACCACGTAATCCAATGAGATACGGGAACGATAAGGAGCCGCCAGGGCACGCAGGCGTTCCAGTGCGAGCTGCCAGCTTAAGGCATTAAGCCTGGCTACCAGTTCGCGTTGACCAGATTGGACGGGAGGCGAATCAATGACATCACAAATTGTCAGATCCGCACGATTTCGCTCGGCAAGATCCACGACCCGCTTCAATGCATCGGCGTTTCCGCTTTCTGCGTAAACGAGTATCCTGCGAAACTGATTCATCATCACCCCTCCACCGGCTCTCACTGGTTATTGAATAGTCGTTCACACTCTCCATCGTGATCGTTTAATCGAAACAGGTACAGCCACCCGTTATCGATTAACTGCCTTACTACCTCATGCTTAGAGTAGACGTTATGTATTGCTTCGGCTGGCGCCTGCAGATAGACGCTCAACCGCAATGGTGTGTGCATCCAATGCTGGCCATCATGCAGGGACTGCATCGGCAAGCCAATACGCAGGTCCCCACCGTTGCCTTCGAACACGCCCAGATTGCCACCTACAACGTTATGCAGAACCTTGTTACCACTACCGTAGCGGAGATTATCGACAACCGACGTGTTGTATTGCATGTTGATCCAGTGCGTCACGATCATTGGAGCAGTCATGATGAGTTCCAGCACGGAGAAGTCTGTGTCGTCCTGCCATCTGTAGTCATGCAGAAACACTCTGCCCTGCAGGTCCACACCGCGGGTACGCTTTCGTGGTGCAACCACGAAAGCCGCATTGTCAGCCAGTCCCCATTCCGGTCGCACTTGAGACCAGTCTCTGGCCCGTCGCTTCAATGCATTCGCGAGGTCCTTATCGGCAAGGGAGGAGAGCTTCAGCCGGCTGGCGCGTTCCCGACGTGTCGCCGTTCCGGCCCCAGACAGCCAGGTCTGAATCTGTTCTGGCACCGGGTCGTTCTGCAGAATTGTTACTTCATCAGTGGCGGTGTCATGCAACGCTGCCACAAAACGGGTCTTAGCCGGGATAGTAATGCCCTGGTCGGCAAGCCCGCACCGCACTTCCGAATCGTTGAGAATACTCGCCAGGACTCGGGCATTCAGCTCTCCCGTCTGCCCGCCACAGGCTCCGCAGTCCAGCGAAGCGGCATGAGGATTGTTGGCAGAAGAACTGCCATGACCTACCAGCATGACAGTCGGTGCGAAGCCCTGCTTCAAGCCCATGGCGTTGAGTACACCGGCAGCCAGGTCCACACACTGCTCGGGGGTTAATTGCACACCGTCGCAGCTGACCTGCAGACTATCAAAGTCGGACAGAGCGTTAACAGGATGTTGGTGAGCCGCAGGGAAGAAACTGTCTTTGAGCAACTTCAGCGCATAGAGTGGCCCGCTGGACTCGACCAGACCAAACATCGCCGGCGGGGCATCTCCCAACTGCCCCCAGCGTGAGCGACGCCCTGTCCGCGCCAGTGCCAGATCATTGGTGCCGGTTGTAATTGTCAATGAAGGGGCAAGCAAGCCAGGCAGCTGTGGCCTGGCGTAGGTCGTAGCGGCCAGTTGATGTTCCAACGGGAGGCCGAAGAACCCTGCGAAGCCTTTCGTCTCTATCGTCGGATCCTGTGCCTCCAGATGGCGACGGAATACTTCCGACCGCACATCGATACAGAACACCGCCTGCAGTGCAGGCGGTGTTCCTGATTCGGCAGCAGGCGGATTTGAAAATATACGGTGAAGTAGCTGTTCCTGAAACGCCCGTTCCGCGGCGCACTGCCAAAGCCATGCCCCTTGCAGTTGGTTCCGGTGCGTCTGTAAAAGTGCATCCGGGCAGGCCAGTTGGCGTTGCCACAATGATTGCAGTTTGATGAAAGCAACCCCGCCACGCTGCCTGGTGTTACGCCAGACTGCCAGATCCCAGGCCATCCGTATCGCCAGCAGATCCATCATCAGATTGCAGCTGCCGCCATTCAAGCGTGCCTGCCAGCGCAGATAGGCGACCCAGGAAGCCCATCCCTTAATGTCAAGAAGCAAGGAATGGGCGTACAGTTCGGCGGAAGACTCCGTTAAGCAGAGTTCGGAGCCTGCCTCCCTTAACAGCGATTCGCAGCAATCCGGTAATGCCCGAAACTGCGCTCGGAGCCCCGGCTCTCCCATGATGATCGAAATACCCAGGTCGTGCCGGGTCGATTCCAGCCACTGGCTATACAGCGTTCCCTGTTCAGCATCATTCGCGCAGCTTCCCCCTTGTTGAAAGCTTGATGCACAGAACTGACTTATCTGCTGAACGATTTCGTCACGCCAGGCCATCGAATGCGCATCTCGGTCGGCATCCAGAAATCCACTGACGCTTAGCCAGTGCCGCTCATGGTCTCCTTTCTCAACGGTGGCATACCGACCATCACTGTCCCTTCGCAGTCCCAGCTGCCGGGCGGCCGCATTAATATGTCGATCTTCGATAACCAGGTTTTTCATGGCTCGATAAAACTCCGGCGGCATTACTCCGTTGGCACCGTCCAGTGCCGCCATACGGGCTACCACGTCCTGTATATCGAAGTGCCGCATCTCCCATAATGGATTCACGGCGATCAACTGGTCCAGGGGCCAGGTAGGTGCGATAAGGTCACAGGCGGACTCGAAACAGGACATAAGATCTTCCTGCTGTGACAGCATATCCGTGGTCATCTCTACGGTAGTCATTCAGTCGGCCTCCACAAATTGTGTTCCGGGTATCATTCTTTCGTTCTGCAACGGCATCTGTACCGGCCACAACCGTAAAGTGGTTCGGGTAACCCACTCATCCAGGTAAAGTCCGGCAAAGAGCCAGATACGAAGGTGTTTAGACAGGGCGGAGGCCGGCCGCATGCGGAGTATTGCGAAAACCAGACACATAACCATGATCAATGAAATTACCCAGAGGTCTGCCTGCCAGCCGGCCGCCGCCACTCCGCTGTCACCGACCAACTTTAGCAACAGGGATTTCTGCACCAGGTAACTCGACAGCAGGAGAAGCCCGAGGCCGGTCAGGCTGAACAGCGTTGTACCGGAGTTCCAGGTGGAGGTCGAACCCAGTAACAGGGTCAGCATGGCAGCCATCAGTATCCAGGGGCTGAGCGGGCTGTCTGGAAAAAGCGCCTGCCAGGCGAGGAGGCTGACGGCTGTTGCGACAGAGCCGCACAACAGCCATTTTTGAGTGCTGATGCCGGTGCCCGAAGTCAGGCGTCTGTCGAGATGACTGTGCACCGCAGTTCCCGAGCGCAGGAACAGATAGGCCTTGTAACAGGAGTGTGCTAGCAGATGCAGTAACGCCAGTTCGTATAGCCCCAGCGCACATTCCACCAGCATAAGTCCCATCTGTGCCGTTGTGGACCAGGCCAGCTTCACCTTGATGGTTACGCGGGTCAGCATAATCAGACTGGCCAATACCGTGGTCAGTCCGGCCACGACCAGTAACAGCCATTCGGCCGGCGACGAAGAACTCAATAACGGGGCGAATAGAATCAGCAGATAACCACCCAGATTGATGATTCCGGCGTGCAAGAGAGCAGACACCGGAGTCGGTGCCTCGACCACCTGGATAAGCCAGCCATGTGCAGGCAGTTGTGCACACTTGATCAGTGCGGTAACTGCCAGCAGGATGGCGGCGAGCTGTTCGCGGCCACTGAGCTGGGCCGGATAGGCATTGACAATTGTGCTGATCTGCCAGGTGCCGTGCTGAGCGTGCAACAGCAATGACGCAGCCAGCAATGTCAGTTCCGCGGTCCGGGCAAACAGAAATTTTTTGTGCGCTGCGACAATCGCGCGAGGCCGCTCTGGGTAAAATAGCAGCAGTTCATTCAGTGCAATACTGACCCCCATCCAGGCACCCAGCAGAACCAGCAGATGATCAGTAGTCACGACCAGAGCAACCGCAGCCAGTGTCGCATATAGCAGGGTGGCGAAGCGTGCTTCGTGAGCATCGCCTGCCAGGTAGTTTCTGGAAAAGCGACCTACGATAAGGCCAAGAAATCCGACCAGCAGCGCCAGCAGATAGCTGACCGGGACCGGACTGACCAGCGTAGCCGGCAGTCTATCGACCACTATCCCGGGGCCGGCAAATGCGGCAATCAAGGCAGTGAAGAACCCCCCCAGACTCAGCAGAAAGCCAAGCTGCCAGCGTGCCACGCGACGGTTGCAGAAAGCAGCTATCAGGTAAAGCAGGGGTAATAGAAGAGGTAATCCTGAAAGTAATTGTTGGAAATTCATAACCAGTACCGAGTGGTGAGTTCGGCGCGCATTATCTGGGTCGGTTGATTATTAGTAAAATAGATATTATTGTAGTTATTGTTCTATTTTTAAGAACTAAGGTTGGATAAATCGGTAATATGTCCAGGCTGAACTATCATCACCTTTACTACTTCTGGCGCGTGGCATCGGAAGGCAATCTGACTCGCGTGGCCCGGTCGATACCGGTATCGCAATCGGCACTGTCATCGCAGATTCAGCAGCTGGAGGATTCCTTTGGAGCCCCTCTGTTCGATCGTCAGGGGCGTAGGCTATCGTTGACCGACGCCGGACGCCGCGTTCTGACTTATGCCAATGACATCTTTACCAAGGGGGAAGAACTCGAGTCGTTGTTCAGGAGGGGAGTGGAACCGGAAACTCAGTTACTCCGCATCGGCATGCTCACCACGCTGTCACGGAATTTTATTGATGCGCTCATCACGCCGTTACGGGCCCGCCCTGGTATTCAGTTAAGCCTGCATGCAGACAGCCAGGATGGACTTCTGGATGGACTCGCCAAGCACCGACTCGATGTCGCACTGACCGATTCCGATGTGCGCGGCAGCGATACACAGATCTGGCAAAGCCAATTGCTGGCTAGACATCCCGTGTCCATTATCGGGCCACCGGATCTGCCTCTTGGAAAAAAATTTCCTGACGGTTACCAGCGCATGCGCTGGGTGGTTCCCACTCGTGATCACGAGATTCGCCGGGCTTTCGAAGGTGTTTGTGCCAGATCGCAATTGATCCCTGACATCAAGGCTGAAGCCAACGACATGGCCATGCTGCGGCTCCTGGCCCGCAACAGCGGTGCCCTGGCGGTGCTCCCCGCGGTGGTGGTTAGAGACGAGATTGAACAGGGTACGCTCAGGGAATACATGACCTTACCCAACGTGCACGGCGACTTTTATGCAATTACCATCCGCCGTACTTTCGCGCCATCAGTAATTCAGGATCTGCTTAATACCTACGTGGAAGTGCCTGGCCATTGATCGGAAGACCGCGATTTGTTCAGCCCCGGAGTGCGGGCGCAACATTAGCTGTCCATCGACGCCCAATAATGGCCAGAAGACAAATCCCGAAGAAATACAGGCCGCCATTTTCATTGCCTTTACAGAGCCAGTGTTTGTATTTGTGCATGTTCCTCAAACTAAAACGCCCCGGACCGACGACGGCCCGGGGCGTTTTTGTTTTTATAGGGACAGATTTATTTTCTCCGAAAATAAATCTGTCCCTATTTAGGGGGTTGCTACTCGGTTACGGTGACCGGGACGTAGGCATTCGACCAGCAGCACTGGTTGTCGAACTGGCTGTCCGGGGCGGTGAAGTTGTCCACCTGCAGACGGACTACATAATCGCCCGGTTCCGGGAAGGTCGCCTGGGTGGTGACTTCCTCCCAGCCGTTGGTGCTGCGCTGGCCGCTTTCACCGGCATCCTGCTTGTCCCGCTCACGGCCGCTGATTGCCGCCTGGTCGAAATGCGGCTCAGCGGGGCCCTGGTGGAGAATCCACTCGGTGCCCAGCGGGAATATCGTCCGCTCCAGATCATAGCCGTCACGGTCGCCCCGATCCTGGATGTAAGCGGTCAGGGTTACCGGTTGTCCCACTTTGGCGTTGATTCGTGAGGCATAGATACCTTCCCGGTCGGTGGACTCCGGTCCGGCCTGATTGAAGCGGATCGCCGGGTTGAATGAACCCCAGGCAGCCGGATCCGAGCTCATCTCGTAAGCGCTGGATGTGGCGCGACCGGGAATCGAGTAGGTATGACCCGCGTGGGTTAAAGTCCACACCACCTCGGTGCCGGCCATTTCAGGCGGTACCGTCACCGCAAACACTCCGCGTTCCTGAATTCCGACGAAGCCGGGACGGGTGTAAGTGGGGAAGTGAGTGGGCTGGACCCCGTCGAACTGGGCCGGCTCGATATGGTTGTTCGGGCCAAGCGGAATGTCGACGATCTCGTCGCGGTTCAGGTTGGCGAAGCCGAAGATCATCTGTACCGAGCCATCCTCGTGGGCAATCCAGCCGTTGAACATCGGTGCGATGGCCTGGCCTTCGGCCTTGCGCTGGGTCAGCGGGTAGTCCCGCAGGTGGGCCGGCAGTTGCGCATACAGCGGCGCGGCGACCAGGCCCGAGAGCGCTGCTGCCAGCGCTCCGGTTGCCAATTTTCGAGTCTTGTTCATGCCTGTTCTCCTGACTTAGCGAGTGGCCATGGAACGCTGGTCACGCTGCTCGCGGTCAGCCAGCATTTTTTCGTAACCGTCCTCGTCCAGGTGAGTGACGGCAATCCAGGCATGGGACATTTCATCGGTAGTCCGCTGGCCAGCACCGACCCACTGATCGGGGTCCGGGTTACGGGGATTGTCGGCAGTATTGTCATACCAGGCGGTCAGGATGATGGTCGCTCCGGCCGGCAACAGCGGCTGATAACCGTCCTCGTAGGTATGGCTGTGGTTCCAGCCGGCGTTCCAGTTGGAGGCCTGACTCAGCACTTCACGACGGCCGGTTTCCGGGTAGAACACTTCCATGGACATGGCCACACCACGCAGGTGCAGGTGAGGCTGCCAGCTGTCGATACGAACCGGGTGGTCAAAGGAATGGAAGCCCTGGGTCATCAGCTTGCCATGGGGCGGAATCAGGTAATCGTCACCGGACTCCAACCGATACGAACGCAGATCCTGCGGATAGGTCTTGGCTTCATCGAAGTCTTCATCCTGGTACCAGATACCCACGGTTACCTGGTCGTTGGGCACGGCCTTGCCGTCAGGATAGTAGTGGATGCTCCAACCAACTTTGGAGTTGGCGGGAACCTTGCGGCAGGCCCCTTCGGGTACTTTCTCGCCCAGTTTGCCGAACGCAAACTCGGAGAGGCGGTCGCCTCTTACCCACTCACCATTTTCGTCCTGAACCAGGAAGTGTGAGTTGGCATGGTGAGTTGAACCGTGTGCTTCCCGTGAAGGTACTGTTTCGACCGCCTTGATACAACGGGCTTCGGTGATACCGGAATCGACTTCCGGTTCCCACCACAGGTCCTGACCATTGGCCGGGACGTCCCAGGGGGTGGATTTGATAGTGTGATCCGGTGGGCCCAATTCAGCAGCCAGACGCCATTCTCCGATCGGCGGAAATTCTTTCGGCGGCGGCAGTTCTTCAGGATTACCCATGGGGGCACCGGCGTCCACCCAGGCAACAATGGTATCGATGTCATCGCCACTCAGCCGCCAGTCGTTCTTGAGGTGCTGAACGCCGACATCCGCATCGTACTGATAGGGGGGCATTTCCCGCTCCATGACCTTCATCCTGATGAGCGGTGCCCACGGGCGCACTTCTTCGTAGCTGGTAAAAGACATGGGGCCAATCTGGCCAGGCTGGTGACAGATCTGGCAGTTGTCCTGGATGATCCTGGACACTTCGCCCGCGTAGGTCGGGTGTTCAGCGGCTGTTTGAGCTCCGGCGAGTGCAGGCGTAAAAGCCAGCGCCGAGACCAAGCCTATCAATCTGGTGTTCTTCATATTCCACTCCTGTTTGAACTAACGGCAACGCCGCTCTGCCACTTTTCAAGCAGCTATTTTCTAATTTCGACTTACGTTTCAGTTGTGCATTTCTGCGCAGTGTGGGAAATGTCTGCCTTCAGTTGCTTCCCAGGGCGCCGGCTACAGGACGTGCACCTGCCACTGCGAGAATGCCCTGATAGCCATTCTGAGCTTACGGGGATAGATTTTTCTGATTTAGGTCAATTTTCGGAGCGGGAAAGTGTTACAAATTGTGTGGAATTGCTAATCCGACACCGGCGTTCGGACTGTTCCGGTAAGGCCATTCCCAGCCTGTCGGCGGCGTCCCCGCCTGGCCAAACCCACTCGAAGGCAGAGAATTCCCGGTCTTTTCCGGATACGCCAGGATATTCCGTTCACAAAACTCCCCGATACCGGCAAATTGGCTCAAGTGCCGAACCCGGAACGTCGTAAAAATCAGAGACACCCGGGCTGTTTTCCGACGCCCAATCGTATCGAACCGAGGTAAGCCAAAAAAATTATGGAACAAGCTGAACTCAACACGGGCGAGATCGAGAACAGGCTGCTGAATGCAGTCGAGCGCATGCCCGCCTTTCCCAGCAGCGTTCAAAAAATCCTGGAACTCAGCAACGACATCAACTGTCCTCCGAAAGAGCTGGTTTCGGTGATTCAGCAGGACCCGGTCATGACCATGAAAATCCTGCGGGTAATCAACTCGGCCTATTACAGCCTTCCCAACAGGATTAATTCAGTCAGCCAGTCAGTGGTTTACCTGGGGATCAATACGATAAAAAACCTGGCACTGGCAATCGCTGCAGTCGGGGTACTCCCGAAGCGGAGCCCCAGGAACTTCGATATTCAACGTTACCTGATCCACTCTCTCAATACTGCCGGCCTGTCCCGCCAGCTGTGTATGCTGGCCGAGGGAGACCTGGAACCTGGCGACGCGTACATCGCCGGACTTCTGCATGACTTCGGCAAAGTCGTGCTTGCACAGTTCATGTCTTCCGACTATGAAAAAATACTCAGTCTGACGGAGCAACGGGGGATTCCGCTCGATGTGGCGGAGCGGGAAGTGCTGGGTGTCGACCATGCCCTGGTTGGTGCCATGCTCACCCGGCGTTGGCAATTCCCTTATGATCTGTCCGACTGTATTGCAGACCACCACAATCCTGATGCTGAAGCATCCCTGCTACTGGACTGTGTAAAAGTGGCCAATCAGATCAGTCGCTACAGAAAGCTTGGCGATGGGAGGAACCCGTTCCGGGAAGGTGAGCAACTGGCGACAACCCGGTTTGGAACCAGCTTTGATGAGGTAATCAAGGGACTCGGCGACATACAACGTATCAGTGACGAAGCAAACCTGTTTGCCAGTATCGGTTCCAGCTGAGGCGGCAACATGAAAGTACGTATGTGGGGAGTGCGCGGGTCCATTCCCGCTCCTGGCCGGCACACACAGGAATTCGGTGGCAATACCACCTGTATCGAAGTCCGTACCGACTCCGGGCAGTTGATCATCCTGGACGCCGGCACCGGTATTTTTCCCCTGGCACAATCACTGTTGCCGTCCCTTCCTATCAAAGCCAGCCTGTTTATTACGCACACTCACTGGGATCATATTCAAGGCTTACCATTTTTCACGCCTCTTTTTATCCCCGGCAATCATCTATCCATCCATGGCGCCCAGGATGTGGTCAGTGGCCAGGGTATCGAGCAGGCGATGGAAACACAGATGCAGTACAGCTATTTCCCGGTCCGGGAAGCGGAGCTGCGAGCGGCGCTGAACTACCATACTGTCAAGACCGGAGCGCCTGTCAAAGTCGGCGATGCCACGGTCACGGGAACCATTCTGAATCACCCGGTTGTCAACATGGGTTATAGGATTGACTGTAACGGTAAATCAGTCTTTTTTACCGGCGATCATGAACCCTATTCGAACATTTATGAACCCGACGACGATGAATACCGCGACTATCAGCGGGTAGTCGACGAACGACAGCAACAGGTGGATGCTGCAATGAAGAATGTCGACGTTCTGATCGCTGATTGTTCATACACCCGTGAGGAATTCCAGACTAAGATCGGATGGGGGCATGGTTCGTTTGACCATTCCATTGCCATGGCCGATCGGGTAGGTGCAGGAACCCTGATCTGCACTCATCACGAACCCACGCGCAGCGATCTGGACCTGAAGCAGGTATTTGACGAGGCGGTGGCGCGACATCCCAGAACCCAGGATAAAGCCAACGTGATCCTCGCTTACGAAGGACTGGAACTGGAATTCTAGTGGGTAGCAGACGCCTGCCGTCCGACCGCCTTAGCGAAAGGCAGGAAATTCCCATTGCTTTGAAAGTCGGTGCTTCTCACCAATCTACCATGAGAATAAAAAAGCCCCGGGGCCGATCTGCGGTCCGGGGCTATTGTCATTTATAGGGGGTTGCTACTCGGTTACGGTGACCGGGACGTAGGCATTCGACCAGCAGCACTGGTTGTCGAACTGGCTGTCCGGGGCGGTGAAGTTGTCCACCTGCAGACGGACTACATAATCGCCCGGTTCCGGGAAGGTCGCCTGGGTGGTGACTTCCTCCCAGCCGTTGGTGCTGCGCTGGCCGCTTTCACCGGCATCCTGCTTGTCCCGCTCACGGCCGCTGATTGCCGCCTGGTCGAAATGCGGCTCAGCGGGGCCCTGGTGGAGAATCCACTCGGTGCCCAGCGGGAATATCGTCCGCTCCAGATCATAGCCGTCACGGTCGCCCCGATCCTGGATGTAAGCGGTCAGGGTTACCGGTTGTCCCACTTTGGCGTTGATTCGTGAGGCATAGATACCTTCCCGGTCGGTGGACTCCGGTCCGGCCTGATTGAAGCGGATCGCCGGGTTGAATGAACCCCAGGCAGCCGGATCCGAGCTCATCTCGTAAGCGCTGGATGTGGCGCGACCGGGAATCGAGTAGGTATGACCCGCGTGGGTTAAAGTCCACACCACCTCGGTGCCGGCCATTTCAGGCGGTACCGTCACCGCAAACACTCCGCGTTCCTGAATTCCGACGAAGCCGGGACGGGTGTAAGTGGGGAAGTGAGTGGGCTGGACCCCGTCGAACTGGGCCGGCTCGATATGGTTGTTCGGGCCAAGCGGAATGTCGACGATCTCGTCGCGGTTCAGGTTGGCGAAGCCGAAGATCATCTGTACCGAGCCATCCTCGTGGGCAATCCAGCCGTTGAACATCGGTGCGATGGCCTGGCCTTCGGCCTTGCGCTGGGTCAGCGGGTAGTCCCGCAGGTGGGCCGGCAGTTGCGCATACAGCGGCGCGGCGACCAGGCCCGAGAGCGCTGCTGCCAGCGCTCCGGTTGCCAATTTTCGAGTCTTGTTCATGCCTGTTCTCCTGACTTAGCGAGTGGCCATGGAACGCTGGTCACGCTGCTCGCGGTCAGCCAGCATTTTTTCGTAACCGTCCTCGTCCAGGTGAGTGACGGCAATCCAGGCATGGGACATTTCATCGGTAGTCCGCTGGCCAGCACCGACCCACTGATCGGGGTCCGGGTTACGGGGATTGTCGGCAGTATTGTCATACCAGGCGGTCAGGATGATGGTCGCTCCGGCCGGCAACAGCGGCTGATAACCGTCCTCGTAGGTATGGCTGTGGTTCCAGCCGGCGTTCCAGTTGGAGGCCTGACTCAGCACTTCACGACGGCCGGTTTCCGGGTAGAACACTTCCATGGACATGGCCACACCACGCAGGTGCAGGTGAGGCTGCCAGCTGTCCAGGCGGACCGGATGGTCGAAGGAATGGAAGCCCTGGGTCATCAGCTTGCCATGGGGCGGAATCAGGTAGTCGTCACCGCCTTGCAGCATATAAAGCGTCAGGTCCTGGGGATAAGCTTCCTCTTTTTTGAAGTCCTCGTCCTGGTACCAGATCCCCACGGTAACCTGATCGTCAGCCACGGCTTTGCCATCAGGGTAGTAGTGGATACTCCAACCAACCATTGAGTTGGCCGGCGCAGTTCGACAGGCACCTTCCGGCACTTTTTCGCCAAGCTTGCCATACGCGTATTCCGACAGCCGTCCCGAGGGGACCCAGTTGCCGTTTTCGTCCTGAGTCAGGAAGTGCGAGTTGGCATGGTGTGTCGAGCCATGAGCTGCCTTGGAGGGCAGGGTTTCCACCGCCTTGATACAACGGGCTTCAGTGATTCCCGAGGGTACTTCCGGTTCCCACCACAGATCCTGACCTTTGGCCGGGACATCCCAGGCTGTCGACTTGATGATATGGTCGGGTGGGCCGAGTTCAGCGGCCAGACGCCACTCACCAACCGGCGGAAATTCCTTTGGCGGCGGCAGCTCTTCCGGATTGCCTAATGGCGCACCGGCGTCAACCCAGGCCAGCAGTGTATCGATATCTTCCTGCTTCAGTCGCCAGTCGTTTTTGAGGTGCTGAACCCCAATATCCGCATCATACTGATATGGAGGCATTTCGCGCTCGGCAACCTTCATACGAATCAGCGGCGCCCAGGGACGGACTTCTTCGTAACTGGTAAAAGACATGGGGCCAATCTGGCCAGGCTGGTGACAGATCTGGCAGTTGTCCTGGATGATCCTGGACACTTCCTTGGCATAAGTCGGGTGTTCGGCAGCACCGGCCAGGGCAGGTGCCAGAGCCAATGCGGAAAACAGCCCGATTACTTTCGTCGTATTCATACTCCTCTCCTTCAGAACAGCCTTGCGGGTGATTTCCCTGACTGTCCGTTAACAAACATTCACAAATGGCGTTGCGACAACGTCCTGATGATTATTGTGAGCTGCCAGCGCCGCCAGTTTCTGATCTAGGTCAATTTTCCCTCTGCCAAGGTGTTACAAATTGTGTGACAAATAAAAACCCCGGGCCGCGTCGCGGACCGGGGTTTCGTTCTGTTTATAGGGACAGATCTATTTTAGGAGAAAATGAGAAAATAAATCTGTCCCTATTTAGGGGGTTGCTACTCCGTTACGGTGACCGGGACGTAGGCGTTCGACCAGCAGCACTGGTTGTCGAACTGGCTGTCCGGAGCAGTGAAGTTGTCCACCTGCAGACGGACCACGTAGTCGCCCGGTTCCGGGAAGGTCGCCTGGGTGGTGACTTCCTCCCACCCGTTGGTGCTGCGCTGGCCGCTTTCACCGGCATCCTGCTTGTCGCGTTCACGGCCGCTGATTGCCGCCTGGTCGAAATGCGGTTCGGCCGGTCCCTGGTGCAGAATCCACTCGGTGCCCAGCGGGAATATCGTCCGCTCCAGATCATAGCCGTCACGGTCGCCCCGGTCCTGGATGTACGCAGTCAGGGTTACCGGTTGTCCCACTTTGGCGTTGATCCGTGAGGCATAGATACCTTCCCGGTCGGTGGACTCGGGTCCGGCCTGATTGAAGCGGATCGCCGGGTTGAATGAACCCCAGGCGGCCGGATCCGAGCTCATCTCGTAGGCGGCGGACGTAGCCCTGCCAGGTATCGAGTAGGTATGGCCGGCATGAGTAAGCGTCCACACCACCTCGGTACCGGCCATTTCGGGCGGTACCGTCACCGCGAACACTCCGCGTTCCTGAACTCCGACGAAACCGGGACGGGTGTAAGTGGGGAAGTGAGTGGGCTGGACCCCGTCGAACTGGGCCGGCTCGATATGGTTGTTCGGGCCGAGCGGAATGTCGACGATCTCGTCGCGGTTCAGGTTGGCGAAGCCGAAGATCATCTGTACCGAACCATCTTCATGGGCAATCCAGCCGTTGAACATCGGTGCGATGGCCTGGCCTTCGGCCTTGCGCTGGGTCAGCGGGTAGTCCCGCAGGTGGGCCGGCAGCTGTGCATACAGCGGCGCGGCTATCAGACCAGTGAGCGCTGCGGCCAGCGCTCCGGTGACAAACTTATTGGTATTTTTCATTGCATAGTCTCCTGATGAAGTTGGGCGCCTATCGGGCAGCCATGGCGCGCTGCTCACGGGCGTCGCGCTCCTCAAGTTCTTTCTGATATCCAGCCTCGTCCAGATGGGTGACGGCAATCCAGGCATGGGACATTTCATCGGTGGTCCGCTGGCCTGCGCCAACCCACTGATCCGGATCCGGGTTACGGGGATTGTCGGCGGTATTGTCATACCAGGCAGTCAGGATGATGGTGGCTCCGGCCGGCAACAGCGGCTGGTATCCGTCCTCGTAGGTATGGCTGTGGTTCCAGCCGGCATTCCAGTTGGAGGCCTGACTCAGCACTTCACGGCGGCCGGTTTCCGGGTAGAACACTTCCATGGACATGGCCACACCACGCAGGTGCAGGTGAGGCTGCCAGCTGTCCAGACGGACCGGATGGTCGAAGGAGTGGAAGCCCTGGGTCATCAGTTTGCCATGGGGCGGAATCAGGAAATCGCCACCGCCACTCAGGTTGTAGGCGCGCAGATCCTGAGGATAGGCCGACTCTTCATCGAAATCCTCATCCTGATACCAGATACCTACCGTCACCTGGTCGTTGGGCACGGCCTTGCCATCGGGGTAGTAGTGAATACTCCAGCCCACCTTGGAATTGGCAGGCGCAGTCCGACAGGCACCTTTGGGGACTTTCTCGCCCAGTTTACCGAAGGCGAACTCGGACAGCCGGCCGTAGGTTACCCATTCGCCGTTCTCATCCTGGGTAATGAAATGTGAGTTGGCATGGTGAGTCGAGCCATGGGCTGCCTTGGAGGGCAGAGTTTCCACAGCTTTGATGCAACGGTTCTCGGCAATACCGGAATCGACTTCCGGTTCCCACCACAGGTCCTGGCCGTTGGCCGGAACGTTCCACGGAGTCGACTGAATCGTATGATCGGGCGGGCCCAGTTCAGCAGCCAGACGCCATTCACCGACGGCCGGGAAATCTTTGGGCGGTGGCAGCTCTTCCGGATTGCCCATCGGCGCACCGGCATCCACCCAGGCCACAATAGTACCGATATCTTCGGCGCTCAGCCGCCAGTCGTTCTTGAGATGCTGAACCCCGATATCCGCATCGTACTGGTATGGGGGCATTTCACGCTCCATTACCTTCATGCGAATCAGCGGCGCCCAGGGTCGCACTTCTTCATAACTGGTAAAGGACATGGGGCCAATCTGACCCGGTTGGTGACAGATCTGGCAGTTGTCCTGGATGATCCGGGAAACTTCTTTCGCATAGGTCGGATGATCGGCAGCGGTCTGAGCTCCGGCTAGTGCGGGAGTAAAAGCCAATGCCGAGATAAGCCCTGCTAGCTTTCTTTTATTCATGATTCTCTCCTGGTCAGTTCAACTTGCGCAGCCGCTTGACTACCCGGCAGGCTTTCTCAGGTACTGGGGGTACCTTTCACCACTGCAGTGTATTCAGCTGTAAACCGGGTTTATTGATTTAAATCAGAAGGAATCACGCAAGTCGCGTCGTGATTGTAACAATTATTTACATGCCTGGCGCGCGATGCTGGGCCGCCCGGCCCCGGCAGGGACCCTGGGTGAGACGTCTTACTGCGGCAGAAAGCGCCTGGCAAGACTGGTTACATCGTCCGGATCGAACAACCGCCAGCCCATTGCAGTGAACCTGTTCAGGTCACTGGCCGAGGGAAAACTGTAGTAGTTGCCGCCTGCCGCCTGTCGGCTGGTCTGCAGCATTCCCTGCCCGGCAAGCTCTTGTACGGCGGCTGCCATCTGCCGGCAACCGTCCCAATAAAGCTCGAGTACGTGCCACAGATAGGATCGGTTCCGGTCGACGTCCAGTGCTGTGATCGCTACGATCGGGCCGGTATCGATCGAACTGTCTTCAATAGCATGCAACGTGGCCCCTATGCTTTTTTCATTATTCATCAACGCCCAGAAAGTGGCCATCACACCCTTGTAATCGGGTAACTTTCCGGAATGCAGGTTAAGCACCCCATGCGCAGGGATAGCCAGCGCCGCCTCCCGCAGTATGACCCCGTAGCGTACCGACAACACCAGCTCCGGCTCCGACGCCGCAAAAATCTCCAATCCGGCCGGATCGTTAATAGAATTCAATTCTGAGACGCCACCGTCCAGATGCTCCGCCAGCTCATCGAATCCCAACAGCCGTTCCTTTTTATACGCTTTATATGCCTTATCCGCCTTATCCGCCGGCCGGGTTCTCACGGTCGATGCCAGCAATGGAAACAACAGTTGATTGAACAGATCCTGCTCGACAAACTTCAGGTGCTGCAACGGTTCGGCAAGCGGCTTGCTGCCGACCCGTGAGGAGAGAAACAGTGTCAACCGATGTTCCTGCAGGTCCCTGAGCAGGTAATTGACCGCCAGGCAACTGGCCACGTCCCGATTGGCAAGCAGGGTAATTTTCATGGTTTGTGTCAAGTTCCTCCAGGCATCCAGCTCCACGAAACTCACCGCCCCGAGTAACGGCTCAATGGTCTGTGATTGAACGGAACCGGCAATAGACTATGTTCAATTATGCACCAAACGATTGGCGGAACAACTTTTTAACGGTCGGGCAAACCCTTTATACTCACTGCTCACCATCAGCCTTGCAAAGAGAAGAAAAATGACCACTTCCTTAAGACAGCTTGCCGTCTGCTGTGTGTTAATGTTGTTCTGGCTGCCAGGCCAGGCCCAGGACGCGCAATGGTTTGGCCTGCCACTCCCCTACGGTCTGAGTGATCCCCATCAACCCACTCTGATTATCGGCGACGATGTCGGTCCACAGCCAATCAACTTCGATCCGGCCATGCCACGTCGCGAGAAACTTCAGGGCGAACAGATACACACCATACTGGAACGAATAGTTGGTTTCTCGAGACAGAGCTATCAGGCCGGCGATCGCATGTGGGGAAGGATTGCCGGATATCCCGGATTCCTTGAGGTTATCCAGTGGGCGGCGGATGAATTTTCGGATGCCGGGATCGAGCAGGTTTCTGTCGACCCTGTCGATGACTCCCAGCCTCTCTGGATCCCCCTGGACTGGTCAGTCCGCCTGCGGGGACCAGGGCCGGACATCGCGCTGGAATCGGCCTTTCCGCAACGCGGCTCACCTACTGTCGCCGGAACTCTTGAGGCACCGGTTGTATTTGTCGGAAGTGGTGCTGCGGCAGATCTCGCCGGCAGGGAGATTGCCGGCCACATTGCCGTGGTGCATAACAAGCCGGACCCCGGGCTCTACCATTCCCGAAACAGTCTCGATGAACTGGTGGCCAGGCGACCCGCAGCGATCATGGTGGTGGTGGAATTGCCCGGTAATATGCAGTCCATCGATGCCTGCGTGCGCTCGGTACCGGAGCCGCAGCGGATACCGTGCTTTTTCCTGGGCGGCGCCGATGGACAATTCCTGGAAGCGGCATTGAACGCTGTTGCCCGGGACGGTGCTGACCCCCTGAGCATGGCAATTCAACTGACGACGGAATCAATCCAGAGTTCCGCTGCCAATGCGGTGGCAATTCTTCCGGGATCAAAGGTTCCCGGGGAAATCATCGTCGTCAATGCTCACGCCGATGGCTATTTCGAAGCGGCCAGTGATAATGGCGACGGCCTGGCTGTCCTGGTCGCCCTGGCCCGGCACTTCGCCCAGCCGGAATTTCGGCCTCGTCGCACCCTGGTGTTTGTTGCGGCTTCAGGTCACCACACTATCAATGGCGCCCGGGCGTTCGTTGAGCAACACCCGGATCTTATCGAACGCACCTTGTTCATCCTCAATCTGGAACATATCGCACAGATGAACATGCAGACTTCGGTGTCCAGGCCAGCCACGGGTAGAGCAGGCTATCGGGAGCTGATTGCCGACCGGGTGGAATTTCCGCAGGCCGTCGGCATTACCGTACATACTCCATTACTGATGCAGATATTCCGGGACGCCGCCCGTCTCAGTGGCAAGAATATCAACACTGCATTCGATGATTTTGCCCCCGGGGACCTGGGAGGCTATCGCAACGTCGGTGTGCCCATGGCGCAACTGATCTATGCCTCTCCCCTGTATCACACCAGCGGAGACGTGCTGGCCACGGTGACCGCACCCGGTCTGGAGCGGGCGGCACATTTTTTCGAATATGTAATTCGTAAAGTGGATGAATCCAGTCGCCAGGACATTCTCGGAATCGGCAACTGAGTGTCACCGGACAGGCCCCGCTGGCGGGGCCTGTCACTGCAACGACTTTACCGGCGCCGGTCAGTTGGCAGCGGCCTGACTGTCCAACAGCGGATAGATTTTAAGGTCGGAGGTTACGGACTCGAGGTCTTGTTCCTGTACATCATCCTGCGCCGGAGTCAGCGTCCTTTTGATGGCATCTTCCGTACTGTCGCGTTCGCCTCCTCTGCCCTGCAGTGAACTGATCACAGTGTGAATCCTGATATCAAATTCTTCCTGTAACCAGCCCAGGGAGGAGGTAAACTTCTGCGCCGAGGCTTTCGCACCTTCCAGAATTCCGACCACCTGCATGCGAGCCCGTAACTGCTCGCGGCAGTCGCTGACTTCCTGCCTGACTGCGACCCGCAGTTCGGCGGCCCGCTGCTGAATGGTACGGGTAAAGTGAAAACGATACTGACCCAGAACCTGATCGATATAGTTGCGCTGCAGGGTCGGCAACTGTTCCCTGACCACTTTCTGCAGCTGTTCCTTGAGATAGGCTTCACCGCCACCGGCCAGGCGCTTGCGCTTTTTCTTCGCCGGAATAATAAGATCGCCATCGCGCCCGAAGAACTTCTCCAGGACTTTCGGCTTCTTGCGGAACATCACCAGATCCAGCAGAGTACGCTTGACCGGAACCTCGTCATGATGCAGGTTCAGACTGGGACTGTGCACTACCACGCCCTCACCCAGTTCACGCAGCAGTTGGGGCACGCTGTCTTCGATTCGCAGGCCGGCCTGATGCAGCCTGCCCATCTGAAACATGTTCAGTCTCGCACCACCGGAATAGCCTCCCAGCATCGGCCGGAAGTGATCGATTATCGCTCCGGCGTCCCGGCGTACCTCCTGTTCCAGGGTGTTCTTCAGGTGCCAGTTCAACAGGTCGAGCCACGAATCGTCGGTGTCCATCCATTCCGACAGGGCCTTTTCCAGTGCTGCTTCCAGGCGTGAATGATCCTGACTCAGGGACTCCAGCAACTGATCCTTTTCACCATCCAGGTGCGTAAAGCTGGCGGACCAGTCAAGCTCCTCCACCCGATCGATGGCTTCGGTCTGCTTCTGCTTTTTCTCAATGGTGGCACGCAGTTCCACACAGGAGTCGAGCAACTGACCCGCCGCTTCGCTGGTCGCCAGCTCGATGGTACCCAGACCCAGTTCACCGGCCAGTTTCAGGCTGTCCGCCATGAAATCCTGAATGTACTCGTTACTGTTCAGGTAGTCGGTGAGGTCCTGCAGAAAGTGGTTGAATCCGCCGTCACCGGTTTCGGCATTGAACTCATCGTAGACCGCATCGGAGGACTCGTATTCATCGGCATCATCCGCAGCCTGGTGCTGCTCTGAAGCAGAGAGACGGCGTGAGGCTGCCTTGAGCAGATCGATTGGATAGATATTCAGACGGCCGTCATCCATGGCCCGCCGTAAGGTTGTATTCATGCTGAGTGAACGGAACGCCTCGATCACCTGGTCGGGGTCGGAGCTTTCCAGGCTGGGGGCTAGGCTCCCGTCCTTTTGCAGGTCCTGTTTCGAGCTGTCGATGTTGGTGATCAGGAAAATACGGCCGTAGCTGTTCAGCAGTTCCTTGAATTCTTCGAACACCTTTTCGAAAAACAGGTTGTCGGTCTTGACCACGAAAATCGCGCAGGCAGCAGTATTGCGAAGCTCCCGCGTCATCTGGTCGTAGCCGAATTTCATATGCGTATACAGCCCCGGAGTGTCGATCAGGACGGTACCAGAGTCCGCCAGGGGCTGGGCAGGAATCTCCACGTTCACCCGCTTGATGGCCTCGGGCAGATGCCTGGCAGGGTCGAATTCCTGCCCCGTCGATTCCACTTTCTCAATCGTTTCTGCCAGCCGGCGATGTTCCTGGCGGATGCTTTCACAAAGTTGATCTCCGTCTTCGAACTCCCGTATTTCGCCAGTGTAATCAGTGGCCTGAAAGCGAGGCTGTATGCCGTCTTTGACATAAACCAGGGACGGATAGGAAGGCAGGCTGGAAACTTCACTGACATAAGCGCCGCTGATGGCATTCATCAGCGTGGACTTACCGCTCTTGAGAGGACCGAAGATCAGCAGATAGGCCTGTTGATTCTCGATCTTCTCCTGCAGGCTTACATAACGATGCCTGATGTCCCGCAGGTTTGAGCGGATCTGTTTCAGGCAGTCAAGTTCAATTCTGCCCAGTTGTCCGGTCAGGGCACCGACAGCCCGGTCCAGGCGTTGTCCGAATGGATCGAGTTCCCGGGTAAATAGTTCGCAAAACCGCTGTACTTCTGTCTTCATCAGAAATGGACTCCCTGTGAATCGACCGGAAAGGGAATCGCCGCGGCAGGGTCTGACAACCAGACCCCCGGGTGCCTGAAAGTGAATACCCAGGGACCTGGATCTCCCTGGCTCAGGAACCCGCAACACGGGTCAGACGATTTCCGCTTTCCGTTTGTTGGTGTTCTCACCTTTGTATCGACAGTTGTGGAGTAATTTTCAACGATTTACCGAAACCTTTTTTCGGTTCGTCGGCTATTCAGGCAGAGATATTCCAACCTGCTGTTATCTCTGGTTTTTTATCAGGACCTGAGGATCAGGTCCGTTGCCGGTTGGAGTGGTTCGGGCAGGCGGGTTCAGTCAGGAAGAAATCAGCCAGGGGGATAACGATAAACAGGACAGCAGAGTGTCCCATCCGGTTAACAGGCGGTCCACTGGTCAGGGAAAAGGGCAATCAGGGATGCTGGCCGGTTTATGTTCAGGCAGATAACGTGAAGAAGGGATTTTCAATCTGTGCGGGTGCCTTCCCTGGCGCCAACACAGAACGGGGGGCGGTGAGTCAGCAAAAGCCACGTATGACGCAGCTCCCGCCAACCTCCCACTTGAATGGCGTTGACAATTTCTGAGGTCGGAGCGTGTAGGTGACTCCCTGCATGAAAGAGGCGTCATTCTTCCAGGTCATGACGATTTCGCCATTGGTGACCTGGGCTCCATGCAGTGTCGAGGTCGCCGGCGAATTGACGGGAATACCGAGGCTGCCTCCATTCAGGCGATCAAATTCGTCAACGCCTTGCCGCGCGATGGCCCGTTCGATCGCCTTGACCCTGGTATCCGCCGACAAAGCCAGATTGTCAATCCGGTCTGTGCCCAGGCTGGCCTGGTAGGCCGGAACGACTACGCTCATTAACAGACTGATACAGGCGGCTACAATCAACAGTTCGAGAAAAGTCATCCCGTAAATTTCTTTCATAACTATGCTCCGTTGCTGGATTCTTCCCCTGGGAACCTCAATTTAACTATCAGCCTGTTGAAAAACTCTCAGATAAGCGGAAGACAAAATCTGGTAATAAAGCGCAGTTTACAAGCCGTAAATGAGCATTTTGAGCCAAATTTTAACGCCGCATTGTGCCAGCTGAGGGTTTTCTACAGGCCGCTATGGAATTACCCAGGCCCTGTGTTGCGATTCCGTTCGGCCGCCGGGCGCCAGGGAAAACTGATCGCTATTCAACTATTACAATTGGCGTGTACAAGTGGCGCGCCACTCTCCTACAGCTTTACTGTCTTGCTGCTTTACTGCTTTACTGGCTTACTGCTTTACTGCAAATGGTGTGCCACTCCCCTATTTATTGACTTTTCGTTCTTTATCGGCCCGGGAAAAATACCGAAGTCTCTCGGCAGCAGAAACACCACAACGCTGAAGACGCCGGGATTACGGGGGCTGTGCAACAATCACGCAGGCCGGATTGGATATCAGCCGGCCATTCCGGCCCTCCTGCACCGGCGACCACCAGCGGAGCGTCGCCGTCAATTACCGGAAGACCTGGCACCATACCAGACAACGCCACAGCAACCCTGTTGGGGAACACCGACACCGATAACTCAGTCTTGCGGCTGCTTTTCCAGCTACCCGTGGCCGGATTGGACAACAGAATTAACCGGAGTGTCGGGTTTCTGCTATATTCGGGTCAGAGTCGGTTCTGCGCCCGGCGCCAGCGCGCCGGGTTTCACTCACATCCTGTCCTGGTAAGCCGCTGATGGCCAAACTGGTTTTCATCAAGCCACGCTCGATACTGCAGCTGGTAGTTACCGGATTCGTTCTGGTCAGCGGGGTGCTGCTGGTCGCCCTTACCATTGCCATCCAGCAACTTGACCTGATCAGTCAGCAGAGCCAGGTCGCGGTCAGCCGCAGCATATCCGCCATGGGAGCCGGTCGCATGCTGTTGGAGCAGTGTGCCGCGATGGAACGAAATGCCCGTCAATACGCCATCGTCGGTGAGAAAAATATCCTCGCCGTCTATGAGGAGCGTCGCAGTTCATTCCTGGAGGCCACCGAAACCCTGCAGTCGTTGCGGCTGAGTCCGGAACTGCTGACTCAGTTGAGCAGGATAAGACGCGTTGAGGCAGATGCCCACGCTGCCCTGGTTACCGGTGACTTTGACAACCTGGAAAATTCCTTTGATGCGGTGCTGCAGGTAGCCGCCACGATCTCGGCCAATATTTCCCGCTGGGCGAATCTTCAGATCGACTCGATTGAAAACGAGGCCTCGGAATCCAAGCGCCTGATAACCATCCAGTTATTGTTTCTGATCGCGGCCGCCATCAGTCTGGCCCTGGTTTTCGTCCTGCTCATTACGCGGCCGCTGAAGCAGGTAAGAACCGCCATCAATCAACTGGGCTCCGGCTCCTATGGCCAGGATATCGAAGTGGGCGGCCCCCGGGACCTGGTGGCGATCGGTCAGCAACTGAACTGGCTCAGAGAACGGCTTTCCCATCTTGAACAGCAGCGAACGCTGTTCCTGCGTCACGTTTCCCATGAATTGAAATCGCCCCTGGCAACCATCCAGGAGAGTGCCTCGCTGCTCGGTGACGGGGTGGTCGGTGAACTGAGCGGCGAACAGAGGGAACTGATTGAAATTCAATCGAAAAGTCTGCAGAAGCTGCACGCCCTGATCGATGAGCTGTTGCGACAGCACGAACGCAATTATGCCGATGTCAGCGAGTACACCCAGGATATCCGCCTGGACAGGCTGATCCGGCATATCCTGGCGGAGCACGACTACAGTATCGGAACTTCACAGATCAAAGTCGGTCTTAACCTGGGTAAGTGCCGGATTCGCGGCAACCGGGAACAATTAAGGGCACTACTGGACAATATCATCGCCAATGCCATCCGCTTTTCGCCTCAGGGTGGTGAATTGAACATTGACCTGCACCGGGAGCAGGATAATCTGGTGATACGGGTCAAGGACCAGGGTCCGGGCATAGCCGCTGCCGATCGGCAACGGATTTTTGAAGCTTTTTTCCAGGGCCACCACCAGCCGGATCATGTCTTCAAAGGCAGTGGGCTGGGGCTCGCCATTGCCCGGGAATACGCATCAGCTCACGACGGATCCATTGAGGTGGTTACCGACGATTCGCCCGGAGCCTGCTTTCAAATAGAATTACCGGTAATTTCCCGTCGAAGTACCGGCGATTCATTAACAACCATCGAACCAGTTTGAGTCCAGACATGATCCCGGCATACCGAAACCACAGGTTGTCCTGCCTGCTGCTGCTTCTGACACTCTGCAGTTGCAACAGCCCGGTGAATTTCAGTGATTTCACCAGCTCTTTCAGGTCCGGGAAGGAGGCTGTCGATTCACCACTGGCCTACTATGAATGGGTCTTGTCGGCGGACGATGACCTGCTCAACGGAGAAAAATCCCGACTGACGGGACTCTCGGGACTGAATTCCGATCCGGTCAGCAGTGTCAAACTCGGCATGGTCAATATGGCGCTTAACCGGGGTGCCAATGGAGGTCCTCCCATCGACAACCTGGAAAGCCTGCAACAGCTGTGTGTCTCCGATACCTGTACCAGCTATATCAGGCTGGGTGAGCTGTTGAATCAGCTGATCGACACCCGCCGAAGCCTGGAATTTGTCCGCTCGGAGCAGGCCGGTGAACAGGCAACCCTGTCCTCCATGCGCGTGCAGATTGCGTCACTGCAGCAGCGGATAGTGGCGCTTGAAGAACAGATCGATGCGCTGACCAACCTGGAGCAGGAAATCATACAGCGGGAATATTACGAGCAGTCGCAATGAATAATCGCAGCAACAAACAGGCCCGGGTACTGGTCGTCGATGATGACACCGACCTGCTGCATCTCATTAATCTGCGGCTGAAAGCCAATGATTACGAAGTTCGGGCGCTGGATAACGCCAAATCGGCCCTGTCCCTGCTGGCCTCGTTCCAGCCCCACGTGGTGGTCACCGATCTGAAAATGCCGGGTATGGACGGCATGGCGTTGTTCGAGGAAATCCAGCAGCGGAATATCCGTACCCCGGTCATAGTCCTTACCGCCAATGGGACCATTCCGGACGCCGTACAGGCCACCCAGAAAGGTGTTTTCAGTTACCTGGTCAAACCCTTTGATGCCGAAATCCTGCTCCATAATCTGGAGCGGGCGGTAAACCAGACTCACTTGCCCGGTCATGCCGACCGGGTTCAAACGGAGGATTGGCGACAGGAAATCATCAGTTGCAGCAGCGCTATGGAAAACCTGTTGCAACAGACCCACGCCGCCGCAGTATCCGACGCTAACATCCTGATTCAGAGCGAGACCGGCACCGGTAAGGAATTACTGGCCAAGGCTGTTCATCAGGCCAGTAATCGGGCCAGCAAGCCATTCCTGGCGCTGAACTGTGCAGCGATTCCGGAAAGTCTGATCGAATCCGAGCTGTTCGGGCACGCCGCCGGATCGTTTACCGGGGCCAAATCCTCCCATCCCGGCATATTCCAGGCCGCTGACGGAGGCACGGTCTTTCTGGATGAGATTGGTGACATGCCAATGAGCGCCCAGGCCAAGCTGCTGAGAGTTCTGGAGCAGAAGGAAGTCCGCCCGGTGGGGGCTACCAGAACAGTGCCGGTGAACGTCAGAATCGTCGCCGCAACCCACCAGGATCTGCCCGAGAAAGTGAAGAATCAGGAGTTTCGTGAGGATCTTTACTACCGACTGGATGTGATTTCCCTGCATTTACCGGCTCTGCGCGACCGGCGTGAGGACATCCCACTGCTGGTGGACTATTTCTGTCAGCAGATTTCCGAACGGGACAATCGCCAGGACATCTGCTTCGCCCCGGAAGCCATGGAAGCGCTGATCACCGCAACCTGGCCCGGCAACGTCCGGCAGCTATACAACGTGGTCGAGCAGTGCGTGGTACTTACCACCACACCCATCATTCCCCGCGCGCTGGTGGAACGTGCCCTGCGCTACAAACCGGAAAGACTGCTGAGCCTCAGCGAGTCGCGCCAGCAATTTGAACGGGATTATCTGGTCCGCCTGCTCAATCTGACGGCCGGCAATATTGCACTGGCATCGCGACTGGCCGACCGCAATCGCAGCGAATTCTATAATCTGCTGAAACGACACGGTCTGGAGCCGGCTGAATTCCGCAGTTCCAGCGCCGATTCGGACTAGACAATTGCCCCGCGTTCACCCCGGATAGTGGGGGGGAAAGCAGACCTTTATTTCCCGGGTGTCGGGAAAACCCGACATGCAAAGTCTTTATTTTCAAACACTTACTGTTTGACTGTCAGCATGTGTCGTCTACCCACGACACTGCCATCGATTCCACGCCTGGCGGACACCGCCAAAGCCCTGGAATCCGGGCGTTTCCCGATCCTGGCACGGTCATTGCTCCCTTCGGAATGAAAACAAGAAATGATGAAATTATGGACCCCCGGTCCTTATCTGACTGATTTTCACGCCGGGCACCGACTCATTCGGAACGCCTTCCCATCCTACCTTAAATAGCCAACCCCTTTGCCCCCTGCCCGGGGGCATTTTTTTTGCCTGTTCAACCCATCGCCGCCCAGGCAACGCACAACCAACCCCCTTTATAGGGACAGATTTATTTTAGAGCCCTCAGCGGAGGGGTATCGAATAAAGAGCCCTCAGCGGAGGGGCATCGGATAAAGAGCCCTCAGCGGAGGAGCATCGCATAAAGAGTCCTCAGCGGAGGGGTATCGGATAACGAAACCCCGGCGAGAAGTTTTCTGATAAGCTTGCCGCTCGTCGATTACCGTACGGGTGTCTGCACTCCGGGAAACGTCTTTACATCCATGCCTCTGTTTCCACTGAAAGCCCTGTCACCCGAATCCGCAGCCCTGACCATGGCCAGTTCAGGTATCGCGCTGTTCTCTTTGATGGACGTGGTAATGAAAGGAGTGTCCCTGGAACTGGGTGCCTACAATGCCATGTTCTGGCGCAGTGCGATCGGCGTGATCATAGCAGGCCTCCTGTTCGCCAGGAGCCGGCCCGCCTGGCCGGGCAACGCGGCTATCAGACTCCACGTATTGCGCGGTCTGGTCCTGGCATTGATGACTTTTCTGTTCTTCTGGGGTCTCAAGTACCTGCCGATTGCCGAAGCCGTCAGTCTGACTTTTATTGCCCCTCTGATCGCCCTGTACCTGGCCAGGGTTCTGTTGCATGAAGCCATCGGCCGGAGCGCCGTGCTGGCATCGTTGACAGGACTGTTCGGTGCGGCAATTATCGTTGCCGGCCGCTTCAGCGGTCAGTACGACGCCGAAGCCGGCAAAGGCATTGCCGCTATTCTGGGATCAGCTGTCCTCTATGCGTTCAATCTGATCCTGCAACGTCAGCAGGCACTGGTGGCCCGACCGGTCGAGATAGCCTTTTTCCAGAACTGTGTCCTGTTGCTGGTGTTCGGCAGCCTGGCCCCGTTCTTCGCCGTGCTGCCTGCCGCCGGGATCGTGCCGGCACTGGCCGCCGCTGCGATTCTCAGTATCGTTTCACTTCAGATGATGGCGTGGAGTTATGCACGGGCAACGGCAAGCATACTGCTCCCCATCGAATACACTGCATTTGTCTGGGCTGCCCTGTTCGGCTGGCTGGTATTTGACGACCGGCTCACGGTTACAACCCTGGCCGGAACCCTGCTGATCGTGATTGGCTGCCTGACCACGGCCCGCCAACAGCCATTGGTGCCGCAGGACGCCGCAGACCAGACCAGGTCATGAGTCTTTCGAAGAATTACTGACCCTGCTGACAGGCTATTTTGTCAACGGAGCGCCGGCGGAAACAGAACCGGTCGTTGATTCCACAACCAGGTCATTCCGATACTTGATGGGATCGTATAGCTTGGTATTGCGCCCGGTAATAATTTCCTGTTCGGTAAACGGCTTGAAGGTATCGTAGTCCGGGTAAAGGTATCTCACCATCCAGTTCATCAGATCAGCCATCTGCCAGGCCGGGATGGGCGCATCGGTCACCCCGGGAACCCGGACCATATAATCACGCCCGGCAGGACTCTCCAGCAGCCCGACCAGGTCATAGCGCAGATCGGGTATTACCGGTGGATCGCCGGCACCGTTTTCCAGGTGGCAACCTGAACAGTGCAGCAGATAGGCAAACGAAGGTGGATCCGTGTCATCAGCTTTGACAGCACTGCCAAGGGAAAGAGCAATCAGTGCGCCGGAAACCAGAACCGGGGTGCGAATCACTTTACTTACCTCTTTTTGGTAACCAGTTGCCGGCCAGGCGGGAATCCGCACCGGCCGGAACTGTGATTAAAACGTTTACTCAAGGGAAAGCTCCGGGTACAGATCGGGAAACATCTGACTGCGATAGCCAAGCGGATCCCACAGTGGCCTGGACCTGCCTGACTCCACTTCCTCCGTTGTAAAGGGGACGAAATCGGTCCGTTCCGGATAAAACGTGGCAATGATCCAATTCATCAGATCGACCACTTCCGGGGCGGAGATAGGCACCCCGGTCACTCCGGGAACACGCAACATAAAGTCCCTGCCCTCGGCGCTATCTATGAGATAACCCAGATCAACCCGCAGGTTCGGGACTTCCGGCGGAAACCCGGAACCGTCCGGGAGGTGACAGCCGGCACAGTGCTGCGCATAGTTTGACGCCGGTTGATAGGTCTGTGCCATTACGGCGGTCCCACCCATTGTGAGAACCGCCGCGATGGCGACCGCAAAACGAATCGGCCGGACCATATCAGGGCTGCGCCACGTTACTGCTCTGTACACCCATGATACGGGCCAGGGTGCAGTGGTAGGCATGGCTGGTGGAACCGAAGCACCAGAGGATGCTGTTGGCCTTGCTCGGGAAGTAGACCGGTCGGTCACCTTCCGAACGGTGACATCCACAACGACCGCAGCTGCTCTTACCACAGCAGTCATTATAGGAAATCAGGTAATCCTGGCCGTCAGCCGGATTGTGACAGGTGCCGACCCAGGCTACCGTTGCAGTTTCCGCACCGGGAGGACACTGGGTTACGGTACCGCCACAACAGCTGCACAGGGTTCCGCTGAAGGCGCAGTAACGCCAGTATTCGCAGGACTCCGGATCACCCATATCGGGAATGCTGTCGGAGCTCTGTGCATTGGCCTGGCGAACCACCGGAAGCATAGGCAGAGTTCCCATCCCGGCCATTAGAATGCCCAGTTTGCCGAAGAAAGAGCGTCGGGACGTACGGGCAGCCAGGAATCGGATAGCCCCGGTGGTGACCGAATCCAGATCTTTCAGTAACTGATCCAGAAGCTGTTCTCTATTGTTCATGCCTGTTCTCCAATAAGTTCTTCCTTAACAAGGTAATCCTGAATGGATTCATATCCACTGCGCATGGATTCCACCAGGCTCTCCAGGTGCTCACGGCTGTTAACCAGGCCCTTGGATCGCAGCACACCCTGTTCGTCGATCAGCACTGCATAAGGCAGCTTGCCCACTTCGAATTTCATACCCAGTTCCAAGGAAACGATGTATGGGTATTTCTCGATCTTCATCTTGCTGACATAGTCGCTGTGCTTCTGCACCTGACCACCGTCGCTGCCGAAAACCAGGGACAGCTTCTCGTCCTTGGCCATGGACTTGGCAGTGGGCACCAGCTCTTTACAGATCGGGCAGGTGGGAGAAACAAACAGCACCAGTTGCGGCAGTTTACTGGGGCCACCGATGGTTACCGGAGTCCCCTTGAGGTCCGGTACGGAAAGTACGGGTGCCGGTTGTCCCACCTTGGGTCCCGCCGTTGTCATCAGCGCTCCAGCCGGCGCCAGCCGGGTGTGCAGCACACCAATTTGTCGGGCCAGAGCGAACATCGCAAAAACCAGTATCAGAACCACTGCCGACAGCAGCATTACAATTTCAAAAATATAACTATCCATTGCTGGAACTCCTGTTAGTAAGAACGGAATTATTTCTCACCAGCTGCTCCACCAACAGGTAGATCATGGCAAGCACTGCTGTCATCAGGACCAGCAGCAGAGTGTCTCCCCAAACCATCGTGCGATCGCTGGCGGGAACCATCAGCATCGAGGCTCCTGCCACCAGTACCGCATTGCGCAGCAACAGCCAGTAGGAAAGTGCCTGTGGCTGGCCACCGCAACCGCAATCAATGTTGTTGCGACCACGCAGCAGATTGATTGCCATGCCCAGCGCGTATGCGGAAAGCAGCAACACGGCAAGAAACGCGGCAAAGGCTCGGGTGTAGGGAATCAGAATGAGAAAAACGATAGCCATCTCCGCGGCGGGCAGCAGTTTTGAAGCCAGCGGCAGGACCGGCACCGGCAACAGCTCGTAAGCTGCCAGCTGGGCCTGGAAATGGCGCGGCGAACTCATCTTGTGCCTGGCCGCCATGAAGAACAGCAGGGCCAGGGAGACCGAGATCACCAGGGTAATCAGTGGATCAATCATGACAAACAGCTCCTGAATGACTAGTCGAAATACAGATTCTGGATAAGGCCGGAAACTTCCGTCACCTTCCTCAACAACGCCCCGCTGGCGGGCTTGCGAATGTCGATGTTGTCACCGGTTGACACCAGCATCAGAGGATCGTCGTCCTGAGTAATCTGTACACCGCTAATAGGATCTTCCAGTTCCAGTCGATAACCACGGCGTTTGGTTGCCATGCTGAAGCCCCACAATTCCGTGCCGGGATCTTCGAAAGTTTCCTGGCCGCCGCCTTTGTGCATGACCGTGACCAGCACACCAATATCCGAATTGTAGGCGAACGGCTGTCTTCCACCTATCCGCCAGCCATCGTCAGGCTCGATAACAATGCCGTTGCGATCCGGGTTCTCGGAATCCGGGGGATTTATAGACCAGGGCTCACTGACCAGCACTTCGCCGCCCACAACAGTAGCCTCATATACCAGGCCTTCCATGGAGACGAAGATCCAGCCATCGGCGGAAGCAACCGCATAGTCGTAAACCGGGTCTTCCTGCAGGTCGAAGAAAGCTTCACTGCGACGGCGACCGATCTCCTGCCCCTCGTCGTTAAGCTCAATCAACTGAATCCGGCCATCGGCACAGGCCATGATGAAGCCGGTTTCCACCGGGTAGATTCCGGCGCAGCTGGGCGTGGAAATCTCGGTGACAAATTCATTGGTTTCGGTGTTGACGATAGACACTGATATGCCTGGAGTAATATTCCAGACACCGATGAACTTGTTCATGATCAGACCAATCATTCCACTGTGGCCGATCCCCGCAGCCTTGGTAGGGATCTCGATTTCGGTTACCGGCAGGGTGGTCTGGGCGTCGTAGGCGATAACCAGGTCAAGCCGATCGCCGTAAACATTGCGGGAGTAGAAAGACCCGTAGGCGTAGATAAGACCGCGATCCATTTGCGGACGGATGGCTGGCGAAAACCTGGAAAGAGTCAGAATCCCGCCGACTCTGCCAGTGTCACCATCGATCAGATGCGCGGACTGGCCACCTCTGACTGAAAACCAGTGGGGACCCGTTTCGCCGACGGTGAGAGCATCCCCTACCACCGTATCCCATGGCTGGGCGTTCACGACAGTGGGCGCTAGCGCTACTGCCACCATAAATACCAGATGCTTAAACATTAAATACTCCCAGGAACAAATCCATTCGGTGCTTGACCGGATCATCAGGCCTGCCGGCGTCGCCGGTACCTATATTTATCTTCAGAAAGGCCATCGTACCCGGTTAGAGTCTTTTTTCATACTGCCGGCCAGGTGCTCCGGCAGGTTCAATGGGTGCCTGCCCGCTAACCGCTACGGTAACGAAACAAGCAGTCGGGATTTAGCAATCTCTATGCCACAACGCACCAAGATCGTTTAGCTGCATCTATGTCGCTGATTTTCTGACCGTATTGGCAGATGACGGGATCTTGCATTACGCGCTATTTGACCTGCAGGAAGATCAAAAAGGGGCAAAACCGGCGGAACACCGCACCAAAAGGACACAGCGGCCCGGTTTTGATCCGTAATTCCACAACCAGTCCGAATTTACCGGAACCTCAGTTCGCCTGACGCACAAAAAACGAGCCGGACGCACTATCTGCGAGCAAATCTGTGTAATGCCGGCGTCCGGGATACCACGCAATTCATGTCATCATTCGACCTGCTTAATTGAACGCATGGTCATTATCAGGATCAATCAGGACCCCAGCCGTGGCCTCGAATTTTCGTCCCGACCCCCGAATATTTCTCAGTAAAAACAGTAGATTAGATCTCAACACTTACTTCAGACAAAAACTCCTCGTAAAGGTGACCAGGCGAGTGCACAGGATTCGCAGAATAAATGCCGCGTGAATTCTGGCACGGATCATGCTCACCCCTGAGGCACAACAACAAGTGGGGGGTCAAAGCCCTGACAAGACGGCCGGCTTCCTGGTTAACCAGACCGGTTGGACTATTTTTATTGAATCAAGGAAACCACAATTTTTTTAGTTTCATTCTTGGATCGAAGTCTAGGTGAGGAAACACAATGCGCAATCACATCAATCGAAGTAGTAACCGTTATCGAATCAATACGCTGTCGGCGGCCATTTCCGTCGCCCTGCTCCCCCTGGCGGCACCTGTAGTGCATGCCCAGTCAGCCGACGAGCCGCAGCTGGAGGAAGTTGTCGTAACCGGGTCACGTATCACCCGTTTCGAAGGGGACTACACAGCACCGGTTCTGTCCCTGGGAGCCGACCGGATCGAGCAATCCGGTAACGTCAACATCGAAGATTTTGTCAGTGAAGTCGGGGCACTGGTCGGCTCGTCCGGCTCCTTTCAGACCCAAAGGGATGACGGCGGCGCTCAGGCAGGCGTCAATGCTCTCAACATGCGTAATCTCGGTAATAATCGAACCCTGACTCTGGTCAACGGCCGACGCCATGTCAGCGCAATTGCTACCGGCGAGCCGCTAGTGGATACCAATACGATTCCGGTTGCCCTGATCGAACGGGTCGATGTACTGACCGGTGGTGCCTCCGCGGTTTACGGTGCTGACGCGGTATCGGGCGCGGTTAACTTTATCCTTAAAGACGATTTTGAAGGCCTCGCCATCAGGACTCAGGGCGGCATGTCCGATCAGGGCGATGCCGAGGATTTTTTCGCCTCCTTCACCTTCGGAACCAACTTTGCCGAAGACCGCGGCAACGTGACTGCCAGCTATGAATACCGCAAACAGGAAAGGCTGGAGATTTTTGAACGGGACTACGCCCTGAAGAAAAGACAGTATCTGCAGAACAACCCGGCAGAGTACCGCCAGACTGACGATCCCAACGTCCCTGACCGGATCCTGACACCTCCGGGTGCGCGGACCTTCACCTACACGGCACCGTCCGGCCGCTATGACATCCTGGGCTATGATCCTTCGACCGGAGAAGAGCTGACCTACCCGTCACCGATCGCCTTGAATGCCGCAGGCACGCCATTCGACACCGGCACCCCGATTTCCGGTTTCGCTCAACTGTATGGTGATGGTACACCGACAGCCTATTTCTCCTCGTCGCTGATTCCGGAACTGGAGGTGCATTCCTTCAACGTCCTGGGACACTACGACATCAATGATTACGCTACCGCTTTCGGCGAGTTCAAGTTTGTACAATCCAATGCTGTCAACCCGCAAAGCTCATCCTATACCACGGTATTGGAACTGAGTCTGGACAACCCGTTCATCCCGGCTTCCTTCAATAATGTGCTGGCCGGGATTCAGGACCCGTCAATCAACCTGGCGCGTGACGACCTGGAGATGCGTTCGCTGAACGACAACACCCGGGAAACCACCCGCTTTGTGTTCGGGGTTCGCGGTGATCTGACCGACTGGTTGCGGTATGAAGCCTCTTTCAACCACGGTGTAACCGACGTCACCGCGCGTCTGGACAACCAGCGCCTCGAAGACCGTTACTTTGCCGCGTTGGATGCGGTAATCGACCCGGCCACCGGCCAGGCTACCTGCCGTTCCAACCTGGATCCCTCCGCGGTTCCCCCCAATGACTCCGTGGTTTCTCCCTGGAACCCCGATGTCTGGGGTGATCCGGCCAACATGACCTTCACACCGGGACCGGACAGTGGCTGTGTACCTTTCAACCCCTTTATCAGTGGTGAGCAGTACTTCCTGACTCCGGGCAGAATCAATCCGGCCGATCCCAATGGTGCAGCCCAGGCGTTTATTACCAATGCCGGTGTTCCCCTGGTGAGTGAAGGACAGGCCAAGCAGACTGTAGTCAATGCCTTCGTTTCCGGCGACACAACCGGAGTCGGCTTTGAGCTTCCCGGTGGACCGATCGATTTCGTGCTCGGTTATGAATACCGCAAGGAGCAGGTCGCCGATACACCGGATTCCCTGCGTAGTAACCCCAACGGGCTGACGCCATTCGACTTTGTACGTCCCAGCGGGTCATCCTACGATGTAAATGAGGTATTCGGGGAAGTTTCGGCCCCGATTTTTCAGGATCTCGCTCCCTTGCTGCAGGGCCTGAGACTCGACGGCGCCTACCGTTACTCCGACTGGTCCACCATCGGCCAGACCACGGCTTACAGCCTGGGCCTCAACTGGACCCTCAGCGACAGCCTGATCATCCGGGGCTCGCACGGCGAATCGGTTCGGGCTCCCAACCTGGTGGAACTGTTCGAGCCGGATAACCAGGCTTCGTTCCGACCGGACGATCCCTGCGAAGCCGCAAATCTCGGCTTCCAGACTCCGAATACCGTGGCCAACTGTACTGCCGAGCTGACTGCACTGGGTCTCGATCCCACTGGTTTCGTCTCTGCTTCACCGGTAGGCCGACCGGGTCTGCGCGGTGGTAACCCCAATCTGGAAGAGGAAACCAGCGTCACCTCGACTGTCGGTTTTGTTTATACACCGCAGTGGGCGCCCGGTCTGGTGACCGCTATCGACTGGTGGGAAATCGATATGTCACAGGGTGTGCTTTATCCCAGCGACGATGAGATCGTTGAACGCTGCTATGACCAGCCCAGCCTGAACAACCAGTACTGTTCCCTGTTCAGTCGGGCGACTACCGGTTCCCTGATCGGTATCATCGTCGACCTGGAGCAACGCCCAGTCAACGTCAGTACCCTGTACACTTCCGGTGTCGACTTCAGCGCCAGCTACCCTCTGGACATGAACGATTTCGGCACCCTGACACTAGCCCTCAACGGCACCTGGCTCGACTCCCTGAAGACCCAGCCTACCGTCGATCCGGGTCAGATCGAGGAAGTCGGCCTGGACGACACCTTACTGGGTGAACAGGCCCCGGAATGGGTTGGCAACCTCAGTGCCTCCTGGATGCGCGGCCCCTTGTCGGTAACCTATCGATACCGCTATCAGAGTGAGCTGCAACGCTACCGGGATGATGAGATTGCCCGTCAGCCCGACATCGCATATCCCATCAAGATCAGCTCTCTGGATGTGCATGATATCCAGGCCAGCTATAGCTTCAGCAGTGGCTGGGAAGGCTATATCGGTGTCAACAACCTGACCGAACAGGAACCTGATCCCAGCTATCTGAACCTGCCGGTCGGCCCACGAGGTCGGGTGTTCTACATGGGTATCTCTGCGGACTTCGCGGATCTGAACAGTTTCAATCCGTTCCGCTAGACGACTGCCGCTGCCGGTGTAGAATGGTCGCTGATGCAACAACGACCTGAAGCATTACCGGCAGCGGAAGTCATTAACATGCTCCGTAACAGGGTCGCCCGGAATCCGGGTGACCTTGACACGGCGCTGATGCTCGGCTCCGCACTCTACCAGGCCGGCAGACTCCCCGAGTCCATCGCCGCCTTCAAGTCCCTCCTTAACCAGAATCCGAACCATCCGCAAGCCCTGCTGCTGCTGGCCAGATCCGAAGCCCAGACAGGCAACCCCGGTGCGGCATTGAAAGCCCTTGCGCGTGCCCAGCAGGTCGATGCCGGCAATAATCAGGTATGGCAGGTAGCGGTGGCATTGGCTGCCGATGCCAGAGACTGGACTGAGTTATTGCGGATCGGCACAGACTGGACCCGGGTGCATCCCGATTCCATCGAAGGCTGGCAGGCGCTGTCCCGCGCGCACTTTGAAGAGTCCCGTTTCCAGGAAGCTATTGCCGCCTATGACCGGGTACTGGCTTTGCAGCCAGGCAATCCAACTTTTCTTATCGGTGCCGCGCGCCTCGCCATCGCTGCGCAACGCTATCAGCAGGCCCGGGACTATCTCGAGGAAGCCGGCAAATTTGCGCCGGACTCTGCAGATCTGTTTTACACCCTGGGAAGGCTGCATCACCTCACCGGTGAACTGGAGACAGCCGAACAGTATTACCGGCGTGCCATTGCCGCCCGACCTGGTTTCGCCACTGCCTATGTTGAGCTTGGAACCCTGCGGGAAGGCAGACTGGACGATGAGGAAATCCGCGCCATCCTTCAATTGTTCACCGACCCTTCCATACATCCGGAGTATCGGGTCATGCTCGGCTTCACCCTGGGTGACGCACTGGATCGACGCAGTGACTTTGACCAGGCGTTCAGAGCCTGGGATCAGGCGAATGCGATTGATCAGAAACTGTCCGGGCAGGAGGGAATCGTTCACCGCCCCGAGCAGGTTGAAGACGAACCACGATTGCTGGCCGGAATGTTCAACACTTCTATGGATCTGGAACCGGAATCTGACTCTGGTACCGAGCCGCGACCGATTTTCGTAGTCGGGATGCCGCGCTCCGGCACTACCCTGGTGGAATCGATCCTCGCTTCTCATTCCGAGGTTTACGGTGCCGGTGAGTTGCCAACGCTTTATGACATTCATGAAAAGCTGATGAGCCGGGCCCGGAACAGCGGTATCGATGCGGCACTCGATTTGCTGCGCCGGGAAGCTGGCAACTGGCGCAAACGCTACCTGGACGCTCTGCCAGCGAGTGGCGGCGCCAGCAGTGTGGTGGACAAACAACCGCTGAATTTCCGTTCCATCGGCCTGATCCGCCTGCTGTTCCCGGAGTCACCGATAATTTATACCCGGCGCGCGCCGATGGATGTCGGACTCTCAATTTATCGGCACAAGTTCTCCAAGAATTGGCCGTGCGCACACAGTCTGAGTGACATCGGGCACTTCTATGGAGTGCATCAACGCATAATGGAACTCTGGCAGTCACGATATGGCCCGGCGATTCACGTTGTGGATCATAAGGCGCTGGTCAATGACCCGCAAACTGAAATCAGCCGGCTATTGGCCTTCTGCAGTCTCGATCCGCAAGCGGCCTGTTTTGAACCGCACAAGACAAAACGACCGATCGCCACGTTCAGCTCTGTGCAGGTTCGGCAACCGCTGTCGGCAGCCTTCTCGGGCCGGGCGGGCCGCTATGCGATGCAACTGGAACCCTTGCGGCAGGCACTGGTCAAAGCCGGCGTGGTGCTCCAGAGTGACTCCGGGTAGCACTGCAACGGGGTTCAGCTTTATGCAACGGCGCTGACAGTACTCGGTAAAGAAATACCCAGGAACGACGTAACGAATCAACCGGCAAAGGTATCTCGACGTATTATTACCAGGCGAAACTCTGATTCTTGATTCCTGTCTGACCACTAACGGGAGACTGAACTTATGTCCAGGCTGAAACGACTGACTGTTAACACCCTTGCGCTGCTGTTGCTGACTGGTCTTCAAGCCGTGTACGCACAGGATCCACTGACCGGCACCCGTCTCAGAGCCGCCGGTACTGCCAGTCCCCGTACCTCGATACAGTTTGGCGAACCGGATGAGGTGGCCCAGATACGGAACAAGCTGGAAGCTGACAAGACTGACGAAGCCCTGCAATTGGCGCTGGGTTATGTGGAGCAGACCGATAAGGCCGGCAGGGATACGCTGAGTCGTTTCTACGCCCGCAACTCTCTGTGCGCGGTCTACACGGTCATTCGGGAACTGGAAAAAGCCGAACAGGAATGCAGCAGGGCCGTTGAACTCATGCCGGCACAGTGGTCGGGCTGGAATAATCGGGGAACCGCCCGTTATCTGGCTGGTGACATGATCGGCGCCCAGCAGGATTTCCTGCGGGCACTGGAGCAAGCCGGGGATCAACAGGGCGTTGTGGATCTGCTACGCCACAATCTGTCGTTGCTGGACGTCCCGGCGCCAGCGCTTGAATAAGGCCTGATTAAGGGAAGTACCCGGATCGGCAGCCGGTCCGTCCGGCCATTCAGACTACCGCCGGTTCAAGCAGGGTCAGGGAACCTTTATCCGCATCCACCCTTGCTCTGACCCCCAGTGGTATGACCGTCTTATCCTCCACATGACCAAACATGAGTCCGCGGAGTACCGGTACATCCAGTGGCTCACATCGATCCCGGATTACCTGTTCCATACTGAAGGTGTTGCTATCGTAATCGGCGTCGCTGAATTTGCCGAAGGCGATGCCGGCCACCTGCTCCAGTTTACCTGTCAGCCACAGATGCGTAAGCATGCGGTCGACGCTGTAAGGAGGTTCATCGACATCTTCGAGAAACAGGATGGCGTTTTCAAAATCCGGTTCAAATGGCGTGCCCAGCAGGGTCACCAGCAATGACAGGTTGCCACCCACCAGGCGACCCTCGGCTATACCCTTTACTATCGCCGTAACGCGATTTTCACGGTCGACGACGCCAGGTCGCGTTTCGAAGGCAGGCGGCTCACCGACCCGCGTTTCCTGTTCAGGCTCAAGCAGCACGCGCCGGTACTGCTCGTAGGAATAATCGCTGAGATTACTGCCGGCCATCGGTCCATGGAAAGTGACCAGGCCGGTACGCAGATTGATAGCGTTAAGAATTGCTGTGATGTCACTGTAACCCATCAGCAGCTTGGGATTATCGGCAATGCTGTCGTAAGCGAGATCGCGCAGCAGACGGCCCGAACCATAACCGCCACGCACACAGAATATGGCATCGACCTCGGGGTCGGCGAACATCTGATTCAGATCCTCGGCCCGTTGCCGGTCGTTACCGGCCAGATACTGGTTGCGCTGAAAAAGATTGGGCGACGCCTTGGCCTGGAAACCCAGGGAGCGAACAAAGTCCATGGCGGCCAGCAGGTCTTCGTTTTCCGGCGCATTGCTGGCCGGCGTCACCAGTCCGATGGTCATGCCCGCTCGCAGCCGGGCCGGTTTTATCAGTCCAGAATTGGTAGCGGCAGCACCGGCCTGCCCCGGCATACCCGCAGCGGCCACCATTGTTGAAAGCGTGCCAATAAGTTCCCGTCTGGTCAGCGCCATGCTGTAAATCCTCCACGGTTTCTAGCGACTGATATCCTTTCGAAGGCTAGCCGATGCACTGCGCCTTGTCCATTTTAAGGAACCTCTTACATGGACACCGCCCGTTTGCCAAGTGAATTCCATTGACGAATAGTGGTCGATTGCAGTCTTACATCCGGCCTGTTTATGGATCTTTGCTCCTGGCCTCTATGAACTTCGCCGACGGGGCCCTATCTGATCAAAGAGGTTATCACCTCAAGAGGTTCCTCGGGTTTGACCCGTCGCGGTCTGACCTGTTTCGTCATAGCTTCACTTATGCAATCGTTGGATGACCTCCGTTACTCGTTATTTCAGGGGCATTTCAGACCTGTGTTCACGCACTACCCCGACTTAACCGATAGGTTTCCTGCCTGGTTAACAATACCCAGGCGATTCTCGCCATCTTATTGGCTAACGCCACAGCGACCTCGTTGACATGGCAGCGTTGCAGCAACTGTTCTACCCACGGATTGCCACCTGGTAAACCCTTCTTCAGGCGTCGTCGCACATGGTGGATCACCGCCCTGGCGCCATGGATCAAAAGACTGCGCAAATAGCCATCACCTCGCTTACTGATCCCCAGCAAGCGCTCTTTGCCACCAGATGAAGCCTGCCGAGGAACCAACCCCAGATACGCAGCAAGCTGCCGTCCATTACCAAACCCCTCCCCATCGGCAACAGTCGCCGCGAGCGCAGAGGCAGTGAGCAAGCCAATGCCAGGAATAGTCTCCAGCCGCTGACTCCGCTCATTGTTCTCGTGCCAACTCTTCAGCTGCCTCTCCAGGCGCTTTACTCGATCTATCAACTGATCATGTTCTGCCTTAAGCTCTGCCAGCAGATACCTGGTGAGCATCGGCAGCTCATTCTCCCCATCTTCCAAGATGCCAGCCAACCGCTGCGAGATACTGTTCGTGCCTTGTGGAAGACAAATGCCAAACTCCGCCAAGACCGCACGGAGATGGTTACTCAGGGCAACGCGCTGACTGACCAGTTGCTGCCGAGCGTGGTGCAGATGCAAGACGGCCTGTTGTTCTGGACTTTTAAGGGGCACGAACCGCATCGAGGGCCGTTGTACCGCTTCACAGATCGCCTCAGCATCGTTGCGGTCATTCTTATTCGATTTCAGGTACGGTTTCACAAAGGCCGGAGCCATCATTCCTACCTGGTGACCTAACCCGCTCAACGTCCTGTTCCAGTAATGACAGCCGCCACACGCCTCCATGCCAATAAGGCAGGGTGGGAGCTTCGCGAAAAACTTCCGCACCTGGCTTCGAGAGAGTCGCTTGCGCAGCACGGTCTTACCATTCTCACTAATCGCATGTACCTGAAACACATTCTTTGCCAAATCCAAACCAATCACGCTAATCTTGTCCATGGATACCGTCCTCTCTGTTAGTTGATGGGTAACGCTTCAACTATGGCACTTTGATGCCGATTTGGGGAGGGCGGTGTCCATTTCATCTGATTAATGCAGAGCACGTCGTAGATGATTGGCAGGCAACGCCAGCGCCGCATAACAGCACACCGCAATCAGCAGGCTGGCACTGATGCCGGCCCACATGGAGATGGCCACGGCGAATACCGAGGCCAGGACACCGGTGGCGCCATTGATGCCCCACATCCAGGGCAGACAGGACTCGGCGTATTCGCGGAATAATCGGAGGCCGAGCGGGAAACACATGCCCATGGGAAAGGCGACGATGGCGACGATTACCACCACGATCAAACAGCGGACCAGCAGCGATTGATCGATGGTGTTATCGATGACCGGACCCGAAATCAGGTAGATAAGGAACAGCAGTCCGGCGATGAGCGCGGGCAGCCACAGTGTCCAGCGGCTGGACCGGTTTACCGCGAAGCAGTCGGACACGAAACTGCCGAGCCCGGCAGAGAGGATCATCGAGAACAACAGCACGCTGACTGCATAGACCGGGTGTCCCAGATAAACGGAATAGCGTTGAATCAACGGAATCTGAACCATCATGAAGCCGGTCCCGATCAACCCGAAATACAGCAGGCCGCTGGGAAATACTCCGGCCGGCAGGACCGGGACACCGGCCTTGAACAGAGGAATGAGGATGACCAGAACCACACCCAGCACACTGAGCCCACACAATATCAGCAATGTGTAAGTTGCCAGCAGATTGCCTCCCGCCACAATGCCCAGCTCTTCCAGATCCACCGCGTCACTGAACAGGGCACCGGGTTTGAGAATATTGAAAAAATAGGGCCTGCTGTCGGTGGGAGGCGTAAAGTCCAGCCATTCATGACTGGTCGCCTGTTCCAGCGCCGCTACCGATGGGGCATTGAGAACCTGTCGTATCAGCGCATTGTCGCTGGGATGGCGGGGGGACTGAATAATCGTGAACCGGTAGCGATCGGCTACCGCTTCAAGCGTATCCAAATCGGTAGCTGACAACGGTTCGGGAGACACCAGCAGCGTCGCCACGCTGTTCCGCGCCACCAGGGCAATGTGGGAGGCCGGGTCGGTGACGCCCCGCTCCAGCAGGGAAGCGGCCGCCAGGGACAACAGCCGGTTGGTTTCGGACAGGGCTTCGGGCGAATACCAGCGCGAGACACTGAACAAACCGTCAGGGTTCAGCCGGTTCAGGAAAATCTGCCAGCCTTCCACGGTATAAAGTCCATTCTCCGACAGTGTGAACGCTCCGGCTCCGGTGGCCGCCCAGGTATCGATAAGGGACATCTGGATCAGGTCGTAGTGCCGGTCGACCCGGGTCAGATAGGAACGGGCCTCATCGTGCACAAATTGCACCTCCGGCTGATTGGCCAGATTGACGAAATCCCGCATTTCGTTTTCCAGCAGATCCAGAATCGCCCCGTTGATCTCTATACCGGTGATAGTGGTACTGTCAGCCCACAGGGCGGTGAGAATGTCCCTGCCACCACCGACACCGATCACCGCCACATCGCCGTGCGGTCGCAAATGATAGGGCAGTGCCGTGACGTCGTATTGTGGCCACTCCAACTCGTCCCGATTGCCGTCCCATCCTGTTACCGCAGTACCGGCTTCTCCGTCAATTACCAGCGGATACAGCTGCATTCCGGGAATCGATGGCGCTCCCTCACCGGCCCCCCAATAAAATGGCCCGCCCTCTTCCCAGATGGGATGCAGCAGAATTTGCCCGTGAATAGTCCAGTACTCGCGCATGGTTTCGTCATAGGTGAGGGTGTTGCCCTTAGGGTGGAAAACCCGCAATCCGTGAATAGACTGATGATTGATGAGGGCCGCAACCGTCACCAGTCCCGCCACTCCCAACCACGCCAGGGACAGTCTTTTACCGCTGAGCCTGGCGAAACAGGTGGTCCCCAGCAGAGCTACAGCCGCCACCATGAACGTGGCACTGGAAATATCCAGGGCATTCAGCAATGCCAGGCAGCCTATGCTGCCGATGGCGGCACCGACCAGATCCACAGCATAGATGAAGCCACTGTTCCCGGGCACCTGGGTCAGAGCAACTGTGACCACCACACCACTGAAGAAAAACGGAATGGCTATGGCAACTGTAATCATGGTCAGCAGCAACACTCGCGTGGCATCCCAGCCTTCGCGAATATCCAGTGTGGTGAGCACGATCACCGCATGACAGAGAATGGTGCCGATGGCAAACAACAGGCTGTAAAGGAACAGGTTGTGAAAAGCCCGCGCACGCGAAAAACTGGCTGGTCTCAGGTAAACCCAGAGGGCCCCGGCCGCCATACCGAACATGGCCATGGAGACAGCAAAAAAAGACAAGTGGTACCATGTAACGACAGACAGCAGCCGCGTATTGAGAATTTCCAGCAGCAGGGTGGAGGACGTCAGGAAAAAAAGCCCGGCCAGGAACAGGCGATCGGTGGGCTGCCTGGTTGCGGTTATGGTGGTCACTTCAATCTCTGTTCAGGTTTTATTTAGGTGCTGTCGATTAGCCGCCCGTTATCAGGCTGCTGGTCAAAATTGCGGCTGCCGGACTCCATGAAAGCTGCGGCGTCAGGCTCCAGGGATTTTTTTGCCGTCCCGACCGGGTCCTGAGCCGATGCCTATCACCAACCCGAACCAGGCGGCCGCCAGTACGAACTGCGACAGCAGGACCAGCCGATCCCCGGGCAACATGGATGCCGCGTATAGCTGGCCCAGGTTGGCAGCATCGCCGTAAACCGAAAACACAAGCATCGGTGCGGCACCGGGATTTTGCAGTGCGCCGTTCACATCATCAGGAATCGGCAGAAATATGCGAAAGGCCAGCGCCTGTACGACAATCAGGGGCGCAAAGAATAACACTTTTCGCAGTCGATCAGTATCGCTCCAGGGCAGTGTCTCCATCACCCTGCCGAACAGTACCAGTACTGCCGGATAGGCCCAGAACACCAGCCGGTCGGTATGAAAGCCTGCCGTCGCAGCCACCAGTGCCATGCCCAGCAGGTACAGCAGGACGTCCTGGTGGGTGCCGAGAAATACCAGCATCCTGCGATTGAGGCGCAACAGGATGATACCGGGCAGTACCCCGAAAGCGGTACACCATGCCAGCGGATAAATGGAAGTCTTCTGCAGCAGCTGGTTGACCACTCCCAGCATCTGCACTTGGTATCGGTAGTCACCGGTCGAAACCACCAGTGCATTGGCCAGTACGATACCGGCCAGGGTCGCCAGCAGTGGTACCGTGGCCAGCAGTATGGTCTTCAGGGATCGCAGCTCCATAAAAGGAAACTGGCGGCGTAGTTTCGCCGCCTGGCAGAAACACACCAGCAACACTGCGCAGAAAACCAGTTCACGGAACAGGACACCGATAAAACCGATAGCCCCCAAGAACAGAGCCGATTTAGCGTCCAACCCGGTAATCCTGCGGTTCAGCACCAGCAACAGCAGCATAAAAAACAAGGCTGCGGGATCGGCATAGGCTGGAAGATAGAACACGAAGCGAAATGGAAAATTGGGACTGCTTACCGCCAGGATCAGCAATGCCAGGATCAGCGCGTCGCTGCGCAGAAACTCGCGCAGATAAAGGCCCAGTAAAATCAGTCCGCCGGCCCCGAAGGCCAGATTCAGGACGGTGAAGCCGGTCATCAGATGGTCGGGAAACAGCTTGCCCACCAGCCAGGGCAACGCCACCCGCGAGGCAAATGGTCGCAATTCCTCTACCGGCTGGCCTGCGGCGACCTGCTGGGCCATATGAAAATAGGATTGGGAATCGTAGGGGTGACCTTCGCCAAAGCTGACCCGGGGTTGGCTCAGGGCGTAGAACACCAGCAAGGCCAGCAGCCCCGCCAGTAAAAGTTTCGGAACTGATCCCCTCAGGGGGCTGGTTCTGTCGAGCATCGGGTTTCCCGGGGTGCCGGTTGATCAAGCCCGGATTGTGGCGGAGTCGCGGCACCAGCGCAACCTGTCCAAGGCCTGTCAAGTTAACCATCACAGGCCCCTGCGAGACTCCTCCGCCGGTTCGACCGGCACATGAAGGCACTGCCATCGCGGTTCAGTGGTTGCGGGGTATCCTCTAACCAAAATCCTGGCGATGAGTTAGACTGCGGTTTGCCCAGCAACTCAGCAACAGGCTTTCGCCCATGACAAACAGGAATACCCGGCGTGCCGGGCGCCACTTTCTGCAGATTCCCGGTCCCTCCAATGTCCCCGACAGCGTGCTGCGCGCCATGGCGCAACCGGTCATCGACCATCGCGGCCCGGATTTTCCGGAACTGACCGAGCGGATCCTGGAGAAGCTGAACCGGGTTTTCGACTGCAGCGGGCCGGTTTTCGTCTACCCGGCCTCCGGCACCGGAGGCTGGGAATGCGCCCTCTTGAACTGCCTGTCGCCAGGCGACCGGGTGCTGGCCTGTGAAACGGGACATTTCGCCACACTGTGGAAAAACGTGGCGGAAAAGCTTGGCCTGGAAGTGCAGTGGCTGGCAGGGGACTGGCGTCACGGCATCGATCCGCAACGGGTCGAAGATTCTCTGCGTCAGGACAGCGACCATTCCATCAAGGCCGTCCTGGCCGTACATACGGAAACCTCAACTGGTGTAACCAGCCGCATTGCCGAGGTCAGGGCCGCCATCGATAATGCGGGCCACCCGGCACTGTTTATGGTGGATGCGGTTTCCTCCCTGGCCTGTTCCGAGTTCAGCCATGACGACTGGAAGGTCGATGTGACGGTCAGTGCCTCCCAGAAAGGCCTGATGCTGCCGCCGGGACTCTGTTTCAACGCAGTCAGCGACCGTGCCCTGGAGTCCGCCGCACAGGCCGTTTCGCATCACTCTTACTGGCGCTGGGATGCGATGCTGGAAAACAATCAGCGCGGCTATTTTCCTTACACTCCCGCCACCAACCTGCTTTACGGGCTGGACGAAGCGCTGAGCCTTCTTCTTGCCGAGGGCATGGACAATGTATTCGCCCGCCACGCGCGCCTGGCCCGGGCCACCCGCAGTGCAGTGAGTGCCTGGGGACTCGAAAATGTCTGCCTGGATGAGCGGGAATTCTGCAATTCGACCACCGCCGTGCTGGTACCCGATAACTGTGACGCCGACGTTCTCCGCAAATTGATACTGGAACGCTTCGATATGTCCCTGGGTACCGGGCTGGGCAGGATGAAAGGGCGCATTTTCCGCATCGGTCACATCGGCGATTTCAATGAGCTGATGCTGGCCGGTACCCTCAGCGGTTTGGAGATGGGGCTGGAGCTGGCCGGGATCCCCTTTTCGAAAGGTGGTATCAATGCCGCGCTGGACTGCCTTGCCGGTGACTGAAAATATTGCGCATACTTGTGCGGACGGGGACCCGCTTTGCCAGTGATGGGAACTGGTTCAGCCCCTCAATAACAACAAATTTAAAAAATAATTAACAGGCTGTTAATAAGAACCAGGGAACTCCACATGGATGCATCCACCGCGGTCAATACCAGCGCCGTCGTTTCACTGCTCGGCTTCGCTGTCGTCATCTTTCTGCTGCTGTTTCTGATCGCCAGGTGGAAGTGGCACGTCTTTTTCGCCCTGTTGATCCCCATCATCCTGTTTGGCCTGCTGCCGGGTATCCAGCAGAATAACTTCATCGATGCCTTCGAGACCGGATTCGGCAATACCCTGGGTTCGATCGGCGTGGTCATTGTGCTGGGCTCGATAATTGCCGAAGCCATGAAGCACACGGGAGCCATTCAGGTGATAACCCGCTCCATGGTCAACCTGGTCGGCAGCAAACGCATGCCACTGGCTCTTACCCTAACCGGTTTCATCATCGGCGTGGCGATCTTTTCCGACGTGGCCTATGTCATTCTCAACCCGCTGGTCCACTCTGCGGCCAGAACCATGGAGGTGGGCATCGCCGTGATGTCCACCGGCCTGGTGGGTGCTCTGCAGCTGACCCACGCTATCGTGCCGCCCACGCCAGGGCCGCTGGCGGCAGCCGCCATTGTCGGCGCCGACATCGGGGTCACGATTCTATACGGAGGCATTGCCTGCCTGGCCGGCTCGCTGGCCAGCTGGGCGTGGGGTGTTTACGTGGCGGGTCCCCGCATAGACACCGAGGCCAGCGAGGAATTCGAAGGCATAGCCATCGAGGATCTGGATCAGGATGGACCGGCCGAATTGCCCTCCACCCTCAGCTCCTACACACCGATCGTCATCCCGATCCTGTTGATCGGCACCCAGAGTATCGTTACGCTGGTCTATGCTGAGGGACACCTGCTGCGCACCCTGTTTCAATACCTGGGGTGGCCGGTAGTCGCCCTCTCCATCGGCGTGTGGCTGGCCTACCGCAACATCAGAAACCCGGACGACCGCGCCAGAGCCAGGGATCAGTGGGTCGAGTCCGCCCTGAAAATGTCGGCCATGATCCTCGTGGTCACCGGACTCGGTGGCTCTCTCAGCGCGATTCTCCGCGGCACACCGGCGGTGGACACCATCGCCGCGCTGTTTACCGATTATGGCCTGCCCACCATCCTGCTGCCGTTCGTAATCGGTATCATCGGCAACATGATCACCGGTTCCACCACGGTGGGAGTAATCACCGCGGCCTCGCTGGTAGCCCCGATGCTCGGCAGTCTCAGTCTGTCACCGGAGGCGGCCATGCTGGCCGGCGCCAGCGGCTCGGTAATCATCAAGTATGTCAACAGCAGTTATTTCTGGGTCTGCACCTCGCTATCCCGCCTGCGGGTTCCGGATGCGGTGTTCGCGTATGGGGGTGCCACGCTGGTGGGGGGGCTGGTGACTTTTTTAACTGTCTGCATTCTTTGGGGAACTGGCCTGATTTAAAGTCGCAGTATGAAATCCTGTTACGTGATTAGTGCTCTGTCCAGTTCAGTGATATTTTCAAACCCCTATACTGCTTATTTGGCACTCTGTGATCTTACTGACGATTGCCCCTCAATTCACGCACCATTACCTCCAGACTGCCTGCCGAGACGTCGTGCGGATCCACTGCCGCGCCGGCAACCAGTTCCACGGTGCCGCGAAAGTAGCCGGGGAGCCCGGCCATCGCCCTGCCTTTGCGGCGGCTGAACCAGGAATTCCATAACCCTTTCAGGGCCAGCGGCACGACCGGCACCGGGCGCCTCGCGACGATGTGTTCGATGCCTTTGCGAAAATGGTCCAGCTCGCCGTCAGAAGTCAATTTGCCTTCCGGGAACAGGCACACTATCTGTCCGCGCGCCAAAGCCTGGTCGATGTCCTCGAAAGCTTTCTTCATCAGCTTGCGATCCTCGCTGGCCGGGGCAATGGGTATGGCATTGGCCATGCGGAATATCCGACCTGCAAACGGCGCATTGAAGATGCGGTGATACATAACGAAGCGGACCGGCCGTCGACAACAGCCGGCGATAACCAGGGCATCGACGAAACTGACGTGGTTGGATACCAGCACGCAGGGGCCGTCATGGGGAATTTTGTCCATGCCGGTACAGCGCACCCGATAGAGGAAATGAATGCTCAGCCAGATGATCATCCTGAAAATAAATTCCGGTACCCGGCGGAAGATGTAGATGGCGATTACAACGTTGATCAGACTGGTGATCAGAAACAGTTCCGGCACCGTGAAATCCAGCGCAATCAGCACAATGGCATAGAGTCCGGACAACACCATGAACAGGGCATTGAGGATGTTATTACCGGAGACGACCCGTGACAGGTGACCGCGTTCGGTGCGGTTCTGCACCATGGCATACAACGGCACGGTGAACACACCGCCACTGATTCCGATACAGACCATGTCAAGCAACAGACGGATATTGTGCCAGGATTCAAGGAATTCCCGGGCTCCCATCACCGGAGTCAGATCGGCGGCGGGATTACCCAGGTACAGGTGAATGGTGAAGAGGCTGAGACCGAAAGCACCCAATGGAACAATGCCCGGTTCCACGCGGCCATTGGACAGCTTCGCGCAGATCAGTGAACCGGTGCCGATTCCGACCGAGAACGAAGCCAGGATCAGGGTGGTCACCGACTCGGTTCCACCGAGCGAGAACTGGGTGTAGTTAGGGATCTGGGCCAGGAACACCGATCCATAGAACCAGAACCAGGCAATACCGAGTATCGATTCGGTAACCGCCTTATCGGTGCGGATATACCGGAACGTCCGGATCGTCTGGGTGAGCGGATTCCAGTTGATCTTCAGGTCGGGGGCGACCGCTGGGGTCAATGGAATCTGCCGGCTGGTCAGATAGCCACAGACGGCTACCGCCAGAATGGCCACGGACAGGTACTGAATACTGTTCTGCGGCAGGGATATCAGCACGCCACCCAGCAGCGTTCCCAGCAGTATCGAAAGAAAGGTACCCATCTCGACCAGTCCGTTACCTCCGGTCAGTTCCTCCCGGGCCAGGTGCTGGGGCAGGATGCCATGCTTGATGGGACCGAAAGCAGCCGATTGCAGTCCCAGCAGGAACAGTACCAGGATCAGGAACGGCAGGCTGTCCAGCAACAGTGCCAGAACCCCCAGAGACATGATGCCGATTTCCAGCGCCTTGATAACCCGGATGCTGCGTGACTTCTCGTATTTGTCCGCCAGCTGACCGAAGGTTGAAGAGAACAGGAAGAACGGCAGGATAAACAGGATTGCCGCCAGATTGACCAGGATACCGGTATTGAAACCCAGCTCCGCGGCACTGCGAAAGGCGATCAGGATCAGCAGTGCGTTTTTGAATATGTTGTCGTTGAAGGCACCGAGCGCCTGGGTCAGGAAGAATGGCAGAAACCGTCGCTGCCCCAGCAATCGGAACTGACTGGTCTTGTTCACAGGGCAAACCCTCCGTCTCCTGTTAATACCGGAGCTCTTCCTGCTGCATACTTTATTGTCTGATCGTTCATTTTTCCGCGGGCTTCCTGCGCAGCGCCGTGAACACAGCAGTTTCCCATGGCCGTGCTGCCAGCAGAACGCTGATACCACGTTTTTCCGGCAGGGGCAGCTTTTCATCCTCCAGGTGCATTTCATTGATCTCGGCGGCCAGCTTTTCCAGTTTGCGGGCCAGCAACTCAACGTTGCCACTGGACAGCATGGTACTGACAAACAGGCGCCTCTGACCGGGACCATTAAACGAGGCATCGAGGAAATCGCTCTGCAGTTGCTTTTCGAAGAATCGTTGAATCGGTCCGCCGCGAATCCAGCGAAAGCTCCTGGACACCAGCAGCTTGTAGCGGTTGCCCGGCAGCATTTCGATAAGCCCCATCCGGTCCAGCATGGCCAGGTAATGAATTCCTTCAGTCATTTCAATACGGTAGGTTTCGATAATTTCATCGAACGTCCAGCGACTCAACAGGGCGTGAGCCAAGCACAGAAACTTCGCATCGGCGACCAGCTGCCGTTCCTGCTCGATGGTTAGCTCGTCAATACGCTCGGCACTGCGCTCCATGGCATTGACCAGGTCGGCGAGATCCATGCCCAGGTAGCGGCAGATTTTTTCCAGTCGTGTCAGGCTGAAATTCCGTTCGGCGAACAGTCGCTTGACACTGGCATGGGACAACTCCAGCACTTCGGTGAGGTCGGCATAAGTGCGGCCCTGCCGACGCAATTCCTGTTTCAGTGTTTTTACCAGTCGCTCACTCTCACTCATGGGTTGTACTCATTCGTAGGTTGATTCGGCCCTGGAACATTACCGAAGCCGGTCGTTCGGAAGCCGGTTCTGTGCCGCCAGCAGCCGCTGAGGCTCTGAAAGCTTCCATTCGGTTGCCCTGGCCGACTGCAGACAGTTTCACCAGACTAATCCGGGTGGTTCAATTACGCTACCAAAACCTGGAAAGTTCTGAAATATTCTCCTTAAGGTATTACCAATCAATACCATACCGGGAAAAGCCGGCCATTGGAAATCTTGTCGTCGATCAAGATTACAGGACCCCGCCGCCGATATAATGCCAAGAGTCGCCAGAACGGCCTCCCGCAAGGTCAGGTCGCTCTGGTTTTCGGCGGGGTGTGCCCTTATATTGCCCCTATCGTCAATTCTGCAGGCAGGACATTAATGAAGATACAAGTGCGGAAAATCTCCACGGCTTTTCTCAGCTGTATTTCGAGGCCGGCGGGAACAGTGGTAATGACTCTGGCGGCTCTTGTCCCCCTGGGTGCCGCTGCGCAGGAAGTGGCAATCACCCACTGTGTGGGCAGCTGTCCGCAATATCGTTCGGCAGTGGTGGCAAACAATTCCAAGGTGGTCATACACCATCTGTACGCCGCAGGATTGAACAGCCTGAGCCGGCGTGCGGACTGGGTTGCCTACCGACTGACTGCCGAAGCGGTGGGAGTCGCCTCGCTGCTGCCCCGGGAATGGCAACAGGACCGGCTGGCCAGGTTCGCCGATATCTCCGAACTGGCGGATCTGTCCGAACTGGAACCGGAAGAACAGTTGCCTGATATCAGCACTGCAGCCAGTGAATACGGCGGACTGCCCACACCGGTTGTGGAGGAACAGAACCGGGTGCGGCTGGCGCCGCTGACCAGTTTCGCCAAAGCGCCTTACTGGTCGGAACTCAATAACATCAGCAATATGCTGCCGATGCCGGCTCCTCTGAGACTCGGGGCGTGGTTGCGCCTGGAACAGTCTCTCAATGCCCTGGTCCGCGACAAAGACCAGATCCACGTGATTACCGGTCCGATCTACTACTACGGCAAACCTCCCGGTTCCGATATCCTCAAGCCCGGCGTCAACCTGGCCGGTTACTTCAAGATCGTCTCCGCGGATTCAGGTACCGCAGCATTTATCTTTCCCCATGATCTGCGTCAGACCGAATCCTATTGCGATCGGCAGGCGAGTATTGCCGAGATTGAACAGCTTACCAACCTGGACTTTTTCCCGGACCGGCGTAGCGCCCGTTCCGCCGACCTGTCTATTGAACTGGGCTGCGGACAACCGGTCAGTCCGTAACTGCGGACAAGGATTGCCTGAGGACCTGGGCCACGTGAACTGCCTGAACGCCGGTGCCGTGCTGGATCTGGGTCCGGCAACTGGTACCATCGGCCACTACCAGGTCCTCCGCTCCGGCCGCCCGCACCGCGGGAAACAGGGCCAGTTCTCCCATCTGCATTGAAGCCTGGTAATGCTCGGACTCATAACCGAACGAGCCGGCCATGCCACAGCAACTGGAATCGATGACCTGCACTTCAAGGCCCGGCACCCGGGCCAACAGTTTCTGTACCGGCGACAGCGCATTGAAAGCCTTCTGATGGCAGTGGCCGTGCAGGAGGACACGCCTGGCAGTTATCGGCCCGAGATCCAGTTGCAGCCGGCCCGCCTCCAGCTCGGAAACCAGGAATTCCTCCAGCATGAAGGCCTGATCCGCCAGGCGCCGGGAATCCGGACCGGGTAGCAGCGACAGGTATTCATCCCGTAGCGTAAGCAGACAGGATGGCTCCAGGCCTACCACGGGGACGCCCCGCTCAAGGTAAGGCTGCAGGGCCGCCAGGGTCCGCTGCGCCTCCTCTCTGGCCTGATTAAGCAGGCCACTGCTGAAAAACGTACGCCCGCAGCAGAGTGGTCTGGAAGAGTCCCGGGCAGCAGGACAATGGACCCGGTAGCCGGCTTTGCTCAGCACTTCGAGTGCCGCGTGGGCATTTTCACTCTCGAAACAGTCGTTGAAGGTATCGACCAGCAGCACAACCTCTTTCCGGTCCTGGGGAGACGATGACTCATCAAGGCCCACTGTGCCGGTCTGCCTGTGGAAGCGGTCCCGGCGCCAGCGTGGCAGATTTCGCTGGCTGCTGAGCCCCAGCAGCCACTGGGACAGTGACGCCAGCCCCGGTACCCGGTCGCGGCTGTTGAACAGAAAGCTCAACGGAGCCAGTCGATGTGCGTAGCGGGGCAGATAGGCAAACAAACGGTCCCGCAGTGACAGCCGGTGACGCTGTCGATAATGGTACAGAAATTCCATCTTCATTTTCGCCATATCGACTCCGGTGGGGCACTCCCGCTTGCAGCCCTTGCAGCCGACACACAGATCCATGGTCTGGTACATGGCATCGGAAGTGAACGCTTCCTCACCCAGCTGCCCGGTGATTGCCAGCCGCAGACTGTTGGCGCGACCCCGGGTCAGATGCTGTTCATTTCTGCTGATACGATAGGAGGGACACATGACGCCAACATTGGCTTTGCGGCAGGCGCCATTGTTGTTGCACATCTCTGTAGCACGATCGAAACCGCCCCACTCAGACCAGTCCAGTTGTGTGTCTATGGCGATCGGCGCGTAACCCGGCGGGTAGCGCATCAGCGTGCGGTCATCCATCCTGTGTGGATTAACGATCTTGCCCGGATTGAAAAGTCCGGTGGGATCGAAACGCCGTTTCACTTCCTCGAAGTTTTCAACCATGCGGCGACCAAACATGGACTCGTGGAACTCGGATCGGGAAATTCCGTCACCATGTTCTCCGGAATGGGAACCTTTATATTCCCGCACCATCTCCAGAGTTTCTTCCACGATAGCGCGCATCTTCTTCGCGCCACTTTCGTCCTTCATATTCAGTATCGGACGCACGTGCAGGGTGCCGACCGATGCATGCGCGTAAAACGTTCCAGTCGTCCCGTATTTGTGAAAGATATCGGTCAGACGGCGGGTATACTCCGCCAGGTCTTCCAGCCGGACTGCGCAGTCCTCGATAAAGGAAACCGGTTTGCCGTCCCCTTTCATTGACATCATGATATTGAGACCGGACTTTCTCACCTCCCAGATTGCGTTCTGAAATCCAGGCTCGGTTGCGGTGACCACCGCACCGGGAAAGCCCAGATCGGCCATCAGCTCCACCAGACGGTTAAGGCGGCGCTGCTGTTCGTCGAAGTCCTCGCCGGCAAATTCCACCAGCAGCAGGGCATCCGGCTCGCCCTGGACAAAGCGGTTTACCGTCGGCGCGAACAGGGGAATATCACGAGCCAGTTCGATCATGGTGCGATCCACCAGTTCCACGGCATCCGGGTCGAGGCGGACGATATGCCTGGTGCTGTCCATGGCCTGATAGAAGGTGGGGAAGTGGCATACCCCCAGCACCTTGTGAGCCGGGATCGGTTGCAGGTTCAGATGGATGCGCTGGAAAAACCCCAGCGTGCCCTCGGACCCCACCAGCAGGCGGGCCAGGTTGGGCTCCTCGCCGATCAGTTCGTCGATATTATAGCCACCGACCCGGCGTAACAGGTCCGGAAAGCGCGCCTGGATTTCCGCGGCCTCCCGTTTGCCCAATGCCAGCAGGTCATTGACCAGCCGTCGAAAGGCGGGATCGTCCTGGTCGGCGCCATTGACCTTCCGGAAATGGGCGCGGGACCCATCGGCCAGCAATGCTTCGATGGACCGCACATTGTGGACCATGTTGCCATAGCGGATAGAGCGGGCACCGCAACTGTTGTTTCCGGTCATACCGCCCAGTGTGGCCCGGTTGGCAGTGGAGACATCCACCGGGTACCAGAGCCCATGGGGCTTGAGAAAGCGATTCAGCTCGTCCAGCACGGTGCCCGGCTGCACGCAGACGGTGCCGGCGTCGGCGTCGAAATCCAGCACCCGGTTGAGATGGCGGGTGGTATCGATAAGCAGCGCTTCGCCGATCGCCTGGCCGTTCTGGGAAGTCCCGCCGCCGCGCGGCAGAACCGGAATACCGGCTTCCCTGGCCAGTTGCACGGCGATTTCCACATCCTGCTCGTCGGCGGGGACCACGACACCGACCGGCATCAGCTGGTAGATGGAGGCATCGGTACTGTAGCGACCGCGGCTGAAGGAATCGAACAGGACCTCGCCGCGCAGCGCGTTTCGGAGTCGGGTGGCAAAGCCACTGTGCTGGAATTGTTCGGTCATCTGCGGGGCGCGTCTGCCAACTGTGTGGATTCGATAAAATCGGAGATACCTTATATCACAACGACCGGCTATCACAACGACCGGTGGCTGGAGGGGATTGCGGGCAGTGACTGGAGTTGAATCTGGCCGCGTGCGTTGAAAAGTCTACGCGGCTACATTACTCTCGACAGCATAACAACAGGTCCGCCGGAAGCCGGTTTCAGTACCGTCCCGGTCAACCGGGATCTTTGCCGGGTCTACGTGCTTGACAGCGGATACCCGGCTCGCCCGGCCCAGGTGGACGACAGAAGACCTTCCCGGGTCACGTGGAGAAATGCTCATGACCACCCTCATGACGATCCTCAGGCTACGAGGATTAAGACCGATTTCCGCTATCAGCGCACTGGGCCTGGCACTGCTGGTCCCGGTATTGCTGGTAAGTGCCACCGCCTCGGCCCAGCAGTCCTGGCAGGATAACCTGGCACCGCTGGCGGCAGCAGACTGGAACTATGACCGGGCTGCCCACCTGCTGGAACGGGCCGGATTTGGCGGGACTCCCGATCAGATTCAGGCACTGGCGGCCATGCCGTTCGACGCGGCGATTCACAGCCTGGTGTATTTCGATACGGCTGCCAATCCTCACCTCGAGACATTCGATCATTCCGGCATTCACGACCCCGGCCTGGAACCGTTCCCGCCCAGCCGACCCGCCACCACGGAGATGGCCCGTGAACAGGGCGAAGCCCTGGGCATCAAGGTCAAGTCGGCCGGCAATCGGCCCCTGCAACCGATCGTCAATAAGTTTTTCTACTGGCTGCGTGCCAGTTCGCTGGAAACCGACCGGGTCGCCTACTGGTGGGCAAACCGGATGGTCAGCACCAACACCCCCCTGCAGGAAAAAATGGCACTGTTCTGGCACGGGCATTACGCAGTGAATGAAGGCAAGGTACGCGACTATCGCAAGCTGCTCGGCGAACTGGAATTGTTTCACGCAATGGGCACCGGCAGCTTTCGCGATCTGATGGTAGCCGTAGCCAGGGATCCGGCCATGCTGTCGTTTCTCGACGCCGGGGTTAATGTAAAAGGCGCCCCCAATGAAAACTTTGCCCGGGAAATCATGGAACTGTTTACCATGGGTGTGGGCAACTATACCGAGTCGGATATTCGTGAGGGCGCCCGCGCCTTTACCGGCTGGAACTACGTGGACCTGGATTTTGTCGTCAACACCGCGGAGCACGACGACGGGGTAAAAACGTTTCTCGGCCGGCAGGGCAACTTTGACGGCGTGGACGTTATCGACATCATCATCGAACAACCGGTCACGGCCGAATACATCGCCGGCAAGCTCTATCGGTTCTTTGTCCGTGACGAGCTGGATCCGGAGCTACAGCGACAGCTGGGTAACGTGCTGAGAGAATCCGACTATGAGATTGCCGCCCTGCTGGAGACCATGTTCCGGTCCCGGGATTTCTACAGTGCCGCCTCGGTCGGCACCCATATCAAGAGCCCGGTGGAACTGGTTGTTTCCACCTACCGCAAGCTGGGCCTGGATTCCGCTCCGGGTATACCGGATTTCAACCAGTCCACCGGTGCGCTCGGGCAGGTTCTGTTCCGTCCACCCACGGTTGCCGGCTGGGCCGGCGGCCGCAGCTGGGTTACCCCGGGTCTGCTCCTGGAGCGGGGTAATTTCGCCAGGGATGTGCTGTTTCCGGATATCAATTTCATACCCGGCGATCGGCGCAATCCCAGCGGCGAAATTCAAAGTGTGGCCCAACGCATCCGGGAGGGGCTCGATATCACTTCGGCCACCCAGCCGGCGGGAATCGGCGCGGGTCAGATCATGGCGGAATCCAACATGCTGGCCGACCGGGACGAAGACTTCAATACCCGCTACGGCAGTTTCCGCGGCTGGCAGATGGCAATCGAACGGGTCAAACCGATTCCCCGCCACACTGCCAGGCTGGACCTGAGCGGCATGGTTCGCGAACAGCATCTGCAGACCACCGCGGAAGTGGTGGACTATCTTATAGCCCGCTTCATGCGGGTGGCACCGGGCCCCGAAGCCCGGCAGATGCTGATCGGCTTTCTGGACCGGGAACTGGGAACCACTTCGATCGATGAGGCGGAAACCTATATGGAAGATGCCTTGCGAATGGCACTGCATATCCTGATGAGCCAGCCTGAATATCAGCTCGGTTAATTAAATATCAACCCGGTTACTGGAGCTGTTAGCGCGGCTCCGATTCACTTTGCAGGGAGATCGACATGAATAGAACAAGTCTGCTGAAGCGGGAAATGAAGCGCCGGGAGCTACTGAAGACAGGAATCACCGGGCTAGGTATCGCCGGGCTGGGCGGCAACCTGCTGGGGCCATCGGTACTCGGCCGGGCGGCCCAGGCGGCTGCCGCAGCGGCAAGAAATGACAGGATTCTGGTGATTCTGGAACTTTCCGGTGGCAACGATGGCCTTAACACGGTGGTGCCCTATGGCGATGACGCCTACTACCGTCACCGGCCGAATATCGGACTGCCCAGACAGCGGTTGCGCATCCTGGACGATCACTTCGGGTTGAACCCGGGTATGGCAGGTTTTGAACGCCTGTTCAAGGATGGTGAGCTGGCCATTGTGCATGGTTGCGGATACGAGAATCCTTCCTACTCTCACTTCACGTCCATGGCTTACTGGCATACCGCGGCCCCCAACAGCGGCGATGAATACGGCTGGGTGGGAAGGCTGGCCGATTCCATGGCTCCGGATGCACCGCCCAACTACGTGGTCAATGTAGCGGACAACCAGTCCCTCGCCGTTCGCAGTGAACACCATGTGCCGGTAGTCTTTGACCAGCCGGAACGCTTCATGCGGGAGGCGTTCTATGAGGAAAAGGATGCCCTGTCCGCGGCCCGGGACAGTGCTGCCGTTGCCAATCCCTCGCGTAGTTTCCTGCTTGATATCGCCCGCAGCGCCAATGACGCTTCCTCCCTGGTGCGTCAGGCATGGGCCAACTACAGCTCCCCGGTCGATTATGGCATCAACAGCCTGGACCTGCCCAAGGTCGTATCACTGATCGACGCAGGCATGCCTACCAGGCTGTATTATGTTTCCTACCGCAATAATGCGTTCGATACTCATGTATTCCAGAATTCCCTGCATCAGCGACTCCTCACCTATACGTCGGATGCCGTTGCCGCGTTCGTGCAGGATCTGGAGCGCATCGGCCGTGCCGACGATGTGACGCTGATGATTTTCTCCGAGTTCGGCCGCCGGGTACCGGAAAATGTCAGCCTCGGCACCGATCACGGTGCCGCCAATAACATGTTTGTAGTCGGCAAGCGGGTCAAGGGTGGTCACTATGGGGATCTGCCCAGCCTTACCCGGCTGACCGAAGGAGACAACCTGGCCTACACCACCGATTTCCGTCGCGTCTACCAGACCATGGTCGAGGGCTGGCTTGGCCACCAGGTACCTGAAACCTTGTTGAACGGAAGGTTTGAATCTTTTGACCTGTTTTCGTAGCAGGCTCTGCGATTCTTCTGACGAAACCGGTCGGCTTTCCCGACGCTGGCCGGAGCAGCGCCCACCGAAATTTCCTATCACTCCAGGTGGATTGCTCCACCGGTACGTCTGCCTGCTGCTGGCATTTGTGCTGAGCGCCTGCGGCAGCAATGGGTTTGAAGCTGATTCGAAGGCCGATAGACGCACAAATGGAATTGACGATACCAGCCTGCATGCAGTCATGAGTGAACAGCTGGCACTGGACAGCGCCCGACTTAACACGTTGCTGTTTGATCTGCATCGGACAGAGACAGTATTGGCCCGAGAGCGGCAACAACAGGCAAGCCGGATTGCGGCGTCGGCTCGAAGTCTGCAGGATGGCGCCAGAAAGGTGCTTGACCTGGGCCAGGCACTGCCGCTGGCTGACAACAGCGACACCCGCTTCAGAACCCTGGCGGCACAACTGGAGAGTGAAGCGGATATCCTGGCAACGCAGGCGGAAATGGGACAACTGACGCCCACACAGATGGAGGAAACCCTGTCCCGCCTGAACGATACCTGTAATGCCTGCCACAGCCTGTATCGGGATCGGGCAGGTACTCTCCGGTGATCCCCGATCGGGCCCCGGGCAATCGTGCCCTGTTGCTAACTCTCTTGCTGGGTCTGCTGCTGACTCCGGATCAATCGCAGGCGGCGGAACCTCCAGACCTGTCAATGGGCGGTTTTTTCCGCTTGCAGTTGCTGAGCGGTGGTATCAGCGCCGATCGAAACCGGTCGGGAGACAGCGAACTCTGGATTCCCGACATTCCGGTGACCCCACAACCCACCTCGAACTGGAAACCTGTCCAGGTACATGCCAGGGAATCGCGGCTCTGGGTTCGTGCCGTTCAGGAAACCCCTCTGGGACAGCTCGAGGCCCTGGTGGAAGGCGACCTGGACGCAGACCGACACGATGGCCACGACCCCAGACTGCGCCATGCCTACCTGATCCTCGGCCCGTTGCTGGTGGGACAGACCTACACGACCTTTACCAACACCTCGGCACTGGCGGATATCGATGCCGGTATCGCGGTAGGAAACGTCGTTACCCGGCATCGACTGATTCGCTGGCAACAATCTCTGGGCACCGGGTCCAGCTTCAGCCTGGCGCTGGAGGATTCACTCAACCGGCTGCATTTTTCCGGCACCAACTCGATAGTGAGTACCGGTGATCGGCGTCCGCCGGACCTGGTGATGCGCTTCGACCGGAACGGTGACTGGGGAAATGCGTCGGTGAGCCTGCTGTTGCGGGAAATCACCACCACCGAACCACCGGGACCCGGCATTCACACAGACACCGAACTGGGCAGTGCATTGAGCTTCGCCGGTCGCATTGCGACCGGTGGCCTGGACAACCTGCGTTTCATGTTCAACTACGGCGATGCCCTGGCCCGCTACTCGACACTGTCCACGTTTGCCGACGCCTCCGTCACCGCCGCAGGCCAGGTGCGACTGACTGCCACTCACAGCGGACTGCTCGCCTGGCAACATTTCTGGGCCCCTCGCTGGCGATCGACGCTGGCACTCAGTTATTCGCGCGCGGATCCGCACCGGTCAACCAGTGGCAAACTGTCCCGGGAAAGCCGCTCCGGGCACGCCAACCTGATCTGGACACCTACCCAGAGGGTTTCGCTGGGTATCGAGTACCTGTACGGCTGGCGTAGCCTGATTAACGGCGACTCGGGTAATCTTGACCGTCTGCAGTTGACTACCCGGATCAATTTCTAGGGAACCTATCGCCCGTCTTTCGCCCTTCTGGCGGTGACCGGTCAGTCCCAGGACCGGGCCCGCCTCTGGTTGGCTAACGACACCGGGGCGAAAACCCGGTAGAAGCTCGACTGATCGCGGATCTCAATTGGGGCTTTCAATATTGACGACAATTCCTCCACCGAATAGATGCCCCTGATACGGTGCGTAGGTCTGTCCACTACCAGCGCATAACGACAGCCGTGTTCCCTGATGGCCGCGATCACATCACCGATGCTGGCGGTATCGATCTCCACAGAATCAAAGGCCGGCAGATCCCGGCGCCGGATCATGACATCACCTACCCGGATGTCGGATCGATGGTAGCCCTCTGACAGCTTTCTCATCAGTGCCTGTTCGGTCAGCTCACTCAGGCCGACGATGCCGATGAAGTGGGACTGCGAATCCACCACCGGTGTCACCTGTATGTGGGCGTTAAGCATGAAAGCCTTGAGGTCATCAGCCGAGGTTGCCGAGTCGAAAACCATTGGCCGGCTCAGCCTGAAATCACTGATGAAATCCCTGGCCGGGGAATCCAGCGTGTAGCTGACCGGGCGTTCCGGCCAGGCCAGTTCGTCAACTTCCAGTGTCGAGTAAAGGTGCAGATTTTTCATTGAGTACTTTCTCCAGAATCCTGGCATCGGACTGGTGCGCCGTGGTGGCCAGGAATTTGTCTGTTACGAAACGCCGCCTGTGAAGCAGGAAGCGCAAGCTGTTTCTATCTGGCAGCTGTTACTGGAGGAGCACGAATGACCTGCGGCGACCGGGTGCAGGTGGGGCCGGCTTCGAAGTGGCGGCTGGCGGGAATGAAGGTGGAAAAAAGAGGTGGTGACTCCCGCGTGGGATTGCCGACCAGGACCGGATCGTCGAGATCGATATCATCGAATAACTCGATACTGTTGTCGCAGCTCGACTTGAAACCATCTCCGCCAAGGCAGGGTTCCGCAGAAAGGCTGGCAGTGAAAACGAGCCAGAACAGGGCGAGCAACAGGGCCTGGATTAATCCCTTGCTGCGGGCCTGGGCTGGGGAAAACTGGTCTGTTATCACACTGCTACCTTCTGACTACGGCGCTCATGTTAGCACGATTCTCCGAAGGAGCCAGTGGTGAGATCTCAATATCCGCGGGTAAAGTCCACCCGATGACGAAGCGGCTCACCCTGTCGGAAGCGCCGATAGTTATCGGCGAACAGACGCGCGATATCGCGCGGGCGGCTTACAGCAGCGATATGAGCGGTGATGCGCAGATTGGGGATTCCCCATAAAGGGCTGTCCGGAGGGAGTGGCTCTTCACGGAATACATCCAGCACCGCCGCGGCCAGACGCCGCTCCTGCAGGGCCTGGGCAAGAGCCTTCTCGTCCAGCAGATTGCCGCGACCGACGTTGACCAGCACGGCGCCCGGTTTCAGACAGGCCAGTGCTTCTCTGTCAAGCAGATCGTCGGTTTCCGGCGTGTCGGGCAGAACAGCAACCAGGTAGTCGCAGCGTTCGAGGAAGGATTTCAGTGCGGTTTTCGTGTAGATCCCGGCAAACGGTTCCAGGGCAACACCACGGCTGTTGAAACCGATAACCTGCATGCCGAATTGTCGCGCCGACACCGCTAGGTAACGACCGATGGATCCGGTACCCATGATCCCCAGCACCCTGCCTGCCAGGGTACCGCTTTCGGTGTTGTCCCAGCGCCGTTCCTGCTGCGCCTGCCGGCGCCGGTCCAGCCCGATCTCGTGGGCCAGCAGGCAGCCAAACACGTACTCGGACATCTGTGGACCGAAGATATCCTTGATGCCGGTCAACTGATAGTCGCGAAAATTCAGCCTGACCAGCGGCGCGACTCCGGCCCAGGTGGACTGGACCCAGTGAACCGGAGGGCTGCTTTGCAGAAGTTCCACCAGCAGGTCAGGGCTTCCCAGTACTACCGGCTGCCCAGCGTAGCGGTGCTGGACTTCAGCGGAGGATTCGGCCGTTCCCGTGACCAGCCCAGCGCCCAGTTCATCGGCAAGTAACTGGCGGTACTTTTCGGCACCGGCTGTGGCGATAAAAATTGCCGGCGCCGTCGATTGCTGATGATTTGCTGGTTCTGACAAGGTATCGGGAATCTCTATGTTACTGCGTGAGCTATCTGTCAGTCGGGAAATGGAGGCTCATCCGAACCGGATGCCTCAACCTCGAATACATTCAGGGTCATCGCGACCAGGGCGTAATAACCAAGAATTCCAATCAGTTCGACCACCGCCTGCTCACCCAGCACCGCCACCGCCTGGGCATAGGTGTGGTCACCGACCCGCTGACGCCAATACAGTTCCCGGCTCAGGTCATAAACTAAAGCTTCATCCTGCGCTTCGAAATCGGGACGCTCACCGATCCTGATTGCCTGGATCACCGATTCGGTCAGGCCGGCTTCCAGCGCGATGGGGCATGAAGTTGCCATTCGACACTGGCACGCCACCATTGTGCCGTGATCAGAATTGCCAGCTCAGACAGGCGCGCCGGCAGGCTGGTTTCATAAAGGCAGAAGGCGCCCAGCTTCTGAGCCCGGTCCGCCAGCTCCGGCGACCGTAACCAGCTCACAAACGGCCCGTCACTGCGTCCCCCACGCGAGTCCAGTATCTCCCGATATATCCCCTGCTGCCTTTCGGTGAGGCTGGACTCATCCAGCTTCGGAAGCCTGCTCATAAACTCCCCCACCCCATAAATAGGGACAGATTTATTTTTCCGGTCGGCCGGCGGGATGCAGAGGGATTGGAGTCGGGCAACATAAAATAAATCTGTCCCTATTTAGGGTTTCTGGAAGACGAGGACGAAACGGTCGGTGCGCCCGCGCAGGTCCTCGTCGAAAACGATGCGATTGCGGTCGTCGGCGGGATTGCGCAGGGCATTGGACGAGGTGACGAATTCAAAGCCGCGGGCCTCGATTTCGGTGCGGGCAAAATTTTCATTCAGCCGATGCAGATCCGCCACCAGATCGTTGTCCATGCCTGGCTCGCCGGCATGATCGACTACCACGAAACGGCCACCGCCTCTGAGCGCGTTGAATACCTGTTCCAGAAAATACTGCACATTCATGGGTGACCCTACCGGGACATATTCCTTGCCATTGTAGCGTTTGGGGACCACGTACAGGTCGTGGAGCGCCATGACGATCAGCGCGGCATCCACGGACTCCGCCGGCAGGTCGAGATTGATACCGTTAGTGGTATGACGATCGATATTGCCGGGATCACGACGATAAAAGCGATCCGTCAGTTCGTTAACCCCCCAGGCTTCGAAGCCCATGTTATTGTGCAACACGGCCACTCCGTCCGGCGCCAGCACCCTGGCCAGCAGCTCACTGTAATAACCGCCGCCGGCAAAAATATCCACGACCCGGTCACCGGGTTCAATTCCCAGCAACGGAATAATTTTTTCCGGGCGGCTGCGGGTATCGCGCTCAATATCTGCCGGTAGCCGGTCAGGTTGCTGCATAGCAGCGATTACGGCCGCTTCATCGACCATCTGGGCGCGCAGTCCGACACCGGGAACCATCAGACTCAGTACCGGGATCAACAGTGAAATCGAAATCTGTAAGCAGCGACGACCAATCCCGCTTAATACCGGAACAAGCGTGTGCCTGTTGCTCAAGCTCTGGGTCGTTGCAGACCAGGTGTCCGTCGACATGCTGACAGTCCTCTGACCTGGATGCTTCCGCTCACAGGTCCCATTTCAGGTATTTTTTTTATGGCCCGTTGAGCCATCGACTTATATATTTATCGATTTCTCTATTTATCGATTCATTAAATCATCGGCTCGGCAATTGCTTTGAGGTTCCTCTGAGAGGCAACCAACAGGCTGCTAATTCAACCTGTTGATCTACAGGTCCGGAGAGTTGGATCGGTCATGGTGTGTGACCTGGCCCAGCCCTCCCACATCGCCCCAGTTTCCTGCCCGCCAGATCCGGATGCCGACGCCACGGGTTTCGGAAATCAGCGTTCCGTCAGCAGTGTAACGCCAGTAGCCGTTCAACACATGTGCCTTGTCATGGGTGGCATGAAGCACCAGCGGACGATCGGGACGCAGTCGGGTATAGCTGTATTCACCAACGGCTCCACCGGCCAGATCGGAAAATTCAGCCAGGCGGGTATCGGTGGTCCCGGTACCCGTGGATTCGGTGACTTCCGAAACATTCAGGCGGCTGGTCACGCCGGTTACCCGCCAACCCTGCATGGGGTCGTTATCCCTGGCGTCCTGGGAGCGACCCCGTGGACCGTAACCGAAAGACACGCTGGCACGCCGGGTACCGACCGGCAGCTCCGGCTCATAAGAGCCTCTGCCGACACTCAGGTTGTTGAGCAGTTCCTCGTCGTTGTAGCCAAATGCGGACAAGTAACCCTGTCCGCCTACGCGGTGGCTGGTTTCCGCATCCGGGTATTCATTATCCTCGTAACCGGCCTCATGCCAGATCGTCGAAATCAGCTGGATGGCCCAGCGTCCATCGTTATTGGTCACCGAATAGACACCCTGGCAGTCAAACAGTTTGTAACCCTGGGCATTGTAGCGTGCATAGTCCAGGGAATAGACGCCGCCGACCGGACAGTAAAGATGCACGTTAATGCCCTCAAGCAGATCGTAGGAGTCGACGCCGATGCGGGTAAAGCCCCGGCCGCTGGCATTCAGCGTGGGAGGCGGGTTGTTGATGAAATCCGCCCGGGTCTGATAGACCAGCGGTTCAATCTCCTCGTAGATTGCGAAGGGAAAATGCAGGGTGTCGGCAATGGCGGTCACATCGCGGCGATTCAGGGCGGTAAAGAACTCCATCACCAGGCGCAGCCCCTGGGTGACCGGTTCGGCAAAGGAAACCGGGAACCGGGAATCCAGCTGCCCGCCGGGGCGCAGAGTAGCAGGGCGGGCAAAATCATAACCGCTCTGCTGGGCCAGCACCTCGGGTCCCAGTGGTTTCAGGGTCAACCCGCCCAGAGTTCCCAGCGCACCCACGGTGCCTGCCGTACGGAAAAATCCGCGCCGGGAAAGTCTAGTGCTGCCGAATGCCTCGGTCTGATCGGAAGCGGGCAATGCGGGGATCTGAACGGATTTTTCGCGCATGATGAACACCTTCTTATTCTTGGAAACCACCGATCACGGGTAATCAGCGGCTCCCTTGTTCTGTGTTGATGCCGGAATATTTTCTTATTCTTTGCCTTGTTTCCGCAGTGACTAAACTACAACAACCACCAGAGTCTGGCCAACTTTAAACCAGTTAACCGTAAAGTCATAGACGGTGGTATAGTCGAACACCCCGTAACAGAGCAATGCCCCAGGGCTCCAGCCATGAAGAACCATACTCAGCGCAGCAGAACGCCCGCATGGACCCGTTACCTGAACTGCCTGGCACTGGCCGGCTCCCTGTCGGTACCCATGACAGCCATGGCGCAGCCGGTGGACCCCCAGGCCTGGTTCGGGATCAGCCAGCCCCCTGGGTTTCAGGCCCATGAATCCCCGGTAATACTGGGTGACGACTATCCACCGCGTCCGGCCCGGGTTCCGCCCGGCGAAGAGCAGTTCACTGAATTGCAGGGCGAGGTGATCCGGCGCGACCTGGAAACCATCGTTGGCTTTTCCTACTGGAGTCAGGAAACCCGCGAAGTGGGTGACGGGCAGTTGTGGGGACGCATCACCGGCATGGAATCCGGAAAGCGCGCCATGGACTGGGTGGAAATGCGGCTGCGCCAGGCAGGCGTCGAGCAGGTGGAACGGCAATGGTTCGACCAGCAGCCCGGCACTTCGCTGTGGCTGCCCCTGTCCTGGCGGGTCCGTCTCCACGGCGATCCGGCCTTCGGCTCCGACAGTCGCGACGTGGTGCTGGAATCCGCCATGCCCGCGGGCGGCACCGAGATTCCCCCGGGCGGCGTCACCGCACCGCTGGTTTTTGTCGGCACCGCGCGTCCGGCAGAGCTCCAGTATATGGACGTGGCCGGGAAGATTGCCGTGCAGCATATCACCCCCAGGGGACACCTGTTCCTGGAACGGGGACCGGCACGCAGCAAGGCACAGGCGCTGATCGACCGGGACGCCGTGGCGGTATTCAACATAGTCGACTATGCCGGCAACATGCGCATGCGCGATATCAGCAATTGCGGCGGCCCCTGTTTCAACTTCGGAGGCCAGGATGGACGCTTCCTCGAACAGGTAATGGATGCCGCGGCCGAAGCGGGTGTGACCGATCGACTGCAGGCAACTGTGGAATTGCAGGCCGAAGAACGCATGGGGATGCGCGGCTCCAATGTGCTGGGCATCATTCCCGGCACCAGCGAGGAAAACATCATCATCAATGCTCACGTGGACGGCTGGTTCGACGGCGCCAACGACAATGGTGACGGCCTTGCCATCCTGATTGCCCTGGCTGAACATTTCGCAGCGGCGGAACAACCCCCGGCCAGAACCCTGGTTTTTGTCGGCAGTGCCGGTCACCATACGCGCGGACTCAACGGTCCCGACATGCTGGTGGAATTGAATCCCGGTCTGGTGGCCAACACGGTACTGGCCATCAACCTGGAGCATGTGGCAGCCCGGCAGCTGAATCCGGCCCGCACGGATACCCTGGGAGTCCGGGATGTCATAACCGACACCGGCGGCGAGGGGTTCCTTATGAACGGCCTGAGCCGTAGCTCACCGTTCCTGGAAGACATTATCCGCACCGGCGGCTCACGCTACGGCGTGAACTTCGTTTCCCAGGGCAGTAACTATAATGCCGGAGACATTCCCGATCTGGAGGCGCCGGTTTTTCAGCTGATTCAGGGCAACCCGCTCTATCACACCAGCGGCGAAACCCTGGACACCATATCCACGCCGGGGCTGGAAAGAGTGGCGCGGTTTGTCGCCTTCTTTGTCGGACAGGTTGCCGAAGCCCCGCGAGAGAACTTCTACCAGGCCAGATAGTACAGGAGATCACCATGACCGAGTCTCAATCCGCCTATCCAAAACCCCGGTTTCTGGCGCTTGTGATCGGGGCTTGCGGTATCGCCCTGTTACTCCAGGGCTGGGGACTGCTGAGAGTCGGCGGATCTTTCTATTACCTGCTGGCGGGACTGATCCTGGCAGCCTGCAGCGTGTTGCTGTTTCGAGGCGACGGCAGAGGCGCGCGACTGTACGGGCTGTTTCTCCTGTTTACCTACCTGTGGGCTTTTTACGAAGTTGGCCTGGCAGCCTGGCCACTGCTACCGCGGGTCGCTTTCTTCACCGTGCTGGGGCTGTGGTTCGTGATTCCCAGGGTGCGGCGAGGCCTGCTTCAGGCGGAACCTGAACCTTTATTCCAGAAACTGGAAGCCCGGCTCACTGTTATCGCCTTCGCCGTGTTCAGCTTCGCTCTGTTCATAGCCAACGCAGGTTACGAAGTGCGACTGCCGACAGCACCGGGCACGGGCCAGGTTCACAACCAGTCGGGAGAATGGCGTCAGTATGGCGCGTCTAAATCCGGCACCCGGTTTGCCGCCGCGGATCAGATCAACCTGGAAAACGTCGATCGGCTGACCCGGGCCTGGGAATTCCGTACCGGCGTGCCCGGCGAGTTTAAGGGCACGCCAATCCAGGTTGGTGACGGCCTGTACCTGTGTACCGGACAGAATATTATCCTGGCCCTGGATCCCGATAGCGGAGCGGAGCGCTGGCGTTTCGATCCTGATCTGCGGTCGGCCCGAATCGGATTCTGGGACACCTGCCGTGGTGTCACCCACTACCAGGCTCCAGCCGACCTGCCCTTCACTGATTGTCCGGAGCGTATCTTCACCGCCACTACCGATGCCCGGCTGATCGCGGTCAACAAGGATACCGGCAGACCCTGTGCCGATTTCGGGACTGCCGGGCAGGTCAACCTGCTGGAAGGGATGGGCGAGGTCCGGCCCGGCTTCTATTTCGTCACCTCGCCACCCACCATCGCCAATGGCGTGCTGGTGCTGGGCGGCTGGGTAATGGACAACCAGGAAACCGGCGAACCATCCGGCGTGGTAAGGGGGTTCGATCCAGTCACCGGCAACCTGCTCTGGGCCTGGGACATGGGCCGGGAAGACCGTCCGGGATTACCCCCCGCCGGCGAGAGTTATACCCGGGGCACGCCCAATGTATGGAGCCTGACCAGTGCCGACGAGGAGCTGGGACTGGTCTATGTTCCCACCGGCAACGCCACTCCCGACTATTTCGGCGGTCATCGCAGTGAAGCCATGGAAAAATATTCCAGCTCCATCGTGGCACTGGATTCCCGGACCGGAAGGGTCAGGTGGCATTTCCAGACCACTCATCACGATATCTGGGACTATGACGTCCCGGCGCAACCCACGCTGGTGGATATTCCCGTCAATGGAACCACCCGCAAGGCGGTTATCGTCGCTACCAAGCGGGCACAGATTTTCCTGTTGGACCGGGAGACCGGCGAGCCGATTGCCGAGGTCGCCGAGCTACCGGTACCGCAGACGGATGTGCCTGGTGAAACAACCGTGGCGACACAGCCGTTTTCGATCGGCATGCCCCGCTTCGATCACCCCATGCTGACTGAAAAAGACATGTGGGGGATCACTCCATTTGACCATGCCGTGTGCCGCACCCAGTTCAGGGAAATGCGCTATGAGGGTCCCCTGACACCACCCACTACCGGGGCCGGAACGCTTTCCTATCCGGGGGTTGCCGGAGGCATCAACTGGGGTGGCGTGGCGGTCGACGAAATCAATCACCTGATGGTGGTCAACACGCTGCATAACCCATCGGTGGTACGACTGATTCCAAGAGACCGGTTTCAGGGTGATGAATTCGTCGGTCTGGGCGGAGCCCAGTCCGGAACCCCCTACGCGGTCTATTCGTTTTTCTTTCTGTCACCGGTATTTGCTCCCTGCCTGCATCCGCCTTACGGCGAACTGGCGGTAGTGGACCTGGCATCACGGGAAGTCCTCTGGCGCCGCCCGCTGGGCACGGCGAAGGACATGGGGCCGCTGGGTATCGCACCGCATATCCCCCTGCCGATGGGTATGTATTACAACCTGGCCGGCTCGGTCGCCACCGGTGGCGGACTGATCTTCAATGGCAACGTGGTGGACAGCACCATGCGCGCCATCGACATTTTTACCGGGGCCGAAATGTGGAGCGATGCCCTGCCAGGTTCCTCCACGGCCACCTCCATGACCTATGTCAGTCCGGCAACCGGCAAACAATACGTGCTGGTTACAGTACCCGACGGCGGCGGTGGCCTGCAGCTGGAATCGGCCACCGACCAGGCTACGGACAGCGCCGCGGTCGCCGGTGGCTGGGTCATCGCCTACGCGCTGCCTGACTGACGCTCCGAGTATTAATGAGCCGGCCCGTCCCGGGTCCACCTAACCGGCGTCGGTTACCGACGCCGGAACAGTGTCCTCTTTGCGGTCCTGATCGCCGGACCGGTCCAGCTTGCGTTGCGGCACCAGTATTTTTTCTTACCCGCTTAACCCCTTTTTCCACTCTCCTGCGACTACCACTCACAGGACGCGCATTCCATTCATAACCGCGCTCCATTCAACCCGGCGCTTTCCGGAGCCGCTGCCACCATGCAATGGCCCCGCTCTGTACAGAAGCACCGGAACAACCGGTACAGGAGAATCATCATGAGAAATCCAATTATACGCAGGGTACAAGCGGAGCAATCAGAACCGCTCGCGCAGATCTGCAATGTCCTGGCGGTCAGCCTGGTTGCCCTTATCCTGGTCGCCTGTGGTGCGGAAGTTGTTGAAGACCAGGCGATCCGGGAAGCGCAACAGGCCAGGCAACAGGAGCTTGCGGACCTGCAGCCGGAGCCGTCGATTCCGGCCCCTCCGGCGCCACCGAATATCCAGAATCCGGGCGATGCGGACCTGCGGCTCGGACCCCGGCAGATTGAACTGGAACGTGCTTCCGAACCTGCGTTGAGCGTCGGTACGACACCGCCAACCGACAGTGGCTATCGCGACAAGCAGAGTTCGCCGGGTTCGGTAACCAATGTCTCCGTCACCGAATCCCAGGCCTACCGGGCCGAAACCCGCACCCAGTCAGCCGCAGCGCCGGATTCCATTGCCTGGCAAACGGGTCCCCGGGTTGATCGGGAGAACTACCTGGACCTTGCCGAGAACGCGGTCAAACTGGTTGCCGAGCGTCCGGTTTCGACTTTCAGTATCGATGTGGACACGGCGGGTTACAGCAACATCCGGCGCATGATTCTACGGGAAGGCCGGTTGCCCCCCCACGACGCCGTGCGGCTGGAAGAAATGATCAATTACTTCAGCTATGCTTATCCGGTGCCCGAAAGCGTCGAGCAGCCGCTGGGCATCTATACCGAGCTGGCTGCTTCGCCCTGGAATCCCGCCAACCGGTTGCTGCTGGTGGGAGTGCAGGGCTACAGACCTGACCTGGATGTAAGGCCGGCAGCGAACTTGGTATTCCTGGTGGATGTTTCCGGCAGCATGAACTCCCCCGACAAACTGGGCCTGGTGCAACAGTCCCTGAAGCTTCTTGTCGATCAGATGCGCGACAGCGACCGCATCGCTCTGGTGGTGTATGCCGGTGCCGCCGGCACGGTGCTGAATTCCACTTCCGGCAGCGAAAAATCCACCATCAGGGGCGCTATCGACCGTCTGAGCGCCGGCGGCAGTACCAATGGCGCAGCAGGTATTGAACTGGCCTACCGGATCGCCGAACAGAATTTCCTCAAGGGGGGGATCAACCGGGTAATCATCGCCAGCGACGGAGATCTGAATGTCGGCCTCACCAGTATCGAGGCACTGAAAGAACTGATCAGTAAAAAACGGCAGAATGGTATCGCACTGACCACGCTGGGCTTTGGCAGCGGCAACTATAATTACTCCCTGATGGAACAGATTGCCGACGTGGGTAACGGCAATGCCGCCTATATAGATTCACTGAACGAGGCCCGCAAGGTTCTGGTGGAAGAGATGCAGTCCACTCTGCTGACCATCGCCAAGGACGTCAAGATTCAGGTGGAGTTCAATCCAGCGGTGGTGAAGGAATACCGGCTGATCGGCTACGAAAACCGTCTGTTGCAGCGGGAGGACTTTGTCAACGACAAGGTAGACGCAGGCGAGGTGGGCGCCGGACATACCGTCACCGCGCTTTACGAGGTCACGCTGTCAGACTCTGATGGAGGTCTGATCCCGGAAAGCCGTTACAACCCGGCGGTCGCCAAACCGGACCAGGAACTTGGCAACGAGCTGGCGTTCATCCGTATTCGTCACAAGCCGGCGGACGCAGACACCAGCGTTGAGAACAGTCAACCGATACGACTGGATCAGGTCCGCAGCGTAGATGAAACTTCAGACGACTTCCGTTTCGCCGCGGCCGTGGCCGGGTTTGGCCAGTTGCTGCGGGGTGGCAAATATACCGGCAGTTTTGATTACGATCAGGTACTCGAACTGGCGCGGGGCGCCCGCGGTGCCGACAACAATGGCTACCGCAGTGAACTGCTCCACCTTGTGGAGCTGGCAAAACTGCTATAGCTTGACTTCAGCAGCCCCGGCCGGGGTGGGCGGACGTCACGGTCCGCCAGCCCGCCGGGATTGCCACCCACAACCGACCGGACCCGAGCGCCGGACAGGACCACCTTCGCGACAATGCTGAAAAGTCTGTACAGCCTGGCCAGTGACGAATCGCTCTACGCCAGGTTCGCCAGGGGCAATGCTGCCGCCTTCGAGGTGTTATACCAACGGCACAAGGACAGCCTGTTCGGTTACCTGTACCGGTCCCGTGCTGACTTGCCGGCAATTGAGGAAATTGCCCAGGAAACCTGGCTGGCGGTGATCGATTCCGCGAGGGACTTTCAGGGTTCGGCAAAATTCCGCACCTACCTGTTTGCCATCGCCCATCGCAAGCTGGTGGACTCCTGGCGACGTAAGCGACAGGAAAATGTTATGGTGCGGGAGGATGCCCAGGGGCGACCGGTCACCGAAAGCCTGGAAGCCGGTGTCGCCGGGACGCCGGGCAATACTGAACTGGCCATGGACCTGTTGATGGCACTGGAAAGCCTGCCCCGGGAACAGCAGCAGGCCTACCTGCTCAAGGAGGAAGGCTTCAGTCGCAGGGAAATTTCGGCCATGACCGGCAGCAGCGAGGAAACCGTCAAGAGCCGGATTCGCTATGCCAACAAGCAGCTGCGCAGTCTGCTGGAGGTGCAATATGTCGACTGACAGATCAGCAGGACGGCCGGGCCACCCGCTTGACTCGACGGACGGCACCGTGCCCCGTTCGCCCCGGGAACTGGACGAACGGATTGTGCAACAGGCGCGTCTCAAGGCCGGTGAGTACGCCGGCTATTCCAGGAGCGTTGGCTTTCGCTGGCTGGGCGACGGTTGGAAAACCGCGGTTGGAGCCTTTTCCGTTGGAGTTATCTCGGTGGCGATCGCCATCCAGGTTTATCAGCGTTCACAATCGGTAGAGTTTGTGGCCGATCGGGCCATTCCAGTCGAACAGGAGGCGGCGCCGCAGAACCGGGAAATCACCCTCCAGAGCCCCTCTCAAACCGCCCAGGAATACCGTGAACGCAGTGCCACGTTTTCCCAGGCCCGGCAGCAGGCCGCAGCGCCATCCAGTGCCGCCGATGCGGCACCGGCGGCACCTCCTCAGAGAGAACAGGAACAACGGGCCGAAACCGGGATTGCAGCGACTGCGGCAGGCCTTGCCGCAGAAAGTGCCAGTCGCGCCAGACCTGCAGTACCGGATTTGATAACCCTGCTGGACGGACTGGCAAATCAACAGGCGACCGGACCTGCCGCCGATCTGACCGGGAACCAAACGACCCAGAACGCGGAACAGGGACTGCGGACCTTCCTGGAACTGCTGACACAGTCCCTGGAAGAGGCCGATATCCGCTTACCGAGTGATCAGGTCGAGCTGGCCGCTACCGAGCCGGAACGGCCAATGTCAGTGCAGCAAGTCAGAGCCCGGGTCGCAGCACTTTCCAATGCCTTCATGAATGCTACCCCTGCTCAAAGGGGACAGGTGGAAGGCGTCTACCGACGACGGCTGGAGAACATAGAAGACCTGGCACTTCCCGCTGGTGCCGCACAGAGCTTCGAGATACTGGACGCCTGGTTGAACCAGCGTTAAGCCCGCTCTTTGTTACGCGGGGGCCATTCATTAAATTGGCGATTTCAATGCGAACCAGGTTCAGCGTCTTACGCCTGGCGCGCAGATAATTTAGCGAATTCAGCGACCAGTCCAGTAAAACACTTCCCAGGTATAAATGGGTTCATTTACGCCGGTAACGATTTCACCTGCAAAGTCATAGCCCATGGGCCGGTTATATTTATCAGCATAGGCCTGCAGATAAGGCTGACGCGCCTCACCGACGATTTCCCTGGCCCTGACCGCGTAGGTCCGGTCCCCGACCCGCATCCAGCCGTCCGGATTGCTGCGCACGCGGTTACCCCAGTAGCCGTCATCAGGGCGGGTGGCGGTGATGATGCCGTTCTCTTCAGGGACGTACCAGACATGTATCACGAATGGAGGAAATCCGGCCAGTTTCAGGTTGGCCGTCTGTTCATCCGGCAGGGTGGTCCAATCCGCCGGTGCCGGCGTCAACTCGCCGCCAATGCGAACTCCGGGAAATCGTGTGTAGGGCGCGCTGAAAACATAATAGGTGAAACCCGCGGCAAGCAGGATCAGGACGATCAACAGAATACGCGACGATGTTCTCGACATTTTTATTTTCTCCCGGGACTGGTGCAAAACCCTCCGCGCTTGTGGTGCGCTGGCAGGGTTGCATCGCCAGTAACAACAGCAGCTAGTGTCCTGTCCGGTTAATTCGTCGCATTTAAGCGAATTAACCGGACAGGACACTAGGATGAAAGCGGGCACAGGGTAAACCATATTGGGGCGAGTGTAAAAATGCGCTAAGCTCGACCATGAACTGTCAATCGGAATACCGGAGCCATTCGATCCCATTATGAAATCCGCCTCCAGCAAGCGCTACGATATCGACTACATGGAACGCACCCGGCTCTATTACCGGGCCATGGGTTACGAAACCGATTATCAATGGGCACATTTCGAGTCGGTTCCGTTCACTGTGCCGGCCAGACCGGTCCGCGAATCCAGGCTCGCTGTGATTACCACCGCCATGGCCAGCGATGCGGACGCCAGCCAGCGCCAGTTGGCGGCATATCCGTCGAATCCGATCCCGGCTTCACTGCTCACTGACCATCTATCCTGGGACAAGGACAACACTCATACCCGGGATGTGCCCTCGTTTCTGCCCCTGGAACAGATCAACCGGCTGGTAGAGGAAGGGTTTGTGGGAAGTCCTGGACCGCGTTTCTATTGCCTGCCCACCGAGTACAGCAAACGAACCACCATGAAGGAAGATGCGCCCGGAGTGTTGGAGTTATGCCGGCAGGACCGGGTCGACCTGGCTCTGCTGGTCCCTTTGTGACCGGTCTGTCACCAGACCGTGAGTCTGGTCGCCCGCCACCTGGAAGCCAACGGCCTGCCCACCGTGATACTGGGTTCAGCCCGTGACATTGTCGAGTATTGCGGTGTGCCCCGCTTCTACTACGTGGATTTCCCGCTCGGCAATCCCTGCGGCAAGCCCGGAGACCGGGTCATGCAGCAGGCCATAGTCCAGCAGGCAGTAGCACTTTTCGAATCGGCCACTCACAGTCGCACCACCGTGAGGGCACCGTTCGAATGGAGCGAAGATCAGTCCTGGCGCGATAAATACGCCAGGGTCGATGACAGTAACCGGGATTCCCTCCGGCACAAGGGTGAGCTGCGACGACAGCAGCAGGCGCAAGCCAAGACCGCTGGTGATGCCAGGTCACCCATGATCGATTAAGGGTCGCGGTTTCAGTGAAACATCTCGTCGTGCAGGGAACTGGCTTCGATGCCTTCCCCGTTCATCACCCTGGCACCCATGGGTGATCGCAGCAGCCCGAATACGCCTTCAAATTCCTCTTTGGAATTGACATAAGGAAACTCCGAGTCAGGTTGCTCACAGCCGAGAAATTCACACAGTGGCGCCCAGCCTTCGCTGACCTCGTAGATCAGCAGCCGGTCCGGACCAAAAGCGTTTCTGACTGTCGCGACATGCCCGTTAAACGCCGCCACCATGGCATCGTGGTCGTCGATGGCACCGCTCAGATGATCATCGATGGTCGCCTGGATCATCCGACCCCACCTGGTTCCGGACTGAAGCTCCTGCAGGGTTTTACTGAAGATGGTTTCCTGGGTGGATTGAAACCAGCGTTCGACATCGCGCACCGAAAGCAGGATCTTTGCCTCGGGGTAAACCTCGGCCAGCTCGCGCCAGTAATTGCAGGCCGGGAAATCCACAGTCGCTGCATAGCCACCGAAAATCGCCTCCCAGTCCGGCCTGCCAGCAGCCGCCTCCAGCCACAGATCAACATGGCCGGCTTTCCCAAGCACTTCGCTCATGTGATAGCAGGGCTCGCCAAGCAGTTTCTCAAGGGCAATTTTCAGGGATGCTGTACCGGTTCTTCCAAAACCGGCACCAATTACTTTCAACGCCATGGAACTTTTCCTCTTCGTTGGAATGCCGCAGGCTGCCATCGGGATGTCGCTTACAGGCCATGGCAGCATACGGGATATTCTAAATCCGCTGCAAAGGTAACTTCCCCGCCGGTTGGTGTCCAGTTCGGAAGACTGACGGGTTCAACCCGGATCGTCTAACCGGGGAGTGGCAGTGCGGGAGTGGAGATTACCGGGCCCCTGGAAACACCGGCTTTGTCACCCACCACCGGGGAAATCGGACTGCTGCCGCCACCGAGAGGAGGAGAGGAGCCACCGGATGCCGGGGGATTTTCCGGATCCGGCACCGGTACCCGGGGGTGGGGCGGGATTATTGCCACCGGGTCCGCCGGCGACCACGTGGGACAGGGGGGCGCCAGCCAGCACGGCGGGAGTCAGCCAGCCGGTGGCGACAAGGGATTCGGGAGTCCCGGGGCGGCCATCCTTTATTTCCTGGCGCAGACGGGCCAGCACGCTTTCCATTCCGGCCAGCGCTGCCGCGTCGCTGCCGGTCAGTACTGCCAATTCCCCTCGGCCGTCACCGTCCAGATCAGGCACTGGCAGTCGATTAGCATTGCCGGCACCATCGGGTCCCCGGGCAGCGACATTGCCAGCCCCTGTCGTGGCACCGGCACCACTGAGGAAAATCCGGTCCACCTGACCATTGCCATCAAGATCGACCAGCACGGCATCGGTCCGGGCATCACCATCGACATCCACCAGGGCTGACATTGACTGGCTTTGCGCAGATCTGCCGCTGCGATTGCTACGCGAGGTGTTCTGATTGAACGCATCGGCTGCGCGGCCATTGTTACTGCGAGAAGTATTCTGATTGAAGGCCGCCGCGGCCCGGTTGCCGTTACCGCCCTGCGCATCGGACCCGCCAGTCTGCCCGGTGGCCGGAGATTGCAATGTCTGAGCGGAGGCAAACTGAATCATGCTGACCAGCATCAGGGTCAATACTTTACGACTTGGCATGGCCGGCTATCTCCCGGATTCTGTTCAACAAGGTAAGAAACCCTGTCAGTATAGGCCAGCCGCCGGGATGCGCTAATTGTTTTTTACCGATCGTTGAGTTAATTCACAATTCGCCGTCAGGGGCTCTCGGCCGGTTCCTGCAGATACACCTGTACCAGCTCCATGCTGACTTCCCACAGCCTGGTTGCCGCCTCATCGGTTGCAAAGGGCGCTATGGAGGCCCGCTCGCGCTTGAAGTAATAGTGGCCTTCGGCATGCCGGGCACCCTCGTCGGCTGAGGCGGCCAGCCAGATCATGGTGTCGGCCCCTTTCTCAACGCTGATCATGAAGGGGTAGAACACCGCACCCAGCAACCTGCCGACCACTCCTCCCTTGGACCAGATCGGGGTGCGGACGGCGCCCGGGTGGAAGGAGCTGGCAACAATGCCCTGGTCCCGATAACGCCGGTCCAGTTCCCTCGCGGTCAGCAGGTTCATCAACTTGGAGCGGCCATAGGCTTTCAGTCCGCGATAACCCTTGCTCATGTTCAGATCGTCAAAGTCCAGCGGACCGCTCTTGTGACCCAGCGAACTGGTGAACACAATCCGGGCATGATCCTGACCGGCAGCGTTCAGCAATGAAGGCAGCAATAACTGGGTAAGCAGAAACCCGCCCAGGTGATTGGCGGCAAAGGTCAGCTCGAAGCCCTCGTCGGTAACCTGCCGCTGGGCGTTGGCGGCGCCGGCGTTGTTGCAGAGCACGTCGATGCGGGGAAAGTCGCGACGCAGGTTACGACCCGCCCGGGCGACACTGGCCAGGCTGCTGAAATCGGCCAGGTAAAGCTGTACCCGGTCATTGCCGGTTGCGCTTCTGACCGCCTCCACCGCGGCGCGCCCCCTGCCCTCATTGCGGCACAGGATAACCACCGTGGCACCGCGTGCGGCAAAATCCCGGGCTGACTCGAAGCCGATGCCGCTGTTGGCACCGGTAACGACGAAAACCTTGTCGAGAAGATCCTGTTCAGTATTCATGCTTGCTCCCCTGGGGTGACGAAGCGTCGCTGCAGGAACCGCTCCGTAAAGTTGTTCTGGCACTGCCCTGAGCCCGGCGGAACCGGTCGGGAACCCGATGTCCGGTTATCCGGGGTGTGGTATTCCCGCTGCGGCTGACATATGCTCTGTCAACATGACAGCACTGGTTTACCCCACCACCAACCTGCAGCAGGTCGAGCAGCTCAATATCGTTCGCGGCGAGGGTATTTACGTCTATGACTACGAGGGTCGACGTTACCTCGAAGGCCTGGCCGGATTATGGTGTTCGGCGCTGGGCTATGGCAACCGGGAACTTATCGATGCCATAACCAGCCAGCTGCAGACGCTGTCCTACAGTCACCTGTTCGGAGGCCGCACCAATCAGACCGCCATGGACCTGGCGGACCGGCTGACCGCTATGGTGCCGATTGAACAGGCCCGGGTGTTTTTTGCCAACTCCGGCAGCGAAGCCAACGATTCACTGATCAAGATATTGCATTATTACTTCAATGTAATCGGTAAGCCGGAACGAAAAAAAATAATCACCCTGGACCGATCTTACCATGGCGTGACCATGGCGTCGGCTGCTCTCACCAGCCTGCCGGCCATGCACACCCATTTCGATATCCCGGTGGACGCACTCGGCATCCTGCGCACCGAAACTCCGCACTACTATCACGGCCAGCATCCGGGTGAGGATGAAGCGACGTTTGTAGCCCGTCTGCTGAACAATCTGCGCAACCTGATCGAGCGGGAAGGGCCGGACACCATCGCCGCCTTTGTGGCAGAACCGGTGGGTGGCGCTTCCGGGGTGGTGGTCGCACCAGACAGTTATTATCCCGCCCTGGCCGGGCTGCTGGAGGAATACGGTATCCTGTTCTGGTCGGACGAGGTGATCTGCGGATTTGGCCGCACAGGTAATGATTTCGGCTGTAATACGGTGGGCATCCAGCCCCAGCTCATGAGCCTGGCCAAGCAACTGTCATCGGCCTACATCCCCATCAGCGCCGCCCTGATCCCCGGCTTCATGTATGAAGCCATGCAGGAGCCCAGCGCCCGGGTCGGCGTTTTTGGCCACGGCTATACCTATACCGGTCACCCGGTCGCCTGCGCCGCGGCATTGAAGTGCCTGGAGATCTACCAACGTGAGAAACTCTTCGAGCAGGCTGCGGAAACCGGCCGCTACCTGCAACAGCGGCTGCGGGAATTCAGTGATCATCCGCTGGTCGGCGAGGTGCGCGGCAAGGGCCTGATAGCGGCGGTGGAACTGGTCGCCGACAAACAGAACCGGCGCGGATTCAGCGACGGCCGGGTCGGCGCCAGGGCCAAACAGTTCTGCCAGGATCATGGCCTGCTGATCCGGGCGGTGAGCGGCAACTGCCTGGCGTTCTGCCCACCCCTTATTATCACCACCGAACAGATCGACGAGATGATCCACCTGTTCGGCAAGGCGCTGGAGGACACCAGTGCTTACGTGGCAAAGGAAAATCCGCCATCCTGACGACGACACTCCAGTGAGGTAACCGATGAATAGAAATATTTTGGCGCGGCTGTACCTGATCCTCCCCTCGATATTGGCCGGCCTGCTGCTGACCGGTTGTGGCCAGCAGGACCAACCGGCATCCGACACCAGTGCCTCCGAATCCGGAACCGCCCGGGTCGACCTGATTCTCACCAATGGTAAGGTGTTGACTGTGGATGACGATTTTTCCATCCACAATACCGTGGTGGTCGACGACGGACGCATCGTCGCTACCGGCGGCAGCGAGCTTGCCAGCCGCTATCAGTCCGATCAGCTGGTGGACTTGGGCGGCAAAACCCTGATGCCGGGTTTCTTCGACTCGCATATTCACATTCGCGGACGACCGCAGCGCTACATCGAACTCGGTGAAGTGACATCCATTGCCGAGATTCAGGAACTGATAGCTGCCAAGATCGAAGAGATCGGTGAAGGCGAATGGATCACCGGCTATGGCTGGTCGGAAGACGAGCTGGCGGAAGGCCGGCGGCCGTTACGCGCCGACCTGGATGCAGTGGCGCCCAATAACCCGGTGACCCTGACCCGGGCGGGCGGGCACAGCGCGGTGGTGAACAGCCTGGCCCTGGAGCTGGCGGGAGTCACCCTCGATACGCCACAGCCGGAAGGCGGCATTATCGAACGGGGCGACGACGGCCAGTTGAACGGCGTTATCCGGGAACGTCAGGAAATCGTGGGTTACCTGGTACCTGATGCCACTTACGACGAAATGATCAGCAGCCTGGAAGTCAACCTTAACGCCTTGCTGGCCAAGGGGATTACCAGCATTATCGATGCTTCCAAGACCACCGACGATTACCTGATGTTCGAGGATCTGTATAGCAATGCGGAGCTGCCACTGCCACGCGCCGCCCTGCAATTCCAGTGGCACAACCCGGAAGCGATCAATGCCCTGAAGGCCCGGGTCGGCGACGGCACCGAGTTCCTCAAGATCGGACCGATCAAGGTATTCGCCGATGGGGGCTTCACCGGTCCGGCTGCCTATACCCTGGAACCCTACGTCAACCAGGGCGAGTACCGTGGTTATCTGAATATGCCGGAGGAGGAACTGGTCAGTCTGCTGAACGAGATTCACGATGCCGGCTGGCAGATGGGAATTCATGCTATCGGTGACGCCGCCATTGTGCTGGTTGTCAACACGCTGGCCGATGCCCTGGAACGCAACCCGCGGGACGATCACCGCCACTACCTCAACCATTTTTCCATGCGCCCACCTGAGCTCACCATGGAACTGATGGCGGAGCATAATATCCAGATAACCCAGCAGCCCAACTTCACCTATACCCTGGAAGGACGTTATGCGGAAAACCTGGATGGCTGGCGTCTGCAACACAATAACCCACTGCGCTCGCCAATGGATCACGGTATCACCGTGGCCCTGTCCAGCGACATCCTGCCGATCGGACCACTGGTCGGACTCTACGCTGCCGTCACCCGCAAGGGAATGAGTGGCGAAGTGTATGGCCCGGACGAGGCAATCACCATGGAGGAGGCGATCCGCGGCTACACTCTGCTCAGCGCCTACCTCAATCGTGAGGAAGATGTGAAGGGATCGCTGGAACCAGGCAAATATGCCGACATGATTGTGCTGTCAGACGACCTGCTTACCATCGATCCGGAGCGCATCATGGATGTCACGGTGGAACAGACCTACGTCAACGGCAAGCTTGTCTATCAGCAATAGCTGGTGGGACTGGCGCAATCGGAGACTGCATGCACAGGCTGACAGAAATTCTGCTCCTTGCCAGTCTCCTGCTGCCGGGTCTGGCGTCGGCCCAGCTGCCCCCGAATCCGGACTTCCTGGATGGCGCCAGCAGTCACACTTACAAGTGGGTCGACAACATCACCCTGCGCCTGCATGTGTTCCAGCCTCATGTCGACGCCTCCGAACCGAGAGCTGCCATCGTGTTCTTTTTCGGTGGTGGCTGGAGTTCGGGTTCAGTCAGACAATTTGTTCCCCAGGCCGAGTACCTGGCCAACCGGGGTATGGTGGCGGTTATCGCCGACTACCGGGTGTTTTTCCGCCACGGCAGTTCAGTGTCCGATGCCGTTGCCGATGCCAAATCCGCCATTCGCTGGGTACGCAGTCACGCCGGGGAACTGGGAATCGATCCTGATCGGATAGCCGCTGCCGGAGGCTCCGCCGGTGGTCATCTGGCGGCTGCCACCGCAGCCCTGGCCGACTTCGAGTCGGCGGGTGAAAACCTTGCCGTAAGCTCCCGGCCCGATGCGCTGGTACTGTTCAACCCGGCCGTGGATACCGCCCGGATCGGCGCCGACCGGCCATTGCAGTTTCAAGGAGCGGGCGAGGCCCTGTCCCCCTACCACCAGGCTGGCGGAGGGTTCGTGCCCACCCTCATTCAGCACGGGCAAGACGATGCCACCGTGCCCTACAGTGATGTGACGGCATTTTGCGACAAGCTCACCCGGCTGGCCGGCGATTGTACGTTGATAGGCTATGCCGGAGCCGGACACGGCTTCTACAACAAGGGACAGGCCAGCGACCGCTGGTATGGTCCGACCGTGGCCGAGATGGACCGGTTTCTGACCCGGCTCGGCTATCTGCCTGCACCCTGAAGCAACCCCGCCGCGCGGATACCTGCGCTGAGCGGGCATTGTTTTTCTTCAATCCGGTATTTTCCAGCTGATTTCCCCTCCCCTATCGCTATACCGAAACCCGGACTCCGGTTCCTGAAACTGAATCCGCGACCCGGCACAAGCGCCTGTCCGACGTCCTCGGCTGACTCTAATTCGTCCCTGTTATTCCTTATTATTCCCTAATATTCCCTATTACTCTTTATAATTCTTGATTTAGTAGCGATTATAGGGAATTATAAGGAGTATCAATACACATTGGATCGAAAATCATGACTCTCTACACGACCCAGCAGGTTGCCGATCTGCTCGATCTGCATGTCAAGACCGTGCGAGGTTACGTAAAGGACGGCAGACTGCGCAGCACCCGTTTAGGCAAGCAATATCGGATTGCCCGCAAGGACCTGGAAGCCTTTCTGGGTAAATCCCTGGACGTCAGTCCCGCAGCCGTGACCCCGCAGGCTGAGGTATCCAGCATTGTCGAACTGGAAGGGATTGGAAACCAGGCTGCCAGTCGCCTTTCCAACCTGATGATGACGGCTGCCAGAGGACACCGGGAGGAACGTCCCCTGCGCGTGGAAACCCTGTTCGATCCCGAGCGCAACCGTCTCAAGCTGATCGTGATCGGCAGTCTGGAAGCAACCGTGACACTGCTGCAGATGATCGACCGGCTGAACAGAGAGCAATGACATGAAACCGGTTTACCGTTCCCCGGCGGGCCGGGATCTGATCCTGACCCGTTACCGGGATTCTCTGTGTGCCTGGCCGAAACCTTTTGAACAGCTGACCATTCCGACCCGTCAGGGGAAGACTGCAGTGATCCGCTGCGGCGACAGGGATAAGCCGGCAATGTTCCTGTTACACGGTTCCATGAGCAACTCACTGATCTGGATGAAAGACGCGGCGAGCTGGAAGCAGCACTTTCAACTGTTCGCCATCGATATTATCGGCGAACCAGGTTGCAGTGCCGAATCGAGACCCGACCTCCACAGCGAAGCCTACGCTCAGTGGCTGGATGACATACTCGATAGCCTGGCAGTTACCTCCGGGAGCTTCGTGGGGATCTCACTGGGTGGCTGGCTGGCGCTTGATTATGCGATCCGCAGGCCAGCGCGAGTGAAGCGAATGGTGGTCCTGTGTCCGGCCGGAATTGGCAGACAGAAGCACAGTCTGGTATTCAAGGCATTACTGCTGTCCCTGCTTGGTGCCTGGGGCAAACGCCGGTTGCGCGCTCTGGTCACGGGCAATACAAGCGAACAGGCCGATGCGGACTTCCTGCGTTATCTGAATTATCAGACGCTGATTCAGCAATACTTCCGGCCCAGGATCGTGCGCTTCAAGCTCTTCAGCGATGCCGATTTACGGTCGATCACGGCACCGACTCTGTTGATTGCCGGCGGCCAGGATGCCTTCTTCGATTTCAGCGACGCTGAGGCACGGCTGTCCCGGCTGCACTGCAACATCGAAGTGCGGTTTCAGGAGCAACTGGGACATATGATCATCAATCAGGGCGAAGAAATTCTCCGGTTTCTGCAACAGCAACCGGAGTGAGTGGCGGTATTATTGTAATCACCCTGATCTGACCTTTACAGGCGCGACCGCAGCTATCGAATTTTCGCCTCACTGGTATGGGATGCGCGGGGCCAACTGCGGGCACGGTGCGCGCTTTTGGTGCCTGGGGTCAGGTCTATTGGTTTTAACAGCACGGTTTTCGCTGCATTTCCATGGCACGGATAATGCTTCCTTCCCCTACATAGCGCCATCAGCTCCGGCCGGATTCGGCCTGTCCGGAGTCTGTGCATGGGGCAGATAACAGCAACTGCAGCCACCCTCGTCAAACCGAATGGAGAACCCAATAATGATTTCCCAGCGTGCCAAGCTGCCGACCCGAATCCTTTCTGCGTTACGCAGGTTACCTGCCAGCCTGATCCTGCTGGTTTCAGTTTTAGCACCGCTGTCCCACGCCCAGGACAGCGAGGCACTCAAGCAGGAAATCATGGCCGCGATCGACGCCAGGGCCAAGCTGGTCCAGGAAATGGTGGATTCCATTTTCAGTTTTGCCGAGCCTGGATTTCAGGAATATCGTACCTCCGAATACATCACCGGCATCCTGGCAGCCAATGGCTTCACCATCGAAATGGGGGTGGCTGGCATACCGACTGCCTGGACCGCCACCTGGGGTGAGGGTGGACCGATGATTGCCCTGGGCAGCGATATCGATGCCCTGCTCGGGCTGTCCCAGGTACCGGGCTCGCCGGTGATCGAGCCCATGATCCCCGGCGCCCCGGGCCATGGCGAAGGACATAATTCCGGCATGCCGGCCATGGTGGCGGCTGCACTCGCGCTGCAGGAGGTGATGACCAGGCATGGCATTCCCGGCCGACTCAAGGTGTGGCCCGGTGTGGCGGAGGAACTGCTGGCCACCAAGGCCTTTTTTGTCCGTGACGGCATGTTCGACGACGTCGATGCCACCATCTTTTCCCATGTCTCCAACAGCTTCAGCACCTCCTGGGGAACCCCCGGCGGTAACGGCATGGTCTCGGTGGAGTACACTTTCAAGGGCCGCACCGCCCACGGCGCGGGTGCTCCCTGGGCCGGCCGCAGCGCCCTGGACGCGGTGGAGATCATGAACTACGCCTGGAACATGCGCCGCGAACATCTGCCGCTGACCCAGCGCTCCCACTACATCATCAGCAATGGTGGTGGCCAGCCCAACGTGGTACCGGAATATGCTGCGGTCTGGTACTACTTCCGGGACACCACTTTCGAAGGCGTACGATCATCGTTTGAAATCGGTAACACCATCTCGGAAGCGGCGGCCATGGCCACCGAGACCAGTGTCAGTCGCCGGGTTCTCGGTTACGCCGCGCCGCAGCACGGCAACCGGCCCATGGCGGAAGCCGCCTACGAGAACATCAAGAAAGTCGGCATGCCCACCTGGACTGAGGAGGATTACGCGTTTTCCCGCGCGGTGGCAGACAACACCCGGCCCGGGACACCCGCGGATGAGCTGACCTTCCTGAGAACCGAGGTCGACGAACTTTCCACCCCGGAAACCCGCGGTCCCTCCATGGGTGGCGGTTCCGACGATATCGGCGACATCATGTGGACGGTTCCCACCATCACCATCCGCTACCCGGCCAATATTCCCAATACCACCGGTCACCACGTGACCGCCGCCATGGCTATGGCCACACCCATCGCCCATAAGGGCGCCGTGGCAGGAGCGAAGGCCGTGGCCCTCACCACCTACGACCTGATTACCGATTCCGAACTGCTGGAATCGGCGAAATACTATTTCGAAACCGTGCAGCTGGCCAATGGCAGTTACGATCCGGTGCTGACCCCGGAAGATCAACCCGCGGTGCACCTTAACCGGGAACTGATGGAACAGATGCGGCCGCAGATGGAAGCCTATTACTTCGATCCAACCCGTTACGACAGCTATCTGGAACAACTGGGAATCGACTATCCCCCGCAATAGCCCGATACAGTACCGCCCGCTACAGTGAAGCGTGCCTCCGTCGAAGTGGGTCGGCCCGAATTGCCGCCGTGACTGGACATTTGTCAGGGGCACGTTTACCTTTTCGGTCGCTGAAATTCATCTCCGGGGAGCGGTAGCCAATGAAGCAATCAGGCCAGAAGTCCGGTTTTCTGCGGGTCCTGGGGCGACGCGACGTCATCGCCCTCGCCTTCGGTGCCATGATCGGCTGGAGCTGGGTGGTCCTGACCGGCACCTGGATTTCATCCGCCGGGACGCTGGGCGCGATCCTGGCCTTCCTGATCGGTGGCGGCGCCATCGCCATCGTGGGACTGACATACGCGGAACTCGCCTCAGCCCTGCCGTACGCCGGTGGGGAACATGTGTACAGCCAGCGTGCGCTCGGTAACACCGCTTCGTTTATCTGTACCTGGGCCATCATTTTCGGTTACACCTCGGTGATCGCCTTCGAGGCAGTGGCCCTGCCCACGGTGCTGAGCTCCCTGGTCCCGGGCCTGGACCGTGGCTACCTGTGGACCATCGCCGGCTGGGATGTGTACCTGACCTGGGTGCTGGTGGGAGTGGCCGGCGCCGTGCTGATGACAACCCTGAACATCGTCGGGGTCAAGACCGTGGCTATCGTGCAGACTACCGTGGTGACCCTGATCCTGGTGGTAGGTGCTCTGTTCATCGGTGGCTCCGGGGTCACCGGCAATGTGGAAAACCTGCAGCCGCTGTTCAAGGACGGTGTCAACGGAATTACCCTGGTGCTGGTCATGGTGCCGTTCATGTTCGTCGGCTTCGACATCATTCCCCAGGCCGCTGAAGAAATTGACCTGCCGTTCCGAGACATTGGAACCGCGCTGGTGATCTCCATTGTCATGGCGATCGCCTGGTACAGCCTGATCATTCTTGGCGTGGGCCTGCTCATGAATGGCGAGAGCCTGAGTCAGGCGGATCTGGTGACGGCCGAGGCCAATGCCCTGATCTACGGGGAAATCGGCGGTACTATCCTGTTGCTGACCGGACTGGCGGGCATCCTCACCACCTGGAATGCACTGATCGTCGGTGCCAGCCGGGCCATCTACGCCCTCGCCCAGGCCGATATGCTGCCCGGATTCCTGGGCAGGCTGCACCCTACTCACCATACCCCGGTCAACGCTATCCTGCTGGCCGGCATCCTGTCGCTGATCAGTCCTTTTTTCGGCCGCCCGGCACTGGTCTGGCTGGTGGATGCCGGTGGCCTGGGAATCGTCGTCGCCTATACCCTGGTCGCCTGGTCGTTTCTGGCCCTTCGAAACAAGGAGCCGGATCTGGAGCGCCCCTATCGGGCTCCGTTCGGGAAGGTCACAGGGTATACAGCGCTGCTGCTGTCGCTGGGGCTGATTTTTCTCTATCTGCCCGGCAGCCCTGCAGCGCTGATCTGGCCGCAGGAATGGGGTATCGTGCTGTTCTGGATTGCGATAGGCGGACTGCTTTTTTCCATGCGGACGAAATTCTGAACCCTGTCTGACGGCTCAGCGGCCGCTGATCCGCTGTGTTCCTTTCAGAGTGCCGCGCCGATCCGCCGGCGGAAACCCGTCGCCGCGAAGTTCCGCCAGGCTCATGGTATTGACCCGATCGATGATGGCGGCAAAGGCCCGCGTGCTGCGCTCCAGTCCACTGGCCGGCACCAGTTCGGGAATGTCCAGCGACGTGTGGTAGATGACATGATCGATAATGTGAAAGGACGGCGCGTAAGCGCCGTTTTTAGGACCGTCTTCGATGGCATAGACCGACACGCCGAATTCCTTGAGGGTGTCGAATACCATCTGTTCAAAAACCGGGCTGCCCAGCGAATTCCAGCGAAACGCGCCGATGCCGTTGGTCGGGGTCAGATTGTTGTTGTACATGTACAACAATGTCTGTGACGGATGTTCCATGGTCAGCTTGAGGGCCACCCGCTCCCAGGGATAGGCGTCGTTGATACCGATTCCCGGCCGGCCCCTGGCCACCTCGCCATGGTGATGATCGGAAAACTGGATGAAACGCAGTGTACGCGGTCGCTCCGCCAGCGGTTGTCCGGCATAGAACCTGGCAATCTCAAGGGCGCTGGCCATCCCGGCAGCGTTGTCGGTTGCGGCCTGAAAGTAACCGTCGGTGTGAGTCATGATGACGATCTCCTCATCCGAGCTGCCGGGCAGAGTGGCGATTGTGTAAGCGGTCTCCACGTTCTCCACCCGCTCCACCTGCAATCGGAACCGGACCATGACTTTTTCACCACGGTCCAGCCGTTCCCGCAGGACGAAACCGTCGTCCATGCTGAGGGTAAACTGGGGGATTTCCTCGATGCCGCCCTCCGGCTGAAACTGGCCGTTGCCTGGAACACCCATGACATTGATGACCATGGCGGCGCCCCTTTCCACGGCCCGGGTGTTGGCATTGAAAAGGCCGGACCGGTCACTGGCGGAGTGACTGCGCCCACCTGGCACAAAGACACTGTAAATGACCACTGCCTTGCCGGCGACGTCACGGCCGCTGAAGTCGGCAGCCGAGCCGACACCGACCCATACCGCTTCCGCTGCCAGGCCTTCCGGACCGGTTTCCCGGGTCCCGGCGACCGGAAAGGCAGTGGGTAAAGCCACGGTCATTCCATCTTCGGAGGTAAAGCTCGCCTGCCAGTCCTGCGGCCGCCAGTCCATGGGCAGTCGATAGGGAAATCTTTCCACGCTCAGACCCAGCTGCTCGAACCTTTCGGTCATGTACGCCATGCCCTCGCGGTCGGCACTGGTACCCGGCAGGCGCCCCCACCAGCGATGACCCGCATCCCGGTAGCGCAGGGCGATCTGACCCAGGTCCACGACCTGCTGTTTCATCCGCGCACCGTCGATGCTGGCGTAGCGTTGTTGTTCGGGGGTCAGTGGCCAGGTGGGATACTGATCATCCGCGAACAGCAGGGTTTTCCCATCCCGTGGTAAACCCTGGCCGAAAGTCTGCAGCACTTCGGGCCCGGTGTCCGGCTGGGAGGCGACCCTGCCGGGCAGCCAGGCCGCTCCCAGTACCAGAGCCAGCAGAGTCACGGGGAACAGGTTAAGGTATTTTTTGAAAATTGGCATGGTCTGGCCCGGTCCTGATGTGTTGATCGAGTTTCCTGAACGAGGGACCCTGTTCAGGATAGTTTCCTCCAGGCTGTGTGTTACAGCGAAGATTCCACCGCCCACCTGCTCAGTCCCTGCGGTTTGAATAGCGTTCCTGATAGCGCTCGAACAGCTCCTGCTGAGTTCCATACAGGTCGATTTCCCGGCCCTGGATAAATGCCCAGATGACGTTGCTGGTGCGCATATCCAGCGCATCACCGGTGGAAACGATCAGGGTCGCATCCTTGCCGACCTCCAGCGTGCCGACCCGGTCGGCGACACCGAGAATCTCGGCGTTATTGCGGGTAATCATCGCCAGTGCCGTTTCACGATCCAGACCATATGCGGCCGCCGTGCCGGCAAAAAACGGCAGGTTGCGCTGCCGGTCTATGGAGGTTCCACCACCACCTATACCCACTTTCAGGCCGGCGTCAGTTAACAGGAACGGCATTTTAAACGACTCGTTGACATCGCTCCAGGTATGCTCCGGCAGAGCATGGATCTCTTCATAGAGCACCGGGATGGATTCCTCCAGTAACAGGTCTTTCACCTGCAGCGCCTGGCGGCCACCCACCAGCACCACGTCGGCAATTCCATATCGGCGGGCGAACCGTACGCCGCTGATAATTTCCCTGGGTTCATCGGCATGCAGGTAGAGACGTGCCGCTCCGTTGAGTACCGGCTGCAGGGCCTGCAGGTTGAGGTTGACCGGATCACCGGTATAGGTCACTGCATTCTGGAACAGATTATTCAATACCTGGACGGCGCCTTCATATTCCGGGTTGTCGATGATTTCCAGCTGCCCGGTTTCCTCATCCCGATCACGGCGTCGCAACCGGGGCCAGCGCAGGTGAATGCCGTCGTCAACCTGCAACAGGGCGTCCTCCCAGTTCCAGCCATCCAGCTTCATTACCGAGGAATAGCCCGAGACCAGCCCTCCCTCGGGCGTGACCTGGGCGGTCAGGATACCGTTGAAGCGCTGGGTGGGAATGAATTCCGAGTCGGTGTTATAGGCAATCGCCGATCTGACACTGGCGTTGATATCGCCCTCCTCGAGAACGTCCTGGGTGGCTCTGACACTGCCGACTTCTTCCAGGCCGAGAACCGTATTGGGCATGACGAAACCAGGATAGACATGCTGTCCCTGGACATCGACGAGGCGGTGTCCGGACAGATCGATGCCGTCCGACATGGAGCCGACCCCGGTAATAACTCCGTCTTCGAATGTGACGACGCCGTTGCCGATGACGGTGCCATTACCCACATGCACAATGGCACCGACTACCGCGATCGGCTCACTCTGATCCTCTGCCGGTACCGGCACCACTGCCCGGACCAGGCCCATGCTCGCTGCGGTCACCAACAGAACCACGGTGCGCAGGAAAGTTACGGCTGTCAGACGGTCTGCCACTTTCAGTGTCACACTCATAACTTATTCCTCCTCTGCACTGTCATCAGCCGGCGTCGTTGGCGCATCCCGGGTTATCCTGGCAATCAGTCTGGCACGCTCCGCCGCGATTTCATCGCGTAGACGCTGATCGGATTCCTGATCATAATAGGGAATACCATCCACCCAGGTGGTCTCGGGTACTGCGTATATCGACAGGGGGTGATCGGACCACAGGACCAGATCCGCATCCTTGCCGACCCGGATACTGCCCATTCGATCGTCAAGGTGCAACAGTCTGGCGGGATTCAGGGTGATCATCTTCAGAGCGTCGATTTCGCTGACGCCACCGTACTTGACTGCCTTGGCCGCTTCCTGATTGAGGCGCCGCGACATCTCCGCGTCGTCCGAATTGATGGCGACCACCACGCCGGCCTGCTGCATCAATGCCGCATTGTAGGGAATCGCGTAACGCACTTCCCATTTGTAACCCCACCAGTCGGAAAAAGTGGAACCTCCGGCGCCATGCCGTGCCATCTTGTCCGCCACCTTGTAGCCTTCCAGGATATGGGTGAAGGTGTTGATATTGAAATCGAAGCGGTCCGCCACCTGCATCAGCATGTTGATTTCCGACTGCACGTAGGAATGCGCCGTCACATAGCGCTCGCCGTTCAGCACTTCAACCATGGCTTCATCGACCAGGTCCCGGCGCGGCGGAATCACATTGCGGCGGGCGGTCACCGACAGGCTGTTGTAGTTGTCCCAGGCCTGTTGGTAGGCCTGGGCATTGGTGAAGGCATCCACGAACACCTGTTCAACACCCATCCGGGTCTGGGGGTAACGAATGGAAGCAGGATTGGAACTGCGTTTAACATTTTCCCCAAGTGCGAATTTAATGAATTTCGGTGCATCTTCGATGAGCAGCTCCTGCGGTGGTCTGCCCCAACGCATCTTGATCAGTGCCGACTGGCCGCCTATCGGATTGGCGGAGCCGTGCAGCAACTGGGCCGCCACCACGCCGCCGGCCAGGTCGCGGTAGATGTTGATATTTTCTGAATCGACCACGTCCGGCATGCGGACCATGCTGGAATTGGTGGCCCGTTCATTGATATTGAACAGGGCAATATGGGAGTGTTCGTCAATGATTCCCGGCGTTAGGTGTTTACCACTGCCGTCCACTTCCAGCGCCCCGGCCCCGGGCAGATTACTGCCTACGCCGGCGATCTTTCCGTTCCGGACCAGCACGTCGGTGACCACTATACCAGCCTCCTCGTTGGTCCAGACCGTGGCGTTCCTGATCAGCAGATCCTGTTGCACCGGCAGGGATTCACGCCCATAGGCGACAAACGGGTAAAGGACCGGTCCCGGCGCCCCGGTGCTGGAATCATCCGATCCGGAGCCTGTAGCGTCCGCGTTGTCGCCGATCCTTACCAGGGTCCAGCTGACCGGCGTGCCATCCGGCAGGCTGCCACTGCCGCGCCAGCCATTGTCTTCCGGCCAGCCACTGAGCCGGGTTCTGTTCCCGGTTCCGTCGGTGGCAAAACTAAGGGAAATGAAATCCCGGGCCAGCTCGATATCAACGTCCCTATCCGGGCCGACCAGAGTCGCTTCCGCCACTTCTTTATTGAACGATAGATCTATTTCGTAACTGCGCCCGGCGAGAGACATTCGATAACGACCGGCCCGGTCGGCCTGATCGCTGGCCAGCTGATAACGATGACCCTGAATCCAATTCTCCAGCAGCACGCTGTCCGGATCCAGCAGCGGTCCGGAACTGACCAGAAAATTGGCCAGTGCACCCGCTACCAGTCGGCCAACCCGGTCATCGACACCGAGCATGGTGGCCGGGCGCAGGGTCAGGGCCTGAATGGCGGTGGATTCCGGCAGCCCCTTGTCCACGGCTTCGCGAAGCTTGCTCCAGAATTCATCGCCCGCACCCTTGCTGGTGATCGCAAACGGGATGCCGGCTGCCGCCAGCCGGGCCGGGTTGTAAGGTGCCAGCTCCCAGTGTTTGAGTTCGGCCAGCGAAATCTCATCGCTTTCCACCAGGTCGTCGACTGCCGGAGCAGCGGGAAAATCGATCGGGATGATCAAAGCCGCTCCGGTGTCACGGATCAGTTCCAGCTGTTTGTAGCTGTCTCCGGCACTTTTGAAAATATACTGGGTGGCGAATTCATCGCCGACCCGGTCCATGGTCAGTGCCAGCTGCCAGTTGTCCACTTCCATGATCTGCGGAAGCGACTGATTGCGGATCCACGCCTCCAGCGACTCGTCCGTGTAGGGCCGCGGCGTCTGGGCCGAAAACCAGTCGGCATCCAGGTAAATCTGGCGCAACAGGGCTATCGCTCCCATCAACGACCCCGGGACCGACTGCACGGAGGACCCTTTGTCCAGTGAATAGTGAGCGGCCGCATCGGGGACGATTACCGCCTGGTTGGCTCTCTCGTCTCCCAGCGTAACCAGCGAAGAAGTGCCTCGGGCAATGCCGTCGGCGCGAAAACTCAGGACCGAGGAAAATCCCAGTTCCCGCAGCGACTTCCGGCTTTCCGCATCGGGACTGAACACACTGCTGGCGCGGAACTGGGACTTGATGGCGTCGTTAACATAAAAGGCACGCTCGCTGGCAAACAGGTTTTCAGCGGCACCGTTATTGTCGGAGGCCTGCTCCGGCTCTGGCAGGCCATAGTCGGAATAGATGTCGATCAGACCGGGATAGACATAGCGTCCGGTAAGATCGATGGTGAAGTATCCGGCCGGGACTTCACCATCAGCCGCCACGCGGTCAATTTTTCCTTCGCTGATCAGCAGTGTGCCGTTTTCCAGCAGTTCACCATTGGCCTGATAAATGTTGGCATTGGTGAAGGCGAACGCATCGCGTCGCTGGTCGGCGACACCGTTGGGAGTAAAATTGTCCTGCCCGAACAGGGTGTTCGGGCCTGACACAACGGCTGCAGTCACACCCAGAAGCGCAATCAGCAGGCTACGGTTTCGAAATCGTTCGATCGGGCGGACTGTTTTCATCAAGGCGGACCCTCTGTTGCAGCATAAAAACAGCGTCCCTGCCAGGTCTGAATCTTCCTAAAAGGAACCTGTCCCTATTTAATGTGCCTATTTAAGGTGTGAGTAGTCGGTGTTACTCATCATGTACACTTCGGCCGAGACCTGCACCGGATATTTTTCCCGCAGCGCCAGCCATTCGGCATCGGTACGGAAGGCGTCCCAGACTTCGGTGCGGTGGGCGCGGTCACGGTAGGCCAGCATCCAGACCAGGGTATTGGGATCGTCCAGCCGTTGCCAGACAGCAATCACCTCGGCTCCGAGTCGTTCAAAAATCGCCACTTCCTGCTCCCGGAACCGCTGATGCAGCTCGGCAATACCATGATTGCCGTTTTCATCCGGCTGCGCCGTGTACATGCGCAATTCGAAGCACCGGGCGTCGGCAGCGACATTGGCCGAAAATTCGGCCGGCAACTGCCCTGCCGGGCCACAGGGAAGTGGCATCTGCTGTGCCCAGGCGACACCGGTAAGGAAGACGCCTGCCAGGGAAAGGAAAGAGGTTGCTATCATGGCCATGAGGATTTTTTTCATTATTGTCTCCAGAGCGCGGCTATACCGCGTTGATCAGAAATTACCGTGTTCCGTGCCGGCCCGTTGACTGCCAGTGTTTCGGCAGGGAACCGGGTCCGACAGGAAAACGGCTTGGGTCAATTTTCAGCCGCTTCTTCACAAGCGGAATGCGTTTCCTGCTGTTTCAAAAATACTCTATTGTAAAACTATGGTTTTAAAACCAAACAGATTCATAACCAGCCTGTTGCAATCCAGCCCCGGCGAACCGGCGCTGTATCCGGTCATTCAGGACAGCTCTACTTACGGAACAGTACGACAAACTTGCTGGTCTGCCCCTGGATCGATGAGTCAAAAACGCTGTTATCCAGCGGATCGTCAGCATTCTTGTGCAGGTTTGAAGTCCTCAGCACGGACAGCCCCGCGCCTTCCGCATAACCGGTAACGACTTCCTCACGGATCCGGTGCAGGGTACCGCCGACTTCCACACCCGAGCCGGCGGGACCGATGTGATCGATAGCCAGGAACAGGCCACCGGGTTTCAGAATCCGGGCAATTTCCGCGAATGCAGTTTCCCCGTCACCCAGCGACTCCCCGTTGGGCATGTAGCCCAGCTCATGAGGACCGAGAATCCAGGTCACCATGTCCATTGAGTTGTCCGCCGCTTCCAGGGTATTGAAGTTGGTTCGTGACACGCGCACGTTGGACAGGCGGCCGTCCACCCGCTGCGCTACCGAATCACCCAGAAAACTGTCGAACGAGGGCGGATTGTGCATGACTACCTCACCTGCGGGTCCTACCGCCCGGCTCAGGATCTCGGTGTAGTAACCTCCACCGGCTTCCAGTTCAAAAACCGTCATGCCCCGTTGCAGCCCGGCGAAGGCCAGCACTTCAAGTGGCATGCGCCGCGCGTCATCTGCCGCATCGGCTTCGGGCCGGTCGCCATGCACCAGGGCATCGGCCACCAGGTCGGCACTCGTCTGCTGGGCGCCGGCTCCCAGACTTGCCATCAGCAGGCCGGCTCCAAACACAGGTAAAATCACATTCTTGATTATTTTCATCTGCTAGTCCTGACTGTTGTAGTGATATTCGAGGAACCTAGTGTAGGGGGAAAAGCTGGCAAACTCCATGTCTGGCCGGCCGTCAGCGTCGCCTTTCAGGACCAAATGCCGGCCAGGCGGGTTCAGCGCTAGGCAGCGCCGCAGGTTTTCCTCACCGGGCATAAGCGCTAGACTTGACGCGTTTCAAATCAGAGCAAGTGACATGTTCCGACGACTGAGCGATTGCCATAACGTGAGCGACCTGCGCCTGCTGGCTAAGCAGCGCCTGCCCGGCCCCATTTTCCACTACATCGACGGGGCTGCGGACGACGAAGTCACCTACCGTCGCAATACGTCTGCCTTCGAGGAGTGCGACCTGGTCCCGCGGGTGCTGGCCGGGGTGGAGGATGTGGACATGTCGGTAACCGTCATGGGCCAGCAGTTACAGATGCCGGTGTTCTGCTCACCCACGGCGCTGCAGCGGCTTTTTCATCGGGACGGGGAGCGCGCCGTGGCCCGTGCGGCGGAGAAATTCGGTACCCTGTTCGGCGTCTCCGCCCTGGGCACGGTCTCGCTCAGGGAAATCGGCGCAATGATATCGACGCCGAAACTGTTTCAGTTCTATTTTCACAAGGATCGTGGACTCAATGACGCGATGGTGGAACGTGCCCAGGCGGCCGGCTTCAACGCCCTGGCTCTGACCGTGGATACCATTACCGGTGGCAACCGGGAGCGGGATCTGTACACCGGTTTCACTTCACCGCCGAAGCTGACCCTGAAAAGCCTGATGAGTTTTGCCGTGCATCCGGGCTGGGCGCTGGACTACTTCTTCGGGGAGGCATTCGAGCTGGCAGAGCTGAAGGATTTCGTCAAGCAGGGATCCAACGTGGCGGTTTCCATCGGCGACTACTTTGCCACCATGCTGGATCAGTCCATGAACTGGAACGACGCGGAAGCGTTGCGGGCCAGATGGGGTGGACCGTTCTGCCTGAAGGGAATCATGAGCGTCGAGGACGCCCGCAAGGCGGTGGATATCGGCGCCGACGCCATCATGGTGTCCAATCATGGCGGCCGGCAGCTGGATGGATCCCGATCGCCGTTCGACCAGATCGCCGAAATCAGCGATGCGGTGGGAGACCGGATCGACGTCATCCTTGACGGTGGCATCCGGCGCGGCACGCATGTTCTGAAAGCACTGGCGGCGGGTGCCAAAGCCTGCTCGGGCGGCCGGCTCTACCTCTATGCCCTGGCGGCGGCAGGCCAGCCGGGAGTCGAGCGGGCCCTGCACAACCTGAAGGTGGAAATCGAACGGGACATGAAGCTGATGGGCGTAACCCGGATCGATCAGCTGCAGCGGGACATGTTGCGTTACCGGACCTGACTCAGACGCCGTCGCAGTTCACCTTGAACATGGCCTGATTGTCCCGTATCCCGATGAAGTCCACGTAGCCCTGGTCACCAATGGGAATCCTGCTGCCGGCGGCGGCATCGTCCCTGGAGTTCGCCAGATCGTACCAGACCCGGCCGCGCTGGAACTGCCGGACCCCGAAGCTGGTTGTCCCGTTACACAGTTGCACTGCTTCTCCGATTTCCAGCAGCAGGTCGGGCACGCCATCGATATTGCCGTCGAAACGACTCTTGAGCCGCACATAGTCTTCCTGCAGGGTCTGCGACAGGGTGGCGACCCGGTCTGTGTTGGAGGAAGTGTTCTCCACCAGCTCGTTCAACCCCATCAGACGCTGATTGAGTGGATCCTCCTGTTTCAATCCCCGATCAGCGCTGTAACCATCGTTTCCGCGGTGCAGGCAGACCGATTTTCAACCCCCTCACAGCCGACTGCAGCGTTTCCTTTGTCCTGCTGCCCTCTGAGTCTGACCCCTGGCAGTTTTAAAGCGGCTTCCTGCCCCGCTCCCAGTCGGCACGCAACAGCCCGTAGAGAATGATATCTTCAGGCCGGCCCCATCGGAGCACCTGCTGTCGCTGGGTCCCTTCATAGTCCATTCCCAGCTTCTCCAGCACCCGCGCCGAAGCCGGATTGCGCCTGAATACCCGGGCAAACACGCGTTGCAGACCCAGGCCGTCGAAGGCGAATGTCAGCACCGCACGACCCGCTTCGGTACAGTAGCCCCGCCCCCAGTAGGGCAGTCCAACCCAATAGCCCAGTTCACCAAGAAAGCCGCGATCCAGCACCATGCCCATGGCGCCCAACAGCTCGCCGCTGCCTTTCAGAACCATCGCGTAGGTCATTTCCTCGCCAGCCTTGAACGCCTCGGCATGGCCGGCAATCCAGGCTTCCGCCATCCCATCTTCATAGGGGTGCGGCATGTTGGCGGTGGTGTCTGCCACCTCCCAGGCACCGGCCAGGCGCTGCACAGCGGCACTGTCTTCCAGTTGGAAGGGGCGCAGTAACAGTCGCTCAGTCGACAGTTCAGGCTGCTTCAGCATGAGGAGATGATCCGGTTAAGGAACCTCTGCATAATTATGAAACTGCTCTGCGGGAGTCTGTCCGGCACTGCCGCCAGGCGTCGTGCACAGGGAATGGCCGTAGCCCCTGCCAAGCGCGACAACAACACAGCAGCGCCCGACAGGCCCCGCCCGGCGGGGCCTTCAGACGAGCCCACTGACTTCGTTGACTTGCCTTGGCAGGCCGACGCATGCCGGCGGCAAGTCGCCTCGTCAGTGAACTCGTCTGAAGGCCAGAGCGATTTCATAATTAATCAGATTCCTTAAGTATTAAAATGTCGGTTCCGCTCCGCTCAGGATCAGTACCAGCATGACGGCCATCCAGGAACACGTGTCCAGTAAATCCGGTACCACATCACTCGATCCTGCGCAGCTGCAGTGTTTCTTGCGCACAAGGAGTTCATCAAATGTTCCGCAGGGAAATCCCTGGATGGTAAACTCTCGACATCAATGTCGCGGCCACTGACTCCGAAGACCGGATTCCGGGGTCTGACAGCAGCGGCTGAGCGCACCGATAAGCAGATGCCATCGACTAGGAGAAATTTATGGCAAACGAAGGATATCACGAGCCCGTTGAAGAATTGTCCAGTGAAACCCGGGACATGCACCGCGCCATCACTTCACTGATGGAAGAACTGGAAGCCGTCGACTGGTACAACCAGCGGGTCGATGTCTGCAAGGATGAGGAACTGAAGGCTATTCTCGCCCACAACCGCGATGAGGAAATGGAACACGCTGCCATGACCCTGGAATGGATCCGTCGCAACTGGCCAAAGTTTGATGAAGAACTGCGTGATTACCTTTTTACGGACAAGCCCATTGCCCATAAGTAAATTAGGTGGAATGCATCAGTGCCGCCAGGAAGAAATTCATGCATAGGTCTAACCGCCTGTTGAAAAGTCCTCAGCTGGCATAATAAGGCGATAAAATCTGGCTTAAAACGCTCATTTACGGCGTGTAAACTGCGCTTTTTCGTCAGATTTTGCCCCTTCCAGCGGTCACCTAAGGGTTTTCCAACTGGCTGCTAAGCCAATCTGGTACCCGCGATCTCACCTCGCTGAATTTTCTTTGATACATTCTTGAATTGGGCAAAAGGCCCTAAATGTTCATTTTCTTTTAATGTAACTTCATCCAGACTTATGCCTGCCAATGAAAAGGCAGAATTGAGATTTTCAACAGTGAGATACGGGTCGTAGGCCCATTTCTTTTGCCAATTGTGAGCTGCGATCTTGCCAAGCGCCTGGGACTCTGAGTCATTCATTCCAAGGGCTGCTGCCGCGATTATCAGCTCCTGTTTGGCCTTTTGAATCCTTGAATCGCTGATTGCGGGGCTTTTCACGGCCTCACTTGTCGCAATATTTGCTGACATTAAGATTTTCCCTCCAGGGTTCAGGATACTTGCCCAAGCATTGATTACGTCCTGCCTGTCGGCCTTTACAAAGAAAGTAAGAAATGAATGGGCGATGATGGCGTCGACTGGTTCGATGTCGACCTTGCGTATATCGCCCTCAATTGTCTCAATTTCAAGGCCCAGGTACTCCGCCAGAATACGATTTTGTATCAAAGTGGTTCTACAGCGGTCCATCAATAAGATTTCCGGCTTTGCATTGACAATACTGAATATTGTGCATACCAGAGCGAGTAGCCCGGTGTCCGCAGCTCCTGAAATTAGCACCCGTGTTCTGCCCTGATCAACCAGGTCAGTTAAATGGTGCTTAAAAAATTCCAGTCCCGCGGGCAGCGCACCCTCCTTCTTTATTAATCTTACCAGGCTCCAACAGCGGTGATACTCCTGGCACCCATGTTGGGAACGACATAGCAATGGAGCCCAACTCCAGGAAAATCGAGCCAGTAGATCCAGTGGTTCAATCAATGCTGGAAATTTGAATCCTTCCTGCGTCTCAGGGATATTATTTGTCATTGTCTTCAAGCAAATTCCTGTCAAAATCGAGCCAGCCAGCCTGCTAATCGTTCGATAAAAAAACGACATCTGATATCACTGCTGTCCCATAACTATGGATTAAAAATGGCCTGAATCTCAACAAGTTTTTACAATGGACGTGCCATCAAACACTGTAATAACAGGGACATTCTAGTGTCCTGTCCGGTCAATTGCTAAAACTAAGGTACCTCTGATTAAACAGGCTGTTAATTATTGAAAAAGGACTCTAGCAGGCTAGGCGGTAAAACCAGATTGGTGAAGTTGGTTATGAATATATACATACTCGATCCAACCAGGAACCCCATAGCCACAGACTGGAGAATGGCGAAAATATTTTTTGAGGATCCTTTCATGCACCAAACTGACGTGACCAGTCCCATGGCTACGAAGAGACCTGCCAACCAACAGAAAATGCCCAACAGCAAAGTTAGTACCAGCGGTAATCGATGTCCTTGCGGAAGGACAATAAAATTCTGCATTAATTCGTTAATATTAATAGTAGTTGCGTTTGACAACATCCGACGCAACGGAATCAAATTCAAGAATACAACGAGAAGTCCTACCATAAAACAAAGCATGATCAGCGTCTTTGCATACCAGGAGTAAGCCACTCCTCCCTGCAAGGCGATGATTGTGAAAATTCCCACAATAAGCAAGGTGCCCAGACCAATGAGAACATCCGCAATTATCTGCTTCAGGGATTGTTCTACCCGATTGCGTTTGGTACGCAACCAGAATATCGACCCGACAATCATTGCGAAAAGTATTACTGAAGCGATCCGCTCATGTGGAATAATCCGGTCAAATTGGACAAGCTGAACCGTCAGCACAAGATTTGTCTCAATCAGACTACCAAGGACAAAAGCAATAACGAAAGGAACACGGGGCCAATCATACATACGCCAGAAGTAACCAATGATGCCGAAACCTATGGCAATATAGACGTCGACCAGCTGGCTTTCCAGCTGCACAACTGCGAGGACGCTGACAAACAAACAGGGCAGAGCCAGCAGATCTAGTCGTAAGTTTCTGAGCCTCGAAAGAAAAGGAGTGGCTGCGATCCCTAGGAGCGAAGTCAAGATATTGGAAAACAGCAAGGCAGCTATCAAAGTGAAAGTCAATTGCAATTGGCTGCTCAGCATTGGTATGCCAGGAACTACACCATGAACCGCAAACGCCGCTAAGAGCATGACTCCTGCTTCGCTTCCCGGCAATCCAAATGCCAGGGCTGGAAGAAGCGATCCGCCATCCTTGGCGTCCACGGCTGCCTCGGGCGCAATCAATCCTCTGATATCCCCCTTGCCAAACCTGGATCTATCTCCTCTAGCAGACTGCACAGATTGCCCGTATGCAACAAACCCCGCAACCGTGCCACCGACGCCCGGAATCATGCCTACCAGGCATCCTATGGTGGAAGAACGCAGTACCAGCCCGGGAAACGACAGAACCGACGCTATCCCTTTACGGATCGAGTCATCCGGTGCAGTCTCATGGAGTACTGATTCTTTAAGATGTACGGTTCGCATCCAGCTAATGAGTTCGGAAATAGTAAAGACTCCGAGAAGTACAGGTATGACTCCAACCCCTCGACTTAACGCCAAAGACCCGAAATCCCAACGCGGCAATCCATTCGCAGGATCTACACCGATCATCGCGACGACCAGTCCCAGCGTGGTCATGAAACAAGCTTTTAGCGGGGAGGTTGTAGGAATCGAAATAATTGTCATTAGTCCCCAGATTCCCACGAGCAGGCGTTCAAGAGGACCGAATTCGAGCAGGAATGGACGAATCAGAGGAAGGACCGCCACCAGTAGAACGACTCCAAATATAGAACCGATAGCAGATGCCGTCGCGGCACAGGCTATCGCTGTGCGTGGATAGCCCTGCTGCGCAAGCGGATAGCCATCGAGCAATGTTGGGGTGCTTGATGCTCCGCCAGGTATATTGAACAGTATTGCAGTAATAGAGCCCATAAACGTCGCTCCACCGGTGAGAGCTCCGAATAAAAGCAGAATGGATTCCTGGTCCCAGTGCAAAGTCAGGGCCAACACCAGTGCCGTAAGGCTGGCACTGCCCACTCCAGGCAAAAATGATGTGACCATCGCCATCAAAGTGCCTGCAATCGGGATCAGTAATGTCGGCCAGGCGAACAGGTTGCTCATGCCCGATAGAAGTGCTTCCATGTAAAGCATAAGTGTTGATTTATTACCAGCTACTGGGAACCTGGGCAGCTCCTGGACGAGTGGCCTTCAGTATTTCCGGGGATATTTCGATAGGTATGAGCACAGCCGGGGACAAATAATTATCATTCATTCTGGAGACATGACTTTATTAATGATCGGTTGATGGCATTCGCCCCACAACTTTTTTTCATTCCTGACAGGTACAAGAAGTCTCTTTTTTTTATTCACTGAGATTTTTCCATGTATTTCTGGAGCAATCTCCAGTTGTCCTCTATCAACGAATCTGTTTCTGCGATCACGGAACCTAATGCAGACCCGCTCAATGGTTCGACAAGCAGATGTTGGGCAATTGCCCGCTGTCGAAATTCCTCACTGAACATGGCTCCTTCAACCGCGTTACGGAGACATACAACCTGTTCTGAGTCCGCATTGGAGGAAATCATTACAGCACGATAGGTCTTTCCCAACTCCGAAGAAAGTCTAGCTAATATTATTCTTTCCCGTTGCTGCTCAGCAGGGAGATCGTTAGTCAGCTGTTCTACTACTCCTCCGGTACCCGCTAAGTAGGGTACGTCAGGGAAAATTGAATTCGGCCCGTCAGAAACTGAAATAAACACATTGATACCTTCTGTGCTTTCAATATAGTTAGCCATCGACACAGATGAACTGTAAATGTAATCTACATCTCGTCGCAATAATGCAAATACCTGATCTGTCGAACCTGCGTACCCTCTTACTAAATGTATATTCCAGTCAAGAGCAAATCCCGGCAATAGAATTCTATTAAAATCAGAGTTGCTGGCCACCGCAAAAAATCTGCCTTCCGCGTCGTTGAAGTCAACATTGACTTCGTCCCGGGTAGCCCAAACGGTCGAATCGCTGTAGAAGGAACCCAAGGGTTCAAATGAACTGATGTCTGGTGCACTGCGCCCGTAAATTTTTTCGTTATGCAGTATCGTAGGACTGAAAAGACCAATAATCAGTTCTGAAGATCTGGCATTGGCCACGGCATTGATTCCAATCATGGCTCCCGCCCCGGGGAGGTTCCTGATTCTTACTTTCGCACCGATACTTGACTCCAGGACCGGAGCGAATACCCGGGCATAATTGTCATAACCACCACCTGCTGAATAGGGGACGACCAGGGATATATTCCTATTGTCGAACAATGACTCACATTGTTGTGCCGAAACCGGGCCGGCGAGTCCCGAAGCTGCCCACACTGCGATTAGCACTATATTCCTTAAAACTTCCTGAGGAAATCTCATACTGTTACCTTCGGTATTTTTGTCGGCTTTGAGACGTAATTAGCTTCCAGAAGCTTTCCACTGATATGCCCTCTCAAGATCGGTCTGACTCGCCGCATATAAGTTTTCTCGAGTTGTCTGAGTTTATTTGGAAAACACAATCGTGCCTCATTGAAATGGTTTGTCGGTAATCCCAACTCAAAAACTTCTCCTGGTGTCATTATGATGGCAGCCTCTTTTATCTCTGGCCTGATCAATAAGGCTCGCGCTGCCAGAAAACCATCGTCAAATTCGGTTGTTGCTGGTTTTCCGTAGATCCATAATCCATTGATACACGAAACCCCGAAATGCTCCGATCCGCTGGACAATTCACAAGCCAGTCGATCCTTGTCGCTAACTGAATCTGGACAAATAAGTAATCGCGTCGGTATCCGGTAATCTGCCCCCATTAGACGTCTCAGGACTCGATCGTATATGTGTTCGTTCCTGCTATCTCCCATCTGGGGTTTGGCATTGACTTCGCAGATCAAGGATGGAGTTTCACGCCATGATTTTTTTATGTCGTCAATGATCAGATCGATACCCGCAAAATCAAGTCCGAGCAGTCGAGCCGTATCAACTGCCAGCCTGATATTATCGGGATTGACTTCATCGAGATCCAAGTATTCGTTAGTTCCGCCCGCATTGATGTTATCCCTGCGCCGCAATCGAATGTACTGACCATCTTCAGGAACTGTCTTTTCATCCATCATTTGCTGAGAGAGCAATTCCTTCGCTTCAGTATCAAGGGTCAACTGGGTTCGACCAAAACGTCGTGATCGGCGTCGACTTTCAGCACTCTCGTTCCACAGCGCGACAAGTTCAGAGATACAATTCTCACCATTACCGGTTATGCCGCCTGCGATACGTCTCGTAACACGGATAACTTCACCTTCGTGTACGGTCAACCGGTGAGTAAAGCCACTACAAAACTTTTCTACAAGGACATAATCAGACGCGCTTCTGGCCTCATGGTAAGCACTTATTACGTTTTTTTCATTGCGAAGATCTGCATTAACACCGATTCCCCGGTCCTTATCGGCTGGCTTTACAACCACTGGATACCCCAGCTTTTCTGCCGCCATAATTGCCTCTTCTGAAGAAGCAACGCGAATTTGTTCTGGCCCAGGCAGACCCATGGTGCGTAATAAACTCGCAGTGTGTTCTTTGTTATTGGCAATATTAAGACCAATAACAGAGGTTTTATCGGTTACCGTACTGTGAACCCAATGCGAGAAGCAACCACTACCCAATACAACTATCTGTCGGTTAAGTCGAGTTACTGGTATGTCGAGACGATCTGCTGCCTGAAGAATCAGATGTTGATTGATTCCAGCTTCAGCAAAGATTTTCAATTTGTCATGTATTCGATCCAGAGAATCCTGAATCTGTTCCGGGCTCGGTTCAATGTGAGAAAATTCTGTGAACGCATCCTGAACCGTGCACCTCAACCATTCCAGGGCTGCTAGGGTTGCATTGGATCTTCGAACTGGGATTGCGACATTGAACACACAGATATCTGTGCTGAGTTGTTTCTCCAAATTAACCCAGTACTTCTGCGAAATGGGAATACTCTCCTGTCTCTGAATCGATCCCAGCCAGAAAAGTATTCTTTGGATCAACCGTTCAAACACGTCACAACCTGATGGCAATTCAGGTTGGCTTTCCTTAAGGAATAGACTCAGGTGCTTTTCGAGGTGTGACATTTGGGCGTCGGTAAGCTTACTGACGTTAACTTGACCAAGCATTGTGGTCTGCCGCAATCCGAATGCGACACCACGAAAAAGGTGCCATCGCGAATCAAAGGAGAAGTATACGTTTTCTTGACTACTCACAAAGTGTGTCCATAACAAGTAATCGAACTGAAGAACCTCTGATTTACACGGAACTGATTTGCGGAAGTGTGTCGGGCGCTGCGGCGAGGCGTCGTGCGCAGGTAGTGGTCTTTGCCCCTGACAGGCGCGTCACCAACGCAGCGGCGCCCGACGGGCCACGCCGAACGGTGCCTGAAGGCGAGCCCACTGCCTTCGTTGACATGCCTTGACAGGCCGACCCATGCCGGCGGCAGGCAGCCTCGTAAGTGAGCTCTTCTTCAGGCCTGTGCAATTTCATGTAATCCAAGAGTTCCTAAACTACGAATCAGCGGAATTTCGTGGGGATTTCAGGGATCCCAAAATTTGTCGAATCTCCTCGTCGGACAGGGTTTCCCTTTCCTGCAGGGCGGCGGCGATGGCATCGAGTTCGTCACGATGGGCAGACAGGGTGTCGATAGTGCGCTTTTCGTTGTCGCGTACCAGCCGCGCCACTTCCGCATCGATCAGCTCGGCGGTATGTTCGCTGTAGTCCTTGTGCAGCATCATTTCCTGGCCGGGAAAGGTCTGGTCGGGATGCTCGAAGCTGAGCGGTCCGAGCCCCTCGTTCATACCCCACTCGGTGACCATGTGACGGGCCAGGGTGGTGGCCTGCTGCAGATCGTTGGAAGCCCCGGAGCTGACCTCGTCGAACACCAGTTTTTCCGCGCTGCGGCCACCCAGCATGATAGAGATACGGTCCTCCAGGTAATGCTGCCCGTAATTCATCTTGTCTTCCCTGGGAGTCTGCTCGGTATAGCCGAGTGACAGGCCGCGCGGGATAATGCTGACCTTGCGCAGCTCGTCCGCATAGGGCATGTGGTAAGCGGTCAGGGCGTGACCCGCCTCGTGGTAGGCGGTTCGCTTTTTCTCGTCGGCGGTCAGCAGCGATTCTCGCTTTTCGCCCAGGATCACCTTGTCCCTGGCCCGCTCAAGGTAACTGTTGTCCACCTGTTCGCGATTTTCGCGGGCCGCCAGAAGAGCTGCCTCGTTGATCAGGTTGGCCAGATCGGCGCCGGAAAATCCCACCGTTCCCGCGGCGATGCGCTCCAGGTCGACGTCGTCCGCCATGATGACTTTCCTGGCGTGGACTTTAAGGATATCGAAGCGTGCCTGACGTTGCGGCATGTCCAACACCACCTTGCGATCAAACCGGCCCGGCCTGGTCAGCGCGGTGTCCAACACGTCAGGGCGATTGGTGGCAGCAATCACCACGATGGCTTCGTCACCGCTAAATCCGTCCATTTCGGCGAGAATCTGGTTGAGCGTCTGCTCACGCTCGTCATTGCCCAGGCCGGCCGCGCTGCTGCGGGCGCGCCCCACCGAGTCGATCTCGTCGATAAATATCAGTGCTGGAGCGACTTCACGGGCCTGCTTGTACATATCGCGTACCCGCGAAGCGCCTACGCCCACGAACATTTCCACGAACTCGGAACCGGTGATGCTGAAAAACGGGACGCCTGCTTCCGCGGCAGTGGCACGGGCCAGTAGCGTCTTGCCGGTACCGGGGGGACCGATCAACAGAATACCCTTGGGTATCTTGGCGCCGATGCGGCGGTATTTATCCGGACTGCGGAGAAAATCGATCACCTCGGCAAGGTCATTCTTGGCGTGGTTCAGGCCGGCGATATCGTCATAGGTCACCTTGATCTCGTCACCACGGGTCATCCTGGCCTTGGACTTGGTGAAACCGAATACGCCACCGCCCGGAAAGCCTTTGCCTCCAGCCCGCAGCGCCCGGGATCCCAGCATAAAAATGCCGATCAGCAACAACCATGGCAACAGGTTGATCAGCAGCAGTGTCCATACCGATTGTTGATCGGAACTGACCCGTACCTCTACGTCCTGTTGATCCAGCAGCGGGAACAGGTCACTGTCTTCCAGGGGCGGAAAGGTGGTGATGAAAGTGGTGTGGTCATTCACGGAGGTCCGGTACGTGCCTTCGATTCGATCGCCGCGGATATTGACGCTGGCGATCTCGTCATTGCGGAGACGATCCTTAAATTCCGAATAGGCGATATCGGCCCGCTCCTGACCGCTCCTCTCAAAAAAGGATATCAGGGTAAAAAACAACAGCAGGATGATGAAAATATCCGTCCACCGGTGCAAACGGTGAGGATTAGAGGGCGGCGGTGTCCCGGATTGTTTCTGCTGGTCCTGTCTTGTATCCGGCATAGTTCAGAGTTTCATGGCTTGGGCTTGAACGCTGAATGAGCATAAACAGTCTCATCCTGACTGTCCACTCAGGCCGACTCACAGCAGGCTTGATCTAGTCGACCAGCGGGGAGTATCCTGATTCGGCAAGAGTCCTGGACTTTGGTCAATAAAAGAAAAATAATGAAAACGCCAGCACTGCACCGAGGTCTCCTCCCCCTCCTATATTCTGGTTGCTGCTTTCTGTCGCTTCTGTTTTTCCTTGCCTCACTGTCCACAGCCCTGCTGGCTCAGGACCGGCCTGATGGTACCGTCACTTATCCCGCCACCTACTTTGCCCAATATGCCCCTGTCACTGTCAACGACATGTTGAACCGTATCCCCGGGATCGGTCTGGCCCTGGAAGTGGACAGCGCCGCCCGCTATCGGGGTGGCAACGACCGGGGGCTCGGGGGCAGTGACCGGATTCTAATCAATGGTAAGCGGCTGGCAGGCAAAGCCAATGAGGCCGGTGCACAGTTAAACCGGATTACGGCTGACCAGGTCGATTACATCGAAATCGTACGCGGCAATTCCGCCGATCTCGATGTCCAGAATGCAGGACAACTGGTCAACATCGTCCTGCTTGAATCACTGTCATCAATTGCCTATTCGAGTGAACTGGGCATGACACACTTCCGCGATGGCACTGTGGAACCCAGCGGTTCCTTTTCTGTAAGCGGTCAGACCGGCCAGCTAAACTACCAGATCAGCACTAATCTGGAAACTCGTTATGAAGCTCTGGAAAGCTTCGAAATCAGTCTGTTACCGGACCTATCATTGAACGAAACCAGGGCCTTCGACCGTTATCGGGACCAGCAGAATCTCTCGATCAATACCAATCTTGTCTATCAGGCCACTCCTTTCGATAGGGTTGCTTTAAATGCCTTATACGGCAACAGCGATCCGCCCAGCAAACTGGTACGCGCCATAACCGATCTCAAACCCGATCCGGCACCAGTGGTTTTTGAGCGGGAAGCACTTCCGGCCAGCTCCGACAACTGGGAATTCGGCGGCGACTATGAGCACAATTTCACCAACAGTGGTCGCTATAAACTGCTTTTCATAGTCAATGAGAAAAACGATTCCATAAACCGGCAGCGATATCTGTCAACTGAATTAGTCAACCAGGAGGTAAAAAACCTTTTTCTCGATACCCATAGCCGTTACAGGGAGCGTATTCTGCGGAGTTCCTACGCGTGGGATCTGGCCAGTGGTCAGAACCTGGAACTGGGGCTCGAGGGAGCTCAGACAATTCAGGACTCCAAGCTCAGATTAGGACTGAAGATTCCTGGCATTGGATCTCCTGACTATGGTGGTCTTGTTCCGGCCGACCCACCCAACGCCGTATCGACTGTGGAAGAAATTCGCTATGAAGGTTTTGCCATTCATAATTGGCAGCTCAATTCAAGACTGTCTCTGCAGAGCAGCCTGCTCTACGAGACTTCCGAAATCGAACAACGGGCTGATTCAACTAAAAGCAGAAGCTTCAACTTTATGAAGCCGAAACTGGATCTTCGTTTTAACGCCAGTAATTCCCTGCAACTGCGGCTGTCTGCGGAAAAGCAGGTTTCACAGTTGCGCTTCGCCGACTTTTCCGCATCGACTAACGACCGCGACGAAGACCAGGACACAATTGCCGGAAACCCGGAGCTAATACCGGAAGAGACCTGGCGCTACGACGTGAATATCGATTACCGACTACCTGAAGACGGCGGGGTATTGAACACCCGCCTGTTTTACTATGACATCAAGAATTCAATCGACCGTATCGATATCTCCAGCGGATCTGACAACCTCGCCACCACCAACGGCAATGTGGGGGACGGTACGGTTTACGGAATGAATTTTAATATCAGTCTGCGTCTGGCCAGGATAAAACTTCCGGATGCGGTACTGACCGGGGGTCTGCTGCTACAGGAGTCATATATCGATGACCCCATGATCGCCCGGGAACGCCGGGTTGTTCCCTATGACCGGGGCCGTATCAGCGTCGGTTTCCGGCACGACATTACGCGCTGGAATCTCAACTACGGGATCAATTATTTTGATGGCATTGATGGAAACCGGCCTTTCTTTGACATTGATAATGTCATTTATATCGGCTCTAACAGCAACCTGAGCCTGTTCCTGGAAAAAGTGGGATTTGCCGGAATTACCTATCGTTTTGAAGCGGACAATCTGCTGGATCATCAGAGCTGCCGGGAACGGAGGCGATACAGTGGATATCTGCGCAACGGCATTTTGAAGGAAATAGAACGCTACTGCACTACCAATGGCACCCGGCTGAGTTTTAAAGCAAGGGCCACATTCTGAGTAATCCTGCCGGATGCTGGCGGGCGCCGATATTTGCGCCGATTCCCCGGAACGGATGTTTCAGGCCAGGCGGTGAATATCAGCAATTTCGTCGGCCCCAGTAATGCTCACTTTAAGATCCTTGAGAATGCCGTCCCCGACGCTGTAGATCCAGCCGTGCACGGTCAACTGCTGACCCGCTTTCCAGGCATTCTGCACCACCGTGGTATGGCAGACATTGGCGACCTGCTCGATCACGTTGATTTCGCACAGCCGGTCCTGCTTTTCCTGAGCGGAGGAAGTCGCTTCCATCTGGACCTGGTGGACGCGGTAAATATCCTTGATATGCCGCAGCCAGTTATCGATCAGACCATGATCGCTGTTTTCCAGTGCCGCCCGGACACCACCGCACTCATAGTGCCCGCACACAATGATGTGTTTCACCTTCAACACTTCCACCGCGAACTGAATGACGGATAGACAATTCAGATCCGAGTGCACCACCAGATTGGCGATGTTGCGATGCACGAACACTTCGCCGGGGAGTAGTCCCACGATCTGGTTGGCCGGAACCCGGCTGTCGGAACAACCTATCCACAGGTATTCCGGACTCTGCTGAGCCGACAGTTTGCTGAAAAACTGCGGGTCCGACTGCTTGATGCCATCCGCCCACAGACGGTTGCGCTCGAGCAGAAAATTCAGGTCTTTCATTGCCGCCTTCCTTTTTATTCCCTTCAATAGCCTTTTAAATCCCTGGCCATTTAATTCGCTTCATCAGCCTATAAATGCCCGTGCAACGCACCCGGTTAACGCCGATCGACGATGGCTTCATCCACCAGGGTTTTGAATTCTTCGCGAAATCCGTTGCCACCGGCCGGCGACACCTGGGCCATGATTACCACCACCATGTTCTGGTTGGGATCAATAAAATACCGGGTCCCGGCGGAACCGTCCCACCAGATGGTACCGTTACTGACCGGAAAGTCATAGGCGCTGCTGTCCATGACCACATTGAAACCACCCAGCGACCAGCCGGAACCCAGCCAGTAACCGCGGGTATTAAGCGGCAGCACACTGTCCGGGACGGCATTGGCAAAAATGCGCTCGACCGTGTCCTCCCTGAGCACGCGAATCCCGTCCAGTTCTCCGCCATTAAGCAGCATCTGGGAAAAGTGCAGATAGTCCATCACCGTTGAAAGCAGTCCCACACCTCCTTCGATCAGCCGGGGCCGGGTGGTGAACGGTACCTCCTCAATCTGGTAAGGTACCAGTTGTCCCCCACTGGGTCGATAGACCGTCGCCAGCCGATCGACCCGGGTCGGGTCTGCCCAGAATACCGTATCGGGCATCTGCAGGGGATCGAACAGACGCCGTTGCAGGAACTGCTCGAATGGCATGCCGGAAACAATCTCAACAATGCGACCGAGGATAGTGGCGGAAATACCGTAACGGAACTCGGTGCCCGGGTCAGAAAAAAGCGGGACACGTGCTGCGTTATCGACCATCTCAGGCAGAGTGATATTGCGATCCCGGACATTGTTCTCCACGTAGACCGGCATGCTACGGGGACCCAGACCACCGGAATGAGTCAGCAGCTGAGCAATGGTTATGTCACCCCGGCGGGCCCTGGTCTGATTGATATCGGGATTGGCGGAATCCAGGAACACCCGCTGCTCTTCAAACTGGGGCAGATACTTGCTGACCTTGTCATCGACATTGAGCAACTGCTGTTCCGCCAGCATCATGACTGCTGCACTGGTAATCTGCCGGGTCATCGAATACATCCGGAACAACGCGTTGTCCACCATCGGCCGATTGCTCTCGATGTCGAGTTGACCAAGCGATTCGAAATAGACAATGCGGCTGTCCCTGGCCACTGCCGCCACCACCCCGGCAATGTCACCGGCGTCGATGTGCTGCTGCAGCCTGGCCGTGGCGCGGTCCAGCAAGGCACTGGACAGGCCTACCTCTTCCGGCGCGGCGAATCCCAGGTCCTGGCCCACACCGGGACCCGGCCAACCCAGCGCAGTCAAAAGCAGGACCAGCAGTCCACCGACGCGCCGCCGTTCCCCTCTTGCGACTCTGCCATCGCCGTGTTTTTTCAGAAGTTCCTTCACTATGCTGTTCATGGTTCCGTTCACTGTTCCTGTTGTTAGTTTGTCTCTTACCCTGTCTCTCAACCTGTCTCTTACCCTGTCCCTGCGGCCGGCTTACCGACTCAGCCTGTCAGTGCTCCCGGACGGACCGCGACTCAATCGCCCTGCTCCTGTATCCAACGCTCCACCCGTTGCCGAAGAATCGGCATGGGCAGGGCACCGGCGCCCAGCACCAGATCATGAAAGTCGCGGATATCGAAGCGATCACCCAGGGCAACGCTGGCCTGTTCCCGCAATTCCAGAAACTGCATCATGCCTATCTTATAAGCAGTGGCTTGCCCCGGGCCAGTGATATAGCGCTGAATCTCGGAGTGCACCGCGCCCTCCGCCAGCGGCGAATTGGCGAGCATGTACTCAACCGCCTGCTCCTCGCTCCACTGTTTCGAGTGGATACCGGTGTCCACCACCAATCGAATTGCGCGCCAGATTTCGCCGGTCAGGCGCCCGAAGTCAGAGTAGGGATCCTGGAAAAAGCCCATTTCCTTGCCCAGGTATTCCGCGTACAGACCCCAGCCTTCGGTGTATGCAGTATTGCGGGACTGGGTACGGAAACGGGGAATATCGGTCAGTTCCTGCTGGATCGAGATCTGCATGTGGTGACCCGGACTGCCCTCATGATAGGCCACGTCCTCCAGCTGGTAGATGGGCATGGCATTCATGTCCGACAAGTGCGAATAAAAGGCACCCGGCCGGGACCCGTCCGGCGCGCCCGGCATGTAATGCTGCGCCGCACCGTCCTGTTCGCGGAACGCCTCGACCCGCCGTACCTCAAGCCCGGCCAGCGGCAGCCGGCCGAAATACTCCGGTAACCGGGCGGTCATGGCATCCAGGTAGCTCCGCGCCAACTGCAGATAATCCTGGCGGCCCTGGTCAGTGTTGGGATAATAGAACTGGTCGCTTTCCCGCATGTAGACGAAAAACTCGGCCAGAGAGCCCTCGAAACCGACGCTGCGTTTGATGGTCTCCATTTCGGCGGTCAGACGTGCCACTTCAGCGAGGCCGATCTCGTGTATCTGATCAGCGGTCAGGTCCAGGCCGGTCATCAGATGCAGCCGGTAATTGTAGTAGTCCTCGCCGTTCGGCAGGTTCCAGACGCCTCTGGCATCTTCATCGCTGAAATCCCGGTCACTGCGCAGCCAGTCGGCCACCCTGGTATAGGCGGCCGCTACTGGCCCGGTCAGCAGTTGCCGTCCCTGGTCCAGCAGTGCGGACGCGTCGTCAGCGCCCAGCACCTGCGCGTCCTCCAGGGAAGACACCTTGGCCTGCAGATCGGCCCACAGCGGCGAGTCACCCGGCCCGTCGAAGGGCTGACCCGAGGTGATCCGGTCAATTTCCTCCAGTGCAAAGTCATAATCGAAGCGGGGCTGACGGATGCCCTCGTCAGCCGCCAGCCGGGCCCGCTCCAGCAACTGGTCGAAGGCGCGGGGCAGCTGTTCAAGACGGGACAGGTAGGCACGCAGGTCCGCCTCGCTATCCACCCGATGAAAGTTGATCAGGAAATTCGGCAGCCCGGCATGCGGTCCACCACGCCCGAAGATGTAACCATGGCGCCAGTAGGGCCGGCCCTGTTCTGCCAGCTCCAGGTTGTATTCCCACAGATCCCAGGAAAGCCGGCCGTCTGGCGTCAGGGCCCGGTAATCGAACTGCTGGCGCATGCTGGCAACACTGTTCCGGCGCCAGTCCAGTTCCCGTTCCGCGGCCGCTTCGGAACGGTCATCCAGTTGGTCGTAGTCGGTTTTGTCACCGAGCCGGGTCCGGAATTCCGGACTGAATGCCAGCATTTCCTCGAACTGTGCATCCAGCCAGACATTGAGGCGTTCAGTCTCGGTCAGCTGGGAATCTGGCAGGGCTGCCCCGGAAACCGGCGCGGGACGGTCTGTGTTTTCACGGCCACAGGCAACCAGCAGTGGCAGGAACAGCAGGGCGAGAATCGCTTTCATGACGGGACTCCGGTTCGGCAGCAGGGCTACAGAGGGTAAACCAGGGCCATGGGCAAATCCAGACGCACCGCCGCGACGGCCATGCAGGCAGGCGCCTGTTGCCGATTCAGGGGACTGCGGACCAGGGACAGCCCGTAATCAGGAGAAGAATCGCTGCCAGTCGTAACCGGCATCGGCAATGGCAGTGAAATGGGGATTAAGCAGTTCCGGCTTGCTGTTGTAACGCAGTTCGTCGAATTGCGGATTCACCAGCGAGCCGCCAGCTGCCAGCAACACCGCGTGCGCGGCGGCCGTGTCCCATTCACAGGTGGGCCCCAGGCGCGGATAGAGATCGGCCTCGCCGGCGGCGACCAGGCAGATCTTCAGAGAACTGCCCATGCTGACCAGTTCCAGATCAGGGAATGTCTCGCGCAGGCGCTCCAGCAGGCCATCCAACTCCGGGGCCCGGTGACTGCGACTGGCCACGACTTTCAGCGCCGTCTGTCCCGGCTGGATGCGGCGGCACTGCAGCGGCGTTGCCACGCCAGCCTCATGGCGCGTGGCTCCAGAGCCCCGGAGGCCACTGTAAGTCACCCCGGTTACCGGTACATGCACCACGCCCAGCACCGGTTGCCCGGCCTCGATCAGGGCGATATTGACGGTGAATTCCCCATTGCGCTTGATAAATTCTTTGGTGCCGTCCAGCGGGTCCACCAGCCAGTAACGTGACCAGCCACTGCGCTCAGCATAGTCCAGCTGTTCGGATTCTTCGGACAGGATCGGCATGGCGGGAGCTTCCGCGGCAAGCCGGGCCACGATCAGTTCATGGGCTCGGCGGTCCGCCTCGGTCAGTGGCGAGTTATCGTCCTTGACTGTTACATCAATGTTGCCGGTCTTGTTATACACTGTGAGTATCTCCTGGCCGGCAGCCCGGGCGATTTCGCCCGCCAGCGCCAGAAGCTGTTGATCTGTCATTATTGATTCCCTGCCAGGTTACTGATTTTAAAGCCGCTACGGTCTTTCCAGACCGACCTGTTTCAAACAGCCCGTACTATGCGTCAGTTAAGTCACGAAAGCTACCCGCAAACCAGCCAGGTGCCGCCCTGGTCAGACATCGATACGGTCATGTTCGACATGGACGGAACGTTGCTGGATCTGCATTTCGACAACTATTTCTGGCAGGATTTCCTGCCGGTGGCCTGGGCCCGGGCCCGTGGCGTGGACGAGCAGACCGCCAGCAGCAAACTGCACGCTATGTACTCCGAATTGCGGGGTACCCTGAACTGGTACTGCCTGGATTTCTGGACCGAACAACTGGACATGGACATCACCCGGCTCAAACACGAGGTGAAACACAAGATCGCCATCCGGCCCAATGTGGTGGATCTGCTGGTCAAGCTGCGTCAGTTGCACAAGCGTATCCTGCTGATTACCAATGCCCATCCGGACAGCCTCAACCTGAAACTTGAACATACCGGCATCGGCCAGTATTTCGACAACACCATCAGTTCGCACCTGCTGCACAAGGCCAAGGAGAATCACGGCTTCTGGACCGCGCTCAAGGAGCTGGAACACTACGATCCGCAGCGCACCCTGCTGATCGACGACAGCCTGCCGGTGCTGCGCCAGGCCCGGAGCGAGGGAATCCGTCACCTGTTTGGGATCTATCAACCGGACAGTCAGCAGGATCCCCAGTTGTGCGAGGAATTTCCGCAGATTGTGGATTTTGAACACATCATGCCGGCCCATCATCCTGACGCAGCCGGCGACCGGGACGGAAGTCATGAGTAAACCGGACAGATCCACAGCAGGCGCCAAGGTGAGACTGGACAAGTGGTTGTGGGCGGCGCGGTTCTACAAGACCCGTGCCATTGCCAAGCAGGCTATCGACGGCGGCAAGGTGCAGTGCGACGGCAGCCGCGCCAAACCGGGCAGGGAGGTTACCGAAGGGCTGCGGATCGATCTGCGGCAGGGCTATGACGAACGGTCGGTTATCGTCACCGGACTCTCCGAACAGCGGCGCGGTGCCGCCGAAGCCCAGTTGCTTTACGAGGAGACTCCAGAGAGCATCGAGCGGCGCAAACTGGCCGCGGAGCAACGTAAGGCCCTGCCCCGCCAGCTGCAGACCGAAGGCCGGCCCAGCAAGCGCGACCGGCGCCTGATTCATCAGTTCAAGAATTCGCAGCTCGACTGACCGGTGGTCCGCGGCACGAGTGGCAGGTCAGAAAATAAACACCCGCCGACCACCCGGCAGACTATTACTCCGCAGCTTTTTATTTGGCATAATGGTCGTTTTTCTGCAGCACACTGGAACCCAGGTCCTACAGCTCCCGCAATCGTGACAGTCCGTCCACCAACATTTGCTTCTCCAGCGATCCCTTCGAATAACAGGTAAACCGATAATGGCGAGTTCGTCCGACATCAGTGATCAACCTATTGATCAAATCGTCCATCGTAATCTGCCCAAAAGCCAGTTGATTGAAATCGCCCTGCAGAACCGGGAAGGCCGCCTGGCTGACAACGGTGCGCTGGTCGTGGAAACCGGTGAACGGACCGGACGCAGCCCCAAAGACCGTTTCATCGTGCGCGAGCCCAGCACCGAAGAGTCCATCGACTGGGGCGTGGTGAACCAGGCGTTCGAGCCCGATGCCTTCGATGCCCTGTGGAGCCGGGTCACGCAGTACCTGTCCGATAAGCATACCTATGTGGCGGAACTGCACGTCGGCGCCGATCCGGAACACTATATCCCGGTCTGCGTATCCACCCAGTACGCCTGGCATAACCTGTTTGCGCGCACCCTGTTCATCAACCCGGAAAATTACAACCCCAAGGACAAGGGTGTCTGGCAGATTGTCAGTGCCCCGGACTTTGTCTGCGAACCGGAACGGGACGCCACCGCCAGCGACGGCGCGGTAATTATCAATTTCGCCCAGCGCAAGGTGCTGCTGGCCGGCATGCGCTATGCGGGCGAAATGAAAAAGTCCATGTTCTCGGTGCAGAATTTCCTGCTGCCGGAAAAGGACGTGCTGCCCATGCACTGCTCGGCCAACGTGGGCGATGACGGCGATGTGTGCCTGTTTTTCGGTCTTTCCGGCACCGGCAAGACCACCCTCTCCGCCGATCCCCATCGCCACCTGATCGGCGACGATGAACACGGCTGGGGCAGAGGCACGGTCTTCAATATCGAAGGGGGCTGCTACGCCAAGTGTATAAACCTGAGCCAGGAACACGAGCCGGTAATCTGGAACGCTATCCGCTTCGGCGCCGTGATCGAGAACGTGGTGATCGACGAGAAGACCCGGGTTGCCGACTACAGCGATACCTCGCTGACGCAGAATTCCCGCACCTGCTACCCACTTGAGCACGTGGCCAGGCGGGTGCAGGAAAATCGTGCCGGTGAGCCCCGCTCCATCATTTTCCTGACCTGCGACCTGACCGGGGTTCTGCCGCCGGTTTCGATTCTTTCCAAACAGGCGGCCGCCTATCATTTCCTCAGCGGTTACACCGCCCTGGTGGGTTCCACCGAGGTTGGTGAGGGAGACGGCATCCGGTCCACGTTTTCGGTCTGTTTCGGTGCGCCGTTCTTCCCGCGCCCGGCCAATGTCTATGCTGACCTGCTGATGAAGCGGGTGGAGGATTTCGGCAGCCAGGTCTACCTGGTCAATACCGGCTGGACCGGTGGTCCACACGGAGTCGGCGAACGCTTTGACATTCCCACCACCCGGGCCATCATCGCCGCCATCCAGACCGACGCCCTGCGCTCGGTGGAAACCGATTACCTGCCGGGCCTGAACCTCAATATACCCAGGGCCGTCGCCGGCGTGGACAGCCGTCTGCTGAACCCGCGCCAGACCTGGCCCGACCCTGCCGCCTACGACAGTCAGGCCGCCAGGCTGATCGCCAGGTTCAATGAGAATATAAAACGTTTCGAAATTTCCGAGGAAATCATTGCGGCAGGCCCACAACTACAGGTTTAATTGCCGGACAAAAAAACGAGAGAACCGCCACCCTTTCAAACCCGGGGACCGGCGGCAAAGAAGAAAGGAAGAGAGGAATCCCCTTGGCCGGGCAATTTGAGCAGAGTCTCGAGCATTTCAACCTGGTGGAATTTTTACCTGAATGGGGAAACGTCCGCCGCGGCATCGAAAAAGAAAGTCTGCGTGTCACCCCGGAGGGCAGCATTGCCCTCTCTGCGCATCCGCAGAGACTGGGTTCGGCGCTGACCAACCCCTATATCACCACCGACTTCTCGGAAGCACTGCTGGAGTTCATCACGCCGGCCCGGGACAGCATCGATGAGTGCCTGGAGTTTCTCGAAGCCATCCATCGCTTTACCTATAAGCGCCTGGAGAACGACGAACTGCTGTGGGTCTGCAGCATGCCCTGCCCGACCGGCGACCTGGACGCGATTCCACTGGCCCGTTACGGTGACTCCAATATCGGCCGGCTGAAAACACTGTATCGGCGCGGGTTGAGTAACCGCTACGGCAGCCTCATGCAGACCATCGCCGGCATTCACTACAATTTTTCCATGCCCGATGAGTTCTGGCCGGCCTTTCAGCGCCTCCACAACGACCAGGGCAGCCTGCAGGACTTCCGCACCTCCAGGTACCTGCACCTGATCCGTAATTTTCACCGTTACAGCTGGCTGCTGCTGTACCTGTTCGGTGCCTCGCCGGTGACCTGTAAATGTTTTGCCAGGGGGCGCAGTCACAATCTCGAGGAATACGACGACGGCACCCTGTTCCTGCCCTACGCAACCTGCCTGCGCATGGGAGACCTGGGCTATCGCAGCGAGGCACAGAAGTCATTATTCGTGTGTTACAACGAATTGCAGAGCTATGTGCAGAGCCTCAATTCTGCCATGCAGACCCCGTATCCCCCATATCAGGAGATCGGCACCGACAGCGACGGCAATCCGTTACAGATGAACACCAACCTGCTGCAACTGGAAAACGAGTTTTACAGCACCATCCGTCCCAAGCGGACTACCGAAGCCGGGGAGCGACCGTTGTCGGCGCTGTTGCGAGGCGGCATTGAATACATCGAAGTGCGGGCGCTGGATCTGAATCCCTTCGAGCCTATCGGTATCAGCGCGGAACAGAGCCGCTTCCTGGACGCCTTCCTGCTGTTCTGTCTGCTCAGCGAGAGTCCGGTCTGCAACCAGGAGGAGCAGACTGAAATCAGTGCCAACCTGGAAGCCGTTATCAACCGCGGCCGGGATCCCCAACTGGAGCTGCAGTGGCGGGGAAGCCCTATCAAACTGACCGAGTGGGCCAGCAACCTGCTGCAGGAAGTTCAGCACACCGCGGTCATGCTCGACGAGGCCCACGCCAGCAAAAGTCATGCGGCAAGTCTCGAGAAACAACGTGAAAAAGTCGCCAATCCTGATCTGACCCCTTCGGGCAGATTACTGGCCGGCATGCGCAAGTCCGGCAAGTCGTTTTATCGTTATGCAATGGAGCTGTCCCTGAAGCACCGGGAAACACTCCGGGATGGCACCATCGACAGCAAACACCTGGCGATCCTGGAAGCCGCCACTTCAGTCTCGGTTGAACGGCAGAAGGAAATCGAGGAATCCGACAACCTGGAGTTCAATGCTTTTCTGGCACAGTGGAACTCGTATCACGTTTAGGTTCCTTAGCCTCTAAACACGGGAGTTTTTATGACTCTTTACGTGTCAGATCTTGACGGCACACTGCTGAACAGCAATGCGGAATTGTCTAAATTCAGCAAAGATTTACTGAATGAGTTGCTAAGCGATGGCATGACGTTTACCGTGGCCAGCGCCAGAAGTATCAGCTCCATCAGACAGATGCTCGAAGGTCTCGCCTTGAGTCTGCCGGTAATTGAATTCAATGGCGCTTTTATTTCCGATTTGCAGTCGGGACGCCACGAGTTTATCAACGCAATCGATTCCGCCCTTGCTCCTGAACTCTACCAGGTGATGTCAGCCCGTGGGTGTGGGCCTTTCGTGTCTACTTATAATGGTATAGAAGATTGTCTGTACCATCCTGAGCCCCATAACGGCGGTTCCCATTGGTATTACCAGGATAGAAAATCAAGATCGGATCCGAGACTGAGGCGGCTGGAAGATCCAGGAATCTCCCTTAATGAGCAGGTCGTCTGCCTGACCAGTATCGCCAGAAAGGAGGAACTTATGGATTTAGCCTGCCACCTTGCCGATGAGTTCGGTTCCCAGGTCGAAATCCATCTGATTGAAAATCACTATTCTCCAGGCTGGCACTGGCTCACTGTACATGACAGGAAGGCGACCAAGGACCAGGCCATTCACAGCCTCAGAGATTCTCTGGGATTGTCCAGCAATGAACTGGTTGTTTTTGGCGACCAGCTTAATGATCTGAAAATGTTCTCTATCGCAGATCTTTCCATAGCCGTTGACAATGCCGTGACCGAGCTTAAAGAGGCAGCAACCAGCATCATCGGCCGGAATGACCATGACAGTGTCGCCAGGTTTATAGCCGAGCACAGGCAGCTATCGGCTGCGCTGGGGAAATAGCTCCCCATTCACTTAACAGCCTGTTGAAAAACTCTCAGTTGGCACAATACGGCGTTAAAATCTGGCTCAAAATGCTCATTTACGCCGTGTAAACTGCGCTTTTTCGCCAGATTTTGCCTTGTCTCGCACTTATCTGAGAGTTTTTCAACAGGCTGTTAATCTACCGACTTCTTAGCCTAAAAACCGAACTCGAATAAGAGCGGCTGTCTTTCTGAATGACACGATATCATGTAAATCTTTTGATATAGCTTGTAAGCCAGTAAAGGACAGAGTGTAAAAGAATGCCTTATGCAATACAGCTTCATTTCGACGACCGAACAACCTCTGTCATACAGCAGTTGTGGAACTGTATTTCAAGGGCGGAAATTCCCTGTAGAGCGATTGAGAAAAATCATTTACCTTATATGAGCTTAGCCTATGGGGAAATAGAGAAGCCCAACTCTTTCGGTTGGGAATTTGCGTGCGGGTTGGAAGTTGTCCATTTGTCTTTTTGCAGTTTAGGAACGTTCTCAATAAATTCCGGCATTGTATTTCTTGCTCCGTCATCAACCTCGGACTTGAACAGGATGCATCAGAAGATCATTGAATCAGGTGTGGTCTGACAGAATAGTGACTACTACGAACCCGACCGCTGGTTTCCACATAGGACATTGGCTTCCGGATTGAACAATCAACAAGTAGTTGATGCAGTTGCCGCTTTGCGAAACCTGAGACTACCCATTAGAGCAGATTGCCTCAGTTTCAACCTGGTGAAATATCCCGAATCGTCACTGGTCTCATCAATCAGCCTTAAGCACTCTTGATTATCTGAATAACTGATCCAGGCAGAAGCTACTGAGTGATATGAATATTGACTGGTATCCGGTATGAAAGCAGTCGCCTTTGACCTTGACGAAACGCTGCTGGATCGAACGGGATCACTTAAGGAGTTCTGTCGCTGGCAGGCATCTGTGCTGCTGGGGATGGGCCCGGATGAGTCAGAAACGTATGTTGCCCGGTTTCTGGAGCTGGATGCCTTCGGTTCGGTCTGGAAAGATGTTGTTTACGCAAAGCTTGTCTGTGAGTTCTCGTTAACCAGGGTTGACTCGAACCTCCTGCTGAATAACTATGTCGAAGAATTCTGCAGGTTCTGTCGTCCCAGACCTTTTGCGCAGGAGTGTGTCAAAGAGCTGAGCAACGCCGGTTACCGGCTTGCACTGGTCAGCAACGGCCCTTCACCGTTCCAGGAAAAATGTTTCAAGTCCCTGAAAATTGATGGTTATTTCGATGCCGTCATTGTTTCAGGAGCAATCGGAATCAGCAAACCGGATCCGCGTATTTTCCTCGCCATGTGCGGACTGCTCGATACACCTCCACATGAATGTGTTTTTATCGGAGACAATCCCGAGCAGGATGTCGAAGGGGCGGCGGCTCTTGGTATGTACACGGTATTTGTTCCCGGGCCGATCAGTGCTACCTGTTCCAGAGCCGATGTTACCTGTGATGACTTTGGAAGGTTACCGGAGCTGATAGCGACTACGGGTGTGCGGTAACCGGCTGTCTAATTGCTGAATAAGGAGAGACGTTTTGAGCAAAGTATTTGTCAACATCGGACTCAGCCTTGACGGCTACATGGCGCCGGAAGGAATGGACATTGAGCACTGGGAAAATCCTGATTACAAGAACTGGGGTGCCAAGTGGGGCACGCTGATGGGCTGGATTCTCAAGCAGCAGTATTTCCGTGAAAATCTGCAGTTCGGCTCTGGCGGCGAGACCGGTACGGTCAACGACATGTTGCGACACACCATGGAGCGTAGCGGCGCCGGCATCATGGGTAAACGCATGTTTGACGCCGGCGAACGCAGCTGGCCGGAGGAAGCTCCTTTTCACACCCCGGTCTACGTGCTTACCCATGAGCAGCGTGAGCCATGGGTGCGCCCGGGCGGAACGACTTTCTTTTTTGTCAACGATGGACCGGAGAGAGCGCTGGAGTTGGCCCGTAAGGCTGCCGGCGATCGTGACATCCGTATTTCGGGTGGTGCGAATGTGATACAACAATATCTTAATATTGATGCGATTGACGAACTGGAGATAGCCCTGGCCCCGATTCTGTTTGGCAGCGGAAGACGGTTATTTGAGAATCTGCACGAGGCAATGCCGCAGTTTCAGATCGATAAAGTACTCAACACGCCGGATGCCACGCACCTGAGTTATGTTCGCGCCAGTTAGCACCTTCAACTCCATGCTCCCGGCGAAATATAAGCAGCAATTTTTTGACGGATATTTACAGTGCCATTCACACCATTCCATATGGGACCGGGCTTACTGATAAAGTCGGTGCTGCAGGGCAGTTTCAGCCTGATGGTGTTCGGCTGGACACAGGTTGTCATGGATCTGCAGCCACTGATCGTCATGATTACCGGCGAGGGTCATCTGCATGGCTTCACGCATACTTTCCCGGGCGCCGCACTTATCGCACTGGTTTCGGCACTGACGGGCAAGTACCTGTCGGAATACGGACTCAGGATTCTGGGAGTTGCCCCGCTTGCAAGGTTGACTATCCGCTGGTGGGTGGCGATTGTCAGCGCGTTTATCGGCAGCTTCAGCCATGTCGTTCTCGACGCCGTTATGCATGGCGATGTACAGCCATTCTATCCGGCATCTCTTCAAAATCCGCTGTTGGGAAATCTGTCGGTCGAGGCACTGCATAAGTTGTGTCTCTATTCCGGACTTGTTGGGGCAGGGCTATACTACGCTGTACGAATCAGATTAGGGTCTAAGCAAGCCTGATTGCTGAAATGACCGGATTTTTGAGGATAAGTTTGAGGATAAGAAAGTGCTGCCAAAAGATGTTGTAGTCCTCTATATCGAAACCTTTAATCGCGGCGACCTCGAAGGGCTTTGCGAACTGTTCACATCCGATGCGCTGGTGTGGGGAGTCCTCGGCTGGGGAGAAATTGAAAAGGTGAAGCCCATCTGGAAGCAGTTTATGGAATCTTTGCAGATGAACCTGACGCTGCAAGGGATCATTGCCGAGGGCGATACTGTCGCCGCCCGCTATATCGAACGGGGAAAATCTGTAAGTTCGTTCCAGGGGTTCGGAGCTACGGGGAAGAGTTACGAGCTTACGGCCATGGAGTGGTTCGAGATTCGGGACGACAGGATTCACCGACGCTGGGGAGCCAGGGATTCAGCGAGCCAGTATCGGCAACTGGGCTTTGTTCAATGACGTTTTTGTGTTCGGATAAGCAGAGGTTCCTTAGGAGTCTCAGGTGATTTACAGATCGCTTTTATCCTGAGGCTCTCCGCAGGCGATTACTGCACCCCAGGTGAAATATCGTGGCAGAAAAGATTGAAATAGTGACACCCGTGCTGAGGTGTGCAAGCGAAGAAGAGGTCTTTTTTGAAAGGTTAGCCGAAGTGACAGGACTGCTGGATATCATTCGTGGCGAAGCAACTATAACCCTTTCAGTTGATAAAAGTGTCTGGAAATCAGCGCGGGAAGATGTCATGTCGATATGTGATATGTGGCATACCACTTTCAGACGCGTTTCGGAATAAAAAAGCACCCGACAATAAAGCTTACCAACAGGAGACTACCAATGAACAGAGAGGACGTTGAAACCGTGGTGAAGGCAAAACGAAATCTCAGGGTATTCAAGGCGAAGGCTATCGTAGTGGCTGCATTGCTCTTTGCCGGATTCGTCTATGAAGCGCTCACAGCAAGCGGAACAAGCTCGCTGCCAACACTGATGATTCTGATTTTCGCCCTTAACTTTGTGCTGTCAGTCTCGGGGTTCACGACCCCGATTCCTTTTGGCACGAAGTCGACCCCGGTTCCTTATGGGCAGCTGGTGATGTTACTGCACCGGGAGTTATACAGGAATACTGAGTCCATCAGTCATCTTGACGAAATACATTCACAGAGTTGAATCACCTGATCGTTCAGCTTTACCCGGCGGAGTCAGCTTGAACAGGTTTCATAAAACCGCATCGCTTTCTGGGCTGTTATTCCTGAGTGCCTGCTCAGAATTTGTCGATGTGGATGTAAGTCAGACCTGGCAGAAAACCGAGACTCAGGCGAACAATGTCCTGCTCGCCATGAATCAATTTGTACTCGTCAACTCGCGGCCACCAGCATCCCTTGATGAGCTGGTCCCCGCTTACCTGAAGTCAGTCCATAAGCTGGAACACATTAAGGAACCTCTGATTAATTATTACCCGGAGCAGCAATCCATTGAGATCCGGTTTGCCAGCCAACAGAGAATTTTAATTTGGAGTCTCAATCGTCCTGCCATCTGTTTAGCAGCCTGTTGAAATACTCCCAGTTGGCACAATACGGCGTTAAAATCTGGCTCATAATGTTCATTTACAAGGCGTAAACTGCGCTTTTTCACAAGGTTTTGCCTTTTCTTGCACTAACCTGAGAATTTTTCAACAGGCTGCTAGGGAATCAGTATGAAACGAACCTGGACAATCATCGGCGTCACCGACGTGGCGAAAAGTTTCAAGTGGTACCGGGCCTTGTTCGGCCAGCCGGATGGCGCGCCCGCCCACGACTATTTCGGTCAGCTTACCGATGACGATGGCACGGTGCTGCTGTGCCTGCACCGGTGGGGAGATCATGACCACCCGACCCTGATCAGTCCCGAGTCAGCGACACCCGGCAACGGTCTGCTGCTGTTTTTTCGCGTGGATGATTTCGCAGCCACCCTGGAACGGGCCCGCAGTCTGGTTTCCGGGCTCGAACAGGAGCCCGACGTGAATCCGGCTACCGGCACCCGGGAATTCGCCCTTCACGATCCCGATGGGTATTACGTTATGATAAGCGATCTCATAGCCTGATAAGCGAAATCCAGCAACCGGAAACTACTGTACTCAACAATGCATAAGAACGATCCCAGCCTCTGGCAACACGATCATTCCTTCGGCCAGGACCGGAGGAGACCCGGAGAAACCCGCACTCAGATTGTCATTGTTATCACCGCGATAACGATGGTGGTGGAGATCGCGGCGGGTATTCAATTCGGATCCATGGCGCTGCTTGCCGATGGCCTGCACATGGCATCGCACACCGTCGCTCTGAGTATTACCGCTTTCGCCTATGCCTATGCACGCCGCCACGCACACAACCGGACTTTCAGTTTCGGCACCGGCAAGGTCAATGCACTGGGCGGCTTTACCGGGGCGGTGCTGCTGGCGATCTTTTCTCTGTACATGGGACTGGAAAGCATTACGCGACTGTTGAATCCGGTGAATATTGTCTTTAACCAAGCCATCGCGGTGTCGGTCCTGGGGCTGATCGTAAACGGCGCCAGTGTGTTTATCCTCGGGGTTCATGACCACGGCCACGATCACCATTCCGGTCACGGACACCATCGTCATGACTATGACCATCATCATGATCACAATTTGAAATCGGCGTATCTGCACGTAATGGCTGACGCCTTGACTTCGCTGCTGGCCATTTTCGCGCTTCTCTCTGCCAAGTACTTCGGTATTGTCTGGATGGATCCGGTGATGGGTCTGTTCGGTGCAGTGCTGGTGGCACGCTGGTCCTATGGCCTGCTGGGCACGACTGCCGCGGTGCTGCTCGACAGACAGGCCCCCGAGCAACTGCAACAACTGATAAGGGATTCGATTGAAGAGGATGGCGACAGTCAGATTACCGACCTGCACGTGTGGTCCATCGGTCCGGAAATCTATTCCGCACAGATTGCGGTGGTAGCTCATAATCCGGTGTCGCCCGGCGCCTACAAGGAGCGCATTCCGGCTGCAGCAGGGCTGGTCCATCTGGCCATCGAGATTCATGCCTGTCAGCATCAGGAAACTGTGCAGGGCAGAGTTGTCGAATTTCATCGTTGAAACTGGAATCAGCCCGAGCCTCAGAAACCTACTTGACCCGCTATTCAGCCGGCTGAAAGCCGGATACCGGATGAGGAAAACAGAAATGACCAATCTCAGCCCACCCGGCTGGCCAACCGTCATCCCCAGGATTTTCAGCGACGACGCGGAAGCACTGGTGGCCTTCATTACTGGTGTTTTTGAGGCACAGGGAGATTTTCACCAGGATCGTCCCTGCGAGCTGCGCATCGGCGATTCCATGTTGATGGTCAGCAGCGGCGAAGTGCGGGGGTCATACGCCGCCTGTCTGTACATCTATGTCGCCGATGTTGAAGTCTGTTTTGCGAAAGCGGTAGCGGCCGGCGCGGAAGTGATTGAAGCTCCCCTCGTTACGCCCTATGGAGACCGGCGCGCGGTTATCAGGGATCGATGGGGCAACATGTGGCAGATTGCGGAATACCGAAATCGCTGATTCCGGTATCAGGAATCGATAACCCCGGCGGGGTTCACGCACCGGAACCCGGAGATAATTGAGACCTCCAATGGAAATCACCATACGAGAAATGCACGCAACCGATGCCGAGAAATTTCAGGAAGCGGTGCTGGAATCTGTCGAACACGTTTCGCCATGGCTTGCCTGGTGTACGCCTGATTACAGTATCGAAGACGCCACCGCCTGGGCGGAGTCGGCGGCGGATACCTGGCGGAACGGCACCGACTACCGCTTTGCCATCGAGGACAGGGACGAAGGCAGGGTGCTGGGATGTGTAGGTATCAACCAGGTGGTTCCTCAGCACCGGATCGGCAACCTGGGCTACTGGGTACGCAGAACCGCGCTCAACCAGGGAGTCTGTACCCGGGCCGCCCGCCTGGTGGTGGACTATGCGTTTCGGGAACTGAATTTTCAGCGTATCGAGATACATGTACATCCCGACAACATTGCCAGTAATGCCGTGGCGGCGAAGCTCGGCGGCAGATACGAGGGCGTGTTTCTCAACAAACTTTACTTCAATGGGGCGGCGACTCCGGCAAAATGCTATGCCATTATTCCCGACGACTATCAAATCCCACAAATCTGAGCGCTGCAACCAGAGCACTTCAACCGGAGTACCGGAACATGATCAGCCGTGAATTTGCAGAGGCATTCGCAGCAGAGTGGATCGATGCCTGGAACAGTCATGACCTGGATCGCATACTTTCCCATTATGCCGACGACTTTCAGTTTGCTTCGCCGTTCATTCCTCTGGTCGCCAATGAGCCCAGCGGGATTCTGAATGGCCTCGCGTCAGTCCGTGATTACTGGAACCGGGCGCTGGAACGACGTCCGGATCTGCACTTCGAACTGGTTTCCCTGCTGATCGGAGTGGCAAGTCTGGTCATTTGTTTTACCCGCCACGATGGCCGCACCGGCGCGGAAGTATTCGAGTTCGGAACCGGCGGTAAAGTCATCCGTTCCGCAGCCCATTATGCCGACCGGTAAAGTCTTGAGCCTGTCGGTCCAGCAACCCGGCCAGGCGGTTTTTCGCAACCGCTCATGCGGACTTACCAGCGAACCTCGGCGATGACCGTAACCGTGACGATTGTTGCCCTTCTGGCCCTTGTTTTCATCGGCTGGCGACTTGCCTCCAGGCGCCAGTCCCTGCCGTGCCCGGTCTGGTTGCGCTGGCTGGTGGAACTGGATAATCCGTTTACCAAAACCAATCGGGCGCTGGAAATCCTCAGTCACCTGGATCTGCATCCCGGTATGTCGGTGCTTGATATGGGCTGTGGTCCCGGCCGCCTGACATTGCCGGCGGCTGCGCAGGTCGGATCGGAAGGACTGGTGCTGGCGGTGGATATTCAGGCCGGCATGCTGAGTCGGGTTAAGGAAAAGGAAAAGGCTGCCAGGGCGGGCCTGAACACCATTCAGACCCTGCAGGCGGGTGCCGGCGACGGGAAACTGGGTAACTCCCGCTTCGACCGGGCACTGCTGGTGACGGTTCTGGGAGAAATACCGGATTGCGAAACGGCACTGCGGGAGTTGTATACGGCCTTGAAACCTGGCGGACTGCTGTCGGTCACAGAAGTCATATTCGATCCCCATTTTCAGCGGCAGACTACTGTACGGAACATAGCTCAGCGCTGTGGCTTCAGGGAACAGGCGCTTTTTGGTAACCGGATTGCCTATACGCTGCTGTTCAGGAAACAGCCCGGAATACCGGAAGATCCGGCAACCAGACAGAACCTGTAAATACCGGGAATCCGGCGTCAGGATTCCTGTTCAGGCCGCACCTTCGACTCTCTCCTTTGCCAGCGGAAAAACCGTTCCAGATACGGAAACAGCTTTTCCGGCAGGCGTGCGTTACGCCAGTTGTTGGCTGCAAACCTGTTGGCTTCCATCAGAGTCGGATAAATATGCGTGGTAGCGGCAATTTTTTTCAGACCCAGGCCATGGGTCATGGCGAACACGAATTCGGCTATCAATTCGCCGGCATGGTGGCCGACGATCGTCACGCCCAGGATCCGGTCCCTGCCTGGCGCGGTGAGTACCTTGACGAACCCGTGAGCCTCCTGATCGGCCAGCGCCCGATCCAGCCGCGACAGATCGAAGCGGGTGACTTCAAAGGGCACTTTGCGGTCCCGAGCCTCCTGTTCGTTAAGCCCCACCCGCGCCACTTCCGGATCGATAAAAGTCGCCCAGGGCACAACCCGGTAGTTCACCTTTGATTTACGCAGCCAGCCGGCCAAAGCGTTGAGCGCCGCATACCAGGCCTGAAATGATGCCATGTGGGTAAACTGGTAGGGACCGACCACGTCCCCGCAGGCGTAAATATTGGGATAGGCAGTCTGCAGGTATTCGTTGACTTCCAGAGTGCCCTGTCTGGTCAATGGCATGTTGAGCTCTTCCAGACCGAATCCTTCCACGTTGGCTTTACGCCCGATGGCCAGCAGAACCCGATCGAATTCCACCTGTACCTGCCCCGCATTGCTTTCCGCTGTCATCACGCCGCCGGAACCGGCTTTCGTAAATCCCACTACCTTGCAATCGGTAAGCACCCGGATTCCGTCCTGCTCGAAGCGCTGTCTGACCAGCTCCGAAACGTCGGCATCCTCGCGGGGCAGCAGGCATGGTGCCTGGTCCACCTGGGTGACTTGGGACCCCAGATTATGGAACGCCTGGGCCAGTTCGCAACCGATCGGTCCGCCACCGATCACCAGCAGCCGGGGCGGCAGCTCTCTCAGATCCCAGACTGAATCCGAGGTCAGGTAATCGACCTGATCCAGACCGGGAATCGGTGGAACCAGGGGACGGGCACCGGTAGCAACGATAATGGAGCGGGTTCTTATCACCCGGTCGTTGACGCTTACCTCGTAGGGCGAAAGAATCCTGGCTTCGCCCAGTTCGCACTCCACCCCCAGGGAAGTAAACCGTTCCACCGAGTCGTGTGGTTCGATAGTCCTGATCACGCCCTGAACCCGTTCCATGACAGCAGGGAAATCCACTTCCCCCTGCACCGCCTTCAGGCCGTACTCCGAGGCCCGGTTGAAATAGGAGGCAATACGGCCACTGCGGATCAGCGATTTGCTGGGTACGCAACCGGTGTTCAGGCAGTCACCCCCCATCCGGTGTTTCTCCACCAGCACCACCCTGGCTTTGGCACCGGCCACGATCAGCGACGCTACCAGCCCTGCCGAACCGGCGCCCAGGACCACCACGTTGGCATCAAACTGCTGTGGTTTTTTAAACGGGCGCAGGATGCGATTGCTACGAATGGAATTGACCACCAGCCGGGCCAGCAATGGCAGCAGCCCGATCAGGGCGAAAGACAACAACACCGATCCACTGACCAGTCCGGAAAGTGAGGAGATCTGCGCCAGTTCCGACCCGGCATTGACGAACACGATGGTGCCAAGGAACATGCCGGCCTGGCTCACCAGGTAAAAGGCGCCGGTGGAGATAGGGGTCAGCCCCATCAGCAGATTGATCATGAAAAACGGAAAAATCGGTACCATCCGCAGGCTGAACAGATAAAAAGCCCCATCCTTTTCGATGCCTCGATTGATAGGGGTCAGGTAGTCGCCAAATTGATCCTGCACCCAGTCGCGCAACAGAATCCGCGCCACCAGGAAGGCCAGAGTTGCACCGATACTGCTGGCGAACGACACCAGCACCACACCCCAGGCCAGGCCGAATACAGCTCCACCCAGCAGCGTCATCAGGATGGCACCGGGAATGGAAAGGGCGGTAACAACCACGTAAATAGCAAAATAGCCGGTCGCGAACAGGAAAAAATTGTCGTTCTTGAGCCGCTCGACCGACGCCAGTTGCGACTGCACGTAGTCGAGGGTCAGAAAGCGGTCCAGATCGAAAAGGAAGTAGGCGGCAAAAACGGCGCACAGTAGCAGCAGGATAGCGAGTCTGGAGCGGTTCAAATTGTCATTCCTGTAGTGTTCCTGTTGTTTCAGCACTGGCGACTGCCGGCGGGCGACAGGCAGGGTCGCAATGGTACTGGCACTGGTTCCTCGCGGATCTGTAATCAGAGACCCACCAGCGTGTAATTTCTTGCAAGTTTGGCCATAATACCCGCAAGCCAGTACGGCGTTGAAGACAATTCAGACCAGCAGCAGGAAAACAACGTGTCAGACTTCGATCGAAAGTTTCCATTCACCCGCATGCGACGCATGCGCCGCGATGAGTTCAGCCGCCGCCTGATGCGTGAAACCCGGCTTTCGGTGGACGACCTGATTTTCCCGATTTTTATTGTGGAGGGCAGCGGCCAACAGCAGCCCATCCATTCCATGCCCGACATGTTCCGGCTGAGCATCGACGAACTGTTGAAAGAGGCCGAACTGTTGGTCAAACTCGGGATTCCGGCAATCGCCCTGTTTCCGTCCCCGGACGCTGACCGCAAAACCGAAGACGGTCGCGAGTCGTTCAATCCGGACGGCCTGGTTCAGCGGGCGGTGCGGGCACTCAAGGAGCGTTTTCCCGGGCTGGGAATCATCACCGATGTGGCGCTGGATCCCTACACCACGCACGGGCAGGACGGCATCATCGACGCCAGCGGCTATGTGCTCAACGACGAAACCGTCGATACGCTGGTCAAACAGGCTGTTTCACAGGCCCAGGCCGGGGCCGACATGGTTGCCCCTTCCGATATGATGGATGGCCGCATCGGCGCGATCCGCGAAGGACTGGAGCAGGCCGGCCTCATCTACACGCGAATTCTTGCCTACTCTGCCAAGTATGCGTCCAGCTATTACGGCCCGTTTCGCGACGCGGTAGGTTCCAGCTCCAGCCTGGGTGGCGGCAACAAGTACACCTACCAGATGGACGTGGCCAACAGCGACGAGGCGATCCAGGAGGTTGCCCTGGATCTCGCTGAAGGCGCCGATATGGTAATGGTCAAACCGGGCATGCCCTACCTGGATATCGTGCGCCGGGTGAAGACGCAGTTTGGTGTGCCCACCTTCGTCTACCAGGTGAGCGGTGAATACGCCATGCACATGGCGGCTGCCCAGAACGGCTGGCTCGACGGGGACGCCGTCGCCCTGGAGTCGCTGCTGTGTATCAAGCGCGCCGGTGCCGACGCAATTCTGACCTATTTCGCACCGCGGGTGGCGCGACTGTTACAGGACTGAAGCACGGGATCAGGACCGGGACCGGTGCTGCTTTCAGGCCGGTTCCTGAGCTGTCGAGGGCATTACCTGACGCCTGGTTGCCATTTTTTGCTTGAATCCTTCTGTTTTGGCCTTATTATAGTCACCAACTTAAAGTTGCCTGTGCTTCTGCTACTCAGGAACCCACGATTATCGCTAGTTCGACCGCTGTCTGTCCGAACCGGATTCACCACAGCGGGTTCTATCGTTTCGCCCTCTACCAGTCTGCCTGGCAACCTGTAAATTCTTAAAATTTCCCGCTATACGACTAATTCAGACAAAGGAATCGACCTATGAGCGAAAAGATCGTTCACATCACTGATACCAGTTTCAGCCAGGATGTTCTGGAGGCAGACGGCCCCGTGCTGGTGGACTTCTGGGCAGAGTGGTGCGGCCCCTGCAAAATGATCGCCCCGGTACTGGAAGAGCTGGCCGACGATTACGACGGCAAGCTGAAAATCTGCAAACTGGATATCGACGCCAACACGGAAACCGCGCCAAAATTCGGTATTCGCGGCATCCCGACGCTGATCGTTTTCAATGGCGGCCAGGTGGTCGGAACCAAGGTTGGCGCCCTGTCAAAGTCTCAGCTTTCCGCCTTTATTGACAGCGTTATCTGAGTTACGTTTAAGGTCCGGCGGTTCCGCCTGGTTGTCGCGGAACCGCTTCCCGGGCGCAAATTCACAGAATCGACAGAAGCGTCTCTTCCGAATATTGTCGAGCCAGAGATGGAACGCATTTTTTGCGGCCGTTTTATGCAAAGTTAGGCCGCAGAGTGCCGATAAATCACCTGATATCGTAACAATGCGTGACATCGCGCAACAAAGGGTAAAAAAATTCTGGACGAAGCCCATAAGTCGTTCTATATTGAGAGCATAACCAACACCTGATCCCTTGCTTCTCATTAGTTTACTGAGCCTTCTTGTATATCTTGTATAGCCCAGTCCACGTCACTTCGGGTCGTGACGGCACCCGGAAGTACCAGAATTCAACAAAACTTATAAGAAATCCGATAATAGCTGGAAAAAGGAACCATAGACGTTACTGGTTGAGTGTTGTTTGATTAGTCAGCCGACTGAAAGTTTTTCAGTGTGTTTGTAACAGCGACTCATCAGCGTCAGATCATTAACGGGCGAATAAGTACAATACCGAGCGGTATTGAAAATACGCGGGTGTACCGCGAAACCTTGTCCTGACATTTCTTTTTCTCCACCAGAATTACCAGCTACCTGATCGAGTTATTGAACAGAACGTATGTTGACCGATTAACAGAACAGAATTTCAGCGACTGACGGCCTGCCTCGTGGCCCGCTTTTACATTCCCATTTCTCTTAACCTGAAAGCATTTAATTTCCAACTTACCCACTTCATCCTTTTGTGATCTTCAAGCTATGAATCTAACCGAACTGAAGCAGAAACCCATCGCCGAGTTATTGCAAACCGCTCAGGAGATGGGCCTGGACAACGTGTCCAGAACCCGAAAGCAGGACATCATTTTCGTCATCCTGAAAAAGCACGCCAAGAACGGCGAAGACATTTACGGAGACGGGGTTCTGGAAATTCTTCAGGACGGTTTCGGTTTTCTGCGCTCCGCCGATTCTTCCTATCTGGCGGGTCCGGACGATATCTATGTTTCGCCCAGCCAGATCCGCCGTTTCAATCTCAGGACCGGCGACACGATTTCCGGAAAGATACGTCCTCCCAAGGAAGGTGAACGTTATTTCGCGCTGCTGAAAATTGCCGAGATCAACTTCAGCAAACCGGAAGCCGCCAAGAACAAGATTCTGTTCGAAAACCTGACACCGCTGTTCCCCCAGGAACGCCTGAAGCTGGAAGTCGGCAATGGCAGCACCGAGGATCTCAGTGCCCGGGTAATCGACCTCGTGGCTCCTATCGGCAAGGGCCAGCGTGGCCTGATCGTCTCTCCCCCGAAGGCCGGTAAAACACTTATCCTGCAGAATATCGCCCAGTCCATCACCCGCAACAATCCCGAATGCCGGCTTATTGTCCTGCTGATCGACGAACGCCCGGAAGAAGTAACGGAAATGCAGCGCTCGGTACGCGGAGAAGTGGTGGCGAGTACTTTTGACGAACCGCCGTCCCGCCACGTGCAGGTTTCGGAAATGGTTATTGAAAAAGCCAAGCGCCTGGTGGAACACAAGGAAGACGTGGTCATCCTGCTGGACTCCATAACCCGTCTGGCCCGTGCCTATAACACCATCATTCCGTCCTCCGGCAAGGTATTGACCGGCGGTGTCGATGCCCATGCGCTGGAACGTCCGAAGCGCTTTTTTGGCGCGGCGCGAAATCTCGAGGAAGGCGGCAGCCTGACCATCATTGCCACCGCGCTGATTGAGACCGGCTCCAAGATGGACGAGGTCATTTACGAGGAATTCAAGGGCACCGGCAACATGGAACTGCACCTTGACCGGAAGATTGCCGAAAAGCGTGTCTATCCTGCCATCAATGTGCGCCGCTCAGGAACCCGTCGCGAGGATCTGCTCACCACCGAGGAAGAACTGCAGCGCATGTGGATTCTGCGCAAGCTGCTGAGCTCCATGGAAGATGTGCAGGCCACCGAATTCATTCTCGACAAGTTGAAGGACACTAAGACCAACGACGAGTTCTTCAACGCCATGAAGCGTAAATAAAACACTCGTACAAGAATCCGGTCCCCTGTTCCGAGTTGTTGTTTGAGGAGTTTCGATGGCGCTGCGTGACTTGCGTGATTTTATCGACCTGTTGGAAAAGCAGGGCGAACTGAAGCGCATCAGTACCGAAGTCGACCCGTATCTGGAGATTACCGAAATCTGCGACCGTACCCTGCGCAGTCAGGGTCCCGCGCTGTTGTTCGAAAATCCCAGGAACGACATGCCCCTGCTCGGCAACCTGTTCGGCACTCCGCGCCGGGTGGCCCTGGCCATGGGCCAGGAGTCCATTGAGGATCTACGGGATGTGGGCAGACTGCTGGCCCTGTTGAAAGAACCCTCACCACCCCGGGGCTGGAAGGATCTGCTGCAGAACCTGCCCAATTACCGGCAGATCCTCAACATCAAACCCAATATCCGCCGCAGTGCACCGTTTCAGGAAGTCATTCTCGAAGGCGGGGATATCGACCTGACCGCGCTGCCGATCCAGACCTGCTGGCCCGGAGACGCCGGTCCGCTGGTCACCTGGCCGCTGGTAATCACCCGCGGACCGCGGCAGGAGCGGCAGAACCTGGGCATCTACCGGATGCAGTTGATCGGCCCCGATCGCCTGATTATGCGCTGGCTGTCCCATCGCGGTGGGGCCCTGGATTTCCGCGACTGGCAGCAGGCCAATCCCGGTCAGCCTTTTCCGGTTTCCATCGCGATCGGCGCCGACCCTGCCACCATCCTGGCGACCGTGACGCCGATTCCGGACACCCTCTCCGAATATGCGTTTGCCGGCCTTTTGCGAGGTGAGAAAACCGAACTGGTGGCCTGCCAGACCAACGATCTGCAGGTGCCGGCCAGTGCCGAGATCGTTCTGGAAGGCGTCATTGAACCCGGTGACATGGCTGACGAGGGACCGTTCGGCGATCACACCGGCTACTACAACGAGGTGGAGAAGTTTCCAGTCTTCACGGTTAAAAAACTGCTGCGGCGCAAGGATGCCATCTATCACAGCACCTATACCGGCCGTCCACCCGACGAACCTTCGGTGCTGGGAGTCGCGCTTAACGAAGTCTTCATCCCGCTGCTGCAGAAACAGTACCCGGAGATTATCGATTTCTACCTGCCTCCCGAGGGCTGTTCCTACCGTCTTGCGGTAATCAGCATCAACAAGCAGTATCCCGGCCATGCCAAGCGGGTGATGATGGGCGCCTGGTCGTTCCTGCGCCAGTTCATGTATACCAAGTTCGTCATCGTTACCGACGACGACGTCAACGTCCGGGACTGGAACGACGTGATCTGGGCGCTAACCACGCGGGTGGATCCGATCCGCGATACCGTGCTGATCGACAATACGCCTATTGACTACCTGGACTTCGCCTCACCGGTATCCGGGCTGGGCTCAAAAATGGGCATCGATGCCACCAGCAAATGGCCTGGCGAGACCAATCGTGAATGGGGACACCCCATCAATATGGACGAATCGGTTAAAAACCGGGTTGACAGCCTGTGGGACGAACTGGATATCCTGGCCCGTAAATAACCGCGCGAAAACCCACCACAAGATTGACCGACATCTTACTCGGCCGGCTTTTTCCTGTGCTCCGGCAGGGGTAATTCCGGCAGCTTGCTGTTGGACAGCCGCAGATAGTTGAGCAGGTATTCCTGCGCAGCCTCCTCGTCACCCAGGCTGACCAGTAATCTGGCCAGCTCACCATAGACATCCACGCCGGGCTGCAACCGACAACTGGTCTCGAAATATTCCCGGGCGCTGAGCCAGGCTTTGTTGCGCATGGCAATGCGTCCCAGTGCCAGCAACAGAACCGGATTGTTGGGGCGTTCCCGCAACCAGTCCTCGGCGTGGATCAGTCGGGTTTCGGGATTGCCAAGATCCACCGCTCCATAAAGTTCGATCAGTGGATCGTGCCAGGTGTTGGGCAGTGTCGCTTCAATGAGCAGGGCGGCGTCTTCTGCGGCACCGGCCTTGACCAGCAATTCGACAAAGCGGGTGACCAGATCCAGATCCTTGTGATACCGGTGCCTGGCATCGTCCCAGACTTTCAGCAATTCCTCGGCACGGTCGGTTTCATTGCCGCCCAGCGCCGCGGCCTGCTCGGCCAGAAAGGAAAGTTTTTCAACAAAGATGCGGCGCTCCAGTTGTTCGCCTTCCTCCTCGTCAAGCAGGCCCTTGTCTTCCAGCCGGGGCAGTAATGACTGCAGCCGGTCCCAATCCTCCAGCTTCAGATAAAGTCGTTTTTGCAGTGCCAGCAGACGCTTGTTGCCGGTTGCCGTTCGCTCCAGCTGGTCCAGCACCTCGCTGGCTTCGCCCGGCTGGTTGTTCCTGCACAACAGTTCCACCCGGGCTTCACGAATTACCGACAGGGCCCCTGGAAAGCGCTTCGCCGCCCTGTCCAGGCACCCGGTCCACAGTTCTTCGCGCCCCAGTGCCTGGGCGGCGTAGGCCGCAGCCAGGTAATTGGCGACGGTGGCATCGGGATCATTGAAGCTGAGCTCCAGCTCACGATAGGCTGCCTCCCAGTCTTCCCTGAAAAAGCCGATCAGACCCTTGGTGGTCCGGCTGCGGGTATGGCCGTCGTCTTCGGCGCGGCGGAAGCGCCGCAGCAGTGGCCGCGGATCCAGCCACATCAGCAGCCGGTACAACAGTCTCAGGACCAGCAGGGCGACGACAATCGCCAGCAAGGCAGCGACCAGGCTGCTTTCAAAAGTCGTGTTGCGCCAGGCGAGCAGCAGGTAGCCGGGATCCTCTCCCAGGCGCAGAAAAAAAGCCAACAGCCCTATGGCGACAACCAGCAGGACCAGGAATAGGAGTCTTTTCAGCACCGCCGGCTCCCTAATTGCGCGCTCGCAGGATTACTGAACATCAGACGGGCCTGGCAGGATAACCGGTCCTGGCGCCAGAGGCCGGATCAATTCCGCTGCCTGCGACAGTTCCGGGAGTTCCGGAAACGTGTCTTCGCTGATCAGGCTGTCCAGTTCCTGCTGCAATTGTGGCGTGGAATCACCCAGCGCCTCCCGATAACGTTCCGTCAGGTCCCGGGCCTGTCGCAGGCTGTCCTGGAACAACGCCCGGCGCCTGGATATCAGAGCCAGCTGCGACTGTTGCAGCAACAGATCGATCTCCTCCCGAGCGTAGTACAGACGGTCCGGTGGCTGTACGATGTCCGGCCGCCCGGGCCACTGACGGAGGATAAACAGGGAACGCAGATAGCCCAGCATCCGGTCCCCCAGCGAACTCTCCGCTGTTTGCGTCTGGTTGTCCGGGTCTGTCTCAGCAGTACCGGCCAGCCGGTCGAGATAAACCTCCTGCAGCGTCGGCGCCAGGTCTGCCTGATTCAGGGTCTGGCGCAGACGACCTATCCGCTGGTAGACCCGTTCCGGGTCGAAGTCGGCGATTGCCTGCAGCTGCTCCAGTTCTGCTGCCAGGGCTTCCCGGCCCGGTGCCACCCGCTCGTCTCCTGACTCCACCAACAGGCGATCGGCGGTTTCCAGCAGGCTGATGGCAGTCGCAACATCCCCGGTCAGGGACAGATGCTGGCTGGCGATTCTCAACAGGTGGTCGGCTTCGGCCAGCCGCCAGCGCCCATCCTGCTCTTCAAGACTCCGTGGCAGCTGATTCTGCAGCCGCACCAGCCCGCCATTCACCTGTTGCAGGCGTCCTGAAAATTCGTCGCGCAACGATTGAATCAGGGCCTCATCCACGGCTGTCGACAGCGCGGCATTGTTCAGTTGCGCCTCCAGCCCGGCAATACGCTCATTGCCTGCCTCGACACGGTCCTGCAGGCGGGTGTTGGTGGTGGCGAGGCGGTTATACCGGAGCTGCAGATTCCATTGAAACCAGGCCAGCCCGGCCAGAATCACCAGCAGCGAGACGGTCAGTAACATGATCACCAGCATCCGCAACAGGCTGCCCAGCCGGGTCCGGCCGGCTTTATCGCGGACCTGAGCACCGTTGGCCCGGGTGATTTCGTCCAGAACCCTGGGGGTTTCAATATTATCCGCCATGGTCAGTCCTGTTGCTGGTGTTGTTACCGGTATTTGTGTGCTGCCCGGCGATTGCCGTCAGGGCAGCGACAATGGCCTGGTCGGTCGCGCCACCACTGGTATGGACATCAACGAATCCCGCGTCCAGGGCCGCCTGGCGAATTCGTTCCGAGGGCACCACCAATGGTAACAGACTCACTCCGGATTGCTTAATGTCGATCAGCCCGCCCAACACTCCCAACATCTGGGCACTGGTGACGATGATCACGTTGATCCCGTCTTTCCGGATCATCGCCAGCAGCTGCCCGCCACCGGCGTCCGGCTCGCGCCGTTCGTAGGTTTCCAGGTAGTCGACCTGGGCACCCCGCTGGCGCAGCGTTTCGGCCAGCAGCTCGCGCCCGCCCACGCCCCGGAACAGGGCAATTTTCCTGCCAGCCACCTCGTTCAGCAGGGGCAGTTGCAGGATATCCTCGCTTTGCATGCCGGCCGGCGAAGTCTGTATGGGACAGGGCAGGGTCGCCAGCGCCGCTGCGGTCGCCGGCCCCACCGCCACCACGTCGATGCCGGTGGGGAACTGCGGCCAGTATTGATCGATCCAGCTCAGGCCGAACCGCGCCGCATTGGTACTGATAAAGATCAGCAGCTGGTAATGGTCGAGATCCTGGATATGGTGGCGAATTTCCGCCTGGCGCCGGGGATCCGCGACCGGTTCGATGGTCAACAGGGGAAACAGCGAGGCCTGACCGCCGGCTGCGGCAATGCTGGCAGCCAGCGACTCTCCCTGCCCGGCCGGGCGGGTAACCAGCACCTTCAGTCCTGCCAGTTCTCCCATTTCGCTAGCACCCTTTTCAGTGGCACGCAGACGGAATGTGGGCAGCCGGTACGCTGGATCGCACTGACGGGCTCATCGCAGCGCCGCGAGAATCCGGTCGGCCCCCTGGCTCAACAGGTCTTCCGCCACCGCAATGCCCAGCGTTTCGGGATCGCCGGCATCGCCTTTGCGCTCACTCTTCAGTAACACCGAGCCATCCACCTCGCCGACCCGGCCACGCAGGTGCAGTCGTTCCCCGCTCAGCTCCGCGTAAGCCGCGATCGGGACCTGGCAGCCACCATGCAGGCGGTTGTTCACCGCCCGTTCGGCCCGCACCCTGAGCGCGGTCGGTTCGTCGTGCAGGCAGGCAAGCAGCTCGTGCAGTTCCTTATCGTCGCTGCGGCATTCAATACCCACGGCACCCTGTCCCACCGCCGGCAGACAGATGGCATAATCCAGTCGCTGGCGAATCCGCCCGGTGAGCTCCAGCCGCAACAGACCGGCACTGGCCAGAATGATGGCATCGTATTCACCGGCGTCCAGCTTGCCCAGCCGGGTGCCCACGTTGCCGCGCAGGTCGCGTACCTGCAGATCCGGACGCAGGTTACGCACCTGGCACTGGCGCCGGTAACTGGAGGTGCCGACGCAGGCCCCCTGGGGCAGGGATTCCAGGGACTCATGGTGATTGGACACGAAGGCATCGGAGGGATCTTCACGGGGGCAGATGACTGCCAGTTCCAGGCCGGCCGGAAATTCCACCGGCACGTCTTTCATGGAATGTACGGCGATGTCGGCCTTGCCGTCCAGCATCGCCTTTTCCAGTTCCTTGACGAACAGGCCCTTGCCGCCAACCTTGGCCAGCGGGGTATCGAGAATCTTGTCGCCCTGGGTTTTCAGGGTCAGCAGATCCACCTGCAGATCGGGATGCTGTTCCTGCAAGCGGTCTCTGACATAGTAAGCCTGCCATAATGCCAGTGGACTCTTGCGGGTTGCGATTGTCACTTGCCTGCCAGTCAAAACATCCTCCTTGCGCCGGGTTTCCCGCGTCTGGCGGGAGTCCGGTTACTTGGTTCAGGCCCGCCATTCTACGGGATTATCAGTCATAGTCCGAATAATATTGCTATAATCGCCCGGCATTTCAAACCAGCCAGTCAGCAGAACCAGCGTGAGTGATCGACATGAGTGAGAGTAAGGACGCGGATAAATTGTGGGGTGGTCGATTTTCGGAACCTACAGACCAGTTCGTGGAACGTTTTACCGCGTCGGTAAATTTCGATCAGCGTCTGTACCGGCAGGATATAGCCGGTTCCATCGCTCATGCCCGGATGCTGGAGAAAGTGGGCGTACTGACGTCCGACGAAGCGCAGCAGATTATCAGTGGACTGCAGGAAATCGCCGGCGATATCGAAGTGGGGAATTTTCAGTGGTCGGTAGCGCTGGAAGATGTGCACATGAACATTGAGGCCGAACTGACCCGGCGCATCGGCATCACCGGCAAGAAACTGCATACCGGGCGGTCACGCAACGACCAGGTGGCCACCGATATCCGTCTCTACGTGCGCCAGGAAGCCGATGCCATCGCTGGTCTGATTACCCGCGTACAACAGGGCCTGCTTGAACTGGCGGAACGCGAAGCCGATACGATTATGCCCGGCTTTACGCACCTGCAGACCGCCCAGCCGGTAACCTTCGGCCACCATCTGATGGCCTGGTTCGAAATGCTGCAACGGGATTTCGGGCGCCTCGCCGATTGCCGGAAAAGGTTAAACCTGTCTCCTCTTGGCGCGGCTGCACTGGCGGGAACCAGCTATCCCATCGACCGTCATTTCACCGCCAGCGAGCTGGGATTTGACGGCCCGACCAGGAATTCACTGGACTCGGTCAGCGACCGCGACTTCGCCATTGAACTGGCCGCTTTTGCCAGCATTCTGCTCACCCATCTGTCACGTTTCTCTGAGGAACTGGTGCTGTGGGCGTCCAGCCAGTTCGATTTTGTGGACCTGCCGGACAAATTCTGTACCGGTTCATCAATAATGCCACAGAAAAAGAATCCCGACGTGCCGGAGCTGGTACGCGGCAAGACCGGACGGGTGACGGGCCATCTGGTTTCACTGTTGACACTGATGAAGTCACAGCCACTGGCCTACAATAAAGACAATCAGGAAGACAAGGAACCGCTTTTTGACCTGCTCGATACGGTCCGGGATTGTCTCAAAGCTTACGGCGACATGGTCCCGGAGATCCGCGCCAAGCGGGACAGCATGCGCCAGGCTGCGCTGCGCGGCTATGCCACTGCCACCGACCTGGCCGATTACCTGGTGAAGAAAGGCATCGCGTTCCGCGACGCCCACGAGATCGTCGGCAAATCGGTCGCCTATGGCATCCAGCAAGGCAGGGATCTGAGTGAATTCGAGCTGGCCGAGTTTCATCAATTCTCCGAAACCATCGCAGAGGACGTGTTCGACTTCCTGACCCTGGAAGGCTCAGTCAACGCCCGCAATCACATCGGCGGCACGGCTCCCGCGCAGGTCCGGGAAGCGATCAAAATTGCCCGTGCCGAGCTGCAGGCAAGGACTGCTGACTGAGAGGTTTCGAGTTCCGCTTGCGGAGTTTCTGATGAGAGTTACCGGAGCTGGTAAAAGGGGACAGTCCCGGAGGGACAGTCCCTTTTTTTGGCGCTTGCGACGTTCTGGGGGGAAAGGGGACAGTCCCGGAGGGACAGTCCCCTTTTTTGGCGCTTGCGATGTTCTGGGGGAATAGGGGACAGTCCCTCCGGGACTGTCCCCTATTCCTTTCCTATGCTCAATCAGGCGGTGGCAGCAGCCTTACCTCATACTCGAAAGTCTGATTACCGCGGCGTGACATCAGCGTCACTGTATCGCCGACCCGGTGATTCTCCAGCACCGTGATCAGGTCGTCTTCGTTCCTGACCTGTGTGTCGTCGATGGCGATGATCACATCACCGATCAGCCAGCCCCTGAGGCTGGGAGTCAGGCCACGCATGCCCTGGCGGTCCAGTTCGCCGTCGGCCAGCACATCGAGCACGATGACCCCTTCGATCCCCTCGGTGCGCCGGTAGTAATCGGCCTGGGCCTGGGAAAACAGGGACACGCCGAGCACCGGGGTCTGAACCTTGCCGTACTTGATCAGGTCGGGAACGATCTTCTTCACGGTGTTGATGGGAATGGCAAAGCCGATGCCGGAACTGGCCCCGCTGGGACTGTAAATCGCCGTATTGACGCCAATCAGCTCCCCGAGTGAATTAAGCAGCGGACCGCCAGAATTACCGGGGTTAATGGCAGCATCGGTCTGGATGACGTCGCGGATCTTGCGCCGGGTCATGGAGTCGATTTCACGGCCCAGCGCGCTGACCACGCCGACAGTCATGGTGGTGTCCAGGCCGAACGGATTGCCGATGGCGATCACCTTGCGTCCCACCTCCAGCAGCGAGGAATCGCCCAGCCTGACCGGAACCAGCTTGGCAACAGGAGCATCTATCTTCAGCACGGCCAGATCCTTGTTGGGCTCGAATCCCACCGGGGTGGCGTCGTAGGTACTGCCGTCCTGCAGGGTCACGGTCACCCGATTGGCCTGTTGCACCACGTGGTAGTTGGTCACCACGTAGCCGTCCTCGCTCCAGATGAAGCCGGAACCGCTGCCCTGTGGGACTTCCTGGGGATTGAGCGAGTAATAGGACCGCACCAGCCGCGAATTGGTGATAAAAACCACCGAAGGGCTGGCATGCTTGAAAACCTCGATGTTGTTTTCTTCGTCGTTGGTCTTGAAATTGCGGTAATCCTGGCCCAAGGCGCCGTTACCGACGATTCCTACCAGCACCACAATCCAGAATAAATAAAGCTTCCTGGCAATCTGAATCATTGCAGTGGCTCTCCCGTTTCAGATTTAGGGACTGAACTTCCGGACCGCCTTTCTGGACGAGCAGCCGGACGTTATGGGTGCCAGAGCCGGCATGCCTCGTCCCCGGCAGGCGGCCGGCGACTCAATCTCTGGCAGCTCAGCCACATCAGCCGATGAGACACTGGTGTCATTGTCATTGCAATTCCAATCTGACCAGCGATCATCGTGACCAGGGCTGATATCAGTAAGGTATGAACGGTAGCGGCAAAATTCAAGTCGCAACGGCGAAGCTTACAACTCCTGATACTGTTCACTCAATTCCAGCCACGTCTCCTCCAGCTCTTCCAACTGGCCCTTCAGGGCGCCCTGCTCCTGCAGCAGGTCCTTGAGCCGGGCTCGGTTTTCCTCTTCATAAAGGTACCCGTCCAGCAGCAATTCCTCGATCTTCACCAGCCGCCCGCTGACTTTGTCCATATTCTGTTCCAGGCTGTTGATCTGCTTTTTCAGCGGCGCCAGCTGAAGGCGTCGGGCAGCAGCCTGCTGCCGCTGGGCTCGCCGGTCGGTGCGGTCGTCGGACGGGTCTTCCTGCGCTGCAGTCTGGGCGTAACCGTTCTGCACCTGTTTTTCGTAATCTTTGAGATCCCCGTCAAAAAGGGATAACCGGCCCTTATTTATTGCGTAAAATTCGTTGACCGTATTGTTGAGCAGGTAGCGATCGTGGGAGATGATGATGATGGCTCCCTCGAACTCCTGCAGAGCGACATTGAGTGCCTGACGCATGTCCAGGTCCAGGTGATTGGTAGGCTCGTCCAGCAACAGCAGATTCGGTTTCAGCCAGGCGATAGTGGCCAGGGCCAGCCTGACTTTCTCGCCACCGGAAAAACTTTCAATTCTGCTGTCGGCGCGGTCACCGCGGAAATCGAAGCCACCAAGATAGTCCCTGCCGGTCTGCTGGTCCGCGTTCGGATCCAGGCGCAGAAAGGACTCCAGCGGAGTCGCCTTGCCGTCCAGCACATCGACCTGGTGTTGAGCGAAATAGCCGACCCGCAGATGCCTGGCGGTTTGCACTTCGCCGGCCAGGGGTTTCAACTCGCCGGCCAGAATTTTCAACAACGTGGACTTGCCGCTGCCGTTGACACCCAACAGACCGATGCGACTCCCGGCCCGCACCGACAGATTGATGTCCCGCACCAGCGGAGTGTCGAACCCCACATCCAGGTGGCTGATGGTCAGCATGTGTTCCGGCAGCCGGTCTGCCTTGCGGAAGCGAAACTGGAATGGCGAATCCACGTGCGCCAGTTCGATAGTCTCCATGCGCTCCAGTTCCTTGATGCGGCTCTGGGCCTGCTTGGCCTTGGAGGCCTTGGCGCGAAAACGCCTGACGAAATCCTCGATTTCCTGGCGGCGCCGCTGCTGCTTCTCGAAACTGGCCCGCTCCAGCGCCAGCCTGGCGGCCCGCTGCTTTTCATAGGCGCTGTAGTTGCCGCGATAGAGCTGCAGGCTGCCACCCTCGAAACTGATGATGTGACCGACCACCTTGTCGAGAAACTCCCGGTCGTGGGAAATAATCAGCAGGGTTCCCTGGTAGGCCACCAGCCACTGTTCCAGCCACAGGGTGGCTTCCAGGTCCAGATGGTTGGTCGGCTCGTCCAGCAACAGCAGGTCCGAAGGTGCCATCAGGGCGGCGGCCAGATTGAGCCGCACCCGCCAGCCGCCGGAAAAGCTGCTGACCGGATTACTGAACTCGGCGGGGTCGAAACCGAGACCGGAAAGCAGTTTTTCGGCGCGGTGATTCACCGTGTAGCCGTCGATACGGTCCAGGTCGGCGTGAAGGTGGGCCACCCGATTCTGGTCGCCAGCCAGCTCGGCCTGATGCAGAGATTGCTGCAGGTTACGGAATTGTGAATCCCCATCGACGACGAAATCCAGGGCACTGCGATCACTGCCTCCGGTTTCCTGGGCCATGACCGCAATGCGCAGGTCATCGGGCTTGCCGAGCTCACCCCGGTCCAGACTGAGCCGGCCCTGCAGGCAGGCAAACAGGCTGGTCTTGCCGGAACCATTGCGCCCGATCACGCCCAGTTTCTGTCCTCCATGGATGACCAGGCTGGCGTCCTGAAATAGACTCTTTACCCCGCGGTGCAGGGTGGCGTTCTGAAGCGATATCATGTTGTTGCGGCTCTGCCGGGAGATTTCTCACACGTTCTGTTTACTGGGACAGGCTTGCGCCGCTGATTGATTTCAGCGGTTCTTATTCGTACTATTGCCTGAGGACTACAGCCTGTGGACAGGCCGTCAGCCCGCGTGATTATACAGGAACCCGGATGGATCCCGCGGGAATCCCGGAACGACAATGAAAAACATCCTGATCATCGACGACGACGAGAAGCTGTGTCAGCTGCTGACCCAGTATCTCGAGCGCTACGACATGACCGTTCACGTCGCCCACGCGCCGTCCCGGGGCTTTGAGCTGCTGCGACGCATCAAACCGGATCTGCTGATTCTGGATGTAATGCTGCCGGAGAAAGATGGCTTTGAAATCTGCCGGGAGATTCGTGCCAAATCCTCTGTTTATGGCCAGTTGCCGATCCTCATGCTGACCGCCCATGGCGAAGTCACCGACCGGATCGTGGGTCTCGAACTCGGCGCCGACGATTATCTGCCCAAACCGTTCGAGCCACGTGAGCTGGTGGCCAGAATCCACAACATCCTCAGACGTACCAGCGACGAAGGCACCACGCCGAAGCAGATCAAACCGGTGGACGGGCTGGAGATCGACGTATCGAGGAGAGAGGCCAAACTCGATGGTGAGTTGCTGGAGCTGACCACCATGGAATACGAGTTACTGCTTCTTTTCATGCAGTCACCCAACAAGACATTCACCCGTGACGAGCTGATGAACAAGTTGCGTGGCATCGACGCCGAACTGTTCTCCCGGGCAGTTGACACCCTCGTCAGTCGACTCCGACATAAGTTGAAGGATACGTCTAAAACGCCTCGGTTCATCAAGACCGTGTGGGGACGTGGCTACACTTTTGTCGGAGCGGATAAATGACTCCGCTCCTTACCCACGTAAAGCGCTCACTGTTCCTACGCCTGCTGCTTATATTCGGCGTTACCATCGTGCTGATCTTCGCGATCATCTATATTTCGCTGCAGCAACTCAACCAGATCAACAGCAACCAGATCATCGAAATACCGGACTACTTCGTCCGCAACTTCGAGACCATCATCATCGACGATATCGGTACGCCGCCGGACCTGGAAGTGGCGGCACTGCTGGCCCAGGACCTGGAGTGGACGATCCGCATCGAACACCCGGACATGGTGTGGCGCTCGGACAACGACTACCGGCTGCCGGTGGAACTGGCCGAATACAGCCGCACCCTTTCCAGCGATGCCGAGATCCGCACCTGGAACGGTGAGGACATCATGGTGGTGGAACGGAATGGTTACCGCTTTTACATGCATCAGCGCTTTCTGGACAACACCGACTTCAACTACGTGGTGTTGTATTTCGGCCTGGGTATTGCGGCCATCGTCCTGTTTCTCAATTACTTCTCAATCAGCCGTCTGTTGTCCCCGGTGCGTCTGCTCAAGGAAGGAGCGGAACGGATCCAGCGCGGCGACCTGGGTTACCGGGTAAGTACCGATCGCCAGGACGAACTGGGCGAACTCACTGCCAGCGTCAATCACATGGCCGACTCCCTGCAGTCCATGCTGGAAGCAAAGCGCCAGTTACTGCTGGCCATCAGCCATGAACTGCGCACCCCGATCACCCGTGCCAAGCTGCAACTGGAGTTCATGGACGATGAGAAAAACCGCGACGCCCTGCTCGACGACATCAACGAGATCGACCTGTTGATATCCGACCTGCTGGAAGCGGAGCGGCTCAACAACACCCACTCGGTGCTGGTCACCGAAGAAGTGGATCTGTCGGCGTTTATCGAGTCGGTGGTCGAGAGCTTCAACAGCGACAGTTCGGAAATCCGTTTCACCGGACTCGAGCGCGACGAAGAGGTAGTCATAGACAGACTGCGGATTCGCCTGCTGATCACCAATCTTCTTAACAATGGTGTAAGACACGGTCGCGGCAAACCCATCGATGTCAAAGTGAGTTTCGCCAATGAACAGGCCACCATCGAGGTGATCGATCAGGGCGAAGGCATCGCCGAAGAACACCTGGCCGATATCACCGAGCCGTTTTATCGGGCTGACAATTCCAGGCAGCGCAATACGGGCGGATTCGGGTTGGGACTCTATCTCTGTAAGCTGATCGCCGAGGCCCACGGTGGCAATATCCACATCGCCAGCGAAGTGGATAAGGGCACTCACATCACCGTCACTATTCCGCGCGAGCCGCCGGAGTTCAAGACTACCAATTAGAAAGTTGCGTATCTTGCCGTATTGTGGCGTTTCGGCAGTGGAACTACTCGAAGCCAGGCAGGTAACACGTTTCAACCACTTACTGGCGATAACGGCGAGACCGCACTGTCCCAGGGGAGTCTGATCCTCCGCAACTTGCACCCCTCCGGGGTTCCCTCCCTCGGTCCCGAGCCCTGGACTACGGTCTCCTTCTGTCGGTCGGTGCGGCGTTTTAATTGCTCCGCCCTAAGCCTCCCCTGGGACAGTGCTCAGTGGCTGCGATTGGAATTCCGTTTCGTTCGTAACGTAGTTAGAAGTGGTTGTCCGACTATAGGACTTACTACCGCTTCTGACCTTAATCGGTGAAGAACTATTGAGTGGTCCACAAATTGAGTGGGATGCTGGCAGACGGGAAAGGAAGTCATAGAAACTTCGTTCATCCTAGTATGTCCAAACCGATTACAATATCAGGCAATCCTGGAGCTGACGCGAAACAGTATCAGATACGCGCCGTGAAACTCGCTATAGAGGAATCGCAGAAATGAAGGAAAGCGCGCATTACGTAAAGTTAGTTGAGTGGAGTGATGAAGATCAGTGCTATGTCGGCAGTGCACCAGGCTTATTGCTCGGAGGATGCCATGGCGATGATGAGAAAGCGGTGTTTGATGAGCTGTGCAGTATTGTCGAAGAGACGATCAGCATCTATAAGGAAGACGGTAAGCCTCTGCCGCCGCCAACCTCTGGGCGTGACTACGCCAACAAACTGCAATCCGTCGCATAACTATCAGTTCAATCGGCCCTTCGGGCCTTTAGGACGCCACTAAGGTGGCGCCAGTTAACCATGGCGTTATGTGACAAGAGATCTACCGAGGTGAAGTGGTTCATCCCGACATGCATGGCAGCGTTCTTGGTATCGTGTGAGGTGTTTAATGTTCAAAATCTATCGGTTGAAGAAGTAAAAGCATTTAGAGCAACAAGATATCCCACAAAGGCTGCTGATTTTGAGTGCGGATATGCAATCAAAACTGATATGTGGAGTTGCACTTTTTATGATTACTCATGCATCGATTGCAAAATATATGTTGGTGTCTTTGACGAAGTACCTCCAAGATTTAACCCGTATGGACGGATGAAGTCACATAACAAGTAGTTCAATCAGGGACAAGCTGCTACGCAGTTTTCCAATTAACAAGAGCTAGATGGACTCCCCCTGTTGTCAAGCAAAGTCTGTTTTTGACTATACGATATTGAACTGCACTTTTACATTCGACCTCCTGTTGAGCATTCTTGGCCCGGACCTGAATGAGTATTCGTGAGGGAGACTAATAAATGGAGTGAGAGTAAAAATACAGTGCTGTATATTTACTCTGACTCCATTTATTACGAGAGAACAGAAGCTATTATTAAAAATGAGTTTGAGCGCGTAACGCAATCGTCTCCCTGGTATTGTAAAAATTGTCATGAAGAGAATGATAATTCGTTTGAGTTCTGCTGGAACTGCCAGACGGAAAAAGACAACATATAGCAATCGAAGATCAATCTGATTGCGGCAGTTTCTCTTACCGGCGCTTCATTGAGTGTTGTAATAGCGCAACAGAATTTTACATACAGTCAGATTTGTAAAGCTGGTATTGGCGTGATCACAAACGGGGATCCGCGGAGCATGATGTCGAGCGTCCACTCAGATGGTTTTCTGGTAATCTCGTATACTGAGCAGGAAGATGAAAAGCGTCTGTCTTATAAGTGCAGTTTAATCGGCAATCGAATTCACTGGGGCAGTTCAGACGGAATTTGACAGGATAGACCCGGGCACGCAGTGATTACCTGGGCGGTTGATGGTGCCGAGCTCGTGATTCGGGAACAGCTTGGTGACAATTCGAATAGTGAAACGACTTTCATCCTGTCTGATCTGGATCCGATGTAGGGCTATGTTTTAGCATTCGACTTCTCTATGAGGTTTCCCGGCACGAAGACAGATGGATATTTACGCTGGGAACCGCACTTCAATCAACTTTAACAGAGCTCAAAGCATTGGCTAACGGTTTTCATGGATCCAGGGAAAAAGTGGAAGGAACTGGAGTCCCAACTAAAGCTGTTGGACCCCGACCTGGAAGAATTTGTAAGACTCCATCGGGTACGGCTCTACAGAAGCACTAGAAATTGGCCGGATCGCAGGCTGGAATGGGGAGGTAATTTAAGTCGACTGATTCAGATCTACCTCGAAGACGAGGACAAGCTTCTGTATTCGATGTGGATCTGCTTGTCCGAAGATCGGGATAGGAGGCGATTCTGGAAAAACGAATTTTTAAAGAAGTCAGTTCCTATTGAAGACATTGCATCGAATCTGTCGAACCTTCTGGAAATCGGAATGAAACGGTTAGAGAGCTGGTCTCGCGACGATTTGGAGTACGGTACCACCCTTAGCGACAAATAACTGGGTCAGAGTACGGATGCAAGACAGTATTTCGACTCTGACCCCGATTATTGACCTCATTTATTAAAAGGCAGAGGAAATAGCTTGGAACTTCAAGGCTCAATCAATCACATCGCCATCACGGTTTCCGACCTGGATTCGGCCATGAAGTTTTTCAGGCCGATTCTTGAAGAGCTGGGATACACCGTCGGGGAACCCTCCAGTTACCAGCAGACGAGAATCAATCTGAATCTGCATAAACAGAACGGTATTGCGTTTAACATCTGGGAAGCCCGTCTGGAGCATCCATTCGAAGTCTATGAACCGGGACTCCATCATATCGCCTTCAACGCGGGCTCTGCGGCGCAGGTGGATCGCATCTCCGATCTGGTATCGGCATTGGGTGGAGAAATTCTTGACGGACCCGGTGAGTTCCCGTTTGCACATGGCGGGTACTACGCGGTCTACTTTCTTGGCCCTGATCGGTTAAAGTTTGAAGTAGTCTACATGGCAGAGCTGGATAGAATGTGAGCGCTGCTTCGTTCCACGATCAATAGTCCCGTTCTTATTTCACCCTGACTCCTGTGGCAGCAGGGAGGTACGGAGACTTTTGGTGATTCTACCGGGGACTCAGGTGGTGTAGAAGCTAACAGCCTGCTACGGAAAAGGACATGGCGATGCTCGATCGGATGCTACAGCAGCTACTTGCCGCAACGTGTTCTTGCCATTAATTACTCCTTGAGTCGGGCGAACGCCATGAAGATTTTTTATTTGCTCGCAATTGGAACCATTCTCATGTCGGGTCTGGCAGGGTGCAGGGCAGATTCAACAAACGGTCAATCGATTGAACTGATCGGCTCCGGTATTTTCACTTCGGAATCAGGCCAGTCCATTCAGGCGTCCTATCGGGCCGACGACACAGTGGTTCTTTCGTTCCCGGATGGAAGCACCAGATTGCTGACACGTGCACGCGCGGCAAGCGGGACAAGATATGTCTCAAACACCGCCGAGTGGTGGGAACACCAGGGAGAGGCAAAACTATCGATTGACGGTGAGCAGGTATTTTCAGGCAGGTTGCAATAGATCCATAGATTCGACTTGGAGAATAACTCCGTATGACCTCAGGCAATCCGGAAGGATTCAGTTACCGGACTCGAAAATCCGGCGACGTGGAAATCCTCCACTTCGGGAAACCGGCGGGGCTGCTGCGCGAAATGGAGGCGGTAAAGTTTCTGTCAAAGGCGCAAGGTGCAGATGAACTGACGCTACAACATCTGATGGCACGCGTGACGGGTAACTACAAGCGTGGCAATGAACGAAATACCGCCGCTCATCAACGCAATCGATAAGCCCGGATAATTTGCAGTAGTCGAGTATCGAGCGTATCCGTACTGGCTACTGGTTTCGGGAAGAGCCGTACGGACACCGAAACCAGTCCGGTGTCCGCAGGAATGGGATCAAACCGCCTGCTGCTTGCGTCGCTGGGCTCTGAGCCAGGCCAGGACCAGCATCAGGATGGTCAGTATCACCGGTATCAGCAAAGCGTTGATAAAGTACAACGTGCTGCCCAGGCGCTCGATATCCGAGTTCAACTGAAAGCGCACGTCGCGCAGGCGACGGCGGGTCTCCAGGATCTCGCCATTGACCCGGTCTATTTCCTGCTGCACTTCAGGAGTGATCTGCAGAATCGGGTTGCCCTCCTCGTCCTGGCTCAATTCGTTGAGGGTTTCCTCGGACGCCGCCAGGGTATCCATCAATACCGATTCCTCTTCACGCAGCCGGTCGTCTGCTTCGCGTTGCAGATCGAGCACCCGGGTGAAGGGACGCGAATAGCGACCGCGGCTGCGGATGCTGACCAGATCTGCACCACCACTGAGATTGTCCAGCGAGTTGACCACGAAGTCGCCATTGTTGGCGAAGGGTTGCGGAATACGCTGACCCAGGAACTGGGCGACCTGGACCCATAGTCGGTCCGACAGGACATCGGTATCGGCGAACACGATCAGGTTTACCTCACCCTCGGAGCTGAGCAGCTGTTCACGCTGCGGCTCTTCTTCCACTGCATCCTGATCGGAATCGGAATCCTGTGCCGCCTGTTCGTCGCTTACTTCACCGGTCTCAGGGTCTTCAGCACCGTCAGCGGCCAGTTCCTGGTCCGCGGCGGAATCTGCATCGGCACCCTCATCGCCTTCCTCTTCTGCCTTCGGCGGTCCATCCGGAAATGCCGTATTGACGACGCCGCTGACGCGGGCGGCGATAGTAAAGCGCTGATCGGCCGGCTCGAACTCATCGAACAGCACCGAAGGATCGTCCACATCCTGGAAGGTGCCCACATTCATCAGCATGGCGTTGCTGCTGGACTGCAGCAATGGCTCGAAACGGGTGGAAGCCCCCTCGATGTGACTGATGGCACCTGCTGAGGAGACATTGATGGTTTCCAGGCGGCTGGTGATGATGTCGTCCTGGGTAAGTCCATTCCGGTTGACGCCCAGCATACCCAGGTGGGAAACCGGCCGCGAACCCTGACCGAGCATGACCCGCAAAGCAAGGTCGGAATCGGTCAGCACTTTCATCTTGTCATAGCCGATACCCCAGGCGTTAAGCAGGTCCGGCAGTTCGGAACCGACACCGGCCGGAATCTGGACACCGAACTGGCTGCGCTGGATCATGGATTCTGCATTCGGGTCCAGGAATACCATAGCCTTGCCATTGCGCAGAATGTGCTGGTCGATAGCATAGCGCATCTGGTCCGACAGTCCTTCCGGATGCACGATCAGCAGGATATCTATGTCTTCGTCGATCTCACCGGAGCTGATGTCCACCCGGCGAACTTCGTAAAGCTGGCGCATCACATCCATTACCATCCAGGCAGGGGTGGGCTGGCCGAAAGCCGGGTTGAAACCGCCATCCACATCCAGCTCGGTGATGAGTCCGACTACCGGGCGCTGGGGATTTTCCACCCGGGTAATCAGCTTCATGAATTCGTACTCGAGAAAACCTTCCTGGTCGGGTCGGATCAGCGGCATCGCCTCGGAAACGCGCGCGGCCATCGGCGTCGCGTCGTCTTCACTGTCCTCCACTGCCACCAGGCCGAAGTACACTCCTTCACCACCCTGGGTCAGGGGTACTGCCTGGATTCCGAACGAGGTTGCCAGGTCCTCGTCTTCCGAAAAAGGTTCCGGGTCGACCACTCGCATGGACAGGTTTCCGTCACTTGCCAGCACGATTTCCTGCAGCAGCTCCTGCACCCGGGTCGCGTAGGTGCGTATCTGGGGAACGTCTTCGGTCGCCGAGTCGGAATAGAAGAAGATCAGTTCGATGGGCCTGTCGAGATTGGACACGATGTTACGGGTACCATCCGACAGTGAAAACAGATTGTCCTCGGTCAGATCGATGCGAACAGAGGGCAACAGACTGATAACCAGAACGGAAAACAGCAGAAACACTGCGATGGAAATAAGACCGGTGGTAGAAAATAGAGACTTGCTGTTCATGTTCAAATTCCCTGGATCTTTTTATCAGTTCGCCAGTATCGGGTTCCGGATTGTCAGTTGGCCTTCTTGATCTCGATAACCACAGCGCTGGCCATCAGCCAGGCCAGGATGAAGACGGCAAAAAACAGAATATCCCTGATATCCAGCACACCCTTGCTGATGGAGTCGAAATGAGTCAGAAAACCCATCGCCGCAAAAGCATCGACCACGAACTGGGGCAACCATTGCGGAAAGGCGTCAAGTACGATGGGCGAACCCATCACCACAAACAGAAAACAGATACTCACGGTCAGAATGAAGGCAATGACCGGGTTCCTGGTACTGGCAGACATGCAGGAACCAATGGCCAGAAAACCACCGGCCATGAACCAGCTGCCCAGGTAGGCGGCCACGATAACACCGTTGTCCGGGTCACCCAGATAGTTGACGGTGATCCAGATGGGGAAGGTCAGCAACAGGGCGATCCCGGTCAGGGCCCAGGCAGCCAGGAACTTGCCCAGCACGGCTTCGGAAAGTTTGACCGGCAGGGTCATCAACAGTTCGATGGTGCCGGTCTTGCGCTCGTCGGCCCACAGGCCCATGGCGATGGCCGGTACCATGAACAGGTACAGCCAGGGATGGAAACTGAAAAATGGTAACAGGTCGGCCTGACCCCTGAGATAGAAACCTCCCATATCGAACGTGAAAACGCCGTTCATTATCAGGAAGATGACGATAAAGATGTAGGCCAGCGGGGTAGTGAAATAACTGGCCAGCTCGCGTTTGCAAATGATTCCCAGATTGTTCATCGCGACGGCTCCTCAGTTTGCACCCTGGGTGACGCTGCGAAACACGTCTTCCAATTGGCCCTTGTTGACGTGGAATTCCGACACCGGCCACTCCTTGACCTGGGCCAGTTCAGAGACCGTCTGGAAAATCGGTTTGCCGCCACTGGCCAGGATCGTGTAGCGCAGGCGGTCGGCTTTATCCTGTTCCACATGATCGATATTCGGCACGTTGCGCAGGTCGGCGGCCAGATCGTAAGCGGTAGTGAGCCGGATACTCACCGCCTGGTGCAGACGGGAACGGGCTTCCAGCTCGGCCGGTGTGCCGTCGGCAACGATGCGGCCGCGATTGATGATGATGGCGCGGGTGCAGACGGCATTCACTTCTTCGAGAATATGGGTCGAGATCACCACGATCTTATCCCGCGCCAGATTCCTGATCAGCGCCCGCACGTGATGTTTCTGATTGGGATCCAGGCCGTCGGTTGGCTCGTCGAGAATCAGCACCTTGGGATCGTGCATGATCGCCTGAGCCAGGCCGACCCGCCGTTTGAAGCCCTTGGACAGGGTATCGATGGTCTGGTGCAGTACCGCTGCCAGGTCCACTTCCCTGACCACATGATCCACCCGTTTCTGAATGTCGTCACCGCGATAGCCGCGCACCTCGGCGATAAATCGGAGGAAATCCAGCGTGGTCATGTCACCGTAGCTGGGGGCGCCTTCCGGCAGATAGCCGATCAGCGACTTGGCTTCGATGGGGCTGGTGGTGATGTCGTAGCCGTCTATTTTCACGGACCCGCTGGTGGGGGCCAGAAAGCCGGTAATCACTTTCATGGTGGTGGACTTGCCGGCCCCGTTGGGACCCAGGAAGCCAAGGACCTCACCTTCGGAAACCGTGAAGCTGAGATCGTCGACGGCGGTAAACTGGTCGAATTTCTTGGTTAGATGGTTTATTTCAATCATTCTGTCAGTCCGTGTTGTTTTCCGTTCACAGAGCGGGCCGAAACGGCCTTGAACCTGGAGGTGTTCTGTAAAACCGACATGATTTGGAGGTCGATTACTATAGGGGTGCGATCTGCATATTTCAAGGCGATGACACAGAGTGACACGTATTGGGTGAATCAGGGGGATCCAATCTGGGTGGAATGAAGTGTGCTGCCCGATAGCGAGGGGGTCAGGAAAAGGAGGAGAAAAAGGGGACAGTCCCTCAGGGACTGTCCCCTTTTTCTCCTCCTTTTCTGTCCTTACATCCCTGTGTTTGTCGGGTATTCGCGGTTATAATTGCGCCCTTTCGCAACCACCCCGGATAGCGGACCCGGGCCGCAGGATACCCTTAGATATGACCAGACTCACTCAATGCCTGGTGTTGGTGACCGTGACCGCGGCCTTGCTGGGGTGTGGTCAGAAAGGGCCGCTGCGACGGCCGGAGGCCGGCAACCTGGTGCAGACACCGGCTGCCCGTCTGGTGGCGCTGAATACGTCCCGCTGATACCGGACCGACCGGCAACCCCCTCCGATAAACACCCCACAAGGCGATACAGAAGTGGAAGCATTTTCATACCATAACGGTGAACTATACGCCGAACAGGTCCCCCTGACAGAGCTGGCTGAGCGTTATGGCACGCCCTGTTATGTCTATTCCCGGGCCGCCATCGAGGAAAATTTCCGCGCTTATGAAGAGGCGCTCGGGGACCGCCCTCATCTTACCTGCTATGCGGTCAAAGCCAATTCCAACCTGGCGGTGCTGCAGGTGCTGGCGCGGCTGGGCGCGGGTTTCGATATCGTTTCGGGGGGTGAACTGGAGCGGGTGCTGAGGGCGGGTGGCGATCCCGCCAAGATCATTTTTTCCGGCGTGGGCAAGACCGGTGCCGAGATCGAGGCCGCGCTGAAGGCAGGGATTCACTGCTTTAATGTGGAGTCGGAGGCAGAGCTGCTACGCATCAGCGGGATCGCCGCACAGCTGGGCTGTGTTGCACCGGTGTCGCTGCGGGTCAACCCGGACGTGGATGCCGGCACCCACCCCTATATCTCCACCGGCCTGAAGGAGAACAAGTTCGGGATCGACAGCCAGACAGCTCCGGCAATCTACCGCCAGGCGGCGACGTTACCGGCCATCGAGGTGGTCGGTATCGACTGCCATATCGGCTCGCAGCTTACCGATCTCGCTCCTTATCTGGATGCTCTGGACCGGGTGCTGGCGATCGTCGATCAACTGGCTGCAAGTGGCATTGCCATCCGCCACCTGGATCTGGGCGGTGGTCTCGGCGTGACTTACAAGGCCGAGCAGCCGCCGACACCAGGCAACCTGATCAGCGCCATTCAGGAACGGCTGGCGAACCGCGATCTGACCTTACTGCTGGAGCCAGGCCGGTCGATCACCGCCAATGCGGGACTGTTTCTGGTCGAGGTGGAATACGTCAAGCACACTGCCCACAAGAACTTTATAATCGTCGACGGAGCTATGAACGATCTGTTGCGACCGGCTTTGTATGGCGCCTACCAGGCAATTGTTGCAGTCCGGCCCCGCGAAGATCTGATGCCGACCCGTTGCGATGTGGTCGGGCCGGTCTGCGAATCGGCGGATTTCCTCGGCAAGGATCGCGAACTGGCAGTTGAGGCCGGCGATCTGCTCGCGGTACGTTCGGCCGGCGCCTACGGGTTTGTAATGAGTTCCAATTACAACTCCAGGAACCGGGCGGCTGAGATCATGGTGGACGGCGCTCAGAGCATGATCGTGCGACGCCGGGAGACCCTGGACGACCAGTTGGGGCTGGAACAGCTGTTGCGGGATAATGAAGTAACTATGAAGTAAAGCAGGAAAGTAGCGTAGTAGAAAAGGAAAGTAACCACACGCGCCAGAATCCGGAGCGATTGACGATAACCCAGGGAACCACCCGGCTGATTCAGAACTTGTCGGCGATTCCCCAAAGCAGCACCTGGGATGGGAACAGCGGATTGGATGTCCGGTTCCAGTGGCGAAAGCACCAGCAAACCCCGGCCTGAAACACCATCATCGGAAACAGATTGTCAGTCAGCAGAATATCAGCGATATGAAAGTGCCATTCACCAAAATGCAGGGACTGGGAAATGACTTTATGGTTCTCGACCTGGTCACCCGCCCGATCAGGCTCAACCGCGAACAGATCCGCCGGCTGGCCGATCGTCATTTCGGAATCGGTTTCGATCAACTGTTGCAGATCGAACCACCCAGCAGCGCCGATGTGGATTTCGACTACCGGATCTTCAATGCGGATGGCAACGAGGTGGAGCACTGTGGAAACGGCGCCCGCTGCTTCGCCCGTTTCGTGCATGATCGCGGCCTGACCGACCGTAATCCGATCCGGGTTAAGACCGTTAAACGGGTACTGGAGCTGGCTCTGCAGCCCGATGGGCAGGTAACTGTCGATATGGGTAGGCCAATGTTCAATCCTGCCGACATACCTTTAAGGGCTTCTGAAAACGCCCTGGTTTACCGGCGCACCGTGGAACTGGACGGACAGGCGCTGGAGGTGGAATTTTCAGCGCTGTCCATGGGTAACCCCCATGCGGTGCTGATTGTGGAGGACGTGGCCCGCGCACCGGTGGAGAAACTTGGCATGGCGCTGGGCGCCCATCCGGATTTTCCGGAGGGCGTCAACGTGGGCTTTATGGAAATAGAAAACAGAAGCCGGGTAAAGCTGCGGGTATTCGAGCGCGGGGTCGGTGAAACCCTGGCCTGTGGCACCGGGGCCTGCGCCGCGGTTGCAGCCGGACGTAGCAGAGACCTGCTGGACGAATCGGTGGTGTTATCCCTGACTGGCGGCGAACTGCGCGTCTCCTGGAACCGGGAAACCGACCCGGTGATGATGACAGGTCCCGCCAGCACGGTATTCGAAGGGAGCATAGAATTATGAGTAATGAATCTGGAGCAGTCCAGAAACTGCCCGACCAGGCACCTATGGCCATTTCCGGGGAACAGGTCGCCGCCTACCTGAGCGAAAACCCCGATTTCTTTCTCAGCCACCAGGAACTGCTGGCCGACCTGACCCTTCCACACGAAAGCGGCAAAGCGGTTTCCTTACTGGAACGACAGGTCACCCTGCTGAGGGAGCGCAACTACTCGATCCGGGAGCAGCTGGGAAATCTGCTGGAAAATGCCAGTAAAAACGATCAGTTCTTTGAAATAACCCGCAATCTGGTGCTGGCACTGCTGAGGGCCGGATCCATCGGCCAACTCGGTGACGCGGTGAAGGAAACTTTTCTTGCCCAGGACAACATCGACGCCTGTGAACTTTTTCTGGATTCCGAATACGATGCCGACAGCAAATCGCAGCCGGAACTGGGTGTGTTGTTCGCCGATGTCTTCCGACTCAACCACACCCACTGTGGAAAGCCCGCTGCCGGCCAGCTGGAATGCCTGTTCGGCGCTGCCGCCCCTGCCATCAGGTCGACAGCCCTGTGCCCTATCGTGCTGGACGGCAAGCCGCTGGGAATCCTGGCCATCGCCAGCCGCCAGGTTCATTACTTCAACGTCAACCTGGATACGCTGTTTCTGGATTTCATCGGCAAGGTCATCGCCGCGATTGTGGAAGGACATCTGGCCCGGTAAACAGGCTCCGCAAAGCAATCGCTGGGAAAACTGCTCAATGACCGCCATCGCCCTATGACCGCTATCGACTCCGGAGGCGGGCCGCAATCTCCGCTCGTGACGGTCATCGTCAGAACCACCCGACGCCCGGAGCTTACCGAGGCACTGGAATCCATCGCCCGGCAGACCTACCGGCCGCTGGAAGTGGTGCTGGTGGATGCCAGCGGTCAGGGGCTGCCGGATCACAGCATACTGCCTGATCTCATTCAGGTGACTCCGGTCAGCCATGGAGAGCATTTGCCGCGGCCGGTCGCAGCCAACCTGGGACTGCAGGCCAGCCACGGCGACCTGCTGCTGTTGCTTGACGAAGATGACTGGATCAGCCCCGGCCACCTGTCAAACCTGGTCCGCGCACTTCAGGACCGGCAGGACATCAAGGCTGCTTACAGCTCCACCCGCAAGACTGATTCCCGTGGCAGGCCACTCGACGAAGTATTCGACCGCGACTACGACCCGGTGTTGCTGAAGCGGGACAACTATATCCCCATTCATGCCATGCTGTTTTCCCGGGAACTGGTGGCAGCCGGCTGCGAGTTCGACGAGTCCCTGGATATCTACGAGGACTGGGACTTCTGGTTGCAGCTTTCCCGACAGACCGATTTTCTCCACCTGGATGAGGTGAGTGCGTTTTACCGCCAGGGCGGTGGCTCAGCCACCGACATCAGCGATCAGGAACTGCGCTATTCCGGTGACAACCCCTTTGCCAATGCACGTCGGGCTGTCTACCGGAAATGGTTACCCCGCTGGAGCAGCGAAGAGATAAATGAGCTCATCGGCCGTACCGTTCCCCGTGACGAGTTCGATCTACTGGCACGGGAGATGAGCGAGTCAGCCCAGCAAATACAGGAAATGAATGCCTACGCGGGCAGCCTGCGTGCGATGCTCGACAAAAGCACTCAGGAAGCAGCCAACCTCACCCGGGAGGCGGATGAACTACGCAAGACCCTGCACAAGCTTAAACGGGAACATGCCCTTTCGGATCTCCATCGCGACCGGCACCTGCGGGACCTGGAATCCAGTCTGAACGAAATCTATGCGCTGCCCTCGTGGCGATTGATGGGTCCGTTCCGGCGCCTGAAAAGACAATTGGACCAGGCTCTGCTGTTCCCTCTTAAACAGAAGATTCATTACCGACGTTACGGTACAGAACTGAAAGCACCGGTCACCGGGCTCGAAGCAGGTTCCGTACTGGAAGAGGAATTCAGTGCGCCCGAGTTACAGGAAGACGTGAAGAGCCGCTACCGGGAGGAAGCCGCAGCCAATCTGCAGCGCTTTTTTGATTCGGGCTCCACGCTGGTAATTCCAAAAACTGAGCAGCCCCGGGTGTCGATTCTGCTGGTTCTTTACAATCAGGCGCCTCTGACACTGCTGTGCATCGAGTCGATACTCAAGTTTGCGCCGGCACCCTACGAACTGGTCATTGTCAACAACGCGTCCAGCGACGAATCCGGGCAGCTGCTGGAACGGCTGGCCAATGCCACGGTGATTCAGAACGCAGACAACGAAGGTTTCGTCAAAGCAGTCAACCGCGGCGTGGAAGCATGCCGTGGACGCTACCTGTTACTGTTGAACAACGACGCCATGCTGCATCTGTATGCCATCGAATCGGCCATGGAAACGCTGCAGAATACACCCGATGCGGGTGCCGTCGGTGGCCGGATCCTGTTGCTGGATGGCAGCCTGCAGGAAGCGGGAAGTATAATTTTTTCCAACGGCAGTTGCCTGGGCTATGGTCGCCATGGCGATCCGGACGCACCTGAATTCCAGTTCCGCCGGGAAGTGGACTACTGCTCGGGAGCGTTTCTGTTGTGTGAAACCGCATTGTTCCGGCAACTGGAAGGCTTCGATCTCGATTACGCCCCGGCGTATTATGAGGATTCGGATTTCTGTATCAGGTTGCAGAAACAGGGCATGAAAGTGATTTATGACCCCGGTGCCGTGATCACTCACTACGAGTTCGCCAGCTCCGGTGGCCAGCACAAGGCCAGCCAGCTGCAGGACAAACATCGCCAGGTACTACTGGCCAAGCACGGGGACTACCTGGCCGGCCAGCCTGAGGCGGACGCCAGGTCTCCCCTGTTTTGCCGGTCGGCCAACCGTAACTCCAATATTCTGGTTATCGATGACCGGGTTCCCCACGCCAGCCTGGGTTCCGGTTACCCGCGCTGTCGCGAAATGCTCACTCTGCTGGCAGCCGAGGGGTTCAATGTCACGCTTTACCCATTGCAGTTTCCCGAAGAGTCCTGGAAGGCTACCTACTCCTCTCTGCCGGGCAATGTCGAGGTCATGCTGGATCGGGGACTTCAGGGTCTGGCGGCATTCCTGGCCAGGCGGCGCGGTTTTTATCGTACCCTGCTGGTCAGCCGCATCCACAATATGCAGTATCTGAACGGCGTCCTGGCAGACGATCCGACACTGCTGGAGAACGTCACGCTGATCTACGACGCCGAAGCCATCACCGCACCGAGAGAGATTCTGCAACGGGAGTTACAGGGCGAGCAGTTTACCGATCAGCAGAAATTCGACCTGATCGAGCAGGAAATTTCCGCAGCGCGAACCGCCAATGCCATTGTCGCGGTATCACGGCAGGAGGCGGAGATTTATGCCGGACACGGTTTCAGCAATACGGTCGTGCTGGGTCACAGTCTGCCGCCCAGGCCCACGGAAAATACCTTCGAACAACGCCGGGACCTGTTGTTTGTCGGTGCCCTGCGTGATGACGACTCGCCCAACGTTGATTCCCTGCACTGGTTTGTCAGCAGTGTCTGGCCGCAGTTGAGGCGCGCCGACCCAGCGCTGAAACTGCACGTGGTGGGTGACAACGAAGCGCCGTCGTTGCAGCAGCTTGATGTGGAGGGAATCGAATTCCATGGCCGCCTGGACGACCTCGGCAGTCTGTATAACCAGGCTCGGGCCTTCATCGCTCCGACCCGCTTCGCCGCCGGTATTCCGCATAAGGTTCACGAAGCAGCCGCCTACGGACTGCCCTGCGTGACCACCACGCTGCTGGCCAGGCAACTGGGCTGGCAGGACCGCGTCCAACTGCTTTCAGCCGACCAACCCGGGTCATTCGCCGATAGCTGCCTGGACCTGCTCCGCGACCGGACAGTGTGGGAGTCGGTAAGAAAAGCCGCGCTGGACGCCGTCGCCACCGAGTGCTCACCTGACCGGTTCCGGAACGTTCTGCTGGAGCTGGTCAGCCATTAGCAGCTTGTTAAAAACTCTCAGCTGAACGCAAGACAACGCTGGTTTGCTTGCGGGTTACAATCCAGACCGCGGTCAGACTCCCTGCACTGTTAAAATCTCAGCAATCTGAACAACACCCGCTGCAGCAGAAAGCTGTCGGTGCGCAGGCGACTGGCCAGGCCCAGGGTGAGGCGGTCAGATCGCGACAGTTCCTTCCCGTACCGGGCCCTGAAAGTCTCTGCCTGGCGGGCAACGGCGAACAGCATGGGGTCCGGATTTTTCTGCCACAGCCGTTGCCAGGTGGTTTTGCTGAACAGTTTGCGGGGCTGATACTCCCGCGCGCCCAGCGTGTTGTGATCGTGCTGACGATACTGTACCAGCCGTTCCGGCAGAAAACCGATGTGACCAAAGGCGGCTGCCACCAGGGCCAGCCACCAGTCATGCATCATCGCGTCTTCTGGAACCGGCAGTGCCTTGCGTAGTAATGACTCGTTCAATAGTGCCGAACAGCCGGTCACCGTGTTACTGAAGATCAGGTTGCGAAGGTCGTTCCGGTTGCCGTCCAGACCGTGGTAGGCCAGAAATGATCCGGCAATAGGTGTCAGGTCTGCCGCGACCACGGACAGGTCGCTATGCACCAGTGCCGGCAGTCCCGGAAAGCGGCTTTCCAGCTTGAACAGCGCTTCCAGTTCCCGTTCGACTTTCCGGCTGTCCCAGACATCGTCCTGGTCACAAAGCAACACCCGCAGCGGCTCCAGCCCCAGTTGTGATCGCCGCTCCAGGACGTACTGCATCAGCAGGGAGAAGCTGCCGCCCGGCCCGAGATTTCTGCCGTCAGCGACAACAACGTGGAAACGGTCGGGCTGACGACGGGCATAGTCCTGCACCACCTCGCGGGTAGAGTCCGAGGACCCGTCATCACGGGTCACGATGATCAGGTCGGTTACCGTCTGGGCGAGAATCGAGTCTAACTGCGCACCGATAAAACGGCTGCCGTTATAGGTGGGCAGCAGCACCGCGACGCGGGGGAACCGGCGCATGGCTAACCCAGGCTCCGGGCGTCCCGGATGCCGGCGCGGATGTTCTGCCAGTAAGCCCTGCGCTCATCAGAGGCCAGCAGCAGCCACAGGGATTTCAGCAGGAAGCGTGGCAGGTCGCGCAGTTTCCAGCCCCAGGGGGAATAGGATTGACCATACAGATGGACCCGGTTGCGGCTCGAGTAATAGGTGCGCTCCGGTTTGTGCCAGGCGATCAGTCCCTTGCGCACCAGTGGACTGGCACTGTATTCACCGATTGAATGGTACAGCACTGCCTGGCTGGTGCCGGCCAGGGCATAGCCTTTAGCCCGGGCCCGGAAACACCATTCCAGGTCTACGTTGTCGATGAAGTAACTGGCCTTCATGTCACCGATGTCGTCGAGCCAGGCCAGCGGCAGCAGGGTCCCCGAAGTGATCAGAAAATCGGCCCGAAACAGCCGGCTGTCGCCGAAAAAGGGTCGATCCGAACGCCAAAACAGACGATTGAACAGCTTGAACGGAGTCTGGCGGTGGGTTCTGGGATTGATAATGCGGGGACCGATAGCCGCGACCCTGCGCCGGGAAATGGCACTGGCCTGCTGGTAGGCGGCCAGCATGCTCTGGATGTACAGATCGCACAGACTGCTGTCCTGATCGAACAGGAAAGCGAACGAATAATTGCGCCGACGTAATTCCTGCAGTCCGCGGTTCAGCGCCTCCGCGAGTCCCACATTGTGTTCCAGCTGCCAGTAATCGATGCAATGGTGGTAGGCCAGGACCGAATCACGAAACCGGCCGGCCTCGGGAGAACCGTTGTCGATCACCAGGAAATCGGTTTCCTTGTTCAGCTGACTCAACAGCTTGAGAAGCGCCGGCATTTCCGGATAGTGAGTCACCACTATCGCACAACAGCTGATTCTGGATTTCTGCTCACCGGTTGCTGGCATGCGTTGATCCTCAGCCAGGATTAACGGTCTGGTGCAGTGACACCTGGAACATCCGGGGAGACGGTCAGCAATTCCGGCCTGACAAAGGACTGAACCAGGTAATAGAAGATGGAACAAACACCGAGGATCAGACCGGTCACGACGCCGGCGTCGACGATTCCCCGCCAGGGCTGGGGCAACATCCGCACCAGCAGTACGAAACAGACCACCATCGAGGTGAGGGAAATCGACAGGATCATGCGCCGACGGGTGGCGTAGATGTATCCCATACAGAAAAATGGCGCCAGGAAGATCTTGCCCAGACTGGCGTGGCTGCGCAGGTAGCTGGCCCGCGCCACCAGCCGCGGGGCGAAACTCTTGTGAAAACCCTTGTAGCCCTCGGCATAGGCCATGTAGAGAATGCTGAAGACCAGTGCCACCCAGTGCAGCGAGGACAGGGATTGCCCCATCAGCTCAAAGGCCATGGGCCACAGGCGATAGACTGCAAACAGCAGTATCGTAATCACGCCGCCTATTCCCCAGCCGAATCCAATGAATCCCACAAGCACAACCCTCTGAAAATCCGCCGGCTATTATAGCCGCTTCGGCGGGCAGACTGAAAATCCCCGTGGCAGGAGGCGTCGCTTCGGAGCGTCACCGACCCCTGAGGCCAGGTATCGGGTAGGAGTCTTGCCAGTGCAACACTTTTCGCTCCGGCTCACCGCATATTAACCTGGCTCCACCCTAAGTCGCGCGTCGCTAAGGCGGGGAAACATTGCTATTATTCCCCTGGCCCGCCGCGGCTTTGCGGGGGGCATTACTCAGAGCAGACTCCCCAGGGACACCCAAGGCAGAAACCCGCATCATGAGCATCAAACTTGGCATCGTGATGGACCCGATTGAGGCCATTACTTACAAAAAAGACACCAGCCTGGCCATGCTGCTGGCAGCCCAGCGACGGGGCTGGAAAATTTATTACATGCTGCAGACCGATCTGTACATGGAGAGCGGGATCAGCAAGGGAATCACGCGCGAGCTGACCGTCAAGGCGGATCCCCGGGACTGGTATGCGTTCGGAGAAACCCGGGAGATGCCGCTGGCGGAACTGGATGTCATCCTGATGCGCAAGGATCCGCCGTTTGACAATCACTATATATATTCCACCTACCTGCTGGAAGAGGCCCAGAAGGAAGGCACCCTGGTGGTGAATGACCCGCGCAGCCTGCGCGACTGCAATGAAAAGCTGTTTGCCGCCCAGTTTCCCCAGTGCTGCCCGCCCTTCCTGGTGACCTGTAACAGCACTATGCTGCGCCGCTTTCACCAGGAGAACCGGGATGTCATCTTCAAACCCCTGGACGGCATGGGCGGCACCGCGATCTTCCGCCTGCGGGAGGGAGATCCCAATGTCAGCGTCATTATCGAAGTGATTACCCAGGGCGGCAGTAACCAGATCATGGCCCAGAAGTACATCCCGGAAATCGTCAAGGGCGATAAGCGCATTCTGCTGATCGACGGGGAACCGGTTCCCTATGCCCTGGCACGGGTCCCGGCAGTGGGGGAAACCCGTGGCAATCTGGCCGCCGGGGGCAGTGGCGTCGCCCAGGAACTGACCGACAGAGATCGCTGGATTTGTGAACAGGTTGGACCAGTGGTGAAGCAAAAAGGGTTACTCTTTGTGGGACTCGATGTAATAGGCGATTACCTGACCGAGATCAATGTCACCAGTCCAACCTGCGTCAGGGAACTTGATGCAGCCTATAATCTTGATATTGCTGGAGATTTGATGGACTGCATCGTTACCAAGCTGAACCGTAAGACCTGAATACAATGGCAACAACTGTTAACGAACATCAGAATGAACGCTTCGGGTTTACGGTGTTTCTGTCGGCCTGTATTCACGCCATGATTATCCTGGGCGTGGGTTTTTCCTATCTGGACGATGTCACCAGCCAGCCCACCATGGAGATCACGCTGGCCCAGTACCGCAGCGAATTGGCGCCGGAAGACGCGGATTTCCTGGCCCAGGAAAATCAAACCGGCAGTGGAACCCTGGAGGAACGTTCGGCGCCCAGTACTCCATTCACATCCGAATTCAATGCCGATGTGATTCAGGAGGTTGCTCCGGTCAGACAGGCCATGGCAGCGCGTCAGAACAGTGCCAGCACCGACATCTCCGTTCTCACTGCCGCCAACTCCGAGGACCTGATCAGCCAGAGCCCGGAAGAGGAATCCAGCGAGGCGGAAAACCCGGACGCGGACGAATACACCCAGGACGAATTGAGCCTGGCTATCGCCAGCCTGCAGGCCCAGCTTGATCTGCAGCGGGAGGCCTATGCCAGGAAACCGCGTAAGTACACCATCTCTTCCGCTTCCACCAAGAAGAGCCATGACGCCCTGTACCTGGACAGCTGGCGCAAGCGGATCGAATCGGTAGGTAACCTGAATTACCCGGAAGCGGCCAGGCGCAACCAGATTTTCGGCGATCTGCGCCTGCTGGTCGCGCTGCGACCCGATGGCTCCCTGAATGAAGTACTGATCCTGAAGTCCTCCAATAGTGCCGTGCTGGATCAGGCCGCTGTGGATATCGTCAACCTGGCAGCGCCATTCGAACCGTTTCCTCCGGAGTTGCGCGGGCAATACGATATCCTGGAAATCATACGAACCTGGCGGTTTCAGGAAGGCGCCGCCTTCACCACCGAGTAGCGCGCTGGAACCGGCGTGAATACCGCCTGTGGTCCGAACATCGAGTCCCTGCATCGAACATGACTGAGCCGGAATACGAAAGCTCCCTTGAAGATCAACTGCTGATCGCAATGCCGCAGCTGGCGGATCCCTATTTCTCTCACACCGTGACCTATATCTGGAAGCATAACCAGGAAGGGGCATTGGGTATCGTGATCAACAAGCCGCTGTCGATCAGTGTCGCCGACATCTTCGATGAGCTGGAGATCAGCTGCTCGATAGATGACACACCGTTCAAAAATCGCCGGGTCCTGGCCGGAGGACCGGTTGAGCGGGACAAGGGTTTCATTATTCACGATAGCCCCGGCGACAGGAAATCGTCGCTGCGGATTGGCGAACGGTTCAGCCTCTCCACCTCCAAGCAACTGTTACAGGAAATTGCCGACGGCAGGGGGCCGGAACGCTATCTGGTGGCACTGGGTTGTGCCGGCTGGGACGGCGGTCAGCTGGAACAGGAACTGGGCAGAAATGCGTGGCTCACGGCTCCGGCCAGCGCCGAACTGGTGTTTTCGGAGGATTTTGCAAACAAGGCCGCACAGGCTGCCGCTCAGCTGGGTATCGATATGAGCCAGCTGTCTCCCGATGCCGGCCATTCCTGATCGGACCGCACCTGAAATAGATCGTCGGGAGAGTCGATGTCTCTGGAAAAATTCCCAGTCAAGCACAGCTCCGGGCTGACCGCCCTGGGTTTCGATTTCGGTACCCGCCGCATCGGCGTGGCCTGCGGCCAGTCCATCTCCGGCACCGCCAGCCCACTGGCGGCACTCAAGGCCCGGGACGGCATCCCTGACTGGGACCAGATTGGAAAGTTGCTGGACCACTGGCAGCCGGACCTGCTGGTGATCGGGCTGCCTTACAACATGGATGGCAGCGAAAGCGAACTGTTGAAGCGGGCTGTCAAGTTCGCCAACCGGTTGCATGGCCGCTTCCACCTGCCCTGCTATGGCATCGACGAACGGCTGTCCTCCCATGCCGCCGAGGAACTGGTAGGCAGCAGCGACCAGTCGGTAGACAGCGTCGCCGCACAGCTGATCCTGGAAACCTGGTTTGCAGAACTGCGGCAGCGCGATCAGCCTGCCTGAAACCCGTGCGGTAGCCCCTACCGCCAGCGGTCCTCGGCAAGCTCGTGGTCACCGCGGACAGGAAGGGCTTTGACCCGGACTCAACAACCGATTACTCTCATCAGCATCTATAACAGCTCGCAGGGCCCGGCAATCCTGCCGGGGCCATTCTGGAGAAAAATGCTATGAAACGACTGATCCTTACCGGCACCACCCTGCTGGCCTTCTGCGGCCTGGTGCGGGCCGAACCGGAGTACACCCGGATTGCCATGGAGATTGATGTGGACCGCCCGGCAGCACAGGTCTGGGCCGCAATCGGCGATTACTGTGACATCAGTGAATGGTTCAACCTGGACTGCGAAATCACTTCCGGCGACGGCGGTATCGGCACGGTACGGGCCCTGGCCGGTGGACGCATCCTGGAGATCCTGGTGGCCGAAACGGAGCTTTCCTATGGCTATACCCAGCCGGCGCGCGAAGGCCAGTTCTACAATCTTTACCACGGCTTTCTGGAAGCCCGTCCGATCGGGGATAATCGGACCCGGTTGCTTTATACGTTGCTGCTGGATGAGTCCAATCAGCCCGACCAGGCTGCCAAGGACGCGGATGTCGCGCGGCGCCGTGCTTCCTTCGAGAACGCGCTCAGCAACATGAAGAACATTGCCGAATCGCAGTGATAAAAAAACCCCTGAGAGCAGTGCTGTCAGGGGTTTTCTCCAGCCAGGTTGTCCCGGCTGCTAGAAATTGTCCGGCATCTTGGCCTTGGCGCGGGCATCCTCGCGGGTTACCAGGCCCTTGGCAAGCAGTTCCTTGAGACATTGATCCAGGGTCTGCATGCCGGATGAGGCACCAGTCTGGATAGCCGAATACATCTGTGCCACCTTATCCTCGCGAATCAGGTTCCGGATCGCCGAGGTTCCGATCATGATCTCGTGGGCGGCAACCCGGCCTCCGCCGGGCCGCTTCAGCAGCGTCTGGGAGACTACCGCCTGCAGTGATTCCGACAGCATCGAGCGCACCATGTCTTTTTCCGCCGCCGGGAAAACGTCGATTACCCGGTCGATGGTCTTGGCAGCGGAAGTGGTGTGCAGGGTGCCAAACACCAGGTGACCGGTTTCGGCAGCCGTCAGCGCCAGGCGGATGGTTTCCAGGTCCCGCAATTCACCCACCAGGATGATGTCAGGGTCTTCACGCAGGGCTGAACGCAGCGCCTCGTTGAATCCCAGCGTATCCCGATGCACTTCCCGCTGATTGACCAGCGATTTTTTGCTGCTGTGAACAAATTCGATCGGATCCTCGATGGTGAGAATGTGTTCGTATTTTTCCGAGTTGATATAGTCGATCATGGCGGCCAGCGTAGTACTTTTGCCGGAACCGGTAGGCCCGGTGACGACGACCAGGCCGCGGGGAACATTGGCGATCTTGCGGAAGACCTCGCCCATACCCAGTTGCTCCATGGTCAGTACCTTGGAGGGAATGGTACGGAATACCGCGGCCGCACCACGGTTCTGGTTGAAGGCGTTTACCCGGAAGCGGGCCAGGTTGGGGATTTCGAAGGAAAAGTCGGTTTCCATGAATTCCTCGAAGTCCTTGCGCTGCTTGTCGTTCATGATCTCGTAGATCAGATTGTAGACTTCCTTGTGGTCCATTTCGGGCACATTGATGCGACGAATATCGCCGTCCACGCGGATCAGCGGAGGCATCCCTGCAGTAATGTGCAAGTCTGAGGCACCCTGTTTGACACTGAAATGCAAAAGTTCGGTAATATCCATAGCCTGTTCCCGTTACCTGGACACAAGCGGTCAATCCGCTTGGTTCGATACTGTCCTGCCGACGTATAATCCCGGGTAATTCAAATTGTTAGTCGATCCCCGTAAATGCGCAGAATAGCAGACAATATTTCCGAAATTCTTGAACGAATCCACGCTTTTGAAAAGTCGTATCAGCGCCCCGAAGGCGCCGTAACTCTGCTGGCGGTAAGTAAAACCCAGCCGGCAGAGGCCATCCGTCAGGCCTATGCCGCCGGAATCCGCGACTTTGGTGAAAATTACCTGCAGGAGGCGGAAGCCAAGATCGCCGCTCTGTCCGATCTGGATCTGACCTGGCACTTCATCGGCCCCATTCAGTCCAATAAAACCCGCCTCCTGGCCCGCCATTTCCACTGGGTGCACAGTGTCGATCGCCTCAAGGTGGCCCGGCGCCTCAGTGAGCAGCGGGAGGATTCACAGGCTCCCCTGAACATCTGCGTGCAGGTAAACCTGTCCGGAGAAGACAGTAAATCCGGCATCAGCCTCGCGGACACCGAGTCTTTCTGCCAGCAGGTCGCAACACTCCCCCGTCTGCAGTTGAGAGGTCTGATGAGTATCCCGGCAGCGGAATCCGACTTCGGCCGCCAGCGTCAGCAGTTCGCCCGACTGGCCACCGAATTCAAACGCCTGCGCTCTCAGTTTGCCGGCTTCGATACCCTGTCAATGGGCATGAGCGGCGACTATGAAGCCGCGATCGCGGAGGGGGCGACGCTGATTCGCATTGGCACCGCGGTGTTTGGAGCCAGGATATAAATGCCCCTGTTAATTAAGATAGAATACCGGCTACTTTTTGTCCTGCCGGACGGCAGATTCACATCAAGCCTGGAGTGACATTTAAACAGTGAGCCTGGAAAACAGCCGTATCGGCTTCATCGGTGCCGGTAACATGGCCAACAGCCTGATAAGGGGACTGCTGGGCCGGGGCGTTGCCCCCGGCCGGTTGCTGGCTGCCGATATCGACAGCGACAAACTGGAACAGCTGCAAAGCGACTGCGGTATTCAGGTGTCGACCGCAGCGGAAATCGCCAGCACTGCCGACGTGGTTGTGCTGGCGGTCAAACCGCAGGTAATGAAAACGGCATGCAGGGAACTGCACGCCGCGCTGCAGGGTCGCGACTGCCTGATAGTTTCAGTCGCTGCCGGGATCACTCTTGAGCATCTGGGCAACTGGCTGGGCCGGGAACTGGCGCTGGTCAGGTGTATGCCGAACACCCCGGCCCTGGTGGGCAAAGGCGCTACCGCACTGTATGCCAACGACCGGGTCAGTACATCTCAGCAACAGCTGGCGGAAGCGATTCTCAGCGCCGTCGGGCTGGCCATCTGGTTGCAGAGTGAAACGGATATCGATGCGGTTACTGCACTGTCCGGCAGTGGCCCGGCTTACTTTTTCCTGCTCATGGAAGCCATGCAGGAGGTAGCCCTCGAAATGGGACTGGACGCCGACGTCGCCCGCCAGCTCACCTGCCAGACAGCCCTCGGTGCCGCCGAGCTGGCCAGCCGCAGCCAGGTCAGCACTGCCGAACTGAGGCGCCAGGTGACTTCACCAGGAGGAACCACCGAACAGGCCCTGAAACGGTTCGAACAGGGCGGTCTGAGAGAGCTGGTCAGGCAGGCACTGCTGGCGGCCCAACAACGTTCCCGGGAACTGGCCCGGGATTTCGGAAGCTGAACACTGGAAGTAAGGTTGAAGCATGGAAACACTGACTAGACTGGTTAGTTCGCTGGGAGGTCTTTACCTGCTGGCGATTCTGCTGCGGTTTCTGCTGCAGGTTGCCAGGGCCGATTTTTACAACCCGATATCCCAGTCGGTGGTGCGCATCACCGATCCCATGGTGAGGGTGTTCCGCACCTTCATCCCCGGCTATCGGGGCATCGATTTCTCCACTCTGGTGCTGGCATTGGTGGTGGAGGCGGCACTGGTGGTAATTCTGAATTACCTGTATGGCTACCAGCTGCCGGCCGCCGGCGAAATCATTACCTGGTCACTGGCGGGTCTGATCTTTTTCATTATCAATATCTACTACTGGTCCATCATTGCGACAATTATCATGTCTTTCGTCATGCTTTTTTCCGGCAATGTGAATCCGCATCCGGCCCTGCAACTGCTGTGGCAGCTGACCGAACCGATCATGAGGCCAATTCGCAATATCATTCCTCCCATGGGTGGACTGGATTTTTCACCGATATTTATTTTCATCGGCATCGAATTCCTCAAGGAATTTCTGTTCCAGGTTTTCCAGGTCGATGGACGCATGGTCGCCGTAACCGTAGGTCTCTAGCAGGAGCCCTGCCGTTGTTTTACCACTGGCAGGGCGAAGAACTGGTGCTGTTCTGCCGCATCCAGCCCCGGGCCCGGGAGGACGCGTTCGTTGAAATCGAATCCGATGCGGTAAAAATCCGGCTCACCGCCGCGCCGGTCGATGGCAAAGCCAACCAGCATCTGATTAAATTCCTGTCCAGGCAATTCAAGACACCCCAGGGCAATATCCAGATTGAAAAAGGAACGACAGGACGACAGAAACGGGTCAGAATCCGTGCTCCGAAGCGACTGCCGCCGGAACTCGGTACCCTGGAATAGCCGATCGATACCCTGATGCCAGATGTAATTCCCGACAATTCCGTCGGCCTGGTAAGTCCCGAAACTTATCAGTTTGACGAACCCCTGACACTGCGTAGCGGCAAGGTGTTGCCAAGCTACGAACTGGTGGTGGAAACTTATGGCCGGCTCAATGCTGACCGCAGTAACGCCATCCTTATCTGCCATGCCCTGAGTGGCGACCACCACGCCGCCGGCTATCACCACGAAGCAGACCGCAAGGCCGGCTGGTGGGATGAATGCATCGGTCCCGGCAAACCCATCGATACCGACCTGTTCTACGTGGTGTCCCTCAACAACCTGGGGGGTTGCGCCGGCAGCACCGGTCCCCGTTCCGTCAACCCGCAGACCGGCAAGATCTACGGTCCGGATTTCCCGGTTGTGACAGTGCGCGACTGGGTCAACAGCCAGGTGCGACTGGCAGACCGGTTGGGAATCCGGAAATGGGCAGCAGTGATCGGAGGCAGCCTGGGCGGCATGCAGGTGCTGCGCTGGGCGATCAGCTATCCGGAACGGCTTGGTCACGCTATTGCAATCGCCACCGCACCCAAACTCTCGGCGCAGAATATCGCCTTCAACGAAGTCGCCAGGCAGTCCATCACCTCCGATCCCAATTTTCACGAGGGACGCTACCTGGAACATAACACCTCGCCCAAGAAAGGACTGATGCTGGCCAGAATGGTAGGGCACATTACCTACCTGTCAGAAAACGCGCTACGTTCCAAATTCGGCAAGAATACCGACGAGCAGTTACCCGGCAGCAGTAATTTCGGCCGCGACCTGAAGACCGGCAAACTCAGTTTCGCTTTCAACATCGACTTCCAGGTGGAAAGCTACCTTCACTACCAGGGGGAAAGATTTTCTGAGAATTTCGATGCCAATACCTACCTGCTGATGACCAAGGCACTGGATTATTTTGACCCATCGGTCGACTACGACGGCGACCTGAGCAAGGCGTTTGCCCACAGCCATTGCCGTTTTTTCCTGATGTCATTCAGTACCGACTGGCGCTTCCCGCCGGAGCGATCCAGGGAACTGGTGGAGAATCTGCTCAGTGCCGGGTGCCAGGTCAGTTATCTGGAAATCGATGCCGACCAGGGACATGATGCGTTCCTGTTGCCGATTCCACGCTATATGGAAGCCTTTCGCCGCTACCTGTTGAGAGTTCACGAGGAGCTTTCGGCATGAGACCCGATCTGGAAATCATTCAGCACTGGATTGCACCGGACAGCCGGGTTCTGGACCTGGGTTGTGGTGACGGCAGCCTGCTGCATTACCTGCGGGAGGCCAAGAATACGGTTGGTATTGGACTGGAGATCGACGCCGAAAATATCAATCAATGCCTGTCGAAAGGTGTCAATGTCATCGAACAGAACATCGACTTCGGACTGCGTAATTTTCAGACCGACAGCTTCGACACCGTGCTGTTGGCCCAGACCCTCCAGGCTCTCAGCAACCCCGATCTGCTGATCGACGAAATGCTGCGTATCGGCCGCAACGGGATTGTGACGTTCCCTAATTTCGGTAACTGGAAATCCCGTGTTTACCTGATGGGCCGGGGCCGGATGCCGGTGTCCAAGTTCATGCCCTACCAGTGGTATGACACGCCCAATATCCACTTCTGCACGGTCAAGGATTTCGATGCCCTGTGCCGGGAAAAAAATATCCGGGTCCTGACCCGCACCGTGGTGGACAACGAACACCAGGGCAACTGGTATATGCGGGCCTGGCCCAACCTGTTGGGCGAGATCGCCATCTATCATCTCACCCGCGACTAGCAGCGACCCAGGGTTATACTCATGCAGGAAATAGTACTGGCCAGCGGCAACGCAGGAAAATTGAGGGAACTGCAGCAGACCCTGGGTGGCAGCGATGTCCGCTTCATTCCGCAGAAAGAACTGGGCGTGACGGACGCTGACGAGACCGGGCTCAGTTTTGTGGAAAATGCCATCATCAAGGCCAGGCATGCCTGCGAGATTACCGGTAAAGCCGCCATCGCCGACGATTCCGGTATCGAGGTTGATGCCCTGAACGGTGAACCGGGCATCTACTCGGCACGTTATGCTGGCGACAGTTCCGCCAATGCCGACCGCGTCAACAATCTGAAACTGCTAGAATCACTGGCAGGCGTTCCTGAAAACAGGCGTACCGCCCGCTTTCAGTGTGTCATCGTTTACCTGCGTCATGCCAGGGACCCGATGCCACTTATCTGCCAGGGCACCTGGGAGGGTCGTATCCTGTTTGAGGAATGTGGCGTCAACGGCTTCGGCTATGATCCCCTGTTCTTTGTTCCAACCCATGGCTGTGCTTCCGCCGAACTTGATCCTTCGGTTAAAAACCAGCTGAGTCATCGCGGTCAGGCCATCAGGCAGCTTCTGCAATGCTGGAACTCCCGCCACTAAGCCTCTATATCCATGTCCCCTGGTGTGTCAGGAAATGTCCCTATTGTGACTTCAATTCCCACGCCGCCGGAGACGGGATTCCGGAGCAGGATTACCTGGATTGCCTGCTGGAGGATTTTCGGGCGGATCGGGACTACATTCAGGGGCGCAGCCTGCAATCCATCTTCATCGGCGGCGGCACCCCCAGCCTGCTGAGTCCGGAATTCTACGCCAGACTGTTGAATGAACTGGGCAGCCAGGTGAGTTTTGCCGGGGGTCTGGAATGTACCATGGAGGCCAACCCCGGCAGCGCGGAAACAGAACGGTTCGCCGGCTACCGCGACAGCGGGGTGAACCGGCTTTCGCTCGGCATTCAGAGTTTTGATGACCGCTTTCTGCAGACGTTGGGACGCATTCACAATGCCGGGGAGGCAGCCCATGCCATCGAAGCCTGCCAGCGGGCCGGCTTCGAGAATTTCAACCTGGACCTGATGTACGGGTTGCCCGGACAGACACCCCGCCAGGCACTTTCCGACCTGCGCCGAGCTTTGCAATTCGCGCCCACGCATCTGTCCTGGTACCAGCTGACCCTGGAGCCCAACACGGCGTTTTACAGTCGCCCACCCCGGTTGCCGGAAGAGGAAGCGATCGCCACCATGATGGAAGCCGGTCTGGCCCTTCTTGATGAGGCGGGGCTGAAGCGTTACGAGGTCTCCGCCTATGCCAGGCCGGGCCGGCAATCGTTGCACAACAGAAATTACTGGCAGTTCGGTGACTATATCGGGATCGGCGCGGGAGCCAGCGGCAAGCTTACGCTGGGCAGCGAAAACCGGCGCATCCGTACCCGTAAAACCAGGCAGCCTTCGCACTATCTGGCACGCAGCGGCACTTATCTGGCCGAGGTCAGCGACATAACGCCCGACAGCCTCGACCTGGAGTTTTTCATGAACGCCCTGCGGCTTACCGACGGTTTCCCCACTGACCTGTACGAGTCGCGAACCGGCAAATCTTTCAGCACCGTTGGAAAGAAGCTAGAATATCTTCACGCCGAAGGCATGCTGCTGGTAACCGGTAACCACGTGACTCCCACCGACAAGGGTGTCCTGTTCACCAACACCATGCTGGAACAATTCCTGTAGAGAGAATCACCATGGATTCCCTCCACTCTTTAAACTGCCAGGTTTGTCGGGCCGACACCCCGACAGTTTCGGGAGCAGAACTGGAAACTCTGTTGACGCAGATTCCCGACTGGGCGCTCGACAGACAGGACGATGTAGACTGCCTGTCCCGGCAGTTCCGTTTCCGGAACTTTCGTGAGGCGTTCGCTTTCGCCGGGCAAATTGCCAGCCTTGCGGAACAGCAGGACCACCATCCGGCACTTCGGATTGAATGGGGCAGCGTGGTGGTGTACTGGTGGACTCACCGCATCGGCGGATTACATCTTAACGACTTTATCATGGCTGCCCGCACTGACCGAATCGCCAGGGAGGCGCAGGGCTAGTGCACCAACAGCACGGACTTCTTGCAAATCATGGCCACTGAAATTCCGGATTTTATCAGCAACCTGAACCAGCTTGTCGGCCATGCCAGCGTGAGCTCGGCAAATCCGGCCCTGGATATGAGCAACCGTCCGGTAATCGATTACCTCGCGGAATGTTTCGAGCAGCTTGGTTTTCGCTGCGAGATTCTGGAATGCCCGTCTGATACAGAAAATCGGAAGTTCAACCTGATCGCCACCCGTGGGAGCGGTAACGGTGGCCTGGTTTTATCCGGTCATACCGACACCGTACCGCTCGATGAAGCGCTCTGGTCAGTCAACCCGTTTCAGGTCACCCAGAAAGACGGCCGTCTCTACGGGCTGGGCTGTACGGACATGAAGGGATTTTTTCCCGTGGTTATGGAAGCCATCCGGCAACTGGGACAGGCCGAGTTTCGGGAACCCCTGATCATCCTGGCAACCGCGGACGAAGAGACTTCCATGTACGGGGCCAGGTCTCTGGTGGAGCGCGGTATCCCACAGGGCCGCTACGCCGTTATCGGTGAACCGACAGGACTGGTTCCGGTGATGGCACACAAGGGCGTCATGATGGAATCCATCAGGTTGCTTGGGAGAAGCGGACATTCCTCCGACCCCTCGTTGGGAAACAATGCTCTGGATGCCATGCATGCGGTCATCGGCGAGCTGATTACCTGGCGCGGGCAGATACGCCAGCGATATGCCAATGATCTGTTCAAAATATCCTATCCCACCCTCAATCTGGGCTGTATTCGCGGGGGCGACAACCCGAACAGGATCTGCGGAAGCTGCGAGCTGGAATTCGATATCCGGCTCACTCCGGGCATGGATCAGGACGCGATCCGCGAGGAGCTGGTGACACGCATCGGCAGGATCGTGGATCCGTTAGACATTCAGTTCGAACTGGTACCGCTGTTTCCCGGCGTGCCCGCATTCATTACCGAATCAAACAGTGAAATACTGCGCCTGGTGGAAGCCATGACCGGCCAACAGGGCATCAGCGTGGCATTCGGCACCGAGGCACCCCACCTGCAGCAACTGGGCCTGGACACCATTGTCTTTGGTCCGGGAAACATCGATCAGGCCCATCAGCCCGATGAATACCTGTCCCTGGATATGATCGAACCGGGCATAGCCCATATCCGAAAACTCATCGAAAAGATCTGCCTGTAACAGGATATCCAGGCACCGTGAAACAGGAAAATCGACCGACCATGGATCAGACAGTTCAGCAGTACATAGAATGGTTCCGTTATTCGTCCGCCTACATCAACGCGCATCGCAACAAGGTATTCGTGATACTGATTACCGGCGAGGCACTGGCGGACGAAAATTTTCCCAACATCGTGTACGACATCAGCCTCCTCAACAGCCTGGGAGTGAAGCTGGTCCTGGTTCACGGGGCACGACCGCAGATCAGCGATGCACTGCGGAAAGCCGGCATTGAATCCCGTTATCATCGCAACCTGCGAATTTCCGACCCGCAGAGCCTGGCCGCCATCAAGGAGACCGTCGGGCGCCTGACGATCGATATCGAAGCCCAGTTCTCTCTGGGTCTGATCAACTCACCGATGCATGGGTCCGACATCAGGCTGAGCCGTGGCAATTTCATTACCGCACGGCCATTCGGGGTTCACGATGGCGTCGACTTTTTCAATACCGGCCTGGTTCGCAAGGTACAACGGGACGCTATCGAGCGGCAGCTGAGCCAGGGCAATATCGTACTGTTGTCCAATCTCGGTTATTCATGCACGGGCGAGGTCTTCAACCTGTCTGCTGAGCAGGTAGCCATGGAGACCGCTACCGCCCTGCGTGCCGACAAACTGATTCTGTTCATACCCGGACGGGGCGTTCTCGATACGGAAGGGAATCTGATTAACTCGCTGAGTCCCGAGGGAGCCAGGAACTATCTGCGCGATCATGAAGACAGTGGCGACCAGGAACAAAAAGTGACGAATGACGCTCTTGCTGCGGCCATCAAGGCCAGTGAAGGCAAGGTTAACCGCGTTCACCTGATCAGTCATCAGCAGAACGGGGCACTGTTGCAGGAACTGTTCACCCGCGAGGGTAATGGCACCCTGGTCAGTAACGACAGTTTCGAAGAACTGCGCCAGGCTTATATCGGCGATGTGGGTGGCATCCTGGAATTGATCAAGCCGCTGGAGCAGGCCGGCACCCTGGTGCAGCGGTCCCGGGAACTGTTGGAGACCGAGGTCACCAACTTCAAAGTGGTTGCCTGGGAAGGCATGCTGATCGCCTGTGCCGCACTGTATCCGCTGGAGAATGCCAGCGGCGAGATTGCCTGCATCGCCATTCACCCCGATTACCAGAAGCGGGGACTGGGCAGGCGCCTGCTCAGCAGCCTCGAACGGGAGGCACGGTCCCGGCAATTGGAGCGCGTTTTCATCCTTACGACAGCGGCCACTCACTGGTTCCTGGAGAACGGATTCCGCCAGTCCTCGGTCGACGAACTGCCGGAATCCAAGAAACAGCTCTACAACTACCAGCGTAATTCCAAAGTACTGGTGAAAGAGCTTTGATCATCCGCAGGCCATAGCTTCCAGGCCGGACCAGGCTGGCGTTCGGGATACCCTGATTATTCGCGCCGCTCAAAGACGCAGATGCTGTAGGGGTAGGGATTGAACTCGTCGGCGTCGTAAAAGTTCTTGCTGACTTCCTCCCATTCCGAGACATCGAAATCGGGGAAATAGGTATCGCCTTCCACTTCGGCATGCACCATGGTCAGGTAGAGCCGGTCTACAACCGGCAGCGCATGTTTGTAAAGCTCGGCGCCACCAATGATAAAAGCCTCGTCGGAACCATCGATAAAGGCGATGTTCTCGGCCAGCTCGATGGCATCGGTAAGACTGTCCACCACCCGGGCGTTCTCCACTTCGTAGTCACGACTGCGGGTGACGATGATATTGGTGCGGCCCGGCAAAGGTCGACCAATGGATTCATAGGTGCGGCGGCCCATGATGATGCATTTGCCCATGGTGGTGCGCTTGAAATGCTTGAGGTCTTCCGGGAGGTACCAGGGCAGGCTGTTGTTGCGCCCGATAACCATGTTTTCATCCATGGCACAGATGAGGGACAGATGGTTCACGCTTACCGGCCTCAGACTGCCACGGGCGCAGGAATATGGGGATGGGGATCGTAATTGAGGATTTCGAAATCCTCGAAACGGTAATCGTAGATCGAAGCCGGCCGGCGTCTGATTCTCAGGCTCGGCAGGCTGCGCGGCTGTCGGGATAACTGCAGATTCACCTGTTCAAGATGGTTATTGTAAATATGACTGTCTCCGGTGCAGACGATAATCTCGCCAGGCTCCAGATCGCACTGTTGTGCCAGCATATGCGTCAACAGTGCCAGTGAGGCGGTATTGTAGGGCAATCCCAGCAGGGAGTCGGAGGAACGGATCAACAGTTGGGAAGACAAGCGGTTGTTGGCCACGTAAAACTGGTAGAGCAGATGGCAGGGTGGCAATGCCATGCGGCCGGCCTTCACGTTTTCCTGCGGAGAAATCTTCTCATCCGGCAGAAACTCCACATTCCAGGCATGGAAAAGGATACGCCGGCTGTCGGGGTTGGTCTTCAGACAGTTGACCACGTAGTCGATCTGGTTGATCGTGCCACCATCCCGGGTTGGCCAGGCGGTCCACTGACGCCCGTAAACCGGCCCCAGCTCCCCTTCCTCGGTAGCCCATTCATCCCAGATCGTTACCCCGTTCTCTTTCAGCCATTTTGTATTGGTATCGCCGTTCAAGAACCAGATCAACTCATTGACAATGCTCTTGAAATGCAACTTCTTGGTTGTCAGCAACGGGAATCCGTCGCTCAGATCATGCCTGAACTGACGACCGAATACGGATCGGGTTCCGGTTCCGGTGCGGTCGGATTTTTCGACTCCGTTATCGAGAATATCTTGCAATAAATCCAGGTACTGGCGCATTGGGCAGGGTTTTCTCCGCAGCTCAGTCGGTGGTCGGCCGGGTGCGATAGGCCAGCGTTAACAACACGATGCCGGCGACGATCATCGGCACACAGAGCAATTGTCCCATCGTTAACCAGTCGAACGCAATAAAGCCCAGGTCCGCATCCGGTTCCCGGAAGAACTCGACGAAAAAGCGGAAGCATCCGTAGCCCAGGCAGAACACGCCCGATACCGCATAACGGGGCCGCGGCGTGGACGAAAACCACCAGACAATCGCAAACAGCACCACTCCTTCCAGGAAAAATTCGTAAAGCTGGGACGGGTGTCGGGGTTGCTGATCGGGATAGGGAAACACCATGCCCCAGGGAACATCGGTGGGACGACCCCATAGCTCGGCCCCGATGAAATTGCCCAGCCTACCGGCACCGAGTCCGAACGGCACGAACGGGGCAATAAAATCAAGAATTTCAAACCAGGGCCGCCGCAGCTTTCGCGAGTACCAGTAAAACGCGATCAACACACCAATAAATCCGCCGTGAAACGACATGCCACCGTCCCAGACCTGGAACAGCCAGAGTGGATTTTCTAGAAAGCGATCGAAGTTGTAGAACAGCACCGAGCCCAGTCGCCCTCCGACGACGGCACCCAGCGCGCCGTAAAAAACCAGGTCGGAAATCTGTTCGGGAGTCCAGTTGCCCGGCACCTTTCCGGCCCGGTAGTTGGCCATCAGCCAGGCTCCACCGAAGGCGACAATGTACATGATGCCGTACCAGTGAACACTGAGGGGGCCGATACTGAAAGCAATGGGGTCGATATCGGGATAAGTGAGCATGAGAGGACAGCGCAGAGTTCAGGCGATTTCAATGATGCCCGCGATGCTCTACCATGAACCGTGGCGTGTCAAGGAATGCTTGTGGAGCAGTGTCTCAGAATTAGATCGGTTTCTGTGGGCGGGGATGCGAGCAGCTTCAGTGGCGAATTCAAACCGAGACCCAGCCTTGGATTGGGATAGTGAACTAAAAATCCCTGCACAGATTTCCGGATACCCGGGAATAAATTTGGAAGTTTGAACAGAAGAGAAACGGCAGCAGAAATAAAGAAGGCCAGCGTTTTCGTTCCTGAATACGCCGGCCTTCCAAACATCCCTATTTAATACCCGGGCACTGCAAGCAAACTGCCAGGGCCGTCCATGAGGGTCTCATTATCCTGAATCACCGGGCCATTACTATAGGAGAAATACCCATAATTTCAGAAATGTGATGGCTTTCAATTTTTCCGGATCATTGTTGTAAGAAACTTTCTATGTGCCTGATTATAATAGCCTTTCGTTCCAGTCCCAGATTACCACTTGTGGTTGCGGCGAACCGTGACGAGGTTCATTCCCGGCCCACCCGTCCAGCCCGATTCTGGGCATCCGAACCACCCAGGCCGGGCTTACTGGCTGGCCAGGATCTTACCCAGGGCGGCACCTGGCTGGGCATCACCCGCACTGGCCGGTTCGCAGCAGTCACCAATTTCCGTAGTCCGGGCGCCGGCAGTGGCGTGAGATCCCGCGGCTTTTTAATCCGGGATTTCCTGCTGGGCGAGGTTCCTGCTTCCGATTACCTCAACTCAGTACGAGAGAACCTGGACGAGTACGGAGGGTTTAACCTGCTGGTGGGGGATACCCGGGAACTGCTGTATCTGAACGGCGTCGACGCTGAGATACAGGTTCTGCAACCCGGTTTTTACGGCCTTTCCAATGCCGCGCTGGACTCCGACTGGCCGAAAGTGCAGCGTGGCAGGCAGGCGCTGCAGGAGCTGCTGGCTGGTACCACGAAAACCGACCAGGGCCATGCCGGCGCCGGACTGACCACCGACGCGCTGACTCGGCTGATGCTGAACCGGAACCCGGCGCCGGATCACCTATTGCCACAAACCGGTATTCCGCTGACCCTGGAAAGGAGCCTGTCGTCCAGTTTCATCGTCAATCCGCAGCGCGATTATGGTACCCGTTGCACCACGGCGCTGATAATCGATAACAGCGGTTCGGTCCGATTCAGTGAACAGAGCTATGGCGCCGACGCGGAAATCACCACGCGGCGGTATTTCCATTTCCCTTTACTACGGGAACACAACGAGGCGGCCTGAACCCTGTCGATGTGAGCCGCAGGTTCAGTTTATTGCGCAGCGGGGTTGATTCTGCTTCCGCAGTCATGCTCACTGCTCTGTCGGCTGTTCCGGGCTCAATGGATTCGTGACGAACGCAGCAGTCGGTCCACCCCGGCGTTGTAAAGGGCCATGTCAACGGCACTGCGGATGGTCTGCGCGTCTTCCAGCAACATGACCTGTTCCAGCAGGTCCTGGGCGGCGTCCATGGTTATGCTGCGGATCACCGACTTGACCTTCAACAGGGTCGAGGAATTCATGGAAAGTACATCGAACCCCATGGCCATCAACAGGACTGCGGCACCGGGATCACCAGCCATTTCTCCACAGATACTGACCTGTTTACCCTCCTGGTGGGCTTCGCTGACGACATGGCGCAAGGCCTGCAGAACCGACGGGTGAAACGAGTTATACAGGTTGGCGACCCGCGGATTGTTGCGATCAACCGCGAGAATATACTGGGTCAGGTCGTTGCTGCCCACCGAAACGAAATCCACCATCCGGGCCAGAGACCGGGCCTGGTAGACAGCGGCCGGTAATTCGATCATCACCCCGACCCGGGGATACTTTACATCATGTCCTTCCTGCAGCAGTTCTCGGTAAGCTTTCTTGATGAGTTGAGTGGACGCCACCACTTCGCTGACGCTGGAAATCATCGGCAGCATGATCTGCAGATTGTTCAGACCGATACTGGCTTTCAGCATCGCCCTTATCTGTGCCGAGAAAATTTCCGGGTGGTCCAGGGTTACGCGGATACCGCGCCAGCCCAGAAACGGATTGGCTTCCTCGATGGGAAAATACGGCAGGTCCTTGTCGCCGCCCACATCGAGTGTGCGCATGGTGACCGGCATGGGCGAGAACGCCTGCAGCTGCTCGCGATAGATGGATGCCTGCTCCTGTTCACTGGGAAACCGTTCGCTCAACAGGAACGGTACTTCGGTACGGAACAGACCAATGCCTTCGGCGCCCTGATCCAGGGAACGGATTACGTCGGAAATCAGGCCGGTGTTCACCCACAGATGCACCCGGTGATGATCGGCTGTCTCACAGGGCAGATCCTTGATGTCCGCCAGGCCCTGGGTGAGAACGTCTTCTTCGCGGATGGTGTCCTGGAATCGCTGGCGCAACTGATCGGTGGGATTGCTGATCACCTGGCCGTTATAACCATCGACGATCATTTCCTTGCCGTCCAGCTGATTGATGGGCAGATCCACAACCCCCATCACCGTCGGCAATCCCATGCCGCGGGCCAGAATCGCCACGTGGGAACTGCCGGATCCTTTCACGGAGATCAGGCCGCGCAGGTTTTCCTTGGGCACTTCGGCCAGCATCGACGGAGTCAGTTCCTCACTGACCAGAATGGTGTCTTCCGGGTACTCGGTTTTCACCGGCTCCCTTTCCTGCAGATAGGCCAATACCCGGCTGCACAGGTCCTTGATATCGACAGCACGTTCGCGCAGGTATTTGTCGCTCATCAGTTCAAAGCTGCGCACGTGTTCGTTGGCAACGTGGGCCAGGGCACCCTGGGCCCAGACCCCGTTGCGGATCTGTTCGACCACCTCCCTGCCCAGCGCATCGTCGTCCAGCATGTGCAGGTACACATTGAACAACTCCCGTTCCCCCTCCGGCATGTGGCCGGCGGTGTTTTCGTACAGGGCCGACATGTCGTTACGGACCGCCTGCAGGGAGTTATTGAACAGTTCCAACTCATGATCGATGTCAGTCACTGCCCGCATCGGAACATGTCGCAGATCAGCAGGCGGGAAAATCACCACCGCGGTTCCGATCGCCACGCCGCTGGACCCGGAGACCCCGGAAAAGGTGGTGTCGGCGGTTTTGTGACCCGATGGACTGGTGCCCTGGATTGCACCGGTGGCCTCGGCGTGGGCGATCACCCCGGCCAACTGGGCCGACAGCGTGATCAGAAACGCCTCTTCCCCGGCATCGAAACGGCGCCGTTCCCGGTTCTGCACGACCAGCACACCGAGCACCGAACGATGGTGGATAATCGGTACGCCGAGGAACGACTTGAAAGGCTCTTCGCCGGTTTCCGGCAGAAAGTGGAAACTGGGGTGCTGGTCGGCATCGACCAGGTTGACCGGTTCGGCCTGCTGGGCAACCAGGCCGACCAGACCCTCGCCCAACCCCAGGCTGACATGTCCCACCGCCTCCTGCTTCAGCCCCTGGGATGCCATCAGCACATGACCGTTGATATCTGAATCCAGCAGGTAAACCGAGCAGACCTCGGTATCCATGGCCTCACTGACCCTGGAAACAATGATGTCCAGCGCCGACCGGAGATCCTTGGCCGAGTTCACCGCCTGAACAATACTGCGCAATCTATCGAGCATAATGCTGCCCCAGTCCAGAAAACACTTTCGACCGGTTTACTTCACAGGGAATCAAGGGAATGTGCTGCCGTTTTATGGTCGAGTTATTCTTGTAAATACAGGTTCAGGGGCTGTTCCAGCTCCTGCAATGCCTTCCTATACACTTCTCGTTTGAAATCAATCACTTCACTAAGCGGATGCCAGTAATTTACCCACTTCCAGGCATCGAACTCCGGCTGCGAACTCCGGGTCAGGTCAATCTCCTCATCCGCCACCTCCAGTCCCAGCAGAAACCATTTCTGCTTCTGCCCGATGCACACGGGCAGCGAGTGACGGCGAATGAAATTGCGTGGCAGCCGGTACTTCAGCCAGTCCTGCGTCTGATGCAGGACTCTTACCTGCTTTTTTTGCAGGCCTACCTCCTCATCCAGCTCACGGTAGAGTGCTTCCTCCAGCGACTCCCCCGGCTTGATGCCGCCCTGGGGAAATTGCCAGGCATTCTGGCCGATTCGTTTGGCCCACAGCAGACTACCCTGTTTATTGCAAATAACAATCCCGACGTTTGCGCGGAAACCTTCTTCGTCAATCAACGTGACAGTCCTTAGACACCGGAAAACCCACATTGTTTCATATTTAAGCCAGCCTGATCAATGTTACAGGTCCTTCATTTCATTTTTATTTATCTATTTTTCAATAGCTTAGAGATAACGGCCTGAGAGGCCGGCCTGCCGCATTGCGATTCACGCGCTGCCCTTCCCGGCCTATAATCACGCGTTTGCCATCAGGAAGCCGGACCACCATGGGATTAGCCATTTTCGATCTCGACAACACATTACTGGGCGGAGACAGTGATCATGCCTGGGGGGAATTTCTCATTGCCAGGCAGCTGGTGGACGCCGACCTGCACAGCGCCAGAAATGATGAATTCTACCGGCAGTACACGGAAGGGCGACTCGATATCCATGACTATGTGCGTTTTACACTGGGCCCGGTGCTGGGGTTCACTCTTAACGAGCTGAGCGAACTGCATCAGCAGTTCATGGCGGAATTTGTCCGGCCCATGATACTGCCGCGAGCAACCGCGCTGATCGAAGGCCACAAGGCCAAAGGGGATTATTGCCTGATCATGTCAGCTACCAACTGCTTCATCACTGGTCCCATCGCTGCCGAACTGGGCGTGCATGACCTGCTGGCCACGGATCTGGTTATTCAGGGCAATCACTACACCGGGGACATTTCCGGCGTCCCCTGTTTCCAGGAAGGCAAGGTAATCCGCTTGCAGCAGTGGCTTGAATTAAGGAACGAGCAATACAGTATTGGCGACAGTACCTTCTACAGCGATTCCGCCAATGATCTGCCCCTGCTGGAAGCGGTAGCTGTCCCGGTCGCAGTCGATCCTGACGACCGCCTGGCCGAACATGCCAGGCAGAATGACTGGGAAGTGCTCAGTCTGCGCGAGCCCTGATCAGCCCGGCCGTCGGCCAACAGCCTGTTGAAACATTCTCAAGTGAGCGCAAGACAAGGCAAAATCTGGCGAAAAAACGCAGTTTAAACGCCGTTAATGAGCATTTTGAGCCAGATTTTAACGCCGTGCCAGCTGAGAGTTATTCAACAGGCTGTTAACTCTGAAACTGAATATCCACGATCAGATCATCGGCAATCTGTTCCAGTTCCCGTTGCAGGTCATCCAGGTCCAGGTCGGCCGGAACCGTTAAGGTGACTTGGGCATTGAACAGCGTCTCTCCCGACATGGGGGCAATTGTGCACTCGGTTTCCAGCTCTTCAACATTGACCCGCTGCCTGGCCAGGGCGGCGGAAATTTCTCTGATAATACCGGGCCGGTCATTACCGATGAGGCTGAGTTTCAACGGCTGACTGGATTCCTGCGGCAGCTCGCCACTGCCCCGTTCGATCACCAGTTTCAGACTGCCGGACAGGGATTCAAGATCGCGGATCAGCTGGTCTGCATTTTCATCAGGAACGCTGACCCTGAGAATTCCGGCGAATTTCCCGGCCAGCTGTGACATGCTGCTTTCCAGCCAGTTCCCGGCATTTCGTGCCACCACCCCGGCCAGTTGTTCCACCAGCCCGGGCCGGTCATCACCGATTGCGGTCAGCACCAGATACGTTGTCATGTTTGGGTTCCTCGAACAGGTCTATCTGTTTATCGAGCAATTCTTTCATTGATGTAGATTTAAACACAAGGATCGAATCGGCAATGGGCGCGATCTGTCGTTCGATATAGAACTCCTGGTCGATGGCAGACTGCCGGTACTGTCGCGGCTCGGGCCCATTGACTGTCATCAGGTATTCCACCCAGCCGCCCTGATCGTAAAGCGCGGGCAGATTCCGTTCCGCACGGATGGCCTCTGCCTTGCGCGCCGCCTGAATATGGGGCGGGACGTTCTTGATATAGTCACTCAGCTTGCGGCGCAGGCGCCGACGCAGTATCAGGTCAGCTTCGACGCCACCCTCCTGGATCGCCGCGACGGTGTCTCTGATCAGATCTTCATAGGGCAGGTCGAGAAAAATCCGTTCATACAGTTGCTGCTGAAAGCGACGCGCCAAAGGCGACCAGTCACTGCGGACTGCTTCCAGGCCCTTGAAAACCAGTCGATAGTCCTTGTCCCCCTCGCCCCCACGCACCAGCCCGGCATAACGCTTCTTGCTGCCGGTTTCGGAACCGCGGATGGTCGGCATCAGGAACTTGTCAAAGTGAGTTTCGAACTCGATCTCCAGGCAGCTTTCAATGCGCTGCTCTCTCCGTAATTTATCGCTCCACCATTGATTCAGCTGCGCCGCCAGCGCCTTTCCGAGACTTTCCACGTCCTCATCGGCGGCGCCGATCAGCACGAAAACGGAATCGGTATCGCCGTAGATAACCCGATAGCCCTGCTGCTCGATGAACTCCTTACTGTCCTTGATAATCCGGTGTCCCCGACGGGTAATTGAGCTGACCAGCCGCGGGTCGAAGAACCGGCAACCCGGGGTTCCCAATACCCCGTAAAAGGAATTCATAATGATTTTTATCGCCTGCGACAATACCCGGTTACCTGTAGACCGGGCCCGGTCGCGGGCCGACCACAGGGTTTCGATCAGTTCCGGCAGCAGGTGCCGGCGGCGGGAAAACACGCCACCATCGAATCCGATAATGGGATCCGGCTCTGTGAGTCCCTCCACCAGGGCCAGCGGATCGACGTGAAAGGTGCGGATGATACTGGGATACAGGCTCTTGAAGTCCAGCACGATCACATGTCGGTAAATACCTGGAGTCGAGTCCATGACATAACCACCCGGACTCAGGTTGCGGTCCTGATTCTGACCCAGGGCCGGGGCCACATAGCCGGCCCGGTGCAGGCGCGGCAGGTAGAGATAATCGAAAGCCGCCACCGAGCCGCCATAGCGCTGCAATTCCAGGCCGGTAAGCCGGCTGCGTTCGATGGCGAAATCGATCAGTTGCTCACGCTCGAAAATTTCCCAGACCAGCCGGCAGTCCTCCAGGTTGTATTCCGCGAGTGCCACCTTGTCCTGCTCGAACAGCCGGGTGATTTCCGCCCCCCGCTGATCCACATCGTCGACCAGTTTGCCCCGCTGCAACAACTGGCGGGCCACGTGATCCAGGGAAAAATTCTCAAACTGATAGGTGGCGGTGCGCATCAGTTCGATTCCATCCAGTACCACGCGACCCGGCACGGTGGCAAAGAAGCGCGCATTACCGTCACGGGCCTGACGCCAGCGGACCGGTTCGCCAGCCCGCCCAAGGCGAAACTCAACCTGCAGACGATCACAGACCTGCTGCAGGAATCTCAGGTCGAAGTTCACCACATTCCAACCAATGATCACGTCCGGATCGTGACGGGCAATCCAGTCAAGAAACACCAGCAGCAGGGTTCTTTCGTCACTGCAGAACTGCAGGTTCGCCTTTTCCGGTGCAGCCGCTGCGTCACCCACCATGAAGACAACCTGCAGCTCGGCCGAATAAAGCGCAATCGAAAAGAGCTGGTCACCGGCATAGGCGGTTTCAATATCCAGTGAGACACAGGTTAACGCGGGGCGGTAGTCTGCGGCTTTGAGCTGCGGGTTGAGCACTTCCAGGTACCCGTCCCCGGCAGCTGACTGGCTGCCCAGCTCAAACCCTCCGGTAATGAACCGTTCCATCAAGTACCGGTCAAGCGGATTGACATCCGCTTCCAGCAACACGATGTGATGACGCCGCAGCAGATCCCGTGCCTCGTAAAGCCCGCGCTGATTTCTGAAGTAGAGATTGATTACCGGCCGGCCCCTGAAGTCGAGCAGCGCGGAACTGGCATGGCGCCAGTCGCTGCGTCGCCCCAACAGCTTTCTGGTGCGATCGAAATCCGCAGCCGACACAAAGCAGACACTTTCCTGATCCGCCACGGTGAGCCGGGCCGGACCCCGGGGCGTGGCAGCCCAGTAGATCAGCTCCTGCCGGTGCGCGCTTTCAATTCGGTGCCTGGAAAGGATAAAACCGGGTAAAGGACGATCCGGCACTGGCGGGGTATCGGTGGATTGGCTCATACATCCGGTTCAGCCACAAAAAAGAAGCCGGTCTGGCGACCGGCTTCTCTGGGACAGGCAAACTTGCGCCCTGGCAGTCCCGGCTCCGGTTGCTTTTCATTACGAGCAACCTGCCGGGTTACTTCCTGAAGCTTCAGATTCGGACGGTTCGCGGCCACTGGGCATAGTTTTCCCAGTAGCTGACTTTCTCCGGCACCTGATCTGCAGTCGGCTGCACATTCCCGTTCACGTCAGTCACCCTGGATACGATAGTGTGCTCACCGGGAGCCGGATTGTTCCAGTTGAAGCTGAACAGTTTCCAGGTGTACTGGCGATTGCGCGGATTCAGCTCGGCGCGCTGCCAGGGACCGTCATCAACCTTGACTTCCACACTGCTGATAGGGGTGCCATCGTTGAGTACAAATCCCTGAATTCGATAATCGTTGCCAACATGGCTGACCCTGGCGATTACCGATTTCATATTGATGGTGGTCACCGAGTTTTCCACCCAGCGCTCCACGCCTCCTACCACTTCCTTCTTCAGGGTTACGTAGTCGCGGCCCATGAAACGGCCCATGAAGCGGGTATCCTGGACATGTATCTGAGTCAGCCATTTCACATTGGCCACTCCGTACCAGCCAGGGACGATAAGGCGCAGCGGACGACCGTGGTAGAGCGGCAAGGGTTCGCCGTTCATTTCGAAGGCCAGCATGTTTTCCGGTCGCATGGCGTCCGGAATGGAGAGGCCCCGGGCAAATGCCGTGTCGACTTCGGCTCCGCGAATCTCCTCGGTGCCGATATCGCCACCGAAGAACACAATTTCCTTGGCGCCATCCTGAATACCGGCCTGTTCAAGCAGGCTGCTCAGTGAGATACCACGCCAGCGCCCGTTCCCAACCAGGCCGTTGAAAATCGTTTCCCGGTTGCCACCGCATTCCCAGCCGGCATCCAGTTCGATATTCTCGCGGTTTTTTACCTGATCCAGGGTCAATTCCATGGGGTTGTCCACCATACCGGTGACTTTCAGCCGATAGCTGGATAAATCCAGTTGCGGCTGACCGTAGTGCTGCACTACATAGAAGTCTTCGTTGGGGGAATAGAACGAATTGATCTGGCGGATATCCTGGAAATAGGTGCTTCCCGACTGCTTGTCGCGTAACTGGAAACTGTCAGGAATATCGGTGAACGGAACCAGTTGCTCACCCTGGGCCAGGGTTGGCAACAGCCAGCCTGGAAAGGAAATGGCACCGGCCGCCAGCACACCGCCTTTGACCGCCCCTTTTAAAAGCTCTCTTCGACTTTCATCTTCGCGTTTCATGGCGCTACTCTCTCTGTTCCCGGTCTTTATGCCAACCGGATTATTTTATATGGTTTTTATCCCGAGCCGTGTCATGGAACAATACCACATCTGAACCCGCAGTCTACAGCCACGGCGGTCGGAGCAAATTCACCACAGGCGGGGCCGGACCACCGGTCGTCAGGCGCGCCGGGTCAATGCAACGTCATGGTGCACAACATGAATTATGAGGACGCCCGGCTTTATCTGCTCGGCAGACCGGAAGCCCGGGAAGATTACCCCTTCTCTCCTGACATCCTTGTGCCCAAGGTGCGGGGAAGAATGTTCGCCACACTCACGGAAAGCAGCGGGATCGCCCGGATGAACCTGAAATGCGATCCCGACGAGGCCCTGGCCCTGCGCGACATTTTTGCAGCCGTCAGCCCCGGCTATCACATGAACAAGAAGCACTGGAACACCGTCACCCTCGACGGCAGTATCCCTGCCAATGAAATCCGCCGGATGATCGATAACTCCTACCGGCTCGTGGTAATGAAATTGCCGCGGCTTGAGCGCGTGGCCCTGTTGGCACAACACGAAACCAACTGAAATCAGTGGCCTGCGGCAGTTTCCGTTTCGAAATTTGCAAGAACTCATTGCCTGAAAATTGAAAATTTCGGAAATCTAAAAAATCCATTTCCCACAAATTTCCGGTGTGTTAGCGTAAATTCAGACGTTGGCAACCGGGGTCGTCCGGTCTTCTCGAAGCGGATTGATTCCGGCCTGCCAGGGCAGTGAGAAAACCGGGTTACCAGGGACAGTTTGCCTGTTTCGTCTGACTGTTTTCGATCGATAGTACTGCTACAGGTGTAATGTAATCTATGAACCAATCCGTTTCGAAGTTTTCACCCATCACCATCGACGTTAAACGCCGCATCCGGCAACTGCGGTTGCAGAAGGGCTTCCCGATGAACGAAGCTGCCAGTCTGCTGGGGGTGTCACGTAAGCAACTCGAAGATATCGAGACTGTCCGTAACTACGGCTGTCATCTCGATCTTGAACTGCTGGCCAAGATCAAGGTTATCTATGACGTATCGCTCGATGACATTTTTGGCGAACTTCCTGCGGATTACTTTTCCGATTACTACGTCCGTCCCCGCAAGAAACTCAAGGACTGACAAAAGCGCAGTGCCGGAGCGCGGCCCTTGCTGCCGCTTCCGGCCCCCAGCGTCGCGGCCCGAGTGATATTCGTGTATACTGGAGGGCCAAAGTCAGGAATCAGTTGTAGGTAGTTATGGCAAACAAAGCGAAGAAAGCAGCACCGGTTACCAGTCGCGACGATCTCGAGCAGCATATTGCAGAGTTTCTGAAATCCGGCGGCAAGGTGCAGAAAATCCCCTCCGGTGTCAGCGGCCAGACTTCAACCAGCGGTCCGCGCCAGATCGTGCTGAGCCATAAAACCAGCTCCTGACCAGCAGTTTAACCCCCTATTGTTTAAAATCCGACCGGTACTGCCGCGCATCTGCTGTGCGGCAAGCGTGCGGCCGGCGAATTCCGGGGCCGGGGCGGATGAACCGGTCCCAGCAATCCTTCGCTCGACCGGTTTTTTACCTGGCCACCCCGGTTGACTCCTTCGGGCCGGGATCATTGCGGTTACCCCCTCTGTTAAACTGGCGTCTGTTAAACTCCGGTCTGCCACTGTCCCGTCCGGGGTGACCCCACCCTGCCCGTGTCGTCAGGTCGCAGGAGACTGTCCGTGGATACCCAGAATCTGAAAGCCTTTCTCGCGGTGGCGGAGAGCGGATCGTTTTCCTCGGCCGCAGAACAACTGCATCTGACCCAGCCCGCGGTCAGCAAGCGAATCAGCCTGCTGGAGCAGCAGCTCGAAGCACCGCTGTTCGACCGGATCGGTCGTCACGTCACACTCACCGAAGCTGGACGTACCCTGCTGCCGCTGGCAACAGAGATTCTCCATGCGCTGCGTGACGCCCGCCAGCAAATCAAGGATCTGCAGCAGACAGTGAGTGGCCAATTGCGCCTGGTAACCAGCCACCACATCGGCCTGCATCGGTTGCCGGCAGTACTGCGACGGTTTGCCGAACGCTATCCCCAGGTGGAGATCGATATTCAGTTTATGGACTCGGAACTGGCATGTCAGAGTATTCTGGCGGGAGAATTCGATCTTGGTGTGGTAACCCGCTCAACCAGCCAGGACGAGCGCATGCAACAGGAATGCATCTGGATCGACAGATTGATTTTCGTGGCGGCCAGCGATCACCCGTTAAGCAGGAAAAAGACGGTTTCACTCGAGGACTTGAGCCGTCATCCGGCGTTGTTGCCGGACCGGCGATTTCTTACCACCAGAATAGTCGCGGACCTGTTCAACGCCAGGCAGCTGGAACTCAAAAGTATCATGAGCACCAACTACCTTGAGACGATCAAGGCCCTTATCAGCGTCGGTTACGGTTGGGGGGTTCTGCCGGAAATCATGCTGACCGACAACAGCCTGGAGCGACTGCCGGTGACAGGGGTTGACCTGCGCCGACACCTGGACTGCATCCATCACCGGCAGCGCAGCCTGAGCCATCCTGCCGCCTGCTTCATCGATCTGCTGAGGGAAAGTGCCGCGGTCGACCGGTTTCCGGAGTGACGAACTGGGCCTGCTAGAGCTGCTTCACCTGATAGCCTTTGGCTTGCAGCAGATTCAGCAATCCATCCTTGCCAACCAGGTGAGCAGCTCCCACCAGTACAAATTCATTTCCGTCTTCCTGGAACATCTGTTCTATAACAGGCAGCCAGTTGAGATTCCTTTCCAACAACAGAGAGTCGTAAAGTTCTTCCGACTCGAGGCGCATATCGTCGACAAACAGTTCTGCCAGAGCATCCATATCGCCGTCACGCCAGGCACTGACCAGGTCATCCATACTGGTCGATATCTCTTCCAGGTCATCCAGCGAGAGGAGAATGAACTCGCTTTCATTGCCCTCCCCCATATTGGCTATGTAGTCAATCTGGGCATCCACGGATTCCAGTTCACCTACCGCCTTGGCGTCGCCCATGGCCCGATTGCTGAAATACATGTCCACACCCTGCGGCGTGAATCCCATTTTCTGGAATTCCAACAGTTGCAGGGTACTGACCACCAGTCCCGGTTTGAATTTTTCCATCATCATGATCGGCATGCCGACACTCAGAAGATGATCGGAGAGCGCCTGGTAGGCCTCTTTGCTGAGTACCGTCTGCAACGTTCTTTCATCATCGTAGGTGAGTCGCTGCAGCATGCGGGCCTGCACGCCCATGTCGTTCATGGAAGCGACATCAGTTTCGAAAAACAGGCGGTTGGAATCCTTGTAAGCCTGCTCATATTCCTCGGGCAACGGGTAGTCGCCTGGACGCAACAGATGGACTGTGCCGCCCAGATAGATTTTGCTGTCCCCGGCACTGGCAACCCAGACCGAGGAATCTGCGAAGGCGCCGGTGCACGCCAAGCCGAGAACGACTGCGCCAGTGCGACGCAGAATTTGAGTAAGTCGGCGACTGAAAATCCGCTCAAGCTGAAACATAAGCTACCCTGCTCCGGTGTCTGTACCGGTTGACTGAAAACACTGTGCCGCTGCCGCCGGTGATAAATGGGGGCGGTAAACCCTGGATTCCCACCGCACAGTCTCACCGATACGCCGTGGCGCGTTTTCCGGTCTGGCTCTGCGGTGTTCATCCGTGCCTGGATTCATATAATAGACCCGCTGCTATGCGAGAAACCTTCGAAGTGTCGTAACGTTAGCATGGCAGCAGCCGGTGACAAAGCCGAAACGATCCGTTTTTAGACCTGCTTAACGCGGGAAGTCGAGTAGTGGCTAATTAGCCGCTGAGCAAGGAGATTGTTAAATGGCCGTCCTGTTATTCAAACTCCGTCATGTACCCGACGATGAGGCCGATGAAGTCCGGGCCCTGCTGGAGGAGCACGGTATTGCATTCTACGAAACATCGGCGGGTAACTGGCGAATATCGATGCCGGCACTGTGGTTGCAGGACGAGTCACAGCTGCGGGAAGCCCGGAGCCTCCTGGACCGTTATCAGCAGGATCGTAGTGCCAGGGCAAGGCAGGAATACCTGAACCTGAAGCAGACGGGGCAGCATCAGACGCTGTGGAAGAACTTTATCCGTGAACCGATAAGGGTGTCACTCTATCTCGGCGGGGCTCTGGTAATTCTATACCTGTCGTTACAGGCTTTCTTAAGTCTTGGGCAGGGGGCCTGAAATCAGGGCCAGGCAGTCCTGAGGAGAGAGGTCAGAACCGGCCTGAATCCTGATTGGTTAGCAGAGGTCAGGCAATTTCCCGATACATCGGGTCGAAGTCAAAGGCCAGTTCGTCTTCCAAGTACGACATTTCCCAGTTTTCTTCGTCGACGTCCAGGAACTTCATGGCCACTTCCCGGTTGCTGACCCGGACTACCTGTACCGGCAATGCAGGCATGGAGTCATCCCAGCCCTCACCGTGAATTCTCGCATCCAGCTCCATCATGGTGAAGAGCGATACATCTTCATCCAGGGAGAGGGAAAGACCACCGTGTGACATTTCATGGACCTGGCCGGTCACAACACCCAACAGGGGGTGTGAAAGGCTGACCCAGAACTGGACCGGTACCCGCTTGTGACGGCGTCTTTCTATCATTTGCATCTGCATTGTTCTAAACCCGCAAAATACCTCTTGACGACCGTAGTCTAGGTCTTCGGTGATTTAGCTGGTGTGAACTACTGCACAGTAAACCGGGCACTGGTGTGAACTATGCCACACTCCTGGCGAGAACCCGGTCCATGCCGGGAAGGAAAAGATTGTTTTGACAGCGTGTCTCTGGTGGGCTATAAAAAAGTCTGACTACATGTGAGCGGTTCTATCAGGGGGTCCTGCCTCACATTCGATTACCACCCTGGCTGCAAAGGAGGTGATCCCATCAATAGTCAATCTATAGAGGGAGCCTCCGGTTTTACCGTCTAGCCGACCGGATTGATTCGGTCATTGTCAGACCCGGTAACAACTGGAGTTTGCTCCCCTACGCAAAAAGTCCCGTTGTCGGCACCTGTCGGCAACGGGATTTTTAATTACGGCACCGGTAATTAATAGAAAGCTGGCGAAAAAGCGCAGTTGACCGGGCGTCAATGAGCATTTTGAGCCAGCTTTCAACGATGCATTGGCAAGCGTAATAGTTTTCCAACGGCCTGCTAGTGTCCTGTCCGGTTAATTCGTCGCATTTCAGCGAATTAACCGGACAGGACACTAGTGAACCTGGCGGCCCAGATAACTCCGCAACCGCGGTGGAAAATTCCGCTGCTGCAGGAGCTGCTGCAGCTTCCACTGCCGGTCCGGGGTGACCTCTCGAAGAAAACTGACCTGCGCGCCCTGCAATGTTGCCAGTGGCACACCGTCAGCGAACAGTACACGATTGCTGGCCAGCCGTGGCAAGCGGCTGTCGGGCAGCATCAGGCTCAACAGGTTGACCGGGTCCGCGGCAGCCAGTGCCACATATTCCATCGCGGCATCAGAACCTTGCGCCGCGGCCGACCGGGCAGACCTGCGCAGCTCGTCAACAGTATCCGGGTAGGCAAACTGTTCGCCGCCGATTCCGGTGATGAAGCGGCCACCGCGAATGGCTCCCTGCAGTTCCAGGCGCCGCAGCACCCTCAGCAGGACCCGCCAGGGCGGTGCAAAGGTTTCCCGCTCCAGAACTTTGCGGAACAACACCCCCCAGCGCTGCAGATACACATGCACCAGACGCTCGAACTGGTCGTCGGACAACTCCTGCCCGGTCCGTTCCGTATCCTCAACACCGGCAGCGGTGACAGTGGTAAGCAATGACCAGCGGCCGGCATCCTCGATGCCGAACATGGCACGCCGACCCCGTCGGGACCGGTTACCCGGTTTACGATCCTCGGGAGTCAACAAGGCCCGCAGACCGGTGAAACTGTCACTGGTAGCGCGCCCGAAACTGACCAGCTCGGCCAGCCCCTGCTCGACGCGGGTTTTCAGCAATCCGGTACGTTGCAGTATCTCGGACACAAAACTGGCGCCGTGCCTGCGCAGATCCTGCTCGATCAGGGCAGCCTCATGACCAAGCTCCGGCAGCGGCTCGTTTCCCTCCCGGGCAGTGCTCGCCAATGCCTGCCAGATGTCCAGGTTTTCACGGCTTACCAGCATGATCGGGGTACTGCGTATCGGGCCTGCCTTGCGGCGTTCCTCACGCCCTATGCGGCCGGGGGGCAGCCTGAATCGACCCCAGGCAGTGCGCCCACTGATGCACATGACATCCAGCCAGTTGGGGTCATAGTCGCGAATCCGGTTGGGGAAAATATCAGCCTCCCAGGCTGCCGCCGGCGCTGCGATGCCATCCAGCAGGGCCAGGCTGGCCTGCAGCCGGGTCTGACCATCCAGAGCCGGAACCACCCCGGTGGGGGCCGACGCCTCCCGGTGAACCTGCAATTGATGCAGTTGGAACAGGTAGCGCAGGTAGTTCTGCAGCGATACCGGCTTGATTGCCTTGCGATGAGCGTCGATGGTGTAACGGTGAATGCGTTGTAACAGCCGGCGTTCGCACCATTCTGTCTCCACGGCAGACGCTATCGGCGCCGAACCACTGACACCGCGGCTGCTGAACTGGCCCCGGAACACATAACCTTCCACTTCCAGTGCCAGCAGCGCCATCTCTAGCGCTTCCCGGGCCAGGCCGGTCTCCCCTGCCAGTTGTGTGGCGGTGACCGGGCCGCAGCCCTCCAGTCTGCCGCGGGCAATTTCCCGCACTGCCTCTTCAGGTTGCCAGGCCTGGCGCCTGATGCTGTCCGGCAGCACCGGTTCCGGATCCAGGGCTGCATCGGGAAATGCCGTGCGCAGACAGGGTCCCCGTTCCGCCGCAAGCCACAATGGGGGTGTCGTCCCGGTGGTCATCCGGCAGGCCCGACCTTCTGAACCCAGCACTTCCAGGTATCTCCGGTACTGGTGATGGCCAATTTCCGATTCGGTCATATACCCCAGGCTCAACAGGGCGTCGTGCAGCTCATCGGGATTACCCACCTGCGGCCACGCCTGTTCCCGAACCAGCCGGATGGCTTCCGGATCCAGAATCGCCAGGTTGCCGGTTTCCGCCGGGTCAAGCCAGCTGCGATTGCGTATGGCATTGGTACGCCGCTCCTCGAACGGGGCATCATCCAGGAAGGCATAGGGCCGGGCATTGATGATTTCCTGGGCAAACGGCGACGGTTCACGCAGATCCCGCGCCACCAGTTTAAGGTCACGGTTTTCGATAGCGCCGATGAGGCTGGTCAATTCCTCGATATCCATGGCCTCGGTCAGGCAGTCGTGGATAGTCTGATTGACCAAGGGATGGTCAGGCACTTCCCGCTTGCCCTGGATATTTTCGAAGCAGGCGATCTGATCGGGAAATACGTGCGCAACCAGATCTTCAGCATCCATACGCTGAAACTGGGGTGGGATGCGTTTGCCAGCCCGGTTGCGCTGGATGGCCAGGGCCCGGGTCGCATTCCAGCGCCAGCGGACCTCGAACATCGGTGCATCCAGCAGGGCCTGCACCAGGACATCCCTGAGACTGGCGGTCTGCAGATAATTGAAGACGTCCTGCAATTCGAAACTGTGTACCGAGCCCAGGGAGATGACAATGCTGTCTTCATTGGCCGCCGCCTGCAGCTCGAAGTTGAAGGTGCGACAGAAGCGTTTGCGCAAGGCCAGACCCCAGCCCCGGTTTATGCGGCTGCCATACGGTGAATGGATCACCAGGTGCATGTCGCCCACTTCGTCGAAAAATCGCTCCATCACCAGGGTTTCCCGGGTCGGCATTTCACCCAGGGCCTGAAACCCGGCGTGCAGGTATTCCACCAGCTGGGCTGCGGCGTCCCGGGATATACCGATGCGTGCCACGAGCCCTTCAGCAGCCTGCTCCGGCGCGCCGTCAATCAACAGCTCCGCCACCAGACCACGCAGCCGTGACACGGCTTCGGAGAGTTCCCGGGTCCGCCCCGGTCCCTCCCCGAACCAGAAAGGAATTGTCGGTGGCATGCCCTGGGCATCGCGCACCCGCACCTTGAGTCCATCCACCCGTAACAGTTGCCAGCTGTGCGTACCCAGGGTAAAGACATCACCCGGCAGGGCCTCAAGGGCGAAGTCCTCATTCAGGGTCCCGACCACCGTGTCCTCGGGATCCAATACCACCTGGTAGTCGAACATGTCCGGTATTGCACCGCCATTGGTCAGGGCGATCAAGCCGCTGCCACGGCGCGGCCGGACGCGGTCATTGATCTGGTCCAGATGCAAATGGGCGCCACGTCGACCGCGACGGGTAGTATAGCCGTCGCTGAGCATCTGCAGCAGTTCGTCAAATTGCTCACGACTCAGATCACGATAGGGGAAGGCATTGGTGAACAGTTCAAACAGGCGGCCACTGCTGTAGGCAGAATCCGGCTCATTTTCGGCCGCGCCCGGCGCCGCCACTTCGGCAACAATTTGCTGACTGAGAATATCCAGGGGACTTTCCGGCATGACGATATGATCCAGCTCGCCGTGCCGGATACTGTCCAGCAGCGCCGTGCATTCCACCAGGTCATCCCGGGTCAGCGGAAACAGAATTCCCTTGGGAGTACCGCCGACGGAGTGGCCGCTGCGTCCGACCCGCTGCAGGAAAGTGGCGATACTTTTCGGTGACGCGAACTGTACCACCAGGTCCACGGCGCCCACGTCGATACCCAGTTCCATGGAAGCGGTTGCCACCAGCACTTTCAGTTCGCCGGCCTTGAGTCGTTGTTCTGCCGAGTGACGGTGATCCTTGCTCATACTGCCGTGGTGAGAACAGACGCTTCCCTCATCAAGACGTTCGGTCAGAGCCAGGGCCAGTCGTTCCGAGAGGCGTCGGGTATTGACGAACACCAGGGTCGTCCGGTGACTCTCGATAAGCTGCACCAGGCGCTGATACAGCTCCTCCCAGACCTCGTTACTCATCAGCGCCGACAGCGGCGAGCGGGGAATTTCCAGGCTCAGGATCAATTCCCGCCGGTGGCCGGCATCGACTATCGCGCAGTCCGCCTGGCCATCACGAACATTGCCATTTCCCACCAGGTAACGGGCCACCAGTTCAATCGGCCGCTGGGTGGCCGACAGCCCGATGCGCTGCAGGTTGCCGCCCACCAGTGCATCGAGACGCTCCACGGACAACGCCAGGTGTGAGCCGCGCTTGTCTCCCAACAGGGCATGGATTTCATCGATGATGAGCGTGCCTGCTGTTTTCAGCATGGCGCGCCCGCTGGCGCTGGTCAGCAATAAATACAGGGATTCCGGCGTGGTAACCAGGATATGCGGAGGATTCTTCGCCATTTTCTGGCGTTCTTTCTGGGGCGTATCGCCGGTGCGCACCGCGACCCGGATGTCTACCGGTGCTTTGGCTTCCCGGTGTAACTGTTCAGCGATACCATCGAGCGGCATCTCCAGATTCCGGTAAATGTCATTGCTGAGCGCTTTCAGTGGCGACACATACACCACCTGGACACCATCCGGCAGGGATTGCTGCATACCCTGTTCCACCAGGGCATTGATCACCGCATAGAAAGCCGCCAGCGTCTTACCGCTACCGGTCGGTGCCGCAATCAGGGTATGGCGACCGGCCTGGATCGCCGGCCATGCCTCAGCCTGCGCCGGCGTCGGCTGCCCGAAGCTGTCCAGGAACCAGTTGCGGCAGACGGATGTAAACTGACTCAAAGGCATGATCAGATAGGGTCGGGAAATGCCGGGAAATTGCCTTCCGGAGTTAGACTCCAGTTAAGAGTCTAACCCGTTTTACTGTAAATCGATACAGGTATTGCCGGGCCGGGCCTTCCGTGCCAATTCGCAGTGTACGTTTACAACGAAGCCACCATTACCGAACTCACATCCAGGTCAACGCATCTGCGACAGGACTGATTACCCTCAAACCGGACCATTTGTCGTCAGGTAAGACTTGCAGACCGCACCGTCCCGGGCCAATGCTCGATGTAATACTCAATCTGTGTGCAAGCTGAGAATTTTTCCTGGTTCAAAAAGGGGACAGTCCCTCAGGGACTGTCCCCTTTTTGTCTGGTCCCCTTTTGTCTGCGCAAATGCCGGCGGCCGCTCGAAGCCAATGACATTTCCGAATCAGTAGTTAAGGAACCTCTGATTAATTATGAAACTGCTCTGCGGGAGTCTGTCGGGCACTGCTGCTAGGCGTCGTGCGCAGGGAATGGCCGTAGCCCTTGCCAAGTGCGACAACAACGCAGCAGTGCCCGACAGGCCCCGCCCGGCGGGGCCTTCAGACGAGCCCACTGGCTTCGTTGACTTGCCTTGACAGGCCGACGCATGCCGGCGGCAAGTCGCCTCGTCAGTGAACTCGTCTAAAGGCCAGAGTAATTTCATAATTAATCAGAGGTTCCCTAAATCAATTCAGACCAGGGATAAGATCCAACAGGAAACCACTGATTGTCCACGAAAGTGACCCGCCAAAGCCTGCCAGGAGCCATCCGCCCGATCATTGACAGGCAGGCCAACGGCAACTACCGTAGACAGTAGCGTCCGGAGGAGTGACCCGTGACACCTTATTTCTATGCGATCCTGACCATAATCAGCCTGCTCGGCATAATTGCGGCGTCAGAAATGGCCAGACATCGGGGTCTGAATCCCAGGGTCTGGTTTTATTCCGCCGCACTATTCGGACCGCTGGTATTACCGCTATTGTTTTTTCGCAGGAGGCCCGCATAATGATTGAAGAACAGGACAAGTTCCAGGAACCGAAGGTCCCGGGAGTGGAGCCGGATATGTTGCAGGATAAAGTTCACTTCAGCGATCGCGTTGCACGCGCCCTGACGCTGTTCTGGCGCGATAACCGCCAGTTTCTGCTGCTGCTTTGCAGCATTGTGTTCTTCAAGAGTGCCATCGCCGATCTCAGTTCCATTTCCGGCGCTTCCATGCAGCCGACCCTGCTGGACGGCGACAAGGTCTGGGTCAACAAGCTGGCCTACGACGTCAAGATTCCGTTTACCGAGATTTCCCTGGGCAGCATTGCCGATCCGGAGCGGGGCGACATTGTTATCATCGATTCGCACCAGGCCGGCAAACGGCTCGTGAAGCGGATTGTCGGTCTGCCCGGCGATACCGTCTATCTGCACGACAACGGCCTGGTTATCAACGGCGAACCGGCGGATTACCAGTTGGTGACCGAAGACGACGATTCCAAGATCATCATCGAGACCCTCCCTGAACATGCCCACAAGGCGCAGTTATCCACCAGCTACTTCAGTCGCACCATGCGCAATTACGGACCGGTCACGGTACCGGAAGGACACTATTTCGTGCTCGGTGACAACCGGGACAACAGTGCCGACAGTCGTGCCTATAGCTTTGTTCCCCGGGAAGAGCTGATCGGGCGCTCCAGTTCAGTGGTGTTTTCGCTGGATTCCCAGAACCGTTTTATGCCCCGTGCCGACCGCTTCCTCACCGAGCTGGACTGATTCCGGCAGCCGGGCAGGCTACAATATCTTTACAATCGAACAGTTCAACCAAGAGGCAAACCTATGAAGAGAAAATCGCTCAGGAAGCTGGCCGGACTGGTTTCCCTGTGTTCCCTGTTCGTGATGCCCCTGACCCAGGCCCAGGACTTTGTCTGGGCGCCGGATTTTCCGGTCGGGACTGTCATCGCGGATATCGAAGCACCGGATCAGAATGGCGAAATCAAGACCTTTCAGGATCTGGTGGGAGAAAATGGCCTGCTGCTGATGTTCAGCCGCTCCTTCGACTGGTGACCCTACTGTAAAGCTCAGCTCGTGCAGCTGATAGAGATCCAGGACCAGTTCCCTGCCATGGGCATCAACATTGCCGCCATGACCTATGACCCGTTCGAGTTCCTGAAGGAAGTCGAACTGGACGAAGGCGTTGAATTTCCCCTGCTGCAGGATATCGATCGGAAGCATGTAACTGCTTTCGGCATCCTCAATACCACCGATTACGAACCCGGTAATCGCGCCTGGGGTGTTCCCTATCCCGGCATTTTCCTGATCGACCCGGACGGGGTGATCCGCTACAAGTTCGCCGAGGAAAGTTATCGGGTGAGACCGGATTTTGCCGATGTACTGGAGGCAGCAGCAAATCTGTGACATCCGGGACAGTCCCGGAGGGACTGTCCCGATTAAGCAGCATGGTGGTGCAGTCAGAGTCTGCGGCGCGCCACCCGGCTGCCACCATCTGTTCCTGAACCCGTTTCCCATCGTCCGGAAACCGGGCCAGCATTGAAATTTCCCTGTATACTCCGGACTCTCAGAAATTCCCTGGTCAGGAATCGACACTGTTCGGTCGGACCGGAGATGTATCTTCATTCGGGTCCTGAAAACAACAATGTCATTCACCAGATCCCCCCACTCGCGGCGCCGGCTGCAGAACCTGATTTCGAGTTTACTGCTCTTCGCACCCGGCCTGCTTGGCGCCCAGGATGCGGAAGTGGATTTCCAGATCCCCCGTATCACCAATCCACCACTGATTGACGGCAATATCGGTGAGCTCGAATGGGCGGCCGCGGAACGGGTCCTGCTGGATATTGAAACGACACCGGGAGAAAACATACCGTCTAAGGTGACTTCCGAAGCCCTGATCATGGAAGACGGCGAAGTACTGTACGTGGCGTTCATTTCCTGGGATCCGGATGTCACACAGATTCGCGCCTTCTATCGTGATCGTGACGACGTGAGAAACAATGACCGGGTGGGCATTGTGCTGGACACTTTCAACGATGAGCGGCGCGCCTACGAGTTTTACGCCAATCCCTTCGGCGTGCAGATGGACGCAATCAACGACGACGTCAACGATCGCTATGACAGTTCGTGGAACGCCATCTGGGATAGCGCCGGACGCATCAATGACGACAGTTACACAGTCGAGATGGCGATACCCTTGAAGCAGTTGCGTTTCGCCGAAGGGCTGGACGAGCAGACCTGGGGAATCAACTTTGTCCGTCGTTACCCGCGCGACCGAGACTACAACATCAGTAACCGGGCCCGGGACCTGAACATCTCCTGCTATCTCTGCGACATCGGCAAGGCCCAGGGTTTTTCCGATCTGCAACCGGGACGCAACCTGGAAGTCATCCCCACCGTCACCACCAGCTATATTGAGAATCGGAACCCTGAAGCCGGTGGCTGGGTAGCTGAAGACGTCGATCCTCAGGCCAGCCTCGACGTCCGCTGGGGCATCAATCAGAACCTCTATCTTAATGCCACGATCAACCCGGACTTTTCCCAGGTGGAAGCGGATCGAACGATCCTGGATACCAATACTACTTTCAGTATTTACGTTCCAGAACGGCGAACTTTTTTCCTTGATGGTGCTGATTATTTCAACACTTACCTGAACCTGGTCCATACGCGCAATATCGCTGCCCCCGACTACGGCGCCAAACTGACCGGAAAATCCGGCAAACATACTTACGGACTGCTGGCGGCCAATGACACCGCAACCAGCTTCCTGATTCCCCGCAGCCTGAGCTCAAGTGTCGCCACGCTTGGTGAAGTGGAAAGTGACGTGTCGATATTCCGTTACCGATACGACGTGATGGAAAATTCGACGCTCGGGGCAGTGGTCACCAATCGGGAGGCGGACGGCTATCGCAATACTGTCACCGGTATCGACGGGGTTTTTCAACTCACCAATACCGACACTCTGACAGTCCAGACCCTGCATTCGGAATCCCGCTATCCGACGGCAATACAGGAACGCTTCAGCCAGCTTCCCGAACTCAGCGATCAGACCCACGTGGTGGATTATCGCCATCAGGACCGACGCTGGGACTGGTGGGTCAACTACGTGGATTACGGTGAAGACTTTCGTGCCGACCTGGGATTTATCAATCAGGTGGATTTTCGTCGACTCACTCTGCGCGCAGGGCATACCTGGCGCTGGGACGACAATTTCTTTAACCGTATCTGGTTCGCTGCCGACTGGGACAAGACCTATGACCAGTCGGGATTGAATCTCGAGGAGGAACTGGAATTCTTTCTCGAAATGGACGGTCCACTGCAATCGCGCCTGAGCGGCCTGTTTGGTGGCAGTAAAACTTATTTCAACGGCTATTACTTCGATGAGCAGTTCAACCAGTTGCGGCTGACTTTCCGACCCAACGCCGATCTGTTCCTCGGCATGTACGTCAGACTGGAAGACGTGGTGGATTTCGCCAATACGCGGTTGGGCCGATCGCTGCGTCTTGGCCCCGAGATCACCTATAACTGGGGGCCGCATCTACAGATGAATCTGGAACACACGTACCAGGAATTCGATTCCGACGGAGGCCGGCTTTTCACCGCCAACCTCACCGATGCCAGAGCCACCTACCAGTTCAGCGCGCGCAGTTTTCTCCGCTTTACCCTGCAATACACCGATCAGGATCGCAACCCTGCCCGCTACATTAATCCGGTACAGAGCCGCTCCAAATCGCTGGCGACCCAGCTCCTCTACAGCTACCGGATCAATGCTGCGTCACGTTTTTTTATAGGTTACTCGGACTCGGGTTTCCAGAACGATGCTCACGACTCCATCGAACCTACCAACCGGACCCTGTTCGCCAAGTTCAGTTACGCCTGGCAGCCCTGACCCTGTCTGGCAACCTGTTGAAAACCTTCAACTGGCTGCTCATTCCACCGGGATCATCGAGAGTCTTAACGACGGTTACTTTCCTCTACCGGCGAACCGGTGATTCACTGCCCGGGAGGAGCAGAAGGGCTGGTAACACAAGCATCCGCTATAAAACCAGTGATCCAGAGGGTAAACTTGTGAATCATCAATTCAACAACAGGAATCAGGACTGAACGTGGGAAAACAGACCGCGCTTTACCAGAAGCACCTGGATGCCGGTGCCAGGATGATAGATTTTGCCGGCTGGGATATGCCCATCAATTATGGGTCACAGATCGAGGAGCACAATCAGGTCAGGCAGCACGCCGGCGTGTTCGATGTTTCCCATATGACCGTGGTGGACATCTCCGGTACCCAGGCTCTCGATTTCCTGCGTCACCTGCTTGCCAACGACGTAGCCAGGTTGGGAGAAGTAGGCAAGGCACTTTACAGTGCCATGCTCAACGACGAGGGTGGGGTTATCGACGACCTGATCGTTTACCGCCTGCAGCAGGGCTATCGGCTGGTGGTCAATTGCGCCACCAGGACCAAGGATCTGCAATGGCTTGAACGTCAGTCGACCGGGTTTGAAGTCAGCATCAACGAACGACCGGAGTTGGCAATTCTGGCCGTGCATGGCCCGGAGTCCATCGAGCGCGTCTGCGCCGTGATTCCCGCCGAATGGACAGACCGGGTTCGTGCTCTGGGAAATTTCCGTGGCGTTGAGCTGCCCGGTGACTGGCTGATCGCCAGGACCGGTTACACCGGCGAAAAGGGGCTGGAACTGATCTTTCCTGCAACGGAAGCTCCGGGTTTGTGGGACCGGCTGCTGGGGGTTGGCGTCAAACCGGTGGGGCTGGGTGCCCGCGATACGCTGCGGCTGGAAGCGGGAATGAATCTGTATGGTCATGACATGGACGAATCCATCTCCCCCCTGGCAGCCAATATGGCTCAGACTATCGCCTGGGAACCGGAGGACCGGGATTTCATCGGCAGGGCAGCGATCGCCGCACACCGCGAACTGGCCGACCAGCAGCAGTATCCGATTCTGACCGGACTGGTACTCGAGTCCCGCGGTGTGCTGCGGGAAGGTCAGAGGGTGATTACCGATACCGGGGAAGGGGTTATTACCAGCGGAAGTTTTTCCCCCACATTGAAGCATTCCATCGCATTGGCTAGAATTCCGCCCAACAGCACTGCCTGCCAGGTTGAGTTGCGCGGTACCCTGACACCTGTACGCATTGTGAAACCCAATTTCGTCAGGTTCGGCAGGAAGGTGTTCGAATAAATCCCCTTAGCTTCCGGTGACAGCAAACGAGGAAAGACCATTGAGCAAGTTTCCCGATGACTTGAAATACGCCCGTTCCCACGAATGGGTCAGGGTAGAGGATGACGGTACCGTCACCGTGGGCATCAGCGATCACGCGCAGAAAGCTCTTGGCGACATTGTGTTTGTCGAACTGCCGGAACTGGAAACCCATGTCAACGCCAGGGACGAAGTGGCGGTCGTGGAATCCGTGAAGGCCGCTTCCGATATCTATGCACCGGTATCGGGCAAAATCATCGCGATCAACGAAAAACTTGTGGATGCACCGGAAACGGTCAATGGTGACCCCTATATCGAGGGCTGGTTCTTCAAGATCGAAATGGATGACGATTCGGAACTGGAAGAGTTACTGGACGCAGACACCTACAAGGAAATCTGCGACGAGGAATAGCAGCCTGTTTAAGAGCTCTCGGCTGACGCGACGCGGCAATAATTTCCGCCTTCAAATGCTCATCTGCAACCGGTAAATTACGCTTTTTCGCCAGATTCCGCCATGTCTTATACGCAGCCGAGAGTTTTTCAACTGGCTGATAGCTATTCGTCGGCAACGTCTTTACAATTTTAATTTTCCTCAATGGTTGGCCTGGCGCCAGCCCGCTTCTACCTGTCGAGATTCAATGAACAAAGCCCTGCCTGACGGCACCCTTAACAGTGACGAAACTCTGGATGCCCTGCGCAACAGGGACGAATTTATCCACCGCCACGTCGGTCCCAGTGACGAGGAAATTACATCGATGCTGGGCGTTCTGGAACTGGAATCTCTGGATGAGTTGATCGGGAAGGCAGTTCCCGCCAGCATCCGCCTGCGCGAACCCCTGGCACTGAACAGTCCGATCAGCGAGGCGGAAGCGTTGGCGCGACTGAAGCAACTGGCAGCACTTAACAAACCGACCCGCTCGTTTATCGGGCTGGGCTATTACGACACTTTCACACCCACCGTTATTCTGCGCAATGTGCTGGAAAATCCGGGCTGGTATACCGCCTATACCCCTTATCAGCCGGAAATATCCCAGGGTCGACTGGAATGCCTGCTGGCTTATCAGCAGATGGTGCTTGATCTCACCGGCATGGAACTGGCCAACGCGTCATTACTGGATGAGGCAACTGCGGCCGCGGAGGCCATGGCCCTGGCGCGCCGGGTGAGCAGGAGCCGGCAGGCCAATACCTTTTTCATCGACAACCAGTGTCTTCCCCAGACTATCGACGTGCTGAAAACCCGGGCCGAATGCTTTGGTTTTGAACTGGTAATCGGAGACCTGGACAGCATGCCTCAGGAAGGTCTGTTCGGGGCGATCTTCCAGTATCCCGGCGCGACCGGCGAAGTCCGCGATCTTGGCGGGGTGATTGAACAACTCCATACCCAGCAGGGGATTGCCGTGGTGGCTGCCGACCTGATGAGTCTGGCCCTGCTGAAGCCGCCCGGAGAAATGGGCGCCGACGTGGTGGTGGGCACCAGTCAGCGGTTCGGTGTACCGATGGGTTATGGGGGTCCCCATGCTGCTTATTTCGCCACCCGCGATCAGCACAAGCGGGCGGTTCCCGGCCGTATTATCGGTGTTTCCGTGGACAGCCGGGGCAAACGTGCCTACCGGATGGCCCTGCAGACCCGCGAACAGCATATCCGCCGTGAAAAGGCCAACAGCAATATCTGTACTGCGCAGGTTCTGCTGGCAGTTATGGCCGCACTGTTCGCCATGTACCATGGTCCTGCCGGAATCAGGCGCATCGCCAGCCGCATCCAGCGCCTGGCCGCGATCCTGGCGGCGGGCCTGACTGAGCGGGGTCTGGTACTGCGTCACCAGCAGTTTTTCGATACCTTGACCATTGAGCTGACAGCAGATGAGCAACATGCTGTCAAAGCCCGGGCCGAGCAGGCCGGGATCAACCTCTGGTATCACGCCAACGGCGTGAGCATCAGCCTTGACGAGTGCACCAGCGATGCCGAACTGCAGCAGCTGTGGGAAATTCTGCTTGGAGAAAAGGCCGCCGGCTTGACGGTCGGACAACTGGACGCCGAACTGGTCAACCAGCCCCAGCGTCTGCCAGCGCAGCTGGTCAGACAGTCTGCCTACCTGCAACACCCCTGGTTCAATACCCACCACAGCGAAACCGAGATGCTCAGGTACCTCAAGCGGCTGGAAAACAAGGACATCTCCCTGGCTCATTCGATGATTCCGCTGGGTTCATGCACCATGAAGCTGAATGCGACCACCGAGATGATCCCGGTCACCTGGCCGGAATTCGGCAAACCGCATCCGTTTGTTCCGCGCGAACAGGTTCAGGGTTACCAGCAGATGATCGATGAACTGGAAACCATGCTGCGTGAAATCACCGGCTTCGACGCCATCAGCATGCAGCCCAATTCCGGTGCCCAGGGCGAGTACGCCGGCCTGTTGGCAATCCGTAAATACCTGGACAGCCTGGGACAGCAGCAGCGTGACGTGTGCCTGATTCCGCAGTCCGCCCATGGCACCAATCCGGCCAGCGCCCAAATGATCGGAATGCGCGTGGTAGTGGTAGCCTGCGACGAGCAGGGCAATATCGACCTGGATGACCTGCGCCAGAAGGCCGGGGAGTACAGCGACACCCTGGCCGCCCTGATGATTACCTACCCCTCCACCCACGGCGTCTACGAGGAGGCGGTGCGAGAGGTCTGTCAGATTGTCCATGATCTCGGTGGCCAGGTGTATATGGATGGCGCCAACCTGAATGCCCAGGTCGGCGTCTCCAGACCGGCGGACATCGGTGCCGACGTGTCCCACGTCAACCTGCACAAGACTTTCTGTATTCCTCACGGCGGCGGCGGCCCCGGCATGGGCCCCATCGGTGTGAAACAACATCTGGCACCCCATCTGGCCGGGCATAGCGTCGTACCCCTGGCCGACCGGGAAGGCAAATCCGCGGTATCCGCCGCACCCTGGGGCAGTTCCGGCATTCTGCCGATATCTTGGACCTACATCACCCTGATGGGTGGTGCCGGATTACTGAAAGCCACCCAGGTGGCGATATTGAACGCCAATTACATCGCCACCAGGCTGGCCGATCACTATCCGGTGCTTTACACCGGCCGCAATGGCATGGTGGCGCACGAATGCATTATCGACCTGCGACCTCTCAAGCAGGCCTCCGGCATCACCGAAGAGGATATTGCCAAGCGCCTGATGGATTACGGTTTTCATGCACCGACCATGTCCTTCCCGGTGCCCGGTACCCTGATGATCGAACCGACGGAAAGTGAGTCCCTGGTTGAACTGGACCGCTTCATCGCCGCCATGATCTCCATCCGCGAGGAAGTGCGGCGGGTGGAACGCGGAGAACTGGATGCCGCCGACAATCCGCTTAAGCAGGCACCACACACTCTGGCGGATATCCTCGACGATGACTGGAAGCGACCTTATACGAAACGCGAGGCGGCATTCCCCATGGACTACCTGAAGGACGGGAAGGTCTGGCCAAGTGTAAATCGCATCGACAATGTCTACGGCGACCGCAATCTGTTCTGTGCCTGCCCGGCCCTGGAAGACTACCAGTAACGGACACTCCCGGCCCGATATCACAGTCAGTGCCGGGCTGCCGCTATTATTCACTCTCTGGGTGACCGTCAGGTAACCGCCGGTCAAGCCCGCCTTGATCAACAGGCTGTTAATTATTGAACAATTCCATGACTGATCACGGGTTGTTTGATTTAGCAGTTGCGAGCGGACCACTAATTTCCAATAATTGGGGTCACATTGTGAGAAGGTACTCACCATGCCACAGAAAACGGAAACCTGTGAAGTCAGGCTGGAGGGCAGGCCCAGGCCCAGGGCATTGCTCATTTTCATGGACGGCACCTGGAATGACGAGCACGGTCGTAACAACGACGGTGCCGTCTCCAACATCTACAAAATGTTCTCCACCCTGTCCGGCAGCCACCACGGCGGCGACATTCCGCATGAAAAACGGACAGCCAAGCATCTGGGGCTGTATTTTCGCGGCGTCGGCGGTGACGAGGACAATATCAGATCGATCGGTTACTATCAGGGTGCCTTCGGGGCTGCCGAGAGAAATATCCGCGATCACGCCTATGCAAGTATCTGCAGGCATTACCGTCCCGGGGATCAGATCTGCATTCTGGGCTACAGCCGTGGCGCCGCCAGTGCCAGGCTGCTGGCGGCCAAGCTCAGTGAACACGGCCTGCCGGCTAAGATCGACATTCACTACCAGCAACTGAAAAATAAGGTCACCGGGGAGGCGGAGTGGATGTTTTCCCACTACACCGCCGAACAGGAAAACAGCGCACCGGTTGAGGTGAGCTTTCTGGGGCTGATCGACACTGTCGGTGCGTTCGGAATTCCGTTCCAATTGAGGCCGTTGAATTTCCAGAACATCAACCTGTTCCGGGACCTGACCATAGCGCCGAATGTCAGGCAGACAGTGCATCTGGTGGCAATCGATGAGTCCAGGGAACCACTGATTCCCACCCTGACGAATTACCGGGAAAATGTCGACGAGGTCTGGCTACCTGGCAATCATGGCGATATCGGTGGTGCCTATCATGAAAATAATCTGGGAAATGTCGCCCTGCATTACCTGATCACACGCCTGCAGGAAACGGTAAGAGAGCCGGAAATCAATTTTTCGAAACATATTGCCCGCTATTTTGACTATGATCTGCGCCGTGACGACTTCCACATTCATCATCATGGCGACGGTTTTCCCGAAGTGCCCCGTTCAATGCACGTTCTACGCGATCAGATACCCTGTGATCTGCCAGTCAAGGTCCACAAGGCGGCACTCAAACTTCAGGAACAGGAACATTTTTATTTCGCCGAGCGTTTCCACAGTTTCACTACCCGCACACCGATCCGCTACAATCCGGCGAATCTTCGCGCTCTGGGCGAAAACTTCCTGGTTATGAAGTAGCCAGCCGCGGTGTGGGACTGTCATGCCGCGTTGCCGCGACTGGATATTCCGTCAGCGGAAACCCGAAACGTAATCTTCGTTCCAGAAATTGTTGCTGAGCGACAGTGAATGGCGTGGCAATGAAATCCCGATACCTCTGAAAAGGTTGCCTGCTGCCGCTGCACAGTTTTCTGTACTGAAAGTGTCCGACCAGACCGATGCCGTGACCGCCGAATGCATTCACGGTGTATCCGGACCAGGGGTACTCTCCAGGCTGTTGCGCCAATCGCGCCCGCAGCGGAGCCAGCTCAATGTATTTCTGACAATCCAGAACCAGATTGCCACCGGTTAGCCGCCGACAGACCGGCAGGCTGGTAGGCGACAGACGATGACGTTCAAAGCGATTGGAAAAACAATCGGCATAGCTGCTGTTGACACACTTCAGCAGGCGCAGCAGGCCGGCTTCTGAATAGGCGGTGACCAGCAGATGCATTTCACCGGGTAATAATGAGTAGGTGTGCAGTTGCAGGCGGAAGGCCCGGATGCTGCCGTAGAGCCGGCTCAGGAAAAAGAGGTAGCAGTCGTCATCAAAAAAGCAGGCGCTACCGGGCCGGCGGTCCTGAAACACATAAAAGGTTCGATCCTTGCGGGCGTAGATCCGGGTACGGGACGTGGATTGCCGGAGCTTTCCGGTCCCTGATTGCCGTTTCTGCCCTGCTGGATCCAGCAGGATGTTTCTTTCCACCTGGTCCACCTGGTCCACCTGGTCCAGCTGGTCCAGCTGGCCCGGTTGACCAGGTTGCCCTGGCTGATTCCAGTTTTTCCTCAGTCTTGACCTGCTCACCATTCTCATCCCTGAAGGTGGTCTGACGGGGGTGTTCTGGCAGCGCGATATTACTGAGTTGCCGTTACACCGGTTTACTGGTTCCCCCATCCCCACACTTATGGCTTTGCGGCTCTCCGTTTTCCGGCTTTCCGGGTTTCGGCTTTCGGGTTTTCCGGTATTGCTGCGTTTCAGTGATTCGGCATTCCGGCGTTTCGGCCAGCCTGTCAGTGTGTCTTTAACTAACAGCCTGTGAAGGAACCTCTGAAAAAGAATAGACCGGTATCTGAAAACTTCCAGCCTGGTTTAAAAAGGTGGCTGTCCTCAAGTGACCCCCCGGGGCGCTGGACTATTCCCGCCTGAGACGTGTCTTTACCGCAGTCCCGCTGACGCTCACCATCATCATGCCGCCCTTCATACCGATCACCTCATAATCCAGGTCTATACCGACGATGGCATCGGCACCGAGCATTCGGGCTTCCTGTTCCATTTCCTCGAAGGCGATATCCCGGGCATTGCCCAGTTCTTCCTCGTAGGCGCCGGCGCGGCCACCGACAATGTCGCGCACGGCACCGAAAATGTCCTTAAAGATATTGGCACCGAGTATCGCCTCACCGACGACAACGCCCAGGTACTCGCTGATTTCCCGTCCTTCGATGGAAGGCGTGGTTGTTTTGATCATGGTGACCTCTCCGGGCTGCGTAAAGACATGATTAGCTGCCTGCGCCGGTCAACCCGAGTCCGGCCGGCAGGCATCCATTGAATTGTTTCAACGCACTTCTGTCAACCAGGCCTGTGCGCCGTCGAGTGTTTCGAAAAAGCGAATGTTGGGATGGCGTTGGTGTTCATAGACAAGTTCGCTGAAACGCGCACCGTAGTGTCGTGGATCGGTTACCACAATCGCGAGGTGAGAGCCGTAATTGACGATTTTCTGGAACAATTCACCGGCTATGCGCGTACGGAGATCGAAGAACTCCGGAGCGATTTCACGCTCCTGCAACACCAGCCCGTTCTGCGCCAGGCTCCGGGAAAGAATGTCGCCCACCTCGTCCAGGGTTTTCAACAACATCGGCTTATTCCGTCGTTACCACAGCACCGATAGTGAAGAATCACGCCGGGCTCTCCCGGCTGGTGAACCTCAACAACAGGTATCCCAGGGTCCCGGACAGCAGCGAACCAGCCAGAATACCTAGCCTGTCGTCGACCCCCAGTTCCGGCCCTCCCTGTTCAAAGGCGAGACCACCGATAAACAGGCTCATGGTAAAGCCGATGCCACACAGCATCGATACACCATAGATCTGCTTCCAGCCGGCGTCCTGGGGAAGTCGGGCAAAGCCGAGTTTTACGGTCAGCCAGGACAGTCCCATGACACCGATCTGGTTGCCCAGAAAAAGGCCCAGGGCGATACCCAGGGATACCGGATGCAGGAAGGACTGCAGAGAAATGTTGGCGAACGAAATTCCGGTATTGACGAAGGCGAAGAATGGCAGGATCGCGAAAACCACGATCGGCTGCAGGTCATGCTCCAGCCGCTCCAGCAGCGTCTCTGAGTCGCCGGGAGGCGTTCGATAAGGAATGAAAAACGCGGCTACAACGCCAGCCAGGGTGGCATGCACCCCGGACTTCAACACCGCAGTCCAGAGCACCAGGGTGATCAGCAGGTAAGCTGCAAGGTCCAGGACGCCGCGGCGATTTAGAACATACAGACTGATCACTGCCAGTGCGGCGATGCCCAATGACAGCAAAGACAGATTGGAAGTGTAGAACACCGCGATTATCACAATCGCCCCGAGGTCATCGACTATGGCAAGGGTCATGAGGAAAATTTTCAGCGATCTGGGTACGCGGGTTCCCAGCAGCGCAATAACACCCAGCGCAAAAGCGATATCGGTGGCGGAGGGAATGGCCCAGCCGCGCATGGCGATGGGGTCTCCCCAGTTAATGGCGGAATAGATCAGTGCCGGAACTGACATACCGCCAATGGCGGCAACCACCGGCAGTACCACGCGCGCCGGATCGGACAGTTCTCCGACCAGAAATTCCCGTTTGACTTCCAGCCCGATCATGAAAAAAAAGATCGCCATCAGGCCATCGTTGATCCAGAGCAGTAATGGCTTGTCGATAGTGAAGTCGCCTACCCGGATCTCTACCGGCACCTGCAGAAGCGCATCGTAGAAACCACTGAGCGGTGAATTCTGTGCCAGCATGGCCAGCAGCGTGGCGGCGATCAGCAACAGGCCGCCGGACGCCTCGAACTGAAAAAACTGCCTGACGGATTTGGTCACATTGTCGATCACCATGGAACAAGTCTCCCGCTAACTCAATTTCAGGGGCTGGCTGATCAGGCCTCCAGTTGACCTGCGGTATCCGGTACCTCAGCCAGTAATTCGCCGATAAACGCCAGGCGCCTGGTGGCCAGGGGAAAATCCCCGTAACCTTCCGAGACCTGCACTCGGAAGCCGGCTTTCTCCATCAGTTGCACCACCTGGTCGGCGTCAAACAGCCGCACCAGGTGGCACTCGTCAGAGCGACGGTAATGACCATCGACTTCCCGAAAAACAGTAATTGCCCGGGTCAGTGTAGCGGATCCTGCACTCTCGGTGGATTCGGAAATCACCGCCCAGTCCTGACCTTTTTTAGCACCCAGCGAATTCAGGCTCAGCGTATCAGAAGTGACGATAAGATCGAGGATCAGCAGGCCGCCTCGCCGCAGACAGCTGGCAGAGTTTTCAAAAAAACGACCGAGCAATGCCGTATCCGGTAACTTTCGGTATCCGTAACCGAGGGATTCCCCGAGCGCGGTAATCGCCTGACAGCGGGGTAACGGATATTCATAACCCGAGGCCAGTTCGAATTGTGCATCTGGTGCCTGTTTCCGCGCCAGGTTGAGCATCGCCGGCGAGATATCCACTCCCAGTACCCGGTAACCCGCCCGCCCCAGGCGCGCCGCCCAGATTCCGGATCCACAGCCGATGTCGATTATCAGGCCGCCGGTAATTCCCTGTCTGCGCAGAATTCCCAGCACCTGTTCACCGGCCAGACGGGCGAAATCACCGAATCCGACGTGATGAACATAGGCCAGATCCTGATCGTAAAATCCTGTCATTTGTGCCGGCGACTCCAACCTGAATCTGTCCCGCTGAAACGACGCGAAACTTCCTGGAATCCGCAACGCGGGCCAGGTCGTAAATGGTCTCTGATCCGGGGTTTTCGATCAATAGACAATAATCAGTTGTTATCGCGCTACCGGCCTCCTGCTATAGTTAAGAAACCTCAAGTCAGAGGTTCCCTATGCCATGAAAGAATTATTCGCCGATCATATCACCAGCTTACTGAAGCGCTACGAACAGGCCCTGGCCCGGCTGGCGGATGCCGATGGCGTCCTGATTCACAGTGGCCGGGAAGAAAGCTACTACGCAGACGATCAGGCCCCGCCATTCAGGGCCTTCGGACATTTCTGCCAGTGGCTGCCGGTGGATCGTCCTCAGCAGGCAGTATTGATCCGTCCGGGCCGGCGACCGGTCTATCTGCAGGTGGTTGCTGCGGATTTCTGGTACGACCAGGAAATCGCTATTGCGGACTGGTGGGCCGGGGCATTTGACATCGTGACGTTACGCAGTTCTGCGGAATTCGCTGCCCATCTGCCCGCTCCGGAGCGGCTGGCATTCCTGGGAGAACAGCGTAGCCTGGCCGCCGGGCTGGGCATTCCCGAACGGCTGGTCAATCCACCGGCGCTGTTGCATTACCTGGACTACTGGCGAGCCAGTAAAACCGCTTATGAGATCGCGCAGATTGGTAACGCCAACCGCCTGGCTCTGAAAGGTCATGCCGCGGCACGATCCTGCTTTCTCGAGGGCGGCAGTGAATACGACATTCACATGGCCTATCTGGGTGGCTGCGAAATTACGGAGCCCCAATGCCCCTACACCAGCATTGTGGCGATAGACGCAAAAGCCGCCATTCTTCATTACCAGCATAAACGCCACCAACGATATCCTGATAAAAAGAGCCAGGTATTACTGATTGATGCAGGGACCAGGATCAACAACTACTGCTCGGACATTACCCGTACCACGGCCCGGCCGGGAATCGACATCTGCTTCGAGTCACTGCTGCGGGGAATGGAAGCAATCCAGCAACGCCTGGTGGCACAGGTAAGACCCGGAATTTCCTACCTGGACATTCACCACTCCGCGCTGCAGCAGATTACCGAACTGGCAATCACCCTGGAGTTGATAACCTGTCAGGTCGATACAGCCATGGCACTTAAACTGGCCGGACTGTTCATGCCCCACGGTGTCGGTCACCTGCTGGGGCTGCAGGTTCATGACGTGGGTGGTCACCTGGCCGCCGCGGATGGCAGTCTCAGGCCGGCGCCGGAAGATTCTCCCTTTTTGAGAAACACCCGTACGCTGACCGAGGACATGGTTTTCACCATTGAGCCGGGCTTTTATTTTATTCCGATGCTGCTGGAACCGGCCCGTAACACGATGCAGGGCCAACATCTGAACTGGCCGCTCATCGACGCGCTGAGTTCACTGGGCGGGATCCGGATCGAGGACAATGTCAGGGTCACGGCTGACGGCGTGGAAAACCTTTCCAGACAGTAATTTCTACTCTGTTCAGGAAGCCGTGAGCTGTGCGTCGATCCGTTCCGCCAGACGTTGCAGGCAGCCACGGTTGGATTCGACCAGGCGCCGCCCTGCCGTCCCCATCTCCTGCCGCCGGAGAGGCTCATCAAGCAGTTGCAGTACCTGTCGGGCCAGTTCATCGGCATCCGCCACAATCACCAGGGCACCGGATTCCTGCAACTGGCGGCTGATGGTTTCAAAGTTGAATCGGGATGGACCGATCAGCACCGGAATCCCCAGTGCGGCCGGTTCCAGGACATTGTGACAGCCGGTATCGACCAGGCTGCCCCCTACAAAAGCCAGGTCACCCACTGCATAGTAATTCCACATCTCGCCCATGGAATCCCCCAGCAGGACCTGGGTGGTTTCGTCGCAGCTCTCGTCCCGGCTGCGGCGTACCAGGTTAAATCCCTGCTCTTTACAGAGCCTGGCGACACTGTCAAACCGCTCCGGGTGCCTGGGAACCAGCACCAGCAACAACTGCGGGAGTGCAGCCAGGCACTGGCGGAATGCCAGCAACACTTTTTCCTCCTCCCCCTCTCTGGTACTTCCCGCTACCAGAATCGGTCTTTGCAGCAGCACCAGCGCGGCGAAAAATGGTGGCAGATCGGCAGCCGGTGGCGGCATGATATCGAACTTCAGGGATCCCACCACTTCGACCCGGTCCGGTGCGGCACCTAACGCCATAAATCGTTCGCGATCGGGAGCGGCCTGGGCAGCGATGAGATCGATTTCACCGAGCATCCCGCGCGTCAGTGGACCCAGGCGTCGGTACCCTCTCGCCGACTTGCCGGACAGACGTGCGTTCACGACCATGGTACGGCATCCAGCGCGGCGACATTGATGCAGCAGGTTCGGCCACAGCTCGGTTTCCATGATAATCAGCAGGGCGGGATTGAGTTTACCCAACAGCCGGGCCATGGCACCCGGCAGATCATAGGGCAGGTAGACATGAAATACCGAGTCACCAAACAGAGCCCTGACCCGTTCAGAGCCGGTTGGCGTCATGGTCGTTACCACCAGCCTGCGATCAGGGTAACGACCCAGCAGCAGCCTGATCAGCGGCGCGGCCGCCATGGTCTCACCCACCGACACGGCGTGAACCCAGATTGCACCGGGACTGGATTGCCAGTCAGCCGGGACCCGGAAGCGGCCGAATCGTTCACTCCAGCGGTTCCGATAGGCCGGGGCCTGACGGGAGCGTAGCAACAGCCGCACCAGGATCAGCGGGGTCAGCAGGTAGAACAGCAGGCTGTAAGCGATGCGGGACATTGTGAGCAGGTTTCTTCCGGGCGCCGGATGCGAGTTGGGAATACTCGCGCAGGTCGGTATACTTGCGCAAGGTTCCCTTGGTTTGAGTACCAGTTTCCAAGCCCAGTTTTAAACACCCTTTTCTGCCGCCACGCCAGACCACCTGACCAGTCGATGACCGATACCCATTCCCCTGCCACCGAGATCTCCACCGATATCGTGATCTTCGGTGGTGGTATCGCCGGACTGTGGATTCTCAACCAGTTGCACAGCCAGGGCTACTCGGTATTACTGCTGGAAGCTGAAAGTCTTGGCAACGGCCAGTCAATTGCGTCCCAGGGCATCATTCACGGTGGGCTCAAGTACGCCCTCGACGGTTCGCTGTCAGGCGCGGCAACCGCCATTGCCGGCATGCCGGCCCGCTGGCGACGGTGCCTGGCCGGTAACGATCCGGTGAATCTGTCCGGTTGCCGGGTCCTTTCCGATCGCTATTACATGTGGTCGGAGGGCAGCTTCCGTTCCCGTCTGAAAGCCTTTCTCGGCAGCAGAACTCTACGCGGAAAAGTCGACGTGGTGGACGAAGCTGATTTTCCGATTCCCCTGCGCGAAGCCAAGGGTCAGGGGTCACTTTATGAATTACCCGATTTCGTAATCGATACGTTTTCCTTGCTCGATACCCTGGCGTCCCATCATCGACAATGCATCTACCGGTACACACCGACCCGGCTGGAAATTCAGCCCGCCGGGGCGGACGGCTACCGTCACTTGCGCATTGGTAGCGTCAATGGCTCCCTGGTCGCGAAGACCCAGCGGATTATCCTGGCTGCCGGCGAAGGCAACGCCGCGCTACTGAAGCAGGTGGAACTGGCCGGACCACAGATGCAGACCCGGCCACTGAACATGGTAATGCTCAGAAAACCGAACCTGCCGAAGCTGTTTCTGCACTGTATCGGCGACAGCTTTTCCCTGACCCCGCGCCTGACGCTGACCAGCCATCCCTGCCGGAATGGCGACGTGGCCTGGTACCTCGGCGGCGAATTGGCCGAGATCGGTACCGGCAGAAATGACAGCGAGCAGATTGCCAGTGCCCGACAGCTGCTGCAGGAGTTGTTTCCCTGGGTCGACCTTGACGGTGCCAGCTGGGCCTGCCTGCGCATTAACCGCGCCGAGGGCCGCGAGCCGGGCCGTCATCGCCCTGATTCGGTTTTCCTCAAAGCTTCGGGAGATTTTCTGATTGCCTGGCCGACCAAGTTCACCCTGAGTCCGGCTCTGGCCGACGGGATCCTGGCGGAACTGACGAAACAGGGCATTCTTCCTGCGCTGCAGTTTGATCCGGCTGTGGCTGCCGCCGTGCTGAACTCTGCCACTGTCGCCAGCCCCCCCTGGGAGACCAGTTTTGCCTGACCCGGAAACGACATTCCCAAAACGCCTGCTGGGCCAAACCGGCCTGCTGGTCTCCTGTCTCGGCCTGGGCACAGTCAAAATCGGTCGCAACCAGGGGGTCAGGTACCCGGCCGGTTTCACGCTTCCCGACGATCAGTCAGTCAGGTCACTGCTCGCCGTGGCGCAGGATCTTGGCATCAATCTTCTCGATACCGCGCCGGCCTATGGCAGCAGCGAAGAAAGACTGGGCCGATTGCTTGAGAACCGGGGTGAGTGGATACTCTGCAGCAAGGTGGGAGAAGAATTCAGGAACGGCCAATCAAGTTTCGACTTTTCCGGGCGCCAGGTCAGAGCAAGTGTGGAACGGAGCCTGCAACGACTGCGAACCGATTACCTGGACATCGTACTGATTCACTCCGACGGCAACGATCTGGAACTGTTGGAGCAGGGCGATTGCCTTGAAGCACTGCAAAGGCTGCAACAGGCAGGGTTGATCAGGGCCATTGGCATGTCGACAAAAACTGTGGCCGGAGGATTGCGGGCTGTCGAACTCACCGACCTGGTGATGGTCACCTATAACCCGTTGGCACAGGATGATAAGCCGGTAATAGAGCAGGCCGCGGAACTGCACAAGGGTGTGTTGATAAAAAAGGGACTGCTGAGCGGCCACCTGGATCAAGTGAACCAGATGGATCAATCAAACCGGGATCCGGTGGAATCCAGCCTGGAATTCATTTTTGCGCAATCCGGGGTCAGCAGTGTTATCGTCGGCACCATCAGTACTGATCACCTGGCCCACAACGTAGCCAGTGTGAACCGGGTAATCAGACAAGACCGCTCAGATGCCGCGATCCTGTAATTTTTCCACGATGGCAGAAGTAGAACAATCGTCCAGAAATTCAAGCACCTCCACCCTGCCCCCGTAACTTTTCACGAAGTTACCGCCCACCACCTGGTCGATGCCATAGTCACCGCCTTTAACCAGGACCTCCGGCTGGAATCGCTCCAGTAACGGTTCCGGGGTGTCTTCTGCAAAGGATACCACCCAGTCCACCGCCTCCAGTCCGGCCAGCACTGCCATGCGCCGTTCCAGTGGATTGATGGGGCGTCCCGCTCCCTTAAGCTTGCGCACCGATTCATCGTCGTTGACGGCCACGATCAGCCGGTCACCCAGCTTGCGTGCCTCGGTGAGGTAACCCACATGTCCGGCGTGGATGATATCGAAGCAGCCATTGGTAAAGACGATACTTTCCCCGTGGGCCCGGGCATCCTGAATGGCTACCAGCAGCTGATCGGATGTCATCACGCCCCGACCGGTACCGTGTTCGCGCAATTTGGCGCGACGCAGTTCCGGCCCACTGATGGCGGCGGTACCCAGTTTACCCACCACCAGTCCGGCGGCCAGGTTGGCCAGCGCCGTGGCTTCCGGCAGCGACTCTCCGGCCGCCAGCGAGGCGGCCAGCACCGAAATCACCGTGTCGCCGGCGCCGGTGACATCGAACACTTCCTGTGCCCGTGCCGGCAGATGCAGTTCCGGCGCATCGGGCCGCAGCAGAGTCATACCATGTTCGCCCCTTGTGATGAGCAGTGCCTCCAGGTTTAGAGACTTGAGCAGGGCCTGACCTTTTTCCACCAGGCTGTCCTCGTTGGGGCAGGCACCTACCACGGCTTCGAATTCCGCCAGGTTCGGGGTAATCAGGGTGGCATCCCGGTATTTCTCAAATTCGGTTCCCTTGGGGTCGACGATCACCGGTATTCCCTGCTGGCGTCCCATCCGGATCAGCCCGGCCACGTTGTCGGTCAGCACACCTTTGCCGTAGTCGGAAAGAACCAGGGCCTGGGCTCCGTGCAGCAGGCTTTCCACCTTGGCCTGCAGGCCGTTGAGATCAGCCGCATCGTGAGGTTCCTCAAAGTCCAGCCGGATCAGCTGCTGGTGCTGACTGATTATGCGCAGTTTGGTGATAGTGGGCTTCGACGGCGAAACCAGAAAATCGCAGTAGACGCCGGCGGCGCTGAGGCGTGAACGCAGATCTTCACCATTGGGATCGGCACCGATCACCCCGATCAGGGACGCGGCACTGCCCAGGGCAGCGAGGTTCAGGGCCACGTTACCGGCACCGCCGGGACGCCCTTCCTCACTGCCTACCTGCACTACCGGTACCGGTGCTTCCGGGGAAACCCGGGTTGCCCGGCCGTGCCAGTAGCGGTCCAGCATCACGTCACCAACTACCAGAATGCGGGCCTGTTGAAACGGTGGAATTTCGAACTTCATAACCAGGAATGTTCCCCTCTTGTACAACGGTGCAGCCGATGAAGCGTTGGGATCATAGCACAGGGCAGTTTCATTGTAGATTGCGCCAGGTGAGCCAATTTCCCTCCTTAAATGGCAGATTGTGGGATATGTAATTCATTTTTACTCGCTAAATGTAACTAAAGTGGGTAATTATGTCTCATTCCCTCGCATTTTTCCCGATCAACGACAGGGTAGGCAGGGTCTGGTGGTTTGCTACAATGCGCCATCCTGAAAGTTGTGGCTGAAGCCGACCCCCGATAAGAAATGATCTCCAGGTGAGTTCCACAAGCTCTGACAGAACCCCTCTCTCCCGGTTTTATGCACCAAGGTACTGGCCCACCTGGCTGGGTCTGTGGACTCTCTGGTTACTGGCCCACCTGCCCTTTCCACTGCAGATTCAGCTGGGCAAGGCAATCGGTTATCTGAGTTATCTGTTTGCCAGGGAGCGGCGGGAAATCTGCCGGATCAACCTGCAGCTGTGTTTCCCGGAGCTTTCGGAATCCGAGCGGCACGGGCTGCTGCGTCGCACCTTCCTTTCCAATGGCATCGGGGTGATGGAAGCGGCCATGTCCTGGTGCCGCAATCCGGGAGATTTTCGCGACCGGGTTACCCTGAGTGGACTGGAAAACCTGCGTCAGGCCCGGGCTGAAGGCCGGGGGGTTCTGCTGGTGTGCGCCCACTTTACCACCCTGGAGTTTGCCGGCGCTCTGCTCAGCCTGTTCGAAAAAATGGATGTCACCTACCGCAAGCACAACAATCCCTTGTTCGAAGCGGTTATGTCCAATAGCCGCAAACGTTTCTATCCCGCCGTGATTGAGCGGGAAAATGTCCGGGATGCCTACAGGAGCCTGCAACAGGGTCATATCCTCTGGTATGCACCCGATCAGGACTACGGTCTCAGACACTCGGTGTTCGTTCCTTTCTTCGGCGTTCAGGCGGCCACCATCACCGCGACCGCCCGCTTCGCCCGGATCAACGATTCGGCTGTAGTGTTCTTTTCCCACTATCGGCTGGCTGACAATTCCGGCTATCACCTGGAGTTCAGCCAGCCGCTGGAAGATTATCCCAGTGGCGACGAGGAAGCCGATGCGGCTAGAATCAACCAGATTATCGAACAGGCCATCCGCAGGCACCCGGAGCAATACCTGTGGCTGCACAAACGCTTCAAAACCCAGGCAGCAGGCAAGTTCGCCAGCCCCTACCCGCAGAAATTCAGGCAGCAATGACACATAAAAGTTATAACTGGCGCTCACTGGATATTCGCAGCACCGCCGTGGGAGTCAGCCTGCTGCTGTCCGCGCTGATGGTGCTGATGGGCTGGCTGCCCAATGAGGATGCCTTTACCTACATCCGCACCGTCGAAATATTCAGGGATGAGGGACTGGCCGCTGCCTACAGCCACTATCCATGGGCGACCTACCCGGTTCTCATCGCCCTGGTTCAGGGTTTGACGCCGCTGGATCCGTTCCTTTCGGCAGTAGCGGTGAACGCACTTTTTTATGCACTGCTGGTCTATTCCTTCATCAGCCTGGTTGCGGAAATCGACGCTTCCAGGACCACTCTGGTGCTGGCTGCAATAACCGTGCTGGTCTATCCGCAGCTCAACGAGAATCGGCTGATCATTATTCGTGACGGCGCATTCTGGGCACTGTCGCTGTTCGGACTGTGGCAGTATCTGCGTTTTGTCCGAAGCCGGCAGCGGGCGAACGCTGCCGCCTTCGCACTCGCTTTTCTGCTGGCCGCAGGGTTCCGCGCCGAGGCACTGGTTTATCTGTTCCTGATCCCGGTTTCACTGCTGGCCGATTCCCGCATCGACCTGGCCGGGCGCTGCCGCCTGACCGGCCTGTTCATGGCCAGCTCGGCAGGCATCCTGCTGTTACTGGTGGGACTGGGTTTTGCGGCCGGCCTTAACCTGCCGGCCCTGTTTGTAGAGCAGCTGTCTGTGTATCTGCCGTTTGCAAGGGAAACATTTTTCCCTGCCGACCAGCGCACCGCGGAACTGGGTCGCGCCATCTTTGGCGATTATGCGGCCAACTTCACCAGCGATTACCTGCCGGTGTTCATGTTTGCCGGTCTGGTGGCGATTCTGCTGGCGTTCTTCCTCAAGGGAATAGGCGGGCCCATGCTGCTGGCGTTACTGGCCGGCCTGGTACGCAGGATAAAGCCGGTTCCCCGCTGGCAACTGGCGCCGCTGATTATGGTGATTGCAATCAACACCTTGATCGCCATGGCTTTTCTGATCACCACGCGGTTTCTGTCCAGCCGCTACGTGATGCTGATGTGCCTGGTGTGCGTGGTCTATGTTCCCCTGGTGTTGGCCAGGCTGCGCCAGAGCGCAGTGGAAGCCGGCCGCGGCCGAAGTAACAGCTGGCTGGTCGGATTACTGCTCAGCTACTGTGCGGTAGATGCTTATTATTCGTTCGGGGAGGATAAACACTACCTGCAGGACGCCGGGGAGTGGATAGCCGCCAACAGCAACCCGGGCATCACCCTGCTCACCAACAATCGTACCGTCGCCTATTACAGTGAACGCAGTGAAGACTACGACCTGATTCCGATACTGCTTACCGAAGCGGATATCCTGCACGTGCCGCCCGGCAGCCTGATCGCATTCGAAGAAGACACCTCCACGATGGGGCTGTTCGACAGCGCAGGGATGCGGCGCGCGGTGGAGGAAGTGATTCGTATCGGGCCGGAATCCGGCCGCCAGGTGGTTATTTACCGGCGCCAGCCGGACCGGGAGTCCTGAACCGCCGTCTTATCATCAACGGCCTACCAGCTGTCCGGTTCTTCACGCTTGGTGACCAGGATGTCTTCCATGATCATGTATTCCAGTTCCGAGCCCTCGAACAGGTTGACCGCGTCTTCGGGAGAACAGACCAGCGCCTCCCCGGGCCGGTTCAGGGCGACGTTGATGACCATGCCGACTCCGGTCAATTCCTCCATGGTCTTCAGCAACTGATAAAAGCGAGGATTGGCTTCGTGGGTCACCACGTGAGGGCGGGTTGTTCCATCCTTGTAAACGACTGCGGCAAATTGCTCATGCCAGCGCTCGCGGACCTCCTGACTGATACACATGAAACCGTGCTCCCAGCCCTGCTCCAGAAACTCGGGAGCAAAGCTGTCCAACAGGCTGGGCGAGAAGGGTCGCCAGCGCTCCCGGAATTTGATGGTGCTGTTCAACAGGTCGGCCACTCCCGGCTGGCAGGGATTGCCCAGGATGCTGCGATTACCGAGTGCGCGCGGCCCGAATTCCATGTGTCCCTGGAACCAGGCCACCAGGTGTCCCTGATTGAGCAGTTCGGCAGCCTTCCTGGGAGCATTTTCCAGCTCTTCCCACTGCGGTTTCTCCCGGTGATTGCGACAGGCACTGATGCACTGGGCCTTGGTAAAGCGTGGGCCAAGGAACACATGGCGCAGGGGTTTGATCGGTACTCCCTCCCTGGCTACCGCGTAGCTTGCTGCGCCGATGGCGCTACCTGAATCTCCGGCTGCGGGATGGACAAAAAAGTGCTTTACAGAAGGCAGTTCCTGCAAGCGATGATTGAGCTTGATATTCATCGAGCCAGTACCGGCGAATACCAGCTGCCCGGTATCCTTGAGTGCCGGATAAAGATAATTGATCACCAGGCCGGTAGCGACGTGTTCATAGTATCTCTGGATAGACGCCGCATAATGCACATAGGGGTCGTCAACCAGAGCGCCTTCACGGCGGGGGCCCAGTTTATCGATCAGTTTGCGGCTAAAGAAGTGACCCCGGGATTTGGCCTTGTAGCGACGGAAACCCACCGTACTGATCAGTCGGTTGTCCACTTTGAAATTCTTACCGGTGAAATGAGCCAGAAAGGACAGATCATAGCGATCAGGATCCCCGAACGGCGCCATCCCCATCACCTTGAATTCCCCGTCGAGGATCTCGAAACCCAGATAGTCCGTTATCGCCCCGTACATGCCGCTGAGCGAATCCGGGTCATAGAATTCCCTGAGCTTTCTGATTCTGCCATCCTGCCCTTCGGCCAGCAGGATAGTGGCGTACTCGCCGCGGGAATCGATGGTCAGTATCGCTGTCCTGCCCTGGTAACCACTGAGGTGATAGACACTGCTGGCATGCGCAAGCTGGTGTTCCACCGGAACGAACTTGATCTTTTTCCAGGGGATATGCAGCTGCTCCAGCAGGTGCCTGACCTGCTTGACGTAGCGGCGGTAACGGCGATTGCCGTTAAACAGGCTGTCCAGGGCCCGGTCGGGGGCGTACCAGTGACGGCGGGCATAGTGCCAGCGGGCCGGACTCAACAGGCTGATCGGCGCATTGGGTATGGCCACGATATCCACGTCCATGGGATTGATGGAGGCCGACTGAAGACAGTAACGGGCCGAATGATAGGGCATTTCATCCTTGGCATGCTTGCGCCGGATCAGCCGTTCCTCCTCGACGGCGGCCACCAGCTCGCCATCGATAAACAGTGCTGCGGCGGGGTCGTGACCCACGGTACCGGTCAATCCAAGTGTAATCAGCGGTTTCTCAGACATTCAATGACCTCACCAGATCCCTGGCCTGCCCCTGCATCGCCTGCATCCCTGAGCCCTCGGAAAAATTCCTTAAGAAGCGTTCCAGATCCTTCCTGAAAGCGCGCCGGAAGGTCAGCCTCAGGGCATGGCGGGTGGTCGCATCAAGATCGAGCAGGACCAGCTCGTCATTGGCAAATATAAAATTACTGGCCTTCAGATCACCGTGGGAAATCATGTAGCGCCGCAGTACCTCCAGGAACTGTTTGAAACTTTCGAAAATGCGATCCCTCGTTGCCGCCTCAAGATGATCCGAGCCCAGCACTTCAGGGACCGTGGCTCCCTTTACCAGTTCATACAGAATGTACGATTCCCGACGCAGAAACCAGGCCTGCCGTCGTTCCAGCATCATCAGGGGGCGGGCCGTGGTGACTCCGAGCATCTCCAGCACCAGCCCGGATCGCCAGGACCGGGAGGCACGACTGGCACGGAACATCTTGCGCAATCCGTGCAGAGTGCTTTTTATATTGTAACGCTTTAAAACGTAGTCTGTGCCACCCAGTGTTACCAGTCCCACGGTGGTGGTATTGCCACCCTTCAACAGGGTACCCTGCGCCAGGAACAGGTCCGGATTACGGACGAAACTGAAAAACTCGTCAGTCATTATTTTGCGGTCACAGAGCAAGCGCTGACCGGCGGACTGCTCCATGTGGAAGGCACTGGTCGTGCGGAACAGCTTTGATTGGTACTTATCCAGCCTGCGCTCACGGGCCTGGCGGATCAGGGCCAGCAACAGGGTCAGGTCACCGCTGGCAGCGTCACCGGCCAACTCGCTGTTATAAGTTTCCATCAGCTGCCCGACCCGGGAATCACGATAGACGGAAAACTGTGCGAAAAACAAGGCCAGATTGGCGATGCGTTGGGCATCGGAAAGTACCATGCCGGGGTTTTCCGATTTCAGCTCGGCACTGTCCAGCAGGTACATGGTCCCATCCAGTGCCATGAAGTTTCCCAGGTGGATATCCTGCTGCCACAGACCCTGGCGATGACAGCAGGCGATCAGGGACAGGGCCTGGCGAATGGCCACGTCGAGCCGGGTATTGTGGAGTTCGACCAGGGTATCCAGCCCGACCCCATCTGACAGGTATTCGATGATCAGGTAACCGCCATTCTGGTTGGCTATCCTGCCACTGGCCAGGACCCTGGGCACCGGCAACCCGTATTTTCTGGCCATTTCAAAGCCGGCCTGCTCCCGTTGCAGATGCCGGGACCAGCGCCGTTCGTGATAGAAAAGTTTGATGATGGCCGGTGCCTGCTGCCACTCGGTCAGGCCCACCAGGCGCTTGCCCGGTAACAGTCGCAGGATCTGCGTCACCGTGAGTTGCAGGAAACTCCCGGCAGCGGTCAGGTCCGGCTCCGGGGGTATGACGGACACCGCGAGCGGCACTCTGACATTGTGGCCCAGGCCGACCAGGCGGTTATGAATTGCCAGACTCATTGATCAGTTCGACGGGGATTTCCCAGCTTCTTATAAAGTGCCTCGCCCCGGTGCAGCACGTCGCGCCAGAACCTGCGATCGTGAGCCAGTGTCTCCCTGAGGCTTGAATTTCGATAAACACGAGCGAATCGTAACCGATCACGTCGTGTCAGCCCAATTTCCATGCTTGAAAAAAGCAATCCGGCGATGTCCTTTTTGACCCAGCGGGAATTCCTTCCCTTGCCGAACAGGGCCCGGTGCAGATCGATGAGGAACAGGTCCGGTGGCGCACCGCTGGCAGCCGGTGTGGGTTCGACATGCAGATGGAAGTGGCAAAGATAATAGTCCCGATGGCAGATGCCGGCCGCATGCATCCGGCGACTGATAGTCGCCACCTGCTCTATCAGTGCTTTCTTTACCGTGAACGCAGGTGGCTGGTGGTTCCAGTCGGCACAGTAGGCTTCCAGATCCATCGTGTCCTGCAGTTCCCGGGTGATCAGGAACGACTGCAGGCTGGCGGGATTCCAGCCCCGCCTCCCGTAGCCAGCCAGGGTCAGGGTATCGATACCCAGTTCGTGCAGACGCCGGATAGCCCGCCATTCATTGGTGGCGCCGATTACCGGCAGCCGCAGCTGCAGCAGGTTTTTGAAAATTTCACGCCAGCCCACGCCCAGATGGAGCTTGAGAAAATAGCCCCGGTTGTGCAGAACAAAGCGCAGGGTCCGACGGCCCTTGACCTGCCGGTAGACCTGTCCGTCCAGGCTGGACACCAACGCAAAGGGATCCTGTCCCTGCCAGGCCCGGGTCAGTTGTTCATCCAGGTACAGCATCAGCCGACCGCTGCCCTGGCAAACTGCTCAAGGTAATCCGTGGCAGCACCTGGCATGGCATAAAGATTTTCCCGCCTGCCATAGTCGATTCCCTGCTGCTGCCAGACGCTTCGCTCAGGTGCCGTCAGCATATGCTCCAGATTCCTGTTCAGTTCCGCCTGCTGAAAGGGTTCGGAGCAGACCAGCCCCGAGCCGGCGGCCCTGATGTGGCTGGCGTAACCACAGGTTTCCGTGGTCAGGACCGGCAAGCCCACGATGGTTGCTTCCAGCAGAACATAGCCGGCACTTTCGCTGTAGGCCGGGTGCAGCAGCAGATCGGCCCCGAGCAGGAACCGTGGTATATCGTCGCGCCCGGGCAACACCCGAAAACGATCTGCTATGCCCAGCTTTTTTGCCAGGCTCAGGTAACGGTCGGGCCGGTCCTGGCCCACCAGCAGGTAGGTCACCCGCTGCCGCAACCGCTCGGGTAACGATGCGATTGCCCGCAGCGCTCTGTCCACCCCCTTTACCTTGAACCCGGAACCAACCTGCAGCACCAGCAAGTGATCCGACTCCAGATCGAATTCATGACGAAACTGGCGCCTGATCACCGGAGCCGCGTCAGTCGGTTTGCGATTCGGGTCGATGCCGGGAGGCACCAGGTGAAGTCGCGGGCCACTGTCCGGATAATAGTGTTCGTAGCTTTGCTGTTGCAGGCGCGACAGCAGCAGTACCCGGGTCCGGCTGTGGGGTCCGAATACCGCTTCCTCATAAGCCATGAAATGGCGATAGCGGGGTGTGTAGCGATAGTAGGCACCGCGCTGATGTTCGGCCTTGTCGGCAAAGCACGGGTCGGCAGCAAAATAGACGTCCAGACCCGGCATCTTGTTGAAACCGATCACCAGATCGCAGGGTTCCCGGTGCAGGGCATCGAGTACCCAGCGCGTGAACCGCCGGTAGAGCCGCAGACGCCACCAGGAGGTGACCGGCACGAAACGGACCTCGATGTCAGCCGGGGGTTCACCCTGCCATTTCAGTGTGTAAACCACAACCTGGTGACCCCTGGCTACACACTCTCTGACAATTCGATAAAAGTCCCGTTGCTGGCCCCCATAGGGAAAGTAGGAATAAATAAGAAATCCAACCTTCATGAGGTGGCAACCGGGTTGGCAATCAACTGATTGAAATTATGCCACACGGTTTCTGGTCGCAAGGTTGAGAAGCAGGGCGGAAACACCAGGAAGGAATCACCCTTGTACTCATCTGTGACACCTGGCCCTGTATAGGCACACTCCCGCTTGAGGCAGGGAGAACAGTTGAGATTGGAACGCAGGTGATGCTGACCGCTGCCGTAGGTCCCCGACAATCCCGGATCGGTGGGCCCGTATAATGACAGGGTTGGTATCGACAGGGCGGCGGCCAGGTGTCCAAGTCCGGTATCGACTGCTATCACGCCACTGGAACGGGCTATGTGCCTGGCCAGACCGGTCAATGACTGACGCGGCAGAATTTCAACCTCCGGGTTGTCGGTGGCGATTCTTTCCGCCCGCAGGCGTTCCGACTCATCACCCCAGGGCAGCAGTACCCGGTAACCGGCCTGTGTTGCAATACCGGCCAGCTCGCGCCAGTAATTCTCCGGCCAGTTCTTGGTTTTCCAGGTCGTGCCGTGGAGAAATACCAGCTGTTTTTCAGCCGCCTCACCCGCAGTCAGCCCGAGGCGCTGAAAGTCGATACCGTAGTCCACCTGGTCCGGGTCGTACTTGTAATGCAGGGCACGGGAAAACAGTTCCCGGACCCGTTCCACTGCGTGTTCGGTCCAGGGGACTGAGTAAACCTTGTTATAAAAAAGGGTGGCCAGCGGTTCGCGAATAGTCTTCTTGCTCAGCCCTACGGTAATACCCTTGGACATCCGGCTGACAATGCCGCTCTTGATCAATCCCTGGGCGTCGATGACCAGGTCGTAATGGACCTTCTGCAGGTCCTCGCGGAAAGTTGCGATTTCGCCTTTAAACCAGCTCTTGAGCCAGTGTCCCCGCCAGCGCCTGATACCCACGGGAATGACATTTTCCACTGCCGGGTGCCAGCCGGGAACCTCGGTAAAGGCTTCCTCAACGGCCCAGTCGAAAACCAGGTTGCGATTGGCCCGACTGGCGTCGGTAACCGCGGGTAGGGTATGGATGATATCGCCGAGAGAGGATACCTTGACTATCAGAACTCGCAACCTGTTAACTCCGGACTCTCAAGACGGTAGCAGCTCCTGGAGACTCTCGTAGACCCGCTCTGGCATGATATCTGTGAGACAGCGTTTATGGCCCAGCGGACAACGCCTTTTGAAACAGGGCCGGCATGCCAGGTCGATTGACAGAGATTTTACCCTGTCTGTCAATGGAGGTGTAAAGTCCGGCGATGTCGACCCGAACAGGGTGATGAGCGGACAGCCGACCGCTGCCCCGATATGCATCAGACCGGAATCGTTGGTCACCGCCGCAGTAGCCAGCGACAGCAGGTCGATAGCCTGACCAAGACTGGTGGAACCGGTGAGATCCCGGACCCGATTGCAGGTCTCGGGACGCAGCTGTGACAGCAGTTCCTGCGCCGCCTGGCGATCATTGACGGATCCCATTACCCAGAATTGCCAGTCGTCGGCGGCCGCCAGCTCGCATAGCCCGGCGTAGTGGGCAAGCGGCCACTGTTTGGCCTCTCCGAACTCGGCTCCGGGGCACAGGGCCAGAATTCTGCCGCTGTAATTCAGGCCGAGCTCAGCAGCACTGCACAGGGCCTGATCCCGGTTCACCTGCAGCGCCGGCCGCTGATAAGCGGGTAGCGGGTCCGGCTGGTCAACGCCAAGCGCGACGAATCGCTGGACCATCAGTGGAAATTGCTGCGGGTCCAGTTTCCGACAATCACTGAGCAGCAGATTCCGAAACTCGCCACGCCAGCCGGTGCGCCGCGGTATGCCGGCAAAGCGTGGCAGCAGTGCTGACTTGAAAGAATTGGGCAGCACGATGGCACGATCAAACCGACCGGCCAGTTGCCGTCCCAGCCGATAGCGCGCCAGCAGTTTCAACTCCCCGTGCCGGAACGGGGACTCGATTATCTCATCCACTTCCGGCATACGTTCCAGCAGGGCAACTGACCAGGCCGGTGCCATCACTGCGATGCGGGCAGACGGGTGCTGTAACCGCAATAATGACAACAGCGACTGTGCCATCACCATGTCTCCCACCCAGGATGGCCCAATAACCAGAATGCGATCGCCGCTACGGTTGTTGTCAGTCACTGATAAAACCTGCGAAAGTAAAGTCAGGGGGAGCTGTCGGTAACGCTGCCAAAGATCCGCTTCCAGATGGCGGTCACCGCTTCCTGGTGTTGTTCGAGTACGGTCGCGGACCCCAGGTCATCGAGCTGCTGCAGAGCAATCCGGTGTGAGGCGGCCCGCAGATCCAGATAGGCGGCAATCAGGGTGTTCATCTCCGACTCTTCCAGCAGCTGGCATTCCCGCGCCGTCTCCAGAATCCGAAAGTTATCCGTGTAGGTCAGCAGTGTCGGATGGTCTCCGGCATAAGCCAGCACCAGATACTGGACCAGAAATTCGATGTCCACAATGCCGCCCTGACCCTGCTTGAGCTGAAAAGCCAGTCGTTCCAGCTCGCTGGTGGAACTGGATTTAAGCTCCCGCCGCATCCGGTCACGCATGGACACCACTTCTTCGGCGAGTTCTTCGCGGTCGCGGTGGTGAGACAGAATTTCCGACCTGACCGCGCTGAACTTCTGCAGTAATTCCGCGTTTCCAGCCACGCCTCTGGCGCGCACCAGTGCCTGATGCTCCCAGGTCCAGGCCCTGGATTCCTGGTATTCCCGAAACGATTCGACAGTGCTCACCAGCAGACCGGATTCCCCGGACGGACGCAGTCGCATGTCCGCTTCGTAGAGTTTGCCGGACATGGTATAGGTGCCCAACAGCAGAATAATCCGCTGGGCGAGCTTGATGTAGAAGGCGCGACTGTTGAGTGATACCTGTCCCTCACTGACCACGGTATCCTGTTCCAGGTCTGCCTCATGCAGAAAGACCAGGTCCAGGTCGGAGCTGTAGCTCAGCTCCAGGCCGCCCAGTTTTCCATAACCTATGATTCCAAAACTTGGCTTGCCATACCTGCCGTCCCGATGAACCGGAAAGCCATGCTTCTCCACCAGGTACTGCCAGGAAAGCGACAGCACCGCATCCAGTGTCACTTCGGCAATATAGGTCAGATAATCGCTGACCTTCATCAGGTGCATCTTTCCGGAGACTTCGGCGGCCGCTACCTGCAGGTGATGGGATTGCTTGAAGTAGCGCAGGCAGTCCAGTTCCTCTTCGAAATTTTCCTCGTCGATTCTCAGCAACTGCATCTGCAGCTCATCTGCGAGACGGGATTTTTCCGGGGGAGCATCGAGCACACTGAGCAATTCGTCCAGCAGGATCGGGTATTTGCTCAGAGATTCTGCGATGAGCGGGCTGGCGGTACAATATTGTACCAGTTGTTCCAGTGCCTGGGGATTTTCCAGCAACAGGATGAGGTAGGAGGTGCGGCGGCACACGGCTTCCACCAGCAGCATCACCCGGGCCAGGCACAGGGAAGGCTTTTCCGAATCAGCCACCGCGTCGATCAGCACCGGCATGAAAATGTTGAGACGCTCGCGGCTCGCGGCCGGCAAGGTGAGAAATTTTTTCTCACGGCGAAATCCGGCGATCAGCTCCAGGCTGGCGGCGGGGTCCTCGAAACCCCGCTCTTCGAGCAGGCTGAGCGCGTCTTCCTCATTGAGTTCCTGACGCCAGAACGGCGCCCAGTCGTCACCCTGGTGACGGGTTTTTTCGACTTCCTCGTCGGTTCCCAGGACTTCCTGAAAATGCGCGCTCACCGACTGTCGATTACGCTCCAGGGTGTCCAGCAGTTCGTTCCAGTCGCGGTGGCCCATGGCAAAGGCGATACGCTGCTGCTGGTCGACGGCGCCGGGCAGCGTCTGGGTCTGCTGATTGGCAAAGGCCTGCAGCTTGTGCTCCAGATTACGCAGATACCAGTAACTTTCCTGCAACTCCCCGGCCACTTCCGCGGGCAGATAAGAACCGGCCACCAGGTTGTCCAGGGTACGGATCAAGGAAGGATAGCGCAGGGATTTGTCACGTCCGCCATACACAAGCTGCAGTGCCTGAGCGGTAAACTCCACTTCGCGAATGCCACCCGGCCCTAACTTGATATCACCCGCCAGCCTGCCGCGGCGGGCCTGCTTATTGATCTGCGACTTCATGGTACGCAGGGACTCGAACATGGCGAAATCCAGGTAGCGGCGATAGACGAACGGTTTCAGCCGCTCCAGCAGCTCCGCGCCACGCTCCCTGTCTCCCGCCACCACCCGGGCCTTGATCAACGCATAGCGTTCCCAGTCACGACCCTGATTCTGGTAATAGTCTTCCATGGCATCGAAACTGGCCACCAGCGCCCCTTCGCTGCCATAAGGCCGCAACCGCATATCCACCCGGAACAGGAAGCCATCGGGGGTGGTCGCATCGATGGCATCGATCAGGCGCTGGCCGAGACGGGTAAAAAACTGCTGGTTGGTAAGTGCCTCGCTGGTGTCGTTCTGAACCTGGCCTGCCTGAGGAAAGCAGAAAATCAGGTCGATGTCCGACGAAACATTCAGTTCACGGGCGCCCAGCTTACCCATGCCCAGCACCACCAGTTGCTGGGGGATGGTAGCGGCCAGGGGCCGGCCCCACTCGCGGCAGCTCCAGGCGTGCAACACGTCCAGGCTGGTCTGAAGGGCCGCGTCGGCAAGTTCAGTAAGCTGGCGACAGATCTCGTCGGGCGGCACCAGCCCACACAGATCCCGCCACAGAATCAGCAGGTATTCCAACCGATGGAAACGGCGCAGTTCGCGTTTCAACAACTCGGCGCCGCCGCGATAATCCTGTTCCAGCAGGGGCTCAAGAACCCGACGCAGGCGATTTTCCACGTCAAGCCGGGTTTCATGGCGCCGGGTCGCCACCTGCAGTAACAGTTCCGGCCGTGCCAGGGTGGTCGCGGCGACGAAATCACTGGCACACCAGCAGCGCAGCAGTTCACCGCGAAAATCCAGGTCCTGAGTCAGCAGCTCTGCCAGTTGCGGAGAAAATCCGGGTTGCTCTTCAAGGCGTTCCCAATGGCGGGACACGATGCCCTGTAAGTGTTCCGGGATCAGCTCGGCAGCCTGCACGTCAGATTCCAGTCCGTTATTTCCGGTACTCGGGAGTCACCCGCAACACTTCGTTGATCGTGGTTCTGCCGGCCGCCACTTTCAGGGCACCCGCCAGGCGCAGGCTGCGCATGCCTTCCTTGTAGGCCTGTCTGCGCAATTGCACCAGCGACGACTTGTCGTCCGCCAGGGCCTGCAGGGACTCACTGAAGGGCATGACTTCGTAGATACCTTCACGGCCCAGGTAACCGGTTTCCCGGCATTCCAGACAACCTTCCACACTGGCCACAGACTGTGGCGTCTTGACTTTCCAGGGTGTGGTCAGCAGGTTCCAGGCCGTTTCGTCCAGCGGCTCAGTCTTCTTGCAATAGGGGCACAGTACCCGCACCAGGCGTTGCGCCATGACACCGATTACGGTTGCCTTGATAAGGTAGGGCGGAACCCCGAGCTCCAGCAGCCGGGTGATGGCGGAAGGCGCATCGTTGGTATGCAGCGTGGTGAAAACCAGGTGCCCGGTCAACGCGGCCTGTATTGCCATCTCGGCGGTTTCCAGGTCGCGGACTTCGCCAATCATGATGATGTCGGGATCCTGCCGCAACAGAGCCCTGACGCCGTCGGCGAAATCCAGATCGATATTCTCCTGCACCTGCATCTGATTGAAGGCCGGCTCCACCATTTCAATAGGATCTTCGATAGTGCAGACGTTGACCTCGTCGGTGGCCAGGGACTTGAGGGTCGAATAAAGCGTGGTGGTTTTGCCGCTGCCGGTGGGACCGGTAATGATGACAATACCGTGATTGTTGGCGGTAATGTTTTTCCAGCGGGTCAGATCCTCGTTGGCCAGGCCCAGTTTCTCGAACGGCTTGAGCAGAACCTCGGGATCGAAAATCCTCATGACCAGCTTTTCACCGAAGGCGGTTGGCAGGGTGGAGAGTCGCAGCTCGATTTCGCGACCGGTCGGACTCTTGGTTTTGATCCTGCCATCCTGGGGTTTGCGTTTCTCGGCCACGTTCATACGCCCGAGAATCTTGAGCCGACTGGTGACCGCGCTCATCACCTGCATGGGCAGGGAGTAAACCGTGTACAGCACGCCGTCGATGCGGAACCTGATGTTCCCCTGTTCCCGCCGGGGTTCCACATGAATATCGCTGGCCCGCTGCTCGAAGGCATATTGCAGCAGCCAGTCGACCACATTGACGATATGCTGGTCATTGGCCTCGGGCTCCTTGATGTTGCCCAGTTCCAGCATCTGCTCCAGATTACCGACACCTTTCCTTTCCACAGCACCTTCCGAGGCCCGGTGAATGGAGTTGGCAAGGCTGTAAAATTCGGTGCTGAACTTACGAATATCGGCAGGACTGGAAACCACCCGGTTGATCTTCCTCTGGGTGGTGTGGGCCAGGTCGATTTCCCAGCTGTCGATATAGGGTTCGGCGCTGGCAATTGTGATTTCCGCCGGCGTAACCTCCACGGCCAGGATGCGGTGGCGCTGGGTAAACGCGTAGGACATCACCTCTGTGATCCTGGCGACATCGATTTTCAAGGGATCGATCCGGTAGTAACTCTGGCCACTCTGCTGGCTTAACACCATGGTCAGGGTTTCCAGGTCCAGATTTTTGTCCGGTGCCAATCGATCCACCAGATTGAGGCCGGCCAGGTACTGCAGGACATGCAGGTCACGGTTCGCCGCCGCCCGATAACTCTTGCTGGCAAACTCGAAATCGTCCTGGTTGATACGGCCGGTTTTCAGCAACCCCTGGAGGAAAGGCTCAAGTTGCACCTGTCCGCGCCGGTTCTGGTCTGCACTGGTCGCTACGGTCTGTGGATTGCCCATGGATAGAATCAACAAATGGTTAATTAGGGAATCAGAGGTTCCTTATCGTTGTCGGCAGGCGGCCGGAACCTCTTACTGTTGCGGACCCGGCGTCGGTAACCGGGATGCACCTGCCCGTAACAAGTGTATCCACCAGCCCGGGCCGAATAAAGAATGTGGGGAAATTACTACGGATAACTTTGAACCAGCGCACCTTCCTGCAGACACTTTGGCCAGCAATCGTCCTTCAAGGCAGCGGTTTTCCAACAACTGACTCTTAAACAAGGGGATGACCCCGGTTCCGAGCCGGCCTGACAACCGGGCACAGGTAATCGATCAGCTCACCGGCGGGCTGACCGACGATGCAATCCAGGGAATCCGTGACATCAGGAAAACAGGCGACCGGACCCGCAGGATCCCGGGGCATCGCCTGAAGTTTTACTCGACCAGTTTGATCCACTCCCCTGCTTTGGGGGTGCCGGTCGGATAGTAGCCATTGAGCAGGCGCAGGGTTTCTTCCGGGAATTGGGCGATGCGGCTGGTACTGGCCACTGTCGCGAAATCAAAATACTCGCTGGCCTGGGCGAAACGGATTTTCATTTCACTGCCTGGCAGAATCTCGCCGCGTTGAATGGAGCGGAAGGTGCGGATTGACGCCAGCAACTGGTCGTCCACCTCATCAACCGATTCGGGATCAGTCATTGTGCCGCGGAAAACATAGGCCCTGGGACCCATGTAGATGACAGCCACCCGCTCCGGAATACCGGATGATTCGGTTACCCCGGTAAAGCCTATCAGTCGGTACTGATTGATTTCCTCTGATTTCTGCAGATCGCTGATACCCAGCTTGTCACGAACAAACTCCCGCGGCTGGATATTCTCCGTCAACCTCTGCACTTCCACACGCATAGTGCCCTGCTCCATGCCGCTGGCCGTGACCGTAGTAGGGGTTTCAACGACTTCCCATTCGGGTGGGAAGACCATGGTGTAACCCAGCAGGTTCTGGTAGTAGCGGTTACGATCATCGCGGGTCTGTGAGGCATTGCTCTCGCCCACAATCAGGCCGTCGATGTGTTTTCGGAACACCGAATCATCGACGGCCAGCACCTGATTGCGGTCCAGTTCGCCGACACTGGCGATGGCCTGTTGCAGACGGGTATCGTTGCGCGGGTGAGTGGCGAACAGGCCATGATAACCACCGCCCTCACCGGTTACCCGGCGACGGAAATCCTCCTGGTTTTTCAGTACCGTGATAACTTCGATCATGGCGGCCGGATCGTAGCCGGCGCGATGCAGGTATTCAGCGCCCAGCTGGTCGGCCTCGAGTTCCGCTTCGCGGCCGTAACCACTGAGGCCGGCCTGGGCCCAGATCGACGCCACCTGGCTGACCTGGGAACCGATGTAACCACTGCCGGTGGCCACTGCCGTGACCACGCCTCCTACGGCGGTGGCAGCCCGGGCAAGACCGCTTCGAGCCTGTTGCTGGACGGCATGGCGCGCGGTGATATGGCCGATTTCATGGCCGATTACCGCAGCCAGTTCGGCTTCGGAGTTGGTAAAGGTGATCAGCCCCCGATTGACATAAACGTAACCGCCTGGCAAAGCGAAGGCATTGATTTCCGGGCTGTCGATCAGGGTGAAGGTGAAATCGAGATCGGGTCGATCACTGACACGAACTAGACGATTACCGATCTCGGTGATATAGGCCAGCAGGTCCTCATCCTCGTAAACCGGCATGCTGGCCAGAACCTTTTCGTGTTCCTCGAGACCGATTTCCTTTTCCTTGTTTTCCGACATCAACACCAGATTGGCCTGGCCGGTGGCCGGGTTGACGGCACAGGAACTCAATGACACTCCGACCACGGCCAGCAGGAGCAGGGCCGCCAGGCGTTTTAGCAGAGGTTTGCCCGGGGTGATATTCATGACTGTCGCAAAAACCTTATTCATAATGCCTGTAGACCGGCAGACCGCGTCGATCCTTTCTAGCTACCTTTGGTCAGCCACCTTTGACGAAGGTTTTCAGCTGGTTGGCCAGGCTGCTGCAGGCGTTGGCCTCGACTCTAGCAATGAGGGGAATCGGCACTACCACGGCCGGCAGGTAGGACTGTCCGGTGGCATCGGCACTGATAGTGCCGACGGCGGTCAGGGCGTCCACATCCCAGATGCGAGCATCGAATTCGGAATCGTCTTCCCAGGAGCCGAAGCCGAAGCAGCCGCCTCCGCCGGGACCGATGGCACAGGAGATGGAGCCGGCCCGACCGGTGGTTTCAGTGAAGCCATCGACCCACACGATATAGCGGATACCGAACTCGTCAATTTTCTGCGCCACGATATCCTCGGACATCATCCGCTCAAGATCCTGCGTACGCAGCGGCGCGGTGCGGGGTTCAAACCAGGGAAACAGGGCATCCACAAACTCCTGTTCAGGGATCACATTGATGCGGTTTGATCCACTGTTTACCTGATCGCCCACACAGTCGACGAAATCGGCTCGGGTTTCGTAATCGCTGGCCTGCCGGCGCCCGAGAATCACGATGGATTCGTGACTTTCGATACCGGTCTCGCCCTGGCGGTATTCATCCACAGTGGTACTGGTGCAACTGGCGAGGAGCACACCCAGCAGACAAGCGCTGAAAGCACTCAGAAGGGCATTACTGTCAGGGCTGAAGGTTTTCATAGCCATCCTCAAAGATTCACTGGACCTGCAACTACACTGTAATTTTTATTAGGGGAACCTCTGGTTCCCTAGAAACTGGCCAGCCAGTCTCTGATTTCGGGGACATTGGCGAACTTCAGGGTGAAGCTGGATGCCAGGTCCCGCAGGGCGACTACTGCCGCCAAATTGATTGATGCTTCATTGGAGCGAAATGACTCGACCGTGGTCTTACCGTAGGAGGTCTCCACCCAGTCGGCAATATATTCTCCATCGGGTGTGGTCAGGCGCAGGTTGTACTTAATCCACACCTCGTACACATCCAGCTTGGTCTTATACGGTAATGCCAGCTGAAACTCCTCGATAAGCGGTTCAAACACGGCGTCAACATCCAGGTTCCTGGCCTCTTCCAGTGAATCGACCACGATCACCTGCTCAAACATGCCGGGCAGAATGGCATTGAACAGGTCGATATGGGACTGGCCGCTTTCGATGTTGTATTCTTCCTGACCCTGCTCGGTATATTCCGTGTAGGTAAAATTCCGCAGCGCATCATCATAGTAGACAGCCACTTTCAGCGGGAGTTTCGGGATTGTGGGAGTGGGATAGCTGCCTTCCACGGTCACCGTGCTGGCCCCGCAGCCGGCCAACAGGCCAAGTAGTGCTGCCAGAACCAGGTTTTTGAATCTATCTTGGATACCCATTTTCACTGTCGATACTTTCTCAAGCCTAAGTACTTTCCTGCCCTGAATTCAGATCTGCCTGCGTAACTTCTTTCCAGCGTACCTGACTGTTTTCCTGTCGATTTTCCTGACTTCCTTTCGGTATTACCCAGATACCCTGTGGCACCGACGGATCTGCCGTCAATCCGTGCACCTTCTACTTACTACTATACTCCGATCGTTCGCCAGTTATTCCCTTAATTCCGCTGTCCGGGCTAGAGAGGCCAGGCAGAATTCAGGCCCAGGGCAGGTAGTCTGTTCGGACATTGAGTCCTCGAAATGACTTTACCTGTATTGCCCGGGTTTCTGAATCACATTCAAGGCGGATTTGATGCCAATTTGTCGATTTTTCTAACGAAAATCGTTCAAACCGACAAAAGTCCCCCCATTTCTTTGGGTCAGCTCCCGCATCAGGTTCGAATACCGGTACACACTCTGTTGAAACCGCGGGGCCAGTTGAAAGATGTTCGGGAATCCGATCCCGTGAATTCTGACCAGCCGATTGCCGTCTGCATCTTCCACATTGATGCGATCGATGGTGCGCAGCACCTCTGTAATAGACCCGCCAGGCTGGAAATCGTCTCCAAGCACGTAGATGCTAATTTTCTTGTCCGGTGAGTAAAACGAGTTAATAGCCCGGGTCACGCCTTCTACCGGGCTGCTGTTACTGTAAGGATTCCACGTTCTGAGGGTGGAAATAATCAGGTTACGGCGGCTGGGCGTATCCGGAATCCACTGGCCACGGTAGGAATCGAACATATAATCGCCCATGTCATTCATTACCTGGATACCCTGCACGTTTGGGTACACATCAAGGGTATCGCTGATGACTTCGAGCATGCGGTTCCAGGCCGACTCGTACATACTGCCGGAGGTGTCAATGACGAAGATAATGTATTCGCTGTCGACCGGAATTCCACCTATGACATTGTTTTCCCGGCTGAAACTTTGTCCGAGCAAGCGTTCCATCTCCGCGGTCAGCGTCTGCCGGGCAATGGAAAGACGGCCGATCTCCTCAGTGGTATCGTCGGCCAGCTGGTTGGATGTCTGGAACTCGCCCTGGATGTTTGTCAGTTCACGCCGCAGCCGGGCAACCCTGTCCCGATAGTTAGACAACTGCTCCCGCTTGGCATTCAATTCCCGGTTGAGGGTAGTAGTCTCACCACGAATGGCAAATAACTGCTCGCGCAGCTCAGTGACAGACCCCTCCGGATTCACGTCGGTAAACTCAATCACTACCGGGGCTGCACTCTTGGTAATCATCAGCAACAGGATAATGGCACCAAAACCACAGGACATAACGTCGAGAAAGGCAATGCTGAAGGAATCGGTTTCTCTGTTCTTTCTCATCAGGGCCAGTCCTTCGAAGGTGACAGGAATGATCCGCGACTGTATTGGGCCAGTTGCCAGTACGCCGCTGCCGCTGAAGGATCACCCTCCAGAGGCATCAGGACGACGTTGACTGGAATTCCCTCCGGCAAAACGTCGACTGCATCTTCAAACAGCTCCAGGCGCTGCCTGGGAGTTACCAGAGTATCCCGGTTACGCCCGTTACCCAGAGTAGGCAGGCCGTCAGTAATCAGGAAAATATTGTCCGGTGGCGGGTTCATCTGAGCCACCTTCTGGAATACCTGAGCCATGTTGGTGCCGGCATCCGGGACCATTCCCTTTACCTGATCAATGACCTTGTTCAACTGGTCGCGATCCGCCACTTCCAACCATTGACCTTCTGTGCCATCCAACGCGGCTGCCGTCTGGTCGCTAAAGCTGTAGACCTGGTAGCGGCTGGTGATCGGCAGCTGGCTGCTCACCCAGTCCACTATTTTGACAACGCGCTGCCATTTTGGCGCATTGCGCTTGGCGTCGTCCGACATATTGCGGGTCCGGATGATATTGACCAGGGTCTCGTCCAGCATACTGGCAGACCGATCCACCAGGATCAGGATCCTGTTACCGCCCAGGTACAACCCCGACAGGTACTGTCGATCGCCGTCGCCGAGAAACTGGCGGACACTGTTACCTTCCTGCTCCACGGCACTGGCCTGCAGTCGCTGCAGTTCCTCTTCCAGGGCCTGTACGTCGGCACGCAACTGGTCCACACTTTCGACTCTGGCCAGGCTGTTGTTCTCCAGTGCAGCCAGTTCCTGCATAAAATCGTCGATCTGTTGTTGTATCTGGCGCGCCAGACCCTGGGCGGTCACCACATCCAGGCTGACCTCATCCAGAGTATTGCGAATCTCTACCAGGCCGGCCTGGCCGTCCCTGACTTCTTCCTCCAGCAGGTCGATTTCCGCCGTGACGCCGGCATCGCCCTCGGTAGCGTCCACCTGGGCGGCATGGTCCAGAATCAGAAACAGCAATACCACCGCGCCGAAGCCACAGGACATTACGTCCAGGAATGCCAGGCTCAGCGGATTGAATGCTCTGCGTTTCTGCTTATTGGATGCCATCCCTTACTCTGATCAGGCAAATCGATTCGCCATTTTCATTAAACTGGACCCGGTCACCCAGCGCCAGCGGCTGCTTTCCGGAGACTCTGGCTCCATTGACCAGCGCTCCGGCTTCACCGCACACCAGGCTGACGTGATCGCCCTCTTTCTCAATTTGACCCAGGTAGTCGGGCAAGCCATTCACCGCCAGTTCAATAGTTTTGCCATTGACCTGCTCTGGACTTTCGGTGTCGGTACGATTGGTGATGATCACCTTGCCCAGTGACACCGCGTCGGATCCGAACAGCAGGTGGGTTGGCCCGGCAGGCAGTGACTGCGAGGCGGTGGAACCTACCGGCATTACTTCCAGCTCGGCAGCCACCGGCAGGCTGGTGACGAAACGGAAGCCTTCGTCGGAGCCGTTGATGTGACTGGCCAGTTCGATACAGGTTTTGCCCAGAGTTTCCGGCCGGGCGATCTGCAATTGACCCTGATCTGCCAGGGTTCGCGCGAAATCAGGCAGTCCGGCCAGGGTGGCTGAGACCACCAGTTGGGTATCCTGCTCACCGGCAATACTGACAATCTGCTGAGTAATCCGGCCGTAGAAATCGCCCAGACGCTGCAGCAGGGTTTCCCACGGCAGCTTGGCCTGGTGCACGGCACTGCTGGTTTTCAATTCCATCAACAGGCTGCTGCGGTTTTCACCGTATTCAGCGAGCCATTCCGGTACCGCATTGTAAAGCTGCTGCTCGGTGGCGGCATCGTGCTGGGGATTGAATCGGCATTGCTGAATGAACAGTCCAGTTGCCAGCTGCATGACCAGGTTATGGAAATTCTGCAGCCCGGCTTCCGGAATCTGCACAACCGACTCCCGCTGCAGCAGCCCATCTCGAATCGAGAAACGGGTCAGCAGTGCCTGGTGCAACTGGATATCGGCAAATACCAGGGACGGTCGTTTAACCAGTCTGATGGTGCTTGCCAGCGCCGCATCGACGACGCCGACCGGGTTGAACGGGCACTGCCGGGCAAGTCCAAGCAATATAGCCAGTTGCTGACTGGTAAAGTTTCCCGGCACCGCAAAAATCACGTCACCCTCGAGCTGTGCCTCTTCGGCCAGATGCAGCAGGTGGGCGTAAGCCAGGTCGGCGAAATGCCGGACGTTACCGGTGGCATAGCCCAATGGCTCCAGGCTCAGCTGATGCCAGAACTTGTTGAAGCTGCTGGTGGGTCGCAAGCGCGCCTGCTGTTCTGCAGCCCGGCCCACTTCCAGACCACGCTCACCGACAAACGCGAAACCCGGGCTCTGCACCAGCAAACCGGATTCGTCGCTGACGCTGACCGCGCTGTCATTGAGTTCGATTACCTTCACACTCATAAGTGACCGTCCTGTCCGGGCACCTGCAGTTTTCTGACCAGGTTTTCATTGCAGTAATTCTGCGCGTCCAGCACCAGCCGGTCCTGCAGCAGCTGCAGCTGGTGCAATAGAAACATCAGCAGGATACTCACCACCAGGGCCACAAACGTGGAGTTGAAAGCAACACCCAGGCTGACTGTGACTCCGACAATATCACCGCTCACCGCCTGATAGGCCTGGCTCAGTGCCTGTCCGATACCGCGTACCGTGCCCAGAAAGCCGATCGAGGGAATCGCCCAGGCGATATAACGGACGATGGTCAATTCCGTTTCCAGCTGTTCCGACTCAGTCTCGCAAACGTCCTTGACGGTGGCCGAGACGTCCTGAATATTACGAGTGGTCTGAAAGCGATGCAGCCCTGCCAGCAACGCCCTGGGCAACAGGTATTCCCGCTGCTTTTCCGGCAAGGCCTGTACCGGCCTGGCAAAATTGCGGGAATCCTCCGGCAGTATACTCATGCCATCGCCCACCTGGATCAGCTGCCTGTCGAGCAGGCTGCGCTCACGCAGGGTACGCTGGGTTTTAAGTCCGATAATCGCAATCGCCCATAACAGCAGGATAATACAGGTTTCCTGCTCAAAATCCTTAAGGATTACGTAGACCGAACGTTCAGGAACATAGTTTTCATCAGTCTGCTGGAGAAAAGTCTGTTGCTCTTGAATCAGTTCGGCATTGGGCCTGACCAGAGTCACATATACGGAATGTACCAGAATGACCGCTATGATCAGCGCCGCGATCTGGTAGATCAGCTCCCATAATAATCCTTGTTTCATACGGTGTTCCTTGCCAACTTCTTTGCGGGTTCGATTGAGTGATCAGATATCGACGGGGAAGGAAACGCCAAGATCCTGGGAAATCTGTTCAGTGGGGATGAATCGAGACGGACTCTCTTCTTCGGGTTCCTGCCCGTCCAATTGAACATCAGCCTGATCGGACCCGTTCCGGGAAGCCGTTTCCGCATCCTGCGATGCCTGCGCATCGGCGCCGACCTCAGGCTCACTCTGGGGAGTCGCCTCTGCGGCCAGTACCGACGTATTACCGATTCCGAACAAAAAACAGAAAATCATCAGCCGGGTTGTATACATCACCTCACTTCCCCAGATACCTAGCAACGCGGAATCCCACATCATTGCGAGGATTGTTGCCAAAATCGCGGAACGACAGGCGCAGTTCCGTAATCGAGCCATCGGCCCAGCTGGAACCGCGAATAGTGTGAAATTCGCCCGATTCGGGCCCCAGCGGATCCACCTCGGGTGCTCCCCCGATGGTGCCCACAGACCCGTAGAAATCATTGACCCACTCGGCTACGTTGCCGGTCAGGTCAAAAACACCGTGATAATTGGCATCGAATCTCCCCACCGGTGCCGAGACCTGATACCCGTCGGTGTATTCCATCACAATTTCGCCAAGTAACGCGCGAGCCGAGCTGTCAGCAATATTGCCCGAATTACCAGTCGGAGGCAGCCGGTCACCCCAGACAAAGCGGAGCTCGTCGCCTCCACCCGTGGTTCGTGCCACCCAGGCCCATTCGGCTTCGGTCGGCAGACGGTACCCGGTCGACTCTGCGTTGAATCCCACCACCTGCTGTTCCTCCACCACGTAGAAGGCCGGCAATCCCTCCTGTTCACTGAGCCAGTTGCAGTACAGGGCCGCATCCTGCCAGGTGACGTTGGCGACCGGCTGGTTGGTCAACCCCAGGGGCTGTCCCTGAAAGGTGCCGGTCGCATGGTCGGACTTGAAGCGTTGAAACGCGCCATTGGTCACCTCGTGCAGGCCGAAATAGAAAGGCTTTTCCAGAATCACTTCGCGCAAGGTCTCATTGGGGCGCCGTCCTGGCTCTCGTCGCGACGACCCCATGGTAAATGGGCCCGGATTGAAAAGTTTCAATGTCTCACCGCCGACCGTGCTGATCTGGGGTCGAATCTGCTCACGCCGCTGCTGCTCCAGAGATTTCAGGGTTACCCGAATGGCCTGGTCAAGGCCCGGCCGAGAGACAAATTCGGTGCTGTAAGGCACATAGCCTTCGCGGCGTATTTCAATCTGCTGACTGGCTGCCATCAGCTCGACGGTCTGGTTGGCGGCACCACGAAACTCACCGTTGATATAAAGCTCCGAGTCTTCGGGTATGGCGGCAATCTGAACTCGGGTCAACACCGGTTCCAGCGCCAGGGTGATTTCCGACTCCTGATCGGAGCGGGTGGTTATCGCGCGCGACGACTCGCGATAACCTGCCTTGAACAAAGTAATGCGATGTTGCTCGCCTGGCGCCAGAGCGACTTCCAGCGGTGTCTGTCCCCTGAATTCCCCATCGATAGTGACACTGGCGTCACTGGGATTGGAGCGAATGAACACCAGCCCGTCTGCCGGAACCAGGCTTACGCGAGGCACGCTGATGTCCTGCCCGGCACTGATTGTCAGGCGGTCCTGCCAGGCCTTGTGCCCCGGCAGTTTCAAGGTCACATCCCGCTCGCCTTCCAGAAGCTCGGCATTCATCGGCGTCATGCCAATCGATTCGCCATCGACCAGAATGTCGGCGCCAGGGGGATCGCTGGAAAAACTGACCATCGCCCAGGCCGGCTCCAGCGCCACCTCGTAGCGTTCCCGCAACGAGCGACCAGATACCGTAATGCGCTCGGAGTGCGACAGGTAACGACTGCGGGTGACTTCCAATTCGTGCTCCCCAGCCTCCACCTCCGTGTCGATCAACGGCGTTTCGCCAATATCCACCCCGTCGATCCTGACCCGGGCACCGCTCAACCCCAGCGATTCGATGGTGACCAATCCGGGCAGTTTCTGCATTTCTATAGGTTGGGTCTGGGACTGTTCATCGGTGACAAACAGCTTGGTATCCAGATCCCGATAACCTTCATTACGGGCGCTGAGGTCATAGATGCCTTCACGAATCAGGAATCGAGGCCCGATTTTGAACGCCAGTCCGCCTTCGATCGTAACATCGGCGGTCAGCGGATTGATCTCAATGTAGACCGACTTGGCGGTGAGAATGAACCAGGCGGCAGCAGCCGACGCCAGCAGGAAAACCGTCAGGAACAGTTGTGGCCAACCCAGCTTGAACGCGAATGACCGGCGCTGGCCGGTATTGGGAGTAAAGTCGATGGGAAGAATGGGGTCTGTGGCCCCACCGGCCTGCTGTCTTGGGTCGATGTCTGCCATAGCTGTTAACGACCGCGGGTCGTCACTACCTCTTCCTCGCACTGGACCACCACCGTTTCCGGGGTCTGCCCGAACCCGACCAGAAATTCCTCGCGGACGTCCCGGTAACCCTGCCGGACTCCAACTGCCACATAGCGGCCCGGCTTGAGAGCAAGACTGGTCACTTCAAAAGTGCCCAGCTCCTGCTGCCTTAACAGGGTCACCCGGGTGGCATTATCGGACCGGAAATTGACTGTTACCGGAATCTGTGAGTTCTCCAGCAGCCCTTCCAGCCGGTCCAGCTGTGATTGCAGGCGTGGCCCGGGTGATTCCAGACCCCGACCGGTGTAATAAATATCCAGGGTCTGCTGATAGACATCCTCTTCGGCAAACCGCTCCGGACTGGCAATCGCGGCCTCCAGCAGTTGATCCAGCCGCAGTCGTTTGCCGGCATAGTCAAGGCCCTGCTGGGCAAATACCAGATTGGGATCGATATCCAGAACCTGCAGGTAAGCGTCCACTACCTGTTGCCATTCTTCGGCACTTTCGGCTTCCACAGCCCGATCGCGGACTCTTTCAATCTCCACCAGGGCCACCGCATCCTGGGTCTGCTGTATGGCAGCGGCCGCCTGGTCCTGGTTGACGCCCAGGGCGGCTGCCCGCTGAAAAGCCTCGATCGCCTGTTCGGGTTGATTGTTCTGGAGCAGGTTGAAGCCTTCCGACATGATTCTGGCGAAGCGGTTTTCCAGCAATTGACGGCTGGTTGCCTCATACCCTTCGCGCGCTGCACGATTTTCCGGATCCAGGTTGCGTGCGTCGCGGTAACGGTCCCGGGCGGCTTCCAGCTGACCGGACTCTCGCAGACCTTCAGCATCGGCCAGCATCGCATTGACCTGGTCCAGGCTGCCGGAGCGCTCGAATCCGATCCGGGCGCGGTCGTTGTCCGGATCGAGCTTCAGGGCAATGGAAAACTTCTCGCGTGCCAGTGCTGAATTGCCGGCCTGCAATCCCGCTTCGCCGTCAACCAGGTGCTGTTCCAGTACTACCGGAACCCGCTCCTGGAGGGCCTGCAGGCCTTGCAGTCCCGCCTCGTAACGGTCCCTGGCGCCAGTGAAGTCCTGTTCAAGATAGGCATCATCACCGGCCTGGGCCTCAGCCAGGGCGGCCTGATACGCTGCTCCGGCCCAGGCTTCCACTTCCATGGCAGCCAGTTCCGCCTGCGCTTCCAGCAGGTCGGCCAGGACATCCTGTGCCTCCTTGCGCTGAATGGAAAGCTGCGCGGCGTTGAAGGGGGAAACGGCATTTTCGGAGTTAGCGGGCGCACCACGCGTCGGAGCCGATGCCGGAGCGCTAATCTCGGCACGGCGCTCAAGCGGTAATTCGTACTCTGTCACCACAGTGGGCAACACGAAAATGACGGCCAGGGCGAGGATGGCCAGTGCACCCAGACCCAGCCAGATCCAGGGTGATGGGTGGTCGGAACGACCCCCGGTCGGGGCCTGCGTCAGCGCGGGTGAATTGGCGGCGTCAAATTCAACCGGCTGAATTTTTTCAATGTCATGATCGGGCATAGGCAAAGCGGCGAAGAACTCAGGTCAATCAGGTCAAAAAGGAATTGTAACTCCGGTTATTGTAATCCCGCTTCCGCTGCGTAGATATCTGCCAGAATCTCTTTCCATTGGCTGTATTGTTCTTCGACGTTGCCCGTCAGAGTCACTGTGCGGTCTTCCAGGTTAATCACTTTCGGTGCCACTTCCGATTCCAGGGACTGCCCCAACTCTTCCAGGGCGGCCACGTGAATCTGGGCCTCGGCACGCTTGTCAAACCCGCTCTTAATCAGATAGGCACCCGAACCCACCCCGACGATACCGCCGGTCTGGCCTACATAGGTGCCACTGCTGGCCGCGGCGATACCACCGATGACGGCCGCGGTTCCGGCAATAAAACGGCGCCGTGCGGACTGTTGCAGTTCCCGCAGGGTGATGGTTTCGTAATAGCTCTGTTCCCGCCACGAATCGTAGGGCAGGCGCATCTGCCTGGAGAACGTAGCATAGTAATCCTGCACCGTATCGATGAACATGAAATCCCGCTCGCGGATGGTCCGAATACGCGCCAAGGCCGGATCGTTCTCCGCCGGCAGCCTGGTCAGGCGGTAGTGACCGTCCCGATCCTCGGTTAAATAACTGTTGAAAATGTCCGGAGAAAAGCGCCTGGCGAAAAGCACTTCGGAAATCTGCCGGATTTCGGTAACCCGGGTATCGGACAGGTTTTCCTTACGATAGAGCAGCAGGTCGTTGGCGATATTGTTGTAAATCACCTGGAACGGATCGGCGAGACTGCGCTGGCTGGGGTCGTAGCTGAACTGGCTGATCACCTCGTGGTATTCCTTGGTATACCATTCCTGGCCGCTGGAATCACTGACCTGAATCCGGATCGTCATTGCCTCGCCATCGGATTGCAGGATGGTGCCGTTGAGCATGACGTCCAGCGGACTGGTGCCGTTGGGCAGCACCCGCACTACACCCCAGTTACCGGAGCGCTGCAGGGTATCGGACAGCAGATAGGCGGAATAACGGGACTCGGCAACCCGGATCTGACCGTTTACGGTATCCTCCTCGCCACTGTCGATCTCATCGAGACCGGGATCGAAAATACTGATCCCTACATCCATCAGCAGATCCTCTGGTAAGTACTCACTATCCTGTATAACCGGTGTATAGGTGGTGGACTTCACTACATGCGATGCGCACGCGGTGACCAGAAGGCTTGCGAAGAGAACGGTCAGCAATCTGAAGCTGTGTCTGTACATCATTACTGCTCACTAATTCCGGTGTATTTACGGTACTCGTCCCAGAGTGCTTCGCGCAGTTCGGGATCGGGTTCCCGCATGGCGGCTTCTCGCAACTGCCGGGCGACCACATCATCATCCCTGCCACTGGGAATATCTTCTGGCGGTGGGAAGGTTTCAGACGATGCTTGAGAGGACGCGGCGGACGGTATCGAGCTGCCCGGAATCCCGGACTGCTGGCCACCACCACCGGTCGGCATGGTCTGCGGCAGGCCGGCATTGGCGCTGCCTCCGGCTGAGGCGATATCGCCACTGCCAGGCAGGCCTCCAGGCTGACGCTCCACTTCACGCTGGGTTCGCTGCCGTTCGTCGAGAATCAGGCCGTCGAACACTTCATAGCCTCGACGCAGTTTTTCATCCAGCACCTGGGCCTGTTCCGAAGCTGTCATGGCACCGTCAGACTGCTGCCCGCCGGCAGCGCTGCCGGGTCCACCGAGTCCGCCTCCGGGCAGAGTATCGAGCGTGTAGTCACCACCGCCGCCGCTACCCTGACCGTCCAGGCCGCCGGAGGAACCGTCCCGCTGACCGCTGCTGCCGCTGCCATCACCGGCCGAACTGCCGGACCGGGGGTCAAATCCCGGTGTGCCGGGGAGACCGGGCTGGGTTCCGATCGAACCTGTGCCGACAGTCGGCAGTCCGCCGGACTGGCTGCCGGGCAGCCCCGGCTGACCACCGGTACGATCGCCGACCGCGACATCGGCACCCTGGCTGCCCGAGGGGGGACTGGCAGAAGGCAGACCACCGGCAGAGCTTGAAGAACCGGCGCTAACCGATGGCAGGCCGCCTGCTGAGCTCGACGAGCCGGTGCTGACCGAGGGCAGGCCGCCAGAAGGGCTGGGAGAACCGGATGCCGACGGCATACTAGGCAAGCCACTGGAAGAGGAGCTGCTGGAAGAACTGCTGGATGACGAAGAAGTGCTGATCGACGGCAGTCCACTGCTGGAACTGGAGGATGAACTCGACGAAGGCATACTTGGCATGCCCTGGGACGACGATGAAGACTGGGAGGACTGGCAGGCTGCCAGAGCCGCGGCAATCCCGACTGCCAGCAGCGTATTCCTGAAAAGCTCTGTGTTCACACTCATTACTCTAATCATATTTCGGTTCATGGTTTGGTTCATGGCTCTGCCCTGGATAGCTACCCTGGCGGCCAGTGTGCCAATTCTCCCGCGGCCAGCGGCCACCTCATGGCGGCGATTCATTTGCGCGCTTCCACCCACTACTCACTGTTCTCAGGTCTTACTACTGAGACCATCTGTGCCGCAAAATCATTCCCGCAGCGGGCCCTCATCGACCTGGTCCACCCGATACCCGATCCGTACCAGGCGCCGTCAATTACCTGTCAGCCCGCTGCCAACACTTTCCGCCAACACCCTCTACTAGCAGAGGTTCGCTGAACAGTTCCTGAATGCAGGACAGCGTGGTGCGGCAATCAGATCGCCACTGGATCAATAAACGAACCGGTAGCGGAACTGATTACCCTCGCTGCGCACGGGTTCGCCGTCCTTCACTATCGGACGGAAAGTGGTAGCGCGCACCTTGCGACGCAAGTTGCTGATAACACGCTCGTTAATTTCATTTTCTTCAGTCAGGACTTCCAGGTTGGTGGCAGTCCCGTATTGCGTAACATCGAAGCGAACATCCACAAACCCGCTGGCGCGGGCGACCTGTTCCCGACCCTCCATCGTGGATTTGATAAAGATCGTTTCTATTTCATCGGAGAAGGCTGGCAATGGTCGTACGGTACCGAAGAGCTCGCCGATCAGCTCCGCGCTGTTTTCCTGTCCGCTCAGCACCTGGTACGCCTCGGCGTAGCTGCTTTCAGCAGAGCGCTGGCGGTCAAATAGCAGATACCAGTCGGCAAGGTGCACCAGGGCCTTGGCATATTCCTTAGAATCATGCTGCTCCTCGGCAAACGAATCGGCTATAAGCTGCAACGCTTCCAGCCCTTCTTCGTAACCTTCGATGAAGGCCACGTTGTAATCCCGGTAACCGTCCGGATAGCGTTCCTGGATAGTCCGGAATTCGGTAATCGGCGTTTCGTCGATAAGACCTTTATACCGGGAAACCAGAAAGGCGGTTCCGGCAGTGTCACGCAGGTACTTGGCGTAACGTTCATCCCGGTTCCCGAAATTGTGGCTGACGATGTTCGATGCGGCCTGATAGAGTCGTAACGCACTGACCAGCTGCAGTGCCAGCGGTTCACCGAAGCCGGCATTGAAAATCTTCAGTTTCCAGCTTGCCAGCCGGTCCAGCGCCGGGACGATGCGGGGATCCTCAAATCCAAACACGCGGCTCTGAGTGTAGTAAAGGTATTCCTGATACTGATCCGCGCTGGCCAGGTCACCCTTGGCCAGGTAAGCCTCCACCAGATGTTCCGCCATGGGAATATGGTCGAGGCTGTCCAGACCCAGATTGACCCTGCTGATGTGCATGGCCCGGGCGTAAGCGTCAATCGCCTCGTCATAGGCACCCTGCTGCTCGTACAGCTCGGCCATGGCCACCAGATTTTCAGACAGGTTAAGGTCCCAGGGCCCGCCGGTCTGTTCTATCTCGCTAATGTTTGATTCCAGATGCTGTATTGCCAACAGCTGTTCCTCGACCAGTCCATCCTCGGGCTGCAAAGAAAACACATCAATTTCTTCTAACCCGGTGTAGCCCTGGAATTCTTCCTGCATCGGAATCGGCAGGTCAAAAACCAGCGTTTCATAGACGGAGAGATTGGTTCGGCTATCCATCGGGACCAGAACCATGTCTGCTTCGGAAGATACAGTGCTACCCTCCGTCATCCGGGCATACTGAGTATTCTGGGTATTGTCAGTATTCCCGGCATTCTCGGAATACCCCAGCAAAGGCCATGCCAGAAACAGCAGACCCAGGGGCAGGCGACGCAGTTTTTGAATAAAACGACTCATATTTTACCTTCTTATTCAGAGCCTCAATCTACTCGGTTACCTACTTGCTAATTGAATTCTCTTTTGCAGAACGTCGGATACCAGTTGGAAAACGGTCTCCGCGGAATCTCCCAGCCTCTAAGCTATCAGTAACGTGGCCTGCCGCCAACTGTAGACCGATCAAATGTCGAGTCTGTCCGGTCAAGGCGAAGATTTCCGAACTCGTCCAGGGCCGCATTCCAGTTTTTTTCGAGGAAAGTAGTCGCCGACAGCTCGGTGATGATTGCCGGTCCCCTGATCAGGGTGCCGGTAGTCAGGCTCTCCCTGGCGATAACAGGAAGGCAGTCATTCCCTTCTGAGACCTCCTGGCAGGGAAAATTATTCATCACAGAGGCTTTTTTTCTGTGTTCCAGTTCCAGTTGGTGCCGCGGCAGGAAAATTCTGGCCCGCAGATTGACCAGTTCCACGTCCCGTGACAGGGCGAAGCCGTAACGTTCCCGATGCAACCGGTGAAACCGGACGACCGTCTCCCCCCGACCCAGCCAGGGCAGGTTGAGCGTGGAGGATTGACCCTGGTAACACAGATCGAGACTGGCCTGGGAACGCAGCGCTTCGCGCTGCAGCCCTTCGGACTCCAATTCCCGGATTCCGTTATCGATAAGCTCCCGCAGCGCCTCGTCAATCTCGGCATCACTGACCCGATCCACCAGCAGGCGCACGGTGTGAGAGAACTGGCGCCCCCGTGGCGCAACCAGCATACCCATGGCGGACAGTACGCCGGCATTGAGTGGCACAATGGCCCGGGTCATTCCCATCGCATCGGCGAGGGCACAGACGTGCAATCCGCCGGCACCACCGAAACAGGTAAGCACGAAGGCGGCTGGATCATAACCCCGTTGCACTGAAATCATGCGTAAAGCACTGGCCATGTGTTCATTGGCGACGCGGATAATGCCGCGTGCAGTTTCAAGCTCGTCCAGTCCGGCGCGGACAGCAAGCGGTGCCAGGGCCCGCCGTGCAGCATCCGGATCCAGCCGGAAACTGCCCGCCAGCGCAGCCCCCGCCGGGATTCTGCCCAGTACCAGGTTGGCATCGGTGACGGTCACCTGATCCCCACCCCTGCCATAACAGGCCGGCCCCGGATCGGCACCGGCCGAGCGGGGTCCCACCTGCAGCATGCCGCCGCTATCCAGGAAGGCAATGGAACCACCTCCTGCACCAATAGTGTGCATATCCACCATGGGAACCGCCACCGGGAACCCGGCGATCTGACCTTCGCTGGTGGTCTTCAGTTCACCGTCCAGTAATGCCACATCGGTGGAGGTGCCTCCCATGTCAAAACTGATCAGCCGGGTGGTTTCCAGCTGTTCGCCCAGATACTGCAATGCGGTCAGCCCGGCTGCCGGACCTGACAGTAACAGGTTGACAGCCCGGTCGGCGGCGATGCCGGCGCTGATGGTTTCTCCGCTGGACTGCATAATGGTCAGGAGACCTTTGCCCAGTCCCGCCTGCAACCTGCGCAGGTAGCGGTTGACAATGGGACCCAGACTGGCATTCAGCCAGGTGGCCATGCCCCGTTCATACTCCCGATATTCGGGCAATACCGCGGATGACCGACACACGAACGCCTCCGGTGCCACTTCCCGGATCGCCGTTTCCAACTGCTTTTCAAAGCGGTCGTCGAGAAACGAAAACAACAGGTTGATGGCAACTGCCTCTGGCTGCAGAACACGAATCCGGGCTTGTAATTCCCTGATCTCCGATCCGCTAAGAGGTTCCAGTACGGTGCCATCGGCAGCCAGCCGACCGCCTGTTTCTATGCACAGTTCCCGCTCGACCGGCACCTGGCGCAGCGGAAACTCCAGTTCATAGAGAGACGGCCGGGTCTGCCTGCCGAGGGTAAGCAGGTCGGCAAATCCGTAATTGGTCACCAGGGCCGTTCTGGCGCTGCGGCCTTCCAGCGCCGCATTGGTGGCCACGGTACTGCCGTGGATCACCGGCAGCCTGCCGGTCCGGGCCAGTTCCTCAACGCCCAGTTCCCGGATTCCCTGCAGGATTGCCTGTTCCGGCGCCGCCGGAGTCGACAGCACCTTGTGTACGGTGAGCCGGTTGCCGTCCCGGTGTTTGCGCCAGAGGACAAAATCGGTGAAAGTTCCACCCGCGTCGATACCGAGGAGCGCTTCCTCGTTGCTTGAATCGGTCATGGTCTGCTTAATTTCGGTGAGTCGGGCTGGAAAATGAATCGCGCACTTGTCCGGCGGTTGCGGAACGATTATAACTCGCGTTCCGCCTATAATTCAGTGCCGCCGGACCCGGTCGGCAGCCGTTACGACATGCCAGAACTGCCTGAAGTTGAAACCACCCGCCGGGGAATCACCTCCAGCCTGTTGCATAAGCCGATCACTGCGGTCAGGGTGCGGACTTCGCAATTGCGCTGGCCGGTTCCGGGACAACTCGGCAGGATCCTGTCCGGCAGCGCTTTCGAGCGAATCGAACGACGGGCGAAATACCTGTTGCTGAACAATGGCAAGGGAACCCTGATTATCCACCTGGGGATGTCCGGGAGCCTGCGCCTGGTCCCCGCCGATGGGCCGGCCGGCAAACACGATCACGTGGATATTGTGCTGGCGGACGGACAGGCACTGCGCTTCACCGACCCGCGAAAGTTCGGTTGCCTGCTGTGGCACGAAGGACCGATTGCCGGGCACCCGCTGCTGCAACACCTGGGCCCCGAGCCGCTCACCGACGCATTCAACGGCGCGTATCTGAAACGGCTCAGCCGGGGCCGGAAACTGGCGGTGAAAAGCTTCATTATGGATGGCGCGGTCGTGGTCGGTGTTGGCAATATCTACGCCAACGAATCCCTGTTCAATGCGGGAATCCGACCCTCCCGACCGGCCGGCCGGATATCACTGGGTCGCTATGAATTACTCGCGACGGAAATCAAGCAGGTACTGCAGAATGCCATCGACGTCGGCGGCACAACGCTGCGGGATTTTACCGGGGGTGACGGTAAACCCGGTTATTTCAAACAGTCCCTGAGGGTTTACGGGCGCGGTAAGCTCCCCTGCAAGGTGTGTCAGACCCCGCTGACGGAAATCCGCCTGGGGCAGCGCAGCACGGTATACTGCCAGTCCTGTCAGACCTGACAGCCAACCCGCCGAGGTTCCCGGCCAGTGTCCTGCCTGGCCAGGCGACGCGGCGCTCTCGCAATCCGCACCGGGCTTGAAACAGCGGGACGGGTTTTCAGGCCTGACCGGTATCCGGCGTCATCACCCGCACCACGGCAGGGTGGACGAACTTGGATATATCCCCACCATAGGAAGCGATTTCCCGGACCAGGGTCGAGGAGATGTAGGACAGGTGTTCGGCCGGCGCCAGGAACACGGTTTCGATGGATGGCTCCAGAATCCGGTTCATGCCCACCAGCTGAAATTCGTACTCAAAGTCAGCCACCGTGCGCAGTCCACGCAGGATGATGTTGGCGCCCCGCTGCTTGACGAACTCGGTCAACAGCGAATCGAATGCACAGACTTCCACGTTGTCCAGATGTCCCAACACTTCCCGGGCCAGCTCGACTCGTTGTCCGGTAGTCAGCACAACGTTTTTCTGTCGATTGGTGCCGATCGCCACGATGATGTGATCGAACAGCCGCGAGGCACGCTCAACCAGGTCGGTGTGGCCATTGGTGATGGGATTGAAGGTCCCTGGGTAGACAGCTACTTTCATGATGCGCTCGTATCGGCTGATGAGGTGGCCATTTTAGCCAAGGAACCCGGGTCATAGAAGCCTCTGCATGGCAGTGCGAAGTGTCGGTCGACGCGCCGACGCCTGCTTCTTTTCAGGGAGCTGGCTCGCAGTCTCCGGCAATGAAACCGGCGATCCGGTTTTCCATCCAGAGCCGGTCAGTAGCCGCGGCGAACCCGACGTGGCCGCCATAGTCGCTGAATTCAGTCATCAGATTGTCACTGAGATGCCGGTCGCCAGGCAGGGCTGCCGGGGGGATGATGGGATCGTCCCGGCTTTGCAACAGCAGGGTCGGTACCCGGATGCCATGCAGAAACTGCATGCTGCTGCACTGTGCATAGTAATCACTGGCGTTCTGAAAACCATGCAACGGTGCAGTCACCCGGTCATCGAAGTCCCACAGCGAGTTCAGTTCGCTGAGATCGCCCAGTGCCCGCAGGCGCGCCAGCTGTGCGTCATTGTCAGTGCGCTGAAAATGTTCCTTCTTGGACTCCACCTCCGCAACCAGCCGGCGCAGAAAATAGCGGCCGTAGAATTGACTGAGTCCCGTCAGCATGGCCCGGGAGCACAAGGTCAGATTAAACGGGGTGGACACCGCCACCGCCCGCGAAACCGGCATTTCAATACCGGTTTCTCCCAGCCACTTGAGCAGCACGTTGGCTCCCAGTGAGAATCCGGCCACCGCGAACCGATGGTCGGGAAACTGCTTCTGCAACGCCGCGAAGACCTCAGCCAGGTCTCCCGTAACGCCGGAGTGATAGGCTTTCGCCAGGCGATTCGCTTCACCGCTGCAGCCACGAAAATTCATCGCCACACTCAGGTAGCCGGCTTTTCCAAGCCGATCCTGGAGCGACAGAATATACCCGGAACGGGAGCAACCACACAGCCCATGCAATAACAGAACTATCGTTCCTGTACGGGCTGATTCCGGTAGCACCGGATCGTGCCAGTCGATATCGATGAAATCGCCGTCGGACAGTTCCAGTCGCTGACGACGCTGGTCAATCTGAGGTGCGGAAACGAATTTCCGCCACAGGGTCTGAGCATGCCCGTTTCTGAGCCAGAACCTGGGAACAAACCCATCGTCCCGGTCTACTTCGTTTACCTCCAACCCGCTGCTGTCAGTCACCTGAAATATTTCCTCCGCGTTCCAGCAGGACATAATGCACAGCACCCGCCCGTTTGCTCCTGAGCAGCCGCCAGTTAGCCGGGAACAGAGACTCCGGCAGTTCCTTGTCCGACTCCAGGTAAATCAGTGACCCGTCCCTGAGCAGCCCGGAGGACTCCAGGGCCTGACAGCTGGCCACTTCGAGGTTGGCCTTATAGGGTGGGTCGATAAACACGATATCGAACTGACAGTCGGTCCCTGGGGCGGCCAGCCAGGACAGCACATCAGCGCTGATCACCGGCATATTCGACTCGCCCAGTACCGCCAGATTGTTCCTTATGGCACCGGCAGCCAGTGGATTCTTCTCCAGAAAAGTCACCTGCCCGGCACCCCGTGACAGAGCTTCCAGTCCGCAGGCACCACTGCCGGCGTAAAGATCCAGGCACCGACTGCCGGTAACCCCATTCTGCAACCAGTTGAACAGGGTTTCCCTGATCCGGTTGGCGGTGGGGCGCAACTGATCGACGGCTGGAAAAGTGAGCTTGCGACTGCGCCAGCGTCCGCCAATGATGCGCAGGCTGCCGGTGTCGTATTTGGCTTTCATCGAATTCACTGTCACAGCTCTGATCGGGGCCTGCCTTTCCGCCTCGTGTAAAGCTGCGCCCTGTAGTGGTAGGATAGCCTGCTCTCGCAACCAAGGGTACCTGCGGGTATCCCATTGATGGAATTTCGAAGTAATGTTTGGTTTCGGCAAGAAACAGACTCCAGGGCAATCGTCCGGGGCAGACGCCAGCGAAAAACAGGGATCGCCGCACACCCAGACGGCAGACGAAGAGACACAGGAGAAACCCCGGCAGGGTGGATTCTTCGGCCGTCTCATTGCCGGCCTGGGCAAAACACGGGCTGCACTCAGTTCAGGTCTGGGTGCCCTGATCTTGGGTTCCCGCGCCATCGATGAGGATCTGCTGGAGGAAATCGAAGTCCGGTTGCTGACTGCTGACGTCGGCATCGAGGCCACCGATCAGATCATCAATCACCTCAAGGCCCGGCTCAAACGCAAACAGGTCGCCAGTGGCGAAGACCTGCTGAATGCACTCAAGGCGGAACTGGTCACCCTGCTGCGGCCGGTGGACGAACCCCTGCAGATAAGCAGCGATCGACCTTTCGTGATCCTGGTGGTCGGTGTCAACGGCGTCGGCAAGACCACCACCATCGGCAAACTGTGCCGGTACCTGGAAGGTCAGCAGCTCAAACCGGTCCTGGCGGCCGGCGACACCTTTCGGGCCGCTGCCGTCGAGCAGTTGCAGGAATGGGGAGCCAGGAACAACGTACCGGTGGTGGCGCAGGCTACCGGGGCCGACAGCGCCTCGGTAATTTTTGACGCCTACCAGTCGGCCCGGGCCCGGGGTGCGGACGTCATGATAGCCGACACGGCCGGCCGGCTGCATACCAAGGACAATCTCATGCAGGAGCTTGAGAAGATCTCCAGAGTGCTGCGAAAGCAGGGCGATGCCCTGCCCCACGAGACCCTGCTGGTGCTCGACGCCACCACCGGGCAGAATGCACTCAACCAGGCGCGCAGCTTCCACAAGGCCGTGAACCTGACCGGGGTCTGCCTGACCAAACTGGATGGCACCGCCAAGGGCGGGATGGTGTTTGCCATCGCCAAGGAACTGGGTCTGCCGATCCGGTTTATCGGGGTTGGAGAAAAAATCGACGATCTGCGGCCTTTTTCTGCGGAGCAATTCGTCGAAGCCCTGTTCGCTGAATGATCCGCTTTGACCAGGTCAGCAAGCGCTATGCCAGTGGTAACGATGCGCTGAGCCAGATCTCTTTTGAGCTGCAGCAGGGAGAAATGGCGTTCCTGACCGGGCGCTCTGGAGCCGGCAAAAGCACCCTGCTACGCCTGATTACGCGGATGGAAAGTCCCAGCCAGGGCCAGGTAATCGTGGCCGGACGCAATCTCAATCGGCTGACGCGCCGCCAGGTGGCCTGGCACCGCCGGCAGATCGGCGTCGTATTCCAGGACCACCAGCTACTGTTCGACCGTGATGTATTCGAAAATGTGGCGCTTCCATTGAAAGTAAGTGGTTACTCCAAATCTCACACCGAGCGTCGGGTCAGGGCCGCCCTGGACAAGGTGGGACTGCTGGGCAAGGAAAAAATGCGCCCCGGTGCACTGTCCGGCGGCGAACAGCAGCGAGTGGGTATCGCGCGGGCCGTGGTGCATCGTCCGGCCATTCTGCTGGCAGACGAGCCGACCGGTAATCTCGATCCACTGTTGTCCCGGGATATTTTCGGGCTGTTTGAGGAATTCAACCAGGTCGGGGTGTGCGTGCTGATTGCCAGCCACGACCTGGGACTGGTCGCCAGCCGGCGGCGCCGAATCATCACCCTGGAACAGGGACGACTGATTGAAAACCGGGAGCAGAGGGCAGATGTCGGCCCGGGATAGAAAAACGGCCAGCGAGCGGAGCAGAACGCTGCCCCAGCATTCAGGCGGGGGGCTATTGTCGGCTCACCTTGAGGTACTCGGTGACAGCCTGCGTCGCTTTGCTGCAGCGCCACTGTCCAGCGCCATGACCATATTCGTTATTGCCATTGCCCTGCTGTTACCGGCACTGCTTGGCCTGGTGGCCGACAACCTGGCCGGCCTGGGCGGCAATTTTCAGGACAGTGCCCGCATAACCCTGTTTCTTACCGGGCAGACTGACGACGGCGAGGCTGTTGCACTGAGTGAGGATTTGCGGAGCGCCGCTGACGTGGCGTCCGTCAGCTATACCTCGCGCAGCCAGGCCCTGGCCGAATTCCAGGCCGGTTCGGGCCTGGGTGGAATAGTGACCGAACTGGGCGACAACCCGCTGCCGGCTTCCCTGTCGGTGACCCCCAGCAATCGCGAACCGGATGCCGTCCAGGCCCTGGTAACCAGACTGCAGGCCCTTCCCCAGGTCGAATCTGTGCTCGTCGACCTGCTGTGGATACAGCGGCTGGACGCCATGCAGGCGGTGGTCAACCAACTGGGGCGGATTCTGGCGCTGGTGCTGGGTCTGGCGGTGCTGTTCATCGTCGGCAACAGCATCCGGACCGGGATTGAGCAAAGGCAACGGGAAATTGAAGTTGTCCGGCTGGTGGGGGGAACAGCGGGTTATATAGCCCGGCCATTTCTATACAGCGGCCTGTTGCTGGGACTGTTCGGCGCAACCTTGGCCTGCCTGCTGTTAATGGCCCTGCAGCTGGCAGTATCGGGGCCAATAGACAATTTACTGTCATTATACGGAGCAGAGTTCCGCATCCGCTTCTTTACCGCTGTCGATGCCCTGTCCCTGCTCGCCATCGGCAGCCTGCTGGGCTGGTCGGGGGCGGCGATTTCCAGCCTGACCCGGATCTATGCCAGCCCGCCCTGAGGGATAAACCGAAAATTTTGTCTGCAGCCCTTGAAATTTGCCGGCAATGCCCAAAGAATTTGCCTGTTGAGACAGATACGTGGACCATGCGCCCGGCCGGAATCGGCGCAGCATCAGTTAACATGCTGTTTTTCAAACAGTTAGATTCGTGGCAGCATGAAATAATGGGTGCTAAAATAGGGTCTTGTAAGGTAAGCAACATTTTCTTTAGCGAGGCGATTCAGGAAAATTATGGAGACTAGCAAAAGTTTGCAGGTGATCGACCCGATGGTTCCGGGCCGTGATTTGACCGCTTACATCGCGTCCGTGAACAGTATCGCGGTTCTGACTCCCGAAGAAGAAAAAGAGTTGGCTAACCAGTACTACTACGAACACAACGTGGATGCGGCCCGGCAGCTGGTACTTTCCCATTTACGCTTTGTGGTACACATGGCCAAAACCTATTCCGGCTACGGCCTGCCACTGGGCGACCTGATCCAGGAAGGCAATGTGGGCCTGATGAAAGCCGTCAAACGCTTCAATCCGGAAGTGGGGGTGCGGCTGATTTCCTTCGCAGTGCACTGGATCAAGGCGGAGATGCACGAGTTCATCCTCAAGAACTGGAGGATCGTGAAGATCGCCACCACCAAAGCACAGCGCAAACTGTTCTTCAACCTGCGCAGCTCTAAGAAGCGACTGGGCTGGCTGAATAACGAGGAAGCCGAGGCGGTGGCCAAGGACCTGGGTGTGGATGCCAAGGTTGTGCGTCAGATGGAAGGCCGCATGAGTGCCTTCGATACGTCCTTCGACATCGAACCGGAAGCCGACGACGAGGTCAGCTACCGGGCTCCGGTCAATTACCTGGAAGACCAGAATTCCGACATGGCGACCAAGCTGGAAGAAGCCGAGTGGGAAGAGGTCACCAACCGCAGCCTGCACCTGGCCCTGGATGAGCTGGACGAACGCAGCAGAGATATTCTTGCCAGTCGCTGGCTGGCCGACCAGAAAATGACCCTGCACGACCTGGCCGCCAAGTACGACGTGTCGGCCGAACGCATCAGGCAGCTGGAAAAGAATGCCATGAGCAAAGTCAAGGCGATGATGGAAGCCTGACCGGCCCCCATCGAAAACTGATCTCAGAACCATCAGAAAAGGCCGCCCCGGGGCGGCCTTTTCATTTGACAGGCGGTAAATCGATTGGATACTGGAATTCCTAACCCCGATTGGAAACGTCGGTTGCCGGCGACTTCCAGGTTCCCGTCTTGATTTGCAACTGCCTAATGGACACAATCGATTCCCATGCCTAAATTGTTTCTCGTACTCGCCGCGATCAACGGTTTCCTGTCCGTCGCGCTCGGCGCATTCGCTGCTCATGGGCTGACATCCCGCCTGTCAGCGCAATTGCTATCCACCTTCCAGACCGGCGTCCAGTATCACATGTATCACACGCTGGCGCTGCTGGGAGTCGGCGCGCTCAGCATTCACTACCCGGCATCCACAGCTCTGCGCAGCAGCGGGCTGCTGTTTCAGGCCGGTATCCTGATCTTCTCTGGCAGCCTCTATGTTCTCGCTCTCAGCGGTGTCCGCTGGCTGGGCGCCATCACGCCCATCGGCGGTCTGGCGTTTCTGGCCGGCTGGGCAGTACTGGCCTGGTTTGCCTGGTCGCAACCCTTCTCCGCCTGAACGGTCCCGGTTATGGAAATTCAGGTCAATGGCAAACCCGTCACGGTGACCGAGGCGACCAGCCTCGCCGGGCTGATCGAACAGTTGTCCCTGCAGGGCGGCAGAGTCGCAGTGGAAGTCAATCGTGAAATCGTGCCACGCAGCCGTTATGATGCCACGCTCCTGAACAGCGGCGACCAGGTGGAAATTGTTCAGGCGATCGGTGGCGGTTGAACGGTCCGACAGTAACGTTCGGGGACTGACGCCACCTTCTAATCAGACAGCAATGGCTAACCAGACAGCAACGGACCAGAACCCTTCGAAAAGAAACAGCAATATGAATCAGAATCAGGATCAAGCCCTGACCATTGCCGGCCGCAACTACCGGTCACGGCTGATTATAGGCAGCGGAAAATACCGGGATTTCAATGAGAACCTGGCGGCCCTTCAGGCCAGTTGCGCAGAAATCATCACGGTGGCGATCCGCCGGGTAAACCTGGGGCAGAATGCCGACGAACCCAGCCTGCTGGAAGTCATTTCCCCCCGGGAGTACACCATACTGCCGAATACTGCAGGCTGTTATAACGCCGCCGATGCGGTCCGCACCTGCCGCATGGCAAGGGAACTGCTGGACGGTCACAAGCTGGTGAAACTGGAAGTACTGGGTGATCAGAAAACCCTTTATCCCAATGTTACCGAAACCCTGGCGGCGGCCGAACAGCTGGTCAAAGACGGATTCGACGTCATGGTGTATACCAGTGACGACCCGCTGGTCGCCAAGCGCCTCGAGGAGATCGGCTGCGTGGCAGTCATGCCGCTGGGCGCACCGATCGGTTCCGGGCTGGGAATCCGAAATCCCTATAATATCCGCATGATCCTCGAAAATGCGTCGGTGCCCATCATCGTGGATGCCGGGGTGGGCACGGCCTCCGATGCCAGTATTGCCATGGAACTTGGCTGCGATGGAGTATTGATGAATACCGCCATCGCAGAAGCAGGCAACCCGGTGTTGATGGCGTCGGCAATGAAGAAGGCTGTCGAAGCGGGTCGGGAGGCGTTTCTCGCCGGCCGGATGCCGAGACGCCTGTATGCCAGTGCCTCGTCACCGATCGACGGCACTTTTTTCTGAACCGTCCGGGTTCTGAAAGGTTTCCGCACTACCACACTATTTTCCATTACCTGCCGCGCCGAGAGATGACCAACAACCTATCCGACCACACCGGGGATGAGCCCGGAGCCAGAGCCACGGGCTCCGGCAGACGTCCCATTCGCAGCTATGTGGTCCGCGGTGGCCGGCTGACGACTTCCCAGCAGCGGGCTCTGGAAAGCTACTCGGCTGACTACGTGGTACCATTCCACGCGGCACCGCTGAATCCGGGTGAGCTGTTCGGCAATAACCAGCCACTGGTGGTGGAGATCGGCTTCGGCATGGGCGATTCGCTGCTGGCTATGGCGAAGGAACAGGCAGACAAAAACTTCCTCGGTATCGAAGTGCACAAACCCGGCATCGGCAAACTGTTGCTGGGCATCGCTGAACAGGGGATCAGCAATATCCGCATAATCAATCACGATGCCCGGGAGGTGATGGAATCCTGCTTCGGAGCCGGCACCGTGGATGGCATCCAGGTGTTTTTCCCGGATCCCTGGCACAAAAAGCGCCACCACAAGCGACGTCTGATTCAGACTCCGTTTGTGAACTTGCTGGTCAGCCGGCTGAAACCGGGCGGCATGCTGCACCTGGCTACCGACTGGGAACCCTATGCGGAGCAGTTGCTGGAAGTGCTGGAAGCGAACGACCGGCTGCGCAACTGTGCCGGAACCGGGAACTATGCCACGCCCGGAGACCGCCCTGTGACCAAGTTTGAAAGACGCGGCCGCAAACTGGGCCACGGCGTCTGGGATTTGCGTTTCACTCGCTGCACGGACTGATTACGCTTCAGCGCTTTCCCGGCGCGTGAATCGCGTCCACACCCGGCCCTGCAGTGAGGGTTCCTTCACAGCCACAGGCGATGTTCATGGGCCTGAAGCCATTCCCGATAGTATTCGTAATCGGGACACACCGACTCGACCAGGGCCCAGAAATCCGCCGAATGGTCCATGTGTACCAGGTGGCAGATTTCGTGCGCAATCATGTAATCGATAATTGAATTGGGTGCCAGCATGATCAGCCAGTTGAATTGCACTATCCCGGTCGACGTGCAGTGGCCCCACTTGGTCTTGGTCTTGCGCAGCTTAACTTCTTTCAGCCTGCGGCTGACGCGGAGATAACGGGACAGCGCCCGGGCCCGGTCAGGCAGGTAGCGACGGGCTTTTTCCTGCAGGAACACTTCCACCTGTTCCCGGGCCCGGGTCGGGGTCAGCGCCGGTCCCTGGATAATAAACTCATCGCGGGTCACCACGATGCGCTGGCGCGGGAATTCCTGGAACACGATACGCCGCTCCCGGGCCCGATAAAAAATCTTGCGACCGTGCACGATACGCAGGGACTCACGGTAGCGTTGCGCTTCCTCGCGTAATTTCTGTTCGATCCATTCCTTGTTCGATTCCAGGAAGGTGCGGATTTCCCGACGGCTGGTCCACAGCGGGCTGCGCACCTCGACCCGACGATGGCCGATGTGAATGGCCAGGCTCTTGCGGGATGAACGTTTGATCTCACAATCGATATGCCTGAGATTGCTGGACCGGTCGCCGAAATTAAGAGGTATGACTTTCACTGCCAGTTTCCCATTTCCGAAAAAGTTGCAGAGTTTCATGTGCCAGGTTTCCTTGCCACCAGGCTGGCATAACAGCGTGGCGGCGATTCCTGGAATCCTTCGAATTCCGACAGAATTTCCCAGTCATCGAACCAGTTCCGCAATTCCCCGGGCTTCAACAGAAAATCAGGATTCCGAGGTCGTCCCAGTTTCGCCTGATCGACTGTGAACGTTTCGTACAGCAATAACCCGCCTGCCACCAGACTGTCCCTGATCGCCGGGATCAGCGGCCTGTGCAGGTAATTGAACACCAGGATTACGTCAAACTCTTTACCAGCCAGCGGCTGAGTGTCCGGGTTTTCCAGATCCACCTCCCAGCATGCTGCGGAGGAATGGACGCCGGTGAGTTCCCGGGCTATTTTTTCCAGTACCGTCGGATTTATGTCGGCAAAAATAACCGGAAACTTATGTCTTGCAAGAAACAATCCATTACGGCCGCTGCCGCAGGCCAGATCCAGGACTGGGTGACTGGACAACGCCGCCCCGATCTGCGGCAGGTATTGCTCCACCAGACTGGCGGGTTGCAGCGATTCCGAGGACATGGAGTCTCCAGTTAATGTCCGGTTACCGGCCGCGACACCCTCACCTGCCTGAATATTCCGGCACCAACATTGTGCGCCTGTCTCACCGGTTGCCCGGTAAACGAGCCCACCCTCTGCCAGTTGCCCGAAGCGGACCGACTCTTACCCGATGGGGTAAAATAAATTATCGCGGACGCCGGAACAAGATCGGTTCGGCATAACTTTTCATTTTACAGCGGGACGTACAAATTGACCTCCAGGAAAGACAACCTGTTCAGCTCGGACACGGCGCCGGTCAGTTTTGTTTTCGACGAAAAAGTGGCCGACGTCTTCGACGATATGATCAACCGCTCGGTTCCCGGCTATTCCACCATCATCTCCATGATCGGTCTGCTGGCCAGGCAGTATTGTGTTCCCGGATCGCGAGTTTATGACCTTGGTTGCTCACTGGGTGCCGCCACGCTGGCGATTCACAATCAGGTACCGCATCAGGATTACCAGTTGATCGCTATCGACAATTCTCCGGCTATGGTGGACCGCTGCCGGAACAATCTCGACGTACTGCGCAATCAGGCGCCGGTCGTGGATCTGCGCTGTGCCGACATTCTGGAAACCGAACTGCAACAGGCGTCGGTGGTGGTGCTGAATTTCACCCTTCAGTTCATCGCTCCGGAGCAGCGTGCCGGGCTGATTGCAAGAATCTGGTCCGGCATGCTGCCGGGGGGGATTCTGATTCTGTCCGAGAAAATCCGCTTTCCCGATCAGACTCTCGATCATCTGTTCATAGACGCCTACCACAGTTTCAAGCAGCGTATGGGTTATTCGGAAATGGAAATCAGCAAGAAACGTGCTGCGCTGGAAAATGTGCTGGTTCCAGAATCCATCGCCACCCACAAGAAACGCACGCTGGCGGCCGGTTTCAGCACCGTGGATGTCTGGTTCCAATGTTTCAATTTTGCCTCCCTGGTGGCGATCCGGTGACCACTTCGATGCAAGACCCGCTGCGGCTGGCAGCGCTGAGGGATGTCCCTGACGAATCTCCATTGAGTGCCCTGCGCCAGATCACGGCGCCAGGTTACCTCGATACATTCAATCACGGAGATCTGCCGCGCTGGCTGGAGATTCTCGCACAATTGCCGGAACTCCAGGCGCACAGCATCGATTTAAAAACTGGAGTCCGCATTGGCAGCAGGGCCGATGGATTGGCACATCCCGGCCAGCTGAATAGGCTGGAAGCGCTGCTTCGGGAATTCATTCCCTGGCGTAAAGGCCCTTTCGAACTGTTCGGCCTGCTGGTGGATTCGGAATGGCAATCCGGATTGAAGTGGGAGCGGCTGCTACCGCACCTGGAACCACTGGCCGGGCAACGGGTACTGGATGTAGGCTGTGGCAACGGCTATCACTGCTGGCGGGCGTTGGGGGAAGGCGCCAGTCTGGCGATCGGCCTCGAACCTTATCTGTTGTACGTGATGCAGTTTCTGGCGATCAGGAACTTCCTGGCGGATAAGCCCTGTCATCTCCTGCCGATCCGCCTCGATCAGTACCCCGGACCTTTTCACTACTTCGATACGGTGTTGTCCATGGGAGTTCTCTATCACGTCCGTTCACCGGTCGATCATCTGTTGCAGCTGAAGAAATGCCTGAAACCTGACGGCCAACTGGTGATTGAAACTCTGGTCGTGGAGGGCGATGAAGGTTACAGCCTGACCCCGGAGCGGCGCTACGCAAGAATGTCCAATATCTGGTTTGTGCCCAGTATTCCCACCCTGCAGCGCTGGACGCAACGCTGCGGATTCAGAGATATCCGACTGGTAGACTCAACTATAACAACCGCGACTGAACAGCGCAGCACGTCGTGGATGCCGTTTCAGTCACTGGTCGACGGATTGAACCCGGAACATCCGGAGCTTACCTGTGAGGACCTGCCGGCCCCCAGAAGAGCAATCGTTACCGCAAGAAACACTGCTTGAGCTGGTAACAAAAAGGGGCCATTACTCGCACTATACGCTCTGGAACAAAAAGTATAAAAGTTCGATGGGCAAGTGAAACCTGCCGATTTGTTGATCTGGATTTTCCCTGGGTGATTTATTTCTGCAATAAGGCACCCGTGTATTGACCTCTCACTCTAATTAAGTTAACTATAAAGAGGGGATATCGGGGTCAGCTCTAACGCGTACTGTTCATTTGCAGTTAAACCGCAGAGTGGTTCCCGGGATGCCCGGCTGCCTTCAAATCTTGATAAGAATAATAATAAGACAGGACAGGACAGGACACTCATAATGGCCAGACCGCTCCGAATTGAATATCCCGATGCCGTTTACCATGTCTCCAACTACGGTCTTGAGGGTCAGCGGGTTTTTCCCTCCGATCGCTATTTTGAAGCTTTCCTTGCCGGGCTGGAGGAAACCTGTTCGCGGCTCAACGTGCAGGTACTGGCGTACTGCCTGCTCAGAGATCAGTACCACCTGATCATCAGGACACCGGAAGCCAACCTGTCCCGTTTCATGCGCCAGGTGGACGGACTCTATACACAGCAGTACCAGCGTCTGAAAAAAGCCGAGGGTTCCCTGTTCCGGGGCCGTTACAAAGCAGTGCTGGTACAGGCCGACAAATACCTTCTCCCCCTGAGCCGTTATGTTCACAGCCTGGCCCGCTCCGGCGACATCAAGACCTACAGCTGGTCCAGCTACGCTGCCTATGTGGACAAGAATAACCCGCCGGTGTGGCTGGACCGGGAAACCGCATTGCGCCAGCTGCCGGTGACAGCCGCCAAACGCCGGGCAGCCTATGACGCTTATGTTGCCGAGGGCGTGGATGAGGAGATGTCCCAGTTTTACGGCAAGAAAAACCTTGCCTCGATCATGGGCGACGATAAATTCCGTAAACAGGCCCAGCGCAAACGGGCCACCACCCGGGTCAGGGGTGTCTCGAGAGGCGCTAACGCCAAGTGGCGGCCCTCGTGCAAGGACATCGTCAGTGAAGTCGCCAAGCAGTTCAAAGTCTCTGAGGAGAGTATCTACAAGGCGGCCCGGGGACCGGGCTCCAAGAACGTCCCCCGCTGGGTTGCCATGTACCTGTGTCAGGAGCTGTCGGCGGTGACCCTGCAGGCCATTGCCAGGCTGTTCAAATTAAAGCGTTATGGCACTGTTTCCACTACGGTAGGCAAACTGAAAAAGGAATTCGCGGAAGATCCCAGGCTGCAGGCGTCCACCGATCGGCTTGCCCGTCGCCTCGCCAAGGGCAAATAAGCGGTCCGGGAGCCTTTTCGGACGACAAAAAAAAAGCCGGAGGACCATGGGTCCTCCGGCTCTTCTGTATCTGGAAAACCGCAACCGGTTACTTGATCTTGGATTCCTTGTAGATGACGTGCTTGCGAACCACCGGATCGTATTTCTTGATTTCCATCTTATCCGGCATATTTCGCTTGTTCTTGTCGGTAGTGTAGAAATGCCCTGTTCCAGCACTTGAAACCAGCTTTATCTTGTCTCGCATCGCAAGTTACCTGTTAATTGCCTGATGTTTGAATTAGACCCGTACGCCCTTGTTGCGCAGGGTGCTCAGCACGGTATCGATACCTTGCTTGTCGATTATACGCATACCTTTGCTGGATATGCGCAACTTGACGAAACGCTTCTCCGACTCTACCCAAAAACGATGAGTATGAAGGTTGGGAGAAAAACGACGTCGCGTTTTCCTGTTGGCGTGAGAAACATTGTTTCCAGTAACCGGCCGTTTGCCGGTCACCATGCATACCCTGGACATGAGATAACCTCGTTTCTTGAATTCTGTCGGTCAGTACCTGACTAAAATAACGTCTGATAGGCGTCGCCTGGCGACGCAGCCGGACCCTGCTGTTTACTGCCGGACGCCACCATCAGAGGCGGCACGTCGGACCCGGCCAAAAAAGAGCTGCGTTTTATACCAGAATCGCGCCGCCTTAGCAATCATTCCCTGTAATCGATCTCTGCCGGCACAAGCGATACTAGCCGGCTCGGAGCGGTTGGGAGTCATCGAGTCTTCCAGAGCATCAGTGAGGAAAATTTACAGCAGTCCGCGTTCGGCGAAGGAAATGACCTCAGGGTCACCGACCACGAAGTGATCCAGTACCCGGACATCGATGGTCGCCAGGGCCGACTGCAGTTTGCGCGTGATGGCGACATCGGCCTGGCTCGGCTCGGCAATACCCGACGGGTGATTGTGTGCGAAGATCACTGCGGCAGCATTGTGACTGAGGCAGCGCCTGACCACTTCACGGGGATAGACGGCAGCGCCATCAATGGTACCGCTGAACAATTCCTCAATTTTGACAACATAATGCTGATTATTCAGAAAAATGCAGCAGAAACATTCCTCTTTCCGGGACTTGAAGCGGGCCCGCAGGTAGTCGCGGGTGGCCTCGGAGCCCGCCAACAGTTCGCCCTGCTGCAGACTTTCCAGCATCTGCCGGCGGCACAATTCCAGGGCCGCATGCAGCAGCGCGTACTTTTCCGGTCCCAGTCCGTCCTCACTGCAGAAATCCCTGTATTCGGCATTGAACAGGCGGCTCAGACTCCCGGTTCTGGCCAACAGTCCCCGTGCCAGGTCCAGTGCCGACCGGCCCCTGCTGCCTACCCGTAAACAGACCGCCAACAATTCAGCGTCGCTCAATGCTGCCGGCCCCTGAGAAATCAAGCGCTCCCGCGGCCGTTCCTGTTGCGGCCAATCCGATATCGCCATGCGACTTAGTTCCATCCCTTCCCTCCCTCAAGCATAGCCAGTGTTCAAGAAAGTGCCAGCAACAGACTGCTGATCGCAAATTGCCAAGTTTTGGACTAGCTGCTAGGCTTCCCGCCAGTTGCCCCTTTCCTGAATCCCCCACTGTTTATGCTGAACCTGCAGAGCCTGTCCAACAAACGCATCCTGCTGGGCATTACCGGTGGTATTGCCGCCTATAAATGTGCCGAACTGACCCGCCTGCTGATCAAGGCCGGTGCCAGCGTGCAGGTGGCCATGACGCGGGCCGCTACCGAATTCATTACCCCCCTGACCATGCAGGCACTGTCGGGCCATCGGGTCCATCTGGACCTGCTGGACCCGGAAGCCGAAGCGGCCATGGGCCACATCGAACTGGCCCGCTGGGCCGACCTGGTCCTGGTGGCACCGGCCAGCGCCGATTTTCTGGCGCGCATGGCCCAAGGCCGGGCCGACGATCTGCTGAGCACGTTAATTCTGGCCAGCAGTGCCCCAATCGCGGTGGCACCGGCCATGAATCAGGCCATGTGGGCCGACCCGGCTACCGGCTCCAATCTCGCCACGCTGGAGGAGCGGGGGGTGCACATTTTCGGTCCCGCCTCGGGCGACCAGGCCTGCGGCGATATCGGACCCGGACGCCTGCTGGAGCCACAGCAACTGGTGGAGGCCTGCGCCGGACTGTTTACAGCGGGCCTGCTGAGCGGAAGAAAGCTGCTGATTACTGCCGGGCCCACCCGGGAAGCCATCGATCCGGTGCGCTTCATCAGCAATCACAGTTCCGGCAAGATGGGCTACGCCCTGGCTGCTGAAGCCGCTGCTGCCGGAGCACAGGTCACCCTGGTAAGCGGTCCCACCTGCCTTGCCACACCGGAACGGGTGACTCGAATCGATGTCGAATCCGCCACGGAGATGCTGGAGGTCTGCCTGGCGAAAGCCGGGGAAGCGGACATTTTCATCGGTGTCGCCGCGGTATCCGATTATCGTCCGGCCGAGGTCAGTGACGAAAAGATCAAGAAGTCGGCCGCCACCCTGGATCTGCGACTGGTACGCAATCCCGATATCATCAGCGAAATCGCAGCGGGACGGCAGCGACCGTTCATGGTTGGCTTTGCGGCGGAAACCAGCAGCCTCATCGAAAACGGCCGCGCCAAGCTGGTCAGTAAGAACCTGGATCTGTTGTTTGCCAACCAGGCGACCGATACATTCAACAGGGACTCGGTTGCGGCGACGGCGATCTTTACAGAGGGCGAGAGGGAAATGGGCCCTGGAAACAAGCATCACGTCGCCCGCCAGATGCTGAAATTGATTGCGGAGCGGGCTCCGCAGGGACAGGAACCGGACAGGACACTAGTCTGAACCGGGTCGGTGGAGGAACCACCACCGGTTTTTTCAGGGAGGTTTGTATGTCAGTCACTGCCGATCCGGACAGCGCCGCACTGGCGGGCCCGGTGGCTCCGGAAATTTTCCGCGCCTACGACATCCGTGGCATCTACGATGATCAACTCAATGAACAGAGTATTGAGTTGATCGGCCATGCCATCGGCAGCGAGGCGCTGGATGAAGGGATAACCGCCCTGCTGGTGGGACGCGATGGACGCCTGTCCAGTCCCGTCCTGTCCCGGCACCTGATTGCCGGCATCCGCGCCAGCGGCTGTAATGTGGTGGACCTGGACCTGGTGCCGACACCGCTGGTGTATTTCGCAACTCACCGCACCACCTGGACTTCCGGTGTCATGCTGACTGCCAGCCACAACCCGGCCGCCTACAACGGCATCAAGATCGTGTTCCGCCAGTCCTGCCTGGCTGACAATCAGATTCAGCGCATCCGGATGCGGATCGACGCGGGGCAGTTGCATCGTGGCGAGGGCGGTTACCAGGCGCTGGATATCAAGCCTGATTACCTGGACTACGTGAGTGAGCATTTACATCTGCAGCGCAGCCTCAAGGTAGTGGTGGATTGCGGCAATGCGATACCCGGACTTGTCGCGCCGCTGCTGTTTACCCGGCTCGGCTGTCAGGTGATTCCGCTGTACTGCGAACTCGACGGCAACTTCCCCAATCACGAACCGGACCCGACGCTCCCGGAAAACCTGCGTGACCTGCAGGCACAGGTGATCAGTCAGCGGGCGGACCTGGGCCTGGCGTTCGATGGTGACGGGGATCGGCTGGGCGTGGTTACCGCTGACGGTCAAGCAATCGACACCGACCTGCTGCTGGCCACCCTGATCAGCGATATCGTCCCGCGCCATCCCGGTGAGCCGGTGATCTTTGACGTCAAATGCAGCAGCCGGCTGGCGCACCTGATTGAATCCTGTGGCGGTATCCCGGTCATGCACAAGAGCGGTCACTCCTTCATGAAACAGAAGATGCAGCAGACCCGGGCCCCGCTGGGCGGTGAATATTCGGCTCACATTTTTATCCGCGACCGCTGGTTCGGCTATGACGACGGCATGTATACCGCTGCCCGTCTGCTGGAAATCCTCAGCCGCGACAGCACACCCTCACAACAACGGATTACCAGTCTGGGAGAGCGCTATGCCAGCAGGGAAATCCCGGTTCCGGTCTGCGAGCAGCAGAAATTTGAATTGATCGGGCAGCTGCACAAAGCAGCGCGATTTCCGAACGGCCGGGTTACCGAGATTGACGGCATCCGGGTTGATTACGCGGACGGCTGGGGCCTGGTCAGGGCTTCCAATACCAGCCCGGCGCTGCTGTTGCGCTTCGAAGCGGATACTCCCACGGCCCTGGCGCGTATCAAGGGAGAGTTTCGCTATTTGCTGAGGGGCGTGGATCAGTCACTGTCGATTGATTTCTAGCCTGCAGCTTCCGCATCCCGGTACTACCCCCGCAGCCACCGCAGCGCCGTCATAGAAGCAGAAGCGCAGCGGTTGGCCATTCCAGTGCGATCCGCTCCAGTTGACGATTCACAATGAGCCATCCCCGAGCGCCGCAAATACTTGCATCAGAGTGAACGTTTACTTACCTTATGCGCACTACAGAATCTGCAGCGGTTGATTTTCTATGTCACTAAGCCTGGATAATGCCAAAAATGTCGCCACGGTGCTGACCGAGGCCCTGCCTTACATACAGCGCTATACCGGTCGCACCATCGTGGTCAAATACGGTGGTAACGCCATGGTGGACGAAAAACTGAAAAACAGTTTTGCCCGCGATATCGTGCTGATGAAGCTGGTGGGCATGAACCCGGTGGTGGTCCATGGCGGCGGCCCGCAGATCGGCTCGCTGCTGGAAAAGCTGGAAATCGAATCGAGTTTCATCGAAGGCATGCGTGTCACCGACCAGAAAACCATGGACGTGGTGGAGATGGTGCTGGGCGGCCTGGTCAACAAGGAAATCGTCAGCCTGCTGTCGAAAAATCAGGGCAAGGCCATTGGCATCACCGGCAAGGATGGCAACCTGATCACCGCTGAGAAACTGTTACTTCGCAAGGCGAATGCCGACCTCGATCATGAAGGGATCGATATCGGCCAGGTGGGTAAGGTGGCCAGCATCAATACCGAGATTCTCGAAGCCATGGAGAATAGCGACTTTATCCCGGTGATAGCACCCATCGGTACCGACAAGCAGGGCAACAGCTACAATATCAATGCCGATACGGTGGCCGGCGAAATCGCCAAGGTCCTGCATGCAGAGAAACTGATACTGCTAACCAACGTGGCAGGCGTGCAGGACCAGGATGGCAAGGTTCTGACCGGCTTAACTACGGCCCAGGTGGATGGTCTGATCGCCGACGGCACCATTCATGGTGGTATGCTGCCCAAGGTGCAGTGCGCCCTGGATGCAGTCAAGGGCGGCGTCAGCCGCGCGCACATAATCGACGGACGGGTTGCGCATGCGGTGTTGCTGGAGATCTTCACCGATGAAGGCGTAGGCACGCTGATCACCAACAACTCGCTCTAGGGAACCGCAGAAACGAGGCACTAAACGGAGACACCATGGCAGCCCCCGAAAGAACCTCCCGCAAAGAACAGATCCTGCAATCCCTGGCGCGCATGCTGGAAACCTCGCCAGGGGAACGCATCACCACGGCGGCCCTGGCCCGGGAAGTGGGCGTTTCGGAAGCGGCTCTGTACCGGCACTTTCCCAGCAAGGCGCGCATGTTCGAAGGGCTGATCAAGTTTATCGAGGACACGCTGTTCACCCGCTTCAATCGAATTCTCAGCGACGAAGGCAACGCCGAACAACGCTGCGAACAGATTCTTTACCTGGTGCTGACATTCTCGGAAAAGAATCCGGGCATCACCCGTATCCTGGCCGGTGACGCTCTGGCGGGGGAAACGGAGCGTCTGCGCTCCCGGGTCGCTCAGATTTTCGATCGGATCGAAGCGCAGTTGAAACAGATTCTGCGCGAGGCACAGATCCGGGAAGGCATGAAGGCCAGTATTTCCCCGGCCGCCCTGGCCAATCTGTTGCTGGCCTGGTGTGAAGGGCGCATGAACGAATACGTGCGCAGCGAGTTCCGCCGCTCACCCCTTGAAAACTGGGAGAGCCAGTGGGCCTATCTGAAAACCAACCTGCTGGTGCCGGCTACCATCCCCCCGGTTCAGCCGTCGTCATTCCAGACCACGTAAGATTCGGATCTCTCACTCGGTGGCGGCCAGACCGGCCTGTGCTGCCGGACACCGGTAACCGTCAATTCCACCCGGGCTCCAAGTTGTGATCAGGCCGCTCCATACTGTTCCCGATAGCTGTCGATCGCTGCCAGATGCTCACCGTACACGGGGTCGCTGCTGGCATCCAGATAATCGATGATGTCCTGCAGACAGATAATGCAGGTCACCGGGACGTTGTAAGTGCTGGCGATTTCCTGAATCGTGGACTGCCGGCCCTGGCCTTTCTCCTGACGATCCATCGCTACCACGATTCCTGCCAGGCCGGCACCTTCACCGTTGATGATCTCCACCGCTTCCCGCACCGCGGTGCCGGCGGTAATCACGTCATCAATCAGTAACACCTGCCCTTTTAAGGGTGCGCCGACAATGGTGCCACCCTCGCCATGGTCCTTGGCCTCCTTGCGGTTAAAACAGTAGGGACGGTCGAAGTCGTGTTCTGTGGCGAGTACCGCCGATGTGACTGCGGCCAGCGGAATTCCTTTGTAGGCCGGACCGAACATGACGTCGAACTCCAGACCGGAATCCCTGATTGCAGCCGCATAACAACGGCCCAGGAAGGCCAGCTTGGCGCCAGTATTGAACAGCCCGGCATTGAAAAAATAGGGGCTGGTACGCCCCGATTTCAAGGTGAACTCGCCGAAGCGCAGGATGTCGTTGTCGATGACGAATTCAATAAACTGTTTCTGATAGCTCTGCATTTGCCTGATCCTTGAGGTTCCCGTTGCCACCTGTCTTTGCGATTCCCGCCAGCAGCAGGGAGCCGCCGCTCTGATACTTTCCGATATGCTCTGCCAGGTTGCCCTACCTGGTAACCAAAGTGCCTTGCAGCGTTACCGCAATACCTCCTGCTGTTTTGAAATCAGTTCGGCGATGCCCTGCCTGGCCAGGCCGATCATGTCCTGCAACTGTTGCAGGTTGAAATCGCCCTCTTCGCCAGTACCCTGGACTTCGATGAAATTGCCGGCCTCGGTCATCACCACGTTCATGTCAGTCTCGGCATTGGAATCCTCGGCATAGTCGAGATCCAGAATCGGCACGCCCTTAAAAATGCCAACTGACACCGAGGCAATAAACTGCCGCAACGGATCAAGTTCGATCAGCCTGTTCCGCTGCATGTATCGAAGTGCATCCACCAGCGCCACACAGCCACCGGTTATCGACGCGGTGCGGGTTCCACCATCGGCCTGAATCACGTCACAGTCAATCTTGATGGTGTGTTCCCCCAGCTTGCCTAGGTCCACTGCCGCCCGCAGCGACCTGCCGATCAGCCGCTGAATTTCCTGACTGCGCCCGGTCTGCCGACCCCGGGCTGCTTCCCGGTCCATGCGACTGTTGGTGGAGCGGGGCAGCATGCCGTATTCGGCCGTTACCCAGCCCTGACCGGACCCTTTCAGAAAGCGTGGTACCGACTCCTCGACCGTGGCGTTGCAGATTACCCGCGTATCGCCGAATTCCACCAGCACCGAGCCTTCGGCATGCCGGGTAAAATTCCTGGTCAGAACAATGTTGCGGAGTTGTGCGGGCTGGCGTTCACTGGGGCGTACTGTTGGGGACATGAATCTCTCTATCAGGGGTTGTCTTGGGTTTCCTGCCGGTGGCCAATTATCTCCGATATCCGCAGCCTTTGCGACCGGGAGACCGCGCCCGATTGTGACTGGGATCTGACCAATCCCGTCCCGATTGCGCTAGAATTGCGCTGCATTCAGCAAATTCAGCTTCATCGATCGGAATCACTTTATGATCTACAGCATGACGGCATTCGCCAGACGCCAACTGGAAGAGGCATGGGGATCCCTGACCTGGGAAATCCGCTCGGTCAATCATCGTTATCTGGAAAGCACCATTCGCCTGCCGGAAACCCTGCGCGGCCTGGAGCCACTGGTCAGGGAAACGCTGCGCAAGAAGCTGAACCGGGGCAAGGTGGAGTGTCAGTTGCGTTACCAGCCCAGTGCCCAGCTGGCACAACAACTCAACCTGGATCTGGAACTTATCGCCCAGCTCAGCGAAGCCTCGGAAACCATTCAGCAGATTGCCAGCGACGCAGCATCACTCTCGGTGGCGGAAATCCTGCGCTGGCCGGGAATTATCCAGGAGCAGGAGACTGACGCGGATGAGTTGCAGCAACAGGCCATGCAACTGTTCAATCTGGCTGTGGACGATCTGCTGACCACCCGCAATCGCGAAGGCCAGGAGATGGGTCGGCTGATCGAACAGCGGCTGGAATCGATCCGCGGCATCATCACCGAGGTCCGGGGTCTGCTTCCCGATATCCTGCAGCGTCAACGGGACAACATCGTGACCCGCCTGGAGGAACTGAAACTGGAACTGGACCCTACCAGGCTGGAACAGGAACTGGTGCTGATCGCCCAGAAGTCCGACGTGGACGAAGAACTTGACCGCCTGGAATCCCATGTGGCGGAAGTGGCCCGGGTATTGAAAACCAGTGGCCAGAAAGGCCGGCGCCTGGATTTTCTGATGCAGGAACTGAATCGCGAGGCCAATACCCTGTCGTCCAAATCCATCGTGACGGAAACCACGCGCAGCGCAGTCGAGCTGAAAGTGCTGATTGAACAGATGCGGGAGCAGATCCAGAATATCGAATGACCGGGCAGCCTGGCCGGAGGACCTTCCTGTCCCGGTCGGCACGGTCGTGAGCGTCGCAACAGGAACTCTGAGTATGGCGAAAGGAAACCTTTTCATCGTGATGGCTCCCTCCGGGGCCGGCAAAACCAGCCTGGTGAATGCCCTGGTGGAAAGCGAGGGCAGCCGGAATCTGTGCGTTTCTGTTTCCCACACGACCAGGGAAATCCGGCCGGGCGAACAGGACGGCGTCAATTACCACTTCATCGACAACGCCACCTTCCTCGACATGCTGAATGAGGGTGAATTTATCGAATGCGCCGAGGTATACGGTCATCGCTATGGCACTTCGCAACGCTGGGTGCAGGAGCAGCTGGATAAAGGATTGAATGTGGTTCTCGAAATCGACTGGCAGGGTGCCAGCCAGGTGCGAAACGCCATGCCGGACACCTGTACCATATTCATTCTGCCACCGTCGGTGGAATCCCTGCGCGAGCGGCTGACCCGGCGGGCCCAGGACGACCCGGAAACCATCGAGCGCCGCATGCGCCAGGCGGTGGATGAAATTTCTCACGTGGCTGAAGCCGATTACGTGGTGGTGAATCAGGATTTCGATACGGCCCTGGAAGATCTGCGGGCCATCGTCCGCTCCCGCCGGCTTACGCTAGCCTACCAGCAGTCCAACCAGGGGGAACTGCTGGAAAAGCTGTCCCGATCCGGCGGATAGCTCAAGGTTGGACGGGAAGGTGGGACAGGAAAAGGGGACGGTCCCTGAGGGACTGTCCCCTTTTCCTGTCCCTTTTTCCTGATGGTTTCTCTGGCGGGAAGGAACAGAATTGAGTAAAATCCCGGTCCTTTTTTCAGGGATTTCGGATTCTTGCTGCCCGCCTGGCGGGCCACCGACTGCGCAAGCCGGAGCTAAGAATCCAGGCCCGTCAAGCAAAGACAGGTATTGATATGGCTCGAATTACCGTTGAAGACTGCCTTCACGAGATCGACAACCGCTTTCAGCTGGTTATGGTTGCCAGCAAACGGGCGCGTCAGATACAGACCGGAGGCCGGGATCCCCTGGTGTCCGTCGACAAGGACAAGCCCACGGTTATTGCCCTTCGGGAGATCGCCGAAGGCCTGGTAGACGAAGGCATCCTCAAGGAAAAGCCGACTGTGGAACTGGATGAGCCGACCCTGGAAGCCCAGCACGCGGCGGAAGCCGAGGTCGCTGCGGAGATGCCCTCGGTTCCCGAGGACAGCATCGAGTCCGAGGAAAACAGCGCCGATCAGGACGAACCTGAAGAAGACACGGAGCAATAAGCGGAGAGAGTCGACGAGTGGACGTGCGAGCAACAGACACTATCGACTCTTTAGCCAGCAACCTGGCATCCTACCTGGTGGCTGGCCAGGTCAATTCGGTCAGACGCGCCTATTATTATGCGGAACAGGCCCATGACGGTCAGTTCCGCCGCAGTGGCGATCCCTACGTCACCCACCCCCTGGCAGTAGCCAATATCCTGTGCGACATGCACATGGACCACCAGAGCCTGATGGCCGCGCTGCTGCACGATGTCATCGAAGACACCGGCATTTCCAAAACCGCCATCAAGAATCAGTTCGGCGGGACCGTCGCCGACCTGGTGGACGGCGTCAGCAAGCTGAACAAGATCAATTTCAGCTCACGGGCCGAGGCCCAGGCCGAGAACTTCCAGAAAATGGCCATGGCCATGGCCAAAGACCTGCGGGTCATCCTGGTAAAAATCGCCGACCGCCTCCACAACATGCGTACCCTCGGGGTGCTGGCTCCGGAGAAGCGCCGCCGTATCGCCCGTGAAACCCTGGATATCTATGCGCCGATTGCCAACCGCCTGGGCATGAACAATGTACGGGTGGAATTCGAGGAACTGGGCTTCCAGGCCCTGTACCCGATGAGAGCCAGGCGCATTGCCACGGCAGTCAAGAAAATCCGTGGCAACCGCAAGGAGATCGTGTCCCAGATCCAGACGTCACTGGAAGCCTGCCTGGAACGGGAAGGACTGCCGGGCCGCACCATCGGCCGGGAGAAACATCATTTCAGCATCTACCAGAAGATGCGTGCCCAGCGGAAATCCTTCTCCGAGATCATGGACGTTTACGCATTCCGCATCATCGTCGACAAGGTGGATACCTGTTACCGGGTGCTGGGGGCGGTACACAATCTCTACAAGCCGGTGCCCGGCCGCTTCAAGGACTATATCGCCATTCCCAAGGCCAATGGCTACCAGTCCCTGCACACCACACTTTTCGGCATGCACGGGGTACCCATCGAAATCCAGATCCGCACCGAGGAAATGGAGGCCATGGCCAATAACGGCATTGCTGCCCACTGGCTTTACAAGTCCGGTGAGGAATCGCCCTCAAACGCTCACATGCGGGCCCGGGAATGGGTGAACGGCCTGCTGGAACTGCAGAAGAGTGCCGGCAACTCGCTGGAATTTATCGAACACGTGAAAATCGATCTGTTCCCGGACGAGATTTACGTGTTTACTCCCAAGGGATCGATTTTCGAGTTGCCCACCGGGTCGACAGCGGTCGACTTCGCTTACGCCATTCACACCGATGTGGGTAATTCCTGCGTGGCCTGCCGTATCAACCGGCGCCTGGCACCGTTGAGCGAACCGCTGCAAAGCGGCCAGACGGTAGAGATCATTACCGCCGCCGGCGGCCAGCCCAACCCGGCCTGGCTGAGTTTTGTCACCACCGGCAAGGCGCGCAGCAACATCCGTCACTACCTGAAGAACCAGCGGCACTCGGAGTCGGTTTCACTGGGGCGCCGCCTGCTCAACAAGGCGCTGGCCACGTTCAACACGCAGCTGGACAAGATTCCCCACGAGAGTATCGATCAGGTCTTGAAGCAGACCAATCAGGGCAGCCTGGACAACCTGCTGGCCGAAATCGGCCTCGGCAATCGCATGGCCTACATGGTGGCCCAGCGCCTGGTACCGAATAACCGCACCCAGGAGGAAGTGGAGAAATCCGAATCCCAGCATTCCCTGGCGATCCGCGGTTCCGAGGGACTAGTGATGAATTATGCCAGGTGCTGTCATCCAATTCCCGGGGACCCGATTGTAGGACATGTCAGCTCCGGACGCGGCATGGTGATTCATACCGACGACTGCAACAACATCGCCGACATCCGTGACAACCCGGAGAAATGCGTCACCGTGACCTGGGATCCGGACGTGGAGGGTGAATTCTCCGTGGAGCTGCGGGTCGAACTGGAAAACCAGCGCGGCATCATCGCCACCCTGGCCACTGCGGTCACCGGCGCCGAGGCCAATATCGAAAAAATCAGTACCCTGGAACGCGACGCCCGGCTCAGCATCGTCAATCTGCTGATCAGCGTGCGCAACCGCGTACACCTGGCCCAGGTCATGAAACGCATCCGCCTGATCAGCGCGGTATCCTCGGTAAGCCGGGTGAAGAGCCGGGCCACCCGAAAAGTCATCAGAAACACCATTGGCAGTCACCCCTTCGAGAGCGACCATGGCAAAGATCCAGCCGGTTAATACCCCGCACGCACCCAAGGCCATCGGCCCCTACTCCCAGGCAGTGAAAGCCGGCAACCTGGCCTTCCTGTCCGGACAGATACCCCTGCAGCCGGACACCATGGAGATCGTGGATGGCGGTATCGAAGCCCAGGCTAACCAGGTGTTCAAAAACCTGTCGGCCGTCATCGAAGCCACCGGTGCGACCCTGGCCGACGTGGTGAAACTCACTATCTACCTCACCGACCTGTCGGAATTTCCGCGTGTCAATGACATCATGGCCAGTTACTTCGAGGAGCCCTACCCGGCCCGTGCGACGGTGGAAGTCAGCGCCCTTCCCAAAGGTGCGCTGGTGGAAGTGGATGCCGTGGTGGCATTGGGCGACTGACCTGGTCGAACTGGGCCATGCGGTGGTCGCTGCGGGAAAAACCCCCTATACTCGTAGAACAGTAATCAGCCTGACACCCGTTTAGCCCGATGCCAGCTCCCACTTCCGGAAGCAACTCGCCGACCCCTTCGGTTTCCTCCAGGAGCCTTGAGCGTGTACCGCTGACCTCCCTGCGCGGCGTCGGTCCCGGCATCGAGAAAAAACTGCAGAACCTGGGGATCAACAACGTCCAGGACCTGCTGTTCCATCTGCCCTTCCGTTACCAGGACCGCACCCGCATCAATGACATCCGCAGTGTGCGTTTCGGAGAGCACGTGCAGTTGCAGGGCGAACTGGTGGCCAGCAAGGTGCTGTTCGGCAAGCGGCGCAGCCTGCAGTGCACGCTGAAGGACGATACCGGTTTCATCAATCTGCGCTTTTTCTTTTTTACGCCCGCGCAACAGAAGTCGCTGCAGACCGGGGTGCGGTTGCGCTGTTATGGCGAGGTCAGGCGCGGCAGTGCCGGCTATGAAATCTATCACCCGGAATACCGCATTCTGAGCGGCGACCATGGTACCGAACTGGAAGACACGCTGACCCCAATTTACCCCTCCACCGAGGGACTGCAGCAGGCCCGGCTGCGTTCGATCATCGATCAGGCGCTGGCGCGCATGGACTCACTGCACCAGGTGAACGAGTATCTGCCCGAAGAGATTCGCCGCAAGGTAGCGGCCGGGCAGTCGACACAGGGCAATCCCCTGTCCATGACGCTGGGTGATGCCATCCGTTTTCTTCACCATCCACCGGAAAATGTGACACTGGAACTGTTGGAAAGCGGCCAGCATCCGGCACAGCAACGACTGGCCTTTGAGGAATTGCTCAGTCACCGGTTGTGTATGCGGCGCCTGCGACTGGCGTCCAATAGCCGGCCGGCTGCCCCGATGCCGGCCCGACACACTCTGGTGGAAAAGTTCAGTGCGGCCCTGCCGTTCAGCCTGACCGGCGCGCAGCAACGGGCCTTTGGCGAAATTGCCAGGGACATGGCGGATGCGGCCCCGATGTTGCGCCTGGTTCAGGGCGATGTCGGGTCCGGTAAAACCGTGGTGGCCGCCATGGCGGCACTGCGGGCAGTGGAAAATAAGTTTCAGGTGGCCATCATGGCGCCGACTGAAATTCTCGCCGAACAGCACTTCATGAATTTCAGCCACTGGCTCGAACCGCTGGGCGTCGAAGTGGGGTGGTTAAGCGGTAAACTGACTGCCGCCCAGCGCAAGAAACAACTGGAGGGAATCGGGTCCGGAACCACCAGGATCGTGGTCGGTACCCATGCGCTGTTTCAGGAGTCGGTCAGTTACGCGGACCTCGGCCTGATCATCATCGACGAGCAGCACCGCTTCGGTGTCCATCAACGCATGGCGCTCAAGGAAAAGTCGGCCAGCAAGTCCCGGGAACCCCATCAACTGGTAATGACGGCGACCCCCATACCAAGGACCCTGGCGATGAGCGCCTATGCCGACCTGGACTGCTCGGTCATCGACGAGCTGCCACCCGGCCGCACTCCGGTCCAGACCCTGGTCGTTGGCGACGAGCGCAGAGACGAGGTGATTTCCCGGATTCACAGCGCCTGCGAACAGGGTAACCAGGTGTACTGGGTCTGCACGCTGATCGAGGAATCCGAATCCCTGCAATGCCAGGCGGCGGAAGCGACTGCCGCGATGATGCGTGAGCAACTGCCGGAGTTGCGGATCGGACTGGTGCATGGCCGCATGAAAGGCAAGGAAAAAGCCGTGGTGATGGAACAGTTCAAAGCCGGTGACCTGCAGTTGCTGGTGGCCACTACCGTCATCGAGGTGGGTGTCGATGTTCCCAACGCCAGCCTGATGGTGATCGAAAACTCCGAGCGGCTGGGCCTGGCCCAGCTACACCAGTTGCGCGGCCGGGTCGGCCGTGGCAGCAAGCGCAGCTACTGTATTCTGCTGTACCAGGGACCGCTCTCCGAGACCGGCAAACACCGGCTGGCGGTGATGCGCGAGAGTAACGATGGTTTTCACATCGCCGAGAAGGACCTGGAAATACGCGGACCAGGTCAGGTGCTGGGCACTCAACAGACCGGGTTGATGAGCTTCCGAGTGGCGGATATCTCCCGGGACGCCTATCTGCTGGAAGATGTGCGCAGGTATTCCGAGCTGATTCTCAGCGCCTACCCACAGCTGGTCGATCCACTGGTGAACCGCTGGCTGGGGAGGCGCGAAGACTATGGAAGAGTGTAGGAAACAGTGACCGGCATTCCGGGTTAGCCGGCAGTTATCCGTGCCCCGGCCTGGGAACCGGAACCGGGATAATCCCGACATTGAGCGCCGCGCCAATTCTGGTTACTCTCTATCTGTCTTTGTATGCAGTCATCTGCCCCGGTATCCACGCGACAAGAATTACTCAGCCGTATGTCAACACAATCCCGATTCGTTACCCAGCTTCAAGACAAACTGAGTGGCAGGTTTCCCGGCTTCGCCGAAAAGCTTCCCGGCTACCTGCAACTGATCCGTTTCGACAAACCAATCGGCGTGCTGCTGCTGTTATGGCCAACGATCACTGCCTTATGGATTGCCGCGGAGGGATTACCAGACCTGGACCTGCTGGTGATTTTCTTACTTGGAACCTACATCATGCGCGCGGCAGGCTGTGCCATCAATGATTACGCCGATTATAAATTCGATGGTGGAGTGACCCGCACCCGCGAGCGGCCACTGGCTACCGGAATTTTGAGGCGCCAGGACGCACTCAATGCTTTCCTGGTATTGTCCGGTATCGGTTTCTTCCTGGTTCTGCTGACCAACATGCAGACCATCCTGCTGTCTTTCGGCGCGGTGGTGGTGGCGGCGATTTATCCCTTCATGAAGCGCTTTACCAATCTGCCCCAGGTCATTCTCGGAATTGCTTTCTCCTGGGGAATCCTGATGGCCTTCACGGCCCAGACCGAAGCTCTGCCGCCAGTCGCATTCCTGCTGTTCGTCGCCAACTGCCTTTGGACCGTGGCCTACGACACCGAATATGCCATGGTGGACCGGGACGACGATCTGCAACTGGGAATCAAGTCCACCGCTATTCTGTTCGGTACTGCGGACCGCATGATGATCTTCATCCTGCAACTGATGTTTCTGATGTCGCTGTTGCTGGCGGGGCGCCAGCTGCAGATGGGGCTTTTTTATTACGCCGGACTCGGTACAGCCACGATTCTGATGCTGTATCAGCAACTGCTGATTCGCGACCGGGATCCGGCCCGGTGCTTCAAGGCTTTTCTGCACAATAACTGGGTGGGTGCGGCGCTCTTCATCGGAGTGGTATTGCATTATTTTTAGCGGTTTAATCTGACCGTAATGTGCCCGGCCATCGACTGGTTTCTGTTATGAGTAAAGACTCTTCCTCAACAAGACGCAGTTTTCTGAAAGGCGCTGCAATAGCCGGAGGGGCAGCCACACTGGGTGGCTGTGTTGCTTCGCAGCAACCGGATCGGGTGGCAGCCCGAACTTACGCTGATACGCCCAGCTATTTTCCCCGCCACAACGAGAGGACCCGGGGCTGGCTGCAGTTTCTCTGGCAGAAAGCCACCACGCCGGATGACTGGAGTTACCACGGTGACGAGGAGTTACCCTGGGGTATTAAACTGGATCGGGGTCCCATCGACTTCTCATACAGTGGCAAGGGGCCCCATCCCTGGTGGGATCAGTACAGCGCTGCGCCCTACCTGAGCTACCCGCGCTTCGACCTGTCCGACTCCAGCTATGCGTTATTGCTGATGGCCGATCAGACGCCGGCCTGGCGTGAAGTCTATACCCGCATACTGGATGAACTCGCTACGCGACACACGGCTTACTGGGCAGCAATCGACTGGAATACCTTCATAGGACCCAGCCCGGACCGTGGCAATTATCCTCCCCAGATGATGGCTATGCTGCCGGAGCCGTTACGCGGGAACTATGACTTTCCCGGCTGGACCGCTAACGGCGTGCAGCCCTGGGGTTTACAGAAAGATCCGATCGGTGCCGACGGCTTCCTGTTCTTCCGTGGCTGGCTGAACCTGTTGTTGAGCATCTATAAGTACGTTTCGGGAGACGACAAATGGGAACAACCCTGGGAAATTGCCGGCTACGAGAATGAACATTTCGAATGGACGCAACCGCGCATCGTCGAGCACCTGCGCCAGCAGTATATCGAGCATCCTGAAGGCCCTCACTGTGAGAACACCAAGATCTGGCCACTCTGTAACAGCGCGGCCGGGCTGGGCATCTATCTGTCCGACCAGCTTGGCGTGACCAATGCGCACGGGGTGTTTGAAAACTGGATCGAGTTTGCCCGTGACAACTACATGGGAGTTAATGCGCAGAATCAGCTTGAGTGGATGACCCAGTTTTACGATCCGCTGGTTAATTACAAATTCAATATTCCCGGCTCGGGCAGCGGAGTTCTGACTGCTTTTTATCTGTTCCCGCAGTCGCCCGAGATAGCGACGTTCATCTACGATGCGGCTGCCAATGCCCTTGGCTGGCGTGATCCCCGCCGCGAAATCCGACCTTCAGCTCAGGGACTGGCTCTGGCCAGGGCGCTGGGAGACCATACTGTTGCCGCCCGTTTAAGTGCCGCGGCCGAACGTTACAATGAACCGAAGTGGTTCGGTGAGCAGGACGAAAAATTCGGCTGGTGGTTCAATCTGGGCGAGCCCTGGCCCCGGGGTCAGGGCAGCGCCCAGATGATGATCTCTGAGATCGGCGAGGGCAGCTGGGCGGATGCTTTTCAGGTCAAGCACCTGGATAAATACACCGCGCCGACTGTTGAGGGCGTGGACTTTCCGAACCTGGGAATCAACACCGCCTGGAATGACCGGGAAAGCGGTGTCTTGCACATCGAGACCTACGCTGGCGATCGCAGCCGGAACGGCCAGGCCACCAGCTGGACCATTACCAACCTGCCCGCAGCCGGTGAGGTCGTGGTAATCTGCGACGGAACGGCGATGAGCAATATTGAAGTGGTCAATGACCACACGATTCGCGTCCCGACCACCATTGGCCAGCACCAGTTTCAGGTCTACACGGGCTATTTCGGGCAACCGGTGGCGGCGGTAAAGCCGGAATCCGGTCAGTTGGCGTCAGCCTCGACGGTGGCCACCACCCGGCGCACGGCGGAACAGAATGTGCGGGCCGCGGAGTCGGTCATGGTAAGCGGTTCGGCCAATTGCCCCTGTTGCAAAGGCATTGCCTGACCACTGATCAGTGCCCTGAATTATCCCTGGACTTGAGATGTTGTCATTGACCCGTTTCCATATGTCGATTATTCTCGACATATGGAAATAAATGACGCTACCAGATCGCTGGCCGCACTCTCGCAGCAAACCCGCCTGGAGGCATTCCGGCTGCTGATTCGCGCAGGCACCGAAGGCATGGCGGCGGGTGAAATCGCCAGGGCCCTGGAGACTCCTCACAATACCCTGTCGACGCACCTGACCGTTCTGGCTAACGCCGGTCTGGTGGAATCACGGCGCGACGGCCGCTCAATCATCTACCGTGTCAATTTCAACGGGACCCGCGAGCTGCTGGCCTTTCTCGTGGAGGATTGCTGCCAGGGCCAACCTGAACTCTGTGCACCGGTACTGGACAGCGTGCTGCCGGGATGCTGCGCCTGAATGACCGCCGTCACCGCTGTTGAAGGTTGTCGCCGTGTGCTGGTGCTTTGTACCGGCAATTCCTGCCGTTCGGTCATGGCCGAAGCGCTTATCAATCAGTTGGGCCAGGGTCGTTACCGGGCGATAAGCGCCGGCAGCAGGCCAGCCGGCTACGTGCACCCGAAATCGCTTGAGACACTGAGACGGCATGGCATCGATCCCGGCCAGCCATACAGTAAGTCGTGGGATGAATGCGCCGACCACCACTTCGATCTGGTCATCACGGTTTGCGATCAGGCAGCAAATGAAACCTGTCCCTATTTTGCCGGTAACTATCGGAAGCTGCACTGGAGCACCCCCGATCCGGCGTCGGTGCAGGGCGATGTGGCAACCGTGGCCGCCGCGTTCGACCAGGCCTTTGAGTTACTCAAGACCCGAATTGAAGAGGAGCTGCTGTGAAAACTGCTGCCATTGAGGCCAACACTGAATCGCCCCTGGGAGTCTTCGCGCGCTACCTGTCGCTGTGGATTGCTCTTTGCATTTCCGCGGGCGTGGGTCTGGGCGCGGTAATGCCGGGAGTATTCCAGTTCGTTGCCGGCCTCGAAGTCGCCAGCGTCAATCTCGTGGTCGCCGTGCTGATCTGGGTGATGATCTACCCGATGATGGTGAACGTGGACTTTGCTTCATTGAAAGATGTCGGCAGGAAGCCCAAGGGGCTTTGCATCACACTGGTGGTCAACTGGCTGATCAAACCATTTACCATGGCTGCTCTCGGTGTACTCTTTTTTGAACACCTGTTCGCCGGCCTGGTCGATCCCGACACCGCCCGCGAAACTATCGCCGGGATGATTCTGCTGGGCGTGGCTCCCTGCACGGCGATGGTGTTTGTCTGGAGTCAGCTGGTGCGCGGCGACGCCAACTACACCCTGGTGCAGGTTTCCATCAACGACATCATCATGGTGTTTGCGTTCGCCCCGATTGCCGCCCTGCTGCTGGGCGTCACCGACATCGTCGTGCCCTGGGAAACCCTGTTGCTGTCGGTGATATTGTATGTCGTCATTCCGCTGACAGCAGGTTACCTGACGCGGCAGAAACTGGATCGATCCGAGGATCACCATGAAGTCCGCGAATTGACCGAGCGGTTGAAGCCATTCTCCGTGCTCGGACTGCTCGCCACGGTGGTGCTGCTGTTCGGATTTCAGGCGGGAACGATACTGAGCCAGCCAACGGTAATCGGCCTGATCGCCGTTCCGCTGCTGATTCAAAGTTACGGAATATTCCTGATTGCCTACGGCTGGGCGTACCTGTGGAATGTACCCTTCAGCACTGCCGCTCCCGCCGCGTTGATCGGCACCTCCAACTTTTTCGAACTCGCGGTAGCGGTTGCCATCAGCCTGTTCGGGCTGGACTCCGGTGCCGCACTGGCCACCGTGGTAGGCGTACTGGTGGAGGTGCCGGTGATGCTGTCGCTGGTCAAATTCGCAAACCACACCCGCTCACGATTCCGCTGACTCGCATCCGCATTGGCAGCGGCTGCCGTTTGCCCCGATGTTGGGTGCTGACTGCAGCGCCGGTTAGCCGGATGCTCAGCGCGTGAAAGCCTGGATCCCGGTCTGCTCGCGACCCAGAATCAGGGCGTGGATATCCTGGGTACCCTCATAGGTGTTTACCACTTCCAGGTTCTGCGCATGGCGCATCACCGGGTATTCGTCGGAGATGCCATTGCCACCCAGCATGTCGCGTGCTTCGCGTGCGGCCTCCAGTGCTTTCAGGCAGGAGTTGCGCTTGAGCAGAGAAATCAACGGCGGGGTGAGCTTGCCTTCGTCCTTCATACGGGTGGCGCGCAGGCAACCCTGCAACGCCAGCGACAGGTCGGTCTGCATGACCGCGAGTTTTTTCTGAATCAACTGATTGGCGGCCAGGGGACGGCCAAACTGTTTTCGATCCAGGGTGTACTGCAGGGCAGTTTTCCAGCAGGTTTCGCCGGCGCCGATGGTGCCCCAGGCGATGCCCAGGCGGGCCGAGTTGAGACAGGTGAAGGGACCTTTCAGTCCGCCTACCTCGGGAAATTTATTTTCCTCCGGCACCAGTACCTCGTCCATGACAATTTCACCGGTGATCGAGGCACGCAGGGCCAGCTTGCCCTCGATCTTCGGCGCACTCAGTCCCTTCATTCCTTTTTCCAGCACGAAGCCGCGAATCACGCCGTCGTCGTCCTTGGCCCAGACCACGAAGACATCGGCGATCGGCGAATTGCTGATCCAGTTCTTGGCGCCTGACAGCAGATAGCCGCCTTCCACTTTCCTGGCCCGGGTAATCATGCCGCCCGGATCGGAGCCATGATCCGGCTCGGTCAGACCGAAACAGCCGATGTATTCGCCGCTGGCCAGTCTGGGCAGGTATTTCTGCCTCTGCTGTTCGGTGCCGAATTCATAGATCGGCAGCATCACCAGGCTGGACTGGACACTGAACATGGAGCGGTAGCCGGAATCCACCGCTTCAATCTCGCGGGCCGCCAGGCCGTAACAGACGTAGTTCATGCCGGCGCAATCATAGCCCTCGATAAAGGGTCCCAGCAGACCCAGCGCTCCCATTTCGCGGAAAATCTCCGGATCGGTCTGCTCTTTCCGATAGGCTTCCCGAACCCGGGGCAGCAGCTTTTCCCGGGCGTATTGCCGGGCTGTGTCCCGCACCATGCACTCTTCTTCGCTGAGCTGTTCATCCAGTAGAAACGGGTCCTCCCAGTTGAACTGGGGTTTGTCTGAAGCTGCAGACATGTTGCTCTCCTAACGGTTTTTCAGGTCATCGGGACGGGGAGTTCTGCCAGTTTACCGTGGTCGTGTCCGTTTCCTTCCCTGGAGCAGCGAACCTGCCACACCGGTCGCCGCCAGTCGGGCGGGCCGGTGAACCGGTAAGAATTGCAGGGAGCCAATTCTAGCAAAGTTGGCGCGTTAAGCTAACAAACCCCGGATCTTTACGGTCTGATGTGAAATCCAGTTCAGCGCCGCTGAATTGATTACTGCTGGACTGATCGGCCAAAGGAGGCCCACTGACTCCTCGAAAGCCTGTTTCAGGGCGGACCCGGGAACAGGTTCTGACCCTGGCCATAACAGGCGCAGACGCCGCGGCGAATTTTGCTAGAATAGCTGCCACCATGCATGACGACGTTTCCCACATTCTTGAAAACCTGAACGCCCCTCAGCGCCAGGCGGTCACCACCGATTCGCAGAGCCTGCTGGTGCTGGCCGGTGCCGGCAGCGGCAAGACCCGGGTGCTGGTGCATCGGATCGCCTGGCTGCTGCACGCCGAGGGAGCCTCTCCCTACAGCATCCTGGCCGTCACCTTCACCAACAAGGCCGCCCGGGAGATGCGCGGGCGAATCGAGCAGCTGCTGGGACAACCGCTGGGCGGCATGTGGGTGGGTACCTTTCACGGCCTCGCCCATCGCCTGCTGAGAGCCCACTGGCAGGAAGCCGGCCTGGTGGAAGATTTTCACATTCTCGACAGTGACGACCAGCTGCGACTGATCAAGCGTTTGTGCCGCAGCCTCGGTGTGGACGAGGACAAGTATCCACCACGCCAGATCCAGTGGTATATCAATGCCCAGAAAGACGAAGGCTTGCGCGCGGCCAACGTGGACAACCTGGGCGACGACTACGGCCGCAACATGACCGCCATCTACGCCGCCTACGAGGATGCCTGTGAGCGGGGCGGCATGGTGGATTTTGCCGAAATCCTGTTGCGTGCCCACGAGCTGTGGTTAAAGAATCCGCAGATTCTCGACCACTATCAGCGTCGTTTCCAGCATATCCTGGTGGACGAGTTCCAGGATACCAACACCATCCAATACGCCTGGTTGCGGGTGCTGGCCGGGACCCGCAATCAATTGATGGTTGTGGGCGACGACGATCAGTCCATTTATGGCTGGCGGGGCGCCAGAATCGAGAATATTCAGAAGTTCAGCAGCGATTTCCCCGGCACCGAAATGGTCCGCCTGGAACAGAATTACCGCTCCACGTCGACAATCCTGAAGGCGGCCAATCACCTGATCGCGAACAATCAGGGACGCCTGGGCAAGGAATTATGGACCGATGGGTCAGAAGGGGAAGCGATTTCCGTCTACGAGGCATTCAATGAACAGGATGAGGCGCGCTTCATCGTCGACCGGCTGCAGGACTGGTTCAACAAGGGCAATCGCCGCGTCGATGCGGCGGTGTTGTATCGCTCCAATGCCCAGTCACGGGAACTGGAAGACGCACTGCTGCGGGTCGGCATGCCGTACCGGATCTACGGCGGCCAGCGCTTCTATGAACGGCTGGAGATCAAGAACGCGCTGGCTTATCTGCGTCTGCTGGTGAATCGTCACGACGATACCGCCATGGAGCGGGTAATCAACGTGCCCACCCGGGGTATCGGAGGCCGTACTATCGATCAGGTGCGGGCCCTGGCGCGGGAAGAAAGTTCATCCCTGTGGTCGGCCTGCCTCAAGTGTGTCAATGGAAAGCTGCTCAGTTCGCGGGCCGCCAACTCGGTGCGCGCATTTATGGATCTTATCGAGGCCATGGACGAAGCCTGTGACAATCTCGAACTGCACCGCAAGGTGGAACACGTCATCAAGCACAGCGGACTGGTTCAACATCACGAAAAGGAAGGTGGCGAGAAAGCCAGGGCAAGGCTGGAAAACCTGGACGAACTGATCACTGCCGCCAACAGCTTTGATGAATCGGAACTGGACGTGGACGATGACCTGACCGCGAATACGATTCTGGCCGCGTTCCTTGATCAGGCGGCACTGGATGCCGGCGATGCCCAGGCGGGAGAATCCGAGGACGCGGTACAACTGATGACCCTGCACTCAGCCAAGGGGCTCGAGTTTCCGCTGGTGTTCCTGGCCGGCATGGAGGAGGGACTGTTTCCCCACCGCATGTCGATGGAAAACCTGTCCGGCCTGGAAGAGGAACGGCGACTCTGCTATGTGGGCATCACCCGGGCCAAATCCAAACTCTTTCTGTGCTATGCCGAATCCCGGCGCCTTCACGGAGATGTCACTCTGACCCGGCCGTCGCGGTTTATCCGGGAGATTCCGTCCGAACTGGTGGATGAGATCCGTCTCAAATCCACCATCACCAGGCCTACGGTGCCAGGCAGCCGCCCCCTGTCCGGGACCAGGATTGGCAGCGGTGCCGAAGTGCCGCAGACCCAGTTGACTCTCGGCCAGAGGGTAATGCACGGTAAATTCGGTGAAGGGGTGATTCTGAATTACGAGGGACAGGGACATAATGCCCGGGTTCAGGTAAATTTCGACGGTTTCGGCAGTAAATGGCTGGTGCTGTCCTATGCCAAGCTGGAAGCGGTATGAACAGGATCCCGGTCAATACTCTCAGTAACCCGGTACGACTGACTGACCCACTACCTTCGCCCACTACCGCCCTTATTAACAAAGTAATTACTATACTATTTAGCTGGAAAAATCCGCCTCCCAGGAAATCAACCACTATGCAATTCAGATTCTTTCTTCCCGTGCTTCTGGCAACAGCGCTGCTGTCCTGCGGAGCCGATAATGGCGGTACTCCGGACTCAGGAGCCGTCGCGGCGTCTCCGCAGCAGACCTACAACTGGAAAATGATCACTTCCTGGCCCAAGAATCTGCCGGCCCTGGGCACGGCGCCGGAGCAGTTCGCCCGCCGGGTGGAAAAGATGAGCAACGGACGGATGCGGATCCGGGTTTATGGAGCCAACGAACTGGTGGGTGGCCTGGAGGTTTTCGATGCCGTTTCGGCCGGCACCGCCGAGATCGGCCACAGCGGTCCTTATTACTGGCAGGGTAAAATCAATGCCACGCCATTCTTTTCCACCATTCCGTTCGGGCTCACCGGCACCGAGATGAATGCCTGGCTGGCCTATGGCGGCGGTAACGAACTGTGGCAGGAACTGTATGCACCGTTCAACCTGATCCCGGTACGGGGCGGCAATTCCGGCACCCAGATGTTCGGCTGGTTCAACAAGGAGATCAATTCCCTGGAGGACCTGCAGGGCCTGAAAATGCGCATACCGGGGCTGGGCGGCGAGGTGTTTGCCCGGGCCGGTGGGGTGCCGGTCACCATGCAGGTGAGTGATGTGTTTACTTCGCTGGAAACCGGGGCGCTGGATGCCACCGAATGGGTCAGTCCTTACAACGATCTGGCCGCCGGCTACCATACCGTGGCCCGTTACTATTACTACCCCGGCTGGCACGAACCCGGCTCAGTCCTGGAAACCATTTTCAACAAGCAGAAATTCGAAGCGCTGCCGGAGGATCTGCAGGAGATTCTGCGGACCGCTTCCGAAGTCATGAACCAGCAGATCTATGACGAGTTGACCGCAAGAAACAATGAAGCACTGCAGACACTGATTAACGAACATGATGTCCAGCTTCGCCGTCTTCCCGACGACGTGCTCAAGGAGTTCCACCGCCTGTCTGAAGAAGTCATACAGGAAATGGCCGCCGTCGACGAAACCAGCATGCGCGTTTACCAGTCCTGGAAGACATTCCTGGACGGCGTGTCGGCCTATCATCGGATCTCCGAAGACGCCTTTATCGAAGCGCGTAATCTACCGATTGATTAACGGCTGATTGAAAAGCTAGCGAGCCTTCCAATGATCGTCCCGACTACGCTCATAACGTTTCCCAACAGCCAGTTACCGGCCCGGGGGCTTGCATCATCGCAGCACAGGACTCGTTCAATTTCGGCAACAGGATGAGATCGGGCTGCGGCTCTGCCCGTCAATACGGTCAGTGCCGGGGATCTGGTGCAGCCGGCTACTGACCCCTTATCAACGGGGTATCGGTCGGGTCCGTCCGTTATCGTCAATGGCAACATAGATAAACAACCCTTCTGCCACTTTGCGCAGGTGTTCATCTTTCCCGGCATTAAAGATCCACACTTCGATATTGATATGTGCCGAGCTGCGGCCGATTTCCTCGACTTCCGCATAACAGCTGACCGTCGAGCCCACATTGACCGGATAGAGAAAATTCACGTTTTTGATTGCCACTGTGGCGGAACGACCCTTGGCAACGCGCTTCATGGTAATGCCGGCCGCCAGATCCATCTGTGACACCAGCCAGCCGCCGAAAATGTCGCCGTTGGCGTTGGTATCTTTCGGCATGGCCAGTGTCTGCAAGGTCAGCTCACCGGTAGGTGAGGGATCCTTATCCATCCCGTCCTGATCATTCATCTGTTTCCCCTGATGATTACAGTTACATTTGAGAACGTTATTGGACAATCGTTTTGCCGATCTGTTGCATCCACCACTTCAAAAACGCAGGGGGTACACAGAGCGAGAGAAATTCAATCCAGAGCGTCGGGTAGCCAGGTGGCCAGCTCCGGCCACACCGATAATAACAGCAATGCACCCAGCTGGATAAGCACGAATGGAATCACGCCACGATAAATATCCACGGTGCGAACGCTGGGCGGAGCCACGCTGCGAAGATAAAACAGGGAGAATCCGAAGGGCGGCGTCAGGAACGAGGTCTGCAGATTGATCGCCAGCATGATTCCCAGCCAGACCGGATCGATCCCCATGGAAAGCAGCACCGGCCCCACCAGGGGCACCACCATGAAGGTGATTTCGATGAAATCCAGAATGAACCCCAGCAGGAACACCAGCAGCATCACCAGCAGCATGGCACCGAAGGCGCCGCCGGGCAGATTGCCAAGAAACTCCTCGATCAGGAGATCACCGCCAAAGCCCCGGAACACCGCCGAAAAGATCGTTGCGCCGATGAGAATCAGGTAAACCATGGCGGTGATTCGCATGGTCTCCAGGTTGACATCCTGCAGCACCCTGAACCCAAGCTGGCGCTTGAACAGTGCCAGCAGGCTGGCACCGATGGCGCCGACGCTGGCCGCCTCGGTCGGTGTTGCCACCCCGGCCAGGATAGAACCCAGCACGGCGACAATCAGCAACACCGGTGGCAGCAACCCTTTGAGAAGCAGCAACAATAGTGTGGCAGCGCTTTCCGAACCCAATGCCTCATTCCGTTCCAGAGCGGGTGCCCGATCGGGCCTGACCACGGCGGTAATAAATACATAAAGTCCATAGAGAAGTACCAGCAACAGACCCGGTAGCAGCGCACCGGCGAACAGATCGCCGATAGTGACCACATCGGGGGAAAACACTCCGCTGCCCAACTGGGACTGCTGGTAGGCACTGGACAGGACTTCGCCGAGCAATACCAGGCAGATCGACGGTGGGATTATCTGACCAAGGGTGCCGGTAGCACACAAAGTACCGCAGGCGAAATCCGCACTGTACCCTCGTTTCAGCATGGTAGGCAGAGAGAGAATCCCCATGGTCACCACCGTGGCACCCACGATCCCGGTGCTGGCGGCGAGCAGCATACCGACGATTACGACAGAGATACCCAGACCGCCCGGCAGGCGGCCGAAAATTCTGGCCATGTTGTCCAGCAGTTCTTCCGCGAGCCGGGATTTCTCCAGCATCACCCCCATGTAGACAAACAGGGGAACCGCCAGCAGATTCTGGTTGGTAATGATGCCGTAAATGCGGTTCGGAATGATGGCTACAAACGCGGTATCAAATGCGCCGACCAGGCCCCCGATCGCGGCAAAAAGAAGGGATACCCCGGCCAGAGTGAAGGCGACCGGGTAGCCGAGCATCAATGCCAGACAGATAACCGCAAAGAGCAACAGGGGCAACAAGGGGACTACTCCGGTGTGTGGCCGGTAAAGGTCCGGATCGCCTTGAGCAATTCCGCGATACCCTGCCAGAGTAAAAACGTTGCCAGTACCAGGATCGTGGACTTGAGCAGGTAGACAATCTGCAGACCGCTGCTTTCCGCCGATCCCTCGTGAATTCGCCAGGAAAAGGCAACGTAATCCCAACTGCTCCAGAGAATATATCCACAAACCGGTAACAACAGAAACAGCGTCCCGGCCGTATCCACCAATGCCCGATTCCGATTGGTCATGCGACTGTAGAAAATATCCACCCGCACATGGCCGTCATGCCGCAGTGTATAACCAGCGCCCAGAGTAAACAGCAGCGCATTGATATAGATGAGGGATTCCTGCAGGGCGATGGAGCCTGTCTGAAAAGCATAGCGCAGCAACACAACCAACCCCGTCACCAGGACCAGCACAGTTGCCAACCAGGCTACCGCCCTGCCGATCCACCCGGTAACGGCCTGAATCCAAACCACAATATTTTCCAGCCTGGCCAGCATGTCCGTTGATCACCACAAAAGAGGGAAACTTCGACGCTCACTCTATCATAATCCCTGAAGAATGCTCCCGGTAATTGTGACGGGCGAATAGCTGGTATAAAAACCACTAATCGTGGCATTACCTTACCGTTCTCTCACTTCAAGAATCAACGCTCTTAAAGCCGGTCGAGAGGGCTGGTTGTACCGGCATAATGCTGACCCAATACATGAGTGTATATCTGGGTAGTCTTCACATCATTATGTCCCAGCAGATCCTGAACTGTCCGGATATCTGCTCCATTCGCCAGCATGTGTGTCGCGAACGAATGCCTGAAAGTGTGGCAGGTTACGCGTTTGTCGAGAATATCAGCCTTTGCAACAGCTTCTTTGAGGAACTTCCTCACCACAGTGGGATGAAGATGATGCCGGCAGATTTCACCGGTCAGAGGATGAGGACACCAGCCGGACGACGGAAATAAGTAAGCCCAGGCAGGTAACTTGAACGCGGTTGGATATTTACGGGCCAGCGCTGGACTCATTGAGCAGCCGACACCTTTTTCATTGTCCCGGGCCTGGACATCCACAGCATGACTAATCTGCTCAACAAGTTGATCATTCAGAGCCGGACTCAAAAGGGTTTGCCGGTCCTTGCGACCCTTGCCGTCGTGAACAGTCAAAGCCCGATACTCGAGATTTACATCCTGTACCCGCAACCGCAGGCATTCACCAACTCGCAGGCCACTCCCATACAGCAACTGAATTATCAACTTATTCCTGCCATCAAGACATGAGAGTATCTGAGATACCTCACCCGGTGACAGGACACTGGGCAAAGATCGCTGCTTGGAAGCCAACCGGAATCCCAGGTTGCCTACTTCGCGCTTTAGAAACTTTTCAAACAGGTATACGAGCGAGTTAAGAACGACTTTCTGAGTATTCACCGCAACGTGACATTCGGAGGCAAGATAGGTCAGATATCGGGTAATCCAATCAACTTCCACTTCCGCGGGATGTTGTGTCCCGGTAAAGTAAATGAATCGTCGTATCCATAAAAGGTAGGTTTTCTCCGTTGCCAGGCTGTAACCACGCAATCGCATATCAGCACGGATATCTTTCAAAAGCTGGCTGGCCATAAATTTTCCCTTGACTGTAAAAAACCAGAGACACCATAAAAACCCTAGTACAGCCTTCATGGTTGGGGAAGTTTAAGAGGAAAAAAATTCTCACATAGATTCAATCCGCTCCGCGAAGCTCGATCTTACTGAATAAATTCAACCAGTTGATATTTAGTTCAGCAGAGATATGGGGAAACCCCATAGCTGGAATCGATGAACCCCTATTCGAATATATGGAGACCCCATCGATTCTGTACTGAGTCAACAGAGCTCAATGCTGAAAATGGGTTCCCTTTCAAGCGCCTGGGGAATACACTTGGGATATCACGAAAACGAAGGGAGAATGCTCCCTATACAAATGTTACTGAGGCTTGTGATCAAGAGATCAGCAGGTCGAAACTCAACGCGAGTAGCTAGCCAGGCATTCTAATGAGTCAGTAAGAGTTATTGGTAACAATGGCTTCGACAAGCTCTGCATCACCACCGTCGGGTCCCTCGCAGAGAAAAGGCGTTGATCGTTACCGACCATAAGTGAGCCTGTCAGGCAGTCGTCTTTAGCGATACTATTTTGGGGCGGTCAGTAATTGGCTGCGGTGAACAATGAAATGAAGTGTCCTTTTCAACGTGGCAAGGATCACGTCAGGAGAACCGGGATGGGCCACAGTAACCATTCTTTCAATAAGGGATGCGGCGCTGCGCGCCGCACCCATTAACCTCGGCGTTATGTGTCAGATTAGGCGATTTACATGATTGACAAGATTCGAAAAGCAGCTAAGGAAGAATTCGACGCAATAGATGCTGTTCTAGAGCAGGGTTCGATCTATCAAATCGCAATTGAGCCAGACTGGATGGCGGACACAACTGGTATTTCTCAGTCAGACTTCAATGATTATATAGGCAACCCTGAAAAAGACATCTTAGTATGCGAGCGGAATGGGCAAATTGTAGGGGTGATACAGCTTAGCGTTGGATTCGTAGAGGATCCAGGTTTAAGGCACCAACCTTTTGGTTGCATTGATGAGATCGCCGTTGCAGATGGTTTCCGGAGCCAGGGAGTCGGTTCAAAATTGATGAGCGCAGCTGAGTCCTGGGCAATAGATCGTTCACTGAAAATGCTTAGGTTGGACCTCTGGTCAAAAAATATTCATGCCGTAAAACTGTATGAAAAACACGGTTTCAGCGTAATACGGCAACGGATGTTTCGTACAATCGGAAGCAATGACACATAACAATCAAATCAATCGCCGCTTCGCGGCTAAAGGACGCAGCTGACGCTGCGCCTATTATTACGGGCGTTACATGCACAACAAGTAGGAAGCATTGAAGTAATGAAGAAGTTTTTTAAATATTTAGGGTTCGGACTTTTAAGCGTTGTTGTCTTTTTTATAGCTATTATCGTTATTACAAGTATTGGCGGCATCAACAAAGAAGAGACTTTTCCCCCATATATTGCTGAGGCAGTTCCAAAACTTACGACTTGGGATATCGAACAGTACAAACTATTGATGTCCGAGCAGGGTATGGGGGCGGCTACTCCAGAACAGTGGGAGCTTTACCTTGAGATGTTTAAAAAGCTTGGTCATCTTCAATCAGTTGGTGTACCAGAGCTACAAAATTCGAGTGTTGCATTAACGGTTGCCACGGGCAAAACGACTTATGCTGTTTATTTGGTGCCGCTAACCTTTGATACCGGGGAAGCTCATGTACAGCTAGGGCTTCAGCATAATGATGGAAAAGCGGAAATTAATAGTGTTCGTTTTCTTTCAGATTTGCTGCTCAAGTAAAGCATGTAACAAGTCAATCAACTACGCACGCTTCGCGTGCCGGACGCAGCAAAGCTGCGCCGGTTATTTAAGCGTTAGTAGCCCATAGAAGGTCAGTGCAATGTTAAAGCTTGGATCACAGTTAGCCTTACCTCGATGCCCTCATTGTGGAGTAGACAGTCCAAGTCTGATGCAGCAACACCGCTTTGAAACCGATGACTATGCCCGATCGATTAAGAGAGTTTGGGCAATCTATGCGTGCATGCGTTGTGGAAAAGTTGTAACTGCCTGGATGGAGCATGGAGACGGTCAGCATGATGTTCAGGAAGTATTCCCTGAATCGACTACTGTGGACGATTCAATCCCCGGCAAGGCGAGGCAATATCTAGAGCAGGCGCTTAATAGCTTGGGTGCTCCCGCGGGTGCAGTGATGCTGGCTGCAAGTGCAGTCGACTCCATGCTTAAAGAAAAAGGATACACCGAAAATTCCCTCTATAATCGAATAGACAAAGCTGCCGAAGATGGGCTTATTACCAATGAAATGGCCCAGTGGGCACATGAAGTTCGACTTGACGCAAATGATCAACGCCATGCTGATGTAGATGCAGACCTGCCCAATCAAAATGAGGCGTCTCAGTCAATTGAGTTCGCTCGCGCTCTCGCACAGTTTATGTTTGTACTACCGTCTAGAGTAAGAAGAGGTATAGAAAGTGCCCAGGGCAACTAACAATCAATTCTATAAAGGACAAACTGCTGCGCAGTTTGCCCATAAATAAGAGCGTTATGGAGCTCATTTAACTGACTGCTAACCATCAAACTACAAGGAGGTAGTGATGCCGGTAATAAGCAGGTTCTATGGAATCGCGATAATAATGTACTTCAACGACCACAATCCGCCACACTGTCATGCCAAGTACTCCGGGTATGAAGCCAGATTCGATTTCAATGGCAACATTCTAGAAGGAGAACTGCCGCGACGTGCCACGAATTTTGTACAGGAGTGGATTTCAAAACACTAGTCGGAGCTGAGTTCAAATTGGGAGAAAGCCCGTTCAGGTGAACCACTGGATTACATATCTCCATTGGAGTAGACCATGCTTCATATTAAATCAGTTAGATACATTTCGGATTACAAGATTTGGGTGGCATTCGATGATGGAACCGAAGGCCAGGTTGACCTTGACGGCCACCTCAAAGGCTCAATGTTCGTCCCCCTCAAAGACAAAGAATATTTTTCGAAGGTCAGCGTTGACCCCGAACTAGAAACGATCGTCTGGCCGAACGGTGCCGATCTTGCTCCTGAATTCGTGAAAGAGCTCCATAACAATCAAAGCAATAAGGACGCGCCGAAGCGCGCCTATTCTTATTAACCCGGCGATTAACTATATCTGTTATGCGGCATAACGAATCTTCTCATGGCGAAAGTATTTCATCACACGTGCTGGTTTCTTCTGCAGCATCCGCATGTGTGACCTTACTTTTTTCTTGAGCTGATCTTTTGTTCTTGCCGGCTTGCCGCTATGGACGCCGGCTTTCACATCACAGTTTAAATATTCGTCCGGATTTAACTCGGGCGAGTAGGATGGCAGATAGAACACGGCAATCTCATCTCCATGTTTCGCTAACCAGGCTTTGAATACCTTTGCATGATGCACTCGGAGATTATCCAGTATCAAATACACTTTCCGACCCGAAGCTTTGATCAACCGCTTGCAGAAATCGATGAGAATGTCTGTGTTCATTGAACCATCAAACACACGAAATCTGACTTTGCCCTGGTTCGTGACTGCAGAAACCATATTGGTCGATGAGCGATTCGCATTCAGCCGAACCACGGGCGTTTTGCCTTTCGGGGCATAACCTCTTTCATGCTGGCTATCATTTCGCATGCCGGTCTCGTCACCCCAGTAAATCTCGGCATTTTCGTGTTTCGCCATGGCCTTGATATCCGGATAATCTTCTTTCAGCCACCGTTGTACCGCTTTCGGGTTTTGTTCGTAAGCTTTTTTCACCGGCTTCTGCGGTGTCATGCCCCAGCGCTTCAGATAATCGCCTACAGTGCGAATCGGAAGATCAATGCCAAGCTTGGTCAAGACCAATTCACCAACGGCTTTGCGCGTCCACAACACGTAATCGAGCTTCAGCTGATCAGGCGTCTTGTCAACTATCATCGATCGAATCATCTGTTCCTGATCTGCCGACAACCGTCTGGCATCTCCAACTTTTCGACCGCCCCGGTTTACCTTGAGATGCTTTGCATCAAGTTTCAGCCAACGACCCACAGTATCAGCGTGCACGCCACCCAGCTCCTCTCCTATCTCTGCTCGGGTGAGTCCGCGTTTACGCAACCGATGTGCCATCCGGCGCTTCTCTTCAATAACCTCTCGTGGTAATTTTCTTGTATCAATTTTCGATTCCATCCATGGATTATATCAGATATTCTTTATCACCGGGTTAATAAGAGCGTTAGGCGCCAATATGAAAATCGAAACACAGCGTCTTTTCATCCGCTCGCTTACGACAGGGGATGTTCCTTTATACGCCGTAATTGTTTCCGATCCAGATGTTACACGTTTTCTAGGCGATGGTTCGACGCACTCACGAAAGAAAGCGGAAGGTTATGTGAAATCGAATATCGAAAGCGAGAAAGCACTTGGCTTAGCTAGGTACGCTGTAGTCCATAAGGCCAGTGGCACCTTTATTGGTATTTGTGGATTTAAGAAAATGGAGAATTACACAGATTTGGGCTGGCGCTTTAATCCAAGGTTTTGGGGGAAGGGTTATGCCACTGAGGCTGCGAGTGCAGTCCTAAACTACGGCATCAATGTTCTAGAGTTAACTGATATAGTTGTAAGTGTTGCTACAGCGAACATTCGGTCATTTAAGGTTGCTAAGAAATTAGGGTCTAAGTTCTTAGAACCACAAAAGAGTGATATGCAAGGGATAGTTAAATTTTCTCAGGTAGCGCCTAACAATAAAACCAAAAAGGACGCGGCAAGCCGCGCCTATTGTTAAGGGCGTTATGTTTCTCGCAATTTTCGGAGCACGAAAATGAAAGTGACAGCGTGGAATAATGGAAGTCACCATTCAACCGGTGCTGGTTACGGGTTCAAGATAAAAATTGAAGATCGTGACGCACACTTCGATCGATCATGGGGTACGGTCGAAGTAGAGTTACCTACGGGCGAGATCGTGGAATCGAACATTGCGAAAGATTCATTCTGGGGCGCAAAATGTAGAGAACTTATCGACCAGCAGTTCGGGATATGGTTGCTAGATCGGAACCTGGCGCCCTGGCAGAAAGGTTCTCCACCAGTATTTGAATTAGAGCATATTTCCGGAAATAGGTTTAGGCTGTCCGAAACATAACAATCAGTTCTATAAAGGACAAACTGCTACGCAGTTTGCCCATAAACAAGGGCGTTATGTGTCTAAGTGCCAACCGATGAATACCACTTATGAATAACTCAGATACAAAATACATCGTCGAGCTAGTGGGGATTGTCGCGGTTGTTCTTTCTCTCTTATTTGTTGCGGTCGAACTAAATCAATCTCAGAACGCGAGAGAAGCGGAAGCCTTATCCCACAAGAATGAAAGAACTGCAGAATTGGAATTGCTATTTTATGAGCTTGGACTGGCTGACGTTAACCGAAAGATTTTGGCCAGTGAAGAGCTTTCCGATGATGAGGCAAGAAAGCTAAGGATATTCGGAAATTCACTTCTGTCTCATCTAGAAACAATTCACTTTGAATATACTCAGGGATTCGTCGACGACGAATTTTGGGATGGAACGCGCATACGCATCGGCATTGCTGCAAGCTCCCCATGGTTCGAATATCTATATCCAAATTGGGGCGAAGGCGGGACCCGTACATACCGGACTTCGTTCGTGGAATTAGTGAACGTTATTCGTTCAGAGTAATTGTCACTTATAGAAGAAAATGAGATGGATATTGGGTCGACACATAACAATCAGGTCAACGGGAGCGCCTCACCACACTTGGTTTGCGGATGGCTGCGCCATCATATCCGCAAACCAAGCGCGGCGATCCGCCCCCTTAACAAGGACGTTATGTTCCTAGTCTGACATACTGCAATCGTGAGGAAGAATAAGAATGAATTGGGATGCAATTGGAGCGATTGGGGAAATAGTAGGAGCGATAGGCGTGATAGCAACGCTCGCTTACTTAGCGATCCAAATCCGACAAAATACTAAATCTTTAGAAATCCAGTCATTCGAAAATGGGGTTTCCGAAGCAAACAGTATTCGACTAAAAATTGCGGAGAATAATGCTCTTACTGAATTGTATTTGGCTGGTCTCGCTGACCCTAAATCACTTTCAGATATTGACCGCGAAAAATTCAGGCTAGTTATCTCTGCTGTAGTTGATGTACTAAACGTACAATTCAATAAGAAAGATCTAAACATACTGAATCAAGATACTTGGCAAGGCGCATTTGCCACAGCGCAACGCATTATGTCTGCCCCTGGAGGAAGATGGTACTTCGAGCACTACGAATCGAGTATTAGCAGCTCTCGTTTTAGAGAACTACTGCGTGACATGCTTAGGGAACCTGAGAGTAAGTAACTATCGGAACATAACAAGTAGTTCAATCGAGGACAAACCGCAAAGCGGTTTGCCCATTAACAAGGGCGTTATGTTCCTAGTCGAGTGCCTGCACAATCACAACCACTATTTTTAGTACGTATATGAATACATCAAAGCTCAATGATTGGGTTTCTATTCTGGCAAATATCGGTGTGTTAATTGGCATCGTTTTTCTTATAGTTGAGATACAACAAAATACGGCTGAACTGAATGCGGAAGCCCGAGCCACGCGTGCCTCTGAAGTAATCGCGCTTCGACTGTGGGCTGCTGAGAATCCGGATATATTCGAATCTCAGGAATGTACATTTAGAATCATTGGTTGGGTTAACGCGATATTCGAAATTCAAATGTGGCAATATCTCGAAACTGGCATGCCTGGTTATCTTTTAGAAAGGTATCGCGATTATCGCGAGAACGTGCCTTGCTTAGAAGAACTTTGGAACCGGTCTAGTAAGGATTATGATCCGGAATTTGTTTCATTTATGAATGCAAACATTTATAACTAAAACTTGGAAAAACGAGAGTTTAGACAAAGCGGAACATAAACAAATGTTAGCACTCTTCAGAGGAATCATGGAATACGAAGTAGCTTTTGAAATAGCAAAAAGCGGAATAGGAGAATTGACTTTTGTCTTACCCGGTCTGCTCTTTATGATTATTGGCGCAGGGCTAATAAAGTTCCGTGACAGGTTGGCAGAAAAGAGGCCGAGATGGCTTGTTAACTTTTTTAGCTTTTTCTTTTTTGGGTTCGCAGTTCTTTGGACGTTTACTGCAGGCCTAAGTATTGGCTCGCAACAGTCATCTCTGAGAGAGGACTATGAGAATGGCAATTTTAAAGTTGTCGAAGGTGCGGTCGAAAACTTTGATCCCATGCCAAACAGTGGTCACAAAATGGAGAGTTTTACTGTGAATGGAGTTAGGTTTGAATATTCAGATTTTGTAGTAACCCCAGGCTTCAATAATGCTGCTTCACGCGGCGGCCCAATTAGAGAAGGTCTGCAAGTCAGAATCTCTCACATTGGTAATACAATTTTAAAACTAGAGGTGCCAGCAAGTGCTAACAAGTAGCTGCACCGGACAAAATACTCGCTGCGCTCCCATTTTTCCGGTGAGCTAGGCGTTAGGTAGCACAATGGCTGGCGGTGCAGGATTCGAACCTGCATCCCTAGAGTCAGAGTCTAGTATCTTGCCATTAGACGAACCGCCAATTTATTAATGGATCACGGGCCAGGATTCGAACCTGGATTTTAAGATTCAAAGTAACCGTCCGGGCATCACACCTTGCTATTCCGGTTGCCAGTTATGTGGCAACAGTTCATTAATGCGACTGGCCTTCTGAGTCGGTAGCCTGGCCATGACATCTTTTAGGTATGTGTAAGGATCAAGCCTGTTCATTCGGGCTGACTGTATCAGGCTCATCACAGCAGCCGCGCGCTGACCACTGCGCAGCGATCCGGCGAACAGCCAGTTGGAACGCCCCAAGGCCCACGGGCGGATCTGATTCTCGACCCAGTTGTTGTCGATAGGCACCGCGCCATCATCGAGATACCGGGTCAAGGCACGCCAGCGTTTCAGACTGTAATCAATGGCTCTGGCCGTAGCCGATCCGTCCGGTACCTTTTGCCGCTGCGCCAGCAGCCAGGCATGGAAGTTCTCCAGCAGTGGGCCGGCCCGTTGTTGTCGCAGTAGGCAACGTTGCCCGTCATCCAACTCTCTGGCTTGACGCTCGATCTCGTACAACTGACCGATGGTTTCCAGCGCACTGGCCGCCAGGGTGCTCTTGTTGGTTGCGTGCAGCTCAAAGAACTTGCGCCGGGCATGAGCCAGACAGCCGATTTCGGTGACACCCCGGCCGAAGCCAGCCTTGTAACCACTGTAATCGTCACACACCAGCCTGCCCTGCCAGTCGCCCAAGAAGGTGCGGGCATGTTCCCCGGCACGGCTGGGCGCAAAGTCATAGACCACTGCCCGGGTCTGGGCATAGGGCGTTGTGCAGTAAGCCCAGATGTAGGCGCGGTGGGTTTTCTTCTTGCCCGGCGACAGCATTGGCACCGGCGTCTCGTCGGCATGAACCACCGGGTGGCTCAGGATGGTCTCGCGCAAGGCATCCGCCAGAGGCTGCAAAGCCACACCGCAGCGACCCACCCATTCGGCCAGCGTGGAGCGGGGAATACCCAGCCCGGCACGTTCGAAGATCCATTCCTGACGGTACAGCGGCAGGTGGTCGGCGTACTTGGCCACCAGCACCTGTGCCAGCAGGCCAGTGGTCGGCAGACCTTTATCGATTACGTGCGCCGGTACCGGTGCCTGCACCAGCGTTTCGCAGTCTTTACACACCCACTTACCACGAACATGCCGCTCAACGGTGAACTCACCGGGGGTATAGTCCAGCTTTTCGCTGATGTCCTCGCCAATCCGTTGGAGCTGACAGCCACACTGGCAGTGGGTGTTGTCCGGCTCGTGCTCGATCAGCCGGCGTGGCAGCTCCGGTGGCAGGGGTACACGCTTGGGTTGTTGTTTCGGCCTGGACTGTGAGAGGGAGTCAGCCTGCGCCGCCTCCAGCTCCGCTTCGATGCCGCCCACGTCGGCGTCGACGATGTCTTCCAGGAGAGTGCGTTGCAGAACGTTCAGTTGTTCACTGTGTTTACCGAAGCGGTGACGTTTGAGTAACGCCATCTCGTGGGTCAGTTTCTTGTTGAGTGTTTCGAGGTAACTGACGCGGTGCGTAAGGCTGTCGTTGCGTTCAGTCCGCTGCTGAAGTGTCTTCTCCTGCTCGGCGAGGCGCGAGAACAACGAGGCAGTCAGGGCTCGTAGTTGCTCGGCATTAAGCTGGCTCACGTCGGGATGTGACATGGACCAAGTATGCCACCGATGGTCGGTCAGTGCGACTCAAAGAGGCCCGGCATTCACTACAAAGCACGAATGACGCCCGCCTCACCGAGGCGCTGCCACGGCAGCCCCTGAACCAGCGCCTGAAGTTGCTCTTCATCCACAACCAGGTGCTTGCCGCGCCAGGGTTCGGCCCAGTGGAACTTGCCCCGGTTCAGGCGTCTGGCACACAGCCACAGTCCCAATCCATCATGCACCAGAATCTTTATCCGGTTGGCGCGCTTGTTGGTAAAAGCATAGGCACAATGGGGCCTGGCACTGCCGAACACCTGAACCACCCGGGCCAGCGCCTTGTCCGGTCCGGCGCGCATATCCAGCGGCTCGGTGGCCAGCCAGATCTCCTCAATACGGATCACTGCAGCAGGTCACGCAGCAGCGCCAGACAACGATCCGACTGAGAGACTGGCCAGCTCACCTTGATCGATTGTAGACGGAAGGGAATCTCCAGGCGGACACACTCGTCCACTCCGCCACCTAAACTGGGCCGTGGCGCTTGCGTCGAGTTGACCGGTAGTGCTACAAAAGCTGGCGTAGTTACCGGCAACGAATTCGCCTTGGTCTGACGAATCCACTTATGGACCAGGTTGGCATTCAGGTCGTGTTCCCTGGCGATCCTTGCAACCGACGCACCGGGTTCTTTGCAAGCTGCTAAGATCCTGTGTTTGAAATCCGGGGCAAACCTTCGACGCTTAACAGGTGGAGTGAATACGCTTAACTCGTTCATGATGGTGTCCACTTAAAAATAGGTGGACACTATCGATAGATCAGGCAGAACTAGCAAGATGGGTTTACCGGACGGTTACGATTCAAAGTCTTAAGTCCTACCATTAGACGACCCGTGAGTAGGCACAAAAAAACCCCAGATAGCTACTGCCGTCTGGGGTTTCTGAGAAGGCAGCAACTAACCCTGCCTTCCTAAATTGGAAACAGAGTCTAGGTTATCTGTTGTTGCTGCTGTAAAAAGTGCATCATAGATTCCTCAAAGAAGGAGCGATTATAGTGCTAGAGAAAACGAAGTCAACATTATTTAAGGCGCTACCTAACAATCAAACCAAAATAGGACGCGGCTAACGCCGCTCCTATTGTTACGGGCGTTATGTGTCTCCTAAACTCTGACAAATGCGCATGATTTTTCTACTTCTAGAAAGGAACTCAGAATGACAAAGCTCAGTGAAATTCCATTCTTTTTTTCACTACTCTTAGTTTGCTTTCCCGTATCTTCAGCCGAAAATCAGTCCATAATTACTGACGTGGTTTACGGGCACAAAGATGGCTTAGCTTTAACTTTTGATGCTCACCTTCCAGTTGAAGGGAATGGAGCAGCTGTAATCATCATAAATAGCGGCGGACATAGGTCCCCAAGGTTCGATTTGGGGGGTACTTATGCACAAAGCGAGCTGCCTTCTATGAGTCCGCATCATCCCTTATTAGAAGAAGGCTATGTCGTGTTTGATCTACGCCATGGGAGTATTCCACGCTATTCGATACCCGAAATTGTCGTTGATATTCAGCAAGGTGTAGAGTTTATTCATCAGAACGCAGAGCATTACGAAGTAAATCCGGAAAAAATAGGAGTGTGGGGGCAGAGTGCTGGGGGTCATCTAGCTCTCCTAGTGGCTCTCAATCCAGAGCTAGCATTGGCCGCTGAGTCCGTAGGTAATGAGTCACACCTTGTTTCAGCAGTGGTCGCTATGGCACCACTCACGGACCTAGCCAGTCTCATGGGATCACCAAGAGAGGGCTCACCGGGACCCCCAGGCATGGATTTTATTAAGGAAAGATACCCAGATTTTTCGCCATCGTCTTTTGCTTCAGCTGGTGACCCGCCTACACTGTTGATCCATGGCACCGAAGACAATTTGGTTCCGATGTCACAAAGCCAATTGATGCACAGTGCGTTACAAGACGTGGGTACTGATGCTCAACTCTTAGTAATTGAAGGCGCAGGACATCTACTATGGTTGCGGGATGAGATTTTTCCGCCAACTTTAGATTGGTTTAACAACCATTTGTTGGGGAAATAGAATGGGACCAACACATAACAATCAAGTCAATTTAGGACACAGCCTGCTCCGCACGGCTTGTGAATGGCTACGCCATTCTGTCACAAGCCGCACTCCACAGACTTTGCCTATTACTACGGGCGTTATGTGTACACCATACTCCCCGACACTGGAATAGGAAATACTAAATTGGACCCGGAACGAATAGAATTTTATAGGTCAATGAGCAATTTCGAACTTAATGAAATTGTTTTGCTTTATAACGCGGCATTTTCTAATCAATTGACCGTGTTCTCATCGATTCTCTTTGCCTATATTGCGGCTGCGTATCTTGTCGGATCGAAATTGAGTAGATTCCAGATGTGGTCTATTACCCTTATTTACTGCGTATTTGAAATTTTTAATATAATTGGACTTTTTATTATCGCAACATCGCTTATTGTTACTTCATATGTACTTAGGGAAATTGATATTTCAATTGTGCTATATGCTACTGGAATAGCGTGTATTCTTGCTTGGATTATGAGCATCATTTTCATGCTTCAAACAAGACACGCTAAAGACACATAACAAGCAAATCAATCGCCCGCTGTCGCGGGCTAAAGGACGCAGCTGACGCTGCGCCTATTATTGCGGGCGTTACTGCGTCTTGGGAACTGCAGATCAGAGACTCAGTCACCAGTGCAAGTAGTTAGCCGGAGATTCTAAAGTCCTGGCGCAGAACCGTTGGAACAATGGCCTCGACGAAGGACTGCACTGCGAGCGGAGAGTTCATCGCAGACAAGAGGCGCTGATCATCACAGATCGTTAGCAAGTCTAGTTGGTTAAGGAATTGAGAGTTACTATTTTGGGGCAGTCAGTAATTGGCTGCGGTGAACAAGGAAGTGTAGTGTTCTTTTCTACGTGGCAAGGATCACGCGAAGAGAACCGGGATGGGCCACAGTAACAATTCTTTCAATAAGGGATACGGCGCTGCGCGCCACGCCCCTTAACATGGGCGTTGAGGCTGTAGAAAAACCCCTATACCAATCGTTCTGTTATATAATACCGCCTTATCTAATCAAGAGGCTTATCCATTGCCCAGGTTCAAGCATTACGATTACAAACAGTCCTCAATGGTCGTCATCAACTACGAGGACCAACTCCAGCCAGGCACTTTTGAGCATACTATTCACTACCTGATCGGCAAGAAGTTGGACTTGTCCATCTTCAACCCCAACTACCAGAATGACGACGGCGGCCGCCCCGCCTATGACCCAGCGATTCTGCTTAGAATAATCCTCTTTGCCTACTCCAAGGGCATCACCTCCAGCCGCGAGATCCAGTGGTGCTGCCAGACCAATATCCTGTTCAAAGCACTATCCTGCGATACGGTTCCCCACTTCACCACCATTGCTCACTTTGTCAGCAGCCATGCCGATGAGATCGAGACGCTGTTCGAGCAGGTGCTGCTGATCTGTCACCAGCAGGGCCTGCTGGGCAATGAGCTGTTTGCCATCGACGGGTTGCATATTCCGGCCCATCATGAACACCCATTCCGGCCCATCGTGAACACCTATTCCGGATCATCGTGAACACTGATTCCGATCGATCGTGAACACTTTTCGGCTTTTTCCGGAATCGGTGTTCACCATCCCGGAATCGGTGTTCACGATAAACCGGAATCTCTCTTAACGCATTGTTTATTCGACCTTTTGCTATCCTGCTGCCCTTTTGGGAGCAGGGTAGTGGCAACAAAGAGAATCACAATGCGAAAAATCAGAGAAATGCTGCGATTGCGGCTGGAGGCCGGGCTGTCGATCCGACAGATCAGTGCCAGCACCAAGATCAGTATCGGTGCCATTCAGAAACTGCTGTCCCGAGCCGAAGCCCTGCAACTCCCCTGGCCGTTACCGGAGGAACTGGATGACACCCGCCTGGCGTCCTTGTTCTATCCCGGTGCCGACACCACCGCTTCCTCACGCTACCAGATGCCCGACTGGCCCACCGTCCACCAGGAACTGAAGCGCAAAGGCATGACCAAGCAGTTACTGTGGGAAGAGTACACCGCGCAATACCCCAATCGCTGTTACAGCTACTCCCAGTACTGCGACCGCTACCGCCAGTGGCAGAAACGCCAGCAACGCTCCATGCGCCAGCTCCACAAAGCCGGCGAGAAATGCTTCGTGGACTACAGCGGTCAGACGCTGCCCATCATCAACCCACAGACCGGCGAGGTCCGCTTCGCTGAAGTGTTCGTGGCAGTCCTGGGGGCTTCCAACTACACCTATGCCGAAGCCACCTGCAGCCAGGGGCTTAAAGACTGGCTGGGTAGCCATGTGCGGGCCTTCGAGTTCTTCGGCGGAGTACCCGAGCTGGTCATTCCGGACAACCTGCGCAGTGGCGTCAGCCGGGCCTGCCGCTACGATCCGGATCTGAATCCCAGCTACCAGCAGTTGGCTGCTCACTACCAGACAGCCATCCTGCCGGCCCGACCCTACAAGCCAAAGGACAAGGCCAAGGCGGAAGTGGGTGTGCAGGTGGTCGAGCGCTGGATACTGGCACGGCTTCGCCACCACAGCTTCTTCTCCCTTGCGGAGGCCAACCGCTGTATCCGTGCCTTGCTGGAGGAACTCAACGCACGGCCCTTCCGGCGGCTGCCAGGCAATCGGCGCCAGGCGTTCGAGACCCTGGACAAACCGGCTCTGCGATCGCTACCGCACCATCCCTACGAGATTGTTGAGATCCGCCAGTGTCGGGTCAACATCGACTACCACATCGAGTTCGACCGCCACCACTACTCGGTGCCGCATCAGTATGTCGGCGAGCGGGTCGAGGTCCATGCCAGTGACCACCTGGTGCAGGTCAGCTTTCGTCAGCGCCAGATCGCCACCCACCCCCGGCGCTATTACGCTGGCATCACCACCGAAGCCACTCACATGCCCACCCGGCACCGCAAGCAACAGCAGTGGACCCCGGGCCGGCTGAAGAACTGGGCCAAAGACATCGGCCAGGACACGCTCAGCTGGGTCACCGGTCGCCTCAACGAACGGCAGCACCCGGAGCAAGCCTACCGGGTCTGTCTGGGGCTGCTCAACCTCAGTCGTGAGTACCCGGCCCAGCGCCTCAATGCCAGCTGCCGGATCGCCAACCGGGAGGGTCTGACCCGCCTGAAGCAGATCAAGGCCATCCTGCAGGCGAATCGGGACAAGCTGCCAGAACAGTTACCACTGGGCACCGAGCTGCCCCAGTATCACGAAAACATTCGCGGCCCCAACAGCTTTCACTAGGAGAACCCCATGAGCACAATACAAACAACCACCCGGCTACGGGATCTGAAACTCGGTGGCATGGCCGCCGCACTGGAGCAGCAGCAGAGCCAACCTGGCACCTACCAGGACCTGCCGTTCGTTGAGCGGCTGGCCTTGCTACTGGATCGTGAATACCAGACCCGGGAGCATCGCAAACAGGATCGTCTGGTCCGGCAGGCCCGTCTAAAACTGAACGCTACGGTTCAGGACATAGACTATCAACACCCGCGCAATCTGAAGAAAGCCCAGGTGGCCCAGCTGGCACAGACGGCCTGGCTGGAGAAAGGGCAGAACCTGTTGCTTACTGGACCTTGCGGCAGCGGCAAGACCTACCTGGCCTGCGCCCTGGGGCACCAGGCCTGCCTGAACGGCTTTGTCACCCGCTACTACCGGGTGTCGCGGCTGCTGCTGGAGCTGACTCAGGCAAAAGCCGATGGCACCTACCAGAAGACCCTGAACCAGTTGGCCAGGATCAAGCTGTTGATTCTGGATGACTGGGGGCTGGAGCCGTTAACCAGCGCCCAGCGCAATGACCTGATGGAGATAATGGATGACCGTCACGGCTTGCAATCGACGCTGATCATCAGCCAACTGCCTACTGACCAATGGTACAGCGCCATCGGTGACAACACCCTGGCCGACGCCATTCTGGACCGGCTTATGCACAACGCGCACCGCTGGGCATTGAAAGGAGAATCGATGCGAAAGCGACTAAAGCAAATTGACTGATAGTGAACACCTGGAGTACAAACCCAGACTGGTGATGCGTTGAGAAAACCGGCGTTCACGATCAACCGGAATCAGTGTTCACGATGGCCGGAATACGCACGGGTGCAAGATGCCGTCCAACGCGGCCAAGGAGTGGTCCGGTACGCTTAAGGAGTTGGAAGAGAAGCGGGACAAGATCAGGCGCCGCATTCATCATCAGCTAACCGAGCACCGGCGCCTGGATAAGGAAGACCCGGACGACCAGGCACGGGTCGAGCGCTCGCAGCAGACCCTGGCGACACTGGACAAGGCCTGTGAACGCATCGATCGGTTCCTAAAGCAAGCGGCCCCAAGGATGGGACAAGGTCGCCACCGCAAGGAAGTGAAGAGTAATATCACCGACAATGAAAGTGCCAAGATGACTACCAGCAAGGGCACCATACAGGGCTACAACGGCGTAGCCGCTGTGGACTCTAAACATCAGGTCATAGTGGACGCTCAGGCCTTTGGGGAAGGCCAGGAACACCATACCTTGCAGCCGGTGATAGAGGCAATTCGCGGGCGCCTGAAGAAGCTGAAGATCAGCAGGGATCTCAGCCAGATCGGTACCGTGATTACAGCCGATACCGGCTTCGCCAATGAAGCCAATATGCAGTATCTCAAGGAGAGCGGGCTCAATGCCTACATCCCGGATAACCAGTTCCGGTCGCGCGACTCCCGCTTTGCAGATCACAAACGCAAGCACGGCAAGAAGCCGGCGGTTACAGGCAAGCCCTGGGTCGGCAGTAGGAGGAATGGGGTAATTCCGGCCGCTGAGTTCAGCTTTGATGCCAAGGCCCTGGTCTGTGTCTGTCCTCATGGGGAGACGCTCAGCTATAGCGGGACGCGCATCAATGCCCAGGGAGACAAAGTGGCCTATTTCGCGGGGCGCTTACTGCAATGCCGACACTGTCCGAAGAAGCGGGCGTGTATGTATAACCCGGCGTCTGCCGATCACCGCAAGGGCAGTGGCCGACAGGTGTCGTTTGTCCTGGAACGCACCGAAGAGTGGAAGTCAAAAACCCCTTATACCGACTGGATGAAATCCAGAGTGGACAGCGAGGAGGGCCGGGCAATATACGGTCACCGGATGTCGGTTGTGGAGCCGGTGTTTGGAAACATCGGGACAAACAAGGGATTGAATCGGATAAGCTTGAGAGGGAAACGGAAGGCACAGGGGCAATGGCGGTTATATTGCATGGTGCACAACATTGAGAAGTTGATGAATTACGGTAAGCTGGCAGCTAGACCGTGAGGGGACGAGCTGATCGACCCTAGAGATCAAGTAGTTCGGGTCTGTTGCGTAAGGCAGCAAGGAATTGAGGTTAAGAACAAGCAGCCAATTAAATTCAAATGGCTAAGAAGCTCCATCTTGAAAGGTGGTATTTCTACAGCCTCGTTAGGCAGCTAGTTTGAACGAAGAGGTGCAATCAGGTTGGGTTATCGAAGACAACCCATTAGAAATTGATTTGGCAGTCATTCGTAATGGCGTATTTGATTGGGGCCGCTCTCAGGCAGTTGGAGGTAATCCTTTACCGATTGCGTGTTTTCTTCGAGAGCGAGAGACTGTAGTGGCAGGTGCGTGTGGGCGAACTGAATTTAGTCGGCTATTTGTAACGCACCTCTGGGTGTTAGAGGAAAAGCGTAACAAAGGAATCGGAACACAGGCTCTAGAACGGCTCGAATCTGCAGCGAGAGAGCGTGGTGCGAGAGATTCGCTGATTGAAACTCTGGATGAAAGAACGTCTAGTCTATATAGACGTTTGGGGTACGTTGAAATCGCTAAGATTCCTGCGTACGTTGGTCGATTTGATAGGCATGTAATGCTCAAAGGTCTGTAATTCAAAATCACTGCGAACCGCTGCCTAACAAACAAATCAATTAGGGAAGCCGCAAGCGGCTCCCATTATTACGGGCGTTACTGAGGCTTGTGATCAAGAGATCAGCAGGTCGAAACTCAACGCGAGTAGCTAGCCAGGCATTCTAATGAGTCAGTAAGAGTTATTGGTAACAATGGCTTCGACAAGCTCTGCATCACCACCGTCGGGTCCCTCGCAGAGAAAAGGCGTTGATCGTTACCGACCATAAGTGAGCCTGTCAGGCAGTCGTCTTTAGCGATACTATTTTGGGGCGGTCAATAATTGGCTGCGGTGAACAATGAAATGAAGTGTCCTTTTCAACGTGGCAAGGATCACGTCAGGAGAACCGGGATGGGCCACAGTAACCATTCTTTCAATAAGGGATGCGGCGCTGCGCGCCGCACCCATTAACCTCGGCGTTATGTGAAGAAAGTGGAATGATTACTCTGATTGAATTGGTAATGAAAATTGTCTTTGCCGTAATGATGGTTTCTGTCATGTTTTACTTCGGATACTCATTGGCAGTTTCAAGGTGTAAATCAGCAGATTTTCAAGGAATATGGTCAAGCAAAAATTTAGTTGCTACCGCACACAAGTGCTTTGAAGGCCGACATATAAATCAATTCATCTTTATTGTTAGGGTGTTCAAATATTCATTTTTTACGTTGATCATGCTCATGGTAGTTCAGGGTGTTCTCGGTAAATTCACATAACAAACGTATCAAGTCGCCACTTTGTGGCTGGGACCTCCACTGCGCCGCTTGTTTTGTGCTTTAATAGCACAAAACAATCAACTCCGTTGCGGCCCCTTATAACGGGCGTTATGCAGCTTGACACTGTTGCGCAACACGCTACACTAAGTGGATGATCAAGTCCTTCAAGCACAAAGGATTGCGCGAATTTTACGAGTCCGGTAAGACTAGAGGCATCCAGGCCCAGCACAGCAAAAAGCTTAGGATGCAACTAGCCGCGCTAGACTCAGCGAATTCTATTGATGATATGGACATCGCTGGCTACCGCCTTCATCCGTTAAAAGGCAGCAGAAAGGGATTTTGGTCAATTTCTGTTAGCGGCAATTGGAGAGTCACTTTCCAATTCATCGATGGCAACGTGTACATTGTCGACTATGAGGATTATCACTAATGGGTATGCATAACCCCCCACATCCTGGCGAGTTCATTCAGGCCACATATATGGAACCATTCGGCCTAAGCTGCCGGTACTTGTCAGAGCAGCTTAATGTAGCTCCTTCAACTCTGAATCGAGTGTTAAAGCAGCAAAGTGGGGTTAGCCCTGAAATGGCGTTGAGACTCTCAAAAGCGCTTGGGCGAAGCCCGGAAAGCTGGCTTGCAATGCAGGATGCTCATGACCTTTGGCAAGTGAAAAAAAGCGTGAAACTTGGGAAAGTGCAGAGAGTCAATCTTGACGCTGCATAACAATTAAATCAAAAAGGACGGGCCGCTACGCGGCCCGCTCTATTATTACGGGCGTTAGGCGAACACTACAGTGGCAACTCGCGGCATAGTACTTGATCTGGATGAAACGGTGTTGGATAGAAACGCTACTTTACTAGAGTATGCCGCTAGGCTTTATTCGGAATACGGAGCACGTGTCAAAATTGCCCAAGAGGAGTTTATATCATTGCTAAATCTTCTTGACGGAAAAGGGAGGGCTCCTAGAGAAGATTTTTTTAAATCACTAGCTGAGCATGCTTTTCACGGAATTTCTAAAAATACTTTGGAAGAGCATTTTTATGAAAATGCTTGGATAAAACCCATAGTATTTCCTGGCGTAGTCAATTTCTTAACTCAGATGCGAGACCATAGACTCCCAATAGGAATCGTCACCAATGGCAGATCAACTTCACAACGAGCAAAACTAAATAACAGCGGAATAGTTAAGCTGGTAGATGATTTCGTAATATCTGAAGAATTTGGAGCTAGAAAGCCAGAACCCGAAATATTTTTTCATATCTCCAAGAAACTAGGCATTGAACCAAAAATTAGCTGGTTTATCGGAGACGACCCGGTTTCGGATATTGTCGGCGCAAAAAACGTCGGATTTAATACAGTTTGGCTTGAACGGCATTTGGAATGGCCAGCCAGTCACATTACTTGCTTTGATCTAAAGGCGACTCAAATTAATCAATTAAACTATGAATCTTTCATCGCCTAACAATAAAACCAAATTAGGATGCAGCACTGCGTGCTGCACCTATTGTTAAGGGCGTTATGTGCACTGTGATACTTTTGAACAATGAGTAAAGTTGTACATTCTAATTGCAACACCCAACTAGCTATTCATGTTGCCACTTCACTAAAGGGCGAACTTTCAAGCTGGATACGCACCACAAATCGTGGAAAAAGGGAGAACGAAAACAGCAAACTAACTTATGAGGCAATATTTACATTTGACGAACCACTCATTTGTCCTGAGAGCGATGTTCCCCTCCGCGGCGGCTATTTTCTGAATGAAGAAGGCGAAGCTGAAGTCACACAGTTAATTGGCCGTTTTCTAACCAAAGAAGAGCGTAATGATTGGATACGTAAAACATTTGTTGAGCCGTCGAGTGTCGGCACATAACAGTTCAATTGGGACACGCCACTACGTGGCGCGTCCCATTAACCAGAGCGTTATGCGTTTTAACTATGCGTCAAGCTACCAATCCATGTGTAGGACTGTATGCCAGAGAGTTTTGGTTGGAGGGATATTTGGTTTCCCCGTGTTGTGTTCTATTCCTACTATTTGAAAACGGAGAATGTCTAAGCGCCTCATATAATGATGAAAATTGCATTTGGGAAGTAAAAGGACAGTCTCCGGCTCCGGACTTCAGTACCCCTGAAGGGGATAGCGCTTACTATTATCCTTACAGGAATCACTTTCCAATTGAAGTGGGGAATATTGGCGAACTAAGTACGTATGAGGTGCACGATAGAAATTTACTAGTTTTTTGCTTTTCTAGAGGTTTACGAGTTGAACTTTTATATGATCAAGAAACAGAGCACGAAAATATTCGCGTACACGCATAACAATAAGCTCAAGATTGGACTCGGTGCTACGCACCGCGCCAATTAGCATGGGCGTTATGCGTTTTAACTATGCGTCAAGCTACCAATCCATGTGTAGGACTGTATGCCAGAGAGTTTTGGTTGGAGGGAAATTTGGTTTCCCCGTGTTGTGTTCTATTCCTACTATTTGAAAATGGAGAATGTCTAAGCGCCTCATATAATGATGAAAATTGCATTTGGGAAGTAAAAGGACAGTCTCCGGCTCCGGACTTCAGTACCCCTGAAGGGGATAGCGCTTACTATTATCCTTACAGGAGTCACTTTCCAATTGAAGTGGGAAATATTGGCGAACTAAGTACGTATAAGGTGCACGATAGAAATTTACTAGTTTTTTGCTTTTCTAGAGGTGTACGAGTTGAACTTTTATATGATCAAGAAACAGAGCATGAAAATATTCGCGTACACGCATAACAATAAGCTCAAGATTGGACTCGGTGCTACGCACCGCGCCAATTAGCATGGGCGTTAGGCATAAAGAATAATGAGCATATTGCAAGAATTACAAGAATGGTATCTGTCTCAATGTAATGAGGATTGGGAACATACATATGGGGTGTCAATTGGCACCCTCGATAACCCAGGCTGGAGCTTGGAAGTAGAATTAACTGATACTGGTCTTGAAGATCTAGAATTCAAAGAGCAATCATGTGGTGTTGGTGAGGATGCTGAATCCAGTGGTAACGACTGGATGATTTGCAAAGTAAAAGAAAATATATTTATTGGCTATGGTGGCCCAAGGAAATTGGAAGAAATCATAGCTGTTTTTCTAAATTGGGCTAAATCAAATGCCTAACCAGGCGCTCCACTCGACCAAAAACCGCTGCGCGGTTTTCGTCGAGTGAGCTTGGTCGTTATGCGACTCCCGTAGTTGACACCTGTAACGTGTCGGGTTACAGTAATTAGGTGATTTATAATTTCAAACACAAAGGCCTTGAAAAGTTCTTTTTAAAAGGAACAAAGACTGGTATTCAACCTAAACACGAAAGCAGAATTCGGTTGATTCTCGGCCGACTCCATGCCGCCACAAGCCCACGAGACATGGACCTTCCGGGTTTATATCTCCATGAATTGAAAGGTAAGAGTCGTGGTCGCTGGTCGGTCCGGGTAAGTGGCAATTGGCGAATTACATTCAAATTCAATGGTCCAGATGCCATTGATGTGGACTACGAGGATTATCATTAATTATGTCTATGCAGATGCACAATCCACCTCATCCAGGAGAGGTGCTACGAGAGCTTTGCCTGGAGCCTATGGGCTTGTCTGTAACTGAGGCAGCTGAGGCATTGGGTGTCAGTCGCAAGACTCTTTCCAGTATTTTAAATGGGCGAGCTGGCATAAGTCCTGAAATGGCTATTCGGCTGTCTAAGGCTTTTGATACCAGCCCTGAGAGCTGGCTCAATCAGCAACAGCAATATGATCTTTGGCAGGCATTGCAGTCGAGTGCTGACATCAAAGTGAAGAGGCTTCATGCCGCATAACAATCAAACCAAAAAGGACGCGCTAACGCGCGCCTGTTGTTAAGGGCGTTATGCGGCATTTTCATAATCACTGCAAGACGAAATGAAAGGGAGTTCCTCGTATGGCAATGACAAAGCCTCTGAGCAAGGTGTTAGATTTAGAAACTTATACCAATCAAGATCGGGTTAGATTTATTGTTGAAAGCGGTAACGGCGATGTAGAGCCGATTTCAGATGCTGTTGAGATACCAATATCGATAGTCCACCGCCTGTATCACCTCGGCCGAGCCTTTGATGCGCAAGTTGTAAAACTCATAGATCCAACTGCCTCATTTAGGCTAGATTTCTTTAAACTACAATCATTAGTTAGCGAGCTAGAATTAGTGCTTAAAATTGTCAATGACCCAGTAACTCAACACTATTTAGGTATGTTGCTACCTGAGCTTAAGAAAGGTATTAAACATCCAGGGTGCTTATTGAATGTAAGCAGCTAAGCGCTGCCGCATAACAATAAAATCAAAAAGGAAGCCGCAAGCGGCTCCTATTATTAAGGGCGTTAGTGGCCATTCTGGCAACGTGCCTGCTGATAGATATCGATGACCAATACATTTCAAAGAATAGGCTCGAAAAGTAACGCTCATGTCGGTAGAGATTTCGAAGATATCGCCCTAAAGATATTGTCTGAGAACGGCATTACGGCTGAAAAAGATTATGGAGTCAAAGTAGGAGTAGGCGGCAGATCAAAAGTTCATAAGTTCGATCTTGGGGCGGACGAACCAGCGATTCTTGTGGAGTGTAAATCGCATAGATGGACTAATGGCAACAACGTCCCGAGCGCAAAAATTACTGTCTGGAATGAGGCCATGTACTATTTTCACTGTGCGCCTGGGCGCTTTAGAAAAATCTTTTTTGTGCTTAAAGACGAACGTAAGTCTAATGGTGAAACTTTGGCATCATATTACATCAGAACTTATGGCCACCTTATTCCCTTGGGGGTTGAGATCTGGGAGTTCGATGAAAACACAGGGTCACACTCAGTAGTATATGGCCACTAACAATAAAACCAAGTTAGGAAGCAGCTTGCGCTGCTCCTATTGTTACCGGCGTTATGTTCTTATGGAGCCTGACCATGACTAATGAGGAAGTGGAAACTGTATTAAATGCGAAAAGAAATATTGGCATATATAGAGGCTCTACGATTTTGGTTTCCTTGCTTCTATTGATTGGAATTGTATGTGTCTGGATCACCTATAGTGGCCCCATTTCAATTTTTATTGCTTTTATAATGACCCTTTCAATGAACCATGTTTTGGGGTCGGCTGGCTTTATTACTTGGCGTCCACTAGGCAAGAAGCGTGCTCCTATCCCATATAATCAATTGTTCAATATTTTGAGTCGGGAACTTTACAAAGATGCTGATTCGATTAGGCACGCGGCAAACATAAATGAACGAACATAACAATGAATTCAAAACGGGACGTGGCACTGCGCGCCACGCCCCTTAACAAGGGCGTTATGCAGCGTAGATCGAGGCTTCCTCAAGAATATTGACATATCATATTTAGTATATATACTATTTTTGATATGTGGGTGGTATACGAACACAAACGAGTATCAAAGAGTCTTGCTTCAGCACCTCCGGATGTACTGAAGCGATATGAGAAGTGGAAAGATATTGTCTCAATATCGGGACCTTCTGGACTCAAATCGATCAAAGGCTTTCGCGATGAATCCCTATCGGGAAAATGGAAAGGCTTTCGATCTTCAAGACTTAATATTCAGTATCGCGTCATCTATAAGATCGAAAGAGACAAAGTACTCGTCCAGGTAGAAAACGTTACTCCGCATGACTACCGGAGAAAGTGATATGAACGATTACAGATTAGCTAAACGAAATATCGACGTATCGGTCGGCGAATCCGTCAAGATCTTGCGAGAATTGCAGGAACTAAGCCAGAACGAACTGGCTCAGGTTTCTGGGATTCCCCAGTCAACTATTTCAGCAATAGAAAACGACCGAGTGCAACTCGGCGTTGAGCGCGCCAAAGTTCTTGCAAGGGCCTTGCATTGCCATCCGGCAGTGCTTGTATTCCCAGGCTGGGATATTGAGCATGAATCTGCTGCATAACAATTAATTCAAAGCGGGACGCAGCTAGTGCTGCGCCCCTTAACATGGGCGTTGAGGCTGTAGAAAAACCCCTATACCAATCGTTCTGTTATATAATACCGCCTTATCTAATCAAGAGGCTTATCCATTGCCCAGGTTCAAGCATTACGATTACAAACAGTCCTCAATGGTCGTCATCAACTACGAGGACCAACTCCAGCCAGGCACTTTTGAGCATACTATTCACTACCTGATCGGCAAGAAGTTGGACTTGTCCATCTTCAACCCCAACTACCAGAATGACGACGGCGGCCGCCCCGCCTATGACCCAGCGATTCTGCTTAGAATAATCCTCTTTGCCTACTCCAAGGGCATCACCTCCAGCCGCGAGATCCAGTGGTGCTGCCAGACCAATATCCTGTTCAAAGCACTATCCTGCGATACGGTTCCCCACTTCACCACCATTGCTCACTTTGTCAGCAGCCATGCCGATGAGATCGAGACGCTGTTCGAGCAGGTGCTGCTGATCTGTCACCAGCAGGGCCTGCTGGGCAATGAGCTGTTTGCCATCGACGGGTGCAAGATGCCGTCCAACGCGGCCAAGGAGTGGTCCGGTACGCTTAAGGAGTTGGAAGAGAAGCGGGACAAGATCAGGCGCCGCATTCATCATCAGCTAACCGAGCACCGGCGCCTGGATAAGGAAGACCCGGACGACCAGGCACGGGTCGAGCGCTCGCAGCAGACCCTGGCGACACTGGACAAGGCCTGTGAACGCATCGATCGGTTCCTAAAGCAAGCGGCCCCAAGGATGGGACAAGGTCGCCACCGCAAGGAAGTGAAGAGTAATATCACCGACAATGAAAGTGCCAAGATGACTACCAGCAAGGGCACCATACAGGGCTACAACGGCGTAGCCGCTGTGGACTCTAAACATCAGGTCATAGTGGACGCTCAGGCCTTTGGGGAAGGCCAGGAACACCATACCTTGCAGCCGGTGATAGAGGCAATTCGCGGGCGCCTGAAGAAGCTGAAGATCAGCAGGGATCTCAGCCAGATCGGTACCGTGATTACAGCCGATACCGGCTTCGCCAATGAAGCCAATATGCAGTATCTCAAGGAGAGCGGGCTCAATGCCTACATCCCGGATAACCAGTTCCGGTCGCGCGACTCCCGCTTTGCAGATCACAAACGCAAGCACGGCAAGAAGCCGGCGGTTACAGGCAAGCCCTGGGTCGGCAGTAGGAGGAATGGGGTAATTCCGGCCGCTGAGTTCAGCTTTGATGCCAAGGCCCTGGTCTGTGTCTGTCCTCATGGGGAGACGCTCAGCTATAGCGGGACGCGCATCAATGCCCAGGGAGACAAAGTGGCCTATTTCGCGGGGCGCTTACTGCAATGCCGACACTGTCCGAAGAAGCGGGCGTGTATGTATAACCCGGCGTCTGCCGATCACCGCAAGGGCAGTGGCCGACAGGTGTCGTTTGTCCTGGAACGCACCGAAGAGTGGAAGTCAAAAACCCCTTATACCGACTGGATGAAATCCAGAGTGGACAGCGAGGAGGGCCGGGCAATATACGGTCACCGGATGTCGGTTGTGGAGCCGGTGTTTGGAAACATCGGGACAAACAAGGGATTGAATCGGATAAGCTTGAGAGGGAAACGGAAGGCACAGGGGCAATGGCGGTTATATTGCATGGTGCACAACATTGAGAAGTTGATGAATTACGGTAAGCTGGCAGCTAGACCGTGAGGGGACGAGCTGATCGACCCTAGAGATCAAGTAGTTCGGGTCTGTTGCGTAAGGCAGCAAGGAATTGAGGTTAAGAACAAGCAGCCAATTAAATTCAAATGGCTAAGAAGCTCCATCTTGAAAGGTGGTATTTCTACAGCCTCGTTAGCAATTCATATTTCGAGATAGTGCATGGCTGGATTTCTTACAATTGATGAAAAAAAGGCATTGCATAAGAATTGGATCTTCTGGATTGCAATCTTCTTGCCTCTGGTTATCGCATTTATTCTTGCAGCCCCCTTACGAGAATCATTGAGTTTCAGCTTCACTGCAGAAGGATACTCCTATTTCTTAGAAACTTTCCAATTCCCGATTTGGATTGCTTCGGGAAGTATTTTGTTCAGCATTATGGTCGGTAGGTTCCACGGATCGGCTCAGAGAGCAGAGACTATTAATCAGTCCATCAATCAGAATCATTTCACCAATTATTTAAACCATAGAGATCACTTTCAGAAGTACATTTTCAATACAGTAGAAACCGAGGATTTTAAGCTAGATCCATTCAAAATCTATGGGATTATATTTTCAAACTCTAAGCCAAATGGCGTAGATGTCACGTTGTCCGCAGATATTTCGGATTTCTACAGTGCAAATCTTGAGGAGAAGCTACGGCAGCCTTTGAGCAACATACCTAGACCATACAGTACACAAGAAGTCCAAGTTTATTTTAATAAGTTTTTAGTATCCATGGGTGTGAGAGATGGTCAAGGCAATGTCACAGATATGAGACAGATTCGACAGCGGATAAAAAAGCTAAGAATCGCCTACCGAAGGGCCATGGAGTACGGCGTAACAAAGGAAGCTAATGTAGAGAGAATTGAAGCTGAAGAGCATGGCTTTGCGCTAGCTAACGGAGAATTTTTTGAGTGGGCCCAACAAAATGAGTTGCAAGGTCCGTGGACATGATTGCTAACAATCAGTTCAATCAAGGACGCAGCCAAGGCTGCGCCCATTAACAAGAGCGTTGAGGCTGTAGAAAAACCCCTATACCAATCGTTCTGTTATATAATACCGCCTTATCTAATCAAGAGGCTTATCCATTGCCCAGGTTCAAGCATTACGATTACAAACAGTCCTCAATGGTCGTCATCAACTACGAGGACTAACTCCAGCCAGGCACTTTTGAGCATACTATTCACTACCTGATCGGCAAGAAGTTGGACTTGTCCATCTTCAACCCCAACTACCAGAATGACGACGGCGGCCGCCCCGCCTATGACCCAGCGATTCTGCTTAGAATAATCCTCTTTGCCTACTCCAAGGGCATCACCTCCAGCCGCGAGATCCAGTGGTGCTGCCAGACCAATATCCTGTTCAAAGCACTATCCTGCGATACGGTTCCCCACTTCACCACCATTGCTCACTTTGTCAGCAGCCATGCCGATGAGATCGAGACGCTGTTCGAGCAGGTGCTGCTGATCTGTCACCAGCAGGGCCTGCTGGGCAATGAGCTGTTTGCCATCGACGGGTGCAAGATGCCGTCCAACGCGGCCAAGGAGTGGTCCGGTACGCTTAAGGAGTTGGAAGAGAAGCGGGACAAGATCAGGCGCCGCATTCATCATCAGCTAACCGAGCACCGGCGCCTGGATAAGGAAGACCCGGACGACCAGGCACGGGTCGAGCGCTCGCAGCAGACCCTGGCGACACTGGACAAGGCCTGTGAACGCATCGATCGGTTCCTAAAGCAAGCGGCCCCAAGGATGGGACAAGGTCGCCACCGCAAGGAAGTGAAGAGTAATATCACCGACAATGAAAGTGCCAAGATGACTACCAGCAAGGGCACCATACAGGGCTACAACGGCGTAGCCGCTGTGGACTCTAAACATCAGGTCATAGTGGACGCTCAGGCCTTTGGGGAAGGCCAGGAACACCATACCTTGCAGCCGGTGATAGAGGCAATTCGCGGGCGCCTGAAGAAGCTGAAGATCAGCAGGGATCTCAGCCAGATCGGTACCGTGATTACAGCCGATACCGGCTTCGCCAATGAAGCCAATATGCAGTATCTCAAGGAGAGCGGGCTCAATGCCTACATCCCGGATAACCAGTTCCGGTCGCGCGACTCCCGCTTTGCAGATCACAAACGCAAGCACGGCAAGAAGCCGGCGGTTACAGGCAAGCCCTGGGTCGGCAGTAGGAGGAATGGGGTAATTCCGGCCGCTGAGTTCAGCTTTGATGCCAAGGCCCTGGTCTGTGTCTGTCCTCATGGGGAGACGCTCAGCTATAGCGGGACGCGCATCAATGCCCAGGGAGACAAAGTGGCCTATTTCGCGGGGCGCTTACTGCAATGCCGACACTGTCCGAAGAAGCGGGCGTGTATGTATAACCCGGCGTCTGCCGATCACCGCAAGGGCAGTGGCCGACAGGTGTCGTTTGTCCTGGAACGCACCGAAGAGTGGAAGTCAAAAACCCCTTATACCGACTGGATGAAATCCAGAGTGGACAGCGAGGAGGGCCGGGCAATATACGGTCACCGGATGTCGGTTGTGGAGCCGGTGTTTGGAAACATCGGGACAAACAAGGGATTGAATCGGATAAGCTTGAGAGGGAAACGGAAGGCACAGGGGCAATGGCGGTTATATTGCATGGTGCACAACATTGAGAAGTTGATGAATTACGGTAAGCTGGCAGCTAGACCGTGAGGGGACGAGCTGATCGACCCTAGAGATCAAGTAGTTCGGGTCTGTTGCGTAAGGCAGCAAGGAATTGAGGTTAAGAACAAGCAGCCAATTAAATTCAAATGGCTAAGAAGCTCCATCTTGAAAGGTGGTATTTCTACAGCCTCGTTAGTGGCCATTCTGGCAACGTGCCTGCTGATAGATATCGATGACCAATACATTTCAAAGAATAGGCTCGAAAAGTAACGCTCATGTCGGTAGAGATTTCGAAGATATCGCCCTAAAGATATTGTCTGAGAACGGCATTACGGCTGAAAAAGATTATGGAGTCAAAGTAGGAGTAGGCGGCAGATCAAAAGTTCATAAGTTCGATCTTGGGGCGGACGAACCAGCGATTCTTGTGGAGTGTAAATCGCATAGATGGACTAGTGGCAACAACGTCCCGAGCGCAAAAATTACTGTCTGGAATGAGGCCATGTACTATTTTCACTGTGCGCCTGGGCGCTTTAGAAAAATCTTTTTTGTGCTTAAAGACGAACGTAAGTCTAATGGTGAAACTTTGGCATCATATTACATCAGAACTTATGGCCACCTTATTCCCTTGGGGGTTGAGATCTGGGAGTTCGATGAAAACACAGGGTCACACTCAGTAGTATATGGCCACTAACAATAAAACCAAGTTAGGAAGCAGCTTGCGCTGCTCCTATTGTTACCGGCGTTATATAGCAGAGATCCTATGAGCCCCATATGGCTTTTCATAATCGGTTTTCCTTTGGTCTTGGTTCTCGCCGTTGTTCGGAAATGGGGCAAGAGACCTGGTCAATTCTATCTATCGGGCGTTCTTTGCGTCTTTGCAACCGTAGCCGCAGCTACTATCTATGATACTCTGATTCGCTTGCCGGCTGCTCGAGTTGCTAATTCATCTTACCTAGATGCAATTGAGAATGGTGAGAATCGTGTAACTGAAGATAATTTCTTTGTTTTTATTGGCGAGCCAGTGGAAATTACCCCTGTCGAAAATCCTAACAATGAAAAGGCGATTGTTCACTACAACCGCTACGATCTTTCCTACCGAGTACTAAGAACGGTATGGGGCTCATATGACGAGTCCATGATTTCATTCTCTGCGTATGATCACTATGGCCCACCACCATTTATCAACTTTCGACACGTTATGCTTTTTGTTACCAAAATCGATGAGACTTGGGTGCACGAGTTGTATCAGTGGTTTCCAATCTATAAAACTATAGATGACGATTGGGCTTATTGTGGAAACCCAGTGCCGAGCGACTGGACAGGTGATGAAATCGACTTGCAGCCGATTCAGTTTGAACCGCCAGTCTATTTCGATACTAGGCATTTTTCAGATGAGGCAATTGCTTCCAATTACCCAGAGCCTGTTTGGACGATCCACGAGAACAAGGTATTTTGTTCTATGGGTGTCTTTACCGACGACTTGTTTCTTATAAAACGCGAAGGTAATCTTCATGCAAGAGGTCTCTTTTGACAGGCTATATAACAAGCCGGTCAACTTCGCGCCTACGGCGCCGGACGCGGCTCCGCCTCGCCGGTTACCGGAGCGTTACGCAGCAATAGAAACATTGGAGATGCTTCAAAGATAGGAACATCGTGAAGGTAAAGGACTTAATCAAACTTTTAGAAGATGACGGCTGGTCTCTTGACCGTACCAAGGGGAGTCATCGACAATTTAAACACCCAACCAAGCCAGGCACCGTGACGGTGGCAGGCAAGCCCAGTGTAGAAGTTCCTCCGGGCACGCTGAACGCCATCCTTAAGCAATCTGGCTTGAAGAATTGAGGTTTCGTAATGAAATATGCTGTCGTAATTGAGCAAGGCCCGAAAAGCTACGGCGCTCATGTACCAGACTTACCAGGTTGTATCGCAGCTGGCGAGACGAGAGAAGAAGTTATTTCACTCATTCGAGAAGCTATCGAATTTCACATTGAAGGGCTTAGAGCAAGTGGAGAGGAAGTTCCTGCTCCGTCCTCTAACGTCGAGTTCATCGATGTTGCTGCGTAACAATTAAGTCAAGTGGGGACCGGCTCACTGCGCGTGGTGGGCGAATGGCCTGGCAACCATTTTACACGCCCACTATGCTCGCGAACCGGCCCATTACCACGGGCGTTATGTGTTTCGTGAACCTTATCGCCGGTATCGAGTTTGATCTATATAGGCGCCGCTCTGGAATTCGACAGTATGTATAAGCCCGTAATCATTCTCCTGTTTTGCGTATTGTTCGGATGTTCGCAAGTACCATTTTTCCGTGAGTCATTTTCGGTTTCCGGCGATCTTGCAAACTATCCAAATCAGATATGCACTCTAACCGTAGCCGAGAATATACAGGGATTTGGGGAGGTTATAGGACATAAGTCGATCTCAGGAGTGTTCAATGAATTTTTTATGGTGCCGGCACAAAGTCGAGAATATAGAGTTATCGTGACTTGCGATAATCAACAGATTCACTATCAAGTGGTAATGTATCCGGGCACGATGGGAAATGGTGGGACAGTAGCTCTCGGAGTGTTGCTGTGAGGGTTTGGCCAACACATAACCAGAAAATCAATCGGCCCTTTGGGCCTAAAGGACGCAGCCGAGACTGCGCCTATTATTAACGGCGTTACTGCGTCTTGGGAACTGCAGATCAGAGACTCAGTCACCAGTGCAAGTAGTTAGCCGGAGATTCTAAAGTCCTGGCGCAGAACCGTTGGAACAATGGCCTCGACGAAGGACTGCACTGCGAGCGGAGAGTTCATCGCAGACAAGAGGCGCTGATCATCACAGATCGTTAGCAAGTCTAGTTGGTTAAGGAATTGAGAGTTACTATTTTGGGGCAGTCAGTAATTGGCAGCAGTAAACGAGGAAGCGAAGTGTCCTTTTCGACGTGGCAAGGATCGCGCCAAGAGAACCGGGATGGGCCACAGTAACCATTCTTTCAATAAGGGATACGGCGCTGCGCGCCGCACCCATTAACCTCGGCGTTATCTGCACAAACTCCTTGCCAACCCGAAAGTGATAGAATAGTATCACTTAATGAAAACAGAACTTGTAACTACCCTTAAGCGCCAAGCAACGAGAATTCTGGCTGATTTACGTAAGTCTAAAGAGCCAGTCCTCATTACTGAACACGGACAGCCTTCTGCATACCTTGTAGATGTCGATGATTATGACATGATGCAAAACCGACTTCGGATTCTTGAGGGTATTGCGCGTGGCGAGACAGCAATTCGCGAAGGACGGGTTCTATCACAGGCCAAAGCTAAAGCAAAATTGAACAAATGGCTGAAATAGTTTGGACCGAACCTGCACTAGACGATTTAGACGAGATTGCTGAATACATAGCCTTAGACAAGCAAAGCGCTGCCCAAAACTTAGTAAGGAAAGTTTTCGATAGAGTCGATCGATTGGTCGATGCTCCAAATTCCGGTAGAAAGGTACCAGAGCTCTCCCCTTCCAAATACAAAGAAGTAATCGTAGGACCTTGCAGGATTTTCTATAGATTTTCAGAAGATACTGTATACATATTGCATGTAATGAGGGTCGAACGTGAACTGCGTAGGTACCTGCTCGAAGAACGAGATCTTCCGGGCAGATAACAATCAAGTCAATCAGGGACCGGCTCACTGCGCGTGATGGGCGAATGGCCTTCGGCCATTGTATCCGCCCACCATGCTCGCGAACCAGCCCATTACTACGTGCGTTATGTCGCTTGAGAATTAAGCGATAGCCTTAGCCACCTCTTTTGGAGAGGCTCCAAGAGCAAGTAGCGATTTAACGAGTAGATCAACGGATACAGAAGGATCACCCGCTTCCATTTTAGCAACGCGAGATTGACTAGTTTTGACAATTTTGGCGACATCAACTTGGCTCAATTTCTTTTTGGTACGACGCTCTTTCAACGAAATGCTCAGCGCGTGTTTAAGCTCAATATATGCTACTTCTTCCGGCGATAGATCCAGGAAGTCTGCGGCTGAACCAACTTTCCAGCCTTTTTCTTCAAGCTTCTTTCGCTTAGCTGCTTTCATCGTCATATTTCCTCAATCTTTTCTGACAGGTCTCGATAACATACTTCGGAGTTCTGGTCGTTTTCTTTTCAAACACTTCTGCGATGACAATAGCATCAGCGTCTATTCGGTAAACTATTCTCCAAATCTTGTTCTCGTCAGTAATCCTCAGCTCGTGACACCTACGCCCAATCGATGGCATAGGGCGAGAGCGGGGCATAGAAATCTTTTCTCCGCTCTGCAATACTCTCAATAGATAGCCGGCCTCGATCCTAGCGGCTGCGGAGAGCGGAGGTGTTTTAATCTCTCCATGAAGCCACACCAGTGGCTTGTCCTTAGGGCTCATGTAGAATAGTTTATGTCATATATGACATATTGACAAGGGCCAGTGCAGGTGCGACATAACAATCAAGTCAATAAAGGACCGGCGCACTGCGCGTGGTTGGCGAATGGCCTTCGGCCATTTTATCCGCCCACCATGCTCGCACACCGGCCAATTACTACGGGCGTTAACTGTATCAGCGCATGACGCAATCAACTGCTATCTCGCTAAAGACAAATGACAAGTTCAAGCGGCTTGATCTTTCTGATTTTGAAAAGTATTCATGCCATCTTGATGTGCAGTCTGGAGCATTTCTTTACTCCGGGAGGTTTTACTTTGACAATTTGCGTTTGTTTGCAAAGCAATGCTCAGCGCTTTACAAATCACTCAAAGGTGAAGCTGTTCTCAATTGTGATTATGAAGATCCCTACATCCGAATGAAGATAACTGACGTAGGGCATTTAGTTGTAGAAGGTCTACTTGTCGAATACGGTGACTATTCACAAGAACTAAAATTTTCATTCTGTACTGATCAAACCTCACTAGAAGAATTCTCTAGGGGTATCCGTAAGCAAAGTGAAGCAGTTAACAATCAAACCAAAATAGGAAGCAGCTAACGCTGCTCCTATTGTTAAGAGCGTTATGCGTTTACCCGTCTTCCACCAACTTGAACAGGAAATACTGAATTGAATCCCAAAAGACTAGAATACTACGGATCAATGACCAACTTTGAGCTTAGCCAGATCGGTTTGACTTTTAATATGTCATTCCAGAATCAAATAGCAATTTTCATATCAATCCTTTTTGCCTACATCGTAGCTGCATATCTTGTAGGATCTAAATTGAACAAATTTCAGTTATGGTCCATTACTACGATTTATTCACTGTTTTCAGTTTTGACTTTGTCCGCATTATATAACCTCGGAACAGGCATTGTGCATACAACGTATTTGGCGCAAGGCGAAGATATTACCTTTACAGCAAACAGTGCTGTAGCTATATGCGTTTTAGCTTGGATATTGAGCATCATATTTATGGTTCAAATACGGCGCTCAGCGGAGAACTAGATTCTTTAGAGATTTACCCAAACGACGGAGAGGCGTGGGATGGTCAAGTTCAACCATTTTTCATTTCCAAGCAGCCACGTGGCGCATAACAAGGCCTTTCAGTCGGACCAATTCATGCTGTCACGTCTTTTGCTTGCACAAAAGCCACGCCAGCATTCATTGGCCGTTGAAGAGCAGCGTTAGGTGCCCAATAGATATATGAGCAATTTTCTAAAATCAATTGCGCTTACAATTGCGATTATTTTAATTTCTGGACTTATATTTGGATTACATTCTATTTTCTCCAAAGGGTTTCCTCTGTCAGAGGCCTTTGTAAACGCAGGTTACAACATTGCCTTCTTAGTATTTTACGGCCAGGCAATCTTGCAAGTATTTCTTATTGCCGTCATATACAAAGTTGTTAAAAACCTAAATTTCATGCTGCTTATATCCATTGTCACTTTTAGTAGCTTTGTATCCTTTTCTATATTTTTCGGTGGCTTCAAAAGCGCTTCAAAACTTTTTTTCCCCTTTCTCAACAGAGTTCCCTCGGTGAGGGGTTTGTTTTGTTAGTATCTACGACTGTGGTATGGGCTATTTATAAAATATTTTTTCTAGCACCTAACAAATCAAGCAAGAGGGACGCCGTAACCGGCGCCCCTTCTTGAGGCGTTATGTGCACCGACTAAGTGCCCCATTTAGACATATATGAATCTAGAAAAACTACAAATTTGGTCAGGCTTGCTAGCGAATCTTGGCGTAATTGCCGGAATTGTTTTTTTAGCTGCTGAATTGAATCAGAACTCAAGCATGATGGCCGCGCAAACGAGAACTAATATCACTCGTGAAATTATTGAATCAATGGAGAAAGAAAACGATCCTCTCATTCTAGAGTCGACTCAAAGGATTCAAGCAGGGGAGCCGCTAAATGCCGAACAAACACAAGCTGCGACGATATTGCTCGCTCAAAGGCTTCGTCATTGGGAGAATGTCTTGTACCAATATGATAATGGTTTATTCGATGACGAGGAATTTAGTGGCGTGTTAGCTTTCATTGATGCAACGATGAGCTCACATTTTGCACAAGAAGTGTGGCGTCAACAACGGCCGTATTATTCTCCGAATTTTCAATCGTTTGTGGATGCAATAATTGAGAATTAAATGGCACATAACAAAGCTTTCAATGGGTCGGCCTCACCACACAGCGCTTTCGGATGGCCTTCGGCCATCTTATCCGAAAGCGCTGCGCGGCGAACCCGCCCCTTAAAAACGGCGTTAGTCATCAAGATTAGGCATTGATGAAGACGACCAGATATTTTGAGAGCATCAAACTCAGGCCTGACAGAGCTCAGATTAAAGACAAGTGGATCCAGCGTGTAATAGACCACCCAGAACAAACATACACCCAGGCAGACGGCAGGATAAGACTTTGGGCTAAAGTACCAGAAATGGATAATCGATATTTGAGGGTCATTCTTTTAGAAGATGGCGAGACAGTTCATAATGCATTTTTCGATCGGAGGTTCGCCCCATGAAAGTTAGCTATTTTGACGATACAGACACACTTTATATCGAACTCAAAGATGATGAAGTGTCTGAGACTAAAGACCTCGATGAAAATACAATTCTGGACCTAGACGCTCACGGAAATATCGTAGGTATTACTATGGAGCATGCTAGCACTCGCACCGATGTCAGTAGCCTCCAGTTATCGGGCATAGCTGCCTAACAATCAAAACCAAATAGGACGCCGGCATAGCCGGCGCCTTTGTTTAAGGGCGTTATGCAGCGTAGATCGAGGCTTCCTCAAGAATATTGACATATCATATTTAGTATATATACTATTTTTGATATGTGGGTGGTATACGAACACAAACGAGTATCAAAGAGTCTTGCTTCAGCACCTCCGGATGTACTGAAGCGATATGAGAAGTGGAAAGATATTGTCTCAATATCGGGACCTTCTGGACTCAAATCGATCAAAGGCTTTCGCGATGAATCCCTATCGGGAAAATGGAAAGGCTTTCGATCTTCAAGACTTAATATTCAGTATCGCGTCATCTATAAGATCGAAAGAGACAAAGTACTCGTCCAGGTAGAAAACGTTACTCCGCATGACTACCGGAGAAAGTGATATGAACGATTACAGATTAGCTAAACGAAATATCGACGTATCGGTCGGCGAATCCGTCAAGATCTTGCGAGAATTGCAGGAACTAAGCCAGAACGAACTGGCTCAGGTTTCTGGGATTCCCCAGTCAACTATTTCAGCAATAGAAAACGACCGAGTGCAACTCGGCGTTGAGCGCGCCAAAGTTCTTGCAAGGGCCTTGCATTGCCATCCGGCAGTGCTTGTATTCCCAGGCTGGGATATTGAGCATGAATCTGCTGCATAACAATTAATTCAAAGCGGGACGCAGCTAGTGCTGCGCCCCTTAACATGGGCGTTACGCAGCAATAGAAACATTGGAGATGCTTCAACAGCTTTGCAATTCTATTCGCCCACCGTACTCGTACATCCGCCCATTAAAACCGGCGTTATGCAGCGTAGTCATCTGGCCACCTTGACTATATGTATCCATTTGGATACAGTTGATTTGTGTATCAACTTAAAGAAACAGACTACTTCTCCAAGTGGCTTTCCAATATTCGGGATATGCGCGCATTAGCTCGTGTATTCACGAGACTTGAGAATCTACGGCAAGGCAATTTTGGTGATACCAAATCCCTAAAGGGCGGGCTGCATGAGCTTAGAGTCCATACGGGTAAAGGATATCGGCTTTACTATACCAAGCGTGGCAATAAAGTTATTTTCCTGCTCGCAGGGGGCACAAAATCCGGTCAGGCCAAAGATATTGAAAGAGCCAGAGAATTACTGTCTGAATTGAGGTCTTAGAGATGGTTAAAGTATCTGATTTTGACGTTAGCAAGTATCTTGATAACGAAGAACTTATTGCGGAATATCTAAGTGCTGCATTAGAAGATGAGAATCCAGATATATTCCTCGCAGCTATAGGCCATGTCGCAAAAGCCCGAGGCATGTCTGAAATTTCAGAGAAATCTGGCCTTGGCAGGGAGAGTCTTTATAAGGCTTTTTCTCCCGGTGCTAAACCCAGATATGAAACTGTGCAAAAAGTGCTAAGTAGCCTGGGCGTTAAGGTGCATGTTTCTGCTGCATAACAATCAAACTAAAATAGGAGGCAACACTGCGTGTTGCCCCTATTGTTTAGGGCGTTATGCAGCTAGATGAATTTAGTGCATGAACTTTAAGATCGTAGGACAGATTCGAGATACAGAAACATTTGCCACAGGGAGTGGCATACGAGAGATCGCTCGCCTTCGACGCATTTACGGTCAAGGCCGCTGGAGGAAAAGGAAAGGCGTTGCCGACGTCGAATTTGGGAATGGAGTTACTCACACAGTGGAGTCACACTGGTACGAAAGCTAGTGGTATTGGATAGAAGGAACACAAGATCAAGCGATTCCTGGATTAAGCCATGTCAAAGCATAACTTTGTTATTTGTATAGAAAATTCGGATTACCCGGCTTCTTTGGAGAAGCGGAAAATTTACGAAGTTGTCCCCGACGAAAAAGCATCTGAGGTGGATCATATTCGTGTAATTGACGAATCCGGCGAAGACTATCTGTACCCCGCATCCTGCTTTATCGATGCCCATCTTACCGAGACTGTCGAGAATGCAGTGGCTAACGCTGCATAACAATCAAGTCAATTAGGGACCGGCTCACTGCGCGTGGTGGGCGAATGGCCCCCGGCCATCTTATTCGCCCACCATGCTCGCGAACCGGCCCATTACCATGGGTGTTAAACCGCCGCACATCTGGACTGCGGCGGTCATTAATTGTTTTTAGAAAATTGGTAGTGTCAAAAATGTTTCGCACTTTTTTCTCAGGGGCAGTTCCGGTTCTCGGTTAAGCCACTGAGTGAATGACCTCCTGGTCCATTTCCTTCAGCAACTTCATGGGTAGTGTCAAAAATGTTTCGCACTTTTTTCTCAGGGGCAGTTCCGGTTCTCGGTTAAGCCACTGAGTGAATGACCTCCTGGTCCATTTCCTTCAGCAACTTCATGTTCATGTACTTGCGGGTTCCCCACGAGGTGGCAGAGACATGTCGAAGTCTGGCAGCCACCAGCATCAATGCGGAGTGACCATCCGGGAAAGCGCCAACCACTTTTGTACGGCGCCTGGCTTCCTTCAGCAAGCGTTCCATCGGATTGTTTGTCTTCAACTTCAGCCAGTGCTGGGGAGGATAGGCATAGTAGGCCAGGGTTTCGTGGATGGACTTCTCCACCAGCTCTGCCGCCGCCCTCAGTTTCATTGCCTTCAGTTTTTCAACAACATCCCTGGCTTTGCCCTCGGCCGCCTCGCGGCTCTCCTGAGCTTGGATAGCTTTGAGCATGGCTGCCACCTCCCGAACTTTGCCACTCGGCACCAGCGAAAAGACATTGCGGTAAAAATGCACCGCACAGCGTTGCCAGTCGGCATCCGGATAGACCTCAGCAATTGACTCTACCAGGCCCAGGCAAGCGTCTGAGATAAACAGCCTGACGCCTTTCAATCCGCGCTTCTTTAACTCCTTGAGAAAACCAAGCTGCGTATTCCAGACCAAGTCTGCCACTGATTCCACGCGAAGCCTGCCACCCATTCCACGCGAATGCTGCCACTGATTCCACGGCAAAGCTGCCACCCTGGCAGCGAGCCAGAAGTCACCCGCCGGAGTTTACCGACGCAGGATAACTAACCGGTATTCTGACCTTTTCCCCAGGGAGAGGATCAGATGCCTGCGAAGAGGTTATCCATGCGTAAAATCAAAGAAGTGCTGCGCCTCAAGTGGGTCAGTGGACTGAGCAATCGGCAGATCGCCGCTTCCTGCGGGATTGGCCGGCCCACGGTCAGCGAGTACCTGCGGCGGGCTGAGTTGGCCGGCCTCCGGTGGCCGCTGCCTGACGATCTGGACGAGGCGCGACTGGAACGCCTGTTGTTTCCGCCACCTCCGGACCTGCCGGCCCAGCAACGGGGTATCCCTGATTGGGCTAACATTCATGGCGAGCTCAAACGCCCGGGCGTCACCCTGTTCCTGCTCTGGCAGGAGTACCGGCAGGCTCATCCCGATGGCTACCAGTACAGCTGGTTCTGTGAGCACTACCGTGCCTGGCAGGGCAAGCTGGACCTGGTCATGCGCCAGGACCATCGGGCCGGCGAGAAGCTGTTTGTCGACTATGCCGGCCAGACTGTCCCGGTCATCGATCAGACCACCGGCGAGGTCCGTCAGGCACAGATCTTCGTTGCGGTGCTGGGAGCTTCCAACTATACCTATGCCGAAGCCACCTGGACTCAATCTCTGCCGGACTGGATCGGCTCCCACGTGCGCACCTTCAGGTTCCTGGGTGGCGTACCGGAACTGGTGGTGCCAGACAACCTGCGGGCCGGCGTGAGCAGAGCTCACCGGTACGAGCCCGACGCCAATCCCACCTACCAGGACATGGCTTCACACTATGGGGTGGCGATACTGCCTACCCGGGTCCGCAAGCCACGCGACAAAGCCAAGGTCGAAAGCGGTGTCCTGGTAGTAGAGCGCTGGATCCTGGCTTCTCTGCGTCATCGCCAGTTCTTCTCCCTGGCAGAGCTCAATGCCGCGATCAGTGATCTGCTGGGCAAACTCAATGCACGCTCCTTCCGCAAGCTGCCTGGCTGCCGGCGGGAACACTTCGAACAACTGGACCGGCCGGCGCTGCGGCCCTTGCCAGCAGAACCGTATGTCTATGCCGAATGGAAGAAGGCCCGGGTTCATATCGATTATCACGTGGCGATCGATGGGCACTACTACTCGGTGCCCTGCGCTCTGGTCAAGAAAGAGGTCGAGGTCCGACTGACCCGTCATACCGTCGAGTGCTTCTACCGGGGTAACCGGGTAGCCAGCCACCGGCGTTCCGATCAGAAAGGCCGCCACACCACGCTCACTGCCCACATGCCGGAATCCCATCGCCAGGCCGGGGAGTGGACACCGGAGCGTCTCCAGCGTTGGGCTGCCAAGACCGGGCCGGCAACGGAGAAACTCATCCTGGTGGTGCTGGGTTCACGCCAACACCCCCAACAAGCCTATCGCTCCTGTCTGGGCATTCTCCGCCTCGGCAAAGCCTACGGCGATGAACGACTGGAGGCCGCTTGCCGCAGAGCCCTGGTCCTGGGCAGCTGCCGTTACAAGAGCATCGAATCCATCCTGAAACTCCGCCTGGACGAACAGCCTCTTGAAGGTCAGCAGGAGCTGGCTTTACCCGATGCCCACGACAATATCCGCGGTCCCGCTTACTATCACTGAAGGAGAACATGATGTTGAAACACCCCACCCTGGAGAAACTCCAGGCACTGAAGTTCACCGGCATGGCGACAGCGCTGGTCGATCAGATGACCACACCGGACATCGAAGAGCTGGGCTTCGAGGAACGCCTTGGGCTGCTGGTAGACCGGGAGATGACCGAGCGGGAGAGCCGCCGTCTGACCAGCCGATTGCGCCGGGCCAGGCTGAGGCACAACGCTGCCCTGGAAGACATTGACTACCAGAACCCCAGGGGGCTGGATAAAACACTGATCCAATCACTGGCTGCCTGCCGCTGGGTGCAGGAACACCTCAACATCCTCATTACCGGACCCACCGGTGTTGGTAAAACCTGGCTGGCCTGCGCCCTGGCGCAGAAGGCCTGTCGCGAGGGGTATACGGTGCAATACGTCCGGCTCAGTCGACTGTTGAGAGAGCTGATGATCGCCAAAGGTGATGGGCGCTATCCCAAGCTGCTTGCCAACCTAGCCAAGGTTGATGTGCTGATCCTCGATGACTGGGGCTTGGTAAAACCGAATGCTGAAAGCCGGCGGGACCTGCTGGAGGTGCTGGAGGACAGGCACGGCCTTCGCTCCACCATTGTCACCAGCCAGCTCCCTGTTGAAGACTGGCATGCAGTGATCGGAGATCCGACTCTGGCGGACGCCATCCTGGATCGGCTGGTTCACAACGCTTACAAGATCAACCTGAGAGGAGAATCCCTGCGCAAACAGAAGACAAAGTTGACGGCAGACACCGATTCTGAATAACTACAAAACCCTGCGTCGCTACGCTCCGATGGGTGGCAGCTTTGCCGCGGTCCAGGTGGCAGGCTTCAGATGGAATGGGTGGCAGACTTCAGCGGTTTACGCAATACATCTGCACAATGGCCTCTTCGATGGAAATATCCCGGCGTCGATAGCGTTCGATTATCGCTGTCTCGAAGGTCTGCTTCCGTAATTTCGGCACCTTGATCTCTACTTCTCCGGCCTTCGTGTGGAGCTTCCGTTTGTAACTGCCGGCCCTGGAATCAACGCGGTTCGGGGAGTGCTCATAGCGCTGGGCATTGCAGAGATCATCAGCTTCAGCGTCAAGCATTGCATTCAGTGTTTCCTCAACGGTTCCCCGGACCATCTCATCCAGATGGCCGCGGATCTCGCTCTCGTCGATTCGGATCACCTTGCTCAAGGGTTTTGTGTTATCGTTTTTCATGGGTGGTTCCTTTGGTCTGGTCTGTTTATCTTGGTCGATTACAGTTTTATCAGACCGGGGCCACCCCCTTCAAAAAATGTGCGAAAGATAATTTACGTTATCAGAAAATTGCCTCCTAATTTATCTTGTCAACTTCCCGACTATTCTTCTTACCATCGGGGCAACAATGGCAACTGTAGGAAAAGCTATTGGCCATGTCGTTATACAGCTTTTGAACCACTGCCCAGCAAATCCTGTATGAATTCCTTGTGAGATTGCAAGGACGAAGGCCGACACAATGCCGACCATGATGGCAGAGAGCAAAGCGCTGAACAGAATTGGGGAAAAGCGAGCGGGAATATACATATGATTCTCCTGTGAATGGTTTATTAAGACTGACTTTCATATTGAGCAATAAAGTTTCAGGGCCAATCCTGATGCATATAGGCCAAGCCCAAAAATTGCATGATTAATTAAACTATGCAGTCGTGCAGAGTTTGGTTTTGGTGTTCGAATTGAGGCAATGCCAGCCCCCGTGCCCGGCTGCATTAATAGGAAGGGCGCTGCAACTGTTCCAATACCAACAACGAGCGCTGGACCAATCGTTGGATTGAGAATCCAATGCTTACCTGCAGTACCAACTAGCACGGCTGCGAAGGCAATACCCGTCAAGTAGTGGGCAATCCATCCAATAAAGTGCTCTCCTTGCATAGGAGCAGATGCTGCAATAGAGTCATGACGAAATTTTCCATGCGTCATACAGGCTAACCAACGCCCCACCATTCCATAATTTGGGGGGTTAATCCCGAGCAATGATTTCCTCAATATGCTCCATAAGTCCATCAGGGCAGTTGCTCCAATTCCGATCAAAAATACAATCATTAGATTGTTCATAAATATCTCCTTTTCTTGTTTCGATTTCGAACTAGTGATAGCGTACGACCTAAAGTCGACTTGAGGTCAAGGGCAATTTATGGACATCGCAGTGGTAGCCAAACGTTCCGGGGTTCCAGCCTCCACATTGCGTTTCTATGAAGAAAAAGGCCTGATCAAATCTGTTGGTAGGCAAGGGCTGCGCCGGGTATTTGGGGCCAATATTTTGGAGAGGCTTGCATTGATTGCGCTGGGGCGTGCAGCTGGGTTTTCACTAGATGAAATCGGCCAAATGGTAGGAGCTAATGGAAGCCCAAATATTGATAGAGAACTGCTAGCAAAAAAGGCAGACGAACTGGATAGCACCATCCAAAAGCTGATTGCGATGCGCGATGGACTTAGGCATGCAGCTGTCTGTTCTGCTCCGAGCCATATGGAATGTCCTAAGTTTCGTCGCTTGCTCGGATTAGCGGCATCTGGGGCGATTAAAAGTGAAGGCTCGGATCAACTGCCAAAAAGGCGGCGATCTAACAAAGCATTGCACCGGACAAGCCGGTGAACGCGGCGTTAGTGAGCTAATTCGAGTTTTGCGACACTGTTAACCATAGTTGACATTCTGCAGGCTGTTAACTATAGTTAACACGGGTTAGAAGTCTATAAAACCGAAGTGTTCGCTCGCTGGTTCAGGAAGCTTAAGGACAGGAATGCAAGAGCTCGTATCCAAGCACGCATTGACCGGTTGGAACTCGGGCATTTTGGCGATGTAGAACCTGTAGGAGAAGGTGTCAGTGAGCTGCGCATATTCTACGGGCCTGGATATAGAATCTATTTCACAAAGCAATCTTCTATTGTCGTCATACTTCTAACTGGTGGAGATAAGAACTCGCAGGCCAAAGACATAAAGAAAGCATTGGAGTTGACCCGCCAATTGGAGGTTTAGACATGGGCGTAAAAATTAGCCGCTACGATACTGCTGAATATCTTAAATCAGATGATGATATTCAGGCTTATTTAGATGCTGTACTTGAAGAAGGTGGAGAAGATCCAGCCTATATAATTCATGCACTGGGAATTATCGCTCGCGCCAAAAATATGAGCCAGCTTGCAAGAGATACTGGATTGTCACGTGAAGGTTTGTACAAAGCACTCTCTGAAGAAGGTAATCCAACGTTTGCGACTGTTACAAAAATCGCAAAAGCACTTGGCCTTCAGATCAAATTTCAAACTGCAGCGTAGAAGCTCACCATACAATCAGTTCAATCGCCCGCTGGCGCGGGCTATAGGATAAGCCACTGAGTGGCTTGCCGAATAACCAGAGCGTTTGGCCAAACAGATCCCACGGAGCCAGGTAATGCCGCAGTCCACGCTGTTTGAGGCAATCGGAGGCCAAGAAGGAGTTCTTCGCCTTGCTCGCGCATGGCACGCTCGGGTTCTGACGGACGAGGTCGTTGCTCACGCCTTTAACCATGGCTTCCATCCACAGCACACCGAACGACTGGCCGCTTACTGGTCTGAAGCCTGGGGCGGTCCCAGCCTCTACAGCCAAGAGCTCGGCACGGAGTCATCGGTCGTACGAATGCACAGTGGCAACGGCGAACACGACGAAATGGATCATCGAGCCATTGCATGCTTTGATCAGGCTATGGACGACATCGGAGTAGAAGACAACAACCTATGGTGCGCGTTGCATGACTACTTCGTCTGGACAACCATGACCACGATGGCGGCCTACCCAGTCAGCAAAGCAGACGTACCCGGAAACCTGACGATTCCCCGTTGGTCGTGGACCGGGCTTGTGAATTGAGCAGGCCATCCGCCGATAACGTGTCGCCTAACATGTCGGTCATCCGGAGGCGCCACGGCAGGCCAGCCGGGCCGTGCGACCGCCTTAGTTCATCATGAAAGCTAAACCGATCAGATTATTTGATTATGAGTTCTCCGGCAATGGCTACAAAATCCGCCTGGCATTATCCCAACTGAAATTGCCAATAGAGATTGAATACCTCGATATACTTAAAGGGGAAACGTGGACAGAGGATTTCTTCACTAAGAATCCGATGGGCCAGATTCCTGTGCTTGAACTCAGTGACGGAAAGTTTCTACGGGAGTCGAATGCTATTCTATTCTGGCTGGGTAATGATACCTATCTGCTCCCTGATGATCTGGATTTCCAAACGCTGGTATTGCAATGGATGTTCTTCGAACAAAGTAATATAGACAAGATTCTGGGCCGTACCAGGTTTCTAAAAGCATTTCCTGACTTTATGGAAACTACGAGCAAAGATTGGGAAATTTGGTATTCCACGGGAAACAGGGCATTAGCGGTCCTGAATGCACATTTAGCGAGTGTGGATTTTCTTGTCCATGGGGTGTATTCGATTGCAGACATATGCCTGTACGGATACGTTCATACGGCTGATGAGGGTGGGTTCAATCTGGCGGAATATCCTGCTATTGAACGTTGGTTGTCTCGCGTATCCAATACAGCTGGTTATATTCCACAGTTTGAAGATACGAGCAAATAGCTTAACTATATGAAGAAGATAAAATTACAGGAATGGGCCCTGGTTGCTGAAATCGTTGGCGCGGTCGCAGTTGTAATATCTCTTATCTACGTGGGTGTGAGTGTTCGCCAGAATACTGATGCGATAATGGTTTCGAACCATCAGTCAATTGTTGCCATGGATATCGAGAGGAATACCTGGTATCGGGACCTGGAGTTCGCAGCTTTATATGAGCTTGCTCTACAGGATTACGAGCAACTGTCTCCTCCTCAACTTCGCCAGTTCCGTACCTTCGTAGCGGATACTTTCAATACCTGGGAGTACGGATTCATTACGCATTCAAGAGGAATGATGGACGACACGATTTGGGATGGCTGGGATCAATATTACCGGAGTGAACTTACCAAGGTGTCATACCAGTGGTTCTGGAATTCTTCCAAGATGGGTTTCTCTGATGAATTTCGAGCTTACGTAGACTCAATTCAAGTTGAGAGATAACCTGACGTTTATGTGCTTAAAAGCTGTTGGGTAAAGAAATAGCTATCCAATCAATAATCTCTTGGGGGCTAGACGATGCTACTTTTGCTGCACGCGTTATTATAGACGTTGCACTCTTACAAACCTTAACACAGGATACCTGAGTCGCTCACCAGCACACCATGAAATGCTGTGTCCCCAAAAATGGCACAAGATCGATCGGTCGGTAACGGACGGCTCTCAGTTGTGGTTGTAAAAAAGCAATAAAAGTCATATGGTGATTTTACAAATTTAAATCCATGGGAGAAGCTGCAATGCTGAAGCGAGATTTCTTAACCAGATTACCGGGCATTGTGGCGATGCCATTTTTGCTGCCGCGGGCAGCGCTGGCGGTGCAGATAAAGATAACTGATGTCCGTTTGATCAAGATCCGGCTCGTCGAAGACAAGGGCATTTTGGCCCGACGCGTCGACACTTCCCGTGGCGGGCTCCATGTTCAGATCGGTAATTTCACCGTCACTGAAGTGCACACGGACCAGGGTTTAGTGGGCATCGGTCCCGGGATTCCTCCCGAGAACATCGAGACAGTGAAGCAACTGCTGGTCGGCAAGGATCCCTTCGAAATCAATCAGCATGCCGCAGCGCTGTACGCGCCGTACCGCAGATGGGGCGCCTCGGTAGAAATCGCGCTATGGGATCTGATAGGTAAAGCGACCGATTTGCCGCTTTACAAGCTCTGGGGCGGTGGACGCGACCGGGTACTCCCCTACGCTGCCATGTGGGGTATAGGCACTGTGGAAGACCGGGTCGAAATTGCCATAGGGCTCAAAGAGGACGGCTGGCGCGCCATCAAGCTGCGTTCGGGATTCAGGACGATGGAGGAGGATATCCGCGTCGTGCAGTTGGTTCGGGAAGCCCTGGGCGATGACTTCCACATCCTTTGCGACGGCAACAAGGCGCCCGGCAATGCGGACGCATTGGGAGAGGATCCGACACTGTGGAACTTTAAGCGGGCCTACGACACGGCGATGGAGTACCAGAAGCTCAACGTTTATTGGCTTGAGGAGCCACTGCCCCGCTACGACTACGAGCAGTTGGCCGAGCTTAATCGGCTGGTCGCCATGCCGATGGCCGGCGGCGAGGCAAATTGGGGTATCCATGAGTTCAGGTGGCTTCTTGAGCAGGGCTGTTTCGACGTCCTCATGCCGGAGATAGGTGACATAGGGCCTTTAATGTCCCGCACTGTCGGAACCCTCGCAGCGGCGTACAACAGACAGGTCTCTCCGCACTCTGCTCCGTTTGAACGGCGTTTAGTCAATATCTGCGGAATCCACCTTATCGCGTCCATGCCAAACGGCCCGATAACGGAGTTCATACACGAACCGCCACATGCGGATATCTTCGAGGGCTGGCAGGTCTTCGAAAACCCGCCCGTACTGGAAGCGGACGGTTCAATTAAAGTACCCCAGGGCCCGGGTCTCGGGGTTACGTTCAGGGCGGATCTGATCGAGAAGATCTAACACCATGCTTGCGAACCAGCGCAGCATGACGGTCTGCAGGCGCTCTGAGAGTTACGATGAAGATCGAAGTAACGCATGCCCCATCAGAAGAAGAGATCTCAGCAATTTATGATGGGCTGGTCGAGTATAACGTACCCTACTTCCCCGGATTGAAGGAAAGGAAAATTGCCTGCCTTATCCGGAGTGAAGCTGGAAGCATCGTCGGAGGTCTATGTGGCGTTATTATTTTTTCAAGCCTTCATATCAATTACCTCTGGTTGTCCGGGTCAATTCGATCGGCAGGATATGGTCGCGATCTGCTTGCTACAGTCGAAGCGGAGGCAGCCAGAATCGGAGTAGAGAATAGTTTTCTGGATACTTATTCATTCCAGGCGCCTGGATTTTATGAAAAGTCTGGATACAGGGAAGTTGGACGATTCAGCAACTATCCTAAAGAGGGTGTCGATAAGATTTTCTATACCAAAAAAATTAATCGCGTTTAACGATGACGACATCGACAATCTCGTGGCGCCGATCACTGCTGTAAATCCTGTTAAGACAGTGATGGTCAGTTATTCATCAGGAGGTCTTGATGCAAATGTCCGGCCGAGCACCCACCGACGAGCTTCTGGGCTGTCTGAATCCCTATGGAAGTGCTCAAACTGAACTCTTTATTGCATTGAGAAGTTGGTTGCTCTCGCACTGCGAGGACGCGAACGAGCTGATCTATGACTCCTTTAAGGAACCTCTTACATGGACACCGCCCGTTTGCCAAGTGAATTCCATTGACGAATAGTGGTCGATTGCAGTCTTACATCCGGCCTGTTTATGGATCTTTGCTCCTGGCCTCTATGAACTTCGCCGACGGGGCCCTATCTGATCAAAGAGGTTATCACCTCAAGAGGTTCCTCGGGTTTGACCCGTCGCGGTCTGACCTGTTTCGTCATAGCTTCACTTATGCAATCGTTGGATGACCTCCGTTACTCGTTATTTCAGGGGCATTTCAGACCTGTGTTCACGCACTACCCCGACTTAACCGATAGGTTTCCTGCCTGGTTAACAATACCCAGGCGATTCTCGCCATCTTATTGGCTAACGCCACAGCGACCTCGTTGACATGGCAGCGTTGCAGCAACTGTTCTACCCACGGATTGCCACCTGGTAAACCCTTCTTCAGGCGTCGTCGCACATGGTGGATCACCGCCCTGGCGCCATGGATCAAAAGACTGCGCAAATAGCCATCACCTCGCTTACTGATCCCCAGCAAGCGCTCTTTGCCACCAGATGAAGCCTGCCGAGGAACCAACCCCAGATACGCAGCAAGCTGCCGTCCATTACCAAACCCCTCCCCATCGGCAACAGTCGCCGCGAGCGCAGAGGCAGTGAGCAAGCCAATGCCAGGAATAGTCTCCAGCCGCTGACTCCGCTCATTGTTCTCGTGCCAACTCTTCAGCTGCCTCTCCAGGCGCTTTACTCGATCTATCAACTGATCATGTTCTGCCTTAAGCTCTGCCAGCAGATACCTGGTGAGCATCGGCAGCTCATTCTCCCCATCTTCCAAGATGCCAGCCAACCGCTGCGAGATACTGTTCGTGCCTTGTGGAAGACAAATGCCAAACTCCGCCAAGACCGCACGGAGATGGTTACTCAGGGCAACGCGCTGACTGACCAGTTGCTGCCGAGCGTGGTGCAGATGCAAGACGGCCTGTTGTTCTGGACTTTTAAGGGGCACGAACCGCATCGAGGGCCGTTGTACCGCTTCACAGATCGCCTCAGCATCGTTGCGGTCATTCTTATTCGATTTCAGGTACGGTTTCACAAAGGCCGGAGCCATCATTCCTACCTGGTGACCTAACCCGCTCAACGTCCTGTTCCAGTAATGACAGCCGCCACACGCCTCCATGCCAATAAGGCAGGGTGGGAGCTTCGCGAAAAACTTCCGCACCTGGCTTCGAGAGAGTCGCTTGCGCAGCACGGTCTTACCATTCTCACTAATCGCATGTACCTGAAACACATTCTTTGCCAAATCCAAACCAATCACGCTAATCTTGTCCATGGATACCGTCCTCTCTGTTAGTTGATGGGTAACGCTTCAACTATGGCACTTTGATGCCGATTTGGGGAGGGCGGTGTCCATTTCATCTGATTAATTATGAAATTACTCTGGCCTTTAGACGAGTTCACTGACGAGGCGACTTGCCGCCGGCATGCGTCGGCCTGTCAAGGCAAGTCAACGAAGCCAGTGGGCTCGTCTGAAGGCCCCGCCGGGCGGGGCCTGTCGGGCACTGCTGCGTTGTTGTCGCACTTGGCAAGGGCTACGGCCATTCCCTGCGCACGACGCCTAGCAGCAGTGCCCGACAGACTCCCGCAGAGTAGTTTCATAATTAATCAGAGGTTCCTTAACGCGGTTTCCTGTGCATACACGTTCTCTGTTCAGTTGAAGGACGCTTACTGTCACATTGCGGCTTATAAGAACCACGTGAATCTGGGGTTCAATCGAGGTGCCGAGTTGCATGATCCGAATAGTTTGCTCTGTGGTAGTGGCAAGCTCATCCGCCATATCCCAATCAGAAACGAATCGGAAATTGCAACGCCGGGGTACTCAGATCTGGTTCAGTTAGCGGTAGCCGAGGGACGGAAAGCCGCTAAACCGGGTTCAGTATCCGGTCAGTCCCTATTGCAATCAAGATCAACGAGACGGAAGCGCCCGTCACTGATGTAGCATTCTACTGTCAGCGGATGAAAGTCAACCATTACTGGTCAAAAGAGATTTCTAGCAAGTATGCAGGAAGGGCAGATGAAGCTGTCATAAATCTTGTAGTAGGGGTTGTGTGCGGAATGCTTACCCTGATGGTTTGGGGACTTTAGTTTGCAGTAGTCTTGTTGGGCCTGGTTACCTTTCTCTGTTTCTGCAGAGTTGTTTATTTTGTCTACACATCGATTGTGAGGATAATTAGAAAGCGGACTGCTGGTAAACGCAACGACTGTTGATTGTCACCTGGCCGTTTGAATCCTGTGATCGATGCCACTGTATACCTGAAAAAGCTTTATTGAGGTTGAGAAATGTCAGAGAAAGAAAAAGTAACGGGCCCAGCATCTTATTTCCCTTCCATAGAGAAGAAATATGGCCAGCCCGTAAGCCATTGGTTCGGACTGTTGGAGAAAGAAAGAGGCCTGAAGCATATGGAAATGGTCAGTTGGTTGAAGTCCGAGTTCCAAATTGGTCACGGCCACGCCAATGCACTGGTCGCATATTTTCGAAACCAGGAAGGTATCTGAAGTGATCTGAACCCTACTGGATCCAGGCTGCAGGCCTCCAATAATGAATCAACATGGAATAAGGAACAATTTTCCAAATCTGCAAGGCTTTATGAACTCTCGCTTCGCAAAAGTTTTCGGCCTGAGACATTCCACTCAGCGCTGGCTAGCAGCCTGTTAAAGAACTCTCAGATGAGTGCAAGACAAGGTAAAATCTTACGATAAAGCGCAGTTTACACGTCGTAAATGAGCATTTCTTGCCAGATTTTAACGCAGTATTGTGCCAGCTGAGAGTTTTTCAACTGGCTGTTAGCATACCTTAACAGTGCATAAAGAAGTATCTGCCGGGTCTATTTCATGAATACCTACATTGTCCTGTTCCGGGGAATCAATGTTTGCGGAAGAAATATACTGCCAATGAAAGAACTGGCTTCCCTGCTTGTTGACATGGGTTTTATCGATGTTAAAACCTATATCCAGAGCGGAAATGTGTTGATGAAAGGCAAGTCTGCCTCAGAAGACTTAGTGAAGAACGCAGTCAAGACAAGGTTTGGTTTCCAGCCGGAGGTCATGCTCTTAACCCGTAAGGATTTTGAAGCCGCAGTCAGGAACAATCCTTTTGATGTAGAGAACGGGAAGGAAGTACACCTGTATTTTACTTCAACGCCGCCAGTCCTGAACCTGGACTAGCTGGCATCACTGGCCACCGAAAGAGAAAAGACCGTGTTGAAGGGAAGAGTTTTTTATTTGCATGCACCGGATGGTATCGGCAGGTCAAAGCTCGCGGCAGGCCTGGAGAAATGCCTGGGCGTTCCGGCAACCGGCCGAAATCTGAATACGGTTAGGAAAATCCTGGACATGCTGTGAATGACGCAGAGTACGGTATCACCGGAGGTGCTGCAAAAACTGGAAGCCCCGGAGATCAGATTCACGGGAATATGCTGACGGACTGACGAAGAAGAAGTAAAACCAGAAGAGGAGAAATGCATGCACGGGATGAATGTTCGGGTACAGATTCAACCGGGTAGGATTGACGAAGCAGCGAACCTGCTGCGAGACGAAATTATGCCAACGGCAACAAACTACAAAGGGTTTATTCAGAATTTCCTGCTCGTCGATGCCCCCAATAGCCGCCTGGCCACGCTGAGTGTCTGGGAAACCGAGGCAGATGCGAAAGCTATCTATGAGGAGGAAGGCGGGCTGTATCAGACTGCCATTGAAAAGCTGAAGCCCCTGTTGGCCGCCCCGCCGGACGCCTGGATGGGTTTTCTTACCCGGGTGGATCGGTGACGGGTGCGTTGAAAAAGCTCTCTGCCAGCAGATCGCTTTTTCGTATTTGCCCTGGTAATGGGCGGCAAGTGCCCAGAGATGCTACATAGTTTGAGTGGTAATTAACATGTCTCAATCGGAAGTACCGAGTCCGGTCAATTTCCATCTGATGCAGGACGCTCTGGATTGGGAAAGCACCGCCATGGAACGACCCTTTCGACTGGACATGTTCGGTATGATTGCAGAATGTATCGAGTCTCGGGGAATTGGCAATGCTCTGGAACTGGGGTCGGGCCCGGGATTTCTTGCCAGGTATCTTTGCGACCGGGTAGCGGACATCTCTCTTACTCTGCTGGATTTTTCCGAACCTATGCAGATACTTGCCAGGACGCGATTAAAGGATTGTGTACAGAATATTCGCTTTGTCCGCAGGGACTTTAAAAGCCCGGAGTGGACGCAGGACCTGGGAACTTTTGACTGCGTAGTTACGACTCAGGCGGTTCACGAACTGCGGCATAAGTCTCGGGCTAAAGCTCTGCATCGGCGGGTCAAGGAAGTTCTGGACCCGGGTGGTGTATACCTGGTGTGCGACCACTTTTATGGCCCGGACGCCATGTCTGACGGTAATTTGTACATGACGCCGGATGAACAGGTGTCCTGCCTCAGCGAAGCTGGCTTCAGAGCCGAGGTTCTGTTACGGAAAGGCAGCCTGCAGCTGGTCTTTGCGTCCTGATAAGTTCATTTATCAAAGCCAAGGCAGGTCGAGGGACAGCTGGCTGTAAAGCCTGCTCTTTTAATAACAGTGTCGAACAACGGTTGCCAGTCAGGGGCGCTGATAATGGTCGCTGCAATATCGGGGACTTCCGGTGGTTGTTTTCGAGGACATTGAATTACTGAATTCCACTGACTGTGTGGTTGCTAGCGAAATTTACTTTCTTTTCCAGGAATCCTACCGTAAGGAGGCCGAGCTGCTAAGTGTCGTGAAGTTCCCTCCTCTTGAGAGAAGCGTCACCGCTATTCGTGAATCAGCCTCGTCGTTCTGGGGAAAGAAAACTGCGCTGGGATTGGCTGGCGTTATCGAAGTACAGGAAGCAGACACCGTCTTACGTGTCCTGAGTCTGGCGGTCTCACCAGATTTTTTCCGCCACGGTGTGGGGTCTGGTCTGCTTAATTTTGTGATTGCAACCTGGAAAGGTAAAAACCTTGAAGTCACTACCGCAATCGGAAATGCACCGGCCATAGGCTTGTATCACAAGTTTGGGTTTACTGAAGTAAAGTGCTGGTCCAGTGCAGAAGGCATTGCCCTGGTTCAACTGGAACGGCGACACCATCGTTGACACCGCTGTCATCACGGCCAACCTTGACGACAGGACAGGATACGGCAGCGGCCGGTACATCGTGAAGCATGCAGAAAAGGGTACAATCGTCTGACAGCGGAGACATGAGAAGGTTGGCCGCTTACTATTCCGACAACGTCCTATTACAACGATAGTTTATATCTCCAGTCATAGTGGGAAGTCACTTCATGAACAGTGAAGAATTGAGATCGCAGCAGGCACCATTGAAAAGCAGATACCTGGAGAATCCAGCTGCAGCGCTTGTCACACTCCATGCCGAGGGCAACCTGGGCGAGGGTATTTCCTGTAGTGTGGAGACAGGCAAAACCCTGGTTGAAGCCGGGCTACATCCGGCTACCGGCGGCACGGGACTTCAGGCCTGTTCCGGTGACATGTTGCTCCAGGCGCTTGTCGCATGTGCCGGCGTTACGCTGTCGGCGGTCGCGACCGCGCTGAACATTGATGTTGAGAATGCCGGAATACGCGCCGAGGGCGACCTGGACTTCCGGGGTACGCTGGGTGTCTCGAAGGAAGTTCCTGCCGGCTTTCGCGATATCCGGCTCTACTTCAACATAAGCAGCACGGCACAACCGGAACAGATCGCCAAGCTTATCGAGTTGACCGAACGCTATTGCGTCGTCCTGCAGACATTACGCAGTCCTCTCGATGTAAAGACCACTGTTGATTTCTGAGGTTGCGGCCTGAGGACGCGTCAGTGAGCAAAAAATTGCAGCAACTGGGGCTTGTGCCGTTTTTTACCCAGCAGTTAACCGATCCCGGTCTGTTGCAGGATCGGGTCGGCCGGGTGATGTCCGTGCAACGATCAAAAATTGTGGTCGCGTGCGAAGCGGGCGAACGCGTTGTGGAGCTGTCCCACGCCCTGCTGCAGGCGGATTCTCTTGATCGTCCGACAGTAGGCGACTGGATTGTGCTGGATGAATCCCTGACAAGGATTTCGCAGGTTCTGAAGCGGAAGAGCCTGTTTAAACGTCTCGGCGCGGGAACCGGCAAGGCGATGCAGCCAATAGCCGCGAATATCGATATCCTTTTTATTGTCACGTCCTGCAATGAAGAGTTCAACGAGTCGCGTCTGGAACGTTACCTGGCCTTGTGCACCGAGGCAGGCGCAACGCCGGTTATTGTTCTAACCAAATCCGACCTGGTTGAGGATGTCGACGTCTATGTCTCGCGTGCACGTAAGACCCTGGCTGGGGTCCCGGTTGAATCCGTCAATGCCCTGGATGCGCTGTCCCTCGACGGTTTGCGCTCCTGGATTGAGAAAACTTCCACCGTGGCGCTGGTCGGCTCTTCTGGCGTTGGCAAGTCGACGCTGTTGAACAGCCTGGCAGAAAAGGCGTTATCCGTTACCGGCGAGATTCGTGAACAGGACCTGAAAGGTCGCCACACTACGACGCATCGGGAACTTCACCTCCTCCCGGATGGCGGACTTCTTATCGATGTACCGGGTATGCGGGAACTGCGGGTCGCAGAAATAGATCAGTCAATTGGTAACGTATTTACAGACGTTGAAGAACTGGCCAGACAATGCCGGTTCGCAGACTGCAGGCATGAGTCCGAACCCGGGTGTGCGGTATTGGAGGCAATCCATGATAACCGGTTGGATGCCCGCCGCCTGACCAACTACAAAAAGCTGTTACGGGAAAATGCGATCGCGACAGCCACCCTGGCCGAGAAGCGTTCGCAGGGCCGACGCTTTGCGAAAATGGTTAAGACCGTCAAGGACATTAAAAGCAGAAAGCTCGATCATTGAGCCAATTAAGGAACCTCTGATTAACAGCCTGTTGAATGACTGAAGCCTTTCTTAGCCTGCTCGTAACAACGACATTGCTGCTGGGATCTCCCGGTCCGGCAACTCTGACCCTGGCTGCAACGGGAGCGACCGTCGGGTTCAAAAGAGGTTGTCCATTTCTGCTGGGAATCCTGTCCGGCCTGGCCGTGGCAATTACAGCTACCGCCATCGGTCTCGCCTCTCTTTTAACCCAAATGGCTCAACTCAGAACTGTTGCTCAATCTGGCGGAGCTCTCTACATCGTTTATCTTGCCTTCAGAATAGCGACCTCTCCTGTCATTGTGAATGGTGAAAACTCCATTTTGAACGCACCACGTTTCCGGGATGGATTTATTCTTAACCTGCTCAATGTAAAAGCCTATGCAGTGTTTCTTGCAGTTTTTTCGGGCTTCCTTCTGCCGTTCGATTCTGTCGCGGCGGGATACACGGTTACGGCAGCGATCTGTATTGTGGTCGCGACGCTCGTCGATCTGATCTGGTTGTGGCTGGGCGGTGCAATCCGTTCACTTTTTATGGCACCTCGAGCGGCCCGGGCACTGCGAGTCGTCTTTGCCCTGTTAATGGTGTTATCCGTGGCAATAGTGCTTCTCGGTTAATCGGGGGAGGAAGAGGGACCGTCAATCCGGTTGTCGATATTCCGGGCAGGATTTGCGCCTGACGGCGCGTTACAGTGCAGGTTCCAGTGTTACATTCGTTGCCAGTTCTGTTATTTTTAACTTCCAGAAGCCTTTGAATAACGACTATTGAATAAAAACCAGCATCGAATCAGCCCGAAAACACTGATTCCGCTGCCACCCGGGAGAACACGATGGGAAAGATTTTCACTTTGACGACATTTTGCAGTGCATTGATTGCGGCCACTTGCGCTTATTCCCAGCAGCCTTCTGTCGCATTTGACGCAGGAGCGAAATATGTTGCGCTCGGCAGCTCCTTCGCAGCGGGAAATGGGGTTCCTGCACAACTGGGAAGCTGCGGACGTTCCGATCACAACTATTCCAATCTGGTGGCGGCCGCTCTGAATCTGTCCATCACGGACGTAAGCTGTTCTGGGGCAACAACCGATAATATCCTTCATACCCCTCAGCGGGAGGAGGCTCCTCAGATCCAGGCCGTGACGCCCGACACTAAACTGGTGACCGTGACCATCGGCGGCAACGACATAAATTACACGACATCGACCTTTGCCTGTGCCGGCACCTCTGCCGACGAACACTGCGCCGCCAATCTGGATCGTGCCGCCATTGACCAGGCCGTAAGCCAGTTGCCGGCCAAGCTTGCTGCGACCTTCGATGCAATCCGGGCCAGAGCGCCACAGGCAGCCATCGTGGTGGTGACCTATCCCCGGGTGTTCCCCATCGACGCAGTTGCCTGCAGTGAACTTGAACTCAGTGCCGAAGATACCACTTACCTGGCGGAACTTGGCCAGACACTGGAAGACGCTTTTGTCAGCGTCAGCGCGGACCGACAGCTTCTCATTGCCGATGCCTACGTTGAGGCGGCAGGTCACGGCCCCTGCGATCCGGTGGCCGAGCGCTGGGTCAATGGCAATAGTGTTGCCGACACCGGCATTCGTTACCACCCAACCGCGGTGGGCCACAGGGAGATGGCCCGGCTTGTCCTGGCGGCGCTGGGTCATAGCGAGTAACGGCAATTCGTTTCAGCAGGTTGCTGGCGACCCGGGACCCGGTGTTGGGAAATCGAATGGCGTGACGGGTTTCGACAGGTAATCCAGGCACCGCAGCAACGGGACCGATCTTATGCATACCACGCAAGGACCGATCGGCTTCTGGTCGGCGGTCTCGATGGGCATCGGCGCAATGGTCGGAGCCGGAATATTTGCCCTGCTCGGTGAAGCCAGTGCCATCGCCGGAAGTGCCGTTTATCTGTCGTTCCTCATTGGCGGGGGTGTCGCTCTTGCAAGTGCTTACTCGCTCGGCAGACTGGGAGCGGCACTTCCCTCCTCCGGTGGAATCATAGAGTATCTGACTCAGGCGTACGGGATTGGCTATTTCTCCGGCTCAATGAGTATCATGCTCTATCTCTCCGCCCTGGTTTCCCTGAGTCTTATCGCCGAGGCTTTCGCTAATTACGCGACGACTTTTCTGCCCGACGGTGCGTCGCCTGTCTGGCAACCGTTTTTTTCCACCGCCATCGTAGTGCTGTTTGTTCTGATTAACCTGCGCGGTGCCAAAGATGTGGCTATCTGGGAGCGGCTGACGGTGGCGGTAAAATTTCTGGTCCTGGTGGCCTTTTCAATAATCGGAATCGCCTATGCGAACCCTGACCTGTTGTCACCAGGCAATTACCCGGCGAGCAACAATATTTTCTATAGCCTGGCGGTAACTTTCTTCGCATTCGAGGGCTTCCGGGTGATTACCAATACGGCTGAAGATATGCCGGATCCCGCCCGTACCCTGCCCAGGTCGATGATGGCTGCGGTTTTTATTGTCATGTTGCTTTACGTTGCCATTTCCTTTGCCGTGTTTGGAAATCTACCGGTAGACGAAGTCATCGCGGCCAGGGATTTTGCCCTGGCCCAGGCTGCGCTGCCGCTGCTCGGTCATACCGGATTCACCATCGTCACGGTAACCGCATTGATTGCAACGGCGTCTGCCATCAACGCGAACCTCTATTCGGTCACCAATGTGACTTATCAGCTGGCGAAAGATGGCGAGCTTCCGGAAGTGTTTGGTGAGCCAATCGCACACAGCAGAGAAGGACTGATAATCAGTGGAACGTTCGTTATTTTACTGACTCTGTTGTTCGATCTGAGCATCATTGCCGCGGTAGGTTCCATAAGTGTGCTGTTTGTTCACACGGTCACTCATGTCGGCCACCTGAAAATAATTGCCCGGACAGCCGCTTCCCGATTGCTGGTAATACTGGCCGCGCTGCTCTGTTTCGCTGCCATGCTCCTGGCACTGGTCTATGTGCTTGGTAACTCCGGTCAGGTCGGCTATATCCTCATTGCATTTCTTGTTTTTTCGGTGGTAACAGAAGTAATACTTCGAAAGTTATTTCACCGTAAGGTAAAGCCGAGATTGCTGCAGGTACCAGCCAGTGGCTGAATATTTCCCCCTGTACATGGCCCGCGAAAATCTGGAACACGTCGTAGTTCCGGAAATGCCAACCGGAATCCGCTTTGCCAATATGGACCCAGACAACCTCTTGCCCTGGTATACCCTGCAAAGATTATCCGAGCCGCATCTGACAATCCACGACGGACTGCTGGAACAACAACTGGTGGATATCGCCGCGCTGTCCGGCAGAGGTTTCTATCTTAAACAGTTCGATGAAATCATCGGCACTGGTATTGCCTGGTGGAATACCGACAACCAGGGGCAGCGCTGGGGTCAACTTCGCTGGGTGGCTGTTCATCCCTCCTGGCGGGGTCTGGGCCTGGGCCATCTGCTGGTGTCCAGGTTGCTTGTGGAAGTTAGCAATACCGACACCAGGTGTTTCCTGGAAACGTCCGCCGAAAGGCTTGCTGCCATCAGGCTCTATCGAGGGCTGGGATTTCAGCCGAGGGCAGAATCCCCGCGCGGTAAGGCGCTGTGGCAGCAAGTGATGCAACGCCTGGCGGATGACGATGAGCAATCCCGCGAGTTCCGGTAGAATACAGGGCTGTTGTCCCAGAGGAACTTCCGAAGTGCAAAACTCACGCCTGCAGCGATTACTTTCGCTGACCATCACTGCAAGCGCCACCCTGTTACTGATATCGCCTGGTGTCGCGCCGCAGGCCGCAGCGCAACAGGACCCCTTGATCGAAACCATAGTCGCACTGGAAATACAGTTGCAGGCCAGAATCGGGGTAGCCGTTTTCGATACCGGGACCGGCCGGCATTGGGAATATCGGGAGAGCGAACGATTCCCCATGTCGAGCACGTTCAAAACCCTGGCCTGCGCGGCACTGTTGGTTCGGGTGGATCAGGGTCGGGAGGATTTAAACCGATCAGTGACGTTTCAGGCGGCAGATCTGGTGTCCTATTCACCGGTCACCGAGGCTCATACGGGAGCCGCAGGGTTGACTTTGAACCAGCTTTGCGACGCAGCGATCACGGTAAGCGACAATACCGCCGGTAACCTGATACTGCAGGCAATAGGGGGACCGCAGGGGCTGACCCGGTTTCTGCGTACCACTGGAGACCAGGTTACCAGACTGGACCGATGGGAAACCGAACTCAACGAAGCCGTGCCAGGAGACGAGCGGGATACCACGACACCAGGCGCAATGGCACTACTCCTGGAAAACCTGGTACTGGGAGAAACCCTTACCCCGGAATCAAGGTCCAGGTTGCAACAATGGCTGCTCGGGAATACGGTTGGCGATGCCCTGCTCCGGTCGGGGATTCCTGCCGACTGGAAAATAGGCGATAAGACTGGGGCGGGAGGCTACGGTTCGCGCTCCATCGCAGCGGTCATGTGGCCACCGTCCCGGCAGCCGGTTATCACGACCATCTATATCACGGAAACCGAAGCATCTTTCGACGCAAGAAACGCTGCCATGGCAAAACTTGGGGATACCATTGCTCGCGTCATTGAAAGTCCCTGAAGATCAATGGCAGGGTTCAGTTTTAAAATTGCCTGCTCCCCTGAAAACCAATAATTGAATGGTTTGTTACCCGGCATGGAAAAATTATTCAGACTTTCCGGCGCAGTCAGACACGATCCCGAGATCGATGCCTGGCTGAGCCAGGATCCGGTAGAGTTGTTTTCGCTGGCACGGCACTGGTTCGGCGTGCTGCGCAACAGCGGCGATGACGTCCAGGAACTGATTCATGATGGCTGTCCGGTAGCCTGTATCGCGGATGCAGCGTTTGCCTACGTCAATGTTTTTTCATCGCATATCAATCTGGGTTTTTTCACCGGTGCTCTGCTCGACGACCCTCACGGCCTGCTGGAGGGCAGCGGCAAGCGGATGCGTCACGTCAAGATAAGGCCCGGCGCAGAGCTGAGTTCAGCGGCCTTGCACGAGCTGATCAGAACCGCGTACCTGGATGTCAAAAGACGTATCGAAAGCGCCGGAGCTGATCATTGACCTCCAATGAAATTCGAATCGTTGAATTCCAGAACTGCTGGCAGGAAAAGTTTGTTGTGGAGGCAGCCCTGCTGCAATCCGCGCTTGGTGACGTTGCCAGGGCGATCCACCACATAGGCTCCACGTCTGTTCCCGGCCTGGCTGCCAAGCCAATCATCGACATCCTGATGGAAGTGCCCGGGTTATCAGAGCTGGACAATGCCTCAATCCATCTCCCTGCACTGGGGTACGAAATCATGGGAGAATTCGGAATCCCGGGCAGGCGGTATTTCCGGAAAGGACAATCCCCGCGAACCCATCATGTTCACGCGTTTGAAGCCGGTGACAGGAATATTGTCCGGCACCTGGCGTTTCGTGATTATCTGACCCATCACCCGGAGGTGGCGGACCAATACGTTGGTCTGAAACGATCTCTCGCGAATCGATACCGGCAGGATAATGAAGGCTATTGCAGGGGCAAGGAACCTTTCATCAGATTCCACGAAAACCGGGCCCTGGATTGGTACCTGAACACGCAAAGTCACTGCATCAGTAATGCTCAGTCTTGAAACGGCACTGCTCTTTTTTTCGGCTTCCTGCACCCTGGCGCTGGTGCCTGGCCCGGACAGCCTGTTTGTCCTGACCCAGTCGGCATTGCATGGACGACGAGCCGGACTGATGGTCACTACAGGCCTGTGCACCGGTCTACTGGGACATACCAGTGCCGTGACATTGGGTGTGGCCGCTATCTTTCAGACTTCGGTGCTCGCTTTCACGGGTCTCAAGGTGCTTGGAGCGGTGTACCTGCTTTTCCTGGCCTGGCAGGCTTTCCGTACCGGAGATACCGATGTCGAAGCCACCGGCGATGTCAGTCTGAGTTCCGGGCGTCTTTACGTTCGTGGTGTCATTATGAATATCACCAATCCGAAAGTGGCGATATTCTTCCTGGCCTTCCTTCCTCAATTCACCGATCCTGACGGCGGCTCGGTAACACTGCAGATTTTGCAGCTCGGTCTTCTGTTTATTGCCGCCACACTACTGATTTTCGGGGCAATTGCCTGGTCGAGCGGGTTTCTGGCTGACTGGTTGAAAAGATCACCGGCTTCTCAACGGGTAATGAACCGGATCGCCGGGACCGTGTTTATTGCTCTGGCAGTTCGACTGCTGATAACCGAGCAGTAGATTCTGCGGTAATACCCGGTTGTACGGTAACCTGAAGGAAGTGGTGGTTGGTCCTGTGTTATAGTGGCTGTAGACACCCAACGCTGAAGAACAATTCGAGGAGTCGATCATCGAAAACGAAACTTCCTTTTTCGGCACTCTGTGGCAGACGATAGTTGCTTTTTTCAAGAGTTCCGACGATATCAACATCATCGCCGTGAGCGTCGTCGTTGTTGTAGTTGCTGTGGCCGCGCTGGTCTGGTCGGAGCGCGCCGACCGGCGCCGCTTTAACAGAATGAACCCCCGTAACCGGCTCCGGCAACGGAACAAGTAAACCCTTCGCAGAATTCCAGTCGGAAAATCCCGCAGAGATGATCAGCAATCATGGCCGCTATTACCGATCTCGATGAGCTGCTGAAGTCCCTGCATCCGGAATTGTCCGATATTGAATACGTATTCTGCAGCGTAACGCTCGACCTATGCGAGTGCCTGGCTTTTAATCCGCTGGCCACGTTTCGGGAAGCAGAGGGTCTGTCACTGGTTGTGCGCCGCGAGGTAGCCCAACAGGCGCAGCTCGAATACGAAGGGACTTTTCGGCTTATCACGCTGGGTGTGCATTCCAGTCTCGAAGCGGTCGGGCTGACTGCGGCGGTGGCCGGCAGGCTGGCTGCCAGGGGCATCAGTGCCAATGTGATTGCGGCTTGTTTTCATGATCATATACTGGTGCCGGCGGACCGGGCGGATGAAGCAATTACTGAACTGAAAGAATTGAGTCCAGGGCCATGACGGGTATGCTGCTGAATCCTGATGCCACCCTATTCCGGCTTCAATGGACGGCTTTTCCATGAATAGGGTAAAGGAAACGGTAGCTACATTTGACAAGTATGCCGATCAGTACCTTGATCGTTTCCGCCAGTACGAACCTTATCTGTCCACCTTCGCGGCCTTTGCCGAATTGATGCGCCCACAACACCAGAGCGTACTGGATGTGGGTTGTGGCCCCGGAATTTTCTGCAATTACCTTGCAAACCGGTTTACCGGTCTGAAAATCACCGGCATCGACCTGGCACCCGCCATGCTGGAACTGGCGCGCCAGACCGTTACTTCCGGTGAATTTATCCTTCTCGACTGCAGAGAAATGTCGTCTGTGCAGGGAAATTTTGACGTAATCCTGCTGGCATTCTGTCTTCCGTATCTCAACCGAGAAGAAGCTGTCAATCTGCTGGCAGCAGCCGCAGGAAAATTGAATGAGGGCGGACTCCTCTATCTGAGCACCATGGAAGGGGACTACACGAAATCCGGCTGTCAGACCAATTCCAGCGGAGATCGTGTTCATACCTATTACTACCAGTCAGACATGCTGGCCGATCAGCTGAATGCGCTGGATCTGGAAATTGTGAAGCTGGACAGGAAGCTGTTTACTGGAGAGAACGAGAAGCCGGTCCAGGATCTGTTCTTCTTCGCCCGGCGGGTCTCCTGATGGAGCCGGGTGAACCTGCTGCCAGGTTATAACTGCCGGGTCAGTTGCTCAAGGTATCCAAGTTGTTCCAAAACCCGATCATCCTCCGGCTCGATCTTTAAGGCCCGCCGGAAATAACAGCGCGCTTCCCTGTCACATTCACTGCAATCCTCACACTCATCCTCTTCAATCTGGCCAAGCACGACCATACCCAGGTAAAGCAACAGCTCGAAACATTCCCCGTTGTCGCGAAGCGCCACTTGAAGAATTTTCTTGGCTTCCGAGTTTTTCCCCTGATCGTGTAACGCCTTGCCTAGACTGAGGGCGAGATTTCTATCCTGGGCTCTGATTTCCAGTGCCCTTTTCAGATACCTTTCCGCCTCTTCAGACTGATTATTCTGTAACGAGACCCGTCCCAGGTTGGCAAGCACTTCAAAATTGGCCGGCTCCCGCCGCCGCGCCTGTTCCAGCATTCGCAGGGACAAATCCAGTCTGCCCAGAGCTTTGGCAATCAACGCCTGGTTATTGAGCGTCATGACATGATACGGTTCCAGGGTCCGGACTCTTTCGTATAATTCCGAGGCGCGCTGCAGATTGCCGGCCCGATGAAAACGGTCGGCCGCGTCGAAAAGAAACTCAATATCAGACGGATTGGCAGACATCCCGGCAGTTTAGAGTTCCATTCCAGCCTGTTCAAGTTGAGGTCAGCGCCGGAGAGTTAAATTAGCGACAAGCCGGAAAAAAAATTACAGTTGCTTGAACCACGTCACAATCTTATGCTTTGAGTTCACGTAGCGTGCAACCCTGCCCGTGCGGAATTCTACCGGGCTGCCAGAGAGAGGAATCCGACATTGCCGGGCTTCGTTAAAACCAGAATCGCGTACTATTTTGTAATCATGCTGTTGCTTGCCAGCTGCTCGGGGCTGGGTATCAACGAGCGACCTGTCGTAACGCTGACCAACCTGAGACTGCTGGAGTCGGAGGGTTTGAGTATGCGTTTCGCCATCGATCTGCGGATCACCAACCCGGGGCCGATTTCCATCCCGGTAGACGGGTTGTCCTGGGAGTTGCAGCTTGAAGGCAGCCGGATTCTTACCGGCGTCTCCAACAACGTGCCACTGCTAGAGGCCTATACCGAAGTCCCTCTAACAGTGGAGGCCAGTACCAACCTCACCGGCATGGTGGAACTGTTCACCCGACTGATGAGCCGTCGAAACGATCAGTTCGACTACGAATTGAGTACCCGGCTGGGCCTGGCCGGTTTCCGACTGCCCATTACTTACACCGACTCAGGGTCGGTAACCCTGACCCGCCTGCAACAGAGCCTGTCGCAATAGCTTTGAAGAGCATCGGTCAGGGCCTCAGTTCCAGGGTTTCGAACAACACAGAAGCTATCTTTTCCCGGCTGTAGAAGGCGGGAAATACCCGGTCATTGGCCCACAGTTCAAACAGGTTGTCGTAAAGAGGGTGATCCGGATCCCCCACCTGTCCAGGCGTATTCATACCCAGCGTGTTGTCCCAATCCCGGGTATCCACCAGGATCCGGAACGATGCGCCGGTGGTCTGGTTGTCCCCGCCCCCGGTATTTCCCAGGGTGTAGCCGTTTCCTCCGCGGGGCGCCGGTCCCACATTGAGGCGTTCGCGGGTTGCTGCATCGACGGCGCTGGCGAGAGGATGTCTGATCAGGACGTGCTTGTAGCCGGCCTGCCCGTAAACCCAGTTGGACTGGCTATTACCGAGTTTAGCGCGCAGGTCCTCCACTCCTTCCTGCAGCGCACTCAACAGGAACTGATCACGACCGGCAATGGGATCGTTTCCGAAATAACCGTCAGGAGCGAGCAGGAAGTCGATCATGCGTTTCATGCCGATGGTCAGGTAATCCTGCGCTTGCGGAGGAATCTTAAGCAACTCGATTTTGTCCAGCAGCCGTCGCTCGAATGCCACGTAGATGCCTGCTTCGATGGAATCACGGTCCAGTACATAATCCCAATCAAGCAGTCGCTGTCTGGCCTGTTCCACGCCGGGATCCGTAGCTGTCAGGTTTTTAAGCAGCGGCACCAGGGTCCGGGCCGGAATTGACAGGTAGTCGTGCTGCAGCTGGATCATATCCATCATATTGAATTTACGCCCGGAACCAAGAACTTCACTGCCCCGTGCCCAACGGAAAGGATCGGTCCAGGTATAACCGATGGCATCCAGGTAAGGATAGTCCGGTGACGTATAATTGCTGTTGGAGGTTTCAATAAATCCCCGGGCGGGATTCAGATCGTGTGGCTTGGCCTTGATCGGCAGGTAACCATCCCATTCATACCGTCCATCGCCCGCCACCGGTACCATGCCTGAGAAATTACGCCGTATCGGCGCGATGCCTACAGCCTGCCAGCCGATATTGCCGTCCCGGTCGGCCCAGATCATGTTCTCGCCGGGAATATTGCTGTAATTGGCGGCCTCCCGGAATTCGTCCCAGTTACGCGCCTGATTCATACGCAGTGAGGCCAGATAAGGTGCGCCCCCCGCTTCCATCCAGGCCGGCCGTACCGCATAGGCTAGATTTTTTGCTTCATCCTGAAAGGTCACCGGGCCATGGCGGGTATAGCGTAACCTGACCACCACCGGCGCGCTGTCCTTCACGTTGATCACCTCTTCGATCACCTGCATGTCTTCCCAGCGCCCGCCATACCGATATTGATCCGGGTTGTCCGGGTTGGTCTCGTAAACGTACAGGTCTTCACCGTCGGTGTTGAAAACAGTCAGTCCCCAGGCCCCATGCTCGTTGTGGCCGATAGAGATTCCGGGGATCTCCGGTTCCCCGCCGCCAATAACATTCCAACCCGGTCCCACCAGGTGCGCCCAGTAGCGCAATGACGGGACTGCCTGAGCCCGGTGCGGATCGTTGATCATCATCGGCCAGCCGTCCTGAGTGAGGTCGCCACTTACCACCCAGTTATTGCTGCCAATGTCGTCAATGGAGCGCTTGTTGAGATCCCGCTCCTCCTGATCCAGCACTGCTGCCAGTTGTTCGAAATTGCCCTGGTCGTTGCGATAGGCAGTGACCACATCCTGCGGTTCGAAGCGCAACGTTCCCCGGTACGCGTTGTAGAGATAAAGGATGTCGTTTTCCAGCAACGACTCGCAGTCGACCTGAGCATCCAGGCTCAGGTCCGGCTGGTGGGGATGAAAATAGGACAACTCCCGGACCCGTGCCTCTCCCAGCAGGCACACTGCCCGACCGGTGTTCAACTCGGCGCCGATATTACCCAGTAGCCCCTGATGCCGCGAGATCACCACCTCCTCGGTCCAGTGCCGCGGCTGAATGCCAAGAATTCTGAATGGCAGGGGAAGCTCTTCCGGCTGCTGCAGGGCCTCGTCGATGTAGGCATTCACACCGTGGACAAAGGCGCTGACGATATCGACGCCGCGCGGGTGATAATGACTCAATTCCTGGCCGAGATTGCCACGAAACCTGAACAGGCGGGTGCCGTGGTCACGATCCACCGCCCGGGGACCGAGAATTTCGGCAGTGGTGCCGGTTGCCTGGGCGCGCCAGATCTCAAATTGGAACAATCGGTCACGTGCCGCGCTATAACCCTGGGCAAAAAACAGATCATGCTCCGTTTCCGCGTATATGTGGGAGATTCCCCATTTGTCCTTGAGGATTTCGACCGGTTGGTCGAGGCCTTCGACCTGTAGTGAGCGGGTTGGCTGCGCCACAGTCACTTCACTGAGCAGGATCAGAAAGATTGAGGAAATTAGGGCCAGCAATGCGTTTTTGTGATTCATAATTTTCCGCCTCGCTTGATAGATAGGGAAAGGCAGCAAGCGCCTGAAAAGTTACAGCATAAGACGCAGGGACTGAATTGTCTAAGGAACCTCCGATTTATCGGGGGATTGCTCTGCGGGAATCTGTCGGGTATTGCGGGCTGGCGTCCGGTGCAGGGAATGGCCGTAGCCCTTGCCAGGCGTGATACCGACGCAGCAGTGCCTGAACTGAACCAGCGCGATGTGCCAGGAGAGAACCTGGAAGCAAGTTGGCAGGATCGGACTTTTTTAACTGCGGAACCACCAGGCCAACGCGGAAACCACCAGACTGACCAGAACCATGGTGGTCAGCGGAAAGTAAAAGCGGAACTTTTCACCATCCACAACGATATCTCCCGGCAGACGGCCCAGTGGCAGGTTGCTCAGCCAGGGCCAGGCCAGACCCGCAAGAAGCACGGCAATACCGATAAAAATCAGAATTTTCTGCATCATATCAGTTGAGGTTCCCAATCAGGGTATTTGCGTTCCGGGAGTTCGGCCTTAGCTGCCTGTCAAAAACTCCGAGCTGGCACAATACGGCCTTAAAATCGGGGTTCACTATGCTCATTTGCCCTGTTTAAACTGCGCTTATTCACCAGATTTTGCCCTGTTCTGCACCCACCTGTGAGCATTTCAACAGGCTGTCAGTATAATCATGGTGGGTCAAGTTTCATTCAAAACAGACCGCCCGGTAAATCTTCTGTATTACGAGGACTGATTCATGTATCGAGTGTATGGTGACATGCTTTCCGGCAACTGCTACAAGGTAAAGCTGATTCTTGAATTTCTATCCCTGCCCCATACCTGGGAGCATGTGGACATTCTGGCCGGTGCTACCCGGACCAGGGAATTTCTAGCCCGGAACAGCAACGGCAAGATACCGGTTCTGCAGATAGACGACCGGGAATGCCTTTCCGAATCCAATGCGATTCTCAACTACCTGGCGGAGGGAAGCAGCTGGCTGCCGGATTCCCGTCTGCACCGGGCCAGGGTATTGCAGTGGCAGTTTTTTGAGCAATACAGTCACGAGCCCTATATCGCGGTGGCCAGATATATCAATCGTTACCTGGGCCTGCCGGAAGAGCGACTGGCAGAGTATTACAGCAAGCAGGAAGGGGGTCGCAAGGCGCTGCTGGTCATGGAGCAACAGTTACAGGAGTCGACCTACCTGACCGGAGAGGCTCCCACGATTGCCGATATCAGTCTCTATGCCTATACCCACGTGGCGCATGAGGGTGGTTTCGAACTGGCAGACTATCCGGCTCTGAGGGCCTGGTTACAGCGATTCAGCGAACTGCCCGGCTACCTGCCGATGTCCGCGGAACTGGCCTGAGTTTCGCGATCGCGTTACCCTTGAGATTGAACTGGCGGATCTGAAACACAGGAGAACCCGACCATGACAGCTTATCTGATCGCCGATATCACGGTTCACGATCCCGACAAGTATCAGGAGTATGTTCGCCTGGTTCCTGCCTTCATTGAAAAACATGGCGGCCATTACAAGGTGCGGGGCGGTGAGGTGGATTGCCGCGAAGGAAGCTGGACACCACAGCGCCTGATCGTCCTGGAATTCCCGTCCCGTAAAGACGCAGTCGCGTTTCTGGAGGACCCGGACTATCAGCCGGTGGCCGCCATTCGCCACGAGTCGGCTACGACCAACCTGATCGTGCTGGACGGAGCCCCCCGGGACCGTGGACAGGAGGACGAAAGTAACGGGTGATTTACCCTACCGGCTTCAGCCCACGCCGGTAACAGCCAGCTTGTAACTCAGTACCAGCAGGGCCCCGGTGAGACCGAGGAAGCATAGTGCCAACAGGTTACGAAGCAGTCGCTGAAAGCGCACTGCCAGACGCCGGAAGAATCCCTGCGTCCGGGCCAGAGAGGGCGGTGTCGCACAGAACATGTTGATGAGGGTATAAACCAGCAGACACCAGCAACACAGCAGTATGGTCGGGATCAGATAGCGATCGCCAGCCAGCTTCGGGTTCAGGGCAAAACTCCCGGCTGCCAGCAACGCGGCAAGCCCTGCCAGCACCACGAGCGGCTGGATCCGTGCCAGGCGCAGCGCCAGATTGTGTAGGTATTCCTGCATCGTTTATCCGGTTTTCCACCCGTCCTATCGATTGGCCTTTGGTCGGTTCATCTTTCTGGACTTCTGCTCAGGCGACTGGTCAATTTCAGCCGGCATCACGGTCCGAGTTTAGCGGTTCGCGCTCCAGAAGCAACTTCACTCTCTCGTATGAGCAATCATCCAAACCCGCTCCGGATTTGCCTGTCCCCTGACTGGAATTCCTGTGCCGGCGCGGAAACATCTGATGAATCAGCGGGACTGAGTCTGTTAAGATGACAGCCGCCGCCGGCTCCACTTCAGAGTTGTTTTGTATTCCCGCCGCGGGGTATTCCACAACGGGAATTGCCTGTTTGTGGCACACTCACGGAAGGGCCGGTAAAATCAATTAACAGGCTGTTAGTCCTGGAAAACGCTGATAAATCTGAATCATGTTAGTCGTACTTTCACCTGCCAAATCACTGGACCTGGAATCGCCTGTTTCCAGGCGCAAGTTCACCCAGCCCGAATTTCTCTCTGAAGCCGGCACGCTGGTCAAAGACCTCCGGAAACTGTCTCCGGAAGATTTGTCCGGGCTGATGCACATGAGCTCCAAACTGGGTGCCCTCAATTATGAACGCTACGCCAACTGGCATGTGCCGTTCGATCGGGAAAACGCCCGCCCTGCCATCTTCACTTTTATAGGCGATGTCTACCAGGGCCTTGAGGCGGCCAGTTTCAGCACTGCGGACCTGAATTTCGCCCAGAAGCATCTGCGCATACTTTCCGGTCTCTATGGGGTTCTGAAACCCCTGGACCTGATGCAGGCCTACCGCCTCGAAATGGGCACCCGACTGGCAACCGGAAAAGGCAGAGATCTCTACAGTTTCTGGGGCGATAAACTCACCCGATCACTCAATCAGGACCTGGCTGCCGAACGGGGCAGGATTCTGGTCAATCTGGCCTCCAATGAATATTTCAGCGCTGTCGACACCGCTTCTCTGGATGGCAAAGTTGTTACCCCCGCTTTCAAAGACTATTCGAATGGAAAGTATCGTTTCCTCAGCTTTTTTGCCAAACAGGCAAGAGGCATGATGGCTGCCTACATCATCAAGAACCGGGTGACTTCCGTGGCTAAATTGAAGGACTTCAACACTGCCGGCTACCAATACAGCGCCGAGGAATCCAGCGAGACTAAGCCGGTCTTCCTGCGCAGGAACCCGTCCTGATCCACGCCATGGAACCACTTCCCTTCAGTCAGGCCTGCGAGAATAACAAAACGTTCATTCTGGAAATTCTGCAGCGCCACCTGACTTCGCATGGCCGAGTGCTGGAAATCGGCAGCGGCACCGGTCAGCACGCAGAATATTTTGCTGCCCGGTTTCCTGACCTGACCTGGCTGTGTACCGATCTGGCGGAAAATCTGCCAGGATTGAATCAGCGCATCCTGCAGGCGGCGCTGCCGAATCTGCCGGCGGCGGTGGAACTGGATGTAACCCGCCATGACTGGCCGGCCGGTAAGGTGCGGGCAGTATTTTCCGCCAATACGCTGCATATCATGCCAGCTTCTGCGGTAAAAGATTTTTTCCCGGGTGTGGCTCGCCAGCTCGAGACCGATGGACTGTTGTTGGTCTATGGCCCGTTTAAATACCAGGGTGAATTTACCACGGAAAGCAATGCCCGATTCGATCAGTGGCTGAAGGCCCGCGATCCGGCCAGTGGCATTCGTGATTTTGAGACTCTGATCGGCTATGCGAAGGAGGTTGGACTGGAGCTGCTGGAAGACAATGCCATGCCGGCCAACAATCAGTTACTGGTATGGCGACGAACTGGTTAGCCTGTTGAAATCCGCAACAGCGGCCCGGTTAATCCGCACTCTCCGAATGTTTCTTAAAGGGCAGTAATTGGCCTGCCTGCTGGCGATAGCGATTCATGTAGTCCTTTTCCTGGACCAGGAAATCCTCGATGGCCTCGGCGAACGCCGGATGCCGGATCCAGTGATTGGATACGGTCCGGATCGGTTCAAAACCGCGCTGAATCTTATGCTCACCCTGGGCGCCAGCATCGAACTCCTCCAGCCCGTTGCGAATGCAGTAATCGATCCCCTGATAAAAACAGGTTTCAAAATGCAGAAACTGGTACTCCTCCAGAGAGCCCCAGTAGCGCCCGAACAACTTACGTTCGTCACGAAAGAACAAGGCTCCGGCAATCACCTGGTTATCCAGCCGGGCCTCGATCAACAGCAGGTTTTCCGGCATGGTACGACCCAGTTGCTGAAACAATTCCTGACTCAAATAGCCCTGCATGCCACGCACCAGGTAAGTACTCTGGTAAAACACGTAAAAGTGCTTCCACTGCTTGTCGGTGATAGCGGCGCCATCGATGAATGCAAAGCTGATACCCTGCTCCTGAACCGATAACCTTTCCTTGCGGATGTTCTTACGCTTTCGGGAGCTCATCGCAGCGAGGAAATCCTCGAAACTGGCATAGCCGCGATTAAACCAGTGAAACTGACAGCCCTCCCGCTGGAGCATCCCGTGGTCGGCCATTAGCCTGCTCTCGGTTTCAGTGGGGAACAGCACGTGCCAGGACGACACCTGCTGTTCCAGGGCATGTTCACGAACCGTATCGATAATACGGTGCATCAACTGTGGCTGCCGGTACTCCTCCCTGATCAGAAACCGGGGACCGGTACTGGGTGTAAACGGAACCGCCGTCAGATACTTTGGATAATAGGGAACTCCGTTGGTTCGATAGGCATCGGCCCAGGACCAGTCAAAGACGTATTCCCCGTAGGAATTGGTTTTGCGGTACAGGGGAACAACCCCGATGAGTAGACTGTCCTCGTTTGTGATCACCAGGTGATGAGGCTGCCAGCCGGTGGCAGCGGTTGTGCACCCGGTAACTTCCAGCGCCAGCAGAAATTCGTGCTTGAGAAACGGACTGGCATTTCCTGCCAACTGATTCCAGTCAGCTCTGTCCACTTCGGAGATGCTGGAAAGGAATCGGAACTGATAACTCTCTGTTGCCACTGTCCGGGATATTACCTGCGTCAGCCTGGAAAGTCGAAGCCTGCCGCCAGTTCCAATGCACCAGAACAAAACCCGGCCACCATGTGCGGCCGAGAGTCATCAGGTTACTCCACCGTCACCGACTTCGCCAGATTGCGCGGCTGATCCACATCGGTACCTTTCAGAATCGCCACGTGATAAGCCAGCAGTTGCAGGGGCACCACAAAAATAATCGGCTCCAACACGTCCGGCGAGGTGGGCACATGGATCACCTTGCAATTCTTATCGCCTTCGTAGCCGATACTCTCGTCGGCAAACACAAACAGCTTACCACCCCGCGCGCTGACTTCCGCCAGGTTGGCCTTGAGCTTGCCGAGCAGCTCATTGTTGGGTGCAACCGCGATGACCGGCATATTGCTGTCCACCAGGGCCAGTGGTCCATGCTTCAGTTCACCGGCCGGGTAGGCTTCGGCGTGGATATAGGAAATTTCCTTGAGCTTGAGCGCTCCTTCCTTGGCCACCGGATACTGAATACCGCGCCCCAGGAACAGCGTGTGTTGCTTGTCGGCGAACCGTTGTGAAAGCTTCTTGATCTGCTTGTTCAACTTAAGGGTATTGGCAACCAGCTCCGGTAACTTGTGCATTCTACGTACAATTTTCGCTTCGGCCTTGTCGGTAAGGCCATGGCGGCGTCCCAGGCAGATCGCCAGCAGCAACAATAAGCACAATTGGGTGGTAAACGCCTTGGTCGACGCGACACCGATCTCCTGGCCTGCATGGGTGAGAAGACAGAAATCGGATTCCCGAACCAGGCTGCTGGTAGCCACGTTACAGATCGCAAAAGTTGCCAGGTAACCGGCCTTGTTGGCGAAACGCAACGCGGCCAGAGTATCCGCGGTTTCGCCGGATTGAGAGATGCTCACAAACAATGTGCCAGGTTGCACGATTACATCCCGGTACCGGTAGTCGCTGGCGATATCCACCTGACACGGAATTCTGGCGATGCTTTCCAGCCAGTACTTGGCCACCTGGCCGGCCAGGTAACTGGTGCCACACGCGACGATCTGTACATTGGTGACCTTATCGAAGATAGCTTTGGCCTTGATCCCGAATGCCTCTTCGAGGACCCGGGTTGCGCTGATCCGTCCTTCCAGGGTATCCCTGATCGCGTCAGGTTGCTCGTAAATCTCTTTGAGCATGTAATGACTGAAACCACCCTTCTCGGCTTCGCTTTGCTTACTGTTGATATGGGTGACTTCCCGGTTGACCTTTCGATTGCGATTCCAGATTTCAATATCGTCAAGGGTAATCCTGGCTATGTCACCTTCTTCAAGAAAGATGAAGCGATCGGTTACCTGACCCAGGGCCAGCGCATCCGAGGCGACGAAGTTTTCGCCAATTCCCTTGCCGATTACCAGCGGGCTCCCGCTTCGTGTCACGATGATCTGGTCCGGAGAATCGACATCGATGACACAGATCCCGTAAGCACCTTCGAGCTTTTTGATGCTTTCCCTGACGGCACCAAGCAGATCGACCTTGCCCCCTTTGCGGTTCTGGTGAATCAGATGGGCAATGACCTCGGTATCGGTTTCCGTTTCAAACCGGTAACCGGCTTTCTTCAATTCCTCACGAAGTTCTTCGTAATTTTCGATGATACCGTTATGAACCAGCGCGATTTCATCATTGGACGTGTGCGGGTGAGCGTTTTTGACCGTTGGTTTACCATGGGTGGCCCAACGCGTATGAGCGATACCGAGATTGCCTTTCTTGCGGCTTCTGCTGACCTGTCCCACCAGCTTCTCGACTTTTCCAACCGCCTTGATGCTGTTCAATTTCGGGTTCTCGGTATCGATCAACGCCAGTCCGGCCGAGTCGTAACCCCGGTATTCGAGGCGCTTGAGTCCCTCAATGAGAATTTCCGATACTTCCCGTTGCGCTATCGCACCAACAATTCCACACATAGAGAATTTCCCGCTATCGAGAGGTTACTGTTTTCTGGTTGGCCGTTTCCAGCCACTGATATTGCGCTGCTTGCCGCGCCCAATGGCCAGGTCGTTTTCCGGGACATCGGCGTTAATCGTGGAACCCGCGGCAACAAAGGCTCCGGCAGAGATGTTGACCGGTGCCACCAGAGTGCTGTTGGAACCGATAAAAACATTGTTACCAATATGGCAACGGTGCTTGTTGACGCCATCGTAATTGCAGAAGATGGTGCCAGCCCCGACATTCACGGATTCGCCAAGATCGGCGTCGCCGATGTAGGCGAAGTGGTTGGCCTTGGATCCCCTGCCCAGGGTCGAGTTCTTGATCTCGACAAAGTTACCTACCTTGACGCCATCGCTCAACAGGGTTCCCGGCCTGAGTCGGGCAAACGGGCCAACAGTACACTGATCGGCAATTGTAGCGCTCTCTATAACCGTGTTGGCCAGAATAACGGTATCGTTGCCGAGAGTCGCATCTTTAATGGTGACATTTGGCCCTATATGAACATTATCCCCCAGGCTTACCTGTCCTTCGAAGATCACGTTAACGTCCATTACCACGTCACGACCACAGGTCAAATTTCCGCGCACGTCTATCCTGCCGGGATCGGCCATCGTGACCCCTTCTTTCATAAGCTGCTCAGCGATGCGCCGCTGGTAGTGACGCTCCAATCTGGACAACTGTACCTTGTCGTTTACGCCCTGAACTTCGTAGTCGTCGTCGATGGTCCTGGTGTAGATGTGGCAACCGGCGGCCACAGCCATGGCGATTATGTCGGTCAGATAGTATTCCCCCTGGCGGTTGTCGTTGCCCAGCTGCTGCAACCAGTCGGTCAGTCTGGCAGCCGGCAACGCCATGATGCCACTATTGATTTCACTGATACGACGCTGATCGTCGTTGGCATCCTTTTCCTCAACAATGGCGGTAACCTTACCCTGCCGGTCACGGATGATACGGCCGAGACCCTTGGGATCGGGGGCGTTGAGCGTTAATAGCGAAAGAGTATCGGGGCCGGCATTGCAGATCAGGTCTTCAAGGCTTGCGCGGCTGATCAGCGGGACATCGCCACACAGCACCAGTACAATCGATTCCTTGGTGCTGCCTAGATGCGGCATGGCCTGGGCTACAGCGTGCCCGGTCCCCAGCTGCTGCTCCTGCAGAACCCAGTCGATCGAATCCTGCCCCGCAAAGTGCGCCCTTACCGACTCGGCGGCGTGACCGATCACCACATGGATTTTTGTGTCCGGAAGAGACACGGCGGTATTAACAACATGCTCCAGCATCGGTTTGCCACCTAACTGGTGCAGCACCTTCGGACGCTCGGAATTCATTCGCGTGCCTTTCCCGGCCGCGAGGATGACAACATTGACAGTCATTTTTAACTCTGGAGACTAACTCTTTGATTTGATTTAAAAGGGGAAAATGATTTAACAACAGAATAGCAAAAAAAAAGGTAGCGATTGCTACCTTTTTTGTGTCGTGGTTCAGCTTTTTGACAGAGGAATTTTACAGTTTCTTCAACTGTCGAAGGGCTCTCAGCTGTGCGGCTGCTTCAGCCAGTTGCGCAGCGGCACGGCCGTATTCAAAATCAGCAGCCTGATCGGACATGGCACGTTCTGCCTCTTCCTTGGCCTGCAACGCGGCAGCCTCGTCCACATCCTTGGCTCGCAATGCAGTATCCGCCAACAGTGTCACGATGCCACGCTGCACTTCCAGGTAACCGCCGGAGACGTAGAACACTTCCTCGTCGCCGCCAGGCATTACCACCCGCACCGGGCCCGGGATCAATCCGGTCAGCAGCGGGGCGTGGCCGTGAGCAATACCCAGGTCACCCAGAGTGCCGGCTGCCACAACCATTTCCACCATACCGGAAAAAATGCTTTTTTCCGCACTTACGATGTCACAATGCATTGTCATAGCCATAGTCTGTTATCCGCTCCGGCACTATTGGTTCTCGTCCTGGTTACTTCTTGAGCCGTTCCGCCTTCTCAACCGCTTCTTCGATGGTGCCGACCATACTGAAAGCCTGTTCTGGCAGGTGGTCATAATCCCCGTTGAGAATGCCCTGGAATCCGGCAATAGTGTCTTTCAGAGACACGTACTTGCCAGGCTGGTTGGTGAACACCTCTGCCACTGTGAACGGCTGGGACAGGAACTGGGAAATACGTCGGGCCCGGGATACGATCATCTTGTCTTCTTCCGACAGTTCGTCCATACCCAGAATCGCGATGATGTCTTTCAGCTCCTTGTAGCGCTGCAGCACAGTCTGAACGCCCCGCGCCGTTTCGTAATGCTCGGTGCCGATGACCAGCGGGTCCAGCTGACGGGAAGTGGAATCCAGTGGATCCACCGCCGGGTAGATACCCAGCGCCGCGATGTCCCGGGACAGTACCACTGTCGCATCAAGGTGAGCAAAGGTGGTGGCCGGAGACGGGTCGGTAAGGTCGTCCGCCGGTACGTATACCGCCTGAATAGAGGTAATCGAGCCGGTCTTGGTTGAGGTGATGCGCTCCTGCAGGGCGCCCATTTCCTCCGCCAATGTAGGCTGGTAGCCCACCGCTGACGGCATCCGGCCCAGCAGTGCCGATACTTCGGTACCGGCCAGGGTATAACGGTAAATGTTGTCGACGAACAGCAGTACGTCACGGCCTTCGTCACGGAATTTTTCAGCCATGGTGAGGCCGGTCAGGGCGACTCGCAGACGGTTACCGGGCGGCTCGTTCATCTGCCCGTAAACCATCGATACCTTGGACTCCCCTTCCAGATTCACAACACCGGATTCCTGCATTTCATAGTAGAAGTCGTTACCTTCCCGGGTACGCTCCCCTACACCGGCGAACACGGACAGACCGGAGTGCGCCTTGGCGATATTGTTGATCAACTCCATCATGTTAACGGTCTTGCCCACGCCGGCACCGCCGAACAGGCCGACCTTACCGCCCTTGGCGAACGGACAGACCAGGTCGATCACCTTGATACCGGTTTCCAGCAGCTCATTGGTGGAGGACAGTTCTTCGTAGCTGGGAGCCTTGCGGTGAATGGGCATTCTTTCCTTTTCACCCAGCGGTCCGCGCTCGTCGATGGGACGACCCAGTACGTCTACAATGCGTCCGAGGGTCTCATGACCGACCGGCACGGTAACCGGGGCACCGGTATCCGCCACGTTGAGTCCGCGTTTGAGGCCTTCGGTGGAACCCAGCGCAATGGTGCGGACGATACCGTCACCCAGCTGTTGCTGGACTTCCAGGGTGATCTCGGTGCCATCCACCGTCAGTGCGTCATACACTTGGGGAATGGCGTCGCGTGGAAATTCCACGTCGATCACAGCACCAATGATTTGAACGATTCGACCGCTACTCATGTCCGGTTCCTCTTAACTTGTCGCATTCCTGCTAGTCGTTAGCTTTGATAATCTGTTTTGTACGCCATTAAACGGCTGCTGCGCCGCTTACGATTTCCGACAGTTCCTGGGTAATGGAGGCCTGGCGGGCCTTGTTGTAGACCAGTTCCATCTCTTCGATAAGGTCGCCGGCATTGTCGGTCGCGTTCTTCATGGCAATCATTCGCGCCGCCTGTTCACAGGCCGCGTTCTCTACCACGCCCTGGTAGACCTGGGACTCGATGTATCGTAACAGCAGGCCGTCCAGCAGCTCCTTGGCGTCCGGCTCATACAGGTAGTCCCAGTGATGCTGCAGATCGGCGTCTTCCGACGGCAGCAACGGCAACAGTTGCAGTATCGTGGGTTCCTGGGTCATGGTATTGACGAAGTTGTTATAGACGATCAGCAGCTGATCGATTTCACCTTCGTCAAATTTTTCCAGCATAACCCGTACCGCGCCGATGACGTCGGCAACTTCCGGCTCGTCGCCGATGCCGCGCTGAGAAGCCACCACATTGCCGCCGAAGTTATGGAAAAAGGCCGCCGCCTTGGCACCGATGACGCAGATATCGATCCCCACGCCCTTATCTTTCCACTGTTTCATGGACGCCACGGTACGCTTGAAGGCATTGATATTCAGGCCGCCGCACAGACCCCGGTCGGTGGAAATCACGATATACCCGACCCGCCTGATTTCCCGGGTATCGAAGTACTGGTGTTTATACTCCGGGGTGGAATTGGCGATATGTCCGATTACTGACCGGATACTCTGGGAATAGGGCTTACCCAGCTCCATGCGGTCCTGGGCCTTGCGCATCTTGCTGGCCGCAACCATTTCCATGGCGCTGGTGATCTTCTGAGTGTTTTTGATACTCGAGATCTTCTTACGTATTTCTTTTCCGCTTGCCATTGGAACCTGTCACCTGTCTGTTACCTGTGATTTAGTAAATTATTTTCTTTACTATTTCTAGGGATGCCTCTACCAGCTGTGACTGGACTTGAATTTCTCGATCGCGGCCTTGTATTTGCCCTGGATCTCATCATTCCAGTCACCGGTTTCATTGACGTGCCTGAGCAGGTCGGCCTGCTCGCTGTTCATGTAGGACAGCAGCGCCGCTTCAAAGTCCAGCACCTTGTTCAGCTCGACATCCTTCAGATAGCCTTCGTTGGCGGCGAATAGGGAAACCCCCATCTCGGCGACGGACAACGGCGAATACTGCTTCTGCTTCATCAGTTCGGTTACCCGCTGACCGTGCTCCAGCTGCGAACGGGTCGCCTCGTCCAGGTCGGAAGCGAACTGCGCGAAAGCCGCCAGCTCCCGGTACTGGGCCAGTGCGATACGGATACCGCCGCCCAGCTTCTTGATAATCTTGGTCTGGGCCGCACCACCCACCCGGGATACCGAAATACCGGGATTCATCGCCGGACGGATACCGGAGTTGAACAGGTCGGTTTCCAGGAAGATCTGGCCGTCGGTAATGGAAATCACGTTGGTCGGAACGAAGGCGGATACGTCGCCGGCCTGGGTTTCGATGATCGGCAGAGCGGTAAGGGAACCGGTCTTGCCTTTCACTTCACCGTCGGTGAATTGTTCTACGTAGTTAGCGTTCACTCGCGCTGCGCGTTCCAGAAGTCGGGAGTGCAGGTAGAATACGTCACCAGGATAGGCTTCCCGGCCAGGCGGACGACGGAGCAACAGGGAGATCTGTCGATAAGCCCAGGCCTGCTTGGTCAGATCGTCATAAATGATCAGGGCGTCTTCACCGCGGTCACGATAGTACTCGCCCATCGAGCAACCTGAATAAGGGGCGATGAACTGCATGGAGGCCGGGTCGGAAGCGGACGCGGAGACCACGATGGTGTAGGCCATGGCGCCGTGTTCTTCCAGCTTGTTAACCACGTTGGCGATGGAAGAGGCCTTCTGGCCGACCGCCACGTAGATACATTTGATGCCCTTGCCCTTCTGGTTGATGATGGTGTCGATGGCAATGGCGGTCTTGCCCACCTGCCGGTCACCGATAATCAATTCCCGCTGGCCACGTCCGATCGGAGTCATGGAGTCGATGGACTTGAGTCCGGTCTGCACCGGCTGATCGACTGATTTACGGGCGATAACGCCGGGTGCTACTTTTTCAATGGGATCGGTATGCTGGGCATTGATCGGACCCTTGCCATCGATCGGTTTACCCAGAGCATCGACAACGCGTCCTTCCAGTTCGGGGCCAACCGGCACTTCCAGAATACGACCGGTACAGCGACAGGTCTGACCCTCTTTCAGTCCCAGGTAGTCCCCCAGCACCACGGCACCCACCGAGTCGCGCTCCAGGTTCAGGGCCATCCCGTAAGTGCCGCCTTCGAATTCGATCATCTCACCGTACATCACGTCGGCGAGGCCATGAATGCGGATAATACCGTCGGAAACACTGACGATTGTGCCTTCGTTCTTGGCCTGTACCGATACATCCAGCGATGAGATTCGCTGCTTGATAATTTCACTGATTTCGGATGGATTCAGTTGTTGCATGCTTGGTTCCTTTGTTCCTGACCTGTTCAGGAATTCATAGATTCAGCTAATTTGGCCAGCTTGCCGCGGACCGAATTGTCGATCACGGTATCTCCGGCACGAATCAGGGCGCCGCCGATCAGGGACTGGTCAACCCGGGTAGCCAGTCTGATATCGCGCTGCAGGCGCCGTTTCAGTGCCTCAACCAGGGCGCTGGAGACTTCTGAACTGATCTCGAAAGCGGTTGTGACTTCCACATCCAGCGATTTTTCCTGATTGGCCTTGAGCATCTCGTACAGTTCGGAGATTTCCGGTAACAGCATCAGACGCTTGTTTTCCGCCAGCAGTCGGATCAGGTTGCGGCCCTTGTCGTTAAGGCCGTCGCCACAGATATCGATAAACGCCTGGGCCACCTGTCCGCTCGACAACGAGGGGGCAGCCAGAATCGACTTGACCTCCCCGTTCTGTGCTACCGCGGCCGCATTGCCAAGCAGGCTGGACCAGCTTTTGAGGTCGTTGTCTGCCAACGCCACTTCAAAAGCCGCTTTTGCATAGGGTCTTGCCAGTGTAGTCAGTTCTGCCATAGCAACCTGTTCTTACAGCTCAGCGGCGAGCTTGTTAAGCATTTCCTCGTTGGCGGCGCGGTCCACGGATCGCTCCAGGATTTTCTCGGCGCCGGCAATTGCGATGCTGGCGACCTGCTCACGCAGATCCTCCCTGGCACGATTGATTTCCTGTTCGATTTCCGCATGCGCACCGGCGATGATGCGCTTACCCTCTTCCCGAGCCTGTTCCTTGGCCTCGTCAACAATCTGGGCAGCACGCCGGTTGGCGCTTTCAATAATTTCCGCGGCTTCAACCTTGGCTTCTTTCAATTGCTCCGTGGATCGCGCCTGGGCCAGCTGCAGGTCTTTCTGAGCCCGATTGGCTGCGTCCAGACCTTCCGCGATTTTCTTCTTACGCTCATCCAGCACATTGGCGAACAACGGCCACACCTTGGTCTGGCAGAACCACCAGAAGACAAAGAAGGCAATCGACTGGCCAACAATGGTAAGAGTTATATCCACAGCGTATTCTCCCGCTTGTCAGAGCAGTGTATTTAGCCGGCCAGTTGTCCCAGGAACGGGTTGGCGAAGGTAAACCACATGCCGATACCGATACCGATCATGGTGATAGCGTCAATCAGACCTGCCACCAGGAACATGCTGCCCTGCAGCTTGGGAGCCATTTCCGGCTGACGGGCAGAACCTTCCAGGAACTTGCCACCAAGGATACCAAAGCCGATAGCGGTGCCGAGTGCGCCCAATCCGAGCAGCCAGAACACGCCGATGACCGTTGACGCGAGAATAATTTCCATCGTTTCCTCCAGGTTTTCTTCAGTTCAGAAGTAAGCAAAAAATCAGTGTTGCGGTGAGTCGTGTGCGGCATTCAGATACACGATGGTCAACATCATGAATACGAATGCCTGCAACGGCACCACCAGGATATGAAAAACCGCCCAGATAAAGTGGAACGGCAGCTGATAAAGTCCCAGCAGGCCAGCGATCACCAGGAACAACAGCTCACCGGCATACAGGTTGCCGAACAGTCGCAGTCCCAGGGAAATCGGCTTGGCCAGCAGAGTCGGTATCTCGATAAGGAGGTTGAACGGCAACATCCACTTACCGAACGGGTGGAATGCCAGTTCGCTGAGAAACCCGCCCACTCCTTTGTTCTTGATACTGTAATAGATAATCAGGATGAAGACGCTGAACGACATGCCCAGGGTCACATTGGGGTCGGTGGTGGGGACCACCTTGAATGACATGTGCTCCTGGCCGACAAAGACTCCGAACCAGGCGGCTACGCCCGGTAACCAGTCAACCGGTACCAGGTCCATGGTGTTCATCAGCAGAATCCAGACGAAAATGGTGAGTGCCAGCGGTGCGATCGTGGGGTTCTTGTGGTCAAACCCCTCCTGAACCCGGCTGTCCACGAATTCGAAGATACTTTCAACGAAGTTCTGCACGCCATTCGGCACATCGGCGGTGGCTTTCCTGCCGATATACCGGAAAAACAGCAGCGCGCCGCCACCCAGCAACAGGGACCAGGCCATGACATCCACGTGCAGGGCCATGAAACCCATTTCCTTGGCTTCTTCTATAGTATGGGCAAATCCCCAATGACCATCCGGATGACGTCCGAAAGTCAGGTACGAGAGGTGATGCTGGATGTACTCCTGAACGGTCTGTTCAGCGCCATGTTCCAGCCCGTGTTCCAGGCCTGCCGATTCTGCCATTGTTGACTCTGCGTCTCTTCAGTTTCCAGTAAATCTGCTGTTAGTGCCGTTGCGGGCTGTAATCGATCAATCCACTCATCATGGTGCCGACAAACTGCACGATTACAAACCCGAGAATCAGGGCAATCTCGTTAATCGTAGTGACGAGCGTAAAGGTAACGGCAAACAGCATGATGGTGATGCCCAATTTGCCGAAATACCCTTTCCTGAAACTTTTTACGACTTTTTCAGCGTTTCTGGCGCCTCGATATCGAAACGCCTGCACCGCAAAATAGGCATTGGGAATGGCGCTGACCAATCCCCCGATCAGAATCGAATAAGCGGCAATGACATTCGAAAAAACCAGGAATGTAAGCGCCATCAGCACTGTCGCTACCAGCTGTGCCACGATGACCCTGTGGACTGGCGGGGCTTTCAAATTGGACATGATCGCTGTGTGCTAAACCCTGTTTTGATCCCCGTTTGCTGGCAGATTCAGTGGCCCTGAACCAGCGGTGTACTCAAAAGAACGCGCATTATAGGGACTTTAAATCCCCTAATCAACACAGATACGGGTTCATTTGATATGGCCCAGAATGCCGTCCAGTTCGTCCAGGCTGTTGTATTTGAGGATAAGTTTTCCGCGTCCCTTGGCGGTATGCTGAATCAGCACCTTGGCGCCCAGGCGGGATGACAGATCCTCTTCCAGGTTCTTGATATCGGGGTCGCTGACCGGCTTGCCGCGCCTGCCGCCGGTTCCGGCCAGCAGCCGGCGAACCAGTGATTCGGTCTGGCGCACTGACAGTCCCTTGCCGACCACGGTGCGGGCGGCTTCCGACTGCTGTTGGTCAGGAAGAGAAAGCAGGGCTCGCGCGTGACCCATTTCCAGGTCGCCATGTTCCACCATACGGCGAACATCCGCATTGAGTCCGATCAAACGGATCAGGTTGGTCACGGTGGCACGGGACTTGCCCACTGCCTCGGCAACTTCCTGCTGAGTCAGTTCAAACTCGTCCTGCAGCCGTTTCAGGGCCATGGCTTCTTCGATGGGGTTGAGATTTTCCCGCTGGATATTCTCGATCAGCGACATGGCGATCGCCGATTCGTCGCTGACTTCCTTGATAATGGCGGGAATAGTATGCAGACCGGCCAGCTGGGTGGCCCGCCAGCGTCGCTCACCGGCGATGATTTCGTAGCGATTGCTGGCCACCGGTCGCAACACGATAGGTTGCATGACACCCTGCTGCCGGATGGAATTGGCCAGTTCCTCCAGCGTGGTTTCGTGCATATCCGTCCGGGGCTGGTATTTACCGGGCTGAATCAGGTCAACAGGGATGTTCTTCAGATCGGCACTGCCATTGCGGGGATCGGCAGTAGTGACGGTCTCAGTGCCAGCAGCGACAATCGGGGCCTCGGGAACGGGGCCGGTGTCCTGGTTTCCCGGTTCCGATCGGGAGTCGTCCGGCACTGTTACGGTCCTGCCGGTATTCGATCTGGAAAGCAACGCATCCAGTCCGCGGCCGAGTTTCTTCTTCGCTGTCATGCTGTGATTACCGTTGAACGCTGGTGGTTATTCTGACCCGTGACCGCCGTTACTTCAGGCCGCCGGCTGTGCGGCCCGGTCTGCCCGGCGCAAAACTTCCCCGGCTACCGCCAGGTAAGCGATTGCACCGCGTGACTGACGATCGTACTTCAGCACCGGCAGTCCGAAACTGGGTGCCTCCGCCAGCCGCACATTACGGGGCACAACGGTACGATAGACGAGCTCGCCGAAATGCTCAAAAAGCTGGCTGTTGACCTCGGTTGTCAACTTGTTGCGGGGGTCGTACATGGTACGCAGAATCCCCTCGATTTCCAGCCCCGGATTCAGGCTGTCCCGTATGGCGGCAATCGTGTCTATCAGGGCCGACAACCCTTCCAGGGCATAATATTCGCATTGCATGGGGATCAGCGCACCATCGGCGGCTACCATGGCGTTGATAGTCAGCATGTTCAGTGAGGGTGGGCAATCGATCACGATAAAGTCGTAACGTTCCCTGACCCCATCGATAATTCTGCGCAGGCGCTGTTCACGGTCTTCAAACTCCAGCAGTTCCACCTCGGCCGCCGTGAGGTCGCCATTGGAAGGGAGCAGATCGTAGCCAACTTCGGCGGGCCGGACCACGGCCTGATCGAAACTGGCCCGGCCGGTCAGCACGTCGTAAATGGAAAGTTCCAGCCCGTTTTTGTCGACCCCGCTGCCGGTCGAGGCATTTCCCTGAGGATCGAGATCAATCAGCAGGACTTTTTTACGGGTTTCCTGAAGCGAGGCGGCCAAGTTGACCGAGGTGGTGGTTTTGCCCACCCCACCTTTCTGATTGGTAACTGCCAGTACCTTTGCCACTCTAACAAGCTCCAACAAGCGCCACTGAACCAAGCTGGCGGGTTACCTGATCGAGTCTGGCGTAAATACCGAACCCGACGGTTCTGCAGTCCGCCTGTCATGTCCTGATGTATAGCGGGTATCAACCCGGTTGATCGCCATCCTGTATCGGGACTTTTTTTAACGCGATTTCTTTTAACGGGACTTCAATAAGATAGCGGGATTCGTCGACCCCGGGTACCTTGAGTTCGATGGCTCGGGACACGTTAAATCCAGCCGGTAATTCTGCTATTTCCTGATCCGGATAATTGCCCTTCATGGCCAGCAGAACTCCATGTCCGCCGGTTACCGCCCTGGATAGCTGTACCAGCCTGCCAAGGGAGGCGAACGCCCGACTGATGACGATATCAATTTGCCCGGGACATTGGTAGTCTTCGACCCGCTTATTTTCGACCGTCACATTGGTCAGTTTCAGCGCCAATTTTACCTGAAAAAGAAAGCGGGTTTTTTTCCCGTTGCTGTCCAGCAGGATAAATTCCCGCTCGGGATTGAAGATAGCCAGTGGGATTCCGGGCAACCCGGCACCGGAGCCGATATCCAGCACCGTGGATCCGTGCAGGTAGGGCAGCACGGCGAGGCTGTCAAGAATGTGCCGTTCCACCATCCGGGGAAGATCCTTTACCCCGCTGAGGTTGAAACTGCGATTCCATTTCTGCAGCAAAGTCAGGTACGAATCCAGGGCTTCTATCCGGGCCGGAGTGGGCTCCAGCCCAAGACGGCGTATGCCGGATTGCAACTGCTGCTGTATAGGCAGGCCAGTCAGCGTTCCATCCCCCTCAGCTGACTTTCTTATTAACCGTCTGGTATTTTTTCAGGTAGATCAGCAACAGGGAAATCGCAGCCGGGGTCATGCCGGGAATCCTGGCAGCCCTGCCGATATTTTCCGGGCGCGCCGCTTCAAGTTTCTGTTTGAGTTCATTTGACAACCCCTGCATCTGACGATAGTCGAAATCGGCTGGCAGACGGGTATCTTCCTGTCGTTTCAGCTTTTCGATCTCATCCTGCTGGCGATCGATATAACCCTGATACTTGATCTGAATTTCCACCTGCTGGGCAACCTGTTCCTGATCGGCCCAGGGCGCGTGGGTTTCACCCAGTGAAGCCTGCAGCGAGCGATACTCGACACCCGGCCGTACCAGCAGGTCGGCCAGGCTGTATTCACGACTCAGCGGTTTTTCCAGCATCGGATTCACAGCCTCGGCAGCAGCTGAACCCGGTTGTATCCAGGTACTGCGCAGTCGGCCCAGTTCCCGTTCCACGGCTTCGCGTTTGCTGCAGAATGCCTGCCAGCGGTCGTCTTCCACCAGCCCCAGTTGCCGGCCGGTTTCGGTAAGGCGCAGATCGGCATTGTCCTCGCGCAGGGTTAACCGGTATTCGGCGCGGCTGGTAAACATGCGATATGGCTCGTTGGTACCCATGGTGATCAGGTCATCAACCAGTACCCCAAGGTAAGCCTGATCCCGGCGTGGGCACCAGGCCTCGCGATCCTGCACCGCCAGTGCCGCATTGATACCGGCCAGCAATCCCTGGGCGGCAGCTTCTTCATAGCCGGTCGTGCCATTGATCTGGCCGGCAAAATAGAGCCCCTCGATAAACCGAGTCTCCAGGGAATAATGCAGGTCACGGGGATCGAAAAAGTCGTATTCGATAGCGTACCCCGGCCGGGTGATATGAGCGTTCTCAAAGCCGCGGATCTGTCGCACCAGGGCTACCTGTACGTCATAGGGCAGGCTGGTGGAAATCCCGTTGGGATAAAGCTCATGAGTGTTCAACCCTTCGGGTTCAACAAACACCTGGTGCGACGACTTGTCTGCGAAGCGCATGACCTTGTCTTCGATGGAGGGACAGTAACGGGGTCCGATCCCTTCGATAACCCCGGCGTACATGGGGGAACGATCCAGCCCACCACGTATGATTTGGTGGCAGCTTTCATTAGTGGCGGTGATGTAACAGGCCACCTGGCGGGGATGATCCTGTTCATTGCCGAGAAACGACATTACCGGGACCGGCATATCCCCATGCTGGATGGTCATCACGGAAAAATCCACGCTTCTGGCGTCGATTCTGGGTGGCGTTCCAGTTTTCAGTCGTTCGACCCGGAACGGTAATTCCCGCAGTCGTTGCGCCAGCGCAATGGCGGGTGGATCTCCGGCCCGTCCACCGGACGTGTTCTGCATGCCGATGTGGATCCGCCCACCGAGAAACGTTCCTGTGGTCAGGACCACTTTACGGGCTTTGATGTGCAACCCCATCTGGGTAACCACACCGGCAACCCGGGTTCCCTCCAGCAACAGGTCATCCACAGCCTGCTGGAATATTTCCAGATGCGGCTGGTTTTCGAGGATCTGCCTGATGGCGGCCTTGTACAGAACCCGGTCCGCCTGCGCCCGCGTGGCCCTGACTGCCGGTCCTTTGCTGGCATTGAGAACCCGGAACTGGATGCCCGCCCGGTCGGTTGCCCGGGCCATGGCTCCACCCAGAGCATCGATTTCCCTAACCAGGTGGCTCTTGCCGATACCGCCAATAGCCGGGTTGCAGGACATCTGGCCCAGGGTTTCGATGTTATGCGTCACCAGCAGGGTCCTGACACCGGCTCGCGCAGCAGCCAGCGCGGCTTCAGTTCCAGCGTGTCCGCCGCCGACGACGATGACATCGTATGTGGTCTGAAAATCCATGGTATTCGACAGTTAGCGATTACAGGGCCGGTAAGTATACGCCTTACCGGGTAGCTGGCAACCTCAGTAAGACCGAATGCAGGCCTGAGTTTTTCCCAGAACCAGGTTTTAGTGATTGTAACGGTAATTAATAAATAGTTTTTAATTAAGAGAGATAGAGTAGATGATAGATGTTGTTGTTATTGGACTCGCCTGTTTCTGTAGATAACCAGGTTAACAGACCTGATTTCAACCAGTTAACGATTGGTTAAGCAGGTTGATAAGTTCTGGTTAAGGGGCCCCGGGAGCCGGTATGAATTGTGGACAATTTAAGCGCCTTGGAAACCGTACTTTTTGTCCCGATTCCATCCAGAGATCGGCTCACAGAACTATCGACTTCATCAACAGCTTATCAAGTTTGGTAACAACACATCAGCAGCCTATGGAAAAGCTGTGGGCAGCCTGAACTATTTAGCTATTTACCTATTTACCTATGCAGAAGCTGGAGAAGATCTGTCCCAGCAGTTCGTCGCTGGTAACCTGCCCGGTGATTTCACCGAGATTTTGCTGGGCCTGGCGCAGATCCTCCGCGACCAGTTCCAGATGATTGCGGGCCTGCAGTTGCAGCAGAGCAGAATCCAGGAACTCCCGGGCCCTGCCCAGCGCCTGCAACTGGCGTTCGCGGGCCATGAAGCTGCCCTCTTCACTGGTGGAATAACCGACTGCTGATTTCAGTTTTTCCCTGAGTGATTCCAGACCGGCGCCGGTTTTCGCAGATACCGGGACGGCATCGACGATTGAACCGGAAACAGTCACCTGGCCGGGCAGCTGAAACTGCCGGTCAGCCAACAGGTCGGTCTTGTTGAAAATCACCAGCAAGCGGTTGTTGATCAGTACCGATTCCGGCAGCCGGGTTTCCTGAAACAAACTTTCAAGATGATTGTCATTGCACGCCAGGGACTGACTGTCGATTACCAGCAACACCAGATCCGCCTCCTCGATTACCGCCCGGGCCCGCTTTACGCCTTCCTGTTCGACCACGTCGTCACTGTTTCGCAACCCCGCCGTGTCGATAATGTGGGTCGGTATTCCATCGATATCTATCAGTTCCCGCAGCGTGTCTCTGGTGGTGCCCGGGATTGCCGTTACGATAGCCGAGTCCCTTCCCGACAAAGCGTTGAGCAGGCTGGACTTGCCGGCATTGGGACGGCCGGCAATAGCCACCTTGATCCCTTCCTGAAGTATGGTCCCCAACCGGGCCTGTTTGAATACCGCTTCGGTCCGCTCAATGATGTGGTGCAGTTTTTCAACAGTCTTCCCGTCCTCGATAAAGTCGATATCCTCGTCGCTGAAATCTATGGCTGCCTCCAGAAAGATGCGCAGCTCGGTGATAGCGGAGACCAGTTCATTGATGCGGTCGGAAAAAGCGCCTTCCAGGGTTCTGACAGCAGATCTGGCAGCCTGTTCGGTACTGGCGTTAATCAGGTCCGAAATCGCCTCCACCTGGGTGAGATCCATTTTTCCATTAAGGAACGCCCGTTCTGAAAACTCTCCCGGCCTGGCGATCCTGCAACCGAGATCCAGGGTGGCCTTGAGCAGGTCATTGAGAACAAATACGCCACCGTGGCCCTGCAGTTCCAGGACATCTTCACCGGTAAATGAATTGGGAGCCTGAAAGTAAAGTGCGATGCCTTTGTCGATGACGGAGTTATTGGCGAGAAATTCGCTATAGCAGGCTTTTCTGGGAGGCGGGTCGAAGCCCAGAATCTGCCTGGCAATGCCCGTGCACAGCGGGCCGGAAACCCTGACGATACCGACACCGCTTCGCCCCGGAGGCGTGGCGATAGCGGCGATGGTATCGGTATCAGTGATCGTCATTACTAAAGATCACCCGCACCACTGTGCGCGGTTCAGGACTTGCCAGAAGAATAAGAGGCTTCTATTTTCCGGGTGATATACCACTGCTGGAGAATTCCCAGCAGGCTGTTGGACAGCCAGTAAAGGACCAGGCCGGCGGGGAACCAGAGAAAAAATACTGTCATCATCACCGGCATGAACTTCATCACCTTGGCCTGCATTGGGTCACCCGGAGCCGGGCTGAGGCTGGTCTGCAGATACATCGATGCGCCCATCAACAGGGGCAGCACGAAATAGGGATCCATCACCGACAGGTCGTTAATCCAGAGGAAGAAGGGGGCATGGCGCAGCTCGACACTGCGCATCAACATCCAGTACAGGGAGATGAAGACCGGCATCTGCACCAGCATCGGCAGACAGCCTCCGAACGGATTGATCTTCTCCTTTTTATACAGTTCCATGGTGGCTTTCTGCAGTTTGACCTTGTCGTCACCGTAGGACTCTTTCAACTGCTGCACCTTGGGCATGATACGGCGCATGCCGGCCATGGACTTGTACTGGGTTTCGGACAGCTTGTAGAAAATGCCTTTTACCAGCATGGTCAGGAGAATAATCGCGACACCGTAATTACCGACTACCGGCTCAATATGAGTGAGCAGCCAGTAGATTGGCGACGCCAGGAACCAGAGAATGCCGTAATCGATGGTCAGGTTCAGGTTGGGAGCCAGATCGGCGAGCAGATTCTGATTGGTCGGACCGGCGTAGAACCGGGCTGATTCACTGGCTGTTGCCCCCGGTGCAACGGTAAACGCGGGGCCGACAAAATCACCGATATACTGGTTGTTCGGGTTTTTGCGGGTGGTAAACCGATTTTCCTCGGACTGATCCGGAATCCAGGCGGAGAGGAAGTAGTGCTGGCTGAAGGCAATCCAGCCGCCGGTCATGGAAATCGGTTCGGTTCCTTCATCGATATCTTCAAACTCGATCTTGATGTAAGGGTCATCTTCAGAGGTGGCGGCAAAGCCAAGGAAGGTACGTGAAATACCGCCGGCATCGCTGGGGTCAGCAAAGCCGTCCCGTTTAATCTGTCCGAACAGGTTGGCCTGCCAGGGACTGTCGCTGTTGTTGGTGACCTGGTAGGTGATATCGATGACATGGCTGCCACGTTCAAAACTGAAACGCTTTACTACCGTCACACCGTTATCGGTTGTGGTGGTCAGGTCCACATTCAGCGAATCATGTCCGGTGGCGAGTGTATAACTGGTCTGAGTACTCTGATAACTGGCCCGGTTGGGGGAGTCGATGCCATCAGTGCCGATCAGGCCGGACTGAGCGATATAACTTCGCGACGGGGAATTATCGAGCAGGACAAACGGCTGGTCTGGGGTATCCAACTCGCGAAGGTATTCAGGCAGCGATAAACGTACTATATCACCGCCGGTAAGATCGATATCCAGCCGCAGGGCATCGGTGGTTACCGAAATAAGATTGGATCGGTTGGCCTGACTTCCGGGTGTAGATGCCGGTAACTCCCCGGTGACGGCAGATTGCGCCGGGGATTGGGCGGGGGTAGCAGGAATTTCCGTGGGAAGATCCGTCTGAGTTATAGACTGGGCCGTTGAATCCGGCAGACTCGCCGGGGCAGCGATCTGGTTGACTGTCTGTTGGGTAGCAGATTCCGGAGCCAGCTTGGGATAGTCCTCGTTCCAGGCCAGTAACATCAAATAGGAAACTACGGCGAGCGCAGCGTAAAGAAAGAATCTGGGTAGGTCCATGGTGACTATTATTTCTCAGAGACTGATTTCTGTTCACCAGGCTGGGAACCTGGAACTGGATCGAACCCCCCTTCATGCCAGGGGTGGCAGCGGGCGATGCGTCGTGTTCCCAGGACCGCCCCTTTACCCAGACCGTGGATCTGGATCGCTTCCTTGGTGTACTGGGAACAGCTGGGATAGAAACGACAGCGGGAACCGAAGAGAGTACTCAGGCTGACCTGGTAAAGGGAAATCAGGTTAATGACGAGTCTGGTGATCATCGAAGGATTCCCGGCGCAGCATTGTTTGGGCGTCCGATCATGCGTTCTTGCTTTGGCTTGCTTTGGATTTCTTAACCAGGTCCAGCCAGAGTCGCTGAACGTCGTTATGAATCTGCTGATTGTCCAGCGCATTCATGTTGCTGCGCGCAAGAATAACCATGTCCAGCCCGAGGAGCAAATCCTGATTCAGTCGAAACGAAGTCCTGAGCAGACGCTTGATTCGATTCCGCTGCACGGCTTTTGGCAGGTGTTTTTTGCCGATTACCAGGCCCAGCCTGCCCTGTTCCAGTTGGTTTTCCCGTGCCAGAATCAGCAGGTAGCGATTGGAAACTTTGAACTGCGCCCGGTCGAAAACCGCTTTGAACTGCCCGGCTTCCGTCAGTCTTAGCTTTCTGGGGAAGCCTGAGCCGGGCACAAGTAGTCGATCCTGTAGAAATTCTCTACAGGATTATCAAGCCGACAGACGGGCCCGGCCTCTGGCGCGTCGTCGCTTGATAACGAGCCTGCCGCCTTTGGTGGCCATACGGGCGCGGAAACCGTGAGTTCTTGCCCGCTTGATTACGCTGGGTTGAAATGTACGCTTCATGTGTCTGAATTCCAGTAAGTCGTTTTAAGGCCAGCGGATCAAATACTGTAAACTAATTTCGCTGGCGTAACGAGATTCCTTTATAACCAGGCTGCAAACCTCGGTAAAAAAGAGCGCGAATTCTAGAGGTTTTAGGCCTGATATGCAATGGCCAGTGCCGATTTACGGACCGATAAGAGGTTCGGTGTCCGGCGCTGTTATGGTCATGCTAATTACAAGTTATCCACAGGATATCAACCCTGTGAAATTCCGGTGTAGAAAACTTTTTTGACGCTTAAATTTCCGAGGGTTTTTAGAAAAACTCTTATAACTTGTTGATAAAAAAGAATAAAAAAAAAGTAAAAAAAATGTAAATGTTGGCTCCTCGCTGTGGATAACATTTTTTCTGCTGGGGTAGAATTAGCGTCCTTCAAACGAATGGAACCTTCTGATCACGGGAGCTGCTTTGGGGCAGGCTGTCACGGTATTCCCTTGTGATCGGGCGATCCATTATAAAAACACGTTGTAGAACACTATTGGGGAAAGCATAGGTGCTGGCATTCAATTGGCAGAGTTGCGTAGACACGCTTAAAGAAGAGCTTCCCCTTCAACAGTTCAATACCTGGATCAGACCCCTCAAGTTCGAGGGAACAGCGCAATCCGTCTACCTGATTGCACCCAACCGGTTTGTCAGGGATTGGGTCGAGGAAAAATACAAAAAACGCATTGAAGAACTGTTGAAGAGAGAAAGCGAACAGAAACACATCGCAGTTGTAATATCGGATCAGCGTCTGGCGGCTGAGCAGGCCACAGATTCTTACCAGGCATCGGACGGCAGGGAAGTTTCGGAACATTCAGGCCGTGAAGTTTCAGGACTTGCAGTAACCCGGCCCGGCGCACTATCCAGGAAGTCAGAGTCAGCGGGGATTACCGCACAGCCCCCGGCGCAGGCCGCGAAGGAGCAGCGTAGATCCAGTCGCGAGACATTGATAGCCGGTAAAATAAGTCACAAGAGCAAACTGAACTTCGACAGTACGTTCGACAACTTCATTGTCGGCAAGTCCAATCAGCTGGCCAGGGCGGCCGCGTTGCAGGTGGCGGAAAATCCGGGTAATGCCTATAACCCGTTGTTCATCTACGGCGGCGTGGGACTGGGCAAAACCCACCTTATGCACGCTATCGGGAATTACCTGTTACAGAGAAAGCCGGATGCCAAGATCGTCTATCTGCATTCAGAAACCTTTGTGGCGACCATGGTAACGGCACTGCAATTGAATGCGATTAATGAATTCAAGCGCTATTACCGGTCAGTTGATGCGCTGTTAATTGACGATATTCAGTTTTTTGCCGGTAAGGAACGGTCACAGGAGGAGTTTTTCCATACTTTCAACGCGCTGCTGGAAGGTGGTCAGCAGATAATTTTGACCTGTGATAGATTTCATAAGGAAATCAATGGCTTGGAGGAAAGACTCAAGTCCAGGTTCGGGTGGGGTCTGACGGTGGCGGTGGAACCTCCGGAGCTGGAAACCCGGGCCGCGATTCTGATCAAGAAGGCCAATCTGGCCGGAGTGGACCTGCCCAGTGATGCGGCCATGTATATCGCCCAGCGGCTGCGTTCCAATGTCCGGGAACTGGAAGGTGCACTGAAAAAGGTTGTCGCACATGCCAGCTTCGTGGGCAGAGTCATTGACCTGGAACTGATCAAAGAGGCCTTGAAGGATTTGTTTGCGCTACAGGACAAGATGGTCTCAATTGACAACATACAGCGATCTGTCGCCGAGTACTATAAGATAAAAATGGGTGATATGTTGTCAAAAAGGCGGAATCGTTCGGTAGCCAGGCCAAGACAGGTAGCCATGTCATTATCCAAGGAACTGACCAACCACAGCCTTCCTGAAATCGGCGACGCTTTTGGGGGACGGGACCACACGACAGTGTTACATGCCTGCCGTCAAATCAGCAAACTCAGACAAACCACGTCGGATATCGAGGAAGATTACAACAATCTGTTGCGTTCGCTGTCCGGATAATCAATACACGAGTTTCAGTAATTCAGGTAAAAGAGAAAAAACATGCGATTCACCGTTTCAAGGGATGCTTTACTCAAACCCCTTCAACTGGTCAGTGGTGTAGTCGAGAGACGTCAAACCCTGCCGGTACTATCCAACATTTTAGTGATTCTCAAGGATCAGGAGTTATCCCTTACAGGCACTGACCTGGAAGTCGAACTCATCGGCCGGGTTTCTGTGGAGCCGGGAGGCGAGTCGGGCGCAGTGACCGTGCCGGCTCGAAAGCTGGTCGATATCTGCAAATCCCTTGCCGATGGATCGACTCTGGATTTTTCCCAGTCGGACGACAAGGTCGTGATCAAGTCCGGGCGCAGTCGCTTTACGCTGGCCACACTTCCGGCTTCGGAGTTTCCGACCATAGAAGATGAAAAGGGAACCTCCTCGGTCACCATCGAGCAACAGAAACTGAAGGAGCTGCTCGATAGCACCAGTTTTGCCATGGCACAGCAGGACGTTCGTTATTACCTGAACGGGATGTTGTTTGAAGTGGCACCCGAGTATTTGCGCGTAGTTGCTACCGATGGACATCGCCTGGCCATGCAAACGCTGTCCACCAGCAACGAAACCAGCGGGACTCAGCAACTGATTCTGCCCAGGAAGGGAATCATGGAGCTGGCCCGGCTGATCAGTGAGGGAGCCGGGGAATTGACGCTGATGTTCGGCAGCAATCATATTCGGGCCCGAATGCTGGACTATACTTTCACCTCCAAGCTGGTGGACGGAAAATTTCCGGACTACAACCGGGTACTTCCCAAAGGTGGGGATAAGAATGTCATCGGTGACAGAAAGGAACTCCGACAGGCATTCTCGCGGGTTTCCATTCTGTCTAATGAGAAATACCGCGGCGTGCGGCTGATTCTGGGTTCCGGAGAGCTTAAGATTCTGGCGAATAATCCGGAACAGGAAGAAGCGGAGGAAGCGGTCTCTGTGGATTACGAGGGTGATTCCATGGAAATCGGTTTCAATGTCAGTTACCTGATCGATGTGTTGACCGCGCTTAACAGCTCCAGGGTGAGAATTATCCTGTCGGATGCCAACAGCAGTGCGCTGTTGGAAGCCGAGGACAGCGAAACGGCTGAAGCACTCTACGTGGTTATGCCAATGAGGCTTTAGATCCTATTCCCGTCAACTCCAATACCGGGTTGGCTTTTCCGGTTGACCCGGGTAACCATTCTCTCTTTTGTGTGCGCAGTCCGATCGGCAGATCGGGCAGCTCCATCGCCTTCCCAGGCCAGACGGCATGTCCACAATCAAGCGCCTTGAGCTCAGCCAGTTTCGAAATATTGAAAAGCTTTCACTACCGGCAGATGAACGGGTCAACCTGATTTTCGGTGCCAACGGGAGTGGCAAGACCAGTCTGTTGGAATCCATTTACGTACTGGCTACAGGTAAATCTTTTCGAAGTACCAAGACTGCTCCCCTCATCAAGCAGGGTAGTGGAGAGTTTACCGTGTTCGCCGAGCTCTCCGGCGGGGTCAGCGTCGGGTTACAGAAATTCAGGCAACAGAAGCCAGTCCTTAAACTTCAGGGACACAAGCAGCAGAACTGGGTAGCCACCGCCAGGCTGCTGCCGGTTCAGGTACTCGATTCCAATACCTTTCGCTTGCTTGAGGGCAGCCCTGGTGAACGACGTCGATTTCTTGATTGGGGAGTGTTCCACGTGGAACCTGGGTTTATCGACGCCTGGCGAAACAGCCGCAAATGTATTGCCAACCGGAATGCCCTGCTGAAGTCCGTCCCATTGGACCGTGGCCAGCTTAAGGCCTGGAATGTAGAACTGGCCAGGGAGTCGGCGTTGGTGGATCAGTCAAGGTGCCGTTATTTCCAGGAGTTTGAACCCGTATTTACTCGGGTTTTAAGCGAACTCACAGAGCTGGAAGGCATCACGCTGCAGTATCGCCGTGGCTGGGATATGAATCAGGAGCTACTGGAGATCCTGGAAAGGAATGAAAAACTGGATGTCCGCTACGGCACGACACAGGGCGGGCCTCATCGTGCCGATATTATAGTTCGACAGGGAGGTATTCTGGCGGCGGAAGTGCTGTCCCGAGGCCAACAGAAAATGCTGGTGAGTGCTCTGAAGCTGACTCAGGGTGTTATTCAGTCAGCAATGGAAAGCAGACGCTGCATCTTTCTGGTGGATGACCTGCCAGCAGAGCTGGATGAGGAGAACAGGAGTCGTATCTGCCGGTTTCTTCAGAAACTCGAAGGGCAGGTTTTCCTCACCTGTGTCGAAGACTCGACCTTGAAAAATTCCCTGGATTGGAGTGCATCGATAACAAAGTTTCACGTGGAACATGGTAAAATTAGTCGTTGAATTTATATCAGTTTTCGGGGTATCGAATGAGCAAAGAATCGAATTACAACTCGGAGAGTATCAAGGTTCTAAAGGGCCTGGATGCTGTTCGAAAAAGACCGGGCATGTATATCGGGGATACCGACGATGGCACCGGACTTCACCACATGGTATTCGAGCTGGTCGATAACTCGATAGATGAAGCGCTGGCCGGTTATTGCAATGAAATCAATGTCACCATCCATGTCGGAGAGTCGGTAACTGTCGCAGACAACGGCCGGGGCATTCCGACGGAAATGCATAAAGAAGGGGTGTCGGCAGCCGAAGTCATCATGACGGTACTTCATGCTGGAGGCAAATTTGATGACAACAGTTACAAGGTGTCAGGGGGTTTGCATGGTGTAGGGGTTTCCGTGGTCAATGCCCTGTCGGAAGAACTGACGCTTACAATCCGCCGGGATGGTCAGGTTCACGAGCAGATTTATCGACATGGTGTTCCTCAGGCACCATTGGCGGTGATTGGAGAAACCGAGGGTACCGGCACCGAATGTACCTTCAAGCCCTCCCGTGACACCTTTTCCAATGTTGAGTTTCACTACGATATCCTGGCCAAAAAGCTGCGCGAGCTGGCCTTCCTCAATGCCGGAGTCGCCATTCGCCTCACTGACGAAAGAACCGGTAAAACAGACCTTTATAAATACGACGGTGGTTTGAAGGCGTTTATTACCTATCTCAATACCAATAAGAACACCGTCAACAAAATGTTTTATTTCAGTTCCGAGCGGCAGGAAGATGGCATCACTGTCGAAGTGGCTCTGCAATGGAACGATTCCTATCAGGAAAATATTTTCGCTTACACCAACAATATCCCGCAGCGGGATGGGGGTACCCACCTGGCCGGTTTTCGAGCGGCAATGACACGGGTTCTGAACAATTATATCGATAAGGAAATGACTTCGAGAAAAGGCAAGGAAGTCAGTACCACAGGGGACGATGCCCGGGAAGGACTCACCGCAGTCATTTCAGTTAAGGTTCCCGATCCGAAGTTCTCCTCGCAAACCAAGGACAAGCTGGTTTCCTCAGAGGTTAAAGCTGTCGTTGAACAGGAGATGACCAGTCATCTGACAGATTATCTGTTGGAAAATCCGCAGGAAGCCAAGCTGATTGTCGGCAAGATCATTGAAGCGGCACGGGCTCGGGAAGCGGCGCGTAAGGCACGAGAAATGACCCGCAGAAAAGGGGCGCTGGATGTAGCCGGACTGCCAGGAAAACTGGCAGATTGCCAGGAAAAGGATCCTTCACTTTCCGAGATTTATATCGTGGAGGGTGATTCTGCGGGTGGGTCTGCCAAACAGGGCCGCAGCCGAAAGTATCAGGCGGTTCTGCCATTGAAAGGAAAAATCCTCAATGTCGAGAAAGCCCGCTTCGACAAAATGCTCGGCTCAGCGGAAATCGGGACCCTGATCAAAGCACTGGGCTGTGGAATCGGTAATGAGGATTTCAATCCCAACAATCTGCGCTATCACCGGATCATTATCATGACTGACGCGGATGTCGATGGGTCTCATATTCGGACCCTGTTACTGACATTCTTTTTCCGGCAAATGCGGGAGCTGGTGGAAAGAGGCCATGTCTACATCGCGCAACCACCACTTTACAAAGTTCGTAAAGGTAAACAGGAGCAGTACCTGAAGGACGATGCCGAGCTGGCCGCCTATCAGACCCAGGTGGCACTGGATGGTGCCAGCCTGTACATAAGTAAAGACTCCCCACCAATATCGGGGGATTCGCTGGAATCCATTGTTAAGGAATACAACCATGCCCACGCGATAATCAGCAGACTGGGCCGATTTTATCCGGCTGAAATCCTGGAATCGATGATATATACCCCGTCGATCAGTGACGATCTGTTGACAGACGAATCCAGTGCCCGCAGCTGGGTTGATAAACTCGCTGTGGTACTCGCCGAACGCCACCCGGAGGTAAGCGCTTACTATAAGCTGGGAGTCAAGCATGACAGGGAGCGACACGTATTTCTGCCGGAAGCCATGTTGAGCCTGCATGGATTGAAAAGAACTTTTACTTTCAGCAGGGATTTTTTCGGCTCGGGAGAATACCGGGCCCTGACGCGGCTGGGAAATACCCTGGAAGGTTTACTGGAATCCGGCGCCTATGTGCAACGGGGCGAAAAAACTCACGAAGTGGCGAATTTTGATCAGGCCATCAAGTGGTTGATTTCGGATGCCATGAAGGGTCACTACCTGCAACGCTATAAAGGACTGGGAGAAATGAACCCGGAACAATTGTGGGAAACCACCATGGATCCGGAAAATCGTCGCATGCTACAGGTGACCATCGACGACGCCATCGGCGCCGATCAGTTGTTTACCACGTTGATGGGTGACCAGGTGGATCCGCGACGTGAGTTTATCGAAGCTAATGCTTTGTCGGTGGAAAACCTGGACATCTGAGCGGTTGCCGCCAGCTTTTCTGCCGCAACTTCAGCTCTCAGCTCTTTCACCTACGACCTGTTGCCGGACCCATTGCTCAACTCTGGCGGTGAGAGCTGAAGCATCGTCCTGGCCGGAAGCCAGCGGCAGGCCGATCTGAACATGGACAGTTCCCGGCTGCTTCAGAAATTTATGCGCCGGCCAGCATTGTCCGGAATCGTGTGCTATCGGCAGAATCGGTACCGCGGCTGAGATTGCCAGCTTGGCACCGCTGCGAGAAAAGGATTTAACCTGGCCCGGCAGTGCGCGGGTTCCTTCCGGGAAAATAAAAACCGACCTGCCACTTTCAAGTCGGTCCCGACCCTGAACCAGAATTGAGCGGCTGGCTTCATGACGTTTACTGCGGTCGATGGCAATTGGTTTTACCAGGCGCATGGCCCAGCCATACACCGGTATCTCCAGCAATTCCTTCTTGAGTATCGGACAGATTGGCGCCAAGTGCCGATACAGGAACATTGTTTCCCATTCACTCTGGTGATTGGCGAGCACGACTACCGGTTCCGAAGGGACATTTTCCAGTCCTGTGACTTCATAGCGAATGCCACAACAGATTCGCAGCCAGCCGAGCATCAGCCAGCACCACAATTTATGAAAGAGATGTTGCTTCGACTCAGGAAGAAACCAGACCACTGCCAGGGAGATGACCGCCAGGGTCAGCGTTACCACTACATACCCGACGTAGAACAACAGGGATCTGAGAAATAATGTCAGTTTTTTCATTGCAACTGCAGAGATAGAATTCGCTTTACCGCTTCATGTAGATCGTCGACTATCTGAACACCCAGCAAGTCCTTTTCACTGCAGGAGGCGCGAGTCTGTTCCCCCTTCCCGGTAAGGACCAGAAATGGAATACAGCCGCTGGTCTTAGCAACCTGAAGATCCTTCAGACTGTCTCCCACGAAGGGGACGCCCTGTAGCGGCACGTCGAACTCCCGGGAGATCTCCTCAAGCAGACCCGGTTCGGGTTTTCGGCAGTGACAGCCTTCGTCGGGGCCATGTGGACAATAGAACACGGCGTCTACAACACCACCGGCCCGCTCTGTCAGACTGCACATTTTCTGATGGATACGGGCCAGGGTATAGCTGTCGAACAGGCCTCTGGCAATACCGGACTGATTGGTTGCCACCGCCACCCGGAAACCGGCCTGGCTCAGAGCTGCAATTGCAGCCAGGCTTCGCTCAATCGGAATCCACTCTTCGGGGGACTTGATATAATCATCAGAGTCCTGATTGATCACACCATCCCGGTCCAGAATCACCAGTTTCACACACTCAGTCCCGGCTCTTGAGCTATACCTAATTTACGGTCTGGTCCTGTCGATCAGGCGTCGTGCAGGTAGGAAATGTCCGCGACCCGCAGGAATAATTTCCTCAAGTGCGCCAGCAGTGCAAGTCGATTATCTCGTAGTGGGGCATCGTCGACCATCACCATGACATCATCAAAGAATCTGTCCACCGGCTCCTTCAGTGCTGCCAGTTCTTCCAGACCTTTCCTATAGTTTCTCGCATCGAAATATGGCGCCACTTCTAATTCTTTAGAATCAAGTACATCGGCCAGTTCTTTTTCGGCCGGTTCAAGAAACAGGGCCGAATCGATTGCTGAATCGGAAACGCTGGCATCGACATCCTTGAGGATGTTGGCCACCCGCTTGTTGGCACTAGTAAGAGCCTTCGCTTCGTCGAGAGAGCGAAAATGGTTTACCGCCAGAATACGGCTATCGAAGTCCAGCGGATTTGTCGGTTGTACCGCCAGCACCGATTGATACACATCGGTGGCTATACCCTTGTCCTGGTACCAGAAGCGGAACCGTTCCAGAAAGAAATCGAGAATCTGCCGATTTACTTCCGCAGCCGGTTTCAGGAATGCGAAATTCTCTACTGCGGAGTCGATGCAGTCTTTCAGATCGAGATCCAGCTTTTTTTCCACCAGTATTCTCAGGATACCGATCGCCGCACGGCGCAGGGCGAACGGGTCTTTCGACCCGGTTGGCGGTTGACCGATTACAAACAGTCCCGCTACGGTATCGATTTTTTCCGCCAGGGAAACAATGCTGCCGGTTAACGATTCCGGCAGGTTGTCACCGGCATGCCGGGGCATGTACTGTTCGTTCAGTGCCGCGGCGACTTCCGGATCCTCCCCGTCGTGCAGGGCATAGTAATAACCCATGATGCCCTGCAGTTCCGCAAACTCCCCGACCATGTTGGTGACCAGGTCGCACTTGCCGAGTTGCGCAGCCCGTTCGCAGGCATCGGATTTTCCACCCACCTGTTTCGCGATCAGTCTGGCAAGGCTGGCCACCCGCGCGGATTTCTCGTAGACGGTGCCCAACTGTTGCTGAAAAACGATCTGTTTAAGACGTTCGCGGCGACTTTCCAGGGTTTCCCTGCGGTCGGTCTGAAAAAAGAAATCCGCGTCCGCCAGTCTGGGACGGATCACCCTTTCGTTCCCTTCGATCACCTTTGAGGGATCCCTGCTCTCGAGATTGCTGACGGCAATAAAGTGAGGAAGCAGATCCCCGTTGTCCCCGACCAGGTAAAAGCATTTCTGGTGGGAGGTCAGCGAAGAAACCAGAGCCTCCTTCGGTACCTCGAGAAAGCGCTGGTCAAAATCTCCGGTCAATGCTACCGGCCATTCCACCAGGCTGGCCACTTCATCCAGCAACGCCGCATCTATTACCACGTTGGCCGAATGTTCCGTGGCCTGCGCCTGAACCAGATCGCGTATTTTCGATTTGCGCGATTCGAAATCCGCAATTACATAACCGCGGCATTCCAGCACCGAGGCGTACTCTGCAGGAGATTTGATTGTCAGACTGTCCGGATGATGGAAACGGTGACCGAAGGTAACGTCTCCGGCCTTGATGCCGAGGATGGTGGCATCGACCGTCTGTTCACCGAACAGAATCAATATCCAGTGTACCGGGCGTACGAATTCTTCCCGAGAACTTCCCCAACGCATGCGCTTTGGTATCGGTAATTTATCGAGGGCAGACTGAACCAGATCCTGCAGCAGTTCCCCGGTGTCTCTTCCTTTTACGTGGGAACGGTACAGCAATTTGACGACACCGTCCTTGTCACCCTGTTCGAGATCCTTGACTTCCACGTTGCAGGAGCGGGCAAATCCCTCGGCAGCCCGGGTCGGCTTGCCTTCCTTGTCAAACGCCGCAGCAACGGCGGGACCGAATTTCTCGACGTCGCGGTCGGCCTGGGAAGTTGCCAGACCATTGATTCGCACCGCGAGCCGTCTGGGCGTGGCGAACCACTCGCTTGACGCGAATGCCAGGCCTGCTGCCGCCAGCCCGCTTTCCATTCCGGCCAGGAATGCTTGGCCCAGCGACTTGAGCGCTTTCGGGGGCAGTTCTTCAGTGCCGATTTCAACCAGTAAATCTTTTTCAGCCATCTTCGATGCAACCTGGAATTAGGGAACCGGAGGTTCCTCAGATGTCAGTTTTCGAGAAATTCCTTACGAAGGGACTCGGGGGCCAGCGGAAAACCAAGCTTTTTACGGCTATCGTAATAGGCTTCCGCCACCATACGGGAAAGCGCTCTGACCCGAAGAATAAAGCGCTGTCTTTCGGTGACCGAAATCGCCTGGCGGGCGTCCAGCAGATTGAAATAATGGGAGGCCTTAAGCACCTGCTCGTAGGCCGGCAAGGCCAGGCCATTCTCAATCAGTTTCTGACATTGGGATTCACAATCATCAAAACAGCGGAACAGCAACGCGGTATCCGCCTGTTCAAAATTGTAGGCGGACATCTCCACTTCGTTCTGTTTAAACACGTCCCCGTATGTCACGACCCCATTGGGACCGTCGGTCCAGACGATATCGTAGATGCTGTTCACGCCCTGCAGGTACATGGCAATGCGCTCAATCCCGTAAGTGATTTCGCCGCTCACCGGAAAACAGTCGAGACCGCCGACCTGCTGGAAATAGGTAAACTGGGTGACTTCCATGCCGTTCAGCCACACTTCCCAACCCAGTCCCCAGGCCCCCAGTGTCGGAGACTCCCAGTTGTCCTCGACAAACCGGATATCGTGAATGGAAGTGTCGATGCCGAGACTTTCCAACGAAGCCAGATACAGTTCCTGGATGTTATCCGGAGACGGCTTGAGGATGACCTGGAACTGGTAGTAATGCTGCAGGCGATTCGGGTTCTCCCCATAACGACCATCAGTCGGTCGCCGGCAGGGTTGTACGTAGGCGGTGTTCCAGGTTTCCGGCCCAATGGAACGCAGGAACGTGGCCGGATGGAAGGTTCCGGCGCCCACTTCCATATCCAGCGGCTGCAAAACCACACAACCGTAATTCGCCCAGTACTGTTGCAAGGCGAGAATAAGTCCCTGAAACGTTTTTAGGTCTGGCTGACTGCTCATTCAGAATTCCTGGAGCCCGATTAAAGGAAAGAGAGACTCCCGTCTATAAAAAAGGGCTGCAATTATCCTTGATTCCATTGAACATATCTATACCGCAGCCAACGGACTGCCGGGGCTGGAAACGCAGGCACGGTTTGCCAAGTTGTCTGCAGCGATAAATTGTGATTCCATTCGGCCGGGATGTAATCCGGTGAAATTCAGAAACAGTGAAACATGACGTAAGCGATCGATGGAGATACAGGCTGGCCCGAGGCCTGTTGCAACTATGCGCCTGGCTTCCTCTCGGTTTCGTTCAGGCCGTGGCCAGCCTGCTCGGGACTGCCATGAATGTGGGTCCCACCCGGATGCGCCAGACTACCCGCCAGAACCTGCGGCTCTGTTTTCCCGAACTGTCCGAAACTGAAGTCAACAGGCTGGCTGCGCAAAGCCTCCGGGAAACCGCGAAAACCGCCCTGGAAATGGGTAAATGCTGGCTGCTGCCGCTGGATCGGGTCCTGGCGCTGGTACGCGAGGTGGAGGGTGAACAGATCATGGCCCGGGCCTGGGCGGAGAACAAAGGCATAATTCTGCTGGCACCGCATCTGGGAAACTGGGAAGTCTTCGGCTACTACTTCACCGAACGCTACCCCTCCACATTCATGTATCAGCCACCCAAGAATCTCTATTTCGATACCATGATAAAGAACGCCCGCAGCCGCGGTCGCGCCAGACTTACCCCTACCAACCGACAGGGGGTGGCGCAGCTACTGAAGGCCCTGAATCAGGGAGAAATGGTCGGCCTGTTGCCCGATCAGGAACCCACCGAGGAAGGCGGTGAGTTTGCTCCTTTTTTCGGGACACCGGCCCTTTCCATGACCCTGGTATCCCGGCTGGTGCAGCGCACCGGAGCCAGAGTGCTCTGTGGTTTCGCCGAACGGCTGCCCCGCGGAGCCGGTTTCCGTCTCAGAGTGCGGGAGGCCGATCCACAGATTTACGCCGCCGATCTGCAGGCTTCGGTAGCCGGTCTGAACCGGAGTGTGGAGAGCTGCGTAACGGAAGCGGTCGCCCAGTACCAATGGGAATACAAGCGTTTTAAACGACGGCCGGATGGCTCCCGGCTGTACCGCTGACCGCCACTGGAAAGGGCGAACCGACCTGGCTTATCCAACCTGTTCAGCCTAACGGAAGGCGCGGTGGCCTGTTACCTGCGCCAGAAGGTCGGGGTAAACAGTACCAGCAGCGTGAACACTTCCAGGCGTCCCATCAGCATGGTCAGGCATAGTATCCATTTGGCCGTGGCGGGCAGGTCGCCATAGTGAAGAGCAACGCCTTCCAGGCCGGGTCCGAGATTGTTGATACAGGCACCCACGGCGCTGAAAGCGGTGACGATATCCAGTCCGGTGGCCAACAGAGCCAGCAACATGGTCATGAACACCATGACATAGACCGAAAAAAATCCCCAGACCGCTTCCATGACCCGGTTGGACACCGCATTCCGGCCCAGCTTGATAGGAAACTCGGCACGTGGATGAATCAGTCGCTGCACTTCACGAAGACCCTGTTTAAATATCAGCAGGATGCGGACCACCTTGATGCCGCCACCAGTGGAACCGGCGCAGGCGCCAATGATGGCACCATAAAGCAACAGGTTCGGCAGAATGGTCGGCCAGGTACTGAAGTCCGCTGAGGTGAAGCCCGTGGTGGTGGTCACGGACACCACCTGAAACAGGCCTTTTATCAAAGAGTCACCGAGGTCATAGGTGTTGGAGATGCGCAACACGACAATGGTGATCACCGCAATCAGTGACAGGATAAAGACATAAAATCGGGTTTCCGGATCATCCAGATACTGGCGCAGGCTGCGCCGGTTCCAGGCAGTAAAATGCAGGGCGAAATTGATTCCGGCAATAAACATGAAGACTACTGCCACCAGCTCCACCGCCGGATTATTGAAATAGGCGATGCTGGCATCGTGCGTGGAGAAACCGCCAATGGCGATGGTGGCGAAACTGTGGGTAATGGCATCGAACAGATTCATTCCCACCATCCAGTAGGCCAGCGCACAGGCCAGGGTCAGGGCGAGATAAATGTACCAGAGAGCCTTGGCAGTTTCCGCCAGGCGCGGCACCAGCTTATTGTCTTTGACCGGTCCGGGCATTTCAGCCCGGTATAACTGCATCCCTCCGATGCCCAGCATCGGCAATACCGCCACTGCCAGTGCGACTATGCCCATGCCGCCAAGCCATTGCAGCTGTTGTCGGTAAAACAGTATCGACCTGGGCAGCTCATCGATGCCGGTAATGACCGTTGCTCCGGTAGTGGTGAGTCCTGAAATAGATTCAAACACCGCGTCGGTGAAGGTCAGCATGGGATCCGGAGCAAACAGGAAGGGAAGACAACCGAAGGTGCCCAGAACGGTCCAGAACAGGACAACCACCAGGAAGCCGTCACGGGTGTGCAGTTCCTGCTTCGAACGGAAGGTCAGCAGAAACAGGATCAGACCGATGGAAAAAGTGATCAGCAGCGGTGCGCCAAATTCGAATAACGTGTTTTCCCGATAAATCAGGGCCACGACCATGGGCGGCAGGTTACTGAAAAAACTGAACAGCATCAGCAGGATGCCGAGAATCTTGACTATGATGGAAAAGTGCATGGTACCTGGCAATGACGCCCGATTTTCGGCAGCAGATCAGGCTGATATTGCATTGCAAGTTCCCCGGAAGTGTCTTGAAAGACGGTCCCTTAAAAGAAGCTAAAACCTACCTGGAATAAACGTTCCACTTCAGGAATCTGCTTGCGATCGACCAGGAACAGAATGACGTGATCGTCCGACTCGACGACGATATCATCATGAGCTATCAGGACTTCTTCGTCTCTCACGATAGCGCCGATGGTGGCACCGGCCGGAAGTTCGATCTCTTCGATGGCACGGCCTACGACCTTGGACGAATGGGGGTCGCCGTGCGCGATGGCTTCCATGGCTTCGGCGGCACCCCGGCGCAGTGAATGCACATTGACCACGTCTCCGCGCCGCACATGGGCGAGCAGGCTGCCTATGGTTGCCTGTTGGGGCGAGATGGCGATATCGATTTCACCGCCCTGAACCAGGTCGACGTAAGCAGGATTGTTGATCAGACACATGACCTTCCTGGCTCCCAGTCGCTTGGCGAGCAGTGAGGACATGATATTGGCTTCATCGTCGTTGGTCAGTGCCAGGAATACATCGGTGTCCTCGATATTCTCCTCGACCAGAAGTTCGCCCTGAGAGCATTCGCCATTCAGAACAATGGCCTTGCTCAGTGTTTCCGACAGGAAGACGCAGCGCTCCTTGTTGCGTTCGATGATTTTGACCTGGTAGCGCTTTTCGATTTCCTCGGCCAGGCGCAGGCCGATATTGCCGCCACCGGCGATCATCACTCTCCGGTAGGGTTTGTCCATGCGGCGCAATTCACTGATTACAGCGCGGATATCGTTCTTGGCGGCGATCAGGAACACCTCGTCATCGGCTTCGATCACGGTCGACCCTTCCGGGATAATTGGCCGGTCACGCCGGAAAATTGCCGCCACGCGGGTATCGACAGAGGGCATATGTTGCCTGAGCAGGCGGATTTCCTGGCCGACCAGGGGGCCGCCGTAGTGCGCCTTGACTGCCACCAGCTGTACTTTGCCATCGGCGAAATCGAGTACCTGCAGCGACCCTGGCAGGTCGATAAGGCGACTGATGTAATCCGAAACAATGTGTTCGGGACTGATTACCACATCCACCGCGATCCCGTCCTGACCACTCAACAGCTTGTCGCTGACCAGATAGGCGGTGGAACGCAGCCGGCAGATTTTCTTGGGGGTGTGAAACAGGGAATAGGCCACCCGGCAGGCGACCATGTTGATTTCGTCGCTTTCCGTAACCGCGATGATCATATCGGCGTCCTCGCCGCCGGCGCGTTCCAATACATCAGGGTGGGAGGCCATACCGGCAATGGTGCCGATGTCGATGGTATCCTTCAGTTCTCTCAGCCGATTGACATCAGAATCCACCACGGTGATGTCGTTGCGTTCATTGGCGAGCGTTTCCGCCAGCGTGGACCCGACCTGATTAGCGCCGAGAATGATAATTTTCATGAAACCGTCCTGCTGCCCCGCTTTTTCTGATCACTGCGTAATAAAAACCGTCGCTGCCTTCGGGATCCGGAAACAACTGTCTGCCAAACTCGCATTCTAACCCCCAATCGGCTTCGATTGCTTGATGTTTAGCGTCCGCAGTCCGCTCCAGAAAGCGCGCAATGGTGGCCTGGTTTTCCTGCTTCAGCAGTGAGCAGGTGGTATATAAAAGCAGACCGCCGGGTTCCAGGCATGCCCACAAACGCTGGAGCAGTTCCTGTTGCCGAACAGCCAGGTGCTCCACTTCGGCGGGGGTGCGCAACAGCTTGATGTCCGGGTGACGGCGAATGACCCCGGTGGCTGAACAGGGCGCATCGAGAAGAATCCGTTGAAAGGGCTGGCCGTCCCACCAGCTGTCGGTGTCAGCGGCATCGGCCACTTTCAGCTCCGCATGCAGCTCCAGACGGCGCAGGTTTTCCTCGATGCTGCGCGCCCGTCGGGCATCGATATCCACCGCAGTCAGGGATGTAAGTGAAGGCTCACTCTCGAGGCAATGCGCGGTTTTCCCACCAGGGGCCGCACAGGCATCCAATACTCGTTGCGCGGGGGCCAGCTCCAGTAAACCGGGAACCAGCTGGGAAGCCTCATCCTGAACGCTGCACAGGCCGGCCCGGAATCCGGGCAGGCGATCGACCGGACCGGGTGCTTCCAGGTACAGGCAGGAAGCCGCGAACCGCCCCCGGTGAGCGGCGATTCCGGCAGTTGAGAGGGCGGCAAGATAATCTTCGACCGAGGTCTTCAGGCGATTGACCCGCAGTGTCATCGGGGCCCGCAGATTGCCGGCAGCAAGGATGTCCTGCCAGTGATCTGGCCAGTCACTGCGGATCCGGTCAATCAGCCACTGGGGATGAAGCAGTCGAACCGGTTCGGGACCGGTTTCCAGCAACTGCTGCCATCGGGGTTCAGCCGCTGACAGTTTCCGCAGCACTCCGTTCAGCAGCCCCCTGGCCCAGGGCTTTTTTAACAGGCTTGCAGCCTGCACGGTTTCATTGACCGCCGCATGGTCCGGAATGCGCATGCAGAATATCTGGTAGGCCCCGGTCAGCAGCAGGCCATCGATGTCCCGGTCCTTGGCCCGCAACGGCTTGCTCAGCTGTTCATCGATCAGTTGCCGTAAAGCAAAATAATACCGGCACACGCCGAAACACATTTCCTGGACCAGAGCCGCATCCGGTTGCTCACCGGTCTGCGGGAGTAGACTGGTCAGTGAGCCCTTACCAGCCAGCAACTGCCCAAGAATTCTGGCAGAATCCGCTCTGGATCGGGCTCCACTCGACATTCAGTCGGCGGTCCCGGGGCTGTCCAGCCGCAGTCCAGGCTGGAGCAGATCCTGGCGGGCATTCAACAGGTCGGCAATGGAAACCGGGTTTTTCCCGGGTAACTGAATACGCCTTACCTGCAGGCAGCCCTCACCGCAGCGAACCCGCATACCGGTCCGGTCGAAACTCAGAATCTCGCCGGGGTGCGCATTGTCCTGGCAGGGTTCGGGGCTGGCCTCGAGGATCCGCAGTCGGGTCGAGTCAGCCAGGCAATAAGCCGGCAGTCGACCGATGCCGGCACGTATCTGACGATCAATCTGTAGTGCCGGAAGCCGCCAGTCGATGAGGGCTTCCTCTTTCTCCAGTTTCCTGGCGTAGGTACTGTCGCGATCGTCCTGCGATTCACCGCGGCTCTGCAGCTCGTCGAGATGATCGAGCGCATAGGGCAATGCTTCAGTTCCGGCCCGTACCAGCTTCTGTTCCAGGGTAACCCGGGTGTCGTCGGCCTCGATAGGGACAGTTTTACGTAACAGCATGGCCCCGGTATCCAGTCCGGCATCCATCTGCATGATGGTTACCCCGGTCTCCGGGTCGCCGGCCAGCAGGGCACGTTCCACTGGCGCAGCTCCGCGCCAGCGCGGCAACAGGGAGGCATGTACATTAATACAGCCGAGCCGGGGTATCTGCAGTACGGCCTCAGGCAGTAGCAGTCCGTAAGCCACGACCACCAGCAGATCCGGCTGGAAATCTCGGAGTTCCTGCTGGGCTTCGGCAGTTTTAAGGGTAACCGGTTGGCGGACCGGCATTCCATGCTGCAGGGCCAGAGTCTTTACCGGCCCGGGGACCAGTTTCTTGCCCCGTCCGGCGCGACGATCCGGCTGGGTGTATACCGCGAGGATGCGATGGGGACCGTCAAGCAGGGATTCCAGATGCCGGGCAGCAAACTCGGGAGTGCCGGCAAAGACAAGGTTAAGTGGCCCCATGAATCAGGCAGTCTTCTTGTGTTCTTTTTCCAGCTTCTGCCGGATTCGATTACGTTTCAGCGTACTGAGGTAATCCACAAACAGCTTGCCATTGAGATGATCGATTTCATGCTGGATACAGGTGGAGAGCAACCCTGTGGCCTCCAGCTCGAATTGCTCGCCATTGATATTCTGAGCCGTGACGCGGATCGCTTTCGGTCGGCACACAGTCTCGTAATATCCCGGAACCGACAGGCAACCTTCGTCGTATTCGGTCTCCTCGTCGTCGATTACTTCAAATTCTGGATTAATAAAGACTTGAGGACTATCTTTATTTTCCGATAAATCTATTACGAGCAGGCGTTTGTGCACATTCACCTGGGTGGCGGCCAGGCCGATACCCTGTGCCTCGTACATGGTTTCGAACAGGTCTCCGATCAGGGCTTGCAGATCGTCATCGAACTCGGTGACCGGTGAGGCCACGGTCCGAAGCCGCGGATCGGGAAACTCGAGTATTTCTAAAACAGCCATAGGAATGATCGATTCATCGCCAGCCGGGCTGGCCTTAATAAGTTGGTTCTGTGAACTGGGACCGGTTCTGATTATACCTTATTGCTAAGATAATCAGCCCGGCAGCCCGTGGAAATCAAGCTATGAAGATTGTTTTGAGCAAATTCTTACCCGTCGTGGTTCTCTGCTGCCTGCTGTTTCCGGTTGCATCGGTAAACGGGCAGGTCAGTTCGGTATTCGTGCGTAATTATCCACAAAGCTATACCGTGAAGGAAGGCGACACGATAAGGCAAATTGCCGGCAAGTTCCTCGCAGATCCATCATCCTGGGATGATTTCTGGCAGCCCACGCCGTTTCTTCAGGATGACCGGGATATCCGGGCCGGAGATGTGGTCAGAGTGGAATTCATCAACGGCCGGGCCCGCCTGGTAGCCCAGCGGGGCGATCTGCAGGTGCAGCGCCTTGAGCCGCAGATGCGGGTAATCGGTGTGACCAGCGAAATTCCCGCCATTGCACTGGAAGATATCCAGAGCAGTTTTACCAGTAACAGAATTGTCGACCAGGCCACTTACGAGCAGTCGCCGCACATCGTCTCGCCCCAGGGCAACCGCCTGGTAATCGGAACCGGTGACGAGATCTACGCACGGGGTACCTGGCCGGCACAGGTTTCCAGTTTCGAAATTTACCGGCAGGTCAACAGCTTCGTTGATCCGCAGAACCAGAACAGAAATTCTCTGGAGCTGCTCACCGTTGGCACTGCCACGGTGGTGGGTGAGGAAGCCGGTGATATCAAGCGGCTGCGGATCATCCGCAGTAAGGAAGCCATCCGGGTAGGCGATCGGCTGCTGATCGGTGAAGAACAGCGCTTCAACTCGGTGATTTATCCAAGAGCCCCGGCCCGTCAGGTTTCGGGTCGTATTCTGGCCATGACCAATACCGAGCGCATGGCTTCCCAGCTGGACACCGTGTTGCTGGATGTCGGTGACCGGGATGGGCTTAACACCGGTGACGTGCTTACTGTGAAACAGATCGGTGATCAGATCGTGGACGATACCGATCGGGAGAAGAAACCGTTCCTGCAACGAATGTTCGCGGTTGCTTCCAATGAGACGGTTGAAATGCCGGGCCAGGAAGTGGGAACGGTACTGGTTTACCGGGTATTCGATCATCTCAGTTATGGCCTGATTCTTACTAGCAGCGAACCGGCCCGCCAGGGCGACCAGGTAGTCAATCCCTGAAGTCTCCACCTTGAGGCCCGCATTTCGCGGGTCTCTGTCAATTCTGCAGTAATGATCATGGATGATCAGTATGCTGAGCTCCCGACAACTGCAGTATCTGCAGTTGTTTCATCTGCAAGGCTGTCCGCACAGTGCTTACTCGCGCCTGATCCGCTTAAGCGGCTCCATCCAGGCATTGCATCAGGCAGTGACAGAGGATGCTGAAACGCTGAACCTCGATGCCGTCCTGCGCCAGGTAATTCTGGACAGTCTGGAACCTGCGGACCGGCTGAGAAAACCCGCCCGGGACGCAGCCGCCTGGCTGGACGCCAGTCCCGGGCACAGCCTCGTGTGCTACGAGGATTACACTTACCCGCCACTGTTGAAACAGATCGAGTGCCCACCGCCCCTGTTATTCGTCACCGGCGACCTGACACTGCTGGCCAGGCCGCAGCTGGCCATGGTCGGTAGCCGCAAGGCCAGCGAAAATGGCGGTCGGGTGGCCCGCTGGCTGGCCGGCGAACTGGTCAGTGCAGGGTTCTGCATTACCAGTGGGCTGGCTGCCGGCATCGACAGTCAGGCCCATCGCGGTGCGCTCTCGGCAGCGGGAAAAACCCTGGCGGTTATCGGTACCGGGATCGACCGGATCTATCCGCCGGGCAACCGGGCTCTGGCAGCGGAAATAGAGCAACAGGGCGCCCTGGTTTCCGAGTTTCCTCTGGGAACCCCTCCATTGGCAGGGAATTTTCCCCAGCGCAATCGGTTGATCGCCGGACTCAGCCTCGGTGTGATTGTGGTTGAAGCAACTCCCCGCAGCGGCTCGTTAATCACGGCACGGCTGGCCCTGGAAGCCAATCGGGAAGTTTTTGCCGTGCCGGGCTCGTTGTTCAATGGTAATTCCAGGGGTTGCCATGAGCTGATCAGGAATGGCGCCAAGCTGGTGGACAGCGTGGAAGCGATTATGGAGGAACTGATTGTGCCGGAATTTCCTGCCGGTCCGGCAGTTGGCGGTCAGCAGGACAAGGATGCTGATGCCGGCAACTCCGGGCTGCCCACGGCAGAAGTCAGTCGCGACAGTCAGAGGTTTGACTCGGTATTGCACGGCGACGAGGTGCGGCTCCTCGAGCTTCTGGAAGTGGATCCCTGTACTCTGGATTCACTCACCGAGCGCTCCGGGCTGCCCATCGGAAAAGTCACCGGTGTGTTAACTTCGCTGGAATTGCGGGGCCTGTTAAAACAGGCTGGAGGACGTTTCCGGCGAGTGGTCGCAGGCCACAACAACAGAAAATTCGATCCAGATTAAAATTATCACCCCAAATTGTGGATAGACTCTGCTACATTGTCCCCGGGCAGAGAAGTGCTTAAGTGAGAGAACGGGTCGACCGGAACAACCGTGCACAAAGTGGTTAAGTTGTCCTCATGTGTTGCGGTCATGTGTTGTGGTCAGGTAAGGAAAGGCTATAGGGAAGGACTGGACAGTGAATACCGAAGACATCTTGAAGGTAAAGGAATTTCTGCTGGACCTGCAGAATACCATCTGCAGCAAACTGGAACAGACCGATGGCAGTACCACGTTCCAGACCGACCGATGGGACCGTGAAGCCGGGGGAACCGGCATTACCCGTGTCATCAGCGGGGGGCAGGTTCTGGAAAAAGGTGGCGTCAATTTCTCTCACGTATTCGGCAAGTCGCTACCCGCCTCGGCGTCGGCAACCCGACCGGAACTGGCGGGCCGTGCCTTTCAGGCCATGGGTGTTTCCCTCGTCATTCATCCGCTCAATCCCTTTGTCCCTACTTCCCATGCCAATTTCCGTCTGTTTGTCGCGGAAATGGAAGGTGAGGAACCCGTGTGGTGGTTTGGTGGTGGCTACGACCTGACCCCGTATTACGGGTACGACGAAGACTGCATTCATTGGCATTCGGTAGCAAAGCAGTCCTGCGATCCGTTCGGGGAAGAGATTTATCCGCGCTTCAAGAAAGAGTGTGACGAGTATTTTTACCTTAAGCACCGTGGTGAGCCAAGGGGTGTCGGCGGCCTGTTTTTCGATGACTTCAATGAGCTGGGTTTCGAACAGAGCTTCGCCTTGGTGAAGAATATCGCCTATACCTACACCGATGCCTATGTCCCGATAATCGAGCGACGCAAGGCGACTCCCTATGCTGAAGCGCACAAACACTTCCAGGAATACCGGCGCGGCCGCTATGCCGAATTCAACCTGATCTTTGATCGCGGTACGGTTTTCGGTCTGCAGTCAGGGGTTGGACGCACCGAGTCCATTCTGATGTCCCTGCCCCCCGTGGTACGTTGGGAGTATGACTGGCACCCCCAACCTGGCAGCGAAGAAGAGCGCCTGTACAAGGAATACCTGGTGCACCGGGACTGGGTCTGAACCGTGTCGGCCATGTTCCTGTTTCAGCCAGTCGACTTGGCGGGACGCCTGTGGCTCGAGCCGATCGAGTCAGCCCACCAGAATGGTTAACTGGCCTATAATAGTCAGACAGCAGTCAGCCAACAGGCCAGGAACCGGTTAATCAGGAGTCGTCGTGTTACGTTTTGCTGTTGTCGGCAATCCGGTAAGTCACAGTAAATCCCCCCTTATTCACTCGCTGTTTGCCAGGCAGGTGGGAATCGAGTTGCAATATACCCGCGAACAGGTGAGCGGGGACCGCTTCGATGACTTCGTGCAGACTTTCTTCGCGACCGGTGGCAGCGGACTGAACATCACCGTGCCATTCAAGGAACAGGCATACCGTCTGACTGCGGTTCACAGTGAGAGGGCCGGTCAGGCCCGGGCAGTCAACACCCTGTATCAGGACCAGCAGCAACGCCTGTGTGGAGACAATACCGACGGTATCGGTCTGGTCCGCGACCTGACAGTCAACCACCGCATCCCGATCGGAAACCGCCGGCTACTGATAATGGGCGCGGGCGGCGCAGTACGTGGTGCACTCGGCAGTCTGGCAGGACAGGCACCGGAATCCATCACCGTGATCAACCGAACCGTGGAGAAAGCACGGGTTCTTGCAGATGAGTTTTCCGCGCTGACCGCTATCCAGGCCCTGTCGTTCGAAGACCCGCTGGATGGGCCGTTTGATCTGGTCATTAATGGAACCTCGAGTGGGCTTCATGGTGATCTTCCACCTCTCTCACCGATCGCCATTGGTCCTGCTACCTGCTGCTACGATATGATGTATGGAAATGAACCCACTGCGTTTCTGAAATGGACGGCACAGCAGGGAGCAGCGTCGAACCTCGACGGGCTTGGCATGCTGGTAGAGCAGGCCGCTGAATCCTTTCAACTCTGGCTGCAGGTCAGACCCGAGACGGGCAGTGTCATACAGCAGGTCAGAACCAGCCTGGGCTGACCGTTGAAGATCTGCGAGTAATCTCTAACAGCTATTTAATTGAACACACGTCCCAAAATTTACCAATCAAGTATCAGTCAGGTGTCAAACAACTCAACAGGCTGCTAAACCAATCAATACCAACCAACACTAATTAATACCGGCCAACATCCACTGAAATTCACCATAATCCACCAACATTCAATACAGCAAATACAGACTAAATGACTAATCCACTTCTGTCCGGGGGACTCCTGCCCCCTTTCTCAAGCCTGAAAAATGACCACATTGAACCGGCCCTGAAGCAGGTTATACAGGAAAATCAGTCCGCCCTCGACGCTCTGCTGGCTGAGGAGAGCACGGAGCCTGACTGGCAAACCCTGATTCAGGTTCTGGATAACCTGGAAGACCGGCTGGACAGCCTGTGGTCAACAGTCAGTCACCTGTTTTCCGTCAATAACAGCAAACCGTTGCGGGAAATTTATGACCGTTGCCAGCCGCTGGTAACCGAGTATTACACCAGCCTCTCCCAGAACGAAGCGCTCTATCTCCGCATCAGGGAGTTGCGGCAACAGGCAGAGGCGCAGGATCTCTCGGATGCCCAGGTCAAGGTTCTCGACGATTATCTGCTGGATTTTCGACTCGCAGGAGTCACGCTTGAAGCGAACTCCAAGCAGCGTTTCAAGGAACTGGAGAAAAAGCTCAGCCAACTTTCCACGCAGTTCAGCAACAACGTGCTGGATGCCACACACGACTGGACCCGTCATGTCACCGATCCGGAGCAGCTGGCCGGCCTGCCGGAAACCGCACTCGGAGTTGCGGAAGACGCGGCACGACAGAAGGGGCTGGACGGCTATCTGCTGACGCTCGATTTTCCCTGCTTTCATGCCGTTACCACTTACGCGGACAACGAGGAGTTGCGACAGGAAATCTACACCGCCTACGTTACCCGGGCATCGGATCAGGGTGCCGGAAGCGGCGACTGGGACAATGCCCCGCTGATTGATCAGATACTCGCAACGCGACGGGAAAAGGCGGATCTGCTCAGCTTCGAAAGTTATGCCGATTTATCGCTGGCCACCAAGATGGCGGACAGTCCGGAGGCGGTCATTCAATTCCTGAACGAACTTATCGTACGGGGTCGACCGGTTGCGGAACGGGAGTTCCAGGAATTGGTGGAGTTCTCGGCGACCCTCGGCAAGCGACAACTCAATGCCTGGGATATTCCCTACTACAGTGAGAAACTGAGAACCCACCTTTACGATATTTCCCAGGAAGCGCTGCGCGCCTATTTTCCCGCGGAAAAAGTCAAATCCGGTTTGTTCGAAATCGTCGGCAGGTTATTTGGAATCAGTGTTCAGCCAAACAGTGAATACGAAACCTGGCATCCAAGCGTGGAGGCCTATGACATCCTGCAGGATGGGAAACACATTGCCCGTGTCTTTCTCGATCTCTATACCCGGGAAGGCAAGCGGAGTGGCGCCTGGATGGCAGGCTGCCGATCACGGCGCAGACTCGATGACGGCAGCCTGCAGCTGCCGGCCGCCTACCTGGTTTGCAACTTCAGCGCCGGAAAGGCCGGCAAACCCGCCCTGCTCACCCATTCCGAAGTGACCACCCTGTTCCATGAATTCGGTCACGGGCTGCATCATCTGCTCACCCGAGAGGAAATCCTGCGGGTTTCTGGAATCCACGGTGTGGCCTGGGATGCGGTCGAACTACCCAGTCAGCTGATGGAAAACTGGTGCTGGAATCCGGACTCGATCAAGCTGATTTCCTCCCATTACCAGACTGGCGAACCGCTGCCGGAAACAATGCTGAACAGGATGCTGGCGGCCAGGAACTTCCAGGCCGGCCTGAGGATGATGCGGCAACTGGAATTCGGCCTGTTCGATTTCGAACTGCATCGTGGTTTGGCGCAACTGGGGCCCGGTTACGTGCGTGACACGATGCAGGCGGTCCGGGAAAAAACTGCGGTGTATCGGATTCCGGACTTTAACCGTTTCGAGAACAGCTTTTCCCATATATTTGCAGGTGGCTATGCTGCCGGGTATTACAGTTATTACTGGGCAGAGGTTTTGTCAGCGGACGTGTTTTCGAAGTTTGCCGACGCCGGAGTCCTGGACGCGAGTACCGGGCACCGGTATCTGGACAGTATTCTCAGTCGCGGAGGTGCCGTTAAAGCATTGCAGCTTTTCAAGGACTTTATGGGCCGCGAGCCCACTATCGATGCCCTGCTGATTCAGAATGGCATGCTGGCGGGGTGATGGCCTGGCAACCGCTCTTTTAAGATAGAAAACTCCGGGCGAAAAAAAAGCCAGCTGTTGCCAGCTGGCTTTTTTGTTTTCCGGTGAGTCTGCCTCAGTGTTCTGCTTCCGCAGCATGCTCCATGGCGTGGAACTCTTCAACCGTCACGGGCATGGCATTGGGATCCTGACCGCGGTACAGGACCCGGGTACCCCAAGTATATTGACTTTCAGCGCCCAGGAACGCAATCAGCAGGAACAGGACAATTGGTGGTCCCAGGATGGTGAACACCAGTGCCATTCTTTCCCAGAATGCATGCATGAAGATGGCGACGATAAAGCCGGCTTTCAGGACCATGAAGAGCAGAATAAGTGCCCACCGAAGGATCCCGTCCGGCAGAAAGTCGGTGGCGTAGGAGAAGCCACTGAGTACGAAAAGGAGAACCCAGACCTTGTAATAGATTCCCAGAGGATGTTGTTGACCTGCTTCCGCTGACATTACTGTGTCTCCTTACCAAAGATAGAACAATGCGAAAATGAATACCCAGACGAGGTCGACGAAGTGCCAGTACAGACCGGCGATTTCGACAATCTCGTAACCTTTCTTCTCATAGTGGCCAAGATAAACCTTTCTGGCGACGATGAGCAGGTAAATAACACCACCGGTTACGTGCAGACCGTGAAATCCGGTGATCATAAAGAATACCGAACCGAATTGCGGGGCGCCGAACGGGTTGGCCCAGGGGCGAATGCCCTCGCCAGTGATCAGCTTGGTCCACTCGAATGCCTGCATGCCGACGAACGAGGCACCGAAAGCGGCAGTAGCCAGCATCAACAGAGCGGTTTTCTGACGATCCCTGCGGTAGCCATAGTTAACCGCCAATGCCATGGTGCCGCTACTGGTAATCAGTATGAAGGTCATGATGGCGATAAGGATCAACGGAATCGGAACACCCCCGAACTCCAGAGCAAAAATCTCGCTGGGGTAGGGCCACGGCTCCGTGGCGGTCCATCGTACATTCATGTAGCTGGTCAGGAAGCAGGTGAAGATGAATGTGTCACTTACTAGGAAGATCCACATCATCGCCTTGCCCCAGGGCACATGATAGGTTTGTTTGTCGGCAGACCAGTCGTCTACCAGCCCTTCTACCCCCGACTTGGGTGCCAGGGCGTCTGTTGCTGCTATGTCACTCATGCATGTTTCCCTAAAAATTGCCTAGTGTTTGGATTGGTTGATCTTTTCAAATTATTCAGGTGTTGGCGAGAATTCCGAACAGTACCAGCCATACCACCAGCAGGGCGTGCCAGTAGACGGTGCACAGTTCCACGCTCAGCCGGATGTCTTTGGGTTCGGCATTGCCGGACAGCAGCTTGATCGTGGTTTTACTCCATACCCACAGGCCGCCCAGCAGGTGAAGACCATGCAGGCCGGTCAACAGGTAGAAGAAGGAATCGGCCGGGTTGGAAGTCATGGTAATGCCTTCCGCGCGCAGTTTGTTCCATACCAGCAGCTGGGAGACGATAAACGCGATGGCGAAAACACCGCCGCCCACCAGGCTGGTCTTCAGGTTACGGGTTTCACCGCGTTTCAACAGATTGCGGGTCCACTGGAACAGGATACTGCTGATAATCAACAGTCCGGTGTTGAACCACAATTGCGCCGGTTCAGTCCGCGGGGCCCAGTCTGACAACTCCATGCGAATGAAGTAGCTGACCGAGAACAGCGAAAAAATCACTGCCACGACCACCAGGAAAAAACTCAACGCGACCTTTTCGGCGGGGACCGGAAAGGCCCCTACCGGCCGCAATGGGCCGATAATGCCTTTCCTTTCCCAGGGCTTGTTGGTTACCTGCTTGATAAAGCTCATATATCCGCCTTGGACTGATCGTGGTCCGGGTCGAAGTGCTGCTCATCGACAGTCGGTTCGTCAGCTTCCGGAGTGCTTTGCGGAATGAAATCCTGATGCGCGCCTGGGACGCTGTAGTCGTAGGCCCAACGGTAGACTGAAGGCAGTTTCGGACCCCAGTTGCCGTGTACTGGCGGAACATCCGGTGTCTGCCATTCCAGCGAAGCGGAACCCCAGGGGTTGTGCTCGGCTTTCTTACCATTCTTCAGACTCCAGATGATGTTGAAAAGGAACAGCAGCTGGGCGGCGCCTACGATCAACGCGGCGATGGTAATGTTGGCGTTCAGGGCCTGCGCCGACTCAGGAATGAAATCGGTACTGCCCAGCGCGTAGTAGCGGCGCGGCACACCCAGGAAGCCCAGGTAGTGCATCGGCAGATAGATTGCGTAGGCGCCCAGGAAAGTCAGCCAGAAGTGCCACTTGGCGATGGTCTCGTTGTACATCTTGCCGCTCATCAGCGGGAACCAGTGGTAGACCGCAGCGAAGAACACCAGTACCGGAGAAACGCCCATCACCATGTGGAAGTGAGCGATCACGAAGTAGGTGTCGGACAACGGCAGGTCGATAACCACGTTACCCAGAAACAAGCCGGTCAGACCGCCGTGAATAAAGGTAAAGATGAAGCCGATGGCGAAGAACATGGGCACGTTCATGCGGATATCGCCTTCCCACAGTGTGAGTACCCAGTTGTAGACCTTCAAAGCGGTCGGGACGGCGATAATCAGCGTGGTGGTGGCAAAGAAGAAACCGAAATACGGGTTCATGCCGCTCACATACATGTGGTGAGCCCAGACGATGAAGCTCAGGCCGCCGATGGCGATAATCGCCCACACCATCATGCGGTAGCCGAAGATGTTCTTACGGGCGTGGGTGCTGATGATGTCGGAAACCAGGCCGAATACCGGCAAGGCCACGATATAAACTTCAGGGTGTCCGAAGAACCAGAACAGATGCTGGAACAGAATCGGGCTGCCACCGGCCGTATCGAGAGGCTGTCCCGCCTCGATGATGGCCGGCATGAAGAAGCTGGTATGCAGGAGGGTATCGAAAGCCATCATGATGGCAGCAACGAACAGGGCCGGGAAGGCGAACAGACCCAGTACCGTGGCGGTGAAGATACCCCATACGCTCAGTGGCAGACGCATCATGGTCAGGCCGCGGCAGCGGGCCTGCAGCACCGTGGTAACGTAGTTCAGACCACCCATGGTGAAGGCCACGATGAACACCGCCAGCGATGCCAGCATCAGTATTATGCCCCAGTCATGGCCTGGAGTTCCGGCCATACTGGTTTGCGGAGGGTACAGTGTCCAACCCGCACCGGTCGGACCTCCGGGAGCAAAAAAGCTGGCCATCAGGATGATCACCGACACCAGGTACACCCAGTAGCTGAGCATATTCAGAAACGGGAATACCATGTCCCGGGCCCCGACCATCAACGGGATGAGGTAGTTACCGAAACCACCCAGGAACAGGGCTGTCAGCAGGTAGACCACCATGATCATGCCGTGCATGGTCACTGCCTGGTAGTAGGAACTCGGGTCGATCAGGGAAAAAGTCTCCGGAAAGCCCAGCTGCAGGCGCATCAACAGGGACAGCACAAGCGCCACCACACCCACTGCGACCGCGGTGCTGCCATATTGAATGGCAATCACCTTGTGATCCTGGCTGAATACATATTTGGTGACCCAACTATGCGGATGGTGGAGCTCTTGCTCCTGGTCGGCTAAAGGTACGTAAGCCATTAAAACCTCCTAAAGTACAAAAAAACTTACAGTGACGGTCGCTGCAGCGGGCCTTTTACTGATGCGTTGTCCTGTAAACATAACTAGCAAAACTGTTCGATCTCTCAAAACCGGGGCTTAGCGCAGGGAGTTCAGGTAAGCGGCGACATCCTCCACCTCATCCTGATCGGCCATTGCGGTTGCCATCCAGACCATCTGCTCTCCGTACAGATCGTTCGCGTGGGCACCGCGGATCTTCTGCCGGAAGTTATTGATCTGGTTAACGAAATACCAGTCACTCATACCAGCCAGGTGAGGTGCGTCGGTGTACCAGGTACCCTCGCCATTGTCCAGGTGGCAGGCCGCGCAGTTGCGGCTGTAAATGCGGGCACCGTTGTCGATGTCGGCATCGGTGATGGTGCCGGTGGCCGGCCGGGCCGGCAGGCTGGCGATATAGGCCGACAGGTTACGGATTGCATTGTCATCCAGACCCATGGCCATCGGTGCCATCATGGCGCCATTGGAATCGTTCTGGCCACCACGAACGCCGGTCTTGAAGTAATTGAGCTGACGTTCCAGGTACCAGGACTGCAGACCGGCCAGGCGCGGCGCGTTCAGGGCCTGGTTACCCTCGGCATTCGGACCGTGGCAGGTGGCGCAGGCGGCATAGGCCTGTTGGCCGGCAGCAACGCTGGGTGCGGCTACGGACTGGGTTTCGGCGAAGGTGGGTTGCTGGGCCAGCCAGGCTTCGAAATCGGCCCGGGGTTCGACTACCACATTGCCGCGCATCATGAAGTGGGCGATGCCACACATTTCTTCACACATGATGTCGTAGCTGCCGCTTGCAGTGGTGCGGAACCACAGGTAGGAAACCAGACCGGGCACCATGTCCATCTTCACCCGGAACTGAGGAACGGTGTAGTTGTGCAGTACGTCTTTGGAGCGCAGCAGGCCACGCACGTCGGTGTCTACCGGCAGGTGCATCTCGTTGCCATCGATTACCACGTCGTCCTGGCCATTGGGGTCTTCCGGATTGACACCCCAGGGATTGGCTTCGTTGATGTACTGGGTGTCGGCGGTGCCGAGCACACCGTCAGCACCGGGGTAGCGGAACTGCCACTGCCACTGGCTGCCGATGATCTCGACATCATACGCGTCGTCGGGCGGTGAAACGAAAGTGGCCCAGACGAACAGGCCGGGCGCCAGCATCAATACCACGCCGACAGCAGTGACTACCGACAGGCTGACTTCCAGCTTGGAATTTTCTGGCTCGTAGACGGCCTTGTGACCCGGAGCCTGGCGGAATTTCCAGACGCAATAGGCCAGGAACAGGTTGACGGCGATAAATACAAAGCCGGTAACCCAGAAGGTCACGTCGATTACAAAATCAACCGTGCCCCAGTCCGCGGCGATGTCGGTGAACCACCAGGGGCTCGCAAAATGGAAGATAATGGAGCCCACAACCAAAATAACAATAACAACTGCTAGAGCCATAATCGACTAGTCCTTAACTATCAATCAGTAAAACAAGCGTTTACCCGTGCCCCCTGCATTGCTGCGGCCACCGGCAGAATCCTGTGTTTTTCTTCGTCTTGCCTGTTTCACGGCACAATTCCGGCATGCAATACATGCGGACGCACGTGAAGAGTGTGATGAATTGCCTGGTGAGTTATGGACAATCCGGAAGAGTTGCGCAGCGTTCGCGAGGGAGGCGAGGTAAAGTGTCACCGGACTCGCGGAAGATGCCGATTTTCCCGGCTATTTTTGTTATTTCTCTTAATTATCAATAACTGGACGGGGCCCTTACCCGGGGGTAGAAAACGCCTCTGAAAGCTCACTCAACACACCATGTAAATCCGCAGCAATGCTATAGATTTTTCAATTCCATCGCAAGTAATACCACACCAGAAAATGGCAATATGTTGCGATAAATCAACAGGTTTTTCAGTGTTGTCGATTACCTGCCCCGGGGTGTGCGTTGACCGGTCCCGGGGAAAGGACTCAAAATAAGCCGGATGCTGGAGACAGATCGGTCAAAATCGTCGAAACCATGACCCCGATCTTGAGATCGAAAGCAAAACGTGGTTGAATGCCCGCCGCCTGCCTCCCAACGCCGGCACGGCGTCACGTCAGTCGCGATATCCAGCGCAGGCGAACTCAATTTTCCCTGGCCTTTCAAGGCTTTTCCGAACGAGAGAGACAGTGACCGAGATTACCAGTCAACAGTCCGCCAGCTGGCGGGACTACTACGAAATGTGCAAGCCCCGGGTGGTGATGCTGATGATCCTGACCTCGGTGGTCGGGATGCTGTTGGCCGTGCCGGGCATGGTGCCGCTGGATGTGCTGATCCTCGGCAACCTGGGTATCGCCCTGGTGGCCGGATCCGGCGCTGCGGTCAACCACCTGATTGACCGTAAGGTGGACTCACTGATGAAGCGGACTCACAATCGTCCGCTTCCCCAGGGCCGCGTTGAACCACTGCACGCGATTCTGTTTGCTACCCTGATCGGCGTTATCGGTATGGCAATTCTGCTGTTCTGGGTCAACCCGCTGTGTGCCTGGCTGACGCTGGCATCTTTCGTTGGCTACGCGTTCATCTACACCGGCTATCTGAAGCGGGCCACGCCGCAGAACATCGTGATCGGCGGACTTTCCGGCGCCATGCCGCCATTGCTCGGCTGGGCCGCGGTAACCGGCACCATCGATCCGGGCGCGCTGATCCTGGTACTGATAATTTTCGCCTGGACTCCTCCGCATTTCTGGGCTCTGGCGATCCACCGCAAGGACGAGTACGCCAAAACCGGAATCCCGATGCTGCCGGTTACCCACGGGGAATTCGTCACCAAGGTTCACATTATCATTTACACGGTCATCCTGGTCCTGGTCAGTACCTTTCCCTACCTGTCAGGGATGAGCGGGATGCTTTATCTGCTGGCGGCACTGGCGCTGGGCGCCATTTTCATGGCCTGGTCGCTGGCCCTGATGTTCCGGCCCACACCCAGAACCGCCATGGAAACCTTCAAGTATTCCATTGTCTACCTGGCAGTTCTGTTCGTGGCACTGTTAACCGATCACTACCTGTTCTGAACAGGTAGTGACGTCGCAACGCGATGACCAGACGACAGCGAATCCTGCTCGCCTTCGGCGCTTTCGATGCGCTGCTGTTTGCGCTGCTGGTGGGCCTGTTCCTGGTCCGGCCGGAACCTGAACCGGTTCAGGATTCCGGCATTCCCGGAGTTGCCGGTTTCGCGGAACCGGTCGAACTGCAGAATTTCCGCCTCGTTGACCAGCATGGCAATCCGTTCACTCGGGACGACCTGCTGGGCGCATGGCATCTGGTGTTCTTCGGTTTTACTTCCTGTCCCGATATCTGCCCCTACGCCATGCAGGCCCTGGAATCCTTTTACCGGGATCTGGATCCCGCTACCCTGCAAAGGGACACCGGTGTAATCATGGTCAGTGTCGATCCGCTGCGGGATACGCCTCAGGTCATGGCGGACTTCGTCGGCAGGTTTCATCCCGATTTCGTGGGCCTGACCGGGGAATATCCGCAGATAGCCGCATTGGCGCAGCAGCTTTACTTTGCATTCTCCAAACCCGGAGAGCACAGCAGTGAGCACGGCGGAGACTACGAAATTCCGCATAGCGACTATATCGGTGTGATTGATCCCCAGGGCCGCTATCGCGGCCTGATCCACGGCCCGCACAGCGCCGACAGACTGAGCCAGGCTTACAGTTACTTCAGAAACTGATTTCTGTACAGGGTCAGGTATGCTTTTTAGCAGGGATCGGCAACAGGTAAAGCACCAGGAAAATAAGCGCCGCCGTAACCACGATTGACGGCCCGACCGGGGTATTGGCAAGAAATGCCGCGGTCAGCCCCCCAAGCACCGATACACTCCCTATCAAACCGGCCATGATGGCCATTTGCTCGGGGCTACGCGCGAGTTGCCGGGCCGCTGCGGGCGGGATGATAAGCAGAGAGGTAATCAATAGGACGCCGACTATTTTCAGTGCGGCAGCAGTCGTGACCGCCATGAGAATGACCAGCAAATAGCGGAGTTTTTCAACTTTTACGCCTTCTATGCTGGCCAGTTCCTCATGTACTGTGAACGACAGAAACTTATTCCAGAAACTGAGCAGAATCACAAAAACGATTGTACTGACGGTGACGATGAGAGCCAGATCCGGAGTGCTGATGGTAAGCAGTTCGCCAAACAAATAGGCCTCGAGACTGACCTGGGTGGACCCGGTAAGCGCCAGGAGCACCACTCCAATAGCAAGAGCGCTATGAGCAAGGATTCCCAGTAAGGTATCGGTTGCCACAGTTAGCTGATGATTCATTGACATCAGTAAAATGCCGGTAAGTACGCAAATGCAGATGATACTGAGCTGCAGGTTCAGGTCGAGAAGAAGACCCAGAGAAATCCCCAGCAGTGCGGAATGGGCCAGAGTATCCCCAAAATAAGACATCCGGCGCCAGACAACGAAAGAACCAAGCGGTCCGGCGACAATGGCCAGGCTGAGTCCGGCAACCAGGGCATAGAGTATGAAATCAGCCATGCTTTTCTCCGGATTCTTCTATCACGTTGCCATGAATGTCATGGCTGTGGTTGTGATTATGGGTATAGACGGCGATGGTATCGACTCCCCCTTTGCCGAACAGCGCCAGGTAGGCGGGATCGTTGCTGACCTGCTCCGGCTTACCGTGACAGCAGACGTGTTGATTAAGGCATACAACCTCGTCGGTGGCTGACATAACCAGGTGAAGATCGTGTGAGATCATCAGGATTCCACAGGTATTCTGTTCCGCGATACCGTCGATCAGCTGGTAGAGCTCGATCTGGCCGTTGACGTCCACACCCTGGGCCGGTTCGTCGAGGATCAGTAATGACGGCTTCCTGAGCAGGGCCCGGCCCAGCAGGACGCGCTGTAACTCGCCGCCGGAAATGTTACGCAGCTGCTGGTCCGCCAGGTGTGCCACTTTAAGCTGTTCCAGCAGTTCCAGGATCGAAGCGCGGTCGCGGATACCGGTCAGCTGTAAAAAACGCAGCACGGAGATGGGTAAGGTGGGCTCCACATGCAACCGCTGGGGCATATAGCCGATGGTCAGTCCGGGCCGTTTCCAGATCTCACCCGAGTCCGCAGTCAGCATACCGAGAATAACTCTGACCAGAGTAGTCTTGCCGGCCCCGTTGGGGCCAATCAGGGTGACAATACGGCCCCGTTCGATAGTCAGGCTGACGCCGTGCAGAATCTGGCGTCCGGCAAAACTCACGGAGATGTCATCAGCCTTGACGAGGGTGGAATCTGAAGCGGGATTTTCCTGCATGCTTGCGTTCTGGCAGCGGTGCCGTGATAGTCCGGTTTCCTTGGAACATGATCCGCAGCCGTACCGGAATCCGGCCGGGATACACTGGTAGATCGGCCGATTATGCGGTCTATTGACCGGCGCAGCAAAGTGCGGAACCGCTCCGGCCGGCACCATGGAGATCGCCGGTCAGTGAATCCGGACCAATGCAGGCCGCGCCGACCATTACCTGTCTACAATGGTATATCATAGCCTTCAATTCGCCCACCAAACGGGTAAGAAAAACCATGCTGCGTCCACATTTCATGCTGACCCTGATCCTGCTGATTGCACCGCCGGCACTGGGACAGGTCAACCTGGTTGTTTCCATTACACCGCTGCGACTGATCGCCGAAGGTATTCTTGACGGTCATGGCAATACCCGGGTTCTGGTGCCCGTTTCCGGTTCTCCCCATCACTACACCATGACTCCTTCGGACCGGCTGGCACTGGCTTCGGCAGACCTGATCCTGTATGTGGGAGAGCAGCTGGAAACAGAACTGCACGGGGTGATGCGGAATCTGGCCAGGAACCAGCAGGTTGTAGAGCTGTCGACGCTGCCCGGGCTGTTTCGACGACAGCTGGAAGGGAGTGGAACTCTCGATCCACACATCTGGCTGGATGACCGCAACGGCCTGGTCATCGCCGCAGCGCTGCGTGACATCCTTAGCGAACGGTTTCCGGACCGGGCATCGACCTGGCAGGAAAATTATTGGCGCCTGGAGCAGCAGCTGCTGGCCGATGAAGTACGCTGGCGCGATGAACTGGACAGCGTGCCCGGGCAATCCTATGCGGTTTACCATGACGCCATCGGCTATTTCGAAAGCCGTTTTGCCCGCAGCCATAGTATTGTGTTGCTGGAAAACCCGGAGCTTCAGCCGGGCATCCGGCAGATAATGCAGATCCGAAAGGCGATCACAGAGCTACGGCCGGTGTGTCTGTTCACCGATGTCACCTCCCGGCAGAATACGGTCGACACTTTGTTTGACGACACTCCGGTTCGCCAGGTGCAGCTGGACCTGCTGGGCGACCGACTCGAAGCCGGTGCCGGGTATCCCCAATTGCTGGACAACCTGGTCACTGATTTCAGTGACTGCCTGCGCGGAGACGACATCTGATGACGGCTGCAAACCGTCAACCGCTGGTCCTGGTAGACGGATCCTCCTACCTGTTCCGGGCTTTTCATGCCCTGCCTCCGCTGGTCTCTTCCCGGGGTCATCCCACCGGAGCGGTCAAGGGAGTGATCAGCATGATTCGCAGCCTGATAAAAAGCTACCCGCAAAGCCATATCGCCATCGTCTTCGATGCCAAGGGCAAGACCTTCCGCAACGATATCTATAAAGAATACAAGGCGCATCGCCCGCCTATGCCGGATGAACTGCGCGGCCAGATCCAGCCCATCCACGACATTGTCCGGGCCATGGGTCTACCGCTGCTTATTGTCGAAGGCGTCGAAGCTGACGATGTCATCGGCACCCTGGCCAGCCAGGCTCACGAACAGGGTGTCGACACTCTGATATCCACCGGCGACAAGGATCTTGCCCAGCTGGTTTCGCCTCATGTGACGCTCATGAACACCATGACCAGCGAAGTGCTGGATGAAGCCGGGGTGAAGAATAAATTCGGGGTCCGCCCGGATCAGTTCATCGATTACCTGGCTTTGGTCGGTGACAAGGCTGACAATATTCCCGGCGTTCCCGGAGTTGGTCCCAAAACTGCGGTGAAGTGGCTGGAGCAGTTCGGTAACATGGAAGGCATCATTGAAAATGCCGAACAGATCAATGGCAAGATCGGCGAACGTCTGCGCGAGAATTTTGCGCAGCTACAGCTTTCCCATGAGCTGGCAACCATCAAGCGCGATGTAAAGCTGGAAGTTTCGATCGACAGACTGGTGCCAGAACAGGAAGATGGCCAGGAGCTGCATCGCCTGTTCAGTGAACTGGAATTCAAAACCTGGATAGCGGAACTGGAAAGCCAGGGGATTGAGGGGGATGCGGAGCAGGCGGCTCAGTCCGGTTCCGTGGGCAGCCTGGACTTGGAATCACTCAAGGTGCCTGATGCCATAGAATACACCACGATACTGTCCGAAACGGAGTTTGAGGGACTGGCGAGGGAACTGGAAAAGAGCAAACGTTTCGCCCTCAGTCTCGAGTACGAGGGCAGCCATTTCCTGGAGGCGACAATCATTGGAATTGGCATAAGCCACCAGACTGGCAAGGCCAGTTACATACCGGTAGGTCATGACCATGATGACCGGGAATTACAGCTCGATGTAATGAAGGTTCTGGAACGTTTGCGGCCTGTGTTGGAAGACTGGCAGACAACCAAGGTCGGTTACGATCTGAAGGCCGCTGCCCATGTGCTGGCAAACTACGAAATCAGGCTGGCACCGTTCAAGAGCGATATACTTCTTGCCTCCTACGTTCTCAACTCGGTAGCCATCAAGCACCAGCTCCAGGAGATGGTGAAATACTACCTTGATCAGAACCCGGTCGACCTGGAAGTGCTGCTCGGTAAGGGGCGGACAAAGCATAAATTTTCCCAATTGCCATTCGACCAGGCAACCCGTTATGCGGCAGAGAATGCCGACATGATCCTGCGCCTGGCGACATTGCTTGAGCACGAACTGGAGGTGACAGCCAATCTCGCCGGCCTGTACCGCTATTACGAGCTGCCGCTGGTGCCGGTACTGCAGAAGATGGAACGCACCGGTATCAGGGTAGATGCAGACGTCCTGAACCAGCAGAGCAAGGAGCTCGGACTCAGACTGGATGAACTGGAGCAGGAGGTCTATAACCTGGCGGGAGAGGAATTCAATCTCGGTTCTCCCAAACAGCTGCAACAGATTTTTTATGAAAAGCTGGAGCTGCCGGTGCTCAAAAAGACCAAGACCGGCCAGCCTTCCACGGCGGAGCCGGTGTTGCAGGAACTGGCGGTAGACTACGAATTGCCGAAACTGATTCTGGAGCACCGCAGTCTCAGTAAACTGAAGTCCACCTACACCGACAAATTGCCGGAACAGATCAAACAGGCCACCGGCCGCATTCACTCTACTTATCAACAGGCCGTGGCGGCCACCGGTCGCCTCTCTTCCACCGAACCGAACCTGCAGAACATTCCAATCCGCACCGCCGAAGGGCGGCGGATTCGCAAGGCTTTTGTCTGTGAACCGGGGTATCGATTGTTGGCAGCCGATTATTCACAGGTGGAATTGCGCATCATGGCACATCTGTCCCGTGACGCGGGGTTGTTGAAGGCTTTTGAAAATTCCCTCGATGTGCACCGCGCCACGGCCGCCGAAGTCTTTGAAACGACGGTGGAGGAAGTGACCTCCGAGCAGCGGCGGCGTGCCAAGGCGATCAATTTCGGCCTGATTTATGGCATGTCGGCGTTCGGACTGTCCAATCAGCTGGGCATCGGTCGACACGAGGCACAACAGTATGTCGATCGTTACTTCGAGCGTTATCCCGGTGTGCGCCGCTACATGGAACAGACCCAGGCACTGGCTGATGAAACCGGATACGTGGAAACGCTGTTCGGCCGGCGTCTCTATCTGCCGGATATCCGTGCCGGTAATGCGGTGTTACGCAGGGCCGCCCAGCGCACTGCCATCAATGCACCGATGCAGGGTACCGCCGCCGACATCATAAAGCATGCCATGATCGATATCGATCACTGGCTGGAGGTAGCCGGACTCGATGCCCGCATGTTGTTGCAGGTGCATGACGAACTGATATTCGAAGTCGCAGAAAAGGATGTGGAATTGGTCGCCGACGGAGTCCGCTTTCGGATGGTTACCGCAGCGTCACTGGACGTGCCTCTGGTAGTTGAGGTGGGAATTGGCAATAATTGGGATGAAGCCCATTGAGGTACCCCGCCAGGGAGGAGGCAGCGGCACCTTGATTTTATGAGCCACGAGGAGACCGCCAATGAGACTTGCACTGTTATTATCTGTATTGCTGTTAAGCCTGACTGCCTGTGAGGAACAGGGCCCGGCTGAACAGGCTGGTGAGGAAGTGGATCGCTTTGCCGGCAATCTGCAGGATCGGGCCAGTGATGCCGCCGATGCGCTGGGCGATGCCGCCAGAGATGCCCGGGACAGCGTCGAGGATGCCGCCCGGGATGCAGGAAACACCGTCGAGGACCTCTGCGAAGATGCCACCGACCGGGACTGCTGACGGGTCCCGGAGTTACGGGGCGTCGGCAATGTCGTTATCGGCTGGCGGCTGAAGCCAGTCTGACAGGGTTCTGCCCAGGTTTTTAATCGTGTCCGGCTGATTGACTGAAAACAGTTGCACCGACACGTTCGCCAGCTCCTTCAACTCGCTGCGCACCGCCAGCAGAGCGTTCTTGGCTGCGCCCCTTTTCAGCTTGTCGGCCTTGGTCAACAACAGATGCAGGGGCAGTTCCGCCTGAACTGCCCACTGAATCATCATGCGGTCGAACTCCTTGAGCGGATGACGCACGTCACTAAGCAGAACCAGTCCTGCAAGTGGTTCACGGTAGCGCAGATAGCGCTCCAGTTCCTCCTGCCACTTGTTTTTTACCTCCAGTGGTACTTTGGCATAGCCGTACCCAGGCAGATCCACCAGATAGCGACCCGGTTCCAGGAGGAAGAAATTGATTAGCTGGGTCCGCCCCGGAGTCTTACTGGTCCGCGCCAGCCGCGGCTGATTTGTCAGTGCGTTGATGGCGCTGGATTTGCCGGCATTGGAACGGCCGGCGAAGGCCACCTCGACTTCACTGTCGACGGGACAGCCATCCAGCCTGGCGGCACTGGTGACGAAATGGGCGGCGTGAAAATCCATGGCGGTCAAAGAGGTCCTCAGGCGCCGCGGTGGCGGCGCTGGCGCGGCGCAGTGTAGCAAATTTGCTGCTGGGGGTCTTTAAAGGGTTTTTTGCCTTGTTGGGACTAACAACCTGTTGAAAAACTCTCAGCTGGCTCAATACGGCGTCAGAATCTGGCTCAAAATGCTCATTTACGGCGTGTAAACTGCTCTTTTTCGCCAGATTTTGCCTTGTCTTGCACTCACCTGAGAGTTTTTCAACAGGCTGCTAATCCAGTTGAGAGAATTGCAGGTCAGTCTGGACGCATCGGCTTAAGTGGCTCCAAGCGCCTGCGAAGCCTCACCATGGTGACAGCACCCGCATTAAAAGGGGACAGTCCCAGAGGGACAGTCCCCTTTCCCGGCGCATTGACTCGCAGAGGCTGGCAAGAACACCGAGCCGCGGGCCAGGGGTAAGTTCTCGCAGCGATAAAAACGCAGCACCGACTGATTGAGGGAGACCGCAGTAGAGGGCTCCCGATTGAGGGAGGGAACCGCGGAGCGGGGCAAGTTGCTGCGGGAGCTTGCCCCTGGGCCGGGGCGGTCCCGCAGCTTGCCCCTGGTCATGACGGTCCCGCAGCTGACTCCATTTCACATTAGCCTGGATCGGCTAAATCTCATTCAATTTGTGTGGCCCCGAGGGGCTCCGCGGCCACGACGCCTCATCAATGCAATAGCCTCAGTGCCGGTGACTTCGTTTGACAACCAAAAAAGGGGACAGTCCCAGAGGGACAGCCCCCTTTTCCCCGACGCACCAGCCTCAGAGTCCCAGAGGGACAGTCCCCTTTTCCCGACGCACCAGCCCCAGGGGGAGCTTGCCCCGGGTCTGCGATTGTCTACCTAATTGATCCAAGGATCCCTAATAAAATAGAGTCCGCGGGGGTTTTACGTTATAATCCGCGACCGCGTTTTGTCGCATGACGTCTGTCCCAGACATTTTTATCACTGGAGCCTTAGGAATCCTGGAATTGCCAATGAAGAAATCAGTTACTCTCGTCTCCTGGTTGATCTCCCTGGCGGCCCTGTCCGCTGTTCAAATCGCCAACGCCCAGGGCGATGCCGCGGCTGGTGCCGGCAAAGTGGCACTCTGTGCGACCTGCCATGGTAGTGGCGGTAACAGCCAGATCTCCATGAATCCCAGCCTGGCGGGCCAGAACGCCAACTATATCGTCAAACAACTGCAGGACTACCAGTCCGGCGAGCGCCAGAATCCAACCATGTCGGCCATGGTGGGAAGCCTGTCCGGGCAGGATATCGAGGATATCGCGGCCTATTATGCCAGTCAGGAGCGGCGCATTGTCGGTGCCCAGGACGATCAGGAAACTCTGGCGCTGGGCGAAGCACTGTACCGGGCCGGTAACAGCGAGATCGGCTCGGCCGCCTGTACGGCCTGCCACGCTCCTACCGGGAAAGGCAACGCTCCGGCCGGGTTCCCCGCTATCGGTGGGCAGCACAGTGAATATACGCTCACGCAACTGCGCGCGTTCCGGGCCAGTGAGCGCGCCAACGATCTTAACGGCATGATGCGCACGGTTGTGGAGAGGCTCACGGACGCCGAGCTGGAAGCTCTGGCAAACTACGTCGCCGGTCTGCACTGATCATCCCTGTTAGCCGGTCGACAGACTCCGGACGGAACCGCTAACAGAGCTACCGTTCCGTCCGAATCTGGTCAGATACCGGTCATTCATCACCGGTTCAGCAGCAAAACGGTATGTTGCGGTGGTAATAGGGATGAGTGGTAGATGAGGTAAAGCCGGTGATCTGGCACGCTGGCGGACCCTGTGGTACTGTCCTAAACTCAATAGAGAACGGATATCCCGGCGTTCTGGCCAGCTTACAGCCAGCATCAAAGCCAGAGACTGCTGACCAAGCTCAGCCAAATCAGTGAATAACGGAGTAACTCAATGAACCGACGAATCAGACAGTTTGTTGCGATTCTTTTCCTGGTACCCCTGGCGTTCAGCGCCACTGCACAGCCAGCACGCTATATTGCGGGTACCCACTACATCGAACTAAGTAATCCGGTCAGGACCCAGGACCCCTCCAAGGTGGAAGTGGTTGAGGCGTTCTGGTACGGCTGCACCCACTGTTTCCGCTTTGAGCCGCTGCTGGAGAATTGGGTCGCGAACCTGCCGGACGACGTCAATTTCGTCCTCTTCCCGGCGCAGTGGAATCAGCTCATGAAAATCCATTCGCAGATCTACTATGTTTCCGAAGCATTGCTGGCGGCCGGCAAGATCGACAAGGCCAAGTTCTCCGAACTCCATGAAGCGGCGTTCAACGCAATCAATATCGACGGTAATCGGCTTCAGAATGAGCGCCAGATCGGTGCCCTGTTTACCGAACACGGCGTCAGTGAGGAAGACTTCTCCTCCACTTTCAACTCCTTTTCAGTGCGAACCAAGGTCAATCAGGGCGATCGCCGCATGCAGGACTACCAGGTTCGCAGCACCCCGAACATGATCGTAAACGGCAAGTACCTGATTTCAACCGGCCAGGCGGTCACCACTCAGCAGGAGATGCTGAATGTGGTTGAATTCCTGATCGACAGGGAGCGGCAGGCCATGGCGTCCACTTCCGGCGACTGAACCTGGCGTGACCCGGTCATCCCGAAAGCCAGCTCCGTGACAACGGAGCTGGCTTTTTTGTGAGTAAAGTCCCAGCACAGGAAAAACTTCCTGCGACAATCTGCAGTCTTATATGGAAAACATGAGACACTTTCTTTGTCTGACGGTTCGAACTTTTTTGCCGATAAAACAGTCTTAGGGGAGTTTGCCGTTGCCCGGGTAACAGCGATAGCGTATTTCGGGTGCCCGTATACATCCGGACTGGTAGCCGGGTCGAAGAAAACACACAAGACATAAAAGTTTCATGAAGTCGGACTAGGATGGTCGGTTTCCTTCACCTCCCGGATCGTGCCTTTATCAGCGGCGCGATCGGGACCGGTTACCCGGCTGAACTTCCCTTCAAGTAAGCAACTAATTGAATAGCATCGGAAAAATGGCAGCTGAAGCAATCGATATCAGCCGCTGGCAGGAGACTGTCAGACAGCTCCTGTCCCGCAACTGGAAACGGGTATTTGACGGTGGTTCCCAGCGGGAGTTGTTGAAACAGGTGGGTGCCCTGATCCTGGTGTTTGACGACCGGGTGATCGATCTGGTTTCCGGGCGCCAGTCGCAACTGGCCGATGCATCGATTCCGGATGCAGAGAGTCTCGCCAGGACTGTCGGCGAAATGCTTGAACTCACCCAGGAGGACAGCTCAGTCATTCTACTGTTGCCGCCCCATGGGTTTGTCGCTACCTCGGTCGATATGCCGGGAATGAACCGGGACAGCCTGCTTTCCGCCCTCAGACTGCAATCCGATAATCTGTTACCGAGCTGTATCGAACAGCTGGCTGTGGTTGCAGTTCCGCATGGAGCTGATGACCCGCACCCCGACGTGGCTCTGTGGATACCGGAGCGCGGCCTGGATGGCTATTACCGCGCGTTTGAACAGCAGGGTCTGTTTTTGAGTGGTGTGATGCCGCGCAGTCTGGCCCTGATGGACGTGGTGGGTGACCAGGAAATTCTTGACGAAGACCGTCATACCCTGACCCGGATTCTGATTCGTAATGGCGTTATCGTCCAGTGGTTGCATATCAGCAGAAAGGACCTGGAACAGGATATTTTTGAACGCCAGTGGCGGCAGGCACTGACTTCCCCGGCTACCGAATCGCAACTGGCTATCAATCAGGACAACGTGCCCGAAGTCTTCGAGCAAGCGAGTACTCACAAACTCCCGGGATCAGACTATTGCTTCTTCCCCCAGGGTGCACAGCAGGCCAGAAGGCAGCTTGAGAAAGGTAAGCGGGTGATGCTGGGAGCCGTGGCCGTGCTGGTGCTGGCATTTCTGGCTGCACTGCCGTTTATGTTTCAAAGCTTCAGGAGTTTCCGCCTGGAATCGATTCTGCAGGAGCAGCGGGAGCTGAGCAGTGCGGCCAGAGCGGACCGACAGGTGGTGCAGAATTTCGAGCAGCGATGGGGAGTGATCACCGATTTTCCTAACCAGGATCTCGTACAGATGTTATTTACCCTGCAGAGTGTACTGAGTCCAGAGCAGCTCACATCCCTGGAACTCAGCGAAGGCGTGATCAGTATCGAGGGGGAAAGCGATGAGCCCCAGGCAATCCTGCAGCGGCTTGAAACCCATCCCATGTTTACCGAAGTGATATTTTCCAGGGCCACCAGCAACACCCGCTACTATATAGACCTGCGACTGAGCACTGTGAATTTCGAGGGTTACATGGTGCGCTATTTTCCGGAGAATTGATCGAAGCCATGCAGATCAGCAAGCGAGAACGCAATATTCTGATTGTGGCCGGGATTGTCGCCGCGGCATTCCTGGTGACCAGCGTGGTGCCGGCATTGCAGGGTTACTACCAGCGCCGTAATCAGGCTATTGACGATATCCGTCTGCAGATCGAAAGGGAGCAACGGCTGTTTGACGAAACCAGCACCTGGCGTACCCGACGTGCGGAAGTCGAAAACGGGGAGGCGGGGCTGGAAAGCCAGGTCTTCAGCGGGGCCACGCTGCCGATCATCGAAGCCAATATTCAAAGGGTGTTGACCCAACAGGCCAGGGACAGCCAGGTCAGTGTCACCTCGACGCGCCTGGCGGAACGCCTCGATACAGATGGCTGGGTGATGGTCAGACAGGAGATGTCGTTCCGGACTAACGATGCCGCCAACACTATCCGCTTTCTCAGGAGTCTCGACGCCTCCACACCGAGACTGTGGGTTACGGATTTCAGCCTGGACCGATCGCGAAACCAGTACAGTGGTTCAATAACCGTGGTGGGTTTCGCCAAGAGTGAGGGACTTATGGTTGCCGAGGGCAGGGCCAGATAACCGATGACACATTCCGAAATTACCATGCCCGTGTTTAACGAATTGCTGGAACCCCGGAACATTGCCCCGGCGCTGGATTATCAGCAGAGTGGGAACCTGGTTTGTGCCGATATCCCGGAGATCGAGCTGCGCGCTAAAATTCGCTTCGTCCTGGACGACGAGGTGACTTTTTCCCTGGGTAGCGGTGACGAAGTCAAGCGCCTGATGCGGCACTGGCGGGCCGAACTGTCCCCGGAAATCGGCAGCACCGACGAGATATTCGTCTCCGGCTTCGAAGACGACGAGGAGCTGACGGATCTGGCCTCCGAAGCGCCCATTATCCGGCTGGTGAACCACCTGTTCGCCCGTGCCCTGGATCTGAATGCCAGCGACATCCACTTTGAACCCAGCGAGACACACCTGGATGTGCGTTGCCGGGTGGATGGAATCATGACCCGGATTGAACGCCTGCCGGTAAAAATTCATAATGCGGTCGCCTCGCGACTCAAGCTGATGGCACGCCTCGACATCGGTGAAAAACGCCTGCCTCAGGACGGCCGCATCGATTACCAGATTGGCAATAAGCAGCTGGATATGCGGGTTTCCACGTTACCCGGTGTGCACGGCGAATCGGTGGTTCTGCGGATCCTCGATCGCAGTGATACCGCGGTACCCCTGGAAGCGCTGGGGATGCCGGAGCGGGTGCGGGAGCAATATCAGGCGATCATCACCCAACCCAATGGCATGGTACTGATAACCGGTCCGACCGGCAGCGGCAAGACCACCACGCTTTATGCCACACTGGAGAAAATAAACGACGAAAGCAAGAAGATCATCACCGTGGAAGACCCGGTAGAGTATCAACTGGAGGGGATAACCCAGATTCAGGCCAATGCCAGTATCGGGCTCAGCTTTGCGGCGGGGCTGCGCTCCATTGTGCGCCAGGATCCGGATGTGCTGATGGTCGGTGAGATAAGAGACCATGAAACCGCTGAAATTGCCATCGAATCGGCTTTGACTGGACACCTGGTTTTCTCCACGCTGCATACGAATGACGCGGCAGGTGCGGTAACGCGATTGCAGGATATGGGTGTGGAAGGCTATCTGATCAGCTCCAGCCTGCTGGCCATCCAGGCGCAGCGCCTGGTACGGCGGGTGTGTACCGATTGTTCCACGCAGGTTGAGCTGACTGACGACGAAGCAAGAGTACTGGAAATAGAAAAGCAAAGCTGTCCGATCATTCAGCGCGGCAGTGGCTGTGACCGTTGCGGTGGCACCGGGTATCGCGGACGGATAGGATTGTACGAATTGCTGGTAATGTCCGACGCCATCCGCCACCACATCGCTGTCGATGCCGACGCCAATGTGATCCGTGATCAGGCCATCGTTGAGGGAATGCAGACACTCCGTGAAGATGCCTTACGAAAACTGCGCGCCGGCCAGACCACACCGGAAGAAGTTGTCAGGGTGACCCGGGCCGTATGAGCACCTTGCATTTCAAATATCAGGCTTATGACAGCACCGGCAAGATTCAGTCGGGCCAGCTCAACGCTGATTCGGAGCGGGAAGCGGTCAGGATTCTGCAGGGCCGCAAGCTGGTTCCGGTGAGAGTGCTGCAGGCACGGGCCGGGGAAAGCGGCGGACGCCGCAAGAAAATCCGTCACAGCGACCTGCTGGATTTTACCAACGGCCTGTGTACATTGACTGAGGCCAGGGTGCCTATCGACAAGGCTCTGAAACTGCTGGAAGGGATTACCGAGTCCAGTGCCATGCAGAACCTGGTCATGAAACTGCGGCGTGAAGTGAAGGAAGGTAAGAGTCTGGCGGAGGCCATGGAAGCCCGGCCGGACGTCTTTTCCAGGATGTACATCAATATTGTCAGAGCGGGCGAGGAAGGCGGTATTCTGCATCAGCTGCTACCGGGTCTGGCAGAATTCCTGGAATCCAGCGCCAGGAACCGGCAGGCGGTGATCAATGCCATGATCTATCCGATCGTGCTGCTTGCAGTGGGTGTTATTTCGGTCTTTCTGCTGCTGGTGTTCGTAGTGCCGCAGTTCGCCGCCATGTTTGAGGACGCCGGCACCGAAATTCCACCGTCGGCCCGGTTTCTGCTTGGAGTCAGCAGTTTTATGCAGAGTTACGGGTACCTGCTGGTCCTGCTGGTCGTGGGCCTGGTGGCGGGCTGGAAATACCTGGACCGGGAGCCTGCCAATAAATTGCGCAAGGATCAGTTCCTGCTGACTCTGCCATTGCTTGGCACACTGATCCTGTACCGGGAAAGTGCGGTTTTTGCCCGCACTCTGGGTGCCCTGCTGGGAGCCGGAATCCCATTGATCAGGGCGCTGCGAATTTCGCGGGAAGTGGTACAGAATACAGAAATCACCCGGCACCTGGTGCAGGTGGAGGAAGACGTGCGCGGAGGCTCGGGTCTGGGTATTTCTCTGGAGAAAACCCGCTGCTTTCCAACCCTGCTTCATCAGCTTGTTACCGTTGGTGAAGAGTCAGGACGTACGGCCGCGATTCTGATCAAGACCGCCACCACGTTTGATAATTCGGTACGAAACCAGATGGCCCGGATGGTTTCTGCCCTGCAACCGGCATTGATCATCTTCCTGGCCATCGCGGTGGGAGGCATTACCATTACTATGCTGTCGGCTGTGTTCAGCATGAATGCCGTGGAATTCTGAAAGGGAGCAAGTAACGTGAAGCAAGGACAGACCATCAACTCCGCAGTGTCATCGCTGGCTCGCGCCATCGGTTTGGTACTGCTGGCCGGAGCCGGGATTGGGCTGGCTTCCTGCAGTTCGTTGGAATCCCGGACCGCACCGGTTACGGCGCAGACAGCGCCTGGTACCACGCCCGCTACTACCCGACCGGCACCTTCTTCCAGTACTTTGATCAATGTTCCGGAACTGACCTCAGGAAACGTCGAGGAGCAACAGCGGTTGATCGAGGAGATCAATCGCGATGGCAGCCGTGTCCAGGTTTCAGGCTATCGGGATCAGGCACCCCAGCCGGTAAACCCCCAGGGCGAAGACGTTGTCGAGCTCAATTATGAGCAGGCGGACCTGCGCCAGGTACTGGAAGACCTGGCAGATGCTATCGATATCACCGTGGTGGCGGACCCCAGTATCGATGCCAGAGTTACGATCAGAACCTCGGCCAACCGTCCGCTGAGCCGCGATGACATCTGGCCGCTGATCAGGATTCTAACCAGACGTAACGGCGTGACCCTGGAGCGCCTGGGTGATTTCTATGCGGCTTATGCGGTCACCACCGCGCTGCCTACTGATATCGTCACTCCGGAAACTGTCAGCCAGACCCCAGGTAACAGAGTGATGCAGGTGACCCCTCTCACTTACGTCGCCTCCGATTCAGCTATCGAGGTACTTTCCCCGATGCTTGAGGAAGGGTCGATTATCAAGCTGACCAACCGGAATGTTCTGGCTATCTCCGGCTCCGCCTCGCAGCTGGAACGGGTCAACGAGCTGCTTACGCTGATCGATGCCGATCCTTTCGCCAACCAGGGGATTCAGCTGTTTCAGCTACGTAACGCGAGTGCAGAGGAAGTGGCCACGGAACTGGTGGAGATACTGACTCAGATAGAAGGGCAAGCACCCACTTACCAGGTTAAAGGTATCTCACGCATCAATGCTATTCTGGTGACCGCTCCCGCGACCCGTGGGTTCGAGGAAATCAATCGCTGGATCCGTATACTGGATTCGGAGAATCAGGAGCAGGTGGAACAACTGTTCTATTATAAGGTGAAAAATCTCAGTGCCGTGGAACTGGCTGAAACTCTGACCAATGTATTCGAAGAGGATGACGACGAGTTTGTTCCACGGGCAGCGAACGAGGTACGCGAACCCGTGCTTGAAACCGCGGACGTCAGCCCGGATACTGCCGCGTTTACAGTCGCTTCGCCGACTGCGGTATCGGCCAACCTGCGGGTCAGGATAGTTGCCGACGAGGCCACCAACAGCCTGTTGATTCGCAGCACGGCCCGCGATTACCGGCAGTTGCTGACGACCATCAACCAACTGGACGCGGTGCCGCTGCAGGTGGTGGTCAATGCCGTGATCGCCCAGATCACCCTCACCGATCAGAACCGTTTTGGTGTGGACTGGTCCCGGGTCGCGTCCAGTGCCGCTGACCCGATTTCAACCTCCACATCGACCTCATTTTTACCGGAGCCGGAAACAGCGGGCCGGGGTGGTCTGGGCGGCCTGCTCTTTAACAAGACTTTCGTGGATGGCTCGGCTCAGGTTGATGCGACGCTGGAAGCGATTGCCGCCAACAACGAAGTGCGGCTGCTGGCGCGCCCTACCCTGACGGTCACCAATAATCAGGAAGGGCAGATTCAGATCGGTTCCGATGTCCCGGTTCAGGCGGGACAATCGATTGGCACGGGAGGCTTTGCCACCACCAACATTCAGTATCGGGAAACCGGTATCGTGCTGACTCTGACGCCCCAGATCAATGCCGATGGCGTGGTCAACCTGACCATCGAGCAGGAGCTCTCCTCGGTGGCCAGCAGCGACGGAGTCAATCAGAATCCCATCTTCAACAGCCAGAACATCAGCACCAGCGTGGTGGTACGGGACGGTGACAGCGTGGTACTGGGGGGGCTTATCCAGAATGACAACCAGAATCTCAATACGGGAGTACCAGGCCTGAACAGAGTCCCGGTGCTGGGCGGTCTGTTTTCCTATCGGCAGGATCTGAATGAGCGCAAAGAACTGTTCATCGTATTACGCCCCGAGGTGGTGGACTTGAACGACCGGAACACGGTGGGCTACTCGGAAATTCTGGAGCGGTTTGAGCTGGCGGCGGAACTGTTCGAGGAAGAAGGGATCTGACCACAATCCGACGAAATGCCTGGAGTGGAAGCGCGCCAGCAGAAGGCAATAACCAGTAAATGAATGAGTCAACAAAAGGCAAGTGGCAACAATGAATCACGTCAAACACTATAAGCGAGTCAGCGGCTTCACATTGATTGAGATCCTGGTGGTCATGGCCATTATCGCCATGCTGGCGGTGATGGTGGCACCGAACCTGTTCCGGCAACAGGCCGGTGCCATGCGCGACGCGGCCCTGTCCCAGATCTCGTCCCTGGAAACTGCGCTGGATTCCTACCGGCTGGATATGAACCGGTATCCGGACAGCCTGTCGGACCTGATGGAGAATGAATCCAGCAGCGCCAGCTGGAACGGTCCGTATCTGCGCCGCGAAGTTCCCCGGGACCCCTGGGGGAACGAGTACGTTTATGAGAGTGATGGCCGCAGTTTCAACCTGCTTTCCTACGGCGCAGACGGCGCTCGTGGTGGTGAGGACGACGACGCGGACATCGGTCTTTAGTCCTGCCGCGATGACTGCCGTCTGCAGTGGATCAGGGTGGGGCTATCCGTCCTCCTTCTCCGCAGGGAAGCGGCAAACAGGGAATCGAACCAGCGTGCAACAGGGTGGATTCACCCTGCTGGAGATCATGCTGGTACTGGCGATTCTGGCAGCCGCCAGCCTGCTGGTGTTTCCCAATATCAGTGGACTCGAGACCCGTACCTTCAATGCCCGGGTTCGCGAGGCACATAACCTGCTGAACCTGGCGCGGCGAACCGCTGTCGTCAGTGGCCAGCCGGGCGTGGTAAGCCTGGTTCTGAATCCGGAAGTGGATCGGGAAGTCGACCAGCCCTCCCCCTTCACAGTCGGCAGCTGGGACGGCACTGGCATCGAGCTGACCTTTCAGGACAGCGCCGGCCGGGAAGAGGAAATCGAGGATTCGCTGGAGATCACCTTTTATCCGGAAGGTGGCAGCACAGGTGGTACTCTGTTGCTTGCCTTTCAGGGTCGCCAGGCCAGTATTACCGTCAATCCTTTTAATGGCCGGGTGGAAACCGAGTTTCTGGACGATCGTTAGGTATCGGAGGTTTTCAAAAAATGCTCGGCAATCACACAGCTTCGCCAGCCGCAGTAAAGGGTTTCACCCTGCTGGAGGTGATTGTCGCACTGGCGATCACGGGCTTTTTACTGGGCGGGCTTTTTACCCTGCTGGCGGGCAGCAAGCAACTGTCGTGGCGCTCCGAAGCCGCGCTGGTGCGGGCGATCGATGCCAGGGCGGCTCTGAATTTCGCGGTGCTGGAGAATGGTTTGAACGACGTGGAACCGATTCTTGAGAATGAACGGTATCGTGTTCTGGATGGCGAACTGCTGGAGGAACCGGAGCGCAAGACCCAGCCCCTTCAATATGCCCTGCAGTCATTCCAGGTGTTGAATGAGGACCGGGAAACCACTACCAGTGGTATCCGCTGGGTACAGCTCGAGCTGCCGAGATGAGGTCGAATTCCCGCTACGGTAAGCAATCATTCACTGGTGGCTTCACACTGGTTGAAGTGATCCTGGCGCTGGCGCTCACTGCCACCCTGCTGGGTCTGCTGAGTACCGGCGTTTACGTAGTGGCTCAGGACTGGAATCGCAATGCCGACCGGCTGGACCGCAACCTGGATGAAGCACTGGCGATTCTGCAGATTGACCGGGCACTGCATGGTGCCTTTCCCCATGGCTACACCGATCCGGACAGCCTCGCCCGCTACGTGTATTTCATCGGTGAGGAGAATACCCTGAGCTGGGTATCGTCGGTATCACCCCAGCGGCAGCCCGGCCTGATGGCCTGGCAGCTGGTTTCCAGCGATGACGGCGTGTTGCTGGCACTGGCTCCGGCCTTCAGCGATTACCCCGGTGAACGCCTGGAGCAGGCAGAACCGCAACTGATACTGCCCAACTACACGGCCAGTTTCAGATACCTTTATGATGAGCTGGACGAAACCCGGCAATGGCGGGATGACTGGCTGGGAGAGGAAATGCTGAGTCTGCCGCTGGCGGTTTATATTCGATTCTCGCCCATCGATGATCTGGACGAGACCCTGCAGGACCTGGAAGTGGTGGCACCCATCGCCGCCAACCAGCACCGCAATCTGCGTCCCAGCCTGTTTCAGGGACTTTGAGGGTCACCATGATGTCCAGATCCCGCAGACCTCTCAGACCGGCGAGACAAAATGGAGCAGTAATCATCATCGTGCTGTGGACGGCGGTTCTGCTGACGGTGCTGGTTACCGCCATGGCCAGCAAGGTGAGGCTGTCTGCCAACACGGCGTTTCACAACCAGCAGGGAGTGGATCAGTGGGCCGCGGTTATGGAGGCGGTTGACAAGACCTATATGGAACTGATGTTCAAGGAGATGCCGAGGCCGATCGGGGAGGTTCAGCCAACTGACGAGGACGGAGAGATTCTGCAGGACGAGTATCGGTTCAATGGCAGACCGCTGGATCTGGCCTATCCGGTCAACAAAGACATGGTCGTAAGAGTTTATGATCATGCCGGCAAAATCAGCCTCAATCGTATTCCCCGCCGGAATATCCAGGCCATTATTGAAAAGCGCCTGGGAGGTGTGGATGCCGACCCGGAGCAGGTGCAGGACCTGCTGGAAGCCTGGACCGACTGGACCGACCTCAACGATGTGGAAATGCCCAACGGCGCCGAAGCCGATTATTACCAGTCACTGGATCCCCCCTATACACCGCGCAACAACCCGGAGCTGGAAACTGTGGAGGAAATTCTACAGATACGTGGCTTCGCGGAGTTATTCGAAGGAGTCAATCTGGATGCGGCTTTCACGGTGTACGGAAACAACCGCCAGGTCAATCTGAACCTGGCTACCCGGGAAGCCATGCAGATGTTGCCAGGACTTGATGACGAGCTGATTGAGCGGATCATCGCCTACCGGGAGAAGAAGGACATCAATACCCGCGGCGAACTGGACGAAATTATTCCTTTCGAAAGCCTTGTGGAACTCTCTGCCTGGGTCGGGAATACCACCTCGACTGTTTATTCGCTGTTTGTCTATCCGAAGTTGGCGCTGAGCGAGGCATTTCAGGCTCAACTGAATGCGGCGGAGGATGACGGAGTGGATATCAATCCCGATCCGGTTGTGCAGGCTTACATGGAGATTGTCGAGACTCGCGGATTCAACAGCCCGCCGCGGGTTTACAAGGTGGATCCTTACGCTTACCTACCCGATACTGCACCCGCCCGGGTCAACCAGTACGATATCGAATACTGACCGCGCCGGGCTGAGGCAGCCCTCCGCAGTCTCTCAATTCCTGCTCACTACAGTCCAGTCACATTCCATGGCCAGCTGTCCGACACCTTTCGAAGTGGCCACGGAAAGCGGTTTGCTGATACGGGTTTCGTACCACAGCAAACCGCTACGATCGGCAATGCCGCCAAGCACATAAAAATCTCCGCTGCGCATGGCAAGACGCCTGACCAGAAGGGAGATCTCAAAGCGATCACCTTTATTGAACGGTCCTTTGGTTATTTCGGCTATATCGGTGGTCAGCCAGGACGCGATGACATCATCGGTGGTGCGCATGAAGGCAAAGCCGAAGTTGCCTTCCACGCCATCCTTGAGAATTTCCACTTCCATCCTCAGGCGAACGTCGGAAAGCGGCATTACCCGGGTGAGTTCCTCTCCATCGGTGGATTCCACCGTGACGCTGAGAATTCTGCTGTCGCGACGCTTGTCCTCCGCCACTTCGGTCTTACCTGATCGCTCTGCATCAGGCAGGTCTTCAATGATGCTGTTATAGGCCTTCTTGTTATTGCAATAGTCTTCATAGCGGCCGACGATTTCCTCGCTGGGCCCCATTTCCCGGATCTGCCCCTTGTCGATCCAGATAGCCGTGTCGCACAACTGCTGGACGTGATACATGGAATGACTGCAGAACACCATGGTCTTCTGCTCTTCGCGGAAGCGGTTCATGCGTTCCACGCACTTTTTCTGAAAGGCCATATCGCCGACACTGAGTGCTTCGTCTATCACCAGGATATCCGGTCTCACCATTGTGGCGATGGAAAATGCCAGCCGCACAAACATGCCGGATGAATAAGTTTTCACCGGCCTGTCGATGAAGTAGTCCAGTTCCGAAAACTCGATAATATCCATTTCCAGTTCCGGAATATTGTCATCCGGGACGCCCAGCAGCGAAGCATTCAGATAGATGTTCTTACGACCGGTAAACTCCGGATGGAAACCGGCCCCGAGCTCCAGCAGAGCGGCTACCTGGCCTTCGATGGCGATGTGACCGGAAGTGGGTTGCAGTGTACCCACCAGCAGTTTCAGGAGCGTCGACTTGCCGGCACCGTTGTCACCGATGATGCCCAGGCTCCTGCCATTCTCGACGCTGAAGGAGATATCCCGCAGTACATGATAAAGCTTGTGCCGCGGTCTTCGGGACAATAACTCGGTCAGGCGGTCTCTGGGCTGTTCATAGATCTTGAAATCCTTGCTCAGGTCTTGCACCTGAATTCTGAAATGGAATTTGTTTGGCTCGGGCATCATCTTGAGTGGCTTGTTGTGGCTTTACAGGACGTCGCCGAAGGCATGTTTGATCCGCATGAACAGCCAGCCACCGCCGAGATAGGCAAGCAGCGAAACACAGACAACAATCTGCAGATTCAGTAGCGGCAGTTCCCCGGCCAGGATGATCTGCCGATACAGATTTACGAAACTGTGCATGGGATTGTAATTATAAAATTCCCGGACGGCAGGATTCTCGATTATTGAAATGGGATAGACAATCGGCGTCAGGAAGAACCAGCTGGTGATAATCAGTGCTACCAGTTGTTGCAGATCGCGAAGAAAGACACAGAATGCCGAAAGGATTGCCACCAGTCCCAGCGTGAACAGGAACTGCAGCGCGAAGATGAACGGCAGCAGCAGCCATAAGGAATTGAAATAACCGCTCAACGCCAGGTAGACAAGCAACAGAAAAAAGCCGATTGCATGAGTCAGGTAAGGGATCAGTGAACCGACCACCGGCAGGATATTGACCGGAAACATGACCTTGGTGATAAGCGGTGCTTTTTCCAGCAGCAGACCTGGTGATTTGCCCAGCGCATCGGCAAAGGCAAACCAGGGCAGGTAGCCTACCATCATGAAAATCACAAAACTGGTCTGCCCGAATTCAGGCGGTGGCCGCACGCCGAAGACATAGCGGAATACGAATGAGTAGATGAGGATATTGACTACCGGAGTAATAAACAGCCACAGGATTCCTCCCACAGAACCAATGAACTGACTGGTAAAATCCTGTCTGACAAAATTATGAAACAGCCGGTAATTAGCAAAGGGCGTCAGCACCCATTGCTGCAGCAAGGGAAATAGCATGCCTGATTCCATTTTTGCTGAACTTGGACCATCCGACGGCTCCGGTCGTGCTTTCAGTGGTATTCTCCCTTTGATGCGTTACTGACTATTTTGAGATCATCTGACAGCCAGTGTGGCCAGACGTGTGCAGGCCAGCCGGCTTTTTTCCAGAGAACCTGAAGGATTGCCAGCCATTGACGTGTCTGGCTACTGTTCATGGCTAGAATCGCCAATTGCTGATCGGTTTTCCGGAATCGAAGCCGTAACAAACTAGTTGCCAGGCTGACATCTATGCTGTGAACCAGCACGGGAGTTTGGTAATCCGATTGTTCGGTGGCAGATGATGCGGAGTTGTTCGCAGTCTCGACGGTTAGCGCCGGTCTGACGGGACTTCGGGTGAATACTTCTGTCATTGCCAAGGCCTGTGCGCTGTTGTTACGAGCCTTTAGATCTGCAGGCTGACTTTTCTGTAACCAGTCAATTACTACAGGAACAACCTTTAGGAGCAGCCGTTGCGTAAGCCACAGAGAAATGACCTCACCTTCTTTATTTTCCCCAATAACCACAAACCGGTCATCGGCACCATTGTACTGAGTGGTAAACCGTGTGAGAGAAATCATTCGATAGCGCTCTGCTCATGCGTCCGGTTCAACCAGCCAGCCACCTACCTCCAATAAGTCGTCGCCAGTCAGAGTGCCCGTTTCACGTTTCAATTCAAGCAACATCTTGATATGTTCATAGCGAGTTCGCTGGAAGTCCCGCTCAGCCTGAAACTGGTCTCGCAACGAATTGAGCATGTCAACACTGTTCACAGTTCCCAGTTCAAAGCCCCGTGCTCTTGCTTCTGCCGACAGTGCAGTAGACTCTACAAGTCTTCGCGCGGCCTCAGTGCGTGCCTCACTGGCTCTGACTTGAAGAAATGCGGCCCGGATGCGTTCATTAACTCCAAGTTGTGTCAGTCTGAGTTCATTTTCAGCAATGTTCTCGAGACTCTGAGCTTCTCGAACTGCAGCCCTGTTGCTGCCGCCCGCATAGAGTGGAATCGAGACATTCACTCCCACGTAAGTAGTGTCAGTCTTCAAGAGTGGAGCATTATCGAAACCCAGGTTGGAGTTCTGCTGCTGTACGATGAGATTCACGGTAGGCAGGTATGCACCACGACGTGCAGATACTCCCTGTTTTGCCGCCTGCTGTGCTGACTCGCTTGCAAGTATCAACTGGTTGTTCTGCAGACCCTGTTCAACCCAGTAGCTCAAATTTTCTTCCAGTGCCGGTATCGCGACTTCTTCACCCAGACGGTGGAGTGCGCCAGGTGTTATTCCTGATCGGGATCTCAGTGCTTCCCGGGCAAGTTGAAGTTCGCTCTCGAGCGCCAGTTCTTCAGCCTGAACTGCCGCAAGCTGCGCCTGCGCATCATAAAGATCAGTTATCTGAGCCAGCTGTCGCTGGTAGTAATTTTCAACCAGATTTAACTGGGTGGTTACGGCATTGAGTTCTGTGCGGATTGAGGTAAGAGCATCCTCAGCCTGCAGCACATCAAAGTACCTACCCGCCACTTCAGTCAGCAATTCGCCCAATCGGACGTAGTACTCGGCTTCCCGCTGGTTTTCTAAATAAGACGCCTGTTTGCGACTGGCGAACTGCTGCCAGTCGAAAAGTATCTGTGACAACTGAACGTTATAGCGTTCACCGGTGTAGCGCTGGTCATCCTGTGCACTGGTACGATCATTGTCGGAGAGGCTGGCATTGGCATTCAGTTGCGGTAGCAGGCGTCCAGTTGCTGCACGCTTTCTTGCAGAGCCGATTTGAAGTTGCTCGCGGGCGATCTGTAGCTCCGGACTGAAATCAATGGCCGATGTGAAAAAATCTTCAAGTGTGAAACCAAGTTCGTTGGTTATCCCCAGACTGTCGAACTGCATCTCGGGAGTGGTGCTCCCAGGCTGAGAGTAGCCACGCAGCGAGCATGACAGAAGGACTCCAAGCAGAATCAGACGATTCACTTGCGGGTGTGCTTTAAGAGACATCATTGTTCCCTGAAACTACGTGCCAGCGCATTGGTAAGCGGCTTCATCAGGTACTGGAGGAAGGTACGTGATCCGGTGTTGATAAATGCCTCTGCCGGCATACCGGGTACCAGCGATAGATCTCCGAGATCCTCCATGCCCTGCGGCGTTACGGCAATTCGGGCCAGGTAATACGGTGCACCGGAGTTTTCGTCTTCAAAGCGGTCCGCGGAAATACTGATTACCGTGCCGTAGATAGTCGGTACTGATCCGCGCCCGAAAGCTGAAAATCGGATACTGGCTTCCTGGCCTGCTCTGACGCTATCGATGTCATTGGGAGAGATCTTGGATTCGATGATCAGGTTGTCACTTTGAGGCACTATCTCGGCGATGGGCGTTCCCGGATTGATAACGCCGCCCACGGTATGGACCTGCATGCCGTTGACTATACCTTCCTCGGGCGCCCGGATAACGGTGCGGCGGACAATATCCTCCAATGCCACGGTTCGTTCTCTGATATCCTTCAGGCGGGTTTGAACTTCACTGAGTTCGCTGACCACCTGATTCTGGAATTCGCGTTGCTGCTGCAGGATTTCGAGTCTTGTCTCGCCGATCTGGATTTCCGTCGATGAAATGTTGGCAGTCAGGTCTGCCGCGTCACCCTGCGCAGAGGCGTAATTTCTCTCCAGTTCCCGCAATCGTAATTTATCTGAGAATCCCTGGTCCAGAAGCTCCCTGGTATCCTCCAGTTCTTCGAGATAAGAGGCTGCCAGCGCCTCGCGTGTCTGCTTCAGGGCGCGAAGGCCTTCTGCCCTGGATTCAAGCTGTCCTATTCGTTGTTCCAAAACTTCGATACTTCCATCGACCGATGCTTTTCGGGCTGCGAAAATCGAATTCTGCGCATTCATCTCTTGGCGAGCATCCAGATCCAGCGACAAAAGCGATTCAGGGTAACGGACTTCTTCCAGACCATCCCGCTCGGCAATCAGCCTGGCCTCGATCGCTGCAAGGGACGCGAGTTGAGAATTGGCGATCTCCAACTGGGCAAGGGGCTGGGTATCATCCAGGACAAGCAGCGGATCTCCCGCTGCGACATGATCACCGTTTCTGGCCACGATTTCCTGTACGATGCCGCCCTCCAGGTGCTGTACCATTTTCTTGTAGGACTCGACAGTGACCAGGCCTGGGGCGTGGGCGGCGCTTTCCAGGGGCGCCACTGCGGCCCAGACACCGAACACGCCGAAAACCAGAAAAACTATTCCCAGACCTACCTTCAGGGGTAATCCTATATCGGTGGTGAAGCCCGGGCCGGTACTCTGTGGCTTTAAATCCGTCGCTAAACTGATTGCGTTACTTTCTGCCAATGTGAATTTCTCGTTCCGAAAATAAAGTAAGTTTGTCAGTCCCGACACAATCGGGACAGGGCGTGTTGTCTGTTGCGGACAGTTCCCGCGTTATCCCGCCTGGCTCTGTGCGGCAGGACCTTGCACCTTGGCCGGGACCTTTCCTGCCAGTTGGGAGAGAACCTGGTCGCGTTGGCCGTAACTGAAAACCTGCCCTTCCCGCAGCACCAGAATTTTGTCCACGCACTGCAGTACCATGGTCCGGTGGGTGATAACTACGATCGTGCATCCCTGAGCCTTGACACGACGCAGTGCTTCCACCAATTCCCTCTCACCCTGATCGTCCAGGTTGGAATTCGGTTCATCCAACACCAGAAGACGTGGGTTTCCATAGAGCGCCCTGGCCAGCCCGATTCGTTGCCTCTGGCCACCTGACAGTACTCCTCCTGCGCCGCCAATCACCGTATCATAGCCGTTAGGCAGACGCAGGATCAGTTCATGCACGCCCGCCAGTTTGGCGGCCTTGACAATATTATCAGCATCAAGCTGGCCAAAACGGCAGATATTTTCAGAAATCGATCCGTCAAACAGCTCGATATCCTGAGGCAGATAGCCTATGTACGGGCCAAGCTCCCCGCGGTCCCAGGCGGCAACATCTGCGCTGTCGAGCCGCACCCTGCCCGCCACAGCCGGCCAGATTCCCAGCATGGCTCTTGCCAGGGTGGACTTGCCCGATGCACTCGGTCCGACGATTCCCAAAGCCTCTCCGGCGAGCAGTTCCAATGAAACACCCTTGATTACCGGTGCAGGGGCGCCCGGTGGCGTTACCACCACATTTTCCACGGTCAGGTGCCCTTCCGGTGCCGGTAAGCTCATCTTTTCCCTGGCTTCCGGGACTGACTCGAGTAATTCACCAAGCCGCTCATACTGCGCTCTTGCCACGGAAAATCCCTTCCAGCTACCCACCAGCAAATCGATCGGCGCCAGTGCACGACCCAATAACAGGGACCCGGCGATCATCATGCCGGGGGAAATTTCACCTCGAAGCGCCAGCAATGCACCCAGACCCAGAATCAATGACTGGGCCGTCAGGCGGAACGTCTTAGTGGATGCTGCGAGTGCACCACCGGCCTTACTTGCGTCCGTCTGCAAGCCCAGGACCTTGTCAGATCTTTGCTGTTGGCTGCGGCGTACATCGCCGATCATTCCCATGGCGGAAATCACCTCGGCATTGCGCAGATTGCTGAACACCTGATTGTTGATCAAATTGGCCTGGGTGTTGGCATCCTGAAGTCGCCTGTTAGTGACTTTCTCGTTGGTAACAGCAAGAACCACCATGATTAACCCGGCAATAATCGCAGCGATTCCGAACAAGGGGTGGAACAGGAACATCAGTCCCACGTAAATGGGGAACCAGGGAGCATCAAAAAAGGCAAACAGGCCATTACCGGTCATGAACTGGCGCAATCCGGTCAGGTCTCGAAGCGCAGTATCACTACGTGCGCCGCCGCTCAGCATCGCTTGCCGGAACATGGCGTCATGGACGCGTTCTCTGAGTCCAAGCTCTATGCGATTGCTGGCATTGATCAGAATCATGGATCGTACCCATTCAAATCCACCAAGCGCCAGGTACATGAACACCATCAAAATTGTAAGCATTACCAGAGTTGACAGGCTGCCACTGCTGACCACCCGATCATAAATCTGCATCATGTAGATTACCGGGGTCAACATCAGCAAATTGATGGCGATACTGAAAAGACCCGCGAAGACAAAGTAGCGTTTTATACTTACCAGAGCACGTGCCAGCTCCGGGTAACGGGGTCCATTTGGTTTTCGACTCATAGTAGTATTCTGTATTGTCAGTTCTTGTGTGCCAGGAACCTGGTGGGTCCGCTTCTGTGGTCGTTGCCAGATTCAGGAACGTGAGGGCTGCGAGAGAATTTTTCCAGTCTTACGTTAAAAAATTTTCGTGCATGGTACCTCAGTAAACTTGTAAAAACACAATATTGCGGCCTTTTCAAAGCTCCGCTTTTCCCTCCGCCAGGTCTTTCAACAGAGCAAGGTTATTCACCAGCAGGCAACCGGGCCCCTCCCGTTTGACAACCTGTCTTCCCTGCAGTGCCTGGAAAACACGGGTGACAGTTTCCCGACTGACGTTCAGCATGATGGCAATTTCCATATGTGTAGGCGGGTTAAGAAGTCTGGAAGGGATGTTCCTGTCCCGATCGGCAGGCGGCACCAGGGCCCAGAGTTGACAACAGACCCGCTGGGCGATATTGGGCAGGCCGAGCAGAGATCGTTGGAATGTAAGTTGTCGTACCCGTGCCGCCAGCCTGGTCCCCAGGCGGCTGGTTACCTTGGGACTGCTGAACATGACTTTGCGCATCAGGTCGACCGGGACCGTCACAACAGCAGAAGTGGTCAATGCGATAACGTACTCGGGCTGCGGTCCGTCGTCAAACAATCCCAGTTCACCACAAAAATCTCCGGGCTCGACGAAGTAAAGACCCACTTCCCTTCCATCTACTGTAAAATCGACACCCTGCAGTCGACCTTCAAACAGGAAGCAGAGGCAATCTTCGCGTACACCGGCATTCAGGACGATAGCCCGTCGTGACAGCTTTTTCAGCGTGGACCGCTGTGCCAGTTGCAACAACGTGGCCTCTGGAAGAGACTTAAGGACCGGGAAGCTACGTAGCAACTCTGGGGTTATCACCATCAAATCTTGACCCTGGCTTTAAAGCCGCTACTGCTTCCCCTCCCGCAGGAGGTCGACTACTATAACTGGTTGAATCCCTGTGGTAAATACGAATTTTTTCGTCTCTCGTGTGATTGTCATCACTCGACTTCCGGCGAGAGTGGGTTACTGTCCGACAAGTAAAAATGCCCGAGATGGGGATGTGGGCCTGCTGTTCTATAATGGAAAAACAGAGCGAATTTGATGATGTTATTCGAGCTTTTCGTCAAAATTTCAATAAGCTTTAGCACTTTGCTGAGGAGTTTTCTAGTTTTAGCCCTGGGTCTAGCCATGTCGGGTATCCAGGCCGAAACCCCGCATGCGGGGGAATTCCAGGAGCAGGTCGGTGAAATCAGCCTGGTGCTGGGGAAAGCCTTCATAGAAGACTCCGAGGAAGGGCGTCGGGCGGTCAGTGTGGGGTATCCGGTAAAGGTAGGTGATCAAATCGTCACCACGGCAAACGGGCATGCTCATGTGCGCTTTATTGACAAGGGGCTGGTCAGCGTCCGGCCTAACAGCAGATTGGAAGTCGTTCTATACGATTACAATGCCGAAAAGCCCGAACAGTCGACCGTCAAGTTCAACCTGATCGAGGGTGTGGCGCGCTCGATATCCGGGGATGCGGCAAAATCGGCCCGACAGCGATTTCGCTTGAACACACCGATCGCCGCAATCGGCGTTCGGGGCACCGATTTCGTCGTGAGCGCCACGCCGGAAACAGTTCGTGCCCTGGTGAATGAAGGCGTCATCGTCATGGCACCCTACTCCGATGACTGCAGCCTGGATGCGTTGGGACCCTGTGGCGAGAACGCAGTGGAATTGACTGGTGAGTCCCTGCAGGTCCTGGAATTCAATGATGACGGTTCCGGGACCACTCCCGCCATCTACGAACGAAATCCAAGCCTGCTGCGCAATGAGATTCAAGTGGCGGCCGAGGAAAGTACCGATGAGCAGCAAGGCACGGATGCCGAGCAGAAAGCCGAAGGCAGTGAAATTTACGTCGAGGGCGTCACTTCATTGAAAATTTCCGCGGATGCCCGCTTACTGGCCTCAAATTCCCCTGACAGCACTACCGATACTGACACCGTACTGGACGACTATACCCCTTCGTCACCGCTCGTTGAGGAGGTTTTGAAAGAACGCCAGCTGATCTGGGGCCGCTGGTCCTGGTCCGAGGGTCAGGGCGAGCTGGAACGGATTACCGTACCCTATGCCGAAGCCCGGGACGGACGGGAACGAACCATCGGTGACGCGGATTATGGTTTGTTTCGGGATCAACAGGGAGGCACCGCACGGGTAGAGGCAGGACTGGGAGTCGTGGGCTTTTCACTCAGCAGCGCGCAGGCGTTCTACAGCTCCGACTCAGGCATTGTTGCCATGCAGGTCAAGGATGGGGCTCTGAGTATAGATTTCAATCAGAATACTTTCTCCACAGAGCTCAGCCTTGAGCATGCGTCCACGGGGCTTATTGATTTTGCAGCGATGGGCAGAATCTACTCCGGTGGATACTTTTATTACCGGTCAGCCGACCAGAATGTCATCGGCGCCGTTAGTCTGGATGGCAGGGAAGCCGGCTATCTGTTCGATCGTCAACTGGAAAATGGAGGCATCCAGGGTCTGACCCTGTGGGATAGCCAGTAATGATTCGCCGGTCTTTTCGGATGCCCAGGTTACTGAACTCACTTGCCGTCGCGTTGCAGATGATGCCCCGTGGCGGGCGGATTCTGATACTGGTAGTGGCAGCCCTCACAAGTTCCCTGTTGCTTGTTTCATTTGGCGGCAGCCTTTCCACTCTGGAGGAGCGGCTGGGTTCGCTGGGGTGGACTTTGGCGCCGGACGAGTCTCTGGAGCAACGACTGACCATTGTGGCAATCGATGAAAAGAGTATAGCGCAAGTGGGTGCCTGGCCCTGGCCCCGGGAAGAGATGGCCAGACTGACCCGGGCGCTGAACCAGGCGGATGTGCAGCTGCAGTTGCACGATATCGTGTACTCAGAGCCCGGCGCAGGTGATCCGGAATTACTGGCTGCTTTGGAGGAGTCGCGCGGTGCCGTGATCGCCCAGGTCCCAGTGTTGCAATCGGACCAGGTAGTGTCGGTTGGTCTTTTGACGCATCCGGTTTCAGGCGCCAGTTGTCAGCAGGTGGCAGCGAAAACGGACAGTTACCTGGCGCCCTATGCGGGTTTCTCGAGCGTTCCCAAAGGTCACATAACTCCCCTGATTTCCAGTGATGGTGCAGTTCGCCAGGTTCCGGCGTTTATCTGTGTCGATCAGAAGCTCTATCCAACCTTGGCGATATCGGCATTGCTGCAAAGTATCGACAACGATAACTGGGAGGTCGTCCTGCAGGAGGGTCGCAACGCATTCGGGCCCAGCAAGACATTGCAATTGGCGTCCTATCCGGGTCTGGAAGTACCGCTGGACGCAGATGGGAACCTGAGGATTTCTTTTCAGAAATCGCCGGGAACCTTCCAGGCTGTCTCTGCCGTGGATGTAATGAATGGCGACGTTGACCCTGATCTGCTTGAAAACGCCTGGGTTCTCGTGGGTGCAACAGCATTCGGTATTGGTGACATTGTGCCCACTCCTTATTCCGGAGTAGCGCCGGGGGTGGAGATCCAGGCCCGGATACTGAGCAGCCTGCTGGATTCCAGCACTCCCTATACACCAAGGATTTCCAGTGTTCTGCTGGGGTTATTGAGCTTTATTTACGCAGGCATACTCTACATTCTTGCCGGTGCCCGTGACCGTGTTTCAGCGTATTGTCTGCCCCTGGCGGGAGTACTGCTCCCTCTATTGACACTTACGCTGCACATGCAGCTGCTTGCCAGCAGCAATCTGTGGATTGGCTGGCTGTACCCGGCACTGTTCAGCATTCTGGGTGCAGGCCTGTTGCTGTTACTGGAACAGAAGCGCCTGCGCACTGACCGCAGCCGGGTATTCAACAATCTGAACAGCTACCTGCCCAGCGATGTAGCACGTGAGATTGCTTTCTCGCTTCCCAGCTCGAGCATTAACGCCCGGCGTTGTGATGTAACCTTGTTAAGCGCCGACCTGCGCAATTTTGCAGCGTTTGGTGAAGCCAGGCCGCCGGAGGAGTCAGCTGCCGTGCTGCACTTTTTCTTCACCCGGGCAGCTGAGATCATCGAGAAGTTCGGAGGCAGAATTCAGGAATTCAAAGGCGACGGCTTGCTGGCCGTGTGGGACCGGCAGGATGCGACAGCAGCCAGGAAGGCGCTGACAGCGGCACGGGAAATGCAGCGGACTATCGATAACGACCGGTTACCGCAACATCCTCCCTCCGGACTGGAACCGCTGGCCCTGGGCATCGGAATCGAGCAGGGACCTGCGCTGATCGGTTCGATTGGACCCGCGAATCGACGAACCCACACTTTACTTGGCGATACAGTGACAGTAACTCTGCGGATCCAGGAAATGACAGCTAACCTTGCCCAGCCAATTCTCATCGGTGAGTGTGCCGCCAGACAACTTAGTGATTTCAGCCTGGAATCCCAGGGCAGCTACCTGTTGAGCGGATTGCGGATTCCGCACTGCCTGTTTGCCCTGCCCGCCAGGGATGTTGTTCAGCGAAAATTATCTGAGACGGTAAACCTGAAAGTTATAAAAGGCGGCCGTTCGCAATAACCAACCCCTTCCTGCAGGTATAATAAGGTCGCGACAGCCTCTGAGAAAGCGGTTGCGGCGCCCGCTCATTTCAGGATAATTGCCGCCTCATTACCAGTCTCCCCGAGTTTTCCTCTAGATAGGGTTTGATCCTTGCCCGAAACAGCAAAAATTATCGTGGCATCTCTCCTGCTGATGTTGGTCCGGCCGGTTTTAGCGGACTGTCCTGATCTGACGGTTTATTATCCTGGCGCCGACCCGGACTGGGTGACGGTCCGCCAGCAATTAGCGCAACTGATGCCTGCCTGTCTGGATGACGCTGAATTCTTTGCACTCTACGGGGCCGCGCAGCTGAACAGTGGTGAAGTGCCGGAAGCCCTGGAAATGCTTGAAAGGGCCCTGTTGCTGGATCCTGACAACGGTGCGGCGCAGATAGATTATGCTCAGGCACTGTTTCTGCAGGGCGATTTGTTCGCAGCACTGGAACTCAACAATCGATTACTTGAGCGAGAAGATCTGCCAGCCAATCTGAGAGAATTTCTCCAGGGACGGGGGGACTCGTGGTCTGAAATAACCCGACAACGATTGGTCCAACTTGACATACTGGCCGGATACGACAGGAATCTGAACAGCGCACCGGATGCCGGAGAGGTCACATTGACGCTTTCCGGTGAAGATGTGGTTCTGGCACTCAATCCTGAATTCCGGCCAATCAGTGGCCCTTACCTGAACCTGAGACTCGGTGCCAGGTTTCGGGAATTGACCCCGGACTACCAGCATAACTGGCTTCTGGAAGCGCGGGCACGCAACAGTGAGGACTCGCAGTCCGATCAACTCCAGTTAGACTTACGTTACGCCGTGGCAAGCCCCGGCCGGCAGCGGAGCTGGCAACTGGAAACCGGCATCTCGCACCTGCTGTTCGGAGGCAATCACTTTTATACCGCATCGGAGGCAGGAGTGAGCTATCAGCTGGCGGCAGCCAGACGTTGCCGTCCTTATCTGGGAATCACCCTGCAGCATCAGTTGTTTCACAACAACAGCTCTTTGAATGCGGTCGAGGGAAAAGCCGGTGGAGGCCTTAACTGTCCACGAAGTACCCGCTACGGTGAGCAACTGATCAATCTGGAATTTGCGCTGCTGGAGAACACGGCATTGAAATCCAGCCGGCCCGGCGGTCAGCGGCAGGGCTGGCAAAGTAATTTGAACTGGCGGGCGTCAATGAAAAACGGGGTATTCCTGAGCCAGCTGAGTCATACCCGGCTGCGGGACCGGGAAGGCTACAATCCGCTGCTTGAGTCCAATGCAGAGCGCTGGACGGAACGGACCTATCTGCTGCTCCAGTACCGCTGGCGGCTGACTCGGCGCGGGGCCATGCTGATCAATTTTTTCCACCAGTATCAACGCAGTAACATTACCCTCTTCGACAATACCGACACCACTATTGAGATCGGCTTCAGCATCGACTTGTAGGAATTTCGACCCCTGCATTCCCCTGAATTAAAAAAATATAGGAAAAGAACCGCTTGCATCACAATGTTAACAAGGTATTTGTTGTCATTTAAGCAGATGATCGGTAACATCGTTGCCCAAATCTATCCGGGGTTTGCTGCACTCAAGACCTGGTCAAGATTCACCGATAGACCGATAGAGAGTTATATTCGATCCATGTGATTTCAGTCACAAGGGTCGGAGAGCACTCTATTTATGCTTGGCGTACTCAGAAGACCTAGTCCTGGTCTTGCTAGATGGCCGGCAAGATCGAATTCAAAAACGTAACTGCAAACCGTACCAAGGAGCTAATAAATGGCTTTTACAGAGCAAGATCAACAAGACTTGATGTACATCATTGTCGGGACCTTCAATGCTGCACCGGGTCGCACTATCTTTAACCAGCTGGCTGCCAGCATGATCAACGATGGTGCCACTATCGCTGACATCGCCAACGCTCTGGTAAACCATCCGATATTCAGTGACAACACCATCGGTGAATACCCGGTTTCCCAAACCAATCAACAATTTGCCACAGAATATCTAACTGAGCTCCTTGGCGCGCCCGGTGAGCTGGTTGAAGCCACGCTCTGGGACCAGGTCATCGACATCGCCGTTGCGGCGTTGAACGGTGGCGCCACTCGCGCCGAACTGGTACTTGCCGCTACCCAGTTCCTGCAGACCACAACGGATCCAAACTTTGCAGACGCTGCCCAGGCGCTGGAAAACAAGGTCGACGTAGCACTCTATCAGGCTGTGGTACTCGAGCAGGACGGAACCGGCAGCTCTCTCGACGATCTTCGTGCACCGTTGGCCGGTATTGATGAAACTGATGCCAGCGTGGATGCTGCCAAGGCTGAAATCGATGCCGGACTGGCCGGCGACGGTACGAGCTTCACCCTGACCGCTGGTACTGCAGCCGGCGCCGACGTGATGCGAATCACCGGCGATCAGGACGTGCGTATCGATTTCACTGATGCCAGCAATCAGATTACCGGCCTCGACCTCGACGGCGACGGAAAAATTGAGAACGACGGCAAGGAAAACAACATTTCCGGCATGGCTTCCGGTTTCGAAATAGTCGATGCCTATGCCCGCAACCCGCTGAATCACTACGATTCCACCAACAACTTCCTGGGTGACATCAATTTTGACGGTACCGGTGTCGACGGTGACGGTGTGTCCACCGACGGCAATATTGTCCTGGGCGGCCTGGGTGCAGATAACATTTTTGGTGGTATCGGCAACGACTTCCTGGCCGGTGGCGGAGTCGCAATGCCGACCCGATACCTGGACCTTGATGGCGATGGCGATCTTGAGCCTTCCGAAATAGTCTATGCTTTCGACGCCCTGCACGGTGGCCGTAACGCAGACTTTTTCTTTGCTTCGCTGGCCGCCCTTTCTTCAACCGACGGCGACAACCTGTTCATCGATGGTGGTTCTACTACCGATGACGCAACCCCTGAAGGTGGTGCTCAGGGCGTCTGGGATTTCGGTGCGGTAGGCAGTGCCTTCAACATCCTGGGTAATGGCGATTATTACTACGATGGCTTTAACTACTACTACTACGATGAGTTCTGGACAGAAGACTACTATCCCGAAACCAATCAGGATTCTGACTGGTTGCTGCTGGAAGCGTCCGATGACGACGAGCCGGTAGAAATCTGGCTGGGCGGCTGGAATGGAAGTGACGAAAGTCAGACTCTGACTACCCGTTCCGGGGTTTCCGCGCGAATCGTGGAAATTGAGCATGTTGACGCGTCCGGTAACCTGTATGGTTTCCTTGACGACATGGATACCGTGATCGGTGAACGTGCCGGCAAAGATACTCATGCACCGGGTAGCGAAAACACCGCGATTGGTGCATCTGCCCAGCTGATCATTTACGGATCTGACGATGACAATATCATCATCGGTGGTTTCGACAACGACCTGATCCATGGTGAAGACGGCGACGACCTGCTGTTCGGCGGTCGCATGGACTACAACAACAATCCCAACCTTACCGGAATCAAGAATGACGGTATGGATGAGATTTATGGCGGTTATGGTGATGACGATATCGCGTTCGAAGTTGACGGCGGTGTTGTAGACGGTGAAAGCGGTGATGACACCCTGTGGCTGACTGAGTTGACATTCGGAACTCAAACCGCCTCCGACCTGACCACTGACAGCACGGTACGCATCGACCTGAACTACTGGCAGGGTTACGGCGGCGCCAATTTCACTACCTGGACTCAGGATCACACGAATTACAAGTCCAGCTCTAACCGCGTTGACGTGGATAACATGGAAAATGTCATTGCAACCGGTATGGGTTCCATTGACTACCGTGCAGCGGGCACCAACGACCCGGAATTGTCCTTTAATAACCAGCAGAACATCGGCGCCATTGACGCCCACGTTGACCTGCGTGGTACCAGTGGCAATAACTGGCTGCTGGCAGCTTCCGGTGACGACGTGATCGAAGGTCGCGGCGGCGACGATATCCTGTCAGGTGGCGAAGGAAGCGACGACTTCATCTTCTTCCTGGGCAATGTCCACGACTCCGGTGAAGACGGCGTCGACAAGATCCAGCGTCAGACCGATGCTGACAACGACAACGTCTGGGATGGTGGATGGTCTCAGGATTTCGGTCTTGACACCCAGTCCACTGCATCGGACTCCAGCTTCACCCTGGGTATACCGGATACTCTGGCTCCCTACGTAGATGGCGTTCGATTCGAACTGGACGGAACGGAATACGTGCTGACTGGCCTGACTGCCGATGACTTCGATACGTTCCTGGATAACCTGACCGACGTGGTCTCCAATACCGCAGGGCTGGAAGATGTTTCGGTTTCTTCTCCGGCCAACGGAGTTGCCGTTCTCACTGACGCCAGCGGCGGAACCTTCGTTGAACTTACTGCCAATGGCTGGATTCTGACCAGCGGCTCCCTGCCGTCAGACGGCCTCGACCAGTGGTACCAGGAAGTCGGTGCGCCGACTGTCGAAACCTCCGAAGACCGGTTGGTCTACCAATCCTACGAGGATCGCCTGGATGGCGAGCGTGTAGATGACGACTCGGTTCTGGGTTCCTCCATCTCCCTGGGTGAAGACCACTACGCAGAAGACCTGGTTATCAGCTTCTCCAGTGACGGCACCCGGATCGCTGAAGACCAGCTGTATCGCATTAACTTCACTAACCTGACTACAGAAGACACCGTAACGATCGAGATCAACGGCGTCACCTACTGCCTGCAGGTTGGGGTCGACATCGACGGTAACATCGTCGCTAACGAAGACGATGTGCTGGGTGAATCCCAGGCCACTATTCAGGCTAACTTCCTGAACCGTTATTCTGCCTTCATCAACTCGTTCATGGACGATGATACGGCAGCCGGTCAGGTCAATACCTGGGTAAGCGGCAGCGCCATCATGGTGCAGCAGACCAACTACAACGGCGAAGAAACTGTATTCATGAATCGCCCGATGGTGACGATCGACCAGAACTCACTGGGCGAGATCGCTACTGTAGCTGTTTCTAACCAGTCGCAGCATGAAGTGCATCTGCTGGATTTCGACGGTCGTGACAACAACCTGAACTTCGAAAACGTGCTGTTCTGGGGCGACCAGGAAATCAACCGTGCAACATTGGAAACCGCTGCTGAAGCCGGTGATACCATTGTTGGTTCTGAAGCGATCCTGATCGACGGCGGTGCCAACGATCTGCAGTCTACAGTTCAGGGTTCCGGCGCGGCCATTTTCGACAACATGACCACCAACGCGCCGTTGACTACCAACTTCTCAGTGCACGGCGACGACCTGCTGCTGGGCGGAAGTGGTGACGACGTCATCTCCGGTGGTACCGGTGACGACCGAGTTATCGGCTCGCTGGGTGACGACGAAGTGGACGGCGGTAAGAACTTTTACCGCGTACAGGTTCTGGGTGAGCAGCAGGCCCGTGTTTACGAGCTGAATGCTTACGAGGCAGCCAACTTCTCGATTCCGGGCCAGGTGATCGTGTCACTGACAGCGATCGCTCAGTCCGAAACCGGCACCTATACCGTTTCCGGTATCTTCGACGATACCCTGCAGTTCCAGCAGGCTGATTTCGAAGCCGGTGTCACTGAGTTCACCATTACTCTCAACAACTACCAGGTCTCCGGCAGCTCCATCAAGCTGATCAACGACGGTGCCGGTACGGTAGCTGTAGACACAAACGCTGACGGCATTTTCGAATCCGTGACCGAGTTCACCAACTTCGAAAATGTGCGAACCGTTTCCGGTGTCAGCAAAGCGGTTGCCGGTGACGGCCAGGGTAACGACACCCTGAATGTCAACGGTATCTCCGATGATACCGGCGGTGTCGCTTTCGACATCACCAACAACATCAACCCGGGACAGGTACGTTACAGCGCCAATGCAGTTGACGTGGATCCGTACGACGTCGACGGCACTTTCGGTCAGAGCTGGAGTGAGTACGAGTCGTTCGTCATGCGGGTTGACGGTGTGGAAAATGTCATCTCCGGCGACGGCGACGACCTGGTCGTGATCGACGAGACTGAAGCTGCGAAGAACAACATGTTCCTGGCGGACCTCGGTTTCGACCGCATCGACTACCGCAATGCCTACAGCACCAATGCTCTGGTTGCCGAACCGACTGTCACGGTCAAGGTCAACACGTCTTCGAATACTGACGAAGTTGTCATGACTGCTGGCCGGGTAGGTACTACCGTAGCGACGGATACCCTGGAAAGCGTCGAAGTCATCGGTCTGAACGGCAACACCGCACGCAGCGTTCGTGAGGACGACGTGCTGGATGTCACTGCCATGACCACTGGCGCGGTCATCGATTTCGTGATGGACGAAGTTCGCGATCTGGCGGGCAACGTTCAGGTGTACATCGAAAACATGTCCGAGCTGGAAAATGTCTGGGCTGACGGTGACGACGTCGTGATTGTCGGTGACAGCATGGACAACAGCCGTGAAGACGCCGGTGACGGTACGGCTTCCATGGATCTGCAACTGTTCACCTTCCTCGATTACGACGAAGGTAAAAATGCCAACAGCAACGACACCATCGACCTGACCAGCGCGACTGCAGTGCGTCAGATGTTCGCCAACCTGCTGCCGGGTGACATTAACAACACCCTGAACCAGAACCAGTTCACGTTCGATATGAGCAAAACTGGCGGTGGCAACGATGACGATATCGTCGACTACAGCGCCGAAATGGGTACCATCGTTTCCGTGACCGATTTCGGTGACACTGACGATGACCACTACATCCTTGTGGATCACAACGGTGACCTGGATCTTACCGATACCGGTGACCGCGTCGACCATCTGATCAGCGTAGAAGGTGTGGTAGCTTCTGCGGGTACGTCGATCATCGACCTGACCAACCTGAACAAGGACATCGAGTTACGCTATCAGAAAGTTGCCGAAGGCACGGCAGTCTCCGAGAACGTGGCGATGCCGAATACGATCGCTGTCGATCTGCTGTTCATCGATCAGGACACTAATTCCGCGTTCAACGATTTCCGCTACATTGAGTATTACGACAATCCCAATGTCGGTGGAGATGCTGGTGAGACTGCGCATTGGAACCAGGTCGAAGGCTCAGACCGTGATGAGAAGATCGAAATGACTTCTGATCAGCTGGATAGCCGTCACACCTTTAACCTGCGCGGTGGTGACAACGAGATCAACTACAACGAGCAGCAATCACGTGGTATCGAAGTCAGCATCGATGACATTGCCAACGGAATCACCAAGCTCGACATCGCGGGTAAAGATAACGCCGGTATGATCGTTTCCAGCAATGGTAACGGCAAGTCGGATAAGGTGACTTCTTACAACAACACGTCCACGATTGCAGGTTCCCTGCGTATTGAGGCATCCCAGTCTGAAGATGACAGCATCAACCTCGGTTCTGTACTTTCCAACAACCTGTTCGTTCTGGGTGCTCAGGAAGGTTCGGACGATGTCGTTGAGGTAGTCTTCGATGTTGACGGAGGCGAGGTCGGGTTGACCCTGACCGGTTTCGAAGTCCTTATGGACAGCCAGGGCGATGACGTCTACGAAATTGACGACATCACCAACATCCTCAACACGCTGTTGGTAATGGACAACGTCAATCCTGACTTCGACACCCTGAAACTGCTGGATGGTGCCCTGGAGAACTTCGCCGGCGGTAACTTCGGCGACGGCTCTATCGAGGTGGACGACCTGGAAGACTCCATCGACGGTACCGATGACAACGTTGAGAACTTCGACTTCAGCGCTCTGGATATCTCCGAGGTGACTGAGCAGATCGACTACGTCGTCACCAACGACGCCGGTGAAACCCTGATCCTTGGTAATCTGGATATCTTCGGTGACCAGGGTGACGCGAACATCGATGTGCAGACTTTCGAAACCATCGAGTTCACCAGCACCGACGGCATGGGTAACAACGTGGTTATCGACATGGATCTGGGCGAATTCCGTCAGAGCGATGGCGATATCCTGTTCACCTTCGATTCGGCCACCACCTTCGACTTCAGCGCTATCACTGAAGACATGGTAGTGTCCGTGATCGATACCGCGATGGTTGGTGTAACGGTAATTACCGACGCCGAAGACACCATCACCGGTGGTGGCGGTGATGACTTCATCACCGGCGGTGCAGACGCCGACGTTCTGGACGGTGGTATCGTTCCGGAAGTGCTGGAAACCCGTACTTTCGACTTCCTGGGATCCATGGGCTCTGACGGAAGTGCAGCGGCTTACATCGAGATCGCTGATGTCGATGGTGACTGGATCCGCTTCCATCAGGACGGCAGCATCACGACTGCTTCCGGCAACGGCGACCAGCCTGCTGCCACCACAGGTCTGACGGCTTCGGCCAGTGCTGACCTGGTCGGTAGCACGATCGCTACACACTCTGCTGCGGTAGCCGCCGAATTGTCCGAGAACGGTCTGATGGTTCAGGGCGTCAGCTACGACGGCGCCGGTATCGGTGGTACCCTGACGGTGACTTACGCTTCGGGTGAAAACCCTGCGGCTGCCGGAGACCTGACTATCGAGGAAGTTGACAACGGCGCTGGTGACAGCACCTTGGAAGCGAACACGGTGGCTATGGTTGGTGGTGCGGTGGATTCCGCGATCGGTTCCGAACAGGCTGATCAGATGGACAGTTCCGACACTTTCATCTACAACGATGCCTCCGAATCCACTGAAAGTGCGATGGATATGATCATCAACTTCACTGTCAACAGTGGCGGCCAGGATGACGTGATCGATCTGTCTGCTCTGGATCATACGCACGCCGGTTGGACTAACGGTGGATCGGGATTCGCGGACTTCGATGCTGCGAAAGCAGCGGCGCAAGCCTGGTTTGACAGCGATGGTGTTAGTGCCTACGTGGGTTCTGACGGTACGGATACCTGGGTATTCCACTCTTCCGATACGCATATCTCTGTAGATAATCCGGAAATCCTGATTGACCTGGTTATCGAACTGACGGGTATCGACGCTACCGGTATCGATGGAGACAACTTCCTGTTCTAAGGAGAGGATGAAGTCTTCCATAGCACTCTCTTATTAAAGAGATTTCCCGGCCCACTTCAGGTGGGCCGGAGAAAACCAGGAAACCCCCATCCAGGAGATGGGGGTTTTTTTTACACTCACTGCTTTATCATATTTCGAGCAATAGAATTCTGGGGTAGAAAATGCCAAACATTACGATTAACGGAAAGGAATACGACCTGGACAAACTGTCCGACAATGCCAAGGGGCAGCTCTCTTCATTGCGTATAGCGGATCAGAAAATTGCGCAACTGCAGGCTGAAATAGCCTTGGTCCAGACCGCCCGTAACGCTTATGCGCGCATGGTTCAAAAAGAACTGGAAGGTGTAGAACCCGAATCCGGGAATTGATTCGGCAGTCCGTATCGAATGAATCGCATCCCTGAGAGGGTTTCGTTATATTTGCATGGTTTTACAGGTCTCCAGATCTACAGGGTTCTGATACGCCGAATTGATTAACAGCAGCTGAATGCAAACTTTTTGAACCTTCTCGCGATCTTGATGTAGTGTTTCGAAAGGAGCTCAATATTCCAATGAAGGCATTATTCAGACAACGAAGTCTATTCTTGCGACACAGTCACTACATTGCTGGTCTGTTTCCATTTGTCTGGGCAGTTTTGAGTAGTTCGGGACCTGCTGTTGCGCAGTCAACCGCGGTGGATGATCCTGCTGCCAGCCGCCCCGAAGACTTTGCACTTTTTGGGAGTGTTGAGAACGACGACAGCGACACTGGCAATGGCAACGTCCGTTCGCGTCGCAATAGTCTGGCGAGCGTTAACAACGAGCCTGAATTCACCCTGGTCGGTACCTCAAGAATCGGCGATCGGGTCAGTGCCATCCTCAGAAATCGGGACGGTACCGAAGTGGTAGTGACCACTCAATCCGATCGCTATACCCGGGTGGACGGTTACCCGCAGTATACGGTAGTGGAGGTTGGTCCGGGTCGTGTTTCTCTGCAATATCCAACCGGCAACTCCTGTGTCGAATCCCGCAATCAGGGCGTCAGTTGTAACTCGGCTGCCAATATTGCCGAACTGGAGCTTACCCGGGGGGATCCTATTCCCCGGCCGGTTGTTGCTGCCCGTGATGATCCGGCCGCCCCTGAGGACGAAGGGGAAGTGGTCGTGTCTGAGGACCAGCCCGAACAACCGCCAAATCCCTTTGCCGCTTTACGGGCCCGTGCCCTGCAGCAGAACGGGGATGCACCGGCCCCGGCGCCGCGCTCAGGTCGTTCCTTTACTCCCCGGCGTATTGATCCTGCCGATGTCCCTGCAGGTTTCCGGGTCGTCTCGACGCCCTTTGGTGACCGCCTGGTGCGTGAATAGCTGCCTGACCAGTGCCGGAGTCTGCTGCAGAATTCCTGACCCTGACCGTTTCCATTGTCAGTTACGATACTGAGCTACCGGAACTGCGGGCATTACTTGAATCCCTGTTTATTGCTCTGGGAACACTCCCGGCGGCGGGAATGCAGGTAAAGACGCGACTGTTGCTGGTGGACAATAACGAAGAGACGCGCCTGCAGCATGTCGATTTCAGGGATTATCAGCAGCGCTTCGCGACCCGGCGGGCCAGCCTGAACGTCCTCAGCGGTCATGGCAATGTGGGTTACGGCCGCGGCCATAACCAGGTTATCCTCAGTCATCAGGATGATTTTCATCTGGTCCTGAATCCTGATGTCGTGCTTGCACCCGACAGTCTGGTGGTCGGCCTGCTGTACCTGGAACAGAATGCGGACGTGGCCGTGGTAAGTCCATCCGCCTGCGACGCCGATGGCAGCAAACAGTATCTCTGTAAACGGCTGCCGTCCCTGCTGACGTTACTGGTGCGCGGTTTCTTTCCCACCTGGCTGAAAAAACTTTTTCGTAGGCACCTGGCCACCTATGAGATGCACGATCTGCCTGAAAACCGGGCCAGCGACCAGGTGCCACTGATCAGTGGATGCTGCATGCTGTGTCGCGGCGCGGTGCTGCGGGAAGTGGGGGGGTTCGACGAAAGCTATTTCCTGTATTTCGAGGACTTCGACCTGTCCCTGCGGCTTGGTGAACGAGCCCGGGTCGTCTATCTGCCGGGTATGAAAATTCAGCACTTTGGTGGCAATGCAGCAGGCAAGGGGCTGCGACACATTATTCTTTATGCACGATCGGCGTGGCGCTTCTACAATACGTGGGGCTGGCGAGTCATTCGATGAGAGAAAACAGGTCCAAAGTTCTGGTGACCGGTGCCAACGGATTTATCGGGCGGGAGTTGTGTCGCCAGCTGTCCGCAGCTGGACACTCCCTGATTCGTCTGACCCGCAAGCCCGCTACTTCCCCAGGCAAAGAACCCTTCGGCACACCTGACTTTTGCGGCGATATTCGTGACCGGGATCTGTTGATTCGCGCCATGGAAGGAGTCGGGGTCGTATTTCACCTGGCCGGTATAGCTCATGTGGACAACCTGGACCAGGCAGAGCTGCGCTCGGTTTCCGTGGCGGGAACCAGTGCGGTCGCGGCGGCGGCTGTCACGGCGGGTGTGGAGCGGGTAGTATTCTTCAGCAGCAGCCTGGCCGCTGCGGCGGAGCTGTCAGCTCCGGAGGCGACAGTTTACGGGCAGGCCAAGTACCTGGCCGAACAGTGTCTGCTGGAAGCCGCGGCCACAGGCAAACTGAAGGTGGCGATTCTGCGTCCGGTCAATGTCTACGGTCCGGGCATGAAAGGGAACATCGCCGCCCTGATCAGGTTGATCCGGCGGCATCGACTGCCTCCGTTGCCGAAGCTTAAAACCCGCTATTCCCTGGTGGGCCTGGAGGACCTGTGTCGGGCTGCGATACTGGCGGCAGACAGCGAGTGCTGCGACAATCCAACCTGGACCGTAACCGATGGCCTGGATTATGGCCTGAATCAGATTGAAGCTGCCATTTATCAGGCGCTGGGTCGTCCGCTGCCGGGCTGGCACTGCCCCCGACCGGTTTTTCTTGCGGCGGCCCTGGCAGCCGGAGTGTCGAACCGTCTGCCCGGGGTGCGAGGCAGTTTTGGTCTCAGAACTTATCGTAACCTGACCCGGGACAGTGTGTTCAACAACTCGGCAATCTGTGAAGCCCTCGATTTTCGTCCCCGGCAGACCTTTTATACTGCACTGCCCGGACTGATCAATGTAAAATAGTCTCCACTGCAGTTGCCCTGAACAGAACTGGGCAATCCAACTCAAAGGCTAACAGCCTGTTGAAAAAATCCCAGGTGAGAGCAAGACAAGGCAAACTCTGGCGAAAAAGCGCAGTTTACACGCCGTAAATGTGCATTTTGAGCCAGATATTGACGTCGTACTGTGCCACAGCTTCGGGTTTTTCAACTGGCTACCAAGCAGCTCTGCGCCTGCCCTGGACCAGGCGGGTGTTGAACTACAACAAGGAAATACAGCGACATGACCAAGGGTATTATTCTGGCCGGCGGTACCGGCACCCGACTGCATCCCATGACCATTTCCGTGAGCAAGCAGCTCATGCCGGTCTATGACAAACCGATGATCTATTATCCGCTGTCGACGCTGATGCAGGCCGGAATCAGGGAAATCCTGGTCATCACCACCCCCGAAGACGCCTACTCGTTCCGGAATCTGCTGGGCGATGGCAGTCACTGGGGGTTGTCACTCAGCTATGCCACGCAACCGCGCCCCGAGGGCCTGGCCCAGGCGTTTCTGATCGGGGAGGAATTTATCGGCGACAGCCGAGTCTGCCTGATTCTGGGAGATAATATTTTTTATGGTAACCGCATCGAGGAAACTCTGAAAAATGCCGTTGAACAAGATTCCGGTGCCTGTGTATTCGCCTATTATGTGAACGACCCGGAACGCTACGGCGTGGTCGCTCTGGATGCCAACGGTATCGCGGTGGATCTGGAGGAAAAGCCCGCCAGACCCAAGTCCAATTACGCGGTAACCGGCCTTTACATGTACGACAATGATGTGGTTTCCATTGCCAGATCCATGCGGCCCTCGGCACGTGGCGAGCTGGAAATTACCGACGTGAACAAGACTTATATGGAACAGCGCAAGCTACGGGTTGAACTGTTCGATCGCGGCACCGCCTGGCTGGATACAGGGACCATTCAGTCACTGCTGGATGCTGCCAATTTCATCCGGGTTTTGGAAGAGCGACAGGGACTGAAAATCGCCTGTCCTGAAGAAATCGCCTGGCGCCAGCGTTTTATCGACGATCAACAGTTACACCGGCTGGCCGAACCGTTGCAGAAAAGTGGGTATGGTCAGTATCTGTTGAAATTACTGGATGGCCACTAGTGGTCTGCTGTCGAAAAATTCTCGTCCGGCACAATGCAGCGTGAAAAAAAGCGGCTCAAAATGCTCATCTACAACGTATGGGCTGCGTTCAGTACAGGAAAGCTTGAATAATGAAAATCACAGCAACAACTATTCCCGATGTCCTGATTCTTGAGCCACAGGTACACGGTGATCATCGCGGGTTCTTCATGGAAACCTGGCGCAAAACCTGGTTCAAGGAGCGGGGGATCGATCTTGATTTCGTTCAGGATAATCAAAGCCGCTCCACCGCAGGCATCCTGCGTGGCCTCCACTACCAGGTAAACCGGCCCCAGGGCAAACTGATCAGAGTTATCGAAGGCACCATTTTCGATGTGGCGGTGGACCTGCGCAGGAGTTCACCGACCTTTGGCCGCTGGGTCGGCGTGAGTCTGTCGGCAGAAAACAGGCTGCAGCTGTGGGTGCCCCCCGGGTTCGCTCATGGTTTCTATGTGACCAGCGAATTCGCGCAGATCGTCTACAAGTGCACCGAGTATTATTCACCCGACGACGAACGCATCCTGATCTGGAATGATGAGTCAATAGATATCGAATGGCCGCTTCTTGGTTCACAGCCGGTGTTGTCAGAGAAGGACGCCAATGCCCCCCTGTTGCGGGACGCGGAGCTGTTCCCGTGAGTCGACTCAACATCGGCCTGCTGGGGGCAGGCGGACAATTGGGCAGAACCCTGATTGACGATTGGGAGAATTACTCAACCCCGGATCGAATCTGGACCCTGGCCGGTGCGCGGGCGTCAATCCCAAAGGTGTCGGAAACAGTAACGGCAGATTTGCCGCAATCCAGGACGGCAGAAGACCGCCATCAACAGGTATGCCTGTACGCATTCTCGCGGCAGCAACTGGATATCTGTTCCCCGCAACAACTGGAAGACCGGCTGCGCCCGCTGGACCTGCAGGTCATCGTCAACGCTGCCGCCTATACCCAGGTGGATAAGGCGGAGAGCGAGCCGGAGCAGGCCATGCACATTAACGGGGAGGGCCCGGCGCGGGTAGCTGAGTTTGCAGCCCGTAACGGCTGTCGGCTGATTCACCTGTCCACGGACTTTGTTTTCGACGGCGAGTCTTCGCGGGCCTACCGGCCCGATCATCCGACTTCGCCATGCAATCACTATGGCAGAACCAAGCTTGCCGGCGAGCTGGCTATCGCGGACACCTGCCCCGACCGGGCGGTGATCATTCGCACCAGCTGGCTCTATTCCCGCTATCAGCCCAATTTCGTGACCACCATGCTGCGGTTGATGACGGAGCGGGAACGGCTGGGAATTGTGAGTGATCAGGTGGGGACACCGACTTCAACCCACTCGCTGGCCGACCTGGTGGCCCGGGTCATCGCAAACAAAACTGCCAGCGGTGTGTTTCACTGGTCCGATGCCGGTGTGGCCAGCTGGTATGATTTTGCCGTCGCGATACAGGAGGAAGGATTGCAGAGTGGGCTGCTGAAGGCGGCTATTCCCGTCGATCCCATCACCAGCTCAGACTATCCCACCGCGGCTGTGCGACCGGCTTTCAGCGTACTTGACAAATCCGCCAGCTATCAGCGGTTCGGTGCACCGCCGGTACACTGGCGCAGGGAACTGCAGCGGGTCGTTACCGAGCTGGCGCAACCGGGACGCTGGCAGGTCAGCCTGTAGCAGGCAGATCACACGGATAAATACAGAGTAACCGAACAGGATGTCCTATCGATGCGAACCCTACTTGTAACCGGTGCAGCCGGCTTTATCGGCGCCAATTTTGTCAGCTACTGGACAAAAAACTATCCGCAGGACCGGGTTGTGGTCCTGGACGCCCTGACTTATGCCGGCAATAAAAGCAACCTGGCGCCTTTATTGGGAAATCCCAATTTCGAATTCGTGCATGGCAACATCTGTGATTATCCGCTGGTCGCGGATCTGCTGCGCGACCGGCAGGTAACGATAGTGGTGCATTTTGCAGCCGAAAGCCATGTGGACCGCTCGATAACCGGTCCGGATGCCTTTATTGAGACTAATGTGGTGGGTACTCACAGCCTGCTGAAAGCTGCCAAGCAGGTCTGGCTGGAGGAGCTGAAAACCGATCAGCACCTGTTTCATCATGTATCCACCGACGAGGTCTATGGCACTCTGGGGCCGAATGATCCGGCATTTACCGAAACCACGCCGTACGCGCCGAATTCTCCCTATGCGGCCAGCAAGGCAGCTTCCGATCACCTGGTCCGGGCCTACCACCATACGTTCGGTCTGCGGGTGACAACCAGCAACTGTTCCAACAACTATGGGCCACTGCATTTTCCGGAAAAACTGATTCCGCTGTGCCTGCTCAATATCCTGCAGGGAAAACCGCTGCCCATCTATGGTGACGGTAAACAGATCCGCGACTGGCTGTTCGTGGACGACCACAGCCGTGGCATCGACCTGATAATCAATCGGGGCAGGGTTGGTGAGTGCTATAACATCGGTGGCAATAACGAATGGGCCAATATCGATACCGTGGGTCTGCTGTGCGGAATCATGGACGAGTGTTTTATCCGTGACGGGACGCTGGCCCGCCGCTTTCCGCAAAGCCCATGTGCCTCAGGCCACCCGGCGGAAAGTCTGATTGCCTACGTGAAGGACCGCGCCGGGCATGATACCCGCTACGCGATCGATGCCGGCAAGATCACCAGGGAACTGGGATACCAGCCCATCGAAAGCTTTGACACCGGCATGCGCAAGACCGTGCAATGGTATCTGGACAACGAAACCTGGTGGCAGTCAATTCTCGATGGCAGTTACCGCAGCTAGTGTCCTGTCCGGTTAATTCGTTGTATTTCAGAGCCTGCATAAAGCGCTGTAGTGAGGCGCGATCCGCAGGGAATACTGGTTGTTTTTCCAAGGGTCGCAACGCTGCTACAGCGCTTTATGCAGGCTCCCGGAGGGCCTGCCAGCCAAGACCCCTGGCCGCGTTGCGCCTTTTGACAAGGGCTAAGGCCATTGCCTGCAAGGCGCGCCTCGCCAGGAACCTTGGCTGGCACGCTGAAATGCGACGAATTAACCGGACAGGACACTAGCGGTCGATCGCGAAAATCCGTAATGCTCTGTCGTGCGTATGACTCTTTGTGCTCCGGAAATCACATGCCGGTTACCAAACGGGCTGTGAACTCCTGATTTTGGCGCTGAAAAGCGCTGATCTTGTTTAAGGGGGCGCCGGAAAGGGGTATAATCGGCCCGCCTCGGGCGGGACCGGTTCGAGCTGACCGGTAACGGCCCCTTCAGCGCGGTGAACCCCAGCCTGCAGTCCCGGATACCGGGCCGGTGGATCTACCGTTTCCACCACCGCCGGCCACCTCGACAGGTCATAATCACAGGGTAATTCAGCGCAGTTGGCCCGGGGGTTAAGTCAGCGTTCAGCTTGAAAAAGCAACACTGGCACCGTTGGACTCAGTCGGACGGCAGGCGGTGATGATGGGGAGTGTTGGAGTCAGACTTACAGATTAACAGGCTGTTAATCAGACTTGAAGCGATTAAAGGTAAACAAGGTGTTATTCATGCAAAGCAAGATTATCGGTTTAGTTGCCAGAGGGCTTACCCTGGCAGGATTGCTCGGTATTTCCACTTCACTGGTGTGGGCGCAGTCCGATGCAGACAGAATTTCCGCCAACCTGGCACCGGTCGGTGATATCTGCATCGCCGGCGATCCCTGCAGTGATGCCCCGGGCGCTGCACCGGCGCGCGCTGCTTCCGCACCGTCTGCGTCCACCGCTTCGTCACAGACCCCGGCCGCTGCTCCGGAACCTGCCGCCGAGCCAGCCGCCACTGCTGAGCCGGCCGCGGATGATTTCGATGTGGCCGCGACCTACCAGATGCGTTGTTTCGCCTGCCACGGCACCGGTGCTGCCGGTGCGCCGATGTTCGGCAATGCCGATGCCTGGGGCGAACGGATGGCCAAGGGCATGGACGCGGTTCTTGCCAATGCCATTAACGGTCTCGGCGCCATGCCACCCCGTGGCCTGTGCATGGACTGCACCGACGACCAGCTGGTGGCCCTGATCAACTACATGGTCGATGGCGGTTAGTAGACAGCCTGAACGGACCGAACCGGATTACAACGAGAGGGGCATTCAGCCCTCGAACCTGATTGATAATGATTGAAAGCTAGCTAGACTTTGTAAATCTTAAGGAGCAAAAAGTGATTGAATTGAGCAAAGTAATGAAAGCGGGCCTGGCGATTGCAGCCGTGGTTTTCAGTGGTTCCATTTTCGCCGATAGCAAGCAGGGCGAACCTCTGCAGCTGGCCCAGCTGACCGATGGCTTCGATGCCCAGGCGGCTTACATGCGAACCTGTTTCGCCTGCCACAATTCCGGTGCCGGTGGCGCTCCCAACCCCAACAAGCCGGAAGAATGGACTGCACGACTGGAGAAAGGTATGGATGCGGTGATGAATAACGTCATGAATGGTGTGAATGCCATGCCTGCCAAGGGTCTGTGTTTTGACTGCACCCCTGAAGACCTGCGCGCCGTAGTGGATTACATGGTGTCCATCGCTCAGAGCCAGTAAGTTTATCTGACAGGCACGAAATCAGAAAAGGCTGTCCGCGGACAGCCTTTTTTGTGTCCGGCCGGAATCCTCCTAGCATTTATTACCTTTTGCCGGTCCGGCAACCCCGCCCGTGTTCCGACAGGGCGCCTTGATACCCCAGCGTACTCACAAATCCAGGCATAAACTGGATCACTCTCTTTTGTTGGTCTATTCCTAATACTGTGGCGGCTTTCCGGCAATTGCGCCTGCCGCAAAGCCTTCAGGCGTCAGTGGTAACTTCTGATTCAGACAGCGGGGAGCAGACAGACCTTGTCTTTGGGCAGAGTTTTTTCACGGGCACTGGTTGGAGTTGAAGCTCCGCTGGTGACGGTGGAAACGCATATTTCCAATGGCCTGCCCGGCCTGGCGGTGGTCGGCCTGCCGGAAACAGCGGTGCGTGAAAGCCGGGAGCGGGTGCGCAGTGCCATACTCAATGCCAATCTGGAATTTCCGGCTCGACGCATCACGGTGAACCTGGCTCCGGCGGAACTGCCCAAAGTCGGGGGCCGCTACGACCTGGCTATCGCACTGAGCATCCTGGCCGCTGCGGGACACCTGTGTGCGGACCAATTGACCCGCTATGAATTCCTGGCTGAACTGGCGCTGGGAGGCGAGCTGCGCGGAGTGAGTGGAGTGCTGGCCGCGGCCATTCAGGCCCGCGACAGCGGCCGGCAACTGGTGGTTCCCTCAGCCAATCGACACGAAGCAGGCCTGGTACGGGATTGTCACGCTGTTCACGCCGGCTCCATAAGCGACATATTCCGCCTGCTGACCGATGGTGCTCAGCTTCCCGAATGTCAGCCGCCACTGGAATTCACCAGATCTGGAGCCGATGCAGATTGCGATCTGGCTGCTATACGTGGTCAGCTGCGTCCCAAACGGGCGTTAAGGCTGGCGGCGGCGGGTGGCCACAATCTGCTGTTCAAAGGCCCGCCGGGAACCGGGAAGACTCTGCTCGCCAGCGCGTTGCCGGGTATTCTGCCCCGGCTCAGTGAAGAAGCCGCCCTGCAGGTGGCGGCAATACGCTCGGTAGCCAATCAGGATCTCAAATTGTCCGAGTTCTACCTGGCACCATTCAGAACCCCACATCACAGCGCCTCACCGGCGAGCCTGGTGGGTGGAGGGCAGCGTGCTCTGCCCGGGGAGGTAAGCCTCGCACATCACGGCGTCCTGTTCCTGGATGAATTACCCGAGTTTGCCGGACGCTCACTGGAGGTGTTGCGTGAGCCGCTGGAGGCCGGGGCCATCACCGTTTCCCGCGCCAGCCACCGGATCCGCTACCCGGCCAGCTTTCAGCTTGTAGCGGCGATGAATCCCTGCCCCTGCGGTTACCACGAAGACCCGTCCGGCCGCTGCCGGTGCACACAGGCCAGGATTGAAACCTATCGCCAGAAGCTGTCCGGTCCATTGCTCGATCGCATCGACCTGATCGTGGACGTCCCGCGCCTGTCCCATGGGGAGCTGACCGGCAGGGACAGCGCATCGGAAAGCTCGGTGGCGGTGAGACAGGCGGTAGCTGTTTGTCGTCGACTGCAGAGGGAAAGGGCAGGCAAACTGAACTGCGAGCTGACTACCCGGGAACTGGACCGCTATTGCCGCCCCGATCGGGCTGGCCGCCGACTGTTAAGCCAGGCGGTCAGGAAGCTGGAATTGTCCGCCCGTGGATATCATCGGGTGTTGCGCCTGTCCCGCACCCTGGCTGATGTCGAACAAGAGGCTGATATCACCGAACAACACATTCTGGAAGCGCTGTCCTATCGCGAGCAGCCCTGATGAATAAATGGGGTCAGGTTGTAGTTTCGTGGAGGATTCTCCCGTTGCGCAAGGCAAGTGCATACCCTTCCGGAAGCGCCTGCCAGCCATCCGGGTCGAGCGGCACGCTGGCGAGGAGGATGGTCGAAGTCGGCAGCTCGCGAATCCGGGCGCCCGGCCCCCGCCATTCATCACCGCATGATGGCGCTTGCAGATGACGCAGACACAGCCCTGGTGGTTGCGCCGGAGTGAGCCCTTCCGGGGTTTCAAAAATACGTCTATGGGCATGAGCGAACAGCGTTTCACCGTCGAAGAAAAGAATATTGGCTGGCCCCCGCGCGGCCATACGCCCGGCGAAATCAGCGAACAGGCGAAAACGTTCAGCCGTGGCCTGTGTTCCGTGCGGAGTTGTTCTCAATTCGTTCAACAGCATCAGGAAGGCGAGTTCTGAATCGGTATCGCCAACACATTCCGCCCGCAATTCGGGAGCAAGTTTATCGATGTCCTTCAATGTCCCGTTATGGGCAAAGTGATGTTTTCGACCATGGACAACCCGGGTAAACGGATGCGTGTTTTCCAGGCGCGGCTTTCCTCTTGAGGCCCGGCGCACGTGGGCAATCATCGTGCGGCAGGGTATTTCCCTCTCGATTACCATCCGCGCCAATACGCTGTCGGAAGCCGGTGCCGCTTCGCGGAACACGTGTGCATCGCGCTCCTCCATAAACGCGATTCCCCAGCCATCCCGGTTGCGATGGCGCTCACCGCCCTCTGCCGCAAAGCGCTGAAGTTCATATTCGACGATAGCGGGTGTGTTGGCGTTCATGGCGAATAGTTCACACATTCAAACTGGATCCTTTTACAGAGAATGCTCTTAACGCAGAAAATTGTCCCGCAATAGGGCTATAACTTCCCTGCCACGATCATCCAGAATCGCCTTGATGCCGAACAGCGCTGTGGAGGCAACCTCTTCAGTTTTTACTTTTGGCGGCATGACAAGTTCGAGGCGATTGACTCGGACATCCAGAATAACGGGGCCTTCCGCGGCCAGCCACTGTTTCATTGCTTGCTCAAGGTCACCGGCCTTTTCGACCCGCCAACCGCGTAATCCGCAGACTTCCGCCAGATCGGCAAAATTCGGATTCTGCAGCCCGGTAAAGGTATCCAGCAATCCCTCAACCCGTTGCTCCATCTCGACAAAGCCAAGTGAACCGTTGTTGTAGACCAGCAGTTTGACCGCCAGCTTTTCCTGCACCAGGGTCAGGAGATCGCCCATCAACATTGTCATACCGCCATCGCCACACAGCGCGATCACCTGTCGGTCGGGATAAGCGGCTGCGATTCCCATCGCCTGTGGATAGGCATTGGCCATAGTGCCATGCAGCAGACTGGTAAGAAAACGCCGCTTGCCATTGGCAGTCAGGTGCCTGAGCAGCCAGACCATCGGTGAGCCGCCGTCGGCTGTAAAGATGGCGTCTTCTGCCGCCAGGCTGTCAAGAGCACGGGTAACTGCCTGCGGATGAATCAGCGTCGGAACGGTCTCCTGTGCCGAAGATTCATAGGCGTCACAATCCTTCTGCCACTGTTTCAGTGCCACATCAAGATGTCGCGAGTCGGACTTTTCCTCGAGTCGCGGCAATAATTCATCAATGGTCGCACCAACATCCCCAACCAGTCCCAGGCGGACCGGCGCACGTCGCCCCAGGTGAGTCGGATCGCTGTCGATCTGAATGACATGTTTGCCGTCAGGATAGTACTGTGTCCAGGCAAAGTCGGTCCCCAGGCAAAGCACGAGATCGGCGCGGTCGATCGCTTCCGCTCCCGCTTTGTTACCGAGAATTCCAGTCATTCCCACATTGCAGGGATTATCCGGTTCAATGAATTCCTTGGCCCGGCTGGAATGGACTACCGGGGCATTCAATTTGACCGCCAGCGCGACTATCTGCCCATGGGCTTTGCGCGCTCCGGAACCGGCATGGAGTGTTACTGACTCCGCCTCGTTAAGTGCCTTGGCGAGATCCCCCAGTTCCTGGTCGGAAGGGTGAAGAACCGGAGCGGGGTGATGCACGCTCCAACTCAGTCTGTCAGCTGATTTTTCAGTGAACAGGTCACCGTTGACAATGATGACCGCAACTCCACCGCGTGTCAGTGCCGCCTGGGCAGCCAGAGTCGTCAAGCGCCGTGTCTGGTCGGGGTGGGAGATAGTTTCACAGAATACACTGCACTGCTCATACGCTTTCCGCTGATCGACGTCCTGTGGAAAATTCAGACCTGTTTCCGTACGAGCAATAGTTGAGGCGATCAGTACAACCGGTGCGCCATTGCGATGGCTCTCGAAAATCCCGTTGATAAAATGCAGACTGCCGGGCCCGCAGGTGCCGGCGCAGACAGCCAGCTCCCGCGTCATATAGGCCTCAGCTCCCGCCGCCAGTGCGCCCGCCTCCTCGTGTCGCACAGACATCCATTTCAGGTCGGAGCGTCTCACTGCGTCGGTGAAGTGGTTTATGGTATCGCCGACTATACCCCAGCAACGTTTTGCGCCCGCCCGGGACAGTGTATCGACAATAATCTCGGCAACATTTTTGGACATGGCAGTGCCTCTCATTTCAATTGGCGAATCTGGTAGCGCGATAAAATGAAGACAATCAGCAAGCTGTTCTGACGAGCCGTCCACTCATGTCGCGCTGGTCGTTTGGCGGGAATTGCAGAGAGTGAGTCGACCAGGTGGAATGTCCGCCTGGCAACAGGCTCAAACGAAAGGTTCCGGATTCCTGATTAAAAAGCATAACAGGTCAGCAGGCATTGCGCGAAACTGCTGGTCAGGTCGGTCGGGCTTACCTCCTGATCAGGTTAACAATGCTGTGACCAGGTGCTGAGGTTGTCACTACTATTGCAACTCTGCCTGCCACGATGTTGGATCGGTAGACCGACATACTGATGCCCCCGGCTGTTAATTCGGTTAGACTCACCGCCTATGAAACCTGCCAACAGACCTCTATCTACTCTGCTGATCATCTGGCTGATAATCCTGGCTTCGCCCTGCGCGCTGGCCCAGGGTTATCGACCGCCCAGAACCGAGCATGGACTTCCCGACCTGTCCGGAGTCTGGAATTTCAGCACTCCGACGCCCTTTGAACGAGCGGAACAGTACGGTGAGCAGGAATTTCTCAGTGACGAGCAGGTTGCCGCTCTTGCGGCACGCCGGGTCGAATCCGCTGCTGCAGCCGCGCGGCGTGAAAGTAACGCGGCACAACAGATTCTGGCCACCGAAAACGCCACTTCCGCCGGATCCGTCAACAGTTTCTGGATGGAGCGCTCAACCGACCGCGAGAACCGACGTACCTCGGTGCTGGTCTATCCGCTTAACGGTCGGTTTCCTGCCTTGCAGCCGGGGGTTGAGGTGCAGCGCAGCGATCCCAACGGGGTGCGGGAAATTCCCGGACAGCGGCCGGTCAGATTCACCCACGGCGGAATCGACCGCACCGGTCCGGAAGACCGCGGGCTGTCGGAACGTTGTCTGGTGTTCAATTCCGGCCCGCCACTTATCAGCGGGCCCTACAACAACAATCTGCAGATTATTCAGAATAAAGACCATGTGGTGATTCTGACCGAGATGGGCTGGGATGCGCGCATCATTCCGCTGCAGAAACAGAGTAACGTGGACGACAGCATTCGCCTGTGGTCGGGGGATTCCCGGGGTTATTTCGATGGCAGCACGCTGGTGGTGGAAACCACGCATTTTACCGGGCAGATCGGCAGTTTCGGGACCCGCGATGTGGCCTACGGCAATGCCGAAAACCGGCTTCTGATCGAGCGCTTCATCCCGGTCGGCCCGGGAGCCATGGATTACGAATTCACCATCGATGACCCGTCGACCTTCACTGACCTGATCGTCGGAGTGATCCCCATGAGCCGGGTCGAAGAAGGGCGCATCTACGAATACGCCTGCCATGCCGGCAACTACGCGATCCGCAATATCCTCAAAGGCGCCCGGGCCGAAGAAACCCGCTGAGGCCTAACCCAAAAATAGGGACAGATTTATTTTTCCTGCAGGAAAAATAAATCTGTCCCTATTTTTGGGCTTTATTTGGAGGCTGTGTGAACTATTTCGGTGCTTTCAGTAGCCGCTCCAACTCCTGAACCAGCTGTTCCAGTTCATTTACCCGTTCTTCCGCCCGCTTCAAAGCGCGATCCCTGGCTTCGAAATCTTCCCGGGTGAGAATGTTCAGTTCGGCGAAGCCTTTCTGCAACGCCTGGCGAACGGCATTGCGGCCTTCCTCGCCCAATTCCCCGGCCCGGGGCAGCAATTGCGAGAGGGTTTTGCTCAGTTGGTCCAGAATCTGTCTGTTTACCATGTTGAGTCCAGAATCAATGGTTAGGATAGCGGCACTATTCTATCAGTATTTGCAATTCCGGGATTCCTGCCCCAAAAAAGCGCACTAAGTTGGTGCAAGCCCTAAGATTGGGCACCTTTTCGGCTCAAAACCGTTCGCAAGGCTCCGCAAAAGTGAGCGCTGATGGCGCTTTTACTCCTTATCTATTTGATATTGCTCTATAAATAACAACTGGCATGGCGCATGCATAAGTGGACCCACAGTGCTAAAAACGTATCCATTCTGAATGGCAGAACGGGTAACACTTACTAAGGAGCGAAAAATGAAACTAGTGACGGCTATTATTAAGCCATTCAAGCTGGACGATGTCCGCGAGGCATTGTCCGAAATCGGGGTACAAGGCATCACCGTTACCGAGGTGAAAGGTTTTGGTCGCCAGAAGGGCCATACCGAGTTGTATCGGGGTGCCGAATACGTCGTGGATTTCCTGCCTAAAGTGAAACTCGAAGTTGCCATCGGCGATTCTCTGCTGGACCAGACGCTGGAAGCCATTACCAAGGCGGCAAATACCGGCAAGATCGGTGACGGCAAAATCTTCGTCTCCGACCTCTCACAGATCATTCGGATCCGTACCGGCGAAACCGGGGAAGAGGCGGTATAAGCGCTCATCTCAAACGACAAATTATCAGCTACTGGTCAGATGACCGTTATTGGAGGCTAAAGGTGGAAAACCAAATTTTTGAATTGCAATATGCAATGGATACATTTTACTTTCTCGTCATGGGCGCCCTCGTGATGTGGATGGCAGCCGGCTTTGCCATGCTCGAGGCAGGTCTGGTGCGTGCCAAGAACACCACGGAGATTTTGACCAAGAACGTCGCCCTGTTCGCAATCGCCTGTACTATGTACCTGATCTGCGGGTATCAGCTCATGTACGGCGGTGGCTACTTTCTCAGTGGCGTCACCACGGTTGCCCAGATGGACGACGCGGCTATCGCGCAGGTGCTGGTTGATTCGGCGGAAGCCGGTTTCGACGGCGACTCGGTCTACTCCGGCGCTTCAGACTTTTTCTTCCAGGTGGTCTTCGTTGCCACTGCCATGTCCATCGTATCCGGTGCCGTGGCAGAGCGTATGAAGCTGTGGGCCTTCCTGATCTTCGCCATCTTCATGACTGGCGTCATCTACCCGGTTGAAGGTGGCTGGACCTGGGGTGGTAACGAAGTCCCGTTACTCGGTGCCCTGAGCTACAGTGACTATGCCGGTTCCGGTATCGTGCACATGGCTGGTGCTTCCGCTGCCCTGGCCGGTGTCCTGCTGCTTGGCCCACGTAGGGGCAAGTACGGTAAAGATGGTTCCATCAAGCCGATTCCCGGCGCCAACTTGCCCTTGGCTACCCTCGGTACCTTCATCCTGTGGATGGGCTGGTTTGGATTCAACGGTGGTTCCACGCTGAAGCTGGGTGGTATAGGCGTCGCCAACGAAGTTGCCAACGTGTTCCTGAACACCAACGCTGCCGCAGCCGGTGGCCTGATTTCCGCAATGATCGTTGCCCGTATCATGTTCGGCAAGACCGACCTCACCATGGTACTTAACGGTGCCCTGGCCGGCCTGGTCGCCATCACCGCCGAACCTGCCGATCCGTCTCCGCTGCTGGCGACTATCATCGGTGCCATAGGCGGTATCATCGTAGTGTTCAGCATCGTGACTCTCGACAAGCTGAAGATTGACGATCCGGTCGGTGCCATCTCGGTACACGGTGTGGTCGGCTTTTTCGGAGTCATGGCAGTACTGTTCTCCGATGCGGATGCGACCCTGATGGGACAGCTTACCGGTGCCCTGGTAATCGCCATCTGGGTTTTCGTCACCAGCATGATCGTCTGGCTTGCCCTCAAATTCACCATGGGCCTGCGGGTTTCCGAGGAAGAGGAAGAGGAAGGCATGGACCTGATCGATTGTGGTATGGAGGCATATCCGGAATTCGTAACAGCCAAGTAATGCTGTTGCCTCTGACTTCTCTCCCGGGTTTTTTACAAACCCACTCGGCGTAAAGTGATTACGTCTACGCGCCCCCGCAAGGGGGCGCTTTTTTTTTAGCATTGATTATTTCCAGACCAGTCGCGCCGCTCAAGGTCAATTCGGAAGTAACCCGCACCGCAACTGATGAAGATGGCGAGAGGGTAAAGGGGACAGTCCCGCAGGGACAGTCCCCTTTACCGATCCGGGCCAGGGGAGACTGGTCCTCCGCAACGTGCACTCCCGCGGGGGTCTCTCCCTCGGTCGCCAGCCCAGGAAAACGGTTTTACCCGGTCAGGCAGTGTGGCTTTTTTTTTTCGCATCGTCCCCGGACTGGTGCTTGGAGTCGAGGTTCTGCATTGGTCATGAAATTCATAGCGGGTAACGTATTCCTTGAATCTGGATAGATAACTGGAGCGACGAAAGTACTGTGAATCGAAGCCATAGGATTGGGAATTCAACACTTCACCAGGTGTTTTTGGCGAGGGTCTTGTGCGGCGGCAATAAGAGGACCAGCGCTGAACGGCGAAAAATGACCGCTTTCCAGGGCATTTTTCAATGTGAAGGGACCCCGGAAGGGCGCGGTCCGCCGCCGCACAAGACCCCTGCCGGGCACACCGCTCGAAGCCAAGAAAACCACGTGTCTGCGCAATCTACTGACGATTCCTGAGAGACCACACCGGTCCAGTGGAATCTGATCCTCCGCAACCTGCCCCCCGCCGGGGTTGACTCCCTCGGTCGCGAACCCTGGAAGCGACCTGGATCGCTCAGTCGGTGCGCCGTTCGGTGCCCGTTCAACGGTCAGTCTTCTGCAGTCGGACCGGGTAGCGCTTTTGTGAACCAGCTCTCCACCCTGATTCAATAAACTGACACTCTCTGTCAGTTTGTGACGTTTCTCACAGGCCGCAGACCCGAAAGAACGTAAGCTCACTCCATGTCCAGTAGTAACTCCACACCTGTCTCGAAACCCCAGAATCACTGGATCCGCATCCACGCGCGTGATCTGGTGCTGGGTATGTTCATCATTGAGCTGGATCGCCCCTGGCGCGATACACCGTTCCCTATCAATGGCTTTCACCTGCGCAAGTTTGATCAGATCCAGACCTTGAGAGCTCTATGTGAGACGGTCTATATCGATCCGTCGAAGGGCGCCAGTCCCCGCAGCAGAGAACCTACCAAGCTCACTATTCTGAGCAGCGCACGCAAGCGCGCCCCTGAATCCCAGGCCCTGAATGTCAATCCGGAAGTCTATCCGCGCACCCGTTCGGTGAAGCAGGAGATTGACAATGCAGAACACCTCTACGCTCAGCTGGAACAGACCCTTGACCGTGCCATAGCCAACGCCCGCGCGCAGAAAGCACTGGGGCTGGAAGAAATTTACCGGCTGGGCAGAGAAACCATCGCCTCGGCAATACGCAACCCGGATGGTTTCATCTGGTTTCTGAATACCAGCGAAGCCGGCAATTGCCTGCTCAAGCACAGCATTCGTGCGGCCGTGTGGGCCACTGTGTTTGCCTGTTACGTGGGATTTCCCAGGAGCGATATCGAAGCCCTGTTTGTGGGCACACTACTCGCCGATATCGGTATGGCAAAATTCCCGCCGGAGTTCGTGTGCAGAAGCGGTCCCTTTACCCGTCAGGAATATCTGCACTACCGCAAACACGTAGGGATCAGTGTGGATATTCTGCGGGCCGAGGAAGACCTGGATCCCCAGGTTATCAATATCGCCCGCTCACATCACGAACGCCATGATGGCAGGGGCTTTCCACGTGGCAAACGAGGCGATCAGATCACCCTGCCGGCACGTATCGCCAACCTGGCCTACAGTTACGAAAGGCTGTTGCGGCGTTCTTCGGAGGCGGATCTGTCACCTGCCACCGCAGTCAGTCGACTCTACAAGCAGCGCAAGATCAAATTCGCCGACCAGCTGGTTTATGAATTTATCAAGGCTATCGGTATGTTTCCCGCGGGCTCGGTCGTGGAACTGGCCACCGGAGAAATCGGTATTGTGACCGAACAGAATCCGAATCAGCGTCTTACTCCGAAAATTACCGTGGTAACCACTGCCCGTAAACAGCTCAAGAATCAGTTTGCACAGATTAACCGGGGCGGTAACAAGGATCAGGACCTGGTCACTTCCATTACCCGCTCGCTCAAGCGCGGCAGTTACAATATTGACCCGGTACGTCTCACGGACAGACTGTTCGGAAGGCGCTTCGGATTAGGCAAGCTGGGATTGCGTTTCTGACCTGACCCGACTCGACCCTGCCAGCAGTTATCCGTCAGAGTCCGGTAGTAACGCAACTCAGCTTTGCAGATCGCCGAACAGGTATTGTAATAGAGTCAGCGCGACAACCGGCGCCGTCTCCGTGCGCAGCACCCTCGGGCCCAGCCTGACACACCGATACCGGTGCTGCTGTGCCGATAAGACTTCCGCGTCACTGAATCCACCTTCCGGCCCGATCAGTAGAATGAGAGTTCCAGACGGGGAAAGCGTTGAAAAACCGGGTTCGCCGCTGCCATCCAGCAGTATCCCGCCGGGATAGCGATTCAGCCACTCGCCCAGATCCATCGGCTCGCCAATCTCGGGGACGGAGCTGCGGCCGCATTGCTCACTGGCACTGATCGCCACCTTCTGCCAGTGGGCCGACTTCTTCTGCAGCCGGTCCTGACCCAGCCTAACTTCGCAGAATTCTGTGACAACCGGAGTAATGAGACTGACGCCAAGTTCGGTGGACTTCTGAATTGCATAGTCAAAGCGTTCGCCACGGGATAACCCCAGTCCCAGATGTACGGCCAGTTGCGGGTTGGCAAAGTTTTCCTGCTTTTCAAGCAGCTTCACGGTCACGCTGTGTCGGTCGACCCTTTCGACCGTGGCCGAAAATTCGCCGTCGTTACTGTTGAACAGGTTGACCGCATCTCCCGGTTTGAGGCGCAGTACACGCCCCAGGTAATGCGAACCTTCGGAGTCCAGAACCAGAGTGCTGTCAGCAATCAGCTTCTGTTGCTGATAAATCCTGGAACGTCGCATGCAAGGCATCCTTGTGGGAAACGTTATTTATTGCCTGCCTCAAGGCTTCCCGACTCCGGTCCGACTCCGAACGGGTTCCAACCCCGAACTACCGGGTCAGCGGTTTGACAGATCGAGGTTTTGCCAGATTGTGCTGACGCTGCCCGCCTGATTCATGGCATAGAAATGTAAACCGGGTGCGCCACCCGCCAGCAGTTTTTCACACAGGCTCGTGACCACGTCGATCCCGAAACTGCGCAGGCTTTCGGTATCGTCTCCGTAACCTTCCAGGCGCCGCTGAATCCAGCGCGGAATCTCGGCGCCGCAGTTGGCACTGAAGCGGGCCAGCTTTTCATAATTGGTGATCGGCATGATGCCCGGTACGACCGGTATCCGGATTCCTGCACCGGCGCACTGATCCAGGAAATAGAAGTAAGCATCCGGGTTATAGAAATACTGGGTAATGGCCGAGTCGGCGCCGGCGTCCACCTTGATTCTGAAGTAATCGATATCAGTCCGGTAATCTTTCGCTGCCGGGTGGATTTCCGGATAACAGGCGACGTCGATGTGGAAGTGGTCGCCAGTCTCCCGGCGCACGAAGCTGACCAGCTCGCTGGCATAGCGATGCTGGCTGCTGCCGTACCCGGACGGGAGGTCGCCGCGCAGAACAACCAGCCGATCGATACCGGCCTGCTGATAGCTGCGCAACAACTCCCCGACTTCCTGATCCGAGGAGCCACCGAATGACAGGTGTGGCGCAACCTTGGAGCCGCGCTCTTTCAGGGCCAGAACAATCTGTCGTGTTCCCTCCCGGGTCGAACCACCGGCACCATAAGTGACTGAAAAAAACTCCGGACCCAATGCCGCCAGCCGGTCGTGAACAGCCAGCAGTTTTTCCCGCCCCTCATCGGTGCGGGGCGGGAAAAACTCGATACTGAAGTGGGTTGAAACTTCGTTACTGTCTGAAGTGCTCAAGTTGGTACCTGCGATTCACTCTTCGGTGTTACCGGGTTAATCAGTATTTGTAACTGTCGGTCTTGAATGGACCGGTCAGCGGGACGTTGATGTATTTAGCCTGGGGCTGGGTCAGTTTGGTTATTACCCCCCCGAAACCGCCTACCATCAGGGCAGCCACTTCTTCGTCCAGCTTTTTCGGCAGCACTTCCACAGTCAGATTCTGCTTTTTCAGCTCCGGAGACAGTGCTGCAAAGCCCTTCTTGTAGAGGTGGATCTGAGCCAGAACCTGATTGGCAAACGAGCCGTCCATGATTCGCGAAGGATGCCCGGTGGCATTACCCAGGTTAATCAGGCGGCCTTCAGACAGCAATATCAGGTAGTCTTCGGAATCGGCCTCGCGATCCTGACGGTAAATTTTATGAACCTGATCTTTGATCTTCTCCCAGGTCCAGTTGTCGCGCATGTACTGAGTGTCGATTTCGTTGTCGAAATGCCCGATGTTACAGATCACCGCGCCGGCCTTGACCGACTGCAGCATGAACTTGTCGCAGACATTGATATTGCCGGTAGTAGTCACGATCAGGTCCATCGCTCCCAGCAGCGAGGTGTTGATACCTTCCAGGGTGCCGGTATTGATTCCGCCCTGGTATGGTGAGACCACCTCGTACCCATCCATGCAGGCCTGCATGGCGCAGATGGGATCGATTTCCGACACTTTCACGATCATGCCTTCCTGGCGCAGGCTCTGGGCAGAGCCCTTGCCCACGTCGCCATAGCCGATCACCAGCGCGTGACGGCCCGCCAGCAACATGTCGGTGCCCCGCTTGATGCCATCGTTCAGGCTGTGACGACAGCCATATTTGTTATCGTTCTTGGACTTGGTAACGGAATCGTTGACGTTGATAGCCGGAACCTTGAGTGTGCCGCTTTCAAGCATTTCCAGCAGCCGGTGTACGCCGGTCGTGGTTTCTTCGGTGATACCGTGAATGCTCTCCAGCAGTTGCGGATATTTATCATGTACCATGGCGGTCAGGTCACCACCATCGTCAAGAATCATGTTGGCATCCCAGATCTCTCCGTCTTTCAGTATGGTCTGCTCGATGCACCACTCGCCTTCTTCCACAGTCTGGCCTTTCCAGGCATAAACTGCGATACCGGAGGCAGCAATGCAGGCAGCGGCATGGTCCTGGGTCGAGAAAATATTACAGGACGACCAGCGCACTTCCGCGCCCAGCTCCACCAGGGTTTCAATGAGCACCGCCGTTTGCACGGTCATGTGAATGCAGCCGAGAATCCTGGCGCCGGCCAGGGGCTTTTCTGCCGAGTACTTGCGTCGCAACGCCATCAATGCCGGCATTTCCGCTTCCGCCAGGGTCACTTCCCGGCGACCATAATCCGCCAGACCGATGTCGGCCACCTTGTAATCCTGCTTGAGTGTTTCCGCTTTCTGAGTGGACAAACTGCTCATAATCAAATTGCTCCGTGAATTCCTGTGGTCTGTGAAACTAGACGCCGGCCGCGTCTTTCAGTGCTGCCGCCCGGTCGGTTTTCTCCCAACTGAACGAGTCGTCTTCACGGCCGAAGTGTCCGTAGGCGGCAGTCTTCTGGTAGATAGGTCTGATCAGATCCAGCATCTTGATCAAACCCTTGGGTCGTAATTCAAAATGCTCCCGAACCAGTTCGGTGATGCGCTTTTCGGAAATTTTCGCGGTACCGAAAGTCTCCACGCTGATGGAGGTGGGTTCGGCGACGCCGATCGCGTAGGAAAGCTGGATTTCACAGCGATCGGCGATACCGGCGGCGACGATATTCTTGGCCACATAACGGGCGATGTAGGCTGCTGATCGGTCAACCTTGGACGGATCCTTACCCGAGAACGCACCGCCACCGTGACGTGCCATCCCGCCGTAAGTGTCCACGATGATTTTTCGACCGGTCAGTCCGCAATCTCCATAAGGGCCGCCGATCACAAACCGTCCGGTCGGGTTGATAAAATATTTGGTGTTCTCGTCGATCCATTCTGACGGCAGTACCGGCTTGATGATTTCCTCCATGACCGCTTCCTGCAGAACCGCCATGCTGATCTCTTCACGGTGTTGGGTGGAAAGAACTACCGCATCGATGGAAACCGGCTTGCCGTCCTGGTAGCGGAACGTGATCTGACTCTTGGCATCCGGCTGCAGCCAGGGCAGGGTACCGTTCTTGCGTACTTCCGCCTGACGTTTTACCAGGCGATGCGAGTAGGTGATCGGAGCTGGCATCAGCACATCGGTTTCGTTGGAGGCATAACCGAACATCAGCCCCTGGTCGCCGGCACCCTGTTCATGGTCATCGGTCTCGTCAACTCCCATGGCGATGTCGGCAGACTGTTTGCCAAGCGCGTTGATTACCGCGCAGGTGTTGCCGTCAAATCCGCTCTCAACATTGTTATAGCCGATTTCATTGACAGTCTTACGGATCAGGTCTTCATAATCGATACAGGCATCGGTCGTTACTTCTCCGGCAATAACAACCATGCCGGTCTTGACCAGTGTCTCGCATGCCACCCGGGAACGGGGGTCCGCTTTCAACAGGGCATCGAGGATCGCGTCAGAAATCTGATCCGCCATTTTGTCCGGGTGACCCTCGGAGACTGACTCCGAAGTAAAGAGAGAAGATTCCATCATTAGTTTTTCCTTCGCTAGTCGTTCAATAAATCCAATTTGGTGTCAGGTATAACTGTTCAGTTGCCTGCATACACAGGTAAATCCATACGGGTCGTCAGGTCACAGTTTCTGCAGCGCCCTCATTGAGAAACAGGCGTACCTGAATCTGAAATCCGTTGCGCAGTCCCAGGTACAGACTTTGACCTTCCACCAGTCCCGCCTCATTGGCCCAGCCACTCAGGTCTTCCCCTTCGAACCCCAGCCACAGATCTCCACAGGATTCCCTGACCCAGTCCTGGTCGTGGCTGATCAGTTCCACCAGCAGCAGCACACCTGAAGGATTGAGGAGCCGCCTGGCTTCCCTGAATACTTCGACCGGGGCGGGAATGTGATGCAGCACCATGTTCAGAATGATGAGGTCACAGTGCAGATCCTGATCCTGGGCCTGGGTGATATCCCCGAACAGGAATTCCACATTGTCGACCTGGTGGTTCTCCACGGTCGTGCGGGCCTGATCGAGCATTTCCCTGGAATTGTCCAGTGCGATGACCCGTTCAAACCGGTCGGCCAGCCTCAGCAGCAGTTCGCCGGCGCCTGGACCCACTTCCATCACTACCGGTTGCCGATTGAAGCTGATTCCCGCGATCAGGTCTTCAAGGCTGCTGGCATATTGCTGATACTCGGTAATCAGCCCTTGTTTCTCGCGGAACTTCGCCGCATTGCGGCGAAAGAAGTCCAGCGACTGCTGCGAGCGCTCCTGATGTATCACCTCCACCTGCTTCAGGGTCCGGGCGGGCATGGACAGCCGGTCGATGTTGGCGAAGGCACTGTTCTTGAAGTCTGCGAATGGATCGCTATCCAGAATCAGCGGGCGCCGATAGAAAATGGAGTTGCCCTCGCGGCGGGTGGAGACCAGGCCGGCCCTGGCCAGAATCTTCAGATGATGGCTGAGTGCCGACTGGCGGATGTCCAGAATCCGGCAAATCTCCAATACTCCGAAAGACTCCGTCTTCAGCAGCCGCAGGATCTCCAGCCGCAACTCGTCCGCCAGCGCTTTGCAGAGCCTGCTCAGTTCGCCGACATCGTTAAGTTCCGGCAGATCGGCGGGTTTTAATGCAGTGACGGACAAACTTCAGTCTCCAGCGGGGTCGAATTGCGCGTAACTTAGCAGGGTTACGGCCCAATGGCAAATCTATATCAAAATATTTTGATATAGATTCCTTGGCACTTATTGCCTGGTGTAAGGACGGGGAGGACGATTGGCTGGAAATTGTCACTTTTTACTGTGTAGCCGATTGCCTGCCTTGATCATGACGTGGCTTAGAGCGTCGCGCCCGGCAGGGGTCGCATGCTGCGGCGGACCGCGCCCTTCCAGGGTGCCTTCACTCTGAAAAAAGAAAAAGGGACAGTCCCGGAGGGACAGTCCCTTTTCCTTTTTCGCCGTTAAGCGCTGGTCCTTTATTGCTGCCTCACAAGATCCCTGCCGACGATGCCTGGAAAAGTCGCCAGTTTTTCAGTTCCGGGGCTTCGATAGAGTGAGTGGTCTTCAGGATCACGCGTCGGGAATCGCGGGCTGCATTCAGGGTACGAACTGGCGATGAATGCGGAACCCCGGCACTGAGCGCCGGTCCAGGGGAGTCCGAGGACGGAGCGATAAAAATGCCGCACCGACTGACCGAGCGAGACCGTTTTCCAGGGCTCGCGACCGAGGGAGGGAACCCCGGAGGGGGGCAAGTTGCGGAGCGTCGGACTCCCCTGGGGCGGTGCGGTCTCGCAGCCTTCGTCTCGGGCACCATCCTTAGCGAGCCAATCGGGCTAACTATGTGGATTCGAGCGGCATGGCCGGCTGGGATCTTATGCTGCGGCGGACCGCGTCTTTCCAGGGTGCCTTCACTCTGAAAAAAGGAAAAGGGACAGTCCCTTTTCCTTTTTCGCCGTTCAGCGCTGGTCCTTTATTGCCGCCTCACAAGAACCCTGCCGACCAGGCCTGGAAAAGTCGCCAGTTTTTCGGTTCCGGGGCTTCGATGGAGTGAGTGGTCTTCAGGATCACGCTTCGGGAATCGTGTGCTGCATTTAGAGTACCACTGGCGATGAATACAGAACCCCGGCACTGAGCGCCGGTCCAGGGGAGTCCGAGGACGGAGCGATAAAAACGCCGCACCGACTGACCGAGCGAGACCGTTTTCCAGGGCTCGCGACCGAGGGAGGGAACCCCGGAGGGGGGCAAGTTGCGGAGCATCGGACTCCCCTGGGGTGGCGCGGTCTCGCACCCACCGTCTCGGGCACCATCCTTAGCGGGCCAATCGGGCTAACTATGTGGCTTCGAGCGGCATGGCCGGCAGTGGTCTTATACTGCGGAGGATCGGACTCCCCTGGGCCGGTGCAGTCTACCGTCATCACTTATTACAGGTCTGCTGAATTTAAGGCGAGGCTTCGAGCGGCGCGCCCGGCCGTAATTGCCCGAGGCAAAAATTGCCCAGGTGCCGGTGGCATCTTGACCCAAGGTGGGGGAGAATAGCCGACCTTATCGAAAGGGGTCATCACAGAGGGGACACAGCAGAATGTCAGGGCAAGAAGTCACGCGAAAACAGCGTGCTGATGCAATCCGCGTGCTGAGCATGGACGCGGTCCAGAAGGCCAATTCAGGCCACCCGGGTGCGCCGATGGGAATGGCGGATATCGCCGAGGTATTGTGGAACGATTTTCTGGTCCACAATCCGACCAACCCTCACTGGTTCAACCGGGACCGGTTCGTGCTGTCGAACGGCCACGGTTCCATGCTGATTTATTCGCTGTTGCACCTGACCGGCTACGATCTCCCCATCGAAGAACTGGCGAACTTCCGGCAACTCCATTCGAAGACTCCCGGCCACCCGGAATACGGCATGACGCCCGGTGTCGAGACCACCACAGGACCGCTGGGACAGGGTCTGGCTAACGGTGTCGGTATGGCACTGGCCGAAAAAACCCTGGCCGCCCAGTTCAATCGCGAAGGACACCGGGTAGTCGATCACCATACCTATGTATTCGCTGGTGACGGTTGTCTGATGGAGGGCATCTCCCACGAGGTGTGCTCACTGGCCGGCACTCTCAAGCTCGGTAAACTGATCGTGTTTTACGATGACAACGGCATTTCTATCGATGGCGAGATAGACCAGTGGTTCACCGATGATACTACCGGTCGATTCGAGGCCTATGGCTGGCAGGTGCTGGGCATTAATGGCCACGATCCACAGCAGATCGGGGATGCCATCCGCCAGGCCCGTGCCGAGCATGAGAGCCCGACCCTGATTCGATGCCGCACCGTCATCGGCTTTGGCGCTCCCCATAAGCAGGGCACCGCGGCCACCCACGGCTCGCCGCTGGGCCCTGAAGAAGTCGCCGCAGCGCGCCAGGAGCTGGGCTGGGACTACGAACCGTTTGTGATCCCGGCGGCAATCAAACAAAGCTGGGATGCCACCGGCCGGGGTGCACAGGCGGAAGCGGCCTGGAAAGAGCTGCTGGTGCAATATGAAGAGGAGCGTCCCGACCTGGCCCTGGAACTGGTGCGCCGGGTGAAAGGCGAGGTTCCCAGCGATTTTGTTACGCAGATCGATGCCTTTATCGCCAGCTGTCAGGCCAGCGGTGAAAAGCTGGCTACCCGCCAGGCTTCGAAAAAGTGCCTGGACAAGCTGGGCAGCTGGCTGCCGGAATTGATCGGAGGCTCGGCGGACCTGGCCGGCTCCAATGGCGCGCAGTGGGATGGCAGCACGCCGATCAGCGAACAGCCGGATGGCAACTACATCTATTATGGGGTGCGCGAGTTTGGTATGACGGCCATTACCAATGGCATCGCGCTGCATGGTGGTTTTCTCCCTTACTGTGCCACCTTCCTGATCTTCATGGAATATGCCCGCAATGCAGTGCGCATGGCGTGCCTGATGAAACAGCATACGGTACTCGTTTACACCCACGATTCCATCGGTCAGGGGGAGGACGGGCCCACCCACCAGCCGGTCGAACAACTGGCCAACCTCAGAATGACACCGAATATGTCGGTGTGGCGCCCCTGTGACGTGGCGGAAACCGCCGTGGCCTGGAAGGCGGCGGTACTCAGAACCGGTGGTCCCACCGCGCTGGTGCTGTCGAGACAGGGTCTGCCGCACCAGCAACGCAGCCCGGAACAGCTCCAGAACATTGCCCGCGGAGGCTATATTCTGCTGGATTGCCAGGGCGAGCCGGAGCTGATCCTGATCGCGACCGGTTCGGAGGTGGAGATCACGCGCCAGGCCACTGAAAAACTGCAGGAGCAGGGCATCCAAGCCCGCCTGGTCGCCATGCCCTCGGTTGATGCTTTTGAAGCCCAGGATGGCGACTACCGCGAGTCGGTATTGCCGGCCGCGGTCCGCAGACGCGTGGCAGTGGAAACCGGTATCGCAGACTACTGGCGCAAACTGGTAGGCCTGGACGGCAAGGTGGTGGGAATGACCACTTTCGGTGAGTCGGCACCGGGGCCGCAATTGATGGAAAGCTTTGGCTTCACGGTCGACAACGTGATCAGTGTTGCCAGATCGCTCCAGGACTAGCAAGTTTCCTGGCATGGCCTATCGAATTGCTATCAATGGCCTGGGGCGAATCGGACGTTGCGTATTGCGCGCGCTTTACGAAGCCACGGACTATCCGCAGCTGCGAATCGTGGCTGTGAACGACCTCGCCGATATCGGTACGCTCGCCCATCTGCTGCGTTACGACAGCACCCACGGCCGGTTTCTCGGTGAGGTCAGACAACTGGACGGCGCATTGGAAGTGGCGGGGGATCGCGTCCAGGTATTCCAGTCTGCCGATCCCGATCAATTGCCCTGGAACGCGCTGGCTGTGGATCTGGTCATGGAGTGTTCCGGGACCTTCAGCGACCGGGAGACCGCCACCCGGCACCTGCGTTCTGGCGCACGCCGGGTGCTGTTTTCCCAGCCGGCTGAACGGGACGTGGACGCAACACTGGTATTCGGCATCAACCACGAGACTCTCACCGGTCGGGAAACCGTTTTGTCCAATGCTTCCTGTACCACCAATGCGATTATTCCGGTGGTCAGAGCGCTTCATGAATCCCTGGGCATTACCAATGGTGTGATAACCACGATTCACTCGGCCATGAATGATCAGCCGGTCATTGATGCCTATCACCACAGCGACCTGCGCAAGACCCGCAGCGCCATGCAATCCATTATCCCGGTGGAAACGGAAATTGCCCGGGGCATAGGCAGGATCCTGCCGGACTTGGCAGGCCGATTCGAAGCTTATGCGGTGCGCGTGCCCACGGTAAATGTTTCCGCCATCGATCTGACCCTGGTAACCGGGAAACCCTGCGACGCGGCCGCCATCAACGCCCTGATCCGGGCGGAAAGCCAGCGCCTGGCGCAGAATATTCTCGGTTACACAGAGGAACCGCTGGCCTCCTGTGATTTCAACCACGATCCGCGCTCGGCTATCGTGGACCTGAGTTTCACCCGCGTCAGCGGCAGTAATCTGGTGAAGTTACTGATCTGGTTTGACAACGAGTGGGCCTATGCGAACCGCATGCTGGATGTGGCACAATATCTAGCACAACTGGATGAACGCTCCGGCGCAAAGGGCTGACGGCTCGACCGTTACCGGTGGACAAAGTATGCAGGCCGGACCGCATCGAATCCCGGTCTTTGCCGCAATCCCGATAGCCTCCCGGTAAACCGGGGACAGGGTTTGCCTGCGTATACTGCGTATCCTGAAGGTCTGGACCAGAGTCAGGGTTGCCTGTCGTACAGGGTCAGACTGCGAAAACCAGGTTTTATGCCAAGACATTGACTGCTTTTAATAAAGGGGAACTGAGAAAGCCATGACTATCCTGCGCATGGAAGACCTGGATCTGTCCGGGAAACGGGTCCTGATCCGGGAGGATCTGAATGTACCCATCAAAGACGGGTCGGTAGGCAACGATACGCGAATCCGCGCGGCCCTGCCCACTATCAGGCTGGCCCTGGACCGTGGCGCCAAGCCAATTGTGATGTCCCACCTGGGGCGCCCGGAGGAGGGCGTACCAACCAAGGAACAGCGGGAGGCGTCCCTGCTGCCGGTAGCCAGCCACCTGGCTCAGCTGCTGGGCTGTCAGGTCAACCTCTGCGAAAATTACCTGCATAATCCGGCTTCGGCGATTCCCCAGCCTGGAACCGTGACCTTGTTGGAGAATGTGCGGGTGAACAAAGGCGAGACTGCCGATGACGAAGCGCTGGCAAAAGGTTATGCCGCGCTTTGCGATGTCTTTGTGATGGACGCATTCGGTACGGCTCACCGGGCCCAGGCCAGTACCCACGGTGTCGCCAGGTTTGCCACGGTCGCCTGTGCCGGGCCTCTGCTTGCCGGAGAGTTGGATGCCCTGGATCGCTCGTTGAAAAATCCCGAGCATCCGGTTCTGGCCATTGTCGGCGGCGCCAAGGTTTCCACCAAGCTCCAGGTTCTGGAACGATTGGCAGAAATTGTCGACCAGCTGATCGTGGGCGGCGGCATTGCCAATACCTTTCTTGCTGCAGCCGGGTATCTGGTTGGCAAATCGCTGTATGAACCGGAGCTTATCGAACAGGCCAAAAACCTGATGAGCAGAACCGACATCCCGATTCCGGTCGATGTGAAAGTCGCAAGCGAATTTTCCGAGACTGCCGAGGCGCAGGTCAAAAAAGTGGCCGACATCGGGCCTGATGACATGATTCTCGATGTCGGTCCCGAGACTGCCGCGATGCTGGCAGAAATTATTGCCGGAATGAAGACGGTAATCTGGAATGGCCCGGTAGGAGTATTTGAATTCGAACAGTTTGCCGATGGAACACGGGTCGTGGCGGAAGCGGTTGCCGCCAACCAGGGCTTTTCCATTGCCGGCGGTGGCGAGACCATCGCGGCAATCGACAAGTTCCAGGTTACCGACCGGATATCCTATATCTCAACCGGTGGCGGTGCTTTCCTGGAGTATGTGCAGGGAACCGTATTGCCTGCAGTGGCGATGCTGGAGAGCCGCGGTTGATTCCCCGGACAACACCAGGAACCTTAAATCAGTGTACCGTTCCCGGTAGAGCCCGGGGACAGCCAGTAACAGTTAACGGAAAAGAGGACTTACCATGGCTTTAATCAGTTTACGGCAACTGCTGGATCATGCTGCCGAAAATAACTATGGCGTGCCGGCATTCAATGTCAACAACCTGGAGCAGGTCCGGGCCATCATGGAAGGTGCAGACGAGGTCAACAGCCCGGTGATCCTGCAGGCTTCGGCAGGAGCCAGGAAATATGCCGGATCCAATTTTCTCAAGCACCTCATTCAGGCTGCCATTGAGGAATTTCCGCACATTCCTATAGTCATGCATCAGGATCACGGCGTTTCCCCGGCAGTGTGTCAACGCTCGATTCAACTGGGATTTTCATCGGTGATGATGGACGGCTCACTGGCCGAGGATGGCAAGACGCCAACCGACTTTGATTATAACGTGCGGGTTACCAACCTGACGGTTCAGATGGCGCACGCCTGTGGCGTTTCAGTAGAAGGCGAAATCGGCTGTCTCGGTTCGCTGGAAACCGGCATGGCGGGAGAAGAAGACGGGGTCGGTGCCGAAGGTAAATTGTCCATGGATCAGCTACTAACCGATCCGCAGGAGGCCGCTGATTTTGTCGATGCCACCGGGGTGGACGCCCTGGCCATCGCCGTAGGCACCAGCCATGGAGCGTATAAATTCAGCCGTCCGCCCACGGGAGACATCCTGGCTATCAAACGCATCCGCGAGATCCACGAGAAAATCCCCAACACCCACCTGGTCATGCACGGTTCCTCTTCGGTGCCCCAGGAATGGCTGGCGGTGATCAACGAGTTTGGCGGTGAGATTCCTGAAACTTACGGAGTGCCGGTGGAGGAAATTCAGGAAGGTATCAGGCATGGTGTGCGAAAGGTGAATATCGATACCGATCTGCGCCTGGCTTCAACCGGTGCGGTGCGCAGGTTCCTGGCAGAAAACCGATCCGAGTTCGACCCCAGGAAATTTCTCACGCCAACGGTCGCGGCCATGAAATCAATCGTCAAGGCCCGACTGGAAGCGTTTGGAACCGCCGGTCAGGTCGCCAATATCGGGAAAATATACTCGCTTGAGGAAATGTCTCAGCGTTATATCGACGGCATCTGATCTGGGTCCACTGACACCGGAGCGGGAATAACTGGTATCCATGAGCTTTAACCTCGAACAGGCCCGGCAGCTTCGCGATCAGCTGCCGGTCATGGATTTCCGGACTCCGGTGTCCGATGATCCGCTTACCTCGGCCTACCTGTCTCACTATGGTCTGAACCGGCTTCATTCTCCCTGGCCGATCAGTCACAGTCTTGGCTATTGCCCCGGCCACCCCGGTCGGGTGGCCTGTCATTACTTCATGGTTCCGGAACCTGCCTGCGTTGGCCAGTTCGTGATAGTCCACGGATATTATGATCACGTGGGACTGTTTCGCCATCCTATCGAGTTCTGCCTGTCGCGGGGCTACTCGGTGTTGGCCTTCGACCTGCCCGGACACGGGCTGTCAGATGGCGACCCGGCCAGTATCGGTTCCTTCGATGACTACAGCCGGGCATTGCTGAACTGTCTTACCGGGGCCGAACAAAGCGGAATCGAAGGACCGTGGCAGGTATTGGCTCAGAGTACCGGGGCGGCGGCGCTGATAAACTGTTTTCTCAAACCTGCGGAGTTCCCGCTCGGTAATCTGCAGAACATAATCTTACTGGCGCCACTGCTGCGTCCCGTCGACTGGACCAGCGGGCTGATCAAGTTCTGGCTGTTACGCTGGTTTGTCAGGCGGGTAGGCAGGGATTTCGCCCGCAACAGTCACGATGAGGAATTCCTGCGATTTATTGCAGAAGACGATCCATTACAGGCACGCTATCTGATGGTGGATTGGGTCCGGTCCCTGAAACAGTACCTGAATGACTTCGCCGCCGCTCCGGAAATTTCAGTCCCGCTGTCCATCATTCAGGGAACCGAGGATACTACTGTCGACTGGCGTTACAATCTACCGCATCTGCGCAGCGGATTTCCGAATACGGAAACCTACCTGATCGAAGGTGCCAGACATCACCTGGCCAATGAGTCCGCTGAATTTCGCGCGCAGCTTTTCACAATTGTTGCAGGTATTCTGGACAGCTGATTGCGTCCGGCGTTGGCGGCGGTATGGGAAAGCCCATTCAATAACCCCTGATTGAACAGGGTTAAGTTCCGCACTACTGAAAAACCACGAACTGATCAGATGAAATGGACACCGCCCTCCCCAAATCGGCATCAAAGTGCCATAGTTGAAGCGTTACCCATCAACTAACAGAGAGGACGGTATCCATGGACAAGATTAGCGTGATTGGTTTGGATTTGGCAAAGAATGTGTTTCAGGTACATGCGATTAGTGAGAATGGTAAGACCGTGCTGCGCAAGCGACTCTCTCGAAGCCAGGTGCGGAAGTTTTTCGCGAAGCTCCCACCCTGCCTTATTGGCATGGAGGCGTGTGGCGGCTGTCATTACTGGAACAGGACGTTGAGCGGGTTAGGTCACCAGGTAGGAATGATGGCTCCGGCCTTTGTGAAACCGTACCTGAAATCGAATAAGAATGACCGCAACGATGCTGAGGCGATCTGTGAAGCGGTACAACGGCCCTCGATGCGGTTCGTGCCCCTTAAAAGTCCAGAACAACAGGCCGTCTTGCATCTGCACCACGCTCGGCAGCAACTGGTCAGTCAGCGCGTTGCCCTGAGTAACCATCTCCGTGCGGTCTTGGCGGAGTTTGGCATTTGTCTTCCACAAGGCACGAACAGTATCTCGCAGCGGTTGGCTGGCATCTTGGAAGATGGGGAGAATGAGCTGCCGATGCTCACCAGGTATCTGCTGGCAGAGCTTAAGGCAGAACATGATCAGTTGATAGATCGAGTAAAGCGCCTGGAGAGGCAGCTGAAGAGTTGGCACGAGAACAATGAGCGGAGTCAGCGGCTGGAGACTATTCCTGGCATTGGCTTGCTCACTGCCTCTGCGCTCGCGGCGACTGTTGCCGATGGGGAGGGGTTTGGTAATGGACGGCAGCTTGCTGCGTATCTGGGGTTGGTTCCTCGGCAGGCTTCATCTGGTGGCAAAGAGCGCTTGCTGGGGATCAGTAAGCGAGGTGATGGCTATTTGCGCAGTCTTTTGATCCATGGCGCCAGGGCGGTGATCCACCATGTGCGACGACGCCTGAAGAAGGGTTTACCAGGTGGCAATCCGTGGGTAGAACAGTTGCTGCAACGCTGCCATGTCAACGAGGTCGCTGTGGCGTTAGCCAATAAGATGGCGAGAATCGCCTGGGTATTGTTAACCAGGCAGGAAACCTATCGGTTAAGTCGGGGTAGTGCGTGAACACAGGTCTGAAATGCCCCTGAAATAACGAGTAACGGAGGTCATCCAACGATTGCATAAGTGAAGCTATGACGAAACAGGTCAGACCGCGACGGGTCAAACCCGAGGAACCTCTTGAGGTGATAACCTCTTTGATCAGATAGGGCCCCGTCGGCGAAGTTCATAGAGGCCAGGAGCAAAGATCCATAAACAGGCCGGATGTAAGACTGCAATCGACCACTATTCGTCAATGGAATTCACTTGGCAAACGGGCGGTGTCCATGTAAGAGGTACCTTACGGCGTAAATGAGCATTTTGAGCCAGGTTTTAACGCCGTATTGTCCCAGCTGAGAGTTTTTCAACAGGCTGTTAGTTGTAGATATAATTCCGGGTTCCCTAAGTTTGTCATCTTGTTACAAACACAGCCCCCGTCGAATTTATCCGTTACAATAGCGATCAAATCCCGAGCTTCGGCTACCCGTTAAATCATTCATTCAGGTGACTCATTATGGTGCGCCTTCCGCGCTGCTTTGTTTACCATTCTTGTGCTGCAGCAGTACTGCTGGCGATAGCGGGAATCGCCCCTTCCTCTGTCGGCCAGGAAGCCAGCGGCGATGACTCCACAATAGTTTATCCGGCCGAGTACTTTGCCGAGTACGCCCCCATTACCGCGCAGGACATGTTGGATCGGATTCCCGGGCAGGGACAGGCTTCCGGATCGCCTGGCGGCGGACGTGGCGGGCCGCCGGGTGGTGGCAATCCTTCCTCTGGCGGGCGGGGACTCGGCGCCGGCGGCGGCAACGAACTGCTGGTCAATGGTAAAAGAACGGCCGGCAAGAGCAACCAGACCAGCGATCTGCTGCGGCGCATTTCCGCCAGCCAGGTCCGGGAAATTCAGATAATCCGGGGGACTTCCGGGGACCTCGACGTGCGGGGCAGCAGTCAGGTGGTGAATATCGTGCTGTTCGAGGAGCTGCCGACCAACACGATTGCCTATCAGGCATCGCTGGACCACTATAAGGATAATGCGTTGAAACCCGGGGGCCGACTGTCGCTGAGCGGACAGAATGGTCCCATAACCTACCAGCTCAGCGGGTCGGCCGAGTATCGCTATAATCCGGCAGTTACCAAGGAGAAGAGCATTCTGGGTAACCTGGCGCCCAATGACCTGGTGCGGGAAGAGCGCACCAGTGACTTTTACCGGCGTGAAATCAGCGCCAACCTGGCCTATGAACTTAATGATCGCAGCAGCGTGCGGGTAAACGCTTTATACGGTAAAAATGATAATCCCACAGATGTCATGCGCTATACCACCGACCTGACCACCACGCCCAATGGCTTTACTATCGAGAGTGAAGAGCGTCCCAATAACGAAGACAATTGGGAAATCGGCGGTGACTACGAACTGGATTTCGCCAACGGCAGTCGCTTTAAAATCCTGGCCATCGCCAATGAGAGCGACAGCCTGTCCAAACGTGTACGATACCTGTGGCAGGACGATTTCAGTCAACAGAAAAATCTTTTCCTCAGCACCGATGCGGTCACCCAGGAACGTATTGTCCGCAGCTCCTTCACTTTCGATCTGTTCGAAAATCAGAGTGTCGAGTTCGGGCTGGAACGGGCCCAGACTATCCTGGATTCGAAACTGTCGCTCGGGCTGTTGACCTCGGGTACTCCATCGGATTCAGTGGGTGGACTGGTGCCACAGAGAGTCAGCAATGCCAATTCCACGGTGGAAGAAATTCGCTATGAACCGTTCCTGATCCACAACTGGACCATCAATCCACGTATGACACTGGAAAGCACTCTGTTATACGAGGTTTCGGAAATCACCCAGACTGGCGATGTGCACAACCAGCGGGACTTTGATTTTATCAAACCCAAACTGGATTTCCGGTTCGATGTGACACCGACCTGGCAATTGCGGGGTACCGTGGAGAAGGTAGTCGATCAGCTCAGTTTTTCCGATTTTGTGGCGTCCAACGACGAGCAGGACAACGATGCCAACACCATGGCCGGTAATGCTCAGTTGCGCCAGCAGTGGAGCTGGCGCTACACCTTCAACAGCGAGTACCGGTTACCAAACGATGTCGGTGTGCTCAATGCGGAATTCTTCTACTTCGATCAGCGTGACGTAATCGAAAGGATGGATGCCTCTCCCAATGAAAACACCCTGGTTTCGGTTAACGGCAATATCGGCAATGGCTGGGAATATGGCACCAACCTCAGTGCCAGTATGCGTATGGCCATGATCGGTCTGCCGAACGTCCTGTTCACTTACACTCTCAATCTGCAGGACTCCGAAATCACCGATCCCTTCCTGGGCATCAAACGAAGATTCCAGAATTACCAGCGTGGCCGCAATACCTATGTTTTCCGCCAGGACCTGCCGGAGTGGCGGATGAACTGGGGAATGCAGATCTTCGACAGGATCGATAACGGTATGTCACGTTACGATATCGATGACAAGGAGACCTACAACGGCGATCCGCGGGTCAACCTGTTCGTGGAATACGTTTCCAACATGGGTATCACCTACCGTTTCGATGGCGGTGCGCTTACCGATGGCGCTCAATGTCGAGACCGTTTCCGTTATGTGGGACATATCCGCGACAACATACTGGAGGAACTGGAGCATCAGTGCACCCGCACCGGGTCAACTGCCACTCTGAGAATCAGCGGTACCTTCTAGTGCGGGGAGCATCCAGAGTGGTACTTTCCCCTAGTATCAGCGCAGGAAGGTAAGGCGAGGCTGGACAGGGCAAATAGCGATAGGGGGTCCTCATTGAATAATCAGGTATTGAGCCAGTGCAGTGCGGCATCTTTTTCGTCGCTGTCAAAACCTCTGACCTGTGCCTTGACAAAATGATCGCCGATGGCCGGCAGAATCCCGGCCACTGCCCCGTCGGCTACCAGAGCGACTTTCTGTACCTTGCGGTGATGGTCTCTGATAAATTCGATATGCGAAATCAGGCTGCCGAGGTCTTCCCAGCCGGGGAATTTTCTGGCCTGTATAAGCAGACCCTCGAGTGAATTGCCCTGTTCCAGCCAGCGATCCACTGCCTCCGACAGACGATGGAAATCGTCGGAACTCAACGCTGCCGTGATCGTCACCCTGACGACTCCATGCGCCTTGTCCAGTGTGAATTCAAAATTCCCGCTGCCGACCTGCAGCCACTGCATGGCCTGGTCCAGTTCTGCATTGTCGTAGCCCCTGAAAGAGCAGGGGATGAGGGAACCGAAGAATCCCGCCAGGTTTCGAATCCAGCGTTCATCACTGACCACCGCAATCCGTGAAAAAGAATGGGTATAGTGCAGTCCGACTTTGAAATCCTCCCAGGCCGCACCGGCGGAGAATTTTTCGAAAGCGGGGCCAAAGTAGAAAAGGAAGTTGATTTTCTGACCCTGCTCCCTGGCCGTTCTGATCGCCGGCAGGATAACCTTGCTATAGTCATCCCGGGTAACCACGCCAAGCGCTGAGAAAGCGATGATATCGTCTTGTGGAGTCTGTATTTTTTCCAACATGACTGGTTCCTCTGGTCAGGCCGCGCCAGGTGACAGCAAGCCTGCTGAAACTGATTCAGTCCGGACTGAGGGAACCTCAGGCCGCCTTACTGGTGATGGCTTCGGCAGTCGAGGCGGCAAGCTTTGTTTCACCGTGCCGAAGAATGTCGCCCAGTGAAATTACTCCACACAATTTTTTGCTGTCCGGATTGTCGAGCACGATAAGGCGGTACACTCCCTGCTCGCGCATACTTCCGGAAGCCATCTCCAGGTCGTCGTCGGCGAAGCAGTAAAGTACCCGGTCGGTAACCAGATCACCGATCTGGCTGGTCCTGGGATCCAGGCCTTCGGCTGTCGCCCGGATAACCAGATCCCGATCCGTGACAACTCCGATCAACTTCTCTGCCTTGCCATCATCGACTGCCAGAAATCCGCAACCCAGCTCGCGCATCCTCACTGCGGCTTCCTGAAGCGTAGTTTCCGGCGCCAGAAATTCCACTTTTTCGGTCATTACTTCTCTGATTTTCATAACTAACTCCTAACAATATTCCGTCATACGTCACGGATACATCGGATTGTCTCTATCCGGCCACAGCCAACTCTGGCCCGGGCGTACCCGCACTTCAGTACCATGAATCTCCCGTCTGCCGGGCGTCCTGTTAAGCAGATACTTTCTACCACCATAAAACCGATTTCTGCAGGATTCAACCGGGTCATGTCGCACAGAAAGAATGGTGAAAGAATGGTGAGAGAGTGTTGAAAGGGCGGAAAAAGTGCCTTTGCATCCGCGGTTGCAAATTCTGATGAACTATCTGCAGGCTCTTGCGTTGTCTCCGGCAGGGTGATTAATTGAGATATTCCTAACAGGCTGCTAAGCGGAGGGATTCTTATCCGAGACTCACTGAGTTAAGGGAGACTCCCCGGCAGGCTTCCAGTCGTCAGTCAGGCGAACCGGCCTTTTTGATGTGGACCTGCCAACTTAGAGGTCTTAACAGAGAGGGACTACCATGACAAAGAGTAAATCACCTACCGGGCGGCGCCTGGCCCTGATAAAGCTGGGAATACTGGGTACACTCAGTTCATTTCCCGGGACAACGATAATCGCCAGTACCACCCGGCAGGACGGGGGTAACGACGATCTTCCGCATTTGCGTGAAGACGATCAGCGGGCCAGGGCCCTTGCCTACACTGATGATGCGGAGACAGCCAGTGCCCGCAGCGACGACAGCGCGTATTGCCATAACTGTCGGTTCTATGCCGGAGATGGAGCGGGGCAATGGGCTGCATGCAGCCTGTTTCCGGGACAGGCAGTAAACGTTGATGGATGGTGCAAGAGCTGGGTGGCAAAAACTGGATAGCAGCCTGTTGAAAAACTCTCAGCTGGCACAATACGGCGTTAAGATCTGGCTCAAAATGCTCAATCAGGGCGTGCAAACTGCGCTTCTTCGCCAGATTCTGCCTTGTCTTGCGCTCGCCTGAGGGTTCTTCAACAGGCAGTTAGAGTTTAAACATCCGGTTAGTTTTTTAACTGGCCGGTTCTCTGACACAGTACCTTTCGCGCGCCACTGTTCCTGCTCCGAAAGCAAGCGCTTTTCAGCTTCGGTCACCCGGGCCGGCGGCGTCGGTTTCGCAGCTGGTCCGGTCAGAGTATAATCAGCGCTCCATACTGCCGGTTTCCCGTGAAAAACGTTTTCCGATCTCTTTCCGCGCCCAATTACCGCCTATGGGTACTAGGAGCGCTGGTTTCCAATATTGGTACCTGGATGCAGAGAACTGCCCAGGACTGGCTGGTATTCACCGAGCTAACCGAAAACAATGCCACTGCTCTGGGCCTGGTGATGGCGCTGCAGTTCGGTCCGCAATTTCTGCTGTTACCGCTGACCGGATATGCCGCCGACCATCTGCCGCTGCGCAATCTGGTTTTCGTCACCCAGTCGGTCATGGCGGTGTTGGCCCTGTTGCTGGGGTTCCTGGTGGTCAGTGATCAGGTGCTACTGTGGCAGGTCTACCTGATTGCCTTTCTGCTCGGTTGCGCCACCGCATTCGACATGCCGGCACGGCAGACCTTCGTCTCCGAACTGGTACCGCAAAATCATCTGACCAACGCGGTGGCACTGAATTCAACTTCGTTCCAGACCGCCCGGCTGGTGGGCCCCGCTCTGGCAGGAGTGCTCATCGGCCTGGTGGGGACCGGCTGGGTATTCCTGATCAACGGGCTGTCGTTTCTAGGGGTGCTGGCAGCTATCCTGTTGATGCAGAAAGAACAGCTTCGCTATCGCGATCTGTCTGCCACTCCACCAGGAGGGATGGTGCAGGGATTCCGCTACATAGCCGCCAACGGGCAGATTCTCATCGCCATGCTGATGTTTATGCTGATCGGTACATTTACCATCAATTTTCCGGTATATCTCTCCACTATGGGAGTTCGCGAATTCGGTGTCGATTCCGGTCGCTTCGGGCTGATGACTTCGATGATCGCCGTGGGCTCGGTACTCGGTGCCCTGATGGCGGCCAATCGTGAACAACCGCAGCTGCGCTACCTGTTGCTGGGGGCCTCGGTTCTGGGTTGTTCCCTGACCCTGGCGGCGTTGATGCCGGGGCTGGTTTCCTTCTGCCTGGTCCTGATTCTGGTAGGGGTTTCTGCACAGACATTCATGACCAGCGTCAATGGTTCGGTACAGATGTGGACGATACCGGAAATGCGCGGCCGGGTGATTTCCATTGTCTTCGCCCTGTCAGTCGGTGGCGCTCCGCTGGGAGCCTTGACGGTAGGGTGGGTGGCAGACCACTACGGCCCGCGGATGGCACTGGGTACTGGAGCCCTCGCGGCATTTGCCGCTGCCGCCGTAGGCCTGGTGTTTGTGGCGAGAAACCGGCGCCGGAACCTAACAGCCAGTTGAAAGGCCCTCAGCTGGCACAATACGGCGTTTAAATCTGGCTCAAAATGCTCATTCACGGCGTGTAAACTGCACTTTTTCGCCAGATTTTGCCCTGTCTTGCGCTCACCTGAGAGTTTTTCAACATGCTTCCAGGCAGCCAGCAATCGGACTCCAGAAGGCCGCGATAACCGGTTTTAACGACCCGGCCGTCATACTCCGTTTATAGCGGAGCGGTTGTCATGACGGTGCCTTCGCGGCGTGGGTCGGCGGCGCCAATCAGTCCGTCCTCGCCCACCAGGATCACATGCAGTCCGGAATTTTCGCCGGCACTTTCCTGCACGTTGTAGCCGGCCTGTTGCAATTGCTCCGCCAGTTCGGATCCCGGTTCCCGACCAATCTCGACGCGCACCGTTTCACCCCGGGCGATGATATTGGGGAAATCGACCGCATCCTGTACGGACAGGCCCCAATCGACAATCCCCAGGATGGTTTTGGCGGTATAGGCGGGAATCGAATTGCCCCCCGGTGAACCTGTCACCATGTACAGATCGCCTTCTGAGTCCAACAGGATGGTAGGTGACATGGATGAGCGGGGTCGGGCTCCGGGACGCACTGCGTTGGCCGCCTCCGGCAGGTCCGCATGATAGTCCCGAGAGAAATCGGTCATTTCATTGTTTAGCAGGAATCCTGCCGCCCAGCGGCCGGACCCGAAGGCCGACTCAACGGTCATGGTGGCTGAGACCGCGTTTCCGTAGTTGTCGACGATGGAAAAGTGCGAGGTACCGGCCGGCTCGAGAGTGGAGTCTTCAGCAAAGGCAGCGAGTGGTTCTCCACCCAGGACCGCAGCCGGGTCGCCGTGCACAGGGTCCGCCTCCGGTGGCGTGGGATTGGCAGCCCGGTATTCCAGATATCTGGGGTCCAGCAGCTGTTCGACGGGTACATCGACCCGATCCGGGTCACCAAAATAATAGTCGCGATCGGCATACGCCAACCGTTGCGCATCCACAAACGCGCGGATCCGGTCGCCAAGGTCGGCATCGTCCGGCACCAGTCGATCGTACAGGTTCGGCACCATGATCTGCATCGCGCCGGACGAGGGCGGGGTGGCGGAACAGACAGTCAGATCCCGCCAGTCACCGCACACGGCTTGCCTAACCTCGGGCTGGTAAGCGGCAATATCTTCAACGGTCAGACTGCCGCCATTGGGCTCCGCCTGGGCGGCTTCGGCGATGGCTTCGGCGATGTCACCACTGTAAAAGGCGGCAGGACCCTCGGCGGCGATGCGGCGCAGGGTTGCAGCATATTCCGGGTTGCGTAACAACTGACCGGCCTGAACCGGCTGGCCGTTTGGATAGAAATATTCAGCAGCGCCGGGATTTTCGTCCAGCCTGGACATACTGGCCATGCGCGGCAGGGAGCGGGCCATTTTTTCAGTAACCACAAAGCCTTCGGTTGCCAGCCGGATAGCAGGTTCAAAGACGGTCTCCCAGGGCAGAATCCCGTAGCGGTCGTGGGCGAGACGATACAAGGCAACAGTGCCCGGTACTCCGACCGCCTTCCCGCTTTGCCAGGCATCCAGGAAATTCATAGGCTCACCGTCCGACATGAACATGTCGATGGTGGCACCGGCTGGCGCAGTCTCCCGGCCGTCCAGAAAGCTGACCTCTCCGCTATCCCGTTCATAGACCAGCATGAAGCCGCCACCGCCAAGCCCGGAACTCTCCGGTTCCACCAGCCCCAGCACCGCGTGGGCCGCGATCGCCGCGTCCACCGCATGACCGCCCTGAGCGAGCATTTCCGCGGCTGCTTCGGTGGCATAAGGATTGGCGACTGCCGCCATGAAACCCAGATCCCAGTCGCCCCTGGCTGGTTCATCACGGGTCAGCGCAGCCTCTGACGGCTGGCCTGTGCCTGCCGTCGGTGCAGATGAGGTGGAGGTTGCGGTAGAGTCAGTGGATTCAGAACAACCAGTCAGTAATACGGTAAGAAGCAACACGACGCTTGGTGCTTTCATGGGAAATTCTCGGATTGATTGAACAGGAGCCCGAGTATCAGGGCTTTAGTGTATAAGGACAAAGGCCTACCAGCTTATCACAGTCATGACAATACATCGTTTTAATACTCCCCAGAGTCCCGCGTCGGACATTTCGATGGGGCAGGAAAACCGACAGCCGGTGCATCCGGGCAGGCTCTCTCTATAATCGTGACAGCAGGCGCCGGGGAAGGCCTGCCACGCACCCCGGGGAGGCATGGTGACCAATGATTGTGCATAACCTGACACCGGAGTGCCCTGTCAGTCCACTACGAATACGGCTGCCACTTCGACACAGGCGTTCAGAGGCAGTTCACTGACACCGACTGCGGTACGGGTATGACGGCCGGCATCGCCAAATACTTCCACCATGAGGTCCGATGCCCCGTTTACCACGGTAGGTTGCTGGGTAAAACCCGCAGCGGAGGCCACGAACCCGTCCAGACGCATACACTGTCGCACCCGGTCGAGATTACCTTCCAATGCACTGTTCAGTGCGGCAAGAATATTAATGCCGCATTGCCGCGCCGCGGTCCGGGCATCCTCGATACTGACTTCATCCGGAACGGAGCCCGGATAGAGCAGATCGCCATTAAGAAAGGGAATCTGGCCGGCAATGTAAACCAGCTGGTCCTGTAACAGGTAGGGGACGTAGTTGGCAACCGGTGGCGGGACTTCCGGCAGCGAGATACCCAGTTGCTGCAGCCGGCTGCTGACCGCTTCGGCGGCGCGCGCTCTGGTGCCGGGCAACAGTGGCAGCGTCAACGCCCCGGCCACCACCAGACTGCCGGTCAGCAGCTGTCGACGCGCCAGTAGCGGAGAGGATGACCGGCCGAATTCCGGCCGCTTCAGGTCTGTTGGGTTCATTGGTCTGGCTCCTGTGAATGGTTGGGTCTCTGGAAAGTTCTTGCATGCACAATTCTTACCACAAATTGCAGCGGGATTCCCATCAGCACTGCATCTGCGCACCGTAACCCTTACTGCAACGAATTGTTTCAGCCACTTGTAATCGGCTGGCGTTTCTCGCAGCCTATGCCGCCATGTTGACTCGTCTGATATTCCGTTATTTCGCAGCCGGGCTGCCGCTGCTGTTGCTTGCCGCAGGCCATGCCGCCGCCCAGGCCTGGGCCGTCTCCCGAACCGAATATGGTGATCCGGATCTTCAGGGCCTGTGGAACAATACGACCCTGACGCCCTTTGAACGACCTCGTGAACTCGGAGAGCAACTCATTTACAGTGAGGAGGAGGCGATTCGCGTCGAACAGGAAGCGACCGCTGTCCGTTCCGCGCGCCCTACCGAAGCCGATCCCGGCCGGTCCGCACCGGCAGCAGGGACCTTTATCGGCCAGCAGGCCGAAGAGGAGTTCACCGATTTCGGGCTGACGCTGACCCGTATCCACGGCCAGCCCCGCACCTCTCTGATTGTCGATACTGCGGATGGCAGGTTCCCGTTTCTTGACGGAGGCCGCAACAGGGATATTTTCGGGCGCTGGAGGGAAGCGGGTTTCGGTCCCTTCGACGGGCCGGAGATCCGCTCGGCTGGAGAACGCTGCCTGTCGGCGATCGGTACCATGCCGCCGATGGCCCTGTTGCCCTACAATTCCAATATCCAGATTGTTCAGAACCGCGACTATGTCATGATTGTCGGGGAGATGGTCCACGATGCCAGAATTATCCGGCTTGACGGTACCCATCAGCCATCCTCTCTCAAATACTGGTTCGGGGATTCGATCGGGCACTGGGAGGGCGATACCCTGGTCGTGCACTCAATCAACTTTCATCCCCAGATTTCCAATTTCCGCTTGATATCCTCGGAACAACTTGAAGTTACCGAGCGCTTCACCAGGATAAGTGAGACCGAGATTTTCTATTCTTACGTGGTTGAAGACCCCGAAATCTTCGCTCAGCCGTTCACAGTGGAAATGATCCTCACCCGGCTGCCTCCCGGGCAGCAGATGTATGAATTCGCCTGCCACGAAGGTAACTACGCCATGCGCAGTATTCTCGCCGGAGCGCGGCGTGAAGAAGTGGAAAAGGCACGGGCTGACTGAGAATTTGGTATTGCTTAACCACTGGCTGATCAACCGTTAAAGCCCTTTTTCCCAACCCGGACCGGTGACCGTGAGTCCGGCCAGCAATATCTGTCCCCGCCTTCCTGACACCGGAGATCGCGCTGTCAGCGCGACGTTGCACTGAGCGTTTGCTGCGCCCATAATGCCCGTCGTCGTTCCCACCAGACTGTTCAGCCGGCAGAGATAGACCATGGAAAAGTCCCCGATTACGGTAACCGATCAACAGAAACGGATCACTATTATTGCACTGCTGACGGTGTTTCTGCTGAGTGCCCTGGATATGACCATTCTATCCACCGCCATGCCCCGAATCATCGAGGAACTGGAAGGGCTGGAGCTTTACGCCTGGGTGACCACGGCCTATATGCTGGCATCCACGGTGCTGGTGCCGATCTATGGCAAACTCGGCGATCTTTACGGACGCAAACGTATCCTGGTGATCGGGATATCGATCTTCCTGCTGGGGTCGATGCTGTGCGGTATCAGCGGGGAATTTGGTGACCTGCCGCTGCTGGGTGACGGGATGCATCAACTGATCGCCTTCCGGGCGGTCAAGGGCATCGGCGGCGCCGCTCTGTTCACCTCGGCAATCGGCATTATTGCGGATCTGTTTCCTCCTCTGCAGCGAGCCAAATTCATGGGACTTTTCGGTGCCGTGTTCGGGGTTGCCAGTGTGTTGGGTCCGGCTCTGGGGGGATTTCTGACCGACTTTGCCACCGTCACCCTGTTTGGCTATGAAGTGGCCGGCTGGCGCTGGGTATTTTATGCCAATGTGCCGCTGGGACTGGTCGCGCTGGCCATGGTGATCCGCAAGATGCCCAACCTGAATCATGGTTCGGGTGGCCGCATCGACTTCCTGGGTGCAGCGCTGCTGATCCTGACTTTCGTACCTTTCCTGCTGGCCCTGACCTGGGGTGGATCCCGCTATGAATGGTCATCGCCCACCATCCTCGGCATGTTCGGCGGCAGCCTGATTTCACTGCTGGTATTCATCTGGGTCGAGTCGCGTACTGAGGACGCCATCATTCCCCTCGATCTGTTTCGTAACTCGATATTCACAATTACCAATTGCGCATCGTTCGTAATCAGCATGGCGTTTCTGGGAGTGGTGATGTTCATGCCGCTGTTCATGCAGGTGGTTCTGGGGGTAAGTGCCACCAACAGCGGATTCTCCATGTTTCCACTGATGGCGGGACTCATGTTCGGCAGCATTTTGAGTGGACGGCTGGTATCCAGATCCGGTCAATATAAGCCCTACATGATCGGTGGCTGCTCAATTCTAGTTGCCGGGGTTATTCTGTTGACCCGGATTGACGTTGATACCTCGCCGTTTGGACTGGCCTGGCGCATGGCTGTGGTCGGACTGGGGCTGGGTCCTTCCCAGAGTCTGATCAACATCATTATCCAGAATGCCTTTCCGCCGTCGAAGATCGGTGTGGCCACCAGTTCCACCCAGTTTTTCCGCCAGATTGGCAATACCGTGGGTGTGGCAGTGTTCGGTACCCTTTTGACGCTCAACCTTTCCAGCCAGTTGAGCAGCGCCAGTGCGGCAATGCCAGGACTGGGAGGTGGTACCATGGATCTGAACCAGGCGCAGAGTAACGCCATGAATCCTGCGGCGCTGCACGATCGGATCGAGGAAGCCTTCGAAGAGTTTTACCTGGAGATCGATCACGCCTACCATGGCGACGCGGATGCCAGGGCCCGGGTGCTGGCACTGGATATTCTGCCCGCCCCGGTCAAGCAGCCGCTGCTGGAAACCGCGGGGGCCGTGCCCGGAGCAGATTCCCGGCTGGATACCATTCACACCCTGTTACTGGCCCAGGTGGATGCGGTCGTGGAACGAATCGAATCGAGCGCCAGAAATGCGTTTTCCGGCGCCATCACCAGCATGTTCGGAACCAGCCTGTGGATTATCCTGCTGGGCTTCGTCATTACTCTTTTTATACCGGTAATTCCACTGCAGGACAGGGCCCACCCGGCCCGGCCGGAACCAGCCGGCGCCGATCACTGAATTCTAAAAAAAGGGGAGCGATACCTTGCAGATTATTCCTCAGTCCATTTTCCCCAGCCTGGTCTGGACCACGCTGTTCGATGACCGCGAATCCCTGAATGCCCGATTACTGGAACTGGTCTACCAGTTGCGAAACCAGGATCCGTCCGGCGTGGCAAACACCAACGTCAGGGGCTGGCAGAGCCCCAACAACCTGCAGAATCTTCCGGAATTCGAGGAACTGAACCGCAGAATTCTGCAGATCTGTGCGCGCATCGGTGAATCCCAGAACTTTCGTCCCGATCTGGTGTTTCAGCATCAGGCCTGGATCAATATCAGTCCGCCGGGAGCGTCCAACAAGATCCATTACCACGCCAACTGTCATTTTAGCGGCGTGTACTACATCAGTCTCAAGGCGCCGGAATGTGGGAGTATCTTTTTCCGCGATCCCCGGGTGGCTTCCAGGATGTTTACCTACCCCACCACTCAGCCGACTGAATTCACCACCGAAGAGGTCTATATGCCCCCGGAAGAGGGGCGGATGTATGTTTTTCCCGGCTGGATGGAACACGGCGTGGAGGAAAATCGCAGCGACCGGGACCGGGTCAGTATTGCCTTCAACGTCCTTGCCAGTCCCCGACCCCGCTAGACCAGCGACAGCCGATCACAACTTCCCTAATCACAGTACAGGTCGTGCAATACCTCGATAACTGCCTCGGCTTCCGGGCTGTTAATGGAATAATAAATGGCCTGTTGATCGCGCCGCGTCTTCACCAGGTCAAGCTCCCGCAATCTGGCCAGGTGCTGTGACAGCGCCGACTGGCTGAGATCCACCTGGCCGGCCAGATCACTGACTTTCAATTCCCCTTCCCGCAGGTGACAGAGAATTGCCAGGCGCTTGGGATTGCTCAACAGCTTGAGCAGATCCGCGGCCTGGGACAGCGATTCAATATCCTGTTTTTTGATCATGATCAGTAAAGTCTCCGATTGGCAGCCATTCTAGCTTGACACCTTATATTAGTAAAGGCTAATATTCGTAACATCTAATTTAGATATAGCTAATATAAACGGAACGAAATGTTCCCTGACCCTGTAATTACCGGATCGTTTACCCGGTAGGAGAGAAATATCATGAATATCGATCGAACCGTTTTTGCTTTCGCCGGCTTTGTGGTTCTGGTGAGTCTGGCACTGGGTCTGACCGTCAGCCCCTACTGGTTCATGGTGACCGGATTTGTGGGGCTGAATATGTTTCAGGCGGCGTTTACCGGATTCTGTCCGCTGGCAATTATGCTACGCAAAGCCGGCGTCGAGCCGGGTAAAGCCTTTCAGTAAACAGCAGCAGAGAGCACAGAAGTCACCATGCAGATTCTAAGCGAACAGGCGGTCAGCCACCCGAAGCGCTACCTGTGGGGAGCCGGATTGATGAGCGCAGTACTGCTCATCCTGGTAACCCTGCCGTCGTTGTGGCCGAGTCAGTTTCCACTGCTCAATCCATTGCAGATCGACACCGATCCCGAAAACATGCTGGAGGCCGATGAGCCGGTGCGGGTGTTGCACAATGCCATGCGCAAAGAGTTCAGTCTCTACGACATCGTGGTCGTGGGGGTGGTCAACAACTCCAATCCCCAGGGTGTATTCAATGTCCAGTCATTAAACAACGTTTACCGGCTGGCCGAGTATGCCTCGACACTGCGTTGGGAACAGGGTGATTCCAGCGAGGGCGTGGTCGCCGTTGACATGATCGCTCCCTCCACCGTGGATAATATTGAACAGGACGGGCTTGGCGCAGTGCGGTTCGAATGGCTGATGTCGGAACCGCCGCAAACCGAAGCGGAGGCGCTGGCGATAGCCGAAAAAGCCCAGCGCCTGCCGTTCCTGGATGACACGCTGATTTCACGGGATCGTCGTGCTGTCGCTCTCTATATTCCCATCACCTCCAAGAGTATCAGTTACCGGGTTGCCTCCGCGCTGCAGGAAAAGACCGCAGAATTTGCCGGAGACGACGAGTTTTACGTGACCGGGCTGCCGGTAGCCCAGGATCAGTTCGGTGTCGAAATGTTTGTCCAGATGGCGGTATCCGCGCCACTGGCAATGCTGCTGATCTTCGCTCTGATGTGGTTGTTCTTTCGCAATATTGTGCTGGTGGTATCGCCCATGGTGGTAGCCCTGATCTCGGTGATCGCCACCATGGGCCTGCTGATCGTTACCGGTAATACCGTGCACATTATGAGTTCCATGATTCCAATCTTTATCATGCCGATCGCGGTACTGGATGCCGTACACATCCTCTCGGACTTTTTTGACCGTTACCCGAAGAACCGCGACCGGCTGCAGACGGTACGCGAAGTAATGGATGAACTGTCGCGCCCCATGCTGTTCACCTCGCTCACCACCAGTGTGGGATTTGCCTCGTTGGCCCTGACGCCGATTCCCCCGGTACAGGTCTTCGGACTGTTTGTTGGACTGGGCGTCCTGATCGCCTGGCTGCTGACCGTAACGCTGATTCCCGCCTATATCATGTTGATGCCGGAAGCCTCTCTGGCCGGGTTTGGACTTAACGAATCAGCATCCGGCGGCGCACCGCGCCAGACCCTGTTGACCCGCCTGCTGCACCGGACCGGTCGTTTCACCTGGCAGCACAGCAAGCTGATTGTAGGCGTGTCGCTGCTGCTCTGCGTGGGCGCCTGGTATGGGATTACCCAGATTCGAATCAATGACAATCCGGTCAAATGGTTCAGCGAGACGCATGAAATCCGGATTGCCGATCGGGCTCTGAATGAACGTTTCGGTGGTACTTACATGGCCTACCTGGCACTGCAGCCCGGAAGCTCGGAGCTCGATTACAGCCGCTACAGTGCTGATCTGCAAGCCCGTCTGGTGCAGCTTGAGCCAAAGATCGGCGGAGCAGTTGCCGCTCTGTTAACAGAAAAGGCCGCTCAGGCCGCTGACAAACCGGCGCTGATTGAGCTGACCCGGGATGCCATCAGTGAAATCCAGGATCAGCCGATCAGTGACGAGGAATGGGATGCCTGGGAAAATGTTGCCCTGGGCCTGGATCAGGAACTGCTCTCGGACCAGGTTTTCAAGCGGCCCGATGTGCTGGCATATATTGAACGCCTGCAGCAGCATCTTCTGGATACGGGACTGGTTGGCAAAAGCAATGCCCTGCCCGATATCGTCAAAACCGTACACCGGGAGTTGCTGCTGGGGGCCGACGAGGAATACCGGATCCCCGATTCAGCAGCGGCCGTGGCGCAGACTCTGATCACTTACGAAAGCAGCCATCGACCCCAGGATCTCTGGCACTTCGTCACTCCCGATTTCCGTAAGACCAATTTGTGGATCCAGCTGAAAAGTGGCGACAATATCGATATGAATGCGGTAGTGACCTCGGTCGACCGCTACCTGGCCGCGAACCCGGCTCCGGTGGAACTGGAACACGACTGGTTTGGCCTTACTTATATCAATGTCATCTGGCAGCAGAAAATGGTGTCGGGCATGCTGTCGGCCTTTCTGGGCAGCTTTGTAATAGTTCTGGCCCTGATGGTGCTGTTGTTCCGCTCACTGTGGTGGGGACTGCTCAGCATGGTTCCGCTGACCATGACTATCGGTGTCACCTACGGGATTATTGGAATCATAGGTAAAGATTACGATATGCCGGTAGCGGTGCTGTCTTCTCTGAGCCTGGGTCTGGCGGTGGATTACGCCATCCACTTTCTGGCCCGCTCGCGGGAGCTTCGCAGCCGGTTCGACAGCTGGAAAGACACCCTGGGCGCGGTTTTCGAGGAACCGGCTCGCGCCATTTCCCGCAATATCGTGGTGATCGGCTGTGGTTTCCTGCCGTTGCTGGCGGCACCGCTGGTTCCCTACAAGACGGTCGGGGTGTTCATATCCACGATCCTGATTCTGGCAGGTGCGGCGACGCTACTGATCCTGCCGGCCCTGATCACGCTGTTTCAAAACAGGTTGTTCAAACAATCTGAAGGAGTTGAACGATGAAAAAAGTACTGTTGATGTTCGGACTTGTCTTTTGGCTTCCACTTCAGGCTATGGCAATTGACGTGGCTGAAATCGTGGCCAGGGCCAACCATGCCGCCTACTACCAGGGACAGGACGGCAAGGCCCGGGTGCAGATGACAATTGTCGATGCCCAGGGCAGGGAACGGGCCAGGGAATTTATTATCCTGCGCCGCAACGATGACGGAGCGACAGATGCCGGTCAGAAGATCTACGTCTATTTCAATCGTCCGGCGGATGTCAATCAGACTGCTTTCCTGGTCTGGAAGAAACTGCAGGGCGAGGACGATCGCTGGCTCTACCTGCCGGCCCTTGATCTGGTAAAGCGAATTGCCGCCAGTGATGAACGGACCAGCTTCGTCGGCTCACACTTTTTCTATGAAGACGTGTCCGGCCGGGTCCCGGAAGAGGACAGCCATCGGCTGGTTGAGGAAACCGACAATTACTATGTTGTGGAGAGCACACCGAAGGAACCGGGTCTGGTGGAATTCGCTTCCTACAAAAACTGGATTCACAAGCAATCCTTTATTCCGGTGCGGACCGAGTTCTATGACGCCGGAGGCCAGGCCTATCGGACCTACGAGGCACAGCAGGTGGAATCGATAAACGGCTATCAGACGGTAACCCGGTCACGTATGAGCGATGCCCGTATCGGTGGTGAGACCACCATGGGCTACAGTGAAGTGGAGTACGACCTGGGTCTGTCCGACGACCTGTTCACCGAACGCTACCTGCGCAATCCGCCGCGTCGCTATTTACGCTGACCACTGGCACAGACAGGAATGGCCATGATGTCTTACCCCGGTTTCCGGCTACCGGTGCAGAAGCTGCTGCTGACTGTCACCTGCGGCCTGCTCGGATTACAGCCGGTCCTGGCACAGGAACCGCCCTTGCCGGCCGGACTCGGTGATAGTGCAACTGTCACCGAACCGCGATTACCCGCCGGCCTGGACGATAATGCCGGTGCCACGGCACCGGCATTACCTGCCGGATTGACCGGAGGTGCGTCTGCGCAGGAACCACCACTGCCCGGAGGCCTGATGAATGAGCCGTCGTTGCCCGGCGGATTGGGCGGTGAGCCTGCTCTTCCAGGTGGCCTCGGTGGCAATGAAGCTGAACCGGGCAAGGTATCCGGAATTCCCGGAGACAGCTGGTGGCAGTCATTGCCGTTTACCCTTTCCGGCTTCTGGGAAGCGCGGGTTGGCGCCCGGGTTCAGGAAGATCGCTGGCAGAAGGATCTATCGCTTGGCGAGTCCCGCCTGCAGCTCGAGTTGCAGCAGGACTGGGATCGGGCCCGGTTGCAGGTAACGGCAGATCTGCTCTTCGATCCGGTCCTGGATCGGCATCGAATCGATCTGGAACGGGGCCAGGGCTGGCTGGATCTGCGCCAGGCCAGTCTGCTTTTGCGACCCGCCGATGTACTGGATCTGGAAGTGGGGCGCCAGGTGCTTACCTGGGGCACCGGTGATCTGCTGTTCATCAACGACCTGTTTCCCAAGGACTGGAATTCCTTTTTCATCGGTCGTCAGGATGAGTACCTCAAGGCTCCTTCAGATGCGGTCAAAGCGGCGTTCTTCAACGACACGGTCAACGTGGACGTCGTCTATACGCCCAGGTTCGACAGTGACCGGTTTATCGATGGCAGAAGGTTGTCCTTTTTCAATCCCGCAAGCGGCGGCCTCAGTGGCAGAAGCCAGCCGCTGCAGAGCGATCTCCCGGATCGGTGGTTCGATGATGGGGAGCTGGCGGTCCGGCTGTATCGCAACCTGGGATCCTGGGAATCGGCACTGTATGCCTATGATGGCTTCTGGAAAAGTCCCGGCGGGATGAATCCTCAGACGGGTCAAGTGACATTTCCTGAGTTAATTGTTCTGGGCGGTAGTTTACGGGGCCCGCTGGCGGCGGGAATTGCCAATTTCGAAGTGGGCTATTATGACAGTCGTGAGGATCGCAACGGTACCAACCCGTTGATCAACAATTCCGAATACCGGTTACTGGCCGGTTTTGAAAAAGAGCTGTTGCCCCAGTTGACGCTTGGCTTGCAATACTATTTGGAGTGGTTGCAGGATTACGGCAGCTACCGGGAAAGTCTTGTGGAAGGGCAGTCACCCCGTGACGAAAAACGCCATGTATTCACTACCAGGCTGACCAGGCTGCTGATGAGTCAGAACCTGACCCTGTCGTTGTTCAACTATTTCAGCCCCTCCGACCAGGATGGCTATTTGCGAATGAATGGCAATTACAAACTGAATGACCGTTGGCAGATGGAAGTCGGCGGCAATCTGTTTTATGGTGACCGGCGCGATACGTTTTTCGGACAGTTCGAAAAAAACAACAATCTGTATGCCGGTCTGCGTTTCAGTTTCTGATTTCATTCCTGGTTGCCTGCAGCGGTTTCTTGTGTGCGAAAGCGAAGTCCGCTACGTTGTTTCTGATGTCGGGCTGGAAAATGGTGTCATGAACAAGGGAACAGAACGGTTGTTCGTTTATGGAACGCTGGCTCCCGGTCGCTGCAACCAACACCTGTTGAAGGGAGTGCCCGGCAGCTGGGAAGCCGGTTCGGTCAGAGGTCGGCGGGTTCAGGGAATGCGTGGCTCGGCACGGGGTTTCCCGGGTGTTGTACTGGATGAGTCTGCCGATAAGGTTGATGGGTACCTGTTCAGTTCCAGACAACTGGCCTGGCACTGGAAAAGGCTGGACCGGTTCGAGGGCAGCGGCTATCAGCGGCGTCCGGTAACGGTCCTGCTGCGCAACGGCAAGACAGTGACGGCGCAAATCTATGCGCTCAGGGACTGCTGATATGCCCGGCATTTGTTATCATCACCGCAGGTTCCCGGTCTGGACACTGATCATGCGATTGTTGATTCTCACAGGTTTGCTGCTGACAAGTCCGCTGATTCAGGCGCTGACTTTTCGTCTCGATGGCGACGAGGTTGTCGGTAACAGCCTGGAGATCGAGGCCCGCTACGAGGACACTTTTGTCCATCTGGGGCGTGTCTATGGGCTGGGCTATCGGGAATTGATGGATGCCAATCCGGGGGTATCCCCCTGGGTGCCTGGCGACGCGACGCCGATACACCTGCCGCTGGCCTTTATTCTGCCCGACCAGGGCATGACCGGAGAAGAGAACATTGTTCTCAATCTGGCCGAGTTCCGGCTCTACCATTTCATCCCCGAGAAACAGATTGTGCGCGCGTATGCGGTCGGTATCGGTAAGGAAGGCTGGCAGACACCCACTTCCGCAGCCAGGGTTACGGGTGTGATTGAGAATCCCAGCTGGACTCCGCCGGCGTCCGTGCGTCAGGAACAGGCCGCCAGGGGTATTACCCTGCCGTCGGTGATTCCTCCGGGACCCGATAATCCGCTGGGAGACTATGCAGTCGCATTATCCATCCCCGGGTACCTGTTTCATGGCAGCAACAAGACTCTTGGCATCGGCATGCGTGTCAGTCATGGCTGTATCAGGCTGTATGATGGCGATATCGAGGAACTGGCCTACAGCGTCCGGCCGGGACTGCACGTCAGTATCATTAACGATCCGGTAAAAGCCGGCTGGAAGAATGACCAGTTATACCTGGAAGTCCATCCGCAGCTTGAAGAGGACCGGGACCGGGTGATCGATGTGCAACAGATAGTTGCCGCAGCGCTGGCCCGGAGACCGGATCTGAACGTGGCTATCGATTGGGACAGGGTGCAGGAGATCGAAAAGGAAAAGAGCGGAACGCCAGGGATCATCTCACTGTCGGATCAGCCTTCCTGAGTCTGCGGACTGCTGAAAAACAACAGGTAACAGGTCAATTGCAGGTCTACAAGAGATCGTGCAAAAGAAAAACCGGGGCTGTCTATGGACAGATCCCCGGTCTGACTGCTTCCCGATTACTTTAAAGCGTGATTACTTGCTGCTGATTGACTCGGCCAGACGATTGACCGCCTCGTTGGCATCATTGGCGGCGCGCAGAGCCTGGTCAGCGGTGGCCTGAGCGCGTTCCGCTGCCGCCATTGCCGCATTGGCTGCTCGCAGTGCTTCATTGGCAGACTGCTGGGCTGACTGAGCGGTTGACTGTGCCGAGTTGGCGGTCGCTTCTATCTGGTCTACCCGGGAGTTGCTGGCACATCCGGTTACCAGTACCAGAGCGCATGCCATGGCGGACAGCCCGATCTTATTGGAGAAAGACATCATTTTCATTGCCCTCAAGTCGTGATTTTTGCTTAACAGCCTGCTAAAGAACCCTCAGCTGGCACAATCCGGCGTTAGAAGCTGGCTCAAAATGCGCATTCACGGTGTGTAAACTGCGCTTTTTCGCCAGATATTGCCAAGTCCTATGCTCACCTGAGAGTGTTTCGACAGGTTGTAGTACTACTACAACTAATGTATCGGCAATTTTGTGGAACATCAACCATTGAAATTTAAAAGACCCGGCAAGGAAGCTTCAGCCGGCCGCGGCAGTGTAGCAGCAGACCGGTCGATGAAACCAGGTGGTCGGGTTTACCACCTGGCCCGGTAACCGCGCGCATCGATATGCACGAACGGGCCGTGATACGCAGTGGCGTCATAAATGCCGATACCGCCAACCGGCCAGTCGCGCCCGCCTTTCAACGCCAGTGATTCGGCCAGACTCGCCAGGATGACGGCATCATCCCGGGTGATCTGTCCATCGGCGTTCAGATCGTCCATCTGGCCGTCTCCGTCCCCATCGATCCACACATCTGCGGCACCCCCATAAAGATGCCGCGAGGTGGAGGTATTGTTGCCAATGGAACGGTTGTAGTACGGTGTTCGAAAACCGCTCATCACGTACAGGGTAGGAGCCGACCAGCCGTTCTGATTAGCTGCCTCCAACAGGGTTTCCAGCTTGATCAACATGGCCGGCAGCACCAGCAGGTAGCCGGGCCCGTGGTCCGGTTGCTGCTTGCTGATAAACTGGCTGACCGTGAAACTGGGAGACACGGCAAGTTCGGGAGGAGCATAGGCCAGGCTGACAAAACCACGGGGTGGGGAGTAAGTGGCGAGCCCGCGAAACAGCTCTTTCACATAACTGCCGATCCGGAACCCGTCCAGTGAGTCTTCCTCCCCGTTTTTGAACGGAGTCAGGACAAAAACCTGCAGCACGATTTTTTCCGAAAGGTATTCAAAGGTAACGGGATAATGCCCCGGAGTTGCAGGCGCCTGCCATTCCCAGCCGTCTTTGATTCGGGCCAATGTCCCGGACTCCGAGCGGGCATCGGCCAGCGTGGTTATGGTCAGTCGGTCGGAGGGCATTACCGACGTGGTGATAATACCCAGATTGGTCTCCACCTCCTGAAAGGCGATGGTAAAGTCCACCCGCTTCGAATCAGCCAGGGCTAGCGAAGAAAAGCCAAACAGCACACAGGTAATCAGAGGCAATAACTTCATGGTTCGTATTGATCCTGCTTATTGAGAAAAATTTTTCTGTAATCCGGACAGTACGGTTTTATCCCGGTCGTACAGGTCGTCCAGGTATCTTACACCGCCATGCTCCTGGGCTACGACGGTAAAATAGAGTACATGAACAGGTACCCGGTTAGTCAGGTTGACACGGGTCTCTTTGCCACTTTCCACCACGGTGTGTATCCGGTCCAGGTCCCAACCCGGAGTTTCCTCGAGTAACCAGGCGGCCAGTTCCAGTGGATACTGGGTACGCACGCAGCCGGATGAAAACGCCCGCTGCTGCTGCTGAAACAATCCCTGCGTCGGAGTATCGTGCAGGTAGACATTGTGCACATTGGGAAACATGATCTTTACCTGACCCAGGGCATTGTTGATACCGGGCTCCTGCCGTATCCGGTACGCGAAGTTTCCAGGTGTCACGCGATTCCAGTCGATCCCGTCCGGGTCCAGATCCTGGCCGCTGCTGTCCAGCACGTGAAATCCCAGCTCCCTGACCAGTTCCGGCTCGCTGCGAAACAGCGGCAGCTTATCAACTTTTGCAATGGAGGCAGGGACTTCCCACCAGGGATTGAAAATCAGGTACTCGATCTGATCGGAGAAGACCGGGGTCTTACGATAAGTCTTTCCGACAATCGCCAGGTGGGTACGCACCGGCTCGCCATCCTCGAAGGTAGTCACACTGAAGCCTGCGATGTTGACCCGAACGTGCCGGCGGCCAAGGTCGTCTGGTAACCAGCGCCAGCGTTCCAGATTGACCCGCAATTGATTCAGCTTTTCCTCCAGGCCCCGGTTCAGTGCTGTCAGGGTGACCGTTCCCACCACTCCGTCAGTGTCCAGATTATGCATGGCCTGGAATACCCGGACGGCTTCCACGGTAGCGTCGTCCATAAGACCGGGCTGAAAGTCCGGGCTCAGCAGCTCAAGCTGAATGAGCCGCTGCTGCAGATCGTCGACCCGCTCACTGCGCATGGCCCGACGCAGCAGCGGGCCGGCCGGCACCTCGTGAACCGGAGTACTCTGCTGTTGCCGGAGGCTCAGCAGCTCCCTCTGCAACATCCGGTATTCCGGTTGTTGCGGTGCAAACTGCTCGAAGCTGTCGGTGACGGTGCGTTGTTCCAGTGCCTGTTCCAGGCTCCCTACCAGATCGGCTTCCCGCCCTCTGGCCGTCCAGTCCGGATTTATGGTAACCGGATCGAGTTTACCATTCAGCATGTGTCCGGCAGCTGCAAACCAGGCGTCTGTGGCGTAGTGCTCCCGGGCCTGCCGGTCATTGCGCCACTTCTCTAGCTGCTGGAGATGATAGTGAGCCGGATCCAGTCCGTGATCTGACAGGCTGGCCAGGGCCTGCAGCAGTTGTTCAAACAGCTCGTCGTCAGCCCAGGCTGAAGCGTCCTGGCGATTCCGATAAAAAATCCCGGAGATTTCGCCGGCTTCGAATGGCTCAACGGCATTAACTGTCCCGGAAGCCGGCTGGGCTGTAAGTGCTGGCGACAGTAAGATTGTGCCGATCGCCAGCAGGGCTGTCAGCAGGCAGAACCTGATTGTCGTCACTGGCTTAATGAAATCACGTCTGTTCATAAAACTTCCCTCTCGACCGGCTATGGCTGTAAACCAGATCCTAAGGGAGGCATCCGCCGCGAGGCGTGGAACGAAAAGTTGGCGGGTTCTGGTAGCCTGTAGACCTGGATGTGCCACAGGGTCGATTCTTCTCAAAATGCCGAAGTGCGGCGCCAGAGTTCCCCGGAAATTAAGCGGCAGGCGCTGGGCTGCTGTCAACTTTTTTCTGGGGTACTGGAATCCGGTTAACAGTCCCTGCAGTTAATGAAACTGGCAGTCCGCGCCTGGCGATCGGTCGCACGATGACCGCGGGAGCATGGAAATCAGCCAGCGTTTTCAGTAAAGTAGCAGCCCATGAGCAGCCAGTTAAGCAAAGGTTCCTTAGCTGAGATCCCTTATCTCGTCAGGGTGAGTACAACTATGAAGCATGCAGTCAAGATCGCGTTGTTAGTGACTTCCATTTTTCCTCTTCACCAGGTGCTGGCCGTGGAGCCGGGCAACGGATTAACCACCGAGTGGGGTGATCCGGATCTTCAGGGAGTGTGGAATTTTTCCACCGAAATTCCATTTGAACGTCCCGAACGTTTCGGTGACCGGGAGTTCCTGACCCAGGAGGAGATTCAGGACATCAAAGCCCGCCTGGAAGCGGACGCCGCCGCGGGAGCGGTTGTCGAAGCGGACCCTGACTTCGCCGACCGAGGCGCGCCTTCGACCGATGAGCGCTTTGTTTATGGCTATGATCATTTCTGGTACGAGATGGCTTCAATCGCCGATACGGTGCGAACCTCACAGATAATCTATCCCCGCAATGGCAAGTTACCCGGAATCCTGGCCGACGCCCCGCGCGGCAGCAGCGGTTTCCTGGAAGATGCGGTTGGTGAACGGCCGGTCAGAACCGGCAGTGGCGGCATCGGTAAGGATGGACCCGAGGACAGGGGCTTACCGGAGCGCTGTATTCTCGGTATGAATGCCCTGCCACCTTACCGGCCAAGTCGCTACAATAACAACCTGCAGATCGTTCAGAATCGCGATCACGTGGTGATCATGTCCGAGATGATCCACAACGCCCGGATTGTTCCTCTGACCGACCTGCCGCCGCTACCCGGGGACATGGAGTTCTGGACCGGCGACTCACGTGGCTACTGGGATGGCGACACACTGGTGGTGGAAACCCGTAACTTCAGTTTCCTGACAGCCAGCCTCAGCAGTATCGGTACCGGTAAGAACAAATTCCTTACCGAGAGATTCACGCGCACCGATTACGATACGCTCGACTATCAATGGACGCTGGAGGATCCCTTCACTTTCAGCGATAAGATCACCGCAGTTCTGCCGATGGCAAAAGTGGCCGGCCAGTTGTATGAGTATGCCTGTCAGGAGGGCAACTACGGGCTGCAGAACATCCTCCGCGGTGCCCGCGAAGAGGAAAGGCGGACCGCCGGACGGTAGCCGCGTCGCATGTGCCGGGCAGGTCCGGGGCCAGATTCCCTTACCCGGCCTAACGGGGCCGGGATAAACCCGACCTGAGCCGGGGACCTGCGGTCTTCATACCCTGTCAGCGGGCAATGATGGGCACTTCCGTGTTGTGAAGTCGCACCTGGCGCGGGCTGCGGTGTGCATTGCCTGTGCATAATGTCTGCCACCCCTGATACGGGCTTAATGAAAGCAGTGCCCGACGAATTCCCCGGGACAGTTCCATAATCAAACAGAGTTTCCCTCTGCGAACCGCATTAGTGCATTGGAGTGGGTTTTTCGCCCGTGGTCCCGTCAATTCCGCAGGAAAATGGCGGGCACAGGCGTTATTCCCGATGTGGCACGGCAGTTGCTAGACATCAGGCATCGAAGACAGTGATCCCGGACCGGAGGTTTCCCTGCCCCGGCCTTTTCTCCCCTGTCACTGGCTCATCCGACAACAGAGTGCCCCTAGATGGCGATGCAACTGAAAGGGCTGCGTACCTTTTGCCTGGCAGCCCGTAATCTGAGTTTTAAGAAAACCGCCGATGAACTGTGCCTGACCGCCAGTGCGGTCAGTCACCAGATCAACGACCTGGAGTCGGAGCTTGGAGTCAGGCTGTTCGAGCGACACACCAGGTCAATTTCACTCACGCCAGTCGGTCTCCAGTTTTTCGAGGAAGTTTCGCCGTCACTGGGTGCGATCGATGACGCGGCCAGGCGAATCCGGAAGAATGCCAACCGTATTCCTCTGCTGGTCCAGATGCCGGAATTTTTTGCCAGTGAATTACTGATGCCGATCATCAGCGGCTTTTCAGATCGCTACCAGGAAATTGATCTGCGCATCGAATCCATGGACTTGAGTGATGAATCGAATCTGGATGCGGACATCAATATCGTGTTGTCGCGACACCGGCCAGCGGCGGAGAAAGTGGAGAAGCTGTTCCCCATCCGCTACATTCCCGCCTGCAGCCAGACGCTTTATGCCGACTGGACGCGCAAGGGCTTCAGCGGCATCGATGCCATCAATGTTTCCACTATCCTGTTACACAAGGCAAGGCCACAGGCCTGGAACCGTTGGGCTCAACATGCCGGGATAACGAATATGCAGCCGAAGCAGATCATCTTTGTCGACAGCATGTTTGCGCTGGCGCGGGCGGCGCAGAAAAGCGTCGGTATCGCTCTGGTTCCGATGCCGGTCAGCAAATCCTGGTTTGATTCGGGTGAGCTGGTGCCTCTACACAAGACGGCGCTGGTGACTGATGATTATTACTGGATGACGCTGAAAGCTGAAACTGGCAACCGGGAAGCCGCGGATATTTTCTGGGAGTGGATAAGCGGGAATCTCCAGCAATATGCGGAGGACTTGGAACCGGTGTTAGCCGAAGCTATGGATTAATAAAATTCATCTGTTACCTTAGGAAACATACTTTGTCGAATCCGTTACCTATCTCTACTATGTGAATCAAACAGCGAGATCAATGGAACGCATCAAACTGAAATTCAACAGTAGTTATTAACTGATTATTCATAAAGGAATCGACATGAAACGCTTAACCAAAACTCGAGTACTGCTTGCTACTACCGGTCTCTGCTCGCTGCTGTTCTCAGCCGTTGCTTCAGCAGACTATCGCGTTACCGCCTTCGGGTATTCTTCTGAATTCGATGCATTGCTGTCCAAGGACGTAGCCTCTGCCAAGTCGATATTCAGTGAACGCTCCATGACCAGCCTGGATTTCGTGGAAGCCAACAACCTGTGTGTAACACAGATTCTGGCCAAGGAATATTCCGCCGCGGAATCAGCCTGTGCCATGGCACTGGAAAAGATCGACTATGATTACAGTCTGGGTCTGATCGCCAAGAAAGCGGCCAGGGCCTCCATCTATTCCAACTTGGCGGTAGCCCTGGCGATGAACGGCAACATGCCGGCTGCCAGCACCGCTCTGGAAAAAGCACTGGCACTGAACTCCCGTGATGCCAACGCAGTCGCCAACTACAGCCTGGTCAACAGTAAGTCCCCGGCGTCTGAACTGGCCCAGAGCTTTTAAACCCGAACCCGAAACCCTTCGTTACTAGTTGCTTCAACTCTCTCTTTCCGGGGTGACCATGAAGATTCTCTCTTCCTGCAGCCCCGGTTCTTTTTTGCAGACTCTGCTTCCTGGCACCAGCGTTTATAAAACGTATATTCAAAAACACTGACAACCTGGCAGGTATGCTGTGGGCTATTCCAGAGCCAGTGCCACCCACTCAGCGGGGGTACCGAGAGCCCCGATGGCTACCACAATAATCTGCTTGCCTTCATGCTGAAAGGTCATGGGTCCGCCGGTAGTGCCAGATGGCAATTCCATTTCCCAGACCGTCTCTCCAGTAGCCTTGTCGAGAGCACGGAAGGTCCGGCCCCACATATTGGGCTGGGTGCCTCCAAAAACATTGCTCCCATCGCCAATAAACAACAAGGTGCGGGTTACCAGTGCGACCGGACGGCTGGCGATTCCCAGGTCCGGCAGATCGAGATTGGATAGCGCCGGATGATCGCCCAGGGAATCGCCGTTGGCAACTTGCCAGAGGTGTTCACCACGATTCATATCGATAGCAGTAATTCTGCCCCAGGGTGGACGGGTGAGCGGAATTCCGTCTAGATAAGGCGCCTCCCGGTTGGGGCTCCAGTAAGGCATTTCAGCCTCTTCCTGATTGGTTGCTTCCAATCGGTAAACACGGGGAATGTCGTTGGCAAAACCATAGTAGTACCCGGTCTCCGGGTCGAAAGCCCCGGTATTCCAGTTGGCCGATCCCCAGGAACCGGGCAGGGTAAGCGTACCCTGGGTTCCGCCCGGTGTGGTGCTGATCAGGGTCGGCGGAGTAAAGATCGGACCAATCACGAAATTGGCAACCTCGGCCCTGGCCAATTGCCCCAGTTCCGGATAGTCAATGATGTCGGCCTCGCTGATTCCCTGCGTGGCAATAGGTGGCGGCCGGGTTGGAAACGGCTGGGTCGCAGAGAGCAGTTCTCCCGGCACATCTGACTGGGGTACGGGGCGCTCCTCGATCGGCCATACCGGCTCTCCGGTGACGCGGTTGAATACATAGATCCAGCCTGTTTTATTGGCCTGCATGACCGCTGGTATGGTCCGACCGTTAACGTTGATGTCGCCAAGCACCGGGGGTCCGACATTGTCATACTCCCAGACGTCGTGATGCACCATCTGGAAATGCCAGACCCGTTCTCCGGTGCTGACATCGATCGCCACCAGGCTGTTGGAAAAGAGATTGTCGCCGGGGCGGTGCCCTCCGTAATAGGCAGCTGTCGGGGCGGTAAATGGCACGTAAACCATGCCCAGTGACTCATCGGCGCTCAGACAGCACCACGACCCCAGGTCACCGGAATCCCGCCACGAGTCATTGCCCCAGGTGTCGGTCCCGAACTCTCCCTGCTCCGGGACGGCATGAAAAGTCCACAGCTGTGCTCCGCTGCGGACATCGTAAGCGCGCACATCTTCCGAGGCTGCGCCGCGCCACCGGGTACCACTGTCGCCTGCGCCATCGACGGTGCCGGCCACGACGATCACATCATTGACGACAATGGGGCCGCCGGAAACGAAGGAAAACTGATTGGTATTATCCGGCACCAGGCTGACCCGGCCATTGGTTCCGAAGTCGATGATTGGCAGGCCGTTGGCAGGGTTCAGGGCATAGAGATAACCGTTGCGGACCACCAGAATCCGTCCCTCGCCACCATCGGACCAGTATTCCAGCCCCCGGGTGCTTTGACCACGGGCCTCTTCGCTGGTTGCTGCGGGCGGTTGCTGTACCCACAGCGTTGCACCGCTGGCGGGGTCGAAAGCCTCGGCCAGCCCGATGGCGTTGGTGGCATACAGCACACCTTCTATATAGACCGGCGTGGAGCGCAGGTTGCCGGTAACGCGAATTTCCGAAAAGGCTTCCTGCAGGGTCGGGTCCAGCGCTGGTCGGCGCCAGATAATTTTCAGATCGGCAACGTTGTCGGCATTGATCTGATCCAGTGCTGAATAGCGATCGAATGCCTTGTTGCCACCCCAGTAAGTCCAGCCGGTGTTCTGTGCCGCCAGCTCTGTACCTGCGGTACAGGTAAGGAACGCGATCAGCAACATGACCAGGCTGTTACGGTTCAGCGTACGCCAATTTTCTTTGCTATCCGGGTTACTTCTGCAGGTACCAGCAAGCATGTCTACCTCCCTGGCCGGGTGTCCAAGTTTCAGGATTCTGTATTGAACGTTCCCGGATCCTGCCGCCAACGGCACCGCGTGAAAATCTGGCTGGGTGACCGAGATAGTCGGGTGCGGATCAGTCGGTCGGTAACTCGCAGGCGAATGGAACCAGGAATGTATGACTCCCTGAAAACTATCGCGCCTGCTCGATAATGTCCAGTTTCAATACCGCCCCGGGAGATTCCAGCTAAGCAGGCAGTGCATGCTGATGGTCTTTACTTTAACTTCGACCCGCTGTTGTGCACCGGAATCGCGCATCACGGCAAGGCCAGACACGCTGCTAAACAGGAATCCGTTGCTGCGCCGCGGAGTCAGTAAATCCGTGCCGGGAACTTCAGAACAGAACGCGACAGCGAATCGTGCCCCGGATGCTGTTGAGTTTTTCCAGCGCCACCTTGCTGTACTGCACATCGATATCCATGACAACGTAGCCCACTTTGTCATTGGTCTGCAGATACTGAGAGCTGATGTTGATACCGGTCTGAGAAAAGATGGTATTGATTTCGGACAGGATGCCCGGCACGTTTTCGTGAATGTGCAACAGGCGATGCTTGCCAGGGTGGGCAGGTAACGCCACCTCTGGAAAATTGACTGCCGTAAAAGTGGAACCGTTGTCGCTGTAAGTCACCAGTTTTTCCGCCACCTCGATGCCGATATTTTCCTGGGCTTCCATGGTGCTGCCCCCGATGTGCGGGGTCAGCAGACAGTTGTCGAAGCGGGTCAGGGGCGATTCAAACGGTTCGTCGTTGGATGCGGGCTCGGTGGGAAACACGTCGATGGCGGCGCCGGCCAGCTGTCCAGTCTCCAGCGCGGACGCCAGGGCATCGAGGTCCACCACGGTGCCCCGGGAAGCGTTGATGAAGATGGCGCCGGGTTTCATCCAGGCCAGCTGTTCGGCCCCGATCATGTTGCGAGTCTGGCGGGTTTCCGGTACGTGAAGGCTGACCACGTCACAGCTGCTCAGCAACTCCTTCAGGCTGCTGAGCTGCGTGGCATTTCCCAGCGGTAATTTGGTCATAATGTCGAACAGATAGACTTTCATGCCCATGGCTTCGGCCAGGACACTGAGCTGGGAGCCTATGTTGCCGTAGCCGACGATCCCCAGCTTCTTGCCACGGGTCTCGAAGGACCCCTTTGCGGCCTTGTCCCAGACACCGCGATGCAGCAGCGCGTTCTTTCCCGGAATACCACGCAGCAATAGAATGGACTGGCCGATTACCAGTTCCGCGACACTTCGGGTATTCGAAAAGGGAGCATTGAAAACCGGAATTCCCCGCACCAGAGCGGCGTTCAGATCGACCTGGTTAGTGCCGATGCAGAAACAGCCCACTGCCTGCAGCTTTCCGGCAGCCTGAAAAATTTCTTCGGTGAGGCGGCTGCGTGACCGGATACCGACAAAGTGCGCGTCGGCAATCTTCTCTTTGAGCTCCGCTTCCGGCAGGGCCGTTTTCAGGTATTCGATGTTGTCGTAACCCTGTGCCCTGAGTGTGTCGACAGCACTTTGATGCACGCCTTCCAGAAGCAGAAACCTGATCTTGCTCTTCTCAAGCGATGTTTGCCGCATTCAGAGGTTCCTTAAGCAATGGGTTGGAAAGGGAGCGCATGTTAACATATCCCGTCGGCGATATAGCAGGGTTGCCCTGTCAGTGCGCCGCCACCTCAGAACCTAACCGAATACAGGTATGACCCCTTGAACGCAATTTCCGAGCAGCAATCCAGCCACATTATTGCCCGACTGCAGGAGCGGTTGGGGGAGGATTCGGTGAAAACCGATGCCGATGCATTGACCGAGTATGGCAAGGACTGGACCACAGCCTACCGACCCGATCCACTGGCGGTGGTTTTGCCGCGTAACATCGAACAGGTGGTTAACCTGGTGCAGCTGGCCAATAAGCTGAACTTTCCCCTGGTACCGTCCGGTGGACGTACCGGTCTCAGCGGTGGGGCGGTCGCCAGTAATCGGGAAGTGGTAGTGGCGTTCGACCGCATGAACCGGATTCTGGAGTTTGACGCCGTGGATCGGCAGGTGGTCTGTGAACCCGGTGTGATTACCGAGCAGCTTCAACAGTTTGCAGAACAGCAGGGACTGTTCTATCCAGTCGATTTCGCCTCGGCCGGGTCCAGCCAGATCGGCGGCAATGTAGCGACCAATGCCGGTGGCATCAAGGTCATCAGGTACGGGATGACCCGGCAGTGGGTCATGGGACTGAAAGTGGTTACCGGCAGCGGGGAACTGCTGGAGCTGAACCGGGGGCTGGTAAAAAATGCCACAGGCTATGATTTCCGTCATCTTTTTATCGGCTCCGAGGGAACCCTCGGGCTGGTCGTCGAAGTTACCCTCGCATTGACGGCGGTGCCACGGGATCCCACCGTGTTGTTGCTGGCAGTTAATGACATGCAGTCCTGTATGGAGGTACTGAAGACTTTTCAGGGCAGACTGCAGCTCTCCGCCTTCGAATTTTTTTCAGAGCCGGCCCTGCAGCACGTGGTGTCGCACAAGGGACTGCAGCGCCCATTCGAGACGCAGTCGCCTTTTTACGCCCTGATAGAGTTCGAGAATGACAGCGAAAGCCGGCTGGACGAAGCAATGGAATTATTCGAGGTCTGCCTGGAGGCGGGCTGGGTTCTGGATGGAACGGTCAGCCAGAGTGTAGGCCAGGCCGAGACCCTGTGGCGCTTGCGGGAAGATATTTCGGAAACGATTTCCCGTTTTTCACCTTACAAGAACGATATTTCCGTGCGCGTGTCGAAAGTGCCCGAGTTCCTGAGCAGAGTCGATGAGCTGGTTTCTGCCCGCTATCCGGACTTCGAGATCATCTGGTTTGGTCACATCGGCGATGGCAATGTACACCTGAATATACTTAAACCGGAAGACCTCGATCTGAAGACATTTCAGGAGCAGTGCGGAAAGGTCAGCCGGGAAGTTTTTCAACTGGTCAAAAACTATGCCGGCAGTGTTTCGGCGGAGCACGGTGTGGGGCTGTTAAAAAAGGCATTCCTGGAAGCTTCGCGTGATCCACTGGAAATCGCTTATATGAAAGCAGTCAAAAAGGTCTTCGATCCCAACGGAATTCTCAATCCGGGCAAGGTTTTCGATATCCAGTAACGGCACCGACAGTCGCTCCGCACCAGAGACCCGGAGTTGCTGCCTTGTTCTGGTGCATGACAGGATGAGCGACGAAATGGGGGCGGCGCACACTTTTTCTGGCAGTCGTGGCGAAAAGACGGTAGCGTATCACCCAAGGTCGTGATGCACAGATTCCGGGATCACGGCCAGATGGATCGGAACTGTCACCTTGTCGTAATGATTCTGTCAAGCGGAGTTAATCTGTCACAGAAAAACGGCATTTGGTCGGACAAAATTCAATTTCGTTGATTTTTGAGTTCCATACTTTTTAGGTTGGGAGTACACTCACCTGTGATTCCATGTCGGAATCATGGTCGGGATGTTTACGCCCCGGACAGCAACACACCGGTAATTGGTTATACAAAGAGAAAGATATGTCAGATTTAGTTGAAGGTACCGTTAAGTGGTTCAATGATGAGAAAGGTTTCGGATTCATTGAGCAGGCAGAAGGCAAAGATGTGTTTGTACACTTCAGCGCCATCAACGGTACAGGTCGCAGGAGCCTCGCCGAAGGCCAGAAAGTAACCATGGAGGTTACTCAGGGTCAGAAAGGTCCACAGGCGGAAAACGTCACTCCTCTGTAGACGAAACTGGTTGGAAACCGGGCATTGCCCGGTTTTTACCAGTCAACCAGCATCTCAGAACACGTTGGCTATACCGGTTGGTATAAAAGCATCTGTGTGGGCGCTGCATTGCAATTTTCTGCGATGCTGACGCTCGGACGAACCGAGGCTTTCAAACAGTAACGACGTGTCCCAGTCTTGCTGCGTCCTGAAAAATGGCGCTTACAACCGTGAGGAAGTGTCCATCCTGGCTCTGCTTCAGAGCCAGGGGGACCATCACGGCCGGTAGGATTTGATTCCCTGCTTACCAGCAACCAGCAGGTAGTCGGCCGGGCGCAGGGCGAACAGTCCATTGGTAACCACACCGGTAACCTGATTGAGCTGTTGCTCCAGTTCACAGGGATCGGTGATGGACAGGTTGTAGATATCCAGTATGTGATTGCCATTGTCAGTCACAAAACCCTCCCGGTAGACCGGGTCGCCGCCCAGATTGACAATCTGACGGCCCACATGGCTGCGCGCCATGGGTATGACCTCGACCGGCAGCGGGAACTCCCCCAGCACGTCCACCAGCTTGGATTCATCGACAATACAGATGAACTGCCTGGCCACCGCCGCGACGATTTTTTCCCGGGTCAATGCGCCACCACCGCCCTTGATCAGCTGCAGTGATCCATTTGCTTCATCGGCACCATCCACGTAAAAAGTCACTTCATTGACCGCGTTGAGGTCATAGACCGGGATACCCAGCTCTCTGAGCCTTAAGGTGGAGGCCTCGGAGCTGGAGACGGTTCCGTATATCTTGTCCCGAATTGAACCCAGTTCTTCGATGAAGCAGTTGGTCGTGGAACCGGTGCCGACGCCGATAATGGAGTCACGCTCCAGCAACGGTTCAATATGGGACAGGGCAGCCCTGGCCACCTGCTTTTTCAGTTCATTCTGATCCATGACGGGAGTCTCCGATTGTGCCTGAGCAAAGCGGCTTTCCAGGCTGGTGTCCTAAGTGGCAACTGAAAGTGGCCACCAAAAGCAGTATCTGTAAGTGGAATCCAAAAGTGGAATCCAAAAGTGGCATCCAAAAGCGGCATCCAGAGTGGGATTCACCATGACATTCGCTGTGCGAGTGTATCAGCAGGCAGGCGCTGTTTATTCAGGAAGTCGTTCTCTTGGCAGCGGTACCCACTGCGCCAATCGCCTGGCCGAGTTGAATCGGACTGTCAGCCCCCAGGTTATCTGCCAGTGTAGCCGCTCTGGGACCAAACAGCAGGATTACCGTGGAGCCCAGCATGAAACGTCCCATTTCCCGGCCGCGTTCCAGTTTAACCTGAGAAGTCAGCGTGTTGTAGTTGCGTCGCTGTGACTGTCGATCTCCTGAGCCGGCCCGACCTGCCCACACCGTCTGAATTCCCGCGACGATCATCGCTCCTACCAGGATCACGGCCATGGGTCCGGCAGCAGTATCGAACACACAAACAAGCCGTTCGTTACGGGCTAACAGGCCGGGCACCTGCTGCGTCGTTCGCCGGTTCACCGAAAACAGCTGACCGGGCAGATAAACGGTTCTGAGCAGTTTACCGGCCATCGGCATATGGACCCGGTGGTAATCCCTGGGCGACAGGTAAATGGTGATAAAACTGCCGTCGCGGAACAGATCCACATCCCGCGCTTCACCGCCCAGCAGGTCGGACAGTGAATAGTCCATACCCTTGGCCTGCAGCAGCCGGTCGGCGGTAATTCTTCCCAGCTGGCTGACGGTGCCATCAGCCGGACTGACCAGGGTCTCTGCGTCACCCGCCAATGGCCGGCTGTCGGGCAACAGCTCGCGGGTGAAAAATTCGTTGAAGTGCTGGAACTGACGGAAGTCCTGGACCCTGGCTTCACTCAGATCAACTCTGAAAATACGCATGAACAGGTAAATGAACGGCGTTCTGACCAGCGGTGAACGGCAGTTGGCCAGCCAGCCCGCTGCGCGCGACAGCAGGTGCTGGGGAACAAGGTATTGCAGGTAAACGAACAGTTTGTCCATGGTGAAATCAGAATCGCCGGCAGCAGACCCTTGGGCCTGATGGCGGGGCGCCAGGGTAAGTCCGGGAAGTACTGGTCGGCATGGTTAAGACCGGGTTCAAATCAGGGTTCCTTGAGTCTGCTGCTCAGTTTTCGTGCGCGGTTTGCCAGTGTTCTTTGGTTCTGTGGATCGATCGATCAGTTTTTCTAACTTTTTCATGGTGCTATCTTTTTACTGTTCTATCGGCGTATCCGGATGATTGCCCCATTCCGCCCAGGAACCGTCGTAGGCCCTGATGTTAAACCCCAGGGCTCTGCCAACCAGATAGGTCAGGCCGGATCGGTGGTGGGACTGACAATGTGTAATGATCCGTTTATCCGCGGTGATACCGACTGCGGCCAGCTTGTCCCGCAACCGGTCCAGCGGCAACAGACGTAAATTGTCGTTGCGGTCCATAGTCTCAAGCCAGTCCAGGTTGATGGCACCCGGAATGTGTCCGTTGCGCAAGGCACCGCGACGTTGGCCAAGGTACTCTTCGGCAGAACGGGCATCCCAAACCAGGGTGTCAGGATCCGAAAGGGACGCCAGCACTTCCTCGAGTCCAGCGATCTGACCGTGATCGATTTTCAGCGTCACTGCAGTCGGTTCCGGTTCACTGATTTCCGCGGTAACCGGATGGCCACCATTCAGCCAGGCATGGATACCGCCGTTGAGATAGGCGTGGCGTTGATGCCCTATCACATCCAGCGTCCACAGAAAGCGGCCGGCCCAGCCGCCGCCCTCATCGTCGTAGGCGACCACAGGTCTGTCCTGGGAATAGCCGAGCCTGGAAAAAAGCGATTCCAACTGTTCCCGCGGCGCCAGCCTGCCGCTAGCAGGAGGAATGCCACTGACCAGCTCGGCGGGGCTGACATGCACCGCTCCCGGCACGTGCAGTTGCCGGTAGACACCGGGCTGACACAGGTCAACGATCAGAAGATCGCCGGCATCCAGCAGCTTCTCCAGCTGCGCGGCTTCGATAATCAGGGGTAAGTTGTCAGCGGTCATGTAGTCGGGTCAGTCGGGAATTCGGTCAGGACAGTATCGCAACAGGGCGCCAGTCTAGCTGTTAAGCAGTCTCAGTCAAAGACTATCCAGAATCTGAAAGTAACTTGCAAGCCGATAGGCTTTCACGTTGCCCTGTTCGACCGCATGGATCAATTCACAACCGGGCTGGTCACGATGACTGCAGTCGCGGAATTTGCAGTGGCCCAGAAACGGCCGGAATTCGACAAAGCCTTCCAGCAGTTCCGCCGGGCTGATATGCCACAGACCGAATTCCCGGATGCCAGGTGAATCGATCAGGTCGAAGCCCCCAAGATGAAACAGCCGTGCCGAGGTGGTGGTATGGGTACCCTTTTCCGCGCCGCTGGAAAGTTCTCCCACGCGGGCGGCCACGGCCGGGCTGAGGGCATTGATCAGGGACGATTTGCCGACTCCTGATTGACCGACAATCACGGCCGTGCTGTTCCGCAACGCCGATTCAAGCGCCTCCAGTCCGCTGCTTCGGGATGAAGAGACCGAGTAAACCGGGTAGCCCAGTTGCGGGTAATCTGCCAGCACAGTCTCGATCACGGGATCTGGCTGCTCATCGATCAGGTCACTTTTATTAATGACGATCAGCGGTCTCAGACCCAGGCTCTCGATGGCCACCAGGTAGCGGTCCAGCAGGTTGAGGAACGGCTGGGGTCTGGGCGCCAGGACCACCATGACCAGGTCAATGTTGGCGGCGACCGGCTTCAACTGGCCACCGGCTGCCGGCCGGCAGAACACGTTCTGGCGATCCTCCAGCCCGGTGATCACTCCATTGGTGCTGTCACTTGCGGCACTGTTGGCGCTTGCAATGGCTCCTGTACCATCAACATTCCCGGTACTCACAGCACTCTCGATACCCACAGCACTCTCAGTGCTCCCAATACCCCCAGTACCCGAGGCACCCACGGCGAAGACGACCCGGTCGCCGGCTACCAGCGGCGGCAGGTTACTGCGTTGGAAACAGCGGAATAACTCTCCCTGCCGAGGGCCTTCACGAGCCTCCACTTCCAGTTGTTGTCCGAAATGGCTGATCACCAGACCCGTCAGGCGGGGACCGTCACCAGAGGCTGCCTCACTGTCAGCGGACCGGGCCTGTTGTTCATCCACTTCCAGCCGTTGCCGATGGCGGATCCGGTTCTGCTGTTGTCTTGTGAGTCGTCTTTTTGCCATGTCATTGCATTATTTTCTGCCACCTGCGCGGTAGCAGAACGGTAAGAGTTCCGGTTACGGCGCGCGGTATTATGGCATACTCACGATTCCCGGGCTTTGCTAGAATCCCGGACCTGACAATGGAAATACCGGCGAACAACAAGTGGTGGCTGCCCAATGGACAAGAGTCTCAACCTGATCTGGATCGACCTGGAAATGACCGGGTTAAGTCCTGAATCCGATCGGATTATCGAAATCGCCACCCTGGTCACCGATCCTCATCTGAACATCCTGGCGGAAGGACCGGTGCTGGCTGTCAGTCAATCCGCTGAGGCTCTGGATGCCATGGATGCCTGGAACCAGAAGTATCACGGCCAATCCGGGCTCATTCAGCGGGTCCGGGACAGTCGCATCGATGAGGCGGAGGCGGAACGCCTGACCCTGGCGTTTCTGCGCCAGTGGGTCGATGAAAAGGCGTCGCCCATGTGCGGCAACAGTATCTGTCAGGATCGCCGCTTCCTGGCCCGTTACATGCCGGGACTGGAAAGTTTTTTTCACTACCGAAATCTGGATGTCAGCAGCGTCAAGGAAATTGCCCGACGCTGGAGGCCGGAGATGCTGGCCGGCTTCAGCAAGGAGAGTAAACATATCGCTCTGGACGATATCAAGGACTCCATCGACGAACTGATTTACTACCGGGAACACTTCTTCCGTCTGCAGGAATGACAGGCCGCGTTTGTTCAGCGACCGGCGCGCTGCCGCTGCAGGGCCCAGGCCACGTGTTCGCGCACCAGCTCCGAAGGATGCTCCGCTTTTCTTTCCAGTGCCGCGATTATGCGGATATCCGAAGTGGCATTTCCCAGTGCAACGGCCAGGTTGCGCAGCCATCCCAGGTAGCCGGTGCGTCGTATTGCCGACCCTTCGGTCCGGGAGAGGAATTGCTCCTCGGTCCACTCGAAAAGTTCCAGTAACTGGATGTCATCGAGAGAATGCCGTGGTGAAAAGTCCGCCTCCCGGGTCCGGCTGGTGAACTTGTTCCAGGGACAGATCAGCTGGCAATCGTCACAACCGAAAATCCGGTTGCCTATAAGAGGTCGCAGCGCTTCAGGAATCGAGGTTTTTAACTCAATGGTTAAATAGGAAATGCAGCGTCTTGCATCAAGTTGATTAGGCGCCACGAATGCACCGGTCGGACAGATGTCAAGGCAGGCCCGGCACGACCCGCAATGCCCGCTGGCGGGAGCATCGGTCGGTAGGGGAAGATCGGTGAAGAGTTCCCCCAGGAAAAACCAGGATCCGGCACTGCGGTTGATCAGCATGGTGTTTTTGCCAATCCAGCCCAGTCCCGCTTTTTCTGCCAGCGCACGTTCCAGCACCGGCGCGCTGTCGACGAAGGCCCGGTAGCCGAATTGCCCGACTGCCGCTTCAATCCGTGCCGCCAGACTCTGCAGGCGTTTGCGGATCAGCTTGTGGTAGTCGCGCCCCCTGGCGTAACGGGCAATGTAGGCGTTGGAGGTTTCGTCGAGAAACTGCAGAGAATTGTCGGCAGTCCGGGAATAGTCCATTCGTACGCTGATAATAGTCAGTGTACCGGGAACCAGCCTGGCGGGATCACAGCGTAATTCGTGGTTACGTGCCATGTAGCCCATCTCGCCATGAAACTTCTGTGCCAGCCATGTCTCCAGGTGGGGACGATAGCGCGCCAGGTCCAGGTCGGTGAAACCGACCTGTTGAAAACCCAGTTCCGCTCCCCAGAGTCGGATTTCGGCAGCCAGCTTTTCGATATCCAGATCAGCCATAATGACAGTTACAGGCTACCGGTTCCGGGCCGAGTTTCCTGGCAGGCCTGCGATCCTTAGTCCGCCGGCCGGTGTTACAGGGCACACAGGATTTCGGCTGCCTGTTCCAGAGTGGAATCGTCCTTACAGAAACAGAAGCGGATGATACGCGTGTCGGGAGCCTGCTCGTAAAAAGGCGACAGTGGGATCGCGGCTACTCCTTTTTCCCGGGTCATCCAGGTGACGAAATCCATATCCGACCGATCGCTGATAGCGGCATAGTCAGCGAGCTGGAAATAAGTCCCACGCGATGGCCGGATTTGAAACCGGGAGCCTTCGATCAGGCGGCAGAACAGGTCCCGCTTCTGCTGGTAGAAGGCCGGCAGCTCCACGGCGTGTTCAGGACACTCGCGCATGAAATCGGCTAGCCCGTACTGCACAAAACTTGAGGTGGTAAAAGTGACGAACTGGTGGACCTTGCGAAATTCGGTAGTAAGTTCCGGTGGCGCCACACAGTAAGCTATTTTCCAGCCGGTAGCGTGATAGGTTTTGCCAAAGGAGAACACCGCGAAACTGCGCTGCCGCAACTCCGGGTGGCTCAACACGCTGTGATGCCGCTGGCCATCGAAGACCATGTGTTCGTAGACCTCGTCGGAAAGCACCCTGATGTCGCGATCCCTGACCAGGCCGGCCAGTACCTCCAGATCCCCGTATTGAATGATGGCCCCGCAGGGATTGTGAGGCGAATTGATTATGATCAGGCGGGTCCGGTCGGTCAGCGCTGCCTCCACCCGGTTCCAGTCGATGGCATAGTCAGGCAGGGTCAGGGGTATGTGAACGGCCTTGCCACCAGCCAGTTCAATGGCCGGCCCGTAGGAATCGTAGGCAGGGTCGAACACGATTACCTCGTCGCCGCGGCCTACACAGGCCTGGACGGCATCAAACAGCGCCTCGGTTGCGCCGGAAGTTACCGTGACCTCCTGATCCGGATCGGCATTGACTCCGTATAGATCTGCTACCTTGACGGCGATCTGCTCGCGCAGTTCCGGTATCCCGGCCATGGGCGGATACTGATTCCTGCCCCCGTTCAGATGCCTGCCGACCAGCTCCCGCAGGCGGGCCGGGCAATCGAAATCCGGGAATCCCTGCGACAGGTTTATGGCGCCATGGTCCTGTGCCATCTTGGACATGACGGTGAAAATAGTGGTTCCCACTGCGGGTAACTTGCTCTGCAAGGCGATTCCTTAATCAGGTGGTGGCAAGAGGTTCAGACGCTCAAGTTTACATTAACAGTCTGGCTGCATAAAATCCGGATGTCCCCGCATCCCAGTCAGGTACTCTGACCCGTCACCCGCAGCCATATCGAATACAAAACAGGTCACAATTATGCAAGTTCGCAACGACTGTCAGAAGCACGTGGAAACCGGCTATCCCTTCCGCGGGGACGACAAGCTGCCTTTCGTCAAACATTTCGAGACCACCCTGCATTCCTCACCGCTGCTCAACCTGAATGCTGGGCGCGAGGCGATTCTCGATTATTTCAGAAATACCTGGTCGTTGACGGAATTGCTGTTTTCCTCTCTGACCAGCAGGCAGGCGTTTTTTCTGCGGCCTTACCATAAAACCCGCCACCCGTTGGTTTTCTACTATGCCCACCCGGTCTGTTTCTATGTCAACAAACTGCTGGTCAGCGGTCTGATTGCCGAGCCGGTCAACCAGGACTTCGAGCTGTTGTTTGAAACCGGCGTCGATGAAATGAACTGGGACGATCTCCACGAAGGCGCCGATGATATCTGGCCTGACCTGGAAGAGGTGATTCAATACCGGAACACGGTTTACCGGCTGGTGGAGAACCTGATCGAGACCCACCCCTGTTTCGATCAACCGATAACCATGGACAGCCAGGGCTGGGCGCTGGTTATGGCCTTTGAGCATGAGCGCATTCACCTGGAAACGTCCAGCGTGTTGATACGGGAATTGCCACAGGAACACGTCACCACACCAACCGGGTGGCCGGAGTTCTTCAGTTGTCGCGAGTCGGCGAGCGGGAATCCGCAGCCAGGGAAGGACTACCCGGCTCAAAATCCGATGCTGGAAGTCAAACCCTCGACTCTCGAACTCGGCAAGCCCAGGCAGTGGCCCACCTTCGGCTGGGATAATGAATACGGCCACGACAAGCGTCAGGTATCATCTTTCAAGGCAAGCAAGTACCTGGTCAGCAACGGGGAATTTTTTCGCTTTGTGGCGTCCGGGGGTTATGAGACCCGCAAGTACTGGAGCGAGTCCGGCTGGGGCTGGCGGACTTTCCGTAACGTCAAATGGCCTACTTTCTGGGTACAGGACGGGCCGGCGGGCTCCCATCGGTATCGCTTGCGGTCCACATTCTCGGTTGTCGACATGCAGTGGGACTGGCCGGCGATCGTCAACTATTTTGAAGCCAGGGCATATTGTGCCTGGCTGTCCGAATCCGAAGGGGTCGATACTCCCTATCGGCTGTTACGGGAGGCGGAACACCTGGCCCTGCGTGAACCGGCCCTGCGCAAAGCCATCGACTGGACCCCCGGCAGGGATCAGCTGTTAAAGCTGGACCCGGTCATGACTGCGCAGGGTCTGCAGGGACTCAATCTGAATCTGCAGACTGGCAGTGAATGTCCTGTAAACGCCATGGCAGAAAATACCCAGGGCTTTCACGACACCATGGGTAATGTCTGGCAGTGGTGTGAAGATGCATTCCATCCGCTTAAGGATTTTGCCATTCACTCCTACTATACCGATTTCAGTACGCCCTGTTTCGACGGTGAGCACCAGATGATCATGGGCGGTTCGTTTATCAGTACCGGAGACGAGGCCAGTATCTGGTCGCGCTTCCACTTCCGGCCGCATTTTTTTCAGCATGCCGGTTTCCGGCTGGCACAGAGTGGCCAGAGTCCGGCGGAGTCGAACAATAAGTACGAAACCTCCCAACTGGTCGATCAATACCTTCTGTTTCACTATGGCAGTGAGGCGGAGCAGGCGGATACTGCAATCCGGCAGCGCTCCGGCCATCCCCAGGTGGGCAACTTTGTCCTGCACACTGCAGAGCTGATGTCACGGTTTGCCAGCGGTCGGCGCAGGGCCCTGGATCTGGGTTGTGCTGTGGGGCGGGCGTCGTTCGAACTGGCGCGGGAGTTTGAGTCGGTGACCGGGCTCGACTACAGCGCCTCGTTCATCCGCTGTGCCGATCACCTCAGGGAACATGGCAAGTTACCTTACCGGCGTCGTGACACCGGCCGCTTCTTCACAGAGTTACTGGCCAGCGTGCCCGGGACCATAGACCGGAACCGGGTGCACTTCGTTGAAGGAGATGCCTGTGCCCTGGACAGCGATCTGGCTGCCACCGGGGAAGGGCCGTTTGATGCCGCTTTGCTGGCCAACCTGCTGTGCCGGCTGTCCGACCCGGAAGCCTGTCTCAGGCAGTTTGTGGAATCAGATCGCTGGCTTGGCAGGGACGGGATCCTGGTGATCGCCTCACCCAATACCTGGTCGGAACAGTATACCGAGGCGGAGAACTTTCTGGACGGTAAGGATAGCGCTGAAACGCTCAACCGGCTGGGCTCCATTCTGCAGGGATTTGAACTGGTGTTTGAAGAGGATTACCCGTTCATGATTCGCGAGCACCGGCGCAAGTACGAATATATCGTCAGCCAGATTTCGGTGTGGAAGAAGGGGAGCGGTGACTGACCGTCCGGGGACAGCCGATGGCCGGTACGCTTTCGAAGCGTAAGTCAGTCCGAGTCAGGAGCGGGTCCCTGGTTACCGGATGTAACCAGGATAGGACAGGGGGCAGGGATGATGCCCCCTGGAACGGTTACTGAACGGTTTCTTCCGCTATTTCCAGCCACTCGTTCAGGTCCAGCACGTCCTGGGGAGTCAGCAGGCCACTGACCTGCTTCAACGCCAGGGTATCAAGCACGTAGTCGTAACGTGATTCTGCATACTGGCGCAGGGCGCGGTAGAGATTTTCCCGGGCCCGCAGCAGTTCGACGATGTTTCGCTGTCCCACTTCCACACCCAGTTCAGTCTGATCCAGAGCGCTCTGTGCGGAAACGATGGACTGCTGTCTTTGCGCAATCACCAGAACGTCTGTGTTCACCCGGCGGTAGCTGTTGCGTATATTCTGGGTGAGCTGGCGCCTTGCCAGTTCCAGGCCCTCGCGCGCCGCTACCACGTCGTACTGAGCGGCGCGGCGTCGGGAACTCAACGCCCCGCCGGTATAGAGTGGAATGCTCAGGGTCAGCGCCAGATTGGTATTGTCGGTGGCACCGCCGCCGATGGTGATACCTTCACGGGTAATCGGCTGAGTGACAAAGTGGCGCCAGCTGCCATCCAGACTGACGGTCGGGTAGCGGTCCGCCTTGCGGGCCTGCAGTGTTTCCCGGGAAGCCTGCAGGTTGTATTCGGCTGCTGCCACGGCAAGGCTGTTCTCCTCGGCCATGGCTTCCCATTCCTGCAGCTCACCATCGACGCTGACAATAGGAAAATCCTCCCGCAGCACTTCTATCTCAGGATGGGGCCGGCCGGTGATCGCTTCCAGTGCCTCGTAACGGGCCTGCAGAATATCCCGCTGCAATATGGTGGTATTGCGGGCCAGGTCGTAAGCGGCCTGACTGTCGTTGACATCGATGATGGTGTCAAGCCCCACTTCCTCGCGGCGCTGAGTCTGCTCCAGTGAGGTCAGCGCTGCCTCCTCTTCCTGCAGATTGGTTTCCAGCAGGTCGATGGCACGCAAGACGTCGAAATAGGCGATTGCCACCCGGAAAATAAGATCCTGCTCCTGGGCGGCATAGTTCATGGCGGCGGCCCGGTCGGTGGCTTTGGCGCTTTCATAGGTATACCAGGCCGGCAGGTTGAACAGCGCCTGGGACAGGTTCACACCCCAGCCATGGCTGTTGATGCCGGGGCGGAAGCTGTGGTCGTTCTGGGTTCTGACGACTTCGCCGGTAACGGGATCGGTTGCGTATTGTGAATCGGTGGGTCCACTGGTCTGACGCTGGGTGGTACCGCCAACCCCTAAGGAGGGCAGCAATGCCGCCCGTCCCTGCACCAGCAGTTCCCGGTTGGAACGGTACTGGGCGCGGGCCTGTCGCAATGCCGGGTCGTTGTCCAGTGCCAGGTCAAGAATCTCGGCCAGGTCGTCGGCGTAGCTCGAGGGCAGGGTTAACAGGCAGGTAAGGGCGATTCCAATAGTCTTAACGAGTGGCCTCATAGTGACTAACCTTTGATTCAATGATTAGGGGGCAGGAAAGGTCTTGGTTGCAGCGGCCCGCAGGGCCGGGCTTGTCTGACTTCCAGCGGATCCAGAACTTGCCGGCATTCTACACAGTGTAACCTATCGTGACAAACCGGTTATCGGCCCGACAGGCCTGAAATTTTACCGTTTTGGGTGCCCTGAAAAAGAATTAGACGTAACGAGGTCCCTGGAAGTTACGCGGATGCCACTGCCAGGTGAACCCTGTGACAGCCGAAGCGTGATTAGGGCATAATGAATGCCTTCAAGCATCAGCTCTTCAGCAGATTGCCACAGTCAAAATTCACGGCCCTGGACTCCGTTAGATCTGAAATTACAGGTAGTTCCACAGCCATGCCGGGAACCTGCAGGAAATTTTCATGAACGCCGATACCGAACAGTTTCTGAATTCGATCACCCGCCTGGACAGCGCGACGCGCAAGCAATTCACCAATTCCCGCAAGATCTACGTGACCGGCAGCACCGACAGCGTAAAAGTGCCAATGCGGGAAATCGCTCTGACCGACACCATTACCGAGAATGGTCGGGAGACCAATCCACCGGTTCGCGTTTACGATTCTTCCGGCCCTTACTCCGATCCGGATGCCAGCATCGATCTGCGGGCTGGACTGCCTGCCATCCGCGCCGCCTGGATCGCCGAGCGGGGTGATACCGAACTGCTTGACAATGTCAGTTCGGATTATGGACGCCAGCGGCAGCAGGATGTGCAGACCGCGCACCTGCGCTTTGAACACCTGCGCAAACCGCGGCGGGCACTGCCGGGCAACAATGTTTCCCAGCTCCACTATGCGCGCCGGGGCATCATAACCCCGGAAATGGAATACATCGCCATTCGCGAAAACATGAGCCTGCTGCAGGCCCGCGAACAGCAGGAAATTGCCGCGCAACACGCTGGTCAGTCGTTCGGGGCAGCCATCCCCGATGAAATTACGCCGGAGTTCGTGCGCGCCGAAGTGGCCCGCGGGCGCGCCATCATTCCGGCCAATATCAACCACCCGGAAGTGGAACCGATGATCATCGGCCGCAATTTCCTGGTCAAGGTCAACGCCAATATCGGTAACTCGGCAGTCACCTCCTCGATCGAGGAGGAGGTGGAAAAGCTCGCCTGGGCCGCCCACTGGGGTGCCGATACGGTAATGGACCTGTCCACCGGAAGGAACATCCATGAGACCCGGGAATGGATCATCCGCAATTCCATGCTGCCAATAGGGACTGTCCCTATTTATCAGGCGCTGGAGAAAGTGGGTGGCGTCGCCGAGGATCTGAACTGGGATATCTACCGTGATACCCTGATCGAACAGGCCGAGCAGGGTGTGGATTACTTCACCATACACGCCGGGGTGCTGCTACGTTACGTGCCCCTGACCGCTAAACGGGTTACCGGCATCGTGTCCCGCGGGGGATCGATAATGGCCAAGTGGTGCCTGGCCCATCACCGCGAGAATTTCCTCTACAGCCATTTCGAGGAAATCTGTGAAATCATGAAAGCTTACGACGTGTCGTTCTCCCTGGGTGACGGTTTGCGACCGGGGTCCGTGGCCGACGCCAACGACGCAGCACAGTTTGCGGAGTTGGAAACCCTGGGAGAACTGACCCAGATTGCCTGGCGACACGACGTTCAGACCATGATCGAAGGTCCAGGCCATGTGCCCATGCACATGATCCAGGAAAACATGACCAAACAGCTGGAAGTCTGCGATGAGGCTCCATTTTATACGCTCGGCCCGCTGACCACCGACATCGCACCCGGGTATGACCACATCACTTCCGGAATCGGTGCCGCCATGATCGGCTGGTACGGCTGCGCCATGCTCTGCTACGTCACTCCGAAGGAACACCTGGGCCTGCCCGACAAGGATGACGTCAAGCAGGGCCTGATAGCCTACAAGATCGCGGCTCATGCTGCCGACCTGGCCAAGGGCCACCCCGGCGCCCAGCTGCGCGACAATGCTCTGTCCAAGGCCCGCTTCGAGTTCCGCTGGGAGGATCAGTTCAACCTGGCGCTGGACCCGGATACCGCCCGCACCTACCACGATGAAACCCTGCCCAAGCAGTCTGGCAAGGTGGCTCATTTCTGTTCCATGTGCGGTCCGAAATTCTGCTCAATGAAAATCAGCCAGGAAGTCCGCGACTACGCCAAAGCCCGCCACCTGGGCGACCTGGACGATGCCATGACGGCCGGTATGGAGGAGATGGCCGAGGAATACAATCAGCAGGGCAGGCAGCTTTACCGCAAGGTCTGAGGCGGACTGGCAGTCGGGCGCGCCGCTCGAAGCCGCCTCTTAAAATTCGCTGACCTGGTACTAGTGATGCCTGGGAGAACGCACCGGTCCAGGGGAGTCCGATCCTCCGCAACTTGCCCCCCTCCGGGGTTCCCTCCCTCGGTCGGAAGCCCTGGAGGGCGGTCTTCCTCGGTCAGTCGGTGCGGCGTTTTTATTGCTCCGTCCTCGGACTCCCCTGCACCGGTGCTCAGTGCCGGGGTTCTGCCAGTTTCGCCAGTTCGTTTCCGAATTGCGGAACAGCAATTGTGATGCTTGCTTTCCAGATCGAAGCATCGGACCCTAAAAACCGGCATTTCTCCTAGGCGGGCGCGCCGCTCGAAGCCGCCACTTAAAATTCGCTGACCTGGTACTGGTGATGCCTGGGAGACCGCACCGCCCCAGGAGAGTCCGATCCTCCGCAACTTGCCCCCCTCCGGGGTTCCCTCCCTCGGTCGCCAGCCCTGGAAAACGGTCTCGCTCGGTCAGTCGGTGCGGCGTTTTTATTGCTCCGTCCTCGGACTCCCCTGCACCGGTGCTCAGTGCCGGGGTTCTGCCAGTTTCGCCAGTTCGTTTCCGAATTGCAGAACAGGAATTGTGATGCTTGCTTTCCAGATCGAAGCCCCGGACCCTAAAAATCGGCATTTCTCCGAGGCGTGGTCGGCAGGGGACTTGTGCGGCGGCAATAAAGGACCAGCGCTGAACGGCGAAAAATGAAAACGGGACTGTCCCTCTGGGACTGTCCCGTTTTCTTTTTTCAGAGTGAAGGCACCCTGGAAAGGCGCGGTCCGCCGCGGCATAAGCCCCCTGCCGGGCGGGCCGCTCGAAGCCGCCTCTTAAAATTCGCTGACCTGGTACTGGTGATGCCTGGGAGACCGCACCGGTCCAGGGGAGTCCGATCCTCCGCAACTTGCCCCCCTCCGGGGTTCCCCCCCTCGCTCGCGAGCCCTGGAAAACGGTCTCGCTCGGTCAGTCGGTGCGGCGTTTTTATCGCTACGTCCTCGGACTCCCCTGGACCGGTGCTCAGTGCCGGGCGCGCCGCTCGAAGTCGCAACTTAAATTCAGCTGTCCTGGAACAAATGATGCCTGAGAGACCACCGTCAGCGCTTACCGATGAAATTTTTTCGCATTGTCAGGAGTCTGTTTCAGTAGGCGCATGAATAGAATTCCGAACCCGGTTTCCCGACTATAATATGGTAAAACTGCGAGGCAATACCGTGAAGCAGATTACCTTGGTTGGACTATTGCTACTTTCCCTGACTGCGGTTGTTCCGGCCATCGCGAGTAGCGAGAATCTTGGCGACTGCCTGGCAATGCAGTCTGCCGACTGGTCAGAATCGGAAGTCTGGGCATGGGGGCGGTTATGCCATGACCAGACTGTCGACATGAATCTGCTGACCGGGTCGACCGGGGATCTTCGTCCCTGGCAGGTCACCGAAGGTGAGTGGGATTCCGAACGGATTCTGAGCAGTCAATTTCTCTACGATATTTTGCGGGAAGACCACTATCGGTCGGCGATGAGCAACAAGCGAATCGCTATCCTCGGCGCCTGGTTCCCTGAGGCGATCGATCTCAGGGGCGTCAGAATCGACAACTTTTTCGCCCTGACCGCCTCCCGTTTCGATCGAAACTTTGACTTTCAGGCGGGAATTACCAAAAGTCGATTCAGCCTGGAAAACTCCTGGTTCAGGGCGGATTTCTTTTTCAATTCGATGACCGCTGCCGAAGTCGACCTGTCCGGGGCCCGCTTCGACGGTGAGGCCGGCATGTGGGACATCGATTCGAGCAGGTCGATACTGCTGGGCGGGAACCAGTTTGCCGGTTACGTGATCCTGGCTGGCTCCAAAGCCGACGAGCTGGTCATGAGTGCCGAAGGAAAGGAGTCGGTATGGATAGACAACGCCCAGCTGTCACTGCGCGATGTGCGGGTGAACATACTTGAAGACACCGAGGCCAGCTGGATCGGGCTGGAGGGTCGGCTGGATTTGCAGGGCTTCCAGTATGCACGTTTCGGCGGGGTATCAGACTCCTTTGATCCAACCCGGGCTGGCGGGACCGGCTCAGAACGACCGATCGACAGTTTGCTGGCCTGGTTAGCCATGCAGGAGAATCGTGACGAGATCTATATCCCCCAGCCCTATGAACAACTGGCTGCGGTACTGGCGGAGGCAGGTCAGACTGCCAAAGCCAAGCAGATTCTTTACCAGATGAACGAATATCGGCGTATCCATGCTTCCACCGGTCCGGGGGAGAAAGCCTGGCTGACCACCAAGAAAATTATCATTGGCTACGGCTATCAGGTCTGGCTGACGGTACTCTGGTTCGGGGTGCTGATTCTGGGCGGGGCCGTACTGCTGCGATTCTCGGTACAGGGCAGAAGAAACCTGACCCTGGCCCGCTCCCTGCTCTATTCCCTTGATCAGGCACTGCCACTGGTGTATCTGAATCCGCTTCACGAAGACCTGGCCCGGCAACATCCCCTGGTGTTGCAATATTACTTCCAGATACACCAGGTGCTGAGCCTGATACTGCTCTCCTTCCTCGGCGCCGGACTGGCCGGCGCGATTGGATAAATCACCAGAGCAGGCAACTGGAACCGGTGACTTCGCCAGTTCGTATCCGAATTGCAGAACAGGAATTGTGATGCGTGCTTTCCAGATCGAAGCACCGGAACCTAAAAACCGGCATTTCTCCTAGGCGGGCGCGCCGCTCGAAGCCGCCACTTAAAATTCGCTGACCTGGTACTAGTGATGCCTGGTAGACCGCACCGGCCCAGGGGAGTCCGATCCTCCGCAACTTGCCCCCCTCCGGGGTTCCCTCCCTCGGTCGCGAGCCCTGGAAAACGGTCTCGCTCGGTCAGTCGGTGCGGCGTTTTTATTGCTCCGTCTTCGGACTCCCCTGCACCGGCGCTCAGTGCCGGGGTTCTGCCAGTTTCGCCAGTTCGTTTCCGAATTGCAGAACAAGAATCGTGATGCGTGCTCTCCAGATCGAAGCATCGGACCCTAAAAACCGGCATTTCTCCTAGGCGGGCGCGCCGCTCGAAGCCGCCACTTAAAATTCGCTGACCTGGTACTGGTGATGCCTGGAAGACCGCACCGCCCCAGGAGAGTCCGATCCTCCGCAACTTGCACCCCTCCGGGGTTCCCTCCCTCGGTCGCGAGCCCTGGAAAACGGTCTCGCTCGGTCAGTCGGTGCGGCGTTTTTATTGCTCCGTCTTCGGACTCCCCTGCACCAGTGCTCAGTGCCGGGGTTCTGCCAGTTTCGCCAGTTCGTTTCCGAATTGCAGAACAAGAATCGTGATGCGTGCTCTCCAGATCGAAGCCCCGGACCCTAAAAATCGGCATTTCTCCGAGGCGTGGTCGGCAGGGGGCTTGTGCGGCGGCAATAAAGGACCAGCGCTGAACGACGAAAAAGGAAAAAGGGACTGTCCCTCCGGGACTGTCCCTTTTTTCTTTTTTCAGAGTGAAGGCACCCTGGAAGGGCGCGGTCCGCCGCGGCACAAGTCCCCTGCCGGGCGCGCCGCTCGAAGGCACAATTTAAACAGCTGACCCGGAAAAAGTGATGCCTGATAGACCGCACCGCCCCAGGGGAGTCCGATCCTCCGCAACTTACCCCCCTGCCGGGCGCGCCGCTCGTAGGCGCATTTTAAACAGCTGACCTGGAACAAGTGATGCCTGGTAGACCGCAACGGCCCAGGGGAGTTCGATCCTGCGCAGCTTGCCCCCCCTCCGGGGTTCCCCCCCTTGCTCGCGAGCCCTGGAAAACGGTATCCCTCGGTCAGTCGGTGCGGCGTTTTTATCGCTCCGTCCTCGGATTCCCCTGCAACGATGCTCAGTGCCGGAGTTCAACTTGACGACACCATCTGTTATGATTCACGCCCTTTTTTCAAAGCAAAACGAGCTCCTGATCATGTCAGAAGTCATTGATGATCTGAATATCGCCTCCAACATGCCGCTGATTACGCCTCAGCAGCTGAAAGACGAACTGCCGCTGACGGATGTGGCCCAGGGTCGGGTAAAAGAAGCCCGTGAGACAATTTACGCTATTCTGGATCGCAAGGATCCCCGGCTGTTTGCCGTAGTCGGGCCCTGTTCGATTCATGACACAAAGGCGGCCATGGATTACGCGCGGCGGCTGAAAAAACTGGCCGACGAGGTGAAAGATACAATTTATCTCGTGATGCGCGTTTATTTTGAAAAACCCCGTACCTCCATCGGCTGGAAGGGGCTGATCAACGATCCATATCTGGATGACTCGTTCAAAATTGAAGAAGGGTTGCGGATGGGTCGCAAGCTGCTGCTGGATATTATCGAGCTCGGCCTGCCGGCAGCGACCGAAGCGCTGGATCCTATTTCACCACAATACCTGCAGGATATTATCGCCTGGTCGGCTATCGGTGCCCGCACCACTGAGTCCCAGACCCACCGGGAAATGTCCAGCGGCCTGTCGTCAGCGGTGGGATTCAAGAACGGTACCGACGGCGGTCTCACCGTCGCGGTCAATGCCATGCAATCGGTCAGTAGTCCGCACCGGTTTCTCGGCATCAATGGACAGGGCCAGGTTTCAGTGGTTACCACCAAGGGTAACCCCTATGCCCACGTAGTCCTGCGGGGTGGCAGCAACGGGCCCAATTACGACACCGTACACGTGGCACAGTGCGAGCAGGCGCTTGAGAAAGGTGGAGTCAGCCGCAATATCGTGATTGACTGCAGCCATGCCAATTCCGACAAGAATCCCGAGGTACAGCCGCTGGTGATGAAAGATGTCACTCACCAGATTCTGGAAGGCAACCAGTCGATTATCGGGCTGATGCTGGAAAGCAATATCAACGCCGGCAACCAGAGCATTCCGAAGGACCTTTCCCAGTTGAAATACGGTGTCTCGGTGACCGACGCCTGCATGGACTGGGAGACCACGGAAAAATCGATCCGGGAGATGGCCGACAAGTTGCGGGAAATTCTGCCGGGGCGGTTCGCAACGGCAGCGCAATAGCGGTCAACTTTGTCACACTGGCGAAAATTGTTGCGACAAACCGGTATCGGTCCAGACCGCCTGTAGAGTTCGGCCGGCACCATTAACGGGTTGATTTGCCCGTGTCCGGGGTGCGAATGATTGTCTCCCTGCGGTTCAGGAGGCAAGTTTCAGGAAACTTCAGAAAGAGGAGCCTGGCAGCTCCAGAAACTGCAGTTCATCGGCGCTGGATTGACGGCCGAGGATGGCATTGCGATGGGGATAGCGGCCAAATCGGTCGATGATTTCCTTGTGTCGTAATTCAAACTTATAGTTATTTTCCAGCCCCGGCTGACTGAACAGCGCCATGGCCAGCTCATGAATCGCTTTCGATTCGCTGTGCATGTAAGGCATATAGGCGAAGGCGCGCTGCCCGGCGTCTAGCTGTTGGTCATCACCCCGTCGCACCAGTTCCTGGGCAAGCGCCAGCGCCAGAGGATCCCAGGCAAAGGCCTCGGGGGTGTCACGGAACATATTGCGGGAAAACTGGTCGAGGACGATGATTTCTGCCAGGGCTCCCTCGGGCGTGGCACGCCAGTCAACCAGTTCACATTGGCTGGCGCGACGGTGGAGGTCCGAGAATTTATCAATGATCAGCTGATCGAAGGCCGGGTCTTTTTTGAAGCGTTGCGCCGGCCCGGTCTCTGTAAACCAGAAGCGAATTACCTGTTCAGCGTTCAACCTGACGGTTCCGGGTCGGAAGTTACATGTTGCTGGCGTAGGCAATGGCAAGCGGCTCCCGTTCGGCCCGGCCCTTGGCCACCCAACTCTGTACGAAAGGATTCTCCAGCAGCGTGTCGCAATAGAGGCGCGATTCTTCACACAGTTGGGCCTGGTTATTGTCCAGTATGACAGCCATGGGGGCAAACAGGCAGTCGGCTATGGAAAACCGCCCATACAGGTAGTCGCCGTTCTCGCCGAATTTGTGCCGGCAGCAACGCCAGATGGAATCGATCCGGGCGATCTCATTGAGGACTTTCTCGGATGCGGTGCGCCGGATACCGGACTTGCAGTTCAGCGGCCAGTCGCGTTTCAGGTTGGGGAAATCGGCGTGGACTTCGGCGCTCACCGACCGGGCACTGGCGCGTTTTCGAACATTGGTCGGCCAGCCCACGTCGCCGAGCAGTTCGGCAGAAATATACTCACAGATGGCCAGCGAATCCCAGACCGTGATGTCCTTGTGCAACAATACCGGAACCTTCAGGGAAGGTGAGTAGGGACCCAGCTTCTCCGCGGTATTGCGCTGATACAATGCCACCGAGATTTCCTCGAAATCGACATTGAACATTTTCAGCAGTAACCACGGGCACATGGACCAGTAGGAATAGTTTTTGTTGCCAATGACAAGCCTGACTTCTTTCATTGCTTTCATAGCTCTGACTCCGGTTAACAGTACTTTTCGAAGTGCTGCGATTTTCTGATTCAATCAAATTCGAAAGATTGCACTGCCAGGGATAACTGGCTTCGGGTCTGCAACGGCGAAACAGTCGACGGGGATGGGAGACTGGTTCGGTTATCAGCCGTCCGGGGAGGCCGCCGGTATCGCGGTATTCCCCTTATGGAGTGTCTATTAAAGCGCGTGTTTATTACCGCTCGAGGGATTGAAAAAGGCCATGTACTGATTAAATATGTCAGAAACGTGGCAATGCTTCCGCCCAGGCTGTTTTTACTAATGCGTTTCAAGGATTTAAAGTATATTGCCGATACCGCGACCGCTGGTGGTGGCAGGAGTTTAGGAGCGCTATGAACAGAAGAATTGCGATCGTCGAAGATGAAGCGGCAATCAGGGAAAACTACGCTGATGTGCTGCGAAAACAGGGCTACGAAGTGCAGACTTACGCCAACCGCAGAGATGCGATGGCAGCGTTCGACATCAGGTTGCCAAGTCTGGCGATTATCGATATCGGGCTGGAAGAGGAAATCGACGGCGGTTTCACTTTGTGCCAGTCGTTACGTTCCATGTCGGAAACCCTGCCGATAATTTTTCTCACTGCCAGGGACAATGATTTCGACACCGTCAGCGGCCTGCGCATGGGTGCCGACGATTACCTGACCAAGGACATCAGTCTTCCCCATCTGTCGGCCCGGATTGCCGCCCTGTTTCGGCGTCTGGATGTGCTGGATCAGCCGCCGTCTCCGGAAAACCTGCTCAGGCGCGGCAAGCTGACCCTCGATGTGGGCCGTATGACCGTGCAGTGGGAAGGGAAACCGGTGCCATTGACGGTCACGGAATTCTGGATGGTGCACGCATTGGCCAAGTATCCCGGTCACGTAAAAAGCCGCCAGGTCCTGATGCAGGAATCCAAGATTTACGTGGACAGCAGTACCATCACATCCCATGTGAAGCGGATCAGAAAGAAATTCATCCAGGTGGACGAAACGTTTGACTGCATAGAGACGGTGTACGGCATGGGTTACCGCTGGAATGTCAACGAAGAGAGTGTAGTTCACTAGCGACTGTCAACCCTGTTTGAAACGGTACTGTCGTGACTGAAAAGGCGCCAATCAACGCGCGAGGAGGGAGGTTTGGTGGCTCCATTTGAGCGACGAGCAACGCCGGGTGGCGCCTTTTCAGCCACCACCCGAAGAGCCGGGCCAGTTTTCCGCCCGGCGACGTTCCCGGTCACTCTCGTAGAGTCACTGCTGGGCGCTCCCTCGGGCCATACCGGACGCAAAATTGACTCCGGCAGTGACGATTCAATTATGTTGACAGGACACTAGGTCCAGATGCCGCTTCGACTCAGAAGGTTTATAGGTATTCGCTTCAAACTGGTCTTTCTGTCCAGTTTTCTGCTGATTATTCCGTGGCTGGGGTATCGCTATATCCTGGAAATGGAGGAATACCTGCGTCGGGGCCAGGAGCAGGTGGTGCTGGGTACCGCCCGGGCCCTGGCCACGGCATTGAACGAACGGCCGGAGCTGTTCGACGAGTCCAACTACAGTCCCGCCCGCCGTAGCGACGACCTGTATGTCTACCCGATTTATTACCCCCTCGCCCTGGACGATGGCAACCTGCTGGACTGGCGTGAGTACCAGCGCTACGAAGTGACCTACGACAATCGCAATTACCTGCGCACGCCACTGAATCCGGCCCGCAACTATGACAAGGAGGATTCCCTCCATTTCACTGCCATGGTCGGTGAATACAACCGCTCGCTGTATGCCTATTTCCACGTGGTCGACGACCACCCTGTCTATCGCAGCAAGGATGCTCTGAGTCTGATCCGCAGCGATTTTCTGCACATTGCCATGCTGGGCCCCGAGGGCAGGGAAATTAAGCATTTCATCATTGCTCCCCACGAACCGGAGTTCCTTTATCCGTTCCGGGTCAATGCCGACTTTTCCAACCCCGAGTATGAGAGCCGTATCAGCGGCCAGTGGTACGCCACGGAAACCGGTTATGAAGTCGAGTTGCAGATACCCCTGGATATGCTCGGCAGCAAACTGGGCTTTGCCTTCTACGACGTCGATGACAAGGACACCCGGCAGGTGGAAACGGTGATTGCCACCTCTAATGTCAACAGCGCCGAGGGTCTGGGCTCCCTGTTGCGACCGACGCCGGAGATCGACCGGATCGTGGATGGCATGGGGGAATCCGGTTCCCGGATACAGGTCGTGGATGTGACCGGCAGGGTGCTGTTGACGGTCGGGGATATCCAGTCCGCTACCGGGCTGATGTTAACCGATGAGGCGCCCCGGAAATCCTCCAATAAATACTGGAACGCAATCAACCAGAAACTGCTGCAACCGCTTTATTACCGGGTTCTGACCAAACCCAGCAACGATTTCATCGACGAACTGTATACCGGCGTCACCCGGGAAGGCACTCATATCGATTCGGCCCTGAACGGTGTGCCCCAGACCCAGTTTCGCACCCTGACCGATACCCAGACCCGTATCCTGGGAGCCGCGCACCCGATTCTTGCCAATGGCGAGGTGCTCGGCGCCGTGGTGGTAGACCAGAACATGAACGGTATCCGCACCTTTCGCAACCAGGCACTGGAAACCCTGTTCAACAGTATGCTTGCCGTCATGCTGGCGGTGGTGCTGGGCCTGTTCTTTTTTGCCTCGCGTATTTCCCGGCGCATTCGACTGCTCAGAAACCAGGCGGAAAAAATCATCGATGAAAGCGGACGGGTACGCAACACCATCGAGCCCAGCACCAATGCCGACGAAATCGGCGATCTCAGCCGCAGCTTTTCCAGCATATTGGAACGTCTGACCCAATATACCGGGTACCTGGAAAACATGTCCTCCCGGCTATCCCATGAGTTGCGTACGCCGGTAACGGTGGTGCGCTCATCGCTGGAAAATCTGGGTATGGTGGCCAGCAACGAGGATTCCGCAATTTATATCGAGCGCGCGGAGGAAGGCATTCGCCGGCTGAACACGATTCTGACCAATATGAGCGAGGCGACCCGACTCGAACAGATGCTGCAGACCTCCGAGAAGGAGAAAATCGACCTGGTAGCAGTGATCAGAGGTTGCGTCGAGGGCTACCAGATGGCCTACCCGGATGCCCGCTTTGAGCTGGACGTCAGTAACCGGCCGATTTTCATTCACGGTGTTCCGGAATACATCGCCCAGCTGATGGACAAGCTGGTGGCCAATGCCGTGGAGTTCTCATTTCCGGACGAGAAGATCCGGGTGCTGTGCCACAACGTGCGCGACCACGCCATCATTAAGGTAATCAATCACGGACCTTACCTGCCGAGCGAGATGAAAGGGAGGCTGTTCGACTCAATGATCTCGGTCCGACCCCAGGAAAAGCAGAAACAGCCACACCTGGGTATGGGGCTGCATATCGCCAGGCTGATTGCTGAATTTCACGGCGGGCAGATTCGTGCCGATGATCTTGCCGATACCCAGGGCGTGGCCATTACCGTGGTACTGCCGTTGTTTTTCAAATAGAACCCGGGGCGGCGGCGATGCTGCCGGGCCGGTCCAGTACCTGCCTCCGGCGCACCCGATCAGTCTCCGGTATAAAATTTCGGCGCATTTTTCTTGACCACCGGAGAGTCGCTGGCCCAGGCATGACAGGTATCGATAACCTGAGGGCGATGTCCATCGACGTCCACTCTGGAGTCTGCCTGGCGCGCCTTGTGACGGCGCCGTGGCCAGATTGTCTGGAAGGCGACCGTGGCCATGGGGAACAGCAGTTCAGTGAGGTGCGTACAGCCGGCTCTGCCGCCGACTTTCTGACGGATGGCACGACGCCAGCCAGGTCCCATGGTGATGCCGACCAGGGCTTTGTAAGCCGGAGCAATGTCCGGGCACATCTGAAACGGGCTGTACTCGGTGGCGGCCTCGACTTCGTGAATCACGAAATTGTCATCGATGGTCACCCGTAACAGCATCTCATGCAGCGGCTCACCGACCTTCACGCTACCGCGCCAGTCATTGCTGAATTGGTAAGTCTTGGTGTCGGTCATGTGAGCCTCGATATCCCACAGTCCGTCGGCCCGCTCGAAACCCTGATAGGTAATGGCGCGGGTATGCAGATGCTCTCTGGGCGAGGGTTCGGGTAGCGGCATAGCGGGATTCCTTGCTGAAGCGGCAACAGGTTTCGTAATCGGGTACCGGGTACCGGATGCCGGGCAGAGTATAACCCATCCTGACGGTCGTCCACAGACAGAGCCACGGACAGAGCCGGGAAGAATCTGGAGGTTCCCGGGTACTGCCTTGCAACTGATTGAAAGTACGACATAAATCTCCGCAAATTAAGAATAATTTGAGGGAGGATTATATGACAACATATTGCTCTCCACCTGTTCAGGAGTAGCGTTGACCGATTCGATTTTGCTGTCCCGCTCAGGCATAATTGCCCGCTTTAACGGAGTTTTGAGCTGAGGAGCGAACATGGTCACCGCAACGGCACGCCACATTCTGGTGGATTCGGAAGAAAAATGTCTGGAACTGAAGGAGCGCATCGAAGCCGGGGAGGAATTCACCGCTATCGCCAGGGAATATTCCTCCTGTCCGTCCCGCGCCCAGGGCGGTGATCTCGGCCGCTTCGGTCCGGGTATGATGGTCCCGGAATTCGACAAGGTGGTATTCAGTGCCGCAGTCAATTCCCTGCAGGGTCCGGTCAAGACCCAGTTCGGCTACCATCTGCTGGAAGTCACAGACCGTTCCGAGTGAGTCGGGTACGGGATTTGCCCGTCCCTGTCTGAACGAGTGAAGCGGGTACCGTTGCAGCAGGACTGAAACTTGAAAACACTGAAAATACTGTTTGTCTGTACCGGGAACTCCTGCCGCTCCCAGATGGCGGAGGGCTGGTGTCGTCACCTGGCCGGCAGGTTGCCACCCTTTCTAGCGATCGAAGCCAGCTCCGCCGGCCTCGAAGCCCATGGCCTCAATCCGCTTGCGGTGGCTGCCATGGCGGAGCGGGGCGTGGATATCAGCAACCAGGTTTCCACGGTCCTGACCGACGAACTGATCGCGGCAGCCGACCTGATCATCACCGTCTGCTCCCACGCCGATAGTCATTGCCCGGTGCTCCCTGCCGGTAAGCGGAAACTGCACCTGCCATTTGCGGATCCGGCTTCTGCAAGTGGCGACCAGATACAGGTAAAAGCGGTATTTACGCGGGTCTGCGAGGAAATACGTCAGGCTGTTGCCGGTCTTTTCCAGGAGCTGATTCTGCAGCGATTGGCGGAACAGGAGGGCGATGTCTATTCCCATGCCGATGTCCGGATCGAGAACCGGGAGCGGGTTTACGACGGCTTTGTCCCGATCGATGTGCTGCAGTTGCGACATCGTCTTTTTGCCGGCGGCTGGAGCGAATCGATGCGTCGTGAGCTGGCGCTGCGACCGGCGGCCGTGGGGGTGTTGCTGTACGACCCGGACCGCGACGACCTGGTCATGGTGAAACAGTTCCGCACCGGTGCGATCGATGCCGAACACAGCCCCTGGATGCTGGAAATAGTCGCTGGTCTGGCGGACCCCGGTGAGGCGCCGATAGAAGTGGTGAAACGGGAAGCCCGGGAAGAAGCTAACTGTGAAGTAAGCGAGGCGGTTCCCATCTGCGACTACCTCAACAGCCCCGGCTGGTGTGATGAAAAGGTCAGCCTGTTCTGTGCGCTGGTGGATGCAGGTTCACTACAGGGAATTCATGGCCTGGACGACGAGCACGAAGACATACTTATTGTCACCGTGCCATTGGAAAAAGCGATTGCGATGATCTCCGGTGGCGAGATAAACAATGCCATGTCGATTATCGCCATTCAGTGGTTGCAATTGAACAGATCCAGATTCCAGCGTTAATGACATGAAGTTGTCGCCTGCCAGAAGCGATAAGTGGTTGGCAAGCCCGGTGGAAAAAGTTCGAAACCGGCCAGGACACCCGGTATGATACCGGGTCAACCAGTTGACAATAGAGCTGTCGTCTCACGACGACGGGCGATCGCAATGCGGGCAGGTGAACCCGGATAAAACAGGTGAACCCGGATAAAAAGTGTGGCAAGCACAGCAATTGTAGAAAGTACAGAAAGTAACGTATTGCACGTGTAGTAAGTGACGTAAATGTAGAAAGTGCGGTAAAAGTAGAAAGTTCAGAAAAGCATAGCAAGGGCAGATAGACCGGTAATGAAAAAGCGAAGTTACAGTGTGGACCTGATCAGGCAAATGGCAGAGTGTGATGCCAATTTCATCAGGTTGCTCAAGCTGCTGCCCGAGCTGCGCAGGTTCGGCCTCACCTCGAGTGCGCTCGCGCCGGTCGAAATGGAAGAGAAACTCGGTGAATTCGTGATTGCTGACGATCTCGATGGGCGCGGCGAAACGGTTGTCGAAGTGCGGGTAATCGAAGCGTTCCGTTACACGACCACACTGGAAATTTCCCAGCGTCCGGCCTGTGGCGGCTGGCTTACCAATCCCTCCATGCAGGTGCGGATTTATCATGACGCCAACACCGCCGAAGTAACTTCCTATCAGAATCATCGTAATTTCAAACCCCGCTACACGCAGCCGAATCCCGGCATGTATCAGCGTGATGAAAAAATTCAGGTGAACAGGTTTCTGGGTGAGTGGCTGACCCTTTGCCTGCAGGCCGGCCGCAGTTTAAAAGTGCCAGATATCCTATTTAGTTGATCAGCAGAAGATTCCAACAGTGGATATCGCCAAAGATCCCATCAATGTCCTGCAGATCACTGATACTCACCTCTATGCAGTGCACTCCGGCACGCTATTGAAAATCAATACTCATGGCAGCCTCTCGGCGGTATTGGACAAGGTATCCAGCAACGAGGGTCAGATCGATCTGATTCTGGCCACCGGGGATATTGCCCAGGATGCCTCGCCAAGTTCCTACCAGCATTTCATGAAATACATGGAGCGGTTCGATGCACCGGTACGCTGGGTCCCCGGCAATCACGATTCCGGCGATGTGATGCAGGAAGTCGCCGGTGAGCTGGGACTGAGCAATAAGGTGGAGTTGATCGGCAACTGGCAGTTCATCATGCTGGACTCCAGCCGGATAAACCATGTCGACGGTTACCTGTCAGCAGAAGAACTCAGGGTACTGGAAACCGCGTTGAAAGAAGCGGAGGCCGATCCGCGAATCGAACACAGTCTGGTTACTCTGCATCACAATCCGGTACCCGGCAGTTCCGCCTGGATGCGGGATATCGGACTGCGCAACGACCGCGAATTTCTGGCCCTGTTGCGACGCTCACCGACACTGCGCTGCGTGGTCTACGGACATATTCACCAGGCCCTCGATTTCAAACTTGCCGGGATCCGGTTTTTCTGCACGCCATCCACCTGTATTCAGTTCAAGCCGGAAGTCATCGACTTTGCGCTGGATTCAGTCAATCCAGGCTATCGACGCCTCAAGCTGTTCGCCGACGGCAGTATCGAATCGGAAGTCATTCGCATCGACGGATCGCAATTCAGACCGGACTTTGCCAGCGCCGGGTACTGATCCCACTCTCCGGCTGCTTCCCGGCTGGCACTTGACCCCGATATCCACCATACTCTCGGTCAGTATTAGTGCCACATTCCGAATTGATCTATGCGTCCTGAATCCGGCCACGTTATCTATCTGCATGGCTTTCTGAGTTCTCCACAATCGAAAAAAGCCCGGCAGACTGTCGAATACTGGCGTGAGCGGGGCCGTGAAGAATTGCTGCTGGTTCCCGAACTGCAGGGCGGTCCCGCCGACTCAGTGGCTCAGGTGCAGGCCATGATCGAGCAGTTGCCGGGGCCGCCGGCCGGCATTATCGGCAGTTCCCTGGGTGGTTTCTATGCCACCTGCCTGGCGGAACAGTACGGCCTGCGGGCGGTGGTCATCAATCCGGCGGTGCAACCCTATCGGCGCTGGCGAGAATACCTGGGTGAACACCGTAACTATTATTCGGACAGCGTACACGTGGTAACCGAACAGCATGTCAGGGAGCTCGAGGAACTGGATGTGGCGGAGTTACAGGAGCCGGACAATTACCTGTTACTGGCCCAGACCGGAGACGAAGTGCTGGATTACCGCCTGGCCGAAGGGCTGTATCAGATGGGGACCTGTATAATCCAGGAGGGAGGCAGTCACAGCTTTGAAAATTATGCCGAGTTTCTGCCCATCATTTTCAATTTCCTGACTATCAAGAATTGATAGCCGTGCGCGATAAAAAGTTATTCACAAGACACAATCTCCGCAGTACCCGCCAGGCAGGAAGGACTATTCGATTGATTCCGACAACCGGGCCGGCGACTCGCAAATTTCACGATCAGGGCGCATCAGACCAATGAGCAATACCTACGACGCGGATGCAATCGAGGTCCTCAAGGGGCTCGATCCGGTTCGTAAAAGACCGGGCATGTATACCGACACCACCCGGCCCAACCACCTGGTTCAGGAAGTGGTTGACAACAGCGTCGACGAAGCTCTGGCCGGTCATGCCAAGAACATCTCGGTGACGCTGTACAAGGATGGCACGGTGGAAGTCAGTGACGACGGCCGGGGCATGCCGATCGACAAACACAAGGGTGAAAAAGTCACCGGTGTGGAATTGATCCTGACCCGCCTGCACGCCGGGGGCAAGTTCTCCAACAAGAACTACCAGTACTCCGGTGGACTTCACGGAGTGGGGGTCTCGGTCGTGAACGCACTCTCCAAAACCCTGGAGGTGACGGTCAAGCGGGACGGTGTCGTATACCTGATGAAATTCAGGAACGGTGACAAGGCATCGGAACTGAAGCCCATCGACTCGGTGGGCAAGCGAAATACCGGCACCACGGTAAGCTTCCTGCCCGATGAAAAGTATTTTGATTCCCCGAAAATTTCCATTTCGCGTCTCAAGCATGTGCTGCGCGCCAAGGCGGTATTGTGCCCCGGCCTGCGGGTCAGTTTTATCGACAAGACCGTAGCCGAGGACAAGGCCCAGAGCGAAGAATGGATGTTCGAGGACGGACTGACCGACTACCTGACCCAGTCGACCGGCGAGTATGAAACCCTGCCTGAGGAACCCTTCACCGGGTCGGTACAGGGTAACGACGAGGCGGTTGACTGGGCGGTACAGTGGCTTCCGGAAGGTGGGGAAGTGGTCGCGGAAAGCTATGTGAACCTGATTCCCACGGCCCAGGGCGGCACCCATGTCACCGGCTTGCGAACCGGTCTGCTGGATGCCATTCGTGAATTCTGTGAATTCCGCAATCTGCTGCCACGGGGTCTTAAACTGTCGCCGGAGGATGTCTGGGACCGCTGCTGTTACGTGCTGTCGTCGAAGCTGGTGGATCCGCAGTTTTCCGGCCAGACCAAGGAGCGCCTGTCGTCCCGCCAATGTGCGGTATTCGTGGCCGGGGTGGTCAAGGACGCCTTCAGTCTGTGGTTGAACCAGCATACCGCCGAGGCGGAGGCACTGGTCGAGTTGTGTATTCGAAACGCCCAGAACCGGCTCAAGGCCGGCAAGCTGGTGACCCGGAAAAAGGTCACGGCCGGCCCGGCATTGCCAGGCAAGCTGGCGGACTGTTCCAGCCAGGATGTGGCGCGCGGTGAGCTGTTCCTGGTCGAGGGCGACTCTGCGGGCGGTTCGGCCAAACAGGCCCGTGACCGGGTGTTCCAGGCCATCATGCCGCTGCGCGGCAAGATTCTGAACACCTGGGAAGTGGACTCCGGGGAAATCCTTGCCTCACAGGAAGTTCACGATATTGCCGTGGCGCTCGGCGTGGACCCGGGTTCCGACGACCTGGAGGGACTGCGCTATGGCAAAGTCTGTATTCTGGCCGATGCCGATTCCGACGGCTTGCACATCGCGACCCTGCTTTGTGCCCTGTTTGTGAAGCATTTCCGTCCCCTGGTCGCCGCCGGACACATCTATGTGGCCATGCCGCCCCTGTATCGCATCGATGTGGGCAAGGAAGTCTATTACGCCCTGGATGACGATGAGAAGAATGGCATCCTCGACCGCATCGCCACCGAGAAGAAACCCGGTAAGACCAACGTCCAGCGCTTCAAGGGCCTCGGCGAGATGAACCCGATGCAGCTGCGGGAAACCACCATGGCTCCGGATACGCGCCGCCTGGTCCAGCTGACGCTCGACGACCCGCCCGGGACACGCAAAAAACAGCTGACCGACGAGATACTCGATATGCTGCTGGCCAAGAAGCGGGCGGCCGATCGCAAGCAGTGGCTGGAGGAATCCGGCAACCTGGCCGAACTGACCGAGTGATGGCTGCGGTCGGGACCATTCTCACACTGCAGGAAAGTCCGTTCCCGGAGCTTGTTACCGGGCTGCTCAGTTGGAACATTCAGCTTAACTATTCAGTGTAACTATGACTCAGGAAATCACACTAAACGAAGACGGTCAGGAACAGGTATCCCTGAAAAGCTATTCGCAGCAGGCCTACCTGAACTATTCCATGTACGTCATCAACGATCGGGCGCTGCCGCATCTTGCCGATGGTCTGAAGCCGGTGCAGCGCCGCATCGTTTATGCCATGTCGGAACTGGGCCTGAAGGCGACTGCCAAGTATAAGAAATCCGCCCGCACCATCGGGGACGTGATCGGCAAGTTTCACCCCCACGGTGATTCCGCCTGCTATGAAGCCATGGTGATGATGGCGCAACCGTTCAACTATCGCTATCCGCTGGTTGATGGACAGGGCAACTGGGGTTCCCCTGACGATCCCAAATCGTTTGCCGCGATGCGCTATACCGAATCCAAGTTACGGGATTATGCGGAGATTCTGCTGTCCGAACTGGGGCAGGGTACGGTCGACTGGAAACCCAATTTCGACGGCACCCTGGACGAACCGGAACTACTGCCGGCGCGCCTGCCCAACGTTCTGCTGAACGGGGGCAGCGGTATCGCGGTGGGCATGGCCACCGACATTCCGCCGCACAACATGCGCGAGGTCGCCAGCGCCTGCATTCACCTGTTGGACAGGCCACGGGCCAGCATCGCGGATCTTTGTGAGCACATCAAGGGGCCGGACTTTCCCACGGAAGCGGAAATCATCACGCCCCGGGAAGAACTGCTTTCCCTTTACGAAACCGGCCGCGGGTCGTTGAAGGCGCGGGCAATTTATGCGCTGGAGAACGGTGAAATCGTGATTACGGCGCTGCCCTACCAGGTTTCCGGTAACAAGGTACTGGAACAGATAGCGGCGCAGATGCAGAAGAAGAAACTGCCGATGGTGGTGGATCTGCGCGACGAATCCGACCATGAAAATCCCACCCGGATCGTAATTGTGCCACGCTCCAACCGGATCGATGCCGATGAGCTGATGCTGCACCTGTTTTCCACTACCGACCTGGAAAAGAATTACCGGGTCAATTTCAACATGATCGGCACCAACCGGCGGCCCCAGGTCAAGGACCTGGTCTCCCTGTTGAAGGAGTGGCTGGAATTCCGCACCGAAACAGTCCGGCGCCGCCTGCAATACCGGCTGGACAAGATTCTCGATCGTCTGCATATCCTGGAAGGCCTGCTGATCGCGTTTCTCAATATCGACGAGGTGATTGCCATCATCCGCAGCGAGGACAAGCCCAAGCCGGTGTTGATGGAAAGATTCAGTATCACCGACCGTCAGGCGGAAGCCATTCTCGAGTTGAAATTACGCCATCTCGCCCGGCTTGAGGAGATGAAGATCCGTGGAGAGCAGGACGAACTCAGTGAAGAGCGGAAATCCCTGGAAGCCATACTCGGTTCCGAAGCACGGCTGAAGACACTGATCAAGAAGGAAATACAGGCCGACGCCGAAGCCTACGGCGACGCCCGGCGTTCACCGCTGGTACAGCGCCAGGAAGCCCAGGCTTTCAGTGAGGCGGAACTGATTTCCACCGAGCCGGTTACTGTCATCCTGTCGCAGCGGGGCTGGGTCCGTGCTGCCAAGGGCCATGATGTGGAACCGGACAAGCTGCAATACAAGTCAGGCGACAGCTTCAAACTGGCAGCCCGCGGCAAAAGCAATCAACTGGCGGTATTCGTCGATTCAACGGGTCGCGCCTACTCGATACCGGCGCATGCGTTACCGTCGGCCCGCGGTCAGGGTGAACCACTGACCGGCAAGTTGACACCGCCTTCGGGCGCCACCTTCGAGGGTCTGGCAATAGGCGATGACAAGCGCGAAGTGTTGCTGGCGTCGGATGCGGGCTATGGCTTTGTGGCGACCCTTGGCGATCTGCACGGCAAGAACAAGTCCGGTAAAAACGTGCTCAATCTGCCTAAAGGGGCAAAGGTGCTGCCGGCCTGCCAGGTCAACGACTACGAGACCGATCTCATCGTTGCCGTCACCAACGAGGGACGGATGTTGATGTTTCCTCTCAAGGACCTGCCGCGTCTGGCGCGGGGCAAGGGCAACAAGATCATCAGTATTCCGTCCGCCCGGGTCGCCGAGCGGCTGGAATTCGTGGTGGCCCTGGCGGTGTTGACCAGGCAACAGACGCTGACGGTTCTGGCCGGCCGGCGCCACCATAATCTACGGCCTTCGGACCTGGAGCATTATCAGGGAGAGCGGGGGCGACGCGGGAACAAATTGCCGCGTGGCTTTCAGAACGTCGACCACGTGGAAGTCAGTGACTGATCGGTATAAAACAGGGCTGGTCAGCCTTCACTGCTGGCTGCCAGCAGGGATTTCAGCTTCCCGGCCTGTTGATCCAGCAACTGACGATAACTGGCCAGGGCATTGCTGCAGAGGATGGTCAGCAGTGCCTGGGGTTCGTCCAGTTCGCCATATTCCTCGCCGACTATGCGGGATTCCCCGCCCGCCAGGTGATAGGCGGTTTCACTGACCAACAGTGAATTATCCGGGCACTCGCTGCAGAGTCGTCGTACCGTGTCCAGAGTGATGCCGTGGACATTGTCGAAGGCGCCGGTGACCGGCGAGTAGAGCCCCGATTCGAACTCCCCGTGGTGCACGGCCAGATGAAATTTGGCCTCAACCTGCCGGGCCTGATCGATTCGATTGATACTGGCGATCAGCCTGAGAAACAACTGTCCGGCGCAGATGGCATAGAAGCACTGTTCTTCTTCCAGCCGGCTGTTGTGAAATTCGATAACCACTTCGCCGTCCGCGCAATAGCTGGCTGTTCCGTTGTAGAGCCGGCCGATGTTTTCCGACATGAAATAGACCCGGTTCAGCAGCTTGACCAGGAGTTTCCTGTCGCAGGTTGACGCCAGGTAATGGAAGTTGTCGAGGCGAATACACAGCACCGCACCACTGACCCGTTCGGCACGGTGTTCCCGCTGCCTTTGCTCGAGTGTTTGCGGTGATGCCAGTTCGTCAGTATTGAGAAACGTGTAATTGGCCAGGAACTCGGCAGTTGCATTGAACTGCCTGATCAGTCGACCAATCTCGTTGTTGGTTTCCGGATCCGGGCAGGTTTTCACTTCTCCGTAGCGAATGTCCTGGACGGCGTAGTTCAGCAGCCTGAGTGGGAAACTTACCAGATACTGGAAGTAGTTGATACTGAGCAGGATGGCTATCACCATGATGGCAAAGGTGGCCACCAGTATGAAAACCAGATTGTTACCGGTGCCCGCCTCGATAGTGGAAAGATCCAGCACCAGTCGCACGGTACCGGCCCGGGCATTCTCCAGTTCGATCGGTGCTTCGTAGCGGCCGTAATCCATGGGAACCGGGAACAGGCTGAGCGGTGGCTCCAGTGCATTGCTGGCGATGGCTACCACCTCGCCGTTGACATTGATGACCGCGGCTTCGGCAATGGCGGTCTGGCGGGCAAGTTGTTCCATTATGACCCGGGTACTGATCAGATCGTTGGCCAGCACCGGTTCGGTAACCAGTACCGCCGTCTGATTGGCCAGCGATTGGCCCAGAGAATCAGCCTGGCGTCGCAACAGGTTCTGGTTATTGTAATTGCTGATCAGCCAGAATACGCACATGCTCATGGCCACCAGGCTGGCTACCGCGATGGTGTACCGGGTGGCAACGCTGCCGCCGGTAGCCCGCGGTTTCGAATCCCCGGAAGTGCTGGCCTGTTCGCTCGATTCCTGCCGTTTGACTGTCAACTTCGATCGCTCATGAAACTGTTCTGGACGGGCTGCCATGCCACGGGCCGTCGGCATGCCCCCCGATGTGGTGGCAAGAATAACAGGTAACCCGATGCTTCCCCAGTGAACTTTCCGGGAGCGTCCTGATTCGGGACAGCCGTGGGCCCTCACTCAGTCAAGGTTCAGTTCCAGCTCCTCCACGAACTCGCAGTCCGGGCGAATGGAGGGGCGGTGCAGGCAGTAGCCCTGCACCAAATCCACGCCTGCACTCCATAGCAACGGCAGATCAGAGAATTTTTCAATACCCGGTGCCAGAATTTGTAAACCGTTCTCATGCAGCGATCGGGTCATACTGGCCAGTTGTCGCTGACGATCGGGACTTTCGGTCAATTGCTGCAGGCGCGAACGGTGCAGTCTCGCGAGGTTGGCAGGAAACAGGGCCAGGTAGCGGAACGGATCCTCGCTGGCGCCGAAGTGATTGATTGCCAACCCCACTTGCAGATCCCGGATGCGTCCGCAGAAACGGCTCAGGTGATGCTGGGTGATCAGAATATCCAGCTCGCTTACCTGCAGTACCAATCGCCTGGCCAGGCCTGCCGGCAGATTATCCGCCAGCCAGTCGGGAAACTCCGCACTGACCAGGGAGTTAGGCGAGATATTGACGGTGAACTGGCGATGGCAATCCTGGGCCAGGGCGGTAATGGCAAGCTCGCAGGCCAGCCGGTCCAGCGGTTCTCCCAGGGCGTTCTTTACCGCGGTTTGCAGGAACGATCCGGCTGGCAGACTGCGTTCGTTTTCGAGCAGCGTGATGCGGGTTTCATAACGCTGCAACGCCTGGCTGCGAAAGCTTATGCTGCCCTGAAAGCTGAGGCGGAAACTGCGCCTGGCAAGAGCCTCTCGGACCCGCTCCACCAGCTCCGGTTCCTGGCTGGTGGTGAAACCCGGTTGCCCGGCCAGGGATCCCGCCTGACGTTGCCACATATCGTGTCTGGCTCTGGCAAATGCAACCGTGCAGTCCGGGGTGGCAGTATCTATTGGCACCGAACCGATGCCGCAGGCCAGTGACAGTTGCGGCGGAACCAGGTCACCGGCCTGGCACTGCAGCGTCCGGTGAATGGCATCGCCAAGTTCGCTCAGGCGATGGCTGTCGCAGTCGAAAAGCAGCAGGGCGAATTCATGATTCCGGCACCTACAGAGCCAGGCCTCGCCGGGCGCAGTCTGTTTCAGTAAGGCTGCCAGCCTGGCCAGCAGCAGCCGGGCTTCCTCGCCGCCTACCCAGGCCGAAATTTCGTAGAAATTGGCAAGTTGCAGAAGTACCAGGGTGAGGGGGGATTCTCTGAAGGCGCGGCGTTGAATCAGCCGGTCCAGACAACCGGAAAAATGCTGCTGGGTGGCGAAGCCGGTGAGCTCGTCCCGTTCCATGGAGTGATGAAAATCCAGGTGCTCCACCTGGTCGACCGAATCCGGCGCCGGCGGCCGGAGCGCTTGTGCAGTTCCAGACATTCCCTGTCCTTGTGTTTTCCACTGTCAGATTGATGGTCGGCAATCCCGGCTAGCGATTGGCGGTCACCGTGTCGTGCCGGTACAGTGAGATCTGGTATGCAGTCTCAGGCCAGGGTCAGCTTGGCGGCGGCACCGGCCACTTCCCTGGCCAGTCGCGGGACCAGGTAGCCTGGCAGGCGGTGGCGCAGTTGCTCCACCAGTTGCAGACCCCTGGCTTCACTGACTTCGAAATGCCTGACTCCCTGCACCGGATCGAGCAGGTGCAGGTAATAGGGTAGTACACCCAATTCAAATAGCCTTTCGCTGAGTTCAATCAGGGCCTGCGGATTGTCGTTAACACCCTTTAAAAGGACGCTTTGATTGAGCAAAGTCAGGCCATTTGCGGATAACCTGTCGATAGCGTCGGCAACCTGCTCATCCAGTTCGCGGGCATGATTACTGTGCAGAACCAGCACGGGACGCAGTCGTGTACCGGTCAGCCAGGCAAGCAATTCGGAGGTGACCCGCTGTGGAATCATGATCGGGGTCCGGGTATGGATGCGCAGTCGTCGCAAATGCGGGATCGATTCCAGGCTGGCGGTCAACCAGGCCAGCTGACGGTCTCCGGCAGCCAGAGGGTCACCGCCACTGTAGATGACTTCGGTGATCTGCGGGTCGCGGGCAATGTAATCGATGACGGATTGCCAGGCCTGCCGGCCCGGTGTGTTACGCTGGTAATCGAAGTGCCGACGAAAGCAGTAACGGCAATGCACTGCACAATGGGGTGCCACCGTCAGCAATACCCGGCCGTGGTACTTGTGCAGCAGACCGGGCACTGGATTGCTGTCCTCCTCGCCGAGAGGGTCCCTGGTTGCCAGGGTGTCGCTGGCAGGAAGTTCCTGGTCCAGTGGCAGTACCTGACGCAACAACGGATCCTGCCAGTTGCCTTTCTCCATGCGGGCCAGAAACGGGCGTGGCACTTTAAGGGGAAAACTTTCCAGGACCTGCGGATCGAGTGGCAGATGGGCCGGATCCAGGTCCAGAATTTTCAGCAATTCCTTTGGATCTGTGACCAGATCGGCTAATATCTGTTGCCATTTTTCAGCGGCATCGATGTTACGAATTTGGAAAACCGGATCTGACATGGAAAAGGCCCAGCCCTGAGAAGACAGGGATCATATCAATACAGCAAGCAATCCGTAATGGCTAGCGAGAGGAAATAATGGCGATATACTCCACCAACGAATTCAAAGGCGGACTGAAAGTTCTGGTCGACGGCGAACCCTGTTCGATTATGGAGAATGAGGTGGTCAAGCCGGGTAAGGGCCAGGCCTTCAACCGGGTCAGGTTCCGCAACCTGAAAACCGGAAGAGTGTGGGAGCGCACTTTCAAGTCCGGCGAATCCATCGAGGGTGCCGATGTCATGGAATCCAACATGGAGTACCTGTATACGGACGGTGAGTTCTGGCACTTCATGAAGACCGATGGCAGCTTCGAACAGGTGCCGGTAGACAAGGCTGCAATCGAGCAGGCTCTCAACTGGCTGAAGGAACAGGAGGTTTATCAGGTAACCACCTGGAACGAGCAGGCGATTTCCGTCACCCCGCCCAATTTCGTCGAACTGGAAGTGGTGCAGACCGATCCGGGCCTCAAGGGTGATACCGCCCAGGGCGGCACCAAGCCTGCCACGCTCAGTTCCGGTGCCGTGGTTAAAGTCCCGCTGTTCGTCAATGAAGGCGATATATTGCGGGTCGACACGCGAACCGGCGAATACCAGAACCGGGCCAACAAGTAGCGACAGTTCTCAACATGGCTGACTGGCGACCTTCCGCTGCGATCGGGCTGTTGCAGCGGCGCGCCGTGCTGCTGGCGGAGATTCGCGAGTTTTTCCGGCAGCGCCAGGTGCTGGAAGTGGAAACCCCCCTGTTGTGTGCCACCACGGCCACCGATCCCCATCTTGATTCAATCCGCGTAACCGGCGTGCGGTATGGTGACAAGGGCAGCTATTTTCTGCAGACGTCGCCAGAATTTGCCATGAAAAAATTGCTGGCCGCCGGCAGCGGATCGATCTTTCAGATCTGCAAGGCGTTCCGGCGCGATGAATGCGGGCGGCGCCATAATCCTGAATTCACCATGCTGGAATGGTACCGGACCGGTTTCGATGAGCACCAGCTCATGGACGAAGTGGCGGAACTGGTAGGACGGATCACCGGCCGGCCGGCGCCGGAGCGGATCAGTTACCGGCAACTGTTCCAGCGCCATCTTATGCTGGATCCGCTTACCTGTGACACTGAGGCATTGCTGGCTGCAGCACGCCGTCACGTGGAATTCGATGCCACCGGTTATGGGCGGGACGACCTGCTGCAGCTGTTACTGGCAGAGGTTCTCGAGCCGGCTCTGGATCGGGACTGCTTCGTGTATGACTTCCCGCCCAGTATGGCGGCGCTGGCCAGGGTCACCGATGATGATCAGGGAACTCCGGTCGGACGCCGTTTCGAGCTGTTCATGGACGGGATGGAAATCGCCAACGGTTACTGGGAACTGACCGATGCCAGCGAGCAAGAACAGCGTTTTAAGACCGATATGGAACTGCGCCGACAGTTACAGCGGGACGAGCTGCCGGTAGATCAGGAACTGCTGGCGGCACTGGCAGCCGGGCTGCCGGACTGCGCCGGCGTGGCACTGGGTGTGGATCGCCTGCTGATGGTGGCAACGGGAGCCGACAGTATCGACGCAGTGCTCAGTTTCCGGGGAGTCAGGCCGCCCGACTGATCCTGCTCAGGGTGGCAACCAGCAATCCGCCTGCAAAGTGGACGTCAGCCGGTGTCGCCGGCCGGTAAACGCCTGGTAAAGTGCTTCATGGGCGGACAGCGAACAACTGTCGGTGCGGTTGCTGTAGTCGCCGATCCACTGAATCAGCATTTCCAGATTGCGGTCCTGAGCGGCCCTGCTGGAGTACTTGTGTGGTTCGAACGGGCGGTTGCGGGCATTGGCGACACACTCCTGCTCGGAAACCTGCAGAAACACCAGGTGCTCCGCTTCCTCTTCAAGCAGCGCCAGCAGATCTGCATAACAGCCCTCAACGACCCAGCCCTGCTGTGTCTGCAGAAACTCCGCGATCTGTGCGGCAGAGTCTTCCAGTGGGCGGCGCTGAGGCGGCATCCCCGGCATCCACGCCAGCGTGTCCAGGTCCAGGTGCGCCAGGCCCAGTGTCTGTTGCAGGCGCCGGGCCAGCGTGGTCTTACCCGAGCCGGAGTTACCGACTACCAGAACTTTTGTCATAGCTTCTTCGTGCACTCAATAGCTGATTGCGACATCAGGGTGCCTGCTCGCCGTCAGCAGGACTTGCATGGCAGTTTGTCAGAATTCCTGTCTCTCGTTATCAGGCATCATTGGTTCCGGCCCTGATTGTTACTGCGACTGGCGAATGGGCTATAATACGCGACCCCGGCAGGCCGGGACAGCAGCAGGCACGCGTATTGCGGGCCTCCCGCGAGATTTCAGCACTCTATAACAAGTAACCGGATCAGTAATCAGAACACAGGAAGCATCATGTCAGACCAGAAATCAGCCATCATCTACACAGAAACCGACGAGGCGCCAGCCCTGGCCACTTACTCACTGCTGCCGATTATCCAGGCTTTTGCTGCTGTGTCTGACATCAATGTCGAAACCCGTGATATTTCCCTGTCCGGGCGCATCATCGCCAATTTTCCGGACTTTCTGGACGAGAGCCAGCGCATTGGCGATGCGCTGACCGAACTGGGGGAAATGACCCAGGATCCCCTGGCCAACATCATCAAATTACCTAATATCAGTGCTTCGATTCCACAGCTCAAGGCTGCGATCAGGGAACTGCAGGAGCAGGGTTATTCATTGCCGGATTATCCGGAAGAGCCGAAAACCGATAAGGAAAAAGACGTCAAAGCGCGATACGACCGGATCAAGGGCAGCGCCGTCAACCCGGTTCTGCGGGAAGGCAACTCCGACCGGCGGGCCCCTGCCTCAGTGAAAGCCTATGCCCGCAAGAATCCGCACTCCATGGGAGCCTGGTCGAAGGATTCGAAGAGTCACGTGGCGCACATGGAGTCTGGCGACTTCTATGGCAGTGAAAAATCCGTCACCTTTACCGATGCCACCGATGTGAAAATACTGTTCACCGGTGCAGCGGGTCAGCAGACTGAATTGAAAAGCTCTTTTCCGCTGCAGGCTGGCGAGGTTATTGACGCTTCGGTCATGAGTCGGCAGGCATTAACCGAATTTCTGGCCCGCGAGATCGACTCGGCAAAACAGCAGGGCGTCCTGTTTTCCCTGCACATGAAGGCCACCATGATGAAGGTGTCCGACCCGATCATTTTCGGCCAGGCAGTGAAGGTCTATTACCAGGCCGTGTTCGATAAATACAGCGATCTGTTTGAAGAACTGGGCGTCGATGCCAACAACGGCATCGGCGATGTCTATGCCCGGATCAGCAGCCTGCCGGAAGCGCAACAGGAGCAGATCAAGGCGGATCTGGATGCGGTCTATGAGACCCGTCCGGCCATGGCGATGGTCGACTCCGACCGCGGCATCACCAACCTGCATGTGCCCAGTGACATCATCGTCGACGCCTCCATGCCGGCCATGATCCGTGGCTCCGGGCAGATGTGGGGCCCGGACGGTAAGCAGCACGACACCAAGGCGGTCATTCCGGATCGTTGCTATGCCGGCATCTACCAACAGGTCATTCAATTCTGCAAAGAAAATGGCGCCTTCGACCCCACCACTATGGGCAGCGTCCCGAATGTTGGGCTGATGGCCCAGAAAGCGGAGGAATACGGATCCCACGACAAGACTTTTCAGGTGCCTGCCGACGGTACCGTCAGTGTGGTGGATTCCTCCGGCAACACTCTTCTGGAACATAAAGTACAGAAAGGCGACATCTGGCGTGCCTGTCAGACCAAGGACGCGCCGATTCGCGACTGGGTAAAGCTGGCCGTCAGCCGTGCCCGTGCCACCGGCGCACCCGCGGTGTTCTGGCTGGACAGCAACCGCGCCCACGACGCGCAGCTGATTGAAAAAGTGAACAGTTATCTGCCGGAACACGATACCGCGGGGCTGGAGATTCATATCATGACCCCGGAAGCTGCCATGCAATTCTCGCTGGAGCGTATCAGGGACGGTAAGGACACCATTTCCGTGACCGGCAATGTCCTGCGGGATTACCTGACCGACCTGTTCCCGATCCTGGAACTGGGGACCAGCGCCAAGATGCTGTCCATCGTGCCGCTGATGAACGGGGGTGGTCTGTTTGAAACCGGCGCCGGCGGCTCGGCACCCAAACACGTGCAGCAGTTCGTCAAGGAAAACCACCTGCGCTGGGATTCGCTGGGTGAGTTCCTGGCTCTGGCGGCCTCGCTGGAACATTTTTCCCAGGTCACCGGCAATGCCCGGGCCCAGGTGCTGGCCACAGCACTGGACAAGGCCACCGGCGAGTTTCTCAACAACAACAAGTCGCCGTCCCGCAAGGTGAAAGAGCTGGATAACCGGGGCAGTCACTTCTACCTGGCTCTTTACTGGGCCCAGGCACTGGCTGCCCAGGACCAGGATGCCGGGTTGGCGAAAAGTTTCAGCGCCCTGGCCGCTACCCTGGCCGCACAGGAGCAGCAGATCGTCGCGGAGCTTAATGGCGCCCAGGGAGTGGCAGTGGATATCGGTGGTTATTACCGTCCCGATCAACAGAAGTGTTCTGACGCCATGCGTCCCAGCCCGACACTGAATGCCGCCCTGGCGAGTCTGGGTTGAGTGGAAACCGGGACGCCGGTCTTGTTTACCCGGGGTGGTGGCAATACCTCCCCGGGTGTTCGCAGACTGCCGGAATCAGTCACCGGCCCGGTAGTCACGGGGCGTTCTTCCGTAGGTTTCCTTGAAGGCCTTGTTGAAGGCGGACAGTGAATTGTATCCCACGTCCATGGCGATATTGGCTATGGACTCATCCGAGTCCTTGAGCAGTTGAGCGGCTTCCCGAATCCGGTAATGGTTCAGAAACTGATTAAAGTTGCGGAATTCCATGGTCTGGTTGATGGTGGTGCGGAGGCGCTGTTCAGAAGTTGACAGCTTATTGCCAAGCTGTGCGATAGTGAACCCTCTTTCCTTATAGAGCTTCTGCTCATTCATGGCACCGTTGATTTTCTCCATAAGGCGGCTGTCAGGCAGCACGGTTCTGGCGCCATTGGTTTTTTCGGGGCGGGCCGGGCTGATACGTTGCGGATTCTGCAGCAACCGTTCGGTAACCGGGAGAATCTGGAAAGTGGCCAGGTTCAGGCCCAGCGTCCACAGGAATACCGCGCTGTAGATAACCAGTGTCACACCGGCCACGAAGAGCTGGCTGCCCTGTGGAGACAGCATGCGCTGGATCAGCGGGGACAGGACCCCGAAGGAAAGGGTGAATATCACCACCACGCCCATGCTGATCACGAATGGGAGCCGCAGTCGGCGACGTTGTTCCAGCAGGTCCGCGCGGCGCCCCTCGATGCCCATGTAGACCACGTGCAGACTGAGTCCGAACATGATGACGGTGGGCAGCAGGTAGCCAAGGTAATAGCCCCAGGCGCCGGTTGTGTAACCCTGTAGCTCAAGCAGTGAGTCGCCGGTTCGGAGCAGAAAATAAACGCCGATAAGAAATGCCCCGTAGGGGGGAATATGCCGCTCATCCTTGAAAAATGACATGGCAAACAGCCACAGCATGGCTGGAGTAAGAATCGCCAGGCTGTCCAGTACCAGGTCGACGGCGGGGTGGGAGCTCAGTACCGGAATCCCGCCAGCGAGAAATCCGCTGAGACACAGCGAAAACAGTACCAGAATTCTGGCCATGCGGTGGCCCGGAACATTGAACACAATGTAGCAGCCCAGAAACAGCAATTGCGAAATAGCCAGCCCGGCCAGGAGAGCGTTCAGGTTTTCCATGGGTAATTTTCTGATTACTGATTATTGAAATTATGCAGAATATGCCGTCCGGGAGGCAAAGAAATCAGTCAGTCAGCCCTCCAGCCCCCGTATTCCGGCCTGGTTGCTGAAACCTCATAGTGGGTGTAAGCTGTTGTTTTTAAGAAAGATACCAGCCATTAAAGCCAGACAATCTGACAAAATTCAAGCACTTCCCAGAAATCGCTCAGTTTTTACGAATTTTCAGGGAGATTTTTGCAGCTGAAATGGCTTTAATGCCGTTTGAAATTCTGAATCCGGAGCCGCAGGCTGGCCCGGAGAAAGTTGCTGGACTGGACCAGGCCAAGCAGAACAGAGTCCAAGACCAGGAGAGACAAGTGAAACCCTGCTTAAGAGGAGATTTTCGTGCGAATTTCATCGATTGTTAAAACTAGCCTGTTGCTGGCTTTTTCCGGTGCGGTACTGTCACCGGTTACCCTGGCCCAGGAAGTCACTTTCCATAAAGATATCGAACCGATCCTGCAGCGCAGCTGTCAAACCTGCCACCGCGAGGGGGGTGTAGCTCCCATGCCGCTGGTGACTTATGAACAGGTGGCGCCCTTTGCCGGACTGATCGAGTACAAAACCGGCCTGCGCGACCGTGCCGGAGCCATGCCGCCTTGGTATGTCGAGAAAAACGTCGGCATCCAGGAATTCAAGAATGACCCGTCCCTGAGTGACGAAGAGCTGGCTGCCATTTCCACCTGGGCACGCACCGGTGCTCCTGAAGGGAATCCGGCCGATGCGCCAGCGCCACTGGCGTTCGACGATAGCGTCAAATGGAAACTGGGCGAACCGGACCTGGTGGTCAGCACCGAGGACTTCTTCATGGAAGGCGGCCGTCCGGACTGGTGGGGCGAACTGCAGCGGGTGCCCACTGGCATGACGGAAGACCGTTATGTGAAGTCGGTGGAAATCGTGGAAGTGAACGACGTGCCTCAGGCCGGCAGTGGCCGTGCCACCGTGGGCGGGCGTTATATTTTCCATCATATGATCTGGCGTACCGAAGTGCTGGATGAAGACGGTCGGATTATTCCGGGTGAGGCAGTGTCCTTTCCGGTCCATGAAGTAGGTCGTAACGGCGACGTCTTCGACCCCGATGCCGGTCCGTTGCTGAAAGCCAACTCCGCCTTCTTCACCGACTCCGTGCACATGCACTCCAATGGCCGTGATACCACCGGTCACCTGGAAATCGGCTTCACCTTCCATCCGAAAGGCTATGAACCCAAGTATGAAAGCAATATCAGCACTCTGGGTAACGGCGTCGATATCAGCGTGGAAGGCAATGCCAAAGGCCAGGAGCTGCACGCCTACCAGGTACTGACCGAGCACACCAAGGTAATCACCTTCGAACCCCATCTGCATGCGCCGGGCGAACGTATGTGCCTGCAGGCAATCTGGGGCTTCTCGGTGGAAACCATTTCCTGTGTCGGTTACGACCACAACTGGGTCCGTGGCTATCCGTTCAAGGACGATTACACGCCGCTGCTGCCCAAGGGCACGATCCTGCACATTACCGGGTATTTCAACAATACCGACGAAAACCCCAATGTGCCTGACCCACGCAACTGGCAGGGTTCCGGTAACCGCTCGGTGACCAACATGTTCATCGATCTGGGTATCCGGGTAACCATGAATGACGAACAGTTCATGGCGGAAATGGAAAAGCGGCGCCAGGATCGCAATCTCGGCCCCAACGATCATGTGATCGGCTGTCCCCTGTGCCTGGCCCCGGTGGTCTGGCCAATCGAAGAAACTTCCAGCACCAGCCAGGAGCTGGAGGATGATGTCGCTGGACTCTGACCGGCGCGTCGGATTCCAGTACCAGCAATCCAGATCCCTCAGGCGAAGCCCGGTTCCGGGCTTCGCCAGGGACCCCCAACGACCATTTAACAATCCAAGAGACGGAGATCTTCCTCAGAAGGCGAGAAGTTAGCTATGAACCTGAAGTTTCATCACCCGTTAAAATCCCTGACCGTGCTGTTGGCCAGCAGCCTTGCACTGATGTCCGGACTGGCGTCAGCACAGGACTCCTTAGAGGGTCCTTTCGAATACGCTGAACAGTCGTACCGCAGCGGGCAACACACCGAAGTGGCCTATGAGGGCTGGCGTCCCAATGACGACGGCACCATTACCATGACCTTCGGTTATTTCAATCACAACTGGGAAGAGGAACTGGACATTCCCATCGGGGAAAACAATTTCTTTTCTCCGGGTAATCCGGACCAGGGTCAGCCGACCCATTTTCTGCCACGTCGCAACCGCTTCACCTTCGATATTGTTCTGCCCGAAGGATTCGATGAGGATGACGAGCTGGTCTGGGAAGTAACCTCGCCCAACGGCGTGACCCGCAAAGCCTATGGCACGCTGCGTGAGGACTACAAGATCAACAATGTGACCATCATGTCCGAAACCGGTGCTCTAGGAGCCGGTACCTCCGACGCGAAAACCCGTGACAATATCCCGCCCCAGGTTGAGCTGATCGGCGACAACATCCGTACTGCACGAGTGGGTGAACCGGTAAGGATCCAGACCCGGGTAACCGATGACGGCGTTCCCGAGCCGTTCGACCCGATGCGTCGAATCCGCCTGCTGGGTGGTGCCGCTGCTGCCTTTACCACGGAAGAAATGGTGCGTAACCGGATGATGATGATGCCACCGCCGAAGCCGACAGTGGCCAAAAACAACGGTCTGTACTTATCCTGGAATGTTTACCGGGCGCCGGAAAACACCGGAGAACCGGTCCAGGAACTGGTGCATTTCGATCCTCCCCAGGTCAAGGCCTGGGAAGACACCCGTCCATCAGCGAATTCGCCCTGGGCCTGGTTGTGGAAACCCCCGGTACTGCCGGAGGACGGCGTGATCGATGTGGAAGTCACTTTTGACGAACCCGGCACTTACCTGCTGTGGGGCCGCGCCGACGACGGTGGCCTGTATACGGACCAGTACGTTACTGTTAATGTAACCCGCTGATTGCTCGACAGTTACGAAGCCCGAATAAACCAGGGGAAGGTTCGACTCTTTCCCTGGTTTTTTTAACCCCAGAGATTCTGGTTGACCTTCCTGATGGCCAGCCCTGACCGGCCACATTTGGACATCTGAAGCGAAACCGGCAGAATGAGGACAAGCCAGTGAAAACTGTAATGATCCCGCGTGAGTTTTCCCCGATTTTTCTGCGTAGTCAGAGTACCGCACTAACCCGGAGGCTGTTGCTGATTTCCGGATTGCTGTTGGCGCTTTGCTCCGGTTCGGCTGTCATGGCGCAGCACGAAATGCACAACATGTCGTCCGCTGGCGGCCTGGACGTGACCACCATGCCGGCTGACAATGCAGTGCTTGGATCGGCACCGGATTCGGTAATGCTGCATTTTGCCTCGGAGATGCAACTGGTCAAACTGGTTCTCAAGGATTCCACTAATAAGTTCGTGGATATCGGCTTCCGCTATCGCCCCGTGACCGGCATGCATTATATGCAAAACATTCCAGAACTGGCGGCAGCCGATTACTACACTGTCGAGTGGGCTGTGCTGGACGGTGATGGTAAGCTGACCAAGGGAAACTTCCATTTTTCCTTTGGCAGTGATGCCAAGCCGCCGACGTTCTATCTGGATAAGATGGAGCATCCCCAGCATATTATGTCTCCGGATTACCGGTTGCTGCAGTAACAGCCGTGTACAAGGTAGCCGTCGTAGCGGCATACCGGTCTCACACAGGTCGCGGACAGGAGGAATAGAGTGATGTCAGTAGAAAATGTGTTCAGAGTTGCCGTGTTCACTTTCGGTCTGATCCTGTCTGGCTGCGGTCCCGGCGACGGGAGCAGCGAGGGTGATGTGGAAGCTGTGGCAGAGGTTGCCTCTCTGGAAGGCAGTAACTGGCAGCTTGTTCAGATGACGGTGCCGGGTGGCTTCGTCTTTACCCCGGAAGATCCGGCCGATTATGTACTTAACTTTCGCAGTGAAAACCGCCTGACCGGCAGCTCGGACTGCAATCGTATTACCGGCAACTGGCAACAGCAGGGCGCAGCTCTGACATTCGATCCCTTTTCCACTGCCAGGGCTCTGTGTCCGCCGCCGTCACTGCACAATTACCTGAGCCTCTACCTGCGCGATGTGATCTCACATCGAATCAGCGGAGAACACCTGTTTCTGACTACCAATACGGAAGGTGTGGAACTGGAATTTCAGGCCCGGGAATGATCTGGCGGGCACTTTATTGCCCGCCCATCCTTCATCTTTTATCATGGGCTTCCCCCAGCCACCCAATAACAAGGATAAAAGATGGCTTCAGAAGCACTGCAGCGCTATCAGCAGGCATACAATCTTTCTCTTTCCGATCCCGAGTCATTCTGGGGCAATGTTGCTGGCGAGCTGACCTGGGAACGACCCTGGGACAAGGTACTGGATACCGGCAGCACCCCCCATGGCCGCTGGTTCGTGGGCGGCGAGATCAATACCTGTTACAACGCTTTGGATCGGCACGTGGAAGCAGGTCGGGGGGAACAGACCGCACTGATTTATGACAGCCCGGTAACCGGGAATCGGACAGTCACCTTCAGCTATCGGGAACTGCGGGATCTGGTGGCCAGATTTGCCGGTGCCCTGGTTGAGAAAGGTGTTGGCAAAGGCGACCGGGTAATTATCTATATGCCGATGATTCCCGAGACGGTAATCGCGATGCTCGCCTGTGCCCGCATCGGGGCTGTTCACTCGGTGGTTTTTGGCGGGTTTGCGGCCAATGAACTGGCAGTTCGAATCGACGACGCGCGGCCGGAGCTGATTGTCACGGCATCCTGCGGCATCGAGGTGAACCGCATAATTCCCTATCTGCCCTTGCTGAACGAAGCAATCGAGCTGGCCGAACACCGGCCCGACCGGGTCATCATCGTGCAGCGGGAACAGCATCCGGTGGAACTGAAACCAGGTCGCGACAGTGACTGGCTGGAAGTGATGGCTGCTGCCACCCCGACCGGCTGCACGCCGTTGCAGGCTACCGATCCGCTTTACATCCTTTATACCTCGGGAACTACCGGTGTTCCCAAAGGCGTGGTGCGGGACAATGGCGGGCACGCGGTGGCCCTGAACTGGAGTATGCAGGCCATCTACGGTGTCGACGCCGGAGACGTTTACTGGGCGGCGTCCGATGTCGGCTGGGTCGTGGGACATTCCTATATTGTCTATGGACCCCTGTTACGGGGATGCACGACCGTTCTCTATGAGGGCAAGCCGGTGGGCACGCCGGACGCCGGCGCCTTCTGGCGGGTAATCGCCGAGCATGGGGTCAAGGCGCTGTTTACCGCTCCCACCGCTTTTCGCGCCATCAAGAAAGAGGATCCGGAGGCCAGGCTGCTGGAGCGCTACGACCTGAGCCGCTTCGAAACCCTGTTCCTGGCCGGTGAACGCACCGATCCGGATACCCTGATCTGGGCGCAGGATAAACTCGGCGTCCCGGTAATCGATCACTGGTGGCAGACCGAGACCGGCTGGTCCATCGCCGCCAATCATCGCGGTATGGGTCTGTTGCCGGTGAAACCCGGCTCCCCGACCCGTCCCTCACCGGGCTGGGCCCTGAGTGCTCTCGATGAACAGGGGCAGGTACTGCCGCCCGGCAGGGTGGGAGCCCTGTGTGCCCGCCTGCCCATGCCGCCCGGTTCCCTGCTGACCCTGTGGAATGCCGAGCAGCGTTTTGTGGACAGCTACCTTGCCGAGTTCCCAGGCTATTACAAGACCGCGGACGCCGGCTATCTGGACGAAGACGGCTATGTTTTCGTGATGAGCCGTACCGACGATATCATCAACGTGGCGGGTCACCGACTTTCCACCGGGGGCATGGAGGAAGTTCTGGCCAGCCACCCGGACGTAGCCGAATGCGCGGTAGTCGGCGTTGCTGATTCGCTCAAAGGTCAGCTCCCGGTGGGGTTCCTGGTCCTGAAGGCCGGAGTGACCCGGCAGGCGGAAGACATAGTCACCGACGTAGTGAAACTGGTGCGGGAAAGGATTGGTCCGGTCGCTGCCTTCAAACAGGCAACCGTGGTGCCGCGACTACCCAAGACCCGCTCCGGCAAGATCCTGCGCGGTACCATACAGAAGATCGCCGACAACCAGGAATACCGGATGCCGGCTACCATCGACGATCCGCAGATTCTGGAAGAGATCACCAGTGCATTGCGTGAGCTGGGCCTGGCGGACGCCCGCCGGGACTGAGCTTTCGTAGATCCTTTACCTGCACGGAAGCAACCCCTTCCGACTGGCGAGTTAACCATGGATTTGAATACCGGGAATCTCTTTCAGGCGCTGCCAATTGATCTCAGCGAAGAAGTTTTTCAGACTCTGATCAGTGCCGGTCAGCTCAAGGTGGAACGGATAGTCTCAAACGGTCATCGTTCCGCGGCGGATTTCTGGTATGACCAGCCTCAGAATGAGTGGGTGGTGCTCCTAAAAGGAGCAGCCATTGTGCAGATCGAAGGGATGCCCGATCAGCACCTGGAGCCGGGCTGCTATCTCGACCTGCCTGCCCATACCCGGCATCGTGTGGCATGGACGACCCCGGAGACCGAAACAGTGTGGCTGGCTGTTCATTATTCAGGGACCGCTGATTAACAGCCTGTTGAAAAACTCTCAGATGAGTGCAAGACAAGGAAAAATCAGGCGAAAAAGCGCAGTTTACACGGCGTAAATGAGCATTTTGAGCAAGATTTTAACGCCGTATTGTGCCAGCTGAGAGTTTTTCAAAAGGCTGTTAATTATGGAGCTGCTCTGCGGGAGTCTATTGGGTGTTGCATCCAGTCGTTACGGGCAGGTAATGGCCTTAGCCCTTATTACTCAGAGGGTCCCTGGCGATGTCGACAACTGAGCTGTCTGATTATTCCCTGTTATTATTGTCGTTGATAGGGGCAAGTGCCTTTCTTACCGGAATCCTTCACGGCGCTACCGGTATGGCGGGTGGTGTAGTGATGACCGCCATCCTGTCCCAAGTACTGGGGATCAAGGTGGCTATCCCGGTGATGACCTGTGCGCTGGTCATCAGTCACCTGTCACGGGTCGTCATCTACTGGCAAAATACTGACTGGCGAGTCGCCAGGATCGTCCTCCTGTTCGGACTGCCCGGTACTTTTTTAGGCGCGCTGATTTTTACCCGCCTGGACGCAGGTACCGTCGCCACCGTGTTTGCGCTGTTTCTTATTTCGTCGATTCCAATCAGGTACTGGGCGCGCCGGCACCATCTTCGTACCGGTCCGGTATTGCTGGCCGGGGCCAGCACAATGTGGGGAGTCCTGGCCGGTAATGTGGTTGGACCGGGCTTTTTCCTGACCCCGTTTCTGCTGGGAACCGGGATGAACAGGTTGAGTTTCGCCGGCACCCTGGCCACGGTCACGCTACTGATGAACCTCCTGAAAGCGGGGGTGTTCGGATCACGATCGCTGCTCAACGGGGAGCTGCTCATACTGGGCATAATTCTGGGTGTGCTCACAGTACCAGGCAACTGGCTGGGCAGTCGGCTGCTGAAGAAAACCAGCGATCGTCACCATGGGGTAATTGTGGACGTGCTGACGATCGGGCTGGTCGTCAACTTTATCTACCTGGCAATCACCTCGGCTTCGTAGCAGAATCAACCTGACCAGGATGGAACTGGAACTGTGAAGCCGGGCAGGAAGACCGTAATCTATGGCCGGCACCTATAACAACAAGGCTGCGAAGAATTCAGGCCATGAAAAAACTTGCGAGAAACCAGCTGGCGGATCTCCTGGTGCTGTCGGCACTGTTCTGTCTATCCGGATGGTATCTGTGGGACAGCTGGAGTGCATCCTCCCACATCTATAACCTGATTCTGGTGCTGCCGCTGACTGTTATCGTCATGTTGCTGTGTGCGGTTGCCTTTGTCGGTGACCTGCTGCGGACAGAGGCAGTGAATCGCCCGGTAGACCGTGACAGCGCCACCAGCAGTCTCCCGGCGATTGCCTTGTTTGTGGGTTATGTGATTTCGTTGCCATGGCTGGGCTTCGATGTCGGGACATTTCTATTCCTGGCGGCATTCCTGAAAATTGCCGGCGAGCAGAAATGGCAATGGATACTGGGTTACTCGCTGGCCTTTGCATTCGGATCAGCCCTGTTTTTCTCTGCCATGCTTCCCTATCCCATGCCGCTGCTGCTGATTCCCGGAGGCAACTGATGTTGCTGGACCTGCATGCACTGGCAGCGGGATTCCAGCTGCTGATATCGGACTTCACCCCCTGGTTGATCGTAATTCCCGGCATGATTATCGGGCTGACCTTCGGGGCCATTCCGGGGCTTCAGATCTCCATGGCGATGGCGATCTTTCTGCCCCTGACTCTGTATATGGATTTCATGCAGGCCATGCTGTTTCTCACCGCCATCTTTACCGGGGGCGGTTTCGGCGGCAGCATCCCGGCAATTCTGATGAATATACCTGGCACTTCCTCGGCCATTTCAACAACCTTCGACGGCTATCCCATGGCCAGGCAGGGCAGACACAACGAGGCTCTGGGCATCGCTCTCGGAGCTTCCTGTGCAGGAGTCATATTCGGCTACCTGGTGTTGCTGTTACTGATTGGTGTGATTTCCGAAGCGGTATTGAAGATCGGCCCGGCGGAGATGTCGATGCTGATACTGTGGGGGATCACCCTGATCGCGAGCCTGGGGGGTAACAGCTCTCTCAAGGGAGTGATTGCGGGGCTGGTCGGCCTGATGCTGGGAACTGTTGGCTTCAGTGAGGCCGGCAACACCCGCGGGACCCTGGGGCTGGATTCACTGCTGGATGGAGTGCCGGTTATTCCGGCCATGATGGGGATGTTTGCGGCCTCGGAACTGTTCCGACTGGTGAATACGCGATACCTGGTAGAGGATGACCGGGCGCGCCAGGTCAATCTGAGCCGGATCGTCAGCGGCTTTATCAGTACTCTGAGATTTCCCGGAGTGATCGGCCGCGGTAGTATGATCGGAGTGCTGGTAGGCGCCATTCCGGGAGTGGGGTCCTCTATTGCCAACCTGCTTTCCTACGTCGAGACAAAACGGCGCTCAAGGCATCCGGAAAGTTTCGGAACCGGTAATCCGGCCGGGGTAGTTGCATCGGAAGCCGCCAACAGCACTTCTGAAGCCGGCTCTCTGGCGACATTGCTGGCGCTGGGAATTCCCGGAGGCGGAGCAACCGCGGTGATGCTGGCTGCCTTCACTATGCACAATATAACCGGCGGGCCGGTGTTCATCCGTGAGCAGGCCGATGTGGTGTATGCCATCATTCTGGCGAACTTCGGCCAGGCATTCCTGTTGATCGGGCTGGGGCTGTTATTCATTCCCCTGCTGGCCAATGTGGTAAAGGTTCCCATGCGCTACCTGATCCCGTCGGTACTGGCTTTATCGGTGTTTGGCGCCTATGGACTGACCGGCAGCCTGGCCGGCCCGGTGACGTTGATGCTTTTTTCGCTGCTGGGCTGGCTGTTCAAGCGCTTTGATTATTCCATTCCCGCCTGTGTGATTGGACTGCTGCTGGGCGGCATGGCCGATGAGATGATGATTTATACCTACCAGATCAGTGGCGGGCAGTTCAGTTATCTCCTGCAGCGTCCGATCGCCATGACTTTTCTGTTGCTGCTGGTGTTGTCGCTGTTTGGTGGCAGACTGCTGGCACTGTTACGCCGGCTGGCTGTGAGGCAATAATTACTTCCGGAACCGGCACAACTGCTCGCGGATGTGGATTCAACGGCACTTGCAAATCCTGTTACCGCCGTTAGTAGCCGCCGCGCCGGACCGCTATAATCACCCTATGTCAAACGCACATGAAACCCAGCACCGATGATTGAAGAGACCGATGGCTGAAGAGACCGATGTGCTCGTCATTGGCGGCGGGAATGCGGGACTTTGTGCAGCCATCGCCGCCGCCGAAGCCGGTGCCCGGGTGGTGCTGCTGGAACATGCCGACCGCAGCATGCGGGGCGGTAATTCACGTCACACCAGGAATCTCAGGGCCATGCATGACGGACCGCTGGCCACCCTTCCTGACCGTTATGGCGAAGACGAGTACTGGCAGGACATTGTCCGCGTTACCGACGGCAACACCAGTGAAATCCTGTGCCGCAAGATGATCCGGGAGAGTGCCGATCTGGTTCCCTGGCTGCAGCAGCATGGAGTGCATTTTCAGCCGGCCCTGAGCGGCACTCTCAATCTGGGCCGGACCAATGCGTTTTTCCTGGGTGGCGGCAAAGCCCTGGTCAATGCTTTGTACCTGGCGGCCGAACGACTGGGCATAGAGATTCGCTATCATGCCGAAGCCCTGACTCTGACCATGGACGGCGGGCGCTGTCAGGCAGTACAGCTTCTTGATCGGGGCTTCAGCCATGAAATCCGGGCCGCAGCGGTGGTGGTTGCCAGTGGTGGCTTCCAGGCCAATACCGAATGGCTGGCGGAAGCCTGGGGAGCGGGAGCGGAAAACTTCATCATCCGCGGCACTCCCTACGCCAGGGGACGCCTGCTGAGGGAACTGATGCGGCACGGCGCCAAGACTGTGGGCAGTGCCGATCAGTGCCACGCCGTTGCCATCGACGCACGGGCACCCAGATTCGATGGCGGCATAGTCACCCGGCTCGACAGCGTCCCGTTCGGAATTGTGGTGAACCGGAACAGCGAGCGCTTCTATGATGAAGGGGAGGACTTCTGGCCCCGCCGCTACGCCATCTGGGGGAGACTGGTGGCCCGCCAGCCTGGCCAGATAGCATTCTCCATCATCGATGCCAAAGTGCTGAATCGCTTCATGCCCTCGGTATTTCCAGCTATCAGGTCCGATTCCCTGGAGGGGCTGGCACGGCTGGTGGAACTGGACCCCGCCAGACTGGTCGACACGGTCGATTCCTTCAATAAAGCGCTCTGCCCGGGCGATTACAACCCGGACCGCTTGGATGACTGCCGTACGGAGCACCTGGAGCCCCCGAAAAGTCACTGGGCCCTGCCTCTCGATACACCGCCATACTATGCCTATCCGTTGCGGCCAGGGATCACCTTCACTTATCTGGGTGTGGCGGTCGACCAGCAGGCGAGGGTGCTGCGTGCTGATAACGGAGAAGCGTTCCAGAATGTATTTGCCGCTGGCGAGGTGATGGCGGGCAATATTCTGGGGCAGGGCTACTGCGCCGGTACCGGGATGAGCATCGGCGGCGTCTTTGGCAGAACGGCAGGTCAGGAGGCGGCGTGTCTGAAGTAACACTGTCAATACCGGGAAGCGATAGTCGGGAACCGGATAACCGGATCCCGCTGTTGAATTCGGCCAATGCTCAGGAAGCCAGGCGGGTACTGGATCTGTGTAATGCCTGTCGTTACTGCGAAGGATTCTGTGCTACCTTTCAAGCCCTGTCGCAGCGCCGCGAAGTACTCTGGCAGGAGCTGGACTATTTCAGTAACCTGTGCCACAACTGCACCGCCTGTTACCATGCCTGTCAGTATGCTCCTCCCCACGAATTCAGCATCAATGTTCCGCTGGCGCTGGGCAGAGTGCGTGCCGACAGCTACCAGCGTTATGCCTGGCCCGGATTCCTGGCGCCGCTGTTTCAGCGCAACGGGTTGATATTGTCCCTGGTTACTGCCGTGGTGCTGAGCCTGATTCTTGTTATCGGATCGCTCTTTCTCAATCACCAGGTTCTTTTTGCACAATTAAGTCAACCTGGCGCTTTTTATACAATTGTGAGTCACCGGCTGATGGTGACAGTCGCTGGCCTGGTCTTCCTGTACGGACTGGTCAGCATGACAATAAGTGTCCGGAGATTCTGCCTGGATTGCGGCACGGCAGGCGGGAAAGGATCCTGGCGCGGCTTGAAACAGGCCCTGCAGAGTGCCGCCACGTTACGCTATCTGGGCGGGGGACACGGGCAGGGGTGCAATACCGAGAACGAAGGTTACAGTAATCAGCGCCGCGTCTACCACCAGCTTACCATGTGGGGATTCCTGCTTTGCTTTGCTGCCACCTGTGCTGCGACTCTGTATGAACTGGGTCTTGGCAGGATCTCCCCGTTTCCCTATTTCAGCCTGCCGGTAATCCTCGGAGCTTCCGGTGGGGTGGCGATACTGGTCGGTACCGCCGGCCTCACCTGGACCAAGCTGCGTACCGATACCAGGCCGGCGGATGTCTCCAGCTACGGCATGGATTTCGGCTTTCTGGCATTGTTATTCTTCGTCAGTCTTACCGGGCTGGTGTTGCTCGGCCTGCGGGAAACCTCTGCCATGGGGGTGTTGCTGCTGGTCCACCTGGGGTTCGTCCTGTCATTATTCCTGGTGTTACCCTATAGTAAATTCGTCCATGCCATCTATCGGTTTGCTGCACTGGTCTGTTTCCATGAAGAAGAACTCCAACAAAACCGGCAGAGCCACCAGTCGGACACCTGAATACCCGTCCCGATTGCGTGCCTTTGTGACCTTATTAACAGGCAGAATCTGCCTGGTTGCGATTGTTCTGCTGGTGATTTCCCCGCTGCAGGCCCAGCCGGAAAATTTCCCGGAGCGGCCTGTTACGATCGTCGTTCCGTTCGGCGTGGGAGGCAGTGCCGACCGGATGACCCGGACCATGGCCAATTATTTCGCCGATGCCCTGGGTCAACCGGTCAATGTCATCAATCGGCCGGGTGCCGGTACCCTGATCGGAGCCAATTACTTTCTCAGCCGGCCCGATGATGGTTATACGATCCTGGCCTCCGGGTTTTCCCCCTATCTGATCAATACGGTAATCAATGGCAGTGCCGACTATGGTATCGACGATTTTGCGTATCTGAATTTTCAATGGTTTGACGAAGACCTGATAGCCCTGTACCGGGATGCGCCGTACCGGGATCTGTCTGAGTTGCTGACCGCTATCCGGGACCATCCAAAATCTGTGCGTGGTGCAGTGGTTAAAGGGTCGGCCGGCCACCTGACCGCTAACCTGCTGTTGGAGGCCAATGGGATTCCTCCGCAGAACCTGAACCTGGTCGCCTATAACAGCGGTGGCCTGGCGCGGGCGGCGGTCGCCGGCGGGGTAGTCGATTTCATTATTATCAGCGCCAGGGGCTGTGAAGGCATAGCAGAGTACCTGAAGCCACTGGCGGTCAATAATGACGTACCCAATGAAGTCTGGCAGGTCCCGCCGCTCAACGAGCTTCTGCGCCCGCTGGGGACGCGAGTACCGGTACTGCCCGGTTCTATCCGTGGCTACGCGATGTCCAGTGCGTTCAGGGCGGCCTACCCGGAGCGATTCGAAGTGATTCAGGAGGCACTCCTCAAGACCCTCTCCAATCCGGAACTGCAGAACCTGCTGGATCAGGCATCAATCGGCCGCAGGTGGATAGGGCCGGAGGCCTCGACCGACCTGATGAAGGAAAATTTCGAGCTCTATACGAGTTATTCGCACCTGATCCAGTGAACTTAGATAATGGATACCGGATACCGGATACCGGATACCGGATACCGGATACCGGATACCGGATACCGGGACTGGGATCAGGTTCAGTTGCGACTGGATACCCGGATCCCGAAATGATCGATTTCGATCAGCGCACTTTCGAAATCGGTCAGATCATGGACCGGGGTGCCCTGGGCCTCGTGGTAGCCAACTGCGAATACACGTACCGCGGCACGGGAATTCTCCGGCATGATGAGAGAGTCCGAGTCGAACCCCTGGGGTACCGGGGTGGTGACGACATCCACCTGCCTGGAACCCTCTTTCAGAAGATCATACTTTTGTGCATACCACTCGCCCTTGGTGGTGGGTAGCTGTGCTGCGACAGCCTCGTCATAGACGAACACCACATCCACCTCGGTAATGAGAATGGCATTGAAATCCAGCAGTGACTGAATGCGTACGCTGCCGAGTGCGTTCTCGCCCCTCGCAGGTAAAGAAAGCGACAGCCCTGTTGCCAGCAGCAACAGGGCAGCGATCCAGTATTGCCTTACATTTTCTGCGGACTTGAGCATGGTTTTACCTGTTACCAGTCATAATAAAACGTCGACTGCACAAGTGTAACAAGTCCGGGAGGGATGTTGAATCGGTCCTCCTAGCGGGCCAGATAGGCAACCAGCAGTTTGATCTGGGCGTCATCCAGGCGCTCCCCGAAGGCGGGCATCACACCCTGGCGGCCATTGTTCAGGGTCTCCGTGATTGCCTCGATAGAACCGCCATAGAGCCAGGTACTGTCGCTCAGATTGGGCGCTCCAAGTATCGGATTACCAGTGCCATCAGGTCCGTGACAGGCAACGCAGAAGGAGCCGTACTGCGTGGCACCGGGGTGTCCTTCCGCCGCCTCGCCCGCCGATAGTGCCTTGACGTAGGCAGCCACCTGGGCCACTCCGTCGTCACCCAGTGAAGCCTGCCAGGGCGGCATCATGGCGCTACGGCCGTGGCGGATGGTCTGTTCGATCTGATCCGGCGATCCACCCCATTGCCAGTCGATGTCCATCAGGTTGGGAAACAGCGACGCCTGACCCCTTCCATCCACACCATGGCAGGCGGCACAATTGCGGCTGAACAGTTTCTCCGCAGTTTCCATCAGCACGGTATCGTCCTGCAACTCAGTGAGGCCGGCATCCACAATCGCCGCCCTCGAGGCCTGATATTCGGCCCGAAAGTCATCGAAGCTTTCCGCCAGCCTGCTGCCTTGCGACCAGTTGAGTGCGCCGCTGAAAGCACCGACACCTGGAAACAGCATCAGATAAATTACCGAAAACACCATGGCGCTGAAGATCATCCAGAACCACCACAGGGGAGGCGCGTTACTGCCTTCCCGGAGGTTGTCGTCCCAGGTGGGCTCCGGTCCCTGGTGTTCCTGGTCGGCTTTTCCGCGCGGGAAATAAATGGTGAATACCAGCCACACCAGGCCCAGCAGCGACACAATGGTGATCACTGCAATCCAGCCGCTCCAGAAGGTATTGGGTAGATCAGCCATGGCTCAGTGACTCCTCCGACTCGTCCTGCAGGGGAATTGATGCGGTGTAATCGATGCGTTCGTCGGATTCATAGACTGAAACCCAGACTACTACCACGATCATGAAAAACATGACCAGCATGTCACCAAGAAAAATAAAGGCTGTCATTCGCTGCTATCTCCTGCACCGGATTCCGGTTCCACGAAGCCGGTGCCGAGCATCTGCAGGTAGGCGATGAGTGCATCAATCTGCTTCCTGCCTTCCAGCTGCGCCGGTGCGTTTTCTATTTCTTCGTCTGAATAGGGATGCCCCAGTGAACGCAGGCCGCGAAGCTTCGCCTGAATATCGTCACTGCGCAGATCTTTTTCCGCCAGCCACGGGTAACCCGGCATTATAGAAGTTGGGACCACACTGCGGGGATCGACCAGGTGGATCCGGTGCCAGTCATCAGAGTACTTACCGCCCACCCGATGCAGATCCGGACCGGTGCGCTTCGACCCCCACAGGAACGGTCGGTCGTAAACAAATTCACCGGCCCGGGAATAGGGGCCATAGCGCTCCACCTCGGCTACCAGTGAACGGATCTGCTGGGAGTGGCAGGTGGAACAACCTTCGCTGATGTAGATATCCCGTCCGGCCAGCTCCAGGGCCGAGTACGGCCGGGTGTTTGCTTCAGGGGTGCGCAGCGATTCCTGGTACACGCTGGGCAGGACCTGTACCAGGCCACCCAGGGAAGAAACCAGCAGAATACCGAAGATCAGCAGGGCGTTGTTTTCTTCCAGTTTCTTGTGCAGTTTCAGTGCGTTCATCAGACAACTCCAAATGCCGGGTCGACGACAGGTGGCTCAACTTTTACTGTTTTGCGGCTCCTGGTGGTCATGTAAAAGTTGTATGCCATCAATAGAGTGCCGCCGAGAAAGATCAGCCCGGCCAGCAGACGCAAACCGTAATAAGGTGCCATGCTGCTCATGATGTCGCGGAACCCGAAGGCCAGCTCGCCGGTCTCATCAAGGCTCAGCCACAACAGGCCCTGTGAAACACCGGCCGCCCACATGGCGATGATGTACAGCATGGTGCCGGCCAGGGCCAGCCAGAAATGCACGTTGGCGAGGCGTTTACTGTAAAGCTCCGTGCCTACGAGTCTGGGCATCAGGTAATAGAACGTGCCGTAGGTGATCATCGCGTTCCAGCCCAGCGCACCGGAGTGTACGTGGCCGATCGTCCAGTCGGTAAAGTGGCTCACCACATTGACGCTGCGAATGGCCATCATGGGGCCTTCAAAAGTTGCCAGACCATAGAATGCCAGGGACAGCACGATGAATTTCAGAGCCGGGTCGGTCTTCAACTTTTCCCAGGCACTGCTGACCGTCATCACGCCGTTGATCAGAGTGGCCCACGATGGTGCCAGCAGCACCAGACTCATGACCATGCCAAGCGACTGTACCCACTCAGGTATGGCGTTGTAGTGAAGGTGGTGGGGCCCGGCCCAGATATAACTGTAGGTAAAGGCCCAGAATGCCACGACCGACAGCTTGTAACTCCAGATCGGTCGACCCGCATGCTTGGGCAGGAAATAGTACAGCATTCCGAGAAAACCGCCGGTCAGAAGAAAGCCAACCGCATTATGGCCGTACCACCACTGCACGATGGCGTCCTGGGCGCCGGCGTACAGCGAATAGGACTTGGTCCAGGTGACTGGCAATTCCAGGTTGTTGACGATATGCAACATGGCGATAACAATGATCAGGGCGCCATAGAACCAGTTGGAAATATAGATCGGACGGATCTTGCGTCTGCTGATGGTGCCGAAGAAGACGATGCCGAAGCTTACCCACAGCAGGGCGATAGCAATATCGAACGGCCATTCCAGTTCGGCATATTCCTTGGTGGTGTTCATTCCCGCCAGCAGTGACAGACCACCCGACAGCACCAGTAGCTGCCAGGCGTAGCAGAGGAACCAGGCCAGCTTCGGTGCAAACAGTGGCACGTGGGAAGTACGCTGTACGCTGTAGAATGCCGTCGCCATCAGCGCAGAAACCCCGAAACCGAAGATGATGCCATTGGTGTGGAGAGGTCTCAGCCGACCGAAGGACAACCAGGGCTGCCCCATATCGAGTGTCGGCCACAACAGTTCGGCAGCCACAAACACGCCGGCTGCCATGGCCAGCACCGCCCACGCCACCGAGAACTGGACCAGGCGCTTGACGATTTCGTCATGGTAATACTGCGGTTGGGTTGTCATTTCGCTACTCATCTCGTTACGTTCCTTTCACACACCCAGCGCCGGGCCGAAACCCGCGGCCCAGAGACCCATGGTCAGCCCCAGCAGGCTGACCGCGGCTACCAGCAACCAGCCCACCAGGGACGATGCCATCAACATACCCCGTTCAGGGGGAGTCTGCAGGGCCACGGGAATACCCGTATAAAGCAGGTACATGCTCCAGATCATCACCGGAATCATGACGACCACATTGAAAAATACATTGGGAAACAGGTGCGCCACGCTGGCCAGGGCCAGGGGCTGCCCGACGATCGTGATCAGCGCCACGTGGCGGCCGAAACTGGAGCTTGCCCCATAGGTGGAAGCCATCCAGCGACTGATGACGGCAGTGGAATAGAACCCGAACAGCAGGGTCAGAAAGTACGCGATACTGATCAGGGTCAGCGTGGCCGGGGTCAGGACAAGCGGCTCCGAAGCACCCAGTCGCCAGCCGAAATTGTAGGCACCGATCCAGGAAAAGAGCGGCGGCAACAGCAACAGCCACACGGAGTAACTGCTGAATACACGCCACGCAGACGGGTCGGTTTCAGCCAACACTTCGAAAGTGATCTTCGGCTCGTAAAGTGTCCTGAAAAGCAGGTATCTGGATATTTTTTCTTCCATCAGTGCATCAGGCTCCTGATCCTGGTTTGAGACGTGGCGGGGGTCACCGGGCCGGTGGCTCTGCTGCGCGATTATAGGCAGCGGTTATGACAACTCCTTGATCAAGCTCAATTCAGGCTGAATCAGTCTGGTCAAACCCCTGGGTCCTGCTTCCGATCTGGTTTAAAGTGGAAACCGGAGCCGGGGAGCTTTGCAAGCATTGGCCCGACGCTGACAAGTCTGCCCCTGCTGGGCTCCGGTTTGTTCGTGGCCGTTACCGGCTTCGCCTGATTCGGCTAGCCGGTGACGGATTCCAGTTTCTGCGGGGCCACCATCCACTCGCGCCCCTTCAACATTGCGTGCCAGTAAAAGTCCGGCAGAATGCGCGCCTTGAGAATCCAGGCGGCACGGGTCGGTTTGGTCCCTTCCAGCACCCACTGTGGAAAAGTGGGAAGCAGCTTGCCTCCGTAGCCGAATTCCGCCAGTACAATTCTGCCGCGCTCCACGGTCAACGGGCAGGAGCCGTAACCGTCGTATCCGCAGGACGGATTCTGACCCGCCATGACCTCTACAATATTCTGGGCGACCACCGGGACCTGCTTGCGGACCGCCGCCATGGTCTTGGCATTCGGCGCATTCATGACGTCGCCCAGCCCCCAGATATTTGCGTAACTCTTGTGGCGCAGTGTGTATTGATCGACGTCCAGCCATCCGGCACTGTCCGCCAGGACACTGGTGCTGATAAAGTCAGGTGCGCACTGGGGTGGGCAGACATGGATCATGTCAAACTCCACTTCGGTAAGCTGTTCCGCCCCTTCGGCATCCTTATACTTGAACCAGGCCCGTTTCCCGGCTCCGTCGATTTTCACCAGATTGTGATTGAAATGGACCTTGGCATTGTACTTGTCCACATAGGACTGCAGTGCCGGGACATAAGCAGGAACCCCGAACAGCACACCGCCGGCATTGAAAAAGTCCACCTGGATGTTGCCGAGCACACCGCTCCTGAGCCAGTGATCCGCAGACAGGTACATTGCTTTCTGCGGCGCGCCGGCACATTTGATCGGCATTGGCGGCTGGGTGAACACTGCCTTGCCCTGCTTCAGGTTGCGGACCAGCTCCCAGGTGTAAGGGGCCAGGTCATAGCGGTAATTGGAGGTTACGCCGTTCTTGCCCAGTGTTTCACTCAAGCCTTCCACCGCATCCCAGTTCAGTTTCAGGCCGGGTGCGACAATCAGTTGTGAGTAACCGACCCGCTTGCCGTCATCCAGTTCCACCTCATTCTGTTCCGGTGCAAAGCTCACCGCCGACTGCTTGATCCAGGTGGCTTTGGAAGGCATCAGGTCGCCGGTCTGGCGGCGGGTTTCCGGTGCCTTGAAGACACCGCCGCCGACCATGGTCCAGCCAGGTTGATAGTAGTGTTCGGATGCCGGCTCGATGATGGCGATGCGCAGGTCCGGATTGCGTTTCAACAGGCTGGTGGTAACGGAGATTCCCCCGGAGCCACCGCCTACCACGACGATATCGTACTGGTCACCGCTACTGATGTTGTTTTGCATGACTCGATCCTCTCAGACTTGGGAGTGCGGACTCCGGATGTGGTTGCTTACATCGACACCGGCCCGCCCTGCTCGTTGGATTATTTCCCCGGCATCCATTCCCTGCCGGGTCCGGGCCTGCGCCCACAGTTTGCTGGAGCGGGCACCGGATCTACAGTAAGCGTGTATTTTCCTGCCGGACTGCAGTAATTCCAGGAACGACTGGACGTGGTGATCCTCGATAGCGTCACCGGAGAAGGGGATATGATGAGCCTCCATTCCCAGGGTTTCACAGGCATTGGATATTTCATCAAACCCGGTCTGATCTGCCGCTTCCCGGTCGGGGCGATTGCAGACCACTATCTCGACGCCGTCTCTGAACAGTTCTGTCAGGTCGGAAATGTCGAGCTGATCGGAGACGGAAACCTGGCTGTCCAGTTCGGTAAGTTTCATAACTGTCCCTCAGGAAACAAAGGCATTGATAGGTAACTTCAGGTAGACCCTACCATTGTCTTCCGCATCGGGAAAGTTACCGGCACGCATGTTGACCTGCAGTGACGGCAGAATCAGGTTGGGTACAGCCAGACCTCGATCCCTATCTTCGCGCATTTTCACGAAGGTGTCTTCATCGATTCCGGAATTGACGTGGATGTTGTTGGTCACTTCTTCCCCAACCGTGGTTTCATACTCCAGTTCCCGGTTCTCGCTGTAGTCATGACACATGAACAGCCGGGTACTGGCGGGCAGGGACAGGATTTTCTTAATTGAACGGTACAATATTCGTGCGTCACCACCGGGGAAGTCCGCCCGTGCGGTTCCTGAGTCGGGCATGAAAATGGTATCTCCTACGAACGCGGCATCGCCGATCAGATGCGTCATGCAGGCCGGTGTGTGACCCGGCGTATACAGTGCAAGACAGTTCAGGTTGCCGATCCGGTAAACCTCGTTATCCTTGAACAGATGATCGAACTGGGAACCGTCGTGGGCAAAATCGGAGCCCGTATTGAACAGTTTCGCGAACGTCTCCTGTACCTTGTCGATATGCTCGCCAATGGCGATTCTGCCCCCCAGGGCGTTCCTGATATAGGGCGCAGCCGAAAGGTGGTCGGCATGGGCATGCGTTTCAATGAGCCATTCCAGTTGCAGGTCATTGTCGCGGATGTGCCGGATGATCGCGTCGGCACCTTCATAGCTGGCGGTACCGGACGGGTAGTCAAAGTTGAGCACCGAATCGATCACCGCACAGGCCTGTGAATCGGGATCCCTGACGATATAGGAAAAAGTATTGGTCTGCTTGTCCAGGAAGGGCAGGACTTCCGGCTTGAGGCCTGCCAGTTGCTGAAGGTTGATCTCTGTGCTCATGTTGGTCTCTCCGCTGCAGGGGGTGGTACCCCGGTTTTCTGGCTGTTACCTTACTGTCAATACCTGTTTCAATACTGCAGCAACTGTGCCAAATTGAAGGACAAACCCTAACTCTCTGTAATGTATATAAAATAATTATTGCGGTGCGTGCGCAAGGGTAGGGTTTGCTTGACTTTCAGCAGCTGGACTGCCATTTTTGGCAAGCCACTTTGCTGAAACTGACAAGTTATGAACAGGATTGCTTCCGATCGCAACACCCTCACATCCGGGCTAACTCACATGCTTGAGGGTTATGACTGTCCGGCCATTCTGGTCTCATCCGAATACCGGATCCTTGCCACCAATCAGCTCTATCGCAAAGCCTTCGGCGACATCGAGATGGACACCGGACCCCGCTGCTACGAGATTTCCCACGGCTATCAGGTGCCCTGCGATCAGGCCGGGGAAGACTGTCCCTTGCGGGCGGTCCAGCAATCCGGATCCCGGGAACGGGTTCTGCACATCCACCAGACCCCGCGCGGCAGGGAACATGTGGACGTGGAAATGATTCCCATCCATGACGACCAGGGGGAACTGGACTTCTTTGTCGAACTGCTGAAACCGGTGCCGCTGGCCAGTGGCTCGGTGGATGAGAAGGAGTTTGTCGGACGCAGTCCGGCATTCAATCGGATGCTGGAAAGGGTGGCCAGGGTGGGACCCACCGAGGCGTCGGTGCTGTTGCTGGGCGAGTCGGGTACCGGCAAGGAACTGGCGGCCCGCGCCATCCACATGGCCAGCCGGCGCAAGGATCAACCGCTGGTGACACTGGAATGCGCCGGGCTCACTGAAGCGTTGTTCGAAAGCGAACTGTTCGGACATGTCAAAGGCGCATTTACCGGTGCCCAGGCCAACAAGAAAGGTCTGGTGGAGCTGGCCAATGGCGGCACCCTGTTCCTGGATGAGATTGGTGATGTGCCCCTGTCCATGCAGGTCAAGCTGTTGCGGTTACTGGAAACCGGGACTTTTCGCCGGGTCGGTAGCGCCGAGGTTCAGAGCTCCGATTTCCGGCTGATCTGCGCAACCCACAAAAACCTGGCCCGAATGGCGGAGGACGGCACTTTCCGCTCCGATCTCTATTACCGGATCAATGTCTTTCCCATCAAGCTGCCGTCGCTGGAACAACGCCGTGAGGATATCCCGTTACTGGTGAAAACCCTGCTGGCGCGGATGGCCTCGGGTAAGGAGTATCATGTCACCGATTCCGCCATGCGGATTCTTTGCGACCTGCACTATCGCGGCAATATTCGTGAGCTGCGCAACCTGCTCAATCGCGCCCTGGTATTCGCGGATTCCAATATCATCGACCGTCATGTGCTGGAGGAGTGTCTGGAAGACGACAGTACCGGGCAATTGCAGAGCGCTGCCAGGGAGGCCGATACTGCCGACGGCGAGCCTTCCAGCCAATGGACCGACCTGAAAACCAATGAGCGCAATTACCTCAAGTCCCTGTTGGAGGCTTACGACAACGACAAGGAACAGGCTGCCGAAATAGCCGGAATCAGTGTGCGCTCGCTGTACCGCAAACTGGAAGACCTGTCACCGGATTGATTCAGAAGCGGAACGTGTAACGGAACTTGATGCTGATATCGCTGAATCCGGTGTGGAAGGTATTGTTCCGGTCGCGATCCTCCATGTTGTAATTCAATACGATGAAGCCTTCCTGACCGGCTCTGGGTATCCACTGCAGGCGAGTGTTGATGCCGAGCTCCTCGGAAATATTGTCGTACTGGGCAAGCGTTATCCAGTAGAGAGTGGAGGAGAAGGCCACCTGGGTGTTGACGCTGGCCAGCCGGGTGATGAACTCGCCCTGGGGCAGATCGATATCGTTCCAGTCATAACTCAGGGTCATGCGGAAATAGCGCGACTGGTTCCAGCTGAAATCGCTGCCGACGTTCAACCGGTCGCCGCTGAAAAAGTCGCCGCTGCGAACGCGCAGGCCACCGGAAAACTCCCGTTGTCCCGCCGAGGTAAATCCGATTTCCTGCTCGTTGAAATCATAAGTGCCGGGCTGGATTATCACTTCCTTGCCGGGCTCCCGGTATATGGTAAACGGGCTTCGCACCACTTCGCGATTTGTATAGTAGGCCAGGTTCATGGCATCGCGCCGGGTGGTTTCCAGTTCCAGCAGGCGGAAGGCAAATACCTCGGATTGCAGGCCGCCATCCAGGTTCTCGATCCGCTGCATGTCTACGCCGGCAAATGCCGTCTGCAGCAGGTCGCTGTTGCTGAAGTAATGGGTGTAACCGAAATCGGCAGTCAGATCATCGACATCAGAGCGGTTGATATAGCCCATCGCCGGATAAAAATTCTCCTCGATGACTTTATAGGCCATGCGGGCGCGGAAGCCCTCGCTCTGGGGGTAACGGATACCGAATCCGTAGGAAGCGTCGTCGCCATTAAGCCCGGGTGTATCGGACTGTTGATAGAAGGCATCCGCCTGCAGGATTTCGTTGCCCATGAATTCATTGTTCACATACTGAAAATCGGCGCCCATGACCCGGTTATCCTGATTGGAGGTGGGATCACCATCGGTATAGATGAATCCCACCCGGGAATCGGCCAGCACGTTCGCAGACATGCGTGCCACCAGCAGGTCACTGGCGTCGATATCGTGATAGGAGTCCTGGCGGATGGCCAGGGTACCTATGTTGAAGCGGCCGACCCGGCCACTGATGCGTCCGCCCGCCTGAATGTCCACTGGTGAACCGTCGGCGGCGAGTCCCAGTTTACGGGAGAAGTAGGGCCTGCCGTTCTGACCGCTGGGTCCGGTGGCAGCATTGTTGCTGCTGGCCAGGCGGTCGATATTACCGAAGGTAAAGAGGTCGGAATCGTTGAGGAAAAAGTCGCGCCGTTCCGGGAAAAACAGGTTGAACCGGGTCAGGTTGACCTGCCGGTTATCCACGTCGGCCGCGGAAAAATCGGTATTGACGGTCACCGCTGCATTCAACGAGGGAGTCAGTCGATAGAATGCGTCCAGGGACGAAACCAGCGAATGCTCGCTGTCGGCCGGATTGTAGCGGCGCTGACGGATAGCGGTGACAGACGGCACGATATCCAGTCCCACGCCCTGGTTCATGCCCTCCATGCCGGTCATTTCACCCATGATGGTGGGATTGTAATTGCGATTCAGCGAAACCCAGGCCATCTCCTCGTTGCGGCGCCGGATCCCGCGGCCGAAGTTAAACCCCCAGGTGTCTACACGGGGATCGAAGGGCAGCGATTTAAAGGGAATCTCCACCTCGGCAACCCAGCTGTTGCCATCGACACTGGTTGCGGTCTCCCAGATTGTGTTCCAGTCCAGGCTGAAAGAAGTCGGCGTGACATAAAGCGAGTCATGCCGGACGCCATTGAGGTTGGTTTCAAACCGGTAGCCGGCCTGCCCCTGGTTGAAGGGGTCAAGTATAATCACCAGGCGATCGTCAAAGGGCAGTCCCTGGCCGTGGCGGATAGTCGGCGCCGCGATCAGTTCCGGATTGCTGTCGTACATTCGTGCGCCCACATAAAGCGCATCTTCGGTATAGATCACGTAAAGTTCGGTGGGCTCGGAAGTCGGCGTATGATCGCCGGGCTGGGTCTGGTGGAAATCGGTAACTACTGCCGCCTGTTGCCACACCGCATCGTCCAGTGAACCATCCAGCACCGGCGCCGTGTCAACTCGCACCGCCCGAAAACTCTTGGCCTCGACGCGCACTTCCTCGACGGTATCCTGCTGGGCGTATAGCGGAGTCAGGCTCGTTACAGCCGTCGCAACTGCGACTGCCAGAAGAGTTGGTTTACTAATGCGGTATGGCCCGTTATTCACGCTCACTGGTCTCCCCGGTTTGCAGACGGAAAAGTTTGAGCGGCGGATTCTAGCAACTCACCGGAGCATAAAACAGGGCGTTTGCCGGGTTGTGTTTTTGTTTCAACGCTCGCGGAGGTTGATAGAGCGCGGAAGGGAGTTTCGGCTGCGGACGTTTGAGGCAGGGACGCCGAAAACGAGCGTACAAGGATGTACGATTGCGATCCGCAGCCGAAACTCCCTTCCGCGTTCCGGTCGCAGATCTCTCAGTAAACGCAAACAAACCGAACACCCCCTCCCGACTACTTCCAGCATCAAAGGAGCACTAAAACAAACTACAAACCGGTGGAAGTCCAGAGTAGCTTCGCGAAATCGATGAATTCCAATTGTTGCGCAGGTGAACGGCCAAAAATTTCGAGGAGTAGAAAGGCAGGGTAGTCGTTGAAAAATTACGGGGGAAGGCAATAAAAAACCCGGCGCGGCCCCCCTTGCGGTGGGCCGTCGCCGGGTTTCGTGTCGCCGGTCGGAACCGTCAGTCGGAGCCGGAGGCGTTCAGTTTGGCATTGCGCTCGGCCACCAGGCGTTCGAACTCTTCCTGGCCGAGATAGGTCACGTCGACCCAGTTGTGGGCCATCTCGTCAACGGTCCGATCACCCCAGCCGACCCACTGATTGGGGTCCGGGTTGTAGGGATTGCTGGACGTATTGTCGTGCCAGGCAGTGGTCACGATAACGGTGCCCTTGGGTACCAGTGGCGCACTGTCTTCGTCGAAGATGTAGTTGATCTGCCAGTTCCACTGGAAGTTGTCCACGAAGGCCAGCACTTCCCGGTTGCCGTCCGGATAGATGGCTTCCATGGTCATTGCCTTGCCGCGCATGTGCATGTGGGGCTGGAAATTTTCCAGTCGGGCCGGAGCAGGAAGCACGAAATTGCCTCGTGTCACGGCGATTTCACCCGGCGGAATATCCAGGCTGTGTGGTCCCTGGGCATCCAGCATGGTCAGCATGGTGCGATGAGCCGGAGGCTCGTCGTGGAACCAGACACCCAATTCGACCTGGGCAGCAGGAACCCGCTCGCCATTGGCGTGCAGGTGCATTTCCCACATGATCTGGGAACCGGGCATCATCAGCTTGCCGGTATCGGGTCGGAAAATCTGACCGGCCTTACCGACCGCCCATTCCATGAACAGGCTGGGACCGAACTGCAGGTCCACGCCTTCCGGCAGCCCCGCCTTGTTATCGTCCTGCTGCAGCAGAAAGGCGAGGGAGTGGTGCACCACCTTGCGGCTTTCCGGAGTGACCGGACGAATTTCGATGGCCTTTACCCATTTGGTTTCGGTCAGACCGGTCGGGGTAATCGGGCGGAACCACTTGTCCTGGGTGGTGGCAGCCAGATCAAAGGGCTCGGACAACACTGTCAGGTCCGGCGGACCGCCCATCTCATCTTCCAGACGCCAAACCAGAGCGTCGTTAAACTTGCGTGGTGCCGGCTCCATGGCCGGATCGCCCTGAGGAGCGCCCTGGTCGGCCCAGGCGATAATCAGCGCACGCTCTTCCGGCGTGAGGCCACGATCATTGGCAAAATCCTGAATACCCACTTCCGGATTGATATGCCAGGGCGGCATGACCCGGTTGGCAACCCGATAGCGGATCACCGGGGCAAACACCTTGGCCTGATCGTAGGTCAGCAGTGACATGGGGGCAATGGAATTGGGCCGGTGACATTCCTGGCACTTTTCCTGAAAAATAGGCGCCACGTCACGCGCCCAGGTCACTTCCCGCTGGATTTCGCTGGCTTCTTCCTGTGCCAGCACCGGCCACGCCAGTGCGGCGAGGCAGGCTACGACACTTGTTTGCAGCAGGCTGATTTTACCCTGCCGGTCTTTTCGCTCGATTCCGAACATCTGACTTTACCTCCTGAAGGCGTATTAGCCCTCTCTAATACAACACTCTACTCGCTATTCGTTTGTGGCTCAATTTGAACGCTTCACTATTGTCCAAAGGGTGGGAGCACTCACTGTGAATGAGGACGTTCGAGACAGGGACGTCGAGAACGAGGCGGAATAACTGCTCCTGCGTTTTCCGCACTTCCGCCATCCCTGGCGGTCGCGCACATGGACGTGCGTTTGCGATCCTCAGGCACAGTGAGTGCTCACATCCCCATCCACCAAACCCGATTATCAAATTGAGCCAGCACCTTAACTAATTACTTACACTGACTTTTACAAAGCCGTTGGTCCAGCAGCACTGCGCGTGCCCGGCCATTTCCATACCGGTAAACTCGTTCAATCGGGCTCGCAGCAGGTAGTCGCCCGGTTTGTCGAAGGTCACTTCGGTGCTGGTCCAGGCCCCGTCTACCGGGATTCTGGCAGTTGACTCGGAAAACATCACTTTTCCAGGGCCCTGTTGCTTCAGCCAGGTAAGAGTCACCGGGGGTTTGGCGTTGCCGCCACCAAGGAACATGGCGGCCAGGCCGCTGCCGGCGCCGTCGTCGCTGACGTAGGCATTGACGGTGAGGGGCTCGCCGACCTTAGCCTGCAGGGTGTCACTGGTGACACCGGCAGGACCCTGACCGGTTGGACCGTTCTCGGTAAATTTTATCTGCGGTGGATAATTGCCGTTGGCGTCGCCGGCAATCGCATCGATCACGTATTCATTTTTGCGATTGGCGGGAATATGGAAGGTCTTGCCCTGGTTTTCCAGGTGCCAGACAACCTGTTCCTGGTAGTCGGCCGGAACCACCACGGTAAAGACGCCCCAGTGCCGCTCGGTTTCGAAACGGGTCGGTTGACCCTGATTCGGGGACCCGTCGGCCGCACCGATGATCCGGTTGGCAGGACCCACTGGAATTTCCAGAACCTGCTCGGTGTTGCGGTTGTAATAACCGAACGACAGGGCAATGTTGCCGTCAGGTAATTCATACCAGCCTTCATAGGCGGGTGTGACAGTCTGGCCCGATTGGATGCCGATGTCCTTGCCCAGAGGTAACAACTCCACTGGCAGGGGAACTCCCTGCGCCAGTGACAGGTTGGCGAAGGCAAAACCGATGGCCGGAATCGCCAGTTTGCCCAGAATAGTACTTAATTTCTGCATTCGACCTCCTTCGGTCTGATCGGCAGCCGGGTTGGACCCTGACCCGCCTTGTAACCACTGCTGTTCGGATGACACCTTCATTCTTTCTTTCTCTCTTTCCCTGTTCTCTACTTCTTCACTTCTTCGCTTCTCTCTCTAATTCTTTTTCTCTCTACTGCTTTTTTCTTTCCAGCAAACTTTTCTTACAATTTTCTGCAGGCATTGTGCGGGCCTGATTGAGGTGTACAGGAGGACATTACCAATTCAACTGGCTGATAATTTTACACACAGGCAGTAGCGGAACCGGCCCCTGAAGCTTTCCTTCCGGCGTGTCACTCGTGTTGTTTTCATTATCGTGGGTGGTGCAGGAGGTTTCGTAAGGCAGGGTTGTGTCCCGAACCTCCGGCCTGTCAGGATAACACTATTGGTGCAGAGTAACCAGCGAGACCCCGCGCTTCAAACCCCCGGTTTCCTGGCAGAATACCCGCACAAAAAAAGAGGGCTCCAAGCGGAGCCCTCTTTATCTGGCTTGCCACTTCCTGTGGCAATCGGTGCATTGCTTCGTCCATGAAGCGCTGGTTCACTGTTCTTTTTCAGATAACGCGTAATTACGCGCAATCCAGTCTAGAAGTCGTAAACCAGTCGTGCGTAGATGCTGCGGCCCATCGGATCCTGCAGGGCACCGGCGACACCGGCAAATTCCGGAGTCTTCTGAGCCTCGCGGTCGAACACATTGCGGGAGCCGACAGTGAAGGACAACTCACCGTCGAAGACGTTCAGTCCGCGGTAGGTGTAGTTGACATCCATCTGGGTCCAGGCGCGGATCTCCTTGATGGTGCTGCGGTCAGTGGTACCACCGAAGAAGCGCATGAACGTGTAGGTGGGGCCGTCGTAATTATTGACGGTATCCACGTAGCGGGTAATGGCCACGAAAGAGTGGTTGCCACTGGTCCAGCTGGTGGTCAGGTTGGCCTTCCACTCCGGCAGTTCCGGTGCGGCACCGGTCAAATCGTTGTAGTTGCCGGCACCGTCGACGATCGGCTGGGCCGGGTCGTCCTGGTACAGGAACTCGTCGATGAAGGTGGCCTGCAGCCCGATACGGAAATCACCGATGTTGTCGAGGCTGAAACGGTAGGTGCCCTGCATGTCGTAAGCGGTCACTTCCACGCTTTCGGCATTGGCGGATCCCAGCCCGTTGACCTGCAGTATGGTGTAGATATCGTCCGGATCACGAATGATGTCCTTGTCTGAACGCGGATCGGCTATCCAGGCTTCCAACTGCGCTTGACTTGGCTGGGTCGCCGCAGTTCGGCCGTCGCCGCTGAAACCGGTGGCCTGCTGGAAGTTGAAGTATTCAATTTCCATCTTCTGCTGGCCGCTCTGGGCAACGATCCGGTTCTCGAAATCCGTGTTGTTCCAGGTCAGCGAGAAATCGAGGCTGCCGCCCAGTACATTGTCGAACGCCAGGTCGAAACCGAGCTGTTGGGACGTCGAAGTCTCGTTCTGCAGGTTCGGGTTACCGCCGGAACAGGCGGTGGTGAACGCCGAGAACGGACCAAAGCGGTCGGTCACCGTGGACAGGCCACAGCTGATCGGGTCGAACAGCTGGGTCAGGCTCGGTGCGATGAACGCGTCACCGGTGGTGGCCCGCAGGGTCAGCCAGTCGGTTGCCGCCCAGGTGACGCCGAATTTCGGGTCGGTCGACTTCTGGCCGGAACTGAAGTCCTCGGTACGTACCGCGGCAGTGAGCTCCACTGACGGCAGGACCGGAATTGCCAGCTCGGCGAAGTAGGCGTCGACGTAACGGCTGCCGGAAGTGATCACTTCCTGAGCGGTACCGCCGATCCAGGTGTCACCGGCCAGTTCCACAGCGGAAGGCACGTTGCGGTAGTAGTCTTCACGACGCTGGTAGCCGACGGCTGCGCCGATCGGGCCGCCCGGCAATTCGAATCCGCCCAGTGGAATCTCGCCGTTCAAGACGATATCGATCACGTCCAGCTGGTCGTATTCCTCTTCCTTGTCGCGGGCGGCGATGGCGTTCATCACCTGCAGGCTGTTCTGGTTGGCCTGGTCGGTCACGTAGAACGGGTTGTAACAGGCTTCGCGGTCATTGACCACGTCGCAGTTCAGGCCCTGCTTCATGGCTTCGATGTCGTAGTTCTGGTTGGACATGAAGCGATACTTTTCAGAGTTATGCGTGTAAGAGGCAAACCCTTCCCAACCTTCGATAAAGGGAACCTGGAAGTCAGCCTGGAACGTATAGCGCGTGGTCCAGTCGTTGCTCTGGGACAGGTTGTCCATGTCCGGGCTGTGGCCGTCGGACGGACGGTGAGACTTGTTGATGGGCCGCAGGGTACGCATGCGCACGTCTTCGTGCAGCGGGATGCCATTATTGTTGATGCCGGACACGATATAGTCGGGCAGACCGTCGCCATTCAGGTCCTGAGAGCCACGATCAGGAACGCCGTCGCCGTTCATGTCCACGCCGTACAGCTGGTTGCCGAGAGAATCGGTGGCCCAGAACGGGTTACCGGGGATCTCACCACGAACCACGGGCAATTCACCAATACGGGAGTTACCCGGGTTGGAGGTGGAAGTGTAGCTCAATTCGGCCAGGCGGCTGCGGAAGGCCTGGGCAGACAGAGTCAAAGTATCGCTGACATCCCAGGTGGCATTGGCGAAGAACTGAGTGGTATCGGTCGGTTCGCGGTAGCTGCGGTTGTCGCCGAAGTCGAACCAGCAGTTGCCGCCCAGGTTCATACCGAACTTGTTGTTAATCTCGTTTACCGAGTAACTGGTCCGCTGGGAAGCCGGGACACAGGCAGGATCGGGGGTATTCGTAACATCCCCGGTGTACATACCGTTAGCATCACGATTCGGCTTGTAGGTATTCCCCGGCGCGTTGGACGAGAATACCAGGCCGGTATTGGCCAACTCGTTACGCTCGTCCCAGCCCAGCCGGCTGTTGGAACGGAACTGACCGGCCAGGACCACGTCCAGGTCGCCTATCTCGCCGCCCCACAGCATTTGAATGGAGTGCTCGTCGTAGTCGCCGCGGGAATCCTGCTCGGCATAGGTGTCGATCTTGAAGCCGTCATAGGACTTGTAGGGGACAAAGTTGACCACGCCGGCCACCGCTTCGTTACCGTAGAGAGCCGCGGAGCCATCGGCCACGATGTCCATGCGCTGAATGGCGATGGTCGGGATCAGCGCGTTGACGTTCTGGTTGACCAGACGTTTGCCATCCATCAGGGTCAGTGTAGAGCTGGCACCCAGGCCACGCAGGTCGATACTGGTGGAGCGGGAGTCGGTACCCTGAATGGTATTGGTAATAGAGGATGCAGCACCGTTGACAAAAGCCAGGTTCTGCACCACCTCACCGATGTTGAGGGTACCCTGGTCCTGCAGGTCTTCAGCGCTGAGCTGGGTTACCGCGGAAGCCTGGGTAAAGCCTTCACTGCGGCGAATGAACGAACCGGTTACGACCACTTCTTCCACTTCCGGTTCCTGGGCAAATGAGGGAGTTGCCAGGGGCAGAAGGGACAGGGAGATGGCCGCACAAAGCAGACTGCGTTTGTGTGGGTTTCTAGATTGCATATTTCTCTCCAGTTTTTAGTTTCTCAATTACGCCTGTCCCCACTGAACCTGTTGATCCGGATAACCTACCGGTAAAGCCAGGCGGGGGCAGTCAGATAAACGAGTGACACGTGTCTTTATTTGTCAGATAGAGATCAAAACATTCTGGTTATCAGATGTTTCGCGCGCAGTTTAATCCAAATAATGTAGGAGTAAATAATTAATTGAAGGAGCGATCAATAATAGTTTTGGGCTGGAAGGAAATGCTTATGACACAGCGCAGTCAGGTTGAGAGGGTTGTTATATAACCTATTGTATTTAAATAATATTATTTGTATTTTTTCAGAAACTCAAGGCCGCCATGCGCTTATTTGTTTGTGTCAAAAAAAGTATCAGGCAAACCAATTTCATGGCAGGGGATGAACTTTCGTTCTGAAGAGTTGTCAGCGGGGTGCAGGTGGCCCGGAAAGCACTCAGTCCTCAACGCTGACGGTCCGGTAGCGGTGAATTCTGAGCGTTGAGCTCCAGTAGTCCTTCGGCAGGCCGGCTTTCAGTTTCAGCTGCTGCAGGAATCGCCGTGGATCCGGCAGATGCTCCCAGACGGCCGGCAGAAAAGTGGCACGCAGAACCCCTTCCTCCAGCACCAGGCCATCGATTCCGGGACGCAGACTCTGCAGCAGCTCGGCTTCCGAGTCGACGGACACGGTTTCCCGAGGCGTGAGAATTGAAATTTCGATCTGCAGGGCCGCCATTTCTCCGTTTTGCACTCTGACAAATCGCGGGTCACGAAAGGCGGCACTGTAGGCATTTTCCGACACGTCGCAGACCAGGGGCTGAACCGGGTTGAGGTTGCCGATGCGGCCGCGCAACTGTCCCTCCTTGTGAAGGGTGACAAAACAGGCCCCGGGCTGCTGCAGTGCGGCGGGCTGGTCTTCCACCTCCACCCGCAGGGGTTCGCCCCGGGTCAGTCCATGTTCTATGGAGCGGCGCGCCATAGTCAGCAGCAGCCGGCCATGACCGGCATCGAAATTACTGACAGAATGCATAACTGCCATACCCTACCACCTGGTCCCTGGAGCCCGCGGTATCTCCTGAATTCCTCAGATCCAGGGTCCGTACCTGCAATCCCTTTTGTCCGGCAATTCGCAGTAACGCGTTCAAAGGGCGACAGCCACAGGCCTCATTGCCGCCAAGCGGGGGCCTGCGCTGTTCAATGAGACGGCTGGTCTGCCCATCGACTTGCTTGGCCAGTTCATAAGGCAGATAGTGACTGAGGTCGGAACTGATCAGAATCAGTGTCTCCGCGTCACCCCACAGTGCCTCCAGTACCGCCGTCACAAGTTCCGGGTCGGCATCACCGACGACCAGTGGAACCAGTCGGAAATCGGCCAGCACCGTCTGCAGGAACGGTAGCTGGACTTCCAGGCTGTGTTCCCGGTCGTGAGCATCATCCCGTTGCACCACACCCGGCAAAGTCAGGATGCGTTGCAAGGCTTCACCATCCAGCGGGATATCTCCCAGCGGAGTGCGGAACTGTTCGGCGCTGGGAACCGCGACTCCGCGGAAGGCAACCCGATGACTGGGCCCCAGCAGCACAACGCGGTTAATCTGATGACGACGGGCCGGGAGCAGTTTGTAAGCGGAGGCGGCCACCGGACCTGAGTACACGTAGCCGGCGTGCGGAACCACCAGCGCCTTGATCGTCAATGGATCGGTCACGCCGCACTCTGCCGCTTCCAGCATGGCGGTCAGGTCTCGGGTCAGACGTCCGGGATCGTCAGGGTAAAAAGCACCTGCGACGGCGGGTTGTCGAATCTCCATACTGCGGCCTCAGGTCCGGCACTTGACGCGGAAAGATTGAATTTGCAGGGTAAGCCCACATATATATCCTCCTATATGGCTTCGCCAGCCGGCTAATTCAAGGGTCAGTGAATAACACTTTACATGTCCCTTCACCTGACCATTCGGTCATCAACCCGCGGTATCGACACAGATACAGCGGCCGGAGACCGGCTTTCTGACAGCACGCCGTTAACGGGAAGAGCCAACACTTCGCTCCATGACAACATTACCTCTCACTCATCCAACCCACTACTGGCATCGTCTTGACGACGGGCGGGTGCAATGCGACCTGTGCCCGCGCTTCTGCCGGTTAAGGGAGGGGCAACGGGGGTTGTGCTATGTACGGGGAAGACAGAACAACGAGGTGGTGTTGTACAGCTATGGAAGGAGCAGCGGTTTCTGCATAGACCCGATCGAGAAAAAGCCCCTGAATCACTTTTACCCTGGCAGTTCGGTTCTGTCATTCGGCACGGCCGGCTGCAACCTGGCCTGTAAATTCTGCCAGAACTGGGACATGAGCAAATCCCGTCACATGGATACCCTGGCAGACCGGGCCAGCCCCGGGGACCTGGCGGCGACGGCGAAGCGCATGAACTGTCAGAGCGTTGCTTTTACCTATAACGATCCGGTTATCTTTCTGGAATATGCCGTGGACACTGCACAGGCCTGTCGTGAGCAGGGCATAAAGTCGGTTGCGGTGAGCGCCGGGTTTATTAACGAAGCTCCCCGTGAACGGTTTTTCAGCAACATTGATGCCGCCAATATTGACCTCAAGGCGTTCAGCGAGGAATTTTATTACGAACTGTGCGGCGGCCATCTGCACAATGTTCTGGAAACCCTGCAGTACATCAAACAGGAGACCGATGTCTGGCTGGAAATTACTACTTTGCTGATTCCCGGCAGGAACGACAGTGATTCGGAACTGGACGCCATGACCGGCTGGATCCGGGACCGGCTGGGCACCGATGTGCCGCTGCATTTCACCGCTTTTCATCCCGACTGGAAAATGCGTGACATCGGTCCCACGCCGCACAGCACATTGATCCGGGCCAGGCAGATTGCCATCGCCAATGGCCTGCATTATGTGTACACGGGAAATGTCCATGATCGTGATGGCAGCAGCACCTGGTGCCCCGGTTGTAAGCATCTGGTTATCGAGCGGGACTGGTACGAATTGGGGGAATGGCACCTGGACGGCGCGGGCCGGTGTGAGAATTGCGGGACAGGTATAGCCGGACATTTTGCGGCCCGGCCCGGTGACTGGGGAGCGCGCCGGGTACCGGTCAGGATCTCGGCGGATCACTTATAATCTGTCGTGCCGGGCTTATTTAAGGAACGAATGGTCTAAAAATTCAGCACGGGCGACAGCTTAGCAGCTCATCCTCGGCCAGCATTCGTATCAGGGCGATCGCATCGATGTCGGTATGAAAGTAGGCGGATTTCAGGTGCTCACCAACCATTTCCCCTTCCGGACTGTCCTCAAGATCCCGACGATAAATAAACCTGACAAACAGGTATCCCTCCGCGGGTTCTTCGATGATGGTTTCGCTCTCCGCGTGAAGTGGCTGGTCGGAACCGCTGATAACTGTTTCGATGCGTTCCTGAAAGGTGAGTGTCACGCGTTCCCGGAACTCGGTTTCGCCGGCCTGAATATAACGCACAAACCCGTCGTGGTTTTCGTCGCCCAGCCGGCAGGACAGGGCGGCATTGAATTTGCCCGGATCCCGGGCCCGCAACAGCAATCCTTCCCACAACTCGGCGCGGGTCAGGGGTTTAATATTTGCATCGTCAGGATCATTGATCTGAACGATGTGTTCGAATTTCAGCAAATGAGCTCCGGTAGGTTCAGGGTCTCGGGAAAAAGGTACCAGCCTGTTCGGGCGCGTGTAGCCTCGAAGTTAGCTACTCGAGTATCATCAGTCAACATGCAAACCAGTTATAGCACTGCCAGTGACCGGGGGTTCGGTCAATCGATGCAGGAACAGAGATGAATTTACCAGGGTGGGACTGTGAGGCTGCTACTTTGAGGTCAATGCAATGAGGCCTGCACAAAACCTGTAGAGCCTGGCACTTGAGGGAAGCGGCGGCATGTCCGACGACGCAGAAAATACGGCAATTCTTCAGGTTCGGGACCTTTGCAAGGACTACCCGATGGGGGAGATTACCGTGCAGGCGCTGAAGCATGTGGATCTGGATCTGTTCGAAGCGCAGATGACCGTGCTGCTGGGTGCCTCCGGCAGCGGCAAATCCACGTTGCTGAATATCATCGGCGGGCTGGATGTTGCCACCAGTGGAACAGTGCGCTATCGAAACCAGGATCTGAGCCAGTTCAGCGACCGCCAGCTGACCGAATACCGGCGCAGCCACGTTGGTTTCGTTTTCCAGTTTTACAACCTGATCTCCAGCCTGACCGCCCGGGAGAACGTGGCGCTAGTCACCGATATCTGCGCCGATCCGATGGCGCCGGCAGAGGCCCTCGAACTGGTCGGCCTGTCCGATAGACTGGACCATTTCCCTTCCCAGTTGTCCGGTGGCGAACAGCAGCGCGTGGCGATCGCCCGGGCCATTGCCAAGCGTCCACAGATCCTGCTCTGCGATGAACCGACCGGGGCCCTGGACGCAAAAACCGGACAGCTGGTGCTGGGTGTGCTGGACCACGTGAATCGTGAAACCAGCACCACTACCGCCATTATCACCCACAATGCCGCCATCGGTAATCTGGGAGATGTAGTGATCAGGATGAGCAGCGGGGAAATCGTCGAGCGCGTGGTCAACGAAAAACGCATGGCCGTGGAAGCTATCGAGTGGTAGGTCCTGATGCTGGCACTTAACCGGAAACTGCTGCGGGAACTGTGGCACCTCAAGGGCCAGGTTATCTCCATCGCCCTGGTGGTGGCATCCGGCATCATGTCGGTGGTCACCATGCGCGGGAGTTATGAGTCCCTGGTCACTGCGCAGCAGCAATATTATTCCAGTACCCGGTTTGCAGACGTCTGGGCGCCACTGGTGCGGGCTCCACTGTCCCTGCTGCCCAAGATTGAAGCCATTCCCGGGGTCGATGCGGCTGACAGCCGGGTGACATTCCTGGCCACCCTGGACCTGGACGACAGCGGTATTCCCGCCCAGGGCCGCTTCGTTTCCCTGCCGGAGGTCGGCCGCCCCAAGCTTAACGACATCATCGTCAGACAGGGTCGCTATATCGTGCCCGGTGCCCCGGACGAGGTGATCGTCAGCGAGAATTTCGCCGCTGCCAGGGAATTCGTTCCCGGGGATTCCATTCGCGTCATCATCAATGGCCGGGCCCGGGAGCTGGATATCGTCGGTATCGGCATTTCCGCCGAACATTCCTATGCGGTTCCGCCCGGCGCCCTGTATCCGGAGGACGATCGTTACGGCATTCTCTGGGCCAGCCGCGAGATCCTGGGTCCTGCCTATAATATGGATGGTGCCTTTAACGAGGTGTTCGTCACCCTCACTCCGGATGCCAACCAGGACGCGGTGATCGACCGGCTCGACAATCTGCTGGAGCCGTTCGGAGGGCTCGGTGCCTATCCCCGCCGTGACCAGGCATCGCACCAGATATTGCAGGCGGAACTGGATTCCAACCGGGTGACCGGTGCGGCCATTCCAATTATCTTTCTCGGTGTTGCGGTGTTCCTTCTCTACCTGGTGCTGGGACGGATGATATCGACACAGCGTGGTGAGATTGCCGTGCTCAAGGCATTCGGATACACCGACCGCGAAGTGGGAATGCATTTTCTGATGTTTGCCGTGGTTGCCGTGCTTATTGGTGGGACAATTGGCGCCATTGGTGGTGTGTACCTGGGAGATGCCTATATCGGCATGTACGATCAGTACTTCGATCTGCCCAATCTCCGCTACCGACTGACCCCTTCATTGCTGGTGTTTGCCTTTTTCGCCTGTGTGTTAGGCGCCATCGGCGGCGCCATGGCCGCGGTACGGCGCGCCATTCTGCTGCCGCCGGCTGAAGCCATGCGGCCGGAAGCGCCGGCCCGCTTCAAACCCGGACTCTTTGAATCGCTGGGCCTGGGCCGGCTGCTTGGTCCCAATGGGCGGATGATTCTGCGTAATGTGGAGCGCAAACCGGTGCAGGGATTTTTCTCCTCACTGGGGGTCGCGATGTCGGTGGCGATTCTCACCATCGGCTTTTTCATGTTCGACAGCGTCAACTTCATGATGGACCTGCAGTTCCGCCTGATCCAGCGCGAGGATCTGACCCTGACCTTCCGGGAAATCCTGTCCGACAAGGTGGTTCACGACCTGGCGCACCTGGACGGTGTCAACCGGGTCGAGACTTATCGCTATCTGCCGGCCCGGCTGCGATTCGGTCATCGCGACGAGGAAATTGCCATTCAGGGCATGGAGATCAACGGACGGCTGCGGCGTATCGTCAATGCGAATGGCAATGAAGTCCCGGTTCCCAGCACCGGCGTGATATTGAGTTCGCTGTTGGCCGGACGACTCGGGGTGACTACCGGGGACGAGGTTATCGTCGAGATACTGGAAGGAAAGCGCAAGACCACACGGGCCAGGGTCACCGGTGTCATCGAGGACTTTCTCGGTATCTCGGCTTACATGAGCCGTCAGTCGCTGTGGGACCTGAGTGAGGAACCCAATGTCATATCCGGCGCCTACCTGGCGGTGGATGACCAGCGCCTCAACGATCTGTTCCGGGAATTGAAACAGGTTCCTGCTGTGACCGGCGTGGCTTCACCGGCCAACATGCTGCAATCCTTTGAAGATCAGCTGGCCGAGGGGATACTGATTTCGGCCGGCTTTCTGCTCGGCTTTGCCGCGGTCATCGCGGTAGGGGTGATTTATAACGCGGCCCGTATTTCTCTGTCGGAACGGGGCCGGGAACTGGCCAGTCTGCGGGTTATGGGATTCCATCGTCGCGAAGTGGCGATTCTGCTGCTCGGTGAGCAGGCCATTATAACCCTGTTCGCGATTCCCCTTGGCTGGCTCATCGGCTACAGTCTCAGCTATGCCATCACCCAGGGAATCCAGACTGATATTTACCGGATTCCCTTTATTGCCGAACCCCGAACCTATATATTGTCGGCTATTCTGATCTGTGTCGCCGCGGCAGCCAGTGGCCTGGCGGTGCGCCGCCGTCTCGACCGGATCGAGCTGGTGGAAGTCCTGAAAACCCGGGAGTAACTCCGAGGGAACCGCTGATTGATTATGAAATTGCTCTGGCCTTCAGACAAGTTCACTGACAAGGCGACCTGGCGCCGGCATGGTTCGGCCGGTCAAGGCAGGTTCCCCGGATGAAGATGATACCCAGATGGTTGGGGGGCGGATTCCTGGTGCTGCTGATTGCAGCAACCATCTTCGTCCTGCAACCCCAGCCGGAACTGGTGGAGGTCGCCCGGGTCCAGCGACAGCCGTTCGCGGAAACCGTTGAGGAGCAGGGCCGCACCCGGGCCCACCGACCCTACCTGGTTACCGCGCCGATTCGGGGCCGGCTATTGCGGACCGAACTGGATGAAGGCGATCGGGTCTCCGAGGGGCAGGTTATCGCCCGCATCGCGCCAGTCCCTCAGGACCAGCGCACGATAGCGCTGGCACAGGCCAACCTGACTACCGCCGAAGCCCGCCATGCCGCGGCCGAAGCGTCCCTGGAAGAGGCACGCAGCTCCCTGAACCGGAATCGCACTGAGCTGCAGAGGCGGGAGACGCTGTTCGCCGACAGTCTCACCAGCGCCGAGGAGGTCGAAACCTATCGCCAGCTGGTCAACGCCGGTGAAGCCAGGGTCGAGGCAGCCCGGGCGAATCTTCAGGCAGCCGCTTCCGAGATAGAAAGCGCCAGGTCCTATCTCATTGGTGTCGGAGGTTCCGCGCAGCCAGGCACAGAGATTGTCGATATTCATTCGCCCTCAGAGGGGACCGTGTACCGGGTTTTCGAGGAAAATGAACGGGTCCTTCAGGCTGGCGAGCCCATCTTCCAGATCAGCAATCGCGACAGTCTGGAGATAGTGGTCGATCTGCTCACCCAGGACGCGGTCAAAGTGGAACCAGGCGATCCGGTGCGGGTCAGCGGCTGGGGTGGAGACTTCACCATCGATGCCGTAGTCCAGTATATCGAGCCGGAAGCCTTCACCAAGATCTCCGCCCTGGGCGTCGAGGAACAGCGAGTCAACGTTATCGCTGAATTATTGAACGTTCCTGATAATATCGGTGCGGAATACCGCGTCGAGGTGGCGATCGTCACCTGGCAGGGCCAGGATGTCCTGACCATTCCCACCAGCGCGATTTTTCAGCGTTCCAATGGCTGGAATACCTTTGTGGTGGAGGACGAACGTACCGAGTTACGCGCCCTGCTCATCGGTTCACGGGGGCGCGATTACACCCAGGTTATCGATGGCGTTGAGGAGGGCGACACCGTGGTGGTGTTTCCTTCCGATCTCATCAACGAGGGAACCCGGGTAAGCTACTGAGATCCCTCTGTTTTCGATGCTGCTGGATGGCTGAACACCAGGACCGGTTGTGAAAACCAGGCTGCCGGCGGGTCTTAATCCCCTATCCTTGATCTGGGCGCTGGACAAAACCTGGCTGCAGGGATACCTTTAGGCCCCTACAACAAGCCATAACGACCAATCCACCCCGGCCGGACAGGCTCGAAGCGGGAAAATAACCCGGGTCGTCGGCGTTCCTGATTACACCTTGCGGATAGACTCAAATGGACCTGCAGCGATTTTTCGACCACTGGCATCTCAGAGAACACCCGTTTCAGGCCGAAGAGGCACTGAACGATGCTGTCTACAACCGGATGCTGAAAGACGCCATCACTCACCCGGATTTCACCAAGATTTACGGTGATCCCGGCAATCCGGGCACGACCATCGTGTTCGGTGAGAAAGGCAGTGGCAAAACTGCGATCCGCCTGATGATTCAGCGCAAGCTCAAAGACTACAATCAGAGTCGCGATGAAGGTCAGGTCTTCGTGGTCAGTTATGAGGAGCTGAATCCGATGCTCGATCGGCTGGCCCGTCATATGAAGACCAACGATGGCGAAAAGATCATGAAGTCAATTCGCCTGGCTGACCACCAGGACGCCATCCTGTCGCTGGCAGTGACCAAGCTGCTCGATGAGGCGCTGGACGCCGATGACAAGGCGACGTCCAAGGATATGGCCAGGATCCTGAAGAAAATGGATCTGCAGAAGCGCATGAATCTGGCCGCTCTGGCACTGCTTTACGATTACCCCAAGCATGCCCAGGCAGCGGATCGCTGGCAGCGGCTGCTGCGCACCCTGAAGATGAAAACCGCCTGGGACCGGGCCCGGCACGGCCTGTTTTTTGTCATCGCTGCGGTAGTCGGCGTGGTCGGTGGCATCGGCTGGAGTTTTCTGCCTGAGCCGGGTCTGCAATGGATGGCGGGAACGGTGCTGGGCATCGGTGCCGCGGTACTGCTGGGTGGCTGGTGGATCATGCGCGAATGGCGCAATTCACGGCGCGGGCGGCAGCTGGGCCGGGAAATCCGCGTGGTGATCCGCGACAAGGGGGAAACTGCCCATCATTTGTGGAATTTCCGCAAGGTGGACAATGCGGCACAACTGTTTCCCGCCAAAATCGATCAGGACAGCCGCTATGAATTGACCGGCCGCTTTCTTGACGTGATCCGGGACTTTGGTTATTCCAGCATCATCGTTCTGATGGACCGCGTGGATGAGCCGGTGCTGGTCAATGGCGATGCCAAGCGGATGAAGCTGCTGGTGTGGCCGATGCTCAACAACAAGTTTCTGCAGCAGGAAAGCATGGGCATCAAAATGCTGCTGCCCATCGAGCTCAGCCACCTGCTGGCCTCGGAAGACATGGAATTCAAACGTCAGGCGAGACTGGACAAGCAGAACGTGGTCAATCCTCTCAAGTGGACCGGTACCACCCTGTACGACCTGTGCTCCTGGCGCTTCAAAAACTGCCAGACTTCAGAAGAGTACACGCCGCTTGATGCCATGTTCGATGACGATGTGAAGAGTTCCTACCTGATCGAGGCGCTGGATCAGATGCATCAGCCGCGGGACGCATTCAAATTCCTGTATGCGGTGATTCTTGAACACTGCCGCAATACGCCGGGCGACTCGGAAGATTACCAGATTTCCAGGGCCACCCTGGACTTCGTGCGCCGTCAGCAGAGCGAGCGGGTGGTGGATCTGTATCGCGGGGTTGCCACCAGCTAGTGTCCTGTCCGGTTAATTCGTCGCATTTCAGCGTGCCAGCCAAGGTTCCTGGCAAGGCGCGCCTTGCAGGCAATGGCCGTAGCCCTTGTCAAAAGGCGCAACGCGGCCAGGGGTCTTGGCTGGCACGCCCTCCGGGAGCCTGCATAAAGCGCTGTAGCAGCGTTGCGACCCTTGGAAATACAACCAGTATTCCCTGCGGATCGCGCCTCACTACAGCGCTTTATGCAGGCTCTGAAATACAACGAATTAACCGGACAGGACACTAGATTCCCGGCTTTCATCCGTAACCGGTATGTCGACACGGCCCGGCCCGGCAAAAAAAGCGCGAATTACTCGCGCTTTTTTTTGCGCCGATTTCAGGCCGCGACTTCCTTCCAGACAAAGTAACGGGTCGCGGCAACAAAGCTGATGATCATCCACACCGCGATACCCAGGAAGTTGAGTGGAATATCCAGCAGGCTGGCTCCGTTGTTGGCGATCTCCCGCAAGGCATTGGCAACGAAACTGAGTGGCAGCAGCGAGGCCACCGGTTGCAGGAAACCCGGCAGGGAATCGATGGGATAAAAAATCCCCGACAGGAATATCTGCGGGAAGATCACCAGGTTGCCGATGGCCTGGATCGACTGCTGGGTTTTGGCCAGGCTGCCGAGCAGAAAGCCAATGCAGAGGAAAATAATGGCACCGCAGAAGATCACCGTAAACAGTGCCAGGTAGCTGCCCAGAATCCGCACGTCCAGGAACAGCACGGCAATCCCCAGCAGCACGGCAATCTGCAGAATACAGAGCGTGATTCGGGACATCACGATGGCGGTGATAAAGTCACGCGGCTGCAGGGGAGTCACGAACAGTCGCTTGAGGATGCCTTTACGCCGGTATTCAACGATATTGAAGCCACTGCCGGCGATAGAGACCTGCATCAGAGTGAATGCCAGCAGACCGGGAATCAGGAAGTCCAGGTAGCGCTGGGAACGGGCCCGCACATCCTCGACATTGAGTCTGAACAGCGGCTCGCTGTTACGAAGCTGCCTTTCCACCGACAGCAGCGACTGTTCCAGCACCGGCATGATCAGGTTCAGCTCCTGCACCTGGGCCGCGTCCACCAGCAACTGCATTTCCACGCCGCGATCGGTTTCCTGAAACTCTGCCGGGACGATCAGCACCAGGGTGGTGTCGCCGGAGATCAATGACTCGCGCAGAGCCGGTTCTTCGCCCACCGTAACCTGGAACAAAGGATTGGCGTCCAGCAGGTCAATCAGGTCGTCGGAGACGCCACCGGGGGCATGGTTGACGATACCGAGGGCGATCGGCTCCTGTTCCTGGCTGCCGACAAAGCCGAATACCACCATGAAAATGATCGGGAAAAACAGGCTGAAGAAGATCGCCTGACGATCGCGCAGAAAAATTCGGGTCAGGGTTCCGGCAAGGGTCAGCGGCAGCGGTTTCATGGCGTCAGTCTCGCAGGCCGTGGCCGGTCAGGGCCAGAAACACGTCTTCCAGACTGCCGTGCAGGGGGGCTTCGGGAGGTTCCGGTGCGTGTTTGAGGATCAGCTTTCGGGGCGTGTCTTCAGCGATTTTTTTACCGTGATCCATGATCGCGATGCGCTGGCACAGGGACTCCGCCTCTTCCATATTATGCGTGGTGAGCACGATGGTCATGCCGGTCTGATTCAGCTCCTGGACCAGGTTCCAGAGATTGCGTTTGGCCTGCGGGTCCAGACCGGTTGTGGGTTCGTCCAGGAACAGCACCTTGGGATCGTTGACCAGCGCACAGGCGATGGAAAACCGCTGCTTCTGCCCACCGGACAGATTGGCCGGCCTGGCATCCGCTTTCTCGGTCAGATGGACCCGTCCGAGCAGTTCCAGGGGATCGATCTGACGCCGGTACAGGGCGCCGAACAGGGTGATCAGTTCGCGCAGTGACTGATTGTCGAAATATTCATTGGCCTGCAGCTGGACTCCGATAATTTTCTTTACCTCGAAAGGTCGGGTGTTGACGCAGATGTCGTCTATGAAGGCTTCACCGCCATCGATATCGGTCAGGCCCTCCAGCATTTCCAGGGTAGTGGTTTTACCGGCGCCGTTGGGCCCGAGAATACCGTAGATTTCCCCCGCCTGGATTTCCAGGGAGATATCGTCCACGGCATTGAAAAATTCGGATTTCCGGTCCGGTCGCGGGTAGCGCTTTACCAGGTTGCGAACCTCGATGATTGCCATGCAGGGGCCTTTTCACTCGCGCCCGCGCTGGCTGAGCGGCCAGACCGTGGGCATTGATTGCCGGGCAGCTGCCGGTTGCTCGCGGACCCGGGATCGGAGCGTCCCTGCGGTCCGGGTCACGACACAACCGTCCTGGCAATAACCTGCACGATTGCCGCATCCGGCGGATACGACCGTATCATAACCCTGTTGGGGAGGTAATACTAAGACTGCCTGGGCTCTGAAATACAACGAATTAACCGGACAGGACACTAGTAGTAATAGTAATCCCGCTCCACCGGCTTCAGCGGTGCCAGGAAGAAGTAGAATATCCAGGCGAACCAGGAAAGGAACACGATAGCGAGAATCCAGCAGAATTTTTCGCCCCGGGAAGTCTGGTCGGAAGCAGCGATAATCAGGATCGGCAGCAGCCAGAGAAGAAACACGCCGCTACCGCACAGCAATACGAATCCCACGGTCAGAACCGGCAGCACAATCGCGGCTGCAATCAGCAGTACGAACATCCAGAACAGAAAACTCAACAGTCTCATGGCGGTCTCCGGAGTAGCGGCCGATCGTTGAGTCGGCCTGCACAATTATCGGCCATTCCATGCGCGGGTCCGGGCTGGCCGGATCGGCATGTTCATGCCCTTTTCGATGAAAATATAGCGATTATCGTGCCAAAATAAATATATATTAAAATCATAAAGTTAGAAGTGACAACCTGGAAAACCACAGCATTGTGGATGTCAGTTTGGTCAATTATTGGCGAAATAAACCAGTAAGCTTGTGCTGCCCCGGCAGCGGTTTCTCTTGCTATCGGAGCCATGGCTTGACATCCTCCCAGGCAGAACAAAAACAATGAGGTTTCCTGCCATGTCACACTCCCCTGTCATGCCTTTAACGATCCGTGGTGCGCTCAGTTTTCGGTCGGTGGTCCACCATTTTGCCTGGCGCCCCGCAGCGACAGGATTGCTGTCTGCTCTGCTGTTCCTGTTCAGCAGCAGCCTTACCCTGGCCCAGGGCTATCCGAACCCTTATGCCACCACAGCCGGCTGGCTGAAGCTGCCTGACGGACGGACGATGGGAGCTGTCGGCGATCTGGACGTCGATCCCGACGGCGAGCATATCTGGGCCATTGTCCGTTGTGACGCCACTGCGCCGGACCGGTTTGGCGACGAATGTGTGGATTCCGATCTGGATTCGGTGCTCAAGATCGACAGTGCCGGAAACGTGGTGGAAAGTTTCGCCGGCGGCATGTTCATCTGGCCCCACGGCATCGATGTGGATGCAGACGGTAACGTCTGGGTGACCGACGCTGTTGCCGACGGGCGTATCCCGGCAGGAGATCGTCGCGGTCATCAGGTAGTCAAATTCAGCCCCACCGGCGAGGTTCTGATGGTACTGGGAACACCCGGCGAACAGGGCGATGGCCCTGATCATTTCACTTCTCCGGCGGACGTGGTGGTCGGAGACAACGGCGATATTTTCGTCGCCGACGGTCATTACGAAAACGGTAACAGCCGGGTCGTCAAATTTGACCGCCATGGCAATTTCGTCAAGGCCTGGGGTAAAACCGGCTATGCGCCGGGAGAATTCCGCGTATTGCATACCATCGCCATCGATCAGCGTGGCAGGGTCTTTGTGGGCGATCGTTCCAATAATCGCATACAGCTGTTCGATCAGGACGGTAACTTCCTCACCATGTGGACCCAGTACGGCCGGCCCAGCGGCATCTTTTTTGACGGGCACGATAATATATACGTTGCCGATTCGGAATCCGACAACGTGCAGAACCCCGGCTGGGAAATGGGTATCCGGATCGGCGATGCCGAGCAGGGCTGGGTACATTATTTTGTGCAACTGCCCTACGGCGATGAACGCAGCACCACTGGCAATGGCGCCGAGTTTGTGGCGGTGGACGCAGCAGGCAACATGTATGGCGGTGAACCGGCACCAAGAAAATTGCAGAGATACCTCAGGATCAGGCGTTGATCTATAATCAGTGCCATCCTGACCTGCTTGAGTAGAGAGTTTCTGAATGGATAAAACAGTGCTGACCCGCGAGGAGATCGAGTCGCTGCCAGGTGTCGACAAGGTCCATTTTCTGAACCCGGCCGCGAAGCGTAATAACCGGTCATTGGGAGATCTCACCGGACTTGAACATATCGGTTTCCATCTGGTCGAAGTTCAACCCGGTGACTTCAGTACGGAAACCCATCGCCATTACTACGAAGAGGAATGTGTTTATATTCTCTCGGGTCAGGCTGAAGCGGTCGTCGGAGACCGGACCTTCCAGGTGAAAGGTGGTGACTTTCTTGGTTATCGGGCCGGCGGTGATGCCCATTGCCTGAGAAATAACGGGGCTGAAATACTGCGCTTTATCGTGGTCGGACAACGGTTGGAACATGATGTGGCCGACTACCCGCGCCTGGGTAAACGATTGTTCCGTAATCGAGGGCGGCGCTGGAACCTGGTGGATATCGACGCTATCGTCGAGCCCGACCGTGGCTGAAGGAGAGCAGACAGGGAAGACCCTGACCCGCTTCGCCGGGGAGGAGATGGCAGCATGGATATTCTGCGGACAGGAAATCTATGAGTACGAATAGACAGCGGAGAAAAAGCGATTGATCTCACCGGTATTGCGAAATGGACTGGCGATTCTTGCCGGTCTGGTATCCGGCAGTGTGCTGAATATGGCACTGGTTGTTATCGGGCCGATGCTGGTTCCGCCCCCGCCCGGGGTCGACATGTCGGATATGGAATCACTGGCCACTTCCATGCATCTGTTCGGGCCCCAACACTTTGTGTTTCCGTTTCTGGCCCATGCTCTGGGAACGCTGGCCGGAGCCACGACCGCCTTTCTGCTTGCCGGTAGAAACCAGGCATATCGGCCTGAAAAAGCCAGGTTCCCTAACAGCCTGTTAAATCAACTGTCCAGGATTCATCAACCAACATGTCCGGTAAAAATCATTTTATTCGTAGTCTGCTGTTACCGATAGCGATCGTCCTGCTGGGTCTGAGTGCTTATGAGTACTACCGTGAAGGTGAGGTAACCTGGTACCGGGATCCGCTGCAGACACTGCAGGATCTGTCCCGGCGGATGCAGCTTCTGTTGCCGGAACAGCAACAACAGGCTCCGTTCATTGTGGAGCGCGGTGAACCGGCATCCCACGTCCCGCAGGCTCCGTCCGGTGTCGCGCTCAACCCGAAGTACATCGATCCCGGTGAACCCCGCTTCGAACTGGTTGGCCGGGTTTCGCGGGTGGTTGACGGCGACAGTATAGAAGTGCGCGTACAGCGCAAGGAGTTTCCGGTCCGCCTGTTTGGTGTCGATTCTCCGGAATACAATCAGCCCCATGGAGCCGAGGCATCAAGAGCCCTGACCCGCAAGCTGGATGGCCGCGATGTGGCGGTCAGTATCGAGGACATCGATAACTACGGGCGCCTGGTTGGCAGGGTCTATTACCAGGGGCACAACATCAATCAGGAAATGCTGCTCGAGGGCCACGCCTGGTGGTATGAGCAGTATGCCCGCTCGGAGCACGAGCTGGCCACGGCCGAGCAGGCTGCCCGCGAGGCCGGGCTGGGATTATGGTCACAGACCGCTCCGACCGCACCCTGGGATTGGCGGCGCAATCACTGAACGGAGACTTCCCGGGTGTTTCGCTCAGGGATCCGGGTTCAGGGTTCAGGGCTCAGGGATAAAAACGCGCAATCCGTTCGCCACCGGCAATACCACCCAGCCAGATTTCATTTCCCACCTGCAACGCCACGGTTCCAAATACCAGTCGCTGGCTTGACGGGTAATTGATCAGTTGTTCCACTTTCAGCGTTTCAGGGTCCACCCGCGCGGCACGGGAGGCCACCCCCTGGCAGTTTCCGCCATTCAGGCACCGTCCGATCGAGGCACCCGCGGCGCCGTATTGACCGGCAGCAAGCAGGGTGCCATCCGCCGCCCAGCGCACGTTGTCGACGTGAAATCCGACACTCACCACGGCTTTCTGCACCGGCTGCTGGCCGCGTGACAATCTGACCACGGCCTGGTCGACCCAGCCACCGATAAAGAGCCAGCGCCCATCCGCTGAGGCCACGATGCCGTTGGGGCCACGCATTTCACTGCCGGGCACCACGTTCCAGCCCAGCGCGGCGTGCCATTCCCACAGCTGGCCGCCGCGGGTATTGAAGTTGGTGGCCACAAAGCCACCCTCCGGAAGCGGAGTGACAGAATTCAGGCTCACCCCACCCGGTGCTACCACGCAGCCACGCCAGGTAAGCCGCGGCAGCGTGCCGCTGGTTTCCACGTCAAAGATTTCAACCGCTTCACGGTCACCATGTCCTACCGCGTAGAGCGTCGGATTGGCTCCGGTACCGGCGCGCACGGCCAGGCCATGGGGTCTGAAACGGCTGCTCAGCGGGCCCGGACAGGCTCCGAAGCGGATCTGATCCTGGTCGCTGCCTGCCGCTGCAGCCGGGAAAATCCGGGAGATAGAGCCGCTTCCGGTGTCGATGGCGTACAAAGCCCCTTCATCGACCATGCTGGAAGCGATTACCCACTGTGTACCGGGCAGGCGGACCAGGTCTTCCCCATTGGTCAAACCACATAGAAAACGGATTTCACCATCGTTGTCGCAGCGCTCGGCGCCAGCTGCGGTGGTCCCGCAGAGCAACAGGGTGGCAGCAAGGAACAGAAGTGATAATTGCTTCGGCATCAGTGTCTCTCCGGTTGTTGACCGGGTTGTGGCAGGGCCATGGCGGTGAGCCTGGAACCGGTCTGCAGGATGATGTACTGGCGGCCCTGGTGAACCCAGGAACTCATACCGTAGCGGCTCTGCGCCGGTACCTCGATTCTGGCCAGCTCTTCACCACTGGTTTTGTCCAGGGCATACAGCAGGGCAGTCTCGCCGCCACTGTCCAGGTCGGAATAGATCAGCATACCGGGCGTCACCACCATGGCAACCGGATTGCCGGTTCCGGTATCGCCCGGGTCCACACCCTGCAGAGCCGGGTTGTTGCGCAGTCGGTCCGGGGTTTCTCCGGTAGGGCTCATCCACAGGTGTTCACCGGTATTCATGTCGATCGCGGTAATCCGGCTGTAGGGAGGCTTTAAGTAGCGCACTCCCGAGGCCAGGCGTGGCTGGCGGCCACCCGGTCCGTTAGCGTATTGAGCCAGGGTGGTGCCGGTGGGTTCGACTATGCGCAGGTCGGCCTCTTCACCGGGAACCACACGCAGCAGCTGACAATTGGTGACCGAGCTGACAAACAGGATGTTATTGCGGGGGTCGGCGACCGGCGGCCCGAAGATATTGGCGCCACCGGCGCTGCTGGGACAAAGGATCGCACCCAGTTTGCCGTCTGAATTGTCACTGGCCACGGAGGGAATGAACAGCGGTCCATACTCGTAGTCCGAGAGCATGGTGATGGCTTCCCGGCGCAGTGCCGGTGTGAAGTCCACCAGGTCATCGACGGTCAGACCCTGCAGGTCATAAGCAGCCGGGCGGGTGGGGAAGGCCTGGGTGGTGGCCAGCTTCTCACCCGGAATTTTTGAGGCCGGAACTTCCCGGTACTCCATGGGCCAGACCGGCTCACCGGTCAGCCGGTTGAAGGTGTAGACGAAGTTCTGCTTGGTGACCTGGGCCACCGCCGGGATACGACCGCGGCCGGGCACGTTGAGATCGAGCAGAATCGGAGCGGTGGGATTATCAAAGTTCCAGATATCGTGTTTTACCATCTGGAAGTGCCAGCGGCGCTCTCCGGTCCGTGCATCCAGGGCGATCAGGCTAGTACCGAACAGGTTATCGCCGGGCCGGAAGCCGCCGTAGTAATCGATGGTTGGCGGGTTGGTGGGAATATACACCAGATTGTTTTCCAGGTCGGCCGACATGGGGGCCCAGGACGACACGTCTCCGGTCCACTGCCAGGCGTCGTTTTCCCAGGTTTCATGGCCGTACTCGCCGGGCCTGGGGATGACATTGAATTTCCACAGGAACTCGCCACTGGCCGCGTCGTAGGCAAGAATGTCACCGGGCACGTTTTCGACCCGTGACTGGTTATAACCCTGCTCCGCCGAATTGCCGACGATCACCACGTCGTTGACCACGATGGGGGGCGACGAGGCGGTGATGTAACCCACTTCCAGGGGAATGCCCTCATAGGGATCGTAGGGGTGGCCGAGATTGGCCAACAGGTCCACCACACCGGTCTGCGGAAAGCCGTCGACCGGAACCGGGCGGCCGAAATTCTCAAGTGGCGCACCCGTCTCGGCATCCAGCGCCAGCAGGAAAAATCCGGGTGTGGTGACGTAGACCACGCCACGGCCATCGATTTCCGTATAGGCGACACCTTTGCCGTAGGATGCCCGCATGGAATATTCCCAGCGTCGCGTGGTGGGCAGGCGGAACGACCAGAGGGTTTCTCCGGAAGCGGGATCGATTGCCACCACGTGGCGTCGGTCACCGGCCACCGTGAACAGCCAGCCATTGATGTAGCTGGGAGTCGCACGGCCGGTGGACTCACCAAAGCTGGCGCCATCCCATTGCCAGGCCACTTCCAGGTCAGTGAAGTTATCCGGTGTGATCTGGGTAGCCGGTGAATAGCGGGTGTGGGCATAGTCGCCGCCCAGGGTGCGCCATTCCAGGGTATCCTGCGCCTGCAGGACAGCTGGCAGTAGCAGTAGCAGTAGCGGGGAAAGCGGGACTGACAGGATTCGGGTTGTCAGCTGACGAATGGGTGCCATGGTCACTCCTTGTTATTGTTGATTTCAATTGCCGTTAAGGTGCTGACTGCCGGCTTGTCGGGTCCGGGCGGTCTGCGCCCGGCCGGATCGGATTACAGGAGAATACGGATAAACTGAATCCACATCACCAGCAGCACCAGGTTACTGGTGCCGAAACAGGCCAGTCGGTGCAGCACCTTGTTGTAGGTGAGATGCACGATGCTGTGGGCCAGCCGCAAGGCAAAATAAACCCAGGCCAGGTTGACGAAGAACGGTGTGACGTTGCCGGTAATAAACAGAATCAGGCACAGCAGGTAGAACAGGACCGGCATTTCCAGCAGGTTCATCATGTTGCGGTTGGGCAGACTGACATCCCCTGGGACCCGCTTCGATTCCCCATAGGCAAAATCGTCAGCGGTAACCTTCTTGTCGAGGCTGGCCATGATCCGCTTGTACGGGATCAGCAACAGGACCACAAAAGTAAGAATGACCAGTGCGCTGACCGGTAAGAAAATGCTGGTTGGTTCCATAGAGAGTCACCCTGAAGACGCCGCCAGAAGCAGGCTATCTCATTATAAGCACGAAAATAGGGACAGATTTATTTTCTACGAAAATAAATCTGTCCCTATTTTTCTGTCCGGGTTCAGTCGGGGAGGGCGAACGCCACCAGTTCGGCGTCGTGCCGGCTGTCGCCGATCGCCACCACCACGTACTGGCGGCCGTCCTGCATGTAACTGATCGGGGCTCCCGATGTGCCTGCTTCCAGCTCCACTTCCCAGAAAATGCCACCTGACGCTTTGTCATAGGCCCTGAACATGGGGCCGCCGCTGTTGGTGGCGATTTCGATGGGCATATCCGGGGGAATGCGCGCATCCCGATTGAGATTGGTACGTCCCTCACCGACGAATAACAGGGTTTTGGTGAGCAGTGGTGACGGGCGTCCCGGCACCCCCAGCTTGCCCAGCTTCAGATCGGCGATAGCCGGGTGGTTACGCGGGCCATCACCATTGGGAACCATCCAGACCTTCTGGCCGGTATTCATGTCGATGGCAGTGATGCGACCGTAAGGAGGCTTGAACAGCGGCAGTCCCTGCGGGCCGCCGATCCAGCGACGGGTACCCTTTGTGAAGCGCAGGTTGGTGGAATCGGGATCGCCAGGCAACAGATCGGCAACGAACGGTGCGGTAATCGAGGGAATGTAGAGGTAGCCGGTCTCCGGATCGAAAGACGCTCCCTGTACGTCTGCACCGCCCTGGGAACCGGGCAGCTGGATGGTTCCCTGAGTATCGCCCGGGTTATCACCACGCAGCGAGGGTGGCGTAAACAGGGGACCGGTAACATAGTTACGGGTGATGGCCAGCGCTTCAGCCCGCAATTCCGGGGTAAAGTCGATCAGGTTATCCACTTCCGAACCCTGGCGTTCAAACGGCACCGGGAGGGAAGGAAACGGCTGAGTCGGCGAGGTGACTTCACCGGGCACATCGGACTGGGGTACCGGGCGCTCCTCGATTTCCCATACCGGCTCGCCGCTGCGACGGTCGAAGGTGAATACAAAGCCGTGCTTGGTAATCTGGGCAACCGCCGGAATCGTGCGGCCAGCCACGTTGATATCCATCAGGATGGGTGCTGCCGGCAGATCGTAGTCCCACAGCCCGTGGTGGACAATCTGGTAGTGCCAGACCCGTTCACCGGTCTCGGCGTTGACGGCGACCAGCGTCTGGGTGAACAGGTTGTCGCCGATCCGGTGTCCGCCATACATGTCATTGGTGCCCGAAGTGATGGGCATGTAGACCAGGCCCAGTTCCGGGTCGGCACTGAACAGCGACCAGACCGGGGCATGGCCGGTAAAGGACCAGGCGCGATCCTGCCAGGTGGCGGTACCGAATTCGCCGTCCTGTGGTATTACGTGATAGACCCAACGCAGCTCGCCAGTTCGCACGTCATAGGCCCTGACATCCCCGCGCAGGGCTTCCTTGTTCGAAAAACTGTCGGACATGGCCTGGCCGACTATCACCACGTCACCCACGACCATCGGCACGCCGCCCCAGCGATAACGTTCGGCGTCAGGTTCCTCCACCTGCAGGTCCACCCGACCGCCGTTGCCAAAACCGGCAATCGGTTCGCCGGTTTTCGCGTTCAGGGCATAAAGATGGGTATTACGTTGTGCCAGGATGCGCCGGTCATTGCCGTCGCTCCACCAGGCCACGCCCCGCGGTGCCGTGCCCGGCAGGTCCTCGGCGCCGCCAAACGGCCGCTGTACCCAGCGGGTCTGCCCGGTGGCCGGATCGAAGGCCTCAACCAGGCCCACGCTGTTGGGAATATAAGCAGTACCTTCAACAACAATCGGTGCCGCCACGTAATTGGGAGTGACCCGTTGCTGGGGATTCAGTGAATAGTAGTACTCATCAAGGGCGGGTCGGCGCCATACCATGCGCAGATCGTTCACATTGCCGGCATGAATCTGGTCCAGCGGCGTGTACTTGGTGCTACCGGTATCGGCGCCGTAGGCTTGCCAGCCGCCGTCCCGCGCTCCGTTCTGGGCCAGGGCCCCGGACATTACGAGTGTGGTCGTTGCCACCAGGGTGAAAAAATGACAGGCCTTCAACATGTCGGCGTCCTCCTGCGCTGTTATTGTTATGGGACTACCGGCAGATTGAGGGTGCACCGCGTTCATGCGGCTTTGCAGCAACCTGCCAAAAGCCTGATTATTTAGCATCTTCGCGCCAAGTTAAAGTGCTGCCGGGGTCGGATTGGCTATTTCTGGACAATCGCCCGGTCCGTGGCTAACGTAGGGGCTTTCTGACGGGGCTTTGCCCGGACACTTGCTCCGGGGTATCTGGTTAATCTGCCAGCCGGAATAGCCAGGCCGGCGTGCCATATTTGACGGGGAACTGACCCGATGTCGTCTTCAAAGCGTGTTTATTCCAGTCCCGGGCCATTTCGCCTGGCCGTGGTTGGCGACCTGCATACTCACTGGGACCAGGTCGATCTGCAGCAGTTCGCGGGCACCGACTATCACCTGCTGTTTTTCACCGGGGATCTGGGCGGCGGTACGCCGGAAAGTACCCTGCGGGTGGCGCGCGGTATCGGACAACTGGACAAACCGGCCCTGGTGATGCCCGGTAACAACGATACCTGGGATATCAACGAACTGGCTGCGGAACTGGCCCATCAGAACGGCTTGAACCAGCTGCTTTCCATCGCCAGCGCGCGGGAAGAGCAGTTTTCACCAGTCGAGTTGTGCGGCTACTCGGTTCACTATATCGAGGCCGGTGGTTACCGGGTCGCCCTCATTGCCGGTCGGCCGCACAGCATGGGGGGGCCGGAGCTGTCCTTTCCCGATTACATGGCCGAAACTTACGCCGTGGAGTCGCTGGAACACTCGACGGAACGCCTGGTCGGTCTGGTTGAGGAGGCGGATGCGGACCAGCTGATCTTCCTGGCCCATAATGGGCCGTTGGGTCTGGGTGAGGAGCCACACGACATGTGGGGCTGCGATTTCAAGGAGGACGGTGGAGACTGGGGTGACCCGGATCTGAGCGCCGCAATCGGGCATGCCCGCAGCACCGGTCGCCAGGTGCTGGCGGTAATCGGCGGGCATATGCACCTGCGCACCAAGCATGGCACCGAGCGGCCCTGGCTGGCCGAACAGGACGGAACCCTGTATATCAATGCGGCCCGGGTGCCGAGAATCTATTCGGGCAGTGACGACGTCTATCGTCACCATGTTTCAGTGACTATCAGTGATGCCGGTCTGGCGGCCGAGGAAATTCACCTGCCGCAGTATGGCTAGCAGCCTGCCAGGCCATCCATCACCGGCCAGCGATTAAAACTGCTGCAGGATCTCCTCACGGCGTCGCTCGGAGACGCCATACCACTCGGCAATGGACTCCAGCAGTGAACCTTCCTGACTGGCCAGATCGTGATCGGCGAGGGCGACGGCAGCGGCCAGCGTAAAGGCGATTTCCCGATCCTGCCGGTCGGCACTCACAATGGTGCCGATTTTCTGCAGTCTGGCCTCCACACCGTGCTGAGACACCTCCGACTCGCAGGATTCCATGATCGTGTCCAGGGCCTGCTGATTGAGGAAGCCGTGCGTCAATAGTGAGATGGCGCCGCGGATTGCCTCTTTTTCTGAATTCTCTATCAGCCCGTCGGCAATCATCACCAGGTATAAAGTCTCGACAAAAGGAGACACCCGCTTCATGGAAGCCTCAACCTGATTGGCGACATTGACATTGGAGTCGCCATCCTGGTCTGCCTCCAGCTGGCCCTTGGCAATCAGGGCATCCCGCAGGCGGCGTATGGTTTCGGTATCAATCTTCAGAGGCATGGAAATATTGCACCCATCCCGGAGCAGGCTGGCCACATACAAAGTTCACTGTGGCCCTAAGGGTATGTTATTAATTGAATCATGAACACCAGTTTCAGTGAGTAACCTGCCGATGTTGATCGACCTGTATACCTGGAGTACCCCCAATGGCCGCAAGGTCTCCATCATGCTTGAGGAAACCGGCCTGCCTTACCGGGCGATTCCCATTGATATCACCCAGGGCGAGCAGCATGAAGAGGACTTCATCAGGATTGCTCCCAATCACAAGATTCCTGCCCTGGTGGATCACCAGGAAGGAATGACCCTGATGGAGTCGGGGGCAATTCTGCTCTACCTGGCCAACAAGACCGGACAGCTGCTGAGTTCCGGCGGCACCCGATACTGGGAACAGATGCAGTGGCTCATGTACCAGATGGGTCAGGTGGGACCCATGCTGGGACAGACCCACCATTTTGTGAAGTTCAATCCGGGCAAGTCCGCCTATGCAGAAGAGCGTTATCGAAACGAGACCATCAAGGTCTACCAAATCCTGGATCAGCGGCTCAAGGACCGTGAGTATCTGGTGGAGGACTACTCGGTTGTGGATATTGCCACCTGGCCCTGGATTTCCCGCTACGGATTCCAACAGATGGATCTGCATGAATATCCCAACCTGCTGCGCTGGTACCTGCAGATCGCCGCCCGGCCGGCAGTCCAGCGTGGGTACGGGGTACCCGAACCGCTGCCGGTTCCGATCCCCTGACAGCCGGCCGCACAGTTTGCAGCAAAGTTGCTTTACAAGCGCTTTCTGAGGACTATAATCTGCGCCCAGCGGGGTGTAGCTCAGCCTGGTAGAGCACTGTCTTCGGGAGGCAGGGGCCGGAGGTTCAAATCCTCTCACCCCGACCAGGTAAATCAAGTAGTTACGCAGTTTTTGGCTCTTGACGCTCTCCGCCAATTTAAATTATCCAGCATATATCCAGCAATAATCGACTTTTCATTTCGCAATTCTTGTATTGATAATGACTTGCCCCTCACACCGGGCCTCGTTAGGCTCGAATACTCTCGCGGACATTCTGGTTGTGCTCGGCTAGAAAATGCGATTAAGGTTTCAGAGGATTAACAGCGAGTGCCATTACAATGAAAAAACTACTGCCATTGATCATTTTGGTGTGCTTCTTGGGAACAAGTTCTGCCTTTGCTGGACTGGTCACCTACAACCTCAGCGGTGAAGTTACTGAAATCACCAAAAGCGGTATCACTTCAGTTGGTGTGGGTGATCATTTCGACGCGGAGCTAACTATTATTGGTGCATCGGCAGATATTAATCCCAGTTCTGACTCGGGTGCTTATAGAGTCAGCTGGCTTGGAGAGGTCCGAATCGGTTCGTCAACTATAATACTTGATAACGTGAGCAACCCACCAACCGGATTCCTCACAACTCGCCCCGGAAGGACAACAGTACCCGAGTTGGAACTGTCCATGTCATTCCCTGAACAAATTCTATTCGATGGGTTTCAGCTTAATAACTTCAATTCCCATATGTTCAACACAGTAACGCCAGGACTATCTGACGATTCCCTGCTGGGAACTCGGAATTTTACGCTTAATCCACCGTTCACCAGTAATTTATTCAGTATCCAATTCAGTCAAAGCGGACAAGTCAACTCGAGACTTGATAGCTTCTCTGTCTATGCGAGCGTCCCAGAACCGGGAACTGTCACGCTACTTGGTATCGCACTTATAGCTCTGCTTTATCGGCGAGTCCGTAAGCGTCACCCTATTGAGTTGAATTGGGTTGTTCATGCGTCAACGGAGGGGCTTCATCCATGATGCTTTGAAGGATTTCAGCAAGCTCATCGCCCTCTGTAGAAGCAACTAGCATTTCCTTTGGAATGAACCCTGATATAGCCCGCAAGGCTGCGAAAACGTTCTTCTCCATTTCGTTGGCGATCAATTCTGACAGTGGCGTGCCTGTTGATTTGCATTTAAAACTGACCCGGGTTTTGCATCCAATATTGACCCGCCCAGATGGCCCGATTATGGCCTGAGTTTATCTTCGCTTTCCAGTTCTTCTGTCCTCCTGTTGGTTTGTCGTTGAGTGTTTGAATCGGTAACTGTCATTTCCGGTTTCGATGATGTGGCAGTGATGAGTTAGCCGGTCCAGTAATGCCGTTGTCATCTTGGAATCGATGAACACATTGGACCATTCCGAGAAGCTCAGGTTGGTTGTAATCAGGATGCTGGTCTTCTCATAGAGCTTGCTGATCAGGTGGAACAGCAAGGCCCCTCCAGACTGACTGAATGGCAGGTAGCCCAGTTCATCCAGTATCACCAGGTCGGCATGCACTAACCGGTTGGCAATGCGGCCTGGTTTACCAGCCTGCTTTTCCTGTTCCAGTTGATTCACCAACTCAATAGTGGACAGGAACCGGACTCGAAGTCGGTGGTGTTGGATCGCCTGAACTCCAATCGCGGTAGCCAGGTGAGTCTTCCCGGTTCCCGGGCCGCCAACAAAGACTACATTCTGAGCATCCTCAATGAACTCACAACGGTGGAGCGAGCGAACCAGGGCTTCATCAGCCTGGCTTTCCGCAAAGTCGAAGCCAGCAAGGTCCCGATAGGCGGGGAACCTGGCAACGTTCATCTGGTAGTTGATTGAACGAACTTCCCGTTCAGCAACTTCAGCTTTCAGCAGCGTCTCCAGAGTGGGCAGTGCCGATTGGTACGCAGGAGAACCCTGTTCGGCCAGTGTGGTAATGGTGTCTGCCATACCGAACAGCTTAAGGGATTTGAAGGTGGTGATCATGGCATCGTTGTTCATGGAGTAGTCCTTCGGAGGCGGTCGTAGCGGCTAGTATCGGCGACCGGTTCATTCACCAGCTTCAGGGCCGGTGGCGTTGAAGTGGGTTGAGGCCTGGGGACGTCGCTGAGCTTGCTCAGGCAGTTCAGTACATGCTGCTTGGACACCTGGTCGACAAGGAGGGCCTCACTCACCGCCCGTTCCACAAGCGCCTCATTGTGCAACAGCACCAGGGCAAGAATGTCGGCCATCTCCCGATCACCACCGGGCCGCTTAAGCAGAACCGCCTGTAACTGTCTGAAGCTCTCAGGCAGTTCATTGAACGGCGCACCGTTACGCAGAGCGCCGGGCTTGCGTTGTACCACCGACAGGTAGTGTCGCCAGTCATAAATGGTCTTGCCGCTGACACTGTGGTCCCGGGTAAACACTCTCTCATGGATTGCCACTACGTTGGCTTCCGCGACTACCACAAGACGGTCAGCATAGACCCGTAGGCTCACTGGGCGATTGGCGAAGCTGGCTGGCACACTGTAGCGGTTATGCTCGAAGGTGATCAGGCAGGTAGAACTGACCCGCTTGTTGTATTCCACAAAGCCGTCGAATGCGGCCGGCGTTTCCATCAGGCATTCCCGTTCCGCCTGCCAGTAGTCGCTGAGCGTTCGCCTCCTGTCCTCTGGATGGGGAAGCTCTTCCCACAGTTCCAGGCAGCGCTGTTTCAACCAGGCATTGAGTTCTGCCAGTGACTTAAAGGCGGGGGCTCCTTGCCAGACCCGACGGCGGGAGTCCAGCACCTGTTTCTCGACCTGACCCTTCTCCCAGCCGGAGGCCGGGTTGCAGAACTCGGTTTCAAACAGGTAATGGCTGGCCATGGCCGTGAAGCGCTTGTTGATAGTCCGCTGCTTCCCGCGGCCCACCTTGTCCACGGCGGTCTTCATGTTATCGTAGATCCCTCGCTCCGGGATGCCACCAAAGGCCATGAAGGCATGATGGTGGGCATCGAACAGCATCTCGTGGGTCTGCAGCAGATAGGCACGCAGGAAGAACGCCCGACTGTGGCTGAGTCGGAAGTGAGCGACCTGCAGCTTGGTGTTCACGCCGTTGATTACGGCGTAGTCTTCGCTCCAGTCAAACTGGAAAGCTTCGCCCGGAGCAAAGGACAAAGGCACGAAGGTGTTCCTGGCGGCGGTACGCTTGGCTTCCTGTTGTTCCTGACGCCAAAGCCTGGCAAAGGCAGCCACCCGGTCGTAGGAGCCGGTGAAGCCCATTTGCACCAGGTCGCTGTGGAGTTGCCTGACGGTCTTGCGCTGCTTGCGGTGCCTCCTGGTCTCCCGGAACAGCCAGCTGGTCAGGGTCAGCTCGAAGTCGTCCAGCTTGGAGGGAGTCTTTCTCTGCGGGTAGCGGGGTTCCACCACTCCACTGGCGAGGTACTTGCGGACTGTATTGCGACTCAGTCCTGTTCGTCTTGTGATCTCCCGGATCGGCAATCCTTCACGGAAGTGCCAGCGCCGGATTACGCTCAATAACGCCACGTCTATCACTCCTGAATACTCCTGCGTCAGATCGATGCAGGATGAGTTGTACGTGGGTCAAAATTAGATGCAAATCAGGGGGTGTAGTGGGTCAATTTTGGGTGCAAATCAACACGCAATTGGCTGGAAAGGATTTACGAATGGTTTTTGTGTTATTCTTCGCTTCGATAGAGTTCGTAGCTTTATCCTTTCTCAGCCCCTTGAGCCTTACCTCTTGGGGCTTTTTCATATTCAATTCTCCTAGGCTACTGCCGTATGCAGTTGTTCTGGACTGGCATCTAACCATTCGGAAAGTGTGGAACGTTCGTAGAGCACTTTGCCTCCAATCTTGCGGTAAGCAGGAGCAGGTCTGCCGAGCAATTTACCGATCGTCCTGCTACGTCGAAGCGTATATTCAGCGACACCAAGGAAGGCTGCGGCCTCCTTTGAGCCGAATCTTGGTTTATCAAAGTCAATGGGGTTTTTCATGTGGCCTCCTGACTGCTAATGGTGCGACCAGTTTAGCCAGGAGTAAGGGGTACTATCACACGTAGATTTCGGTGGGGGATAGTACCTATTTTGAGGTAGAAAATTCTTGGGTTGGCCAGACTCTCAAACGAACGGAAGGATTGTTTTTTAAAAAGGTTTTCAGCCGGCCAATCAATTTCTCTATTTCTTTGTCAGATATAGACGTTCGATTATTCAATGTTGACAATACAATGATCGCGGTTTGTTTGTAGCAGGGTCTGCTTGTACCCGCTTTGGGCATCATAGCGATGTTGCTTCGTCTCACTTCGTTGATTCTTCTTTCTCTCTTTTCACGACTGGTGAATTGACGGAATAAGTGCACCAAATTAAACATCAAGGCGAGGTCAACTGAAGGGCGTTTTGCCAAAGTACTCAATTCCCGAGGCTTGTCCCAAGCAAAACACATATAACCCCATTCTTTTCGTCCTTTAGCCTTAAGTCGTTGTTTTATGTCAGAGATTGTGCCGTCCATCGCAGTGATCAACTCAACAACAAAATCACTGGCGCAAATTTCATTGTTTAAGCCGGAAAAAAACTCTGGGTTATTCGTTTGCATCCGATCAAATGCAAATTCGCTAGCTAAGCAAAAGAAGAAGTTATCGTTTTGTAGTTTACGAAAGTTCCTGAGCATACGACGCTGGTGATCTGCGTTATTGAGAAACTCCTTGTGATCGTTCGTTATGTTTAGATTGTCTTCATTTTCAATGCCTTGCTCATCCCATATCGATGCATGATAGCAAGCCTCTAAAGCAATTCTCGGAAGTAACTCCCGTTTGTCATTGGTTGAGATGTTTGCTACATATGCTAACGCGTCATACGTAATTCTTGCAGAACGTTTTTTGTTAAAGCTCGCCAGCCAATTCCGAAATCCTTCGTAGCTTTCACCTTGAATCGTATAAGGGTCGAGCTTTTTCGTCGCGTGTACTGGCATTAGCTGTTCAACTTAGCCACTGCATCCGCTTTGTGTTCGGGGGCTAGATGCGCGTAGCGAAGGGTCATATCAATGCTTGAATGGCCAAGAAGCTCTCTGACGGTATTGAGATCGACTCCGGCCATAACTAACCGACTCGCGAAGGTGTGCCGCAGGTCGTGGAATCTGAAATCATGTATCTGAGCACGTTTGAGCAATCCTGCCCACGACCTCTTGATATGGATGAGCCGTTCACCCGTGGTTGGAGACGGGAACACCAGTCCGTCACCTGTAGTTTGATTTCTCCAGGCCACTAGTGTTGCGAATGCCTCATTATTCAAAGGTAGGTAGCGCGTGTTACCGCTCTTGGCCTGTTCTCCACGCACGGTGAGTTGTTTTCCTTTTAGGTGAACATCGGCCCATCTGAGGTTGAAAATTTCTCCTCGTCGCATCCCAGTATTGAGAGCCAGAAGAACTAACGGTCTCAAGTGGTCTACGAACTGCCCGTCCAAGGCAGGTATTGGCTCTTTATGCCGTGTGAGCAGCCACTCGTTATACCTGTCCCGCTTTAGACGCTCTTCTTTCTCCCGGTCTTCCAGGGCGCCACGTAGCCGCTTATCTTCGTAATTGCTGAGAAATCTGACCCTTCCCATCTTGTCGATTCGGAGCCGCTTCATCCCTTTGAGTGGGCTCTGTTCGATACAACCCCACAAAGCAGCTTTGGACAGGACAGATTTAAGTATCCCGACGCGCCTGTTGATGGTGGAGGGCATCAATCCCTTTTTCGAGGCTTGATTTATCCACGATTCCACCACCCAGGGGGTGATTTCACTAAGCCTACGCGTGTGGAGGTGGCCGAAATCCCGATTGAGCGTCCTCAGAGGCTCAGGAGCAGACCTCATCTCCCGTTCTACCCACGGTGCATACTTTTCGGTGATGAATGCCCCTAGCGTCTGGAACCTCTCCATATCGGCTTTTGCCTTGCTTGTTTTCTTCACTGCCTGGATGTCTTCACCCTTGGCAATCAGCCCGACGTAGGACTTTGCCAGATCCCTCGCCTGATCGGCCGTAACGGCTCCATGGGTGCCCAAGGTGAATTCCTTGGCCAGGCCCTTGTGACGGTATGAAATGGCGTAGGTGCGTTTGCCCAGCGGTGAGACTCTCACATGAAAGCCGATAATCTCAGTATCCCAGACTCTGAATCGCTCACCAGTGGGCTTTAGCGCGTTGACAGTCCGGGCGGTCAGTTTTTTCTTCATTGAGCGCGTGATTCCGAATATCCAGCAAATATCCAGCAGATTTTGCCCCTAATGAGCAACTATTATACACGCCGACAACGCACGAGACTACGATATAATGCCTAATTTACAGGGGTTTCTCTATGTAGGGCTGTTTTTGGAAGTTTCTGGAAGTTGGCGATAGAAACGCCTTCGGGAGGCAGGGGCCGGAGGTTCAAATCCTCTCACCCCGACCAAGTAAATCAAGTAGTTACGCTAAACTATACTTGTATTTAACTTGGTAGGATCATAAATAAGTCCCCCTAATATCTATTCGAATTAAAATTCTTTCTCAAACTCTGAAAGACTGATACTCCCTAATTTGCTAGGCTCCCTGGCAACAGGGCCTTTTACTCCTCACGTTCCAAGGTTCGACTACTCCATTACATGCGGTAGGCGTCTCTTTAAATCAATCGATTCACTATTCAGGAACCGCCATGAAAAACTCCAATATAAAGCGTCGTGATTTCCTTCGAATAGCAACAGCATCAAGCCTTATGCTGCCTGCGAGCCTGTCGTTCGGTCAGCAAGGTACTGTTGACGCGCAAACTCAATTTGGCACCGTGCGGGGTATGCGGGCCAATGGTGTCAACGTGTTCAAGGGCATCCCTTACGGCGCCAGTACCAGTGGCAGTAACCGCTTCATGCCACCCAGAAACCCGACACCCTGGCGTGAATACCGTGAGGCGTTTGCCTATGGGCCGGCAGCGCCGCAAAGCGATCCCGCTAGCGGCAATCAGCAGGATGGCAACGAAAGTGAAGACTGCCTGGTATTGAATGTCTGGTCCCGAGGTCTCAATGACGGTGTCAGGCGACCAGTGATGTTCTGGATCCACGGTGGGGGTTTCCGCAGTCTGTCGGGTTCCTCGGCCGGCTATGATGGCACCAACCTCTGCCTGCGCGGCGATGTGGTTGTCGTCACGATAAACCATCGGCTCAACCTGCTGGGCTTCACCGATTTCGGGGAAATCGATTCGGACTTTTCCTCATCTGGAACGGTAGGTATGCAGGATATAGTGCATGCTTTGAAATGGGTACAGAATAACATTGAGAATTTTGGCGGTGACCCGGATCGGGTGATGATTTTCGGAGAGTCAGGCGGCGGTCGTAAAGTGGGTGTTGTGCTGGGCATGCCGGAAGCAAAGGGATTGTTTCACGCTGCCATGATCGAAAGCGGCGCGACACTGCGCCTGCCGGAAAAGGAAGCGGCCAGCGCGTTAGCACAACGAGTTCTGGAAGACCTTGGCATCAGCCCGTCAAACCTGCGCGCGATACAAGAGGTTCCGTTGCAGCGCCTGATGGCTGCCTATCACTCGGTTGCTGCAACGGCTCCTGAAGCAGGAGGTGGGGCATTTGCACCGACCATGGACGGTGAGCTGATTCCACATCATCCATTCTGGCCGAAGGCTTCTCCGGTTAACCCGGATGTCCCGGTAATCATCGGTGCCAACCGCACAGAAATGACCTTGTTCGCCGGTGGTAATGAAGCCCTGTTCAATCTTGACGAAGCCGGTATGCGCCAGCGAGTGGCTGAACTGGTTGGAGCTGAAAATGTCAATTCAGTGGTCAGTGTTTATCAGCAGGCCAATCCGGATGCCTCTGCTTCCGAAATCTATTTTCTTATCTGGAGTGATCAAAGTTATGTAATGGCTTCTCACACCATGGCAGAGCGGCGCGCCGCCCTGAATGCAGCACCGGTTTACCTGTATTACCTTGCCTGGGAGACTCCCATCAGCGGTGGTCGCATGATGAGTCCGCACTCTCTGGACATACCCTTCATGTTTGACAACACGCGTATCAACCGATTTACCGCCGGTAGCGAAACTGCAATAGCACTGGCCGACAAGGTCAGCGACACGATGATACATTTCGCTCGTACTGGTGATCCTAACGTAGGCAAACTGCCGGTGTGGCTACCTTATGACGCTCAGAATCGACACACGATGATACTGAACAACGTCAGTGCGCTGGAGAGCGATCCGCTTCAAAGTCGCCGGGAAATCATGCAGCCGATTCTGAAACTCTGATGGCATGATCGATAAGAAACTACCCATGCCTGTATTGAGAATGTAAAAGAAAAATTAAGTGGCAGGCTGACTGGCTGATAGCAGTAGTCAGCCATCGCTGGACAACATCAGGCAGTTTGCTTAACGTTCAGTAATCTGAGGTTCCTTAATTGCAAAGGAACAACAACTGAAAAAGAACGGCAATTGAAGAAGAACAACAATTGCAAAGGAACCGCAATTGAAGAAGAACCGCAAGTGAAGAGGAACAACAATTGAAAAAAATAACAATTGCAAAACAACAACAACCCCGGCCAGGGGGCATTCCGTGAGGCTTTCCAATGTCTATTCTGAATTCACGACTTTTCGACTTCGCTCGAAAAACCAGTGTTTTTGTCTTGTTACTGGTTCTGTGCCTACCGCTACTCCCGCAGGCCAGCCAGTTGTCAGAGCCCACGGATGACGCTGGCCAATCGATAGCGGGTTCTCAGGATAAGTATCCGGGCTTCACTCTCTGGAGCGCCGCTGAACTGGAGCGGCGCAATGTACGACTGGGGGCGAGCATTCGCGAAGACGGTTCTTCCAGGGAAACGTTGGCTGACTACGAGATTCCGGACCGCTCCCGCCGGTTCCGGTTCATTCGCCGGGATCGGGATGGGTTGCCAGAGCAACATGACAGTATCGAGGACTACGTCTACATCCAGAGTGGCCAGGGAGCCATTCTGGTTGGCGGACAGATGTTGGGGCGCAATGGGGATCTTGGTACGGAAATCATCGGCGGGACGCGATACGCTGTAGGGGCAGGCGACGTTCTGCGGATACCGGCGGGCGTGCCGCATGCGTACCTGGTAGACGGGGCAGGGCATATCACCTATGTGCTGGTAAGGCTGCCGGCGTTCAGAGGCCAGGCGATAGCTGTCCCGGATGGGCAGGCCCCGGAGATGGAGCCACCCGGTTTCGGTCTTTGGCGGGCCGCGGAACTTCAACGGCGTAATACCGCGCTTGGAACCAGGATTCGCACGGATGGATCAGCCCGCGAGACGCTTGCTGACTATGGTGCCGGCGGCAGTTCTCATCGCCTTCGCTTTCTTCGGCGCGATCTGAAGGGGCCTCCCGAACTCCATGAGGACATTATCGATGTGGTCTTCATCCAGAGTGGTCGGGGGGCGGTGCTGGTGGGTGGAGAATTGATCGGAGAATCGAACGTTCCCGGTTCTTCAATCAGCGGCGGGACGCAATTCCCCGTGGCTGCCGGTGATGTTTTGCATATTCCCGCTCAGATGCCTCACGCCTACCTGGCTGCCCAGGGTGATCACCTGACCTACGTATTGTTACGTATGCCCGCACTCAGCGACTGAACAACAGTCCTTCGGCCCCCCTCCCGCGCCTTGACCGGGAGTGGATTTTTCCTCGCTACAATTGGCCTTCAGTTGTGCCAGAAGTCGTGTCATCGGACATCGGACTTAACACCAAGCAATCAGGAACAGACGACTGTTCCTACCGGTTTGTGGATAAAAAATTACCGACACGCAATGCCAGAGGCGAAGCGGGGTGGTTACAGGATTTCGAACACAAATACCCGTTGCGCGGCAGTGGGAATGTCATTGTCGTGTACCGAGCCCCGGGAAACGAAATGCACGTTGGGCCCATTGTCGGCATCGAACCAGACTACCACCGCGTCGTGACCATGATAATGGGCCGAGTTGCCTGCAGCTGCCACACTGAGTAAACCGCCATTGTATTCCCACACCCGCACCCGTTCGTTACTGCGACGATCCAGCGGCCCGTCATCGGGGAACCGGGGCAGAGAGGCATTGCTCACGACAGCTCCGGTAACCGGCGTTTTAATCTGGATAAACACGGCGCGCAGCGGCGCGTCGCTGATGCCGGATTCCGAATGGGTCACCCCCGCCAGTTGGAAGGAAATGTTCCAGGCCGGTGTCTGTACTTCACGGGCCTCGCCCGTACTGGAGGTAATCAGGCGGTCACCCGGGCTGTAATACACCCCGGCGTGGTCGTAGCGATGGCGGTGAACGGGATAATCCTGTTTCAGCCAGCTGATGTCCCAGACGATGACCCGCTCGTTTTCCAGCATACGGACGGCGCCGTCACGAGGATAAGCGGGCGGAGCGTCGGTTTGGCCACGGGTCAAGGGGATAAAGCAAGTGAGCAGGAGCAGGGCGATATTGGTTTTTATGAGCAGGTTCATGGTCGGGGTTCCGGTGAGCTTGGTGAAGTACTTAAAGTAAACAATCTGACCGGGGGTTAGCAAGATGTTGAAAAACTCTCAGCTGGAACAATACTGCATTGAAATCTGGCTCAAAATGCTCATTTACGACGTGTAAACTGCGCTTTATCGCCAGATATTGCCTTGTCTTTCGCTCACCTGAGAGTTTTTCAACAGGCTGGTAAACAATCTGAACGGGAGTTAGGTTGATTGATTTGATCCGATAATTCCAGAAACGGGCACCTGCTGCAAAACTGGACACATTCACGGTCCGGAGCCAGGCATAGTACTGCCTTAGGACAAGTAAACAGGTGTGCAGAAATCCCATCCGAAAGATGCTGCCGAACTGGTTTGTAGCGCTGCAATTGTCGCATCGTCAGTCTGTGCCAGCCGAGAATTTTTCCTGATTCAAAAAGGGGACAGTCCCTGAGGGACTGTCCCCTTTTTATCTGCTGAGGGACTGTCCCCTTTTTATCTGTGCAGCTGTCAGTCCAATCCTTAAAATCTTGCTTTATATCTGCCGGAACCCCTACAATCCTGACAGCACGCAAAAATAAATCCCCAAAATAACTTTCAGGCTGCTAAAAGAAGGTGCTAATAATGAAAGCACTGTCCCAAAAGCTTCTCGTAGCATTGATTCTGGTCTTTGCAGACTCAACTGTCGCTCTGGCTGAACTCCCTGTTGAACATCTCTACTTCACTACCAGTGACGGGCTCAAACTGCATTACGCCAAGCTGGGTGAAACTGGCAGTACTGTTTTCCTTATTCATGGTTCCGGCGGCATGGCTAAAACCTGGCTGGAAAACGGAGTTGCCCAGACACTGGCTGAAGATCACGTCGTTATTGCGCCCGATATGCGTGGCCACGGAATGAGTGAAGGGCCTCGTGATGGCGATATGGCATTGGATGTCATCGAGTTGATGGATCATCTGGGCGTCGAACGTGCGCATATTCATGGATTCTCCATGGGTGGTTCCATTACATCGCGTCTCATGGCCCGCATTCCTGAGCGTATTATCACTGCAGCCTTTGGTGGTTCCGGCGTGCGTGAAACAGAGAAATGGGCCCAGGCTCTGGTGCCACCTGAAGCTGAAGGTGAAGATCCTCAGTACGATGATGTCATGGCGTTTTACCGATCACGTTTGTCTGATGCGCGCTCTGTATTTGAAGAACAGGAAGCAGCGCGTACCAGGTTCCTGGAAGAAAACGGCCCAATCGAGCGTGATGGTCCTCCAGCTCGCGAACTGGACCTGACAACGATAGAGTTCCCTGTTCTTGCTATCGTCGGAGAGCTCGACGGCTATTACGAACGAACTCATCGTCTGTATCGTGAGCTGAATAATTTTCAGGCGATCAAACTTCCCATGACCGGACACCTGACTTCCTATTACCCGGGATTTATTACTGACCGGTATCTCATGGGGCTGGTGAATTTTATCAATATCAACGACGAGTAATTTAAAATTGCGTTGAATAAAAAGGTGATTGTATAAAAGGGGATTGTATAAAAGGGATTGGAGTAATTTGATTTTACCAACCCCTTTTTGTTTTACCCCTCACCCAGATCAAGTTACTCAGACCCCGGTTGGCCTGCTATGAAATCAACTCTCAGAAGTCCTTTTATCACCGTTTTATCAATTGCGCTGACAACCGGACTGACAGTTACGTCAATTTCTGCTTACGCCCAGGATAATCCACTTGGTCAGCCCTTACTTGATGAAAGGGGCTATCCCATCGAAGAGGCATACATCCATATCCCGCTGCGAGCTGATGATCAGCAATACGGTGATATCGAGGGGCTGTGGATGAAAGAAGTATTAATGGAACTGGATCAGATATCACTGGATGACAAAGCCAGCGGCACTCAGTTCTGGGGGCGCAATCTGGGCACAGAAGCCCATGCAATCAGTCAGGACTGGGCAGAAAGATATTTTCAGCAGTTAGGTTTACAGGATATCAGTCGCAAGACTTTTGAATTGGCTCCTGTGTGGCAATTGAACAGCTGGTCAATCGGGTTTGCAAGCAACGGTGAATTCTTTGCGCTGGAATCCGCGCGGCCACCGGAAAAAGCAGAATCCACTCCCCCCGGTGGTTTGAGTTATGAACTTGTATGGCTGGGACAGGGCAGTGAGGCAGATTATCTGGGGCGGGATGTCAAAGACAAGGCAGTCCTTATTCAGGATGTGCCCTTACCCGGTACATTGCGTCACACGATCCAACTGGAAGATTCCGTTGATCGTGCCTACGCCCACGGCGCCTCAGCAGTAGGTATCGTCTACGGTATCTCCGATAACTTCGCAGTATGGCAGCGCACTCCCGGCCCTGGATTTAATCTGGGATATCAAGATGGCGTGGCACTGCGTGAACGTCTTGGGTCTGGGGAAACAATTACTGTGACATTGAACTACGACAGTGAATTGCTTGCAGATAAAACCGGAGACAGCGTGTTAGGCGTGCTTCCCGGAGCTACTGATGAAAACGTCATTATCCTGTCTCACATCGATGGCTATTTTCAGGCTGCATCTGATAATGGTTCCGGTATGGCGGTAATGATGGGGTTAATCAAACATTTTGCAGCGATTCCCCAATCCCAGCGACAGCGAAATCTGATTTTTATGTCCTCATTGGGCCACCACAGCGGGCCCGGTGCACGCTGGCTGGTCGAGGAGGCCAATGCCCTTGATAATACGGCGCTGGTGATAAATCTTGAGCACGTCGCCATCGTGCGTACCAAATACTGGGGGCCAAAACTGCGCATGATGAATGCGGTATCACCCATGCGCTGGTGGGTATGGGGCAGTCAGCCGTTGCTTGATATCGTATTGGATGCATTCCAGCGCTTTAATGTGGGTGTGACTGCCGACATGGAAACCGGTGCGTCCGGAGAAATGGGTCGTGTGGCGCGGGCGATACCGTCCCTACAGGTCATTACTTCGCCAGAGATCAAGCATACAGAACAAGATACACCTGAATGGGTGCCGGCAGTGGGTCTGGAACAGATTGGCAGGGCCTATGCAAGGATCATTGATGGGGTGAATGAGCTGTCCCTGGACGAATTGCAGCCTGAACTTTAGTTACCAATGCCGCCTGCTATGAAAATGCATTTAATTAGCAGTCTGTAAGGGAATCTCTGATTAATTATGGATCTGCTCTGCTGGAGTCTGTCGGCGCTTCTGCTCGGCGTTGTGCGCAGGAAATGGCCGTAGGGCTCCTGTCGGACTATCCGGTTAACCAGGATTTTCCGACCGGAACCGGTCCCGCTGTGGCGACGCTGTTCATAACCCGGCGCTTTGGAATGAGGACCGTTGCAGGCGGCTCTTTCTCAACCGCCGGCCGGTTTTCAGACGGCGCCATCCCATGTACGTGCCCGTGGCAGTGATAACACTCACTCCGGCGAGCAGCGCCAGCATAAACAGATCCCAGACCGGACGACTTCTGGCAAGGGAAGAGAAATCTCCTCTATGCAATGCATAGAACAGCCAGCGATAGAGGCGCAGGTCCGCGTCGATCTTTAACTGAATGCGACCATCTGCGGCACTCAGGTAGTAGAGCCTTTGTTGCTCATCATCAAAAGAAACTTTGTAGACTGGAAACTCCAGCGGTTCATGGTGAACATAGTAGTAGCGGTCGGCTTCACTGAGCAGTTGCAGGCTCTGCCTCTTTTCACCGGGACGCAGCGCCTCCGCGACCTCCTCGATATCCGTCAACTCCATCCCTTCTTCGGTCAGGGTGTCGGCATTCAGCCGGACTTTGTTGCCGTCGCGGGTGTAAGCGACCGCATTGATCTGACCGAGCAGCGGGAAAAACTCGAGCACGACGCTATCGGGCGGCAGGGTACTTGTGTCAAGTCTGTGCAATATCGGTTCGATATCTGACCACGTCAGAGCACCTCCGCTCAGGCGTTCGCTCTCCAGTCGCGCTCCTTCTCCTTCCAAGGCTCCCCATGGGTTCATGGAGAACAAGCCACTGACTACCCAGGTCAGGATAAACAGACCAAAAACCAGACCTGCATAGTGATGAAAGAGATTAAGCCCCCGGTACGGTGACATGCGACGATTGGTGCGTTGGCGAAACTGGCGCAAACCGATGTAAACGCCGGTAACCGTCAGAAAGATGCCGATGAGTGTCAGCCAGATCACCAGTTGGGACCATACTGTTGTATGTTGTCTCAGTACCGTGGGGTAGAGCCAATGAATGACCGCACCAAGGTACCCCCAGAAACGTTGTTCGGCAGTGGTCAGTTGAACGATTTCGCCGCTGAGGCTGGACACATAAATCTGAGAACCCGAAGGGTCGTCGATGGTATATCGGTACAGCGGTCGATGCGGATTGTAGCTGCTGTACACCGTCCACTGGTCATTGTCGATGGTTTCCCTGGCGATAATGGCGCTGTCACCGTAGTGTGACTGGACAAAATCACCTGCTATCGCATCAGCGGTTCGCTCGTCGACCGAGTGAAAAGACCCTCCACTGGAAAGATCAAGACTGAGAAGTCTCCGTTCCTGGTTTGTCATTCTCAGTACCGGGTACCCGTTGAACATTTCCACTCGCAGACTGGAAAAGCTGTCGGATCGGAGGATGGGTGAATCCGGAACAACACAGCAATCACTCACTCGTATGGTGTCCTTAAGTTCTAGCGCTTCCCAGCGGTTCAATTCCGGGTAGGGTTTGTACATCATGATGACGCCAGACAGAGTCCACAACAGCATGACCAAGCCAATGCCAATGCCGAGGTAACGGTGTAACAGAAACAAGAATCTGATCATTACGGTAAATGTATCCACGTTAATTCCGGATTGCACTGAGGATCCTCACATTCTCCCCGTGATCCGGTTTTCCAGACGGCAGGTCTAGAATTGGTAGGTGTAGGAAACGTGCAAGGTGCGAGACATACCTAGATTCTCGAACAGGTACGATGCACCGGTGCTGTCCAATGTACCCCGGTCTATACGGGTTGCGTACTCCTCATCGGTCAGGTTTTCCAGGCGCAGGCTTATGCGGTGCTGCTGATTGTCGCCAAGGTTAAAGAATGCGGACAGGTCAGATACTGCATAGTCACCTCTCTTGCTGCCCCTGCGCGCATTGATTCTGCCCACCAGGTTGCTGGAAAGAGAAACGCCGAAGCTTCGTCCCGATGGCCGATAGTCCAGCCGCAGTTTCGATTCGCGTTCCGGAATCCCGGTCAGTTGAGGCCCGCTACCGTTCAATCTGGCATCGGTATCTGTATGGCTGAAGTGGAACGACCAGTCATCGCCCAGCGCAACAGACGCGATTAGTTCAAAACCCCGCATTTCCACTTCGTCAGAGGTGTTGGCAAAACTCTCGCCCTCCACGCCGGCAATCTCCACTGGTACATAGGATTCGATATAGTTGGTAATATCGCGGGCAAAGTAAGTTAATTCAAATTGCATTCTCTGGAGACTGCCACCAATTGCCAGGTTGAGATTTCTGCTTTCCTCAGGTTCCAGATCCGGGTTGCCGATGGAAAACCAGCCTCCGTCAGGCACTCCGTCATTGTCCAGATCATAGTATTCATTCAGAAACAGGGCTTCGGCATCGGGGAGCCGGAAAGAAGTGCCCACATTGCCCTGTAAATATAAGTAGTCGTTCAGTTCGTACCGTCCGGTAAGATTCCAGACTGTGGAATCCTCCGAACTGGACGCCCGATTGTTTCTTACTCCGAGTGCGAGATGTGTATCCGGCAACAGCTCGTCGGTGGTCCGGATCTGAAAGAACGGTGCATTGACCTCTTCTTCCTGATCGCCAATACGCCAGACGTCATCCTGCCCGGAGAAATTCTGCTGGTCGAAACCAAAGAGCGTTTCAATTCCGACGCCCAGATCCAGCCTGGCCATGGCATTGAACCCATAGTCTTCATAGCCCCAGTAAGATCGATCGTTGATAACCACAGTATTGCCGGTCAGATTTCCACTCTCATCCAGCTCGTTATAGATGCGGGTGTACTCGGTATCCCAATTATGTCGATAAGCCTTGAGAAACAAGTCCAGGCTATCGTTTACCTGCAGGTCGTACTTAAAACTCAGAATTTCCTCTTCCCTGGCGTTCACCGTCTTGTTGTTCAGATAGGGACGGGCGAAATCCAGTTCGTTATCGGTGAACTGATACTGCAGGGAGAGTCGTGAGGCGGGACTGAAGTTCCACGCATATTTAAAACCGGCGGTGTCGACCCGGTAACTTCGTTCCCGGTCGGTGCTGCTTGGCTGAATATCTTCGTTGCGGTATGGCTGATAGCCATCCGCATCGTCCCGGGATCCGAACAGAACAATCTGATGTTGCCCAAACGCAGTCCGATAGTAACCGTTAAGATTGTATCCATCATTGCTGTTGACGCCGCTTCCAACCGCCCCATCGGACTGCTCACTGAAGTTTTTGGTGACTATGTTGACCACTCCGCCGACTGACTGTGTGCCGTAGAAAATGCCCTGCCCTCCCTTTAGAACTTCGATCCTCTCGATCATGTGAACCGGAACAGTGTCGAGAGGACTGGTGCCGTTGTAGAGCCGATTGGTAATTCTTACACCGTCAATAAGCCACAGAATCTCCTGGCTTCTCGATCCCTGTAGCGAGGCGTCAAAATAGTCAAACGGACCATTCTTGGGTGCGACGTGCAAGCCGGGAACTAGCATTTGCAGTGTTTGTGAAACATCGATGAAACCGCTTTGCTGAATCTGCTCCGCTGTGACGATTTCCAGTCGGTTACCGTAGCGAGCGAGATCCTGAGGAATGGTGTCTTCCAGGCTTTGGGAGATCACCACAATTTCCTCCACTAACCCCTCCTCTTCGGCGGCCGTGCCGGGATGGGGAAGAATAAGGACGTTCGTCATTCCGAGGATGCTGTAAAGGAAAAGGTTGTTGCCGGATTTCAGTTTGAGTCGCATATTGTTTTTCTTATTCCTGATTTCAATTACCACTTTGCATAAAATGGTGTGTGAAGTTCTGGTTGCAGGCGCGCTATCGAAGTCTATTACAAAGCTGGCAGCCGTCGATCGCATCCAATCATTTTTTAACCGTTATGCAACGTTAATAATCCCCGGAGGAAAAAAATAACGTTAATAAAAACAGCAAGATAGATTTTGTTCCGGAGTGTCAGCCCCGACCCGCTGACGGTGACAGGTCGTAGGGACTGACCTGTCACCGTCAGGTGGGAATCTTCAAATCCGATAGTATTGATGAGGTGCGCATGTCGTGTCCGTTATCAGGCAGTCAGGAATGAGACCGGAAATTACTCTGCTGGCAGTTAATGTCGGGTTTACAGAATCTGGTTCATTCGTGGGGCTCTGCTCAGTTCATCCGAACACTTTCATAGGCTACAATTCCGTTGCGACACTTGTTGCCGGATTGAAAGAAGTCGGGTCGGCAGGTGCAGTTCTGGTTAAGCTGTGACACGGGTAAATACTGGTGTCGATGCCAGGCAGCGATTTCAGGGAAGCGAATAATGAAAAGAATAAATCCCCGGCGACTGATTCATTCAGTCATACTGATTACTCTGTTTGTCGGCTACGGTACCGGTCTGAAAGCCGCGGAATTACACGGTTCGCTGATGGCAACCTCCAGTTATTTCTGGCGCGGTTATTCAAAATCGGATCACCATGTTTCCGGCCAGGTAAATCTGGATTTCACCTGGATCGAAGAGGACTCCGGATATTACCTGGGAGCATGGCTGTCCAGTATAGACTTCGGTAGTCAGAATCCCGGTTCGGCTGCCGAGTATGAACTAACCCTGTATGGAGGATGGAGCCAGCGGCTCACTGAAGACTTCACTGTCGATCTGCAGGCTTCCCATTATATTTACGATGACCGGCTGTTTGACCTAAATGCGGATTACAGTGAGCTCTATGTATTCCTTCATTACCGTGACCTGCTGACCGCAGAGGTCGCCTATGCCCCGGACGCCTATTCGCTGGGGTCTGCGACCGTTAACGGGCAGCTTACCCTCAGATATCCTCTGCATCGCTACATCGATTTTTCTGCCGGGTCCGGATACTTCGCGGCCAGGGACGTGTTCATCTACGATTATCGCTACTGGAATGCTGGCGTAACCTGGAAAGCCAACCGGTTTTCCCTGGATATTCGACATTTCAGCGCCCGCTTTACCAATAAGAGAACCTTCGCTTCTCCTTATTCAGCGTACCGGTATTACCAGGCGAATTACCACTCGTTACCCTACACGTCATCCGCCACGGTGGTGACACTGGCTACTGGTTTCTAGTGTCCTGTCCGGTTAATTCGTCGCATTTCAGCGTGCCAGCCAAGGTTTCTGGCAAGGTGCGCCTTGCAGGCAATGGCCGTAGCCCTTGTCAAAAGGCGCAACGCGGCCAGGGGTCTTGGCTGGCACGCCCTCCGGGAGCCTGCATAAAGCGCTGTAGCAGCGTTGCGACCCTTGGAAATACAACCAGTATTCCCTGCGGATCGCGCCTCACTACAGCGCTTTATGCAGGCTCTGAAATACAACGAATTAACCGGACAGGACACTAGCTCACCGGATCATTTGAGGAGAGGACATCGGAATATTTTTTCTGCTGGTAATGAACTTAATGCCGGCTTCACGGCATCCACCTGTTAATCCGAAGATCTGACAGATGAATGAAATCAATCCGGTAGATAGCGATGATCCTGAACGGCGGGAAAACTGGCTGTTGCATTGTATTGTCAATGGAGACCAGGAGGCCCTGGAGCAGTTGTATAACCTTTACTATCCAAGGCTGAGTCGCTTTCTGCTGCGGATTCTGGGCGCTTCCGGTCAGCAGTCGCTACCGGGGCTCATCAATGAAGTCATGTTTGTGGTATGGAACAAGGCGACAACTTTCAACCAGACCAGCAAGGTTTCCAGCTGGATCTTCGGAATTGCCCTGCGTCTGGCCAAGAAACACCAGTCGACCCAGTTCAACTATGATTCCAGGCATCAGCAACTTGTCTCCGACGAGACTACTGTCACGGAACCCTGGGAAGCGCATCTGGAAAATACGGATCTACTGAATAAAGCCATTCAGAATCTGTCGCAGGAACACAGGGCAGTCATCGAGCTGACCTATTTCAATGGTCTGCATTACAGTGAAATCGCCACAATCATGCGGTGTCCGGAAAATACGGTGAAGACGCGAATGTACCATGCCAGGCAGCGGTTAGAGGTCCTGATTCGCGATCTTGAGAGTTCCACTCGGTCCGGGTAACGGTTTAGCGTAAAGGTAACCAGTTATGACTGCTCACACCAAAACCATCGGTCCGGCTTCAGAACACGAGGAGCTGTTGAAGCTTCTGCCCTGGTATTTGAATGACTCGCTGTCGAAAGGAGAGCGTCTGCGGGTACAAGGACATCTTGATCTGTGTCTGATTTGTCGCCGAGAATTGAAATTTCAGCGCAGCCTCGCCCGGTCGGTGCGAGAGAATGATGCCGATGTGGAAGCTGTCAGTTACAACTTTTCGAAATTGCAGCAGCGAATTGCCGCCAGCGAGAACCGGCATCGGGTGACGCCCCATAGCTGGACAGAGCTCAGCCGGCTACTCAGGGCCGTCTGGCGCAGCCGGCGATTCTATTACGCGGCAGCGTTAGCAGCAGTTATCGCTGTTGCCGTGGGATTCAACCTTCCCGACCTGCGCGAGGCACAGGGAACCAGGCCATTTACCGCTGATTATCAAACACTGAGTTCCTCTGCAACGGGTACATCCTTGGTCCGGTCTGAGTTGTTTATTGCGTTTCAAAAAGACGTCCCGGACTCCCTGGTTTTGGAACTGTTGCGGGACTACGGACTGGAGCCTGTGACCCGATCAGAGCAGCAGAGTCTGTGGCGGGTCCGCGTCGCCGGTGCAACTCCGAACGAGGAGATCCTGAGTTCTGTCATCACCGGACTCAGGTCCAGGGAATCAATTCTGTTTGTGGATCGGGCATTGCCTTCGGACTGACGATGTTGATTAACAGACTGCGGATACATTTACACTCTGTGCTGATCGCGCTGGTGGGACTACTGATTATCGCCTGCCACGTTAGCGGTGCGGAGCAGGACCCATCGTCCATGTTGAATTCCCTGTATACCGGCAGCGGGGAAGAAGCTGAAAAGATAATTCTTGTCCTTCATAGAGGGCGGCCCGGGAACGAAATGGCTTCCGGTTCGCGGCTCACTATGTACCGTTCCCGGAGTTACAACCCGGACATAACCTGGAATCGACGCGTTTCCAGATCTCTCGCCGAGCGCTACGGTCTGAATTACCTGACTGACTGGTGGATGTCGGAAATCGACGTGAACTGTGCAGTTCTGCGGGTTCCGCAGGACCAGGATACAGGGGACGTGTTAGCCGCACTCCTGGCTGACCCGGAAGTCGTTACGGCCCAGCAGTTGAGTATCTTTTCGACCTTGGGTGAGGAACCCAACGACCCGTATTTTGAACTCCAGTCGTCAGCCCGCTATTTTGATCTGACGGGCATGCATGTTCGTTCCACCGGCAGGAATATTCTCATCGCAATCGTTGACACTGGCATTGAGACAAAGCATCAGGACCTCGACGGCCAGTTCCACTCGAGCAGGAATTTTGTCGAACAGGTTTCGCCTGGATTCACCGAAGATATGCATGGTACTGCGGTGGCCGGTGTAATAGCGGCACGCGCCAATAACGCCGTAGGTATCGTTGGGATGGCCCCGGATGCCAAGCTGCTGGGTTTAAAAGCCTGCTGGCCTGTTGAGACCGGTAAACTTGCAGCTGTATGTAACAGTTTTACCCTGGCACTGGCCATTAATTAGGCGGTTGCCGAACATGCAGAAATCATTAATCTGAGCCTCAGCGGACCACCCGACAGCATTCTGGAAATGCTTATCGAGGCAGCATTGCAGAAGGGCATCGTGGTGGTGGCGGCGACACGGAATGAAGATGCCCTGGCCACCAGTTCATTCCCCGCGTCGATACCTGGTGTTATCGCGGTGACCGACAGTGGCCACGAAAGGTCGCGAAATTCTGATCAACCGGTCTTTGCCCCCAGTGAAAATATATTTACCACCTTACCAAGAGATCAATACAACTTCGTCTCCGGCACTTCTCTTGGCGCCGCACAGGTTGCCGGATACATCGCCCTGCTCCTGCAGGAGAATCCACATCTCAGTACGCCCCTGATACGCGACCGGTTGATTGAAATCAACAACCGCGAAGCAGCCGGCAGGCCGGCCCCGCCAATGCCTCTGTCGAATTAAATCGCGAGTCAGGCTGAGATTTTCAGCACCGCGTGTCGGGCCCTGGCGAAACAATTGAACGTGAAAGCATGCAGGGACGTCAGGGTTAACGGAAACTCTGATCCCTGTAGACCTGGTCCCTGGCTGTAAGCACGCTATCCGGTCTCTGATTCTGTTGCGGATTTCTCTACCGTCGACATTCATTCATGAACCTTTTCCCGCGGCCATCGCATTTACAGAGTAACAGTCCAGGCCTCGAGCAGACATAGCTTGGTAGAGACCCTGTCTGAATCCTGGCAGGTATCGCGATGTTACGACCTGAAAACAGCCTGTTAAGTCCAGTCCGATGGAGCGATAAGATGAAAAATAAAATACGGGTTTGTATGGTTTTTAGCTTTTTCTATTCCTGCTTACCTGCCGCACAGGCCGCTTTTCACCAGTGGCAGATCAATGAAGTTTTCAGTAACCCCGACGGCACTATCCAGTACATCGAGTTGACCACGGGTTCCGCCTTCGAGCAGCAGCTTTCCGGGCATACTCTGGTAACTACCGGGCCCGGAGCATTGTCACAGCAGTTTACCTTCGACAGTAACCTCAGCGGTTCAACGGCGGATCGTTACCTCCTGCTGGCTACCGAACGTTTTGCATTGCTGACCGGAATGACTCCCGATTACGTCCTGCCTGATGGCTTTGTTTCCCTGGTTGAAGGTGCAGTGAATTTTGCGGAAGGGACTGACACCCTGAATTACTCGGCAGGGCAGCTGCCGCTCAATGGCAGCCAGTCGATTGATGGTGAGGGTCAGCCGCAGAATCCGTCACCGACCCGGTTTGATGGTGCGACAGTGTCTATCCCCGATCAGGCCCTGCCTCATGCCAGCATCAACCTCTCTGTTAATCGCCTGGAGATCCCGGTTCTCCAGGTGCCGGGGCTGGGTGTCTTTCATATTTCACTGGGGATTGATTTTGAAACTCTGGAATTCGAGTTGCTGGATTTCTATCAGTACCAGACGGGGATCCTGGCGGGGAGTCAGGCCGCTGTGTTTGACGGAACACTGAATATTCCGAGTCTGGTCTACCTGACTGACAGCTTGAAGGTCCGTTTGTCTATTGTGATGGAAACACCGATTACCTTCGGTAACATCCAGATCCTCAATGCTTCTCAGTTGCCACCCGATATCCCACCGGAACGACCGCAATGGTTTTTCAGCGAAGTCTTCAGTAATACTGATGGGACGTTGCAGTATGTCGAGCTGACCGCCAGTGCTTCCGGCCAGGGAGATCTGGGAGGCCAGGTTTTGAAAAGCTTCGGTTCGGAGCGGGCGGAGCAGACCTATACCTTTCCTGCCGATATCAGCGCTGATACCGGTAATCAGAGTTTGTTACTGGCGACGCAGCGATTCTCCAATCTGACCGGTCTTGAGCCGGATTTCATTATCCCCGACGCATTCGTTCCGCTCCCGGCGGGTACATTGATGTTCGGAAACGGTGTCGATGCGATCACTTATACCAGGCAGGAGTTCCCCTTGAACGGGACGCAGTCCCTTAATGGAGAAATCATACCCCGGGAGGCGGATCCAACCCGCTTCGATGGGTTGTCAACCCAGGTCCCGGTCCAGGCATTGCCCTATGCATCGCTGAATCCTTCGGCCACGGAAATGATCCTGCCAATTGTCCAGGATTCCGGGGGTACAGTCAGCAATTTCAGCTTCAGTATCGACCTGGAAAATCTGCTTTTCACGCTGCAGGAGTCTTATCAGTATGGTGAGGGTATTCTGCCCGGTGACCAGCCGGTAACTCTCGATCAATCCGGAGCGCTTCACGTACCCAGGCTGGTCTTCCTGACGGATCAGTTTGAAATAGAGCTGGCAAAGATAAGTGAATCTCCGCTGACCTTTGGCAACATTCAATTGCTCAATGCGATGCCGGTGCCTGCTGATCCTGGTCAGGATCCTGAGCCTGATCCTGATCCTGATCCTGATCCCGATCCCGATCCCGATCCTTTGGAAGAAAGTATTCAGCGGGGTAAAAGTACTTTTATAAGTGCCTGCTCGTTCTGTCATGGAATCGACGGAGATGGAACAAATCAGGGGCCGACTCTGACTTTTGCAAAGACTCTGCCTTTCACTCAGCTCCGTAGTTTTATCAACAGCAATATGCCATTCGGCAATCCTGGCGCGTGCACCGATAATGGATCCGCTTCCTGCGCTACCGATACGGCCAATTTCATAATCAATCGCCTGGAAATCGGCGTTGCCGTGGAATAGGGTTGCGTCCGGTATGCTGTCAGGAAAAACAGGACGAGTGATTCTGGTGCTGGGAGCGCTCACTCTGTCGGGCAACTCTTTCAACCAGGGGGTAATCGATTCAGTTGAAAGTGTAAGTTTGACCAGTCCCGAGGGATGGGCCATGGCACATACACTGGCAGCTGCATTAAATCTGGGAACGCCACCAGGTGATGAAGCTCAACTCTGGGAAATCCGCTTCTCGGCCGAGTTGGGTTCGATTCCGCACCTGAGTCGCCAGGAGCAACGGGTCGGGTTCGGTGGATTTAAAGCTGAAGACCTGAACAAATCACCCGTTTTCGGACGTGGGCGACTGCACCTGGGATTGCCCCTTGCCACTGAACTGGAGTTTTCCTGGACTCCCCCGTTTGAAATAAATGGCGGTAAACCTGAAGGTATCTACGGCATGGCGGCTTCCGGTTCTCTTTCTCAGAGCGATGGATGGGAACTTGGCTGGCGTCTGTTCGCAGTCCGTGGCGAAGCAGGTGGGGATATTACCTGCAGTCGGGAGGTTTCTGCAGCCGACCCGGGTTCACAGGAAAATCCCTTTGGCTGTCGGGGAGCCTCGAATGATCGAATAACACTGGATCATGAGGGGCTGGAACTGACCGGCTCCAGGTTGATCGGAGGCGGCCACTGGCGTCCTTATCTCGGCTATTCCTACTCCAGAATTCATCCGCATGTGCAGGTCAGGGCAACAGTCTTCGAGACTCTGGATAGGTCTCAGCTGGAAGCGGATGGCAACCTGCATACCTTCACGTTGGGAACACTGTTTCATCTCAATTCGAGCTGGAGCATGCACGCGGCCCTGTCGTTTACTCCTCTTGAAATCAGGCGCCCACCGCGTTTAAACGGGCGCGATCAGGATTTCTGGAGCCTGCGCCTGGGAGTGCTCTGGAAACCCGGTTGGTCGATTCTGAGATGATTCAGGTCGGCAATTCTCACACTGGAAGAGGCTCATGATTGATAAGCTGAAAACATCCCGCCACCTTGGTCCATGCCTTTGTCTGATATCTGTGCTGATAATGTTCAGTGCCGGGGTCGGGGCGGATACCTACGAGTTGAGCAATCAGAATTCACCTGGCTCATTTTTCCTGGTGGCTACCGATACTGCCGGATTGTTGGGTTTCGTCGGGCACAGACATGCGATCCTGGCTAACCAATGGGCAGCAGTACTGGAACTGAATCTTCAGGACCTGTCTGCCTCCCGAATCAATGTGACGGTGCAGACCGGATCATGGACTCTGGACAGTGAACGCGCCTATCAACTGGCAGGCATCGACAAAGCGATCCCTCCTCAGAAGGACAGAGTCGCTACCATGCAGAGAATTCTGGGCCCTGAGGTACTTAATGTGGAGAAAAATCCGGAAATTGTATTCCGGTCCGAATCGGTTGATGAGCTGTCACTGGATGACAATGGCTCCTCCAGATTGATATTGTCTGGAGGCCTTCAGTTACGCAGTGATCTCCTGCCACCGGCACCGGTCGAAGTGGCCGTCATCATGGAACGTCGACCCGACAAGCTTGTCTTCACCGGATCCACGGAGGTTCTCCAGTCGGAGTTCGGAATTAATCCGTTCTCCCTGGCTGGTGTTGTGAAAGTCGCAGACAGGATTCGCCTGGTCTGGCGACTTGAAATCGACACGTCCGATTTTTCAGATTCCGGCCTTTCAGATACTGGCCTTTGAGATTCCGGCTGCTGGGGCTCCGGATTCAAGCGGATGATTAGGGATATTCGGACGCCGGTACTTTGCTGAATTCTGCCTGTTTCGGCTCCCGAATCGAATACCCCTTGTGCTGTACTTTTCAGTAGGGATCGTTATAATGCGCCACTGTCATTGGGGAGTAGCCTTCCTCCCGCGCGGAGGAGTTTACGTCAACATACTTGACCGGCAGGTCATGGCGTAGACAGCTCCAGAGCCTGGCAAGACCTTTGACTGTATCGCCCTTACCGTGGCCGGAGGGGTGGTATGGTCATTGGTGTTTCTGTCCGGCCACTGGAGTTTCCTTGATGGACGCCTTTCTGGTCTCCACCGGCATTGTCGCGGTGGCTGAAATCGGTGATAAAACGCAGCTGCTCGCCTTCCTGCTGGCCTCCCGGTTTCGCAAACCAATTCCCATTGTTTTCGGCATCCTGTTCGCTACCGTCGCCAATCATGCGCTGGCCGGTGGGCTCGGTGTCTGGGTCTCGTCAAACCTGTCCCCTGACCTGCTGCGCTGGGTTCTCGGCCTGTCATTCTTCGCTGTTGCCGGCTGGGCACTGATCCCGGACCGGATGGACGAGGAGCCGGCGCAACTGGCGAATCTAGGTATCTTTGGTACCACGCTGTTCACCTTCTTTCTGGCGGAGATCGGTGACAAGACCCAGGTGGCGACTGCCATGCTGGTTGCCAATTACAGTGCCTTTGTGGCGGTAATCATGGGTACTACCCTGGGCATGATGATAGCCAATGTCCCGGCCGTGTACCTGGGTGGAGGAGCAGCCCAGAGACTTCCCTTGAAACTGATTCGTCTGATTGCTGCGGGCACTTTCGTGCTGCTCGGTATAGTCACTCTTTCAGGTGCAGTCTGATACTTTCTCACTAACGGGCTGCTAACCCAGTGTCCTGGCTGAGCCTGAAATTCGGGATGCCGGATTTCAATGCCTGGACAGGCAGTGTTGGTGAAACCCCACATTGAAGTAGCGGAAATTCAAGTACCTGGCAATACCGCTTGGAAAACTGTCGGGCTGATGCAACGAATCTCGTTCCGTTCAACAGATCCTGAGCCAGATGAATACCGGACCGTGGGCCGCAGCAGCATTTTTCGCTGCTGGCACAACGCTTGCACTATGCAATTTGCAGTGTGAGATCTCAGTTCTGTTTAATCACACCTATTACAAAAGTAAAACCAATCTGGAGGAGCAACATGAAAATCATTCAAGTCATTACCCTGTTGACTGCCGCGGTAGCATTTCCTGTTCTTGCCCAGCAAGGCGAGTACGCCAGTTTCCAGGAAGCCGATAAGAACGCTGACGGCGTACTCAACACGGAAGAAGCGATGGAATCGCTGCCGGGTGCTGAAATCAGCGATGCCAACGACGACGGTGTTATCAGCAAGGGTGAAGCGGAGGAATCCGTCTCCGGTCTCAAGCTGACCGCCAGCGACGCGCAGGATGCAGCGGCACCGGTTGGCGAAGCCGACTACCGGATGATTGTACAGGCACTGCAGCGCAATGCCTGATTCGCAGCCCTGACCGGTGGGCGCTACAGTATCCAGTAGTGCCGCAACCTGATAACCCACCTTTAGCCCCCGACTGTCGGGGGCTTTTTTTTTAAAAAAGCCACAGCGGCTGTGAATAGCTTTACCGCGGCCGGCGTTATAAAGTAATTAACGGAATCTATTAATGGAGGGCCGCGACCCGCAAATGCACAGGCAGGCAGCAAACTGGTCTCCACTGACCAGAATCGTAAGCGTGATGATCATCGTTATTGGCCTGGTGATGTTGATAGCGGGATTGTTCATGCCCGTGGCCACCACCGAACGTTTGTTGGCCGAACCCGACACGTATTCCATTCTGGGAGGAATTCGGAACCTGCTGGAAAACGGCAATACGTCGTTGGCCTTGGCGATTACCGGTTTCTCGGTCATTTTTCCAATCGCCAAGTATATTGTGATATTGCTGATTGCATTGCGGCGCGGGACATTAATTGCGCAGGGAAGAGTTCTCAGACTGCTGCGCTTTCTGGGCAAGTGGTCGATGCTGGATACGTTTGTCATTGCCGTCACTTTCGGTGCTGCCAACCTGGGGATCCTGTCGGACGTGCAAGTCCGTTGGGGAATCTACCTGTACGGAGCGGCGGTACTGATCTCGATTCTGGTATCGGTCCTGCTTTCCTGGAGCCTGATTGACGGGGGAGATAAAGAGGACCGACAGTTTTCCTCGTCACTGTTGGATCGCTTGCTTCATACCCTGTCCATTGTGATGTTCCTCGGGGGGTTGATGCTGCCTCTGGCACAGATCGACAAGTGGCTGTTCTGGGAGAATCATTATTCGGTTGCCACGGCTCTGGCGCGCTTTCTCAGGGAAGATGAATCGGTTCTCGCCCTGTTGATGCTGCTCTTTGTTGTGCTGATGCCGCTATTCCGGTTCCTGTTGGTCGGGGTAATCCGTTGGCTGCGCAGGCCCGGCCCCGGAATCATCCGGCTCGCCGAGCTGGTGGACGAATGGGCGATGTTTGACGTGTATGTGCTGGCTATGGGCCTGGTTTTTATTAAGCTTAACGACCATGCCTCCGTAACGTTGCAGATGGGATTCTGGTTACTGGCAGCTGCAGCCTGTCTCACCTGGATCGACAGCGCCAGGTTGCACAGACAGCTGAACGCCTAGGTTCCGCTACCTGGGAGGTTCTACGGTTCAGTCATTGTCGCTTTCGACCGTGTCTGGTGCATCACCATCGTTTCCGCTTTTATTTTTGTTGCGATGTTTTTTGCCGCTTCGCTTTCTCCTTCGATTACTGTCACTCTTACTGCTCTCTTTTTTTCCGTCTTTGGCAGTATCTTTTCGTCCCCTGGCATTGAATTCATCGTGGTCGCCAGTACTAGACTCGCCAAAATAGAGAGTCCGGTGCGGAAATGGAATTTCGATTCCTTCCTTATCGAAAGCTATTTTGATACGGCGATTGAATTCCCGCCCGACTTTCCATTTGTCGTGCGGCGCGGTTTTGGTCCGTACCCGGATGATCACCGCGCTGTCGTCGAAACGGTCGACACCCAGTACCTGAAGCGGTTCTATGATGCTGTTGGAAAAATCACTGTCTTCGCGCATCTGCTGATCCACTTTTTCCAGGCACCGAACCACGCTATCGGTATCCTCTCCATATGCCACGCCGATATCCATCAAGTAGTGGCTGAACTCCTTGGTGAGATTGTCCACCACGGCAACTTCACTATTGGGTACCGTATGTACTGTTCCGTCAAGTGAGCGCAGCTGCAGTTTTCTGAGAGTGATGCGTTCGACGATCCCGGTTCTGCCGGCGACACTGACCACGTCTCCCACCTGTAACAGGTCTTCAAGTACGATCGTGAAGCCGGTCAGGAAATCCTGCACCATGGTTTGCGCCCCAAAGCCTACCGCGATGCCGAGGACCCCGGCACCTGCCAGCAGGGGTACGATATCCACTCCGAATTCAGATAACAGGACCAGCGTACACAGGATTACTATCACCACGAAGATGAGATTCCGGATTACCGGTAACAGGGTTTTCACCCGACCGGTTCTGGCACTGGAACTTCTGTTTATGGAGACTTCCATGGCGGTATTGATCCCTTCCCAGGTGGTGACCAGCAACAGGAATACAAACAGAAACAAGATCGTGTATTCGGTAATCACGTCCACAATAGAACGGAAAGACGCATATTGCCCCGGTCCACTGAGTACAAAGATCATCGCGTAGAACGTCAGCAGCAGGGCCAGCGCGTAGCCGACTACGCGCTGGGAAAGAAAGACCAGCCGGAAACGGTTTCCGGACAGACTGAACCGTTCACGCAGTAAGTCAAAGCGCCGGTCCAGCACTTTTGCGAGCCAGTTGTTCAGCAGCACAAATAGCGTCATCAAGAGCAACAATACAGTCAGAATAATGAAGTTTGCTCCAGCTGTATCGCTGAGTCCCAGCCCTCGAATGAATTGCAGATACGACGCCAGCAATCCATCACTGGTTTCTTCCAGTTCAAGCAGCGAGCTGAACGAAAAGCCGGATTGCTCCTCGCCCCTGCGCGCCGCCAGCAGGGTTTCCAGATTGCTGATGAATTGCTGCCGCGCGGTATCGCTTTCCAGGGTAACGATCAGCTGTTCCAGCTGCTCAGCCGCCGGTGCGACGGCGGAAGTCCCGGGGTCGGAGGTTTCCTGAGCCAGGCCGGATTCTGGTCCCGTGAAAAAGGTGCCCAGTAACAGAGCAAGCAGCACAGTGACAAGTCTGCGGATCATTGTTGATTGATCCGGGAAGCCCTGACTAATTGGAGCCTTCCCTGCTAATCGTGGAGTTGATTTCGTCCAGAGTCCTGGCATAGAGTTCACTGAATCGGCCGCCGTAATTCACCGCCAGCCTGGCGTGGTTCTGCGCAGCCAGAGGCTGCCGGTCCTGTAACAGGCTTTGAGCAAGATTATTGTGGGCCGGAGCGTAGTCGGCTTGCAGCTCAAGAACCTGCCGGTACAGATGGATCGCCTGCGGATAGTGCTCGCCGGTCAGCAGCAGGTTGCCGTAGCCCATCAACAGTCCGATATTGTCTGGCCATTTTCTCAAGCCTGTCTGGTAGGCCTGTTCCAGAACCCGGAAGTCGGAATTGGACACTTCAAGATCCACCAGGCTGGAAAGGTATTCGGTCGCGGTTGCAGTGGCCGGCAGTCGGTTCGCGGGAGTTACGGTAATACCCCAATGCCCGGCGCGCGCCCAGGTTCTTTCGAATATTGTCATGGCGACTCGATAATTTTCGATCAGTCCCGAATTGAGCAGCAGTTCACCACTGTCCCTGTCGAAGCCCTTGACCACTGCGAAGTGCCACCTGGGCAAACTGTTCAGACCCAGGTTCTGCAGTACCAGAACCGGATTCCCGGCGCTGATCTCGGTAAGCAGTACCGACAGTTCAGGAGCCAGCTGATAGACAACCCGTTCATGCTGTCGTGCCGCAGCCGCTATTTCGACCTGTAATGAACCCTGACGGCCAGGCAGATATACCTGGTCGACCAGTGCTGCGGGCGTAATTTCCAGGCCGGACGCTACCAACACGGTCGCCAGAGCGGCGGGTCCACATTGATAACGATCCTGGGCGAAGAAGGGTACCTCGTCGACCATGGCTGCGGTTGCCAGTGGTATTGGCCAGTTGCTGGCCAGCTCTTTGCTCTGGGGAGCGGATTGACAGGCACAGACCAGTCCGCAGGCAAGCAATACTGCACAGCGCAGCAGCCTGAATGGAACTTGCAACAGTCGAATGCGCAGCATTGTCTTACCCATTGCTGGTCATCGGTCGTTTCCTACACATCGGGGAAGACGTCGGTGGCGCCAGCCATATCAAGCAGGATAAAAATCACGATCAGCCCGAGGGCAATACCCAGAATACTGCCGCCGGCGGGAAGATCATCAATACGTTGATACAGTCCGCGCACTTCCTGGTCGGTCATGGCATTGACCCGCTGTTCTATCTGCGTGGCCGGAACGCCTTGATCAAGCAGCTGCTGGCGGACTTCTTCCCGGGCCAGGAACGCTTTGATCTGATCGCGCTGGGTGGTCAGATCGTCCTGCTGAGCCAGCTGGGCGGTGGTGACCGGCTCAGCGGATGCCATGGGGGCATACAGGTTGGCGCTGAACAGACAGCTGACCAGCAACATGACCAGGAATCTCTTGCAGTGTTTCGCTGTTGTCTTGTGCATCTTGTGCATAATGGAAGGCTCCTTTCTCTGCTGGTTGAAACGAATAACTCAGATTGCAAACGGTCGAAAGCCCCGATGGTTCCCACTATCGGTTGCCGATTTCTGGAACCTGCGGTCGGAGCATTGAGTATCTGACCGCCTTTGCATGTGTCTCCGGAACTCGGTAGTTTTAGTACTGACACCAATTCATTCAAATGGAAGGAGCTGAGGTTGGAGCTTGATCCGGTTTTATTGGCCCGAATACAGTTTGCTGCCAATATCAGTTTTCACATCCTGTTCCCCACCATCACGATCGGCTTGAGCTGGGTTCTTCTGTATTTTCGGATCCGCTATACACGCAGTCTCTCGAGTGGTGCCGGGGATGACCCGCAATGGGAAGAGGCCTATCAGTTCTGGGTCAGGATCTTTGCCCTGAGTTTTGCCCTGGGCGTCGTATCCGGTGTCACCATGAGCTTCCAGTTCGGCACCAACTGGCCGGGTTTTATGGACCGGGCAGGGAACATTGCCGGGCCGCTGCTTGGCTATGAAGTGCTGACCGCATTTTTTCTCGAGGCATCCTTCCTGGGTATCATGCTGTTCGGCAAACACCGGGTCAGCAATCGTATTCACTTACTCGCCACGACACTGGTAGCCGTTGGCACGCTGCTTTCCGCTTTCTGGATTCTGGCTCTGAATGCATGGATGCAGACGCCGGCCGGATTCACTCTGGAAAATGCGCAATTCCAGGTCGATTCATGGGCACAGGTACTGTTCAATCCGTCGTTTCCCTACCGGTTTGTGCATACGCTGATCGCCTCCTTGCTTACCACCGCGTTCCTGATCACCGGTGTCAGCGCCTTCCGCTACCGACGTGGGCTGGCCCGGTCGATGAACGGTCGGGTCTTGAGGAGTGGAATAGTCATGGCGGCGCTGTTGTCTCCGCTGCAGATTCTGGTCGGTGATCTGCATGGGTTGAACACCCTGGAATATCAGCCGGCCAAGGTGGCGGCAATCGAGGCTGTCTGGAAAACCGAGCGCGGCGCTCCATTCACTCTGCTGGGGATTCCAGACAGTGACGCAGGCAGGACGCGAATGGCTATTCGCATTCCCAATGCCGCGAGTCTGATACTGACACATGATTGGGATGGGGAAGTCCGGGGATTGAATGAGTTCATCGGCGAGCACCCTCCGGTGGCTCCGGTTTTCTGGGCCTTCCGGATTATGCTTGGGGTGGGTGTTCTGATGGTCACGGTAAGCTGGTGGGCCTGCTGGACGGTTTTCCGGCGGCGCAGTTATCCGCCACTGCTACTGAAGATTCTGTCCCTGATGACTTACTGCGGCTGGATTGCGGTACTGGCCGGCTGGTACGTTTCGGAAATCGGCCGTCAGCCCTGGATGGTTTACGGGCAGCTGAAAACCGCCACGCTGGTCGCTTCCCAAACCGGATCGGTAATGTCGATAACTCTGCTGGCCTATCTGCTTCTGTACGGTTTCCTGCTGGTATCCTACTTCTCGGTATTACGGTATCTGGCGTCCCGGGATTCAGAGGCTTCGGGTTCGCAGCAGCAAGCGGCAATGAAGCCGGGAGTGGGTTGATATGGCAGCCTGGTTACCTCAGTTTTTCCTGTTCACCATGGGGCTGGCATTGACTCTCTATGTCATCCTGGACGGTTACGACCTGGGTATCGGTCTGTTGCTGCCATTGGCTGAAGAGTCGGAGAAGGATGCCATGATCGCCTCCATCGGACCGTTCTGGGATGCCAACGAAACCTGGATCGTACTGGGAATCGGCATTCTGCTGATGGCGTTTCCTCATGCTCATGGAATTGTACTGAGCGAACTCTATCTGCCGGTGACGCTGATGCTGATCGGATTGATTCTGCGCGGCGTTGCCTTCGACTTCCGCGCCAAGGTAGTTCTCAGCAGGAAGGCGCTGTGGAATCGTCTGTTCTTTCTGGGTTCTCTGGTCACCGCAATCAGTCAGGGATGGATGGTGGGTCGCTACGTCACCGGTCTCCAGCAGTCTCTGGTAATAAGCCTGTTTTCGTGTTTGATCGCACTCACCATGCCGGCATTGTATATCCTGCTCGGCGTGGCATGGTTGCTTATCAAGTCTTCGGGACGGCTGTATGACAAGGCAATGCGCTGGGGGCGCCGCGCGGTGCTACCCATGGGACTTTCGTTGCTGTCGATCTCTCTCGCTACACCCCTGGTCAGCGAATCCATTGCAGCCAAGTGGTATACCCTGCCGGACAGTCTGGTTCTGTTACCAATTCCGCTGACCTGTGTGCTCGCTTACGGAATCATGTTGTGGCTGTTGTTCAGACCACAGTCAGACCACGATGGCCGCATTCAACCGGGAGTCCTGCTATTCATGATATTGGCGCTGCTGTGCCTGATGGCGACTGTGGGTCTGGCCTACAGTCTGTTTCCGGATATCATCCTGGGACAGATGACCATATACGAGGCGGCCGCCGCAGAAGCCTCGTTACGATTCGTGTTTATCGGAACCGTAATCACAGTCCCGATGATTCTCGTCTACACGACCGTTGTCTATCGCCTGTTCGGCGGCGAGTTGTCATCGCTCGATTATGAATAATCGGGCTATTGGGGGTGCAGCCTGAAACACTTACAAGGGGTCGGTGGTCAGCAGTTGCCGCTTGCCATCAGATCAATCGATCGACCAGGCTCGGTTTGATGTTCAATCGACGGGTAAGTTTCTCCGTAAACCAACCGGCCAGAAGCGCCACCCCACAGGCACTCAGCGGGTGAGACCGGATCAGCCGCAGCCCGCTTACCGGGAGCGCATTTCGATGATAGCGGAGCACCAGGAGATCCTGCTCAATCAATCGATCAAGCCGCCGTACTTCATTATCCAATACTTGAAGATTCACGTCTGACCAGAGTAAGCCGGAGAGCTTTCAACTGTTTGAGCGTATTTCTGAAGGCCATTCTATGCATGGCAACATGGAGCCGGTGCAGAACCCAGAGAGTTGCCATGCCCTGCATAAGGAAGAACGTCAGCGCTCCCAACGTCGGGTTGGAAGTCCAGTCGTAAAGTGCCCAGCTAATCAGTGCCGAGAAACTGAGCCAGGTAAGTATCAGCAGCGGTATCAGGGTAAGGAGCCAGCGAAAGGCCACCGGCACCTGACGAATGGCAAGCCGTGATTCCAACCTGGCCAGTTTCAGAATCCGCACCGCGACCACGGACAGACGCCGAACCAGTCTTTCAAATTCTTCTATTCCTTCACGAAGCTGCAGTGCCTCACGCTCCCGGCGGGAGAGGTCATCTGCGGATCCCGTATTTTCTGCGGCTGCAGTTGCTTGTTGCTGGTTCATTGTCCGGTTGTCCTTGTGGCCGATTTATCTACCAAGAATTCTGGCCGCCAGATATCCGGTAGCAAAAGCTATCCCGACACTGGTAAGGGGTCGATCGATAACGAAATTCTGGGTATTGACATAGGCATCGACGGCCTTGTCCTGGGTTTTTTCCACGGAATGTTCGATACGTTCCTCGGTTTTATCCCTGGCATCGATACCGGCCTGCATGGCAACGGATTTGAATTTTTCGGTAGCGTCCAATAGATTGTCATAGGCGTCCTTGGCAGCATTCTTGGCGGCCATGACATCCTTCGACAACTCTGAACCTGCTGAAGAATTGGATCTCTTTGAAGTGGCGGTGCTCATAGTGTTGCTCCTTTATCTGGATAATCGTCTGCTGAATTGATAGATCGCCACCCAGCTCAAACGTCGCTGAGTCAGGTATCAGTCAATGCTGAACCTAAGGTGGAACCTTTGGTAACTGAGTGGCGGACTGACTGTCGTGAAGGGCATCGTTGTCGACCTCGGCGCAATCGAGGTGATTGGCCGGGGGTGCAATCAATGTCGATTCGCCCAGGCTTCCACTTCCTTTTCGGCTTTTTCTCTGGTTAGTCCGTAGCGCTCCTGAACCAGCCCGGTGAGTTTTTCACTCGAGCCATCGATGCGGTCGAGGTCATCGTCGGTCAGCTTACCCCATTGCTGCTTTGCCTCGCCTTTTAACTGTTTCCACTTTCCTCCAAGGATATCGCTGTTTAGCATGGCTTCCTCCATCGGTAATGAATTAAAGATTCGCACTCAGCAGTGTATGCCAATAGCGTGCCAGCTTTTGAAGCTGAATGTTCCCGTTGAACGGTGAACGGTAGCGGGGAGGCAACCAGGGAATCCCGGATCAATCGGAGTTTTCCTGGTCTCCGATCCGTAGACGACGGCACCAAGGTGCGTTGCCTTTGCTCTGGCGATTTAAGTGCAGTAACTGAATCATGGCGGAATAAATTTCAACAGCGAGGAAAAAATTACCGGCAATCAGCGCTTTTAGATGTTTTATTTACGCCAGGTATCCCTTCATAAGCTATCTGAGATAACCGGGCTTCGCGCTTCAATTCGATAACATTCAAAACTGGCATGGTTCTGGCAATACCTCTGAATCAGACATTACCTCAATGGTGATGGAATTTATAAACCAGTATAGATGGAGGCATTATGTTAAGTTGGGCACTGGGATTTTTTCTTGTCGCAGTACTGGCGGCTCTGTTCGGATTTACCGGCATAGCAGGAGCAGCATCCGGTATTGCACAGCTTCTTTTTTTCGTATTCCTGATACTGCTGGTCATTTCGCTGCTGGCCAGAGCATTGAGAGGGAAGCCGCCAGTATAAACCGGTCCTACCGGCAATGCGTCCTGCTCCGATTCACCCGGAATTCCACATTACCGGTTACTGAATCGGTGTAGTGGCGTCTCTGCATTTCAACAGGCTGGTACCCGTAAATTTTAAACAAAGGAGCTATCATGAAATATTTTAATATACCATTCATTCTGTTAATTTCACTCTTTGGACTCGCTGCCTGCGATAATGACGGTCCGGCGGAACAGTTTGGGGAACAGATCGATCAGGCTGCCGATGAGATCGGAGACCAGGCCGAAGAGGCTGCGGATGAGGCTGAAGAGGCGGCTGATCGGTTGGCGAACTGAACAGGTCGGGAGACTGACGAAGTCGGGAACAGTAAATTCCGAGTCGGGCCGATCGCGAACATGCAGTTCAGGACGTTCCCTGATGGTTCAGGAGAATCTCATGAGACACTGTGATCGGCTTGGTCCCGCTGTTCGTCGACCCTCGAGGTACGGTATTTTTCAAGCTTGTTGTAAAGCGTTTTGACACTGATTCCGAGGGCCCCCGCGCAGGCTTTCTTACGATGTCCGTGGAGTTCCAGCGATTGCAGGATCGCCTCGCGTTCGATATCGGCGAGTGTCATTCCCTCGGGTATCCGCAGGGCCGGACTCGATGATCTGCGCGATTCGATAATGAGCTGTTCTGGAGTTATCGTGGCGTCGGCCAGAATATAGGCACGCTCGACGGTATGCCTCAATTCTCTGATATTGCCCGGCCAGTGGTGGCTTCTGAGTTTATCCAGTGCCGCATCATCAAACTGCACATCACTGCCTTCCTCCGAATTCCGCCTGGCCAGAAAGTGCTTCGCCAACGCTTCAATATCCGTGCCCCGTTCCCTCAGTGGCGGTATTTTTATCGGGAACTGCGCCAGCCGGTAATACAGATCCTCACGGAACGCGCCCTTATCCATCGCTTCGTTGAAGTCGCCGTTGGTGGCCGCGATAATTCGGACATCAGCACTATTAGTCCGATCGCTACCCAGCTTTCTGAATTCACCCGACTCCAGTACCCGCAGCAGGTTAACCTGCTGAGCGGCAGGCATTTCAGTGATTTCATCCAGAAACAACGTGCCCTTGTGTGCCTGTTCGAAAATCCCCCTGGTTGTTTCCGATGCTCCGGTAAATGAGCCTTTCTTGTGCCCGAACAGTTCGCTTTCGATCAGCTCGGAGGCCACCGCACCGCAGTTTAATGTTATCAGGGGCTGATCACATCTCGGGCTCAATTCGTGAAGGGTTCGGCCCACCAGTTCCTTACCTGTGCCACTTTCTCCCGTAAGCAGAATACTGGCACGATGGCGCGCCGCTTTCCGGACTATACTGAATAATTCCTGCATAGGAGGGGACGACCCCAGCAACGGTCCCAGTCGTGTCAGATCCTGGCACTGTGAATGGGTATCGGTGTGATCTGCGGATTCGAGCCGCGTATCACTGACAAAACGGTTCGGACTATTGGTCTTCAAAGGCTTCTCCTGCAGTAGTCTGTCTGAGTGGCGGGAGGTAAAAAATTCAAGCCGCCGGTAACAATTGCAATCACTAACGCTCTGTAAAAGCAAAAGTTCCGGCGCCGTGCTTGGTAACTCGGGAAAAAGCTGGCACGGGCATTGAATGGTAAGTGGAAAAAGCGGCAAACAAATAGCCAGAGACCAGGATGGGCCTGGGATACTCTATTCCTGGTAACGAATTTTCAACAGAGTTACTGAACTGGGTTATGGTTGGTCCTCGCACAGATACTGGAAAATTGAATTCGATCGCACTTCTGGACCGGGATGAATTGAATTTCACGGCGCTGCAACTGTGCCATCTGACTTCCCGGGTTCTGCAACAGATTGCGCTGGCGCTTCCTAAGTCTGAGCCGGTGGCTTGCGGCAATCTGCTGGCAATAGCGATGGAAAGATCGGCTCTCGAAACAGCGTTCCTGCCACCACAGGACGGTTATTCAATGGAGATTCCCAAGGCGCTTCAGGATGTCAGCGAAAGATTGAAATCATTGGGACAACGTTCAATGCTGTACACGGAGGCCGTTGATCGAGTGCGGATCCTGATATCTGCAGACCGGGAAATCTTGTCTTACCTGAGATGGGCGACCAGGCGCACTTCGCGGGTACAGGACGCCAGGGAGTTTTCATTCCATCTTGCCACCTGGCAGCTGAACAGTGACCTGATGCGGGACTGCCTGGAGAACCTGCTGAAAACTGGTGCCGGGCGGAGGTCCACAGAATTCGAATTGCATTGAGATCCCGGTGCGGACACAGGTCGGAGGAAGCAGAAATCCGGAGCCGCTCAATCAGTTGCCGACGGGCGGAAAATGCATCCAGCCGGTGACGATGTACTTTCTTCCGGCATTGAGGATTTCACCTGCGTGGGCATGTGTCCATTCGGCGGGCCAGATCAGGGTCTTGCCTTTCTGCGGCTGGACCTTCAAATCCTGATGGACGAACCGGGTTGCCCCCCCGTCTTCCACGTCGTTGAGGTAGGTCATCCATGCCAGTACCCGGTGGGAAGTGCCGACCGTTGTGCGTTCGGAATGCACTTTCTGGAAATGGCCACCGGGGTCATAACGTTGAATGTTGAAAGAACTGATTTCCACGCGGGGCATGACGTTTTTCAGGAATGGCCATTGTTCCAGATAGTCCCGGTGGCAGGTGAACAGGGCTTCCATATAATCGCGTAATGGCTGGTGGTCCGGTTGTTCCAGTTCCCGTGGTCGAATCGCCAGGTCGGTGGAATTTTTTGATGCCGGATTGAAGCCGCTGGCGGTCTGCCCCCGGGTCTGCTGAGCTTCGCGACTTTCGAAAAACGCGATCAATTCGTCACAAAGCGACAGCGGTTCGATGGACCAGCAACCGATAAAGTGAGGAATCTGGTGTGAGGGATTAAGCTCGATGCGTATCATGGGTCCGGTTACCGATCGACTGTGACGCCGCGTTCGAGGTCGAAGGTAATAACTCCGAAGCCTTTCTGTTCCATGGCCAGACCCTCCTCAAGCTGGCCCAGGCGCAACAGCGCCGAACCCAGCGAGCCCGCCGCCTCGGCATTATCCGGCTGGATCGTAAGTGCCTGTCGATAACTGGCGATAGCCTCCTCCAACCGGCCCTGTTGTTCCAGCGCATTCGCCAGGTTGCAGTAAGCACCGGCAAATCGGGGATTGATGGCAATGGCCTGGCGGTAACTTCCGATTGCCTCCTCCAGCTGACCCATCTTCTGCAGAGTGGTACCCAGTTTGTTATAGGGGTCGGCAAAGTCGGGCTGGCTGGCTATGGCCTGGCGGAAGCTGTCGGCTGCCGCATCGAGCCTGCCCAGATTTTTCAACACTACTCCGAGATTGGTGTGGGCTTCGGTGAAAGCCGGACGCCGGGCAATGGCTGACCGGAAACAGCTGACGGCTTCCTCCAGTCGATGTTGACGGGTCAGCACGTTACCAAGATTGTTGTGAGGGTCCGGAAAGTCCGGTTGAATGGCGATAGCCTGGCGAAAACTGTCAGCCGCCGCATCGAACTGTTGTTGTAGGGTCAGGCACAGGCCCAGGTTATTGCAGGCTTCAAAGTAGTCGGGTTTGATGGCGATGGCCTGGCGATAACTGTCGATCGCCTCGTCCAGTCTGCCCATTTCCCGGTACACATTGCCGAGGTTGTTGTGAGCGGCAACATAGTCCGGCACACAGGCGATGGCGGCCTTTATCAGGTCGACGGCAACGCCGCTGTGACCTGCCTGGTGGGCCAGGATCCCCAGGCGGTGCAATGCCACCGGCTGCGACGGATCGACCTGCAGTATCCGGCGGTATATGCTCTCCGCCTCGCCCAGACGGCCATTGCTCTGCATTTGCGCAGCGAGCGCCAGACCTTCTTCGATGGACCCGGCGTCTGCTCCGGGCTGATTGTGATGCTCTGCCATTGACTCTGTAACCCCTCAGGCGAGTATAGGAGGTCTGGAGTCGGACTCCAAGCGGACGGTTCCGGTTGGCTGGCATGACATTCAGCCTGATGGGGCAGGTCGGCCGCCATTTACGGTGTGTCCCGAAGCCAGCGAAACATCTGTTCGAGGATCGCTGGAGAGACGCCGACCCAGACCACAGGCGTATTCAGTTCCTGAGACAGTTCCCGCGGATAAACAAGCTGACCGGCGCCTGCGCAGGGTTGCGCCAATTCTCTGAGCCGGTCCTCGAAATCAGCAATCAGAACGCGGGCGTGCCGCTGACTGTAATTCCAGCCGCGCCAGCCCTGGCCATCGTTTTCAACCGCTGACGGATTCCGGTACCAGCGGGAATAGATCTGTGCCACGGCTATGCAATGTCGCGGCTCCAGGGTCAGGCCGTCAAACCGCTTTACCAGCGGTGGAACGGCATCCGGGCCCAGTCCCAGCAGGTAGTCGATATCCAGGGCCGGAGGCTGAATATCGGTGGTGCGCAGATTGATACGGGTAACAATTGCGGCAGGATTGGAAAGAGCCAGGAGCAACACTACGGTGACGCCGCTGATTGTCATACCTGCAGCAAAGCGCCGGGGCTGACCTCGCAGCAGCGTAGCGGCGAACAGCATCAGGCCGATAGTCAGCCAGGCCATCACGGCCAGTGCCGTCAGCCGGTCGATGGTCAGGCCGAATGAATCGATATATAACAGCAGACGCTGTACTGCAGATAACTGAATGATCAGTACGCAGGCAAGCAACACAGTGGCCAGAGGTCGGAATACGCGCTGATTGCAGCCGGAACCCGCCACCACGATCAACAGACCCAGAGTGAGGCCCGCTACCAACAGCAGCTCAAAGAATCCCCGCCTGGCGTACTGAGCCAGAGTCAGTCCACTGGTGGCCTCGATTGTCTCCCGGCCACCGAAAAGATAGCCCAGTTGCAGGAACACGAATATCAGGAACAGCGCTGCCAGCGATCCCATCAGCACGGCCGTGTCTTCGGTTCCCAGTTTCAGGAATGGCAGGCGGCGCACCGGGCTGTCGAAATAGCGGTTACCGGCAATGCCGGCCAGCAGTCCGGTGCTCAGCCAGGCAAAGACCGCCGTCAGTACCAGGTGTTGCAGGGTGCGTTCGGAAACCAGTTCCACGATGTTGCTGAACAGCCGCGAGAAACCGGCGTCGGCTGCCGAGAACAGGGAAGCAAATATAAGCAGCAGGGGTGTCGCGAGCAACAATCCCCGCAGCAGTGACCAGGCTTTCGGGCTCCGGAAGCCGGCACTGAGATCAACCCTGGAAAGGACTCCCGGGGCTCCGCTGACGCTTTGCCAGGGCACCATGACCAGCGCCCGCAGGTGTTGGAAAAAAGTCGACCCGTTCAGCGAACACCTGCCCAGGTGAAGGATGATCATTGCCATAGCCACCACCATTACCAGCAGCAGACTGAGGATAACCACCGGCGTGGTACGAAACAGGATCATTGTGACAGCCGCGAAAGCACACAGTGACCAGCCGATCAGGACCTGCGGCCGTGCGGTGCTGAAAGCGATACCGAGCCAGCACAGCGTGACCGCGTAAAGCAAGGTCCAGAGGAAGAAACCGAGACCGAAAGGCCCTACCGATCCGAACAGTTGATCGGCGAGAAATCCAAGGCCAACGCCAAGTGACAGAACCAGGACCGGCAACTTTCCGGTCATCGTGTTGTCGCCTGGTTCAATTCCGGTCATTTCGACATCGGCTGCCATGAGTTTTTCCTATGCAGGGTTGCTGACGACAGCAACAGGGTGAAATCCAATAAAAAGAACTTTGTAGTGCAAAGCAAATAAGCAAATTTTTTTATCGGGAGTCCTTGACCGTTCTGATCAGTGCCTCCATGTGCCCGATGTAATCTTGCAGGGCTTTACGACCGGCCGCAGACAGAGAGTAACGGGTACGCGGCGTGCGCCCGTCGAAGTCCTTGCGGCAATGAATGTAACCGGCCTCCTCAAGCTTCCGGGCATGGGCGCTGAGATTGCCGTCGGAGATAGCCAGTAATGATTTGAGATCATTAAAGGTCAGGTAGCGATTGGCTGCCAGAGCACTGACGATGCCCAGTCGGGTCTTTTCGTGAATCAGCCGGTCCAGTGCGGCACCGTGTTTACTGCTGGCCAGGGCCGGACCCGAACCTGCTTTGCGGGAATCGTCCGCCTTATTCTGCGGTTGTGCTTTAGCCACCATAATTTCTCCAGATCAACAGTCCGAAAATGACATGCAGTCCACCCAGGCCCAGGCCCAGCATCAGATCACCGGGCAGACCAAACAGCAGCACCGACGATCCCAGACCCAGGAAAAACAATCCCATCAGCGGTATCACCGGTACCGAGTGGGCACCGGCTGCGATAACCGCGGCGCCATACAGGCTTAGCCAGATTCCCGGCAACCAGTGGGTGGCTTCCTGCAGGGCCAGGAAAACAGTCAGCACCGCGCCGACAAACATCGGTGGCAGAAATGCCAGCAGCAGCTTCTTGCCGGTGGTGGACCACAGCGATTCTCCCTGCCGGCGCGCTTTGGCAATGGTCAGGGAAAAGGTCAGCAGCAGGCCGAGCGCCAGTTCTATCATCCACACCAGCAGCCAGCGACCCGGTTCCACCTGCCTGGCAGCGATCCACGCTGCGACTGCCGCCGACAGACCGGCCAGGGTATACCCGGTGCCGGATACGCCGGTGAAGGAGACCGACCCCTCCATCAATTCCCGGATGATCTGCAGGTTCTGCTCGGCTCTTTCGTGTAGCGACGTGCTTGCCGGAGCGGGTCGAACATTGTCATTCGGTGATTTTTCCATGAGGGGCGAGAGTGAGGTGTTGAGGAATGATTGTCAAGTACTTTGTATCGAAAAGTGGACTGATGGCAAATTGTGTTTGGATCGGGCAGGAAATTCGAGTCATTCCTGTTGCAGCAGGTAGCGCAACAGGCAACTATCGCCCCATGGAAAGTTACGCTTCCGAGTCCACGGTTATGACCCGGATCAGGTCGGTGCCACCCTGGCCGGTCCGGGTACCGTGAGTGACTACCACGGTATCTCCGGATTCCAGGTATCCCAACTGCCTGGCCAGCTGACAGCCAAACCGGGTACGTTCGCTGTCAGAGATATCCTCTCCGGTATACAACAGCGGCAGCACACCCCAGTTCATGGCCAGGCGCCGGGCGACCGATTCATCTCCGGTTACCGCGATAATGGGGCACTCGGGCCGATGTTTGGAAATCAGCCGTGCGGTGTAGCCGGAATCGGTCAGGGTCAGAATCGCGGTGGCCTGTAATTGCTCCGCCAGACGTGCCGCCGCTTGACCCACCGCTTCGGCAATCTTGTCGGCAGCACCCAGGCGGATAGTCTGCAGGAAACCGAACTCACGCAACGAGGCTTCGGCCCTGAGGGCGATGGCGGCCATGGTGCTGACCGATTGCACTGGATATTTTCCAACTGCCGTTTCGCCCGACAGCATCACGGCCGAGGTGCCATCGAGTATGGCATTGGCGACATCGCTGGCTTCGGCCCGGGTCGGTTTGGGACTCGACTCCATCGACGCCAGCATCTGGGTAGCGGTAATAACCGGTTTGCCATTCATGACCGTGTCCCGGATCAGCCGCTTCTGCGTGCCCGGCACGTCCGCCAGCGGCAGTTCCACACCCAGATCGCCCCGCGCCACCATGATACCGTCGGCAGCCGCGATGATGGCTTCGATATTTTCTACGCCGGCCCGGTTTTCAATCTTGGCGATGATGGGAATATTGCTGTCCTGCTGCCTGAGCAGTTCCCGTATGTGTTCCACTTCCTGCCCGGACTGGACAAAGGAAGCGGCCAGATAATCCACCGAGTGATTAACGGCAAAATCGATTTCCTGATCCAGTTGTTTACGGAATTCAGGACTGAGGGCACTGACCGACAGCTTGATCCCGGGCAGGTTGACGCCCTTTCTTTCCCCCAACAGACCACCATGCACTACCTGGCAATCGATCTTGCCCACCGCGCAGGAAACCACCTTCAGCTCGATCGCGGCATCGTCCAGCAGAATAACATCGCCCGGGTTCACCTCCTCCGGCAGCTTGGGAAAGCTGATCGAGACCCCCTCCCGGTTGCCGGGCCGATGCTCGGTAAACAGGGAAAACGCCTGCCCGGCCTCCAGCATGACCGGCCCGTTTTCCAGCAGCCCGGTGCGCACCTCGATGCCGCGGGTATCCGCCAGAATGGCCACATGAGCCCGGGCCAGCCGGGCCGCCTCACGGATGGCCTGGACGGTTTCGCCGTGGCGGATGTAATCGCCGTGGGACAGGTTCAGCCTGACCACGTTCATCCCGGCCCGAATCATGGCAAGCAGGGTCCCCACATCCGAGCAGGCCGGTCCGGCGGTAGCGATAATCTTGGTCTTGCGCAGAGCTTCAGGCTGCGGCATGCAAATGGTTCCTGGTCAGTCAGAGCGAGTGTCTAGTATAACGACCTGGCAAGTTCTTTTTTTGCCCGATTCCGGTTAAAATTCCCGTTTAGTCCAGGGTCGTAAATTTCAGTGCAGGACAGTTTCCCCTATCCCGTCAAACGCATCGGTATCATCGGTGGCGGTCAGCTTGGCCGCCTGATGGTTATGGCCGCCCACAAGCTGGGTTGTGCGGTCACGGTGCTGGATCCCCATCGCAATTCCCCCGCCGGCCAGCTGGCCGGTCATGAGATTGTCGGTAATTTCGACGATCCTGTGCGTATTCGCGAACTGGTGGAATCCTGCGAGGTAACCACCTACGACATCGAATCCATCGGCACCGAACCGCTGATCGAACTGGTCGAACAGGGCCACGTGATACTGCCGGACCCTCACCTGCTGGCGCTGATTCAGGACAAGCTGCAGCAGAAGCAGCGCTTCGCTGAAGCCGGTATTCCCAGCGCCGACTTTATTCCCATGGAGCAGCCAGGGGCTGAAGCGTTCCGGCAGTTCGGTTATCCCCTGGTGCAGAAGGCGCGTCGCGGTGGCTATGACGGCCGCGGGGTGGCGGTGCTGGAGAGCGAAGCCGACTTCGACCGGCATCTGAAGACTCCCAGCCTGCTGGAGCGGCGCATCGACACCGACAAGGAACTGGCAGTGATGGTGGTAAGGGCCACAGACGGGGAAATGCGTTGTTACCCGGTTGTGGAGATGGTATTCGATCCGGCCCAGAACATTCTTGATCAACTGCTGGTACCGGCCCGCATCGATGCCGCTCTGGATCGCCAGGCCCGGCAGCTGGCCATGGATACGGTCAAGGCGCTGGACGGTGTGGGTATCTTCGGGGTCGAGTTCTTTCTCGATCGCAACGGGCAGTTACTGGTTAACGAGGTGGCACCGCGAACGCATAATTCCGGTCACTACACCATCGAGGCCTGTGTGACCGATCAGTTCGAACAGCACCTGCGCGCCATCCTGGGACTGCCGCTGGGCTCCACTGAACTGCTGAGCCCGGCGGTCATGCTGAACCTGCTCGGGGAGCCGGGTTTCAGCGGCCGCCCGCGAGTCTGTGGACTCAGCCAGGCACTGGCGATTCCCGGCGTCTCCATACACCTGTACGGCAAAGCGGAAACGCGGCCCTATCGTAAAATGGGACACGTAACCATTCTCGATGCGGATCTCGACCGGGCGCGGGAAAAAGCCCGTCAGGTCAGCAGGGTGCTGCGCATCGAAGGAGAGGAACAGCTATGAGTGAATTCAGAATCGGTATCATTATGGGCAGCGACTCCGACCTGCCGGTGATGCAGGCGGCCGCCGACGTACTCGATGAACTGGAAATCGGCTACGAGATGACCATCGTTTCCGCGCATCGGACTCCACAGCGGCTTTATGACTATTCCCGCAGCGCCGAGACGCGGGGCTTGCGGGTAATCATTGCCGGCGCTGGCGGCGCCGCCCATCTGCCCGGCATGGTGGCAGCGCTGTGTTCCCTGCCGGTGATCGGCGTGCCGGTCAAAACCTCCAGCCTGGGCGGTGAGGATTCGTTACTGTCGATCGTCCAGATGCCACCGGGTGTTCCGGTAGCAACTGTGGCGATCGACGGCGCCCGCAATGCCGGAATCCTGGCGGCCCAGATGCTGGGTACCGGGGATCAGGCCATTCGTGAACGGATCACCCGTTTCAAGCAGGACCTGGCGGCCAAGGTGCAGGAAAAAATCGCCCGCATGGCAGCCGGTAAAGACTGAGCGACGAGAGCCGTGAAGCGCACACCAGGCAACGCAACCGTTGCCTGGATACTACCCCTCAGAATCCGTAGCGAAGCGCCAGCCCCATGAGGTCGGTGTCCCCGTATTCCTCGAACGAAAATTCCACGCTGATGCGATCGGTTGCCCGGTAGCCGATCCCCAGCCCGCCACCGGCCAGCCAGTTATCTTCATTGAGCGTCGCTTTTCCTATCACCTGGCCGTTGACGAAAACCGGCTCGCTGCCTTCAATGTCGAATCGGGACAGGGTCGGCGCCACGTAGAAATAAAGGCCCGAATCCCCCTGCCACTGAAAGCGCAGGTTAACTCCCATCCCGAAATTGTTTTCCACGTGAACCCGGGCGGGACCGGGGCTGGTGACATTGACAACATCGTCGTTGGCGTCCAGGTACAGGCTCGCGCCGGGGATTATTGTCAGATCCGGAAAGATGGTCTCGTATTCATAGCCGAGACTGAAGCCGTAGACGTAGGGAGAGACATCGTAGCCTTTGATGTCGGCGGACAGATTGTAATACCCGACGCCGCCGACCCATTGTGCTGACGCCAGGCTGGAAACAGACAGCAGGCCGCAGGCCAGAACCAGTTTTCTCAACATTTGCATTCGCTCCTATGACTGTTCCGGGCGGGTCAGGCACCGGATGAATCGATTGCACACCGGGAGCCGGGATATCGCTGGCGCGCCCGGTGTTCAGGGTTTCCTGTGGAATATATCGGTATTTGCGGGTCAGGCATGAATTGAAGCGGGCGACCGGCGGTGCCAACTGGAGCCGTTGGTGCCGGTCAACCAGCCAGGTAGGAGTCCACTGCCAGCTCCACCAGCGCCGCGCCGGCCCAGGCCAGGGGCGGTATCAGCACATACAGAACGATACGTGAGAACAGGGAGACATCCATCGGCCAGTTGCGCAACTGCAATACATGTCGGCGCCGGTCCAGCAGGGCATTAAGGCGGGTCAGGGCGCCGGTGCCGAGATCCCGGGAGCTGCTTGCGATTTCCACATCGATGCGGTGCAGTTCCTCCCGCTTGCTGGCACGGATCTGCTGATGGACGCTCCAGATCGGCACCAGAGTCAACAGCAGCATGGCCGGAATACCCACCACTACCGCATTCTGGTAATTGACCCAGCGGAACTCCTGGTCGATGGCCTGCAGAGGCGTGATTGCGAGGGCTCCCACCACGATCAGCAGGCTACGCAGAGCTGACTGGCCGAACGGATTGAGGGCGTCCAGGTGGAACAGATCAACTTTCACAAAGCGCCCGATGTGGTAGAGAAGCAGGGCGTTGTGCAGGGCCCAGGCCAGCAGCAGACCTACTACCGCCCAGGTCAGGAGCTGGGCGAATACCATGGTCAGGCTGAAGACAAACAGGCTGTCACGGACGGTAAAAGAAAGAATGCTCCAGGGAACATTGAACAGCAGCGCGTTGGCGACCCCGATCAGCACTCCCACATGCCAGTATCGAATCTGGTCCAGTTGCCCCAGCGAAGTGCGCTGGTCATAGGGAAGCAGGGGAGACAGTGCGGCGATGATTCCCGGTGTAGCTCCTGCCTGCCCGATCAGACAGGCAAGCAGATAAGGCGGGGTCAGCGTAAAGACCAGAAATTGCCCGGTGACCTGCATTCGGCTGTCATACCCATAAAGGTCCTGGTCGGGAAACAGGGCGCCGGTGGCACTGTACAGCGTAATCAGCAGCACCAGCAGGGCCAGACCCACGGTCAGTGCCGGGTATCTCAGACGGCCACTGAGCTTCTGCAGCAGGCTGATGGGCAGGGGATAGTTCATCGGCGGGGGATATCCCAAGGTCGAAAGTGCCGATTAAAACCTACAACTCTGTCAGGCACAATTACTGCATTACCGCAGATGATACACTTCAGTTACCGGTAACCCGCACAGAGAGAAACTGCTTCCATGTCCGATTCCGTCTCCAGAACCTTCGCTGAACAGGTTGATCTGAAATATCAGTTGTATAACGGGTTGTTTCTGACCCTGCCTCTGGATGCCGTCGAGCAGACCGGCCTGCTGCTGCCACTGCTGGAAGTGGCCTGCGAGCAGGGTCTGCAGGAGCGCAAGGATCCGGCCACCATCATCGAGGAATTTTTCGAAACCCACAAACCTGAGTTTACCGACCAGGAACGGGCCGGGTTTCTGTTCAAGATAATTCAGTACGTGGAGCGCCAGGTGGTCCTGGTGGATGCGCTGGAGGATGCCGCCTACAGCGAGATACATCAGCTCGACACCCATAATGTTCTGCAACGCATCCTGGAGCGGGTGGAAGTCGAGGATGAAGAGAGGCGCTTTGCGCAGATGCTCCTCAAATTCGGTGTGCGGGTGATCCTGACCGCCCACCCGACCCAGTTCTATACCGGCCAGGTACTGGCAATAATCAACGACCTCAGTCGTGCGATCGGTCGCGGCGAGCTTTCCGCGGTGCGCGAATTGCTGTTACAGCTTGGCAATACCCCTTTTTACCGCAAGGACAAACCCTCGCCCTATGATGAGGCGGTGCTGCTGACCTGGTACCTGGGTAACGTGTTCTACCCGGTCATGGGCAGGCTGGTTAACCGGTTGGCGGAGCGGCACCCGGAAGTCATTCGCGACAATTCCCGCATCATGACGGTCGGGTTCTGGCCCGGTGGCGACCGGGACGGCAATCCATTCGTGACGGTCGACACCACCCGCCGGGTGGCATCCAAACTACGTTATGCCATCGCCAGCTGTTACCACCAGGATATCCGCGAACTGAAGCGGCGACTGACATTCTCGGGTATCTATGAAGCCCTGGAACAGATTGAGAAACAACTGCATGCGGAGCTTTCGGAAACGGCACCGGACTATCAACTGACCGAAGCGGAACTGGTCGCCGCACTGGACCGCATCGAGCTGACTCTGCTGGAAAGCAAGCAGGGGCTGTATGTGGACCGGCTGCGGTCGTTCCGCCGCAAGGTGAAACTGTTCGGTTTCCATTTCGCCAGCCTGGATATCCGCCAGTCCAGCGGCGTCATCGCCCGCACCATGCAGGAGATTGCAGAACTGCACGAAGACCTTGCCATTCCTGATTTTGACCGGCTCGATGAGACGATTGTCCTGGAGCAACTGTTCGCGCTATCAGGAACGGTCGATATAGAATCAATTTCGGAGCCGGTCCTGAAAGACACCCTGAAGTCGTTCGATGCCATTCACGATATTCAGGCCAGCAATGGTGAGCGTGGCTGTCATCGCTACATCATCAGTCACTGTCGTGGTCCGGTGGACATCGCCCGCGCCTATGCCCTGTTCCGGCTGTGCGGTTGGCAGGAGCTGCCATTGACGGTCGACATCGTGCCCCTGTTCGAGACCATTGCCGACCTTGCAGGCGCTGGGGATTCCATGCAGCGCATCTATGCCAACCCCGTTTATCGGGATCACCTGCGCCGTCGCGGAAACCGCCAGACGGTGATGCTGGGCTTTTCCGACGGCACCAAGGACGGTGGTTACCTGATGGCCAACTGGGCAATCTACCGGGCCAAGGAAGATCTGACCCGGGTGTCCCGGGAAGCCGGGATCGAGGTGGTGTTCTTCGACGGCCGTGGTGGACCGCCGGCCCGTGGTGGCGGCAGTGCTTATCTGTTCTATGCGGGCCTGGGCAAAAAGATCGAAAGTAACCAGATCCAGATGACAGTTCAGGGCCAGACCATCAGTTCTCACTATGGGATCGAGGAGGCGGCATTACACAACCTGAGCCTGTTGCTGACTGCCGGTCTGGAAAACAATCTGTATGACCGCCAGGAACGGGAACTGAACGATCAGCAGCGGACACTGATTGAGAGCCTGGCCCAGCGTAGCCATGAAAAATACCAGGCGTTAAAAAACCATGAGCTGTTTCTGCCCTACCTGGAAGAAATGAGTACCCTGAATTTCTACAATATGGCCAACATCGGCAGCCGCCCGGTGAAACGGGGTAATGCCAGTGAGCTGCGATTCGAGGACCTGCGGGCAATACCCTTTGTGGGTGCCTGGGCGCAACTCAAGCAGAATGTCCCCGGCTATTTCGGTCTTGGCAGTGCCCTGAGTGAGCAGGAACAGGCCGGCAATCTGGAGGCCTGTCAGTCACTCTATCATGGATCGATTTTCTTCCGGGCACTGATTGCCAATGCCATGCAGAACCTGGCCAAGTCCAACTTTGAATTAACCCGTTACATGGAACAGGATCCCAGGTATGGCGACTTCTGGCGTATGATTTATCAGGAATACCTGCTCACCCGGGAGATGGTGCTGAAGGTCTCGGAACAGGAAATGCTGCTGGAGGACAATCCGCGGGCAAGGTTGAGCATTCAATTACGTGAACAGGTGGTGTTGCCGTTGCTTGTTATTCAACAGGCGGCGTTGATGCGCTGCCACCAGCTGCGCCGGGAGAATCGTGAGGACGAACTGGAGTTACATGAAAAAATGATCGTGAGGTCCCTGTATGGAAACATCAACGCCTCACGGAACTCAGCCTGACCGCCAGAGCGGGGAGAGTCGACCATGTCCGATATCGAGCTGACCAAAGAGGAAAAGCTGCTGCTGGTAACCAAGATCCGCGAGTATTTCGAGCTGGAGCTGAATCAGGAACTGGGCCAGTTCGATGCCGAGTTTCTGCTCGATTTCATGGCCCGGGAACTGGGACCTTTTTTTTACAATCGTGGTCTTTATGATGCCCAGGCGATCATGCAGAGTCGCATCGACGCGGTAATGGAATCGATCTACGAGCTGGAGAAATTTCCCGATTCCTGAAACTCTCTGACACAATCCGGCTTTCCTGTCCCCACTCTCTTCACCCCCTCAGTTAACACCCCTTGGTGGCCCGGGTGGCGATATAGAGAGGGCTGTATCCGTTCAGCGGAGTGGCCTCATCTGACCAGGTGTCTTCATAAAACCCACTGATCTGGAATCCTGCTGCAATCTGGCCGCCAATCTGTGCCTCCAGCAGGTGGCCGAATTCGAAGGGTCTGCCGCTTTTTTCCAACTCGGCTCTGGCAGGCTCATCGAGGCTTTCGGGTTCGGCAAAGGGGAGTCGGTATCTGACTGTCAACTCACCGGTTCGCTCCGTTTCGAGTGGATCGAACAGAAAAAACAATGGGTTCATGAACCCGGCCAGTAAATTCCCACCTGGTTTCAGTACCCGGAAACACTCTTTCCAGACCACGGTAACATCGGGGACAAAAACGTTGGATACGGGATGGAAGATCAGGTCGAAAGTATCCGGATTGAAAAGGGAAAGATCCGCCATATCACCCTGTATGAATTCCATTTCCAGGTTGTCCCTTCTGGCTACCTCGCGGTCCCTGTCGAGCTGTTCCTCGGAAAGATCGAAGCTGGTTACGTGGGCACCTGCGGCGGCAAGAACAGGAGCCTGTTGACCCCCTCCCGATGCCAGGCAAAGTACCTTGCGGCCCTCCAGATCCTTGAACCAGTCGTCTGGAACCGGTTTGTTGGGCGTAAGAATCACTGACCAGTCACCGTTACGAGCTTTGCGGATATGTTCCGGACCTATCGGAGTGGACCATTCAATGCGCTTCCTTGAATAGTGGTTCCAGGCCTTACGATTATGCTCGATCAGTTGCCGGTAGCGGTCAGTCGGTGTGGTCATTGGGATATCGGCAAGTTGCCAGGAAAGCGGCTGAAATTTGAACCCGGTCCCTCAACCTGCTGTTTAAGTCGCACACTGGAGAACCAGGCAATACTGTCGTCGCCGGTCTCGTCGGAATCACAGAACAGGCCGATACGGGTGATCACCGGCGCTCCCTCATCGTCCGGCCAGAACCGCTGATACAGCGACAACAGGTTGACCTCCTCGTTCTGCCATTCACCCAGGTTCCCGCTTCCGCCATTGGCAACATAATGTGGGAAGTTCCCGATGATCTTGGTGTCGCCGGCCTGCAGGTGGTTGCCCCAGATAATTTCCAGCGCCCGCCTTTCATTAGCGGCACTGAGGAAGCTGATGAACAGCCGGGCCGGGTGATCATCCCCGGCACGGGTCAGTTCGTCCCGGTCACTTTCGATTGGATCCTCTATCAGCCAGCGCCAGGCCAGCAGCGGATAGCGATCCAGCGGTACTTCAACGAACCGGAACAGCATGGAGGCACTGTTGTCGGTTGCCAGGCGCAGTGCCTGCTCACCGCCGATACTGCCAAACGACAGGTCCATCGCCCTGCGGGTCAGAAACCGGCGATGCCACCAGCCATCCGGAGGCGGGTCCAGCGGCATGGGTCTGGTAAAGTCCATGACCGTCAGTTCCTGTTCACCGACCAACGCCACAAAAGCGCTGAAACCGGGCTCGGTGACCACCGCCAACCCGGTGTCGTTACCCGGCTTCAGGACATTGGAAGGTACCGGAATCGCAGTTCGATCCCGGTAATAGAGGTAGCCTGCGGCCAGCAACATTACGACGGTTACCAGCACCAGGACCGTCACTCTGCCGCCGGCATAAGCCGGGGCACCCGGGCCGGTACCGGATGGTCCAGTCGCCATCGTGTCATTTTTCCGTTGATGTGGTAATGTCATTCTCATAACAACAAGCCAGTGGGAGCAGTACCCGGCCCACAACCAGGTGCGTCCATGGGTAACCTCGCTCACGATCCTGAAATATTCAATTTCTTAATATGCTGCATCGGCGCAAACCAGGCACGATCGGGCAGTTTTCCCTCATTAAAGACTCCGGTCCTGGAACACTGATACCAAGGAAATACTCATGACAGCAAGCAGCACTGACAACAACGGTCCACTTATGCATATTGTCACGCTCGACTGCAAGGATGCCGGGCATGCAAGTCAATGTCTGAAGGCACTTGCCGACTATGGCAGGCCCGATGCACTTGCCTTCAACTGTGTTTCCTACGAGTTCGGGCTCCGGGAGGGATCTGCTGAAACCGTCTATCTTATCGAGCGCTGGCGCAGCTGGCAGGATCTCGACGCATTACTGACGGAAAAAGTGGTCCCCGCGTTACCGATGTATAACCAACTGCTGAAAAGACCATTTGATCCCGCGCAGGATACCTTGAGAATAACACTTTCCCCAGGAACATGAACGATCGAGGAGAAGTCAGATTATGAGTACACTGAGAAATGTCCTGCTGCTTATCGTGATCCTGGCGGCTGTCGCGCTGGTCACGCTGCGCATAACCGGTCTGGATCCCCGTTATATCGATCCCAGCAGTGAAGCGTTTGTGGAGAGCGGTCGCACCGCCTGGCCCGGTCTCTGGCTGAAAGGTGAGGTGGTCAAAGAGCCGGTGGAAAACTGGGACTGGGTTTATCAGGTCAACGATCCCGTCAGGGGCAATACGATCATGCTGGAGACGCGATCCTGGTATGGAATCCCTCATTCTGTAACGATCAATCCTGTGGCTCGCGGTGAGATACTTTACATCAGTGGCAGCGAGCAGGATTTCAGATTGGAAAAGGAGTTCCCTGATTCCAAGGCCTGGTGGGCCAATGTCGAGCGGGATCCCCGCGTACGTATGAAAATCGACGGCAGGATTTACGAGATGACGGTGGTGCTGATCCCGGACCGGGCGGAAATTGCAAGGCTGCTGGGAAGAAATCCTGTCACCACCGAGGTCGGCCCGGACGGTCAGGAAAGAATCACGGGTATCAGGCATCTCTGGCGGGTTTACCAGCGCAACATACCTGAATACGGGGACGGGTCCGTGGCGTCACGAGCCAATGCTTCGCTTTAGCTGGCGTAACGCGGCAGAAGCAGAGTGTCGATCAGAACAGGTTGCATAGAGCGACTCAGTGCCAGGCTACCCTCAAGTGTTGCTTGTCCCGGGCTGGCGCGGTGAATACTGTAAGAGAATACAAAATCACTAAGAGGAATAATCCATGTCATCGAAAGAAAGACGTACCGTTCCAGTTGAAGCAATCGAAATCTATAACCAGTATATTCATGGTGAAATCAGCCGCCGGACGTTTCTGAATCGGGTCAGGAAATTCGCTGTGGCGGGGCTCTCGGCCAGCGTTATCGTTGAAGCTCTGATGCCGGACTATGCAATGGGTCAACAGATTGCCCGTGACGATGAGCGCATCACTGCCAGTTACGTTACGTTGCCATCGCCGCAGGGTAATGGCTATGTCAGGGGCTACCTGGTAAGACCCTACAGTGCCGACAGCCGCAGCGAGTCGCCGGCTCAGTTGCCTGGCATTATCGTGGTGCATGAAAACCGCGGATTGAATCCCCACACCGAAGACGTCGCCCGGCGCTTTGCACTGGCCAATTTCATGGCTTTTGCCCCCGATGTGTTGACTTCGGTGGGAGGCTATCCCGGTGACGACTACCAGGGTGGTCAGCTGTTCAGGGAGATCGATAACGACAAAAAATTTGAAGATATAGTAGCCAGCGCCCTATGGCTTAAGAATCGATCTGACTGTACCGGTAAAATCGGCGTGACCGGGTTCTGTTACGGTGGCAGTGTTTCCAATCAGTTGGCGGTCAGGCTGGGTGGGGAACTGGCAGCGGCAGTTCCGTTCTATGGCGGCGCAGTCGATACCGCGGAAGTGTCGCGAATCCGTGCCGCGATACTGGTTCAGCACGGCGAACTCGATACCCGCCTGGTGGAAGGCTGGCCGGCTTACGATGCGGCACTGACCGCTGCCAATGTTCCCCACGAAGGGCATATCTATCCAGGTGCTGTACACGGTTTCTTCAATGATGCGACACCCGAACGCTATAACGAGGCTGCCGCAACCGAGGCCTGGTCACGAACGATCGACTGGTTCAACAGGTACGTACGAGGCTGAAGGCGAGTCAAGTCAGCACGATGACTGAACAATCCGGTCACATACACAGCTATTATTCGCCCGGCGACCTGTACCGGAAGATCGTCGCTGGACTTGAAACGCTGGGCAAGGACCTTGCCACTATTACCCTTGATGATCTGCAGCCGGTTGACGAGTTTCATATTCGTGGCGACACGGCCACCAGGGAATTGATAGAACTTGCCGGGTTCTCCCCGGATATGCATATCCTGGACGTGGGCTGCGGCATCGGCGGATCTTCCCGGCGCTTGTCGCGCGACACGGGATGCCGGGTTACCGGCATCGACCTCAGCGATGAATACATCGATACAGCCTCACGCCTGACCGACCTGCTGAAAATGCAGGAGCGGGTTACCTTTCAAGCCTGCAGTGCGCTCGACCTGCCTTTTGAAGACAGTGCATTCGACGGCATCTGGTCGCTGCAGATGAATATGAACATCGAGGACAAGTCAGGCTGGCTGCGGGAAATCCATCGGGTTCTTAAACCGGGTGGGAAAGCCGTGCTGTACGAAGTCTGTGGCAGTAATAACTCGCCGTTGGTTTTTCCTGTGCCGTGGGCACAGGACGCTGCCATGAGTTATCTTGTGACACCGGAGCGGTTTCGGGATGCAGTTGTGGATGCCGGTTTTACCGTTCAGGTCTGGACCGACAAGACCGGGCTTGCCAGAAAGGCGTTCGCCAACGCGAAACAGCCGGAGGGTGAGCCGGATCTCCCGGCTCTCGGGGTCTACCTGCTGGTAGGAAATGATATTCAGCTGAAGGCTTATAATCTGCGACGTAATCTGGAGGAGGATCGTGTCACCCTGCTCGAGATCGTCGCAGTCAAAGCGGACAGTGACAGCCCCTGAACGGCTCTCTAAGCTTGCCATGACGTACCTGCCGGAGGAACTGAACTTTCAGTGGGCAGAAGCTTCGGCCTGGTGTCGAAGCTGTTCAATATCCCGCTTCGGTGGCATCCCGAACAGGCGGCTGTATTCGCGGCTGAATTGTGACGGACTTTCATAACCGACCTCGAATGCAGCGCTGGAGGCATCCAGGTGATCGTTCAGCATCAATCGCTTGGCTTCACTGAGGCGCAGCCGCTTCTGGTATTGCAACGGACTCATCGCGGTAAGCTGACGAAAATGGTGATGGAAAGTGGGCGTACTCATTTGTACCAGGCTCGCCAGTTTCTCGATGCGCAGGGGGTGAGAATAATTTTCTTTCAGCCAGTCGATGGCCTTACCTATTCGATAGCTATGACTGTCCACGGAGGCAATCTGTCTCAGCAGAGGGGACTGATTGCTCAACAGCAGGCGATAGTGAATTTCCCGCGCAATCAATGGCGCCAGAATGTTGATGGCAGCCGGTTCGTTCAACAGCCCTGTCAGACGATGCAAGGGTTCCAGAATATCGGAAGTCATGATACCCAGTCCGATAGTCGAGCCGTTAACACGCTCTCTTTCCAACAACGGTATGCCTTGCGCGATAAGATCTGTCAGCGTTCGAATATCGAGTTTCAGTACCAGCCCCAGGCACGGTTGCCTGTGGTTTGCCTCAAGTACCTGCGTGGTGGCGGGAAGATCCAGTGAGGTAATCAGGAAGTTGGAGGTGTTATAAGGATAGGTCTCGCCGCCGACTATCATCTGTTTGGTACCCTGAACTACCAGCACCACACTCGGTTCGATCAGACAGAAGTCCGGTTCCGTGGGGGCGTCTCTCCTGAACAGGAGCAGACCGGGAATCGGTGTTTGCCAATCGCCCGTGGTTTTAACGCAGCCGGCTATGAGCCTGGCCATCTCTCGTTGGAAGGGAAGTAATTGCATGCCGGTTTTCCGTTAACAGATTAATCGCCTGTAAATTCAAATGACGCAGGATAGCACTGACAGAAGGTGCCATCTGACCCTTTTCCCTGCCGGGTTCAATTAAAGCCCGGGTTCAATTAAAGAAAGGCACCATTGTCCACCTGTAGAACCTGGCCGGTTACCGCCTTTCCCATCTCACTGGCCAGGTAAAGTGCTGCATAGGCCTGATCCCGTGGTTCGGTCCAGGGCACAGTGGTATTTACGTACTTGTCTGAAAACTCCAGCATTACCGAACCGCCTTCCTGTTCGCCGGCCGCCCAGGCAGCCGCCGCATCGGTATCAGTTACGCCGGGGGCGATGGCATTACAGCGAATCCTGGTTCCGGACAGGCGGATAGCGATATTTTTCGTCATTGTGTTCACCGCCCCTTTGGTAGAGGTATAGGCAACACCGCAGATTGGCAGCGTTCCATTGACCGAAGAAATATTGATGATGCGGCCTTCATTGCGGGGCAGGAAATGCTTGACCGCCTCTCGACAATAGCGGAACACACCGGTCAGGTTAAGTTCGACGATTCCGGCGAAATGCTCATCACTGGCCTCCTCGATAGCCACCATGTCTCCCGAGCCGGCATTGTTGACCAGTATGTCAACCTGACCGAAGCTCTCTATTGCTTTCCCGAATACTGCCGCGGGGGCATCCGGGTCCGCGGAATCCGCGACAATCCCCAGGGCTCGGCCAGCGCCGGCCGCATTGATTTTTTCAACCGCTTCGTCCAGGGCTGCCTGGTGTCTTGCAGTTAACACCACGTTGGCGCCTTCTTCAGCAAACAGTTCGGCAATGGCGAAACCTATGCCCTTGCTGGCACCGGTGACTATGGCAGTTTTTCCTTCCAGTAATATGTTCATTCAGGGTTTCCTCGAAGTCAGTCAATCAGGGCGCGGCCACGTCCGAACTGTATATCGAGGTGCGGCTTTTTACTACCAATTAACTGAAGATCAATAGGATCAGGCAAGAAATACGCCGGTTTGTTATACCGGACTGCCGGTGTGGCCCGTTAAATTAGTCACATCGACCGACGGTTGAGAACTTCTCTGAAGCCGACAGGTTAGTTATCAAGGAACTCCTGGTCCAGGTAATCAGGGGTTCCTTCAATAGAAAGCAAAGGAGCCAACGGAATGATTTTAGAAGAGACCTATACGCTGTCCAACGGAGTCACAATCCCGAAACTGGGACTGGGCACCTGGTTCATAGACAATGATAAAGCTGCACAGGCAGTGAAGGAGTCGGCCGCCCTGGGTTATCGCCATATCGACACTGCTCAGGCTTATGGCAACGAGGCCGGCGTTGGTGAAGGCGTCAGAGATTGCGGCGTCGCGCGTGGCGAAATGTTCGTTACCACCAAGCTGGATGCCGGAATCAAGTCCTATCAGGAAGCTGTGACTGCCATCGACGCATCGCTACAGCGAATGGGCCTGGATTATATCGACATGATGATTATTCACAGCCCGCAGCCCTGGAATGCATTCGGTGACGAGAATCGCTACTTCGAAGGGAACAGAGAGGCATGGCGGGCCCTGGAGGAAGCCAGCAGGGCGGGGAAACTGCGCGCAATCGGTTTGTCCAATTTTCAGCAACAGGATATAGACAATATCCTTGCTGCCTGTTCAGTAAGGCCGGTAGTGAACCAGATCCTGGCACACATCAGCAACACCCCTTTCGAACTGATTCAGTACAGTGAGCAGCAGAAGATTCTTGTGGAGGCGTATTCTCCCGTTGGTCATGGTGAATTGTTGAAGAACGACGACATCATCGGGATGGCGGAATCCTATGGAGTTTCCGTACCACAACTGTGTATCCGTTACGTTCTGCAGTTGGGTCTGCTGCCATTGCCCAAGACTGCCAATCCTGCTCACATGAAAAACAACGCAGACGTGGATTTTGAAATTTCCGCAGCGGATATGGAACAGTTGAAGCACATGGAAAAAATTCAGGATTATGGCGAAGCCAGTGTCTTTCCTGTCTATGGAGGAAAGATGTCCTGATCGCTTATCGCCAATTGAGGAAAACAGGAGGAAGTCATGATATTGAAACAGAATGGTTCACAGGCATCGATCAAGGGGCCGGCAGACTGGTTTACCGGCGATGTACGCATCGACCCGTTGCACATGGAGCCTCAGGATCCTTCGCGGATCACTTCGGCACTGGTCACCTTTGAGCCGGGTGCGCGGACCAACTGGCATACCCATCCCCTGGGCCAGCTGCTGATCGTCACTGGCGGCAGGGGCTGGACCCAATGCGAGGGCGAGCCCCGGGTTGAAGTCAACGCCGGCGACACGATCTGGTGTCCTGCGGGACACAAACACTGGCATGGAGCCACCACCAGCACCGGGATGAGTCATATTGCGGTACAGGAAATGCTGAATGGCAAAAATGTGGAATGGCTGGAGCCGGTAACCGACGAGCAGTATCGAAGCTAGTGTCCTGTCAGGTTAATTCGCTGAAATGCGACGAATTAACCGGACAGGACACTAGCAGCCCGCTGAAAAACTCTCAGCTGGCACAGAACGGCGTTGAAATCTGGCTTAATAGGCTTATTCACTGCGTGTAAACTGCGCTTTTTCGCCAGTCTTAGCCTTATCTTGCGCTCACCCGAGAGCTATTCAACAGGCTGCTGGCTGAATTCATTGATCCAGACTATTTATAATCCGGGTTCCCCTATTGCATGAACCAGGAGCTTTTGATTCAGCTGGCGTCGGCATTCTGCCCGATCCGGATGATGATCTTGCCCTGATGTGCAGCGGTGAGGTAGTAGTTGAGAACCTGCGGCAATTCTGCAAACGGGTAGGGCCCGTCAGTTACGGTACGCAGTTTGCCCGCTACCGCCAGTTTGCTGAATTCGTCCAGGTTCAGATTCTGCCTGAGGGCGATGACAGTCAGATTCTTTCCGGTCAGCAGACGGTAAAACGGTCGTGTCAGCAGGATCAGCAACATCTTCCACAGACTGCCGCCGACGGTGGCATAAGTGCCCCCAGGCTTGAGGGCCCGGCAGTACGCTCCGGGCAGATAACAGGTCTTGGTATCCACAATCAGGTCCCAGCGCTGTCCCAGGCGGGCAAAATTCTCCTGGCGGTAATCGATTACCTGATCGAATCCCAGCTCCTGCATCATGGCCAGCTTGGAGCCACTGTCCACGCCGGCTACGTTTACCTGGTGTTGTTTCGCGAGCTGTAATCCATAGCTGCCGACACCGCCACCGGCTCCGTTGATCAGAATTTCCAGCCCGTCACGCAGCGGCCCGGCGCTGTTCAGGCCCTGCCAGGCCAGCACCGCAGCCTGCGGAATTCCCGCGGCATCCTCGAAACTCAGTTCAGCCGGTTTACTGGCCACCTGGTGGGCCTTGCAACAGACAGTTTCGGCGAAGCCGCCGAAGCGCCCTCCACTCAAGTCACCATATACCTCGTCGCCTGCGTGCCAACGGGTTACCTGGTCGCCCACCTTGACTACGCGACCGGCGATATCGCAGCCGGCGATCTGAATCCTGGGGCGGAACAGGCCCAGAAACAACCTGATGAACAGGGGGCGCCCGGAGATCAGCCCCCAGTCGTAGTCGTTGATCGAGGTGGCGACCACCTGTACCTGAATCTCGTCTCCCGCCGGTTCCGGGCAGGGCACGTCTTCGATACTGACGATGTCGGGAGTCCCGTATTTACGGTGTATTGCCGCTTTCATGTCTGACGCCTCTTGCCGGTCCGCGAAGACTTTAAGGTTTTCTGGACCGTTTCTGTTGCCCGTGTAGCTATTGTAGTGAGACAGGTGAATTACGACGCAGCCCGATGCTGAATTGTTACAGCTGCCAGGCCCCTGTGTTGGCTCCACTGCCGACCGCGAGAAGGTGGGTGACAGCGTTGTTCCTTGCTGGCTCTGGCTGGGATCTCAGGGTAAGACGCCGAATAAGTTATTTCACTTATTGTCTATTAATATATAGATATAACAAATATAAATTTGATAAATAATAAACAATATGTATAATTCATTTCCTATGGACATCAACCCGGCCATTCTCGATCGACTGCTCAGCGCCGAAATCGCCAGCGGGCACTATTTCGACCGGCCGACCGGTTATCACCGCTGCCTGTTCTGTCAGGCCGGGTTTGAAGAGGGTCGGATCCATCCCCATGGCGAGGCGTTGTTTACTGCCGCCAAGGCGGCAGACCTGCACGTGGAGCAGGAGCATGGCGGTGCTTTCAACGCCTTGTTGAACTGCGGAAAAACGCAGACCGGCATCTCGGCAACCCAGGCAGCTCTGCTGAGTCGACTCAATAGTGGTGAATCGGATCGGCGGGTTGCAGAAGCGCTGCAGATCAGTGTCTCGACTGTGAGAAATCACCGTTTTCAATTACGGCGTAAAGCCCGCGAAGCAAAGGTATTCCTGGCCGTTATGAATTTATTTACAGAACACAAAACCCGGGATCAGGATTTTCTTGAATTACCGGCGACCCTGACAGTCTCCGATGAACGGACGCAGATTTCCGTCAGCGAGGCGGAAGAGATCCGTAAGAAGTATCTGGCCACCGAGCCTGGCCTCCACCTCAGGCGTTTCCCGAAAAAGGAAAAGCTCAAGCTGGTATTGCTGCTGGAAGTGGCCAGACTTTTTGAGACCGGGAAGCGCTACTCTGAACCCGAGGTCAATCGAATTCTCAGGCCGGTTTACGAGGACTACGGGACCATCCGTCGCTACCTTGTCGATTACGGACTGTTGAAACGAACGGCCAGCGGCAGTGAATACTGGCGTGAATCCTGAACTGTGTAAGACTGATGCTCCTCGCATCGACAGGCTACCAGGCGACGGACGGTTAAGCCGAAATAAACCCTGAAACGGATCGGTGCACTGGTCTCGTCCCCGAAGTGAAACTCCACAACAAAGGGAAGCCTGTTGAGGTCTGGCAGATCACGGCGGATACGAATACGCCACCCGGGGGGTTATGAGCGCTTTTCTACATTTGATCCTGCGTCCATGGCAAACCCAAGGGCTTCGTGGGATACTCTAAGTAATCCGGATCGCCACCGCCTCTGGAACCATTTCAACAGTCAATCACCAGCAGCCGTTGAAATTAAGGTCCCCTGTGGCCTGGCACAGGACTCGATTCCTGCTGACTGGATGCTTGTAGAAAGGATGCCTGCTGACAGGATGCTTGCTGAAAGAGAGTGCCAGTCATGAATTCAACGAGAAAAATTCAGGAAGTTGTGATCGCCACCCTCGCGTTTCTGCTGTGGGGTTTGGAGAGCAATGCCCACCACGACGTGCTGGACGCCATCAATCTTAATAACCCCTTTGAAATCGTCGGCCAGGTGGCCGCCGTCGATCTGGGCAGGCCTCATTCCACGCTGGAAATCCTGATCAGGAGAGTCAGCGGTAAAGATCAGATCTGGCGCATCCAGATGGACGATCGGCGCGCTTTGAGTGAGCGGGGGTTCACCGATGTGTCCTTGCAGAACCTGGAATGGGTTAAAGTTATAGTCTATCTTCCAGAAGGAAGTGTCTGTGTCGATGAATGCAATGGCTATGGCCTGAGTCTCACGGATACAGAGAATAATTCCTATACCCTGAGTAACGATATCAGTGCCAGATTGAGACAGCTGAAAGTAGAATAACTGTAAGGATCGTTCATTAACGTGGCGATGTGTCTCTGAGATGCAGACTCCAAACCCGGTCAGTTGCGCCGCGGATCGCGTAATGGACGACCGCTGACCTGTGGATAAACCCACTCAAACAGATAGGCAATCACGATCATGGCGCTGAATATTGCCAGTGCCCTGGGGTCTTCGCCCGCCGTGTGAGCCAGTAACGTACCAAGCGCCGAGAGGCACGCCACCACACCGAGACCTGCCAGTGTTCTGCGGGCTCCTGTTTGCGCTGCCAGTTTGAAAGCCGCGCCACAAACAGCGGCGAATATCAGCAGAAAGCCCGCACTTCCCAGGATCGCAATGGCCTGAAGATCCACGGTGTTCGCCAGCAGCAGCGACAATGCCACTGTTACAAGGACTCCATCCTGCGGGTTGTTTCCTCTGGTGTGATCCAGTGGTTCCGGCAGCTCCCCGTCCCTGGCCAGACTGTAACCGAGGCGTGCATTGCCGTAGATAGTGGCATTAATTGCGGAAAAGGTCGCCAGCAGAGCGGCGATCGAAACCAGGATAAAACCGGCCTGCCCGAGCGCCGGTCGTGCGGCAGAGGCCAGTGCATAGTCCTTCTCAGCTGCGATTGTCTGCTCAGACACACCTCCCACTGTGACAATGGCAACCAGAATATACAGCACGATGACAAACAGGACGCAGCCAAAGAAGGCCCGCGGCAGGTTTTTTTGCGGGTCGCGCACGTCCTCGGCAGCATTGGCAATCAATTCGAACCCTTCGTAGGCAACGAAAATGATCATGCCGCCTGTCACCAGTGCGCCAGGTGAGCTCCAGTTAGAAGTTGCCAGCCTGGCCGTGTCGATCTGGAACAGTCCGGCAGCAACCACGATACCGAGCAGGATCAGCTTGCCGATGACGATGAATGACTCGGATTCACTGACCAGTGTTGCGTTGGTCAGGTTTATGCCACAGGGGAGCAGGATCGCCACACTGATCAACAGGTGATGCATCCAGGGCGGGTTGTTGCTGAAGAAGGTTTCGCCATAAAAAGCGAATGCGGCAGCATACAGGGCAATAGTGACCAGATAGCTTAACCATAGAATCAGGTTGAGACCGCCAGTGCCAAGGTTGGCACCGAATGCCTCATCCAGGAACACGGCAGTGCCGCCGGATTCCGGAAATTTACAGGAAAGTTTGACGTAGGAGTAACAGGTCAGCAGAGCAACCAGGCCGGCCAGCGCAAAAGCGATAGCGGTTCCGCCGTGGGCAACCGAAACTGCCGTGCCCAATACCGCAAAAATTCCCCCACCTACCATGCCGCCGATGCCGATCAGGGCGGCCGACACTGCGCCTATTTTACCGGCTCCGGTGGATTCGACAGAAAGCAGGGTTTTACCGGGCATGTTGAATCTCCTCAGCCGAAAACCAGTACTACGGGGACTGGCGGGTAGAGAAATCGCTGTAGATTCTCTGTGGTAGCCTATATGCTGTTGACAGGCTGTTCATTCCTTATGGCCAGGCAGGTTCTGCAATAACAAGCTTCAAAACCAATCCGAGGATTCCTGAGGATTCCTCGAGTCACCCAACCTAACCCCTTCGGGAGCAGGCCCATGAAAACACAAACAACGCTATCAGTCTCCATCGTAATCCTGATACTTGCGGCTTTTCTCGTTCCAACAGCGGGTGCCCAGATTCCGGGATATCCACAGATACTTATTCCCACCAGCGAGGAAAATATTGATTTTCCTCCCGGCTACGAAACGCCGTGGGACCAGGTGGAGATTTTTGTCACCGAAAAATTTCCCCCCAATCTTGTTACCCTGCACGGCACCCAGGGTATAGACCGGAATCACCCCGACGCGTCCGGCGGTCGCGCCATGGTCCTGTATGGACCGGATGGCATTCTCATGGTGGATTCCCAGAATGCCCAGGTGGGGGAAAAGACCCTGGCCGCAATTCGCGATTTTACCGACGAACCAATCAAGGTTCTGGTTAACTCACATATACACAGCGACCATACCGGCGCGAATGCGGTTTTCGGCAGAGAGGGCGCAATTATTTTTGCCCAGGAAAACCTGCGCCTGGACATGATCAATCCGTTGCGACCCAATGGTAGACCGGCACCACCGGTGGACCCGGCTGCCGTTCCGGTTGCCACTTACGAGTACGATCCCGACAAAGCCGGGGAACCGGCAGTCACCTTTCACATGAACGGCGAAATCGTCGATTTCATCCCGATGATGCCGTCTCATACCGCGGGAGACACGGTGGTGCGATTCCGCAATGCCAACGTGGTTTACATTGAGGATTTCTATCGTAACTTCGGTTATCCCTTCGCGGCCCAGACCAGCGGCGGTTCGATTCGGGGCATGATCGACGCCATCGACCTGCTGCGTGAGATCGCCGGCCCAGACACCTGGCTGATCCCTGGTCATGGTACCTTGATCAAGCGCGACGATCTGCTGCCCTATCGCGCCATGATCGAGGATATCTGGAGCAAGGTGGAAAACCTGCGCAACCAGGGCCGGAGCCTGGATGAAATTCTGGCCGCCAATCTTACTGCGCCCTATGACGCTTCCACCAACGGCGATACGCAGTCAAGCAAGGATCGCTTCATTCGTGCCGTCTACGACGAGCTCGAAGACTTCCCGCCCGTCGTTAACGGCCGACGCGCCATGCCGCTGCCCTGATAGATATGGGGTCTTGGAAATGGGGTCAGGTCAAATTACAGGAGTTTTAAAAACTGAGTCGAAGTAAAAATGCAGCAGATTCGGGTAAGCGGCGCAAGCATTGCCAAACTACTGTATTTTTACTCTGACCCCATTTATTTCACCCCAATTATTCCTGACCCCATGTATTCGATCGCGGATGTTGTCAGGGGTTGTCTAATCCGGCGTTGGTGGTGTGCAGGATGTTACCGTAGTCGCCGACTATATACCCGTTATCGGCATCAAGGAAAACCACACTGCGCAGTATCTGAGAGGTTCGGCTTATCTGTTTCTGCCAGGTAATGCCGCCGTCGGTAGTGTGTAGCAAGGTACCCAGACGCCCGACCGCCGTGCCGTTGTTAAGGTCGGAAAAATGGATCCGGTATAGTGATACCGTGGCTCCGCTGGTCTGAGCTGCCCAGCTGGCACCGCCGTCTGTGGTGTGCAGGATGGTTCCGTTCTCGCCCGCAACCCAGCCATTGTTACTGTCGACAAAGGAAACGGAGTTCAGCGACCAGTTGGTGCCGCTGTTCTGCAATACCCAGTTGGCACCGCCGTCGGTGGTACGCAGAATCGTACCCTTGGCGGACGAAGTTGAACCCACTATGGTTCCTGTGCTGGTGTCTATGAAGTCCACGCCGTTGAAGGTCGTGGTGATGCTGCTGGTTTGCAGAGTCCAGGTGGCCCCACCGTTTGTGGTTCGCAGTATCTTGCCACCGATACCCACGGCGGTACCGGTATTCACATCGGTGAAATCGACATCGTTAAGGTTCTGCGTGATACCGCTGGCCTGGAAAGCCCAGGTGGCACCACCATCACTGGTGCGATAAATCAGGCCGGATTGTCCGACCGCCGTGCCCGTACTTGCATTAGCCATCGATACACTGTGCAGGGTTCCGACCGTGAAGCCGGTGTGAGGCAGCCAGGAAGCACCACCGTCGCTGGTACGCAATACCCTTCCGCCAGCGCCGACAACGACCCCATGGCTGGCATCGGAAAAGGCCACATCGTTATACCAATCGTAAGTTCCGAAGGATTGCTCGGACCAGGTGGCACCGCCATCGGTTGTGTGTACCATGGTTCCGATAGAGCCTACGGCATAGCCCGTGTCTGCATCTTCGAAAGTCACTGCAGACAACCCGAGTCGCGTGCAGTTTCCTCCCGGCTGCGTCGTCCAGGTTGCGCCTCCGTCAGTGGTATGGAGAGTATTGCCGCATAGTATGCCCACTCCAACGACGGTGCCGTTGTTGGCGTCAGTAAAATCCACCCCATTCAAAAATGCCGTGGTCCCGCTGGTCTGGGGAGTCCAGGTGGCACCGCCGTTGGTTGTACGCAGGATAGTCCCGGTCCAGCCAACTGCAGTCCCGGTGTCGGCATCGACAAAATCCACACCGTTAAGGGCATTCGTTGTACCGCTGGTCTGGGATACCCAGGTTATCCCGCCGTTATTGGAACGCAGGATGGTACCGGAGTGTCCGACGGCGACGGCAGCCGACGCATCGATAAACTGAACCGAATACAGGTAAGCAATAGTGCCGCTGGTCTGCAGCGTCCAGGTCGTTCCGCCATCGGCGGTGCGCAGTACGGTACCGTTGGCGCCGACGGCCAGGCCGGTGTTATTGTCCACAAATGACACACTGGACAGGGGGGTAAAAGGGACGCCGCTGGACTGCGGAGTCCAACTGTTCCCGCCATCGGTGGTTCGCAGAATGAGTCCAAAATCGCCAACCGCGGTACCGTGCTGGGAATCCGAAAAATCCAGGCCACGGAGCCACTCACTGGTGGTTCCACTGGGTCGCTCGATCCAGGTGGAGCCACCATCGGTAGTGCGCCGGATCGTTCCAAATGCACCGACTGTGACAGCAGTATTCGGTGCCGTCGCCGCAACAGCCAGCAGGTCACTGCCCTGTGGTCCCGGATTCTGCCACTGCCAACCAAATTGCGAAGGAACCACCGGACAGCCCTGGGCATCCACCGCTTGTCCGTTCGGTGTTGCCGGGCAGGTATCCATGGCATTGCTGACCCCATCCTGATCATCGTCCAGCTGTGATGCACTGCAGCCCAGACTGTCTACAGGTTGGCCAGTGGCAGTGTCCGGACACTGGTCGAGGTTATTGGTGACACCGTCACTATCGTCGTCCACCGTACCCTGACTGTCGATAAAGGCCACCAGGTTGGAAAGCGTATCGAGAAGCAGTAATGCATTGCCGAAAGGTCCTCCTATCACGTAGACCTTGCCAGCAAAGTAGGGCCCGGTGCCGTCGATATTGATCCTGATGGAGATTCCGGAATTGCTGTAAGTTCGGACAAACCAGCTGGAACCCAGTTCCGTCAGCTGTTGTGTCTCAACCGCTGGTGAGAAAGTCAGGCTGTCCAACTGTTCCGCGAAGTTAAAGAGCTTGTCCGCATCAGCTCGGGTTACTGTGATTCCCTGCTGCGTGGCACTGCATCCCTCCTGATCGACCGGTGCACCCGCCGCAGTCGCAGGACACAGGTCGGCAGCGTTACTTACCCCGTCGTTGTCGTCATCCAGCTGTGTGCCGCCACAGCCCTTGATGTCAACGCTTTCACCCGCCGGTGTTGCCGGACACTGATCCAGCAGGTTACTGACACCATCGTCGTCGTCATCAAGCTGCGAGGCGCTGCAGCCCTGGCCATTTACAGCTTCGCCCGCCGGCGTTCCGGGACACTGATCCTCGAGGTTGGTCAGACCGTCGCCATCGTCGTCAGCCGATACGCTGTCGATAAAGCTTAGCAAGACCGCCAGAGAATCGAGATAAACCGGTTCATCACCCAGAGGTCCGCCCAGGGCATAGACATCTCCCGCAAAAATGGGCCCCGTCCCGTTTACATTGACCGCGAGATAGATGCCGGTATCAGAGTAGAAGCGCAGAAACCAGTTGGAGCCGATAGCTTCGAGTTGCAGCGTATCGGCGGCTGGTGCGAACAGCACCGGATCGAACTGCTCCGCAAAGTTGAATAGTCGGTCGGCATCCTCCTGCATGACGTTCTGAGCGGACGCGGTTGTCGAGAGCAGTACAGATACTGTCAGCAGTAACAGCAGGGAAGAGAGTCTATTCATGGTGTGCCCGGTGCAATATTATTCTGGTTGACTGGCAGGCCTGCCGTCCGGATCTCTTATAATCCACACGCCAGGGTCACTATGAGGTGTCAAGGGTAACTCACGAGGAGTCACACACGCCGGTTATGGAGCTGATTGAGGAATTGGGATTAAGTTGCTCAGATAAACCGATAGTTAAAAAAACCCGGGCAGTAAAGAAAATGTCGGCAGCTCTACCGGCATGACCTGGAAAAAAGTAAGCCATCAAAGCAAACTCCCCCAACATCGTGGTTGGATAGAGGGGAAAAATGAAACTCGGTCTGGCAACTATTGGTGGGAAAGCAAGTTTTTCTACGCCTGTCAGAGACATTCTTGACCGGGTAGTAAGGCCGCTTCTGCCAATTGCAAAAGAATATACCGTGTCAAATCATCCGTCCAGCAGCTTCACAGAGAAAAATAGGGACAGATCTATTTTACTAAAATAGATCTGTCCCTATTTTTTTGGACCAACAACCCGATGTTCCAGAGGAGTAAACAAGGTGCCCTGAGCCTTAAAAAGTATCGGTCGCACTCAAAAACGAAAGGGAATTGCAAGCGGGCCTGATGCCGCGAAATAGTGAAATTCAGGAGCCACTGCACTCATTTAAACCGGGTTTCAACAGACTGCCACCCTGAATGGTTGTGCTGGCAATCTGTGCTGTGAAGTCTCACAGCGGCAACGACACCCCCTCGCGGGCAACATGGTAGCCTTGTGAGATTACTTGCCGGTGTGCTGTGCTGTCTGGATTCAGCAGGGGATTGGAGTGGTTCATATGAATGAACCAGATCTTGTTTTTTTCACTGGCAGGTAACTCATCGAAAAGGGCCATGCTCTGCACCACGAACGGGTGGGGAATTTCACTCATATCGCGACCGGGCAGCTCATCACCATCGAAAAATGTGGCATCGATCAGGGCGTAATCCACATTGCGGATCTCATTGAGTATGTCGCGGTCCCACAGCTGCCACTTATCGATATCCGGTATGAACAGTGCGCTGTGGCTGGGGCCAAGAATCAGAAAGCCGACAGTTTCTGAAAATTCATCCCGATGTGGAGCAAGCAATGGTGTCACCATGATATTTCCCAGCGGAACTGTCTGAAAGTTCTGCATGAGTTTTAAACTGATGTTGTTCAGGGTAACCAGTTGACTCCACGGACCATTGGTCTGCAGGAACTGCCGCATTCGGGACATCGTGTAGACTGGAATATTACTGGCAGCCATGGCTTCCCGACCCAAGAACATCAGGCCGGCATAGTGACCGATATGCGCATGACTCAGAAAAATGCCATCGAGACGAAAACAGGAGTCCGGTGCTATCTGTTCCAGCGCATAGAGCTGCTCAGGTAACTGCGGAGTCGCTTCAAACAGATATTTGCGGCCGCCGGCGGGATCCACAACGGCCAGCGACGTGGCTCCGCGCCGCAGGTTGGCGTCTTCCCAGCCAGGCAGACAATGGGGTTGATAACAACCGGCCTGTGGATAGCCGGCGTCCTGAACTACTCCGAGAATATAAAGGAAAGGCTGGTCCTGGCCCCGCAGGGTATTACTACAAATAAGGAGTGCCAGGGCGAAGAATAGTCGGACTGTCATAATGGGAAACCTGTCAGGGGATTAACGGACTCGACGACATATCAGTCGGGATTGCAGTCGTTGCCACGGACCCGGTCGCGCCGGCGCCGAGTCGAATGACCATTGATGACTGTCGACCACACTCCTATTTGAGTTCGATCGTCACGGCTTTAGGTGACCCGCTGACCGCCGCCTCGATTGCAATTGTCCCCGCCGGTACAAAGCGCGCATCACCAATTTCAAATGACTCGGTTTGGGTGTTGCCAGCTGCATCGGTGAAGCTGAGGCTGCCGGGTTCATAGAACACCTGTACGGCATCCCGGGTATACATGTGCGCAGGCAGTGGCTTGCCGGTTTCCCAGCCGTGAACCCACTCGAGTACGCGTTCATTTTCGATCGCCAGCTCGGCGCCTTCGCGTGGAAAAGCCGGGGCAAGACCTGTCGGCGGTGACAGTGGCTTGGCCGACACGTCCTTGAGGTCAAACATGATAGCCCAGCGTTCCGGCGCAGCGTCGGCAAAGCCGATCATCTCCTCTTTGTGTGTGACACCTTTGCCCTGGAAAAAGGGTCGAGGCACTGCAAAGGGCGGGCCCGGAGGATTGTAGCTTCCATCCAGCTGAGTGACCCGGATCGGGCCAAAGCGCAGATACACTGCCGCCATGTCGTAGCGATGCCGGTGATAGGGCTGCTCAACATCCCGTAGCCAGGTCACGTCCCAGGCAAAGACGCGATCGTTCTCGAACAGCGCCTTGACCCCGCTGCGCGGATAGGCGTGTGGAAATTCATCATCGGCGGCCGTTGCACCGGCCGTAATCATCATGAGTAATCCACAGAGCAGGAAAGGACGGGTCAGATGAATAAACAGGAGGTTTGTTGTTTTCATGTTCGCTCCAGTAAGTTTGGATCAGATTCATAAAATCCTGGCCCAGTATAGCGCACGCAGCTTAAATGGGCCCGGATAAAAACTACAATAGATCAGCGGTAGTTTGAGAATGGCCCTGTAACCTCGTCCAGTTAATTTCCGGTAACCATCTAGAGTTGCTGCGGGTATCAGCAAACCCTGGCCAGGCTGGTAACCCGGAATGGGGACACCTGTGAATTTATCCATCTGGATAAATTCACAGGCGCCCCACCTATTCAGTTACAAGGTCATACGCTTGAGTGTGTTGTCCTTCCGAATATAGTGGTGGTAGAGCCCCGCCAGTGCGTGAAGTGTAATGAACACATAGCCCGACTGGCCCAAAACTTCATGCAGTTCTTCCGCCGCCTCCGCCAGGCCATCAGATTCCGGTGCAATAGCCGGCAGGGGTATGCCGAACCAGCTAACTGCATGCCCCTCTGCACTCAAAAACAGCCAGCCGAGCAACGGCATGCCAAGCATCAGTACATACAGGTAGGCTTTCATCAGCTTGACTGCCAGGCGCTCCCAGTTTGCCTGCGCCGGGATGATCGGGGGAATAGGGGACCGCAGGATGACAAGTGCCCGGTAAATGACAATGGGAATCAGTGTCAGTCCCAGGTAGATATGCCAGTCTTCTGTCAATCGGCGCAGGGTGGTGCCACGCTGCAACTCCTGATGGATTTCGATGCTGGCGTAAATAGCCACCATTAATAGGACGGTAAGCCAGTGGATAATCACCGATACCCGTTGATACTTCCCGTTTGTGGTTTCGAACTCTAATACTGCACTCATGCCATTCCCTCCGTCTCCGCTGTCAGCCCGTTACAAACGGGATTTTCACAGCAACAAGTATCGTTGATCTGGCGGTAGAGGTTGTTGCGCCCAGTCAACAGACCTGCACCGTCTGATCGCAAAATAGGATGGCTAGATTAAAGAATCATTAAGCGTTGATTACCCTCCGATGATTCGCCGAATTAGCACGACGGAAAGAATGGACTGGGGGACTGTGGACTGGGGGACACTCACAATTTATCAACTTAATGCGCCGAATTCTCGCAGTGTGGATGGGCGACATCTAAACTGATTATATGCCAAGGATGGGCCGATTACATATTCCGCGCGGGTGCTACCATCTGATGGGTCGCGGCCTGGAAAGCCGGAACATATTCGAGCAATCCAGCGACAAGCAGGAATTCCTGGACCGGCTCGGAAAGAGCGTGGTCAAAAATCAATGTCAGTGTCTGGCCTGGGCCTTGATGTCCAATCACTACCACTTGCTGGTCCGTGCAGGGCCACTTCCCTTATCGAAACTCATGGCGCCGGTTCTGGGCGGGTATGGTGGCTACTACAACCGCCGACATCGGCGCTGCGGCTACGTTTTTCAGAATCGGTTCAAATCAATCCTGTGCCAGGAAGACAGCTACCTGCTTGAACTGGTTCGCTATATCCACCTCAATCCAATTCGCGCTGCGATGGTTCCGGATCTTACCGCTCTTAATAGATATCCGTGGACCGGGCATGCCGGCATGCTGGGGAGACTGCAGCAGTCCTGGCATGATACGCTCCCAGTGCTTGGACTATTCGGAAACTCCTATCACCTGGCGAGAAAGCGGTACGAGGACTTTATGAGAGCCGGTATTGAGAGTACCAATCTCCAAAGTCTCTCAGGCGGTGGGCTGGTAAGAAGCAGTGGCAGTTGGGAAGCCTTGTGTAAACTGCGCAAAGAACATATTCATTGCATTGGCGATGAGCGGATTCTGGGCGACAGCAGCTTTGTGACTGCGGTACTGAGGGAAGACACCCTGGGGGTTGATCAAGTCACATTAAGATCCAGGCAAGGGTGGACTCTCAACAGGCTTATTCGTCATGTCTGCGGTCTCTGTGAATTAGAGGAGAAGACTCTCATAAGAAAAGCGCGAAGCAACGATTGTTCAAAGGCAAAAGCATTGATTTGCTTCTGGGGAAAGCATGAGCTCGGGCTGACAACGACCGAGCTCGCCGAACGACTGCGGATATCTCAGCAAGCGGTTTCGCAATGGATCAAGAAAGGCCAAGTACTGGTGGAAGGTACTAACTTTAATTTCCCCGATCCCGACTGTTAAGTTGTTAAGTTGTGAGTGTCCCTTGTTCGCTCCCACAATTATTACGCCCAAAGGGGACTCTAAACATTGAAGAAAAAGGTCACATTTTTTGTTTCCTATGCTCATAGAAATAAGTCACTAGTTAATGGATTTCTTGAGAAATTAGTTGACGTGTTAGAACCATCCAAAAAGCACGATTATTCGCTTTGGAAAGATACAGCGCTTGTTATCGGTGAAGATTGGGAAGCGCAAATAATCGAGGCGAGAGACAAATGTGATTTTGGTCTTCTTCTAATAAGCCCTGCTTTTTTGGCATCAAAATTTATTACTGAAAAAGAGTTGCCCACTTTCGTAACCGGAGAAAAGCCTTCGATCCCTGTAATGCTTAATCTAATAGATTTTGGACGACATGACTTGAAAGGGTTAGAAAAGAAGCAAATATTTAGGCTTGATTACGAAGGATTTAAAGAACCAAGAGCATATGTAGACTGCAAAAAACAGAGACGGGATACGTTTGTTCTCGAGCTTTTTAAAGCAATAGAAGATAAATTGGCATAAAAATGGAATTTGACTTGGACAGTACAAAGATCCAATCTTTGTACTGTTATTTGCGGAGTTATGCCGCGCGCTTATGTAGTCATCTTAGAGTACAGAATTGAACACACTAAGCAAACAAGACATCCGAGTAGCAATACTAAACGCATTTACCCCTAATCTAGACATACGGGACCCCTCAACATTTGCTGGGAGAAAGTCTCTCATCCTTCGTCTGGCAGACTCTTTAGTAGAAGATGGATCATGTCCAGTCATATATGGCCAACAGGGCCTAGGCAAGACTAGCTTAGCGATGCAGATAATACGTATCGCCCTTGGCGACGTCGAATTACTCGAGAACTTGGAAGCTTCTGATCGGATAATTAGACCGGATAGAGCGTTTGAAGTCCTCTACATTGCTTGCCCAGAGGACACGCAGAGCAAGGATGATATCTTACGTAGATTGATGGAAGAGGCTACAGTCTATGATGAAACTAGCTTTGTTGAAAAAGATAGAACTCACTCAGTAGCGCTGAAGTTTGGTCCCATAGAAGGACGAAGCAGTTGGACCTACAATCGATCTTTAAGCCAGAGTTCCGACGACCGAACAGTCGAAGAGCAATTTTTTGCATTCATTGATCACCTCGTTAGTAAAAGTAAGCGACGTATCTTGTGCGTAGTTGATGAGTTCGACCGAGTTAAGAACCGGAAGGGAATGGCTGGCTTTTTGAAAAACATAGCGGACATCAACGTTAAATTTCTTCTGATAGGAGTAGCTACTGATGTGTCTAGTCTCTTAGCTGACCATCGATCAATAGAACGAAAATTGAATCCTGTGCATGTACAAGAGATGGAAGAATATGAGCTTGAGGAGATTGTTTCTCTTGTGGTTCGTAGGACAACAGATATGGGAGTTCCTATAAATTTTAACGATAGTGCCCGGAAGTATCTTGCTGAAGCCGCACATGGATTACCTTGGTACGTTCATGCTGTCGGCCAAGAATCGCTTCGTATCGCTTGGGATAGTGGATACACAAGTGTAATGAAATGGGATGTAGAATCCGGTGAGCATAAATTAGCGCGAGATCAACTGAAAGAGCAGTTTTACGGACTTTACCGAGCCATTATCGGACGTTCGCAGAATCGAGAACGAGTCCTACGTTTGGTTTCCAAATTTCGTGATGAAAGGGTCCCTCTTGCCGAGATACACAAGACTGCTAGGTCGTTCGGCATAACTCAACCCTCGACCTACATCGCTAGCCTTTGTGAAGGTGAGCGCGCTTTAGTGAAGTCAGGCAGCGGACTAGGCGCAACAGTGAGTTTTCGAAATGCCATATTCAAGAGGTATGTTCATTTGTGTGAGCCCGTATTCACTGATAGCAGAGATATAGATATTAATTGGTTGAGAACATATGACCCCGAACGCCTGTAACGATTGCAGGCACAACAAAGCTCATGGATTTTTATTCAAAAGTCGCTAGTCCAGGGCCCTGTGTAGGTTGACTGAGTCTAATCCCTTGCGCTTTAAATGGTTCTATCCAGTTTCCACGGATAATTCTAACAAAGTTGAAAACTCCAAATCTTTCTTAGCTACTCCTCTTCCCCTCCATACTGCGCTCTTACAGATCGTAGTACCATTTGTCGATCAATCTTTGCCAATGCGGCCTTCCAATCACCAAATAATTTAATACCAACGGCACATATTTCGGTCTGTCGTCACTTGTCGTATTTAAATGGGCATATGGTCAGGGCTGTGGATAAAAATTAATTGACCCTCGCAGCCCGTTGATAACCGATAACGTAAATTATCTTTCGCACATTTTTTTGAAGGGGGTGGCCCCGGTCTGTTAAAACTGTAATTGACGAGAAAACAGTACAGACCATAAGGAACCACCCATGAAAAACGATAACACAAAACCCTTGAGCAAAGTCATACGAATCGACGAGAACGAGATCCGGGGCCATCTGGACGAGATGGTGCGAGGAACCGTTGAAGAAACACTGAATGCGATGCTTGATGCTGAGGCTGATGATCTCTGCAATGCCCAACGCTATGAGCACTCCCCAGACCGAGTGGACTCCAGGGCTGGCAGCTATAAGCGAGAACTTCACACCAAGGCCGGAGAAGTCGAAGTGAAAGTGCCAAAGCTAAGAAAGCAGACTTTCGAGACTGCGATAATCGAACGCTATCGGCGCCGGGATATATCGATCGAGGAGGCCATTGTCCAGATGTACCTGGCGGGCGTCTCAGTTCGCCGAGTGGAAGATATTACAGAAGCGCTTTGGGGAACCAGGGTATCTTCAGGCACAGTCTCCAATCTCAACCAGAAGGTTTACAAGCATATTGAACGCTGGCGTAGTCAGCCGCTTGAGGGGAATTTCGCCTATGTTTATCTGGACGGAATCGTGCTCAAACGCAGCTGGGGCGGCGAGGTGAAGAATGTCTCGGTGCTGGCGGCCATTGGTGTAGACAGTGACGGCTTCCGGCGCATTCTGGGCGTCTCTGAGGGACATAAGGAAGACAAGTCCGGTTGGCTGGGCTTCCTCAAGGAGCTGAAGAAACGCGGACTGAAAGGCGTCAGGCTGTTTATCTCTGACGCTTGCTTGGGCCTGGTGGAGTCGCTTGCCGAAGTTTACCCAGACGCGGATTGGCAACGCTGTGCCGTGCACTTTTACCGCAACGTATTCTCCCATGTGCCGAGTGGTAAAGTCCGAGAGGTAGCGGCCATGCTGAAGGCGATCCACGCCCAGGAAAGTCGGGAGGCCGCCGAGAGTAAAGCCAGGGATGTCGTTGAGAAACTAAAAGCGATGAAGCTCAAAGCGGCAGCCGAGCTGGTAGAGAATTCTATCCCTGAAACTCTGACCTACTACGCGTATCCACCCCAGCATTGGTTGAAGTTGAAGACCAACAATCCGATGGAACGGTTACTCAAGGAAGCTCGACGCAGAACCAAGGTAGTCGGTGCTTTCCCGGATGGACACTCTGCTTTGATGCTGGTGGCTGCCAGGCTTCGGCATGTTTCTGCCACCTCGTGGGGAACCCGCAAGTACATGAACATGAAGCTGTTGAATGAAATGGACCAGGAGGTCCTTCACTCAGTGGCATAACCGAGTACCGGGACTGCCCTTGAGAGAAAAGTGCGAAACATTTTTGACACTACCTGATAACCTGTGGGTTAATTGTTATTAACCACAACATATAGTGTCACGAATACTGTGACCCCCTGTAATTAAAGGCTTATAGATATTTCTATAATTGAAATACACTATATATTGTGTTTTGATAGGCTGCTATGGTCAGGCCTAATCAGCCAAATGGCATTTGAAAGAGGCCCGAACCGCATAACGTTGAGGCTAGGCTTTGGCGATATATCAATAACAGCCTCAAGGGCGGGAAGCGATTAAGCCGCGAATAGCGCAAGGCTTAGTCGTGGAGGAAAAATGAACAACACCGAGCTCGAATGGAATTACTTTAATATGCAGGTTGCCCTGGATAATAAATATTTAGATTTGGCGATCAAGCTCAACATGTTCTACTACGCTATTACTGGAGCTATCTTCTCTTTTTACTTCACAAATACAAATGTTGAAGACGCTAGATATGCTTTATGGCTCCCGTTTTTCCTTAGTGTAGGTTTAAGTGTCATTTTTTTATGGGGGGCAAAACAGGCTCTAAACCTGAGGACGCTAATTAAAGAATCTGCTTTGGCTCTAAAGCTAAACGGATACCCAGAGGGTATGGTACTTGTACTTGTGTGTGCGGTTTTTGGCATCGTTCTTGTTCTAATATCAATCGTTTTGCTGTCGTATTTAATGCGTGGTTAGCACTTACTGAAAATCAGTCACTATAAGGCTTTATCGCCAGTCAACTTAGTAACCCAAAGGTCCATAAAAATAAGAATTAGATACCAAAAGTCGGGACGCTCATGAAACAAAAACCAAGAATAGTTGTGTTTGCGGGGGCAGGGGCCTCTAAAGCGGTTGCACCAGAAAAATACCCCACTACCGTCGAATTCTTCGATGATTTACCTGAGGAAATAACAAGCAATAAACTCTTTCAACAGGTAGTCGAATTTTTGAAGGAAGATTCCGGCAAAGGACCAATAGATATAGAGCTACTCTGTTGATTTGCATTTAAAACTGACCCGGGTTTTGCATCCAATATTGACCCGCCCAGATGGCCCGATTATGGCCTGAGTTTATCTTCGCTTTCCAGTTCTTCTGTCCTCCTGTTGGTTTGTCGTTGAGTGTTTGAATCGGTAACTGTCATTTCCGGTTTCGATGATGTGGCAGTGATGAGTTAGCCGGTCCAGTAATGCCGTTGTCATCTTGGAATCGATGAACACATTGGACCATTCCGAGAAGCTCAGGTTGGTGGTGATCAGGATGCTGGTCTTCTCATAGAGCTTGCTGATCAGGTGGAACAGCAAGGCCCCTCCAGACTGACTGAATGGCAGGTAGCCCAGTTCATCCAGTATCACCAGGTCGGCATGCACTAACCGGTTGGCAATGCGGCCTGGTTTACCAGCCTGCTTTTCCTGTTCCAGTTGATTCACCAACTCAATAGTGGACAGGAACCGGACTCGAAGTCGGTGGTGTTGGATCGCCTGAACTCCAATCGCGGTAGCCAGGTGAGTCTTCCCGGTTCCCGGGCCGCCAACAAAGACTACATTCTGAGCATCCTCAATGAACTCACAACGGTGGAGCGAGCGAACCAGGGCTTCATCAGCCTGGCTTTCCGCAAAGTCGAAGCCAGCAAGGTCCCGATAGGCGGGGAACCTGGCAACGTTCATCTGGTAGTTGATTGAACGAACTTCCCGTTCAGCAACTTCAGCTTTCAGCAGCGTCTCCAGAGTGGGCAGTGCCGATTGGTACGCAGGAGAACCCTGTTCGGCCAGTGTGGTAATGGTGTCTGCCATACCGAACAGCTTAAGGGATTTGAAGGTGGTGATCATGGCATCGTTGTTCATGGAGTAGTCCTTCGGAGGCGGTCGTAGCGGCTAGTATCGGCGACCGGTTCATTCACCAGCTTCAGGGCCGGTGGCGTTGAAGTGGGTTGAGGCCTGGGGACGTCGCTGAGCTTGCTCAGGCAGTTCAGTACATGCTGCTTGGACACCTGGTCGACAAGGAGGGCCTCACTCACCGCCCGTTCCACAAGCGCCTCATTGTGCAACAGCACCAGGGCAAGAATGTCGGCCATCTCCCGATCACCACCGGGCCGCTTAAGCAGAACCGCCTGTAACTGTCTGAAGCTCTCAGGCAGTTCATTGAACGGCGCACCGTTACGCAGAGCGCCGGGCTTGCGTTGTACCACCGACAGGTAGTGTCGCCAGTCATAAATGGTCTTGCCGCTGACACTGTGGTCCCGGGTAAACACTCTCTCATGGATTGCCACTACGTTGGCTTCCGCGACTACCACAAGACGGTCAGCATAGACCCGTAGGCTCACTGGGCGATTGGCGAAGCTGGCTGGCACACTGTAGCGGTTATGCTCGAAGGTGATCAGGCAGGTAGAACTGACCCGCTTGTTGTATTCCACAAAGCCGTCGAATGCGGCCGGCGTTTCCATCAGGCATTCCCGTTCCGCCTGCCAGTAGTCGCTGAGCGTTCGCCTCCTGTCCTCTGGATGGGGAAGCTCTTCCCACAGTTCCAGGCAGCGCTGTTTCAACCAGGCATTGAGTTCTGCCAGTGACTTGAAGGCGGGGGCTCCTTGCCAGACCCGACGGCGGGAGTCCAGCACCTGTTTCTCGACCTGACCCTTCTCCCAGCCGGAGGCCGGGTTGCAGAACTCGGTTTCAAACAGGTAGTGGCTGGCCATGGCCGTGAAGCGCTTGTTGATAGTCCGCTGCTTCCCGCGGCCCACCTTGTCCACGGCGGTCTTCATGTTATCGTAGATCCCTCGCTCCGGGATGCCGCCAAAGGCCATGAAGGCATGATGGTGGGCATCGAACAGCATCTCGTGGGTCTGCAGCAGATAGGCACGCAGGAAGAACGCCCGGCTGTGACTGAGTCGGAAGTGAGCGACCTGCAGCTTGGTATTCACGCCATTGATTACGGCGTAGTCTTCGCTCCAGTCAAACTGGAAGGCTTCGCCCGGAGCAAAGGACAAAGGCACGAAGGTGTTCCTGGCGGCGGTACGCTTGGCTTCCTGTTGCTCCTGACGCCAGAGCCTGGCAAAGGCGGCCACCCGGTCGTAGGAGCCGGTGAAGCCAATTTGCACCAGGTCGCTGTGGAGTTGCCTGACGGTCTTGCGCTGCTTGCGGTGCCTCCTGGTCTCCCGGAACAGCCAGCTGGTCAGGGTCAGCTCGAAGTCGTCCAGCTTGGAGGGAGTCTTTCTCTGCGGGTAGCGGGGTTCCACCACTCCACTGGCGAGGTACTTGCGGACTGTATTGCGACTCAGTCCTGTTCGTCTTGTGATCTCCCGGATCGGCAATCCTTCACGGAAGTGCCAGCGCCGGATTACGCTCAATAACGCCACGTCTATCACTCCTGAATACTCCTGCGTCAGATCGATGCAGGATGAGTTGTACGTGGGTCAAAATTAGATGCAAATCAGGGGGTGTAGTGGGTCAATTTTGGGTGCAAATCAACATCTATCGAAGGGCGCCGGAAAAAGTAGAACCTACAGGCTAAATACCTTGTTCAAAAGAGTTTAGAATCGGGACAATATCATCTATTGCCGAATCGCAACCAAAAATACTTACATTCATATTTCCCAGCTCATTATCAAGCTGCGCTCTCTGGCTTTGATTGTCTTTTGTACAACAATAAAATAAGCAGAATTTCACTGGATGCGGTTTGGTCATATTGGCCCACCCTTTATTGATAAGAGCGCCAATATTGGCTTCTTTTTCTATCCGGTCATAGTCCCTTAACCCTCTTGATATTTCTGTATATAAGTCAAAATATTTGACCTTTACTATAGAGAAAAATGGCGAAAGACAAGCCGAACCGAAACTATCACCTCTAACACCACTATTTTCAAGCAGTGCAAAGTTTGAAAGGGACTGCTCTATTTCTCTAAGAGAAAGTTGAAAATATTCTGCTAGGTCAACAAAGATACCGGAAGAGTTTCTTTCTCCTTTATATTCCATTTGAGATAAACAATAAGCAGCATAAACTGAGACTGTGGAACTAGCTCCCCTAACCTTAGAAGGGAGTATTGCCCAGAGATTTACAAATTTCTGCAAATATTCTGAAGCGTTAATAGCAGTGCCGTATTGGTATTTTATAGACTGTTCCAACTGAGATTTATTCAGCACCAGCAAAAAGGTAATGCCTGGTAGACTAAAAAAGTGCTTAATCGTCTCGATTATATTAAGAGCGAAATCTGGCCTACAGCGATCTAGCTCGTCAACAATTATGACGACTGGTTTATTCGTATTTAGTATTTCCGGTAGCTTCGATAAAAATTCCTTGAACTCATTTACACGTTGCTTGTCTTCTTTAGATTCCTCTAACCTGTCAGCGACAAATGATCGAGTTGCTTTCGTAATTTCGTCACTTATAGAGTCAATATCATCTTCAAATATCGTTTCATCCAACACGCCTGCAGTGATTGTTTTTACACCAAGTCTTAGTCCGATTTTTGAGATTACTTTTAAAGCAGATGCCGCTTTTTCTTTGAATTCTTCCTTTAAACTCGGATTTCGGTCTTCAATAAGTTGATATATTTCACTTGCTATTATGTAGAAAGGATCACGCTGATAGTCATTGTTAAACGCGTCGAAATAGATACTGGCGATTCCGCTCTCTTCAGAGCCTAGATATCCTCTCCACATTTTTACGAACGTCGATTTTCCCTCTCCCCATTTAGCATCTAACCCTATAACGAGGCCTTCATTAGAATTTTCTATTACCTTAGCTAGACTTACACCAAACTGACGACGCTGAAAGATGTCTTTCTGAGGGTCAAACCCTTCTGTTTCATTCACTTCTAAATCGGGTGGTAGCAGCCGCATTTTTGATTCTCTTGATTGGCAGATATACGTTCAGTACGTCAATTCTACACCTACAATCGCAAGTTTTATGGGACAAATCCCAATCTATGGGACAATCGGAAGAATCGATCAGGTTGGAACCCGCGGAAAATGGCACGCCCGGAGAGATTCGAACTCCCGACCAACTGGTTCGAAGCCAGATGCTCTGCTGAAACCGGCAGCGGCCGGGTTCCAGCAAAGTAATTGCGCCATGTGAAGCGTCGATTTCGGAAACTGGCTTTCAGTCCGCCGCGCTGGTATCAGGCTTTGGATGGGCATAAAGCCACTCCACCACCTGTTCGGCATAGGAATCGGAATAGATCGGTGAGTGCGCGCCGGCAGAGATTGTCCACAGTTCCGCTGAGCCGCCCGCTTTGCAGCCAATGTTGAAACGCAATACCCCGGTCTCGTAACCGGGCAGGCTGGCATCCAGGTCGCGCATTTCCCGTGCTCTTCCGCGCGTGTCACAGCGGTTATAGCCGGCCCAGCGACGAACTGTCGTCAAGGCGCCCGGGTAACGGTTCTCGCGGATCTCGCCGCCGCGGTAGGCGATTGTGGCATCGGCGGTACCGTGTATCTGCAGAACATGGACCGGGGCGCCGGGACCCGTGCGGCGTTCGGGATGATCGGCGCCAGCCAGGCTCACGATTGCGGCAATGGTCTCGGCGTGATCGTAAGCCATTCGATAAGTCATGAAGCCGCCATTGGAATGTCCAACCAGGAAGATCCGTTTGGGATCCACGTTATACCTGGATTGCATCTCTGTGATGACTGACAAAAGGTAGTCGCTGTCATCGACATCGGACTGGTAAAAATTGCAGCAGGCCAGAGAAGCGTTCCAGAACGAGTTTTCACGGTCAGTGGCTTCGCGGGTGCCGTTGGGGGCCACAAGCAGAAAGCCATAGTCGTCAGCGATGGCGCTCAGTCCCATGTTGGCATCCACGCGGGCGCCACTGGATGTATAGCCATGTAACAGAACTATCAGGGGTGTGGGTACCTCCTGACTGTAGCCGGCTGGTAAGGTGACTGGAATTTCATCCCGGCCCAGGTCGATGGATTGAGCCCTGACCAGACTGGCGGAAAGGAAGAGCAGAAGTCTCAATGCAAGATTCATCAGCTGATGCATGGAATTCTCCTTTGAATATTCTCTGGCTGCGGATTCAGGGAGCCGCCGATTTCCTTTTTCGCATCACCGGTTCCGTAACTGATTTATTCCGGATCTGCACAGGGTCTGCAGAACCGGGATCTGAAGAGTAAAAGCATTAATTACCAATGGCAACTTATCTGGTCATCCTGGCGCTTCCCGGGGCAGCTGTAGTCCCGTGCCAACAGGCAGACCGCTTCCGGTTTACGGGTGGACTAGATAGTTATTGCGTTGCGGTTTCAGTGGAAACTTTCTGGTCATTGACAGAAGCTGGTTCAGTGGCGGGCAGGGTGGCGGCTGGGTCTGACAGGGATGGCCCGGCAGCATCGAGTTTCTGCTGCATGGAGATCTGGTCTTCGGCCTCGCCCTGGCCCCCTACCCAGCGTTCCATCAACGCGCAGGTCACCAGATCGCCGGTTACATTGATGGCGGTGCGGCTCATATCCAGGATCCGGTCCACACCCATGATCAGGGCGATACCCGAGGGAGGGATGCCGACACTGCTGAGAACCATGGAAAGTATCACGATGCCGACTCCGGGGGTGGCCGGCGAGCCGATCGAGGCGCCGACCGCCATGGCTACAATCAGCCCCATGCTGCCCCAGCCCAGGTCTATCCCGTAGACCTGAGCCAGAAACACGGTGGCGACACTCTGATACAGGGCGGTACCGTTCATGTTGATCGTGGCACCCAGCGGAATGACGAATTGGGAAATGGAGGGGCGGACACCGAGCTGGGATTCGGCGGTCTTGATGGACAGCGGCATTACCGTCGCTGAGCTGGAGGTGGAAAACGCCAGCAACAGCACATCCCGTGAGTCACGCAGAAACCGCAGTGGCCGCTGTCGGGTAAAGGCGCGCAGAATCAGCAGGTATACGATCAGCATCACCATCAGGCCGGCGATCACGGTCACGACATAGATCGCCATACCCAGCAGAGCACCCAGGCCGATCTTGGTGGTCAGTTGGGCCATCAGACCGAATACCGCCAGAGGTGCCAGGCGCATCGCCCACCGTACCACGGTCATACAGACTTCCTGCAGCGAGCCCAGCAGGTCCAGCATGGGTTTCGACTGAGCCGGCAGCATCGAAACCAGGGCGATCCCGAAAATTACCGAGAAAATGACGATCTGCAGCATCTGGCCTTCCACCATGGCGTCCAGCGGATTGCCCGGCAGCAGACCCAACAGGGTGTCCGGCAGTTCCAGTATGCTGGGTCGGGCAGGAGCCGCCTGATCTGAAAGCAGCGCGGTGGCATCCAGGCGCAGGCCGCTCATGGATTCACCGGGATTGATCAGGCCCGCGATACCCAGGCCGATGATTGCCGCCAGCGCGGTGGTGGCAGCAAAAAACAGGGTAACCCGGACGCCCAGTTTCTTGAGCTGCTCGATATTTTCACTGGCGGCCAGTCCCCGGATTACCGAAGCCACGACCAACGGGATTACGATCATCTGGATAGTCGCCAGGAACAGGCGTCCCGGAAAAGCCAGCCAGTTACCGATGGTCACGCCAAGCGCCGGGTCCACCAGTCCCATGGACGGCCCCAGCACTACCCCGGCGCCCAGGCCCAGGGCCATGCCGATCAGGACTTTCAGCCACAGCCGCCCCTGCACCATGTCCGCCAGGTGATAGCTGAGTCTGGCCAGGGAACGTGGATGCAGGTATTCGAGGGCCCGGAATGGATGGTTGTTCATTTGCTTCACGGGTCCGGTTGGCGGAGGCTTGAATCCAAAGTACCGCGTCAGCGCGGTCACTGACTGAGGTGTTTCAGGTCCCCGGCGTTCTGCTCCCAGTTCTGTCCGTCGAACGGGGTGAGTGTGAGTTTTTCCGGGTAGGGGTCCAGGCAACGGACATTGACGGAAATGCCGTCCGGATTGGAACGGGGTATATAGAACGACTTGACGCCGCAGGTTTTACAGAAGTAATGCCTGGCCACCCCGGTATTGAAGGTATAAGTCGTCAGTGCCGACTCGTCGCTAAGCAGGTGGAAACTGGATCGGGGTACGATCAGGTGCTGATAGCCGACCATTCTGCAAATGGAGCAATTACACTCATGGCTCTCCAGGTGTTCGGGAGCTTCCACCTCGAATTGCACCGCACCACAGTGGCAATGTCCTGAATATCGCACAATTGTTTCCCGGTTCCAGGTCCACCCGGCGTATCACCGGTAAACCTGATAACAGACTGAGTTCCCCAGGCATTTTATGCGATCAGAACCGGTTTGTCCCCGGGTACAGGTTGCAGGCGCCAGGTGCTGATTTCCTTATTTTCATCGTTTGCTCCTTCGGCGCTAGCCTCCTGAAATGGTCAGATCTCCCAAAATTTAGTTTGCTTCACCATGCCATCTCCCGGCCAAGTTAAAATTATGATCTAAATTCAATAGCTTACAAGCTGGCACGAATCCTGATAGTTGATGCTCATCAGTCCATCAAAAAATCGCAACGAACGGATCTGTAACCTCGCACCGGTTGGCGGCGTCTAGATACAGTGAGCGCAATACCAGAATGGCAGAAAAAGGGAATCGAATGGCCGGCAGTCAGACATTAATCGATCTGTTTGTACGCCACCGCGTGGCGCCTAATCTGGTCATGATCATGATGATTCTGTCCGGCGTGTGGGCAGCGAATCAGATTAACCTGCAACTGGATCCATCGGTTGAGTTTCCCGTGGTTACCATACGTGCAACCTGGCCGGGTGCCTCGGCGGAGGACGTCGAGCAGTTGATTGTGGCGCCGATCGAGCAGCAACTGGCCAATACTGTCGACCTCAGTAGTATGCGCTCCACCAGCAGTACCGGGGCCGCACAGATTCGCCTCGAATTCGTCTTCGATACCGACATGACCCGGGCACTGGATACCGTCAAGGACCGGGTCGCCCAGGTAAGGAATTTCCCGCCGGACATGGAACCTATCGTGGTTTCGCGTGCCATCGATTACGAGTTTATCGCCACCATGGCAGTGAGTGCCGATGGTTCGCTGGCGGAGCTTGTCCCGCTGGTGAAATCCATGGAACGGGACCTGTATTCGCGGGGAATTGAGCGCATCGATTTTGACGGCCTGCCTGAAGAGGAGATTGCCATCCAGGTGGGAAGCGCCACGCTGGTGGAACTGCAAACCAGCCTGGACCGGATTGCCGGCGAGGTGCGAAGCCGAAGCCTGGACGCACCGGCCGGGACCGTCGGTCGGGGCCAGGGGGAAATGCAGCTGCGGGCATTGGACCAGCGGCGTGCAGTGCCTGAATTTGACAACCTCGAGGTGGCCCTGCAGCCGGATGGGCGGCTGGTACGGCTCGGGGATATCGCCGAGATTGATCGCCGCGCCAAGGCTGGCCAGGCGAAGTTGACCCGCAATGGCAAAACCACCATCGAGATGGATCTCTACCGGCTGACCAGTTCCGACGCCCTGATGGCGGCGCGCATTCTGGATCAGTGGCAGCAGGATATTCAAACCGACCTGCCGGCCGGCGTCGAAGTCAATGTTTATCAGGAATCGTGGACCCTGCTGCGGGATCAGTTACAGGTGATCTGGGAGAACGGATTGTCCGGACTGGTGCTGGTGGTTGTTACCCTGTTGCTGTTTCTCAACGGTCGGGTCGGCTGGTGGGTGATGGTTGGCATCCCGGTCAGTTTCCTGTTTGCCACCCTGATTTACTACGGCGTCTTCGCGGGAAGTATCAATGTACTGGCATTGATCACCTTCATCATGGCGCTCGGTATCGTCGTCGATGACGCCATCGTGGTCAGTGAAGACGCGGTGACCCTCTATCAGCAGGGGTTGTCCCCCACTGATGCCGCTGCTGGCGGGGCAAAACGCATGCTGGTACCGGTACTTACTTCCTCGCTGACCACCATGGCAGCTTTTGTCCCGCTATTGATAACCGGTGGCGAGATGGGCGCCATAATCATGACGTTGCCGATGGTGCTGCTGTGTGTGATTCTGGCCTCCCTGGTGGAATGCTTCTTTGTTCTGCCGGGCCATCTCAAGCACAGCCTGGAAAAAATGTCGCGGCAGAATCCTGACAGTTTCCGCAGTCGCTTCGACCGGAAATTCTTTCAGTTTCGCGATCGCTACTATCGGCCATTGCTGGACCGTGCTTTGGCAGCGCCAGGTACCACGCTATGTTTGGCGATTGGCTGTGTGATTATCGCCCTGAGTCTGCTGATCAGCGGAAGGGTCGGACTCAACATGGTCACCGGCGTGAGTCCGGAAATGCTGGAAGCAAACGTAAGGTTCAGTGCCCAGGCCAGTGTCGAGAACCGGGATCGTTTTATGGCGTTCCTGGAACAGACCATGAACGCCACAGACAAAGAACTGGGAGGCGTCAACGTCACCGGATTCATCACCAAGTTCAACAGTGCGCAGCTCAATCAGGAACGCCAGACCGGCAATCAGTTTGCCTCGCTGCGTCTGGAATACGCCTGGGAGGAAACCCGCCTTGCCAGTCCCCAGGAGTTTGTCAATCGCTGGCGCGAAAAAGTATCCCGGCCGCCGTATGTGGAAGAGTTATATCTGGAAGTCACCGGTGGTGCCAATAACGGCCGGCCGGATATTTCCCTGGTGCTGCGGGGCCGGGATGTGCCGACCCTGAAGCAGGCTTCCGAGGAGTTGCAGGCGGCCCTGGGCTCCTATCCGGGAGTCTCCAACGTTTATGACAACCTGCCTTACGGCAAAGACCAGGTGGTTTACTCACTCAATCCGGTTGGCAAGTCTCTGGGGATTTCCACCGAGTCGCTGGGTCGTCAGCTGAGGGCTGCTTACAACGGGCAGCGGGTTCAGGTATTCAATCAGAATGACACAGAAGTGGAAGTGAGCGTCACCCTGCCGGATGTGGAACGTGATCACATGGTCTCTCTCAAGCAGCTGCCCATTATCACTCCCGATGGTGACATGGTAGCATTGGGGATGATCGCAGATCTGCGCAATCGCAGTGGTATCGATGTGATCAATCACAGCGATGGATTCATGTCGGTAGTGGTCAGCGCCACTGTGGATCCCCGCCAGAACAATGCCGACCAGATCGTGACGCACATCAGCAACAATGCCCTGGCGGAGATCCGTGATCGTTACAATCTTACCTCGGCCCTGGATGGAGTGACACTGCAGAATCAGCAGATTCTCGACACCATGAAACTGGGAGCTCTGCTGACGGTAATCTTTATCTACCTGATCCTGGTCTGGTCCTTTGCATCTTACACCTGGCCCCTTGCGGTGATGACGGCAATCCCGCTGGGGTTGACCGGGGCGGTTATCGGACATCTGGTGATGGGATACGATCTTGGCGCCATGTCGCTGCTGGCGTTTTTCTCTCTGACCGGGATCGTGGTCAACGACTCGATCATCCTGGTCAGTTTTTTCCGGCGCGGTCTCGATGAGGGGCTGTCGGTCAACGACGCCATTCATCAGGCATCATTATCGCGCTTCCGGGCAGTATTGCTGACCTCACTGACCACCATTGCCGGCCTGGGACCGTTGATGTTCGAAACCTTCAGCCTGGCCCTCTACATGGTTCCGATTGCCATCACCCTGTGCTTCGGTCTGGCGTTCTCAACGCTGCTGGTCCTGTTGGTTATTCCGGCGCTGATCGTGATGATTGAGGATTCTCATCAGACTTTGCGGAGTAAGGTTCAGGAAAGGTTGACCCGATTGACTGGCGTTACGTCATCCGGTCGGGCCAACGCCGGGCCTTGACCGGGCGGCAATCATAATAGAAATAATTGTTGATAAATTATGAAACTACTGGCGCAGAAAAGGTGAAACATGAAGTGGCAGAACGGGTTGCGTAAATCGTTCGACTTTGCGGTCAGGAAACTTTCCTGGCTGCTGGCATTGCTGGCGGCCGCGCTGATTGCTGTGGTGATTATTGCCACCGGTCCCAGTGCCGCGCCGGCCGAAAAAGTGGAAACTGCCTGGCCGGTTTCCGTGGTAACCGCCCGGCCGGACAGTCTGGCACCGGTGCTGCTGGCCTTTGGCCGGCTGGAATCCCGCCAGGTGGCGAACCTGAATACCAGCATCAGCGCCCCGGTGAAAGAAGTGCATCGTCACGAAGGGGAATGGGTGGAGGCCGGGGAACTGCTGATCGAGCTGGATGCCGCCGAGCCGCAGCTGGCCTACGATATTGCCCTGGCCAGTTACCAGCGCAATGTGGCGCAACTGGAATCGGTGAAAACCGAGCAGCAGCTGGCTAACAGTCTGGTGGCCGAGTATCGCCAACTGAAGGATATCGCCGAGACCCGGCTGCAGCGGATCCGTGATCTTCATGCCCAGGGCATGGTTGCCGACTCCGAACTGGATGGTGCCCGTCAGGAAGCCAGTGAAAAAGCGATTCAGGTCGAGGAACATCTGGCCCGGGTTGCAGATTATCCGAATCGGGTGGCTCAGCAGCAGGCCAGCGTCGATGAAGCGGCCGCCTACCTGGAAAAGGCCCGCATCGACTTGCAGCAGACCCGCATCGAGGCGCCGTTTTCCGGCCGCGTTATCAGTACCGCGGTAACCCGGGGTGACCGGGTGATTGCCGGGTCCAGCCTGGTGCAGATCGCTGACTATTCGAACCTGGAAATCCGTACTTCCATTCCGGCCGGCTCGGCGACGGTATTGCGTGATATTGTCACTAACGGCGGCACCGTCACCGCCACTGCACAGCTGGACAACAGGAAGTTGAGTTTCCCCCTGGTCAGACTGGCGGCCGACGTTAAACCCGGGCAGAGCGGCATCGATGCTTTTTTCGCCAGTGATGCTAACGACTCACTGGATATCGGCAGGACCGTTCAACTGGCGATAACCCTGCCGGAGATCGACCGGGTCATTCCCATGCCGGTTCATGCGCTTTATCCGGATCAGACTCTGTACCGCGTGGTGGAAGACCGGTTGCGGGCGGTCCATTACCAGGAAATGGGCGATTACCTCGATATTGACGGGAACTTTAATGTCCTGGTGCGATCTCAGGAAGTGAGTTCCGGTGATCTGCTGATGGTGTCCCAGCTGCCGCGGGCCATCACCGGACTGCTGGTAGAGCCAATCGAAGCCAGCGATACTGAAACCCTGCGGCTGAATTGATGGTCGCGGGCTCACGAATCTGAGCCAGCATCTGACTGTCGGCCGGAACACAGAATTGCGCGTTGGCCGGGTAAGTCGGCATCCCCGTCGGCCCCCGGCTTTTTTTATCCCAGAATTGGGGTCAGCGTGAATATACAGTGCTGTATTTTTACTCTGACCCCAATTATTCAGGCCAATACCGGCTTGGCCGCCAGGCTAGGGGTCTGTCGGTGAATCCAGCGTCACGCGTCGTGACTTGAAACGCCACCCGTTCGGAGTCTTAACAAGAGAATCCGCATAGGCCCCGGTCAGCGAGATTGACTGCGGGCGCGTGCCGACGTTCCAGAGGATCAGATAGGCCGTTCCCGTTGCGCCGTTGGCGTTGGGGGGTTAACAGGACACTAGTTATCTTGGGAATCTGGACATTAACCCAATTCAAAGATACCTTCACTAACGTCCTCTACCCACGATCGGCTGTCCCTGGCGATCTCAAGGCAACCATCACATGTCAGGTTTAAACGACCCTCGGGTTCTGTTCGCTGCGGAGAGAACGCTGTTCGCCTGGAACAGGACTGGCGTTTCCCTAATGGCGTTTGGCTTCGTCATAGAACGCTTCGGATTGTTTCTCCAGATCAGCGGCGAACAGGAAATAAAGGTTTTTCAACGGCATATCTCTTTCATCATCGGCGAATCCTTTGTGCTTTTAGCGGTGTTCATGGCCTTTTTCTCAATCTGGCAGTACAGCCGGGTAATTGAATCCCTGCGTTCCGACGAGGTTCCTGATGGCTATAGACCTTACGCGGGTGTTGTGATCAACGGAATAGTAGGCATGCTGGGTTTGGCTTTGAGCCTGTATCTCGCAAGAGGATTTATTTAGCTGACAGGCTATTAAGTTGGCCCGGGGTGTTTCCTCATCTATTCAGGCCTGTTCCATGGCTATGGTGTAGTCATACCAGTCGACTATTTTCCCATCGCGGATAAAGAACACGCCGACACCGTGCCAGGTCCTGATGGCAAAATTGGAAAAATGATCGATGCGTTCATTGATCACCATCGGCCCGCGGGCAAAGGTGTCCAGAACCTCGAAGCGGTCCACGTTGTTGAGAATCGATCCGATGCGCGTGGCGACAGCGTCGCGGCCGTCTGCCAGCTCGGTCGTCTCGGTCATCCGGTAGGCGCCATCGTCGGCAAAAAACGCCATAACCCGCTCCAGGTCATGGCTGGGCCAGGCGGCACAGAAGTCCTTCACGAGCTGTACGTTGGCCTGTTCCAGGTCGCTCATTGCCGCTGCTTCGGTCTGGCGGGGCAGTCCCGCCAGGGCCAGTACGCCGGCCCCGGTGGCCAGGAAGCCACGTCGATTTATTTCTGCATGCTTGGTTGTCATGGTGTTTCTCCCCATCGATTATTTCTGGCTTAACAGAGGTGGTTATTGCTGACCTTGTCGAATCATAACCAGTTTATTACCCGATCGCCGGGATCCCTGAATTCGTGGCCAGTCTGAATTGTCATTGTTACAGAATTCGGTCCCGATCTTGAAACTCCTGACAGCGGTAAGGCGGCATCACTCGGAAACAGGTGCCGGAGAACCGGCGATAAATGCCTGCGCCTCAGACAACCAGCTCAGATCAATGGTACCGGTACTGAGATTGACGAGATCATGATTGGCCCCGGTGACAATTATCAACGCAAACGGTTTCTCTTGTTGCTGCCAGAACTCGACGTGTTCACGGTCCAGCACCATTGGGTTTGAGTCATCCAGTTCGGCAAGGATAAAGAGTCCCGGAACGTTGATGCTCGCAAGATCGGTATCCGGGTCATAGCTGCGGGGCATCGTTACCGTACGGGTCGCACGAACAGCCTGATCGATGGACATCCCCTGGTCAGTGAGGCGATCGAAGGTGTCCGACTCTGCCACTGAGCTGGCCCCACCGTTAATCGCAACGAAGAAGTCGACCTGATTCTCACTGGCCGCAGCGATCGCCAGCCAACCGCCGAAGCTGGAACCTATCAAACCAACCCGGGAGAATCCGCCGGCTCGCAGGTGCTGGATTACCGGTTCCAGGTCTATGGCCAGGCGCGGCACCAGCCAGCGGCTGTTGCGCGTTCCGGGTCGTGTGAACGTGCCGGTGGATTTGCCACAGCCACGACGGTCCACCAGTACCACGGCAGTTTCCGGGTTAAGAAAAAGCGGCACCGCCGAGGCGGTGTCCGCGCGTTCACAGACACCGGAACCGCCTGCGATAACGACTGCCAGCCCGGGACTGGTACCCGACACTTTATGGATTTCTCCAGCCAGGATATCGGCGTCATGGTTGACGGTGAATTGCTCGACGGCGACGCCCGATTCAGCGCCATAGACGGTCGCTACCGACACCAGGGATACCAGGGACATCAGGATAGCGGCGACGCGTGTCAGTACGAAAGTAAAGGATCTGGGAGTGAGCATGGTGTCGATTCAGTATGCTGGAAAATAAATCTGTCCCTATTTGCTGGAGGCGATGATGCGGGTCATGTCGTGGCCGCAGGCGCCGGCCTGGTCGATCAGTTTGATTTCACAGATATCGCAGCGCACGCACTCCTTGAAATCGATTTTCTCGCGGCGGATGGCCCCGGTGGGGCAGCTGCGCTCGCAGACGATACAGACGGTGCACTGGGGGACACGTCGGATACGCAGCGGGCTTACCAGGGAGACTACGCCGAGCAGGGCTCCCAGCGGACAGAGATAACGGCAGTAAAAGCGTGGCACGATAAAGCAGGCGGCCAGGGTCGCAAACAGTATTACCCACAGCACCAGCGCCCCCTTCAGAAAAAAGAATGTGCCGAAGGGTTCGAAATACTGAAAAATGGCAACGTTGCTGGCGGCCAGGGTGGTGCCGATGATCAGGGCCAGAATCAGGTACTTCAGGTACAGGGCTTTGTCATGTATTGATTGTGATACCTGGTGCCGCCAGTGTTTGGGGGTGAACCTGGTAATAAATTCCTGGACGGCGCCGAAGGGACAAAGTGCCGAGCAGAATACCCTGCCCCAGATGAGAGTGGTAACCGCGGTGAAGATTACAAACAATAACAGTGGCAGGTTACTCAGCAGAAAATCAGGCCCCTGGTTGATGGTGTTGATGACCTGGGAGATGGACAGGAAGCCACCGTCTATGTATCCCAGGTAGGCCACGGTGACCGCCAGGGCCGCCCAGCGCCAGCGGGCCTGCTTGCGCAGGAAGGCGGCCGTGGCCAGGCTCAGCACCAGGGCGAGGGCTACTACTTTGCCCCAGGGAGTCACTCCCCAGGGCGGCTGCTTCAGGAAGCGTCGCAACCAGCTGTTTTCGGCGCGCAGAATAGCCGCGATTTCCTCTTCGCTGAGCACATCCTCGCCCTGCGCCAGACGCAGGCCGAGTCCGACCGGCTGAAACTCGACGGTGCGCCTGTCGCTGGTGCCCAGGTGTCGATAACCGAGCGTAATGGGACTGGTTATGTCCACGCTGTCCGGGAGGATGATTGCGCCGGCAAAGTCCCCATGCCCTTCGATCATCCCGGCGTCCGCATTGCCCACCGGTACGTAACTTTCGGGAGTCAACCTTCGAAACCAGCTGAGAAACCTGTCGTTGTCCTGGAAAAACTGAAGCTGCTCGGGGCGGAACTCCGCGGCGGCGCTGCCACCGACGGCCACCAGCACCATTTCATCGCCGGCCAGATAGGCACTGGCGGCACGTTCTGCCAGGGCGTAGGCGGCGTCACCGATCCAGAATGCGCCAAGCCCGGGATGGCCCAGATAAGTGAAGGAAAAGACCAGGTTGCGCCTGTCCGGTAGCGGGACTTCCAGTTGACGCACTATTCCGTTATCGAGCATCTGCTCCCAACTGTACTGGCTCAGCGCGTCGCTGATGCGTGCCTCCCTCGCTTCCTGCACAGGATCGGTCGGGTCGTATCCCAGGTAGGTTTCGGCAATGCGGCGGGCGGCATTCCGCGCACCGCGGGCAATGGCAAAGACGCTGACCGTGGACCCGGAGAGTCCATCGATGTCCCGGGAAATCTGGAAGTCGTCGCGTATCGGCTTCCCCCGGAACTGGCTCAGCAGACCGTAGTCAGCCAGGAAATCTCCCTTGGTACGTCGGTAGGTTTCGTTGTAATCGAGAATTTTCAGGCCGGTCAGGCGGTATTCGGGATCAACCCCGATCAGGGTGTCGATAGGAGCACTGTAACCACCCTCCACCGGCGGAACATCGGCGCTCAGGAAGACATAACCGGCCAGGGTCCGCTCCAGGGTCTCGGGATTGGTGTGGTAGCCCGGCCAGGCGGGAGGATCACCCTGCTTCTCCTCGAATTCGTCGGCCGACGGAAGTACTTCATAGAGCCACTCGCTCTGAACGTCGGTGGAAAAGGGGGTAGGGGGTACTACAGCCTCGCCGGGCTGCGCCGAGACTGGTGATACGAACCCGCAAAGGAAGACCACCAGACTGGGAATAAGAAGCACAGAAGCGGATTGCCGCGTCATCATTCCGGATTCCAGGTTTCAGGTTTTCCAGCGGTCAGCACCATGCAGCAGGATTGATACTGGCCCGGCAAACCACTGGACGGAAAGATACCGGGCAGTTCCACTGTCGTGCAGGCAGTCTGCATCGTGTGCGCCACAGGCTATCGCAGGCGCTGGAATATCGCGGGAAGTCGTCACGGCATGTCCAATGCCTGTCAAATTAAAAGCTTATGCCGTTCAAGTCAATGCGGCCCGATAATTAACCGGGTTGGACAGTTGGTCAGACCACAAACGGACTGGTCGTTCCATTCCTTATCCACTATTAATTGCCAGTGAGTGCTATTCTTTGCCTCATAATGGGGCAGGACAGTGGCGGAATGACAGTGGACAGAATGGTAGAAATCGGTCTTATCCGGTGAGATACTGGCCCCAACGAATCATTATCGCGCAGCCTGTTCCGATCCACTGTACGGGTATACATGGGTTGGCTGACGCATACTCACGGGAGATCTGATCACTTAGGATTATTGTCAACGGGGCCCGGTAATCGGGCCTGTCAAAAAAAACCTGAACTTTGGGAATAACAACAATGAAATACAAAGACTCTGTGTTTTTACTCGTAACCTTCCTCGCCTTTGCTCTCGTAGTGCTTTCTCCGTTTGTTATCGATTCCGTGCTGGCGCCTGAAACTCCCCTGGCCAATGTGTTGAGCACCTGGCTGGCATACGGAGAGAATTTTGTCGCATCCATGGTCTATGGCGGCGCTTATTGAAACGGAGTGAATTCGACCCACCAGACTGCAAAGCGCAATTAAATCCCAGTCTATAACAGGCCTGGTCGACAATCCGGACGACAGGCCAGAGAGGAAGAAGCGATGACTACCCTGATTCGTGGACCACTGAGAGAAGCAAGATCGAAGTACTTCGACAGTCGCGGTTGGGACGATTTCCAGGCGCGATCCGACGATGTCGTGATCGCAACCTATCCCAAATGCGGAACTACCTGGACACAGCGCATTGTCGGAATGCTGATTTTCCAGAGCGATGAGCCCTTTCCGGTGCAGGACAGTTCCCCCTGGCCGGATTTTCGCTTACCTCCACCCGGAGCGATGCATGCCCTGGCGGAAAGCCAGACCCATCGCCGATTTCTGAAATCGCACCTGCCTTTCGACGCGCTGCCGGTCTACGAAGGCGTGAAATATATCCATGTCGCGCGGGATGGCCGCGACGCCGCCATGTCATTCCATAATCACAAGTTGAACTATACCGACCAGGTGATTGCCAGGGCTGCCGAAGTGCTGGCGGACGATCCGAAATTCGACACCGGGATCTCCAGGGCGGATCCCGATCCGGCTGCACATTTCCACGCCTGGCTGCAGGGGGAGGAGGATCACATCGGCGATCCCGCCTGTGGCTTCTGGCACATCGAGAGAAGTTTCTGGGATGCCCGTGACGAGCCCAACGTGCTGTTGGTGCATTACGGAGACATGAAGGCTGACCTGGAAGGTGAAATGCGCCGGATTGCGGAATTTCTCGACATCGATATTCCGGAAGAACTGTGGCCCAGACTTACCGAGGCCGCGCGCTTCGAGTCAATGAAGGGCAAGGCCGAGGAGTTGATGCCCACCGCCGGCGAGATCTGGCAGGGTGGCGGTAATACCTTCCTCAACAAAGGCTTCAATGGGCGCTGGCGCGGGGTTTTTCACGAACAGGACCTGGACCTGTACGATGCAAAGGTCAAGAATGAGTTTGCGCCGGACCTGGCCCGCTGGATCGAGTACGGAAGGCTGGGAATGGCGGGTTAGCCGGTTCGCGTCAAGGGCAGCTGGATCGGAATTGCGGCTGTCACGAGTCTCGTGTCATCGATGAGTCAGGTGTCAGGAATGGATATCGAATGCAGGTTGACTATCCCTGACTGTCCACTTAAAGATCACCGCGGCGACAGTTCACAGTCGCCAGGCAGTCCGATCGGCGGCTCTCAGATCAAGAACCGGCCATCCGGCACCATAAAGCGGTAATTAACCGTCATGAGTGGTCACAGGTACTCTGAATGTGACACACTCTGGCTGACATTTCCTGAATGAGTAGCAGGAGTTTGCTGATTTATCGGAGTCGGATTATGAAGATCGGATGTCGGGCTGGTTTTGCCCTTTCGGTGCTTTTACAGGTTGCAGTCGCTCAATTCAGTTATGGGCAGCAATCTTACCCGCATGCTGATGATCCCATCGGCAGTGTCCGGGCAGTTTACGACGGCGCGCTGTTTCCGGACCTGGCCGTCAATACCTACCGCAATATCGATCGCCTGTTTCCGTCCCGGGTGATTCAAACCGGTGATCGGGTCTATCCCCTGCCGCGCGGTGATCAGGCCGATCTCACACTGAGCTTCCAATCCAACGGCCGCACCTACGACCTCTATGACTATATGGCCATTAACCGGGTCGGCGCCATGCTCGTGCTCAAGGATGGTGAGATTGTTTTTGAGAAGTACCAGCTGGGAAACAGCGAGCAGACCAGATGGATGTCGATGTCGGTGGCAAAAACAATTACGGCAACGCTTATTGGCGCCGCCATCAAGGACGGTCTGATAAGTGGTCTCGATGCACAGGTTACCGATTACCTGCCCGGATTACTGGGAACCGCCTACGAAGGCGTGACAGTCCGCAATGTGCTGCACATGAGCTCCGGTGTGGACTGGAACGAAACCTACACCAATCCGGCATCCGACCGGCGCCGACTGTTGGAGGCGCAGATCGCCCAGCAGCCCGGCGGAATGCTGGAAGTCATGTCACAGCTGGGCCGGGCAGCCGAGCCGGGTTCCCGGTTTAATTACAGTACCGGTGAAACCCAGGTTGCCGGCGAACTGTTGCGTGCCGCGGTCGATAAGCCGCTGGCAGACTATCTGTCGGAAAAAATCTGGGCCGGTTTCGGCATGGAGGCGCCAGCCACCTGGTGGCTGGAATCGCCGGATGGAGTGGAAGTTGGCGGCAGCGGTATTTCTGCCACCCTGCGTGATTACGGCAGGTTCGGCCAGCTATTGATCAATCAGGGACAGGTGCGGGGTGAAAGCATTTTTCCTGACGGCTGGGTAGAACAGGCGTACCGCCCTTTCGTCAACAGCCGCGGCGAAACCGTCGAATACGGTTTCATGGTCTGGCCCCTTGAAGCGACGGCAGGATCGATTCACGAAGGTGCATTCAGTGCAATTGGAATTCACGGTCAGTTTATATACATGAATCCTGCTGAACGGGTGGTTATCGTGGTTTTAAGTGCGAGGTCGAAACCCACCGGGATGGCGATAATCGACGATGACGATCTGTTTGCGGCGATCACAGAAATATTGAAAGAATAGTTTTTAAGGGAATAGTTTTTAAGGGAACAGTTGTTGAGGGAATAGTTGTCGTGGGGATGGTTGTTGAGGGATCAGCTGACTTCAGGTAACGCATTGCCAGCCCCTACAGTCTTATCCACACCCAGATCAACGGGAAGCTCAACGGGGAGTTGGCAACAATGAAAGGAATAACCGGCAGACTTCTGCTGCTGCTGATCAGCGGGCTGGGCATGGGCCTGGGCAACGCCGCGGATGTCTCCGAAGTAGCCACCGAAAGTGGAATTTTCGCGGGCAGCAAGTCACAGCATCAGGGCCTGGTCACCGTGTTCAAGGGCATCGGCTATGCGGCCCCGCCAGTCAGGGACCTGCGCTGGAAGCCACCGGTCGCGGCCATTCCGTTTGCCGGCGTGCGGCAGGCCGATCGAACCGGTCCGGCCTGCTGGCAGGGTCAGAACTCGGATGCCACGCTGTATGCCCGGGGTAATCTCGAGAGATCGGAAGACTGTCTTTATCTGAATGTCTTTACCGGTGCGGCGGACAGTAGGGATGCGCTCCCGGTCATGGTCTGGTTTCACGGTGGCAGTAATACCGCCGGGCATGCCGGGCCGCTGATCTTTGACGGTGCCAACCTGGCGGCGAGAGGTGCGGTAATCGTCACTGCCAACTATCGTCTCGGTGCACTGGGTTTCCTCGCCCATCCCGGCCTGACGGCAGAGTCCGAACAGCATTCCTCCGGTAATTACGGCCTGTTGGATCAGCTGGCGGTATTGCGATGGGTCAGGAACAATATTGCCGGATTCGGCGGCGACCCGGGCAGAGTGACTATTTTCGGCCAGTCCGCCGGAGGCGCCGATGTCTGCCTGCTGATGTCCTCCCCGTTGGCCGACGGCCTGATGCATGGCGTCATCGGGCAGTCGCCCTCCGAGTGCATCACGCTGGATACCGAGCTGGATCAGGGCCACGTCATGGGCGAGGCCTTCGCCGGCAGGCTGGGCGTCGCGGAGACAGGCAGTGCAGCGGTGGCGAAGCTGCGCGCCCTGGATCCGGAAACCGTGATCAGTACGCCGGGAGTGGGTGGCACACCGCTGATCGATGGCTGGGTCATTCCGGAACGTCCCTACGATCTGTTGGCCACTGGACGCCAGAACCGTATACCGGTCATGGTGGGAGGATTGGCCGACGAATATCACGGCCTTTCGCATTCCGCGCCGGAAATCAGTGAACCGCAACTGGACGAGTACCTGCGGACCAGTTTTGGCAATGCCGCCGAACGGATCAAGGCCAATTACACCGCCGCACTGGCTGAATCCCCTCTGGATGCGCGCAAGCGTATCGCCACCGACAACAGCTTTCTGCTGGCGTCGCGGATGTGGGGGCGGCTGGTAAGCGAACGCGGTGATCAGGCTTATGTGTATTACTTTTCGCGACCGGCCCCGGTATTCAGGCTTTACGTACATGAGAGGCCGGATCTCTATAATGACGGTGGACAGCGTCGCTTTGGCGCCTATCACTCCGGTGAACTGGCCTATGTCTTCGACAACCTGGGACTGGTGGGTATCGGCTGGGATGCCGCGGATCGCGCGTTATCGGAAACAATGGCCGATTACTGGGTCAGTTTCGCCCGCAACGGCAACCCCAATGCCGATGGTCTGCCGAACTGGCCGGTGTACAATCCCGACGAGGATCTGGTGCAGGTGCTGGATACGCGAGTCTATTCCGCTGTGCATCCGCGTCACGATCAGCTTGACGACCTGGAGCAACTTTATCTGCAGTCCCGGTGATGGCACGCAGGGACCGGGGAGTAATACCGATTGAAAATGAACTACTTCGTGTTTGGCACCAACAACAAGAAAAGTGCCATTGCCTTTTACGATGCCCTGTTCGATGGACACGACATCAACAGGATCTACTCCGAGGGGCGAATGACCCTGTGGGCAGGCGATGATTTTCTGTTCGGAATCGCCGAGCCTTATGATGGCAATCCTGCCAGCAACGGAAATGGAACCATGCTGGGATTCAACGTGGGTTCTTCCGACGCGGTGGAGAATCTGTATCACAAGGCGATCGCGCTGGGCGGGGTCGACGAAGGTGAGCCGGGGCTGCGATCCGGCCGATTTTCCGCCTATTTCCGGGACCTGGACAGTAACAAAATCTGCCTGTTTGAATAACAGGCTGATAAGTAAAATAACCGTAAGGACAGCATGGTGATTGTCCGGACAGAATTGGAGCTGACTTATGCGTGGTTTAATTGCAGTGATTGCCATGTTCCTGATCGGCAGTTCGGTTGTCTACGCCCATCATGGCCTGGAAAGCTATGACACCGGGCAGCTGATCGAGTTTGAAGGTAAGGTTGTCGGGTTTCGCCTGATGGACCCGCATTCGATCCTGGTGGTGGAAGTCGAGGCCAGCGATGGCGCGAAGGTGGTCTGGGAAGTTGAAGGAGGACGGGCCGCCGGTATTGTCGAGGCCGGATTGACACGGGAGTTTCTGGGCAGTGGGCCGTTAGTGCGGGTAACCGGCTATCAGAGCAAAGATGCTCTCTGTGCTCCCAATTGCCGGATGGCCGGACAGGATTTTGACTTTGAGCGATAAAGGCATCCGGCGTGGTACCCGCAAGTTGGAGATGAAACACCGGGAGGGCAGCGAGTGAGCACTGAGGACTCCTGCGTAACGATTCACATGGCTGCCAGCCTGGATGGCTTTATCGCCCGGCAGGATGGCAGTGTCGACTGGCTGGAAACCGCTGATCAGTACGCTGGCGGCGAAACGCTGAGTCCCGAGTTCATTGAAAATTTTCTCAACAGCATCGATTGCTACGTGATGGGTTCGCATACCTATGAAACTGCGCTTCGTTTTGAAGCACAGGGAATGGGCTGGTCATACGGGGACAAATCCGTGTTCGTGCTGACCCGCAGGGAATTACCCAGGACCCGCGCTACAATCGAATTCCACGCCGGTGATCTGGCTGCGTTTGTAAACGACACACTGCGTCCCCGGTTCCGGAAAATCTGGATTGCCGGGGGCGGTGCGGTCTGCACCGAATGTCTGCGTCTCGGCGTGGCTGACGAGGTCAGTCTGACCGTGTTACCCGTACTGATTGGCAGCGGCATCCGTTACTTCGACCATTTTGCCAACGATATTGCCCTCCATCTGGCTGACGTAAAAGCCTATCAGAGTGGCATGGTTGAAATGCGCTACGAAATCCTGAAAAATTAACGGCTGTTTCGCTGCAGGACTTCTCCGTTATGCAATGCATCCGGTTCTGGTTGCTTTGGCTGCCGGGATTCTTTCTACCGCCGGCAGTCAGTCTGGCGGCTTCCTCGAACTGCCAGACGTTTTCGCTCGAGAACGGGACCATGCAGCTTTCCGTGCAGATCAAAGGCGGTGAATATCCGGCGGTATTAACCACCAGCAATGTCGGGGCATCCATCAGCGACCGACTGGCCAGGGAATTAAGACTGACGCAGCGAGTTGACCCGGACCTGCGAGTGGTTTCCGATACGGGAGAGGAGCAGGAATACCTCTATTCACCGGACGTGCCTTTCACGCTGTTTGGAATTGAGACTTCAGCCGACAGGATGGCGATCACCGAATCGGACAGCAGGTTCATCACCCTGAGTCTCAGACTGTTTGACGGTTTGATCATTCAGATCAACTTTCCCGATTCCAGGATCTGTTTTGTCGACAGGAGTGCGCTCGACCTGCGCCGGGAACAGAATATTGAACTGGATTCCGGCGCCAGATTCGGGATTCCGGCCATTCAGGTATCGCTGAATGATGATTTTGACACCTGGCTGGAACTTTCACCCGGCTTTGGTGGAGGGGTGCGGGTCGACAGTTTTGTCGCCGACTCCCTGAACCTGGAATCGGAGGATGATAATCAGAATCCGCTCTATCCATTCGAAAGTGCGACCCTGGATTCCCTGACTTTCGGTCCTTACCAGTTGGGGGCAATCCCGGTAGAGTTTCCGAAACAGAACGTCCGCAGCAACCTGACCCGCAGGCAGGAAACGTTGACCAATACCAATGTTCAGGACGACAGGCAGACCCGGGGGCGAATCGGTATCGAGGTGCTGAAGCACTTTATTGTTACCCTGGATCTGGAACTCGAACGCATGCATGTGTTTGCCCCCTGATCTGGCCGCCCCGAATATGAAACTCTCAGTACTCGATCAATCGCCGATCCGCAGCGGCAGCACCGCCACAGCGGCACTGCAGGAAACCCTGGCACTGGCAAAGCAGTGTGACGAGTTGGGTTACCACCGCTACTGGCTGGCCGAGCATCACGCGTCCGATGCCCTGGCGGGATGTTCACCCGAGGTGCTGTTGGGTCGGCTTGGCGCAGAAACCCGCCGCCTGCGAATCGGCTCAGGGGGCATCATGCTGCCTCATTACAGTCCCTACAAGGTGGCGGAGAATTTCAAACTGCTGGAGACATTGTATCCAGGCCGCATCGATCTGGGTGTGGGCCGGGCACCGGGCACCGATCCATTCACTGCGGCTGCCCTGCGTTACGGTTCCACGGTGGGCCCGCAGCATTTTCCCCGCATGGTGGCTGATCTGCAGGCATTGTTGAACGATACCCAGCCGGCCACTCGCGGGATGGAAGGTGCTCGTGCGTTTCCCCTGGTGGATGAGGTGCCGGAAATATGGATGCTCGGCTCCAGCGAAGACAGTGCCGGGTTCGCCGCCGATGCCGGCCTGCCATACAGTTTCGCGTACTTTATCAATCCCTCCATTCGTACGGATATTTTTCAACTGTATCGGGGTCGCTTTCAGCCCGGCCCGAACCTGCAGGAGCCCCATACCAGCCTGTGCGTATTCACCATTTGCGCGGAACAGGAAGACGAGGCGTGGCGGCTTTCAAAAAGTCGCGACCTGTGGTTCGTGCGCCTGTTGCAGGGGGCGCCCGGCCCGGTGCCTACGGTGCAGGAAGCCATCGATTACCCTTATGCGGATGCCGAACTGAGGGCCATCGAAGCCAACCGGGACAAGCGTGCAGTGGGGACTCCCGCCCAGGTCAAGGCGAAGCTGCTGAGTCTGGCTGAGGAGTTCGGAGCCGACGAGCTGATGTTACTTACCATTACCCACGACCCGGCCGCCAGAGCCCGCTCCTATGCCCTGCTTGCGGCAGAGTTCGGACTTGCGGCGTAATGCCGTCCAGCGCCCGGCGTTACTCTGGATTCCGCCGCAATCAAACTAGTGTCCTGTCCGCCGGGATTTTCCTGATCACCTGTTGTTAACCTTTTTCCGGCCTGCTGACTCTAAGCAGATGTAGGACAGCCAGACCTGGAGACCACCAGGTGACGATTTTGGATGGCAGGCACTCTGGAGCAACCGTGTTACGCGAATCCGACGAGGAACTGATCAGCGCCGCGCAGGCGGGCAATATTGCCGCGTTTGAGAGGCTGGTGCGTCCCGTGGAACGGCAGATGCTGGCCGTGGCGGCTGGTATCGCCCGCAATGCAGACGACGCCGATGATATTTTCCAGGAAGCCATGATTTCGGCGTTCAGATCGATAAGTCGCTTCAACGGTGCAAGCCAGTTCAGTACCTGGTTACATCGAATTGTCGTCAACGCGTCACTGTCCCACCGGCGCAGACTCAAACGCCTGTGGCGTCATAGCGCCGATCTGCACGAGGGGGAAGAGTATGAGGAACAGCATTGCCATGGTGCCCATACCCCTGAACAGTCGATGCTTTCGGCAGAGCTGAATGCCCAGCTCAACACGGCACTGGCAACGCTCAGTGAGCGGGAAAGGATCGCCTTTGTACTCTGCCATCAGCAGGAGTTCAGGATCAGAGAGGCCGCCGAGATCATGGAGGCCAGTGAAAACTCCATCAAGGTCTATCTGTTTCGAGCCAGGGAGAAGTTACGGAATCAGCTGGATCCCTACTACCGGCCCGACCATCAACCGAATCGGATGGAATAGAGAAATGAACATTCCAGAAAATGAAAGACAACTTGAAGACCTGGTGCTTCGTTATCTGTACGATGACCTGGATAGTGGTCAACGTACCGCCTTCGAGCACGAGCTTACCGTAAACCGGCAGCTGAAGAAGCTGCTGGAGCGGGAGCAGAGCCTGGAGCTGAGTATTCCGCGCGGGACTTCCGTATACATAGACGACGAGCGGCTGGGAGACAACCGGCGCCAGGTGCGTCGTCAACTGCAAAGGCAGGTGGCGAAGCGCCCGCTGCTCACCGAGTTCCTGGCCGCCCTGGTGCGGCGTCCGGCGCTGGCAGTATTGCAGACAGCGGTCCTGGCCGTGAGTTTTGCCCTGGGTTTCGTGATTGCCGGACCCGGGACTTCCATTACAACTCCGGTTTCCTCCGGCACCGAAGTGGCGGCGCGAATGTCGCCATTGGGACTGGTCGGTGAGCAGGATTATGAGATTGCCAATCTGCAGATCGAACGCTTTGATCCAGCTTCCGGCGACATTGAATTGTCGTTTGCGCTGGCTTCGGATACACATCTGAGTGGCAATATTTCCGAAGCGGGCATTCGTACCCTGATGACCGTGGCACTGGTTAACGAAATAGACGAGGCGGCCCGCCTGGACACACTCGATGTTCTTCAGAAGGCCTCCTATGACGATCAGGTTTCCGCATCGATGATTTATGTCCTCAACAATGACGAAAATCCGGGTGTGCGCTACGCGGCGGTGCGGTCGCTGGTGGAATTCGTGGAGGATGAACAGGTGAAAAGCGCCCTGCGACAGGCGCTGGGTCGGGACGTTAATCCCGGCGTGCGGGTCGAGGCTTTCAATGCCCTGGCGGAAAATCCGGATCCGGAAACCCTGGCCGTGTTCCGCCAGCGCGCCGAGTCCGACGGTAATGACTACATTCGCCAGCAGGCCCGGGCGATTCTCGAGAACACCGATCCGAACAGCAACGCCGGGTTCAGCAATTCGGCAATTTTTTAAAGAGGAGTGAAGCAATGAAATTACTGACAGGTTTTGTCACCGGGATGGCGATACTTTCCTTCGGCGCAATCGGTAGTTTACCGGTCCACGCCCAGAGCGGTGATATCGAGGAGGTCTTCGATGTTTCGCCTGGTGGAAGACTGAATATTATCAGCGATGCCGGTCCCATTACGGTTCGTACCTGGGAGCAATCCCGGGTCCAGGTCAGGGTGATCAACCCGGAGGGGTTCGATGTGTCGCTCGAACAGTCAGGCAACGAGATCAGAGTGGTCGCCGATGACGCACCGGGCCGCAGCCGGATCCGTTTCGAAGCGCAAGTGCCCCGTGAATTCAACCTGGAGCTGGATACCGGGGGCGGCGCTATCGAAGTGGGTGACATGGCTGGCGATGTGTATGCCGATACCAGTGGCGGCGCCATTACCGTAGGCAGCGTGGAAAACGGTGACGTCGTGGTCGATACCTCCGGTGGTGCCATCGTGATCGGCAACGTCGTCAATGGGGACGTCAATGCCGATACTTCCGGTGGCCGCATAACCATCGGCAACGTTTCCGGTGATGTTGTTGCCGACACGTCCGGTGGCGTAATCACGATCGGTGACGTGGATGGAGACGTGAGTGCCGATACCTCAGGCGGCAATATCACGGTTGGAGAAGTCACCGGCAATGTCAGTCTCGACACTTCCGGTGGCACCATCAACGCCGGCTACGCCGGGGGCAGCATGACCGCCGATACCTCCGGAGGCAATATCGAACTGGCCGGCAGTGACCGGTTGCTGATCGCCGATACTTCGGGTGGCACCATCCGCATTGCCCGCAGCGGCGGTCCGGTACAGGTGGATACCTCGGGAGGTAATATTTTTCTGGGGCCGATAAATGGTTATATCGAGGCCGACACTTCGGGTGGCAGGATCGAGGCGGTACTGGGTAACCTGGAACCGGGTCAGGACGGCCATATTGATCTGGATTCCAGCGGTGGCGACATCGAACTCACTTTGCCGGCCGGTCACGCCGCGACCATCGATGCAAGAATCAAGGTATCAAGACGTGCGCGGGGCGACTACCGTATCTACACGGATTTCCCCCTTGCCATTAGCGGTGAAGATGATCGGGAAGTTATTGGGCGAGGTGACATCAATGGCGGTGGCGACCGCATCACCATCGAAACCAGCAATGGCGATATCCATATCAATCGTGCCGGAAACTGAACCCCGCCGCCGGGCCGGAGTGCCGCCTGACAGGCTGCTAACCGTACTCCGGTCCGCTCCGGTCGACTCAGTGTTTCCGGTCAGGTCTGAACAGGGTTATCGGTGTCAGCAGCCGGCGGGCCAGTTCGATCCCGACCCAGTAGCCCAGGTAGCCGGCGGCGATCCATATCAACATGGAATCGCCCGGACCCGGCCAGTAGGAAAACCACAACAAGGCCTGGATCGAGTTGGTAATCTGATTCATCAGGAACGAGATGACAATGTCGAGGATGTCTCCGGAAAAGGGAGCCAGGTAGTTGCCACTCCTGAGAAAGTTGACCAGGTCGCTGATCTCGATTACCAGGAATGTCCAGAGTCCGGCAATCCCGTAAAAGCCCCCACCAAACGAAGCCCAGCGCTTATAAACCAGGCGCACATTTCTGTTGCCGGTTGTCCTGATCGCCTTCTTTAACGATTTGCGGTTATTCTTCAATTCCGCTTTGAGTGCCCGGTGGCGGATATCCCGGTCTATCTCACCCTCGGCAAACAGCCAGTGAAATATCAGCCAACTGAACAGCAGTGAAGGCAGGCCCAGTTCCAGCAGTGCTTCAGCAGTATTGATGATACCCATGGCGGACAGCTTCCTTCAGGTGGATCTGCGATTCCGGTGATTTGGGGAACCTTTCGTTAATAGTAGAGTAAATGACGGTTGAGTAAAGCAGGAGTTACAGCGCGTGATTGTTTTGGTCCTGGCTGTCCCCGTGACTGGCTTCGATGAATCGGGCGCTGGGAAAGGCTCCGGCACACTGACCGCCGTTACAGGTCAGCCGTCGGTCCCTGTCAGGCTGTCGGTGCTGAGCAGAATGACTTCTATTTCCTCGATGATCTCCTCCTGGCGCAGGGTGTTGCAGCGTCTGCTCAGGTTGTCGGATTCGTCATCCAGGTGCCGAACGGCGCCTTCCAGATGGGAAACCCGGTTATGGTTTTCCGCCATCAGCGACGCATAAAGCATGCGGTTGAGGGCGGCAAACAGATAGTGATCGGTGAGTTCGATGAGAAATTCCCGTGCTGACAGTTGCAGTAACGGCGCCTGGGAGTCGGTGTCGCGATCCTGTGGCAGATCCTGAAATGGGGGCAACAGCCTCGGTCGCAGGATCTCCGCGCTGCTGTCATGATAAATCCCGAATACCGAAAGCAGGCCGTGGGCCTCCTGCAGGGTATTCAATTGCTCCACCAGCCGGTTGAGAACGCTGGCGACCTCCTCCACCACGCCCGGGCCATCCAGGTAGTGTACGCGGGGCTCATGGTTTTCCAGCAGCGGGTGAAGCTTGCGCCCGATAGCGATGGTTTCCACGTTACTGTGGGGATGGCTTTCCAGGTAGGTTTCCAGTTCCCGCACCAGCGACTGATTGAAGTCGCCGCAAAAACCGCGCTCCGAACCGATCACGATACAGACTTCGGCACGTGGTTCCGGCGCCGGCATAAACTCGCGGTGAAACGCCAGGAAATCGTCGGCCACGGCTTCGATATTTCTTACCACGGCCTGCTGGGCGACGATAAACCGATCCAGTTTCCGGGTTTCCATATAGGCCAGGGTTTTCATGGAATACATGATTTCCCGGATTTCCTGCAGACTGTGGCGATGCCGTTCCAGATCCTGGCGGTGTGTCATTGCGAAGCCTCGCCGGACTCAGGAACCTGTTTCAGCCAGCCCGTCACCGCCCGGCACCATTCGTCTCTTGGAGAGTCCAGGTTAAGGGAGCTGTGCAGTACCTGTTCCTGCAGTTGCTGCAGTAACTGTGGCAGGTCGGCGGGACTGTGTCCTTCGAACAGACCTTCATTGAAGGCCACCAGCCAGGCCAGCTGAAACGTTTCCGGAAGCGGAGACAGGCGATCCTGTTTGAGAATTTCGCGCAGGATTCTACCCTTGGCGATAGCCGCCTCCATGGATTCCTCCAGTCGCGCGCCGAAGCGCGTGAATACCTCCAGTTCCTGGAATTGCAGGTAGTCAAGCTTCATTCTCCCGGCCTCCTGCTTGATGCGCGGATGTTGTGCCTTGCCTCCAATCCGCGACACCGACCTGGCGATATCGATGGCGGGCCTGAAGCCACTGGTGAACAGGCGCCGGTCCAGGTAGACCTGGCCGTCGGTAATGGAAATCAGGTTGGTGGGAATGAAGGTGGCAATTTCTCCCTGCCGGGTTTCCACGATCGGCAGGGCAGTCATACTGCCCCCGCCATGGGCGGAATTGAGGCAGGTTGCCCGCTCCAGCAGGCGCGCATGAACTGAAAAAATGTCGCCGGGATAGGCTTCCCGTCCTGGTGGCCGCCGTAACAGCAGGGACAGTTCCCGATAGTTGATCGCATGGGTGGACAGGTCGTCATAGACCACCAGGGTATCGCGGCCCTGCTGCATCCAGAATTCAGCGATGGCACAGCCGGCAAACGGTGCGATGTGCTGAAGTCCGGGCAGACTGCTGGCTTCCGCCACTACCACCGTGGTGTATGCCATGGCGCCATACTTGTTGAGAATCTCGATAGTGTTGACCACCGCGCTGCGTTTCTGACCTATCAGTACATAGACGCAACGGGTGTCCCGATCCCTCTGGTTGATGACCGTATCCAGGGCCAGTGCGGTTCGACCCAGGCCGTCATCACCGATCAGCAGTTGCCGTTGCCCCTTGCCGATCGGCAGCAGGGTATCGATTATCTTGATGCCGCTGTAAAGTGGTTTGCTGACAAAGTCGCGGGCGACGATCGGTGGCGAAGGGGCTTCCAGCCGTTGCCAGCGGGACGGCACCGGCGCCGGCTTGCCGTCCAGCGGCGCACCGAGCGGATCGACAATGCGACCCAGCAGGGTATCGCCCACCGGGGTGCTCAACAGGCGCCCACTGAGATGCGCGGTAGTCCCGGCCGTCAGGCTTCCGGTTTCGTGCAGCAGAATGGCACCGATACGGTTTTCGTTCAGATCGAAGACCAGTCCGCGGCTGCCGTCTTCCAGTTCCAGGATATCGTCCATGGCGGCCGAGGGCAGTCCTGAAATCCAGGCAATTCCGTCACCCACCGAGATCACGCTGCCCCGTTCAGCGACGCGCAGACCCGGACGGTACTGCTGCAGCCAGGATTCCTGCCTGGTCAGGGGGTTCACGGATACCGGCTTTCTGGCCGGCGTTTCAGTGGGTGACATGAGCAAATTCCGCGAAGCCTTTCAACTCATCACGCAGGTTCATATTCAGCACCCAGGCGCCGATGCTGATCTGCAGACCGGCCAGCAGGCTGTCATCTTTGTTATAGCTGAATTGGGGTGTCAGGCCGGTAACTCTCTGCAGCGCCGTTTCCAGTCCCTGGCGCTGCTGTGCGGGCAGCGTGAACGCACTGGTGATGTCGATCTTTGCCGGCGGGTCTCCCCACTGTGTCTGCAGACTTTCAAGCTGGTCACCGGGCAGGGCGTCCAGGTCCCTGAGGACCAGTTCCACCAGGCGCGTCTCAAGCTCGGGTCCACTTGCCTCCTGCAGCAGTCGTGCGGCAAAACCGGACGCCTGTTGCAGTGCCTGCAATTCGGTCTGGCGACTGGTTTCCGCGCGTCGTTGCTGCTCCGACACGGCCGCCTTTTCCTGTTCCGACCTGAGCTGCTCCTGCAGAGCGGTCAGCTGCCTGGAACGTTCCTCATCCAGTTCCTCGGCCAGTTTGTCGCGCAATTGCTGGCGTTCCTGTTCCCAGTCCGCCAGGCGGTTTTCATATTCGCCTTTCAGCCTGTCCGCCTCGTCGCGTTGTTGCCGGGCCTGTTGCAGTTCGTCGTTGATGCTCTGGCGTCGCTTGTCGACGATATCCAGCACCGGTCGGTACAGGAAGCGCTTGAGAATCCAGACCAGGACCAGAAAGTTGATGATTTCCAGTACGAAAGTGGACCAGCTCAGTTCCACGTCGCGATCCTCCCCGCGTTGCGGTTATTCACTCCGTTGCTTATCACGTCACTGCACAACATATTGAAGCAACGGGTTACGAAACAGGATGATCAGCACAATGACCAGCACATAAATGGCCAGCGATTCAATCATCGCCAGGCCGATGAACAGGGTGCGCATAATCGAGCGTTCCGCTTCCGGCTGCCGGGACAGCGCGTCCAGCGCCCGACTGATGGCCCAGCCCATGGCGATGGCGGGCAGCATGACGCCCAGTGCGATAGCCAGGACGGCGGCGACGGTCGAAGCCAGCGTAAACATTGAAAGATCAGGCATGGACTACTCCTTCTGGGATTGGCGAAGCTGTTGAGACTGAATGGCACCGGCGACATAGATCAGTGCCAGCATGCCGAAAATATAGGCCTGCACCAGCGCTTCCACGATGTGCAGCATGAGAATCGGAACCGGGGCCAGAAACCCTGCCACCAGCAGAATCAGCAACGCCGCCATTTCCAGGCTCATCATGTTACCGAACAGCCTCACGGCGAGGGCAATGGTGCGGGTCACCTCGCTGATCAGATTGAATGGCAGCAGGATGGGACTGGGTGACAGGAAGTGGTGCAGATAACTTTTCGGGCCCTGGATACGGATTCCAAACCAGTGGGTGGACAGAAAAACCAGTATCGCCAGGGCGGCGGTTGCAGACAGGTCCCGGGTCGGAGAGTGAAGCCCGGGTATCAGGCCGCACAGATTGGCGATCACCAGGTAGATCCACAGGCTGCCGATGAACGGCATGATCTGCCGATAGTGGTCGGGAGCGACAGCCTTGATGGCATTCTCGATGGTGGCGACGATGCCTTCCACGGCGGTCTGCAAGGGACCGGGTTGCAGGGTCAGGCGCCGTGACAGCAGCCAGGTAAACAGCCACAGGGCAATGCTGATGAGCCAGGTGGTCATTACCGTGTTGGTGATTACCAGCGGGCCGATGGCAAACAGTGGCTGGATGGTCAGATCTCCGTCACTCATGATCCTGGTCCCGGATAAAGTAGTAAACGTTCATGGCGCCGACAAAAATGCCCAGCAGGATCAGGCTTACCGTCCAGCGCACCGAATAGCCCTCGGCCAGGCCATCCAGCCACTGTCCCAGGTAGGCGCCACCCACCAGCGGTAACACGAACACCAGTCCCAGGCTGCCCAGATAGACGGTCTGGCTGAGCAGCGTGGAACGGTCCCGTTCCGCCTTCTGCATGCGGCGGGCCTGTTTTTCCACCTGCTGTTTCAGTTCGTCGTGACGGGAATCGTTCATGGGCCTGGCGCCTCGCGGCCCAGACTCCAGAGCCGTTTCAGAACTTCCTCTTCCATACGCCGCATGCTCTCGCGAACCGCATGCAGTTTTTCCTCTTCCGCCATGAGTTCCTGCTGCAGCGCTTTGCTGATGCGCAGATAGTCACTGTCGAGCAGAAAATGGCGGGTACTGAGAGTCAGTACGTTATCCCGGAAGTAGAGAACGGCGCCGGGCATGGCCAGGTACTGCCAGTTGCCTTCCATATCCTGAAAGCGCGCCAGCCCGGTAACCAGTACTGTGACCAGACGCCCGTGATCGGCCAGGATGCCGAAACTGCCGGAGCGGTCTTCGCCCACGAACGAACGCACCTGCGGGTGTTCGACAATCCGCGTGGCATCCTGCAGATGCAGTGCAAAAGCCTTCACTGGCTGTCATCCTTCATGCCGCCGAGCATGTAGCAACGCTCTTCCGGTACGTCGTCAAACCTGCCCAGCAGAAATGCCTCGCAGTCGGCGATGGTTTCCTGCAGGGGTACTGTGACACCCGGCACGCTGGTATGGGAGGCAGTCGACCAGAACGGCTGGGTCAGGTAGCGCTGCAGCTTGCGGGCCCGACTGACAATCTTGCGGTCCTCCGGAGACAGCTCTTCCACGCCCAGCATGATAATGATGTCTTCCAGCTCCTGGTAGCGGGACATGTGTTCCCGTACCCCCTCAGCCACCTTGTAGTGGTGCTGTCCCAGGGTGTGGCGATCCATCAGTTTGCTGGTTGACTGCAACGGATCCACCGCCGGGTAAAGTCCTTCTCCGGCCATGGTGCGCGACAGGATAACTGTCGTATCCAGGTGGTTGAGAATAGTGCCCACCGCCGGGTCGGTCATGTCGTCAGCCGGCACGTAGACGGCCTGGACCGAGGTGATGGCGCCCTGCCGGGTGGAAAGAATCCGGTCCTGCATTTCCGCCACTTCGGTGGTCAGGGTGGGCTGGTATCCCACGGTGGCCGGCATTCTGCCCAGCAGACTGGAAACCTCACTGCCGGCCTGGACGAACCGGAAGATATTGTCCATGACGAACAGTACCTCCTTCTGCATGGTGTCGCGCAGGTATTCGGCGTAGGTCAGGGCAGACAGTCCGACCCGGAACCTGACTCCTGGTGATTCGTCCATCTGACCGAACACCATCAGGGTCTGAGGCAACACACCGGCTTCCCGGATTTCATTCCACAGTTCGTGTCCCTCGCGGATGCGTTCACCAACTCCGGCAAACACCGACACGCCGGCATGAATGGTGGCGACCGCATGCATGAATTCCATGATCAGCACCGTCTTACCGACGCCGGCGCCGCCGAACAGGCCGGTTTTACCACCCTTGATAAAGGGACACAGCAGATCGACCACCTTGATCCCGGTTTCCAGGACTTCGCCGACACCCACCGCCTGATCCAGCGGCAACGCACCTTTGTGCACATTGCGGTAATCGCTGGCGTCCAGGGCCTCGCCACCATCAAGAGGTTCGCCGAAGATATTCAACAGCCGTCCCACGCAATCGGGTGCTACCGGGACATGCAGTGGTGCGCCGGAGTCGAACACGGTCATCCCGCGGTGCAGACCGGCGCTCTGGTGCAGGGTGATGGCACGCACATGGCGCTCGTCGAGATGCTGGTGAACCTCGAACAGATAGGATTCGTGATCTATTCTTGCGGTCAGAGCCTGACGCAGGGGCGGCAGTCGTTCGCAGGCAATCACCACTACCGGTCCGTGGACTTCGGTAATGATGCCGATTTTTGTCGGTTCGGAGACTGCCGCTGCCATGTCATTCATGGTGATAGGCCTGCTAGTAGCGCCTGTCGCGAAGGATCAGGAAGCCCCTAGTGTAACAGCCAAACAGACAAGTCAGTATGCCACTGTGCCAGTAGCTGACGCGGAACTGATCCTGATCAGGCTATCCCGGTGCTGCCGGCCAGAGTGAACGCCAGCATCAACAGGCCGATGGCGGCAATCCAGGAGCCGACCACCTTGATCCCGATCTGCAGAGGGCCGGAATCCCAGCGTTCCAATCCGTGGCGCACCGCCCTGGAGCCATACATGATGAGATAGTGGATACCGACCAGGGAGCCGGTGACGGTGATGAGCACATCCAGGAACGGTCCCGGATCCGGAATGGATTCCAGCGCCAGCAGGAATCCGCACGCACCACTCAGTACCACCAGGCTCCAGCCCGGCAATGAGGTCGGTCCGATAATCAGGCCGCCTACCAGGGTCGTCAGCAGCAGGATAAACAGAGACGATGGCAGGTAGCTGGCCAGCACGAAGGCCAATACCAGACCCAGGGCGGTGGCGGCAAATACGGTCGCCAGGCAGCGCATCCGTCCCTCGGTCAGGCGCAACCCCAGCAGAATGCTGATGGCCAGGATCAGCAGCACATGCGATGGTGTGGTCAATGGGTGCAGGGCACCTACATAGAAGCCCCGCACACCTGGATACGGCGAATGAGCCTGCGCCAGTAGCGGTGCTGCGGTCAGCACCAGCGCCATCAACAGGCGGACCAAGGGGTTCAAAGCGCACCTGCCAGGAAGTAGAGCCCGGCAGCGGAGATCAGGCCACCGGCAGATCGGACCGCGAGCCGCCCCGCTGGCGATCCGGCCAGCAGACCAAATGCAATACCTGCAAGGTGCATCAGTCCAGTAGCCAGCACAAAACCGATCGCATAGGTCAGCGGGTTGGAGGCGTCCGGTAATTCCGTACCGTGAGCATGGCCATGGAAAATCCCGAAAGCACCGACCAGCACGGCGGCAACCCACAAGGGTGGGCGAACTGCCAGCAGCACCATCAGGCCCAGCACAATGGCTGATGCGGCGATACCGATTTCAACGCCAGGCAAGGGCACTCCCAGGACGCCCAGGGCACCCCCGAACGCCATTACCAGGGGAAACACCACCGGCAGCAGCCAGATCGCCGGGCTGCCGAGAAAGGCGCCCCACAGTCCCACCGCCACCATGGCCACCACGTGGTCGGGACCGTAGATGGGATGCAGAAATCCGCTGATAAAGCCTCCTACCACGCCGACTTCGGTATGGCCCAGAGCCAGTGGCGACAACAGCACCAACAGCGGCAGGGACAACGGGGCTGTAAAGCGCGAACAGCGGGGTGACATGACGATTTCTCCCAATCAATTGGCGGTCTGGTGTAATTGGACGACCGATTATACAGATTTATGATGTTGAGTCCGCCCGGACGAACCGGGCGGGTCCGGACCGGAATTGCCGTTAGCGGGGAAGGATGGAACAATGCCACCGGCAACGGAAGACAGAAATAGACAGAGACAGACAGAAATGCGCCTGGACAGCAGTGTTCCTCCCATTTACCTGCCGGAAACGGATCAGCGTACGGTACTGAGGCTCGGATTGAACCGGCTGGATTCACACCAGTGGCTGATTCACGATCAGGATTTCATCACCTTTTACCGGAATAAGCTTGCCACGCGGCAGCAGGATGGTGAGCGGGTTTACCAGGCGCTGCCGGGATCAGAGCCGGCCCAGCGCGAACTCCATGCACTGGTTCTGGATCATCTGTTACAGGATCATGAAAGGTTATTCAATCGTGATGGCGAGCGCCTGTTCTACCTGCCGGCCGGTCTGGTGTTCTCCACTGCGGAAGATTCGCTGTGGCAGACTTCGCTGCTGGTTCAGGAAGACCTGTGTGTCCTGGAACCTGTCGACAACACCTATCGACTTACCGCCGCCAGCGTATGTGCACCATCAAACTGGAAACTGGAGGACAAGATCGGTCGTTCCCTGGATGCTATCCATGCTCCGGTACCTGGCTATGGCAGTGAATTGTCGGCACGAGTACAACGCTTGTTTGCCCTTTTGAAAGTCGACAAGCCGCTGTTGCGGTATAACTGGTCGATCCAGAGTCAGCCGGAGTTATTCTGGCGAGAAGACCTTCCCCAGCGGGCTGTCCCGGCAGACGATCCCAATGGTCTGAGCTGGCGGGTCGAAAGGCAGGTCCTGCGACGACTGCCCGAAACCGGGGCCATCGTATTCAGCATCAGGATATTCATTCACCGGTGCAGTGCCCTGAATGAAACCCCCGGCTTTCGGGAAAACCTGGCCCGGTTGCTGGAGCGGTTACCGATCGAGCAACGCCACTATAAGGGTCTTGCCGTGCGGCAGGACAATACTTAGCAGCGTTTTAAACAGGCTGCTGGTCAGTAATCGTCCAGGCCTTCGGTCAGCTCGATGTAAACGCCCTGCGGATCGGTAAGAAAGGCGATCTTGAGTCCGATCGCGGGGATCTCCCTGATCGGTGAATCCAGTTCGATTCCCTTCGCCGCCAGGCGGGCGACGAACGCTTCCAGGTCATCGACCTCGAAGCCTATGTGGTCGATGGCCGCACCCTGGGTTCCGACCCGTGGCGTTCGGGAGTTACCGAAACTCAGATTCATTCCGGGTACATTGGTGGTGGTTTCAATGCGACCCCGGGGCCGTGTTTCCAGATCGAACACCCGCGTATACCACTGCAGCAGTTCCTGGTACTGATCAGTAAAGTAATGCACGTGATACCCCATCACTTCCACATGCAGGGACTGGTCTTCCTGCAGTTCCACATAGACGTCATCCGGCATCATGACATAGGCGTTCTTCTGGCCTTCGGAACCGATGAATTCGCTCTCGACCGGGTACCCGGCGGCCCGCCAGCGGGCCAGGAAAGTTTCGATGTTGCGGACCTTGAAGCCAAAATGATCCATGACTGTCTGCCGTGATCCCATGGTGGGAGGATTTTCCCGCAGCAGGATGATCATGTTGGGAAACTTGATAGCTGTCAGTGGCCCTTTCGACACGACCTCGGCATCGAAGAGCTCGACCCACAACTTCTGGTGCAGGGCAACATCGCTGACATTGAGGTGAACATGACCATAGGTCAGGCCTTCGGCACTGGGAACGGCCAACTGGGCGAAAGTCAGCGGAGCCCAGCCGAGGGACAGCAGAATCAGGGTGCGGACGAACTTATTCATGGGTTGTCTCCTCAAACTTGCGGAGTCTTGTTATTCGGGCCTGCCAGCATAGCGGGACCTTTCAATCGCGTCCACTCGTGATTCGGACCGCGCGGTTGCTGGCCGTCACAACTAAGTCTATTGGCACCAAATCCCGCTGGTCTGGTAAGCTGCACAGTCAGGGCATGCGATAAGACATAGAGAGGAGAGCTTCGGTGAATACCAGTCGAATCGAATTGGGTACAATCGGCAAGATAGTCAATATACTGGCGCTGCTGGCAGCGCTGGCGGGCCTGGGTCTGGGGCTGTATGCGTTGTCCGGGCCGCTCGGAGTGTGGCTCGGCCTGACGGATTTCCGGTCCGGCTTCAGTATCCTGCAGAAAGTCAACCCGATTGCCGACCAGGTGGCACTGGGATGCCTTCTGGTCACGCTGGTGGCGATTGCCGGATTGCTGTTTTTCCGTTGGGGGAATAGCCGGCGTCTGACCGGGCTGGCGCTGCTGGGCACAGTGACCGCGGCACTTGCCTATTACGTTCCGGAAAGCTTTCGTCCCCCACCCGGGACACCACCCATCCACGATATCACCACCGATACGGTCAACCCTCCTCAATTCGTGGCGATCGCACCGCTGCGGGCAAATGCTGCCAATTCCATGGTCTACGGTAGCGGCAGGATTTCAGAAGATACCGAGTTGACCCCGGAGACTCTGGCCCGGATGCAGCAGGAAGCGTACCCGGATATCGTGCCGCAACGGTTCAGCGAATCGCTGGATACGGTTTTCAATCGTGCGGTAGCCGCCGCCGAGCAGCTGGGCTGGGATATTGTCGCCGCAGTTCGCAGCGACGGGCGGATCGAGGCTACCGACACTACCTTCTGGTTCCGGTTCAAGGACGATGTGATCATCAAAATTACCCGCGAGGGGGACGAAACGGTATTGAACGCTCGTTCTCTGTCCCGGGTCGGGGTCGGGGATGTGGGGAAAAATGCCGCACGCCTGCGGGAATTTTTCGCCCTTCTGTGACGTCAGGCGGCCCGATTTAGGAGGTGTCAGGCATTGAGTATTGAAACGCTGACTTTTACCACCCACCTGGAATGCAGTGAGACTGGTAAAACCTATGCGGCAGACACCCTACACGGTCTGTCAGACGCAGGTAAGCCGTTACTGGTCCGCTATGATCTCGATGCCTTGCGCAAATCAGTCGACCGTGACGCATTGAGCAGTCGTCCTCCGGAATTCTGGCGCTATCGGGAATTCCTCCCGGTTCGTCAGCGTGAAAACGTGATCCGGCTCGGTGAGGTAATGACACCCCTGCTGCCGGCTCGCAACCTGCAGCAGAAACTGTCCTGCGGCGAGATTCTGATCAAGGACGAAGGGCGGTTGCCAACCGGTTCCTTCAAGGCCCGGGGTCTGGCACTGGCCGTTTCCATGGCAAGGGAACTGGGTGTCCGGCGCATGGCCATGCCTACTAACGGCAACGCCGGCGCAGCGCTGGCTGCCTATTGTGCCGCGGCAGGTATCGAATCCTTCGTGTTCTGCCCGGAGGACACGCCCCGGGTCAATGTCGATGAAATTGCCTTCCTGGGTGCGCACACCTTCCTGGTCAATGGATTGATCAACGCCTGCGGTCGTATTGTCGGCGAGGGCAGGGAAGTCATGGGCTGGTTCGATACCTCCACCCTGAAAGAGCCTTATCGCATCGAAGGTAAGAAAACCATGGGCCTGGAACTGGCCGAGCAGCTCGGTTGGGAAGTGCCTGATGTAATCCTTTACCCCACCGGTGGCGGCACCGGCCTGATCGGCATGTGGAAAGCTTTTGCGGAACTGGAAGCGGTCGGCTGGATCGGCAGCAAGCGACCGCGGATGGTGGCAGTTCAGGCGGAAGGCTGTGCGCCGATTGTCAAAGCTTACCAGGACGGGTCACGCCATGCAGAGTTGTGGCAGGACGCTCACACTGTCGCAGCCGGAATCCGCGTTCCGGTGGCCCTGGGCGACTTTCTGATCCTCGACGCGGTCAGGGAAAGCTCAGGCTTTGCGGTGGCGGTGAGCGACGCGGCAATTATCGCGGCCCAGCGTCAGTGTGCACGGGAGGAAGGAATTCTGCTCTGCCCGGAGGGGGCGGCTACCCTGGCAGCCCTGCAGCAGGAACTTGCCAGCGGGCGAATCCAGCCTGATGAACGGGTGGTACTGTTTAATTGTGCGACCGGGCTGAAATATCCCCTCACGGGCAGAGTGGCCAGTATCGATCTGAAGCAACCAGTCGACTATCGATGGATTGAGTCTTTCTCTGACCGCCAATGAGACAGCAATCGATCGCCGGCTGAGATTAGTCTTTGCGGTTTCCCGCACCAGGTTGCGATGCGGGTCTGTTATTGTGGTCGCCTCGGGAGGTTTATCATGAAAGTTGAAATTACCTATTGCGGAGCCTGAAACTATCGACCGCAGGCCGACCGTGTGTCGGCTGAAATTCAGGATGCCACCGATGCCCAGGTGACTCTGGTCGCCGGCAGTGGAGGTGTCTTCGACGTGCGTCGCGACGGTGAGCTGATCTTTTCCAAACACCACACGGGAAGATTTCCCGCGGTTGGTGAGATTATGCAGCTTGTCTGAGAGCGGGTTCGCGCTGTTGTAATCGACCGGATGAGGATTAAAATCCGGCCGGGTTGTGGGATTGACGGATTGATGGATTGACGGATTGACGGATTGACGGATCGATGGATGGATTATTGGATCATGGAAAGTCGATCCGTACACGCCTGGTTCCCAATAGGTTAGCAGCCATTTAGGGGCAACCAGGCGGGCCCGGAGTTTACCGCCGGCAGCGCGATCTGTGCCCTTGCCGGTCGAGCCGGGCCGTCAGAAGTCCAGGGCGGCCGCCGGTTCAGACGGCGCGTCTCAATCACCATATGAGCAACAGTAGTCCGTCACCGTGTTGACCCGGATATCGAATGCCGAACCGCCTGGTACTTCGAAACTGCTGTCGTCCTGATAACTTTGCCACTCGTCCTGACCGTCCAGCCGGACCTCGACATGCCCGCTCTGAATCTCCATCAACTCCCGGGTATCGGTGGTAAACCGGTAAGTTCCAGGCAGCATGATTCCCAGGGTCTTTTTCTCACCATCTGCCAGGGTGACGGTGCGGCTGGTGACCTGGCCATCAAAGTACACGTTGGCAAGTCTGGATATGGTGGCGTCCTTAAATTCAGTCATGAAATTCACTCAACTAGTTACAATTTCTATTACGAGTCCGGCGCATTCGGCGTCAGTTTGAAAAGCTGGATGGACCAGGGGTAAAAGCCCGCTGCGGATACCTGGCCCCGAGCAGGAAAGCGCCGATTCTGACATACTGTCGGAGGGCTGCAAAGCGGGCTGGAGCGCCCGGCAGAAAGGCGTCCCGGTAGACAGACTGTGGGCAATTCCATTGCCAGTCCGGTCACGGCTAAAGGAGCGGTGGAATGTCGGATCAGGACTGGACAATATTGGCAGGAATTATTGCCATAATTGTCAAAGCACGGCCGGAGCCAGCCCGGCCCGCTCCTGGGTAAATCCTTCCCCGTAACGGAAATGGCTTTTAAAACAAAAGGATAGATGTTTCAGGCAGTTCTGGCACAGCTTATGCAGTTAGTAATATGACTGTGAAGTAATTGCCCGAATGAAGCGACGCGACTGCAACCAGTGACTGGACAACAGACGCTCTGCCGGGCAAGCCTGAGGTTGGTAACGAAACCCGTTTGGGGGTCAGGCAGAAGCGACCCCCCTTTTTTCACTTTGCGCGTTTACACTTTGCACGAGAATACCCGAGGAGCTTGAAATGACTCATATTAAGAGCATGATATTACTGATGACGATCGCACCGGTCACCGCACTTCTGTGCTGGGCAGTCTGGGCATACCTGATTCAGTGAATTGCGACAGGCAACGGCTGCGGCTTTGACAACCAGGCGTGAGGGAACTTCGATGAAAACTCCAGTTAAGAAATACCTGCTGGGCACTGCGGTAGTGGCTGCCCTGGGGCTGGGTCAGACCGGCTGGGCACAGCAGGATGCCAGTCATACAGATCACACCGGCCATGTCACCCAAGCGGGCCAGGACGCACCGGTTGACGGTCGGGCAGGCGCGAGTACTCAGGCCATGCCGCAGGGCGACGGCCAGGGCAACAGAATGCAGCAGCGTCAGGGCGATCAGCAGGGCGGCGGGATGATGGAAAACGGGGGCATGATGCAGAATGGCGACATGATGCAGCATATGGAGCAGATGCGCCGCATGATGGCAGGCGGGCAGCAGGGTAACGGCGGCGGCCAGGATGCGTTTTCCGCAATCCGGGCGGTGGTCGATCAACTGGAGGCCGACCCAGAAACCGACTGGAGCCGCGTCAATATCGACGCTTTGCGCAACCATCTGGTCGACATGCAGGAGCTGACCCTCAACGCCAGCGTGACTGCCGTCCAGGTAACAGGCGGTGCCAGCTATCGGGTGACCGGGAGCGGCCGGACCCTGGAGGCAATCCAGCATATGGTACCGACCCACGCGGCCCAGATCAGCAGTGAAACTGCCTGGCACGCCGAAGCCCGCAGTATTGCTGATGGTGTCGAAGTCACGGTCACCGCTGCAGATGAAGCTGAAGTGGCCAGGATCCGGGCGCTGGGATTCTTCGGTTTCATGGTCGCGGGCGAGCATCACGAAATGCATCACCTGGCGATCGCCGGAGGTAACCCGGAAGCCATGTCCATGCCCGGTAGTGCCGGTGGTCACAACGGTCACGACGGTCACGGCGCCGGCGCTAGACAGACAGGCACTCAGGGAGTCAGCCACGATCACTGACCGGCGCGTCGACTGGACTGACCAATTGACTCGGGTAAACTGACGGGCAGCCAGACACCCTGCTGCCTGAACCCGGATCCATCATGCCTGTTAATGAACATTCCGTGCCTGATAGCACCGGACCTCAGCCCAACGCCATGGGCGACACCGATTACAGCGAATTTTTCGCCTCCCTGAACCGGTTTTTTGCCACTCCGGCACCCGCACCGAGGCGCGTGTTCCATGGCCGCGGTCGCCACTTTCCCGGCCTGGAACACCTGGTTGCCGACTGGTATCCGCCGGTGCTGCTGGTAACTTTTTATCGTGAGCCCGAGCGGACAGCCGCGCTGCTCGCAGCGATCAGGGCTGCAGACATCAGCGGGCAGGTAGGGTCGGTGATATTGCAGCGTCGCCAGCGGCAGGGGGCCGGTTCCGAGGTGCTATGGGGTGATCCCGTCGAGTCCTGTGTCGTGGTCGAGAACGGTCTGCGCTTTGAAGTGCGCCCGGGTCTGAATCGCAACGCCGGGCTGTTCCTGGATATGGGGCCGTTACGCGAATGGCTGCGCAGCCACAGTCAGGAACGTAATGTCCTGAACCTGTTCGCCTACACCTGTTCACTGTCGGTAGCTGCGCTGGCCGGCGGTGCCAGCCACGTTACCAGCGTGGATATGAACAAACCCAGCATTCAGTGGGGACTGCGCAACCATCTGCTCAATGACCAGGATCTCAGCCGGGTCACGCCCCTGGCCCACAACCTGTTTACCAGCTGGGGACGCATCCAGCAGCTGGGACGCTATGACCTGGTGATCGTGGATCCGCCCACGCGTCAGCGGGGCAGTTTCGAGGTGGAAAAAAACTACCCTGCCGTTATCAGGCGCTTACCGAAGCTGGTGAATGCCGGTGCCGATCTGATCGTCACCATCAACAGTCCGTTTCTGGGCGCTGACTATTTGATCGATCAGTTTTCTAAACAGGCGCCCGGATTGCAGTTTGTCGGACAATTACCGATCGCGCCAGAGTTTGAGGACAGGTATCCGGAGCGGGGTCTTAACATCTGTCACTTCCGCAGCGGCTGAGCGTGATTGCCGATTCACCGTCACCGGGCCGGTACGCCGGGGGTCAGGGGCGGTTGACGGCGAATATCTGTGGGTAGCCCAGAAATTCGTCAACCCGTTGCAATTGGGATTCGATCTGACGGGCCAGGCCCAGGCTGAAGTCGCGTGGATGAATGCTGATCCTGAGGGGTCTGGCCGTTAACCTGGCGCACATCTCGCTGTAACGGTTCCAGGCGCAAAGAAACGGCAGGCGCGGCCAGTTGTCCGCTTCATATCCAGTCAGCGGCAGGCTGACGAAATCTCCAATTCCCGATCGATAGACCCCGGACAGGTTTTCATACAGCCTGAACGGCAGTGAGTCGAGTGTGGTCCGCTGGATTCTTCCCAGCGCCCAGGCAGGGGGCACATAGACGCAAGGTGACTGGAATCCATGTTCAATAAACCAGTCAAAGCAGCGCCTTACCAGACTGGCAATTTCGGCTTCACAAAGGGAAAGATGTTCCGCCACCATGCGGGACAGGAACAATCCGTGCAGCTTGTGAGACAGTGAAACACGTTTCTCGACACGGTGTCGCCAGCCATGCCCCGCGATTACCAGACCCGCATGCTCCAGGTCCCGCAACCAGTCAAGCTGATGTTCACTCCAGCGCTTGCCGGGAATGACCAGGCCGGTGACCGGTCCCACGCCTGCCATCAGCAGCCGGTTCAGAATTTCAGTGGTGTGGGGCAGAGTCTCCGGCATCACATCGTGTATCGAGACCACCGCACGCAGCGGCGCGCGGCTGGCACTTTTCCGCATTCTGACAGGAATTCCGGTGTCAGACATCAGCCGGTGTCGCCAGCAGGTTCAGCCAGTCGCGCACTGCTTCGTGGTGCGTCGCCAGCGCCTCCGTCCGGGCCAGACCGGCCTTGTGCTGACGCAGTCTTGGATCCAGCGCTGCGAGCCGGGTCAGGGCTGCGGCCAGTGATTCGTCCTGGCGGAAGCTGCACAGGCCGCGGGCCAGGTTCTGCCAGGACAGGATGCCGCATTCGCTCGAAACCAGCACCAGCCGTTGGCGGACCATCGCTTCCAGGGCGATAGTCCCAAATGCTTCGAGATGAGAGGGCAGCACCACCAGGTCATGGGCATCGATCTGTGTCACCATGTTGCTGCGTTCAAGCAACCCCAGGTAGTGAAGATTGGGCAGCCTGGCTGCTGCGTTTTCAATCTGTTGCCGCAGCGGCCCATCGCCGGCCAGGGTGAACTGCAATTGTGGCAGCTGCCGGGCAGCTTCCAGTATCGCCGTGATATTTTTTTCCGGTGCCAGCCTGCCGCCATAAAAAATCCGGCGTAACTGCTCACCTGGTTGCGACACCCGGTGTTCGAGGAACAGGCTGTCCAGTGGCGTACTCATCAGCGAAACAGGTGTCCTGCTCAGTAATCTGGCCGGTTCCAGCATCCGGTGACTGTTGACCACTACGCTGCTGGCACGACGGAACAGGATACGGTTCTGGGATTCCATGTAGGCGCGGGTAATACGGCCCAGCATGGCGCCCCAGTACATCTGGCAGAGTTCCTCGATATGGGTATGGAACCCGGCGATCAGCTTCAGTCGGTGGCGATGCGAGAGATAAACCCCGTACATGCCGAACGGACCGTTGGTGGCTGATACCAGCACGTTGGGGTTCAGCTGGCGGATTCTTGCGTTCAGTCGAGAGGGGATCGGCAGGAAAACGTTCTGTGTGGCATCGCCAGGCAGTGGGAAGTGAAACAGGTCCGAGGCCAGGTCGCCGTCTGCAGCGTTGGGAGTCAGCAGTGAAATCGATTCGACGTGGGCGCCCAGGTGGTTGACCAGGTCGCGATAATAGGCATCCACGCCATTACGATATTGCAATGCGTCGGACAGTACGGCTACGCGCAGTCCACGGTAGCGGATGTTACTTTCAGCGGCTGCATTGGGGACGCCAGGCAGGGCAGGCTTCAGTTCTTGGGTAACCGGTTCATTCATGGCAAAAGTCTTCAGGCAGGCCAGATTACTGATCAGACATTCAAAAATTCGTAGTACCAGGGAAAGCGCTGTCGAAAGTAGGTCCTGGAATCTCCCGGCGCTGGATCTATGGGTCGGGTTCGGGTTGCATAATGGCTGGCCTCGTCAAGCAGTACTGCCAGTTTCCTTCTGTAGCCGGCCGTCAGCGGCAGATCGAAACGATGGTAGATCCGGGCAACGCACTGACCCGGGTCGGCCCTCAGTTCATGCATCTGGATCAGCTCCCAGTCGGCGCGCCAGCTGCTGAGAAGATGGTGATAGGAGTCCTGCATCATGCGCACCAGGCGTTCGGGCAGGTAGCCGCCGGTCAGGTCCAGATCGAAAAAGCGGGCGCCTGGCAGCAGTGAACCAATCAGCGAGGGCACCGCCTGTTCCGGTTCCCGCATACAGACCACCAGGCGGGCGTCGGGGAAAGTTCTCTGCAGGGTCAGTATCCAGGATGCAAAGGCCGCATTCTTGGCCAGATAACACTTTTCCTGACCATGGACATACAGGTGCTTCTGCAGGCAGGCCCGGTAAAAATCCATGATTCGCTGCCGGTCGGATTCGGGCATTTGCCAGTCCAGTCGGGACAGGCTCCAGATGTATCCTGATTCGGTGAAAGGCAGAAACAGGATAAAGCAGGACATCAGTGGCAGCAGCAGCAGGTAATCCTCTTCGGCAGCCTGCAGGGACACGTCGTGAACGCCCTCCATGCCCCTGAACAGGCATTTTTCCAGGTACCCTATAAGCCTTGCGCCGGGAGCACCCAGCAGGCGATCGATCCGGGCCAACAGCCGCCAGAACAGACGCTGCGTGATGGAGGGGGCCAGCATGACTTCCCAGGTGGACACCGTGGTAAACAGGCCGTCATCGGCACCCAGGGTCCGGTGCAGGAACGTGGTACCACTGCGCGGGACTCCCAGTACGAACAGCGGCTGCCGGACGGTAACCCTGCGATAGCCGCGAAATAAAATCTCATCCAGCAGAAAACCCAGCCAGTGGAGCAGCAGGACTGGCAACATCAGCAGGAACAGCAACAGTCGCAGGAGACGTTGCCGGAATCCGGGAGGGGTCAGGCGACCGCTGTGCGTGAGGGACTGCCAGCACAGTTTTCCGTAGAGCCTGATCGAAAACAAGAACGCGGACCACATGACGGCACAACACTAACGCGGACAGGTTGCACTAATGTGACAGGCGGCGATCCCGGCCCTTGTAAACCGGACGATTTTCAGTACGCGAACAGCCCGGCCGTGCGCCTGGCTATGAATGCAGGCGGCCGGAACATAAAAAGGCCGGGTAGCTGGGCTATCCGGCCTCAGGTTATAGACTTGTTGGACCGGCCGTTGTCAGTCGGCGGAACGCATCACTGGACGTACCCGGACTCCGTGGTATTGTTCATCGGTTACCGGATCCAGCCACTCGACGTCGCCTTCATAAATGGTCAGCTGATGGGCATCCACATCCGGATGCGCGCCGTGCCAGTGTTCGACACCGGGTGGAGTCCAGAACGGCTCGCCGACATGGAATTCCTCGATGGCGCGGCCGCGAATCTGGGCCAGACCGATGCCTTCCTCGATCATCAGCAACTGGCCCCAGGTGTGAGTATGCCAGGACGAGCGCACCCCGGCAGGGAACAGGATGCGAATATTACGCATATCAGGAGTCTGGCTCACTACCGGCGACCCCCCCTGAAAATTGCTGGACTGGGCGGAAATTTCTTCGGTCTGGGTAGCGAAAATCACCACTCCGAGTGCGGTTACCGCACAGAGTGAGACGGCTACTTCCAACAATGAGGTTTTTTTCCGGTTATGGTTGTTCATCAAGCCCTCCGATTTGCTTTCTTATTTCGTTCCTGTTGTTGTCTGTTGTTGTTGCTGTACGGGTTGCTGTACGGGCAGTTGCCGTTTTTTCATCGCGGACCTTCTGCAATATAGAGTATGTGCCTGCAAAGTCAACCGGATCCCGGTGATCTGCGCGGCAGCAGGGTTCCGCTTCAGGCACGCGGGGAAGCTGCGCGTGGTTCTGGTGGCGTTCATTTCCTTTGCCCTCATCGTCCATTCAGTGGTAAAAATGGGGCTCCCGGTCCCGGTTGCAGAGTGCCGCTCGGGATAGCGGAACCGAGCAGGTAGTGGAGAGTACGATAGCGACAGGGATAGCAAAGGATAGCGAAGGATACCCATGGAAAGCGAAGTCGCGCACCCGGACTGTCGCAATCCCCCGGACCATTCAAACCAATAACAAATCAATCCAAACCAATAACAAAGAAAAAGCAATGATTACACGAGATTTTCCGCGCGCCCCCAGAAAGTCTGGCGGGACCCGACCGTTGCAGGCAACGATCCTGTGGCTGGCGGTGCTGGGCGCGCTGCTGCTGCCCGGCATGGCCAGCGCCCAGACCGTCAATCCCCTGGAAGCCGATCCCCGTGCCGCCGCCGCCGGGGGCTCCCTGTACCGTGCCCAGTGCGCCACCTGTCACGGCGCCGATGCGGCCGGAATTCAGGATATCCAGGCACCTGATCTGACCAGTCTCTGGTCCCGGCCGGGTCGCACTGACGCCAGTGTTTTTCAGACGATCCGCAATGGCATACCCGGCAGCATCATGCCGCCCCACAGTTTTACAGATACTGAAACCTGGATGCTGGTCAGTTATCTGAAAAGTCTCGACGCCGGCAGTAATCGGGAACAGTATGCGGGGGATGCAGAACGCGGAGCCGAGCTGTATGACAGCTATTGCCGGCGCTGTCACCGGGTCAACAGCAGCGGTGGGTCTCTGGGCCCGGCACTGGACCGGATCACCGCCTCACGTTCGAAAACGGCACTGCAACAGGCCATACGCGATCCCGGTACCTCCATGGCCCGGGGTTACCGCCCGGTACGGGTAGTGACCGGCGACCGGCGCCAATACCGTGGCACCATCAAGAGCGAGGATGCCTTTTCCCTGCAGATAATGGACGAAAGCGAGAATCTGCGTGGCTTCCGCAAGTCCGACCTGATCAGCATCCAGTATGAGGATCGATCGCTGATGCCGAGGTTTACCCCGTCCGCCCTCAGTGATGGCAATCTGGAAAATATTCTCACTTTTCTGGCTGGCGCGGCCGACCCTGCGTCCCATTAAGCAAGCCTGCGGAATCGAATTCATGATCAAGCGAAACCTCTATACCTTAACTCTGCGACTGATCCTGCCGCTCTGCCTGATGCTGTTCTCAGCGACGCTGAGGGCCCAGTCCAGCGGCCCCACTTACAACGATATCCTGGCGGGATTCGAGAATCCGGAACGCTGGCTGACCTATTCTGGTGACTACAGCGGCAGGCGCCACAGTCCGTTGACACAGATCACACCGGACAATGTCAGACAACTGCGTCCCATCTGGACCTTCCAGACCGGTACCACAACCCGGGGGCGTGGTTTTGAGACCACCCCGCTGGCTGACAACGGAGTGCTGTATGCGACCGGCAGCAACAACTATGCCTGGGCTATCGATGCCCGGTCCGGCCGGGCGTTCTGGCAGTATCGGCGTAACCTGCCCGGCGACCTGACCTACGGTTCCAGTGCCCCGGTCAACCGCGGTTTCGGAATGCTGGGTAATCAGCTGTTCATGGTCACCCTGGATGCCCATCTGTTGTCCTTCGATCGCCGTACCGGTGAAATTCTCTGGGACGTGGTGCTGGCCGATTATCAGCAGGGCTATGCGGCAACCCTGGCACCGCTGGTACTCGAGGACAAGGTGATAGTAGGAATTTCCGGAGGCGAGTACGCAACCCGGGGTTTTATCGATGCCTATAACCCGGAAACGGGGGAGCGGTTGTGGCGCTTTCACACCATCCCGGGACCCGGGGAACCGGGCAGCGAAACCTGGCCGGACGATCCGGCTGTCCTGGCCCGCGGCGGTGGCGGTACGTGGATGAACGGCAGTTACGACCCGGATCTGAACCTGATTTACTGGGGCATAGGCAATCCCAATCCGGATTACTTCGGTGATCTGCGTCCCGGCGACAACCTGTATTCCAATTCGCTGGTCGCACTGGACGCCGATACCGGCGAACTGCGCTGGCATTACCAGTTCACTCCCCACGACCTGAACGACTGGGATTCCAATCACATGCCGGTTCTGGCCAACATCGAGTGGCGGGGTCTGCCGCGCAAGGTGGTCATGGTGGGTAATCGCAACGGCTTTTTCTATGTACTCGATCGCACCACCGGTGCGCTGCTGCTTGGCAAGCCGTTCACTGCCACCAGCTGGGCGCGGGAACTGGATGCCAACGGCCGGCCCATCGTGCTTAACGACGGCAGCAAGGGCTGTGTGCCGGATCCCTGGGGCAGCACCAATTTTATGCCACCGTCGTTTTACCCGGAGCTCGACCTGTTCATCCTGACGGCCCGGGAAACCTGCGCCACCTTTGTTCCCGAAGAGCCCCGCTTTGCCCCCGGACAGGCCAGTTTTGGCGGGGTGGTGTTTATCGATGCGGATCAGGGCTATGGCGCCCTGCGGGCGCTGGATGTGCATAGCGGCGAACTGGTCTGGGAATTTACCTACCCTTCACCCACCTTCGGTGGCGTCATGACTACTGCCTCGGGCCTGGTTTTTGCCGGCGACCATGAAGGCAACTTCATGGCCTTCGATGCTGCTACCGGACAGAACCTGTGGCATTACCAGACCGGTTCGAGGATCTGGGGTGCGGCGCCCATGACCTTCATGCTGGATGGGCGTCAGATTGTGATGATCGCTTCCGGCACCACGCTGACAGCGTTTGCGCTGCCGGAAGAGTAACGCCACCGGGTTTACAGCTACTTTGCAAATTGCGGTGTCATGGCTTCGCTGTATTCGGATTGCCTGCACTGCAACCAGAGCCGCTCCACCAGCGTTGCGGGATTGTCGTTCTGGCCGTCGGCTATCCAGTCGACCAGGGCGGCAGCAACATCAGGGTAGGAAGTTGATGTGGCGTTTCTGTCGGTTGCCGGTAACTCGTCCAGCCAGTCGGCGATAAATTCCCTGTTCAGACTGTTCACGCGGGTACCCAGGTCGAGATGGGTCAATGCCGCTGCGTTCGACAGCTGTTCCGGCTGGCCGTGCAGGGGCTTGACCAGTATCTGCAGACCCAGTTGCAGGGCTTCGCTCACCAGCTCGAAACCGGCATTACAGATCACCGCCCGGGACGAGCACAGATCGCGCATGAATCCGCCATGGCAGGCTTTGCGCAGGTGAACGTTGTCCTGCCGGCCGTCAGTCAGCCCGGAGGAATACTGATAGAACTGGAAGTCGGGCAGTTTACGCAACAACTCCGTTACGTCAGACTGATTTTCGAACGGCAGGTACACAATTATCTTGCGCTCATCGTGGTCCAGTGAGGCAGCCAGCTTCGTCAGTTCCGGATCTACTATCGGCGGCAGGATCGGCCCGCCGAAACTGTCCCAGTGTAAACCGATGGCTCGTCTGGCCGGCGCAAAATTACGCATCAGCAGGCGGCTGACCAGGTTTTCTCCCTCGCGCGGAATGTCATAGGCGAAAGCGTACTGATGCCCCAGTCCCAGCACCGGCTTGCCGGAAAACCTGGCAGCCCAGGCCGTCACCGGTTCGAAATCGGTGATCACCAGGTCATAGGGGGAAAGGTTCAGGGTGCGAACTTCCTTTAAAAAGGTCAGTAGGCTGTTGTGTCGCAAGGTCTGGAAATACTGGAGTTGCCCCTTGTCAACATGGAAGGTCAGGCCGCGCCGGCACAGAAAATCGCCAAAGATTTCCATATCGAAATACTCCGCTTTCGGCCGGCCTGAGAACAGATAGGTAACCTCCACGTCCCGCCTCTCGCCGAGGCGCCTGGCCATCATTCTAGAACGTGAAATGTGACCGTTACCGGTCCCCTGAATGCCATAGAGTATTTTCACTTGAGAGTCTCCGGGTCGAAGTTCCGCTTCGATGCAGATTCGGCATGCAGCGTGCTGCAATACCGGCCAGGTCGGTAACAAAAATGAATTGCATTTGCTTCAGGAAAGCAGCGTGATTATTCGATACCTGGATCGTCGGAAAAGCCGCTCAGGCTGCGCGTTGATTGTCGGTTAGAAGTGAATCCAGCAGGGCGAGATCCATACCTGTTCCTACCGGATGTTCACGTTGCCAGTGCTTCAACTCCAGCCTGCCGTCATGATGTTCAAGCAAGGTTGAGCAGCTTTCCACCCAGTCGCCATCATTGCAGTAGAGAATGTTGTCGATACTGCGTATCTCGGGATGGTGAATGTGTCCGCACACCACACCGTCCACACCCCGTTCTCCGGCGATGTGAACCAGGGCGTCTTCGAAGCTGCTGATGAAATTGACTGCGTTCTTGACCTTCATTTTCAGATATGCGGCCAGCGACCAGTAGGAGGAATAGCGGAACAGGCGTCGGGCCCGGTTCACGTAGTAGTTCAGGCTTAGCAAGCGGTCATAGGCCCAGCTGCCGAGCCCCGCCAGCAGGCGACTGTGCTTGACCACGACGTCGAATTCATCGCCATGGAGGATCAGCAGCTTTTTCCCGTCGGCCGTGGTGTGGATGTATTCCCGGTGAATCTCGAGATTACCGAATTTGTGTCCGACACAGTCGCGCATTACTTCGTCATGGTTGCCCGGGATATAAACAACCCGCGTGCCGTGTTTGGCTTTACCGAGGATGGAGCGAATAACGTTGGTGTGTTCCTGCGGCCAGTAGGGGGTTCTCTTGATACTCCAGAAGTCGACTATGTCCCCAACCAGGAACAGATACTCGGCTTCCACTGAGTGGAGAAAATGCAGCAGGGCTTGCGCCTGACAACCTTTGAAACCGAGGTGAACATCCGATATCCAGACGCTGCGAACTTTCAAAGTGGATCGCTTTGGCATGACCTGGGTGCGCTCCTCATAAAGACAGAGAGGAGTGTACGAAGGTAATGTGTCAGGCAGTTGAAGGTTTTATGAACAGTTTGTTACAAGAATAAATTTTGATGAACCTTTCAGAATTGGCGCGCTAGGCAACTAAAATATTGCAATAAGTCTTGAGGGCGCATTCGGCAGGAGTTGCTTAAGAATTCTCTACAACCGATCAAAATAACCGCATACGAAATCATACTGAGCAATCTCATATTTAACAGGGTGTTGATCAGAGGTTCCTCAATACCAACCAGGATCGTGGGATTGGCTTTCCTGCAGATTAGAGTAAATACAGAATTTCACTAATCTGCTAAAAAGTACCGCGGATTTTGATAGCCAGCACCGGCCCGGTGGTGAAACAGGAATCCTCGATTTCACTCAATCCACCGTCGCCCACCGCCCGGTTCTCATAGCGCTTGCGCAGACGGCAGCGATAGCGGCTGTCCCGGGCTTCGAAGCGATAGATGAGGCCACCCCAGCCAAGCATTTCGAACCAGCCGGAGTAACTGGCGTCGCCGGAGTATTCCTCGGTCTTGTCGATGTCGTAAAAGACGGTACCGCCATCGATCCCGTTACGAATATTGAAACCCCAGTTCATGTTGCGCTCGGGAATGTCGTGCCGGAGACCGAAACTGGTGTTACCCCGGCCGCCGCGTGACAAGCGGCGATCTTCACCGGTAAAGGGATCGATGATGCTGGAATCCTCCAGGTCGACCCCCGCTGTGACCAGCATGTTCGGCTGTCCCAGAAAACCCAGACGCAGGCTGCTGTCGATTTTCATCCCCCAGCGTTCGGCGTTGCCGATATTGCCATTGGCGGACAGCACCCGGGTGCTGGTGGAGACATCGATCCTGCCGATCACGTCTTCGATCTCGTGATAAAACACATTGGTGTTGATCACCCCGGCATCCTGGGGCAACCGGTACTCCAGGTTGGCGTCATAGCGCCAGGACTTCTCCTGCACCAGGTTGGGGTTACCCTGCAACTCGTTCTGATCGTCGTCGGTACCGCCTCCCACCTGGGCGCTCGCGGTGAAATCGGAAAACGACAACTGGGCAACGTCCCGCTCGATGGTGCCACGAAACTGCAGTGCTGGAGTGATATTGAAACGATAGTCGACTTTGGGGCGGAAGAAGCCGAAGTCGCGGGACTGATACACGTCGCCGGTCTGGGTGATATTACTGTCTTCGTAGAGGAGGGTGGTTTCCACAGACATGCGACTGTTGAGTTGCCAGTTGTGGATGGCAAAATATTCATAGCGCATTTCCTCGACGGTGCCATTGTCGTCCCGTGAGCCGGTGAGGCCGCCGAAATAATCCGAAGTCTCGCCGCCGGTCAGCAGTCCCAGTTGCAGGGACGTATCGAGGATGGTCTGGGCCCGCTCGACACCGACTTCCAGAGCCTGGCCCTCAAACAGGTCGAAGGTGTAGGAACTGCGAAGTATGCGTTCCCGGTTGCGTTCGAACGAGGACAGATACAGATTCTTGATGCGCTGACTACCATCGATGTCGAAGCGTTCCCGCAGGTAGAGATTTTCACTTTCGTTGACAATGAACAGAGTTTTGAAACGGCTGCCGTTGTCAAACTGGTGTTCGTAGTCACCGCCTACTTCCCAGGAGTTGCTGTCCTGGGGCAGATCCTCTTCATCGTAGTAAAGAGAGGGAGGATTCACTCTTTAATTCAGTGTCGTACGTTCCAGAATTGTATCCTGGTCGTCGCTGACCCACTGCAGGTTAAGGTGCGCCAGATCGCTGGTCGTGAATTCATAACCGAAGTTGGCGGTCAGCGTAATCGGCCAGGCATCCCGGGTCTGGTCCCGGCGAATGCTTTCGTTGGGAGAGCCATCGGCAAAAACGCTTTGCTCGCGGCTGTCCCGGAATTCCCAGCGTGGTTCACGTTCGCCGCTGAGAAAATAGTCGAACGCGCCCCGTTGGCCGGTGAGTGAGATTTTGGCGCCGGGCTGATATTTTCCGTCGTGATAGTGATCGGCATTGAGTTCGTAGGCAACGCTGGAACTGGATTCCGATTCCAGCAGGACGATGTTGATCACCTGATTGCCACCGCGGACATCCAGGTCGCTGGAAGTGCCGCGAATGATTTCTATGTAGTCCACCTGGGTCGCCGCGATACGGCTCAGCTGGCTGTTACCTTCATTGCCTTTGCCGGCAATGCGCCGCCCGTTGATCAGAACCTGGTCTCCGCCGGCACCCAGTCCGCGACGATTGGGTCCGCCGGAACTGCCTGGCCCGCCGCCTCCACCCTGGCCGCCGCCACGAGCCACGGTGATCCCCGGAATGCGATCCAGCATGTCGTTGACCGAGTAAGGCTGGAATTCGGCAAAATAGGATGCCGGGTAGGTTACCGTGGAGTTCTCGTCGGTAGCCGGTTCCGCGTCCTGGCCATAGGCCGCGCCGGCCAGCAGCAGCCAGGAACCGGTCAGCAGGCCGAACAGCCTGTTGCCGCGTGCCACGGCGGCACGGAGCCGGGAAGGAGGGGAACCGGGTGGGGTCGGGTGGATCGCAAAACTGGACGGTTGATGCCGCATTTCTGGTTATTCTCGTGATGGGCCCGGGAGGGCAGTTAACTGTCGCCGCAGAACGGTAAACACCGCGCTGGCGGCGGCTATCCGTTCCGCAGCTGTCCTTCAGGGGAACTCTGATCAGGCTGCTAGTGTCCTGTCCGGTTAATTCGTTGTATTTCAGAGCCTCACTACAGCGCTTTATGCAGGCTCCCGGAGGGCGTGCCAGCCAAGACCCCTGGCCGCGTTGCGCCTTTTGACAAGGGCTACGGCCATTGCCTGCAAGGCGCGCCTTGCCAGGAACCTTGGCTGGCAGGCTGAAATGCGACGAATTAACCGGACAGGACACTAGTATGCCGTGATTATCGGCAGCTTGGCATTGTTAGCCTTTGACAAGTTGTTACATTTTGTAATGAGGAGTCAGAAGTCGACTGGTTTTTCACTCTGACCGCCAATTGGCAGGCGCCGGCCAGGCCGATGCCATTGACGTTGGGCAAGTGCAGGTTCAGCGGAATTCAGCGGTCAGCATGAAGGTCAGCAAAAGCAGGGCGAACAGCACGGCAGCGCTGTAATGCAGTTTTCGGTTTCTGACAAAAGCCATGGTTGTCAGCAGCAGCAGAGCGAGCAGCCGCACCAGGTTTTCCACGGAAAACACCGCCAGGCCGAGGACAGTGATATCGACCACCGACAGGGAAACCACCATCAGTGCGCCGCTCAGAAAAAACGGCCGGGAGTTGTCGAAATACATGGCTTCGAGGTTGAGACCGGCCTCGAAAGTCCGGCCTGGCGTCAACAGCAGTGCAGCAATCACCACCATCATGGTTTCAAAGACGATGCCGGCCAGGCCCAGAAAAGTCCAGTTTTCCACCTCCCTGAAGTTCCAGAACCCCCACCAGAACTGCATCATCAGGATTACCACAAAAACGGTCCAGAAGCCGTGAATCCAGGAAAAGCGCACTTCCCTGCGATGCTGTATCAGTCGGGCCCAGCACACCAGCACCTCGGTGATTCCCAGGGCAAGCACGATGGCGAACAGGGCTGAAATGAACTCGAAGTGGGACATGGCTGGTTTGCTGGTTTCCTGATGATCCTGTTCCGTCAGCGGTTGCTCGGTGCCGGGTTCAGTTCCGACCCGCCGCTTCCCGCCCCAGTTGCAGGGCATTGCTGGCCCCGGCCGAGAGGCCCGAATCCAGCCCCACGGTCACGAAACGGAAGCCCTGTTCGATTCGCTGTTGCACCGAGCCTGCCCCGGTAGTGATGGCACAGGGCACGTCATGCTCGAGACAGGCCCGCAGCACAGTCTGGATGGCTTCCTCCACCGCCGGAGCGGCGGGGCTGGTGTAGCCCATGGAGGTACTGAGATCGGAAGGCCCGATAAAAATTCCCCCGACACCCGGTACGCTGATGATTTCCTCTATATTCGCCACGCCCTCGGGGGATTCTATAAACAGTACCGCCAGCAGCTCGCCACCGGGATCCAGTGGCCACACGTCGGCGCGGGCATGATAGTCGCGGATGCCCCAGTACCACATGGCGTTGGAGGGATTGCGCCCGCGTAAACCGGGGGGGTCGTAGTCCGGTGCCTCGAGCAATTGTGGGTAGCGGGTGGCACGAACCGCCAGCTCCGCTTCGGCGCGATTGCTGATGGCGGGGAACATGATCCCGAACACGCCTACATCCAGCACCTGCTTGGCCTGGGCCACCAGTTCGTCGGACCCGCTGGCGGCGGGAATGCGTACCAGCGGTACCACGTCGGGCTGCAGATTGCCCTTGGCCAGGATCGCCCGCTTGTCGGTCATCCCCAGCAGGAACTGGCGCAGCCGCTCCACGTCGAAGGGGGCATGTTCCATGTCGATCAGGATGAAATCCAGTCCGGAGGAGGCCAGTGACCGGGCATTGTCCAGCGAGTAGTCAAAGGACAGCAGGCCGAAGGCCGGCTGGTCGTGTTCGAACAGGTCGATCAGCCGGTTGAGCCTCGTTTGCGGCTGGGCTGCTGCGGCCGGGGACAGCACCGTTGCCAGTGACAGCAGCAGCCAGGTCAGAGCTGCCGATAGGGAAGTTTTCATCACCCGCTCCTTAATATTGATTTATTCTGATTTATTGTTGTTGGATTGCGGTTCGGTAACCGGTCGCGGTTGTTCCAGGGTGACATCTGCGCCGGATAACGGTCAGTTCCGGCGCCCGGGACTCAATCCGTTGTCCTCGGGGTCAATGTCATCGTGTCCAGGACTGTCTTCAACGGCTTCGCGATCGGGATAAATCCGCCACGGATTGTAGCAACTCCTGCCCCGGCGTGTTACGTAAAACCGGGATTTTCATCCGCAGCAGGATTTCCCTCAGCTCCGATGACTGGCGTTCCGGAATCCGGGCCGGTCAGCCACGGCAGAGGTTCCTTAATTTTTTGGACTTTGGGCGCGAAAGCTCTTATGCTGGGGCGCTGAATAACAAAAAGTGGCCGCATTTCCCGATACCGCGGCCGTGAAACCAGGATCCTGCAGAATTATTCCTGCCAGTAAGGCGAACGGTACCGACCGAGTACCGATTTGACCGGGTCCGGATTTGAAAACACCATCAGAAAACCAATAGGGAGAGTCTGAGATGCGCGTCAAAACCCTACTCGCCATTCCAGCATTGCTGGTCCCGTTTGCGGCGCTGGGTCAGGCCCACAACGCGGTACTGGCGGAACATCAGCCACATTATTACGATGTTCAGGACTGGGGAATCGACCCGGCCAGTGTCACTTTCGCCGATCACATTGCCCCGATTCTGCAGCGCAGCTGTCAGAACTGTCATCGTCCTGGCGGCGGCGGCCCGATGTCGCTGCAGACCTATGACGAGGTACGGCCCTGGGCGCCGGTAATCATGTACAAGACCGCGATCCGCGACCGCATGGGCGCCATGCCGCCTTTCTACGTGGAAAAGGATATCGGCATCGATGGATTCAAGGACGACTACTCCCTGTCCGACCTGGAACTGGCAATGATTCAGGCCTGGGCCAACAACGGAGCGCCGCGCGGCAATCCGGCCAATGAGCCGGATCCGCTGGTGTTCGATGACAGCACGGACTGGACCCTGGGCAGCCCCGACCTGGTTCTGCGCGGTCCCGACATGACCCGGCCGGCAGTGGGACCGGACTGGTGGGGCGATCTCGGGCTGGTGCCCACCGGGCTGACCGAAGACCGCTACGTCAAGTCCGTCGAAGTGCGGGAAGTCAACGATATTCCGGTCGCCGATGACACCAAGACGGTCGGCGGACGCTACATATTCCACCACATGACCTACACCAGTGGCGTTCTCAACGAAGACGGCACTGCGGTGGACCCGGAAACCCGGGAAAGCTGGCCGATCCATGAGGTCGGGCGCAACGCAGACATCTTCTCGGAGAAGGCGGGCCGCCTGTTGCAGGCCAATTCGGCCCTGCACCTGGAAGCTGCCCATCTGCACGCCAACGGTCGGGAAACCACCGGACACCTGGAATTCGGCATCACCTTCTTCCCGCGTGGCTACGAGCCGGAATACACCACCCGCGGACCGCGCACCGGCAACGGCATCGACCTGGATATCGTGCCCAACCGGGCCGGCCAGGAAGTCCACAACTACGTGGTGCTGTCGGAACACACCAAGATCATGGCTTTCGAGCCGCACCTGCACGCACCGGGCGTGCGCATGTGCATGGAAGCTATCTGGGGTCATAACATTTTCACCCTGAACTGCGTGGGCTATGACCACAACTGGGTCAAGCAGTATGTCTACGACGACGACAAGGCCCCGCTGCTGCCCAAGGGCACTATCCTGCATACCATCGCCTATATGGATACCACCGCCAACAATCCCAATCTGGCCGACCCGCGGAACTGGTCGGGAGCCGGACGCCGTTCGGTGACCAACATGTTCATCGACCTGGGTTATTCGGTGACCCTGACCGAGGAACAGTTCCAGGCGGAAATGGCGGCACGCCGGGCACTGATGACCGACCGCAACGACTACGATATCGGTTGTCCGCTGTGCTGGGCGCCGGAAACGGTGTCTTCGACAGTGGCCCAGGGAATCGAATAGGCAGGGAAGCAGTTGAAAATGAGAAGCAGCAGTTTATCGATCGCAGTAAGATTGCTGGCGGCGCTGTTCGCAGCGTCGCTGGCACTGGTAACAACCCAGATCAGCGCTCAGCCCCGCATGATGGTGCTGAGTGGAGAGGTGACTTCACCGGCCTATGAGGGCTGGTGGCCCAACGAGGAAGAGGGCGGTTATACCCTGTTCTTCGGCTACCAGAATTCCAACTGGGAGGAACACTTCGACATTCCGGTCGGGCCGGACAATTACTTCACCATCGTGGCTGCCGGCGCCCTGGATGATTTGGACAAGGACGGCTACGATTTCGCCAATGCCGACCTGGGTCAGCCTACCCATTTCTACCCGCGCCGCAACCCGTTCCTGTTTACGGTCGACGTGCCGGAGGACTTTGGCAGCCGTGAGGTGGTCTGGACCCTGCGCACCCACGATCACACCGCCCGTGCCTACGGCACTTTGAAACCCGACTACCGGATCGACCCGCAAGTGATTTCCACCGAGGTGGGTGGCTGGTTCGGGTCCCTGGATGACCGCCTGCGCAGCAACATTGCGCCGGAATTGCGCATCGAGGGTGAAGCCTATCGCACAGTCCGCGTGGGGCAGGCACTGGATCTGGCGGCCATCGCCGAGGACCCTGACGATTTTCCGCCGCGGGCCAATCGACCGCTGCCCAGAACTCCGGAGCAGATCTACCGGCCACCGGCCTCCATCGTGGCAATGTCCGGGCCGGGACTGCGGTTCTCCTGGACTGTCTACCGAGGCGCGGAACAGTTCGTGAATTTCGATCCGGTCCAGTTCAAGACCTACACGGACACCCGGGTATGGTCCAATTCACCATGGTCGCCGCCGTTCATCATTCCGGAAGTGCCGGAAGACAACCGCTGGGTCACCAGTGCCACGTTCAGCGCGCCGGGTGACTATGTATTACGGGGCATCGCCAGCGATGGTTCCATGTTTACCTACCGCAATATTTACGTGACGGTCACAGAGTAGGCGAACACCAGCTAACAGACCGGATTCACAGCAAGGCCAGGGATGTGACAACGACCCTGGCCTTTTGTGTCTCAGCATCAATGAGAGGAAATGATATGAAATACAAGACCACCGCCGCTCTGGCAGGCCTGTTACTGCCGGCCCTGCTGGGCAATCAGGTTCAGGCTCAGGAAGGCAATGCCCGCGAGCCCATCGGACCGAGCCCCTATGAAGTCGTGTCCCTGTGGCATAAACCGTTCGCTGAAGAGGGTTATGCCTTCGGCGGTGCATCAGGGGTATGGGCGGAATCCGCCGACCGCATCATTCTCGCTCAGCGCGGTGAGACGGTACTGCCTTATCCGATCCCCGATGATTTCCTGGGCTTTGCCGGGGACATGGGGCTCAACGTGCTGACCGACACCAACCGGCGCGTGTGGCGCAACTGCCTGTACACCCTCAATGCCGACGGTGAAGTGATAGACCTGTGGGATCACCTGGACTATCTGTGCGAGGGTTCCGACGGACCCGGGCCGCACCGGCTGCGCATCAGCCCTTACGATCCGCAGAAGAAACTGTGGCTGGTCAACGAAACATTTAACCAGATTTACGTGATTGCCAACGATGGCAGCGAAGTCCTGGCAACTTATGGCGAGAAGGGTGTTTCAGGCGACGACGAGACCCATTTCGGGCGTCCCCAGGATGTGGCGTTCCTCCCGGACGGCCGGATTCTGGTGGCCGACGGGCTGGATAACAACCGCATCATCGTGTTCGACAACGACATGAACTACATTACCGAGTTCGGCAGTTACGGCACCGGGCCGGGAGGTACCGATACCATCCACGCGGTGGCCATAGGCCCCGGCAATCGCATTTTCGTGCTCGACCGGGCCGGTGGTGGCGTCAATATCTGGCGTTACAGCAACGATCCCATGGAATACACCTTCGAAAGGAGGATCGGCGACCTGACCCTGCCCCTGGACATCATCGTCAACCAGAACGATTTCTGGATCACCGACCTGGGGCCACTGCGTTTCGTCAACTATGATTTCGAAGGAAATCTGAAATATACCTGGCTGGTGCCCAGGGAACTGCCGGACGGTTATATCGAGGTGCACACGTTCAGCATCGATCCGGAGGGCAATCTGTACGGCGGGGACAATCAGTATGGACGCCTGCAGAAGTGGGTACCGAAACCGGGTTCCGGTCCTGAACTGTTGATCGAGCGGCCCTGGTCAGCCCGCTAGGTCTGCTGTCAATGTACCGGGAAACCGGACGACACGACGGCTGATCGCCCCGGCAACGGGGTAAACTTGACCATGATGGCCTGCCTGTCGGCGGGCCCGGAATCTGTCCCACCGGATTTCGGGGAGCTGACAGGTGGAGCTGACAGATAAGATGTCAGAACCGCAAACGTTGTTTGAAACAGGATATTGTTCGAAACAGAAAATTGTTTGCAATCGAGAGTTGTTTAAAACAGGAGAGATTATGCAACACCCGTTGATGAAAAAATGCCTGCTGGCATTGCTGTTGTTGCCTCTGGCAACACTGGTATCCGCCCAGGACAGCATTGAGTGGTTTACCCTGGGCAATGATTACGCCCACACCCGTTATACGCCGGCCGATCAGATCACCGCGGATAACTTCAACGACCTGGAGGTCGCCTGGGTCTGGGACGGCGCCAGTTTCGGTGCGGTCAGCGGCCGTTCAACGCCCTCCTATATTGATGGCACGCTTTACACCGTGGCAGGTAATCACCGCACCGTGGTAGCGATCGACCCGAAAACCGGCGAGACCATCTGGTCCTACCGGGAACCGACCACTCCGCGCGGCCAGTACTCCATGCGCGCCGACTATGGCAAGGGCGTGGGCTTCGGTTACGTGAACGGACGTGGCGTGGTCTACATCATTTCCCCGGCCTTCTTCCTGACTGCATTGGATGCCAAGACCGGGGCACCGCTGAAGAATTTCGGCCGCCCGGTGCCCATCGACGGGTTCCCGGAAACCGGAGTGGTTGACCTGCTGGCCGACCTGGGGCATCCCTACGACCCCTACGAGGGCATCCCTCTGGAAGTGGGTTATATCACTTCCTCTTCTCCGCCCATCGTGGTCAACGACACCATCATCGTGGGCAACTCCGCCGAGCAGGGCTACCATCAGTCCCGCATCGAAAACGTGCCCGGTGACATTCTTGCCTATGACGCTGCGACCGGTGCCTTCAAATGGAAATTCAATGTCATTCCTAAGCCTGGCGAATACGGCCATGAGACCTGGGAAAACGATGCCTGGGAATGGACCGGTGACGTCTCCTCCTGGGCGCCGCTGTCTGCCGATCCGGAGAATAACCTGGTCTACGTACCCACCAACGGTGCCACCATCGACTATTACGGTGGTTTCCGTCCCGGCGACAACCTGTTCAGTACCAGCCTGATTGCGCTGGATGTACGGACCGGCGAACGGGCCTGGCATTTCCAGTTTGTGCATCATGATATCTGGAACTACGACACGCCGACGGCACCGATCCTGCTGGATGTGAACCTGCCGGGCCGCGGTCCAATTCCGGCCGTGGCACAGGCCACCAAGCAGGGTTTCGTGTACGCCTTCAACCGGCTGACCGGTGAACCGCTGTGGCCGATCGAAGAACGGCCGGTGCCGCAGTCCATCGTGCCGGGTGAGCAATTGTCGGCTACCCAGCCATTCCCCACCCGACCGGCAGCCTTTGAGATGCAGGGTATCACTGAAGACGATCTGATCGACTTCACTCCGGAAATGCGCGCCCAGGCCATCGAGGCGATGGATGAATACCTGATGGGACCGCTGTTCACACCGCCGATTCACGACACCAACAACCTCGGCAAGTTCGCCACCATGAACTGCCCGGGCGGTGCCGGCGGTGCCAACATCAATGGCCCGTCCGTGGCTGATCCCACCAGCGGCGTGATGTTCGTGTCCACCCACAACAGCTGTTTCGCACTGCGGGTTATTCCCGGCGAGGAATCGGACCTGCTGTTCCCGGAAACCACGGGCGCGACATTCTCCCGTTATGCCAACTCGGCGCGTGGTGCCACCGCCCGGCCGCCGCGGCATCCCAGCGGGCTGCCGATCGTCAAGCCGCCTTACAGCAAGATCGTCGCAATCGATATGAACACCGGCGATCACCTGTGGGAGATTCCCACCGGCGAAACGCCTGAACGTTACAAGAACGTTCTGCGGCAGGCCGGCGTCGATCTGGACCAGATCGGCAGCACCGGGACCGGTGCTCTGGTACCCATGGTGGTCACCGCCAACATGCTGGTGTACTCCGATGCGGCCAGCGACGGAACCCCCATGCTGTGGGCGATCGATAAGGCCAGCGGTGACATCGTCGGCGCCATCGAGGCACCGGACCGAAACGGCTACGGCATGAGCTCCTGGGTCCATGACGGGCACCAGTACATCATGCTGCAGACCGGCTCCACCCTGACGGCCATGGCCCTGCCAGGTGCCAAACCGACAGCTGGCGCTGCTCACTGAGGCACTGGCTACCGCAATAGAAACCCGCGCACAGCGGACTGTGCGCGGGTTTTTTTATGACCGGCTGCACTGCGGTGCGTCGTCAAACTGCAACTATCAACCTGCAAATCACTGCGCCGATAGTCATTTCGAGAGTCTCTCCCCAAATCCTGAATAACAGCTGCTGTCTGACAGTAAAAGGCGGACTTAACTTGATATAAGTCAATTCAGGTCCGATTTCGGCCCGAAATAGCGGTTTCTGCGACAATATGTCGCAGGGACTATCCCCCTTAATCCACTAGACTTGCGTCCGTTGCCAGACTGGCAATTCAAGGCGATCAGAATTAAAGGGGAGATTATGAACAGGTTTGCAGTACGGTCGATTCCGCTCCTCGTTATGTTAAGTAACGCGGTGCTGGCACAGGACGCCCAGCGGGTTCAGGAAATCACCGTGGTCGGCGTGCGTGACACTCACACCGTGGTGACCGATGACAAGATGGTGGCACCACCGGATACCGCGCAGCTGCTGCGTAAAATGCCCGGCGCCAACATCAACAAGAACGGTGAGCTGACCGGCATTGCCCAGTACCGTGGCATGTATGGCGATCGTATCCGGGTTTCAGTCAATGGTGCCCAGATCAGTGGCGCCGGCCCCAATGCCATGGATTCCCCCCTGCATTACGCACCGGTAGCGATTCTGGAATCGCTCACCATCAACCGCGGTATCGCCTCGGTCAGCTCCGGCCAGGAAACCATCGGCGGCTATGTTCAGGCCCAGACCTACAGCGGCGAATACGGTGGCTCCGGAGATTTCGAATTCAAGGGGCGCACCTATTTCGGTGCCCAGTCGGTCAACAGCGGCACGGTGGCAAGCGGCTTCTTCTCCCTGGCCAATCGCAATCACATCATCCGCTCTTTCGTCATGACGGAGCAGGCAGACGACACGGAATTTCCGGGAGGCAGAATTATCCCCTCTGAGTATGAGCGGGATCGTTTTGACCTGGGCTACAGCTTCCGTTCCGGTGATCACGAGTTTACCCTGGATTTCGCCCGTAACAACACCGGAGATGCCGGTACCGCCTCTCTGCCCATGGACATCCACTCGGTGGACAGTGACCTGTTCCGGTCCAGTTATACCTGGGAAGGTCGTGATACGACTGTTCGCGCCAAGTTTTCCTTTGCCGACAACGAACACTGGATGACCAATTACCACCTGCGTCAGCCGCCTCAGGACAATATGATGACCACCGGTGCGATGCGCTATCGACGCAACTGGGCGGTCAGCGAGAATATGGGCTTCGGTCTGGAAGCCGAACAGTTTGTCGACAATGGCAGCTGGAAGTACGGGATCGATGCCAATCTGACCGATCACCGGTCAATAATTACCAATCCCAACGCGCCACCGTTTTACATTTCCAACTTTAACGACGTTAACCGGGATGTGCTGGGTGTTTACCTGGAACGCAGTATTTCCCTGTCGGATGCCACCGGGCTGGATGCCGGTGTGCGTGTCAATCGGGTGAACATGGATTCGGAGCTGGTATCGGCCAACCTGAATCCGATGAACATGCCCTCGGGCATGCCGGCCATGATGAACCTGATGGCCTCGCAATTGGCTGATCGCTTCAACACTAGCGACCTGGATCAGACCGACACCAATCTGGACTGGTTCCTGCGTTTCAGCATTGAAGGGGGTTATGACACCACCTGGTATGTCGGAGCCGCGCGCAAGACCCGTTCACCCTCTTACCAGGAGCGCTATCTGTGGATCCCGCTGGAAGCGACCGGCGGTCTGGCGGACGGTAAAACCTACGTGGGCGATCCCAACCTGGACCCGGAAGTGTCCCACGAGATCGAGCTCGGTTTTGACCGTGAGGCCGGCGGCTACAATATCTACCCGCGGATTTTCTACCGGGAAGTTACCGATTTTATTCAGGGCACGCCGTCGAGCGATATGCTGGTGGTGAATTTTGCCCAGATGATGGCCAACATGGGTATGGGGCTGCCCGATCCTCTGCAGTACAACAATGTGGATGCCAGCTTCTACGGCTTCGATCTGGAATCGGATTTTGCTCTCGGTGATCGTTTTACCCTGCGCGCCATCGCCAGCATCGTGCGCGGTACGCGAGACGACATCAACGACAACCTGTACCGCATCGCTCCGGACAACATGGTTCTGTCCCTCGATTACCAGGGCAGCAACTGGGTCGGTACCTTCGAGTCGGTGATTTATGCTAATCAGAATCGGGTTTCCCAGACCAACATCGAGCAGAAGACTGATGGCTATACGATTTTCAACCTGACCGGGCGGATCAATTTGTCACCGGATCTGGAAATTGGTGTGGGTATCGAAAACCTGTTTGACAAGGAGTACGAGGATCACCTGGCCGGTTACAACCGGGCCTACAATCCTGATATTCCGTTGCGCTACCGGATGCCTGGGCTGGGCCGTAATTTCTATGGCCGCCTGATGTGGTACTTCTAGTCAGATCTTTCTGACAGTTCAGCCGGCCACGACTTGTCGTGGCCGGTTTTTTTTATTCCCGGTAAAAGGCCTGCTGATACTGCCAGCCTACATAACTGGAGATTACAGGCCGGTAGAATCGTGGTGGTCGTTTCTGAGCACTATCCGTTGTCAAGCCGGATCCAGACGCAGAAAATAGCGCGGTGGGAATCCGGTGCGGAAGCGGAATTCAAAATTCACGGTGTAGGTATTCCGCACCATTTCCTCTTCCGCGCCTTCGAGTGGCACCGCCCGGTAGGGTTCAAACTTGTCCTCCATCATCACTTCGATAGCGGGGTTTTCCAGGGCCTGATGATACCAGGCGCGGGGCCAGTGATTGGCCGCCACGTAGGCCTTCCCATCGATCTCAACCAGGCGCACCACCCGCTCATGTCGGGTCTGGTCGCCATCGAAGGTGGCGATGACGATAGTGGATTGATTCTGCGGCTGGTTATAACCGAGATTGGCCTCAAAATAGACCACCTGCCCGACGTAGGCGATGGCCAGTATTACCACGGCAATAGCGATCCACTTTTTCATTCTATTGCTGTTCATCGATGAGTCTCCGTGTATTTGGGAAAATCGTTAGTTTCTCAATTTGAAATCTGGTCCGACGGGTAGGGACGTGAGCAGTAACTGTCACTGAGGATCGCAAACGCACGTTCATGTGCGCTGGTTCTCGACGTCCCTGTCTCGAACGTGCTCAGTGACAGGTACTGCTCGCATCCTTGATACTTTAGTGAGCAATTCAGATTATGACACGACCGGAGAGCCAGCTAGTTAACCTTTGAGTTCGTGAATTCAGAGGTTCCGTCAAAAGGCGATCAGACAACCGCTCTGACCCGCGCCGCACCCGATTAAACTGCGGTCGGCGTGATCTTCAGCCTGCCAGCAGGACTATACCAGCAATGATCAACAGGATCAGCAGTACCCGCATCCGGGTCAGTTTCTCCTTGATGATGAAGGCCGAAATCACGGCGGCAAATGCCACGCTGGTTTCCCTTAACACTGCTACCGGCGCGATTCGTTCCTGACTGAAAGCCCAGATCACAATCCAGTAGGCAAGGGCGGAGATAATCGCCACCGCAAGGCCTGGTTTCCAGACTCTGCGGGCGCTGGAAAATAACTGTCCACGACGCCTGAGCCAGGCGACAAGCGGAAACAGCATGCCATGCAGGAGGAACATCCAGGCAGTGTAGGAGTGACTGTTTGCGGCCAGGCGGGCGCCCTGGCCATCTACCAGCGAGTATCCGGTAATACAGAGCCCGGTCAGTAGCGAATAACCCAGCGCAGCGCCGGTCAGTTGCCGGATGCCACCGATGCGTTCGCCGGCGAAGCCCAGAATACTGGCCACTATCAGTGCCATCCCCGCCATTTCGTTGCTGGAAAGCGACTCCTGTAACAGCAGAAAACCCAGCAGCGCGGTGAGCAGCGGCGCCGAGCCCCGCGCCAGCGGATAGATCTGCACGAAATCGCCGTGTCCGTAGGCCCGCACCAGCATCGTCATGTAAGTGGTATGAATACACATCGACAGAAACAGGAAGGGCCAGCTGGCCCGTTCCGGCGCCGGCAACAGGAATACAAACGGCAGGGCCAGCAGGGAAGTGGAGAAGGCTGTCACCGCCATTACCACCAGGCGATCGCCACTGACCTTGATCAGGGCATTCCAGATGGCGTGCAACAGCGCCGCCAGCAGGACGGCAGTAAGGATGAAGGGCGACATGCAGGGAGATTACCCGGAATCCAATGCCATGGCGGGGACAATCGCCGTCAGTTTCGACTCGATTCCGCAATCCGGATGCATGTAATCGGCGTCCGGATTGCGGAGCAGCTGATTCAGCCTAAGGCACCAGCACGATGGAACCGGTGGTCTTGCGCGCGGCCAGGTCCCGATGGGCCTTGGCGGCATCCTTCAGCGCATAGTGATGATTCACCTCGATCTTCACGGCGCCGGATTTCACCACCTTGATCAGGTCGTTGGCCATCCTGCGCAGTTCTTCCGGCGTACTGGCATAGTTGAACAGGGTGGGCCGGGTCATGAACAGGGAACCTTTCTGTGCCAGCATCGCTGGCGGGAATGCGGGTACCGGTCCGGATGCATTGCCATAAGTAACAAACAGTCCGCGCTTCTGCAGGCAGTCCAGAGAAGCGGGAAAGGTGTCTTTGCCGATGGAGTCATAAACCACCGGGACTCCCTTGCCCTTGGTGATGGCTTTGACCCGCTTGACGAAATCCTGCTTGGTGTAATTGATCGGATAGTCACAACCGTGCGATTTCGCCAGTCTGGCCTTGACGTCTGAGCCAACCGTTCCAATCACCGTGGCACCCAGCGACTTGGCCCACTGACAGAGAATCAGGCCGACTCCACCGGCAGCGGCCTGAACCAGAATTGTGTCGCCTTTTTTGACGCGGTAAGTCTGGCATATCAGATACTGTACGGTCAGGCCTTTCAGCATCATGGCCGCGGCCTCGGCATCGGAAATCTCCTCGGGTATCTTCACCAGCTTACCGGCATCCAGATTGGCGGCTTCGGCGTAGCAGCCGGTCCCGGCTGTTCCGGTGGCTACCCGGTCACCCACTTTCAGTCCTTTGACCCCGGCACCCACTTCGATGACGACTCCGCACATTTCTCCGCCCGGGGTGAACGGTAGCGGAACAGCATACAGTCCGGTGCGCTGATAGATATCGATAAAATTGACACCAATGGCCTTGGCCTGCACGGTGACTTCACCCTTACCGGGTTTGCCGAGGCTCACTTCGCGGAATTTCATCACTGAAGGGGCGCCGGTTTTTTCGACGAGGATGGCTTTGGGCATAGCGGGGTCCTTTGTGGTTTGAATCAGTGGATGTTGAAAATACTTCCGCAACTTGCCTTGAAGCGATAAAAAAATCAACCTTTTAGCAGATCTGTCTGCATTCACCGCAGAGTGGTGATCGAACCGCTGCTAGCGGTTTAACGGTTCGGCAAGACGATTGCTGACAAACGAATCCAGCCGCTGCGCCCGCTCAGCATAAGCGGGATTATTTTTAAGACGCAGCAGCAGATCACTGGCGGCCTGCAGGTTGTTCAGATTGATTTCGGTAACGGCGAGCAAATAACTAATCTGACCGCGCTCGGATTCTGCAGCCAGGCGCAATGCCTGCAACAATGACTCGCGAGCTTCGCCATACCGTTCCCATTGCAGGTACAGTTGAGCGGTCTTGAGGTAGGGTTCACTGGTTGGTTCGAGCTGTGCTGCCCTGGCGAAGGAAGCCACCGCCAGGTCCAGTTCTCTGGCCAGCATCCACATTTCTCCCAGCAGCATGTGATCATCGAAACTGACGGATTGCGGATCCTGATCCAGGCGCTCCGCCATGGCCCGGGAAAACAGCATGGCAGCATCAGCCGGCATTCCCAGGCTGGTGAACAGGCCGGCCAGGCGGCGAATCTCGTCAAAACTCAGCTCTTCGAGATGGGAGGCTATCACCAGCCCGGCCGTTCCTCTGGGGGTGTCTTCTATCAACAGGAATATACTGGCCAGTTGACGCCACCAGCCGGCCTGATCCGGTTGTTCGGCGATCAGATTTTTCAACAATTCAATTGCATTGTTGGCACGACCGCTTCGTGTGTAGGCATAGGCAAGCAGTTCCGACCATTGAGGCGGAGGGTTTTCTGTCATGGCTATTGATCGTTCCAGAACTTGGGCTCCCTCCGCGAACCGCTCCAGTTGTAGATAGGTGTACCCCATTAACACCAGTTCGGCAGGCTGCGGATCTTCGGCTTCCCGGGACCAGATTTCCAGTTGTTCCAGGGCCGGTTCCGGCTGATCGTTCATCAGCAGCAGTTGTGCATAGAGCCGCCGCAGCCTGGGGATAAACGTAATGGAGTCATCGCTTCGCAGCGCCTCCAGCTCCTGCAGGGCTGATTCAGACTGATCCTGTTGAATCAGCAGGCCGATTCGTTCATAGGCAATATAGCCTTTCTCAGCCGGACTCATGCTGCGACTTTCCAGCAACCGGCGTAGATCCTCCAGTGCCGCTGCCGGATCGTCGCTGGCCCGGTCCATGATGACGAACAGGCGTTGAGACAGGCGCGCTGAAAGCCGTTCCGCCGCCTCGGTCAGCGGCAGTGCGAGGAGCACCAGTACTACGATCAACAGCCTGATCATCTGCCGTTGTCCAGGCTGAAGTTTATGCGGATTTCGGCCAGTGTATCCACCGCGTCGCCGTCTCTGATTACCGGCCGGAAACGCCAGCGCCGTGCAGCGTTCATGGCGGCTTCGTTAAAAATTTCCGCTGGCTCCGCTTCCACCACCACCGGGTCGCTCACGGTGCCGTCGGCATTGACCGTGAACAGCAGGTCCACCCAGCCCTCGATCTGGCGCATGCGTGCTGCCGGCGGATACTGTGGCGGCAGCATGGTCAGGGGGATCAGGTCTTCCGCCATCATCACATCCAGATCCATCACGCTGCCCTCCATGAGGGTCTGACCCAGCACCACGCCGGCGCCTTCGCCCAGCAGGCTGGTGACCTCGTAGGAAGCCACGTTGGCTGGCAGCGCCGACACCCGGTTGGCGATGGTCTGCACGTCAGCCTGCAACCGCTGGATTTCCCGGGGTTTCGGAGGAGGCGGGGTGCGCCGGTCCCGGGTGCGGGTTTCCTCGTCGACGGCGGTACGGATGAATTCGATGGGCTGGGTGTCGATCAGGTTCACGACCCGGGTCGAGTCCCTGGAAACCATGCTGTCCATGAGCAGGAAAAGTCCCAGATTGATGAGGACTGCGGGGATCAGCACCAGCAGCAGTTTCATTGCCCGAAATCCTGACCCGGTGCCGCTGCCGCAAGTGCCACATTATCGGCACCGGCCAGCCGCGCCTGGTCGATAACTTCGACCACCACGCCGGTACGGGAGTTCTGATCGGACAGCACTACAACCGAGGCGTCAGGTGTCTCCACAAAAAGGCGCTCTATTACACCGCGCAGACGGCGGATATCCACCTGGTTTCGATCGATCCAGATTTCCCCGTTCTCGGTCACAGCGATCAGGATGGTTGCCGCCTGGGAGACTACTGCGGAGCGGGCCACCGGTTGATCCACGTCGACCCCCGGAAACTTGACGAAGGTGGAGTTCACTGCGAAAAAAATCAGCAGGATGAAAACCATGTCGATCAGTGGTGTCAGGTTGATGGCGGCACTGCCACCTTCTTCCCGGGTATGCAGTTTAATCATCGTCCGGCCCCCCGTTGGCATCCAGGTCTTCGGCCAGCCGTTCCGTTTCCCGGTCGAACCGCTGTTGGAGATCGTTGGCGAAATACATGCCGGCCACGGCGGTCAGCAGGCCAGCCATGGTGGTTACCAGGGCCTGAGAGATGCCTTCTGCCATGCCGCGCACATTACCGTTACCGAACACGGTCATGACCTCGAAGGTCTTGATCATGCCGGACACGGTCCCCAGCAGACCCAGCAGCGGCAGGATTGCGGTGATGACCTGAATGGTGCCGATCCAGGTGGAGAGCCGGCTTTGAAAAGTGGCAGTGAGGCCGGCCCGCAGCCGTCGGTTGGCCAGTTGACTATCGCTGCGGTTGGCCTGCCAGCGGGAGACTATTTCCCGGGCCAGAGTTTTTTCCTGTCGCCACAGGAACAGGTAGCGGTCCAGGATCAGGATCCACATCAGGGTGGACAGCACCAGAATTGCCACCATGACCCAGCCACCGGCCAGCAGCTCACTCTGGTAGAACAGTTCAGCCAGCATCCCGGGAATCTCCAGCCCGGCCCCGGGCGAACAGGTCGGCAGCAGTTTCATCGAGTCGGGTGATCAGGCTGTTGGTGCGACCCTGAATGAAACTGTGAATCAGGAGCAGGGGAATGGCGACCGACAGCCCCAACTGGGTAGTGATCAGTGCCTGGGAAATACCGCCTGACATCAGACGCGGATCGCCGGCGCCGAACAGGGTGATGACCTGAAAAGTTTCGATCATGCCAGTTACAGTGCCCAGCAGGCCCAGCAGGGGGCTGACTGCCGCGAATATCGACAGGGTGGCCAGACCCCGGCGCAGTTTCTGCGCGGCCGTGGTAACGATCTCGTCCATTCTGGCAGACATGGCTTCGGCATCGGCCAGTAACTTCGGGTCACCGGAAATGCGTCGCAACTGATAAATGGCATGGGTACCCTGCGTGGACTGGTCTGCCAGTGCAATGTGAGTGCGCCGGCCGGCAATCAGCACGGCTATCAACCGTTCCAGTCCCAGCAGCACCCCGATCGCACCCAGTGCCAGAATGATGTAGCCGATTACCCCACCCTGTTGCAACCGTTCGGAAAGCTCCGGGGTTTGCACAATGAGCGACAGGATTGCGCCCCGTGACGGATCGATGGCTATGGGGGACAGCGTATTGTCGGCATTTTCGAAGGAGCGGGTGGCGCGCGGGTCCACGCCCAGCGGCTGTCGCGCAAGGGCCAGCAGGCGACCGCTTTCCGGGAGAAAGCGCAAATACTGGCCGTCTGAAAGCGCGGTAAAAGTACCAATACGGGTGACCTGACGTGGTTCCAGTTCACCGCCGGCAGTGATTACCGGAGCCTCATAGCGCGCGATCTGGCCACTATAGTTCATTTCATCCAGCAACAGCAGCCACAACTGCCGGAGTTCGTCGGCGCTGGGCAGTGACTCGGTGGAACTGAGTTTTTCCAACAGCGGCAGACGGTTTTCCAGCTGCGAGGATACCAGTGAATTCTGTACCATGGGCAGCGCGTCCCCGGCCACCTGGTTGACCACGGTAAAAACCTCGGTAAGATTTCCAGAACGTTCAGTTAATAAATCTTCCAGCCCGGTCAGTTCGTCTTCACCCTGTTCGTAGGCTTCTCGCAGCCGGTCGGCTTCGGCCTCCGCCTCCTGGCGCCGGGACGTCGCCTCCTGCAGTAGCGCTGTCTGCTGATCCCGCGCGTCGATGAAGCGCTGTTCCCGTTCCTGTAGTTCGGTACGGCGCTGGGCCGAGCCCTGCCGGACCGATTCAATCAGTTGCTGAATGGTTTGCGGGCGATCAAGGTCGCCGGATTGACCCGCAGGCGGTTGGGCCCGGACATCGATTCCAGGCAGCAGCAACAGGAATAGCAGAGCGGGAACCGGTATTCTCATTGATCTGTCCCCCTGGTCCACAACGGTAGATCGATGAGGTTTGGTGGTGCCTGTTCACGGGCCACGCGGACCGCGTACTCGATTGCGTCCAGATAGGTATCGGACAAGAGCTCCCAGTCGCCGGTCCGGGTATCCCAGATTCCCGCCTGCTGACGATCCAGGCTCAGGTAGAACAGTCCGACCCGGCCCACCCGCAGAAAATCCACCGTGACTTCACGGCCATCGATCAAGGTGGGAGCCTCGTAAGCTTCGAGGGTCTGGCCGTATTCCGCTTCGATCTGGTAAGCCTCAATGACGCGTCGGTATTTTTCCGCGATATCCACATCGGCCCTGGCAATGACGGAGCGTAATGACGCCACCCGTGCCCGCCGCTCCTCGCTCAGCATGGGCTGGTCCAGCGTCACGAACTGGTCCAGCACATCCACCATTTCGACGATGAGAGGCACGATCTGCTGGCGGATCACTTCCAGCTCACCCAGTTCGGCCTGGATTCGGTTGCGCTCGGCCTGCTGGCTGTCCAGCAGCTGACGCAGGTTTTCGTTGTAGGTCTCCAGGTCCTGGTAACGTTCAATTTCGCGGTTGTAGGAAGCGACCAGACCCATAGTCTCGTCATCCAGTGCTGCGACCCGATCCTGGCTCTGGCCTGCATCCTGCTGGTATTCAAGCTCGGTCTCCAGCACATCGTCTGGCGCCTGGGCCAACGCGGTCCCCGCCATCAGGCTCAGGGTTGTGATCAGACAGGGCACTATGCGACATTTTTTGGGCATCGGTTTCAACTTCATTCGGTGCGGCGTTACCGGGTCATCGGAACGCGATTGGTTTTTAGTTCGGGGAATTCTGCTCAGACCGCAATTGTAGCGCAGGCAGGGATCAGGATAGCCAATTAATCCGTGTGGAGTATGACGAACGATCCTGCCTAGCCCGATTCCGCGCCCGCTGCAGACTGGTTTTTTCGACCCAGCAGCTGGAAGCTGAGGCCGGCCTGCTCGATCAACCGGCGGATCAGCTTTTTGCCGAATGCTGTCGCGGGTGTCCAGAATCCGCCGGGCAGGCTGGTTCTGGAAACGTCGAAAGCCAGGCACATACCGGCCTGGGCCAGCATTCTGGCGCTGGCCCCATAGCCCGGGTCGCGATCTCCGCTGACCCTGACCTGCAGACTTTGCCCCTGCTCGGTATGACCTATGAAACGCAGTTCGAAAAAACCGTTGCGTTGTTGTTCCGGGGTCGGACCCTCGCCAGGCTGCGGTAGAAATTTCAGGACCAGCCAGCGCAAAGGAGGCACGATCATAGCCCATTGCAACAACCGCAGGCCCCAGGCAATCCGGCGAGCCCGCTTTTTGCCGCCAGTGTCGCCGGTCAGGACCCCTTCATCGTAAAGAAAATTACGGTGGTAGCCAGGGTTTAACAGCGCATTGGTACGCAATACCACGCGGGTGTTGATGGGGGCCATGACAAAAGGGGCGACCCAGGAATCGAAATCGGGATCGTATTCCACCCCGACATTGTGTTGGATGGGCCTGGCTTCATCAGGCTGTGGGCACAGTGAATAGAGATCCTGCAGTTCGTCACGCACATGCCGGTCACCCGCCGTTTCCCGGTATACATTAACCAGGCTCGCTACCGTGCCTCCGGAGGCGCCCCCTTGCAGGCCTTTCACGCGCATCTTCACCTGCTGGCAGTAGTCGCCGAACTGCTTTTTCGCGACCTGTTGAAGAAAATAGACGCCCAGGTCCGAAGGGATGGAGTCGAAACCGCAACAGTGTACGATCCGCGCTCCCGAGCGTTGTGCCGTCGTCTGGTACCGGTCGATCATGCGGCGTATCCACTGCGGTTCGCCGGTCAGGTCGCAATAGTCGGTGCCGCACTCCGCACACATCCTGACCAGAGTCTCCCCGTAAAGGGCATAAGGCCCCACGGTGCTGATTACCACGCGGGTTTTCCGGCACAGGCGACGCAGTGCTTCCTCGTCATCGGCGTCCGCCACGATACAGGCGACACTATGGTGAGGTTTGCCGAGACTCACCTTTACCTGATTCAGCCGGGTTTTCGAGCGTCCGGCCATCGCCCAGTGCAGATCGCTGTCAGTCAGTGACTCATTCAGGTAGTGGCAGAGAATCCTGCCGACAAAACTGGTCGCCCCGTAAATGATGATGTCGAAGGGCTTCTCTGTCACAACCCGATACTCCGTCCCGAAAACTGCCGAGAGGGAAAAATGGACTCTGCCCGTGATGTTGTCAAGAAGCTGAACCCACTCCGGCAGCTCCCCGGATACAGGGCGGTGCGGAATGGAGACTTATGCACCGAAAGAAGGCACCAGGCTGTCCGGAGAATGCCTGGAAGCGGCATGGAATGTACCTGATCGGGAGTTGAATTTTGTCTATTTCTTTAAATAACAATAAGTTAAAAATATTGGCCCGCACTTTGCAACTACGCTATCAAGACTGATTGTACAGCCGATGTGAACCGGGGAAGCGCTGTTCCCCCCACCGGCAACCAGTAACCAGGCCCGGCCGATGGTGATCGGCGGTCCGCTGAACCGGTCGAGACGCTCCCGGCGACAGCATCAAACCGAATTCTCTCCAGCATTGAACGAACCTTGTTTAACGCTGCTTGCAAGGCCCCACCTCGGGGCCTTTTTTTTGTCCTGCCGCCCGCTATACTCGACTTTCCAACTGGTTTTTTTCAGTCCGGGAGCCGACCTTGCCAAATCTGACAAAAGTAGAATCAGTCTTATCTTCCTTCGCCATCCTGATGCGCCAGTCAATCATGCTGTTGACGGCTCTGTTAACGAGTCTGGGCGCAGCAACCGGCGGCCTGGCTCAATCCGCTGTGGACGATGCCGGTGCCGGCAGTCCCGGCCCGGCGGTACTTTACACCGGCGCCAGGCTGCTGACTGCAGCCGGTCCGGAATCTGATGTGGAATTTGAGATAGAAAATGCGGCCATGCTGGTTGAGGACGGCCGAATTGCCGCGCTGGGACCGGTCGGCGGGATCAGCGTTCCAGCCGGCACGACAACTGTGAGCCTGGCAGGCAAGACCATCATGCCGGCCATGATCGACGCCCACGCCCACCTGGGTTACGAAGGCTATACCAGCTGGGGGGCAGGTAATTACTCACGGAAAAACCTGGCCGATCACCTCGATCACTACAGCTATTACGGATTCAGTGCGGTGTTTTCCGCCGGCAGCGATCCCCACCAGCTGGCGCTGTCTATCCAGCAGGACCAGCAACAGGGCAGCCTCGGTGGGGCGCGGTTCCTGTTTGCGGCCGGGATGGCGCCACCTGGTCAGGGACCCAATGACCGTTTCCTGGAACAGGCGCTGGCCATCGAGGCGAGGACCGGCATGACGGTGCTGACCGGTCTGGCGGATACCGAGCAGGCGGTTGCGGCGGCAGAGGCAGTCGCCGGGGAAGGTATCCCGTTCATCAAAATCTGGGTCGATGACCGGGGCGGCAGCCAGGAAAAGCTGGCACCGGGAATCTATCGTCCGCTGCTCGGCGCGGCCCGGCGCCTGGGTTTGCGGGTGTTTGTGCATCAACAATATGCCAGTGATATGCCGGACCTGCTCGAGGCCGGTGTCAACGGCTTTCTGCACGGCCGGCTGGGTGCGGACCTGGATCGGCGGCTGGCGGATCGGATTGCCGCTGCTGGCGCTTTCGTGGTTCCCAACCTGGGGTTGGGAGAGTTGCGCTTTGAGCCGGTGGCAGACGACCCGTTCCTGCAGGAGACGCTGCCCCCGGCAGTCGTCGCCCGGCTGCGGGACGCCTTTAGCCAGCGTCGGGTGACCCCTCCCGGTCCCGGGCAGGAACTGCAACTGCGGGAGTCCATGGGGCACCTGCTGGCAGCCGGAGTGGAAATTCTGCTGGGCACAGATGCCGGCGCGGTACCGGATCATTTTTTCGGCTATACCGGCCATCGGGAGCTGGAGATTTTCGTGCGTCTCGGCATGTCGCCACGGCAGGCCATCATTGCCGCTACCCGCAGCCCGGCGCAGCGACTTGGCCTGGATGATCTCGGTACGCTGGAGGTGGGAAAGCAGGCTGACTTTATCGTGCTGGATGCCAATCCACTGGACGACATCCGCAACACGCGTAGTATATCCCTGGTATTCCAGGGCGGCCGGTCGCTTGACCGCCAGGCCCTGGCCGAGCACTGGCGCGCCGCTGGACCGGCAGCCCCGTAAGCGCGCCACCAAGCTGCCGACCGCCTGAAAAAAAGGACTATCCGGTTGATCGGGCTTGAAAAAATACCCGCAGGGGCGTACCTTTCGTCGGATAGTTGTCACTCATCCCCCGACTAGAACTAGAACATGGAGGATTTCATGAAAAAGCAAGCACTTGCAGCCTTGTGGCTCACCTGTGGCGGCATGCTCGCAGCGCCGGCCCTGTTGGCCCAGAACAACGATATTCCGCGCACCGAGTACGGGCAGCCGGATTTTCAGGGCACTTACACGTTCCGGACCATCACCCCGTTGAACCGACCGCCGGAACTGGCCAACAAGGCAACTCTGACGGCAAAAGAAGCGGAAGAGTGGGAAGCCTTCGAAAACCAGCGCCAGAATCGCGACCTGATCATCGACTCGGTCGGTGGCGCCGGATACCCGCCGGGAGTTATTTCCTACAACGAATTCTGGTACGAGCGCGGTAACGAAACTATTGCGTCACGGCGTACTTCGCTGATCTACGATCCACCCAACGGACGCATTCCTCCACCCAACGAAATCGGCCGCGAACGGCAGGCTGAATACAGTCAGATGGTATTCGAGAGTGCCGGACCGGAGGGACGTACCACGGTGGACCGCTGCATTACCGGATTCGTCGGTGGTCCGCCCATGATTCCCGGCTCCTACAACAACAACATGCAGATTGTGCAGACCAGGGATTACGTGATGATCCTCAATGAAATGGTGCACTCGGCGCGCATTATTCCCTATGCTGACCAACACAGTGACAAGCAGCTGAAGTGGGAGGGTGATTCCATCGCTCACTGGGAAGGTGATGAACTGGTCATCGAGACCGAAAACTGGTACCACGATTACAATCTGCGCGGCATGTCCAACCAGGCCAAAGTCACCGAGCATTTCCGTTACGTGGATTCTGAAACGCTGGAGTACGACTTCACCGTGGAGGATCCGTTGACCTGGGACGAAAGCTGGTCAGCCAGACTGCCACTGCGCCGCTCACAGGATCCGGTCTACGAGTACGCCTGTCATGAAGGCAATCATGGACTGCGTGGAATCCTTGCCGGCTGGCGCCGTTATGAGGTAATGGGCTTTAACGGCGACGGCTCTCCGAAATCCGATACCGGCGTCGTTGCTACTGAAGAATAAAGGCTCGACATAGACAACGTTGATTGTTGTCTGATCTTTCAATAAAGACCACCGGTCGAGAGGCCGGTGGTCTTTTTCGTTAACCTCCGGTCTCGCTCCTGGATAAACCGGTAGCCACCTCTACAGTGCGTCGAGAATCCGGGCAAACTGCCGGTTGACCGGATAGTAACCGGCAGTCCAGCCCAGTCGCACTATGACGGTGTCTTGAGAAGGGATCACCATCACCCATTGCTGGCGATTACCCTGGGCGGCAAAAGCCTGCTCCGGCAGATCGGGCCAGCGCAGGCGGGCGTCGCCGCGATTCAGCCACCACTGAAAACCATAGGCCTTTTCGTTTTCTGAGGAGTTTGGCGTGGTGGCTTCGCGCACCCAGCTCCCGCTGACCAGGCGCTGGTCATTGATGACGCCGTCGTCGAGCATCAACTGGCCGATTCTCGCCCAGTCACGGGCTGACGCATAGAAATACGAACTGCCCATGAATACGCCGCTGGCGTCCACTTCGAAGACGGCATTCTGAAAGCCCATCGGCCGGTAGATGTTGTCCATGAAATCCCGGTAACTGGCCGACAGGGTTCCGCCCGTGCTGTTGAAATAGATCAGGGATAAAAGACTCGCAGTTCCAGAACTGTAGTTGAACCAGGTTCCCGGAGGATGGGCCAACGGTTTTTTCAGGACATAGGCGGAAGCGGAAGGGACGGTGAACAGCATGGCGGTGGAGTCGTCGCCAGGGTCGTAGCGTTCAGAAAAATCCAGTCCATCGGTCATATTCAGCAGATTCCGGATGCTGATGGCCGCCCGTCCGTCCGCTGCCCATTCAGGAAAACCGGGTGTCGCCGTCAGGTCTAGCAGACCTCGATAGGCCAGGTTTCCGAGCATGATGGAGCTGAGGCTTTTGGACATCGACCAGCCCAGCAGTGGGGTAGTCGAATCGACACCCTGGGCATAGGATTCCGCCACAATGCTGCCGTGCCGGGCTATCAACAGGGCCCGGGTATTGAGGCCGGCGGCGTTGTCCTCGGCGATCTCGCTTTCCAGTAGCTGCTGGATATCCTGGCGTGGAGCATTAACCCGGGAACCTGCCGGCCAGTCGGCCCCGGCGGCAGTCTGTGGTGGCGTCATCCCGGCTGCACGGGCGTCGAATCCGGCATAATCGATGGCGCATCCCAGGCCGGGCAGGTAGGATGCGGTAGTTTCGCTGAACCCGAACAGGGAGGTGGTGACGGTTTTACGATTCTCATCATAGCTGATGGACAGGTTGGTCAGGATCGGAGAGTACTGCACCAGGTCATCAAAGGCCTGGTCCCTGTCAAAGCCGGACACGTAGCGGGCGCTGCAAAGCAGTTTCGCACCGATACCGGTACCCACTCCGGGGGCAGCAATGAGATAGCCCGGCGGATAACCGGCCAGCGAGGCAAGAATCACCAGCAGGACCACCAGCGAGCCGAAGATAACCAGGAATCTGCGCAGGACTTTCATTGTTATTGGCGGTTTTCCGGACGCGGTTGCAGAAATTCAGTATTTTAGAGGAGAGCCCGACTATGGTCGACCGGAGTGAAGAGATCGTTGAGTTGCAGACCCGGCTGCAGTTTCAGGACGATGTGTTGCAGAAACTGGACGAGGTGGTGATCAAACAGGGGCAACTACTGGACCGGATGATGCGGCGCATGGCGGCGCTGGAGGAACGCCTGGAGCAATTGGTTTTCGAGCGCGACAATCCGGCCGCCCGGTTCGAGCCGAAGCCGCCGCATTACTGAGTCTGGCGAATGGCTTGACAGTTTCGTCCGTCATCGCGTATCAAGGAAATAAAATGCCTGCCTGCGGAACTGTCATCCGCAAAGCAGCCGTCGAGGAGTCACCTATGAAAATATCTGCCCCCCTGTTGTTGCTGATTCTGCCCGCCCTGGTAACGGCCCAGGAATTCAGTATGGACAATTATCTGTTCAGATGGTCGGTGAAGAGAGTGGGAAATACTGAATACCGGGTCATGAAAAATGAGGAGCTTTCCTATATCAATGTGTACCGGACCAATGGTCTGGTTTCGGTTGCCGCCCGCATGCCTGGACCGGACGCGGTGCTGGTCGGTGAGGCCCTGGCCCGGACCCAGGAGGTTTTCGACGCCCAGCAGGGCAGTTCCGGGAACGTGGCAGAGTCGGTCGATGCGGGAAATTTCCGAGTAACGTTTCGTACTTCGCCGTTCGTCGGTTTTACCGTGATCATCCAGGAAAACAGCAACACCAGTACCAATGCGGTCACCCTGAGCCGTGAAGAGGCCATCGGCATGCAACCGGAACTGCTGCGGGCCAACGAGTATCTGGAGTTCATGGAGAGCAAACTCAACTTCTGAAAAAGTGGGGGCGGGGAGAAAAGGGGAAAAGGGGACAGTCCCTGAGGACTCCCCCCCCCCCTTCCCCCCCTTATCCGCCTTCGACTGACCGAACGAGGGAACTGCGAAGCGGGGCAGGTTGCTGCGGCAACTTATCCCTGGCCCCCAAGGCGATCCTCCTGCCAACTCCACGCAGTAATTATTATTGTCAGCTCATTAAAAACAGGACTGACAGCAATAAGACAAACCAGATCAGTAACACCCCGCTGCGCTTTCTCCAATCGATCGACGCTTCGGTATTCAGGTATTCGGTGACACTGCGTTCCAGGGTTTCCCGTTGCAGACCGTCGACGTAGAGCTGCTGTGAAGACGGGCGATAGAACGTACCCAGCAGGATGCCGGTGCCGAAGGTGACCAGGAAGCCGATGACGTTCCACCACAGCCAGGAGACGCTGGGCACGAACAGCCAAAGCAAACCGTTGATGGCGATGCCGAGAATCAGGCCGGCGATGGCACCGCTGCCGTGGGTCCGGGTGGTGAGCAGGCCGAGGGCGAATACGGCCAGGATCGAGCCATTGGCCATGGAGCCGATCTGGTTGATGGCTTCCAGTACCGTCGTGGCTATATCGCCGACGAAGAATGCCATAATCAGTGTGATGATTCCCCAGATGCTGGTAATGACACGGCTCAGCACCAGCTCCCGATGTTCCGACCAGGGTCTGCCACGATGCTGATGATAGCGGCGTACGAAGTCTTCCATGGTGGTGGCACTGAGGGAATTGAGGACCGAGTCCAGCGAAGACATGGCGGCGGCGAACAGGGCCACCATGGACAGACCCACCAGTCCCGGCGGGAGGGCATTGATCATGTACATCGGGACCGCCAGGTTGTACTCCGGTTCGCCGCCCGATGCTGGCAATGACTCGATGAATCCGGGAGTGGCAGCGGCGTAGCCGGCAATACCGACGCCCACCAGACAATAAAGCAGAACCAGTGGAAAGCGCAGCAGACCGTTCAGGAACAACGCCTGATTGCTGCCGTCAATTCCTTTTGTACTGAGCGTTCTCTGAACCTGACTCTGATCGCATCCGTAATAGGAAAGGTAGAGAAACACGCCGCCAATCAACATGGGCCAGAAGGCAAAAGTCTGGCCATCACCCAGTCCATGCGTAGAAAATTCAAGAGTCTGGCGCCTCTCTTCAGGCAGATTTCCCAGCATCGCCAGAAAGCCTCCGTTACTGTCCATCAGCATCATGAACAGCAGCCCCAGCACCGCAACCAGGATAAACAACTGGATGACGTCGCTGAGGATTACGCCGCGAATACCTCCCAGCACGTCATAAACGACGGTAAAGGCGCCGAGCAGAATGACCGACCAGAAGAAGCCCAGCCCGGTAATCAGATCGACCACAATAGCGATGCTGTAGACCGTTACCGAGGTGGCGAAAGCGCGAATAAAAAGAAACAGTCCGCTCAGGGTGAGGCGGGTCGGAAGATCGAAACGCTGTTCCAGGTACGCGTAAACCGATACCAGGCGCAGATGCCGGAACAGCGGCATGAAGAACAGAATCAGGCCGATCATGGCCAGCGGCAAGGCCAGCTCGTACTGCAGCCACACCAGTCCGCCACCGACGGCAAAGGCGACAAACGCAGGAGCACCCAGGATACTGTTGGTGGAACACTGGGTTGCCATGATCGACAGCGCTACCGGCCAGGCACCGATACGCCGGCCCCCCACGTAATAGTCTTCCCGACTTTCCTGCTGGCGGGACAACCACCAGGCAAGAGCAATCAGAAAAAGCAGGTACAGGGCGATGACTACCCAGTCGATGGAAGACAGCTTCGAAGTCATGGCTGGGTTAAGGATCCTCTGATGAATTATGCAACTGCTCTGCGGGTGCCTGCCGAGCGCTGCTGCCAGGCGTCGTGCGCAGGGAATGGCCGTAGCCCTTTCCAAGCGCGCGACAACACCGCAGCAGTGCCCGACAGGCCCCGCCCGATGAGGGCTTTAGACGAGCCCACTGGATTCGTTGACTTGCCTTGACAGGCCGACGCATGCCGGCTACAGGTCGCCTCGTCAGTGAACTCGTCTGCAGGCCAGAGCAATTTCATAATTCATCAGAGGCTCCTTAAACCTAGCCTGCCCGGGAGGAGTTGTCCAGTTGTCGCAGGCGCGGAACCAATCCACTTGATCCGGCGGCTTACCATAGTGATGCCCGGGTTGCCTGAAAAAAAACAGTGCACTATTTTGGTGAGCATCGGGTATGCCTGGACTGCCCGGGTCAGGTGGAACAATCGCTGCGGTGGCCGGTGCTTGCGGTTGACAGGATTGGCGTGCATTGGAACACTGCAGCGTGCACAATAATGCAAACTTATCGCAACGCGGAGTAACACTATGATCAAAAGAGTTTTGACAGTCGGCTTGATTACACTGGGTTCCAGTTTTCTGCTGGTGTCCAGCGCCCAGGATGGCCCGACGCCGGAACAACAGGCCCAGCAGGCCATGGAAACCCGGCAGTCGGTGTTTCGACTGTTCAGGTACAACCTGGGTACCATCAGCGGAATGGCACGTGGCACGGTGGAATTCGATGCCGCCATCGCTGAGCGTAATGCTCGCCGGATTGCCGCCATGGCGCCGATGATCCCGGAGCTTTTCCAGGCCATGGATACCCGTGAATTCGACCTGGATACCGAGGCCCTGCCGGTCATCTGGGAGCAGTTCGATCTCTTCCAGGAACGTGCCCAGGCACTGGTGGACGGCGCCAATGAGTTTGCTGATATAGCCGCCGGGGGTGACCGAATGGAGACTCTTGGCGCCATTCGTGCTTTCGGCGCCAACTGTGGTAACTGCCACGAAACATTCCGGGTAGACGACTGACCAGTCAGGCGTAACCCTGCCCTGAAGCCGGCCTTGACCTGCAGGTGTAACACCGGGGGTCTAGGCCGGCTTTTTTACGACCTGGGTAATTCGGTCATTCCGAGGGGCCGTTGCCGCGGCGCAGGAAAAAGGCCGCCAGGGCCTCCCGGTCCTCCTGGGTGAGGGTGCTGGTATTGTGTTCGATCACCGGTTCCATCTCGCCGCCGACAAACTCACCATCCGGCTTGATGCCAAGAAACAGGAAAAAGGCAAAGTCCTCCTCGCTCCACTCGCCCAGTGCCTCCCGGGTAATGTCGTCGGCCTCTCCCTCGGGCAGGGGGGCACCACTGAATTCCCGCTCGTAAAGGGGAATACCCAGACCGCTGCGTGGGGTATGACATTCGCCACAATGTCCCAGATTTCTGGCCAGGTAGGCGCCCCGTTCGACCTGTGGGTCGTCGTAGTCGGGAAAATCCGGTTCACTGAGGTCGGCCAGCCGGTTCCAGAAGCCCAATGTCCAGCGACCCAGCCAGGGGCGCAACTCATGTGTCGGTGCGGTCGCTGTTACCGGTTCCTGTTGCATCAGGTAGGCGGCAACAGCCAGTACATCTTCGTCGGTCATGCCCTGGTAGGACCGGTAAGGCAGTGCCGGGTAATAAAACCCGCCATCGGGATTGCGACCGTGCTTCAGGGCGCCAATGAAATCGGTACCGGTCCAGTTGCCGATTCCGGTAGCAGGGTCCGGAGTGATGTTGGGCGCGTAAAAGGTGCCGAACGGAGACAGTAATGCCTGCCCGCCGCTGAGTGCCTCACCTCCATCAGGTGCCAGGTGGCAGCTGATACAGCCGGCGGCGTGCACCAGATATTCTCCTCTGGTAATGCTTTCATCCGACTGCGGGATGGAGTAGTCGGGAAGAGAAGGAGGCTGATTGACCCAGAGGGTAATCGCACCGAGGATAATTATGGCAGTGAGAATGAATCGCAGAGGCATGGGAGAAACAGTACTGGTTTTCAGATTGCAGTTCAATAACAGGACGGTCAAAAAAAGGCCGGTGCAGCAGGCTATGCTGCACCGGCCCCGCTTTTTTCTGCGCCGGCCCGGAGGTGGCTGACGGCGAGTCTAGTCCCGCAGGCCGAATGTGTAAACCACGTTGCCTGCCGCGATGGTTACATACTGCTTGCCGTCCACGGCGAAACTCATCGGCGCGGCATGTACGCGGGCGCCCAGTGACATGTGCCACAGTTCCCGGCCGTTGCTGGCATCCAGGGCAAAGAAGTAACCATCGACGCTGCCACTGAACAGCAGGCCACCGGCGCTGGACATGATGCCGGCGGTGGAGCGGGGCTGAATGGGGAACTCCCAGACGATGTCCGCGGTAGCGGGATCGATGGCCCGGATCGCACTGTTGTATGTGTCCATGGCCTGAATGTATTGACCACCGCCGCCAGTAAACCGATCGCCTTCCTCGTAATCCTCGTCACGTTTGAAGAAACGCTGTTCGCCATCGAAGGCGTTAACGTAAAAGTAACCGGTCTGTGGATTGAAAGCCGGCGAGAACCAGTTGGTGCCGCCGCCTATGGCCGGTGAGACCACCACTCCCTCGTAGGTGGGCTCCATGCCCGGAGCCCGGATCGGGCGGCCGTCGGCATCCAGCCCCTGGGCCCAGGTCTGCAGGGCATAGGGCTTGCCGGCCAGGAAGTCGCCGTCGGTGCGGTCGATGGTGTAGTAAAAGGCATTGCGGTTGGCCCACATCATCACCTTGCGCTGTTGGCCCTGGAAGTTGATGTCCGCCAGAATCGGAACCTGGATGGCATCGTAGTCATGCACGTCATGGGGCGTGAACTGAAAGTGCCAGGTGATGTCGCCGGTGTCGGCATCCAGTGCCAGAGCCGAGTCCGAATACAGGTTATCACCCAATCGGACATCGCCGTTCCAGTCCGGACCGGGGTTTCCGGTGCCCCAGTAAATCAGGTCCAGGTCCGCATCGTAAGAGCCGGTAATCCAGGTGCCCGCGCCGCCGGTGCGCCAGGAATCGCCTGACCAGGTCGATACATTGGGATCGTCGGGACCGGCCGTGGTGTAAGTGCGCCAGGCCAGCTCACCGGTTTCCGCGTCGTAGGCATCGATAAAGCCGCGGATACCGAACTCGCCGCCGGCAATCCCGGTAACCACCTTGTCCTTCACAATCAGCGGTGCTGCCGTTTTGCTATAGCCACTGGCGTAGTTGGCTACCTCGACGTCCCAGCGCACGTTGCCGGTACGGGCGTCGATGGCCACCAGGTGTGCGTCCAGGGTACTCATGTAAAGGGTTTCGCCGAGAATCGCCACACCGCGGTTGTTGCGTCCGCAACAGATGCGGATATCGTCGGGGAGTTCATGGTCGTAGCGCCAGTACTGGCGCCCCGTGACCGCATCGACTGCCACCAGGTTGCTGGGAGCCTCGGTGATGAACATGATGCCGTCCACTACCAGCGGAGTGGTTTCCGCCCGGTCGATGACCGGGATCTGGTAGGCCCATTTCATTTCCAGTTGGTCGACATTATTGCGGTTGATCTGATCCAGATAGGTATGACGCTGACTGTCCAGCGTGCCCGAATACATGAGCCAGTTCTGGGGCTCGTCGGTGGCATTCATCAGCCGGTCCCAGGAAACGGGAGTAAAGGCCGGAGTAATGGGGGCCTCACGCAGTTGCTGGGCCATCGCCTGGCCGGCGAAGGCGGTTACCAATAACAGTATCGCGGTGCGTTTCATGCTCAGTTCTCCTTGCGCAGAGAGAAGAGATAGGCGACCAGGTGGTCGATTTCGTTCTCGGTCAGTGTCCGGGTGTAGCTGGGCATGGTGGAACTCTGATTCACTTCGAAAGAATCGATTTCATTCTTGCGGAACGACCACAGATTGGCATCGGCGTCGATCACACGCAGCCCGAAAGTATCCTCATCCATTCGCAACCCCTCGACCACGGAACCGTCACGCTGGGTTACCCTGACAGTCCACCAGCGGGGCGCCACGTCTTCGTCGGGCACCGTCAGGGCGGTTTTCAGCTCCTCGGGATCCAGTTGCTCACCGACCAGGGTCAGGTCCGGACCCAGTCGTCCGCCTCTGCCGTTGATCATATGGCAGCGCGCACAATCGCCCTTGCCGTTGTACAGCGCCAGGCCGGCCGCCGGGTCTCCCGGCAGGTCGATATTGGCTGGATCGGTGCGCAGCGAATTGATATAGGCGACCAGTTGCCAGACCGTGGGGTCGGGGGTGTCGATGGGTACCGGCAGCATTGCCGTGCCGGCGATGCCCTGGCGGATGATGCTGAAGATGCCGGCGTCAGAGCTGGCCCGCCGCAGACTTCCGGTCAGGTCGGGAGCGCCGGTTTCATCGTTACCCTTGGCGTCCTGGCCATGACAACGGGTGCATTGCCGTTGGAAATAGGATTCCCCGGCACTGACATCGAAGGGGGTGTCGTAAAGATTGCCCTCGTCCTGGGCGACTGCCGGGACGCTGACACTGCCGATGGCGGCCAGCAGGAGTGGCAGACAAGCCGCAAGGTGCCTGTGCTGCAGAAGGTTAAGCCGAAGCATGGGCCCTCCTTTTATGAGGTTTCTTATCATTGTTGTGGAGGACGAGATTACGGGGCTGCCTGGCAAAAGTCAAAGCCCAGTTGCCGCCGGCCCAGCCTCCCCGACGCTCCGAAATAGGGACAGATCTATTTTCCCTCGGAAAATAGATCTGTCCCTATTTCGGGATCGGAGCTCAGTCGTAGACGACGTTGCGTACTACCGCGTAGTAGTCGCCGATGGCCTGGCGGAACGCGGATTCCCGTACCTGTTCGTCATTGCCGTGGACACCCGTGTGTTCGCCACTCTCGGTGATCAACGGGTTGAAGCCGTAGCTGATAATACCCAGGTCGCGGGTGAAGTGGCTGTCGGTAAAGCCGGTGCTGACCGAGGGCAGGACACGCGAGCCCGGATACAGCTCACCGGTAACCCTCTCGATGGCTTGAAACAGCCGTGTATTGGTTTCCGAGATGGCCGGCGTAAAGGCCATGATGACTTCCACTTCAACGCCGGTGGGAGCGACCAGGTCGCGCATTTCAGCGATGAACTGCTCGGCCGGTTTATCCGGCAGCACCCGGCAATCCAGTTCCGCCCAGGCTTCCGGCGGGATGACATTGATCTTGCTGGAGCCTTCCATCCGAGTCATCGAGCAGGTATCCCGGATCAGCGAGTGATGTCCGGCCCGCGCTGCGTGCAGTTTCTCCACGAAAGCCGGGTCCTGAATCGCCCGCGAAATGTCTGCATAGGCCGGCCCCCATTCGTCGTCCATGGTGACTGACAGGGATTGAAAATAGGTAGCCACCGGGCCGATCGCCCGCGGAGGAAACGGGTTATCGAGGATGGTATTGAGGGCCCGTACGATGCGGGTGACCGAACTGTCGGGACGGGGGGAGCTGCCATGACCCGGGATATCTACCGCGTGCAGGCGCAGCCAGACCGGCACTTTCTGGGTGACTTCCGTACTGAATACGATTTCGCCATCCTCACTGCTGCCACCGCCGCCCTCGTTGAGCAGAAAGCCGGCCCCCGCGAAAATTTCCGGGCGGTTTTCGATCAACCAGCCGACCCCGAAATAGCCCCCGGCCTCCTCATCGGCCGTGGCCAGAAATATCACGTCGCGGTTGAGCGGTTGTCCGGACCGGTGCAGGCTCAGGAAAGTTGCCAGCTGGGTAATGCCCAGGCCCTTCATGTCGCGGGCTCCACGGCCCAGGATGTACCCGTCCCTGATATCACCGGAGAGCGGTGGAATAGTCCAGAATTCCTCGTCGGCCGGCACCACGTCGGTGTGCTGGAGCAGGATCAGACCCGGCTCGTCGCCGCCTTTCAGGCGGGCCCAGATGTTGCCCCGGCCCGGAGCGCTTTCGGCGGTTTCATACTCGATGCCTTCCGCTTCGAAGATGCGGGCGTAAAAATCCACCGCGCGGGATTCGTTGCCCGGCGGGTTGATGGTGTCGGTTCGAATCAGTTCCTGCAGCCAGGCCACTGCTTCGTCTTCCAAGGATTGAATGTCCTGGGCGTAGGCGGATATTCCAGGGATAAAAAGAAAAATCGAGATGACAATAAATCGGGTAGCACGCTTCACGATGGATACCTCTGAAAACTCTGAACGGACATTGTAGGGAAAATGCCCCATCGACACCAATCCGCACACCGGGTGCCGAAGAGGAGTCCCCGGAACCCGAATAATCGGGGGCTGACCACCCCAGACTGCCGGGCTGTTGACGTGACGGGACCAGACCGAATTGTTTTCCACCCGGGCACCCCCTAAACTGGAAAGGCCAGCCACGGTACCGGTATTTCGCCCGGGGATCCGAAAACGGTCCTATCCGGTCAGGTAACCAGTGCCGCCAACAGACCTGTTATGAACGAGTTGGAACAAACATCAGATACTCCCGGGGTCGAGCCGGGATCCGCCCGGACCGGGTCCGGAGCAGACGTCGAAGATCAGTGGGACGGGGTGGAACGGATTATTGCCCTGGGCGACCTGCATGGCGACTACGGCGGCTATATGGAAGCCCTGCAACTGACCGGACTGGTCGACGGGGAGGGTAACTGGGCCGGCGGCAGCAGCCATTTTGTGCAGATCGGTGATATTCCCGACCGCGGCCCGGACAGCGCCCGTATCATCCGCCACCTGCAGAAAATTGAACCGCAGGCCATCGCGGCGGGTGGCCGGGTGCATGCCCTGATCGGCAATCACGAAGTCATGAACATGGTCGGGCAGTTGCAGTACGTTCACCCGGGGGAATACCAGGCTCTGCGCAGCGATTCAGCAGAATCCCTGCGCGCTGCCTTTCAACAGGACATCCGTGAGGGCAGGGACTGTCAGCCGGTCACTTCTCTGTATGATTACGTCTCCCGCCGCCAGCGCGGTCAGCGCCAGGAAGTTCCGCTGGGCTACGTGGAACATCGGTCCTGCTGGGGGCCGGAGGGTGAATTCGGCAGCTGGGTCGCCGGCAACAACACCGCGATCCGACTCAACAACATGTTGTTTGTCCATGCCGGGATCAGTCCCAGGTACCTGGGCTGGAGCCTGCGGAAAATCAATACGCGAATACGGGAAGAGCTGCTTGATAGCGAGCGCTTTTCCGAGCCGGTCAGCGACGATCACCGGGGCCCACTCTGGTATCGTGGTCTGGCACTGGAGGATGAGGCAGTTGCGCCGGACTTCGTCGACTTGCTGCTGGAAACCTATGGTGTCGAGTACGTGGTGATCGGTCACACTCCCGGTTACGAAACCATCGTACCCCGTTATCAAGGCCGCGTGCTGGTCATAGACTCGGGAATTTCCAGTTTCTTTGGTGGTGCCCTGACCGTCCTGGTCATGGAAGACGGCAAGTTGTTCAATTTGCAGCGGGGCAGGCGTATTGCCATCCCCGACCGACCTGACGAGTTACTGGATTACTTTCGCACCGTGGCAGAGTTGGAACCGGCCTCGGTGTCATTGCGAATGCTGATCAGCACACTGGAAATGAGGGGTCCGGGTCAGTGGTAGGCTTGTCCGCCGCAGTGTGATAGCGTGGGCCACCTTCCAGATCAGCCGTGCTTTGCGTTAAACGAGGATTCACCATGCGTAAGTTAATCGTAGTTGCCCTGACTCTGCTGGCCAGTGTTTCCGCTCAGGCGCAATTGACCGCTGCCCGTAACAGCGAGATTGCCTACGGGCATCATCACATCAATACCACCGATGTGCTGGCGCAGCAGCGTTTCTGGGTGGAGGGACTGGGTGGCAGATTAAGCACGTTCGGCTCCGGTAACCGGGAAGTGATCGTATTTCCCAACGTGCTGGTGCTGTTCTCTGAGCGGGCTCCCGAGGGTGGCTCGCGGGGAACCGCAGTCAATCACGTGGGCTTCGAGACAACGGATATCCACAGTACGGTTTCGCGTCTGCGTGAGATGGGCTACGAGATGATTTCCAGGCAGGAGCTGCCTTCAGTCTACGAAGTGGATGCCCAGGGAATCGCCAGCCGGCCCGGTGGCAATACCATCGCCTTCGTGCTCGGGCCGGACCAGACCAAGGTGGAGCTGATAGAAAATACCGAAATCCCGCAACCTATCCAACTGCATCACATTCACTGGTCAGGAATGGAAAACGAGGCCATGCGCGATTGGTATGTCGATGTATTCGGGGCCCTGCCAGGGTCCCGGATCGGTCAGCCGGCCGCCGACCTGCCCGGCGTCAACCTGACGTTCGCGCCAACCCGCGACCCGGTCGTCCCGACCCGCGGACACTCGCTGGACCACGTCGGTTTCGAAGTACGTAATCTGGAACAGTTCTGTCGGCAGCTGGAAGCTCGGGGAATCAGCCTCGATCGGGGTTATACCGAAGTCGCCTCGCTGGGCATTGCGATTGCCTTTCTTACTGATCCGTGGGGGACCTATATCGAACTGACCGAGGGGCTGGTTGGCGTTGAGTAGGGATTCCGAACTCTCCACTCGGTGACTCTGAGGTTCCCACGGCTGTCGATTTCTCTGCCGAAACTATTTATCGTGAGTCGATTGTCCTGACATAGATATAGACAACAGAATTGGGTGCAGCGGGAGTCGGGGCAACAGCCCGGAAAGCAAAGGGCCTTGTTCGTAAGGTTTTTAGCTTTTATCCTTCCCAGAAAGCAACGAGGAGAACAAGTCATGGCCTACTCCCTGATCGGCAAGGATTTCGTACCCCCGGACGTGCACGCCAAGGTTACCGGTGCCGCAAAATATGCGGAGGACTTCAAGGTTGACGGCATGCTTTACAGTCGCCTGCTTACCAGTCCGGTGCCTCATGCCCGGGTGCGCCGCCTCGATGTGAGCGCGGCCCTGGAAATGGACGGTGTGATGGCGGTTCTGACTGCCGATGACGTTCCCCAGGTAACCGGCGCGCAGAACCCCATTCTCACCAATAATCCCCGCTATGTGGGCGATCCGGTACTCGCGGTCGCTGCCATCTCGGAGCAGCTTGCCGAAGATGCCATCGCGGCCATCGAAGTGGAATTCGAACGCCTGCCATTCACCGTCGATCCGCTGCACAGTCTGAGTCCCGACGGGCCCAATGCGCACCCGCAGGGCAATATCGGCAATTCCGCGCTCCAGGAAGACATACGCACGTTGCGCTGGAGTCGGGAGGATTTCGATCAGGCTGGTGCGCATCTGCCAACCGGAGAGCCGGTCCGCGAGTGGACTGTGGGGGATCTGGATACCGGCTTCGGACAGGCCGATCTGATCATTGAGGAAAGCTTCGTCACTGCCAGCAATTCCCATCTCTCCATGGAACCGCGCTCGGCCATGGCCTATTGGCAGAACGGCAAGTGTTATCTGTACGGTTCCAGCCAGAGCCAGAGTTTCCCGGTCCCGGCGCTGGCCGCTTACATTGGAATTCCTCCAGAAGACCTGGTTTTCATCGCCGAATTCTGTGGCGGCGGGTTCGGCTCGAAAGGTTCGGGCTATCCGTCCATGTCCATTCCAGCGCACCTGTCGCGCCTGAGCGGGCGACCGGTGATGTTAAGAATTTCGCGGGAAGAGGAATACTACATCGGGTCAGCCCGGCACGGCTTTCAGGGCCGGGCCAGGATCGGCTTTCGCGCCGACGGGCGCATTACCGCCATGGATCTCTACGTGGTACAGGACAATGGTGCCAATATTGGATTTTCGGACTGGTTGTCCGCTGGTGACGCCGTGTCGCTGGTCTATCAGCCCCTGGCCATGCGCTTCCGCGGCGTTCCGGTGTTCACCAATACCCCGATGAAGGGACCACAGCGCGGCCCGGGGCAGAATCAGATCGCCGCTGCGATTGAGCCGTTACTGGACAAGGCGGCCCGTGAGCTGGGGCTGGACCCGCTGCAGATCAGGTCCATCAATGCCCCGGATTCGAACTCCCGGTACGGAGATGCCGGGAGCACGCTGACCAGTGCCCACCTGCCGGAGGCGCTGGCAAAAGGGGCGGAACTGTTCGGCTGGCAGGAAAAAATCGCCCGTAACGGGCGCCGTGACGGCAATAAGGTGATCGGTGTCGGTGTGGGTCAGGCCTACCATTCCGCCGGCAGTAACGGCTTCGACGGTCTGGTACGGATTACTCCCGATGGCAGACTGCACATCCATACCGGGGTTGGAAATCTGGGTACCTATTCCCATACCGGCACGTCTCGGGTGGCCGCGGAGGTTCTCAAATGCCGCTGGGAAAACTGCGAGGTGGAACGGGGTGACAGCCGCCGTCATCTGCCCTGGAACCTGGGACAGTTTGGCAGCAATACCTCTTTTACCATGACCCGCACCAATTACGTGGCGGCCCTGGACGCTGTGGAGAAGCTCAAAGAGATTGCGGCCCTGGACCTGGGCGGAAATCCGGCTGATTACGATATCGGCGAGGAACGGGTCTTTTCGCGCACCGATCCGACCCGGCAGCTGACTTATGCCGAAGCGGCGACCCGGGCCATTCAGCTGGGTGGAAAGTACAGCGGTGAGGTGGCGCCTGAAGACATCAATGAGATGACCGCGAGATCGGTGGCGGGACTGGCCGGCTCGGGTCTGATCGGCGTGGCACGGGATAACCTGCCCAAGGACGGCACGGTACCGGCGCTGGCCGCCGGCTTCATCCAGATTGAACTGGACCTGGAAACCGGCAAGTTTCAGGTTCTGGATTATGTAGGAGTGGCTGACTGTGGGACGGTGATTCACCCGACCGGGCTGCGTAACCAGGTGTTCAGCGCAGCCTATATGGGGTTTGGAATGGCCGGTTTCGAGCGGCATGCCTACGATCCTCAGAACGGCCTGCCTGCCAACACCGGACTGTGGCAATCAAAACCTCCGACGAACATGGATGCCACTCCGGTGATGGACTGGGCCGCTATCGACAAGTCCGATCCGCAAAACCCGGTGGGAGCCAAGGGCGTGGGCGAACCGATTCAGGGTTGTGCCGCGGCGGCATTGATCTGTGCCATCTCCAATGCCCTGGGCGGACACCTGTTCAATCGGGTTCCGGTGACTGCGGATATGATTGTCAATGCGGTCAGCGGCCGACCCCAGTCACATGGCCCGCTGCAGACCAACACGGTTTAGGTGGCAGATCGGAGCGCTTGAAAGTTTCGAATTACCTGACAGCCTGTTGAAAAACTCTCAGCTGGCGCAAAACAGCGTTAAAATCTGGCTCAAAATGCTCGTTTACGGCGTGTAAACTGTGCTTGTCCGCCAGATTTTCCTTGTTTGCGCTCACCTGAGAGTTTTTCAACAGACTGCTGGGAGGAGATGCCCTGTTTTTCGCATTCCAGAGTGTCTCTCCAGTTACAGTACGAAAATTCAAAAACAGGAAATGCCGGAGTAAACAGACCTGTGACGGAACACTGTGAATTCAAACTCGATCCAGCCCTGGCTCGGGATTGCCACCAGCTTGGGAATCTGCATGGCAATCTGCTTCTGTTGATGAATAACGCCCTGGTCCCCTGGTTTATCCTGGTTCCGCAAACCAACTTTGTCGAGTTATGTGATCTGCCACTCGCGCAACGGCAGGCGCTGAATCTGGCAATCGACGAAGTGAGCCGATGTCTGCGTCAATACTGGCCGGTGGACAAGCTGAATGTCGCCGCGATCGGCAACGTAGTCAGGCAGCTTCACGTTCACGTAGTGGGGCGTCAAGAGGGCGATTACTGTTGGCCGGGAGTGGTCTGGGGCAGGCCGGAGCGTGAAGTCTATACAACTGGTCAGGTTGACGGGATTCGTCAGCGTGTCGAGTCATCCTGCAGTTCTTCGTTCAGCCGCCTCGCGAATCCCTGAACGGAACAGTATTTAACTGTCGGGCTGTAGGCTGAACCACCCAGTCCGGTACCTGTCACCACACAGGCTCCGGAACTGGCAGCGGTTCTCTGTATCAATACGGGCTCAGGAAGCCTCGGCCGGAACTGCATCCAGGTTGGCGTCGTCCTGTTTTTTTGCTCCCTGTTTTGCGACTGCTTTCGCAATCGGGCTGGATTGCTCACGGTCCCTGCTTTCAGACTCACTGTCTTCGCCGGCAGGTTCGGTAGCGGCGACCTGGGAATCTGCAGAGTCCTCTGTCTCGGAATGCTGCGTGGATTCAGATTCCTCGGCTGAACTTTCGGTTGAACTTTCAGCTGAACTTTTGGCTGTACTTTCCTGCGCAATCTCCTGAGTTTCCGCCGTCACCGGTTCCGCAGTCGCCATTCTGCCGTTTTCCTCTGCGACTGCCGTCACGGTGGAAACCGGGGTGGCAGCGACGTCGTCGCTCTGTTCCGAGGGTTCGGTGGCTGCCGGTTCCACAGCCACTGCAAGCTCTTCAGGCTCTTCAGGTTCCACAGGGTTCATTGCCTTGTTGACCGCTTCGCGCAATTCACCCGAAGCCACTTCGGCGGCGATCTCTTCCCACTCCGGCAGTAAGCCGGGATTCAGTTGCAGGGTGTCGATCAGTTTCAGTGTCGCTGCTTCAACAAGGGTCTGGTCCACAGATTCCGCTGCCCGTTGCCGCTGATTGGCCAGCATGGCAAGAAAGTCTTTGGCGAGCAGCGAGAATCGCTCCTGGTCGATATCATTGAGGCGTCTGTCTTCCCGGCCGTCCTGCCAGATTCTGGCGATATCGGGATTGCCCACAATAACCCGGTTAAAGTCGGCGATTTCAGCCAGGTTTTTATCGACAATGGCGGATCGGGGCTCGGAGCCGTCCCGGTCGCGAAGGATTCTGATCAGGTAGATCACCAACACGATAAGTGCCGCGACTTCCACGACCTCTACGATTGTAGCGAATGCGTTCATGCAACCCTCCAGCGGATTCTAAATAAGCTATTCTTGAAATTTTTCTGGCTAATACCAATTCAGCGCAATATCCAGTAAAAAAGACAGGACCACTGGTCCAGATTCGCCTGGCGGTTATTGAGCTCAGGCTGCTACAAGACTTGCTCCGATCCAGGCCCGTCGAAGGCTTCCGGATTAAAGGATCGAATCACTGAAGAGACCGATTGTAAACTATCGATGCAAATCTGTCTTTCAGCACACAGATCCGTCAGGAAGATTTATGTAGGTTTTACAGTATCCATCCATCCAGCAGAGCGAAATGGATGATTTCATTTCCACGATTTATTGGTTAGGAGTATTTCATTCTCATAGTGAATTTCAGATTACCGACCCGGTTCCTGACGTGATCAACTGCTAATATCCCTGTCCATTAGAAAAATCAGGTGAATATGATTTCTCATTTTTTCATGGGAAAAACCGATATCAGAAGGTTGAGATGTTGTATTAATGCGACACAGTAGATTTTGCTCGTAACTCGTTGAGTGAGATTGACTGATCCCTGAATATTGCATTAAGTCGGTATCACCTGTGCATTCTACAAATCCTCAATTGCAACGGAGTGCCCTTTGAGATTTCCTGCCGATTCACTTAGAGGAGTTATTAAGATGATCAGATATCTAACTTTCGCAGTTCTAATTATGCTCGGCTTTACCAGCCAGGCCCAGGCCTACATCGATCCGGTTACTGGCAGTGTTATTATCCAGTCGCTGATTGGTGCATTTGCGGTAGTTCTAGTGGCATTGCGTGGATTTCGGGACCGAATCGTAGGGATTTTCAGAACAAAATCTGAATCGGAAGATGAGGACGATCAGCAGAGCACTTCCGAATCGTGAATGAACTGCTTACCCGTGATCCGGGATCTTTTCGCGATCCTGCTGGCTACGTTTTTTTAGATCAGAACCGGGTCATTCGGGCAGTGACTCAAACCGCATGGCAGGAATTCAGGGAAATCTATCAGAGCGGCATATTTGAGATACTGGCCAGGAAAGGGCTCATGGTCGATTGCCGACAGATTGAGGCAAGCCAGGAAGAACTCAGTACTTTTCTGGGGGCTCGCGGGGAACAGATTGTTGCCGTTTTTGAGCATCCAAGGATTCCCTTTATCAGTTACCCATATGAATGGACTTTCTCACAACTCAAGGATGCAGCACTAACTCATCTGGATCTGCAACTGATTGCTTTCGAGCATGGGTTCGTACTTTCCGATGCGACAGCTTACAACATCCAGTTTCTCAGTGGTCGGCCAATCCATATCGATTGCATGTCACTGCGTCGATATTCAGAAGGCCAGGTATGGGAAGGTTACAATCAGTTTTGCAGGCAATTTCTGTTGCCACTACTAATCGAGGCCTGGAGTGGTTGTGCCTTTCAGCCTATGCTCAGAGGTTCACTGGAAGGGATTAGTTTCAGCGACGCCCTGGCTATTCTTCCCAGGTTCCAATTATTTACGAGTCCCAGTGCATTGATGCATGTTTACCTGCATGGCAAGGCAATAAATACAAAATCTGCTTCAGCAACCGGACTGCAATCTGCGACCAAGCTCCGTGCTGGCAGCTATAAAGCGATACTTAAGCAGTTGCGTGATTTCATTTCCGGGCTGAAGTCCAGGAAGCGCCCTGTTAGTTTCTGGAATGATTACGCCTTTTCCAACAGTTATTCAGAAAGTATGCGGAGAACCAAGCTCTCCTTTGTGAAACAATGGGCGGCTTCCTGCAAGCCGAAGATGTTACTCGATATTGGAGGGAATACCGGAGATTATTCTCTGGCTGCCGTGGACGGCGGAGCGGATTCCTGCGTAATCCTGGACAGCGATCTGGATTCAGTGGATATCGCTTACTTGAGATTTAAAAATTCCGGCACGCAAATATTCCCTCTGCTTATGAATTTTCTCGATCCAACCCCGGATATGGGTTGGCGACAATGTGAGCGCAAGGGGATCGAATCACGGGCCCGCGCCGATGGCGTAATCGCACTGGCTCTGATTCATCATCTGGTAATTAGTGGAAACGTTCCATTAAGGGATGCAGTTCATTGGATAATGGGTATGGCACCAAAAGGAATAATCGAGTTTGTGCCAAAGCAGGATCCCATGGTAACCGGTCTGCTTTCGACACGTGAAGACATATATACAGATTACACTGAAGAGATGTTTCGCGAGGCTGTGACTGCTCGTGGAAGAATTGTCCTAGAGCACAGTATAGAAGAGAACGGTCGGCTGCTGGCCGCCTATGAAACCTTGTGAAGCACTTTAAGATAATGACTGCGGCGTTATGTTCTGCGGTTTTGCCTGTCAATCTGCTGGCTGATCTTGGTTATCCTGTGCTGAGTATGGAAACTCTGATCATTGTTACTGGCCTGGGTATCACCGGTGCATTGATCGGTGCCATGCTCGCCAGCTCATTTCTGTACGCCTATTTTCTTTCCTTGGTAGTCTACTTTTATCTTGAAATTTATTTTCTGAGCTGGACAGCGACGCAAATCGTCATTTCGTTTGTCATTCTTCTGGCGCTTACGCTACTCCTGCGCTTAACAGATACAAAATTGCTGCCCTATATTCTGGCCTTTGCGGTTGCATTCTCCCTGTCTGCAGTTCTAAAGCCCGACATTCCCGTAATCGTTGGCTCCGGGCCTGATCCGCAACTTCCAACCAGCCAGGATCAAAGCATACTGCACATTGTCATGGATGAAATGGCTTCTCCATATCAAAGCGAGTATCCTCCGGCCGCAGGTCACCCTGCAGAAGGTCTACTTGATTATCTGGTGGAACAAGGCTTCCATGTCGACGCCAATGCATACTCCGTGGCAGCGGAAACAGTGCGATCACTGAGCGCTATTGTTGCATTAAACCCGGAAAATACCGGCTATCAGGCTTTTCATCCTGGTGCCGTCATTGCTAATAGCGTTGCAGAGAATCTATACGCCAAGTCTTTACTCGAGGCGGGTTACGAAGTTTTCATACTTCAGTCGAGTTATCTTGATTATTGTCAGGAACTCGAATCCGTGCACTGTCTTACCTATTCACGTACCGGCCACATAAATGAGATCTCATCGGCCGGTCTTGGAGAACGGATCAAGCTAGCCTATTTGCTGGTACATGAGGCTATGACATCCAGCACCCGGAGCGGTGTTTTACTTTATGCCCTTGGAGTCAGTCTGACCGGTTCCAGTAACCCGGTTCTGGACTTTTCTGTACCCCTCATTTCGCACGATCTCATGCAGGGAGAGGTGCTGGAGCAGGTGAGCTCTATCAAGCCTGGAGAAGCTTATTTTGTGCACCTGCTATTGCCTCACTTTCCCTATGTATTTGGGCCAGATTGCGAGCATCTCCCCATCGCAAAGTGGGGTTATCCAGTTCGACATGCACCAGCAGTCAGTCCGATTGAATCCTATAAATCGTATTGGGATCAGGTTGCCTGCGCGGAAAAACTTCTTAGCAGAATTATCAACGCTACCGCCGGGATTGAATATCTCACAACTATTATTCATGGTGACCATGGCGCACGAATTATGTGGCAGACCGAGAACGATAGCAGAGATGATGATTTGAAAACCTTAATCGCTGTACGTTCCTCACATGTCGATCCGGGTCTTTCCAGTAAACCGGTCATCTTGCAAAATTCCGTTATCAGTTATCTGAAGCAGCTAATTGAATGATGCAATGCTTTGCTATGGTCCCTTGTATTCCCCAATGCTCGGAGAACCAGAACTTGGTTTAGAATTCAGAACTGGTAATTCAAATACAGCCGGAAGGAACGGGGTTCAAAAACGTGGTAGTGGTAGTCTTCAACCGGACCGGACTCGCCCGGTAACTGGGATTCGTAGAAATATTCCACATCGTGATCGTCCGAATTCAGCAGGTTCAGCGCGTCCAGAGACAGCTGCAGATTGGCTGTCACCTGGTAGCCCAGCCGCAGGTTGACCATGCTGCTGCCGTCGGCAGTAGTGCCCCCGTCCACGGGAAACTCTCCAAAGTGGCGGAAGCGCAGGTAGGCACTGAACCTGTCAGTGGGCTGAAAATTGATGCCGCCGCTGAATACGTCCTCCAGGGCGCCCGCAATAAGGCGGCTGCCGTCCAGGGGCTCATCGAAGCGGGCGTTGGTATGAGAATATTCGAAGTCCAGTTTCCAGGCCTCGTCCAGCTGGTAGTAAGCGGAAATCTCCACGCCCCGTCGGGTGCTGGCCACACCGGTGTCCTCGGTGTTACCGGCGTCACCCACGAATAGCAGCTCTGAATCGATTTCCAGCTGCCACAGGGCGATGGTGGCATTCAGGCGGTCGTTGATGAAGGTCCGATAACCGATTTCACCACCCAGGGTGTCTACCAGCGGGTCCACGGGCAGCACTGCCTCGCCGCTGACCGGATCCACGGCGATGGTTGTGCCCCGTGCGTCGTTGCTGTGAAAGCCCTGACCGATGCCGGCATACACCTCGTTGTTGTCATTGAGCGCGTAGGCCAGGCTCAGCGAGGTGGTTACGATGTCGTCATCGGTATTTCCCGAATTGGGAATCAGCGTAGTCGGGTCGGCCGCCGCCAGTGCTTTGACATCGAAGTCATAGTAATCATAGCGCAGTCCGAAAACGCTGCGCAGGCGATCGGTTAAGTGCAGCTGGTTCTCCCAGTACAGGCTGGCGCTCAGTTCATCGACCCGGTCGAGTCGAATGTCGCTTAGAAACTTGCGTGCCGCCGTGCTGCGCAGTCCCACCTTGTCGATGTCGTCGCGGCGAAGCTGGGCACCCACGCTATTGGTCATCTCCCGGCCGCTGAGGTAGCTGGTCTTCTGCCATTGCAGTTCGCCGCCGCTGATCAGGCGCTTGTCCAGTTGCTGGAACTGATCGCCCTGGGGCTGGGTAAAGTAACTGAAGTTAGACCACAGGTTCATGTCGTAATCGATGGCATAGGCGGTGCCCGACCAGTTTGAATCCCCGCTGTTCCGGAGCCAGTTCAGGGACAGGCTGTAGCGGGAGGATTTTCCGCCCACCGTGGAGTCGATGGAGCCAAGGCTGCTGATCATCCCGCTTTTCACTGCGCGGTCGGGAATCTGATCGGCGGAATTCCAGCTGTTGTCATAGCCCATGAACATCAGTGCGAACCGGTCGTCGCCTGACTCCCAGCTTTGTTTCAGCCATAAATTGGTCTTGTCGATATCCTCATCCACCGAGTCCCAGGGACCGGCATAGCCCTGCAGCTCCACACCGAATACCAGGTCACCCCCCAAAGAATCGAGCCCGCCGCTGGCCAGCAGGCGGGTAAAGTCATATTCGCCGAAGGCCAGTGAAACCCGCGGTTCCTGAGAGTGGTCCAGGGTTGTCATACGGGCTGCGCCGGCACCGGAAAAGTCGCCCACGTCGGCATAGTAGGAACCCTTGCGGTAGATTATCTCTTCCAGCAGTTCCGGAATAATGAAGTTCAGATCGGTATAGCCCTGGCCGTGTCCATGGCTGCGCATATTGATCGGCATGCCGTCGATGGAGGTGGCAAAGTCGGTACCGTGGTCGAGGTTGAATCCGCGCAGGAAATACTGGTTGGCCTTACCACTGCCGCTGTGCTGCGTGGCAACCATACCCGGCACGGCTTCCAGAACTTCCCCGGTACGCAACAACGGGCGTTCCTGAAGTTCGTCGTGCCCGATGCGTCCCTCGGAAGCGGAGATAGAGGATCCGACCAGGTTGACCCGGCGTCCAATCACTTCGATGGAATCCACCGAAGCGGGCTGGGCCATGAGTGAGCAGGACCAGCCTGCCAAGCCTGCAAGCAGCAGGCTCCGGGAAAATGTGGACATCATCTGAATCTCCTGATAAAACACTCGTGGTGCGACTGTTCGGACTCCCAAAGCCAGGTTGCTGGCCAGGGCCTGAGAAGTGTCTTCGAGAAGTCGGGCGCCGACAAGCGGCATTCAGATACCGAATTAAAAACATTCATAAAAACAGAGAGATATCACGGATTAGTCGAGTTGGACGCCCATTAGAAAAACCGATTCACTGTAGAAGTTCAGCGATTGCGCGGAAGCCGGTGAATGGCTTTCATACGCGAAGCGCCGAATCCCGGCATTGACCGGGCAAGTCCTGCCGACCACCTTTCATTATGGAAAAAAATCGTCCAACCACTGATCGGCATGCCCACAATGCCCTCACCAGTACCCTTGGCGAACTGGAACTGCTGGTGCTTGAAAAAATCTGGGCCAGTCCCGGAATGGATGCCAAAAGCCTGCTTGCCCAGCTGTCCGCGAATCGGCGTCTGTCTCTCAGCACCGTCCAGTCGACCCTGGAGCGACTGGTCAGGAAACAGCATCTGGAGCGGGAGAAAAACGGACACGCATTCTGCTATTTCCCGTTACAGAGCCGGGCTGAGCTGATGGGTTCGATGTTGAGAGAAGTCATACAGTTGTTGCATGACGGTCAGGCCAACACGATTCTGAGCAGTTTCGTCAACGTGGCGGATCGGCTCGATGAGAAAGCGCTCGATCAACTGGAAGCCCTGATTCAGCGGAAGCGCCGCGAAAGGAGGGAGCATGAGTAGCCTGCTGACGGTAACCGGCTCCTTTGCACTGGTATGGCTATCGACCTGGCTGCTCTGCAGCCTGACCCTGACAGTGTTGTATCCCCTGCTTCGGCGCCATCTGTTGCGGCTGCACCCGGCGGATGGCAGCGCCCTTCTACTTCTACTGCTGGCCTTTCCGGTACTGCTCAGCCTGGTATCCACCCTGCTACTCTTTACTCCAGGGCTGGAAACCAGCCTGGTCAGTGACCACTGTCACGGCAATTGCCAGGCGCATATCCCGCTGGTCAATTCGGCCGGGCTGGCGGGAACGGGGTTGGTCCTGCTGGCTGTGCTGGTGCTGATACTGGGCAGCCGGCTGTTGTTTCATGTCAGAGTGGGGCGGCGGCTCATGGCCCAATTGGCCACTCTGGCCAGACCGGGGCAGCACTACTGGTTGCTGGATGACGATGACCCGCTGGTGTTTACCCTTGGCTGGTGGCGCAATCGGATTTATCTGACCCGCGGACTGCTCAGGCGTTGCAGCCAGGCGGATATCGCCATAGTGCTGGCCCATGAAAAAGAGCACGTCCGGCGTCTGGACAACCTGCGTCTGCTGCTGGCACGGCTGTTTCTGCTGGTAGTTCCGCGCGGCCTGGCCGGGACCCTCTTTGCAGACCTGCATGCCCTGACGGAGTCAGCCTGTGATCTTGCGGCAGCAGAGCAATCCGACCCCCTGGACGTGGCGGGAACCCTGCTAAAAGTACAGCGACTGGTGCCAAGCCGGATTACTTATCATGAGGCTTCCATAACCTCCGCGTTCACAGGAGCGGAAATAGAACGCCGCGTGCAGGCGTTACTGGATTATCACGCCGGTGTTCCGAATCTGCTTCATGGCGTTCGTCTGTGTGCTCTGGCTCTGCTGGTTTGCAGTGTATTGCTGGTTGACCCACTGCATCACAGTGTTGAACTGCTGCTGCACCTGGCTGGCAATTGAAGCGTCTATCCGCCTGTTGAAAAACTCCCGGCTGGCACAGTACGGCGTTAAAATCTGGCTCAAAATGCTTGGTTACGGCGTGTAAACTGTGTTTTTTCGCCAGATAGTGCCCTGTCTTGCGCTCACCTGTGTGTTTTTCAACAGGCTGTTACGCAGTCCTCCGGCCGGAATTCGTTACCGGTTGGTTCAGAATCTATGAAACAGGTTGAATTGCAGCTGACCCTTGCCCAGATTGTCGGTTTCCTGATGCATGTAGCCGAACTGCAGGCGGATTGTATCGGTCAGGCTGTAGCCAAGCGCGGCGTAAGTCCGGTTCCGATCGAATGAATCCACCCGGCGTCCGCCGCCGATGTCGCGTTCCAGGTTGACAAACAGCTCGTTGTAGAGCGACAGGTAAACCGCCCCCTGCGCCAGAGTGTTCTGATTGAATGGGTAGTTGAGGGCCACAAAGTAGCGAAACCGGTTGCGAAAATCCTGCCCGTCAACGTCCCGCTGTTCGAGACGGAAGCGGTGGGTCAGGTATACTTTCGAACCCAGCACCTGGGGCACCAGGGCTTCCTGGTAAACGCGCCGCTCCCGGGATTTACTGCTATCGCGGCCGTAGGCGCCGGACGTGATATGCGCCAGTCCCAGCGTGTAGGTGACATTTGAATTGTCGGGCGACCAGGTGGCGCCGGCACGAATCAGCAGTTGTTCCAGGTCGCCGCCGAGATCCCAGTTGCGATGTTGAACGTCCCCCTGGAAACCGAAATTGCTGTTTTCCAGGGAGGTGTTCCAGAGGTACATGTACCAGGCGCCGGTTTCACTTTCATCTACCTGGGCGCCTGCCAGCTGGCTGAATGAACAGAATAGAATCGTGCTGACACAGCTGGCGATAAGAGTCTTCATACTGTCTCCACAGTCAGTCAGGATCGATCAGCGGTGACGCTTGAAGGACCCCAGCGGTTTTTTACGCTCGCTGGTATCCGCTGCATCCAGTTCGAGACTGGCAGCATCGATCACCGGCACTTCCTCGAAGCGACGTTTGAAAGGCGGCTTGCCTGAATAGTCGATGGTCCATATCCGTTCCATTTCCACTATTTCGTTGGTCGCTTCCAGACGTGCCACGTCAGCCGCCGGCAGTTCGATCATTCGACGCTTGAACGGCGGGCGACCGGTGAATTCGACCGACCAGACCTTGACCATTTCCTGGCCCGCTGTATCGGCCAGGGCGGTAGTCGTGGGTAACGTCATCAGGGCAGCTGCCAGGCAAGAAGCAAAAACCGGCATACGCATTATTTTTTCCTCCAGGGTGTACGCAATTGTTCTCGTGTCAGGGTGACGCGAGCTAGTGTACAGAAACGGGTTAGTGTCACTTATATAACCCGCCAGAATTGGCGATAGATGCTATCTATAGGTCTTCTCGCCACAGGGCTGTCTATAGGTCTTGCTGCAGGGCTGTCCAGAAGTCTCGCGCGGGGCAGTCTTCAGGTCTGGCGCAGGGCTGGGCTCTACGGGATCGGGCACCACAGTCCGGGCCGATGGCGCAGCGATTATGATGCCGATAGCATTTGAATCAGACTTGCACCAAAAAAGTGCAGTCGGCGCTCGGTTGGTGCGTTGATTTGCCAGGTGATACTTATAAAATGCAATAAAAACAATGGGTTGTGATACTGGTCCGTAACTTGCTGCGAAATGGTCAAGAGAATTAACTGTTTTCCATTGAGGCGGACACCCGATGAGCCGATCCCCCGTAACATTGCGCTGGCTGGCCAGCAAGCGACTCTCCTGCCTGCTTGCCGGTCTGTTTCTGGGATGGACGGGGAACCTGACTGCCGAGCCCGGCGTGGATTTCACATCGCTGTTCACCTACAGCGTACCGCTCAATCAGACTGGAGCCGGAAGTTTCTCGGTAACTGCTTCGGTCGGCGGTGTGGAAACCGAGTTCCTGCTGGATACCGGTGCAACCATGGTGACGGTCACTTCGAGTCTGTTCAAAAAAATCCGTGAGCAGGGTTCAGTAGTCCAGGTCCGCAAGGTCGGGGCGCGACTGGCCAGTGGCCAGGTGGAAGTGATGGAAGTCTATCAGGTAGAGCGTTTCAGCCTGGGTAACGGCTGCGAGCTGGGCCCTGTGGAAGTTGCTGTGCTCAGGACCGGGGGCCGTAACCTGCTGGGCATGAATGCCCTGCAGCAGGCAGCGCCTTTCGCTGTTTCCATGTCGCCACCGGTGTTGGGACTTTCCAGCTGTGGCATTACTCCCCGGCAGGTCAGCTTACGGGACTAGCAGCCAGCATGAACAACCTCAGCTGGCAAATAGCGGCTCAGAATCTGGCTCAGAAACCTCATTTACGGCCTGTAAACTGCGCTTTTTCGCCTGGTTTTGCCTTGTCCTGCGTTAAGCTGAGTGTTTTCAACAGGAAGCTGGTTGCAGTTGTCACATTTTAAACCGCTACTTCTTAATTGACAGTCTGTTAATCTTTAGATCGCCGATCCGTCTGATTCTCAGGCTGATGATCAGGCGGCATCGCAGAGCCGCTGCCGAAAATACGCGATAACCTCTGAAAGCGCCTCCCGGGCCGGTTCTCCGCCCCTGATGAAGTCGAGGGTCAATGTCGAATGCCCGTCGCCAGGTATTTCCAGGAAGCGGACCCGCTCACGGTCATCGTTGAAGGCCTTATCGATGGCTGAGAACCGCGCTGCTGAACAGAGCCGGTCGCCACTGAATCGCAGGGCCAGCATTGGACCCTTAGTATCGAGCTTTTCCCGAGTTGCCGCGATTTCCCGATCCGACATTGCCAGCCCGTGTTTATCCTGGATCGGCAGGCTTGGCTGGCTTGCCACGGCGGCGAGAACAGAATCCTCGGCGACCAGGGTCAGAGCAAAATTGCCGGTCAGGCACATACCGATGACACCGATATTCCTGGCGCCGTTTTCAAGTCGCAAATGACGGCACAACGCCTTCAACCAGTCGACGACCGGACTGGAGTGATTTTTCTCGAACAGATGAAATTCGCGGCGCATGCAGAATACCCGAGCCAGGTTTCCGACCCTGGATGTTCTGCCCAATGGCCCGAACAGGTGCGGCAGCACGACCCGAAAACCCTGCTTATGCATTCGATCGGCAAGAGCCAGGGTTTCCGGGCCGATTCCCGGTGCTTCCTGAATGATCACGATGGTGGCTGATTGATCGCCCTTACTGTAGAAGTCATGGGTAACTTTCCGGTCACTGGCGATTGGCGCGGTGAAGGATTCTTTGACGTAGCCTTCCAACATAAGCTTCTGAAATAACCTCCAGCCTAGCAGCCTATTGAAAAACTCTCAGCTGGCACAATTCGGCGTTAAAATCTGGCTCAAAATGCTCATTTACGGCGTGTAAACTGCGCTTTTTCGCCAGCTTTTGCCTTGTCTTGCACTCACCTGAGAGTTTTTCAACAGGCTGCTAGCCTTCAATCAACCTTCAGTAAAACTTTCAACAAATCCTTCGACAAAACCTTCACCAAAACCTTCAACGTAGCTCCCTACCAGTTATTCTGCACCAGCGCAGGGTTGCAGTTGACCTGTCTGTGCTGAGACTGTCAGAAGTATTTCCCGAGCATAAACCCTATGCTCTCGCGGTTAAAGGACCACGATAGGAGTATCGGAATTGCCTGCCAGTCGGTGCATGCGACTGGTGACTGCCAAGGCGGGGCGAGCGCGACCGGTGGTAACTGGACATGTCCCGGGATCGACGCTAGTGTAAACGCACTTTTTAATTGTCGTGGCGGAAGCGGTCAGTTCCGCCGTACTCAGCTGGAAATCCCAATGTCTTTTCGTTTGTCGGGAAGCTTTTTCCCTCGGTTTTTTGTGGTTATTGGGTTGTTAGCCGGATTGTCGGAAAGCAGCCCAGTCTTTGCGCAGCAGGTCCTGCCTCAAGTGGTCAGGATCGCCGAAGCGGATAACGATTTCGAGTTGGATGGGGATCTCGACGAGGCTGTCTGGAAAGATCTGCCGGTGATCGATGGCATGCAGGTTATCGATCCGGATACCCTGGAAGATGCGCCGTATGAAACCCATGTTCGCATGTTTTATACCGAGCGCGGCATCTATATCGGTATCATGAATTTTCAGCCACCGGATACTTTCGTGGCGCGCATGACTTCGCGGGATACGCGACTGGCCAGGGATGGGGTAGTAGTCGGTATCGACCCGTCCGGCCAGGGACTGTATGGATACTTCATCCGTCTTAATCTGGGTGAAACCATGACTGACGCCACCATTCTGCCGGAACGGCAGATGAACATGCAGTGGGATGGAGCCTGGAACGGCAGAACCTCGGAACTGGACAATGGCTGGAGCGCGGAACTGTACATTCCCTGGTCGATGATGGCGATGCCCAGGAATGATGAGGATCGCGTGGTGGGGTTCTACTTCGAACGCCAGGTCGGCCACCTGAACGGTGATACCTGGTCCAACCCGCCTTTGCCGCGGACCGTCAATGAATTTCTGTCGGCGTTCACCAAGTATGAGATGCCGGGTATAGAGCCAAGCCGGCCGCTTACCTATTTTCCTTTCATTGGCGGTGTGCACGACGGAATCCGCCACGAGGATACCTATAAGGTGGGTACCGATATTTACTGGCGTCCCACTCTCAACACCCAGCTCTCAGCCACCATCAATCCCGATTTCGGCAGTATCCAGGCCGACGATGTGGTAGTGAATCTGACGGCGTTTGAACAGTTCTTCCCGGAGCAGCGGAATTTCTTCCTCGAGGGTCAGGATATCTTTATTACCCATCCCCGGGCCTCCGGGTTCGGTGGGGGACCGGGTGGCCCCATTCAACTGGTTAATACGCGCCGCATCGGCGGAGCCGCTATTTTCGATGTACCCGATGACGTCACCGTAACACCAACCGATCTCAGTGCACCGACCGATCTTTTGGGGGCGGCCAAATTTACCGGGCAGTCCGGGGCGTTCCGCTATGGCACCCTGCTGGCGGCCGAAGACGACATGGAAATCGACGGAATACGGGACGACGGCAGCAAGGTTACCCTGCAGTCGGAAGGACGGGATTTTATCGTCGGGCGGGTGCTTTACGAGGATACCAACCGGGGCGGCCGGCGCAGCATCGGCTGGATGGGTACCAGTGTCAATCACCCGGATATCGATGAGAACGTGAATGCCATCGATGCGCACTTCTTTTCCGCGGACAACCGCTGGGTTTTCGATTCCAGTTTCATGCGCTCCGACAAGGAGGGGGAGGTTGGTTATGGCGGACTGGCGGATCTGGCGTTCCGTCCGGAACGGGGCAGGCAGCACACTTTTCGTGCCACCTATTTCGACGAGACCCTGGATATCAATGAACTGGGATTTCTGACCCGTAATGACCAGGCCAATCTGGATTACAACTTCAACATGACCGAGTCGGATATTCCCTGGCTGCGATCCCGTGATACCACCTGGTTTGTGGTCAACCAGTGGAACCTGGATGGACGGCCGGTACGTACCGGGGTGTTTTTCAATCAGAATTACAATTTTCTCAACAACGACACGTTTGCCTATTCGTTGCGCTATTTTCCAGGGCGGGTCGATGACCGGCTGGGGCGTGGGACCGGGGATTTCAAGATTCCGGCCCGCGAAGCGGCCAACGTCTCCTACGAGACCGACCCGTCGCTGCCGCTGGCCCTCAATATCGGCCTGTCATGGGATGCGGATGACCTCGGGCCTTCGAACGTCACCACCAATGCCGGCGTTGCCTGGCGTCCCACCGACCGCTTTTCCTCTGAATTCAATGTGCGCTATACCGATCAGGAAGCGCTGCTGTTGCACCGCGGCAATGGTCAATACACCAGTTTTGAGGCCCATCAGTGGGCGCCGAACCTGGAGGTGAACTATTTCATCGGACCCCGGCAACAGATCCGTTTTTCTCTGCAGTACAACGGCCTCAAGGCCTTTGAAGATCGCTTCTGGCAGAGTTCTCCGGATAAGGTGGATTATCTCACTCCCGTCGAGAAACCCACCACGACACCGGATGACTTCGTGATCAGCCGTATGACCTTCCAGGCCCGATATCGCTGGGAAATCGCCCCGCTGTCGGACCTGTTTCTGGTCTATACCCGCGGCAGTAATCTGCCGCGCGACAGCTTCGACAGTTATTCAGACCTGATCCAGCGCACCTGGAACCAGCCGATTGTTGACACCTTTGCGTTCCGGCTGCGTTACCGCTTCGGTTCCTGACCCGGGCTCCTGCCTCCGGATTCGAATGGGTCAGTGACCCGACCCGGAGGTTTCCCCGTATCCTGTCCAGCGGCTGCGCCCTTCGCGGCCGCCCTGCATTTTCTTCTCTGAAGAATGCAGTCTGTCACCAATATGCAAGCCAGGCTGCCAATCCTTTTCAACAGACTGACAGGTTTTGGAACAATGCTCCCTGAAGCGCGGAAGGTTCAACAGGCTGTCAATGCAAAGTTATGGGTGGCAGTGATTGTTCCTTTCGGGCAGAGCCGGAAATAGAGCCCTGCCTGCGTCCGCCCAGCTGAAAGTTCAACGACTTTATATTGAACGATAAGGTTAAAAAATTATCAGGCAATATCGCCTCGTGTCCGGAAACAGAAAACCCGCCTGGCGGCGGGCTTTCTGATACTGCGGAAGGGAAAGGTCTGTATTAAAACTCGGCAGACATCTTGGCGTACCAGCGGGCTCCGAAGTAGCCGATCGGGTGACCGATCTTATAAATGCCGGAGTCGTAGACATAGCGACCTGCGTTGTAATCGTACAATGACCGTTCAACCTTGTTCGGATACTGGTTGAATATGTTGTCGCCGCCGAGAGTGAAATTGAACATGTCATTAAACCGGTAGGACAACTCGACGTTGGTCAGAGACATCGCATCGTATTCGTTCTTGTAGAACACAGTGCTGGCGGTGCTTATGCTTTTGATTTCCTCAAAGTCATTCTGAGTGGCCGCCCATTGAGCACCATTACGGCTGGTATTGCTGACATCGTAGGAGGGACCGAAGAATTGCTGACGTATGCCCACGGTGAGCTTGTCGAAGCGGAAAGTAGCGCCCAGGTTCGCCCGGTATTTCACTTCCCCGTTTTCCAGGCCTTCGATGGTGGCATCGTTCAGCGCCGGAATGCCTGCTTTGCTGACGACAGAGGACAGGACTTCAGTATTGTTGTAGTTCGCTGACAGGTGCCATCTGATATTTACCCAGTCGAAATCGGTGTTGTAAGTGGTGATCCAGTCCACACCGGTAGTTTTGGTATCGAACAGGTTGTTGTTGAAGGCGACACTGATATTGGCACGGGCGGTCGTGTCGAAGGATCCGCCGTACATGGCGTTGGGGTTCGGCAGCCCATTTTCGTCACGACCGATGTAACCCTGGCTGGCCAGAATTTCGCCCACAATCGGGTTGTATGAGGCATCGCGAACACCGTCCAGATCGATATCACCCGGGTCGGGCAACAGGGTATTCCATTCCCCGGTGGCCAGATAGGTGGCGCTGGGCGGATTGTCGTCCTGACCCCTGGCATAGGCGATTGACACGCCACGCACCCGGTCCTTCAGCTTGATCTGGTAGAAGTCCACGGTGGTAGTCAGATTGTCGATAGGGGTGAGTACAAAACCCAGCGAGAGGTTTTCACTTTTTTCCGGTGCCAGCGGCGGGTAGCCCATTTCGCCAACGGCAGCGCCGCTGCCGGCCAGGCGCAGGGTAGCGCTGGTCGGGCCCACAGCCACGGTGTTGTACTGGCTTTCGCCCAGGTTCGGTGCGCGGAATCCGGTACTGGCGGTGAAGCGCATGGCAAAGCTGTCGTTGAAGTCATAACGGGTGGTTAATTTATAAACCGACTCGTTGTCGAGGTCGCTGAACTGCTCGGAGCGCGCGGCCAGGTCCACTATCCAATTGTCCAGGGGATTGAAGATTGCGTTGACGTAGAACGAGGTGTTTTCGCGCGCCCAGTCACCAGCGGCTGTAGGGCCGTAACCGGGGAAAGACGAGGCGCCGGCACCATACCACGAGGCTGGTTCACCCTGATCAATGCCGTAGGTGTCCTCCCGGTATTCCAGACCGGCGGCCAGCGTGAGGGGGCCAGCCAGGCCGACTTCGAAGTCTCTGTTTATGCCGAGGTTGGTGGTCCACTGGCTGGCTGAAAAAGTCCCGTCATAAAAATCTTCCTGGGAACGGCCTGTTTCATTCCACAAGGTAAAGTTCATGGAATCCAGGGTATAGACATCCATTTCGTTGCTACCGTATACGGTACCGAGGTCATAATCCCAGCCGAACATCTCACCTGTGATACCGACGGCGAGGGAATAGTCGGTTTCAGATCCGCGTTGCTTGGGGAAAAAGCCGTAGGCATATTTGTTGATGGCTCGTTCGTCGGCGTCAATCGAGCCATCGCCGTTGGAGTCAAAGCCGCCATCCTGTGAGGGGCGACGGTAGTTCTGAAAGGACGTTGAAGTCTTGTTACCAAAGCTGCCCCAGGCGTAGATTTCTGTTCCGTCATCCAGGTTAAAACCGGCATCCAGGAAGGCGATTTCCCGCTCGTATCTGCCCGTGTTACGAATCTGGTTGATATTGGGGTAGGTATCGGTGAACAACATGCCCTGGTCATATTTAATGTAATTGCGATAGCTGCTGGAAACCTGACCAGCGTCAATGGCCGCCAGACAGGCTTCCTCATCCGCAACACACAAGGCGGGACCATAAAGGCCGGCCCGTGACACCGGTTCACGGTCTTCCAGTTCAACAGCCACGTTGAAATAACCGGCATCATTGCTGAAACCGTAGCTACCTTGAAGGTTTGTAGTAAAGCCGCCACCATCCTTGTACTCGCTGGTACGGAAGTCGATGGAGCCACCATTGTAGTTCTGCTTGGTGATCAGGTTGATTACGCCGGCAATGGCGTCGGAACCATAGAGCGCGGCGGCACCGTCTGTCAGAACTTCAGTGTTGCTGATGGCGCTGGACGGAATAAAGGCAAGGTCCGCCGGGCCATAACCGGCAGTGCTGATATTGGATGTGGTGTGGCGGCGTTTGCCATTCACTAGAACCAGAGTATGGTTTGGTGACAACGCGCGAAGGCTGGCGGTCAGGGTCTGCTGAGCCATGTCTCCCCCTCGCTGTTCGGCGATGTACGAAGGGATCTGGTTGGCGATCTGGTTCATCAAATCCGGTGCTGCAGATTCCTTCAACGCTTCGGCGCTGATCAATTGAATAGGCGCAGGGCTTCCAGATACTGTCATGCCTTCACGCCGCGTACCGGTAATGATTATCTGCTCCACGGCGCCGGCACCGGGACCGGCCACCGCTTGTGCCAGGGCAATGTTTGAAATAGAAATACCTGCTGACAGCAAGCTGGTAGCAAAGATTACTTTTGCACAATTTTTTGAATCGGGTTTCATCGAAAGTCTCCTGGATCCCTTCAAGCAATAGAAGTAGCTGTTATTCGCTAACAACATGTTTCGAGTTATTGGCAAAGCATGACGTAGACCATCATGAAACGTGACTTAGCAATAGCCGTGCCAAAGCCGAAAAGAGTCCGGTAGCCCAGTAATTAAAATTATAGGTTGCCACATTTTCGGGCATGAATTTGACCGATACTTTAAAAAAGTAGCGCGTGGATTCTGGGGTGCTATCAGATTGGCACCACGGTGGTGCTCTGAAGAAATTATTAAATCGGAGAACTTTTTACCGGGAAGAAAAAGGAATTTGCCCGGGTAGATGGCAAATTCCATCTTGAAAGCACAATTATGGAGCAGTTGAAGTTTCAGGAAGCCCGGAAAATCTGCGCCCTCCGGTATTGCATCCCGCGGATAAACCTCATCAGCAGGTCGACAGGGGGCAGGTCAGTACAAGCCTTGCACTTTTTTTGCCACCCGGGCCGGCAGAGCTGTTTGCCATGGAACCATGGAACCCCGCAAGGTGAACGGGGATCTGGTCAGGGGCATGGCTATCATTGCCGAGTTGTAAAGGGCCGGCCTTTAGCCGGCTCTGTCAGAGGGTGGAAGGTGACAGCAGGCATTATTGGCAGTAATAACGCAGGCGCATCTCGCTTTCATCGATTTCGTTACCTACGAAACGCGGCCTGAACTGGCTTCGTTTGAGCCAGCTCAGCAGCCTTTTTGGCACCTCGTCGTCCAATTGATCTGAAAAGCGTGATATTTCGATATTCCGGGCCCGACCATACCGGGTTACACTGAACGACACGTCGATGTAATCTGAACCCTCTTCAAAATCGGTACTGAACGGCTGTTCCACATAGTGAGTAAAAGTGGGTATTACCACCGGCTGAACGGGGTCCAGTTCCCAGGCCTTTTCACCGGGCTCGGTAGTCATCGACTTTGAGGCTTCACGATAGATCGACATGGCTTCCTTATTGTGTCCAAACAGCAGATGCCAGTCAGCCAATGCTACTAATACCTTGGCCTCGTCTGCTGGATTCCTGTCCGGTGTCTGTTGCTGATAAGTCAACAGGCGCTCCAATACCAGCAAGCCCTGATTGAATGCCTGGATGAACTCGTTTGAATCCATATTGACCCTTTTATAGACAGACCCTCTGCGAGGGGTTCTGTTCGAAAGGGATGGATCGGGGTCAGTCTCCAGGACCTGACGCCAGGCAAACAGGTAATAGCTTTCCAGCAGGTGTTCTTCCAGTTGCTGCAGTTCCGGCGAAGGCCAGTTACCGGCCGTCAGGTGCGTCTTGATGGCATCAATCAGATTCACTTGAGACTGCTTCAGCATATCGAAGGCCAATTGACGCTGCTGGTCGGAATTGGCAACACCGGAAGCTTCCTCAAATGGAGTGAGTAATTCCTGATAGAAAACTTCCATCTGCCACTCTGCCATGCGCCCGAGCAGGGTGGCGGTACGCACATCTTCGGCGCCAAACCACCGGCGATAAAGATGCAGAATAGCCTGATATTGCTTATCAATATCGGCTAAGCGTCCCAGCGCCTGTAAACTGTCCAGGCGCTTCTCCAGCAATGGTAACTGCGCCTGATTCTCCGGACCCCCATCGATGCGCAGCAATTGCAAGGCCTTGTCGATACTTTCAAGAGCTGCAGTGTGGCTGCCGTTTTCCTGCTGCCAGCGTATTTGCTCCTGCAAGTGCTCGAACTGCCCGATATCATAGGGGCCGTAGTGCGCGGTATCGAATGGGTACTGGGTACCTGCCTCAAATTGATTGCCTGATGAATTCGCGACAGGCAAAGCATGTGCAGCAACTGAGAACGCGGTGCTGCCTGCTAACACGCTGGCTAGAAACCAGGCTGACGAACAGCAGCCCGGCCTAAGTATTATCCTCAACATAACACTCTCCCAAGAAGTCGCTGAGGCGGGTAACCTGGCGCTTCTTTTTGTTCCAGATACTCCAGTTCAGTTCGCTGCTTCTGGAGGACAGACTGCAGGCCTGGTAGATAAAGTCAGTGCTTCTCGATCAGGCGGGGGTTGTCACTTTCGGCAGGGTAATTACTGGATGCTCCTTATTCATTCTGGTTATTCTGATTTTTCTGGTACTGAATAGTTTTATTTCGGTTATGAAGTTCAGTTCAGTGCCTGTTCGATTTCTGCTTCGCAAGAATTAAGACGCAGTTCGACAGGTAAATATTTCGTCAACTTCAACCGTGATTTTAGCTGCAAGTTTTTTTATTTTCTGTGTAGCAGGTTGAATTGTATATCAGAAACTACGCTCTTTCACACAGGGAAAACTGCAGTTACGCGGCAATATTTCCGGCAAGGTTCACAGTCCAACGCTCCTTCTGTGTCCGCCCTTTGTTGCTGCCCGGGCACTACCTGTGGCCGGCTGCATCGGTGCACCAAGCTGGCCCATACCCCTCCCAATATGGTTCAATTGAACATATGGCACAGAACATGCGTGAGAATCGGTGATTTACGCTTTTTCATAATCAGGGGCTGACGGTCGGCAGGCAGGAATATCCTGTTTTTGCGTCTGACGGCGGGTCCCTAATCATCTATAACAACTGTTCCAAAGTAGAGTCGTAATTATGAATAGATCACAAAATTCTCGCCGCTCATTCCTGCGCAATTCACTTTTCGCCGCAGGCGCTGCCAGTGTAGCCACCCTGCAAACCAGCCCTTCCCAGGTCATGGCGCAATCCTCTGAAGGTACTCCGGTGCTGGCGCCTCCGATGACTTCCGAGCCTATAAATATCGGCTCCAACACCTTGTCCGAAGGACCACTCAAGGCTGCGGTTGAGGCCGCAGCCAGACAACTTCCTCTTAGTGGCTCCTACGGCGGTGTCGCCGCAAGTTCATTCAAACCGACACTGGCCAGGCAACTTGGTGTCCCGGAAGATTATCTGTACATTTCGCCCGGTTCTGGCCCTGCACTTGGCTGGGCAGTTCAAAGCTTTGTTTCCCCGACGGCCTCTCTCGTGTCCGCTGATTTGAGTTACGAAGCGGGCTGGCGTGCAGCACTAAAGAAAGGCGCCGAAGTCATTAAAGTGCCCCAAAACAGCGACTGGTCACATGACGTACGGGGCATGTGTGCCGCCGACCCAAAAGCGGGCGTGCTCTATATCTGTAACCCCAATAATCCTACCGGTGGAATCACCAGTCGTGCGGATCTGGAATACGCATTGGCCAACAAACCCGAAGGTGCCGTCCTGCTGGTTGACGAGGCCTATATCCACTTCTCAGATAACGCCGTGTCAGCGGTCGACCTGACTATGAAGGGCGATGTGATCGTGCTGCGCACCTTCTCCAAGTTGTACGGCATGGCTGGCTTGCGCCTGGGTTATGCAGTGGCCAGGCCGGAGTTGCTGGAAAAGATAAAACTGTTGGCCATCGACGACGTCTCATCCACCACTTATGCTGCGGGCCTTGCCAGTATCACCGATGAAAATCTGGTTCCACAGAGACGTGCCTATTACGGCAAGGTGCGGCGCGACACGGTCGCCTGGCTGGAGGCGCAGGGCTACGAATGTTCCGTTTCTGAAAGCAACTGCTTCATTGTCAACGTGAACGAGGACGGTCGCGAGTTCAAGCGTAAACTAGCGACCTACGGCATCAACATCGGTCGCACCTGGGTCGGTTACGAGAACTGGCCGCGCCTTACCGTTGGTACCGAAGCGGAAATGGCCAAATTCCGGGAGGCGTTCACTGCTGTAATGGCGGGCAAACTCGGTCCGCTTCCGATGCCTGAACCGAGAGTGGCCATGCTTGATGGTCGCTTCGAGGATGCTATCGGTGCTGAACACGGCCTGTATGAACTCGGCAGCAGAATCTGCTGACCCTGCGCTACGGTGATTCGCCGTCTGCCTGCCTGGTTGGCGGCGAATTTCCGTTCCTTTCCCACGTCTGTAAATTTACCGGTTGGATCGAACCAGTTCTGGCTGAATCTGCAATGTAAAATTGACCCGGTTTCCGTCAGGGATTTGCACGCCTTTGGCATAGTCGACGGGTCACTTTTTATTGCCACTGCTGTCTGCACCCCGCTGAGTCAACTTTCACTGTAGGTCAACATGGGGCCATTACTTGACAGCTGGCCGACTTGAAAATACTGTATATAAATACAGTATTTTCAGTTTGCTAAGATGGCCAGAGAATCCCTCCGTAAAACCGTAATGCAGCCCTCCAGGCCCGCTTCCAGGCAGGCTCCGGTGCCGGGCTATGCCGAATTGCATTGCCTTTCCAATTACACCTTTCTGCGTGGTGCATCGTTCCCGGAAGAGCTGGTGGAAACCGCCATGGAACTGGGTTACCGGGCCCTGGCCATCACCGACGAATGCACCCTGAGTGGCGTGGTCAGGGCTCACGTGGCGGCCCGGGAGGCGGGCCTGAAGCTGATCATCGGATCGGAGTTTTCGGTGGCCGGTGGGCAGGATTCGACCCGGGAGCAGGGGTTCAGGCTGGTGCTGCTGGCCACCAGCCGGGCCGGCTACGGGGCGCTCAGTCACCTGATCAGCCGCGCCAGGCGGGAGGCGGTAAAGGGGGAGTATCGCCTGGACCGGGAGCTGCTGGAAGCCAATCTGCCGGGGGAATGCCTGGCGCTGTGGGTGCCCGATCTGCGCCAGCCGGAAGAGGTCGTGGTGTCGCAACTGGTGTGGTTGAAGCGCCTGCTGAATGGGCGGTTGTGGATTGCCGTGGAACTGCTGCTGCGGGGGAATGACAGGCGGCAGCTGCGTTACCTGGAAACGCTGGGCGGGCAGTTCGCCGTTCCCCTGTGTGCCGCCGGTGGTGTGCTGATGCACAGTCGTCAGCGGCGGATTCTGCAGGATACGGTCACGGCGATTCGGCTGGGTCGGCCCATCGGGGAACTGGGTTTCGCAGCCGAGCCCAATGGCGAGCGGTACCTGCGTAATAGAGATCAGCTGGTCAAGCTATACCCGGCCCGCCTGCTGGAAGAAACGCTGAAGATTGCCGAGCGCTGTCAGTTTTCCCTCGATGAGTTGCGTTACGAGTATCCCAGGGAGCTGGTTCCGGAAGGCTATACTCCCCACGGCTGGCTGCGGGAGCTGACCGAGCAGGGCATCCGGCGGCGCTGGCCGGGTGGCGCTTCACCGAAGGTGCGCAACATCATCGAGCATGAGCTGACTCTGGTGCGGGAACTGGGTTACGAACATTATTTTCTCACCGTTCATGATCTGGTGCAGTTTGCCCGGCGCCAGCAGATTCTGTGTCAGGGTCGGGGTTCGGCGGCCAATTCGGCAGTCTGCTATTGCCTGGGTATTACCGAGGTGGATCCGGATCGGGTGGCGGTACTGTTTGAACGGTTTATTTCGCGGGAGCGGGACGAACCTCCGGATATCGATGTGGATTTCGAGAACGCCCGCCGCGAGGAAGTCATTCAGTATATCTATAACAAGTATGGACGGCACCGGGCGGCGCTGGCGGCCACGGTGATTACCTACCGTTCCCGCAGCGCGATCCGCGAAGTGGGTAAGGTGCTGGGGCTGGACAGGGAACTGCTGGACCACATTTCGAGATCCATCTACTGGTGGGGATCGGACCTGGAAGAGCAGTTGTCCGATGCGGATATCGATTACTCGGATCCACGTATCCGTCAGCTGGTCTACCTGGCCCGTTCCCTGATCGGTTTCCCCCGTCACCTGTCCCAGCATGTGGGGGGCTTCGTGATCAGCCAGGGTCCGCTGTCGCAACTGGTTCCGGTGGAGAACGCCGCCATGGCCGATCGTACGGTAATCCAGTGGGAGAAGGACGACCTGGAGGCCCTGGGCCTGTTGAAGATCGATGTGCTGGCGCTGGGTATGCTTACGGCGGTACAGAAATGTCTGAAACTGGTCAGCAGTTACAGTCCGGCGGAGCTGACTGTTCAGAAGGTCCCGGCCGAGGATCCCAGGGTCTACGACATGATGGGAGAGGCGGACACTGTGGGTGTGTTCCAGATCGAATCCCGGGCCCAGATGAGCATGCTGCCGCGGTTGAAGCCGCGCAATTACTACGATCTGGTTATTCAGATCGCAATTGTGCGACCTGGTCCCATTCAGGGTGATATGGTGCACCCCTACCTGGCCCGGCGCAGCGGGAGTGAGAAGGTGAGTTATCCCAGTGACGAGGTAAAGGTGGTGCTGGAGCGCACTCTGGGGGTGCCAATTTTCCAGGAGCAGGTAATGCAACTGGCCATGGTGGCGGCCGGTTTCAGTGGTGGCGAGGCGGACCAGCTGCGGCGTGCCATGGCGGCTTGGAAACGCAAGGGCGGGCTTGAGCAGTACCGTGACAAACTGATTAACGGGATGCTGGCCAGGGGCTATGAACACCGTTTTGCCGAGCGCCTGTTTCGTCAGATTCAGGGCTTCGGGGACTATGGCTTTCCCGAATCCCATTCGGCCAGCTTCGCCCTGATTGCCTATGTCTCTTCGTGGCTGAAGTGCTACCACCCGGCGGCGTTCTGCTGTGCCCTGCTGAACAGCCAGCCGATGGGCTTTTATGCGCCGGCCCAGCTGTTGCAGGACGCTGTGCGCCACGGGGTAAAAGTATTGCCTGTAGACGTTAACCACAGCTTCCAGGACTGCATGCTGGAATTTGCGAAGTGTCTGGATGAATCGTTGCCAGGGAGGGGGTCAGGATCGGGCCAGGGGGCTGGCAGGTCAGCTTCACCGGATAACAGTACGGTCTGCAGTCCGGAGTCAGGATCGCTTATTGCCGGGGCGGAACGGTCTTCAGTGGACGGGAAGCCCGATGAGGCGACTGCTGTGGATTTTACTGTCAACCCCGGACCGATGCTGCGGATCGGCTTCAACCAGGTAAAGGGTCTGTCGGAAGCCGGCGCCAGGGCTATCGTGGAAGCGCGGGAGAATTCACTGGCTGTACCGGGTCGATCGGCTGGCAGTGAACCGGGAGCAGATTCTGCCAGTGCGGGAGGCAGAGCATTTCGCAGCATACAGGAACTGGTGTTCCGCAGCGGTATCAACAGCAAGGACCTGGAATCGCTGGCTGCCGCCGATGCCCTGCGGGGTCTGAGCGGTGATCGCCATCGCGCGTTCTGGTATGCGGCCGGAGCGGTCACGGAAGAGAGCTGGAGCCGCTGGGGGGAGTCCGGATATCTGGAACTGCACAGCGACAATGAGAGCGGGATTGACCTGATGCTGCCACCGGCTACCGAGAGTCAGAACATCATGGCGGACTATGCTGCGCTCGGTTTCACTTTGCGTCGGCATCCGCTGTCACTGCTGAGAAGTCATCTGGACAGCTATCAGGTGAGTCCAGCCGAGGCGTTGTCGGAATTCCGGGAGGAAAACCTGGTCAAGGTGGCCGGTATTGTCACCTGCCGCCAACGCCCCATGACTGCCTCAGGTGTCACATTTATCACCATGGAGGACGAGACCGGAACGGTCAACGTGGTGGTCTGGCCCACGCTGGGCGAACGGAGGCGCCCGGTAGTACGCCAGGCGAAACTGCTGGGGGTGGCCGGGCATGTACAGCACAGCGAAGGAGTAACCCACCTGATCGCCCGTGAGCTGGTGGATCTGACCCACTGGCTGGGAACCATGCAGCTCTCGTCCAGAGATTTCACCTGAACTCCTAAAATAGGGACAGATTTATTTTCCGCAGGAAAATAAATCTGTCCCTATTTTAGGGGTGGAATCGGGGAGTGCTTTCCTGCATCATTCGCGTCATTTTGGTAACGGGAGCTGCCTGCTCATGACCTGCCTGTGGTTCGTCACCGCCCTGTGGGCCTTTTCATTCAGCCTGATCGGTGAGTATCTGTCCGGCCAGGTAGACAATTACTTTGCCGTGATGTCGCGGGTGGTACTCGCTCTGCTGGTGTTCCTGCCGTTCTTATTGCGTTACCCGGTGCGACCGCGATTCGCTTTGCAATTGATGGGAATCGGTGCCCTGCAGCTTGGCCTCATGTACCTGTTTTACTATCAGTCGTTTGTGCTGCTTTCCGTTCCTGAAGTTCTGATCTTCACCATCTTTACCCCGGTCTACGTTACTTTGATCTACGATCTGCTGACCAGGCGTTTTCATCCTCGCTACGCATTGACCGCGCTGCTGGCTGTCGCCGGCGCCGCCATAATCCGTTATACCCGACCGGGCAGCGAATTCTGGCTGGGATTTCTGCTGGTGCAGGCATCCAATCTCTGCTTTGCCGCCGGCCAGGTGCTCTACAAACGGCTATTGGAACAGCAGGAGCAGACACGGCAGCATCGACATTTCGGCTGGTTTTACGTGGGCGCAACGCTGGTGACTGTCCCTGCTTGGCTGCTGTTAGGGGGCACTGCCTATCCTGGGCAACTGCACCAGTGGCTCATTATTCTGTGGCTGGGGCTGGTGGCTTCCGGGGCCGGCTACTTTCTCTGGAACCTGGGAGCCTCCAGGGTTAACAGTGGCAACCTGGCGATCATGAACAATGCACTGATTCCAGCGGGGCTGGTGGTCAATCTGCTGCTTTGGAATCAGGATGCCGGGCTGTTGCGCCTGATCCTGGGGTCCAGTGCGCTGATGCTTGCTTTGTGGATCAATCATCGATGGCGCCCTTTTCCCGGTAAAGCAACTGTTCCCGAGTAAGGAACGATCAAGCCGGGATACCGTTTCTATCCCCTTGACTTGACCTGACAGCTAAGGTCCGCTTTCATCAGACGCAAACAACGACCTTGAATTCATAATAGTGACGGCTTACGGGCCTCAGGCGCCGTTAAGAACCGTTAAAGAATGGGCATATCAATGAATTGGGAAGCTATCGGAGCGATCGGGGAAATTCTTGGGGCAATGGCGGTTGTAATGACCCTCGTCTACCTGGCGGTACAAGTGAGGTATGCGAAGGAAGCGGCAGCTGATAACAATCGAATTGTCAGGGCTTCAGGCGTTCGAGAGATGTATATGGCGCAAGTGAACAATCCGGAGTTCAGATCAGTTCTGCACAAAGCTGGCGATTCCGGTTATCTGCAACAGATTGCAGATGATCTGGGGATCATAAAAGAGGAGGCCGATATACTCGACGCCGCCAGCGGGTATTGGTTCTGGTTACATTGGGGTCAGTATTCGTCAACCCACAGTGAATCGGATTTGCAGGAGCTTAAAAATTTGATTGGCAGTTTTTATAAAACCGACTCTGTATACAATTGTTGGAAAAAAAGTCCCTGGCACAGGCCGCTACTTGATCCCAAGTTTGTAAAATTTGTTGATGAAATTGTTGAGCGACAGTGAAGTTCAGTTTGCCAGCAAAAGAGACGAGCAGAGACGAGCAGAGACGAGAAGAGACGAAAAGAGAACAGGGAACAGGGGGGAACAGGATAAAACAACAGGGAAAACGGCCCTGCTGTGCATAGCCGTTTTCCCACAGCAGCTTACTCGACAACTTCCGGCTCGAAAGCTGGCGGACTCTCCTCCGATACTTACTGTTCCTGCTCCTCATCACAGGTCATACCCTCGACCTCGGGTTCACAGTTCATCATGCCGTCACCATCGGCATCGGCCGGCAGAGCCTCGGCGCTGATAGTCAGACCGCGGATATGCACCAGCCCCATCAGGCCGTTAAACCAGTCATTCAAGTTGAGGGGGCAACAATGGTTTCCGGTGTGGTGGGTTCTTCTCCTTACCCGGCCGGAAGTGGCGGTGAGAAGATCACCAGAGAAGTTTCAGATTAGTCACTCATTATTCTCCCTGTTGACTGGCTGCTACGATCTGTGCCCGTCATCCTTTGACGAATCCTGTACAGCAGCACCGGAAGTACCATGCTGACAAAAGCGGAATATTGAACTGTTAGGAGCCGGGTCAATTTTACTGCAATGAATGCTGACTCTCCGGGGGCTGCAATCTGACAACATGGCGGGGAAAATCCGTGATTATTGAGGTGGATCAGAGATCCGCCTGGGAACCAGATTCGCAGACGCCGGTAAGAACCAATTCCTGCTAGAATGGCGCCGCGATTTTCGATAACGGAACCCAGCCTTCATGAGCCAGTCAGCCAACCCAGAAGAAACCTCCCCGGCTGAAACCGGGTCCGGGCGACCGGTACTCAGCCCGGAACAGGAAGCGGAATTTCATGAGCGGGGATACCTGGTTGTGGATTTCGGGTTCGACCCTGACCTGCTGGAGCAGGTCAGGGAAAAAGTGAATCCGCTCTATCCGGCGGAATTTCATCAGGATCACACCAGAGGCACCCGCGTACAGGACGCCTGGCTGCAGGTGGACGAGGTTCGGCAAATGGCGGTAGACAGCCGGGTCCTGGAGGCATTACAGCAGCTATACGGGCGGCGGCCTCTGCCGTTCCAGACCTTGAATTTTCCGGTTGGCACCTCTCAGCTGGCCCATTCCGATACGATTCATTTCAATTCCCGGCCGTCCGGATTCATGGCCGGTGTCTGGATCGCCCTGGAAGACATGGACGAGAACAACGGGGCGCTGATTTATTATCCGGGCAGTCACAAGCTGCCGGAGTACTCCATGCAGGACTTCGGACTGGGAACCGGTTATGGTCACTACAAGGCCTATGAGCAGGCGATTCAGCGGATCATCGCCGAGCAGGGCCTGCAACCCGAGTACGGTATTATTCGCAAGGGCGAAGCGTTAATCTGGCATGCCAACCTGTTACATGGGGGGTCCACACGGCGGGATCCAAACCGCAGCCGGCATTCCCAGGTAGTCCATTATTTCTTCGAAGGCTGTGACTATTTTACTCCGATGCTCAGTACCGACGAGGAAATTCACTACCGGAATCCGGTCTGGATTCCCGAATCCGCGGCGGGCGTGGACAGCATCCGGAAACGGCTGTCGCCCAGTCTGCTGTGGCGTGCACTGCGCAAATTGGGAATGGTTACCTGAAATATCTTTGACCAGGCAGGGAAAACTTCCAGCCTCCGGACGAGTTCGCCAACGAGGAGTATAGCTGCCGGCATGGGTCGTCCGGTCAAGGCAGTGCTTCGGTGTTACTCCACAGGGCATGGGCTTTCGCTATCGTCAGGCGTCGCCCCGGTAGGCGGCTTCCAGTCCGGCAATATCGAATTTTGTCATCGTGTTCATCGCTGCCAGTACCCGTGCGTTGCGGGCCTTGTCGTCGCTGGTGATCATATCGAAAAAGCGGGTCGGGACAATCTGCCAGGCAACTCCGAATTTGTCCTTCAGCCACCCGCAGGCCATCGGCGTGCCGCCTTCCAGCAGGCGGTCCCAATAGTGATCGATCTCATCCTGATCATCGCACTGTACCACCAGAGAAATGGCTTCACTGAACTGGAACGCGGGACCGCCATTGAGCGCCGTCAGCTCGTTGCCGTTCAGGGTAAAGCCGATGGTGAGTACGCTGCCCGGTGCGCCGGGTCCCGCAGCATCGTTGTAGCTGGTATGAGTTATTTCGGAGTTGGGGAAAATGCCGCTGTAGAATGCCACAGCCTGTTCGGCGTTATCGTTGAACCAGAGAAAGGGAGTAATGTTCTTCATTGGCTTATGGTCCTGGTTAGCTGGTCACTGGGTTGAATGAAGGCCGATCATATTACCGTCCGGATCCAGTGCCAGAGCGATAAAGCCGTATTGGCCAATGGACATTTTTTCTCTTTCAACCTTACCTCCGAATTCTGCCACACGGGCTGCTTCGATGGCACAGTCTGCGCAATGGAAGTAGACGATAGTGCTGTTGATACCCGAGGATTTTTCAGGGTAGCTGACCAGGGCGCCACTGCTCCCATATTGTTGAGAATCCTGCGGGAAAGCCCACATTTCCAGGCCTGGATTTTCCAGGCGTTCCAGTTTTATCTGCAGTACACCCTCATAGAAGGCCCGCGCCTTCGCCGTGTCCTGTACATAGATTTCAAACCAGTTTATCGGATTGCCGGTCATTGTCGCACCTCTTGTTGTTAGGGAACCTCTGAATAATTATTCAGAAGTTCCTTAGTTGCTTTTATTCAAACACGTTTTGCAGAATTTCCACTACTACCAGTGTTCCCAGGGCGATCAGCACCAGGTCGCGACCGGCAATTCGCCACTCGTGGTCCGGAACGACCGGCAGATCCGCCAGCATTCTTCCGGGTACCATCTGTCGGGCAATTCCCGGCGGCAGCGGTTTGCCGCGGGCCAGGTTGCGCCGGATACCCGGGGGCAGGGAGCGCATTCCGGTCAGGCCGTAGTTGACGGCCAGGCGCCGTGCCTCGCCGGTGCTGATGGTCACCGAGACCGAAGCTTCCGTGCCGGGTTGGCCCGGGGGTCCGCCGGGCCCCTGGCGTATTGGCCAGTAGATTCCCATTTGTGAGCAGGAGGAGAGGGTCAGGCTGACCAGCAGCAGGGCGCTGCAGCGCAGGGTGGTGGTTCTGTTCATCAGTGTGTCCCCGGGGCGGGCAAACCGCCGGTTTCTGGATCATCCATTCTACTGCCTGAGAGCTGGTAAATACTCTTTCAGTTCACAGTTCACAGTTCACAGTTCACTGCCCCCACGCCATTCCGGGTTCTCCTGCGTGTGGGTCGCCGAGGGACAGTGCCGTACTGTCATGCCGGTCTGCGGCTGCAGCGGGGGTTGAGGTTTCCGGTCTTGTCCAGATTCAGGCAAAAATTCCATGCAGGTACCAACCCCGTTCGCCGGTTTTTTCCCGGTAAATCCACAGGCGGCTGCCGCATTCCTCCCTGGCCACGTAATAGTCGCGGCGTACATCGGTACCCGACCACCAGCGGGTTTCGATCCGTTCGGGACCACTCAGAATGCTGACCGCCCGACGGTAGTAAAGCCTACCCCCTCTTACCTCCAGCGGGCGGGGGGCAGGCAGCAGCCAGAACGGGCGGGGATTGCTGGCTGTCTCCCGGCAGCCCGGCCGGACCGGGCTGTGCAGCGGATTCAGCTGACGGGTGGCATAGTCGGGGCAGTGGTCGGCCACGTTGTTGATCCGGTGGATGTGCCGCTCTCCCAGCCGGGCCTGCAGTTGTTCCAGGAACCGATCGAGCCGCTCATCCCCATAGTCGGCCTGGCCGCCGCTGCCCGGTTGCCCGCCCGGCAGCAGGGGGTCGGATTCGCCTGCGTGAGCGTCGAACCGTTTCACCTGCATGGTTACCGTCACCACCGGCGCCGGCAGGCTCAGACTGTCCAGGTGCAGCTGCAGCAACTGCAGCAGGTGCCGTGGGCAACGACTGGGTTGGCGCAGCCCCAGAATAATCCTGGTATCGGCCTGACGTTCATGAACCAGTGACAGGGCCAGCCGGCTGGTACTGAGATCCCGGCGTCGCAGAAAATCCACCAGCTGGGCGAGAAACTCCTCCACCACCGGCAACAGCAGGCTGACATTGTCCACTTCGCAGGGCAGATCATAACTGCAGCGGAAAGCGGGAGGCGGCTGGTAATAGTGCTGTGGTTCAGGGCGTTCCCCCACCGCCTTGAACAGCTGGTCGACGAAGCTGCTGCCGAAACGTTTGCGCAACCCGGCGGCGGGCAGGCGCCACAGGTCCCGCAGACGCCGTACCCCCATGTTGTAGAGGCGCCGGCGCTGCTCCCGGCTCAGTTCCAGCACGTCGGTGGACAGCCCGCCCAGGGCGGAGCGCAGGTTGTCGCGGCGGTAGACCAGCCGGTTATGGCCGCCCCGCGCCAGCAGCAGGCTGCCGGTGACAGTGGGGGCGGCGGCATACCGGAACGACTCCGGCAGCTGCCAGCTCTGCAGTTGCCGGGTGACTCCGGCGGCGAGAATTTCATGCAGTCTGTCGATGCCGCGGAAGTAACGCAGGCTGCTGCGAATCTCAAGAACCAGCGCACCGGGATGGAAACTGATCCCGGAACTGACCCCGCGGGCCAGGGCTGCCAGCTGTTTGAGCCGTTGCTGTTGCAGCGGCTCCGGAAGTTCCAGCAGCTGGGGAAGGTACAGGGCATACCAGAGGCTGCGGGAGGTTTTCCCGGCTTTGGCTTCCGCGAGCGGCGGTTTTGCCCGGCCAGGCATCTGCACTACCTGACCCCGGGCGGCCTGGCCCCGGGCGGCAGCTTTCGGGGCGGGTAACGGCAGGGTCGGTTCAGGCTTTTTCATGGCAATCCAGTCCCGCTGACAGGGCAAACGGCAGACTTTCCTGGTAAAGATTCAGTTGTACCGAGCGCGGTCGGAAGCTGCCCCGGGCCCGCAGCACAGAAACTTCGGTGGGCGGGGTGGGAACTCTGTTCCGGCCTCCGGCCGGCCGGTCTGCCGGGCTGGGTTCCTCGAGTTTAAGACGTAATGACGGTTGTGAGTACTTACTTGCCCGATGCTGGAAAAGCACGCCCAGGGTCTCCCCGGTTTCTGCCGCCAGTTGCAGCCGCCGTACCACCTTGTCGGGCAACCAGTTCTGCCAGGCCAGTACCAGGCCGCAACCCGCTGCCTGCAGTGCTTTTTCCATGCTCCACAGGGCGTCCTTGCAGGAGATTTCCAGGTTGATTACCAGCACCTGCCCGGGGTCGATACCGGCCTGTAACAGCGCCGGACTGTTCAGCAGGTAGGGCGGCGAAATCCACAGAATCCACTTGTGCTCGGCCACGACCTGACGCATCAGCGGAACCAGCAGTTGCAGCTCTCCCATTCCCCACTGGGGGGTGACGATTTCCACCACGGCATTACGGGGCCAGCCGCGCCCGGGCAGGATCGCATCCAGTTGCGGGTAGCCGGTGGGCTGACCGTGATCACCGCGACCGGCTATGTCGCAGCCGCGCCACAGGGCCGGGTTGCGCGCTAGCAGTGCGTCGATGGCGGTATCGCCGGAAGCCTTGAAATCATTGGCCTTCGGGGCTTTCGGCGAGTCTCCGAAGAAGAGCGTTGTGGTTGCCATGGGACTGAGTCTGCCTGCCTTTCTCGAAGCTTTTTCGATTCCGGATACTGTATATGTATACAGTAGTATAACCAGGAAAATTCCGCGGGCAACAGGTATTCGGGATTTATCGCGGCTCGGTTGGTCGGCGGCGCTGGAATCGGCAGCCAGGAAACGCTGTCGAGTGCCGCGTCCGGATTCCCGTTGCGAGTTGTCGCGGAACTGCCCAGACCCTGCCATGGGAAGGGTAATCTCCTGATTTGACTGGAATATTAAAGGATTATGACGAGGCGCCGCTAAATCCAATGTTAATCCATCAGGGACTGTATTACGGAGTTAACAACAAACCATCTGGAGCGGGGAAAAATGGGAAAAAAACCGGATATGGTGATCGTGGTAATCACCCTGTTTGTCGTTGGCGTGCTTGCCAGCAGCGTCGCGCAGAGCGCCTGGTTCTGACGCCGCCTGTTGCAGGCCGCCAGCCGGCGCCTGCGGGCGTGGCCGGGTAGTGACAATCAGAGTCACAACCAGAATCAGAACCAGAGTCACAAGCAGAATAAAACAGATCGCAATCAAAACCGGAGTTACGGGCGGGAATCCCGGGGCTGTCTCCCAGCCGGGGTCAGACCGGTAGTGGTGAATTGCTGCGCCGGTACAGGGTAGTCTCGGTAACCACAGCCTCCAGCGGGACGTCCCAGTCACTGACCGGAAGGCGGTCCACCTTCTGTTGTTCATAGGCCAGGCCAATCAGCCGTGGTCGCTGAAATCCCAGTCTTTGCCGGTAAGCGAAAGTCCGGTCATAGAAGCCCTTGCCCATGCCCAGGCGGTTGCAGGCTGCATCGAATCCCACCAGTGGAACCAGTACCAGGTCCAGGGAATACGCAGCAACCAGGCGCCTGACCGGCAGTGCGGGTTCCAGAATTCCCCAGCGATTGGGCACCAGTTTGTCGCCCGGTCGAAACGGTGCGAAGCAGACCTTGTCCGGGCGATGAGTACTGAGTACCGGCAGGTAGCAGTGCTTACTCATCTGCCAGGCCCGCAGCAGGATGGCGAGCGGGTCCACTTCACCGTCATTGGCGAAATAGAAAGCCAGCCGCCGGGCGCGATGGAAAAACGCCTGGCTGACTACCCGGCGATACACCTGTTCCGATCTGTCGCGCTGTTCGGCTGCAGTCAGGGAGCGTCGCTCGTGACGGAGCTGCCTGCGGAGTCTGGCGCGATCGGAATCAAGCATCAGGCAGGTACAGGAAGACAGCCCGCGGGTACCGGGACGGTCCGATGTGAAAGGTTGGAGGAAAGTTCCCCAAAACACCGCTATCAAATTTGCCCTGAACCGTAAGGTTCAGGTGGTGGCTCCCGCGACGCATAAGGCTTTCCGTCAGGCGGACATGCACAACAGCATCTGGCGAGTTGCCTCCGGTATAACAGATATCGGCTCAAGAACATGTTTGATTGGCAAATGTTCCAGGAAACTCTGGCGATTAGTATAGCCTGCGGTTGCCCTTGATGCCAATGACCGGCGATCACGGTGGTGGTTTGTTTTGAAAACTTAACTGTATTTCTCAGGACCCTCACCAGGTCCCACACCACCCAGCTGAGTCCGCCGGCGAAAGGCTACATTTCCAGCTGGCGGCTGCGTTGCAGGGCCTGATCGATTTTCTCTTCCAGCTTGCCCAGCTGTTCGGAGTTGACGCGACGGGTCTCGTTGATAAGCCGGTTCTTCTGCAACAGTTCGTAGGTGATGTTGAGCGCGGCCATCACTGCCACTTTCTCGCTGCCGTGAATATTGCCACGTTCCTTGACCTTGCGCATGCTCTCGTCCAGGTAGCGCGCCGACTTCATCAGCGCCTCCTGATCGGATGGTGGGCAGTTGATGTGGTATTCCTTGTCGAGAATCCGGACCTGTACGGAGGAGCTTTTTTCAGACATTGGGTAACCCGCGCTGGTTTTTGCTGGCTGTCGATGCAGAACGGGTATTGTATACCGAACCGGGAATCTCTGAATACTCGAGGTGTCGTTGACGCCGTAGCGAAAATTCCGATACCGGCTGGCAGGCCGCGATGACGCGCGGTCCGGCGCCGGATTGAGGTTCCGGCAACGGGGACTGCAATCTGCCGGTGGCGTGAATTGACGGTGATGGGTCCGGTTTGACAGGCAGGGGAAGCTAGCGGGCTTCCTCCAGCGCCTTGAGACGGGCCAGAATTGCTTCCAGCCGGGACTTGGTGACCTTGTTCTTTTCCATCAGTTCCCTGCGTTCGCTGTGCCAGGTCTCTTCGTTGGCTCTAAGCAGTTGATTTTCCTGCTTCATTTCAACGCACAGGGAGATCAGGGATTCCACTTTATCGTTCAGGGCCTGAAACTTGTCGTCGCTCATTACAAAAATCCATGGATTTTGGGTTAAATTCCAATAACAGCAACAGGTTATCGGGATTTATTTAAGTGCAGCGTAACTATAGTGGTGCCGTCAAGGGGGGTCAATGATCCATTTCGCAAAAATAACAACCGATCCAGTAGACGGGTCAGAACGTTATGGTTAGGCTTGCTACCCAGTAGTTATCGCTGCCCGGACCAGGCCGTCCGGCCAGTGCCACCAGAACTGTCCCTGAGAGACCTATGACTGTCGATTACCGTGAGATCAAGAGACGGCGCAAGGAGCTGATGGCTCACATGGAGCCAGACAGCATTGCCATCCTTGCTGCCGCCACGCCGAAAACCCGTAACAACGATGCCGACTATCCTTACCGGCAGAGTAGCGATTTCTTTTACCTGACCGGGTTCACCGAACAGGATGCCGTGCTGGCGCTGATTCCCGGTCGCAAGCAGGGCGAAACCGTGTTGTTCTGTCAGGAAAAGGACAAGCTGAAGGAGCTTTGGAACGGTGTATTAATGGGGCCGCAGCAGGCCAGCGAGGAATTGCTGATCGACGATGCTTTCCCGATCTCCGACGTCAACGACATCCTGCCGGGCCTTATCGAAGGCCGGGAGAGGGTCTATTACTCCATGGGCAAGGATCCCCAGTTCGACCAGCAGGTGATGGATTGGGTCAACGTGGTACGCAGTCACAAGCGCCAGGGAATTCATCCGCCGGGCGAATTTCTGGTGCTGGACCATCTGCTGCACGAGCAACGTCTTGTAAAAAGCAGCAAGGAAATCAAGCTGATGGAAAAGGCCGCCAAAATTTCCGCCCGTGCCCACAAGCGGGCGATGAAGTTCTGTAAACCGGGCGTTTACGAATACCAGCTGGAGGCGGAACTGTTACATGAGTTTTACCGTAACGGCAGCCGTTTTCCGGCCTACAACTCGATCGTCGCTGCCGGTGAAAATGCCTGCATTCTTCACTATGACACCAACAACCAGATTATCAAAGAGGGTGACCTGGTACTTATAGATGCCGGATGTGAGTACGGGCACTATGCATCGGATATCACCAGGACATTTCCTGCCAGCGGCACTTTCAGTGCCGAGCAAAGGGCCATCTACGATATCGTGCTGAAGGCCAACCTGGCGGCTATCGATGCAGTGAAGCCCGGAGTTGCCTACGATGAGCCGCACAACGTGTCGGTAAAAACAATCACTGCCGGACTGATCAGGCTGGGCTTGATCGAGGGGCCGTTGAGTCAGGCGATGAAGAAGGAAGCCTATCGTGACTTTTACATGCATCGGGTCGGTCACTGGCTGGGTATGGACGTACATGATGTCGGCGACTACCGGATCGACGGCAACTGGCGCTTGCTGGAACCAGGCATGGTGACTACCATCGAACCGGGAATCTACATCGCTCCCGATAACAGGAAGGTGGCCAGGAAGTGGCGGGGAATCGGCATCCGCATAGAAGATGACGTACTGGTCACCCGCACCGGGAATAAGGTGCTCAGCAGGGACGTGCCCAAGGACGCGGACGAGATAGAAGCGCTTATGGCCGGCAAACACTGAGGTCGCCAGGAGAATGCTAGTACAGAAACCCGGCACCCATTATGACGTGATCGTGATCGGTGCCGGCATGGTCGGGGCGAGTTTTGCCCTGGCACTGCGCCGCAGCCTCCCAGGACGCAACTCGGTTCTGGTTGTAGAAGCTGCCAGAACCGATCCCGGGCAATCATCCTCGCCGAGTTTCGACGATCGTTCGACCGCCCTCTCATTCGGCAGTAGCCGGATACTGCAACAGATAGACCTCTGGCCGGGGCTGGTGGATCAGATTACCCCGATCCACCGGATCCATGTGTCGGATCGCGGGCATTTCGGATCCGCGCTACTGGACCGGGATTCGGAAGGCGTTGCGGCGCTGGGATATGTAGTGGAAAACCGGCACTTCGGCCAGCTGCTGAACCAGGCTTTACAGGACCAGGAAGGGCTGGATTTTCTGGCGCCGGCCAGGGTGGATTCAATCGTTCCCGGCGCCACGGGCATGTCACTACGGCTGTTGCTGGACGATGAAAGTCCCGCTGAAGTCACCGCCGGGCTGGTGGTGCTTGCTGACGGGGGCAGGTCCCCCATTTGCGAAAAGCTTGGCATAGGCATGGTAAAGCAGCACTACGGTCAGCGGGCGATTATTGCCAATATCGGCTGCGACCGGAATCACGACAATGTGGCCTACGAGCGGTTTACCGACAGTGGTCCGATGGCGGTATTGCCGCTGCAACCCCGCGATGGTGTTTCCCGTGGTGCGCTGATATGGACTGTGGCTGAAGCAGACGCCGACGCATTCATGGCGCTTGCCGAACAGGAGTTGATTAGGATACTGCAGGAGCGTTTTGGTTTCAGACTCGGCAGGATTGTCCGCATCGGCCAGCGCGCCTGTTATCCATTGAGCCTGCAGATAGCCAGGGAGCAGATCAGACCAGGCCTGGTGCTTCTGGGTAATGTGGCGCACACTCTGCACCCGGTTGCCGGTCAGGGTTTCAATCTGGCATTAAGGGATGCCAGCGAGCTGGTTTCCGAACTCACCCGGGCGGTGGCGGCAGGCCGGTCGCCTGGAGACATGCAGGTACTGCAACGATTTCAAAACCGGCAACAGGGTGACCAGGACCGGACCATCGGGTTTTCCCATTACCTGACCCGACTGTTTTCCAATAATCGCAGTGGCCTGATCTGGGCACGCAAATTTGGCCTGGCGTCCATCGACCTGGTGCCGATTATCAGGCATGAATTTGCCCGCAGCGCCATGGGGTTGGCGGACCGGTAGTCCTGTTTAAATTCAGATCACCCGCCGATTCCCGATAGTTCTGTTTCTGAAAGCCGTATAAAAAAATGAGGAGCCCCCGCGGTCGGCATCTCCGGATCCGGGGGCTCCTCCGGCCCGACAACGGGCCCAGGCGGGAATTTATCTGGCCAGTTCAAAAACGATACGTTGCTGAACTCCGTGCACTGTCACGGGTTCCCCGTTCTTCACTTTGGCGGCGTACTTCCAGCGAGTGATGGCCTGCAGTGCGGACCTTTCGAAATAACCTTCCGGTTCTGCATAGGTTACCGATGGATTGATAACATTGCCCTGCCCATCGACGCTGAAGCTGACCACTACAAAACCTTCGATTCCGCGTTGCAGGGCGCGCCCCGGATAGCTGGGCGTGGTTCGTACAATCGGTATCATCTCACTGTCCTGAAAGTTCAGTGTATTCCATCCGGGCGGGTCGAGATCGATAACTTCATTGTTGAATGCAAGTACCGGTCCGGTACCGACCTCCGTGGTGCGGATCTCTTCGACGATCTCCGCAGGCGGTGGTTCGCTGATCGGTTCTGGCCGCTCGATCTGTTCGTAGGCTACCATCTCGATTTCCGGCATGGTCGCATCGACAACCCGGATCACCGAGGTTTCCTGAGATCTTTCGGCATCGGAATGCACCAACAGGTGCATGAGGTAGAAAAGACTGGTAGTTACCAGCGCCGCCGCAAACATTGCGGTGGGTATCTTCAAAAGCTGATTGGTAATCGCGTACATGGTCGGCCTCCTTCTGGGTTCACCATTAAGGTTTCCTGTCGCCCTTCAGATTCCCCTGGCAATCTGCTAGTTGGAATTTTCAAGTGCGAACTGAAACCGCTTTCTTACTGGTTGGTTATTCCCGCCGATTCCTGCCACGACTTCCGGGTAGTAGATAAACTGCTCCACTGCCCGCAAAACCGCGTTATCAAACACGCCAGTTGGTACTGACTCTATTATTGTTGTATCTGTTACTTTGCCGTCTTCGCCGATGCGAAACTCCGCGACCACGTGCCCCTCGATCCCTTTATGCAGTGCCCGTAACGGGTAGGTCGGAGTTCGCACCAGCAATGGGGCCGCTTCCCAGTTCCGGAACAGGGATTCCTGTGGAAGTCTGAATTGACTGTCACTGATCTGAATGCTGCTACTGGACGTGTGGTCTGAATGTCTGCCTGCAAACGCATCAGGATTGAGGTTGACCGGCTCCAGCGAGGGTCTGGCGTTAGTCTCGAAATACTGCGGTGCGGCCATGGTGGAACCCGGTTGCCCGGATTCAGCTATCTGCGCATTTTCCGGTGCATCCATCGTTACCGGAATAACCATTCTGGAATGAATGACCGGTGCCATAGTCTGTGCGGAAACGTCAAGTACTGAGAGTGGGATGACCAGCAGCAGCGTCAACAGTGTTGCCGTCCCGATTTCGTCTGCCCGCAGGAACTCCCGGTTGTGATCAGCCTTCAGGATATGCTGTATGCGCAGCGTTAATTCCGAGGTGCGTGAAAACAATGCCACTGCCAGTGGCGAAACAGCTTTTCTCTGCAAGCCCCCAGCCACCTGCAACAAGTTGGATGCATAGGTCACTTCTGAATGACAGGAGTCAATGGCTGCATCGTCACAGGCCTGCTCGCTGGCCAGCTTGAGACGTCTGGCGGCGAACCAGATCAGTGGATTGGGCCAGTACAGGCACAGTGCCAGCCGCCCCAGCAGGCGGGCTACCCAGTCATTGCGTTCAATATGACCCAGCTCGTGAGCGATCGCCTGCCTGAGCAATTCCGGATCCCAGTCCCGGGCCGCGCAGGGCAGAATCAGGCGGTGTTCGACAATCCCCCAGGTGAAGGGAGTGGGAGTCGAGTGACTGAACAACAGGCGCACCCGGTTCCGGCTGCCGTTGTCATGCAACAACTCAATAAGAATGGAATTTGCCCGATGGCCGGGATACGGAGTTGCGCGCCTGCTGATTACAGTAAGGTGCAGAACACCGGTGGCCAGGAAAAGGGACATCGACAGAACACCGCCCAGGTAGATCCACACTGGCAGGCCAAGCACTGTCAGCAGCCTGTCGCCGCCACCCGGGTCAGCAGAAAAAAGCACCTGAAAAGTCGATTCCAGACCGCCCGCCGCTTCGGTTCCCGACACTGGAATCAGGATATCGATGGCCGGAATGACCAGTTTGAATAATGGAATTGCCAGGCAACCCATGAGCGCGGTAAGCCATATCAGGCTGTGACTGGAGGCCGACTGGCCTCGGTAGAGCCAGCTGAACAGGGCCGCAACCATTACCAGCAGCGAAGCCTTGACAACTGAATCCAGCCAGAAATAGAAAGCGGGAATTTCCGCCTGTATCAGGTCGAGGCTTGTCAGTAACGTTGTCATGATTGTCTGTTACCTCTGCTCCTGGCAGCAGCTCAGTGGTCGGAACGTTTATCTTTCCTGCTTCTCGCTTTTTCAATCAATTGTTCCAGTTCCAGCAGTTCCCGGTCGGAAACATCATCGCCAGACAGGTCGATCATGGCATTCATGGCCTGGGAGACCGAACCGTCGAAGAAAGTTTTCAGCAGCCTGGTGAGGGCCGAGCGACGGACATCTTCACGGTCATGGGCGGGGTAATAGATATATTTGAGGTGCTGTTCCCGATGCTGCAGTTCACCCTTGTCTTCAAGCTTGGCCAGCAGTGCTCTTACTGCCGAGTAACCGGGTGGGTCGGGCAGCCGCTGCATGACCTGCTTGGCCGACGCTTCCTTGAGCTCATAGACGATGTCCATGATCTGTCGTTCTCTTCTGCTCAGATGTGGTGTTGCCATGTGACTGCTCAGTTGCCCTGCCGGTAATCGTTACACCGCGAAATCATGATGTGCTATAAAAATAGCATAGTGCTAAAAAAATAGCACCATATGGCGCAATGTCAACCGGTTATTTTTAAAAAACGCGAGGGATAAATTGAAAAGTTTTCTATTTCAGTTGCTTAGGCGATTACGTATGGACTCGATCCGGCTGCGGTTGACACCCAGATCGCTGTACCCGAGGCGGGAAGCGGATCTGACATGGGTGACCCCGGCATCCGGATCGTAGAGAAATTCCACGTCGTCGACAAAGCCCATCAGCCGGCTGGTGAACTCGGCATAAAGGTAGTTGCCCTGTTGGGAAACAATACGGGCTTCGGGAAGCGCCAGCAGTACCTGCTGCACCTGGGCCAGGCTGGCGTCCAGCGGGGCTACGTAGTGGCTTTCCCGGGATTCAAAGCTGCATACGCAGTTGGGGGAATCCGGGCAGTCAGCCAGGCGTCCGTCCAGGTTGCCGATATTCTGCGGGGGTTCGCCGGCACAGGCGGAAAGCAGCGGCAGCCAGGCCAGGGTAATGCGCTTCTTCATGGGAGTCTCCAGTTCAGGGGGCCATCATCAAGGGTCCATCATCAGGGGTCTATCATAGGACGGTCATGCCCAGCCATTCGGCAATCAGGGCCGGCTTGTCTTCACCCTCTATTTCCACCGTGACCTTGTGTTTGAGCAGATACCTGCCCGGTTGTTTTTCACTGGCTTCCAGTAATGTGAAGCGGGCCCTGATCCGTTTGCCGACTCTGACCGGGCTGATGAAGCGTACCTTGTCCAGTCCGTAATTGATGCCCATGATTGCATCCCGGAGTTTGATACCGCCATTGTTGTTGCCAAACATGCTGAGCAGCGACAGGGTCAGGAAACCGTGTGCGATGGTGGAACCGAACGGGGTCCGGGCCGCCCGGTCCGGGTCCACGTGAATAAACTGATAATCTTCAGTCGCCTCGGCAAACCGGTTGATCCGTTGCTGATCGATCTCGAACCAGTCGGTCACGCCCACTTCCTTGCCAATATAGTCAGGAAGCCGGGAAGGGTCGATGACATTACTCATTGTTCAGCGTCTCCAGATCGGTTCAGAGGTTCCCTAGGTTATCACAAGCTGTCACCCGGGCTCACTCCAGCCTATAATGCCGGGCATGAGCAGTTCAAAGCCATTGCGGGATTTCGATATTGCCATCGTGGGCGGTGGGATGGTCGGTGCGGCGTTAGCCGGTGCCCTGGCTGACACGCCGCTCCGCATCGGGCTGTTCGATAATGCCCCATTTTCCAGTGAGCAGGCGCCCTGCAGCAGTGAAGTGCTGTCGTTCGATTCCCGGGTCAGTGCCATCGCACCGTCTTCCCGGCAGTTTCTGGCTGACATTGGCGCCTGGCCGGCGATCGAGGCTGCCCGGGTATCGCCTTACACGGACATGCAGGTGTGGGATGCCGATGGCACCGGCTCGATTCACTTTTCGGCCGCCGATATTCATGCACAGTGGTTGGGGCATATCGTCGAAAATTCGGTCATTCTGCTGGGTCTCTATGAAAGCCTGCGGCATGCGGGAAATGTCAGCCAGGTCAGCCCGGTTTCCATCGACCGTTTTGAGCGTCTCGCTGACGATCTGCAGGGAGGGATCAGACTTCATTCCCAGGATCGCCAGTCCTGGACAGCGACCCTGCTGATCGGAGCCGACGGGCCGCGATCCCGCATCAGGCAGCTGGCTGACTTCACTACCCGCGAGTGGGATTATCACCACCAGGCGCTGGTCACCACCGTGCGTACCGGCCTCCCGCACCGGGGAACGGCGCTGCAACGCTTCATGCCATCCGGACCGCTAGCCTTTCTCCCCCTGCTCGACAAGTCTCAGCAACAGGGTAGCGGTCAGCATTACTGTTCCATCGTCTGGTCTGCAGATCCGGAGTGTGCCGCGAATCTGTTGGCAATGGACGATGAGAATTTTGCCGCGGCACTGGGCAATGCAATCGAACAGCGGCTGGGGAGCATCGACTGGGTGGACCGGCGCGTCGCCTTTCCGCTGCGGCAACGGCATGCTGTGGATTATGTGCAGCCGAATATTGCGCTGGTCGGTGACGCGGCGCACACCATCCATCCACTGGCCGGTCAGGGCGTGAACCTGGGCTTTATGGACGCCAGAGTGCTGGCCGAGGAGATTCACCGGGCCCTGCATTCCGAACGGCCGCTGGGTGAATTTGCAGTGCTGCGGCGCTATCAGCGAGCCAGGAAAGGCCACAATCTCGGTATGATGGGGGTTATGGAGGGGTTCAAGTTTCTGTTCGCCCAGGACTCGCTGCCGCTACGCTGGATCAGAAATACCGGAATGAGCGGTATAAACAGGACCGGTTTCATAAAAAACCGACTGATGCGTCAGGCGATGGGAATCCTGTAGCACAGCAACCCTCTCTTATCACTGACCTGATTCGCAGGCCAGAATCCTTCCAATATTTACAGCCTGCAGAAAAACCTTCAGCTGAGGGTTTTTCTGCAAGCTGTAAATCTGACGTTAGCAGGTGATCTTGCCGGACCGTCACAGCAGGGCGGTTCCCCAGCACGGATCAGCCACCTGACCGGTTACCCCGGGTGCCAGTTTTCGGATTTTCAGTGCTGGACAATTTTCCGAACTGACGATAACTTAGGTTCAATCGGATGCAGTGGTCTGCTTGGGATACTCTGAATCATCAGGGATTTGAACAGGGTTTCCAGAAGCTTCAGGACTACCGGAAAGGATGATCGCACCGCCGTGCGCATTGGTTGTCCCTCCGCAATTGAACGTCCGGGCGCAAAAGCGGGGCAGATGTACGGCCGGAGGCCGGTTGCCGTGGCGGTATTAAATTGGTTGAATTGAAAGTCACAGGAACTGACGGAAGATCAGATCTGTGTGTCGAGTGAATTTTCAGAGAGCTTCCGCGAGTGTAAGGAAGTTCCGGGGTCACGCTGTTCCCATACCGCGCCGCTGTTATGTTGGCGGTTACAACTCCTGGGGGGGAGGGGAATGGGGATGGCACTCGAGTTCAATCCTGACTGTCGTATCGAAGTGCGACAACTGCGTGGCGGTTCGGCATTAGTGATAGTCGATGATGCGCTGCTCAACCCGGAACATCTGGTCACATTGGCCAGCGAAAAACTGCCGGATCTGATACCGGATGATCGTTGGCATTATCCCGGCGTCGAACTGGCCCTTCCCGAATCCTATACCGAACCCTGTGCGGGATTCCTGCGTCATAATCTGCGTGAGTATTTCGGCCTTTCAAGGGTGATCTGGGAGACCTATGCCCGATTGAGCATGATCACGGTCCCCCCGGAACAACTGACCTGGAAACAGCGTATGTGCCATATCGACGCCAATCCGGGAGTCGCCGACGAGCGTGTAATTGCTTCGGTACTTTACCTGTTTCCGGAAGCCGATCTCGGTGGCACTGCATTCTTCGAACCGCGTCCCGGATTACCACCTTATCTCTACTATCTCAGCGACGGGCTGCCGACACCGGAATCCGAACAGTTTGAATTCTTCCGTCAGCCGCCTGCCTATCACACCGACAGTAACGAATTTTTTGAGCTGGATCAGGCGGTGACACCGCGCTGGAATCGGATGATCTTCTACCGTGGCGATGTCCACCACAGCGCCAACGTCACCGCCCCGCAACGGTTGTCGAGAGACCCGACTGTCGGGCGGTTGACCCTGAACGGGTTTTATCGGGTCGCTGCCACAGGTGGCTGATGCGTACTTTCCTGCTGTTGATTCTGGGATCGATTCTGGCCGGATGTATCGCCAGTAACCGGATTCAGCTCGACTCGCCAATCCCGGCTGCACCCGACTTCCGGGCCGCCTGTGCCTGGTCTTGGCCTGACACAGTTGACGAATTTCGCCTGCCAGTTACTGGAATCAGCAACCCGGGCTGGGCTTACTACAGTCAGGGCGATCCCTGGCTGGAACCGGACGAGCTGGAACTGGGGGCCTGGCTGGGTAACCGGATAGCCATGGCTCTAGCTGATTGCGCAGGAAATACGGAGTTCGCAGATCAGGTCGAACTGGTAATTTACTATGCCAGCTATGAACTGCCGCTCAGAGCCAGAAATTTCCTGGATATCGTCACCGTGGTGGGGACCGCGGGTTCGGTTCCGGTCGATGAAAGCGAAGGTTATCTGCTTTGTCTTGAAGTCAGCCCAACGTCCGGAGAGCTGCGTCATGCGCTGGCCACGGGACGGATAATGGTCGATCTTAATCTGTGGGGCGGGGGGCGCCAGGATGCGAAGGGGCATGCGATGGTTAGGCGAATGCTGCAGACGTTGGCACAGAGCGCCTGGGCCATGCTCTGGATTGAACCGGCCGCGCCGGGAACGCGGGAAATCGATTGTCAGGCGGAAATCGCTGCCGTGAATCCGGGCATCCCTCCATTAAGGTCCCGCCTGCAATGGCAGGCCCGATCGTAGCACCAGAATTGAATTTCGGGGAATGACAAATCCTTGCAAGTGTGCTTTCTTAGGGTCCCTAGTGTCCTGTCCGGTTAATTCGTCGCATTTCAGCGTGCCAGCCAAGGTTCCTGGCAAGGCGCGCCTTGCAGGCAATGGCCGTAGCCCTTGTCAAAAGGCGCAACGCGGCCAGGGGTCTTGGCTGGCACGCCCTCCGGGAGCCTGCATAAAGCGCTGTAGCTGAGTTGCGACCCTTGGAAATACAACCAGTATTCCCTGCGGATCGCGCCTCACTACAGCGCTTTATGCAGGCTCTGAAATACAACGAATTAACCGGACAGGACACTAGCAGTAATCACTCACGGAACCTGACATCATCGATTCAGTAGCGACCATCTCCGGCGTCATCAGTCTTTCAGTGGCGCCGGTTTTCCTGCTGGCTGGTATTGCCGGCATGCTCAACGTGCTATCCATCCGGCTCGGTCGGGTTGTGGACCGGGCCCGGGTACTCGAAGCGCGCCTGGCGGTGGAAAAGCGCCCCGAACACCAGGAAAAACTGCAGGCGGAAACCGAGGCGCTGTGGAAGCGAATCCGGCTGGTGAACTGGTCACTGCGCATGTTCGTTACCGGGGCGCTGATGGTGTGCCTGGTTATCATGACGCTGTTTCTCGGCGAGCTAAGCGCGGTGGACCTGTCCACAGTGATTGCCGGGATGTTTGTCGGGGCGATGGCACTGCTGATCATGGGACTGATACTGTTCCTGTTCGAGGTCAGTATTTCCACCCGGCGGATCCGGGCCGGAATCACCCAGATTCTTCACGATACCGGGAGCACAGAGCCAGAGAACTGAAGCCTTTCGGCCTCGGGTGGCTGCTGTGTTACTGTGTCTCAGTAGCCTGTAAGTCAGCAACCGGAATAAAAGACCACAAGGGATCAGCAATGAACTGGGACGCCATTGGAGCAATTGCCGAAGTCGTCGGAGGGTTGGGAGTTATCGCAACCCTGTTTTACCTGTCGATTCAGATTCGAGGCAGTAATCGCATCGCAAGTGCGCAATCCCGACAGTCAATGTCGGAGTTCGCTTCGGCTATTTCCCGATTCAGAGCGGAAAATGCGGACCGGTATGCCAGGATCGCCACTGGCGGTGAGTTGAGCGCAGGAGACCGGGAATTTCAGTACTGGAGCCATATGCAGATGCTGATCTATGGCGAAACCCATTTTCATCAATACCAGCTTGGCCTTATGCCGGAGTCGCACTGGCAGGGGTTCGCCAGTTTCCTTGTCAGTTATATCGAAAGCAAAGGCTTCGAAGATTTCTGGAATCGGGAGGCAACAAGTTTCTCTCAGGATTACACCGCCTGGATCAACGATCAGATAAAAGCAAGGGGCAACAAATGAAAGCAATGACGTGCAGACAATTGGGCGGAGCATGCGATCAGGTATTCCATGCCGAGACCTTTGACGAAATGGCCGAGTTGAGTAAACAACACGGCATGGAAATGTTTAAGAAGCAGGATCAGGACCATCTGGATGCGATGCAGAAAATGCAGGAACTTATGAAAAGCCCGGATGCCATGCAGTCCTGGTTCTAATCCAGGAAACAGGAATTTGACGCATTACCGCCCGAGTGACCGCCGGTCAGATTCGCATTGCAGAAATCAATCGTACTGGGCCGGCAGGTTTCCGTCGGCGGCGTTGCCCGGTTCAGCGTTGGAAACTGAAACGGGCATTCAGTTGCAGCATGTCGTTGTTGCGAAAACCGTAATAGAGTGAGTTGCGATCGGCGCTGTAGTCCACCCATAGCAGACCGAATTTCCAATTGTCCGACCAGTTGTAATCCAGCGAGACGCGGATCAGCGAGCCCTGATCGTTGGCCAGTCGGTTCCAGACCGAAAGCAGTTCCACCCGTTCGTTCAGACCGGTCCAGTACAGACGCGTACCGACACCAAGCTGATTGCGGTCGATGGCCAGTTGCTGCAAGTCGCCGCGGGTGTGAGTGTTATCCACTTCGAGGCTCAGCAGGGTATTGCTGAAGCCGTTGTATTCCACTCCGAAGGCCCCCAGTAGCCGGTTGCGCTCTTCCCAGCCACCTGGATTGTACAGTGCCTCCAGGTTCAGTGGCGTGACCGGCGCATTGCGCTGCAGTCCGAGTTCTCCAAACAGCAGCCACGACCCGTTCACCCGGTTGGCGGCGACGCCCAGGGACTGCATGCGTTGTTGCACCAGCTGAAAAACCGGCCCGGACTGTTCAATGCCGGTGATGCCATTGAGGGTCAATTGGTTGTTGTTATAGTCGCCGGCGACGATCTGCACATCGCCAGCGGCATAATGCGTGGAGGCGCGCAGAAACAGTTCAGCGCGGCTGTTGGGATCCTCCCGGTCGATAACCCAGCTATCGCGCTGGAGCGCCAGCAGCTGATCGAATTCGTCACCGGCCGGCGCGATGTCGTTGTAACCGGCGTGGTAAGTCATTACCGCGTCCAGGGTCCAATCCTGCAGTGAGTAACTGAGTTGAACCGATGGCACCTGGAGGCGCAGGTCCTCCAGATCCTGCTGTCCCAGGGTGTACTGATCCTCGGTATTGATCAGATCGGTGACCCGCAGATACTCGGCAAAACCCCAGGCGTGAATCTGGTGGCCGGCTTTCAGGTACAGGCCATTGTCGAACTGCTTTTCCAGATAAAAGTCGCGGACTTCGAAACGGTTACGGTACAGGCTGCGTTCATCAGGGGTATAGGGCGTGTCATCCTCGATTTCGAATACCGCATCGTGATAGGCCTTGCCACTGAACCGGAAATTCAGGGAATCCGGCAGTTGCCAGTCCAGTTGGGTAAACAGGCTGGTTTCCACCTGAGTCAACTGGCGGTCGGTGCGGCTGAAAGGGGGATCCGGGCGGCGGTAACCGTAGGACACCTCCTGGGTCACCCAGCCCAGAACCGAGAAGGGGGCATCCCGGTCCGGACCGTTATCCTTCAGGTCGAGATTCAGGTCGGTGAAAAAATCGTCCTGGGCCAACACCAGTGGAGCGGGCAGGGTCGCCAGGCAGATAGCGCCAAGCAGCGCGGCCCGGTGGCGTGGAAAAGGTTGTCGCGGGATCACATTCAGACCGGTTCCGTCAGTCGAGACCGCGTTCCAGGTTTTCCGTGGTAAAAAGTTCGTCGTCCAAGGGGACATTGTAAGTTACGTCTTCCATCTGCAGTACGCTGGCATGCTCCTGCCGATTATTGCGGGTGGTGACAACCTGTAATCGCCGGATAGTCCAGATGCCGTCAACCTGTGCGATGTCGGTGGAATTGAAATACTTGACCCGGTTACCTCGCAGCTCCCATGCCTGACTTCTTTGTTCCACGAAGTTGTCCTTGCGAATCCAGGTACGCAGGCGCGAGTAACCGGTGGCCTGCTCCGCCCGGTCGCGGAATTCCGGTTTGGGCACGATATCGATGACCCAGCAGTCCTGTCCGTCGATTACTTCACTTTCGTCGTAGAAGCTGTAGTCATACCACTTGATTTCCAGACCGTTGATATCGGCATAAGTGAAATCACTGCCGAGAAACGAGTCCGAGGTATCGCTGGTGGCTATCCGCTTGACCCGTTGCAGGGCGGGAAGATAAAGCCAGGAATCGTCATCCATATCGGGATCGTCCCAGTCATAGTTCAGGTAGCCGGTACCGCGGATGTCGGCCGGTGAGTCAAACTGGGTCAAGGTGCGGGTATCCTCGCCATAATCCTTGGCGAACATGCGCAGGTGGCGTTCCCGTTGCCGGTTTCGGCGGTCCACCAGAACCAGCCGGTAGTCGATAATGGCGCTGTCACCGTCGTCGAGGCTGTCGTTGCGCTGGATGATTTCGGCGGCACTGAGTTCTGCGGCACTGCCATTGAATGAAACGGCACTTGCCAGGGCTGCTGCAGTGAGAAGAATAATGGGTTGTTTCATGTTTTTTCGTCAGCCGCTAGTGTCCTGTCCGGTTAATTCGTTGTAATTCAGAGCCTGCATAAAGCGCTGTAGTGAGGCGCGATCCGCAGGGAATACTGGTTGTATTTCCAAGGGTCGCAACGCTGCTACAGCGCTTTATGCAGGCTCCCGGAGGGCGTGCCAGCCAAGACCCCTGGCCGCGTTGCGCCTTTTGACAAGGGCTACGGCCATTGCCTGCAAGGCGCGCCTTGCCAGGAACCTTGGCTGGCACGCTGAAATGCGACGAATTAACCGGACAGGACACTAGCAGGCTGTCTGATGGGCGAATGCCAAAGTCATTTGCAAATTCCATAATCAATCAGTGATTCCTTTACTAGAGACATCGGATAGTTGCCCTGTTTCATGAGAACCCCGGTCGCCGTCAACCCAGAACAGGATTGCCGGAAGCAGCAGCAGATCGCCGAGCAGGGCCAGGAACATGATGATCGAACCGAACAGGCCTACGTAAATTATGGTAGTGAAGGAAGCCAGGCAGAATACGCTGAATCCCAGTATCAGCACCGCGGAACTGAAGATTACCGCGCGACCCGATTCGTTGAGGGCCCGCTCGAGTGCTTCCCGGCAGGATTGCCCGGCCTGTCTGCCGGACAGATACCGGGTCATGACATGAATGGAATCATCGACTGCGATTCCCATGGTCATGGCGCCGACAAGCATAGTGTTCAGGTCCAGATAGACTCCCATCAGTACGGCGATGCCGCCAGTCAACAGGATCGGCAGAACGCTGGGTATCAGCGACAGGACTCCATATTTGAACGATCTGAATAATAAAAAGAAGAACAGGCTGATTACCAGCAGGGCAGCGCCGAAAGACCGGGACATACCCTGAGCGGCGTAGACATCCTGAGCAGTGCGCAATTCCATGCCTCCGGTCAGGATGGGTTCCAGGGCCGGGAAATTTTCCCTGCCATAGGCTTCAATGGTCTGCAGTTCCTGTCGGGCATCGGATGCCGGCATGTTAACCATTGGCACGATAAGGCGCAGGAAGCGGTTGTCAAAATCCTTGATGTCAGATAAATCGTCACTGGCGCCGGAACTGTCATAAAGCAGCAGGAACTGGGCTGCCATGGCGCGGCTGTCCGGTAAGCGGTAATAGTCGGGGTCGTCGCCATTGAGCGCCTTGTTAATTTCCTTCAGGTAATCGACCAGGGAATTTACCGGTCCCGTGGAGTTGCGACTTTCCAGCCAGGCCTGGTAGCTCTCCACCTGGCGCAGGAATTCCGGGTTTTTGATGCCTTCCGGGGCGCCGGAATCAAGAATGATATCCAGGGTCAGAACGCCACGAAAAACCCGGTCGAGATAGAGGATATCCTGGCGAACTTCACTGCCCTGCTTGAACTGGGTGACATAGTTGGTGTCAATTTTGATCCTGGGAATGGTGAACAGTGCAAACACCATGCAAGCCAGACCGGCAATCAGAACTGCCCGGTAGTGTCTGAAAGTAAAGCCGGGCAGGGCGCCGGTAAAACGCGACACCAGGCCTCCGGAGAGAATGTGGCGGGCCTTTCCCGGCAGCGTGTGGGTGAAGCTCAACAGCACCGGCAACAGGGTCATCGCAAACAGAAACAGCAGCAGTGGACCGAGGGCGCCAAGCAGGGCAAATTCCCGGATCGGCGCAATCCTGATTACCGACAGCGCCAGGAATCCGGCAGAGGTGGTAATGGCAGTAAAAAATGCCGGTTTCCAGAGCCGGATGATTGCCAGGCGAGCGGCTGACAGGCTGTCCAGGTCTTCCCCCATGGCCTGGTAGAAGGCCACCAGAACGTGCACGGTGATGCCGACCCCGATGATGATCATGGTCGGCAGCAGAGCCTGGTCAACGGTCGAGTGTGGCGCGCCAAGGTAACTTTGAATTTCATTCACGCCCAGCACGCCCAGGGCGATCACCAGTCCCGGTAACACCATCGCCAGAGGCGAGCGGAAACTCAGATAAAGCATGAAAAACATCAACAGCACCATGATCGGAATGAGCAGTTGCATGTCTTCCTGGACCAGGGTTTCAAAGCGCTCACTCAACAGGGGATAGCCGGAGTAATGTAGAACGTAGTTGCCATTCTCCAGACCCTGCTCCGCGATAAAGCGGTAAAATTCCTGTGCCAGGGCAACCTTGTGGGCGGCAGTGTCGCCACGGTATTCCACTCTGGCGGTAATTCTGGCGTGGCGAAAGTCCGGACTGATCAGGGTTCCGAGTGCCAGGTTTTCCGCGGCGATGATCGAACGGATGGAGTCGATTTCCCCGGGGTCATCTTCCAGTTCACTGACGTCTTCGATCAGGTAGTCGGTGCTGATATCGTCTCCATCGGCGTGGGTGTACTGATAATTGGTCAACGAACGGACCTGGGTTACAAACCGGTGCGAGTCGAAAAAGTCGGTGAGCCTGGCAATGGCATCCAGAGTCTCGGGGTTGAAAACGTCCTGCTCGGGAGGCAGCTGTTCGATGCCGACTATCAGGTATTCATAATCCCCGAACAGGTCGATCAGGTACTGGAAGTTTTTCAGCGTAGGGTCGCCGCTGACGAAATAGCGTTCGGTGGCATTGTCAAACGGAATGGCTCTTCCCGTGAACACCATCAGGGGCAGTAAAAGCAGAGCAAGAAAAAGAATCAGATAGCGCCTGGTTGTGACTGTTTCCGCCCAGGCCCGAATAAAGGCTGTCATCCTGTCCGCCCTTTATGGGTGTTGTTTTTCCAGGGCCTCATTAAAGTCTGAGGGTACTGAGTTGTTACGGCAGTTTCCCCCACCCCTGAAGGCCGCTAAAGTCTACACGCGGCATCCAGTCTCGTAAAGTTACCAATTGGTTGCGTGCTCCATGTTCCTACAATTTTGAAAAACATCATAAATTAGAATTTGTTATGAAGTTTTCTTAATGTCAGTCGATAGTATTTCTGGCAGCAAAAACGTAATTGATCAAAATTTGGACACTGGTGTATGACCTTAGATAAATTGTGGCCGTTCGAAGTGGATCTGAGTTCCCTGGACACCGGCAGCATTACCAATATCCTCACCGATATCGAGCAGCATCTGCCGCTGATGGAAACGGAAGATGACGTCAGCGAATTACTCAAGGTCAAGGAGTTGTTTGAAAAGGAGCTCATGGTCGCCCACCGGTTGCACTGACAGTTCCGACAGCGGAATCCCCACCAAAATAACAATGAAAAAACCTGCTTAGTAAGCCTGATGGCCGCAATGCCCAGCGGCCTTTTTTTTGCCTGTAAAAAACTCTGATCATCCGGTCCTGCCGGTCGAGTTCACCGCCCATCGGGGATATCATTAGGCGCGGGCGGGGGAGCCTGGAATCCGCCACCGGACGCTGTAACGTAAACCTGTTACTTCCATTCGACCAGCATTGGACGTTAGCTTGAATTCAAACAAATCGGAGACCCGGCTTGCCCGCTTCCTGTCGGTCTTCAAATACAGCCGGGTAGCACTGCAGATCGTCTGGAGTACCAGTGCGACATTGACCGTGGTCCTGGCAGTCGCCAACCTGGTGGCCGGGATCATGCCGGCAGCCATCGCCTATGTCGGGCAGTTTATCGTCGACTCGGTAGTCGCGGCCGTGCAACAGACTGGCGAGCTCCGTGACCAGGCGCGCAACGAAGTGCTGTTCTATGTGCTGCTGGAAGCGGGTCTGGTAGTGATTATGACCGGCGCCCAGCGGGTCAACACGGTGAGCCAGTCCATTCTGCGGGTGTTACTTGGCAACCGGGTCAACGTGATGATCCTGGAGAAGGCTCTGACCCTGGAGCTCGCCCATTTCGAGGATTCCGAGTACTACGACAAGCTGGTCCGGGCACGCCGTGAAGCGTCAAGTCGCCCGCTCAGCCTGGTAACCAAGACCTTCGATGTTATAAAGGACTTTATCACTCTTCTGACCGTGGGTGGGTTGCTGTTCCAGTTTTCTCCCTATGCGGTGTTGTTGCTGGGCCTGGCCGGGGTGCCTGCATTTGTGGCAGAAGCCCGCTTTTCCGGAGAGGCATTCCGCATCTACCGGCGTCGCTCGGCGGAGCGGCGCATGCAGATCTACCTGGAAATGGTGCTGACCCGCGAGGACGGGGTCAAGGAAGTCAAACTGTTACAACTGGGGCAGTTGTTCCTGCAGCGCTACGTGGACATATTCCGGCGTCTTTATCAGGAAGATCGCAACCTGGTTCTAAGGCGCGGATTCTGGGGTTATATTCTGGGTCTGCTGGCCAGCGTGGCATTTTATTTCGCCTATGGCTGGGTGGCTTTCGCGGCCATTGCGACCACCATCACCATTGGCCAGATGACCATGTACGTGGCCCTGTTCCGGCAGGGACAAACCGCCGTCACCAGCAGCCTGACCTCGATCAACGGGATGTACGAGGACAACCTTTACCTGTCCAATCTGACCGAATACCTGGACCATAAGGTTCCGGAGCAGACCGGCGACCGGCTGGCCGGTCCGGCACCGGAGGAGGGTATCCGCTTCGAGAATGTCAGTTTTTACTATCCGGGCAGTAACCGCCCGGCCCTGGAGAACATCAATCTCCACATTCGTCCCGGACAAAGCCTGGCAATTGTCGGCGAGAACGGCAGCGGCAAGACCACGCTGATCAAGCTGTTGACACGGCTGTACAGTCCCACCGAAGGTACCATCTACTTCGAAGGACTGGATCTTCAGGACTGGGACATCGCAGCACTGAGACAGAAAATCGGTGTCATTTTCCAGGATTTTGCCCGCTATCAATTGCTGGTCGGAGAAAATATCGGGGTCGGCGACGTGCGGCACATCGAAGACCGGGATCGCATCAGTGAAGCTGCCGACAAGGGACTGGCTGCGGATTTTATCGAGGATTTGCCGGAGGGATTCGGAACTCAGCTGGGCACCTGGTTCCGGGCCGGCAGCGAATTGTCCGGTGGGCAGTGGCAGAAGATAGCGCTGTCCCGGGCGTTCATGCGCAGCGATGCGGATGTACTTATTCTCGACGAGCCTACCGCAGCAATCGACGCGCGGGCCGAAGCAGAAATCTTTGCCCACTTCAGGGAACTTACCGCCAACCGGATTTCCATCATCATTTCGCACCGGTTTTCCACCGTCCGGATGGCAGATCATATCATGGTGCTGGACAAGGCTCACATCATTGAAGAGGGCAATCACCAGAGCCTGCTGGACGCTGGCGGACAATATGCCAGGCTGTTCAGGCTGCAAGCGGCAGGCTACCAGTAAGCGTAGTGCCAGAATCCGGTCAGCGCCGGGCACGGGTTCGTTGAGTAACGGGCTGATAACCCTGCCGGCTGCTTGGGGCGGGGGATAGAGGTTGTGGTCAGGTGTTAAGCAATTTTTTTGTGGGTGCAACGGTATGCTTTGTCAGTACCCTGCCGTTCGGCCCGATCAACCTTACCGTTGCCAGAACCACGCTGGCGAAAAATCACTGGCGAGGACTGGAAGTCGCGGTGGCTGCCGCGCTGGTGGAAACCCTGCAGGTCTGGATTGTGGTGAGGTTTGGTCTGCTGATCAGCGATTTTCTGTTCAACAACCTCATCTTCCGGGCCCTGGTTGCATCGATTTTTCTGTTACTGGGATTATTCGTTTTCTACCGCCGGCCCTCATCCGGCCTGGGTCATGAAGAACACGCATTCGGCTCCGAAATCAGAACCGGACTGGTGGTGGCAGCGGTCAACCCGCAGGCTTTTCCATTCTGGATCGTGGCGCTGGCAGCTTTGGCCGATTACACCAGCCTGGTAGTGGAAGGTCCGGGACTGTTGCACTTCCTGGCCGGCGTTCTGGTTGGCAAGGTGCTGGCCTTATCCGGTTTCGTGGCAGCCAGCCATTACCTGAAAGCTCACCTCGACGAAAGCAGTCGCCTGGTTAATCATGTGCTGGGCGCGGTACTGATATTGATCGGACTGCTGCAGTGGATACGGATTCTGTCTGAGCTGTGACCGAACGGTAGCCCGGAGAGAAAAGCCAGTGAAAAACAGAATTACAACATTGAACCGGTCAGATTCTTCGACTTCGGTGCTGCACCGTGTCCTGGGACTGAAACTGTCAGTCCTGCTGGCGTTGCAGTTGCTCAACGTTGTATGTATTTACCGAATGCCGCGCAGCAACAACCCAGCGAGACAATGGCGGCGCCCAGGGATTCAGCGATTGCCAGGACTCTGGACCGGGATCCAAAGGCGGTAACCCGGGCTCAGCTGTTACCGGATCCACAACAGGCGCTCGCTTCACGTCTCAATGTTATCGATATGGCTGAATCCAGTATCGATCTGCAGTATTTCATCTGGCAGAACGACTACACCGGAGTATTGATGGTGGAAAAGTTGCTGCAGGCGGCTGACCGGGGGTACGGATCCGGACGCTTATCGACGATGTACGGCTGATCGGGTTGATAGACCGGATCAGCGCTTTGAATCAGCATCCCAACATAGAAATCAGAATCTACAATCCTTTCAGTATGAGAGTCCGGTTCCCCTTTGCGGTCTTCCAACTTGCGGAGTTTGCCATCAATGGCAACAGACTGAATCATCGTATGCACAACAAGCTGCTGGTTACCGATAATCAGCTGGCGATTCTGGGTGGCCGGAATATCGGTGACGATTATTCCGGATACAGCAAAGACTGGTATTTCGCCGATACCTACCTGCTTATCAGTGGACCGATAGTTACAGAAATGGCTGACGGGTTTGACGGTTACTAGAATAGCCGCTGGTCCTACCCGGTCGAGGTTCTGAGCCGCTATTCGCTGTTCAATTATGAGCTGGACACGATCAGATCGCGGATCCGTGAGCGGCTGCAGGAACAACCGGAGCTGGCAGGCCGGGCGACGACTCAAACGTTTCAGGAAACCCTTGACTAGTGTCCTGTCCGGTTAATTCGCTGAAATGCGACGAATTAACCGGACAGGACACTAGCTAGTCGACGGCCTGCGACTCGAGGACTTCCAGGTGCTGGCTGATGATCCAGGTCTTGCCAGGTTCCAACGCCCTGACAATATAGCCAGCGGAGCTGGCGGCGCTGAGCGTGGACATAGAACGGGAGGTGATTGTCGTGACGCTGCATTCCAAGTATCTGTTGTTCGACAACCGGACCGTATTTCCGGGCTCCATGAATCTTGATCCACGCTCCCTGTATCTCAACACGGAACTTGGCGTGATATTGGAGTCCAGCGACCTGGTGCGAATCCTGCGTGACTCATTCGAACTGATGACCAGGGCGGAGAATGCCTATCACCTCAGCTCCGGCAGCGGCGCGGTTCACTGGCACACGGGTGAGCAGGTTGTTACCGCGGAACCGGCCAGGAATTTCGGCCAACTGCTGCTGTTCCGACTGTTCCGCCTGCTTCCGCTTTCGAGCCAGTTGTAAGACTCGCAGCAAGTTGTAAATCACCGAGCTGGCCCAATACGGCATTAAGATCTCGCTCAATATGCTCAATTGCGATGTGTAAGCCGCGCTTTTTAGCCAGATTTTGCCTTGTCCTGCACTCACCTGAAAGCTTTCAGCGGGCTGTCAGGACAGCCTAATCTGCCAGGCCAGCTGACGCGGTTCTCCGTCTATAAGCGGTGCGGCAGACAAGATCAAAAGGCGATCCGTACCGGGTCAGTGGTGGAAGCGGGGATGGATTGGGTCCAGGTGGCAATTGCCGCGGTGGCGGGTACGGTGTTACCTTCCTGTTAGCAGCGGAGTAAATTTCGATATGAAACCCTTTAAGGAAGCAGTCAGAAACATTCCAAGGTCAGCCTGGTGGTTGTCGGGAATTCTGCTGCTCTACACATTGTGTGGGTTCTTCCTGGTACCCTGGCTGGCGGTAAGCCAGTTGCAAAAGATACTGGAGCAGCGCCTGGCTCTCACGACACAGGTCGAATCGGTTTATTTTAATCCCTTTACCTTTCATGCCGAGGTGGCAGGCCTCGAAATCGATGAGCAGGATGGCTCACCACTGCTTCACACGCAGTTATTACAGGCTAATTTTCACCCCACGCGACTGCTGCTGCTGCGACTGCAGTTCGAGCATCTTGCGATTCAGGATCTGGATTTATTCCTGCACCGGGATCGGCAGGGGCTCGATACGCTGACCCGTCTGGCGCAGGTCTGGAACGCCAGCGCGGAACCGGCGACAGTGGAATCAGAACCGGTTCCGGATGACGAGGAGGCCGGGCCGTTTCCGGTACTGGTTGAATCGATCAGGCTGGCCAACCTGAATCTGCACCTTCGCGACGAAGTCCCGGCCACGCCGTTTGAAACCACATTGACCCTGGCACAGGTCGAGGTTGCCAATCTGTCTACCTTGCCTGACCGCGAGGGAAACAGCTCACTGGCACTGGTTTTCGAAGATCAGGCACGACTCGACTGGCAGGGGGAAATGCAGCTTAATCCGCCTCGATTCAATGGCCAGGTGAGCCTCGAAAACTTTGCCCTTGGTATAGTAACCCGCTATCTCCAGGATCGGCTGCCACTGACCCTGAGCAGCGGCCGTCTGAGTGCGTCCCTGGGCTACCGTCTCGACCTGTCGCAGGAGCAGCTGGTCCTGGCGCTGGAACAGATAAATCTGGCGGTCACCGACCTTGCCGGCGTCCAGGATGGGCAGACGCAACCTTTTCTGACCGCCACATCCCTGCAACTGGAAAACGGCAGCCTGACCCTGCCCGGAAACCGGGTCAGGGTGGACGCTCTGCAGTTTCAGGATATCGAAATTGCGGTAACCCGTGAGACCGATGGAGTGACCAACCTGCAGAACCTGGTTACCGCCCTGGTGGAAAACGGGACAACTGACCCTCAACCGGCAGCGGCGCCAACCGCAGAGCCAGTGGAGCCCTGGGATATCGGATTGCAGCGTCTGGTCCTGGCGGACAACCGGGTCAGCTTCAGCGACCGCAGTCTCGAACAGCCGGCTCAACTGGGGGTGGTACTGGACCTTGAATTGACTGATCTGAGCAATCAACCGGCAGCACAGTTTCCTTTCACCGGCAGCCTGCGCTTCGATTCAGGGGGGTTGTTGCAGACCGAAGGTCAGCTCGGCGCGTTACCGTCTCTAAATGTGGACGCCATGCTGAATCTCGACAGTCTGGACCTGACGGTCCTGCAGCCCTATGTCAACGAGGTTGCGCTGGTGCGGCTGGACAGTGCCTGGCTCGATTCGCAGAGCCAGCTGCGCATCAGCGATGAGGAGTCCCTGAGGGTCCAGGGTGCTGTAAAGTTGCGCGACCTGGCTGTGGCGGACCAGACCCTGCAGGAACGGCTGCTGTCCCTGACCAGCCTGGATGTCAGTGGCATCGATTATTCCCGGGGCGGGAACTCGCTGGATATCTCGGAACTGAGTTTTGACTCGCTGTTCGCCCGGGTGCTTATCAACGAGGATGGCAGCACCAATGTCGGCCAGTTGGTCAGGCCCGGCGAGCCGGTGGCAGAAAGCGCCGCTGCCGGGACTGGCAGCGAACCGCAGCCCCAACCTGGTCAGGAAGCGGCAACGGTTGCACCGATTACCATGACGATTGGCAGAATTCAGGTGAATGACGCGGCATCGGATTTCACTGATCTGAGCCTGCCACTGCCCTTCAATGCCAATATTCACGCGCTGACGGGTACGGCAGAGGGTTTCTCGGCGCCGTCATCCCAGCCCATGGAATTTATTCTCGAAGGGGACGTGGACGAGTACGGCCTGGTGCAATTGAACAGCAGTTTCAATCCATTCGCGGTTACCGATCAGAGCCGCATCGATCTGCAGTTCCGGAACCTGGCATTACCGCCGCTGACGCCCTATGTCATCAAGTTCGCCGGCCGGGAAATCGACGCTGGCAATATGGATGTGGATCTGTCCTACAATCTGGAAGCCGGGCAATTGATGGCCAACAACCAGGTGGTACTGCGTGATCTGCAGCTCGGTGATCGGGTTGATTATCCCGATGCGATGGATCTCCCGCTGGACCTGGCTATGGCGTTATTGAAGGACAGCCGCGGTGTCATCGATCTTGAGGTTCCGGTCAGTGGCGATGTCAACAGTCCGGAGTTTGACATGGGACCGGCTATCCGTCGGGCTATAACCAATATCCTGACTAATATTGTGGCCGCCCCGTTCCGGTTGCTGGGTTCGTTGTTGGGTGGCGGCCAGGACGACGACATCGGAACCATCAGGTTTCAGGCCGGCAGAGCCAATCTGGCGCCGCCGGAACGGCAGGTTCTGGACCGACTGCGCGAGGCTCTGGTACAGCGCCCCGAACTGGTCCTGGAAATTCCCCTGCTGACTGCCGAGGCGGACCGGGTGGCACTGCAGACAGCGCTGGTCAGCGAGCGTGTAAACGCCAGGATCGAGGCGCTGCCGGAAGGATCGGCATCACTCACTGAACAACGACTGACGGTCCTTGAGACCCTGTATGGCGAGGCGGGCCTGACGCCGGATCTGGCAACCCTGCAGGCGCAGGACACTATCGAGACTTCGGTAACCAATCCCCTGACCGGTGAACCCCTGACTTCACAACAGCTGGATGTGCAGGCCTATGTGACCGATATCCGGACCCGGCTGAGTGCAGCGGAACCGGTTAGCGATTCGCGGCTGGACGCACTGGCCCTGGAACGGGCCAATTCCATCAGGAATTATCTGACGGCTGAACAGGCCATGCCCGCTGAGCAAGTGGTTATTGCGGCGGCGCAGACCGCTGAGCCTGACGATGACGGTTGGCTGGAGCTGGAGTTTGGTCTGCAGGCAGGCCGCTGAACCCTGTCGGCTGTGTCGCGATCAGTCATTTACCCGGCAGATCAGGCCTTTCAGGTACTGACTTTCAGGGAATGCGAGTGCGACCGGGTGGTCGAACCCCTGGTGCAGATAGCGGACGATTTCACCATCCCGGTCGGCATCCAGGAACGCATCGGCGGTTATTTTCTGAAACAGTTTCAGATCGATGCCGCCCGAACAGGAAAACGTCACCAGGTAGCCGCCCGGGTTGATCAGTTTGACAGCCTGTAAAGCGAGGTCCTTGTAGGCCCGGGCTGCTTTCATCACCTGGCTCTTCTGTTCGGCAAACTTGGGCGGGTCCAGGACCACCAGGTCGATTCGTCGGCCCTCGGCCTGCCAGTCGCGCAGCAGGTTTCCGACCCGCGCTTCGATAGCCTGGTGCCGGCTGTCGTGCAACTGGTTGTGTTGAAGATTCCGTTCCAGCAAGGTCAGGGCAGGTGCAGAGCTATCGACGCTGGTCACGTGAGTTGCGCCGGCTGACAGGGCGGCGAGGGAAAACCCGCCGGTGTAGGCAAAACAGTTCAGTACCGTGCGACCCCGGCAATAGGATCGAACCAGGTGGCGGTTTTCCGCCTGGTCCAGGTAAAAGCCGGTTTTCTGGCCACTGGTTATATTGACTTCAAACTGCAATCCGTTTTCCCGGATCAGGACCCCTTCCGGAGCGGGGTCGCCCCACAGGGTTCCTTCGCTGCCGGTCAGTCCTTCCCGCTTCCGGGCAGCGGTATCCGACCTTTCCAGTATGCCCCGGCAGCCAGTCTGTTCCGCCAGCAGTTCCACCAGGGTCGTCTTCCACGGTTCCAGTCCGGCAAACTGGAACTGGCAGACCAGGAAATCGTCATAGCGGTCGACGATCAGGCCCGGCAGGTGATCGGATTCTCCGAACACCAGCCGGCAGGCATTATTGTCTGTGTCCTGCAGATAGCTGTTGCGTTTTGCCAGAGCCGCGGCCAGGGTAACCTGAAGGAAATCCCGGTCGATAGCACCGTCCTCGAACCTCAGCAACCGCACTCTTATCTGCGACTCGGGAGACCAGGCTCCGACTCCGAGCAGAGTTCGGTCGGAACCGACTACGCGGACTACATCTCCCGCCTGCGGGTTGCCCTCGACCGTCTCGATGGCACCGGAGAAGACCCAGGGATGGCGGCGTTGCAGGGAGGCTTCGCGGCCTTTTTTGAGACGTACCGTTTTCATGGTTGTAATCCGCTGTGAGACTGCCGGTGGGGAGTAGGGAAATCACGACCGGAAAATGTGGCCCGCGAGTGGATCCGTTCCATGGTATTAGTCCTGAGGAAACGCTAACATGAATGCCTGAAGTCAATCAGGATGACTACTGGCCAATTATACGGGCACTGCTGCTTCCAGACGAGCTTGTTGTCAGGGTTGCTCCGACCCAGCCAGTCGTACCAGCAGAGCAAGAGCGCAAGAGCGCAAGAGCAAAAGGTCAGTGACAGCCGATAACGGGAATCAGCCGGACAAACGGAATAACACGGAAGATGAGCGGCAGTTTGAGAAGCAATTACACCGTATCAGCCGTTCGCGCAGCCACATGCTGGTCTGTTTCTACACCCTGCCCCTGTATATCGTAGCGCTGATTCTGCTCTTGAACGAAGGGCGTGGCGTGACTTTCTTCATGTTCGTCTATATGGCCGTTTATGCGGCTTTTGCCCTGGATATGGTGCTCAGAAAATGTCCGCGTTGCGGCGAGCAGTTCTTCGTCAGGATTCTGTTCCTGAATTTTGTCACCCGCCACTGCGTGCACTGCGGACTGTCCTGCCGACCCCGCGGGAACGGTGGGTCGACTGACGGTGGCAGGCATTTTTAGGGGCCTGTGGCTGTCGGGAAAAAGGGGACAGTCCCTCAGGGACTGTCCCCTTTTTCCATCGAAATCCAACAGGCTGCTAAGTCAAATGGAGCTGCCTGCGAGAACGCCCTGGTGTCGAATCGGGTCAAGGCGAATTCTGGAGTCAGGAAATACATTGCGTGGACTGATTGCAAGAGCTCAGTGAGTGGCCCGCAGCATGCGCAATAACTCGGTAACCCTGGGTGGCTGGCCGGTGCGCAACAGGCCCTGTCTGAAAACGCGGCCGGACAGCCACATGACCAGGAAGATGCTCAGCAGCAGCAGCAGGGAGGTTCCGATCAGGTCGATAGGGGGCGGATTGGCGGCCGCGCGGTTCATCATCAGGAACGGTGTAAAAGGAGGAATCCAGGACAGGGTCCGGAACAGGCTGCCGTTGGGGTCCATTACCACGAAGGGTGTGATGGTAACGGGGATCATCATGGTGACAATGATCGGTACCATCATGCCCTGGGCCTCCTTGAGAGTGTTGCAGAGACTGCCGATGGCCAGAAAGATTCCGGAATACAGGGCGTAACCGGCCAGGCAGTAGAACACAAACCAGGGTACCAGGTCGGAACTCAGGACGATGCCGATGATCTGCACGATGGTGCTGGTTTCAGCGCTGTCGTAAAAGTTGAGGAACAGGAACAGGGTCAGCAGCCAGGCGGCCAGGGTAGTCAGGCTGCTGAGTCCGATGCCGAGCATCTTACCCATCAGCAGTTCATTGGGCGTGACCGAGGCCAGCAGCACCTCGAGAATGCGGTTGGATTTTTCTTCGATGGTATTGGTCAACAGGTACTGGACGCTTTGCATCAGGGCCAGAAACATGAAGTAGACAAATCCCATGGGGGCATACTGACGGAAAGTGTCAGCCATGCTGACAGCCTCTTCGCCGGCACTGGCAGTGGGATCGAGTTTGCTGAACGGCATACGGGTGCGTTGTATGTTGCGAATCAGCTGGATATTCAGGCCACTGCTGGAGAAGGCCTCGTCACGGATCCGGTTGTTGAGGCTGCGTTCGATGGCATCGGGAAGCCGCGGGTCGGCCAGATTCCGGCTCCAGTACTGGACGCCGGTCGGCGCTGCCTGACCGGGAACCGGCATTACGCCGGGACGCAGGATCTGGCCATCCACGTCTGCCGGAATCAGGATCAATGCAAACAGTTCGCCTTCGTCGCCGTCCACGCGGACCCGCCGTTCTCCGGCAAGATAGGGGCGCAATTGCCCGATAATCTGTTCCGGTTGTGCAGTCACATCCACACCTTCCGGTACTGGAGCCTGAATAAAGGAGCGGCGCGGGCTCTGAAAAGGCGGCGCGTCTTCCCGCAGGTAGGGGGCCGACATGGCCAGCGCTACGTCGAGCCCGCCGGATTCAATCCACTGGTTGAGTGCGGCCACCTCGTCACTGCCCACATCGTCCACCAGTTGGTCAGCGGCGGTCCTGGCATTTGCCGCTGTCAGTTCCAGGTCTCTTTCTTTACGGTTATCCAGCAGGTAATCGACAAAGGATTGCAGCACCTGGCGCTGATATTCAAGGTCGATTGCCGATTCCACGGTTTCCTGGTAACTGCCGGTCTGATCGATCAGCAGGTAATAACGGGTCGGTGAGGTACGGGCCAGCGAGGACTGAATAAGGTAAATGCCGATCACCATCAGGGGTAACAACAGTATGCCGATCCAGAATCCGCGAGTACGGACGTTCTCCATATACTCGCGCCAGGCGATCATGCGAATCACTCTCATCGTAGTCGCTGCTCCCCGGCCTGGGGTCCGACCAGGTCCACAAATACATCATGCAGGCTGGGTTCAGCGTATTCGAAGCGGCTGAGCGGGATAGCGGAATCGAAGCAATACTTGAGAATATCCTGCGGCTGGGCATTGTTGCCGATCTCCACCAGCCAGCGGGGCTCCGAGCCGGGGTCGGCTTCCGCCGGGGTAATCCTGACCACTGAGTTCAGGTTTTGCAGGCCGCTGATATCGCCGGCGGTTTCCAGCAGGACCCGTCGCGAGATCAGTGCCCGGGCCTCAGCAACGGTGCCATCGAAAATCTTGCGGCCACCGACAATGAGCAGAATCTGGTCGCACAGCCGCTCTGCGTGCTCCATGATATGAGTCGAAAAGATTACCGTCTGGCCATTGTTGCTCAGGTCCCGTATCAGTCCCTCCAGTACCTGTTGGTTCACTGGATCGAGACCGGAGAAAGGTTCATCAAGAATGATCAGTTCCGGTTCGTGTGCAACTGCGGCAAGAACCTGGACTTTCTGTGACATGCCTTTGGAGAGGGATTCGATGCGGGCATTGTGAAATTCTATCAGGCCGTACTTCTTTAGCAGTTCCCTGGCCCTCTGCTCGGCAATCCTGCGCGAAAGTCCCTTGAGGCGGGCAAAGTAGGCAATCAGGGCATCCACTTTCATTTTCTTGTAAAGGCCTTTTTCCTCGGGCAGGTAACCGATCCGCTGACGTACCGCCAGTGCCGACTCGTGTCCCAGAATCGAAACACGGCCTGATGTCGGTCTGATAATGTCGAGGATCATGCGGATGGTGGTGGTTTTTCCAGCGCCATTGGGCCCCAGGAATCCATATACCGAGCCACGGGGAATCTGCAGATTTATCCTGTCCACCGCGGTGAAGCTACCGTAGGTTTTGCTGACATTTTCCAGTGACAGTACGGCCTGTTGCATAGATTTTCGATCCAAGAGTGCGTTGCCGGCGTTCGGGCTTAATCGCAGGACAATACCCCAGCAGCCGCAATATTTCAGCGATGACGTTCTCATTGTCTGTTGTCGGCCGTTACCGGTTGTCACCGCAGTTTTCACGGCCGATCCGGTTGCGGACGTTCGTTGTCATCCCATTGCTGATCTGGATCCACGCCGCCAGGTCGAATTCAGCATGGACATTGCAGGGCCGGCCTTTTATGCTTCAGGACCAGCTCCGACAAATCCGGCGCCCGAACCGGCATCAGAACAATAACAAGCAGGAGTTCACATGGACGCAGACGTCATCTCCGCACCGGAATCCCTGGACCCGCAGTCCGACGCCAATATACGCACCAGTATGCGTAAGGTGGCGCTGACCTCGCTGGCCGGCGGCAGTATCGAATGGTATGACTTCTTTCTTTACGGAACGGCCGCCGCGCTGGTCTTTCCAACGGTATTTTTCTCCGAGGACATGCCGCCGATTGTGGCGCTGATTGCATCGTTCAGTACCTTTGCCGTGGGCTTTGTCGCCCGTCCCCTGGGCGGTATCATTTTCGGCCATTTCGGCGATCGGATCGGTCGCAAACGAGCCCTGGTAATCGCGCTGATGATGATGGGTATCGGCACCACGCTGATCGGACTGCTGCCTACCTATGGCACTATCGGTGCACTGGCACCGCTGGCGTTGGTGCTATTGCGGTTTGTTCAGGGCCTGGCGATCGGTGGGCAATGGGGCGGGGCGATGCTGCTGGTCACCGAAAACGCCCCGGTCGAGCGGCGCGGTTACTATGGCGCCTTTGCACAGGCGGGGGCTCCGGTGGGAGTGATCCTGGCCAACCTGGCGTTTCTGATTATCAGCAGCAGTGTGTCGGAACAGGCCTTCATGACCTGGGGCTGGCGTATACCGTTTCTGGCCAGCGTGGTGCTGATTGGCATCAGCCTGTATGTGCAACTGCATCTGGAAGATACCCAGGCCTTCAAGGAACTGGTTAAACTCAAACATCAGACTCCCCATCAGGGCGAGGAAATCATGCCGCCCGAAGAAGCCTTTGAGGCGGTTGCCGCAGAAAAGACTCCGCAGGGACAGCGTTCTCCGGTACTGGAAGCCCTGCGACTTTACCCGGGCAGAATCGCACTGGCCGCCGGTGCCTTCCTGTCGATTCAGGTAACTTTCTATATCCTCATTGTGTTTGTGGTGTCCTATGGCACCAATACGGAAATCGGGATAGGGCTGTCACGGAATTTCATGCTGGCCGCGGTGATGCTGGGCTCGGCAATTCAGATTCCCTTTCAGTTTGTGGCGGCGATCTACTCCGATCGTCGGGGCAGGCGTGGCGTTTATATGCTGGGTGCGGTTCTGTGTGCGATCTGGGGTTTCGTGCTGTTTCCGCTTATCGATACCGGCAGCTTTTTTCTGGTTGTAATAGCGGTCACCGGCGGACTCGGATTTCTCGGTATGCAATATGGCCCGCAGGCTGCGTTTTTTACCGAGTTGTTCAGTACCCATGTTCGATATTCCGGTGCCTCACTGGGTTATCAGGTGGGTGCCATCGTGGGCGGTGCGCTGGCACCGATTATTGCCACCCTGCTGTGGACCGAGTATGGTATTGTTTTCGTGTCGGTTTACATCGCCCTGGCGGCAGTGCTGACCATCGCTTCGGTGCTGATGCTGACTGAAACGCGGGGCACGGACCTGCATGCCTTGGCGCGCTGAACCGCCGAGCGGTTTTTGCAGGTGAACGACTGTAACCGGGTCTCCGGTGGCGCGGCTCCATATAATCAGAGATTCCCTGATTTCGACCCGTAACGCCTCTTAACCTCACCAGCGTCTTTCCACTCAACAGGCTGTAAACCCGAAATCCGGGAATTTGCCACGGAGCTCAGTGGTCTTATACTAGAAGACCTCCGCGACCAGTCCTGGCCTGCTTCGGCGGACAGCGGAAGATTCAAAGTGTGCGGCAGTGACCGTGAACTTGTCCGGTGACCAGAGTGTTGTAACAGGTAACCGGCGGGTCCGGCGCAGCCGACCCTGCTCCGGGCCGGCTGCCAGCCGGTCCGCCCCAGTCTCTCTAATTGGTTCTGAACTATGTCCAAAATTCTGAAAATCGGTCTGACTTTACTGGTCCTGGTGCTGGCCCTGTTGCTGCTGGCAGTTGTCCGGGTGGCCACCCTGGATCCCAACGATTACAAGGATTGGATCGCTACCCGGTTTGAAGAGCAGACCGGTCATGCGTTATCCCTGGACGGTGACATCAGTCTGACCCTTTATCCGTGGCTGGGAGTCGGGGTGGAACAGGTCAGTGTCGCCAATCGTCCGGGTTTCGGGGATGAACCACTGCTGCAGGCAGATACGGCACAACTGAGAATCAAGTTGCTGCCCTTGCTGCGGCAGCAGTACGAAATCGATACCGTGCGCCTGCATGGGGTAAACCTCAACCTGGTGGTTAACGGGCAGGGGGTCGGTAACTGGTCGGACCTGAGCGCTGAGCCCGGTACCGACGAACCGCAAAGCGCAGGAGGTGCAGGTAGCGCACTGACACGTTTTACCATCGGAGGTGTCGATATCAGTGAGGTGAGTCTGCGCTACGAAGACCAGCGCAGCGGCACCTGGTATTCGATCGACAATCTCACCGTCAACGTGGGGGAACTGTTATACGGGGCACCTATTGAACTCGAAATGGCTCTTGAGGCCGCTACCAATCAACTGGATCTGAGCGCCAGTGTGGAGCTGGCCGGTACCATTAATTACGACCTGGACAGCGGTCGTTACACGGTTTCTCCATTGACCCTCGGTGCCCGATTCACCGGCCCTACGCTGCCTGATGAGCGGGCGGAGCTGGAACTTGCCACCGCTATCGATATCAGTCTGAATGAGGATGAGTTGAGCATTCCCGAGTTGCGTGTTTCGGGTCTGGAAGCGGAACTGACCGCCAGCCTGCAGGGCCAGTCGATAAGCACCCCGAACCCGGCTTATCAGGGTCAGTTCAATGTGACCGGGGCCGATCTGGCCAGCCTGTTCCAGACCGCTGGAGTGGCGGACCTGGCCAGCCGCCTGCGACAACTGGACGAGCGGAGCTTTGCCATTCAGGCCAATCCATCGTATCGGGGCGGGGACAGTTATCAATTGGAATTACCCGGTCTGGCCGCCAGTCTGCTGGGGGCCGATGTAGAAGCCAGTCTGGATGTCTCCGGTACACCCGTCGGCAGCGCCAACCTGAATGGAAGCCTGAAAGCGTCGGGGCCCGATCTGCCCCTGGTGGTGGAAGTCCTTGGTCAGCTCAGTGGCGGCAACGACGCGCTCTTGAGTCGTGCCAGCAGGGAGATGCGCCAGGTGACGGAACGCCAATTCAACATCGAGCTGGAATTCAACGGTGAAGAAAATGGCGGGACGATCTCGGTTCCCACGTTGCAGGCAAGTCTGCTGGGTGCCCGGGTGAATGGAGATTTCCGGGCCACTCAGATGGATACCGAAACACCCAGAGTGGCGGGGGTGCTGGATGCCGAGGGACCGGACCTGCCGTTGCTACTGCAACTTGGGGGCCTGCTGCAGGGCGGGACGGAGTCCCGGTTGTACCAGGTTGCCGGCCGGCTCCGGCAACAGGGTAATCGCAATTTTCAGGTCAACGCACAATTCGACGCGAATCTGGAAGCTGGCGATATCGTGGTACCGGAATTATCGGCCCGGACCCTGGGCTGGTCTGTCGATGGGCAGGTCGATGCGCGCGGCATGAGTGATCGCGGCGGCACCATCAATGGCAGCCTGACTCTGGAGAGTGACGATGCAGCCCCCCTGCTGGCGGCGCTTGAACAGGCTGACCTGGCTGAAGTGGTACAGCGCGTTTCGGCCAGCGTGTCGGTGTCGGGCAGCCGTTCCGATCTGGCTATCAACCCACTGAATGCCTCAATGACCGTCGCCGGGCCACGGATTCAGGGATCTCCGGTAACTCTGGAGATGGACACGGTGGCGCGCCTGGACCTGGAGCGGGAAATCCTCAATCTGCGGTCTTTTTCGGCCACCGGACTGGGCCTGGATACCCGCGGCAGTGTGGAGGTGGAGCGACTGTTCGGAGAACCGGCGTTTCGTGGACAGATCGATGTTTCCGAATTCGACCTGCGAGGCTTTCTGCAGCAGTTGAACCTGCCCGTGCCGGATACCCGCGATGCAACGGCATTGCGCAGGGTCGGCGTGGCTACCCGATTTGACGGCTCGACGGATCGACTGGCGCTGGAGGGACTGACCCTGGTGCTTGACGAGACCACCTTGCTGGGGAGTCTGTCGATAGCCAGTTTTTCCAATCCCAGTGGGGAATTCACCCTGGAGGTCGACCGCATCGATGTGGATCGATACCTGGCGCCGGAACGGCCGGATTCCGAGCCCTCGGCTCCGACGGAGGCCGCTGATCTGCCGTTGGAAACACTGCGTGACCTGACGCTGCTGGGGGACCTCCAGGTGGGCGAGCTGACCGTGGCGGGACTGACCATGCAGGGTGTGTCGGTTACTGTGAATGTCACCGACGGGGATCTCAACCTGGCGCCGCTGGCCGCAGAACTGTATGACGGTAGTTTCGAGGGAGCAGTGGGGCTGTCCGTTGCCGGAGATGAACCTCAGGCCCGTCTCGAAGCCAGCCTGCGTGGAGTAGACCTTGAGCCGCTGCTGTTCGATCTACTGGATGCCACCTACCTGACCGGTCACGGCAATGTGCAACTGGGTCTGACCGGAACCGGGATCAATGCCGCGGCCCTGAAACAGACACTTAATGGTGATGGACGTCTGGAGATCGAAGACGGGGTGCTGTCGGGAGTCGACGTTGCCAGCGTCCTGCAACAACTGGAAACCATGATACGCAGTCGCCAGCCCGGGAACCTGCAGCGGGGCACACAGACTGCCTTCGATTCCTTCCGCGGCGCTGTATCGGTCAATGATGGCGTAGTAATCAGTAATGACATTCTGATCCAGTCGCCGGGCTTTCGAGTGACTGGCCGGGGAACCTTGTTGAATCTTGCCGATAATACCATCGACTTCGGATTGACCACCGAAGTGGACAGTTCAACCGCCACCCGTTCGAACCAGCAATACGATATTGGCGGTTACTCCCTGCCAATTGCCTGCACCGGCAGCCTGGACGCGCCGCGTTGTATTCCCGATGCCGGGGAGATTCTGCGCGCCCGACTACAGCGGGCAGTTCAGGATCGGGTGTTGAATCTGCTGGATCGTTCCCTTGAAAACGACAGTGGCAACACCGCTCAGACAGGCAACACCGCTCAGACAGGCGACACCGGCCAGGCAGGTACGATCGACCAAGCCGGCGACACCCAACAGACGGCACCGGCACCACAAACCGACCTGGACCAGCAACCTGCGACCGAACCCGAAGAGGAACCCGACATTCGCGATCAGATCCTCAACCGGGCGTTGGATCGGCTGTTTAACTGAGCAGATTAACGAACGCCCGGCAATTGCCTCCTTACAGAGCGGGCGGCTTGCGATCAACAATAGTAATACCGGGTTGGATATCACAGAAACAAATCCGGTTTGTTCTGTCCATCACATTTTTATACCAGGCCAATCGCTATCATCAGCATCGATTGTTGGACCGCATACAAATTTCAATCTTCATTCACGAATTAACAACGGCCAGAATTTCAGTGATAAGTAATTTTAAGAAACAACAGGGATTTACTCTTATTGAACTGATGATTGTGACTCTCATTATCGGGGTGTTGGTGGCCCTGGCGATGCCGGCCTACAACTCTTATCGAAATGAGGCGCGTTTTACCGAGGCAATCCTGGCGATAGGCAGCTTTCGTCAGTCGGTCGCGGTTGCTGCCCAGGCGGGCAAGTTTTCCGCCCTTGCCGATATAGATGCCGGCACTAACAGCATACCCCCCGGTCAGGTACAGACTGCAACTCTACATGGAGTGGATGTGACCGACGGGGTTATCACCGTGACCTGGAAGGCGGACGGTACCGACCTGGCGGGAGTCACCTTCACACTCACCGCTTCCAGTGCCACGCCGCCGGTGGACTGGACGCTTGGTGGAACCTGTGTGACATTGGGCTACTGCTGATCGGACACTGCACAGCCTGCAGCCCCACCTCTCAATGACCATTGGATAACAGCCTGCGATCCGGGTTTGCAAAGTTGCCACATTGCGGCTAATGTTGGTTCAATCTCAGCGTTCCCTGTTTCTCAGATCCGGTCGGGTGCCCATGTCCATGTCCTTTTACCTGCAAATACCCAGAATCCCGTTCCGGTTATTCCGGAGCCGGGTTGCAACGTCACTTGCCCTGTTTTTGTGCCTGTTACTGAGCGCCTGCAATGACTCCTCTAATAGCCCGCCAGCTGGTACAGGAACCGGAAGAACGGCAATTGAAAATGTCACAGTGATCGATGCCGTCAACGGGGTCAGGGAAAACCGGACAGTCGTGTTTGATGGCGATGAGATTGTTGCCGTACAGGCCGCCGGTATGGGGACGAATGCCACACAGGTGATCGATGGTAGCGGCCGCTACCTGATCCCAGGGCTGTGGGATTTTCACGTCCATCTCAGCTACGACGAACGCCTCACGCCGGTGATGCCGGACCTGTTTCTGTCCTGGGGGATTACCAGTGTCAGGGATACCGGCGGGCTGATGGAAAAGATGCTGCCGTTAGTGGAGGCGATGCGGGCACCAGGTGCTATAGCGCCAAGAGTCTTTTTTGCCGGGCCATTGCTGGACGGGAGTGTGGTGGTCTATGACGGCAATGGCCGGCCGGAAATCGGCATCAGTGTACCGACCCCCGAGCAGGCCCGTGCGACTGTGCAGGAACTTCACGACCAGGGAGTGGATTTCATCAAGATTTATGAAATGACCAGTCCCGAAGTGTTTGCCGCGCTGGTCGAAAAAGCCCAACAACTGAATCTGCCAATTGATTCCCATGTGCCCTTGTCGCTGCGCGCCAGCGAAGCAGGGCCCTACGTGGATTCAATCGAGCACCTGCGTAATATAGAAATGGACTGCGCGGCCAATGCCGAGGAGTTGCACCAGGAGCGCCTGGAAATTCTTGCCAATCCCGGCCAATTGTCAGGAGCGGAATTGCGCTCCATGATGCATGACCTGCAACGACTTCCAGCGGTACAGAATTACGATGAGGAGCAGTGTGACCGTACCATCGCCGCCATGGCGGATACCATGATGGTACCAACCCTGCGGCTCAACTCTCTGAATCTGGCGCCTCCCTATCTGAAAGACGACTGGGAGGAAGCTCTGAGCAGGGTGCCGATGGCGGTGCGCGAAGAATGGTCGCGGCAGGCCAGCAGCAGAATTGCCGAGGGTGGCGGGGACACTTCGTTTGCCGAATGGAGTGTGTTTCTGACTGATCGTATGCATCAGGCCGGAGTCCCCATCGGTGCCGGCACCGACACGCCCATCAATCTGTCGATTCCCGGTTATAGCCTGCATTCCGAACTGGAAATGCTGGTGCGGGCCGGTCTGTCTCCACTGGAGGCGCTGGAAGCTGCGACCCTCAAGCCCGCAGAATATTTCTCCGTTCAGGATCGAATGGGCTCTATAGACGCAGGCAAACAGGCTGACCTGGTGTTACTGGATGCCAATCCACTGGAGGATATCCGCAACACGAAACGGATCTCACTGGTGATTTCCAAGGGTGTTCCTGTAGCCCGCTGAATGGGTTTCCGGTTCTAGCCACTCCACAGTCGAGAATAAAAAAACTCCAAGACAGGAATCCTGTCAGTCCGGCTCCTGTACCGGTTTTCCCGTATCGGACAGGAAGCGGTAGCCGACGCCCGGTTCGGTTTCTATAAAACGGGGTGTAGCGGGATTGTCCTGCAGTTTGCTGCGCAGCTTTTTTACCAATATCCGCAGGTAGTGAGTATCTTCCAGGTGGGAGTCACCCCATAACCGGCCGATAATCTGGCTCTGGGTGACAATCCGGTCGCTGTTTTCAATAAGCAGACGGAGCAGGTCGAACTCTTTCCTCGAAAGATGCACCGGTTCGCCATCCAGAGTCACCCGATGCCGGGGAATGTTGAGTTTCAGACCACCACTCTGGTATTCGGAAATGACTGCGGCAGCACTGTCATGCAGCCGTAACAGGGCGCGAATGCGGGCCAGCAGTTCGTTGATACCGAATGGTTTGACGACGTAGTCGTTGGCTCCCGCGTCCAGGGCAGCCACTTTCTCCTGCTCCCACGCCCTAACACTGAGAATGATGACCGGTCCGTTGTAGAATTCCCGCAACACACCGAGGACATCCATGCCGTCCATATCCGGCAGGCCCAGGTCCAGAATTACCAACTGTGGTGACTGCAACGCTGCCTCTTCCAGGCCCTGCCTGCCCGAGGCAGCTTCCATGATTTCATAGCCCTGGGAACCCAGGCCTATGCTCAGAAAGCGTCTGATCTGTGGTTCGTCGTCGATTACCAGTACTCGAGTCATGGGCTTCACTCCGGCCTGGAATTCTGAATGGGTAGGGTAATTCTCACCAGGCAGCCGCCCAGCTCCGGGCTGTCGGCCATCTCGACATTACCGCCGTGGGCGCCGATCATGCCTTTCGAAATGGCCAGCCCCAGTCCGCTTCCGGCAGCCCGGCAGTCACCGCGGTCGGCACTATGAAACATCTCGAAAACCTTGCTCTTTTCCGAGTCGGGGACACCGGGTCCGGAATCCTCAATTTCAATGACCATGCTGTGATCCTGACTCCGGCAGGTGATGCGCAGAGGCAGACTGTTCACAGTGAACTTGCAGGCGTTTTCAACGACGTTATAAAGGGCCTGTTCAATCAGTGCGGCGTGTACTTCGATAGCCGGCAGGTCGGCATCGATTGTGGTTTCGATCCGGTGCCCGGGGAACTGTTGCCGGATGCGCTTCTGCACAACATTAAGCACTTCATCGATGGTGATGGTGTTGCGATTCAGCTGCAGCTCACCCCGGCCCAGGCGCGTCATGTCCAGCAGTTTCTGGGTGTAGCTGTTCAGGCGCCTGGCCTCCGACAGAATGGACTCCAGCAGTTCCTTTTTCTGTGCCTCACTGAGTTGATCACTGAGATCCAGCAGCGTTGAGGTAGCTCCCACCATCGAGGTCAGCGGGGTCCGGAAGTCATGGGATACCGACGACAGCAGGGAGGAGCGGATCAGCTCGTTTTCCTTGTCGATGCGCTCAGCCTCCAGATCGTCCACCAGCCGCGTGCGCGCCAGAGCCAGATTAGACTGGTTGGCCAGCAGCTTTACCCAGGCCAGGGTCGCAGCCGCTGAGCAGTTGACCAGCAAGCCGCTCAACGCCGTGTTGCCATCATGAAGGATCATGAACAGGTCCTGATCCGACTGCCAGGTAAACCGGTCCGGGTTCGACGTGTCGACAGTCAGGGGCAATGGCAGCTGATCCATGAGTGCCTGGGGCACCGGCCCGTGCACCTGCAGCCAGACCGGAAGCCCGTCAACAATTTCAATCAACTGGAACTGCTGATCCGGCAACTGGGAAATGGCCCGGGCCAATGCCGTGGTTATCTGCTTTGGTTCGATGGCAGCCGCCAGCTCTTCCAGGAATTCCAGTTCAATGCGACTGAATCTCTCCCGACCCTGCAGCAGTTCCAGATGTTCTTTGACCCGGGCGGCCAGTTGGCCAACGATAATTGCGGTGGTGAGAAACAACCCGGCGGTCAACAGATCCTGGTTATTAATGACAAACAGGGTGCCGCGGGGCTCGGTAAATGCGAAATTAAAGGCCAGGAAACTTACCAGTGCAGAAACCAGGGCCGGTTTCGTCGCCGTGTTAACCGCCGTGACAATCACAGCGACGATATAGATCAGGGTGATATTGGCGGCTGAGATAAAACCGTGCAGAAACCAGGTCAGGGCCGTTACTGCCAGTGGCAGTCCCACCGCCAGCCAATATTGGCCGTAGCGGTGTCCCTTGCGCGAGGGAAAACTCATCCGCGCCAGAAACTTGCTGTAAAGAGGGTCAGGATAGTAAGGAATTCCAGACGCCCAAGTATCATACCGGCGCATAACAGCCACTTGGCTCCATCGGTCAGCGAACTGAAGTTACCCGTAGGCCCGATGATGTCGCCAAGCCCGGGTCCCACATTCATCAGTGCGGTGGAAGCCCCGGTAAGAGACGATATCAGGTCAAGCTCGGTGAGACTGAGTCCGAGGGTAAGAATGATCAGGCTCATGATCATCACGAAAAAGTAAGCCACCATGGCGGTTACCACTTCGGCTTTGACCTGTTTGCCCTCATAGGTGCTGGCAATTGTGATGTTGGGATGAACCGCTCGCCGCAGCTGTTCCTTCAGCAGGGTACCGAACAGCTGAAGTCGGAATATCTTGGTTCCGCCTGCCGTCGAGCCGGAACAGCCGCCGATAAACATGGCGAAAAATATCAGTGCCACGCTGAAATTACCCCACAGGGCATAGTCGTCGCTGGCATATCCGGTCGTGGTGATCAGCGAGGTGACGTTGAATGCCGATTTGGAAACGGATGCCATCAACCCATCGTGTCCCGACAGGTACAGGTCAAGACTGACCAGCAGGATGAAGCTGCCCAGCAGCAGCAGAAAGGTACGCAACTGGGTGTTGGCGAAAAATTCCCGGAAACGGGCCTTGAATAACTGCAGGTAAAGTACGAAAGGAATCGAACCGGCTACCATAAACACCACTGCCACCCATTGAGTCAGATAGGAGGTGTCACCGAACGAGCGGTCGGTGGTGGAATAGCCGCCGGTGGAAATCGTGGTAAAGGCATTGTTGACGGCATCAAAAAACGACATGCCGGTGAGGGCGTATCCGGCCGTGCACAGGGCGGTCAGCAGCACGTATATTTTCAGGATGGTGATAACCAGGTGCTTGGCCCGCGGCGCATTTTCGTCACTCCAGTAGGAAGACTCGGTCTGGAACAGGCGCATGCCGCCGACCTTGAGAAAGGGCAGCAGCGCCACCGCCATGCAGACGATGCCAATGCCCCCCTGCCACTGCAGGAGTGAACGCCAAAGCAGGATATCGGGAGGCTGGCTTTCAAGATGACTGAGGACTGTCGAGCCGGTGGTGGTGAGACCGGACACGGTTTCGAAGACGGCATCGGTGAAGGTGAGGTGAGTCGTCGTGAAAATCAGAGGCAGCGAAGCAAAGACCGGAACCACCAGCCAGGTACCGGTAGTGATAAGAAACATCTGCCGCGTAAACAGGTGTTCAGTCCGGGATACCCAGCCGAAGGAAAAGATCCCCACGCCGAATCCGCTGCAGATCAGCGCACTGAGGAAGAAATCGCTGGCATTGCCGGTAGCCAGGTGCAGGCTGAGAAAGCCGACCAGTGCCATGGTGATCGCCAGTGCCTGCAGGGCAACCGCGACGACGAGCAACATGGGGGCAAATAAACGCATCATGGCAGTTTAGGGGTTTCAGCCGTAACCGGGCTATGGTCAGATTGTTAACATAGCGTAAATTTTGCGTAAATTCTGCCTGTGGCAGAAGTAAACTTCCGGGATCCCGTAAACAAGTCAGGCCAGAGCGTTCCTGGCACGTCGACTTTATCGGTTACTGTCAGGTGCAGGGGTGTCTTTGCGCTGAGACATGACGGGGCGGAGGAGAGGGTTCCGGCAGCCGTGGGAAGTCTGGTACGGGGCCGCTCGTTTGCCCGGGTTACAATCTGGATACCGGACGGCAAATGCTCCGGCGCAGACCCGGTTGCGGCCGAGTCTGCGCCGGTGAGAGATTCAGAAATACCTGGATCAGTGGTCTGCCAGGTAGGCGTTGATGGCGCTGGCGGCAAGGCGGCCTTCGTCGATGGCGCGGACTACCAGGGACTGACCGCGGCGGCAGTCGCCGGCGGCGAAGACTTTCTCATTGCTGGTCTGGAACTTTCCGTAGTCAGCCTTGTAGTTGGACCGTTGATCCAGCTCCAGGGCCAGTGGTTCGCTGACATAGTGTTCCGGGCCAAGGAATCCCATGGACAAGAGGATCAGGTCGGCCTCCCAGAACTTCACCGTGCCAGGTATCTCCTGAAAACTCGAGTCCACTTCCACGGTATTGATGCCGAGCAGCCTGCCTTTGTCGTCGACCACAAACTCCTTTCCGGAAATGGAATAGACCCGTGGGTCATTGCCATACACGGCACTGGCCTCTTCGTGTCCGTAATCAACCCGGTAGATCTTCGGCCACAGCGGCCATGGGTTGTCAGCGGCCCGCTCAACCGGGGGTTTGGGCATGATTTCGAAATTCACCAGTGATTTGCAGCCGTGGCGCAGTGACGTGCCTATACAGTCGGTGCCGGTATCGCCGCCGCCTATTACAATGACGTTCTTGTCCTTGGCACTGATGTAGGCTTTATCCTCCAGATTGGAATCCAGCAGGCTTTTGGTATGAGCGCGCAGGAAATCCATGGCGAAATGTATGCCTTCGATCTCCCGGTTGGGTATTTTCAGGTCCCTTGGCGTGGTGGCACCGGTAGCCAGCAGTACGGCATCGTTGCTGTCGATCAATTCCTGAACTGCGATACCATTGGCACCGGAACCGCCGACGTCGGCGCTGGCGATGAACCTGATGCCTTCCTGTTCGAGGATTTTTACCCGCCGGTCAACAACATCCTTGTCCAGTTTCATATTGGGGATGCCGTACATGAGGAGACCGCCGATGCGATCGTCCCGTTCATAGACGGTGACTTCGTGACCCGACTGATTAAGCTGGTCGGCGGCAGCCAGTCCGGCCGGGCCGGAACCGATGATTGCCACTTTCCGGCCACTTCGGGAAGCCGGTGGATTGGCCACCACCCAGCCTTCGTCGAAGCCGCGATCGATAATGGCGCATTCCAGGTTCTTGATGGTGACTGCCGGTTCGATAATACCCAGCACGCAGGAACCTTCGCAGGGGGCGGGGCAGACCCGGCCGGTGAATTCCGGGAAGTTATTGGTCTTGTGCAGACGGTCAAGCGCCTCCCTCCAGCGGCCCTTGTAGACCAGGTCGTTCCACTCCGGGATCAGATTGTAGACTGGGCAACCTTCTCCGGACTGGCAGAAAGGCACACCACAATCCATGCAGCGGGCGCCCTGGGTGCGCAGATGTTCCTCGTCGTGGGGAGTGTAGATCTCCTCATAGTCCAGGAGCCTCTGTTTCGGGTCCCGGTAGGGTTCCACTTTACGAACGAACTCTTTAAAGCCAGTAGGTTTTCCCATTTCTGCTACTCTGTATCCTGTTGCTTATTGCTAGTTTGCCGGTCGACCTCAGGCGGCACTCGCTGCTGCAGCCCGCTCTGCCAGAACCCGCTTGTAATCGGTCGGCATTACCTTGACGAACCCTGACAGACTGTCCTCCCAGTGTTCCAGAATCTTTGCCGCCACCGGGGAATCGGTATAGCGGTGATGATTCCCGATCAGTTCCTTCAGCTCCGCGATATCCGCGGCCGTACTCACCTTTTCCAGTTCGAAGGTTTCCATGTTGCACTGACTCGGGAAGGCGCCATCCGGATCCCAGACATATGCCACCCCGCCGCTCATACCGGCACCGAAGTTGCGGCCGGTCCTGCCCAGCACCACGACCCGTCCGCCAGTCATGTATTCACAACCGTGATCGCCGATGCCTTCCACCACCGCCCGGGCGCCGCTGTTACGAACCGCGAAACGCTCGGCAGCAATGCCACGGAAGTAGGCCTCACCACCGGTGGCACCATACAGGTTCACGTTACCGGCGATGATGTTCTCCTCGGCTTTGAAGGTGCTGTTGGCCGGAGGGTAGAGTATCACCTTGCCGCCGGACAGACCTTTGCCGACATAGTCGTTGGCGTCGCCCTCGACGGTAATGGTGATTCCCTTGGCGAGCCAGGCACCGAGACTTTGCCCGGCGGACCCGTGCAACTTGATGTTGATGGTGTCTTCCGGCAGCATCTCGGCGCCGTAACGCTTGGCCACCTCGTTGGAGAGCATGGTGCCCACCACACGGTTGATATTGATCACCTCGTGCTCGATAAACACTTTATCGCCGTTCTCCAGGGCCGGAGCCGCCAGTCGGATCAATTCATTATCCAGCGCCTTTTCCAGGCCATGATCCTGCTCCATGCACTGGTACACCTCGGTATTCGGGAATACCTTCCGTGCCGGAGCCAGAATACTGGACAGGTCCAGGCCCTTGGCCTTCCAGTGATCGATGGCGGTTTCGGTATCCAGCAGATCCACCCGTCCGATCATTTCACTGATGCTGCGGACCCCCAGGGAAGCCATGATCTGACGCAGTTCCTCGGCCACCATGAACAGGTAGTTCACCACGTGCTCAGGCTTGCCCTTGAACTTCTTGCGCAGCTCCGGGTCCTGGGTGGCGATACCCACCGGACAGGTATTGAGATGGCACTTGCGCATCATGATGCAGCCCAGGGTGATCAATGGCGCAGTCGAAAAACCGAATTCCTCGGCGCCCAGCAATGCAGCGATGGCGATATCGCGGCCGGTCTTCAGCTGTCCGTCGGTCTGCAACACCACGCGGGAGCGCAGGTTGTTCATCACCAGCGTCTGGTGGGTTTCGGAGATGCCCAGTTCCCAGGGCAGACCGGCATGCTTGATCGAGGTCAATGGAGAAGCACCGGTACCGCCATCGTGGCCGGCAATCACCAGGTGATCGGTTTTGGCCTTGGTCACCCCGGCGGCAATTGTGCCGACTCCGATTTCGGAAACCAGCTTGACGCTGATCCGCGCCGCGCGGTTGGCATTCTTCAGGTCGTGAATAAGCTGCGCGATGTCTTCGATCGAGTAGATATCGTGGTGCGGAGGCGGGCTGATCAGGCCGACTCCCGGCGTGGAGTGCCGGATTCTGGCGATGTAATCATCGACCTTGTGGCCCGGCAGTTCGCCCCCTTCACCCGGCTTGGCGCCCTGCGCAATCTTGATCTGCAGTTCGTCGGCATTGCTCAGGTACCAGATCGTCACACCGAAGCGTCCGGAGGCGACCTGTTTGATGGCAGAGCGCTTGGAATCGCCGTTTTCCAGTGGTTCGAAACGGACCGGATCTTCACCGCCTTCACCGGTATTGGATTTACCACCCATCCGGTTCATGGCAATTGCGAGTGATTCATGGGCTTCGGTGGAGATGGAGCCCAGGCTCATGGCGCCGGTGGCGAAGCGTCGGACAATCTCGCTGGCCGGTTCCACTTCTTCGATTTCCACGGCTGGCAGCACCCCGGTGCGGAACTTGATCAGGCCGCGAATGGTGCACTTGCGGGTGGCATCCTCGTTGGCGGACCTGGCAAAGGCATGGTAGGCATCCACGCTGTTATTGCGGGCCGCCACCTGCAGGTTGAAGATGGTGCTGGGATTCCACATGTGGGCTTCGCCGCCGGTACGCCAGTGGAAATCGCCGGGATTGGGCAGGACCGGAATCAGTTCTTCCTGGACCGCGGGGAAACCGAGGCGGTGCCGGCGCTCGCATTCTTCAACCAGCACGTCGAAATTGATGCCCTGGATGCGGCTGGCGGTGCCGACGAAGCATCGGTTGATGATATCCCTGGCCAGCCCCACGGCTTCGAAGATCTGTGCACCCTTGTAGGACTGCAGGGTGGAAATACCCATCTTGGCCATGACCTTCAGCATGCCCTTGGCAACCCCTTTCTTGTAAGCATAAACCAGGGCATCCTCGTCGGCGTAATCGTCCCCCAGCAGGCCATCCTGTCCGGCTTTCCAGAGTGCCTCGAAGGCCAGGTAGGGATTGATGGCGTCGGCACCGTAGCCGGTCAGCAGGCAGTGATGGTGCACTTCCCTGGCTTCCCCGGTCTCCAGCACGATACCGATGCGGGTACGCAGGTGATTGGCGATCAGGTGGTGGTGCACGGCACCACAGGCGATCAGGGCACTGATGGCAATCCGGTCGGGACCGATGCTGCGGTCAGACAGGATAATGAAGGAGTAGCCTTCATTGATCGCGGTAACGGCCTCATTGCAGATGCGGTCCAGTGCGGTCCGGAAGCTGTCCGGCCCGCCGGCGGCGTAAGTGATGTCGATGACTTTGGAACGCATGTCCCGGAACGTCATATCCCGGATGTTGCTCAATTCCTTGTTGGACAGAATAGGGTGTTTGAGGCTCAGTCGATGGGCGTGAGACGCGGTTGTCTGCAGCAGGTTCCCTTCAGGCCCGATGAAACACTCCAGCGACATCACCACTTCCTCGCGGATCGAATCGATGGGCGGGTTGGTGACCTGGGCGAACAGCTGCTTGAAATAGTCGTAGATCATGCGCGGTTTGTCGGAAAGACAGGCCAGCGCCGAGTCGTTACCCATAGACCCCAGCGGGTCCCGGGCCTCGGTCACCAGCGGCAGCAGCATGAACTGCATGGTTTCGGTGGTATAACCGAAGGCCTTCATGCGCGGCAGGATATCGTTGGAATCCAGCGAATGGGCGGCACTTTCCTGCGACAGGTCTGCCAGGGTCACCTGCTGATCGGCCAGCCATTGTCCATAGGGTCGTTTGCCGGCAATGGACTGCTTCAGTTCCTCGTCGGGTATCAGCCGGCCCTGCTCGAAATCGAGCAGGAACATCCTGCCGGGCTGCAGGCGTCCCTTGAGCTTGACGTTTTCCGGTTCGACATGGACCACGCCCACTTCCGAGGCCATGATGCACTTGTCGTCATGGGTGACATAGTAGCGGCTGGGGCGCAGGCCGTTGCGGTCGAGTACCGCGCCGATGTATTTGCCATCGGTAAACACGATCGAGGCCGGTCCGTCCCAGGGTTCCATGATGGCGGAATGAAACTGGTAGAAATCCTTCTTGGCCTGCGCCATGTTGGCATCCGATTGCCAGGCTTCGGGAATCATCATCATCACGGCTTCCTGCAGTGAGCGGCCGCCCAGCAGCAGAAACTCCAGTACCGCGTCAAAACTGCCGGAGTCGGAGCAGTCGGAGTCGATGATCGGAAACATCTCTTTCAGCTTGTCGCCGAACAGGTCGGTATCCAGGGTGCCTTCCCGGGCAACCATCTGATTGACGTTGCCGCGCAGAGTGTTGATTTCGCCGTTGTGACTCATGAAGCGATTGGGCTGGGCACGGTCCCAGGACGGGAAGGTATTGGTACTGAACCGGGAATGGACCATGGCCAGGTGAGTTTCACAGGCCGGGTTGGTGAGATCATGATAAAAAGGAAACAGCTGCCCCGGAGTCAGCATGCCCTTGTACACGATTACCCGTGACGACAAGCTGCAGGCATACAGCTGCTTGGCTTCGGTCAGGGATTTGTCGCTGCGCAGGGCGTGGGTAAAGCGCTTGCGGATGATATACAGGACCCGTTCGAAGTGTTCCCGGTCCAGGTTCCCGGCCGCAGCAATAAACAACTGTTCGATGTGCGGCTGAGCCATGCGTGCGGCAGGCCCGACGTCGGCACCTTCCGGGTCGATCGGGACTATCCGCCAACCGACCAGCTGCTGTCCCTCTTCCGCGACAATCCGATTAATGACCGCACGGCACTTCTCCCTTTCCTCCGGGATGCGCGGCAGAAAGATATTACCCACGGCATATTGACCGGGCTCGGGCAGTTCGGTGTCCAGTTCGGCGCGTGCGATCTTGTGAAAGAAACTATGGGGCAATCCCATCAGGATACCGGCGCCGTCGCCGGTATTGGCTTCGAAACCACAGCCACCGCGATGGTCCATTCTGGAGTTCAGATGGTAGGCATCCAGCACGATCTGGTGGCTGGGAATCCCCTTGATATTGGCGACAAATCCGACCCCGCAGGAATCTTTCTCGTTGGCGGGATCATAAAGGCCAATTTGCTCGGGATACCCAAAACTGGGTGGGACAAAGCCGTTGTTTTTCATAGGTTCATCTGTCTCTTGCATTCAGTAAACAGCGTGACGCCCGCGCCGGAATCCGGCGCCAGGCTACCTGCCGTGCAGTGCGTTTCGAAGACCCGTCGACGTGATTTTTGTCACCGTTAGTCCCCCTACCAGGCAAGGCAGCGGCCCTGCTGGTCTCTATAAGGTCGTGAGCTGTTGGGGTGTCCTGACGAGGCTCGGTATTTCAACCTGTGTCCCTTCCCTGGACCTTGACGCTGAAAGCTGACCGGCACGCCGTAGCCGCACGCCTCGGCAGAAGGGCCGGTCACAATAACACTGGCAGAATATATGTCAAGCTCCGGTCCCGCAACAGAGCCCCGGTTCACTCCGCTAAGTCACTGAATTTAAGTCGTTTAACGGATCCCGTCCAGGCCCAGGCCGGGACCGCCCCGACCGTTCCCGGCGGTTCTGGCGGGGTCCTTCGGAGGATGGTGCCGGGCGCTGCGTTTCGGAGTCTTCCGGCAATGCGCCGCCGGACTCGCACGGGGTCCGTCCCGAAGCGCCGGAAGGCGCCGCAAACCGCGGTTTTCCGGCGCCCGTGGCGCCTGCCTATTACTTGATAATTGACCGGAGGTGATTTACTCTTGCCTCCCTTGGCATATAAGAATCCCGAAAAGCCTGCAACGCTCATTTCCAAAATTCCAAAGGAGGCCAGAAAGCCGTGAATCCAAAACTTACGCGTAGGCGCTTCATCAAGGGTGTGATCGCTTCTGGTGTGGCTGTCTCCTCAACCTCATTGTGGTACTCCGCCCGCGGCCAGTCGCGACCACCGGGCGCCGTGGAACGCATGATCCGCATCAACGTCAATGGCCAGACCCGTACCGTGGACGTAGCTCCCAATGAAACCCTGGCTTCCACCCTGCGTTACAAGCTCAGCCTGACCGGCACCAAACTGGGTTGTAACCGAGGTGAGTGCGGCGCCTGTACGGTGCTGATCGACGACGTTCCCAATTACGCCTGTTCGATCCTGACTCATTCGGTCAAGGATCAGCGCATCGAAACCGTCGAAGGCCTGGAGTCTCCGAACGGCGACCTGCATCCGGTCCAACAGGCATTTATCGAAGAGCTGTCGCCCCAGTGCGGATACTGCACTCCGGGACAGATCATGTCGGCGGTCGGACTGCTGCGAGCCAATCCGAATCCGACCCGCGATGACGTCCGGCACGGACTGTCCGGCAACATCTGCCGTTGCGGCGCTTATGAATCATACATTCGCGGTGTTCTGCGCGCCGCAGAGATAGGGTGATAGACATGGCATATATGCATATTGGTAAAGATTTCGTACCACCCGATGTACCCGGTAAGGTAACCGGACGGATCAAGTATGCCGAGGACTACGCCAGGGACGGGATGGCCTACGTGCGCCTGCTGACCAGTCCCATGCCCCATGCCCGGGTTGTCGACATCGACGCTTCGGAAGCTCTGGCCATGGATGGAGTCTATGGTATTCTGACCGCAGATGACGTCTACCCGGATGGTGAGCAGAACAGCACCGGTCTGAAAGTACTGACCAACGAGCCAACCCTGATCGGCGAGCCGATCCTGGCGGTGGCGGCAGTGGACGAGAAAACAGCCGAAAATGCGTTGCAGCGAATCGCCGTGACCTTTGAACGGCTGGATTTCGCCCTGGACCCGCTGGACAGCATGCAGCCGGGCGGTCCCAATGCTTACAACGGTGGCAACACTTTCGTCTTTCGCGAAGGCTTCGCCCGCTATGAATGGTCACGTGACCAGGTCACTGCCTTCCGTAACGGTGCCGAGCCCACCGCCGAGCCTCAGACAACCTGGGCCTACGGGGATCTGGACGCCGCTCTGGCCGCTTCCACGTTTGTTTACGAGAGCACCTTCACCACCGCCGGTTATCCGCACATGAGCATGGAGCCCCGCAGCGCCATGGCCTACTGGGAAAACGGCAAGTGCTACGTACACGGTTCCTCACAGAGCCTGTCGCCGGTGGCGGAGGGCATGGCCCAGATCGTCGGCTGCCCGATTGAGGATTTCATCTTCATCAACGAGGCAACCGGTGGCGGATTCGGTCAGAAGGCCCGTCCCAACAGTATTCCCAGCATGGCGATCCCGGCCAAGATGTCCCAGAAGATCAACCGCCCGGTGATGATGCGCATCAGCCGTGAGGAAGAGCTGCTGATCGGTGGTGCCAGGGTTGGCTTCCAGGGCTGGATAAAGGTCGGTTTCCGACCCGACGGCCGGATGGCGGCACTGGACCTGTACATCGTTCAGGATAACGGTGGCAAAGGGGGCGGTGGAGACCACTCGTCCGCCGCCGATGCGATCAGCATGTTGTACCAGACCGAGGCGGTCCGCTTTCGCGGCGCCGGCATCGGCACCAATACCGGTCACCGGGGCGCTCAGCGTGGCCCGGGCCAGAACCAGATTGCACCTATCATCGCGCCGATTATCGATATGGCAGCGCAGGAACTGGGCCTGGATCGGCTGGCAATCCGCCGCATCAACGCGGTCGATGAAGGTGACACCCACGGCCCGAGCCGCAGTCCGGTCACCAGTGCCTATATGGAAGAAGCGATCGCGCACGCTGAACAGGCCTTCAATTTCAGTGAACGCATCACCCGCAGCCGGCAGCGCAATGGCACCAAGATAACCGGAATCGGCATCGGTCAGGGTTATCACGACGCCGGACGCAGCGGCATGGACGGTATTGTGCGACTGACTCCGGACGGCCGTCTCAAGATTCACAACGGTGTCGGTAACCTGGGTACTTTCTCCTATGCCTCCACCTCCCGTGCGGCAGCCGAAGTGCTGAAGATGGATTGGGACCAGTGCGATGTGGTGACCGGACGTACCGACCGGCACGTACCGATGACCTCGCCCCAGGATGGCAGTAACTCCATTTTCACCAACACCCGCACCAACTGGGGTGCTGCCCACGATCTGCTGGCCAAAATGAAGGACATCGCGGCCATGGACCTGGGTGGTCAGCCGGACGATTACGATATCGATGGCAGCCGCATCTTCCGCACCGCCAATCCCAGTGTCGGAATGACGTATGCCCAGGTGGCCCAGCGTGGTATCGAACTGGGTGGCCGCTTCAGCGGTCAGGAATACCCGGAGGAAATGGATGCATTTTCCAAGCTGTCGGTTGACCGCCTGGCCGGTTCCGGCCTGATCGGCGTGTTCAACGACCCCCGACATAACGGCACGCCACCGGGACTCTGTGTGGCGATGATGGAAATCGAGCTGGATACCGAGACCGGCAAATACGACATCAAGGAAGTGGTCAACATCGCCGATTGCGGCACCGTGGTTCACCCACAGGGGCTGGACAATCAGTTGCGCGGTGGTGCCAGCTGGGGTATCGGCCTGGCCGGATTTGAACGCCACCTCTACGATCCCCAGAACGGCCTGCCCGCCAGCACCGGTTACTGGCAGAGCAAGATTCCGACCATGCTGGACGTAGGCAGGGAAACCCTGACCGGCGGCGTGGATCTGCCGGATCCGGAAAACCCGGTCGGCGCCCGCGGAGTCGGTGAGCCGGCCATGGGATCAGTGGCGGCTGCGCTGGCATCAGCTCTCTGGGATGCCACCGAAGGCCACCTGTTCAATACAGCGCCGGTGACAACCGACATGATCGTCAATCATTACGCAGGCACTTCCGAATCGGCGAAGGGTCTTGCCCAGAACAATTTTCGAGGTTGATTATGGTAGCCACTACTCATGACGTAATGCCCGACATCGAGCTTTATCAGCCTACCGATGAAGCAAACGCCCTGTCCCTGGCCTCGACTCTGGGTGAGGACGGCTGGTTGCTGGCCGGCGGCCAGGATACCTACGGCTGGCTGAAGGACCGCAACAAGAGTCCGGCGGCAATGATCGAACTGACCAAGATCGACGCCTGGAAAGGAGTCCGTGAAACCGCCAATGGCATCGAGATCGGCGCGCTCACCACCCTGACTGAAATCATCAATGATCCGCTGATCAAGTCCCGCTACGGCCTGCTGTCAATGGCCGCCAGCCGGGTGGCCAGTCCGCAGATCCGCAACGTGGGAACCCTGGCCGGCAACCTGGCCCAGGACGCCCGCTGCTGGTACTACCGTCGCGGCCTGGACTGCTACCGTGCCGGCGGTAACCTGTGTTATGCCGACGCGCCGGAGAGTCTCAACCGGGAGCATGCGCTGTTCGGTCAGAGCCGCTGTGTGGCAGTGAGTCCGTCAGACACCGCGCCGGCACTGGTGGCGCTTGATGCGACCCTGGTGATCAGCAGTGAACGCGGTCAGCGCCGCGTGGCAGCGGAAGACTTTTTCGTTGGCCCGGCGGTGGATATCGAACATATGACCATCCTGCGTCCCGGCGAGATCCTGACTTCGGTGCTGCTTCCCAATTCCTGGGCGAATGCCGAGTTCTATTTTGAAAAAGTCGCCGACCGTAACGTGTGGGACTTCGCACTGGTCAGTGTGGCGGCAGCCATGAAGGTTTCCGATGGAACCATTCAGGATGCGCGACTCGCCTGCGGTGCCGTGGAAGCCAAACCGCGCCGACTCACTGCGGTGGAAAGTGCACTGCGCGGCAAGCCCCGCAACGAAGCGACTGCCAACCAGGTGGCTTCCATTGCCACACAGGGTGCGCGCCCGTTGAATTACAACCACTTCAAGGTGCCGCTGATGGAGAATCTGGTCAAGCGGGCAATTCGCGGCTGACAGTAATAACACCAATTGGATTAACTGAAGAAAAAGAAAGTTAAGGGGAAGTAACGTGGGTGAGATTGTTCGCTATAAACGCGATGTTTGGGGTCAGGAAGTCATTCTCGGAGTGTCGTGGGATCTGCTCTGGGTGGTTGCCGTTGCCGTGCTGGTGCTGCTGGCAGCACATGCGATCATTATGGCGGCTCTTGCCAACAAGAAGATGGATATGCCTTCAGCGGAAGGCCGTCGGGTCAGCCGTCATGAGGCGATCGACCGGGCCTTCCACTGGATCATGGCACTGGCGATTTTCGCTCTGATCATTACTGGGGTAACCCCGATTCTTGGTCTGCGTTTCGCCTGGTTGAATCTGCACTGGATTTCCGGTCTGATCCTGACCTTCGTGGTGGTGTTTCACATCATCCGCTCGCTGTTCTGGCAGGATTTCAAGTCCATGATCCTGGGTCCCAAGGATTTCGGAGAGCCGTTCGACTCCTCTCTGAAGCCGGGCAAATACTCCTTCGAACAGAAGGGTATGCACTGGGCGGTAACGATCGTGGCACTCACCGTGATCGCCACTGGTGTGCTGCTGTTCATGCAGATCGATACGCCTTTCTGGGATCGTACCAACAGCATGCCGGAAAGCACCCTGGGCCTGGTATTCCTGCTCCACGGTCTTTCCACCCTGGCGCTGATTGCACTGGCGGCCACGCATATTTACTTCGCGCTGCGTCCGGAGAAACTGTTCTATACCCGGTCGATGTTCCAGGGCTGGATTTCCGAGGATGAGATGAAGGCCAACCACGACCCGTCCAAGTGGGCGCCTAAAGAAGCGGAATAATACCGGCCGCAACTGCTCGATACCGCCCGGTATCGAGCCGCAGGCCGCGCAAGCGGCGAAGAAAGTCGCGCGGGGCCGCTGGGCGGTTACCCCGCCTGTTCTGTGACCCGCCGCTGACGGGTTTTCCTTGCTACCGTTCCACCCATCGAGAGACTGAGCTGTGATAAACGACGATATAGAAACCATTGAATCCGGCTACGAATTCCTGCTCGCCTACGCGGCCCAGGGACGCCCGGCTGATATGGAAGCGACTGGACCCGGACCCCATGCCAGGCCGACCCTGCAGGGTATGCAACAGGCCATGCAGAACCTGGTCAGCGAATTTTCCGGCAGTGCCGACAACTTCGAACAGTTGATCGCCGACGATTGCAACAAGGCGGGTGCGGCGCTGGGTTTTATCCTGGCCCAGAAAAATATCGGTTCGGAGATGGTGGACAACCTGAACGCCTCTATCCATCTGCGCGCGGTACTGACCGATCTGTTCCTCTACGGCGAAGCCAAGGAGCCTTCCGGCGACGTCAAGGAACAACCCCTGTGGGAGGAAGCCAAGCGCTGATCGACCCGCAGGACGCCGCTTGCCAACGGGATGATTGCCAACCGCGTCATCCCGTTTTTCATTTCCGGACCGGCCGGTCCGCTATCGCAACACAGGTGAAAAGTCATGCATTGGCCGCCCCGTTTGCAACTTGCCAATCTGCCAACCCCGCTGCAGCGGCTGGACCGCTTTTCCAGGCGTTTTGATGGAGTCGACATCTGGGTCAAGCACGACGAACTGACCGGACTGGAGGTGTCGGGCAACAAGATTCGTAAACTGGAATTCACCATTGCCCAGGCCCTTGAAGAGGGCTGTGATACCCTGATTACCTGCGGTGGCGTGCAGTCCAACCATTGTCGTGCCACTGCCATCCTCGGTGCCAGGCTGGGACTGAAGGTGCATTTACTGCTGCGGGGGGAATCCCCTGACGTGTCCGATGGCAATCTGCTGCTGGACCGCCTGGCCGGGGCCGAGGTGACTTATGTACCGGTCAAGGAATGGTCCTCGCATCCGCAACTGGCGGAGCAGTTACAGGAATACTACCGGGCGGCAGGCAGCCGGGCGTTTTTTATCCCGGTCGGCGCCAGCGACGCAATCGGACTGTGGGGATACGTGGCGGCCAGCCAGGAACTGCAGCGGGACCTGCAACAACACAATCTGGACCCTGACTACATCGTGGTGGCAACCGGTTCCGGAGGCACCCAGGCCGGGCTGATAGCGGGGCGGGCGCTGTTCGGCATCGACGCCGAAATCAAGGCTTTCAACGTCAGCGACGACGCCGCCTATTTTCAGCACAAGGTCAGCGCCGATCTGGCGTTGTGGCGCGACCGCTACCAGGTCGACCTGGATACGGCTGAGCTACCTATCCACACGGTGGAGGGCTACCTGGGACCCGGCTATGGCCAGGCTGATGCGGACGTATTCGTGACCATTGCCGAATTGGCCCGACTGGAAGGGCTGTTCCTCGATCCGGTCTATACAGGTAAGGCATTCCATGGCATGGTTAGCGAGTTGCTCAAGGCAGAGCAGGGCCTGAATTCCGCTCTGCCGGCGGCCAGGAGCGTGGTATTTATTCATACCGGAGGCCTGTTCGGACTGTTCCCTCAGAAACAGGGCTTCGGCTTTTAACTGGCATCATTGACTGGACGGCGGTTGGCCGGCACGGATCCCGATAATGACACTGCACTTGAAACGAATTTTTCCACTGCTGGTAGCCACGCCACTGTTACTGGCCGGTTGCGACAATGACCCGGCGGTCACCCAGGCGGCGGCCCCGGCCGGCTCGGGAGACGGATACAGCGGCGCCACGGCTGCCGCGGCACCGGAACCGGTTGCGACCGACGGGGCTGCGGGCGCCACCAGCTATAGCGAAGCGCCCACCGCGACCGGCAACATGGACGAAAATGAGTCGCTGCTGCTGGCCAATACCCGGCGCCTGGTCACCACTGGCGCACGTTCCGGAGAGGGCTACTTCAGCGCCGACGGCGAACGCTTTATCTTTCAGAGCGAGGTGGAAGGCGACAATCCCTTTTACCAGATTTTTCTCATGGATCTGGAGACCGGCGACACCAACCGGGTATCGCCGGGTATAGGACTCACCACCTGTTCCTGGATTCATCCGACCCTGGACCGGGTAATCTTTGCCTCCACCCATGGGGACCCCCTGGCACGCCAGAAACAGGCCGATGAAATCGCCTTTCGCAACAGTGGTCAGCAGCGGGCCTACGCCTGGGATTACGATCAGTATTACGACATTTATCAGGCCAATCCGGATGGCAGTGAGCTGGAGAACCTGACCAACACACCTGGCTATGACGCGGAAGGCTCTTATTCCCCTGATGGCAGCAGGATTCTGTTTGCCTCCAACCGGGAAGCCTATCAGCGGACCCTGAGCCTGGCCGAGCAGAAGCTGTTCGAAGACGACAGCTCCTACTTCATGGATCTTTACATGATGGATGCGGATGGCAGCAACGTACAGCAGCTGACTTTTTCGCCCGGCTATGACGGCGGGCCGTTCTTCAGCGCAGACGGTGAGAAAATTGTCTGGCGCCGGTTCAATCCGGACGGCAATAGCGCCGAAATCTGGACTATGGACGTAGATGGCAGCAATCAGCGGCAGTTGACCGCCGAGGCGATGGTATCCTGGGGTCCCTACTTCCACCCCAGCGGTGACTACATCATTTATTCCAGCAACGTACTCGGTCACGCCAATTTCGAACTGTTCCTGATCGACCGGGACGGCCTGAAGGAACCGGTAAGAGTGACCAATACTGCAGGCACCGATATATTGCCGGTGTTCTCACCCGACGGCAGTCAGATGGCCTGGAGCACTACCCGGACCGAGGATGGCAGCTCGCAGATTTATATCGCCGACTGGAATGACGCGGCCGCCCGTCAGTTGCTTGGACTGGACTGACGGAAGGATCCGGAGAGAGTCATGAGCAGCGGGAAACTGCAGCGGACCGGAATGAGGTGGACAGTGATTCTGAGTCTGGCGGCCAGCTTCGCCAGCGCCCAGGTTGATGTCGCCGGGACCGGTTTCCAGTCTGAGCAGACTGTTGTTCATCACAGCCTGCGGGTGACTCTGGATCCCGCCGCCAATTACCTCTCTGTCCAGGACACTGTCTCCCTGCCATCTGAACTGGGTGACAGTACCCTGGATTTTCTGCTCAATGACGCACTGCAGATCACCGGGAGTTCTGTGACTCTGACCAGTCTGGGCAACAGTGCGACCGGCGCCGCCGTGGGTATCAACAGTACTGGCGCCGATACTGCGACCAGTAATCGCTATCGGCTGGCCCCGAGCAGGTCGCGTACCCAGCCTCTGCAACTCGAATACGAAGGTCGAATCTTCCAGCAGGCGCAACAGGCGTCGGCGGAGTATTCCCAGAGCTTTTCAGAAACGTCCGGTATCATCAATGAACAGGGGGTGTATCTGAACGGTGCCAGCCTCTGGGTCCCCAATTTCGAACGGGGCCTGGTGAGTTTCGATCTGCAGGTGGAGTTTGTTCCCGGCAGTGGAGACTGGACGGCGATCAGCCAGGGCAGTGCCAGGGGGCCGAACCGCTGGACTGAACCGAATCCCATGGAAGAGATCTACCTGATCGCGGCTCGATTCACCCGTTATGCCGCGCAATCCGATCACGTGGAAATGCTGGTCTACCTGCGGGAACCGGACCCTAACCTGGCTGCCAAATACCTGGATGCCACGGAACGCTACCTGGCGTTGTACGAACCGCTGCTGGGTGATTACCCCTTTGACAAGTTTGCCCTGATCGAGAATTTCTGGGAGACCGGTTACGGGATGCCGTCTTTCACCCTGTTGGGACCCCAGATAATTCGTTTTCCCTTTATTATCGATTCCTCCTACCCCCACGAGATTCTCCACAACTGGTGGGGAAACGGTGTTTATCCTGACTATGACTCCGGCAACTGGAGCGAAGGATTGACCGCTTACCTGGCTGATCACCTGTTCCAGGAGATGAACGGTCAGGGCGACCAGTACCGCAAGGATAACCTGATCCGCTATCGCAACTACGTTGCCGAAGGGACAGATTTCCCCCTCGCGGAATTTACTTCCCGTAATTCGGCCGCCACCCAGGCGGTCGGCTACGGCAAATCGCTGATGCTCTGGCATATGCTGCGTCAGCAGATAGGTGGTGAACTGTTCATCGAGGGGTTGCGACAGCTGTACCGGGATTACAAATTCCGTACCGCAGGATTTACTGATATTGCAGCACTGTTCTCCACAGTGACAGGACAGGATCTGCAACCATTTTTCACCCAATGGGTCGATCGAGTGGGTGCTCCGCGGCTTGAACTTTCCGTTCAGGAAGCCAGCGGGAACCAGGCCCGTATCATGTTCACCCAGGTTCAGAACGAGGCAGCCTATCAACTGAACGTGCCAGTTGCCCTGTTTTATGCCGGGGAATCGGAACCGAGGATGTACACCATCAACCTGACCCAGAAATTTCAGGGCGTGGTGGCGGGCGACTTCGACGGACTGCAGGCGGTAGTGGCAGATCCCCATTTTGACCTGTTCCGGCAGCTGGACCGGGAGGAAATTCCGCCGACCATCGGCCAGTTGTTCGGTGCGGAACAGATCAGTTTTATTCTGCCCAGGGAAAACCGGGAGCAATGGCGGCGGCTGGCGGATTCCTTTGCCGCAGGCGTCGATGCCCGGATTCTCATGGCCGAGGACCTGGAAGCACTGCCCAACGACCGTTCGGTCTGGATACTGGGTCGTGACAATCCTTTTGCTGCCACGATGGCCGCTGCGGTGGAGAGTTATGACGCGCAATTTACCAACGCTGGACTGACCCTGTCCGGCAGTCCGGTGGAATACGCGGATCGCAGCTCGGTCCTTACTGCCAGGCATCCCGACAATCCTGATCTGGCGCTGGGCTGGATTCATGTGGATGACATGGTGGCCATGCCGGGCATGATCGAAAAACTTCCTCATTATGGTAAATATTCGTTTCTGAGTTTCATCGGTGCCGAACCGGTCAATGACGTAAAGGGAGTCTGGACCAGCCCGGATTCGCCCCTGGTATGGCTGGCGGACGATCTGCCGGCGGGCTATCAGCTGCCGGAATTGAAGCCCGAGAACCCACTGGCCAAACTGCCGCCCAAATACCTGCCGGAACAGCTTCAGCGGCACGTACTGGCGCTGGCATCACGGGAATTTCAGGGCAGAAAGGCAGGCACGCCCGGCGCCGACAGGGCCGCAGACTATATTGCCGGACAGTTTCAGCAACTCGGGCTGGAGGCTCCAGGCGGGAGCTATTTCCAGGCCTGGCGGGACAACCTGCCGGAGTTGGGTGAGGTGACCCTGCGTAACGTGGTCGCCATGATCCCCGGCAGTGATCCGGCTCTGGCTGCCGCGCCGGCCATCCTGGGCGCCCACTATGACCATCTCGGGGCGGAGGCTGGCATTTATTACGGTGCCGACGACAATGCCTCCGGGGTCAGTATCCTGCTTGAAGTGGCGGCCAAGCTGTCCCGTTCGTTTACACCAAAGCGGCCGATTCTATTTGTCGCCTTCAGCGGCGAGGAAACCGGGCTGTTGGGTTCCAGGTATTTTGTCGAAAATCCCCCGTCCCCTTTCCAGACCGACAGTCTCTTTGCCATGATAAATCTTGACAGTGTGGGGCGGCTGGAGGGGAGGTTGCTGCAGGTGTTTGGCGCCGACAGTGCCTATGAATGGCCGTTCATGGCCCAGGGTATCGGTTTTACTATCGGGGTGGATTCAAGTCTGGTCAATACTGTCATCGCCAGCAGTGATCACGTGTCATTTCTTAATAAGGGAATCCCGGCACTCCATCTTTTTGCCGGGGTCCACCCGGACTATCATCGACCCTCGGATACCGAAGACAAGCTGGACTACCAGGGCATGTCGGCTATTGCGTTGTGGGTCGAAGAAGCCATGGTTTTCCTCGGCGATCGCGTGGCGCCGTTGCGGGTGACGCTGGAAGGTGCACGGGTCCCGGTAGAATCGGGCGCCGGAACCGCCAGGGAGGCCAGCCTCGGAACGGTGCCGGATTTCAGTTATGGTGACGAGGGAGTGAGGCTCTCCGATGTCATGCCTGGAGGTGCTGCGGAGCAGGCCGGCCTGGCGGCCGGTGACGTGCTGATACGTTATGATGATCGGGCGATTCCCGATCTGCAGACTTACTCGAACCTGATCCGGGAGTCGTCACCCGGACAGGAGGTGCAGTTGTTGATCCGCAGGGGTAACGAGGAGATGCTCGTGCCGGTTACCCTGCAGTCCCGTTGAAGCTGAACTGCCCGGGAATACGACAGTGAAATATTACGAACTAGCGCATCTGGGTTAGGGCAACCACGGCACCCAGCATAAAGAGTCCCATGATCAGCAGAATCCTTTTACTGGTTGCGGAATAATCCGGGGCCCAGTTATAGGTTTCTTCCTCGACGAACAGGCAGTGTTCCACTTTTTTCGAAAACATCAAACTCTTCTCCAATACAGCTGATTCTATCAATTGGTTTCAGGGAAGGAGTGTGACCGATCCCACTGCAAACTACGAGAGAACAAAGAGGCAATCCGGTGGAGAATTATGGCCAAATATGGCGAATCCCCCGGCCTGTCAGCGGAATGCTTACCGCTGGTCTGAAATGCCCGGTACCGGTGGCCTGCGGTTTTGTTCTGGCTCACTGTGGTTCCCACTCCCTGGAACAGGAAAAACGTCTGGCTGAGCAACAGGCAGTCGATTTGAATTCGAAAACCGACCTGCTGAATCAACCGTCCATGGTTGAGTAAATCGAATAGTTCAGGCGCGCTGTGCAGCACGGCCTGCACTGACGACTCCTATGAAATCAGATTTCGCGTAATAATCAGTGATGCGCTTAACGCTTTTGCAAATGGCGGCGGTCTGGAAGCGGTTCAGCGGTATTTCAGGCCTCAGGGCCGGCGGATCTGACAGAGCAGCGGGGCAGGATTAGGTCGGCAGGCGCCGTTGTCATGGAGCGGAAACCGTGTTGAGATAGGCTTTGACGGAACCGGGCTGACAGGCCAGGCAAGCCAGACACAGGGGAATACTGATGCAGAAACTAAAAATCGTGGCAGTCGCACTGGGAGTGAGTCTGATGATCGGAGCGGGCAGCGGAGCAATGGCTCAGCAGGGCACGGCTGAGGAGAACAGCGCTGCGGCGCAGGTAAAAAGCGCTGCGGCGCAGGAAAAAATAGTCGTCGCCCATCGCGGGGCCAGTGGCTATCTTCCGGAGCATACCCTGGAAGCCAAGGCCATGGCCTATGCCATGGGCGCTGATTACATCGAGCAGGATGTGGTCATGACCCGGGACAACCAACTGATTGTCCTGCACGATATCACCCTGGATCGCACCACCGATGTGGCATCCCGTTTCCCCGGTCGGGCCCGGGATGATGGGCACTATTACGTAGTGGATTTTACCCTGGCTGAATTGCGGACATTGCGGGTTCGGGAGGGAGTGAGCAACCGCAACGGTCAGGAGAAAGCGATCTTCGAAAACCGCTTTCCGGTGGGCAAGTCCAGGTTCACCATCAACACTCTACAGGAGGAGATCGAACTGATTCAGGGTTTGAATCGATCCACCGGGAAAAATGTCGGCATCTATCCGGAAGTGAAATCACCCGCCTTTCACCGGGACGAAGGCAAGGATCTGAGTACCGCTCTGATTGCTGTCCTAAAGGACTACGGCTATACCAGCAAGGACGATCCGATATTTGTTCAGACCTTCGAATTCGAGGAACTGAAAATTCTCCATGATCAGGTTCTGCCCCAGGCCGGGGTTTCGTTACGCCTGGTTCAGCTTATTGCAGACGATGAGGAGTTCCAGTGGATGTTCGATGCCGAGGGTATGGCCAGGCTGGCCCGCTACGCTGACGGTATCGGCCCGGACAAGAGCCTGGTAATTCCGGCGGACAGCGCCCCGGGCGCTGTCGCACCCACCGACCTGGTCAGTCTGGCGCATGCCAACGGCCTGGCCGTGCACCCTTACACATTCCGACTGGATCCCGGCCAGATTCCCGACTATGCCGGCAGCTTTGAGCAACTGCTGGAGCAGTTTTATTTTGGCGCCGAGGTGGACGGACTGTTCACCGATTTTCCGGACCGCGCGGTGCAGTTTCTTCGCTCGCGGTGACAGCTCGCAGTGCTGACGCTACCCTGTAATCAGAGGGTCCCTGACAAAGGGTTCGCCGCGCACTGCAGACTGTTCGCAACCCGTGCAGGATCGCGACCCGGTGGCGTCAGGCCAGTTAATGTACTACAGCACGACAGGGAGAAATCGATATGGCGACAATACTGATTACCGGAAGCAATCGTGGCATCGGCCTGGAATTCGCCAGCCAGTACCTGGATCGCGGAGATTCGGTAATCGCCACCTGCCGGAACCCGGATCAGGCAACCCGGTTGCGGGATCTGCAGACTGCCGATTCGCGACTCAGAGTCATGGAACTGGACGTTGGCAGCACTGCCAGCATGGACCGTTTCGTTGCTGAACTGGGTGCTACGGCAGTGGACATCTTTATTAATAACGCCGGAATCTATGGCCCCCGGGCATCACGTTTCGGCGAAGTCACGGAACAGGACTGGCTGGCGGTATTTCAGGTCAACACCATTGCACCCCTGTTACTGACCCAGCGGCTGCTGGAAAATTTCCGTCTGGGCAGCGATCACAAACTGGCGTACATCACCTCGAAAATGGGTTCCATAGCCGACAATCAGAGCGGTGGCAGTTATATCTATCGCAGTTCCAAGACCGCTCTCAACCAGGTGGTCCGGAGCCTGTCATTCGATCTGGCCAGCGCCGGGCTGATTGCGGCCGTGATCCATCCCGGCTGGGTGCAGACCGACATGGGTGGCCCCAGCGCACTGATTGACACCAGGACCAGTGTCGGGGGAATGATTTCGGTAATCGACGGTCTTGATAAGCAGGCTTCCGGTCAGTTCTTCAATTACGACGGCAAGCTGATTCCCTGGTAAGGCAGAAGCAGATCCGGGTCGCTCACGCCACAGGAAACGTGCTACCTTTGCGGCCCGGATACCGGCAGAGCTGTGCCGGCAACTTTTTTGGTTTCCAGAATTCCAGTTATGACTTGCAAAGCTACCCGATCATTACTCGGGACCGGTCTCGCCCTGCTTCTGACAGTGGCTGGCCAGACCTCTTTCGCACACGGTGGTGTGGTATTAGAAGAGGACAGGTGTGTGATCAACATCGGTTACCTCACCGCACATTTCACTGTTTACCAACCGGAATCCAGCGCCAGCAGGGAATTCTGTGAAGACATTCCGGAAGTCAGCGACAGCGTCTTCGTGATGGAGTATCTGCATGATTTTCTGCGTCAGATGCCAGTGGACTTCCGTATCATTCGCGATGTTAACGATGTCGGTGAATTCGCCAGCTGGGAGGATGTCCAGGCGATCGATGACCTGGAAGCCGCCACGGTTTACTACAAACCGCCCGCCATTGAAGCCAATGGCAACTACACGGCGGAATACGGGTTTCAGGACAAGGGTACTTATATCGGCGTGGTGACGGCTCAGCATCCGGACGACGAACGGCAGTATCAGGCTGTATTTTATTTTCAGGTTGGCGGTCCGGATCTGGGCACCATACCCGTGTTTATCGGCCTGCTGATCCTGTTGCAACTCGGCTACTGGCTGTCCAATGGTGGCTGGCGCAGGATAAGGGACCGGGCGGAGCGCAGCGAAGCGAACTGATGGCCAGTAACCGTTCAAGATGGGCCGGTCCATTACTGCAGCTGGTGGTCGCCACACTGTTCAGTCTGTGGTTGATTCCGGATCACTGGTATTCCGACGCCATGCGTATTCGTCTGGCGCAATGGTTCGGTACGCCATCCTGGCAACCGCCGGGTCTCACTCCGAATTCCCCGACGCTGCAGAACACTGATCAATCCCCACCCGTTGATCGGGAACTCGTCTGTCCCGAAGACCTGGGCGGCTGGCGTCAGGCGCAGCGCCTGGAAGGGGTAGAAATCGGGGAATCCCTGAGCTGTGTGGCTGACAACCCCTATGCTGTTGCCGCCTTCGTCAGGGGTACCAACAATGTTTCCATGGAGACCCTGATGGCGGCGGGTCTGACTCCCGATGCAGTGGAAAAGGGCAGGGATCTTGATGGCGACGGGGATCCTGACGAGATCCACCTGCGCCTGGAAGTGATCGAGCTGAATGGTGCGTCACCTGATATCGACGCACCGGTAACGGCGTTTGAAATAGCGCCGGGAATCACACCAGGACTCTGGGTGTTCGCTCCCAAGACGTTTGGCATGGCGACTACAAACTTCGCCTCGAACCAGGCCCGTGAGTTGCTGCGACCGCCGTCTCCCACGATTCGTATCGAACAGGGCGATCGGGTCCTGATCACCCTGGAGAACACGCATTACCTGCCCCATACCATTCACTTCCATGGCGTCGATCACGGCTTTATCGACAGCAACGGTGAAGGCAATGACGGCGTGCCGGTAACCAGTGAGTTGCCGGTGGAACCCGGCAGGGCCCGGACTTATGAGTTGCAGCCGCGCCACGCCGGTACCATGTTCTATCATTGCCACGTGCAGGTTCAGGTGCACGTGATGATGGGATTGCAGGGAATGTTCGTGGTCGAGGAAAACCGCCCGAACAACTGGTTGCAGACTCTCAATGTTGGCGCCGGCCATGTACGCGTGCCTTCTGCTTCGGTTCGTGAGAACTATGCAGCCGAGTACGATCTGGACTTCACCGATCTGGACAGTGGGCTGAACAATCTTATTCAGCAGAGCAACGATCCACGTCAAGTTGAACAACTGGTCAACAGAGGTTACGACATCACCGATGCGGATAGTGACTACTTCCTGTTGAACGGTCGGTCATTCCCTCTTACGTTTCAGGAATCGTTGATAGTCACGGAACCGGATCAGCGCGTCAAGCTGCGTGTCCTAAACGGAGGCAGTGTCGGCCTGGCTCTTCATACTCACGGCCACAAGCCTACGGCTACGCATTATGACGGCGTGGCCCTCGGACCCCAGGCACAGGTAACCCGGGATGTCTTCTGGTTGGCCAGTGCCCAGCGCACCGATCTGGAGTTGAACACCGTCAATGACGGCCTGCATGCCTATGGAAGTGGCGTCTGGCTGCTACACGACCACCAGGAGCGCGCTGTAACCAATGACGGACTGGGTCCGGGAGGAAACCTCGGGGCGATCGTCTACAAGGAGTTTCTTGACCAGGATGGCTGGCCCCGGACCCGTGGCGAAGACCTGGCCCGTTATTTTCAGCCTGACTTTTATAGGCGCCGCGGCACCGATACGCGCGGCGATACCAATAAGAGCAGCGACACCAGTCGGAACAGCCGTACCAGTCAGGTCCGTGGCACCGATCAGCCGGTCCGGCAAAGTCTGCCAGCGGGCCTGTTTCTGCAACTTCTGGGACTGGGTATCGCGCTGGGGGCGGTGGCCGCGAGCCTGGTGGGGCTGGTGAGGGCTGTCCGGAGCAGGACCTCATGAGGCGTTCAGCACACAGGCTGTTGATCGCTCTTGGCTGGCTGGTACTGATCCTGCCGGTGCCGGGACTGGTGGCACAGAACGCGGATGCCGGTAGCGTTGCTCATGCCGATCCGGCGCATGTTCACATGGCAGGATCGGATGGTATGCAATTCGATGCCGGCGGCCTGGTGATGAATGCCAACGAATCCGTTCTACCCCGTGATTGTCCGGAGCTGTCGGGAGATTATCAGTTCAGCGTGCGGGTCGGCAGGAACTATGCGGACGCTTACCCGGGGACGGTGTTCGGAATGAGTCAGCATGAGTACCGGGTGCCCCCCTGCAGTCGGGTTACCGTCACCCTGATCAACGAAGATGAGGTGAGGCATCAGTGGATGCTGCACGGACTGCCGCTGTACCTTTATCCGCAGGGTATGTTTCACCTGGAAGCAGCCGGGGGCCAGTCACGGACTGGAACCTTTATCGTACCCAGCGAGGATCGGACCTACCTGGTGCATTGTGACATGACTCAGCATATGGAGAAGGGTATGAAAGGACAGCTGGTGGTAGGATCCGGCAGTGGTGATCTGTGGAGTGTTCCGGGAGTAAGCCGCCAGTTTCGACAGTCTCGACAGGTAACCGTCCTGAGTGTCTCCCTGGTAGTGAGTATGGCGGCCATGAGTTTTCTGGTCCTGGCGTTCCTGGGCAAGCGCAATCCGTGACGACAGTGAGCGGATTGAATCCACTTTTCGTCATATCCGGGTAAAAAAGAGTCTGTAAAACTGTCATAAAAAAGGGCACACTTAGTGGGCCTCTGAGTCTCAGTCTCAGAGTCGATCTGTCAAGGCCGACAACCTGAACGTGAATGCCGGTGTAACCGTGTCACTTTCCCGGTTCCCGGTATCGATGCGAGCGACAACAACATGTCTGCATCTGCAAAGATATTGAGATTGAACAAGGCCGGTCATCCCATGTCCTGGCTGACCCGGGAGGAGACGGCTACCCTGATAGTCAAGGATCAGGTGATCTGGTCACTTGGCAAGATCGTCATGGAAATTCGTGGCGGTTTTAATCGACAGGGTACGCAGACAGTATTAAAACTGCCGAGCATCGTTGCCTGTGACGGGCGGGTTCACGTTGAGAATTTCGATCCGCCTCTGGAAAACAAGTTCCTGTTTCGACGTGATCAGAACATGTGCCTGTATTGTGGAGGGACATTTTCCATTCACGAGCTTTCCAGAGACCATGTAGAGCCTCTTTCCAGGGGAGGAAGGGACAGCTGGACCAACGTGGTGACGTCCTGTCGCCGCTGCAACAATCGCAAGGCCGATCGCGATCCTGAAGAGTCCGGCATGGAACTGCTGGCGGTGCCCTTCGTGCCCAATCAGTACGAGTTTCTCTATCTGTCCAATCACAATGTTCTGGCGGATCAGATGGAGTTTCTGAAAACCCGGTTTTCGTCCCGCATCAAACTCATCTGAAAGATCTCCCGGCCCGGAAAAAACAGGGCTGGCTCACTGCTCTGGTAATTCGGCAGTCGACCAAGTATAAAGGGGACGGCAGAAATTACCCGTACCATTCGCGGCAGTCCGGTAACTGTAAAATAAGAACAGAGAGTTGAGCAATGCGCAGAATAGGCAGCACAATTCACGGTTTCAGACTTTTCATCCTGTTTGGCAGTCTCCTTACCGCCTGTCAGATCGCCGATGCGCAGCGCGGTTTTGTCAGCTTCACCAGGATCACCCTGGATGACACCATGCAGGGAGGTTACGGAGTCGAGATCGCGGATATCGACACTGACGGACTTCCGGATATCGTGGCACTATCCACCAATCCCGGCCGCTTCGTCTGGTATAAGAACCCAAGCTGGGAACGATTTACCATTACTACCCGGACCGATCGCAATATCGCCACAGCTGCCAACGATATCGATGGTGATGGCGATGTGGACCTGGTGCTGGCCAGTGAGTTTGCCCTGAATCGCTCCACTGAAGGCGGCGCTGTTCACTGGTTTGAAAATCCTGGCAACCCGACTGAGAACCAGGAGTGGGCCATGCATCTCATCGATGCCATTCCCACTTCCCACCGCGTCAAGTGGGGCGATATCAATGGCGATGGCCGCAAGGAGCTGTTGGATCTGCCGATTATCGGTGTGGGTGCCACGGCTCCCCTTTATGATGTCAATCTCGAGTTTACCGGTTATCTGATTCCGCAGGACCCGACCCGGGAACCCTGGACCGGAATCGTACTGGATAACACGATGCAGATGGCGCACGGTATCAGGCTGGTGGATTGGGATCACGACAATCGCAGCGACATCCTCACAGCCAGTTTTCAGGGCGTGCAGTTATTCCAGTTGGGGCACGATGGCCAGATGATATCCCGTCGCCAGATCGGGGCAGGAATGAGCGGCGAACGACCGGCGATCGGATCCAGCGAAGTGGATATGGGCGTCCTGCCATCGGGGCAGCGTTTCGTGGCCGCCATTGAGCCCTGGCACGGCAATGAAGTTGTGGTTTATACAGCCACTGCTGACCCCGATGCACTGTGGAACCGGGAAGTCATTGAAGCCGGATTTGTCGGTGGTCACGCACTGTTGACCGCTGATCTGAACAATGACGGTGCCGACGAAATTGTCGCCGGCCATCGCAGCGAACCTTACAACCTGTTTATTTATCGCTACGATGCCCGAGATGCAGAATGGAATCGGATTGACCTGGATGCCGGTGGCATCGGCCTGGCCGGTCTCGCTATCGAGGATATCAACGGTGACGGGTTCAAGGATATCGTCGGGATCGGGACCGGCACTCACAACGTGGTCTATTACGAAAACAGCGGAACATAATTCGGGCCCGCCCTGCGGCCCTCAATGATCCGCTGCTTCCCGCTCAGCTGTCCGGCACCGGATTGCCGGCAATCCAGACCGACTCGATACTGCGGGTGTTTTCGATATCGGTCAGTGGATTTTCACCGAGTACAATCAGATCAGCCCAGTTGCCCGGCTCCAGCGTGCCCAGCCCGTCCAGATTCATACAGCGGGCGGCCACACCGGTGGCCGCGGTAATCGCTTCCATGGGTGTCATGCCCGCTTCCACCATCAGCCACAGTTCCATGTGTTCGAAATAACCCTGAAATCGCGCCGGCGGTCCGCTGTCCGTGCCCATGGCGATCCGGACCCCTGCCGTGTTAAGCCTTGCGATATTCTGCATCGCCGTGTCCAGCGCCACCTTGTACTGCTGGGCAGCGGCACTGTTGCGCATGCGTGACTGGCGCTCGGGCGAACGCAGTTCGTCGAGTACTGCCGGATCTGCTTCGGCCAGGAAAAACGGATCGGAAAAGAACTCCGGTTCACTTTCATAGACAAAGGTGGAAATCTCCCGGGTCAGGGTCGGAATATAACAGACGTTCCTGGCTTGAATCAGGTCGATGACTTCCTGGTCTACCGGCAGGTCGCGAATGCTGTGCGCGATGATATCGCCCCCGGCTCTCAGTACGGCCTTGGCATCCTCCAGATAATACAGGTGAATCGCTGCGGGCAGACGCCTGATGTGGGCCTGATCGATGATGGCGGCAACGATTTCCGGGGCCGGTTTTGGCGTCCGGCCCAGGTTGTCATCCACACGCGTCTTGATGAAGTTGGCACCGAGATCGGCGACCCGATTCACCGCACTGCGCACTTCCGCCACCGAGTCGCCACTGATGACATCGCCGGCAACAAACAGGCGTGCATAATCGAGGTCGGTGCGCGCCTGTTCGTCACGTAAGGCAAACCCCTGCTCCTCGTCGTCGCCGAGGCTGACAACCGTGGTGACTCCATAACGGCCATAGAGCCCCAGTTGCCGGAGCAGGTTGGCGCGGGAATAATGACCGGTCTCCAGGCCCAGGGTGCCACCGGCGTGGCCATGGGCATTGATCAATCCGGGCATAATGGTTTTACCACTGACATCGATTACCCGGGCGTCTTCGGGCAGCGTCACATCGCTGGCCGGACCGACCGCACGAATTCTGCCGTCGGTGATGACGATAACGCCATTTTCGATCGGGGCTGAACCGGTGCCATCGATAAGCGTGGCGCCGATAAAAGCCAGATTGCCGTCATTGGCGCCTGCGAGTAGGGGGCATGCCAGCAGGACCAACGAGAGTCCGCAGTTTCGCAACAGCCTGAACGTAAGCATGGGTGAACTCCTGTTGTTGTTTTTACACCACTCCATTGGAGCGAAACGAAGTGGAAAAAGCAATGTCTGTCGGCATCACCCTGACGTCGGTTCAGCTCCGTTGTGCCGTGGCACTGGTGGTGTCACTGGTCCGCGGCCGGCTGCATACCCGGCGCGTCAGACGCCGTAATAATTGCGAATGGAATCGCGGGTCAGTATGCCCACCACACTTCGTCCTGACCCTAAGCGCCGGGTAACGCAGAGCGCATCGACGCCGTCCTGGCTGATCGCCAGGCTGGCCTGATAAAGGTTGCTGCGCGAGTCCAGTTCCTCTGCATCGAATACCTGTGCGGCAATGTGCGTCAGATCGACAGGACCGGCTTTGCTGTGGTCGCCCGTGACCTGTTTAGCGCGGTCGGTGGACTCCTGCTCGAGTCTTTCCAGGTGCTTGACCAGGTCCGCGGTACTGATTACCTGCAGACCCCCTTCGGCATGACGGATTACAATCCACACGGCCGCCTGTTTGACCAGCTCCCGGGCCTGTTGTTCGCTGACCTGAGCCTGGGCCAGCGTCAGCGAGGTATTCATGACACTGCGAACACCGATCCGGCTTAGAAACTGGCGGGCCGGCTCTTCATAGCTGGCTACGCCCTGGGAGCGAAGCTGCTCGGCAAAAATTCCCTGGGTGTGGAACAGCTGCTGGACGGCAACGCAGGCCACCACCACCATCAGCATGCTGGGGAAGATAATCGCCGGATTGTTACTCAGCTCCAGAATCGTGACCAGAGCCGCCATGGGCGCGTTAAGAACAGCTCCCAGCATGGCCACCATGCCCAGAACGACGTAAAACCCCGGGCTGGAAGCTTGTTCCACCAGCCCGTTGCCGACTACCCCGAGCACGCCACCCAGGCAGCCCCCGATGACCAGCAATGGGCCGATCAGCCCGCCTACCATACCCAACCCGGTAACCGCCGCGGTAATCACCAGCTTGGCGATGACGATGGCGATTAACAGGCCCAGGGTAACCTGTCCGGCAATCAACAGGTTGAGGGTGTCGTAACCGGCACCCAGAATCTGGGGCAGGAAAACTGCCACGGCGCCGGTGACCGATCCCATGAGCAGGTAACGGATCAGTACTGGAGTCTTTCGCCATCGGGATGCGGTCAGGTGAACCCTGATGAATGCCAGGGCGGCGAGGGCGTACAGCAATCCGGCGCAGATCATGAAGGGGATTTCCCAGAGCAGGTTCAACTGCACTGGCGGAACCACTATCAGGCTGTCTGCACCGAACACCAGTTGGCTGACCGTGGAGCCCAGCACCGAGGCGATAATTACCGGGATAAAACCCACCATGGTGTATTCCATCAGGATAACTTCCATGGCGAAGATCACGCCGGCCATTGGCGTGTTGAATGCTGCGGAGATCGCCGCGGCTGCCCCGCAGGCGATCAGCGTGCGGATGGCATTGTTAGGCAGATCGAACCACTGTCCCAGCAGTGAAGCAATTCCCGCGCCGAGATGGACGCCAGGTCCTTCCCGACCGATGCTCTGCCCGCTGATCAGGGCAACGGTGCCACCAAAAAACTGCACCAGCAGATTTCTGCCCGGCAGCCGGCCCTGGTGATTCCGTAGTCGTTCCAGAACATGAAACACGCCGACCGACTGGTACTTCTGGTCAATCGGCGTCAGCGCCAGACCCAGCAGCAGCGCACCCAGAAAGGGAAACAGAAACCGCCAGACCGGGTCCAGACTCTCGAAGTCCAGTGCAGCGCCGTGAAACAGAAATGCCAGAGCGCCCTCAACCTGGAGCCGGAACACCACCACCAGCAGGGCAGCACTGAGACCACTGACGATACCGAGTCCCAGTAATTGAGGTAACGCATCCTGATAGGAAATCCGGGTGCGAAAGACTTCCAGCAGGTGCTCGGATTTTTCTCGTAGTGATCTGTTCACGGGTATTGTCGGCTGGGAGTTCTCTACCGGAAGTTAGCGTCGCGACCGGGGAATGTCCAGTATTGACCTTCGCGGGTAGTTCCTCAATTTGAAGTCTGGTCCAGTGTGCGGGGGATGCGAGCAGTAACTGTCACTGAGGATCGCAAACGCACGTCCATGTGCGCTCGTTCTCGACGTCCCTGTCTCGAACGTCCTCAGCGACAGTTACTGCTCGCATCCTTCCAGCTTCAGTGAGCAATTCCAGTTGCGGAACTACCCGCGGACGCTGGTTTATCGATACTCAGAAAATTACAGGGAGGGTAGTGGTTGCGTGGGAGAGTTTCCTGTCAGGTGACTGCGAACTGACTGAGTAGGTAGTTGCGTGTCCGCAGTCCCTGGCCGTCTGGTGCTTTGCAGCAGCGGAGGTAGACCGGTGGCAGGTAACTTGGGGTAGTAAGCCTGAAGATCAGAGAACAGGGGCAGGTCAGACGGAGCCTTGAGTTGAGCACTCATAGACTCCGTCAAACCCGTTTACTGAAGGATCAGGGTACCCTGGCGGCGCGGATTTCGATTTCCACCAGCCAGCAGTCATTGACCAGGTCGGCTACCTGCACAAAGGAGCGTACCGGTTTCATCGGGTTTTCTTCAGTGCCGAAGAACTGCATATAACCGCGGTTGAAACCGGCAAAGTCGAGCACACCGAATTCATCCGCGGTGGCGAAAGCACGCACCTGAACGATGTCGGACATGGACCAGCCCTCGGCTGCCAGGGTCTCCTTGAAGCGGGTGAAAGTATTGACGGCCTGGTACTCCATGTCACCGCAGGATCCATCCTCCATGGGCCGTGCACCGGAACCGCTGAGATACAGTGTCTCGGCACCTGCCGGGATCTTGATGGTGGTGTAGAACAGGCGGCCTTCACCCTTGCGTTCGATCATGTCGGCAGCCGTTACCGCGCTGGAGACTGGCTGTCCGGGCGGGGTGGGGGCCTGGGCATGAACTTCACGGGAGGACATATCCATCCGGTTGGCCAGTTGAAACGACGCTGTGATCACGATTACGCAGGCGAACAGCAGCAGGGTGGAAGGCTTGACAGCCGGGATCAGGCGGCGCTTTTTGGCAGTTTTAAGCGTGTCAGACATTGCATTTTCCTCATTCGACCGGGTTGCTGGCGGGTTTCCAGTTCTGCCGCCAGGTCGCCGGGTGTCTCATGTTAATAGTAAATTATCGACTCAGTTAACGATGTTGATAGACTCAGTTCAGGGTGTTGATAGACTCAATTCAGGGAATTGATATAAGCCACAACATCCTTGACCGCCTGATCGTCTTCCAGAACCTGTACGGAGGCCCGCATCTGAGCGCCCGTCACGTCGTCCGGGTGACCGCCGCGAAAACCTGACTTGAACAGGTTCAGCTGCCGGTAGAGGTACCAGCTGTCCCGATCCGCCAGAGCCGGCGCCTTCAGTGCCTCGTTGCCTTCGGCGGACATGCCGTGACAGGTGGCACAGGTAGTATACAGCTGTTGACCGTGGGCTGCGTTACCTTCGCTATAGGCTTCCGGGTCCGGTTCCGGCCAGCTGGTAACTTCGCTGACCAGCCGGTCGATTTCCGCATTACTGATATTACTGACCGTGGCCTGCATTTCATAGGCGGGAATGTAGTCACGTTGTGCCCCGCGCCAGCCGGCCCGGAATTTTTCCAGTTGGCTGCGCAGGTACCAGGGTTCCAGGCCCGCCAGGCTGGGTCCGCCCACGACCGGGTTGCCCTGGCCATAGGCTCCATGACAGGTGGCACAGACCTGGTTGCCAATGCTTTGAAACGTGGTGTCCAGTTGTGAAAACTGCTGGGCCAGCAGTGTTGCGGGCTGAGTAAGAACTCCGATACCGCCGGCCAGCAGAAGTGTTTTAATCAATGTCTTCATATCGATTACCGTTATCCGTGAAAAATCAGGAGAGGGGAGTTCCGGGCATACTTGCATTGCCGGGTTGTCTGCTCAACATATCCTTAATGGCCCAGTGGGCGGAAAGAATCGCGCTTTCCTGCCAGGCCGAGTGTTTGGTCACCTGATCGCCGATCATGTAGTGACGGCCTCCTGCCGGTCGCCTGAGGGTCTGGAACATCTCTTCCGCTTGAGCGTTCGCGCCACCACGGCTGCCCGGCCAGCGCGCCGCGCAGCCCAGCATGTGATTCATGCGATGCCAGGCGATAGTGATGCCTTTTTCGACCTGTTGTCGGTAATCCGGATGCAGCTTCTCGCCCTGCTGGATTGCCGCCTCGATACGCTGCTCCTGGCTGAGCTTGGTGAAGGCCATGCCGCCACCGAAGTCATAGGCGGACAGGATGACGCCCTTTTCCTTGTGGATGCCGTTGATGGGGTACCAGATTTGGCGGATTGGCGCGTTGACCCAGGAAATACCGCCGTAGATGTCATCGTTTTCCCAGAACCGTTCTTTGGTCTGGAACGCGGATTTGTAGGCTTCGCCGCGCTGCGGGTAGCGCATTGCCGCGACGTATTCGGACGGGAAGTTGTTGTCGATACCCGCCATCAGGTGGCTGGGAATACAGTTGAAACAGTAATCGGCGTCCAACTTGTACTTCACGCCGCCGTGCTCATAGATCACCTCGACACCACTGTTGTTCAGTTTCACCGAGCTGACCAGTACGTTGTAGAAAATGCGGTTTTCCAGCTTGCGGGCAAAACCTTTGGCGATATTGTCCATGCCACCGACCGGTTGAAACAGGATGGGTCCGGTTTCGCCTTCGCTGGCGCTGAGTGCATTGCGCAGGAACCCGCTTTTCAGCAGCTCCCGGAACGCCAGTGGTTCCTTGGCTTCGCCGTGATCCAGGTAGCCGCCGTGAGTATAACCGCCGCGGGTACTGCCCTTGAACATGTCGCCTTCGCTGAGATCGCCAAACGAACGTACCACGCCCATCAGGGTTTCCAGCTCCCATTGATCGAGTGGCATATCCAGCTGATCTTTCTCCAGGCTCTTGGCCATGATCTCGGCCATGAAGCCGCGCGCGCTGGTGGTGAACTCAGTGTTCTTGACCGGCTTGCCGCCAAACATGGCGTCGTCCTGGTAATAACACTCCTTGTTCTCGTTGATGAACACTTCCAGGTCCACGCCCAGTTCCTTGCAGTAATTCATCAGATTGCGGTGGCTGCTGGGTATGCGGGCGGGTCCGGCATTGAAATACATGTGCGGGGCATCATCGAACTGGCAGATCTGCGGATTGCCGACCTCGTCAATCAGGTCGCCGGAGCGTACCGTCATACAGCGGCCGCCGACTCGCGAGCTGGCTTCCAGCAATACGCAGTTGTAACCGGCTTTGGTCAGCTCGTAAGCAGCAGTGAGTCCGGCGATACCGGCGCCGAGAACGACAATGGTGGGAGGGTTGTTGGGGTCGGCCTGGGGTATTCGAGGCCGTGCCAGTTGTGTGTCGGGAACCAGATTGAGGGCGGCGCTGGCTCTGAGAACCAGTCCACTGGCGCCGGTGGCGGCCAGCAGGGTGAGCATTTCACGTCGGGAAATCAGTTTCTTCATGATGCAACAATCCTAACACTGAGAAGAACATCAGGAGAGGACTGGCACCGTGTTGCTGACCTCTTTGCAGAGGCTTCGGCTACTCCAAGGGAGAGTAGCCTTCATATCCTTATGAAGGCTACACAGGGGGCTAGTTACCTTCTCCTTAAGCTCGTTGTTTAGTTGAAGTCAGCTGTCAGTCTGGCAAAGTAGTAACCACCCTGCCAATCCACAACCGTGCCTGACGAGTAAACCCGGCCACAGCAATAGTCGCCTATTGTATCCTTACCCGGGTATTCGTCGAAAATATTTCTGCCGCCAACCGAGACCCGGAACATGTCGTTGATCTGATACTGGGCCTCAAGATCGGTGAACAGGATGTCATTGAAGGTCTGGTAACGCAACGGACTGCCGCCGGTGTTGGAGTTGCTGGATTCACCGTACCAGCTCAGGCGGCCGATCAGGGTCAGGTCGCCGATCGAGTGGTTGGCAGTGAAAACACCGCGCCAGTTCGGATCGAAGTTCTCGAAGTCGTACTGAGTCTCGGCATTGAACAGCGAGCCAACTTCGGACCGGTATTCCTGCTTGTTGTAGTTGAGCGAGCCGGTGAAGCGGGTGGTACCGGCATCACCCCAGTCAACGGGCAGGGTGGCTACCAGGTCAGCGCCCTGGTTGCGGGTGTCGTAGGCATTGGTGAAGTAGAACACCCCACCGATGGTCTCGGCACCTGCCACGCCGGCGCCTTTCAGTGCCAGGTAGTTGTCATAGGCCGCTCCAGAAGTCGGATCCGTGGATACGTCCTGAGTGGAAATCGCATTCATGCGGTCATCCATGTCGATGCGATAGAAGTCCAGGGTCAGGTCCAGGTCGCCAAACGCCGCAGTGAAGCCCAGCGTGTAGTTAGTGGACAGCTCCGGTTTCAAAGGCACGGCACCCAGGGCCCGGGCAACCGGGCCACCAGCCGGGAACAGGCCTGTGGCAACCGGGAATCCGTCGGGCAGACGGGTGGACACGTTGACGGTGCCCTGCTGACCGGGAGTCGGGGCACGGAAACCGGTACCGACCGAGGCACGCATGCCGAAGGTGTCGGTGATGGCCAGGCGGCCAGCCAGCTTGCCGACCAGTTCCGGATCGAAGTCATCGTAATTCTCGTAACGCATGGCGGCCTGCAGGAACAGGTTGTCGGTCACATCCGCACTGAGATCGGCGTACACCGCATAGGAGTTACGTTCATAGACATCGGCGAACTGCGGCGAATAACCCGGGAATCCGTTGGCACCCACACCCACCACCTTGTAGACCGGATCGCTGGAGTCGGCGCAATTCAGGGTGGAACCGTTGCCGATAACTGTGAGGCCGGCTGCCGTGGCGGTACCGTCGTCGTTACAGAAACCCCAGGGATCCTGTGTCGCATACGGTCCGTCGATATAGGACGCTTCGCCGCCCTGCGCGACTTCGTAGGACTCGTCCATCCACGAGGCACCGAAGGCAAGCAGCAGCGGGCTCGGCATGTTCATGTCGAACTCGTAGGTAAAGTCGGCCTGCAGCTGTCCTTCGATATTGATCAGGTCACCCGGTTTGAAGGAAGTGGGCGAGTCCGGTCCCATCGAGGGGTTGACGGTATTCTTTAAAGAATAGGAGATCTCGTTGTAACCGTAGCGGCCACTGAAGTCATAGGTGAGACCGTTGTCCCACGCACCACGGATGCCGGTGGCCAGCGAGTAGTCGGTGATGTCACCAAAAAACTGCGGTGTGAAACCACCCGGGAAAATACTCAGCGGCGTATAGATACCGCCATCAGGGGTCCGCAGTTCTTCGATGGTGCCGTTTTCCGGATACCGGTAGAAGAAGTTACCGTCGGTGCTACTGTCGGTGTAGTTGCCGTAAGCATACAGTTCGGAATTGGCGCTCAGCTCGATACCCGAGTTGAAAAACATCCGGATTGCGTCGCTCTGTGGCTGCCCCCAGGGCTGAACCACTTTGCCTTCGCCGCCGCCGATGCTGGCTGTGCGGATACCTTGCTGGAAGGATGGCGTGTCCACATAGGCGGCGTAGGATGCGTCCGGATTGTAGCCCGGAAGTGACGGATCGACGCAGAAGTAGGACTGACAATACTGGACGCCCCGGCTCGTGTAGTCCTGTTCCCAGTATTCTCCGGATAGGCTGAGAAAGCCGTTTTGTCCCAGTGGCAGACCAATATTGCCTTGTACGGTGATTTGGTCGCCGTCACCTTCATAGAACTGTCCGGTGTCGATGCTGAGACTGCCACCGTCATCGTTGTCCTTAAGGATAAAGTTGATAACACCGGCGATAGCGTCGGAACCGTACTGGGCGGCGGCACCGTCGCGCAATACTTCCACGTTCTTGATTGCCGAGGACGGGATAGTGGCCACGTCAGGGCCCTGGGTGCCGGAGCCACCGATGGAAACCAGTGCAGCGCGATGTCGACGCTTGGAGTTAACCAGTACCAGGGTCTTGTCGGTAGGCAGGGAGCGCAGGGTCGGGGTACGAATCATGGTACCGCCGTCTGAAATCGGTGCCCGGTCGACGTTATAAGAGGGTACCAGTGTCTGCAGGATATTGTTGGTATCCGAGTAGGACACCGCTTCAATGTCATTCTCGCCAAAAACATCCACCGGTACCGGTGATTCGACGACGGTACGGGGACGGCCGCGGGAGCCGGTAACCACGACTTCCTCGATGGACTCGTCCGCACCCTGCGCCTGCAGCAGTGGACTGGTGCCCAGCGCGGTGCCGATGGCCAGCGCCAGGCTCGATAACTTAAGTAAAGAAGGATGGTGTTTAAACATTACAATCCACTCCCGATAAAACAGATAGATAGAAGGTTGAGAGACATGTCCGGGCCTGTGGGTGATGGCCCTACATCGACAGATGGAATAGTGAAAGCCTGCGCGCTTTCAGTCCTCCTGCCGTCCTCCTAAAAACCTACTTTTCACATCGGGAGAATTACTCACGGCCGGTAGATGGCATCAAAATTGCTGTTAGAACAACGAGGTAGCCAGTTTCCCCGGAATTTCTGACGGTAGCACGGACTAACCTCAAGTGCCGACCCAGGATGGGGCAGGCACTGCCATACTCCATTTTTCAAGATTTATTTTGGTGCATGACATGAGTGGTCAAAACCCTGTGGGCGCGATGCAGCTGGGGCCCTGTCTGGTCGACTCGGAGAGTTGTTCGGTAGAACGCGATGGTGAACGCAGCAAAGTCACACCGCGCAGCATGGATGTGCTGCTGTATCTGGCAGAGCATGCCGACCGGATCGTCAGCAGTGACGAACTGCTGGATACCTTCTGGAGTCCTCTGGCTTCAGACCATGCCGTGCACAAGGCCATCGCGGAACTGCGCAGCGCCCTGGGCGACAGTGTCCGGGCCCAGCGCTTCATCAAGACAATTCCCAAGCGGGGCTACAAGCTGCTGGTAGTCCCCGCTGCGGTCGAGGAGGAGAAACCGGAATCCCGGCCGATGCCCGGATTGCCCGACCGGATACTGCAATGGCTTCGCTACCTGGATCCGCGGGTACTGGTGACGGGTCTGCTGGTGGTATTGTCGATCGGCGCGCTGAGCCTATTTCATCCCCATCTGGCCCTGGCTCCGGCCGGCAGAAGTTCCCTGATCCTCGCCCAGTTCCCGTTTCAGCTGCAGTCGAGTCAGGAAAGTGAGGCGTCGCTGTTTGCCCAGGGGCTGTACTCCAATCTGGTCACCCGCCTGTCCGAAGTGGAAGCCCTGCGAATCATCCCCATGGGGGCGTTCGGACACGAGCGGGAGCCGTTCACGGCGGCACCCCTGCCAGGCGGCCAGGCCGATTTCGAGGTGCATGGGGTAATCGTCCAGACCGGGGACAGCGCCAGCCTTTATGTGAACCTGGTCAGGTCCAGCAGCGGTATCGTGGAATACTCGAAACGCCTGGAAGTGATTACCTCTGCTGCCCCGGAGGTATTGGATCCCCTCACCGATCAGTTGGTGGAACTGATCACCTCACACCTGCTGCTTGAAGGTGAAATCGCCATGCCATCATCCCGGGCCAGTCTGTAACAGAGCAGGCTGCCAATTCCGGTAGTGGCCCCTGTGACCGTCGCTGTACCGGGTTGGCTGCATTGACCTCACTGGAGTTCTGTCTTACTGTGGCTCATCCTGCGCAATTCTCATAAGAACCTGGCTCCCTCCCGCTTTCGGGCGACGGGAGCCCACAGAAAGGTCGGATTACCATGAGTCACTCATTGCTGTTATTGCCATTCAGATTACTGGCCGGTCTGGTGCTCCTGCTGGTCGGGCTCGACGCCGGTGCCGAAGTCACCCGCATTGAAATTACCGGTCGCCACAGGCTCAGCTCGGAAGCAGTCGATTACCATTATCAGGTGATCGACGGCGTTCTCTTTTTCACTCTGGATCCTGACGACCCGGACAACGGGAATGTCTACGACATTCACAACGCGCAGGTCAACGCCGATGGCCTGGTGGAATTCTCCGCCGATTTCCGGGTGCTGGTTCCGTCGGCCGATATCGCCAACGGATCGTTACTTTATATTGTCAACAATCGCGGCCGCCCATCCGGCGGCCCGGGCGATTTTCCAGCTGACCCCCAGTATGCGCAGGGTTTTACCTATCTGCTGACCGGCTGGATCAACGAGCTGGAGGCGGGTAACGATCGGCTGTTACTGAATGCGCCACTGGCTGGATCGGCGACCAGCCCGGTCACCGGCGTGGTGCGCTATGAAGTGATTACCGGCAATCTGAGTAATGACGTAAATATTGCCGGAGACTCTCACCTGGCCTATGAACCCACCGACCGGGGACTGGCCGAAGCAACGCTGACCCAGCGGGTCAATCAGCAGGATGTGCGGATACCCATCGAGCGCTCCCGATTCGATCTGAATGTTGCCTGGCCGGAGGGACGGAACCAGCCACTGGTCACCCTCAATCTGAGCGGGGGGCTGCAACCCGGCTACATCTATGAACTGACTTACGAGGCACAGAATCCGGTGCTGGCGGGCGCCGGACTGGCAGGCATTCGCGACAGCGTGGCTCTGTTCCGCCACGGGGCTGAAGACAATTCGGCCCTGGCCGGACAGCTCGCCGCACTGGAGCTGCCGGAAATCAGCCACACCATTGCCCTGGGCAATTCCCAGAGTGGTCGCCTGTTGCGGTTGTTTCTGTATGACGGGTTTAACGCCGACCTGGCCGGTCGCCGGGTCTTCGATGGCGTGATTCCGGTGATTGCCGGTTCCGGATTCGGTATGTTCAACAACCGTTTTGCCATGCCGACCCGCACCAACGGCCAGCATGAGAATCAGCTGTTTCCCAATGACCTGTTTCCCTTTAGCTACGGAACCAGCGTCGATCCCTATACAGGGCGAGAGGACAGCATCCTTCGACGCAGCATCGAGACCGATACGGTCCCCCGGGTGATGCATATCCAGACCTCGAACGAATACTGGATCCGCGGCGGATCGTTGCCTCATACCGACCCCCTGGGAACCCGTGATGCGGAACTCCCTGACAACGTCCGGTTCTACTCAATCGGTGGTTCCCAGCACGGTTCCGGCAACGGTATCCCACGACCCGCCAGTTCAGGGCAGTTGCCTGCCAATCCGAATCGGTGGGCCCCGATCAGCGCGTCTCTACAGGTGGCCATGCACGAATGGCTGGCGGAGGGGAAGGAGCCGCCGGCCAGCCGTTATCCGCAGATCGCCGATGGCTCCCTGGTCCCGTCACACCTGCCCGACGGTAGTATCAACCCGCGGGCCTGGCATCCATTGCCGGGAATCGAACACCCCAAGGATATGTATCGCGTTGCCTCCGCCGATTACGGTGAGCGCTGGCAGCAGGAAAGAATTATCGGCAGACACCCCACCGGGTCAGACCGGCTCTATGGTGTATTGGTGCCGGCGGTTGACAGTAACAACAACGATTTCGCTGCCAGTACCGTGCTGCCGCCTTTGACACAAGTGCCACTTGGCACTTTTACGCCCTGGAATCTTCGCGCCAGGGCAAGCGGGGCTCCTACCGAGCTGGCCAGACTGTCCGGGGGTTATATTCCGTTCGATCGATACCGCTCTGCTTCCGACGACCCGCGTAGTACTATTGACGAGTTATACAGCTCTTTCGAGGACTACCTGGCCCGTTACGAGGCAGCCACTGACAAACTGATAGAGGAGCGCTACCTGTTGCCCGAATACAAAGAAGACTATATGGCCATCGCCCGGGCTAATAGAGCAGTATTCGAGTAATGCTGTAGGACAGAGTCTCCTCTATCCTGGCAATTCGATTCAATCCCCTTTATTCTTGGGTTTCCCAAGTGATTGCTTTCAGTCTGGTTACCTGTTGACCCTGGCGTGCCAGAATCCGTCACTGACAGCTTCAGCAGTGTGTAAATAAATCCTGTTTTTTCCTGTTCCAGCGACTGGTACCGACCATGCAGCTTATTTTCAGATCGATTCTTACCGTTGTCATTACAACCTGCTCCTTCTCTATCAGTGCCGAAGGAGGACGTACACCTGTCTATGCGCGACACGGCATGGTCAGCAGCGCGTCCCGGCTCGCATCTGAAGTGGGAGTGGAAATTCTCAAACAGGGTGGTAATGCAGTGGATGCCTCTATCGCCACGGCGTTCGCTTTGGCTGTGACCTGGCCGGCTGCCGGCAATATCGGTGGTGGCGGCTTCATGGTATACCATGGTGCTGACGGTGAAGCCACGACCATTGATTTTCGCGAGAAGGCGCCATTGGCCGCGACCCAACGCATGTATCTTGGCCTGGATGATCAGATCGCCAATAATTCCAATCATGACGGACTTCTGGCCGTCGGAGTACCCGGTACCGTCGCCGGTCTTTATGCTGCTCACGAGAAGCTGGGAAGCCTGCCCTGGCGAGACCTGGTGGAACCTGCAGTGGTGCTGGCACGCGATGGATTTCCGTTGTCTTACACTTTGGCCACCGGCTTTCGCCGCTATGCCGAAGCCTGGGAGCGCTATCCGTCATCAACAAGAGTGTTCAAGAAACCGGACGGTTCGTTCTATCAAATGGGGGAGACATGGCGCCAACCGGACCTTGCGCATACACTGAGGCTGATTCAGGAACAAGGCAGGGACGGCTTCTATCGTGGCGAAAACGCCGAACGCCTGGACGGCTTCATGCGTGCCAACGGCGGTATCATCACTGCAGAGGACCTGGCTCTTTACAGAGCCGTGGAGAGGGAACCGATCCGCGGTACTTACCGAGGTTACCAGATTGTCAGTATGCCACCCCCAAGCAGTGGCGGAGTGACCCTGGTTCAGATGCTGAATATTCTTGAGGGGTATGACCTCGCCGCCAGTGGGCCAGGCAGCGCGGACACTCTCCATCTGCTCACCGAAGCCATGCGGCGCGCCTATGCCAGTCGGGCGGAATTTCTCGGCGATCCGGATTTCAACGAGTCCATGCCTCTCGCCCGTCTGCTGGACAAGCAATATGCGGAAACTCTTCGCAACAGTATCGACAGCGACAGGGCCTCAGTCAGTGACGAAGCAGAATTCGCACAAGCCTACGAGAGCGAACAGACCACTCATTTTTCGGTAGCCGATGCGGAAGGCAGCATGGTTGCCGTTACCTATACTCTGGAACAGGGCTATGGAACCAAGATTGTAGTTGAGGGTGGAGGCTACCTGCTTAACAACGAAATGGGAGACTTCAACCCGGTTCCCGGCGTCACCAACAGGCGTGGTCAGATCGGTACAGCTGCCAATCTGATTGCACCACAAAAACGTATGTTGTCCAGCATGACACCGACTATCGTGGCCCGGGACAACAGGCCGGTGCTGGCAATCGGCAGCCCCGGTGGGAGGACCATTATCAATACTACCCTGCAGGTAATCGTCAATGTCATCGACCATGGCATGAATATCGCTGAAGCTATAGAGGAGGGCCGGATTCACCACCAGTGGTTACCGGATGTCACCTCACTTGAAGCTAACCGCTTTTCCGCCGACACTTTGCGTTTGTATCAGGCCATGGGACACGAAGTGAATGTTCGTGGTTCCCAGGGTGCGGCCATGGGCGTGTGGTTGGATCGTCAGGCTGATCTGTATCTGGGAGCCGCAGATTCCCGGCGCGGCGACGGTGCCGCGGTAGGCTATTAGCGGCCCAGAGTATTGATGTAACTCACCACGTTCAGGATTGCCTGGTCGTTGGTCAGTGAGTTAGCCATCGAGACCATCATGGCGCCGTACTGATCATTAGGGGAGTTGCCCCGGTAGCCAGCCTTGAAGTTTCGCAACTGGGTGACCAGGTACCAGTCATTCTGGCCGGCCAGCGCCGGTGCGCCGAATGTCTCATTGCCCTGGCCCTGGTCGCCATGGCAGGAGGCGCAGCGGGTGTAGGCCTGGCGGCCTCGACTGGCGTCTCCCTCGATAGTTGCCGTAGTGGGAATGTAATCGAAACTCCCCACCCACTCGATCAGATCGCCGATACTCTGGTCAGTCAACCTTGCCGCCATGGGTTGCATGGCCAGGCCCTGTTCATCATCAGGGTGAGTGCCCCGGATACCGGCACGAAAATTTTCGAGCTGGCGTTTCAGATACCAGGACTCCATTCCGGCTATTCTGGGTGCCTGGACTCCCACATTGCCCTGTCCCACGGCGCCATGACAGGTCATACAGTATTTGTCATCCATCGGAGCAGGCAGGCCGACATCCTGGCCGCTGGCCAGATTTCCGAGCACGCTGGCTGCCAGGGTTACAACTGCTGTCATCAAGTGTTTCATAATGCCGCGGCCCTCACTCTCTGATCCATATCCGCAAGTGCGAAATGCGCCGACTGGAGCGCACTCTCCATCCATGCTGAATGCTGGCTGATTTGGTCGCCCATCATCCAGTGACGACCGTTGACCGGTTGCTGCAGGCGGTGATACATGGCTTCCTCTTCGGCACTCCAGCCGTCCCGGCTACGTTGCCAGCGGGCCGCGCAACCCAGCATGTTGTTCATCCGGTGCCAGGCGATGGTGACCGGCTTTTCCACCAGCTGTCGATAATCGGGGTGAACCTTCTCGCCATGCCTCAGCAGTTCCTCGATACGCTGCTCCTGGGTCATCTTGGTGTAATACATGCCGCCACCGAAATCATAGGCTGCCAGGATCACACCTTTCTGCTTATGGATGCCATGTGGCGGGTACCAGATCTGCTGAATAGGTGAGTTCACCCAGGTGATCCCGGCATAGATGCCTTCGTCTTCCCAGAATCGTTGTCTGGCCTGAAAGGCGGCTTTGTAAGCCTCACCCCGGCGAATGTACTTCAGGGCGTCGAGGTAGTCGGAGGGAAAGTTATTGGGGATGCCGGTCATCAGATGACTGGGGATGCAGTTGAAGCAATAATCCGCCTGCAGGGTCTCCCGACTGCCATCCCGCTCGTAGGCGATCTCCACACCATGGTCGCTTACCTGCACAGACTTGACCGCGGACCGGAAGCGGATGCGGTCGGCCAGGCGATTGGCGAAGGCATAGGGAATCCGATCCATGCCACCGACCGGTTGCATCAGTACCGGACCGGCACCGGTGCCGACGTCGGTAGTTACCATCAGTCCTGCCGCGAGGCGGGTTTTCAGCAGTTCCCGGAAGGCGATCATGGCGTGCTTTGTGCCGTGATCGAGAAAGCCACCACTGGCATAGCCGGCCCGGAAGCTGCCTTCGAAGAGCATGTCCTCGTTGAGATCGCCCAGATTGCGGATTATCCGCAGCAGCGCCTCCATTTCCGCTTCGCTGAACTCCTCGTCCAACTGGCCGGCAGACAGGGACTTGGCCAGCATTTCGGCCAGAAAGCCATGCATATTGGTATGAAAGTCGGCGTTTCTGACCGGTCTGCCACCGTTGAAGTTATCGTCCTGCACCCAGGCCCGCATGCTTTCATTGACGAAGATCTCCAGGTCCACGCCAAGTTCCCGGCAATAGCCAAGTACGGTGCTGTGGTTGCTGGGAATTCGTGCAGCACCAGCGTTGAAGTACAGGTGGGGTTCATTGTCGAACTCGCAACGCTGGTAATTACCCAGTTCGTCGATGACCGTGCCGGAGCGCACTGTAAATACCCGTCCTCCGGGTCGGTGGGATGCTTCCAGCACCGTACAGTCATAGCCGGCCTTGGTCAGTTCCCAGGCGACTGCCAGGCCGGACACTCCGGAACCCAGAATGGCGACCCGGCGTCCGCTGGCCCCGGCCCGCGCCAGCGATAACTCTGCCGCCTGACCTGGTTGCGGCATCAAGCCAAGCGCTGTCCCGGCCTGGATCAATGCGGAAGTTCCACCATAAGCACCTAAAAGAGACAGAAAGTCCCTGCGTGTTACAGAATTGATCACTTGGTTAACTCTCCGGGGCGGCGAAATGGGCGTCTTTAGTTGGTACACGCACGGTTATAATTCATTTTTAAATCCAATGCACCCAAAAAAGGACACTTTGGATGATCATGGAAGGGTAATCCGAAAGTCTCGAAAGCCGGTCTCCAACCGGTACGGGAAAAACAGATTTCACCGTAAAAAAAGCCCAAGTTTAGTGCGCATTCTGATTATATTTATTGCATGAATAGGGGTATGGGAATATCCTCGTCACGGGGCGTGAGACAATTTGTACCATAACGGTCAAATGCGCCCTATATCAGTGCGTACCTCTCACCACTTTTGTAAGAAATAGTCTTGAATAGATTCCGATCTAGGGGGGAATACATGTTCAAAAAGACCAAACAAACTACCGTGCTGGTGCCAGCCATTCTGATGGCCACCCTGCTGCCGCATGCGCCGATTGCATTCGGGCAACAGGATGTCGTCGAAGAGGTTGTGGTTACCGGTTCCCGTCGTGCGCCGCGGACTGCGCTTGAGTCGGCCGCGCCCATCGATGTATTTGGCGCCAATGATTTCCAGGATCAGGGCACACCTGACCTGAATAACCTGCTGCGTAACCTGGTACCTTCCTACAACGTCGATACCCAGGAAATCAACGACTCCAACAGCCTGGTGCGACCGTCGACGCTGCGGGGACTGCCTGCGGACGACACCCTGGTGCTGGTCAACAACAAGCGTCGTCACCGCTCTGCCGCAGTTCAATTCGGCCGCCAGGGTACCCATTTCCCGGACATTTCGCAGATTCCTCCGATTGCCCTGCGCCAGGTCGAAGTGTTGCGGGACGGTGCTGCCGCCCAATACGGTTCCGATGCGATAGCCGGGGTGGTCAACTTTCTCCTGAAAGAGAATAACTCCGGAATCTCTCTGGAAACCAAACAGGGCGAGCATACTGACTACAATGATGGTGAGCTTTCCTATGTAGCGGGCAATATCGGCCTGCCACTGGGTGACGACGGTTTCTTCAGTTTCAGTTTCGATGTGGTTGACCAGAACAAGACCGACCGGGCGCGGCAGCGTGACGATGCGCAGGCATTGATTGCGGCGGGCAATACCTACATACGTACTGACCCTTACGTGATGGAACGGGGCCTGGCCGATACCAATACCATCAACCTGTTCTACAACTCCGGTATCACGCTGAGCGATACTCAGGAGATTTACTCATTCGGCAGCTACAGTGAGCGCGAAACCGATCTGGGCTTTTTCTACCGCAATCCGGAATCCCGTGGCGGGATTTTCACCAAAGGCAGCAACCAGCTGTTTATCGATGAAACCGGGAACGGCAGCGGTGACTGTCCGGTCATTCCGACCGGTATCGACCCGGTAACCGGAATAACCAGTTCCATTGCCGGCCGGGCAGCCGGACTCGCCGACCCTGACTGCTTTACTTTCCTGGAGTGGTTCCCGGGGGGCTACACACCCGATTTTGGCGCCGGCATTCGGGATATGTCGGAAGTGGCCGGTATCAGGGGTGAGATTGGGGAGACCACCTACGATGTGAGCCTTGGTGCCGGATTTTCCGAAGTCACCTATCGGCTGTCGAATACCGTCAACGCGTCCATGGGATCCGATTCGCCCACCTCCTTCGAACCGGGTATCTACACTACTGTCGAGAACAATCTGAACATCGACCTGGTCACCCCATTCGAGATTGACGGACTGTTCTCTCCGCTCAGTGTCGGCTACGGTTTTGAATTGCGCAGAGAAATCTTCAAGGTGACCTCGAAGGACGAGTACTCGTATCTGATCGGGCCCTATGCCCGTCAGGGCGCCAACGTCGGTTCCGACGGTTTCCAGGGCTTCGGGCCGCAACAGCATGGTACCTGGGACCGCAAAAACTGGGCGATCTATGTTGACCTCGAGGCCGATGTCACCGAGCGGCTGTTGCTGGGCGCAGCCCTGCGTTACGAAGACTTCTACAACACCTTCGGCGATACCACCAACGGCAAGGTCACGGCCCGCTACCGGCTGACAGATGCAGTCAACCTGCGTGCCACTTACGGTACCGGCTTCCGGGCGCCGTCTCCCGGTCAGGCCAATATTTCCAATATCAGTACCGGGATCAACGCCGATACCGGCGAACCGCAGGCAGAAGGTCAGATTCCCCCAACCAATCCGATTGCGCAGCGATTCGGCGGCAAGCAGCTGGGCCCTGAAGAATCGGTCAACCTGAGTATTGGTGTTACCGCCCAGATCGGAGATCTGGACCTGTCTGTCGACTATTTCCAGATTGAACTGACCGACCGGATACTCAATTCCGGCGATGTTGTCATCACTCCTGAAATTGCCGCGGAGCTGGCCGCTTCCGGTATTTCCGGGGCTGGCAACATCGTGGAATTCACCTACTACACCAACGACATGGACACCACCAACAAGGGTGTGGAAATCGTCGGTGCCTGGGACTACAGCTGGGGTGATCTGGGAACCACCACCTTCCAGGGTTCCTGGGCGTGGATGGATCAGAAAATCGACAAGGTGACACCGGGACTTCTGAACCGCTCCAATCTGGCCGATCTGACCGATGGTATCCCCGCCAATCGCGGCAACTTCAGGGCTTATCACAATATTGGTGACTGGCGCTTCCTGCTTTCCGCCAACTACTACGATGAGTATCTGATCGTACCCTCATCCGGCAATCCTGCCCGGGATTACTGGGCCGACCCGGAGATCATCTGGAACGGGGAAGTTTCCTATACCTGGAATAACCGCTATGAAATCATCGTGGGTGCGGACAATATCTTCAATACCTATCCGGGGAAAGTCCGCCCCATCGATCAGACTTCATCCACCAGCAACATCTACGTGAATGATGCCGCCTTCAGCGGTAACGGCGCATTCTGGTACCTGCGACTCAGGGCTGATTTCGACCTCTAGCCCTGAAAGGTATGGCTCCTGAAGCCGGTCCTTTAAAATGCCGCCCGTGTGCGCACGGGCGGCATTTTTCTTGTAAGGCAGGAAAGGAAGCGATCCCGGGATAAACCAGCTGACAGGCATTCGGTCGCTCCTGTTTTTCAATCACCTTTGCCGATATGGCCTGTTACATTGAGCCCTTTACCGGTAGCCTGTCAGGTAAATCTTCCATGCAAAGCTGAAGCGAAAGAAACCCGCCATGCATCCCTGGAATACACACAGCTCCCCGAATTCAACAACCCCTCCCAAAATAGGGACAGATTTATTTTCCACGGAAAATAAATCTGTCCCTATTTTGGGAGGGGGGAAGCCGGTTCTGACGGTTTTGCTCAGCGCGGTATTGCTTCTCACTGGCTGCCGCACGACGGAATTCAGCACCGGATTTGTTCCTGATGAGCAGAAAACCTCAGAATTTCTCGTGCAGGATCAGGATCCGTATCTCGATATCGAGCCACTCTATATCGATGAGGAGCTTAAGGCATTTCTTGACCGGGAGGTCGGGTATGAGGGTACCGCCAGAGAGCGGCTGGTTACACTCCAGACTCTGCTGTTCGGCGCTGACCATCTGAATCTCCAGTACAATGACGATCGGACCCGGACGGCGATGGAAGTCTTCGAGTCGCGCATGGGGAACTGCCTGTCAGTGATGAACCTCTATGTGGCCGCGGCGCGGTACCTGAATATAGACGCAAATTATCGAGTCGTAGAGGTACAGCCTACCTGGGACAGGAAAGGAACTCTGGTAGTCGTCAGCGAGCACATCAACGCGACCGGGAAGTTGAATCCGTTTGAAACCTATATCGTTGATTTCACGCCGGAAATCGCCGTGCAACAGATGACTGCCAGAACCATTGAGGACCGGCAGGCGAGGGCGATGTACTTCAGCAATCTGGGCGTCGAACAATTGCTGCGGGGCCGCTATCAGGAGGCACTGGGTTACCTGCGCCACGCCCTGTGGCTGGAACCGCAGATGGCCGATGCCTGGAATAATGCCGGCACTGCATTCAACCGGATGGGAAATACCGAGGCGGCAGAGTACAGTTACCAGATGTCCATCTATCACGCTCCCGACAGTGCCGCCGCCATGGGCAACCTGGCACGCCTTTACGAAGCAAGTGGCGAAGCCGGCAAGGCGGCCGGGCTCAGAAGGGCGGTGGCGCAACTGGACCGTCGCAATCCCTACTATTATTTCGAAATGGGCAATCTGTCTTTTCAGGACGGGCGGACCGCGCTCGCCATCAGTTATTATGAAAAGGCCATAGAACTTGAGGAGACGGAACCGGTGTTCTACCTGGCGCTGGCAAATGTCTACGACTACCAGGGCGACCGACTGAAGAAGCGACAGATGCTGAACGCAGCGGCCCAGGCCCTGTCGGATACTTCCTATGTCTATGTGCCGGGGGAACAGAAGCTGCGGATTCTGGATACCTCGACGCGGCTGCGCAGTACCGGCCCCATGACGACCATCTCCCTGGAGTGACAGTTCCGGACGGCGGCCGGTATTTTCAATGTACGCGCCGCCCCCCCACCCAGGTCTGCAGCACTTCCGTCTGCCAGATCTGCGACTCGGGCACGCTGAACAGGTCGCGGTCCACGAGTATGAAATCGGCTTTCTTACCGAGTTCCAGTGCGCCGACCAGGTTCTCTTGGTGGGCCGCGTAAGCTGCGTGGCGGGTGAAACTGGTCAGTGCTTCCACTCGCGTCATGCGTTCTTCGGGATACCAGCCCCCGGGCGGTTCATTATCGTGGTCCTGGCGGGTGATTGCCGCATGCAGGCCAAAAAACGGATTGGGGGACTCCACCGGAAAGTCTGACCCGTTGGCAATGACCGCGCCTGCATCGGCCAGTTTGCGCCAGGCATAGGCGCCCTGAATTCGAACCGGCCCCAGCCGGTCCTCGGCCATGTTCTTGTCGCTGGTGGCATGGGTGGCCTGCATCGAAGGAATCACTCCCAGTTCACTGAACCGGAGAATATCCTGATAAGTCAGCACCTGTGCATGTTCGATCCGGTGCCTGAGTTCACGGCTGTCGGTGGCAGCTATCAGAGCGGCATAATTGTCCAGCACCGCCTGATTGGCGCGGTCGCCGATCGCGTGGGTGTTGACCTGAAATCCTGCCCGCATTGCAGTTTCCATGACCTCGGTCAGACGTTCAGGCTCCAGCAGCATCAGTCCGCGATGACCGGGCATATCGCTATAGTCGTCAATCAGTGCGGCACCACGACTGCCCAGTGCCCCGTCAGCCACGATCTTGACGCTTCTGATGGACAGCGTCTGATCCTCGCTTTCGTAGTAGCCGGCGGCCAGGTTGGCGGCGTTGTCCGGATCGGTGGCTGCCAGCATGGCGTAGACCCGGATCGGCAGGGGGCCGGACTCCAGCAGCGATTTGTAAGCCTGTACGGTGACTGCCGAGATACCGGCGTCATGGACGCCGGTCAACCCGAAGCGGGTCAGCTCAGTCATTGCCCGCTGCAGGGCAAACTGCTGTTCTTCCTGAGTCAGGGCGGGAATCTTCGAGGTCACCAGGCGCATGGCATTATCCACCAGCACCCCGGTGGGCCGGCCTTCCTCGTCACGGATGATCTGGCCGCCGTCAGGATCCGGCGTGGTGATGCCGACGCCGGCGATCTCGAGGGCTGCGCTGTTGGCCCAGCCAGCATGCCCGTCCACCCGCGACAGCCAGACCGGACGTTCCATCGACAGGCCATCGAGACTGGCGGCGGATGGAAACGCCCGGGTATCCCACAGTACCTGATTCCAGCCCCGGCCCTGAATCCAGGCCAGATCGGGATTGGCGGCCTGAAATTCCTGCACCCGTTGCACTGCTTCCTGCTCCGATTCGGTGCCGGTCAGGTCGACACGCAACAGGCTCAGTCCGTAGCTGAGGATGTGACCATGGGCATCGATCAACCCCGGCAGCAGGGTCAGTCCGGCGCCGTCAATGCGGGTGATTCCTTCGTCGGCGGGTAGTGTTTCACCTTCCGTGAAGACGCGATCGAGGGTATCGCCGGTGAATTGCAGGGCGGTGAAGTGCTGCAGGTTTTCGTCCGCATCCACGCTGTACCCGTTGATATTGACCATCAGAGTCGATTGCCCGAACACCACGAGCGAATAAAGTGACGCATAAAGTGAAAAGCAAAGCAGGGCGAAAACACGCAGAGCCGGGAACGACAAGCGGGAACTGCTTATTGACGGGGAGAAATGCTGCTGCATGGTTATCCTGTTCCTCGTGTGCTGCAAAAATTTGCTGGTAAACCGGTAGCCGGGAATCAGGCAACCGACTGCCCCGGGCAGAGAGAATTGCCCTACCGATGTTACACTGCCTCAGTCCGGTGGTTAATACCGGATATCTTCTGGAGGAACAATTGATGGATCTGGAATTTCCTGAGCTTGTCAGGTCACTACCGGTGTACGACGGGCCTTTCGACGCATTCAAACTTGAATCCGAACAGTTCAACGTGCTGTTCGCGTCCTACCCGGCCGGAACGGCCATCGCCAATCATCAGCACGGTACGGAAAACCTGGGGGTCGTTACTCGTGGAGGCCTGTACCTGACAACCGGGGAGCAGACCCGTTACTTCGGGCCCGGAGACTGGTATCACCTGGAACCGCAGGAGCGGCATGCTGCCATGTTTGAAAAGGACACGCAGATTATCGAGTTCTGGTTTGCTGGCGGGAAAGCGTATTCAGGGCAGGCTTAAAAAGCCGGCCACGCTGCGGTAAGGCTGACAGCGTGACCGACCTGCTGGAGAGCTCTTTTCAGCCCTGCCTGCTCAGGGTGAGACATTGACGGTGACATAGGTATCGCCATACAGGCCGCCGTCATCGGCCCGTCCCCACAGTACATAGCTGCCGGGCTCGGAGAAGGTGGCAGTCACTTCGTAAACACCACTGTCAGGGATCGGCGGCGGTGTCCACAGGGCACCCCAGGGCGAGTTGGCCGATGCCCGGGTATCTTCCCAGGGCTTGACCTGGTCGGGTGAAAACAACACTTCTCCAGGTCCCCGGTACTTGTTCCAGGATAGATACAGTCCATTGACTTTGCCGACCGTGCTTCTGCGCGGTGGCTGGAGTACGTCTTTGAGCCATTGTTCCCGGCTTGCCGGTTCGAAAGATGTGCTGCTGCCTACCCGACCCGGTTCGGGAATGCCGTCATCGACAACCTGGGTGCGGATCACCACCGGCTCACCGACCCGGGCCGTGCGAACCCGGTCACCCAGCAAGCGGGGATCCGGCGGGGTATTGGCCCGGGATTCCGGGCTGCTGGTGCCGGCACCCAGAGAGCCGGTTTCCGACGCGATTATGATGTTGTCGATAGTGTAGTCGGTGGCCAGCGTGGCGTAGGCTTTTCTGGAAACGCCATTGGGCGAGGTGACGGTCCACACCAGTTCCTGGTCGCCCCAGTCGGCCGGTACCCGGACTTCAAAGGTGAAGCGGTTGCGACGCGGCAGAAAATAGGTCGGCTGGCCACGATCGGGATCACCCGGTGAAAAATAGTTGTTTTCTCCGACCGGGATATCCAGTTGCTGTTCCCAGTTTTCATTGAAATAACCGAACAGGAAGGAAAAGGTCCCGTCGGCATTTTCTCGCCAGCCTTCGTAGGCCGGCTCCACGTGTTGTCCCTTACGGAAGCTCAACTGGGCCAGGGCGGCCGGAGTGGCAAGGATTAGTAACAGAAACAGTGCAAGGGTGCTGTAAAGAGTCTTGTTCATCGAGTGCTCTCACTTCTTTCATTCTTCTTTTTTATTTTGCAGGTTAACCTGTTTTCCGGCCGGGAATCCGCTGGCGCTTAAAGACCCAGCGGATCCCCGGTCCGATTGTCACCGGGGTCGGGATCGCTCAGTCGGCGGACTGAAAGGCGATGTCATCGGCCAGTTCATCTTCGCTGTCCGAGGTCTGCGGTATCGGAGCTACCAGAGGTGCCAGGCACAGTGGGCAGCCGACCACGTGATCGTTGGGGCCCAGGTTCAGGTTACGGCGGCGTTCGGCCATTTCGTCAAAGAACTGGTCCTCGGTCAGTTTTACCCGAATTCCCAGGTCAATGAACATGTTGGTTACCGAGCGATTGCCGGAACCCTGCCAGTTGCGGGGATCCGGGACGTTGGGGTTGCTGTCGGTATTGTTCATGTAACCGACGATATGCAGGATGGCTCCCTTGGGCAACAGCGGTGCATAGTCATCCTCGAAAGGATAACCCCGCACCCAGTTGTGGTCGTAGCCGACGCAGGACAGGGTCTCGACGGTGTATCCCCAGATCGCTTCCAGGCACATACGTTCACCCGGAGCGTGCAGGTGCGGTTCGAAGGTGATGATCTTGGTGTGGTTCTCCAGCACCGTGTAGGCATGCAGTTCCTGATCCTTTTCATTGCCGGCAATGCTGATGTCCACGCCATTGCCCAGTCCCAGGGTGACTGGCTCGAACTTGGGCTGGTAGTCGCTGGGGTGGAAAATAAAGCCGATTTCCAGGTGGCCCGTGGTATCCCTGCCATTGGAATGCATGTGCACCGAGTCGGTGGCGAATACCGAGCCGGCCCGCAGCAGGCGGCCGGCTTCCGGATCGAAGATATCCGGATTGCGACCCACTTCGTGAACCGGCCAACCGACGCTTTGCCCATCGATGGGATTACCGTTCTCGTCGTGCACTTCGGTGCGCCAGATCATGTGATGGAAAATATAACGTCCGCCCACCGTCTCGCGACCGGTGCCGGCGCTGGGTACGTCATTCACCTCGACGATTTCGACCGATTTGACGTAACGGTCCTCGGTCAGGCCGGTGGGCACTCTGGCCAGTTCCCCCCACCAGTCGGGGCTGCCGGCTTCCTTGAAAAAGTCCTGGGTATTGACCACCAGGTCTGGTTCTCCCAGGCTCCACTTGATGCTGTCGTCAAAGACCAGGGGAGCCGGTGCGTCGGCCGGATTACCTTCCGGAGCCCCGCTGCGGGCCCAGCTGGAAATGGCAGCAAGTTCCGCATCGCTGAGTGAGGGGTCGTTCTTGAAATGCTGGATCCCGATATCCTTTTCCACATACCACGGAGGCATGGCCCCGGCGCGGTCGCGCAGACCGGTCTTGTACTCGATAAGGCCGGCAAAAGGAGCCACCTGTTGGTAGGTCACCAGCGGCATCGGTGCGACACCACCTTCCCGGTGACAGTGCTGGCAGCTGCGTTGCAGGATGGGTTCGATATCCTTGTGGAAGGTGACCCCGGCAGTCTGGGCAGTGACCAGCCCGGATCCCGCCAGCAGCGGTACCGCGAGCAGTGACAGCAGGGATCCGGGAATTTTCAGGGCAGTCAGGCGTTCGGCACGGTTCATGGGTTCTTTTCTCCCGGTTGATTCAGCGGCGCCTGGCTCATCAGGTTGGCGGGTCTCGCGTCTTCAGGGCACGCTGACCATGGCCGGGGTAGACAGGGAGCTCAGGCCTTGTCGGATATTATTCTTGGCGGAAGTTCTGTTCAGCTACGGACTGCCGATCAGAATAATCCAGCGTCATTGGATCAGATTTGCCTGAAACTGTCTTGCGGATTCTGAAACTTTGCTATCTGATTCTGAAGAGCCCTGTCTGATTTCCGAATCCGGAGCTGACGAAAGTTGAAAATCCAGGTCCCGGATTCCTGACCGGCGGCTGGACTGAGCGTAGCCGACCAGGGCCACGGGGCATCTGAGCTGTATCGATCAGTTTCCACCTCGGCAGCGACCGACAATGCGCTTGCAAACCCGCTCCGGCTCACTTATCGTCGCCGGGCTATGTTTTCGCTGACCGACATCGCGATACTGCTCGCCCTTTCACAGCTGGTTACCATCAGTCTGTCCTTCGCTTTTTTTAATCCCGGCTTCGAAGGCAGACTGATCAGTTTCCTGAGCTTCTGTCTCGGCTGCCTGGTGCTGGGTGACTTTTCCCGGGTCGCTGACAGCACACTGTTCAGCTACCTGCTGTTCAGGCTTGGCACACTGACTCCTTTCATCCTCTGGTACCTGGCGTTCCGGTTGTTTACCGACAATGAAAAACTGATCCGACCGGTCTGGATTCCGGTCCTGTATTTTGTCCTCGCCCGGGCCATCGGTGTGCCTCTCTACAGTGCCACACTGACCAACAGCACGCTCTACTTCATGCTGATCTACGTGATTCCGCAGCTGATCATGGTCAGTTATTCCTGCCTGGCTATCTGGCGGGCAATTCAGGGTTACCGGGCCGACCTGGTGGAGGAGCGGCGGCGCTTCCGGGTAATCTTCGTAATCAGCGTCGGGGTGTTTCTGGCGATCAGGGCGCTGAACGGTTTTTTCACCTTTGCCGACCCATTCCTGGACAATTTCAGCCTGTTCAGCAGGACTCCCGTTCCACCTTACGTGTTTCCCATCTACGTATTTCTGATCGGACTGGTATTCAATCTTTCGGTATTCAGGGTCAGTGACCGCACCCTGGAACTGCTCACCGACCTGGCACCGGTTTCCCGACCGCAACCCAGTCCACCGCATGAGCCTGAGCCGGGGCCGAATCACAAGCTGATGACCCGGTTGCTGGAGACCGTGGTCGAACAACGTCTGTACAGTCAGCACGGGCTCACTATCACCTCCCTGGCGGAAGCGCTTGGGGTTCAGGAATACCGGCTGCGAAAGTTGATCAACAGGGAGTTGAATTTCAAGAATTTCAACCAGTTTCTAAACAGTTACCGGTTGACCGAAGCCAGTTCCCGGCTGGCTGCGGAAACCACTTCCATTTCCACTATCGCCCTGGACGTCGGATTTGTCTCACTGTCCTCGTTCAATACTGCGTTCAAAACCCGCTTCGGCATGACCCCGACCGAGTATCGAACCCGCCATCGCTCCGACTGATCGCGCCTCACTACAGCGCTTTATGCAGGCTCTGAAATACAACGAATTAACCGGACAGGACACTAGAACAGGGCGTTGACGGTGAGGAACAATAACGACGGTCCCAGCAGGCAGCCGACACCAGTGTAAAAAGTGGCGGTCATGGCACCGTAGGGAACCAGTTTCGGATCGGTTGCGGCGAGACCGCCTGCCACGCCGCTGGTAGTACCCATCAGGCCACCGAATACCATCGCGGACTGGGGGTTATCGAGACCAATGGAGCGGGCCACCAGGGGGGTGCCGATCATTACCAGGATCGATTTGACCAGACCCGCCGCCACACTCAGAGCGATCAGCTCTGAGCTGGCACCGATTGCCGCACCGGTTACCGGTCCTACGATATAGGTTACCGCACCGGCACCGATGGTGGTGATCGCGACCGGATCCGTATAGCCGAACAGGACTGCCACCAGTCCGCCGATAACGAAGGACACTATGACCCCGGCGAAGATGGAGATGATTCCGGCCAGGCCCGCTTTCTTCAATTCGCTGAGCTGGACACCGAACGCAGTGGCGACGATGGCAAAATCGCGAAACATACCGCCGCCCATGATCCCGACTCCGGACAGGAAGGCGATATCGGCCACGCCGGTGCCGCCACCGGTAATCAGTCCCCCGACATAGGCGGCTACCAGACCCAGGGTAATGGCGATGGCTGAACCGTGGATCCGTCCCGCAGTGAGACGGTCGGAAAGCAGATAGGAAAACCACACAGTCAGGCCGACTACCGCGAACGCGACTACCAGCCCGTTGCGAACGAAGGTTGCTTCCAGGACTTCCATCAGTGGGCACCTCCGTCCTGATCATTGAGCCTGCTGCGCTGGGAGCCGATGCGGCTCAATACCGGTACCAGCGCAAAACTGACTACCACCGCGGCGACTCCGGCGACCAGCGCCAGCAGACCGCCATCGACGGCGGCGACTACATTCTGGCGCGCCGCCATCGCTACCACGATAGGAATATACATGGCGCTCCAGAACTTGATACCGTCCCCTGCCAGGCCCTCCACCATCGGTTTCAGGCGCTGCGTATTGCAGGCCAGCACCAGAAGCAGCATGGCGATACCAACGCCACCGACATTGGCTTCAACGCCGATCAGTATGCCCAGGTATTCGCCTACCAGCATGCCTGCCACCAGACAGACGGAAAGCAGCGCAACGCCGTAAATGATCATGTGATTTCCTCTTTTTTATCAGGATCTTGAGTGCCGACTCGGAACGCCGTGCGGGTGTCGTTCAGAGGGCTGAACCCCTTGTTCTCGGGACTGCCGCGATGATATGACGGACTTCCGTTTTAAGCAATTTGCATCAACGTCGCTCCATTTGTCGCAAATCCCGGTTTTTCCTTCTTTCCGAACATCCGGTCGGTTTGACTTCCCGGGTTGCTTTATAGGTTAATTACGCACCCGGCGCGGCTCCGGCAGGGACCGTAATGAGCCGGCCGGTCACCCGGAAACCGATCGAACTGAACTGATACAGTGGGGGATTCACCTTGAAATTAGCAATTCGACACGCCGGCGGTCTGTTTGCCGCTTTCACCCTAACATTCCTCTCAGGCCTGACCACCGCGCAGAGCGTAACCACCGAAATTCTGGAGAATGCCCAGGATTATTCCGACCGCTGGGTCACTTATGGACGAAACTACGGCGCCTGGCGATTCGTACCAGACGACCAGATCAATCGAGAGTCGGTCGCCAACCTGCGTCCGGTCTGGATCAAGCAGAATGGTGTCACCGGCGGCGCCTTCGAAGTCACGGCACTGGTCAACGACGGCCGCATGTACCTGACCACCGCAAACAGTCACCTGATCGTAGTGGACCCGTTGACCGGAGCCGAACTGTGGCGCTACGACCATGATTTTGAAAACGTGGATCTGTGCTGTGGCCCCCATAACCGCGGCGTTGCGCTGTTCGAAGACACGGTGTTCTGGGGAACGCTGGATGCACACCTGATGGCCTTCGATGCCGAGACCGGCATCCAGTTGTGGGATGTGGAAGTGGGTGATCACCGCGAGTCCTTTTCCATTACCGGTGCGCCGCTGGTCGTCAAGGACATGGTACTGATCGGTGTCGGTGGCGGTGAATTCGGAATCCGTGGCTACATCGACGCCTACGATGTTCACACCGGAGAAAGGCGCTGGCGGTTTTATACGGTGCCCGGGCCCGGCGAAGCGGGTAACGAGACCTGGCAGGGGGACTCCTGGCTTACCGGTGGCGCGCCTACCTGGGTGACCGGTACCTACGACCCGGAAACCGACTGGGTATTCTGGGGAACCGGCAATCCGTGGCCGGATATCAACAACAATGTTCGCACCGGGGACAACCTGTACTCCAATTCGGTGGTCGCCCTGGACGCCGATTCCGGTGAATTGCGCTGGTATTTCCAGACCTCACCCCGTGACGAATTCGATCATGATTCCACCAGTGAGCCGATGGTGATCGACGAGATGATCAATGGCGAGATGCGCAAGCTGATTATTCAGGTGGCCCGCAATGGCCATGTCTATGCCCTTGATCGTGAAACCGGCGATTTTATTTACGCAGCCGAATACACCCGGGTCAACTGGGCAGACCGTGACGAGAGTGGCAAACCGATTCTGAAAGAGGAACTTTACGATCCGGCTGGCACTGTCATTTATCCGGGCCTTTACGGTGGCAAAAACTGGCCACCGGCCTCCTACAGCCCGAACACCCACATGCTGTACATTCCTTCCAGTGAATGGGGTACCACCTTCATTCGCCGGGAAGGAGAAGGGCGACCTGGCACCATGGACCTGGGCGGCATCCCCAGGTTTGAACCCCAGGGCACCGGACACGTGGTTGCCTACAATATCCGTAGTGGCGAGATAGAGTGGCAGCACGAATTACCCGGATCCTTCAACTGGGCCGGTACCCTGGCCACCGGCGGCGGCCTGGTGTTCGCCGGCGGCGCCGACGGGTACCTGCGGGCTTTCAATGATGAAACCGGTGAAGTGCTCTGGCAATTCCAGACCGGCAGTGGCGTTTACGCACCGCCCACCAGTTTTACCATCGATGGCAGACAGTACATCGGCATTGCCTCGGGAACGCGGAATCCGGTTACCCGGGATGGCGTCGCCACCGGGATTGCCACCGGCAATTACATCCTCTTCGGCCTCTAGCAGTCGGCCTCCAAAAAACCTGAAGAGGGAAGAGAGAGTTATGAAAGCAGTAAGATTATTGCCGGTTCTGTTGGCACTGACCGCGAGTCTTCCGGCAGCTGTTGTCTGGGCGGGGGTGGGCGAGGGCCAGGAGCTTTACGATGCCTATTGCCAGCTCTGCCACGGTGGCCTGGGTGAAGGTCTGACCATGGGCAAGCCGCTCACAGACAGCAGTGCCAGGAACCTGGCCGACCAGGAGTTGATCGCCGTAATCACCAATGGTCGCTCCGGCACCGGCATGGCAGCGTGGGGGTCGTCACTGAGTGAAACCGAGATTCTCGATGTCGCCGGCTATATTCGCGTGTTGCAGGGAGGCACCGGTCTCAGCGGGATCGACAGTGCGTCGGTCGCCAGCAACGATCCCGAGGTGCTGGCAGGAGAACAGCTGTTCAATGGTGAGGCGGCTTGTGCCACGTGTCACAGTTACAGGGAGCAGGGTGGTTCGGTCGGCCCGGCCCTGGACGGAATTACCTCCCGTCTCGATAACGATGGGCTTTTGCAGGCACTGAGCGAGCCATCGGCCTCCATTGTCGACGGCTACCAGGCCAAGATCGTTGTGCAGCAGGATGGCACAGAAATACGCGGTCGCTATCGCAATGATTCTGATCTTGCGGTGCAGATTCAGAGTGCCGACGGTCGGCGCTGGGTCACCTATTTCAAGGCGCGTGTCGCTTCGGTTTCCGATGCCGAGGAATCGCTGATGCCGGCGACTTTCAATGGGCTGGATGCAGCTCAGCAGCAGAGTCTGCTGGCCTTTCTCAAGTCCCTCTAGGTTCACTTTCTGCTGGAGACAGGCTGTCGCTCTGCGGCGGCCTGTCAATGCCTTTATATGAAATGGGGTTCAGTGGGTGGGGACGTGAGCAGTCACTGTCATTGAGGATCGCAAACGCACGTCCATGTGCACGCCCGCCAGGGAGGGTGGAAGTGCGGAGAACGCAGTAGCAGTTATTCCACCTCGTTATCGACGTCCCTGTCTCGAACGACCTAAGTGACAGTGACTGCTCACCTTCTTCCAGCATTGGTGAACACTTCAACCCTAGACATTGCTTTTCTCATGTCTGATTTGACGTTCAGATTCACATTGGCAATGAGTATTGCAGTCAGAGAATTCATGTAGAGGTCGAAGCAGCTGCAGAATCTTTAAGGGGCACCCTAATAGACAAAAAACCCGATCAGGCTGAACAGCAGGATCCCGGTCAGCAGCACGATACCGTAGGTCAGGCTTATGCTGACGAACTTGAGTCCGGTCAGCAGGTACCCCTGGCCAAAAAACTGCCGCAGGCTCAGGTAGAGGTAGGCGACGGTCCACAGATTCAGCAGGATTCTCAGAAACCCGGCAATGGCGGGCAGAATACCGAAGTCGAGCCAGATTATCAGGTCCAGTAAAAACACCAGAATGAAGGTCAGAAACAGGAAGCTGTGGTTCTGGATACTCAGCAGCAGGTGTTCAATATAGTAGCGACCTGATCTGATGTAGACAATTTTCTGAATCAGGGCCAGCACCGGCATCATCACCAGTAGCAGGACCGGTAGGTATTCCAGCAACTGGTCTACGAAATCGAGTGGGTCCTCACGGATGGCGGTAAAATTTCTGATCGCCCGATCCTGTAGCAGTGCGACGAATTTCCGATTGTTTTCTGCTGAGAGAAAGGGAATCTGCAGACGGTCTGCCAGTTTCTGTAATTCCGTTCTAAATTCCACCAGCTCGTCTTCACCGAGCGTCTCGTCACTGACATCCTGCCCGGCAACAACCGGTTCACTGTCAATGTCGATTCCGATCGAATCGAGAAACATTTCGACAGAGACTGCGAACAGGAACGCCAGCAGAAATGCGAAGAACAGGCGCAATGGCGGTAGGTAGCGGATACGTCGACCGGCCAGGTATTCACGGGTCAGCCAGGCGGGACGGGAAAACAGCAACCAGATACTGCGCCAGGTTCTGGATTCAAAGGCAAACAATCCTTCGAACGCTTCCAACACCAGGGTGGGAAAGAAGCCGATCACCTGTTGATTGCGTTGACCGCAGTGGTAACAGTAGTCGCCACGCAAGGGCGTGGCGCAATTCCGGCAGGTTTCGAAGTCAGCACTGGAACCGGCGCAAGTCGCTGGATCCGGGTTCTGGAGATCACTTTCAGCCATGTTGAAGCCCGGTGTAGCGGGAGCAGTACGGGAGGGCACAGTGTAGCGAACGGGTGAGCGGGACCGCCAGGTGAATTCCGGTTCGCCGAGGTTCGGGTTCAGGGGCAGAGAAAATCTTGCCCTCCGCGAGTGAGCTTGGTGTTTTCTTGGAGGGCAAGATTAGTCAAGGAGCATACTGCACCGCCTGGAACGGACAACAGTGAACGAGTCACACCGCCCTATGTGGTACAGTATTCAGGAAGATACCACTATATATTGTGAAGCACAAGCCCGCCCGGTTAATCCGGTGCCACACAGTCCGGAACCCTGCCCTGATTTCTGGCCGCCAGCCATTGGGCTTCCGCCCGGGACAGCTGACGGTTCAGATCGGCGATCCGGGTGTCCGGAGACGGGTGGGTGGAAAGGAATTCCGGTGGCCTGGAACCCCCGTTGGCCGCCATGTTGTGCCACAGGTTGATGCTTTCCTGGGGATCGAAGCCGGCCCGGGCCATCAGCATGATACCGATCTGATCGGCTTCGCTTTCCTGCACCCGATTGAAGGGCAGGAAGAAGCCGAGATTGGCGCCGAAACCGATCAACTGCAGAGTCTGGTCCGAAACTCCGGCCTGTTGCGCAGCAGCCAGGCCGATATCGCGCAGTGCCGCCTGACTGGCCCGCTCATTACTGTGCCTGGCCAGTACGTGGCCGACCTCATGGGACATCACCGCTGCCAGTTGATGCTGGTTGGTAGCCACATCCAGCAATCCGGTGAAAACTCCCATTTTGCCGCCGGGCAACGCGAACGCGTTAGCCTGGTCATCCTTGAACAGAGTCACCTCCCAGGCATTGTCGCCACGCTCCTGGCTGGACAGGGCATCGACAATATAGCCGGTTACGCAGCGGACATAGGCGAGCCGGCGGGAGTCGGTCTCCACGGGCAGTTCGGCCTGCATCTGCTCGTAAGTGGAAATTCCCTGGCTTGCCATGACGTCATCGGAATAGAGCACTACCTGGCGACGGGAAGTGGGCGAGCTGGCACAACCGGCCACGAGGAGGGAGAGGAGCAGAATAGTACGGCAATCGATTAGTCGGGGCATCATGTTCAGGTTCGCGTGAATTAAAGCGCAGTGGTCTCGTAATCAGCGGGCATACTCTGGTTGATGCCTGATCACGCCAGAGGTTTCCTGCCGATCGGGTCACAGGTTCCTCAATGGTACGATCATTTCACGGCGCGTCAATTGCCGCGATTCCGACAGACCTGCCTGCGGTCACAAACCCCCTTTATAAGCCACTCCCATGAGCCACTTCCAAGAGCCCTTTCCAAGAGCCCTTTCGGGCGGGGCGGGGCTCTCGGGCGCCGCTGAGTTGTTGTCGTGTCTGGCTGGTGCCAAGACCATTCCCTGCGCACGGCGGCTGGCCGCAGCGCCCGACAGGCTCCCGCGGAGCAGTACCATGTCCAACAGCCTGTTAATTAGAAGTTCCTCAACCAGAGGTTCCCTAGAAATTACACGCGGAAGGATCTAGCTCAACTCGGGATTCAGTGCCAGCTCCATCCCGGTAAATTTCGTAGCAGCGGCCGCTGAGATCGCGCAACAGGCGCCGTGCCGGCGGGGTTGCAACGGTAACCGGAGTTCGCCTGATCACCGTGACCTGCGAGGGTGGTGGTGCATAGCTTTCAACGCGGTTTTCATAACGACTGGAGGCGATCCCTTGGCCGATGACCGAGCCCAGCACGATACCGCCCAGCAGCGCTCCGGTATCGAAATGGTCGTGTCGGCGCCCGTAGCGGGAGCCGACGGAAAAATTCCAGTAGCTGCCCCCGCCCCAATAGGGTTGGTAGTAAGGGGCCCGGTAGCTGGAGACATGGCGTCGTGGGACATAACCGCGGGAGTAACCCCAGCCACGATGACGATCTGCCTGAAAATGCCCAAACCCGGAATTTCCGGCGTAGCCCCCCCGATGACGCCCATCGGCGCTGGCATTGGGTGATAGCACTACCAGACTCATGATACCGGCAACAATCAGCAGTGACTTCATAACCTGCTCCTTTCAATTCTGTTTCGAGGTCGAATTTTTAAGACCTCTTCCATCGTCGCCCAGTTTACCGACTCAGCATGAACTCAACCTGAACGGGGTTTCAGGTTGCCTGGTCAGGTGCCGCCGCCAGGTCTCTGCCGAGGATGTCCGCCAGGGCCCGGGTCGCTGGTCCGGCGGCATCCTGGCTGGACACCATCAGGTACAGTGGCAACTTGCGCCGGTATCCTCCGCGCAGGGAAATTTCCCGTAACCGGCCTGCCTGCAGGTCCTGCTCCAGCCAGTTCCGGGGCAGGAATCCAAATGCCAGTCCGGACCTGATAATACTGATGCTGCTGGAGAAATGACTGACCGTCCAGCGCTGTTCCGCTTCCAGCCAGCCCGAATTGCGCTCCGAGCGCTGGCCGGAATCCCGCAATACCACCTGGCGATAGGAGCGCAGTTCCATCTCGTCAACCTGATCCTTCTGAAACAGCGGGTGACCAGGGGCGGCAACCGGAATCATACTGATTGGCCGTAACGGTTGACCGGAAAATCCAACTGGCACAGTGGCTCCGATCACCAGGTCCGCCTGCTTTTCCAGCAGGGCTTCCATGGTACCTGACAGGCTGGTCTCCAGGATCCGCACCCGGGTATGAGGAAAGCGCCTGGAAAAATCTTCCAGTGAGCAGATAAGCTGACCGATTTCGAGCAGTACATCCAAAGCCACAGTGACTTCAGCCTCGAATTCCACGGCCATGGAGCGTGCCACCTCTTCCATGGTCTGGGCCTGGCGGATGAGCTGGCTGGCGTAGCGGTACAGCACTTCTCCTTCCTCGGTCAGCCGGGCCTTGCGGCCCTGTATTTCCAGTACCGGGCCTGGCAGCTGCTGGTTTAGGCGGCTGATCGCATAACTCACCGAAGACTGGCTTTTATTAAGCTTTTCGGCGGCCTGCGCATAAGTCCCGCTGTCGACTACAGCCGTAAAGGCCAGCCAGTACTCCAGCGGAATCTTGGGTAATTTCATGACTGGGACTCCAATGTATCTAAATACCTGATTAAAAACCGCTGAAAATCTGAACCAACTATCTAATAAAGAGATATATAGTGGCTTTCGAATTCAGTCAAGTTCTACCAGAGGAGTGAAATATGATCAGGACACTTGTTCTTAAAAGCAGCATCCTGGGCTCAGACAGCGTCTCCAACCGCCTGGTCGACCGGTTGGTTACAGAAATTGAGAGCAGGGGAACGAAGCTCGACATCAGCAGCCGCGACCTGTCCCTGGCTCCGGTCCCGGCGCTGGATGCCGAGCGCTTAACGGCACTGACTACTGCACCGGAGCGGCGCAATGCGCGGCAACGTGAGCTGGTGGAAGTTGCCGATGCGCTGATTGCCGAACTGCAGGCAGCCGAGCTGCTGGTGATCGGTGCGCCGATGTACAATTTTTCCATTCCCGCCGGACTCAAAGCCTGGATTGATCAGGTGGCCAGGGCTGGGGTGACGTTCCGGTACACAAACAAGGGTGCCGAAGGCCTGCTGAAGAACAGGCAGGCGGTGGTAATTTCCAGCATGGGCGGAGAGCATCAACCCGGCGAGACCGATCATCTGCGTCCCTACCTGAAAACGGTCCTGAATTTTCTCGGCCTGGACCGGGTGTCCTTTGTTGCTGCGACGGGACTGAATCTGGGAGTAGAATCACGCAACCGGGCGCTGGAACAGGCCGGCGCCCGAATCGAGGTTCTGGCCGATCAACTTTCCGGCACCCTGACTGTGCCCCATAGCTCCAAGGAGGCGGCATGAACGGTTCATCTGACAAATCCAGTTTTACCACCCGCAGTGTGGTGGAAGTCATGCAGGCCACTCCGGCATCGGATGGTGACGGGGTTCGGCTGCTGCGGGTATTCGGCGGCAATAATCTGGCCCGCTTCGATCCGTTCCTGATGCTGGATGAATTCGGCTCCACCGAACCGAGGGATTATATCGGCGGGTTTCCGCCACATCCTCACCGGGGGTTCGAGACGGTGACCTACATGCTGGAAGGCAAAATGGAACATCGTGATCACATGAACAACATCGGCCTGCTGGATGCGGGCGATGTACAGTGGATGAAGGCCGGTGCCGGAGTGATTCATTCGGAGATGCCCCGCCAGGAGGAAGGCCGCATGCGTGGTTTCCAGCTTTGGGTCAATCTGCCGGCAGCGGAAAAAATGACTGCTGCCAGCTATCGCGATATTGCCGCTGCGGACATACCTGCCTATAACCTGGATGGAGTACAGATCAAAGCCATTGCCGGAACCTTGCAGGTCAATGGTAAGGAATTAACCGGTGCCGTGCAGGGTAACAGCACGCAACCGGCTTATCTGGATATCCACGCCGGTACCGAAGCGACAGAACTGGTGGCGGTCATCCCGGAGTCCCACACCGCACTGATTTATGTCTATGAAGGAAAGGTGGCAATAGGCGATCAGCGTACCGGAATTCAGGCCCGTCAGCTGGCACGACTGTCGCCAGGTCAGCAGCTACGCCTAAGCCTGGAGGCGGCGAGCCGGGTACTGCTGATTGCCGGTAAACCCCTGGGAGAACCCATAGTCCACTATGGCCCATTCGTAATGAACAGCCGGGCGGAGATCGAACAGGCGATTGCCGACTACAATGCCGGCCGTCTGGTAGGCTGACCGAAAGGTCCAGAAGTGAATCCGAGCCGGAGTTGAAGTCCAGCCGACTCCGGCTCCCAAACCTGTGCCTTATTCTATGCCGGGTCCTGCCCGGAAGTTGATTGTCGGGTAGGCATTTCACATAATGCAGTTTTCCCGCCGCCAAGAATAAAGGTAACCAATCATGATTTACGACAGCATTCTGCAGACCATTGGTAACACTCCGGTGGTCAGGCTGCAGCGCCTGGGCCCTGCCGATCAGAACATCTACGCCAAGCTTGAGGCATTCAACCCACTCTCGTCGGTGAAGGACAGGCTGGCCATAGCCATTATCGAGGATGCCGAAAAGAGCGGTGCATTGAAGCCCGGCCAGACTGTCGTGGAAGCCACCTCCGGCAACACGGGAATCGCCCTGGCCATGGTCTGTGCCGCCAAGGGTTACCCCTTTGTGGCTACCATGGTTGAAACTTTCTCCATCGAGCGCCGCAAGATCATGAAGGCGCTGGGGGCCAGGGTGATTCTGACACCGGCCTCGGAACGGGGCAGCGGCATGGTGAAACGGGCGGAAGATCTGGCGCGCGAGCATGGCTGGTTTCTGGCCAGGCAATTTGAAAACCCGGCCAATCCCGCCTATCACCGGAATACCACCGGCCCGGAAATTCTGCGCGATTTTGCCGGTCGTGAGCTCAACTATTTTGTCTCGGGCTGGGGCACCGGGGGCACCATGACCGGTGCCAGCCAGATGATCAAGTTGGCCAGACCCGAGACCAGGATCATCATTACTGAACCGGAAGCTGCGGCACTGTTGTCCGGCCACGAGTGGAATCCCCATAAAATCCAGGGTTGGACCCCTGATTTCATCCCCAAGGTGCTGGACCCCTCGGTGGCCGATGAACTGGTGCTGGTTTCCGACGAGGAATCCATCGCAACAGCCAGAAAACTGGCAGCGCAGGAAGGTATTTTTTGCGGAATCTCAGCGGGTGGTACCATGGCCGCGGCGCTGAAAGTGGCCGAACAGGCGCCGTCCGGCAGCACCTTCCTGGTGATGTTGCCGGACACCGGGGAAAGATACCTGTCCTCTCCGCTGTTCGCGGACATCAGCGAAGATTCCGATGATGCCTGGCTGGCATCGTTGTCCTAGTGTCCTGTCCGGTTAATTCGTCGCATTTCAGCGTGCCAGCCAAGGTTCCTGGCAAGGCGCGCCTTGCAGGCAATGGCCGTAGCCCTTGTCAAAAGGCGCAACGCGGCCAGGGGTCTTGGCTGGCACGCCCTCCGGGAGCCTGCATAAAGCGCTGTAGCAGCGTTGCGACCCTTGGAAATACAACCAGTATTCCCTGCGGATCGCGCCTCACTACAGCGCTTTATGCAGGCTCTGAAATACAACGAATTAACCGGACAGGACACTAGTGTCCTGTAGACCTGGCTGTGCAGATGACGTTTTTCGACAGCTTGTACAGCCAGAAACCGGCAACAGTGACATCGTCAGCCAGAGGGGCTGCTAAGCAGCCCCGGCAGGTCGGCAATCGAGTCGATCACGGCGTTTGGCGAGATTTCCGAACGCCTGGCGAACTCTTCACGGTATTTGCCGGTTCTAACAAGCACACCTGACAGGCCAGCCGCCTGCGCCCCACCGACATCGTTTTCGATATCATCCCCTACCACCAGGACCTGGTGCGGTTCCAGACCCATGTTGGCCACTGCCAGGTGAAAAAATTCCTCGCTGGGTTTGCCGATGATGGTGGCGTGCTTGCCGGTGACGAATTCCAGTCCGGCGACAAAGGCCCCGATATCCATCTGCAGCCCCTGCTCGGTTTGCCAGTACTTGTTCATGTGCATGGCAATCAGTTCGGCACCCGCCATGAGTTCGTTGAAGACACGGTTCAGGAGTCGATAATCCCAGGCTGCCCCGATGTCTCCGACGATCACATAGTCCGGAACGGAATCTGTCTGGTCAAATTCCGAGAATTCCGTTCTGGCGGAATCCCGGATCAGCAGGTGTACTGTCGGCGATCCCTGGCGCGCCAGGTAGTCGCGGGTGGCGCTGACGGCGCTGAATATCTGAGCGGCGTCGATGTCGAAGCCCAGCCCCTGCAGTTTGTCTGCCACGGCGCTGGCGGTTCGGGTCGAGGTATTGGTGATAAAGCGGAATGGAATGCCGTTTCTTTTAAGCCACTGCAAGGTCTCCGCGGCGCCATCGATTACCTGGTCGCCCACATACAGCACCCCATCCAGATCAAATAGAACGCCCCTGATACGGGCGGTTTCCAGTCTACTCATAGTTGCCGTTGCTCCCGTCGTTGATGCAGGTTACGGTTTCATTGTTTACGGAACCTCAGATTACAGGTTACCTGACAATCCCGGGTCGACCAGAGCCAGCAGTACCAGGCCGGTGAGAATAAACAGCATGACCATGCTGGCCTGGAACAGTCGCTTGCGCAACCTGACTATATTGGAGCCCAGGTGAACCCGCGCATGGGCTATCCGCAACAGGGCATAGGCCAGGGCGATCGCTTGCGCCAGCGGTCCGGCCGCCCCGAGCAGCCAGAGCAGGATCACCAGTACGTAAAACAGCACCGGCGTTTCAAACTGATTGCGGATGTTGTTGTTAACCTTCTGCACGCTTTCCGGCCAGGCATCGTCGTGCAGGGCGCGGCGTGACTGGTCCACTTCGCCGTTTTTGACTGCTTCTTCTTTTACTGCACCGATCCGGTAGAAAACGAACAGAGTAAGAATGATCTGAATAAGCAGTGGAATAAAGATTAAATCCTGATTCATGGTCGCTGGCCTCCGGGATTTAATGACCTGTCAGCGGGCAGGGAAATCCACGGGAAAATTAAAGTAGCTGTCCGGGTAAGGCTCCCCGTCCAGGGTAAAGTGCCACCATTCCTGCGCATAGTTACTGAATCCGGCGGCCTTCATGAGTTCCCGCAGCAGATCACGATTGCTGCGGGCGGCCCCGGAAATATCGGGGTTGTCAGTGTGGGAAAGCTCATCGAAGCAGTCGTAACCGGTTCCCATTTCCACGCTGTTGTCCGGGAATCGCCGGGACCTGTCCAGGCGGCAATCGAACCGATCGGGATCGGGTCTCGCCGAAGGCTGCCGGGATCCGACCGGCACCAGGGTCATATCCAGAGTGCTGCCGCGGCTGTGTCCGGAGCGTTCGGCGATATAACCCCTGGCAAATAGTTCCGCTTTCGGGACCTGGGGATAGAAACGCTGCTGCTGAAATGTATCGTCGGGGTCGGCTGCCCAGTTTAAAAAGTCGTTCACTGCCTGCTGGGGCCGATAACAGTCATAGACTTTCAGGGAGTAACCCAGGCCGAGTGCCTGCTGTTGGGCAGTAATAAGTGCCTGTGCGGCCGGCTCGCTCAACAGGCATGCTGGTGCCAGGTAGCCCTTGACCGGGCGACCCATGAAATTGTTATCGGAGTAATAGCGGATATCCAGCTGAATGGTCGGGTCGACATCCGCAATAGACACGAATCCGGCAAGCAGACTTTCAGGCTCCGGCCGACTGTGGCAGCCGGCCAGGATAAGAAGGAGCGCTGGAAACAGCGAATAAGCGGGTTTCATCAGGCCAGTTTCTGCAGGTAGTCCCGGGTAAATTCGATCACTTCGGCTTCGCGTCCGGTCCGTATTTTCTGCACCCAGGCGGGATCGGAAAGCAGGGCTCTACCGATTGCGACCAGGTCGAACTCATTATTCTCCATCCGACGAATCAAGTCATCCAGGCCTGCCTTACGTGCTTCCTGACCACCGAATGTACGCAGAAAATCGTTGTCCAGTCCGACGCTGCCCACGGTGATGGAAGGTTTGCCGGTCAGTTTTTTAGTCCAGCCTGCAAGGTTAAGATCGGAACCGGAAAATTCCGGGTCGTTAAAACGCCTCGTGCTGCAGTGAAAAATGTCCACACCTGCCTCGACCAGGGGTTGCAGGAAGGAGTCAAGTTCCTCCGCCGAAGCGGCCATCTTGTGATTGTAGTCACCGCTTTTCCATTGTGAGAAACGGAATACGATGGGAAAGTCTTCCGGAACTGCAGCCCGCATGGCGGCCACTATCTCAGTGGCGAAACGGGTGCGTTGTGCCAGGTTGCCCCCATAGGCGTCCTGGCGCTGATTGGTGACCGACCAGAAAAACTGATCGATCAGATAGCTGTGGGCGCCATGTATCTCAATCCCGTCGAAGCCGGTTGCCACCGCGTCGACCGCTGCCTGCCGGTAGGCGCCTACACAGGCGTCGATGTCTGCCTGGGTCATGGCTTCGGGAATTTCCGCACCGGGTGGGGGCTCACCCCGGGACAGGTGAACCGGATGCATCACTGCAGAGGGTCCGACTATGGCCTCGTCCGGATCGGGTCCGACGCCCTTTTTCCGGACGCTGCCCACATGCCAGATCTGCGGAATTATGAAGCCACCCGCCCCATGTACTTCGTCAACGACCCGTTGCCAGCCGGACAGGGCGGCACCAAAGAAATTCGGTACGTCCGGTGAGCCGTGAGCGCCTCTAAAGTCCGGGTGCGTACCTTCGGTCACGATCAGACCGACGCCACCCTCGGCACGCCGTCGGTAGTAAGCAGCCACTTCCGCACCAGGCACATTGCCCGGTGATTTGCTGCGCGTCATCGGTGCCATGACCAGCCGGTTCGGCAGGTTGACCCGACCGAATGGAAAAGGGCGGAACAGAGTCTCGACGTCTGTTGCGATAGTGTTACTCATCTGGCATTTCTCTCTTTATATGACGTTATATGGCCTTATATGACCTTTACCGGGCGATTATTTTCACTGTTCTGCGCAGCCTGTCTGCGTGGCTGGTGCAAACCGTCAAAACGACGGCAGGGCGATTGAGCCAGTATACTCTTTTTAAGCCGCGGCATTCTCCACAGACATGGTCACAGCCTTCACTGTCAGCGAGACCGGCGCAGTGACCAGGGGGTTAAGAGAGGCGTCAGGCGACCTTTTTGAATTCGGGCAGCTCCAGCGAGCAGAGTGAAGCAGGAACTGATGGCATTGCCAGGGCAGCATGGGAGACATGCTGCCTTTGGCAGGAATCAGAGAGTCACCGTTGGCGCGACTGGTAGACGCCAAAGTACACAAAAGGAGCGGTTGCCCGCTGGCCCGGACGGACATTGGCCGGGACCTCATGACGAACAGCCGGCAGGCTTTTCAGATACATGGCTATCGCCTGGGCATCGGCTTCCAGGATATTGGCATAGGCCGGCCACGGCATGACCGGGATGGTCTCGCCACCGTGCTGATCGATACCCAGGCGGATCATGCGGACCAGGTCTTCCAGGCTGCGGTCACCGATTCCGGTAGCCGGATCCGGAGTCAGGTTGGACGCATAAAGTACGCCCGGCCGCGATGTCGCCATCGGATTGGAGTAGGCAATTCCCACCGACGAGCCCGCCAGTTCGTGACCCGGCACCGGGGCTCCCACCAGGGCACCGTCGGTATGACAGCTGCCACAACCCAGCAGGCTCACCAGGTATCTGCCGCGCGCGACCGACTCGGCTGGATAACTTCCCGGTGCAGCATCCGGGGCGGCCAGGATCGTGGCCGGTTCCAGCTGTTCATAATCATCCAGCGGATTGTAGTAGCTGGTACAGCCTGCCAACAGCAGGGCGCTGCCCGCGATCAACAGTACGGGCAGAAACTCAGAAATGCGGCACATGCCCACCTCCACGGGAAGAAGTTTACGAGTTGCCTACTTTACCGGATTGATTGGCAACTTACATGGCGTTTGTCGGGGATTTTTTCCTGAGCAAGCTGTTCAGCAGTCGCTCGTGCTTCCGGATAGCACGAAATTTCCGGGTCCGGGGATTGCTCCAGTCAGCAGAAAGACGACATTCAGAGCGGCTTTCGAAACCGCCAGCTGCGCCGTCGTCGTCAAGTGAGGAAGAAGGTCTTCTGGCCGATAGCTGCGCTGCGGTCGTAGAAGTTTGTGATCGAGTTCAAAAATAGTATAAATAATTAGATTAAGAAGCCGGTTAAAGACATTGTTTATGTTATAAATTTTCCTGCTCTCAATCCGTGGCAGGGTCGAGATTTGTCAAACCAATGAAAACAGGTAGGTAGAAATCATGAAATTGTTGTCTTTTCTGAAAGCTAAGAAAGAACGGGGCGCTTCACTGGTGGAATACGCCATCCTGGTGGCGCTGATTGCTCTGGCCGTTATCGTGGTGGTCGGCATTCTGGGTCAGCAGATCAATGGTGTGTTCACCACTATCAACCAGACCCTGAACGCAGCAATCTCGGGGAACTGATCACGGCGCCTGCCCGGCAGGGCGAGGTCGGCGGGCAGGCGGCAAAGGCGGCCCTGCCCGGTTGACAGTCTGTTCCTGTCGGGTTTGGCGAAGTTATAAGCCGCGGCGCGATGGCTGTGCGATCTGATCCAGATCGTGATTGCCACCGCCACCAGTCGACTGCCAGCCGCAGAGGTGCCGCTGTCGACCTGAACAAAACGGTAAACCGGACCCTCAGCGGCCCGGTTCAATCCGATGGGAACATAACGATCAGGCAGGCCAGCGTGCCAATTGTATTCTGCGTGCAGGCCGGGCTGACTTCAGTCGCACTGACGTTGCCTGCAACATAATAGAGCAGAAAGGCTGAAACGCGAGGCTGGGGCTTTCCGTGGTGGCCTGAATAGCGGAAGAATTTTTATCAATCTCCAGGGAAGGTCTTTGGATCAAGGGGTTATGTCATGCGATACAGAGCACTGCTCCTGTTGCTCGTCGCCGTGGTACTGGGGTCGTTGGCGGCTTATCTGGTCAACAATATCGTCCAGCAGCAGGTTTCTCAGCCAGTGACCGAAGCTCAGGCAGCCGGTGTTCCCACCGTCATTGCCGTAACGGACCTTCCGGTCGGCCTGGCACTGGAACAGATCCATCTTCGGGTCATCGAGTTACCCGAAGAGGCGATCCCGGTTGGGGCTTTTCAGACAATTCCGGAGGTTCTGCAGGGTCCCGCACCGATCGTCCTGGTCAGCATGCGGGCTGGCGAGGTGGTACTTCCCGACAAACTCTCCACCGGCATTGCCAGGCGAGGCCTGACTACCAGAATTCCCGATGGCGCGAGGGCGGTGTCCATTCCGGTTAACGAAGTGCGAGGTGTGGGCGGGTTTGTGCTGCCCGGTGACCGCGTCGATGTACTGCATACCACCTCCATTGGCCGGCGCGACGACCGGCCGGTTACCCGCACCCTGATACAGGACATGATGGTACTGGGTGTCGATCAGGTCAGCTCCGAGGCCACCGAAGAGCCGGTCGTGGTCAACGTGGTGACACTGCTGGCTGAACCGGAGCAGGCCAAGACTCTGACCCTGGCCCAGCGGGTTGGGGATCTGACTCTGCTGCTGCGTAACGAAGGCGATCGGAGTGAAGACGAATCTCCGACCATCGCACTGGACGATCTGTGGGAGTACGGCCCGGAGGATTTTGCGCCTCGCGCTGCGGCTCAAAGAAGCGGCAGGGGTGGTGCTGCAGCGGGCCAGTTACCGCCTAATCAGCGGGAGGTTCAGGTTATTCGAGGCCTGGAAGTGAGGGATCAGGCGGTCGACGCCGATTCCTTATCAGCTTCCTCGAACCGCTAATGCAGGCAATCAGATTGCGCACCAAGGAGATACCCATGTTTGCCACACTAAAAGATTCCCTTGCTGTCTGCAGCCGTGGCCTGGTCGCCACGCTCTTGCTGCTGAGCGTAGGAACGGCGCAGGCTCAACAGACTTATACCCTGGGCCTGGACGGCGGTCAGGTGGAAGAGATGAGTCTGCCGGTCGGCAAGTCGCAGATTATTCAGTCGGATCAGCCCCTTTCCCAGGTGGTGGTGGGTAATCCGAATGTTGCCGATGTCAATCTGCTGAATGAAAACCAGTTTCTGGTGGTAGGCCGGGAACCGGGTATCACCAACCTGGCGTTTCGCGATACAAATGACCGGATCATCGCCATCCTGGACCTGGTAGTTGGTTACGATCTGGTGGCGATCCGCCGCAAGCTCAATGATATTCTGCCGGATGAGCGCGGCCTCCAGGTTACTTCGGCCAATGGCCGGGTAGTAATCAGTGGCCAGGTTTCCAGCGCCATGGCCCAGGATGCCGTACTGGCAGTCACCAACACGTTTGTCGGTTCCAGTTCCCTGGTGAACCTGCTGGAGGTCGGAGGCGGGCAGCAGGTCATGCTGGAAGCCAGGATCGCCGAAGTCAATCGGACCCGGGTTCGCGACCTGGGTGTTTCCACCGACCTGCTCGGTGGTGCCGGTCAGGAGACCGGCCTGGAAATTATTACCGGCAATCCGATCCAGAATGCGTTTGGCGGCGTGTTCGTGAACAACACCAGCATTTCCGATTCACTCAACGTCGCTCTCACAGCGCTGGTACAGGAAGGGGCCGCGCAGGTGTTGGCCGAGCCCAATATCGTCGCTCTGTCCGGACAGGAGGCCAGTTTTCTGGCGGGTGGCGAATTTCCGATCCCGGTAGCCCAGGGTGGTGCGTTCGCCGGTGCCATCACCATCCAGTATCGCGAATTCGGCGTCGGTCTGGAGTTCCTTCCCACGGTACTGTCTTCGGATCGCATCAACCTGCAGTTGACTACTGAAGTCTCGGACCTGGATATCACCTCCGGTACCAGCGTGCTGGGGACCAATGTGCCGGGAATCCGCACCCGACGGGTTTCCACCTCAATTGAACTGGGCGACGGAAACAGTTTCGCCATCGCCGGCCTGTTGCAGAACAATATCGCTTCGCTGGTCAGCGAATTTCCGGGACTGGGCGCGATTCCCATACTTGGGGCCCTGTTCCGCAACAACGAATTCAACCGGGACGAGACGGAACTGGTCATCGTGGTGACGCCGCGACTGGTGTCTTCGGTGGATCGCAATGCCATCGCGCTGCCAACTGACAATTTCCGTCCACCCAGTGCCTACGACCAGATTCTGCAGGGCCGTACCGAGGCCCCGGATCCGGATGCCGGACCGCAGACTACAAGCAGTGAAGAACAGGGTCTCGATGGTGCCCAGGGCCATCAGTTCTAACAGGAGAACAGCATGTTCAAACAACTAGTCGCAAGCGCATCGATATTTACCCTGCTGGCTGCCTGCCAGAGTGGCACGGAGCCGAATATCAACGAGGATTTCGGCAATGCTGTTCGGCAGAACGTGGCCATTCAGACTTTGAACCCCGATGCCGGCGGATCCGATGACTCCGCCAGCCTGGATGGCCCCAGGGCCGAACAGGCGGTCGACAGGATGCGAAACCGCAGTAACCAGGTTCAGAACGCCAGCCTGATCCAGGGTGTGGCCAACTGAGCTGCAGGATGGAAGCCATGTGGTCACAGCGAAAAACGCAGCGCGGGGCCTACCTGATCGTCGCCTCGATACTGACAGTGGTGCTGCTGGCATTCGGAGCGCTGGCTCTGGATCTGGGGCGGCTGTTTGTGCTGCGTTCGCAGATGCAGAACGGAGTCGACGCGGCCGCGCTGGCTGCTGCCGCGGAACTCAGTCGCAACGCCGGTGCCCAGGCAAGGGCGGAACAGGCCGCCCGCGAAGTGTTGGAATACGACAGTGGCTTTGCCGAAGTGACAGACTTGCTGGGTACCAACATTACTGTCGAGTTTTTCTGTGCCATCGGGTCGGCCTACGACCCGGATCCCGCGTCGGTCTTTGAATTTGTACCCAGATTCTGCCCCGAGGCCGTAGTCGACGAAAGGTATTATCCGGCCGGGACCGGGTACGATGTACAGTCCCATTATGTGCGTGTCACCATGGATCAGTCGGTCGATGGCGACGCTTATTCGATTCCCTTGTATTTCCTCCCGATCCTGAGTCTGTTCGGTCTCAATGTCGATACCCAGAGTTTTCTGCAGGCCACGGCCCTGGCGGGTCGGAATTACAATTACTGTGAATACCCGCCATTGATGATGTGCAACCCATTCGAGGCGGCGGGCCAGGCATTCGATGATGTGATGAACGAGGGAGATCAGATTCTGCTGGCAGATCAGGGGCCCGGTAGCAACTGGGTACCAGGTGATGTTGGTTTCCTGTCGCTGTTCGGTCTGACTGGCGCCGATGCAATCGCTGACTATCTGGCCGATGAAGGCTCAGTGGGTTGCACACCTCCGATATTCACTACTGAGCCGGGCCAGATGACTCAGCGAACCCGGCGTGCAATCAACACCCGCTTCGATCAGTACTCCAATCCTGGCTTTGCCGGCACCAGTGCGACTTATCCGCCTGCACCCGATGTGATCGACTACCCTGTCGATACGACTTTTCGAGCGTCACCCGCCGATAAATTCGGTTTGGGCGACTGGGACCGGACAACCTACTGGAATACCTATCATTCCTGGCAGACCTGGGGGCCTTCGTTTCCCGCCGGCCCCCCCGGCTATGCCAGCATGTCCCGCTACGACATGTACGAGTGGGAAATCGACAACAATTATCTGCCCAGCCGGAATCCACTGCAGCTGTATCCTGCCGGTACCGATGACACAGACTACGACGGAATTCCTGATCCCAATCACGTGTCGTCAGGGACCGTTAAGGGGCGCCGGGTCCTGAACGTTGCAGTAGTCAACTGTATAGCCCAGGATCTAAATGGGCGTGAAACATTCACCATGTTCGGGCGTGAAGGCTTCGCCAAAATTTTCCTGACGGAGTCCTCGAAAGCACCACCGGAACGCAAAATATGGGGAGAATATATCGGTTGGACGACGCCCGGGGCGGACTCCAACATTCTCATCGATGTACAGTTGTATGAGTAGCCAGGCAATTCGGTTCGACCCAATCGGGCAATGGAGAGCTCCGCTACTGAAAATGGCTATTTTACTGCCATTGCTACTGTTTAACTTGCCAGGTCTGAATGAGTCAAGAGAAATGACAATTGATGCCCGGGCAGCTCCGTATACCTGTCAAGACAATGTCCGAAATGACCTCACATGGACCGCGTGTTTGATTTTAGTGCAGGAACCGTGTGCAGTCGTGACCTGTGATGCGCTGGTGCCGTTCTCTCAGGAAGGGCCGAAAGTTTTGGGCGCCCAGGCCGAGGAACACTACATTGGTTAGTAACAGGAAAGCGGTCCAAAGTTCGCAGCGGGGTGCTGTTCTGGTGGAATTTGCCATTACCGTTTCCCTGTTCCTGCTGCTGGTTCTGGGGATCATGGAATTCGTCATACTTTTGTTTGATATGGCGCGGGCTAATGAAATGACACGACAGATCAGCCGGCTGGCGATCACCGCCGATCCGGTCTGTAACATCTGGGGAACGGAGTGTGGAAGTACGCTCGTTTGTCCAGGCGGGGTGGTGACGGTCGCACTCAGTGATGTGAATACCACTGCGCCAAGCGGTTCCGATCCTGGCCCGACGGGATACCGTATGCTGCAGAGGGCGCAGATGTTTCTACCTGATGTCGAGGCGAGCCAGATCGGCGTGTCGTATTCCTGTTCGGATACCGGTAATCCATTACGACCGCGACCAATACCACTGGTGACAGTCAGATTGCAGAATTACACCCACCCGTTCGTGATTGGGAGCTTTCTGGGGTTGGGCACCGGGTTCAACTTTCCGGCGTTTGAAGTCACCCGTCTGGGTGAGGATTTGTACACAGAGGGATAAACGTGAATAACGCAAGTCGCGACGAAATCAGTGATGATGCGGTGAAGATCCAGCTCAATGTGCTGGTGCTTGCTATTTCCACCCAGACCGCCGCTGATCTGGAGAAGGCGCTGGGCCATATTCGATCGTTGCAGTATCGAATCACCAAGCCGGAGATTTCCAGGCCGCTGCGCGAGAACTTGAGCGGCCGCGCTGGCGAAATGCCGGACGTGGTGATTCTCGAGATTGACGGCCATAAGGAAGAGGCACTGGAAGATATCCGCCGGTTTGTAGAAGAGTTCGGTCAGCAGACCGAGGTCTTCGCCACCTTTCCTCGCTCCGAACTGGCCATGATGCCGGCGCTGATGCGCAGTGGAGTAAGGGATGTGCTGCCGTTACCGCTGAGTCAGCAGGACCTGGTAGTCGCATTGACGAATTCCCTGGCGCGACATCGTAAGTCATTGCATCGGGCCAGGGACAACAAAGGTGCAGTGGTGTCGTTTCTGAATACCCGCAGTGGTGCGGGCGGACCATTCGTGGCGGCCAATCTGGCCTACTCGTTGCAATTCGAGTTCGAGCGCAAAGTGGCGCTGATCGACCTGGATATTCAGTTTGGCACCGTGGCCTATGACTTCGATATCAAGTCGGACGGGGGCATCGTCGAGGCATTGCGCAGTCCCGGCCGCATAGACAGCGTTTTCGTGGAAGCGTTGATGTCGCGTCATTCCAGCGGTGTCGACGTGCTGGCCTCGCCGGCCGACCTGACGCCCTGGGACGGTCTGTCCGATCGCGCGTTGACGCGCCTGATCTCGGTGCTGACGCAGAAATACGATCACGTGGTGATCAATCTGCCGGTACTGATCAACGACGTGGTGGAGCAGGCCCTGGCGTTGTCCAATCCTGTTTACCTGGTAACCCAGGGGACCATTTCCATGTTGCGCAATCTCAACATGGTATTGCACCGACTGCCGAAACGCGGCATCCCTTTACAGAATATCGAGATCATTCTGAACCGGGCCGGTTCGCTGGACAAGGACATCAAGAACGTGGATCTGGAAAAACTGATCCGCGATCTGCCGTTGCACCGGGTACGCAGTGACTTCAAGCTGGTGATGAAAGCCGAAAACGAGGGCAAGGCAGCCTGTGAACTGGAGAGCAGAGCCGGGCTGGTAAAGGATATAAGATCGATAGCAGAACATCTGCTCAGTTATGACAAGGACTACGAGGCTGACGACAAGCAGGTCAAGCGACGCTGGTTTTCGTAATCGAGCTCTCTGGAGAAATTCACAATGAACAGGAACCCGAAAGTAGCCACTCTGGAATCAGAAGATGTCTCTGAAGCACGGAGTATTCTGCGCGCAGTCAAGGACCAGACCCATCGTGAGCTGTTGAACCGGATCGATCTGGAATTCATCGATCAGTTGAGCCGCGAGCAGGTCAATGCCCAGATTGCGGAAGTGGCCAGGCAGATCATGAACGAGCGCCAGGTCCGTCTCAACAGTCGTGAACGGGAACTGGTGATAAAGCAGATCCAGGACGAGGTGATGGGGCTGGGTCCCATAGAGCCCTTGCTGGCAGATCCCAGTGTGTCGGATATTCTGGTCAACACCTGGCGGCAGGTTTACGTGGAACGGCACGGTAAACTGGAATTAACCGATGTGCAGTTCCAGAATGATGGACACCTGATGCGGGTGATCGACAAGATTGCCAGTGCCGTGGGTCGCCGGGTGGATGAATCTTCTCCTATGGTGGACGCACGCCTGGAGGACGGCTCTCGGGTAAACGTGATCATCCCTCCCGCCTCGGTGGACGGACCGATTCTCTCCATACGTAAATTCAGCGTCGATCCGCTGGTAATGGACGACCTGGTAGGGCTGAAAACCCTGACGCCGCCAATGGCACAGTTTCTCAGCGCCGCCGTGAGGTCCCGGGTAAACGTTCTGATTTCAGGGGGCACCGGCTCCGGTAAGACAACCCTGCTCAATGCTTTGTCCGGGTACATTCCCGACGACGAACGGGTCGTGACCATTGAGGACTCAGCAGAACTGCAACTGCAACGGGCGCATGTGGTGCGGCTGGAAACCAGGCCACCCAATATCGAGGGCGAGGGGGAGATCACCCAGCGTGAGCTGGTCAACAACTCGCTGCGTATGCGTCCCGACCGGATCATCGTAGGTGAGGTGCGTGGCGCAGAAGCACTGGACATGCTGCAGGCAATGAACACCGGCCACGACGGCTCCATGACCACCATCCACGCCAACTCGCCGAGGGATGCCTTGACCCGACTGGAACACATGGTAGGAATGAGCGGGGTAGCTATCCCCGCCACCGTCATCCGGCAGCAGATAGCAGCCGCGATCAACCTGCTGGTGGATCAGGAACGGCTCTTGGATGGTCGCCGGGTCATCACCAGTATACAGGAGATTACCGGCATGGAAGGCGACGTGGTGGAGATGCAGGAAATCTTTCTCTACAAAAAGCGAACGGTAGACGAGCAGGGCAGAGTGGTTGGACATTTCCATCCTACCGGTATCCGGCCCAAGATCGTGAAGCAGATTGCCGAATACGGCATCGATCTGGACCCAGACCTGTTCGATCCCAACAAGTTTTAAGAATAAGGATGCATTCCCATGAATCCGCTGCTTCAGAATCTGATACCCATTATAGTATTCCTTGCAATAATTCTGGTTGTCTACGGGGTCTATCTGTTCTGGGTTGCGGCGCAGAATTCTGGTTCGGAGCAGATAAAGAACCGGATTCGCCGACTTTCGGCGGCGGCAGTTGAAGAATCTGAGGCCAGAAAATTTATTTCACTGGCCCGGCAGGAGGGCTTGTCCGGCATCGATGCTGCACTGTTGCGTATGCCGCGCCTGCACAACCTGGATCGATTTCTTGAACAGGCCGGTGTGCGCTATGGGCCTGCAACCTATGTGTCGTTCTGCCTGGTGGCTGGAGTGGCCGGTGCAACCGCATCGTCATTGTTCTTTCGCGCTGCAGCCCTGTTACCGTTGGCAATCGGCTTCCTGCTGGGCGCCTTGATTCCGTGGCTGTTTCTTTCGCGCAAGCGACATCTGAGACGGGAGCGCCTGATCAAACAGATCCCCGATACGCTGGACTTTTTCGCACGAAGTCTGCGCGCCGGCACCCCGTTCAGCGGTGCTATCAAGATCGCTTCCGAGGAAATGCCGCAACCGATCGCCGGTGAATTGGCCGTCACCTTTGACGAACTGAATTTCGGTCTGAATTTTGACGAGGCGCTTCATAACCTGGCTGCCCGGGTCGATACAGAGGAGATACGTCTGTTTGTCACTGCAGTACTGGTGCAGAAGAACACGGGAGGTAATCTGGCCGAACTGTTGAACCGTCTCAGCAAATTGTTGCGTGATCGAATCACGGCTTTTGGTGAGATAAAGATTCAGGCTGCCGAGATGCGTACCACGGCACGGGTTCTGGTTTTCTTACCGTTCATAGTAGCCGCCATGTTACAGATTGTGAATCCGGATTACTTTCCGCTTATGCTGGAAAGCAGAATGGGACAGAACATTATCATCATTCAGGTCGTATTGATGGCAATCGGCTATTACATAACTAACCGTATGGTATCTTTTCGCGTATAGAGGCAAGGTCTATGTTGGACATGCTACTTTCAATGGGGCCGGGAGTTGCCAGTTGGGCAACTTTTTTTGCAATTTTCCTGGCCGTGATCGCCGTTTACCTGCTGACCATGTATCGTACCGACCAGATCCGCAAAAGGCTGAGTCAGATCGAAGATTTTCAAATTCCCACCTCTGGAAAAACCAGTTATCAGGAGGAGGGCTTTCAGGTGCATTGGTTGAAGCCAATGGGCGAAATAATTGCACCGGAACAGGAGTGGCGTCGTTCGGAAATGAAAAAATTGTTGGTGCAGGCCGGGTATCGGCGCCAGTCGGCGCTCTATGTCTACCTTGGCTCCAAACTGGTGCTGACCGGAACATTTGTTGGCCTGGTGCTACTGGCTTATATCGTCACGGGTAATTTCTTTTTACTGGTGACACCTGTTGCTGTAGCCATTCTGCTGCTGGTGGCATTTATCAGTTTTTTTCTCCCTGATTTTGTGCTGCGCCGACGCATAGCAGGACGTCAACTTGATTTTGTAGAGGGATTTCCCGATGCGCTGGACCTGCTGGTGGTCTGCGTGGAAGCGGGTCTGGGCCTGGACAGCGCGATTCAGCGCGTAGCTCAGGAAATCAAGATCAGCCATCCTCATCTCAGCAGTGAGCTGGCCCTCATTCCTATCGAGATCAGAGCAGGTAAAACCCGTCGTGAAGCTTTGCAGGGGCTGGCCGACAGAACGGATATCGATCTGGTTGTGAGTCTGGTTACACTGCTGCTGCAGGCGGAACAGTTCGGCACCAGTATCTCGTCCGCACTGCGGGCTTATGCTGAAGAAATGCGCACCGAGCGTATTCAGCGCGCCAGGGAGAAAGCTGCCAAGTTGCCGGTGAAGCTGGTCTTCCCTATTGCGCTGTTCATCTTTCCGGCGCTGTTTCTGGTAGTTCTTGGGCCAGCAGTAATCGCACTGTATGACACCATGACTAATTATTTCTGAGGCTGACTCAAGTAAAGGAAGGAGACCGGCGATATGCGTTCAAACAGGCGAATTCTGCGCAAGGTGCTGTCCGGTTCGATCTTCCTCGCCCTTGCCGGATGTGCCGCGATTCCCGTTAACAATCAACAAGCCGGCAATGCCGGATTGTTCACCCCGGACTACACGCCAATTTCCAATCTGGATATTGCCAGGCGGGAATTTGGCCGCGGAAACTACGGCAGTGCCATTGAATATCTCGAGAAGGAACTGGCAGCCAAGCCATCCTCGGTTGCCGCCCTTAACGGCCTGGGTGCCTGTTACGATCAATTGGGACGCTATGACGTGGCCCAGCGTTATTATTTCCGGGCTCTGGATATGGCACCGGATTCGTCCCAGACCCTCAGCAATATCGGTTATTCCTATCTGCAACAGGGCCGGCACCGCGATGCCGTCGCCATTCTGGAACTGGCATTGCAGAAAAATGGTGGTAACCAGGTTGCTGCCAATAACCTGGAACTGGCCCGTTCAGGATTGGTGGAGGGCGTCGAGCTGATCCGGATGGCCGGTGCCGCCACCGATACCGCCACTGCTAAGCGTTCCACCAACAACGGTCCCCAGGATGATCAGGTTGACTTCATGACGCTCCTGGGCCTTCTGCAGAACAGCGGTCAGGACGTTGCCGCGGCCGGGTCCGCCGGAAACGCCAGTCCGTCTTCTGCTACGGAGCAGAGCAGGGGGGCCGCCGTCAGCGTGGTTTCAGTAGTCCAAAGCCCGGCTCCGATTACCCGAATGGCTGCCGTTTCGAACGCCGGAGTCTTACCTGAAGAGGCGGATCAGCAGTTGAACGACGGCAACTATGCCCCGACACCGGCTCAGGTGGCGGTCACTGAATCGGTGCCGGTTGTTGACAGAGTGCAGAATCCGTTAGCGGAAGAATCCCTCGATAGCGACGAGCTACCGGCTTTCTCGACTACCGGGTCGATGACTCCGGTCGGACCTGGTGAATCCGCCGCGCTGGCATTGGTAACCGGATCCACCGCAATTGCTACTCCGGTTCTGGAACCCGTTTCCAGTCCTGACGTTGACGACGCCAGTGGCGATGAGCTGGCGCGTCGCGAACCACTGACTCTGACTATTGTCGATAGCGCCCTGCCGGACCCGGCCCGGGCCAGTGATAACCCTTCCCTGATCGCCACCCTGTCAACGCCACTGAACGTGGTCGTCGAAAACGGGAACGGCGTACGCGGTATCGCCCGGGCAACCTCCAACTGGTTGCGTGGGGACAAGCTGGATATCAAGCGGGTCGGCGATGCCGGCAGTTTCGACTATGCTCAGACAGTCATCTACTACCGACCGGAACTGGCGCCTTATGCGCAGGAGATAGCGGCCAGCCTGAACCTGAGCTGTGACCTGCGGCCCAGTGCCGACCTTGCTCCCGGAGCCGACGTACGGGTCGTTCTGGGTCATGATTTTGCCAGTCAGGTCAGTATTGAGAACGGCGGGCTGGCTTTCGAGCAGGCTCCCAACACGGATTACCTGCGCGGCATCGTCAGATTGGAGGTGGCCAACGGGAATGGCGTCAACGGGATGGCAGCCCGCGTTCGGGAATACCTTAGCGCCAGAGGCGGTAACGTGGTGAAAATTTCCGATGCGGAAAACTACGCTTACAGCCAGACAGTTCTGTATTATCGCAGCGGAACCCGGATCGCAGCAGAAGCACTTGCAGAAAGTCTGCCCTTACCATCGGTCAAGCTGGTTGAAACCGATCGCCTGCGCACCGAGACCGATGCCCGTCTGGTGATTGGCAGTGATTTTGTCCCATTCGACAACCTGGTACTGAATTAGACTGATCGATCTGTAAATCAATCGTGGTAATTATTACAAGAATGCATTTTGCGGCCACAGCCATGATGCTGGCAGCGCTCTTTACCGGTTGTGTCTCGACGCCCGGTCAGAACCGCTCCGGTGCGAGTGACTTCGATTCGGTGGAGCAGTCGCTTAATGAAGGAGATCTGGGTTCTGCCCTGGCAGGCGTCCGGTCCCCGAGAACCACCCGTCCTGACGACTTACAGGTTCTCAAGCTGGCGGCGAGGCTGTACCTGAGGACCGGCAGGAGCAGCGATCTGCGGGAGGTCACCGAACGGATACTTCAGCTCAATCCTGCCGATACCTTTGCCCTGGAACAACTGGGATTGATCAGGCTGGCCAGTGGTGAACTGGAGGGGGCCGAGAACGCCCTGACCGTTGCGGTGGCCCTGGATCCGTCACGCTGGATGGCCTGGAATGGGCTTGGCGTGCTGGCCGATCTGCAGGCCGATTTCGACACGGCGAGACAACGCTTTGAGCGATCTCTGCAAATCGTACCCGGACACCCGAAGGTGTTGGCGAATCTGGGCTGGTCGAGACTGCTCGCCGACGATCTGCCGGAAGCGGAGCGCCTGTTGCGCAGTGCATTGAGTGTGGCGCCGGAATCCCTCACCACCCAGAGCAATCTGGCCTTCTGCATCGCATTGCAGGGGCGCTATGAAGAAGCCATGAATCTGTATGAATCCACGTATGCAAAGCCGGTTGCAGCCAATAACGTGGGCTATGCGGCGAGTCTGCGCGAAGATCAGCCAGGCGCAAGAAAATACCTCTCAATGGCTCTCGAGTTGCAGCCGAACTACTATAAGAAAGCCGCTAACAATCTGGCCCGGATCAGTCCATGAGGGGAATGACGGTGAGTCTCTCATTTAAAATGGCCTTAAATTTGCATGAATCCTGTTTTGCACAGAATGTCATGCCAGAAACACCCGCTTACTGGCCGGGGTGCTCGGTATCGCCCCGGTTCGATATCAGGATTCCGGTTCAACACTGGCCCCGGTGGTTGTCATGAATGGCGTGTTCGAAGTACTCCAGAGCCTGGTAAGGGGAGAATCGGTGTCGGATTCTTATGCTGAAGTTGTTGAAATTCTGACCAGCCTGCGGGACGGTCGCAACGAGATCGCCGTGCAGTTTGCCGGTGACAACCATTATTATCCCAGCCTGGTGACTGCGGTCAGTCCTCATCACCGGATCATGACAATCAAGGACTCGATTCCGGCCGCCCCGTCAGCCCTGGTCAAGGATAATCCGGTGACTATCAAGGCTCAGAAGCAGGGCCGGGAATTGATTTTCGAGAGTCGATTTATCGAGCCCCTGGTAGCCGATGTAAGTCTTGGCTATCAGGTCACAATCCCCGAAAGACTAGGTACTTCAAAGCCCCGGCAGGCATTCCGGGTGCTGCTTGACGAAATTCGCAACCGGGTGCGCATCACTCTGCAGGGACCCGAGCTTCAGGAGATCGACGGGACAGTGAGAGATATCTCGCGACTCGGAATCGGCATGAAAACCGAATCCGAATTACCCCGGTTCCTGAGTCAGTATTTTCTGGGTGGCAGCCAGACAGTGGGCTGCCAGATCGACCTGGATCGGGAAAAGAGTATCTCCTGCATGATGGAAATACGGAATGTCCATGCAGTTGCATCAGATCGTCATGCCACGCTGATCGGCGGTCGGATTCTGGATCTGACTCAGAAAGACAGCAACCTGCTGGCCAATTTTGTCTCCAGTCTCAAGCGGGAGCAGTTGCGCGCCTACGCGTGAGCCGCGCTGAGAAACCTTAAAAAAATTGTGGGTAATGGATTACCTCTGACCCGTTTCAGTCAGTTAAAGGGTGTCAGGAAATTTGCCAGTCATCCTGAAACTTCAGCATTGCCGCCAACCACCGCCACGCCTCGCTTGTCACATGCACTTCCCGTCAATCCGACTGAATCGGCTGTCAGCTATTTTTACATAACCACTTTTTACCTGCTCGTCGCCGTCCCGATAGAAGAATACGGCAGCGGGTTGCAGAGGGAACTTCACAGTTCTTTCAGAAACTCCAGTAAAGCCTGGTTGGTGCGCTCGGGTCGCTCCTGCTGAATCCAGTGTCCGGAGTCGGGAACTATAACCACGTCCCGCAAATCTTCAGCTACTCGGGACATTCCCGCCCGCAATTGTTCGGTATTGGCTCCGGCGATAACCAGGTCTTTCTCGCCGGCGATGAACAGCACCGGCATGGTTATTTTCGCATTACTCAATGCCTCGGTGATTTCCCAGTTACGATGGAAATTCCGGTAGTAATTGATACCGCCGCGGAAGCCTGCCTGCTCGAACTGGGACAGGTAATAATCCAGATCTTCCCGGGTCAGCCAGTCCGGCAGCTCCTTAGGCGCCCCCAGTCGCGGAATCAAGCCCCCGGCGGATCGATGCGGATCACTGACTTCGGGAGCGTCACGGGGCGAATCCGGTGACAGGTAGAGGCGACTGAGCAGTGCCTCGGGGTCGGCATCATACTCAGCCTCCGCCACGCCGGGCTCCTGGTGATAGAGGATGTAGTAGAAGTTTTCCCCGAAGTGCTCCTGCCAGGATTGCAGCGGTGATCTGGAGGGACGACCGGAATAGGGAACGCTCATGGCCACCAGTGCCGAGAAGCGTGCCGGGTACATGAGGACACTGTACCAGGCAACCAGCGCTCCCCAGTCATGTCCGATGATAATGGCCTGATCCTCGCCATAGGCATCCAACAGTCCGACCATGTCACCAGTCAGGTGTTCTATATCGTATTCCTCAACCGCCAGTGGCGCATCGGTCTGTCCGTAACCGCGCATGTCGGGTGCAGCGACCCGGTAACCGGCCGCCGCAATGGCGGGTATCTGATGGCGCCAGGAATACCATGACTCCGGCCACCCGTGGGCGAGGACTACCAGCGGACCTTCGGTGCCCATTTCCGCAACCCGCATGCGGATACCATTGGTCTCGATAAAGCGGAAACCGATGCCTTCCAGTGGGGATTGATTGATCATGATGTTATCCTCCGTCTGCTTGCCTGTGGCAGGGACCGACCGGAGGCCGGCCTTGCGGAAGTGAATGTGAAGTCGCTCTGGTATGCCCGTTGGGCGGGCTTCCGCTGCAGAATTGATAACCCGGCAGGAGCGCCCGATAATGGCAGTTTGCCATTCGATGCCCTGCGATTTCAAATATGAATCCAGTCACCCGCAAACGCTTGTTCATCGGGATCGCTTATCAGGCTAACGCAAAAGCCACTTCCCTGCTGCAAGAGCTGCAGCAGCTGGCCGGCATGCCGGCTTCACGATTACGCCCGGTGGTCCCGGAAAACCTGCATATCACCCTGCGATTCCTCGGCTTGGTGCCCGAACCCGATGTGGTACTGATCCGCCAGGTGCTGCAGCAGGCGGTCGGGAAGCTGCCCGGTCTTGAACTGCGACTAAGAAGTATCGGCTTCTTCCGGCAGTCCATCTGGCTGGGTGTGGAGCCCAATGAACAGTTACATGACATGGTCAGGCAGCTGAACCGGGCTCTGAATAGCGCCGGATTTGCCGCCCCGGACAAGCCTTATGTGCCGCATCTCACCGTTGCACGGCTGCGATCCGGAGCCGGGGCGGGGTTTACCGATCTGCGCCAGAAATATGTCGACCACGAATGGGACCGGTTCCCTGCAGGCTCGGTCCAGCTCTATGAATCGAACACGCTGCCTGAAGGCGTCCGCTACCGGGTCATCGACTCGGTGGCTTTGACTGGCTGTACGTGAGCCAGAAGTGACCGCCTGGCAAATAGGAGATGAGGTGTCCAGAGTGGAAGATCTGCAGGAGATCAGGAACAGTGTAAGACGGCTGTGTCGACAGTTTCCCAATCAATACTGGCGCGAACTGGACCAGCAGCGGGGCTACCCGGATGAGTTTATCCGGGTGCTTACCGAGCAGGGCTATCTTTCGGTGCTGATCCCCGAGCAGTACGGCGGCGCCGGCCTGGGAGTGTCGGTTGCCGGTGCCATCCTGGAGGAAATATCCCGGTCCGGTGGGCACCCGGGAGCTTTTCATGCCCAGATGTATACCATGGGTACGTTACTGCGCCACGGGTCGAGCGAACAGAAGGAAAGGTATCTACCCGCCATTGCCAGTGGCGAACTGACCCTGCAGGCATTCGCAGTGACAGAGCCGGCGGCAGGAACCGACACCACCTCCATTTCCACTTTTGCCGAAAACCGTGGCGATCATTATCTGGTCAATGGCCGGAAAATCTGGATAAGTCGGGCAGCTCATTCGGATCTGCTTCTGCTTCTGGCCCGAACCCGTCCGCTTGCAGAGGTGTCCAGGAAGACCGATGGCCTCAGTGTATTTCTGGTGGACATGCGCGAGCTGAGGGGGCGGGGTCTCACCATTAAACCGATCGAGACCATGATGAATCACCACACCACCGAATTGTTCTTCGAAGACATGCTGATTCCCGCCGACTCCCTGGTAGGCGAGGAGCACCAGGGGTTCCGGACTATCCTTGACGGCATGAATGCAGAACGCATTCTGATTGCCTACGAGTGCCTGGGAGACAGCAAATTCTTTATCGAGCGGGCCAGTGCCTATGCAACTGACAGGGAGGTGTTCGGGCGCGCCATCGGCAGGAACCAGGGAGTTCAGTTTCCCATAGCCCGGGTTTATACGAATATGCGGGCTGCCGAGTTGATGACCTGGAAAGCGGCCGAGCTGTTTGATGCCGGGGAGCCCTGCGCGGCAGAAGCCAACATGGCCAAGCTGCTGGCATCAGAAGTATCCTGGGAAGCCGGGGATGTCTGCCTGCAGACACACGGTGGCTACGGGTTCGCCAGGGAGTTCGACATTGAAAGAAAGCTCAGGGAAACGCGGCTCTACCAGGTCGCACCGATTTCCACCAACCTGATTCTGTCCTATCTGGGCGAACATGTGCTGGGTATGCCGCGCTCCTACTAGTGTCCTGTCCGGTTAATTCGTCGCATTTCAGCGTGCCAGCCAAGGTTCCTGGCAAGGCGCGCCTTGCAGGCAATGGCCGTAGCCCTTGTCAAAAGGCGCAACGCGGCCAGGGGTCTTGGCTGGCACGCCCTCCGGGAGCCTGCATAAAGAGCTGTAGCAGCGTTGCGACCCTTGGAAATACAACCAGTATTCCCTGCGGATCGCGCCTCACTACAGCGCTTTATGCAGGCTCTGAAATACAACGAATTAACCGGACAGGACACTAGCAGCCTGTTGAAAACCCCTCAGCTGGCACAATACGGCGTTAAAATCCGGCTCAAAATGCTCATTTACGGCTTGTAAACTGCGCTTTTTCGCCGGATTTTGCCTTGTCTTGCGCTCACCTGAGAGCTTTTCAACGGGCTGCAGGGGGGGGGCAGCCGGGGAGCTGGTTGTGATGTGGAGACTGAGTATCAGAGTCTTCCGGGCTTTTGAATCCTGGCGCTCGCTTTCATGCAGAGGCGGTTGTCCTGATCGGCTATCCACAGTTCCCAGTCACCACTGTCGAGTTGTCTGGCACAGGTCCTGAAAACCTTCAGGTCAAAAACCGGGTGCAGGGCGCGGAAGGAGAAATCGGTAATACGCAGGTCAGGCAGATTGTCCCGGAGCAGCTCCAGCAGCAAGGTAGCCAGCAAGGGGCCATGGACTACCAGTCCGGAGTATCCCTCTTCTTTGACCGCGTAGTCCCGGTCGTAGTGAATCCGGTGTGCGTTGAAGGTCAGTGCCGAATAGCGGAACAGCAGCGTGACATCCGCCACCTGTTCCCGACAATAGTCAAAATTTTCGGGGGCCTGACCAGCCGGGTCTGCAATGCTGTTGCCCGCGTTGCCAGTTGCGGATGCCGCCTCACGATAGACAATGTCGTGTTCTTCGACGATTGCCAGCTCTTTGGCGGCGCGGATTTCATGGGTTACCAGCACGAATACCAGTTGTCCGCTGCGACCTCGCTTGACAGTAACATCGCTGATGGTGGAGGTGCGCGTCAATGTGCTGTTGACCGGGATGTCATGGAGGAATCGCAACCTGCCGCCCGCCCACATCCGCCTGGGCAGCGGTACCGGCGGGAGGAAGTCGCCGCGCCGGGGATGTCCGTCACCTGCCAGCTCCGCCTGGCGGACCGGCGAGTGCAGATAAAGCCAGTGCCAGAGCGGGGGCAGACTGCGATACTGGTGGGCTTCGGCCGGGTCTTTATCCAGCAGTGCGGCCAGGGATGCCATGGGCGCCGGTGCCACAATGTCGTGGTCGGTTCTGGTGGTGCCTATCCAGCGGTTCAGTTCTGCCTGGTCAGAGTGCATGATCCGTTTCCATCGTGACGGGTGCTCAGGTGAAAAGGCGTGTTACCGTGATTATAGGCCTGATGGCGAATTGAGACGAGTGCAGGTCAGCACCGGTCTGTCCTGGCACCAATGGTCTGCCAGACCCGTGTGAGCTACAATCGGGCAATGCTGGTCAACTGACAATCCACGGGAGGTGGCGTGAACAATCCGGAGTCGGAATTATGAGCGGCTTGCGCAGAAGTCTGCACTTTGTTCCTGGAATTAATGAACGTATGTTTAAAAAAGCACTGGAGTTGCCAGCCGATGCACTGATTCTGGATCTGGAGGACTCGGTTCCGGCGGCGGCAAAAGATGCTGCCAGGACCCAGGTATGCGACTGGCTCCAAGAGGCTGATTTTGCGGGGCGTGAGAAGCTGGTGCGTATCAATTCATTGGCCAGCGACCTGGGCAGAATGGACCTGGAGGCGATCATGCAATGCCCACCGGATGCAATCGTGGTGCCCAAAGTCAGCAGTCTTGGCGATGTGGAAGCAGTTGATCGATTGCTGATTGCCCGGGAAATGCAGCAGGGACTGGATCCGGAGTCGGTGAGATTGCTGGTACTCTGCACGGAAGAGCCGGCGGCGGTTTTCAACCTCTCCGGCATGCTGCAACATCCCCGCGTAGGTGCTGCAGCCTGGGCGGCGGAAGACCTGGCTGCGGCACTGGGAGCAAGAAGCCAGCGGGATGCCGATGGCAACTATCTGGAGGTGTTTCAGGTGACCCGTTCCCTCTGCCTGCTGGCGGCGGTCGCTGCCGGTGTACAGCCGATAGATGGTCCCTACGTGAACTTTCGTGACACCGAGGGACTGCAAAGGGAATGCAGTCTGACTGCCAGCATGGGATATTCCGGCAAATTAACCATTCACCCCGACCAGATCGAAACCGTCAACGCGGCATTCACTCCGTCGGATGATGAAGTCAGGCGTGCCGGGGAACTGGTGCAGGCATTTGAAAGTGCCGGGGAGGAGGGGCGTCTGGCATTTTCGTTTGAAGGTGCAATGGTTGACCTCCCTCATCTTAAAAAGGCCCGGGCGATAGTGGAGCGGGCCAGACTGATCAGGGAGAAGACCGGATAGAAAAGTGTGGTGAACGGGTTTGCGCAGCGGTTTGCTGAAACGATGCTATGAAAATCTGTACCGGACAGCTGATTATTAAAAGATGTTCTGGAAGGACCTGCAAGATAAAGTGGGCATATGCCCCGTGAGGTATAGTGATAGTGAAAAAGTGCCAGTTTTGCGCACACCCCTGAAAACATAACCAAAGCATAAAAAAGCCGCTCCCTCTCCGGGTGGCGGCCTTTTTATTCTCATAGATAAAATACCACGGCAATATCGGAGTTCTGTTTTGAGTAAGATACGCTCCACTCTTTATGTTAAGCGGGCTTACTTTGCTAAACCCTCCCGGGTGGAATTACCATCAAATCAGTGGGATACTGGCAGGTACAAATTATTTACGGGGACCCCCTTGGTTTATCGAGAAATGGGGACCCCCTCACTAACAAAAATGTTACTGTGTCTTGTGGTTGACTGATCGGGAATTTCGGAGTCACTGCAATTAGCTAGCAGGAGATTCTAAGATCCAGGCGAAGAACAACTGGAACAATGGCCTCGATGAAGGAATACACTGCGAGCGGAAAGTTTATCGCAGACAAGAGGCGCTGATCATCACAGATCGTTAGCAAGTCTAGTTGGTTAGGGAATTGAGAGTTACTATTTTGGGGCGGTCAGTAATTGGCTGCGGTGGCCAAGGAAGTGTAGTGTTCTTTTCTACGTGGCAAGGATCACGCGAAGAGAACCGGGATGGGCCACAGTAACAATTCTTTCAATAAGGGATACGGCGCTGCGCGCCGCACCCATTAACCTCGGCGTTACTGTGTCTTGTGGTTGACTGATCGGGAATTTCGGAGTCACTGCAATTAGCTAGCAGGAGATTCTAAGATCCAGGCGAAGAACAACTGGAACAATGGCCTCGATGAAGGAATACACTGCGAGCGGAAAGTTTATCGCAGACAAGAGGCGCTGATCATCACAGATCGTTAGCAAGTCTAGTTGGTTAGGGAATTGAGAGTTACTATTTTGGGGCGGTCAGTAATTGGCTGCGGTGGCCAAGGAAGTGTAGTGTTCTTTTCTACGTGGCAAGGATCACGCGAAGAGAACCGGGATGGGCCACAGTAACAATTCTTTCAATAAGGGATACGGCGCTGCGCGCCGCACCCATTAACCTCGGCGTTAAGCGGCAAAGTGTACATTCGTAGATATGAAGAATCAGATGGTCCACAAGTGCTGGAATTGCATACAAAAGCACTAGAGGATGTTGGCGGCTATATTCCGGGGCCTTGGAATGACGACCTAGATTCAATTGACACGACATATATTGCGAGCCGAGGCGACTTTTTAGTCGGAGAAATTGAAGGCATCATAGTAGCTATGGGCGCTGTGAAATGTATCGATTTAGGGTCAGCTGAAATAAAGAGGATTAGAGTAGATCCCAGGCTTCAAAGACAAGGCTTAGGTCAGCGAATTCTTGAAAAGCTTGAAGCTAGAAGTAAAGAATTGGGCTATGAAACATTAATACTTGATACTTTAAGTCACCAAATTGGAGCCATCCGTTTTTTTGAGAAAAATGGCTATAAAAGATATGGCACTGATAAGTTTGAAGGCTTCGAGCAGCTGCTGTATAAGAAGACTATTCGAGCAGCCGCTTAACAATAGAACCAAAAAGGATGCGCTTACGCGCGCCTATTGTTAAGGGCGTTATGTGACTAAGGAGGAGCCAGTGCAAAAATTAAGCATCTCAATACTTCTCTTCTTCATTTGCGTTACATCGTCGGCGCAATCTCCTGATCCCTGGTGGGAACGTTCGGATATTGAGCTTCCTCAGCTGTTGGCACAGGGTTGGGAAATTTCATTTTATATCACAAATGAGAATGGCTATAGACGGGAATATGTACTACAGCACCCAACTGAGAATGGTGCCTGGCATTGCTTTTGGCGTCGAAGTGAAGTTTTCCGCGAAGAGCCTATTCCTGGTACACAAAATCGCACAATTAGAGTTCCTAGTGGAGTGGAGCACACTGCGTTCTGTTTGACAATTAGAGATGATTAGACACAGTGCAAGCGTCACATAACAATAATGAATTCAAAACGGGACGTGGCACTGCGCGCCACGCCCCTTAACCAGGGCGTTATGAATTAGTGTGAGCTTCCACTATGAGTGATAAGATCAGATAGTTCTAGGGTGTGGTGGTTTCGGCCACCCACTCACTTGTGAGTGCAACTAATATTGAAGAGCAATAGCTCTTAGTCTCTATGGCTAGCCCAGAAATGGGTGTTAACTCTATGTAACTTACCGACACCCTAGAACACTTTATAAGGATATTAAATGTCGTTTTCAGATAAAGTTTGGTGGACAAGAAAAGCAAGGATTCAAACTGAAAAACTCCTAAAATCTAACGCTCTACACTCTCAAATTTTGTTACTCTGGTATTCATTCTCTAGTGTTGCTTCAGCGATTTATTACTTAAACCTAGATACTAAATCTACTAACCCCGAGCTCAATGGGGTCGCATGGGTTGTATTTTCTGTACTTGTGTTATGTATCTCAGGTTTTATTAATGGACTCTCTTTTAAGGAGCGCGCTGGTCTTATAAAAGAATGCTATGAAACGCTAAATGGGATATATCAAGAATCGAAAGAGGTTAATGCTGATATTAAGAAGTTAGCTGAAGATTATGACCAAGTAGTAGGGGTTTGTGAGAATCACTCAGATAGAGATTATTATCTGGCACTTTGTATAGAACACTTAACTAAACCGGGAAAGCCGGATCCAGAGACTGGCTTCAAGAACGGCTTAGATAGGTGTCCAACTAATTATCATTGGTTCTTTCTTGGATGTTGGTATGCGCGTAGAGCGATTATGTTATCCATTCTTTATCTCCTTCCTGTTTTTATCTTTGTCGCTATGGAAAAAATGTTTTGACAATCAGCGATATATTCAATAAGCATTTTTCTGAAGAGCAGTTAAAAAATATCTTTTCTGAACATATCGTTTATTCAAGGGCAGTTGGTATAGATAACCTGGATCAATATTCGTTTAGAGCTCAGCTAGATGAGCAAATAGAGATATTGTCTAGAAAGGCTAGGCTCGGCAATTATAGATTCACAAAGTACAAGCTAAAGTTAATAAGCAAAGGGCGAAACAAATATCCGCGTGAAATCTCTATTCCTACGGTACGTGATCGAATTGCTTTACGTTCGCTCTGCGATTTTTTGGATGAAATATATAGTGGCACCATCGAATTTCAACTACCACAATTAGTCATAAGAGAAGTTAAAAACGATTTAATCGATGAGAAGTATGATGCTTGTATAAAGCTTGATGTAACTAATTTCTATCCCTCAATAAAACACAAAGAATTAATCAAGCGTCTTGGCAGAAAAATCCGGGACCCAAAAATCAAAAGTCTAATTAGTTCAGCAATTTCATCACCTACCGTCAGCATTTCTAAAGAAACTGACGTTCCTGCTTTACGTGGTGTGCCGCAAGGTTTAGCTGTATCCAATATCTTGGCAGCAATATATTTGTTAAATATTGATAAAAATCTGAAAGCTATTAAAGAGATAAAATACTATCGATATGTTGATGATGTTCTTATATTTTGTGACTCTAGTAATGCAAAAGAAATTGCAGCCATCGTCATCAGAATGTTTAGAAAGATAGGTTTAACTATTCATGATCCAGAAAAAGTTCCCGAAAAATCCAGTATTGGGCCTATTAATGCCGGATTCGATTATTTAGGGTATAAGTTTTACGACAATATAGTTACCGTCAGACCAGCTTCTGTAGACCGCTTAAAACAATCCTTAGTATCTATTTTTACCAGTTACAAGTACTCGAAGCAGAAGAGTGTAGACTTTCTATTGTGGAGGTTAAATTTAAGAGTAACTGGATGTATTTACGAGCAGAAAAGCAAGGGATGGTTATTCTTTTTCGCTGAAATTAATGACGAAGCGCTTTTACACTCTTTAGATCACTACATAAAAAAGCTTGCATTGCGATTTAATGTAAGTATTACACCTAAAAAATTTGTTCGAGCTTACAAAGAATTATGTCATCGAAAATATAAAACTCACTATATTCCAAATTTTGACAAATATGACTTAGAGCAGAAGAAAAATGTTCTTGCAGAGTATTTTGGTGTATCAATCGAGAGTTTAGAAGATGAAAGGATTGAGTTTGAGTTTAAGAAACGTATAAGCAAGCAGACAAAGGATTTGCTGGAAGATATTTTAAACATCTCTTAGTTCACAAAGTTTTATTTGATTATGCATACCAAAATTCATAACAAGCGTTTGCAGTTCATTACGGCCCTGCGAGCCTCCATCGGACAGCTACTGCGTAGCTGCCGCTGAAAACGGTCGTTAACTTTCTTCCACGGTCAGCGATGTGCTTAACCTGAGGCACATAGAAACGTGATATGTCTCGGCCTATCAATGCCATATGTAATTCTTGTAATGCTCATCGTTCAATTTTTGGTCAATGGCCGAACGTATCTTGGTGTACTTTTTACAATAACTATTTCTATTTGGTGTGTATTATATGCGCTAAACCCAATGTTTCTCTTGGTTGTTCCTGACATGGAACTTGATCCAGATACAATCATTATTCTTAGATTTATATCAGTTGCTCTTTTTTTGGTTTTATCAGTTTTGGCTTTGTTTAAGCGTTCCAAGTTGATTCAAAATATTTCCAATGCAGTGTTATTCCTACCAATATCTGACATTGCTTGGTTGTACTTCGACGGAAGGTACCTGGGGCCATGAAAGTTAGCAAGCAAATCAAACACCGCTCCGCTGCTAAAGGACGCAGCTCACACTGCGCATATTATCACGGGCGTTACTGCGTCTTGAGGACTACAGGTCAGACGCTCAATCACCAGCATAAGTAGTTAGCCGGATATTCTAGAAACCAGGGCATTGAAACTTCCAGGGGTGTTTCCTGTGTCTGGCCCTCGGTTAGGCGCATGCGCGCAACGTCAGCATCATTGAACTTAGTCTCTTCACAGGCCGTTAATGGATTGTGGTGTCATTGTCATGCCAGGATAATAGCGGTATTCTGCGCCAAAGCTTTGATGGTCCTGCACATGAAATCACTTGTCTGTTGAATTGCTCAGAAATTTGACCAAAAAAATTTGAATTTAGTCTTTCCCCCTAAAGCAGACCTCAACAACACGGTACCATTGGCACACTTTGCATCAACTATTCGATGAAAAAAAGGCTTGAAGCGGGTCAATTGAGCATGCAATTCAACAGTTATGTGTTGATTTGAAAAAAAAAAGACCATGTAAACAATAAAAAGGGCTGATGTAATGACACGTTTTCTTCTCGCAATATTTATCCTGTCCCTTGGCGCCTGTTCCGGTACAATCGTTCCTGAACTGTCAGGTTCGGATCAGGAAGCAGGAACGGTAGAATTCTCTTACACTCATGCTCCCGGTGCAGCGCCTGATATCGATTGGAGCACGGCAGAAATTGCTGCAGGCGGCAGATGTCTGGAAATGGGTTATGTTACCGCTCGCCGTACCGGCGATCTTGAGCGTTCCTGCAGAGCTGGCCCTGGCAGAGGAAGCGTCTCAAGCGGCATTCTCGTAGGAAGGTCGAGGGGTTCAGCTATTCCCCAGACCCAACGGATCGGACTGTCTGGCAGCAGCAGTGACTGCGATGAGATAGATTATACGGTGACTTATCAGTGCGAGAACTGAGTTGCTCTGGCTGGAAGAAGGTGCTGAAAAATTAACTTGGTAACTCCCAAGGATATTTGTATTAAGTAAACTCAAGAATGATTAAATGTTAATAATGGTGGTAGCCCAGTCGAGTCTAAATTACTACCTGAATCTCTTTCTGAATATTCTTTACACAGTAAAAAAGCCGCCACCCGGAGGGGTAGCGGCTTTTTCGTTTTGGGTATGGTATCAGAAGGACATGTGCGTATAACCGGCACTTCTTTTCTAATCACTATACCTCGGGGCATATGCCCCTTTTATCGGTGAATGGACAGCAATAGCCGGTCAATCCGCCCGCTCCCAGACCACACGCTTTTTGAGTGAGATATCGACGGTGTTGCCACCGGGCTGGCCGACATGAATAATGAAAGTCTCAGGATCGGGATGGCTGTATCCAAGCGCCGCCATGCCCCCTTCGGAGACAGCGACAAAATTGACACTGTTGTCGCCTATTTCGGAAAGCTCCATTTCCTGTGGAGCGGGCGTACGTGCCATGAAGCCCGGGTCGAACTGCTGGATGTGCAGAACCAGGGATCCGTCTTTTTCTTCAATCGTGATCATTTCGAACATGCTGGTGGCTTCATTGCCGGTCATGCGCACCATGGCCGCGATTGAACCGCCCTCTGCCTTGATCCAGTTCTCCTCCAGTTGGTTGGGTCCCAGCGCTGCAGCCCAGTTGCCGGTCATCCAATTGAGGTCCGCTATGGTTGCCGGTGGACCGGCAAAGGCGCCGGTGGCAAAGCTGAGGATCGAGGCGGTCAAAAGTGTTCTGGCAAGCATAAAATACTCCCGGTTGCGTAGGTTTTCGTTAAGTCGTGGATGTTTTGGTCAGGATGCCGCATTGAGCTTGATCGGCAAGGTGAAACGTCGCGGTCTCCGGTCCGGGCAGCCGTATGGTCAACATTTTCCCTGGCTTGCCGGCCCGGCAGAAGCGCTTCTTCCGCCGGCCGGATTCTGCAGTCGGATTACTGCGAGGCTGTCAGTCGTTGGATGCCTGATCCGCCGCCATGCGCTCTTCGGCGCGATGACCTGAGAGAATATTCCGCATTCCGTAGTTACCTTCGTGGCAGGCATACTCGTAGATATCGTCGTCGGTGTGATCGAAGATGATTTCCCGTGTATAGGGCGCTGCGAAACTGCCTGGGTCGTTGGAGGTCAGCTGATACTGGAGTGAGCCGTCACTGGCTCGGGTCAGCCGCTCGACATTGACCTTTCTGACCGTACCCGGGGCCGAGTCACTGCGCTCGGAATAGTTGGTGGTTTCTATGACCAGCGTGTCACCGTCCCACCAGCCCCGTGAATCGCCATGCCAGAGTTTGATGTCCTCGTCGATATGGGGCTTGTCGGTAATCGGGATGATGCGTGCATCGTGGGCCATTTCCTGATAGATCACCACGTGATCTTTTGCCTGTACGATCTGCCAGTAGCTGTTGTAGCCGGATCCCAGCCGCGGGGCGCCGAAACTGACACAGCGCTCACCCAGCGGCCGGTCGAGCCAGGAATCAGCCGGGTGCGCCTCGCGCCATTCCCGCAACTCTCGACCAGCCTGAATAGCCGCTTCGGTGCGGGGCGGAAACTTGCCATTGGGGGGGTCGATAATCTGTGAAGTGCGCCGGTGGATAGTGCGTTCCGCCATCCACTGGGAGTCGTAATTGCCGGTGGACGGGTCATAGGAAACGATTTCACCACTGAAGGCCGCCTCGAGCACCCCTTCGCCAAACAGGGCATCCTCGCCGGCGGCGTAGATTTCCTTCAGGCGTTGCTCCAGAAATTCCACGTCAGCATCGGTCAGGAACTGTTTGTCCCCGAATACGTCGGGCCGCTCGACCGGCGTGATGGTATTGTTTTCCCAGACTCCCTGCAGGTCGGGAAAGCCGTCAATGGTCCTCGGTACTTCCCAATTGGAATCTCCCTGGGCCAGGGCCTGGCCGGAGGCGGCGAAAGCAATGGCGAGGAAGAGAGAGCTGCATACGGCGGTTGGTGTTTTCATGGCACAACTCCTGTTGGCTTGAGTAGGCCGCCCCGTACTGCGATTAACCGCCAGAAATGTATTCAGATCAACGCCTTACATTATTCCGCTGGCTGGTCGGGCGGGACGTTTTAATTCTTTTAAAAGATGCTAACCAATACCGGGAATAAAGTCGAGAGGGTTCATACCGGGCAGCAGGGTTCCGGTCGCTGCAGCAGACTGCCCGGTGTCCACTCGCAGACCCGGGAATCAGGCGTGTTTTTGTCCCGGAATCGGGGTAAATTCCGGATATCCCAGCATTCAGCTGGAGCAGTCGGGAGATTTCCATGGGTGAAAGAGGGATCAGGGCCGCACTGGCGGATCGCAGTTGCATTGCCGCCATGGCATGGCAGCATGGGCTTTGGCCTGCCGCACCGGTGACGTCATGACGCAGTCGGGAGAGGACAGCACGGCCTTGCGACACGCATCAGGCAGGCAGATTCCGGTTCCTGGATTTTTACAGGCACTGACATGCATGGCGGGAATTCTGCTGCTGCTTTCCAGTGGCCTGTTTATTCTGCTGGTGGATCTGCACAGCCTGATGTTTCTGTGCCTGTTGTGGGCGGGATTGCATGCCCGGCTGCTAGGCCACGATTACCGGGCCATCAGGCACATGATGAGCCAGGCTATCAGCCAGGCATTACCGGCCATTTATATCTTTCTGCTGATCGGTATGGTGATTGCGAGCTTCATGCAGGCCGGCACAATCGCCAGCCTGATTTACTATGGCCTGCTGTTACTGAGTCCCGCCTGGTTCCTGGTGGTGGCCCTGCTGCTGTGCAGTGTCATGTCGCTGGCAACCGGAACTTCCTGGGGTACTGCCGGCACCATGGGTGTGGTGTTAATCGGGATCGGCACCGCCATGGGGATTTCCCTGCCCCTGGTAGCGGGCACCGTGGTGGCGGGTGCCACCTTCGGCGACAAGATGTCGCCGGTTTCCGATACCACCAACCTGGCTGCCATGAGTGCCGGCACCACCCTCTATCGGCATATCGGGTCGATGTTGTATACCACGCTGCCCACCTACCTGCTGACCCTGCTTATCCTCACCGGGTTCGGCTTCTTCCTGGCTCCTCCTCCGGTGCCAGTCCAGGAACTGGAGAGCATTCGAGCCTCGCTGGCAGCCAGCTACCGTCTGCAACCGCTGATCGTCTTCCTGCCGCTGTTGGGCATGCTGGTGTTGAGTGTGCGTCGGGTGGCACCGGAAGTCGCCATGTCGGTCAGCATCCTGCTCGCCGTCCTGATTGCCATTTTCTACCAGGGCCGGGACTTTGCCGTAGTGCTGAATGCGCTGTGGCTGAACACGCCCGGCACCACCGGCATCGCCAGTCTGGACGAGCTGCTGGGCCGCGGCGGGATCAGCAGCATGGCCTGGACCCTGCTGCTGGCACTGATGGCCCTGGCGCTGGGCGGCATACTGCACGAATCCGGGATCCTGGCGCGACTGCTGGCGGGGTTTCTGGCACGGGTGAAGCGGGTTGCCGCCCTGGTCGGGTCGACTATTATTGCCGGGCTGGTGGGCAATATGGCAATGGGCGAGGCCTATATTTCCATTATTCTCAACTGCCAGCTGTTCCGGCAGCGCTACCAGGATCAGGCCCTGGATCCCGCGGTCCTGTCGCGCAGTGTCGAGGAAGGCGCCACCCTGACGACCGGGCTGATTCCCTGGACTACGGCCGGCGCTTTTTATTCAGCAACGCTGGGTGTTGCGGTGCTGGATTACGCACCCTACGCGTTTTTCAATTACCTCAATGGCGTGGTTGCCGTGATGATGGCTGCCGCCGGGGTCGGATTGCTGAGAAATCACAGCGAGCGCAGCCCCTGACGCTGAAATGCGACGAATTAACCGGACAGGACACTAGTTGGCTACTGACTGAAAGCAGGCTCAATGAGCCGGCAGTCCGGAGTTTTCGGATTGCCGGCCTGCATCGTGGCTGACAATCCAGATCAGCAGCGCCAGACACAGCAGCAGGAAACAGAAGCGCAGTATTGAGACGGAAACAAAAATATTCGGAAACAGAAAGAACAGAAACACCAGCTCCACGAACCAGATCCGCATCCTGAAGTGGCGGGTGAAGAATAGTACCGGGATAAAAAACAGACTCAGGTCATAAGGATGGGTGTTGGGGCTGATCAGGATAGTAACAACAAGCGCCAGCGCGGCTGCGTCCAGCAGGTCCAGTCGTTGTCGCCAGCGATACAGCAGGGTTCCGAGCAGAGCCATACCGACTGCATAGACCGGTATCCCCAGGCTGTGAATCTGTTCCAGACGATCCGGCCACAGCAGAGCAGCGGCTCCAAGCCAGCTTTCCATGTGGAAAATGGTGGTATTGAGAGAGCTGGCACTGCGCCAGAATTCCGGCCACATGGAGATTCCGTAGAGGAGCAGACTTAACAGGCAGGATGCGACAAAGGTAGCCAGCGACGCGAGTATCAGGGGCCAGGCGTGCCTGCTCAGGGCCAGCAGCCCCAGTGGTAGCGCATATTGCGGTTTAAAAGCCAACAGGCCCAGAAAAATGCCGGCAAGCAGGGGCCTGCGGTCGAATGTCAGCACAAAAGAGGTGGCCAGAAAGCCGGCCAGATGCCCGGTCTGGGACAACTCTACATCGAGCAGGCCGGGCGTCCAGAATGCCGCCACAAATACAATAACCAGCCGGGCGGTGGCATTGTCGATATAGCGGCGCGTCAGCAGTGCCAGGCTGGTCAGGAATATCAACACTGAGACCGCGGCGTGAAAGGCGGCGTTCAATGCCGGGGGGCCCAGGGTCCGCAATTGAAACAGCGGCAGGGCATTGGGTGGGTAGGAAAAGGGTATGGCGAATGGCGGCACCTCACCGTTCAGCCGGTCCGCCGCGATGTTCTGCACCTGGTTAGCGAGGGAATAGGGGGACTCACCGTCCCGCAGCAGATTACCCGCGGCCCTGAAAACCAGGGGGTCGATGCGGTTCTGTTCATAGAGAACTTCGGGTGAGCTATCGGTTGCCGATACAATAAGGGCAATCAGGCTGGCAAGGACGATGAAAAAAATCAGCAGTCCGTTTTCCGCCCTGGTGCACCGGAAATCCTTTGCGGTCGCAACACGGGACCGGCTTTGCATTGAATCGGAATCGGACAACGGGAAACGACCTGTTTCTATGCTGAAAGTAGTCTTGTCGGCACCTGCATGGATTCATCAAGCAACAAATCAGCTGACCAGGCAATAACGGCACGTGTATGAAAATTGGCGGGGCATTCGGATTGAATTTCACTTCCCTGGCCTGGTGTGCAGGATTTCTGCTGATGAGCCTGATGGCTTCGCACTGGGTCAGCATCGATTCCGATCTGGTCATCCACATTCTCTACGGTCGCGCGGTTCTCGACGGCGGGTTGCCTCAGGTCGACCCATTGCTCAGTGGTGTAACGGAGGCACCGGTGCTGCAGGAGTGGCTGTTCGAGGTCGTGGTTGCCTGGCTGGACCGGCATCTGGGACTGATGGGTCCACTGTTGCTTGCCTCACTACTGATGGGAACCCTCATGGCCGGCCTGTTTGCCCGCATGAGGAAACAGGGTGTCTGTCTCTGGATAGCCCTGGTTTATGTAATCTTCGTTCTGATTACCCTGCGGATACACCTGATCATTCGGCCACACCTGGTCAGCTGGGCGGCAATCGTGGTGTTGATGGCGTGGCTGGAAGCCTGGCAGGCGGGACGGAAACCCTTCGTATCGACTCTGTGGCAAGGTGCTTTACTCATGTTGCTGTGGAGCAATCTGCACGGTGGCTTTCTGATCGGTCTGGCATTGACCGGAGTATTTGCGCTTGATCGCGGTTACCGGTTTGCCAGGGGAATGGCAGGAGAACAGTTTCTTCAGGCCGTTGCCCTGGTAGTGGTTTATCTGCTGGCATCGTTCGTTAATCCCTGGGGCTGGGGCCTGCATCAACATCTGTTGGCATTTCTGAACAATGACTTTCTGCTCGGTTCCACAACCGACTTCCTGCCGCCCATATTTGCCAATGGCAGTTTATGGGTGCTTTCCGTAGCCGGTGTGGCGACGGTGCTGCCACTCCTGGCGCGCTGGCGTCAGGTGACGTTACGGGACTGGTTACTGCTGGCCGGGCTCGGTTACGCGGCGGCCACCTCGGCGCGGAATATCCCCTTCTTCGGTCTGATCCTGCTGTCGGTTGCGGCAGGATACCTGGAGAGCTGGCTTGAATTACCCGGCAACCGGTTCGGGCGGCTGGTGCTGGAATCTTCCGGGCGCCTTGAGGAAGACCAAGGAACCCGGAGCGGCATCGGCTGGCCCCTGCTGATTGTGGCGTCCTCGCTGCTGCTGCTTTTCAGCGGGACGATCAGGGTCGGTCTGCATTCTCAGAATGTACCGGAGGCGGCCATGGATTGGATCAACACTCATCCTGAGCTGTATTCAGCACCGGTCTTTGCTGACTATATGTTTGCCGGTTATCTGTTATATAGGACACCTGTAACAAAAGTATATCTGCATGCACTGAATGCCAATTATCCCGACCAGCGCTTGAAAAACTATTTTGCCGTGGAGAAGGAAGAAGCGGATTGGGAAGCGACTCTGGATGGGTTGAGCTGGGCGGTAGTCCGGGCAGGTGAGGGGCATGCCGAAACTTTCATGACCTCCCCCTGCTGGCAGCCGGTCTATTCAGACGAGATGGCAGACGTTTTTCAGCGCTACTGCTTTAATCCGCAGCAAAGTCAGTCTTCTGCGGATTTCTGATACAGCCCGTTTACGGCCCGGCGCCACGAGAAAAGATCCCTCCGCAGGTGCTCAATCCGGTCTGAGTCGAGATCCGCATGCCGATTGCTGGACTCGGCTTGGTCGCTGAGCAGATCGAAGTATTCGTTGTTGCGCCGGCCGAAGTGCTCGATGTATTTGTGAGACCCGTCGATTACCGCCATGCAGTTCAGTTCATACCAGCAGTGCGCGAACAGCTTGCGCTGCGGATCATCAGACCAGAAGGACTGGCCGGGAAGTTGTGCACCGGCAAGCGTATAACCAAGCAGATTGGTCAGCGTGGGCAGCAGATCCAGCTGATTGACCGGCCTGGTTATACGCTTCCCGATCGGGGACCGGGGGTCGAAGATCAGCAACGGGACATGGAGCCCTTCCTCCCACAGAATATTGTCGTGTTGGTTCCTGCCGTGTTCCCCGAACGCCTCGCCGTGATCACCGACAAATACGAACAGTGTATTTCTGTCCAGACCCATGGCCTGATATTGTTCGAACAGTTCCCTGGAAAACTGATCAACATAATGTACCGAATTAAGGTAGCGGTTGAACTCATCGTCGGTGGAGAATTGCTGGAAACCATAGCGCTGGCGGGGCGCCAGGTAGTCGTGGTGGGGGGTGCTGGTCAGGTAGGTGGCAAGAAAGGGTCCCTGTTCGGCGTTGGCAGTCAGCCATTCCCTGCTACCGGCTAACATCACGGCATCCTCGACGCCAAAGTAATTGGCTGGCTCCATGCCTTCCTGGTCAAGCCTTTCCAGTGGGAAAAACTCATCAAAACCAAGGTTCTGCACCAGTCCGTCGCGGGCTTCAAAGCTCTGCGTCGCCGACTGGAAAAAGACACTTCGGTAGCCGGTTTCGGCAAGCAACCGGGGAAGGCAGGGTGCCGGGATACCATCCTCCGTTGCCTCGGTTATCGGCATGGTGAGATGAGGTTCCACGCCGCACAGTAAAGCGACAAGCGCCTTGGAAGTATGCGGCATCACTGCGTAAGCGCGCTCCACAAACAGGCTTTTTTCCTTGAGAGAATTGAGAAACGGAGTGGTGGGAAGTTCCCCATTGTAGGGAGTCGTGGCACTGGCCCGGGTCGACTCGAGGATGACGATAACCAGGTTCTTCCGTTCCGCCTGCGGATTGTCAGATCCGAGCGAAAGTGTCATCAAAGATTCCCGCGTCACCTCTCCGCCGGTAATTTCCTGATCCATTCTGACCATGGAAAAGGCGAAGTTGATCAGGTTGGACCTGGAAAATCCGGGATTATTGACTTGAGAAACCGGAAGGACCGACCAGGCACTGGAGATTAACAACACGCTGCCAATTGCTACCTGGGACTTGCCCCCCATTCTCTTCGGATCGGCAGTGGGGGCTGGTCGGCGGATGATATACCGGGGCAGGAACAGGATCACCGCGACAACCTCAACCAGCAGTATCACCAGCAGCAATGGAGTCTCGCTGAGAAAAACCTGAGCGGTATCACCCAGTCGCTGAATTGAGAAAAGAAAAATGCCGAAATCGATGGTGGATCCGGTAGCAACATAGAACTGGTGTGCGATAGTCTCAATACAGGCCCAGAGAATGGCGGCTGCCTGAAAAGCAGCCTGGGTGGTCGCATGGTGTTTTCTCAGTACCACCAGGGCGGCACTGCCGAACAGATAAAACAACAGTAACAGCAGGCAATCAGAACGATACAGCGATAGAGCTTCAGGGAGATTTTCGAACTCTCTCAGGCCGAAAACGCGCAGTGATTTAAGAGACAGCACCAGCACCGCCAGTGGTGCTGTCACGCCCAATAGAAATGCTCTCAACCTGATATTGGTGGCGCTGTCAGCAGTGAGATTCATGGTTGCAGGAAACTAATGGCTGTTGCAGGAAACACAATCTAGTTAGCGTCCGGAATCCGCGTAGCAGGAGGTGGAATCGGCCGGCTATCGACACCCCAGGACACTGGCCAGGGAACAGAGCACCCGTTTCCGGCAGCAGGTTTCCATTACCTTTCGATAACCTTTCAATTACCTTTCAATTACCTTTCCGTGGCGATTGGGTTATTCTCGATGATCCCAGCAGCTGCCGTTGGAGATTCCGAGATGGATGATATACCCCTACTGGCCCTTATCTTCGGCTTTGTGGCTTTCTGCGTCTACATGGATTATCGGGTTAAAGTCCTGAAGGTGCGTGCCGGTTCAAATTCTACGGAATTGCAGGCAGTCAATGAAAAGCTGGAGTCCAAAACCCGAGAACTCGAGGAACGGGTACGGGTTCTCGAGTCCATCGTCACCGATCGGCGTCACCGACTTCAGGAAGAGATCGACACGCTTCAGTAGTAAGCCCTGAATCCCCATACTCCCCTGCGGACAGGTCGCCCGGCCATCGCGTAAATGTTCTGCGGACTCGCGACTGTTCCACTCAGCGGGTCCGCAACGTCCTGGTTTTCCAGCTGTTACTCATGCCAATGCTTTGATTTTGAACCTGTAAAGCAGCCCGGACCGGGTGTGCTGGCAAGGATGTCAGAGCGGAAGAACTATCATACAATCGGCGGTTGGTTCCTGAATGGCGCCCGGCAGTGCCGGTCCGGCACGGAGTGCTGCGCCGGCTCCGGTTAATATGCTCAACAGATGGGAAATTGAATGAAGGCGGTAATCTGGACGCGCTACGGTCCCCCGGAAACCCTGGTGGTCAGGGAAATGGACAAACCCGAACCTCGTGCCGGGGAGGTGCTGATTCGCAATTCGGTAGCGAATATCTTCGCCGGTGACGCGGAATTACGGCGATTTCAGATGCATGCACTGTTCTGGCTGCCAATCCGCCTGGTGGTGGGGGTATTCCGGCCGCGGATTAAGATTCTGGGGCAGGAGTTCGCCGGTACCATTGAAGCGGTGGGCGAGGGCGTCTCCGACTTTGCGCCGGGAGACCGGGTTTTCGCCCCCACCGGACTGGGCGGCGCCTATGCCGAATTCCTGTGTCAGAAAACCCGCTGGCTAACCCGGATTCCTGACGACGTGAGCTTCGACGAGGCGGCCTGTATTGCGGTCGGTGGCAGCAGCGCCCTGCATTTCCTGCGGGTCGGTCAGGTCAAGGCGGGTGACAAGGTCCTGCTGAATGGGGCGGGGGGCAGTATCGGGACGCTGGCGGTACAGCTTGCCAAGCTGATGGGTGCCGAGGTGACCGCAGTCGACCATCACCGCAAGCTCAGCACCCTGCTGGGACTGGGGGCCGATCATGTGGTCGACTATGAGCAGGAAGATTTTGCCGACCGTGAGTCAGCGTACGACGTGATTGTCGATATCGTCGGGAAGGCATCCTATTCCCCCTGTCTCAAGGCGTTGAAACCCGGCGGTTACCTGGTACTGGGCAATGCTCCCAGCGGGCAGATGTTGCGCCGGTTCTGGGGTGCCTACAGTACGGACCGGAAAGTGCGTATTGCCATAGCAGGCTACCACCGGGAGGATCTTGAGTACCTGGCGACCCTGCTGGCTGAAGAAAAGATCAAACCGGTAATCGAACGCAGCTATACCATTGAGCAGATGGTCGAAGCCCACCGGTACCTGGACAGCGGTCGCAAGACCGGCAATGTTCTGCTGCAGATGGCCACCGACGCTGACTGATACCGTGCCGGTGCGGTGGGTCCTGAATGCCAGCCGGTGCCCCGAATCGGGTCGCCCGCGGGCTTCAGGGGCGAAATCTCACGTATTTCTCAAACCGCTGACGACCCACCTGACCGGCATAGATGTTGCCCTCCCGGTCGGAAGCCAGAAACTCGATGCCACTGCCGTTCTCCACCTCGTAATCGGGGATAAACTCGGTTACCCAGCCGGTTCTGGCGTCACCGATTCTGATGCCACGTTGCCAGCCGCGATTCCACTGTCGGCCCGACATGCCATCGGCAACGAAAATTCTGTCGTTGGCGTCTATCCAGATCCCGCTGGGACGGCCGAACTGGGTCCAGATATCCAGTAACTCGCCGTCCTGGCTGAAAATCTGGATGCGGTTGTTACCCCGGTCCGCCACGAACAGCCGGCCCTGGGAATCGATCTTGAGATCATGAGGATCGTTGAAATAACCGGATTCGCGACTGAGCGAATCGATACCACCGCCCAGCTGCAGCAGCAACCGCCCGTCGGCAGAGAATTTCAACACCCGGTTATTACCGCCGCGATGGCCGTCGGCGACCCAGAATTCTCCCCCCGGTGCCACGACAATGGCCGCAGGCCCATTGAAATGCGTGGCGTCATCCCCCGGGACTCCGGCCTCGCCGAGTCGCATCAGCACCTCACCGTCCGGGTTGAGCTTGATGACCTGGTGGCCCATGCCACGCTCGAAACCGGGTCCACCCCGTGCATCACCCTCCGGAGCGCCTTCGGTAACCCAGATGTTGCCCTGTTCGTCCACGTCGAAACCATGTGGCCAGGCAAACAGCCCCGCACCGAGACTCTTCACGACATTGCCGTCCCGGTCCAGCTGGTGGATGGGATCCAGGCTGGAACCGGCACACTGGTTGGCGCTACAGCGTTCCATTACCCACAGATGTTCGCCATCGGGATCCGGATGAACTCCGGTGACCACGCCCATGTCGCGACCGCCCGGTAACCGGCCCCAGTTATAGATGACCTGGTAAGGATTGTCGGCGACATTCTGCGCGAAACCGGCCGCTGCCGGCAGCAGCAGCGCCAGGCTGCACAGGGCAGGCAGGATGAATGCGCGCCGGGGACATGGACGTAACCCGGGTTGGGATTGCGAAAGTGGCAGGGAAACCATGGCAAACTCCGTTTTTTTCTTGCTGGGGGTGGCGCGTCGCGTGCACCGGACGCAGCTTGTTATAGGTGGACGCTGGCTGCCCGGGAGCCGGCCGGCAGGGGCATTCAGCAATTCCTCGTTATTCGGGGTCGTACCGCAGGACCGTGCTGCGAAGATACCCCATTTGCCCGGTACATGGGAACCGGTCAGGCGGGCTCATCATGGCGATGAAGGTGGTGCATAAAAAAAAGCCGGGAGCAGGCCTGCGGCCTGTCCCGGCGTCATGCGAGGAGAAAAGAGGGAGTCTTACAGTTCGAAATCCATGGAGTAGCTGACTACGAACTTGACGGCGTCATTGTCCAGGCCTTCGGGGCCGGCGTCGTCCAGATCGGTATCGGTGATCATGAAGCTGAAACCGTCCTTGGACAGCGACACGTTATAGTCGACATAGTCGCCAGGAACGCCATTGAATGCCTCGTTGAAGTCACCGGCGTGACGGCCGATGTGGAAGCCCAGTTCCAGTCCGTCGCCCACGTCCACAGCGTAATCCGCGTAGAGGTAAGTGGTGCTGCCGAATCCGAAGTCCTGGCCGGGGCCTTCGTCGGCTTCAGTATTGGCCAGTACGTAAGCGCCCAGGGTGAAACCACCGATGCCGATGGAACCGTAGATTTCAGCAAAGTCGAATTCTGCTTCAGCATCGTAGTTGTAGTACAGGTACCCGATGTCCCAGGCCACGTCACCGCTTTCACCGCCAAAACCGGCGTAGATATCGTTCTCGTAGGAGAATACGTCGTCCGCGGCATAGTTGACGTTGGAAGCCCAGGTGCCAATGTAAAAACCACCATCGGCAGCATAGTCGATTCCACCGGAGACGGCGGCTTCGTTGGACGACTGGGTCAGGCCGCGCCAGATGTAATTATTGCTGGCACCGGCATTGGCAGTCAGCGATTGGGCGTGAACAGAACCCGCAGTAGCTAACAGACCGGCAGCCGCCAAAGAAAGAATTCGAGTTTTCATATTTAAACTTTTCCCTTGAGTGGTTAAGTAAAAAGGCAATGAATGCCCCCTGCCCATCGCTTGAGCAAGAACCCTGCCAGAATCCGCAAGACCTTTAACGGCGTGGCCTGCAGCAGATCGGGGAGGGTTTGGGGAGGTCTCGGGAAAATCGTGATGCACTATATTAGTGCGGTATCGGTGGCTATAGCCCCCGAAAAGGGCAGAGAATTGGAGATTCGCGCTCATAAATAAGGCACAGGTCTGCGCCAGGTTCAGGCCTGAGCAGCTGCACACCGGAGCCAGAAAAAAACGGCCGGTTTTTACGCCGGCCGCCTGAGGTCATTGTTTTTATTATTATTTCTGTGGTTCGATAGAAAATTTCAGGGGAGTACGGTGACCTCCAGAAACTGGTCCTGGAACAAGCCTCCGTCATCGGCCCTGGCCCACAATGTGTACTGTCCTGGTTCACTGAAACTGACTTCGACATCGTAAATGCCATCGGCGGGTATTTCCGGGGGCATCCACAAGGCACTCCAGGGGGAGTTGGCTGAGGTCCGGGTATCCTCCCAGGGCTTCACCTGGGGCGGCTCGAAACTGACTTCGCCCGGGCCCCGGTACTTGTTCCAGGACAGAAACAGCCCATTCACCTTACCCACCGTCACCCGCGACGGTGGGTCCAGGACTTCCTTCTTCCATTCTTCCGGGCTTTTCGGATGGAGAGAACTGGTACTCCCCACCCGTCCAGGCTTGGGGATTCCGTCGTCGGTAACCCGAGCCTGCACGTGCAGAGCTTCCCCGGTGTGGACAGTTCTCACCCGATCGCCAATGATTTCCACCTGCGGCGGCACATTGGCCCGGGATTCCGGACTGCTGGTCCCGGCCCCCAGGGACCCGGTCTCTGAGGCGATGATAATGTCGTCGATCTTGTAATCCGGCAACAGGGTTGCATAAGCTTTCTTGGTTACGCCATTGGGAGAGGTCAGCGTCCAGACCAGTTCCTCCTCGTCGCCAAAGTCAGCCGGTACCACTACTTCAAAGGTAAAGCGATTGCGTCGTGGCAGGAAATGGGTGGGCTGTCCCTGATCCCGGGCACCGGGTGAGAAGTAATTGTTGTCTCCGATCGGTATCTCGGGAGTCTCCTCCCAGTTCTCGTTGAAATAACCGAATACGAGACTGATGCTCCCATCGTCATTGGGACGCCAGCCTTCATAGGCCGGCTCCACGTGTTGTCCACTTCGGTAACTTAGCTGTGCCAGTGCTGACTGGCTGGCAAACACGCCGACCAGCAGTGTGGTCAGGCCAAGGCTGAGGCCAACGGCAAGCGGTCGGGTTAAAAGGGCAGCTATTCTCATTTTCATCAACTCCTTATTCTGCTCCCTGGAAGGCGACGTCGTCGCTGAGGTCATCAGCGCTCTCGGCTGTCTGCGGAACTGGTGCGATCAAAGGCGCCAGGCATAACGGACAACCGATGACATGATCGTTGGGTCCGAGATCGAGGTTCTGGCGGCGTTCCTCCATGGCCTCGAAAAACTGTTCTTCGGACATAGTGACCCGGATACCCAGATCGATAAACATATTGGTAACCGAGCGATTGCCCGACCCCTGCCAGTTGCGCGGATCAGGGACGTTTGGATTTTCGTCGGTATTGTTGAAGTAACCGACAATATGCAGGATTGTCCCCTTGGGTAATAGTGGTGCATAGTCGTCTTCGAACGGATAACCGCGCACCCAGTTGTGATCGTACCCTACGCAGGACAGGGTTTCCACGGTATAGCCCCAGATTGCCTCCAGGCACATGCGCTCACCTGGCGCGTGCAGGTGCGGTTCGAAAGTGATTACCTTGGTGTGTTCATTCAGCACCGTGTAGGCGTGCAGCTCCTGATCTTTTTCGTCACCGGCAATGCTGATATCGACGCCGTTACCCAGCCCCAGGAAGGAAGGCTTGTACTTGGGCTCGTAGCCCCGGGGTTGAAAACGGAAGCCGATCTCCAGGTGACCGGTGGTATCACGGCCATTGGAATGCATATGCACCGAATCGGTGGCGAATACCGAGCCGGCACGCAACAGGCGTCCGGCATCCTCGTCGAAGATATCCGGGTTACGACCCACTTCGTGAACCGGCCAGTTGACCGTCTGTCCGGCAACTGGGTTACCGTCTTCATCATGCACTTCGGTACGCCAGATCATGTGATGGAAAATGTAACGGCCACCGACTGTTTCGCGCCCGCTGCCTGCGCTGGGGACATCGTTGACCTCAACGATTTCCACCGACTTCACGTAGCGATCTTCGCTCAGGCCGGTGGGGGCCCGGGCAATTTCTCCCCACCAGTCGGGTCGTCCCGCCTGCATGAAGAAGTCTTCGGTAGTGACGATCAGGTCCGGTTTTCCAAGCGTCCACTTGACGCTGTCGTCAAATGCCAGTGCGACCGGAGCATCCGTCACATCACCTTCCGGTGCCCCGGTTCTGGCCCAACGGGAGATTGCCTCGATTTCCTGATCCGACAGGGACGGATCATTCTTGAAGTGCTGGATCCCGATGTCTTTTTCGACATACCAGGGAGGCATCGCGCCAGCGCGATCGCGGATGCCGGTTTTGTATTCAATCAGTCCGGCGAAGGGTGCCACCTGTTCGTAGGTGACCAGCGGCATGGGCGCCACGCCGCCGTCCCGGTGACAATGCTGGCAACTGCGCTGCAGGATGGGTTCGATGTCCTTATGGAAGGTGATGGACTGGGCTGTCGCGGTGGAAACCAGTCCCAGGGCGGCGACCGCCAGCGATGCGCTGGCAAACAGTGATTCAACTACTCTCATGGTGTTTCCTCTCTACTGGAAATACACCGGCCGGTTTCACAGTGAAGGCCGGTGCGCTGCGCCTGGGAGGCAAGGTTGCCGGGGTCGGGCTACCCGGGCGGCCCGCAGACGCCTGTCAGGGCTGGCCGGTCGGCGCCGCCACGCGGAGCGGATTGAGGCATAGTAGAGAAAATGCCACTCCAGCGACATTGCTAAGGGAGTTAAGTTTGAGCTAGATCAAACTGGTGAAACAGGCCGGAAATGACCTGTTTCACCAGTGCAGAAGGATCAGTCAGGCAGGCTGAACACGTACAGGGCGTTGCCGTTATCCGGATAGCGAATTTCCGGCGCGATGACGCCGGGTACCGTGCGCGGACTGGAACCGCCCAGTGCGGTGGTTACCCCAATGTACTGCTTGCCGTCCACGGCAAAGACGATGGGATGTCCCTGCACCGAGGTGCCGAGACGGGTCTCCCAGAGGATTTCCCCGGTTGCCACGTCGTGGGCGCGGAAGTAACGGTCCAGATCACCGGCGAATACCAGGTTGCCGGCAGTCGAGACTGTGCCGGTATGGAATGAGGCCCGTTGCTCGTACTTCCAGACTTCTTCCATGGTGTCCACGTTATAAGCTCCCAGCTTGCCCATATTGCCGTCCGAGCCCGGCATCTCAAAGAAGCGGCGACTGGAAGCCAGCCCGCCGCCACCTTCCACCAGCGCGACTTCACGGGCGTTGTTTTCCAGGCAGGTCTGGCTCAACGGCGCGATGATGGTACCGGTGGGTTCGTGGTAAGTCATGGAATGCCAGTCCTTGCCTCCGGTACTGCTGGGACAGACAGGAATCCATTCATCCAGCCGGGCATTCTGGATATCCTCCCGGTAGGTCACCAGACCGGTATCCGGGTCGATATTGGTGAAGGCATTCTGGAAAACGGTCTCCTTGAAGCCCAGGAATTTGCCGGTAACCCGATCGTTCTTCCACAGGATGCCGTGCTTGCCGAGAGACAGCACCAGCTTCTGATCCCCGCGATCGACCAGTACCCGTTCAAACACCTCGTCCAGGTCCAGTGCCTCGGCCGGTACATGCTGGAAGAACCATTCCAGCTCACCATTATCCACGTTGATAGCCACGGTGGAGTTGGTGTACAGACCTACATCGTTGATGGTCATGTGGCGGCTGGGTGGGGCCCAGGGTTTCTGCTGGGCAGTCCCCCAGTAGGTCAGTTTCAGGACCGGATCATAACTGCCGGTGATCCAGGTTTCGCCACCGGCCCGGTAAACATCGTCCAGACCGCCCCAGGTATCGCCGCCGACCGGGTCGCTGGACTGGGCGATCGGGTTCCATTCCCAGAGGCGTTCACCGGTATTGGCGTCGTGAGCAGTCATGTAACAGTTTTCTTCGATGTAGCGGGCACAGCCGGCCTGCCCCTGTATGATCTTGCCGTCGGCGATCAGTGGCCCGCTGGAATTGACAAACCCCTCACCGACATCGGCAACCACGGTTTCCCAGACTTTCTCGCCAGTCCGGGCATCCAGGGCCAGCAGCCTGGAATCGGTGGTGGCCTGAATGATCTTGTCGTTGTAGATGGCGATATTACGCATGTCCTGGCGGTTGGCCGGACCGGCATGGTATTCCCAGATCAGCTCTCCGGACTTCGCGTCCAGAGCCTGGACGATGTTGCTCGGATTGATCAGGTAGATAACGCCGTTGTAAACAATGGGAGCGGGCTCGGAGTCGCCGTCTTTCATACTCCAGACCCATTCCAGTTTCAGATCCTGAACATTGCTTCGATTGATCTGATCGAGGGGGCTGTAGCTGTGTGCGTAATGATTGCGACGCCACATCGGCCAGTCAGCCGGATCCGGATTGGTCAGCATGGCGTCGGTAACCGGGACGAAATTTTCCACGGTGCCGGTTTCCACCAGGCCCACCGGAGCTTCCGGTTCAGTGCGTTGCGGTGATGCCGCGCCGGCACCCTGCCGGGCCACATAGGCCGCGATGGTGATGTTGGAAGCGGCGCTCAGCGGTACCTGGCCCGGGATCATGCCGTTGGTTGCAAACAGGTGGGCGGCGATATCGACATAGTCCGACTCGGCAAGATTCTCGTTGCCACCCGGGGGCATATTGGCCTCGATATTGGCGATCAGCGAGGCGGCGGTCTGATTACCCCATTTGGCGAGGAAGTCGGAACCGGAAAGCATGGGACCGAGCGCGGTTCCCTGCAGGTTGGCGCCATGGCAGGCTGCACAATTGGTGGCGAAAAGCCCGGCACCGGTCTCGGCCTGGGTGGCCGTGTAGGTCCGTGGGCCGGGATCGACCGCGGTACTGGAGTCCTGTTGTGAACAGGCGGCGAGGACCAGTCCTGTCAGCGCCAGTGGCAGAGCCATTCTGGCTACGGCCCGCGAAACCGCGAGGGACAGCAGGGGATTCAATTTACTGAAATTGTTATTGTTCATTTGCTCAGTCCTCTAGGATTCTCTGGGTAACAGCCAGCCACGAATCTCGCCGCCAGGGTTGTTTTCGCTGTGAATGACGATGTAAAGCTCTTCGTTTCGCAGCGCGGTAACCTGTTCAGGAGTCAATTCAAGACTGCCGCTCACTTCTCCGGAAGGGGCAGATGTCACTTCTATCGCACCGATCGGCGGGCCGTTCATGGCTTTCGGTGCATTGTGCACATGGGCGGCGGTGGCAGCCGAGCTCATTCCTTCGTAAGTGCCGGTCAGGCTCAGGGTGGAGCCATTGAGGGTTGCGAAAACCTCGCCAACCCCGGTTATGGTCCGGTAGGTCTGGGGAGTGACCGGGACTTCGGAGAGACGGGCCCGGAACAGACTGGTCTGGGCACTGACCAGAGAGACTGCGACTGCCGCGGTGGCCAGTAAGACGGAGAGTTTGATAGGGAATTTCATTGTTATTCTCTTCATTGTGATGCGCGGAGGTTGGTAACAGGGTGATCAGCTCTGCATTATACGCAAAGTCACAGTTTAGCCAATGTCACCCCGGTCAGCGGGGTTCCAGCAGTCCGGCGTAGTGGATACCGCTCAACAGGGCCATGTTCCGGTCCCAGGTGGTCAGGTCTTCGAGGCAGAACTGCTGCAGGTTACTGTGTCCGCAGGCCCGTGCCATCACCTGCATGAGAGTGACCGAGGCCGCCAGAAACCGGGCCAGCTGATCCGCCGATCGCTGTATGTCGAGACGTTTGCGCAGTTCCGGCTGCTGAGTGGTAATTCCGGCCGGGCAGTTGTTGGTATTACAGATGCGGGCGGCGACACAGCCGATTGCCTGCAATGCACTATTGGCCAGAGCGATGGCATCCGCCCCCAGCGCCAGCGCCTTGACAAAATCCATGGGCAGCCGCAGACCTCCGGTGATCAGCAATGAGACGGAACCGCTGGCATCGCAGTGGTCCAGGTGGCTGCGGGCCCGCGCCAGGGCCGGAATGGTCGGAACGCTGATGTGATCACGGAATATTTCCGGCGCGGCGCCGGTCCCGCCGCCGCGACCGTCGAGAATAATGTAGTCGGCGCCAGCTTCCAGGGCGAAATCGATATCCTGCTCAATACGGTTGGCACTCAACTTGAAGCCGATCGGGATGCCGCCGGTAATTTCGCGTACCCGATCGGCAAAACGGCGAAAATCCGCCGTCGTGGTCAAATCCCGGAAGGTCGGCGGGGAGATGGCCGGCTGGCCCTCCGGAATGCCGCGGACGCGGGAGATCCGGGCGGTGTTCTTGCTGCCCGGCAGATGCCCGCCGGTGCCGGTTTTGGCACCCTGACCACCCTTGAAATGGAAAGCCTGTACCCGGGTCAGCTGTTGCTCGTCATAGCCGAACATGGCGCTGGCCAGCTCGTAGAAATAGCGGCTGTTCTCCGCCTGTTCCTCGGGCAGCATACCGCCTTCTCCCGAGCAGATTCCGGTACCTGCCTGCTCCGCTCCGCGGGCCAGGGCGATCTTGGCTTCCTCGGACAGGGCGCCAAAGCTCATGTCGGAAACCAGCAAGGGTATATCGAGCACCAGCGGTTTTGCGGCTTTGGGACCAATGACTGTTTCAGTCACCACCGGATGGTCTTCCAGCAATGGCTTCACAGCCAGCTGGGCGGTCAGGATCTGGATGTCGTCCCAATGGGGTAGCTTGTGGCGCGGGACGCCCATGGCGGTCATGGGGCCGTGATGGCCGACTTTTTCCAGGCCGTCGCGAGCCAGCTGGTGAATCAGCTCGACGCTGGGCTCTTCCGGGGTCGCCCTGGCGGTCGGAGCCCGGTCACCGGATTCCTGTTGCTCCACTCCGGGGCCGGGCTTGCCCACCTCGGCGTCGCTGAACCGCTTGTGGGTACCATCGCAGAAGGGCTGGTTACCGGTGTGCTTGCAGCGACAGAGATAGGCCTCTCCATCCTGTTCGGCGGTAAACGGTCGCGGTTTGAGCGTGGTGCTGGCATGGCTGCCGTCACAGAACGGCTGATTGGCCGAGCGGCCACACACGCAGAAATAATATTCCCGGCCTTTTTCCAGTTCCACCTTGATGGGCGAGTTGGCCGCTACGATGGGCTTATCCATGTTGATGAATTCCTTCCTGTTAACGGCAGCTGAAGTTTTCTGCGACCCAATTGGCCGGATCGTTTTCCGCCCCGACCGGGCCGGTGTAGCGGGCCCGTTGCGGGAACGGACACAGCGGTCGCTGGTTGTCGACCTGGCCATTGCTGCTGTGGGTGGCGATTATGGAGTCCGGGGCAGTGTCGTTCTCCACCCAGTCCACCAGTGCCGGCAGCTTGTCCCAGGAATTGGGGCCCGCACCGCCTCCGCAGTGGCCCATGCCGGGAACCAGAAACAGCCTGGCGCTGGCTCCGGCCGCGCTGACACTGCCATCAAAAGTGGTTTCCACCATGTCGCTGAAATAGTCCACGGTGGCTTCCGCAACCGACAGGGCGTCGGTGAGCCCGTGATACACGATCAGCTTGCCGCCGCGCTGTTTCAGGAAACTGCTAAGATCCGGATCGGTGGCGTCCATGATTGAACTCATCAGCCGGGCGTTACCGGCGGTAAACTCATCGACACTGAATTCCTTCCAGTGGTATTCGGGATTCATGCCGGTTTTCCGCGGCTGGTAATCAAATTCATTGAGACGCGGAATTGCGACGCCCGGATCCTGTTCGAAGAACAGGTAATTGACGTGATCGCCGGCGGGTCCGCTGAGCATGCTGGGAAGGTTGTTGTTGTGTGCTCCGGGAACGAACAGACGCACCCAGTCCGGCTCTGAACCCGGCAGCTTGCCCGGGTAGATCACGGTGCCGTTGCTGTCCGCCGGGCCACGATAAAAATCAGCCACAGTCTGTATTTGCTGCGGCGTGAAGCAACTGTCGGTGCTGACTCCGGTCGGGCAGGCCAGGTCAGCCAGATCGGTCGCCGGCTCGAAGTTGCAGCTGAACGGATTGTCGATTACACCGTCGCGAATTCCGTCGATGGCATCGCATTTGTTCAGTACCGCCTCATTGAGCAGATCCACCAGCCGTGTACTGTCACGACTGCCGTCGCCATCCGTATCGACCGCCAGGTTACCGGCCATATGGTTTTTGAACATTTGTTGTAAATGCCACACACCGGCGGTATTCATGGCCTGGTAGAAATTAACCGGTGCTCCGGCGACAATGCCATCGAAGTCGTTGGGGTAGCGTTGTGCTTCCATCAGGCCCTGTCTGCCACCGGTGGAGCAACCTTCGAAATAGGAGTGCTGGGGACCCTGGTCATAGTAGGCATCGACCAGGGTTTTACCGGCCATCACTGTCAGATGTACTGCACGATATCCAAAATCGATTTCCGCCTGCCGATTATTCAATCCGAACGAAGAACCCGGCTCGGACCCATTGTCATGCCCGGTATTACTGTTGGCCACCGCATACCCCTCCGCCACCCGGTGATCGGCGAAGTCCAGGTCGCCGTCCTTGCCCCCGTCACCCCATTGCAGGAAGCGCCCGTTCCAGTTTTCCGGCAGAGGTAACTGCACGTGATAGTGAATAGCGGGAGAAATGACACCTCTTACATAACAATATGGGCTGCCATCGGCAGTGGACCGCAGCCGTGCCGAAGTCAGAGTGAGGTTGGGAGTATCCAGCAGCATTTGACAGGCAAGGGCAGCACTGCTGCCGGTGGTTTGAGCGCCTGACTGGCCGGAGACAAGCAATAGGGCCACGGCCAGGAGAAGAGGTAATGCTGTTTTCATGGTAATCCTCAGTTTTTTTTCATCAGAGTCGCGATCGTTGCCGCTGGTTTTTATCAACTGCCACCTGCCACTTGCCACCTGTCTCCTATCTCCTATCACCTGCGCAGCCGTTCGCCGGTTCAGGGTGGATGGGCCTGGAAATGCCATTTAGCCATAGCCCCGGCCAACAGTCCAATTGCCGGGTTGCCTGGGAATGACCCTGAAGAAACTATGGTTGTTCTGGGAATTGTTACCTTGAGTTTATTAACGTCACACCAATCACGTTATAAGTAAGGCGAGGCCACATAACTTGAATGTGAATTAACCGATCTTGATTCAACAGGCTGTTAAGTAAATTGACGTTAACCGAGGGACCGCCCCGGCCCAGGGTAAGCTCCCGCAGCAACTTGCCCCGCTCCGCGGTTCCCTCCCTCGGTCGCGAGCCCTGTCAAGCGGCCTCGCTCGGTCGGTCGGTGCTGCGTTTTTATCGCTGCAGGAACTTACCCCTGGTCCGGGGCTCGGTGTTCTTGCCGGCTAATGTGCACGCTGCAAATTCGTTGGTTCTCTCGCCAGCTTCTACGATAAGAGTGGGTCCAAGGTAAAATGGGACAGTCCCTGAGGGACTGTCCCCTTTTACCCCGATTGGCCAGACGCCGGCCACCGGATTAAACTTGCCGGGAGTGGCGACAATTATTCAGGCGTGGCCATTGAAAAATAGTTTCAGTCGGTCAGCTGGAGGTGAAAACCGGGATTATGAAGAATCTGGAAAAAGTCGCGTCAAGCCGGTGTTTCGCTGGTGAGCAACTGCGTTTTCGGCATTGGTCCGAGGCGTTGTCCTGCACTATGCATTGCTCGGTTTTTGTGCCGCCTATGCCGGGTCGGCAAACTGCACCGGTGGTGTACTGGTTGTCAGGCCTGACCTGTACCGATGAAAATTTTGTTCAGAAGGCCGGGGCGCAGCGGGTCGCCGCTGAACTGGGGCTGATTCTGGTGACGCCGGACACCAGCCCCCGCGGCGAGGATGTCGCCGACGATCCTGACGGGGCTTATGACCTGGGTCTGGGGGCCGGGTTCTATGTGAATGCCACCCGGTCTCCCTGGCATAGAAATTACCGCATGTACGACTACGTGGTGGACGAGTTGCCGGCCCTGGTCAACGGCAGTTTCCCGGTACAGGATGACGCCTGGTCTATCTCCGGCCACTCGATGGGAGGACATGGCGCCCTGACCGTCGCCCTGAAAAATCCCCGACAGTTCCGATCGGTCTCCGCCTTTGCCCCGATCTGTTCGCCTACCCGTTGTCCCTGGGGAACCCGGGCTTTCAGTAACTACCTGGGTGAGGATCAGACTACCTGGGCAGAGTACGACGCCGCACTGTTGATTTCCGGTGCTACCGCCCGGCTTCCGATGCTGATCGATCAGGGCGATGCCGATCAGTTTCTCGATCAGCAGCTACATCCCAGGCTATTGCTCGAGGCGGCGCAACAGAACGATTACCCGGTCAGTTTTCATTCCCGCAGCGGCTATGATCACAGCTACTTTTACATCGCCAGTTTTATCGACGAACATCTGCGTTTTCACGCTGAGTATTTGGGAGTCAGGTAGAACTCTTTAAGGGTTGCTGGGTTCCGGATCTGCTGTCAGGACAAATCCGTTGCTGATGGCGTTGCGACGCCTGGCGTTAACGGCGATCGGCTCCAGATTGTGAAGAACGACTCCCCGGGAACAACAATTTTCAGCGCCAGCTCCCGGTCGCAGCCCATACCAGAATGCCGCATAACAGAGCGACTACCTGACTGTTACGATCGGTGGTGAAAAAGACTACGGGGTCCTCATGCAGCTGTCCGCGATTGGTCAGCAGCCAGACCCGGCTGATCAGATAGAGCAGAAGCGGGCAGATAAACCAGAGGATTTCCGGGGTGCCGTAAAGTACCCGGGTTTCCTCTGCATTGATATACAGGGCGAAAACCAGTACCGCCATAAAGCCGCTGGCGCTGCCCAGCATGGTCATGGGAACCAGGTCGCTGGCGTAATAGCCGCGGCCATGGGCCTGCTGTTGATTCCGGCTGCGCAGGTTTTCCAGTTCGGTGACACGCTTGACGATCGCCAGGCTCATGAACAGGAACATGGAGAAAGCGAGCAGCCAGAAAGTGGGAATCGTGGAGATGGCGGCGGCGCCGGCGATAATCCGGATTGTGTAAAGGCAGGCCAGCAGCAGAACGTCGATAATCGCAAATGCCTTGAGATAGAAACTGTAGAGCAGGGTCAACAGGTAATAACCCAGCAGCACCAGGGAGAATTCCCACGGCAACAGAACCGAGATTAGAAACGCCAGGATCAACAGGCTTGGGGTGGCGATCAAGCCGAGCTGCAGAGGCAGGTCACCGGCCGCAAAGGGCCGTGTGCGTTTGGTTGCATGCTGACGATCGTGCTCCAGGTCCAGCAGGTCATTGAGCAGGTAGACGCTGGAGGCACAGCAACTGAAACTCAGGAAACCAGCCAGCGACATCAGCACGAGCTGGGTGTTAGCGAGCTGATGTGACAATAACAGCGGCAGGAACAGCAGCAGGTTTTTCGCCCACTGGTGAACCCGTAATGCCCGCAACATGGCCGGGCCCAGCCTGATTTCCGGGTCGAATACGGTGATCCGCTGTGCAGCTCTGCTGGCGGCTGATGACAGTCCGGGATTGCCACTTACCACGATGGCGGTCTGCGCCTGCTGCCAGATTGGCAGGTCGGAGCGCTCATTGCCGGCGTAATCAAAGTCTTCGGCACCGGAAATCTCGCGGATTTTCTGCAGTTTTACCCGGCCCTTGAGATTTTCCGAGGGGCTGCTCCCCAGTGCCATGTCGAACAGTTTAAGGTGTTGTGCGACCTGATCAACCAGGCTCTGGTGCGAAGCGGAAATCAACACCAGGCGCCGGCCGGCAGCGCGCTGTTCCTCCAGATGCTTCAGCAGTTGCTGGTTGTAAGGTAACAGGTCGGTCCGCAGTTCCACCCTGGCCGCTATCTGATGCTTCAGATTGGCTTTGCCCCTGGCCAGCCAGACTGGAATCATGAACAGATACAGAATATTTTTTGCCAGTAATCTGAACAGAGACTCCAGCAGCAGATCACTGTTGATAAGGGTCCCGTCGAGATCCACGTAGACTGTTCGGGCTGGCATGTATTCAGTCATGGTCGGGGTACCGCCGGGCTTACAATTTGATGCGCTTGAAGATAAAGTCCGGGAGCGAGCGTACCACGAACATGATGAAGCGCCAGAAAAACGGTGCATAGACGGTATGTCGCCCACGTTCGATACTGCGGACAATGATCGCCGCTATCCGTTCCGGGCTGGCCCACAGGGGGCCCTTTTCCAGGTGGGCGGTCATGGGACTGTCCACGAAGCCGGGACGGATGTCCACCACGTGAACATTATCGGCCAACAGGCGTCCACGCAGTCCCTGCAGGTAGGTGGAGACCATCGCTTTGACCGAGCCATAGACGTAATTGGATTGCCGGCCCCGATCTCCGGCCACCGACGTCACCACCGCGATGGTACCGTGTTGCTGCGCCGTAAAGATTCCGGACAGGACAGTCAGCAGGGACAACACACTCAGGCCGTTGGTATTGATTTCCTGGCGTGCCAGTTCAAAGCTTTTTTCACTGGCCAGCTGGTCCGGCAGTGAGCCATGGCAGATCAGCGCCACGTCCACGCCGCCGAGCTTTTCAACCGCGTTGTTGAGTGTGGCTTCGTGCTGGTCAAAATCATTGACATCAAGCACCGAGGTAGACACCGAGCCGGCACCACGAACCCGCAGGTCATCCGCCACTGCGTTCAGTGTCACTTCATTGCGGGCAATCAGGTGCAGACGAAGTCCCCTTGCTGCATACAGCCGGGCAGTGGCCTTGGCGATCGCCGAGGTGGCGCCGATGATCAGAATTCGTTGTGCTTTCATGCCGGACTGCAATTTACCTCTCCCTGATATCGCCTACTCACTCAGACCGAGTCGGCGTGACTGTAACGAACCAAACAGGTTATCCGGATCCACTTCCCGCCGTACTTGCTGAAAATCAGCCAGTCCCGGATAGGTACGGGTGAACAGGTCCCGGCTCATGCGGGCGTCTTTGGCCAGGTACAGGCGGCCACCCGCCTCCAGGACAATCCGGTCCAGCCGATCCAGCAACGGAAACAGTGAGTCTTCGATCCTGAAATCGAGTGCCAGGGTATAACCTGCCATGGGAAAGGACAGGAAATTTGCATTTTCGGCACCCATTTTCTTCAGCACCGTCAGGAAGGAACCTTTTCCCAACGCGGAAATTTCCTTCAGCGCCACACCGATGGCGTCTCGGGCGGTGGTGTCGGGAACCACAAACTGATACTGAATGAATCCACGGCCACCGTACAGACGGTTCCAGTTATGAATCCAGTCCAGGGGGAAAAAATAATCGCGGTAATATTGGATATTCTCCCGGCGTCCGCTTTTCTGGGCGGCCAGGTACAGGCGATTGAACAGACCCATGGAAACCCGGTTGACCAGAAAGCCGGGGCTGCGGGGCGGTGCGGAAATTCGTCTGCGACTCCAGTTGACCAGCCCGCCGCGGGTACTATTATGACCGGTGAACAGTACCGACCTGCCCAGCTTTGCGCCGCGGGCCAGACAATCAAGCCAGGCGACCGAGTACTTGCTGAGCTGATGTTCCTCGAACAGCGCGAATATTTCATCGAGATTGGCAGCGAAGTCGGTGCGCTGCTCAATAAAGGCGCTGACAACCGGTTCCAGTTTCAGGGTGGCCGCCAGGATTATTCCGGTCAGTCCCATACCCCCACAGGTGGCGCGAAACAGTTCGGGGTTGTTGTCCCGACTGCATTGCACTGTTTCTCCCGAGGCCAGCATCAGGGACATGGATTGCACAAAATTGGAAAAGCAGCCGTCAAGATGATGATTCTTCCCGTGCACATCACTGGCGATGGCCCCGCCCACGCTGACGAAGCGGGTGCCGGGCAGCACTGGCAACAGCCAGCCCGCGGGAACTGTGAGGTCAAGAACCTGTTCAAGAGTGAGGCCGGCATCGCAGCAGAGGACTCCTGCCTGGCGATCAAAACTGATGAAATTGTCGAGGAAACGGGTGCCGATCGTGGTCTCCGCCAGGCTGCTGTCGCCATAGCTGCGCCCGGCGCCACGGGCGATCAGGTGCGTATTGCGGTCCCGGGACCGGAGTTTCGTTGCCAGCGACGGTCGGTCGACAGGTTCGATGAGGGTTGTGTCGATTCCCGGGAACCGCCCCCAGCCATACATTTCCATCAGACTGTCCCGGTGAGAAAGACGAATCGTTTATCCAGCTGATACTTCAACAGATAGCCGATCGAAAGGCCGATTACGGCACCGGCGTACCGGGCCTCGCGGGTTGCGAACAGGAATTCGAAGCTGAGTTCGAAGCCCCAGAAAATCAGGGTAGTGATCACACCGGTCAGGCTGTAGGCAAGAAACCTGTTGAGGTCATGCCCGAGACTGCTTGTCCGGGCATTGAAAATAAACTGCTTGTCGAGCAGATATTTGCTCACCAGGCCGGCAGCCGTGCCGGCCAGGATGGCCGGATAGATGGAATAGGCACCGCCGTAGATCTGCAGGGTGAGCTCCTGACTGGCCAGGTTGAGTGCCATGGCGAGCAGTGCAAAGAGTATGTAGAGGAGCAGAATTTTCATGGTGTCCGGTGCATTCAGAAACTGCCGATAAGACTCACGCCGCATTATAGCCAGATAGCCAGCGAGTCTCTGTCGGATGATGCGGAATTTAATCAGCCTGTCAGGTTCTTTTAATCGGCACCAACCCGCTTTTACGTAACAATCGAAATCTGACAGGATCGAGGTTCCTTGAGCTATCTGCCGACAGCACCTTGACAGTGCTGTTGCCGGAAGGCGAGAGTAGCCCCTGCCGTTACCCGGAAGTCCGTCTGTTGAGTAGCCGAGTCCCTGAACCATGCCCGAACTAATCGAATTTGCCAAAGCTGCGGCCATTCATGCCGGAGACCTGATTGTCCGCGAACGTCAGCAGAATTCCCTGCAGCACGATTTCAAAAACGGCAATGAGCTGGTGACCCAGGCCGACCTGAAGGCCGACGCACTGATTACCGGCCTGATCAGGAAAACTTATCCCGGACACCTGATCCTGTCCGAAGAACTGGCACCGGACCTGGACAACGTCTCACGGATCGACGGTGACCTGTGGATCGTGGACCCTATCGATGGCACGGTAAATTATGCTCATGGCCACTGTCAGTCGGCAGTCTCAATTGCCCATGCGCGGGAGGGCAGGATCGACATCGGGGTGGTCTATAATCCCTTTACCCGCGAGCTGTTCTGGGCGGAATCGGGGGGCGGAGCGTTTCTCAACGAGCAGCGCATCGAAGTCGCCCGGGAAAGTGAATTGCGGCGTGCGATCATAGCGACCGGGTTTCCCTACGATAAATCGACCCTGGAGCCCATGCTGGAGCGGGTCGCCAAGGTGCTGCGGGTGTGTGCCGACATTCGTCGCCTGGGGTCGGCGGCGCTGGATATCTGCTGGGTTGCCGCGGGCCGGCTGGACGGGTACTACGAGTCCCTGAGCCTGTGGGATTTTGCCGCTGCCCAGGTGATTGCCATCGAGGCAGGTGCGCAATACGGCCACTTTACCGAGGTACCGCCGGAAGTGGCGCCACAGTTTCATACCGATGGTATTCTGGTTGCGAATCCGGAATTGTTTCCCAAGCTCAGGGAGATCCTGCGCGATGACGTAAACCGCTGACGCCTTATGCCGATGGCTGAACCCGGCACCCCGGTCTGAGTCAGCTCTCCTGGCATGCCGATGGACGAATTGACGGCATGATGGGATTGACTGACTCTGCGCAAGCCCCTACATTGAATCGGACGATGTGACGTCTTATCGTTTCATACCATCGCCTGGGGGGGCGAGGTAGCTCTCCCGACACTTATCCATTTTGCAGACAGGCAGTTGCTGAATCAGCCGCGGGTTTTTCGACCGCCCGCGAGTCGTTAAGCGAATCACCGCAGCGCCTGACACAGGAGCTATCAATCATGTCCAGACCTTTAGCCAAAATCATGCTGCTGGCGTCGCTGCTGTTACCGGTCGCGGGGTGGGCAGCGGACCGGGTGGGAGACTTCTCCCTGTTGGATCAGGACGGTTATTTTCACCAGATGAGCTGGTATAACGATCACGCGGCGATTGCCTTGCTGGTTCAGGCCAACGGCAGCGAAGCGTCCACTTCTGTTTACGCTGCATATCAGGCGCTGCAACAGACCTATGCCGATCGCGGTATCCAGTTTTTCATGATCAACCCCATGGGAAGATCCAATCGGGCGGCAGTGGCTGAGGAGCTGGCCCGATATGGAATCACCGACATTCCGGTACTGATGGACGATACTCAGTACATTTCGGAAGCCCTGGGTATCGATAAAACCGGCGAGGTACTGGTTTACAGTCCCAGGTCCTTCAGCGTGGAATTCCGCGGCCCGGTCGGCGACGAGCTGACCCGGGCGTTGGAGGCGATTACAACCGGCGCAGCGGTGCCGGTCGCTGCAGTGGCGATGGAAGGTGATCAGGTCAGCTATCCGGCCCGTGCCGCCCAGCAGCAGAATCTGCCTTCCTACGAGCGGGAAATCGCTCCGATCATTGCCGAAAACTGCGCCTCCTGCCATCGGGAAGGGGGTATTGCGCCATTTGCCCTTAACAGTCACGCGATGGTTCAGGGCTGGTCGCCGATGATTCGCGAAGTGCTGATGACCAAGCGCATGCCGCCGGGCCAGATCGATGGCCATATCGGTGAATTCATCAACGACATGCTGGTGTCCGACAGCGATCAGCAGAAGCTCCTGCACTGGATCGATGCCGGTGCGCCGAAAGACGGCCAGTCCGATCCGCTGGCGGCACTGACCTGGCCCGATAGCAAGTGGGCCTTTGGCGAACCGGATTACATCATCAAAGTCCCACCCCAGACTATTCCCGCCACCGGGGTGCTGGATTACATCCATGTGGTGGTTCCAATCGATACCGATAAGGATTACTGGGTGCAGGGCAGTCAGTACACGGCCGGCGACCGGACCGTATTGCACCATACCCTGAACAGCCTGATTCCACCGGATGCCGGAAACCGGCGCGGCGGATTTCTGGGTGGCGGCGACCCTGATGCTGCCAACATTACCGCGTATATCCCCGGGGCTGAGCCGGAATGGATGCCGGAAAATACCGGTGGCCTGCTGAAGAAGGGCTCCAAACTGGCACTGCAGCTGCATTACACCACCAACGGTCGGGAGACCGTCGACGCCAGTGAGATCGGATTGTGGTTCTATCCGGACGACGAAGTTCCGGAAAAACGCCTGTCCGGGGCCTGTGCCTGTATTTTCACGCCGACCTGGACCAATATCCCGCCATACGATCCGGAGTTCACTCAGCAGGCCAGTGTCACCCTGAGCAGGGCAGCCTACCTGCGCAGCTTTACTCCGCATATGCACTTTCGCGGCAAATACATGCGCTTTTTTGCTGAATACCCTGACGGCAACCGGGAAGAGCTGATCAATATCGCCAACTACAACTACAACTGGCAGTTGGCCTACACCTACCAGGAACCCCGACTCATGCCCGCCGGCACCCGGCTGGTGGCGGTCGGAGCATTCGATAATTCCGTGCAGAATCCCGACAATCCGGATCCGTCCCGGTCGGTCCCCTGGGGACAGCAGAGCTGGGATGAAATGTTCTTCGGGGCGATGCAATGGGTCTATACTGACGACGGCGGGGAATAATCGCGGTCGTTTTTCGCTCTGATCTATGCTGCAAAAAGCCCGGCTTCCCGGAGGAAGCCGGGCTTTTTGCAGTTTCCCCAATGGCGACGCGTTATCTCATTGACCCCTAAGAATCCTCAGAGAATGCGCCAGATGTCATAGGCGATCTTGCCTTCCACATTCTTGTTTTTCCCCACGGCTACCAGGTGGTTTAGCCAGACGTATTTCTCGGACGCTGTATTGAAGACCGGTGTAACCCGCCAGTAGAGGCCGCTGTCGCTGCGGACCAACATGCCCTTGTAGGTCATGTAGATGTAGGCTCCATCGTCGGTCAGCAGGGTGATGCGCACGTCCAGGCTGCTGTGTCCGTCTACCTGGGTGATCCAGTCAGCGCCGCCCGGTAACACAGTTCCCCGTAAACCGGGGCCACTGAAACTGCCACCACTCAGCGGAGCAATCCGGGTATGACCGGTGTCAATCTGGGGATCGCCATCCAGCAGCAGCTCCATCAGGTATTCCGATTCCAGTTCGCTGGCAGGTTGCTGGGCAGACACTGGCAGGCTGGTCACTACTGAAGCGGTTGCCAGTGCGGCGGCACCGGCCCTGACAAAATTCCGGCGCGATATTCTGGTGTTTGGGTTGCGCATTGCTTGCTCCGATTCTGGTCTGAATTGGTCAGCATACCTGTTTGGTTCGCCAGGTAAAGAGACAACGGTCGCTGCTGGTATTACGCTGAGCTCATAGACGCCGGAACGCCAATCCACCCCGGTCGAAGCGTTTCAAGATGGTAGGTAGAAACAGCAGATCCAGCAGCAGCGCCAGGATCACAATCGGTACCAACAGTCTGGCCGATTGCTGGAAGTACAGGGTGCTGGCGCCCATCAGAATCGTCGTACCCAGTGCCAGTACCGCGGTGGTAACGATCAGGGCGGGCCCGGCGGTTTCCAGTGACAGATTGAAAGCGGTGTCTATCGACAGGCCCCGCTGGCGAGCGCCGAGATAGTGGGTAAGCAGATGGACCGTGTCGTCGACCACCAGCCCGATACTGATACTGAACAGCATCATGACAAAAGGATCCAGCTGTCCCACAAAGAGTCCCCAGACACCGAACACCATGGTGGCAGGCAGCAGATTGGGGATCACGCTAAGCAGCCCGAAATAGAGGCTGCGGAATCCGATCACCAGGGTCAGGGTTATCAGCAGCAGGCTGAGACTGTAACCCTGCAACAGTTCCACGGTAATGAGGCTGTCCATCCTGGCAAAGACGATCAGCGGGCTGCCATGAAGAATCCCGGCGCCGGGCACGGTTTCCCGGAAACGGGAGGTAATCTTTTCATCCAGCTCGATCAACTGCTGATTGCTCAGCGGGACCGCGTTGACGGCCAGGCGGATGGTGGAATCATAATCGTCAATGAAGTTGGCCAGCGGAAAGTCCGGAAACTCAAAACTCTGGTAGGCGCCCAGGTCGGTGGCGATCGCGTTGACGTCGTCGGGGATCGTGTAATAGGCCGGGTCCTGACCGCCCCGTGCCATGTGGATGGTTTTTACCACTTCCACCAGGCTGCCGGCATTGTCGACCTCCGGCTGGGCAGTCAGCCAGCTGCTGAAAGACTCAACCTGGTGCAGGAACGCGGGCTCGATAACGCCGCCGGGTTCGGCACTACTCAGTCCGTAAACCAGGGTTGGCCCCCGCTGCAGACCCCGATTGACGACTTCATAGTATTTTCCCACTTCGGAGCCGGAGTCGATAAAGTCCAGCCGGTCGAAATCGGTTTCATTCAGGGGCAGCATCAGCAGGGTGACCAGCGCGACTGCCCCGCAACCGTAAAACAGCATCCGGTCCCGGCGCTGCCAGAAGGGGATAACCTGCCGGATCAGCCGATTGGGCAGTACCGCGTCCATGGTTCTGCCGTGGGCTCGGGTCTTGATGGAAACCCAGATCAGCAGGGCTGGCAGCAGGGTGAAGGTGTAGAGCAGCGCGAAGGCAATGCCGAGAGCGACGATACGACCGAAGTCCTGTATTGCCGGGGAGGAGCTGAGATTCAGGGACAGAAAGCCGATTGCGGTAGTGACGGTAGCCAGCAGAACCGGTCGGAAATTGTGTTCGATGCTGAATTCCATGGCCTGCTCGTAGCTGCGGTCACGGAACAGCTGCTGCTTGTAGACAGAGATGATATGCACGCTGTGGGCCACCGAAATGATGATCACCACCAGCGGTGCGATAACCGAAACAGTATTGAAACCGACACCCAGGAAGCCCAGCAGACCTACCGTGGAGATGATCGACAGCAGGGCCTGCGCCAGGATACAGGCGCCGAAGCTGACCGAGTGAAAACAGTAGCAGATGGTAAGGACGCAGATCAGAATCACCACCGGCAGCAGGGTGGTCAGATCCCTGATCATGGCGTCCTCCGTGGACCGCTCGAAGAGGGCGTCGCTGTTGGCATAGATGCCGATTTCTGGATGCCCGGTACGCAAGGCCTGGAGCAGGTCCAGGGTCTGATCCGCCAGCTGCAGGCGCTCGCGCTGAGCAGTCTGGTCGGGGTCGAGGAACACGGTGGCAAAGGTGAGGCCGGCGTCCGCGCTCAACAGGGTCCCCATCAACAGCGGGTCCTCCAGGGCCAGATCCTGGCGGGCCCTTAACTGCTCAGGGCTGTATTGTTCCGAGGGTTGTTCGAAAAGCACAAAGTTACGTTGCGGGGATCGGTAGCTCAGCAGTGACGACAATCGGGTCGCCCCCGGCAGCGCCTGGTAGCGTTCATTCAGGTCGCGCAGGGCGGCGAGAGTCTGTTGATTGAACACACTGCCGTACTGGTCGCCAGCCGTCAGGGCGAAGGTGATCGTCCAAGGGGTCGGGAAGCGCTCCTCCATCGCTACCAGCTCATCCAGCAGCGGGTCGCTATCGCTGAGCAGTTCTGCAACCGAGGTGTTGAAGCGGGTCATGACCAGGCCACTGCCACACAGCAGACCAAGCAGCAGGCTCAGGACCAGCAGGGTCCTGCGCTGATTGACCAGCCAATTGCCGCCGGCCTGGGTTCCGGGTTCAGACATGCCTCGAAAGTTCCGATCAGTAATTCCGGCACAGGTCCAGCCAGCTGACAATGCCACTGCTCCTGAACTTCTGCCGGTGGAGAATGAAATAGAATTTGCGCCGCCAGTTACGGTGCGGTGCTTCCAGCGGTACCAGTGATCCCCGTTTAAACGCTTCCTCCAGCGCGATCCGAGACAGGCAACCGATGCCGAGGTTGGCTTCCACGGCCCGCTTTATCCCTTCGGTATGCTGTAATTCCAGCAACAGGTGAATGTCAGATAGTAAACCGGACATGGCACGATCGAAAGCCTGGCGCGTGCCGGAACCGGTTTCCCTGACTATCCAGTCCACCTGCAGGAGGTCTTTGTCGGTCAGGCGCCCCTGCCTGGCGAGGGGATGCTGTGGAGCACAGAACAGAGTCAGCTCGTCATCCCGCCAGGGGATGACATCCAGGTCCGGATCCTGCAATTCACCCTCCACCAGGCCAACATCGAGTTCGAAGTTCCTGACCTTGCCGGCGATGGCACGGGTGTTCTCGACATTGAGTTCGACCCGGGAATCCGGATGCTGGGACATGAACCGGGCGATGATACCGACAGCCAGGTAATTGCCGATGGTCAGCGTCGCCCCGACTTTGATGGTACCGATTTCGGCATGATTGAGCAGACCCTGTTCGAATTCCTCCGCCTGGGCCAGCAGGGCCTCGGCCCGGGGCCGGACCAGCCGGCCCAGTTCATTCAGCTGCAGGCGTTTGCCCATCCGGTCGAACAGGCTTACGCCGAAGCGTTGTTCAAATTCCTTTACCGCCGTGCTCGCCGCGGACTGGGACAGGGCCAGGCTTCCAGCTGCCTGGGTGACATTCTCGAAATGAGCGACTGCCAGGAACACCTCCAGCTGGCGCAGGGTGAGGCGCATGGGATTTATCCTCGATCACCGGACCGGTGCGGTAAATTGACCATTATAAGAACTTTATATAAATAAAATAGATATAAGATATAAAAATAATCAATTTTACAGATAACAGAGGGGCTCCTAGACTGTGCTGACAATCCGCAATCCAGCACAGGACGCAAAACTCATGGCAGCACTTTCCCGACAGAGCGTGACCAGCGTACACCACTGGAACGACTCCCTGTTTACCTTCCGCACCACCCGTGACCGCAGTCTGCGATTTGAAAATGGTCACTTTGTGATGGTAGGGATGGAAGTGGAGGGGCGTCCGCTAATGAGAGCCTACAGTATCGCCAGCGCCAACTATGACGAGGAACTGGAGTTCCTCAGCATCAAGGTCGCGGACGGTCCACTCACCTCGAGGCTGCAGAATATCAAGGTCGGCGACGAACTGTTCATCAGCAGCAAACCGACCGGCACGCTGGTTGTCGATCATCTGTTGCCCGGCCGCAACCTGTACCTGCTCGGTACCGGGACCGGACTGGCACCGTTTATGAGTATCATCCGTGATCCTGATACCTATGAGCGCTTCGATCGGGTGATACTGACTCATGGTGTGCGTCGGGTCAGTGACCTGGCTTACCAGGATGTGATCCTGGACGAACTGCCCAACAATGAATATTTCGGTGACCTGGTCAGGGAAAAGCTGATTTATTATCCGACAGTGACTCGCGAGACGTTTCGTAACCAGGGACGCCTGACCGACCTGATGACCGCCGGCAAACTGTTTGCGGATATCGGGCTGACACCTCCGGACCTGGAAAACGACCGATTCATGATCTGTGGCAGCCCCAGCATGTTGAAAGATACCTGCGGTATTCTGGATGACTGGGGCTTTCAGGAATCACGACACGGCATTCAGGGTCACTACGTGATTGAAAGAGCTTTCGTGGAATCCTGAAGCTGCCGCTTCAGGAGCCGAAAATGGCGATCAGGCAGCCCTTCGAATCCGGAATGTCCTGCATGTCCACCGTGCCGCCCGCGAGAACCGTGTTCAGGGCATCCTTCAGGTAGTGCCGGGACGCACTGTTACGCTGAGTCTCGTATCCCAGCTGATCATTGATGGGACCGCGAAACAGTACTTCGCGGGTACGGGGATCCACGATAAACACTTCTGCAGTCCGTTCCACACCGAGCGCCTTCGCCAGTTCCTGACCGGTGTCCTTGAGAATGGGAAAATCTATTCCGAAATGTTCGGCTTCCCTGCTGATCGCTGCAGGCGTGTCCTGAATGTTTGAATTGAAAGCCAGGAATTCGATGTCCCGGTCGGCAAATTCAGCCCGTACTTCACGCAGGCTCGGCAGGGCGATTCGGGCAATGGGGCAGCCATTGCCCTGCACGTAGAAAACCACAAACTCGTTTTCCTGATACTGGTCCAGGCTGTGCACCGCGCCATACTGGTCAGTCAGGGAGAATTCCGGAATCGACTTGAGCCAGTCCTCCGCCGCGAGTCCGCATTGAGCTGCCGCCATCAGCAGTCCTGCCAACACTATGCCGGTCACCGACTTCATAAAATTCTCCTGACGTTATCGGGTTGGGGTTCCACCGCATTATTCTAGCATTGGTCCGCCAGGCCGAAACCAGTATCAGCCCGAGAGATTGATAACTGATTCCTTAAAAATCAGCGTTTCAGGCCAGGGTGTGAGGAAAATGCGCCGAAAGGAACGGGGTTTCTACAGGCGTTTTCCAAACAGATCGACCAGTGTGACGGCTATTCCAGGAACCGGATCGGCGGGACAGCGAAGCGGCTTCCGGTTCAGGCGTCGTCAACGTCCGCATAAACACGTATAGTGTGCGCTCTGTCCATCCGGGCAACGCTATCAGGTAAATCAGGTAACCGTTATGTCGTCACGCACGGCCAGGCTCTATGTCAGCCTGGTGTTTGAAAAGCCTTTTCTTGTCATCGGCCTGCTAACCCTGGTGGTGGCTTTCTTTGCCTGGCACGCACGGGACTTCAGGCTCGATGCCTCCGCGGATTCGCTGTTGCTGGAAGACGACCCCGACCTGGAATTTTCCCGTGAGATCAATAACCGTTACGGGGTCCGCGATGCAGTCACGGTGGCCTATACACCGGACGGAGACCTGTTTTCCAGGCCGGAACTGGAAACCCTGGGATCATTACGGGATGACCTGCTGGCGGTGGAACAGGTCCAGTCGGTGGACAGCATTCTCAACATCCCGGTGTTTGGCGATACGCCCCTGACCGGCATCTCCGAGGACTACCTGACGGTAGAGGATCCCGGGATCGACCTGCAGGCAGCCAGGCAGGAGATTGTCGCGAGCCCGGTGTTCAGTAATGCGGTCATCAGTCCGGATGGACAGACGGCGGGTATGCTGGTGAGTTTTTTTGTGGATGAGCGGGCCCGGGAACTGCTGACGCAACGGACCGCACTTCGCGAACAACGTAGCGCCGGCACCCTGGATAGCGAAGCCGCCGCGGAACTGCAGCGCATAGAGGAGGAGTACGATGCCTACAGCGTGATAGTGGCGGATCGGCAGCACGAGACGATTACCACAATTCGAGCCATTCTTGATGATTATCGTGATGGCGCGACAATCTACCTGGGCGGCGCCCCGATGATTGCCGACGATCTGGTCACCTTCGTGCGCAGCGATCTAAGCAGCTTCAGCCTGGCGGTTCTGGTACTGATTGTGGTCGCGCTGGGACTGATCTTCCGTAAACCCCGCTACGTGGCTTTACCGCTACTGTGCTGTGGGGTGGCCGGTGTCATCATGGTTGGCATGCTGGGCCTGATGGACTGGCGCGTCACGGTGGTTTCCTCGAACTTTATTTCCCTGCTGCTGATTATCACCATTTCCCTCACCGTACACCTGATGGTGCGGTACCGCGAGTTGCGCGCAACCCGGCACTTTTCCGACCATGACAAGCTGCTGCGCCATGCCGTACTGAGCATGTACCGGCCGTGTCTGTACACGGCACTGACCACGGCGGTGGCATTCGGCTCACTGATCGTCAGCGGGATCCTGCCGATCATCAATTTCGGCTGGATGATGATGATGGGTGTGGCGACGGCGCTGCTGGTTGCCTTCACCCTGTTTCCGGCCATCATGAGCATTCTGGAAAGGGATGACGCCCGGCTGTCGGCGGATCTTAAATTAAACCTGACCTCGGCGCTGGCCACATTCACCGAGCGTCTGCGCGGCAAGGTTCTGGTAGTGTATGCCCTGGTTACCGCGTTCAGTGTGATTGGCCTGGCTCAGCTCCGGGTGGAGAACAGTTTTATCGACTACTTCCGGAAAGACACGGAAATTTACCAGGGCATGTCGCTGTTCGACGAAAAACTGGGAGGAACCCTGTCCTTCGACGTGATCGTTGATCTGCCGGAGGCAGAGGACGGTTTCGATGATGGCTTTGACGACGGCTTCGACGATGGTTTTGGATTCGGCGATGAACCGCAATCCAACCAGGATGCCTACTGGTTCACGGCGCCGAAAATGGAGCAGGTCAAGGCAATCCACGAATACCTGGATAACGATCCGCGCACCGGCAAGGTGCTTTCGTTCGGCGCCGTCATTCAACTGGCCGAGCAGCTCAACGGCGGGCAACCTATCGACAGCGTGTTGTGGGCACTGCTTTACAGCCGCATTCCTGACACCCTGCGTGAAACGGTATTGAACCCGTTTGTCTCCATCGAAGACAATCAGCTGCGCTTCAACGTCCGGGTGATCGAGTCGGCCCCGGACCTGAATCGCAACGAATTGCTCAGCAGTATTGAATCGGGTCTTCAGGAGCAGTTCGGATTCGACGACGATCAGGTGCGGCTCACGGGGATTCTGGTTATGTACAACAACGTGCTGCAGAGCCTGTTTCAATCCCAGATTCTCACCCTTGGCGTGGTTCTGTTCGCTATCATGCTGATGTTCATGACCCTGTTCCGGTCCCTGAAAATCGCCGTCATCTGTATCGTTCCCAATATCATTGCCGCGGCGTTCGTGCTGGGTATTATGGGCTGGCTGAGTATCCCGCTCGATATCATGACTATCACCATTGCGGCCATTTCGGTGGGAATCGGCGTCGATAACACCATTCACTACATGCACCGGTTCCGCAGGGAGTATCCGCGCTTTGGCGACTACCGGCGAACCATGGTGTTCTGCCACAACAGCATCGGGCGTGCCATGTACTTCACATCGATGACCATCGTGGCCGGTTTTTCCATTCTGGCACTGTCCAATTTCATCCCCACCATCGTATTCGGTCTGCTTACCAGCCTGGCCATGCTGGTGGCGCTTACCGGTTCACTGACCCTGCTGCCCCAGCTGCTCATTACTTTCCAGCCGCTGGGAAAGGAAACACATCCGCATCCGGAATAACGCATCGGCGGTCGGCCAAGGATTTTCACTTGCGTAGCCGAACGAGTGTTCGATACAATTTCACCATCCTTAACCCCGGCCATCCCACAGCCGGGGACAAAAGGGGGGACAAAGCGGACCTTGTGTCCGCTTTCTTTTTTGCGCCGGCGATTCACAATCCGGGGCGTTTCTGCGCTTGTTCTTGAACCCTGTCATCAGGTGTTTTATTCTGCCGCACTGCTTGACGCCAGCACTCGGAAGGCCTGGAGAGTCGATGTATCAATGCACATTTTGTCCGGATTCGTCCGTCGCAATTCGCGGTGACTGATCCTTGATTGCGGTGGTGAGAATTCTGCTGGTCAGCCTGGCGGGATTGTTATCCGGCTGTGATGGCGGGGCGGCGGTTCCGGCTGATTCGAACCTGGTTCAGAGTCTGGCTCGGGATCCTGAAGCGCTGGCGCGCGGTGAAGCCCTGTATCTTGGCACCTGCGCCGCACTGTGTCATGGCCTGCCATCGGACGCTGACGCGTTCCTGTTTGATTGCGAATGGTCGCACGGTGGCAGCGATGACGAGATCTTCGCCGTCATCACCAATGGTATTCCGGATACCCGAATGGTGGGTTTCGGCAACAATTTCCCCGAGGGGGACGATGATAAATGGAAGATCATTGCCTTTCTCCGGGCCAATCAGCAGCCCTGCGGCTGAAGCAGTACGATTTGGGGGAACCACAACTCCCCCAGGGCAAAGCTCCGGAAATTTCCGGACCAACGATGGAGTCAGAAAATGCAAAGCAGCCCTCGCGATGAGTTCCAATTGAACGGAGAGGATGACAACAACGGCAAGGAAAAACGCAATTACGGCCGTGCGTTTATCGATGAAAAGCTGTTCAAATCCAGAACCCTGACCCTGTTCGGCGAGGTGAACGACAAACTGGCCAGAAATGTCACCGAGCATCTGCTGGCGCTGGCCGCGGAAAGTGACGACCCCATTACCCTGTATGTCAGCTCGCCGGGTGGTCACGTGGAATCGGGCGACGTAATCTATGACATGATCAAATTCATCAAGCCCGATGTCCGTGCCATCGGTACCGGTTGGGTCGCCAGTGCCGCCACTACCATTTTCCTGGCAGTCAAGAAGGAACACCGATTCGCCCTGCCCAATACCCGGTTTCTGATTCACCAGCCGCTGGGAGGTTCCCGGGGACGGGCCACGGATATCCAGATTCAGGCGGAACAGATCGTCAGGATGCGGGCGCGTATCAACAAGTTAATTGCGGATGAGACCGGTCAGCCCCTGGAGCGGGTTGCCAAGGACACCGATCGTGATTACTGGATGACGGTGGACGAAGCCATCGACTACGGCATCGTTGCCAGGGTCGTGCGTTCTGTCGACGACGTGAGCTGATGAACGCGGCGGGACCTTGCTGCTGACAAGCCGCTGGTCCGGGGCCGCCAGGAACCAGCCACTGAGACCGCGATCGCGCTATTCCTGATCCTGGCGTACAAAATACGCCTGCTGACCCTTGGCCAGCGCGCAGACCAGCATGAATTCAGGGATACAACTGGCAGCTTCCACGACGGCGGTATCCGGCCCGGTAAGCCTGGCCAGCAGCACCGCGGTTACCCCGGCATACTGCACTTCCATGGTGGCCCGGTCGCCATCGATACGGCCGGGTTTCGAGGACCAGACAAAGCCCAGGGACTGCACCTGGTTGACCCGGAAACTGCTATCCCGTACCACCACTTCCACGCTGAACAGGGTGCCCTGTGCCAGCCAGGTGCCATTCCAGGCGTCAGCCTGACTTTCCTGAGCCTGGGCCGGGAATGTCATCAGCCAGGCCAGTGCTGACAGCAGCATGGCCAGCCGCCTTAAGAGGGTCCTGTTCAGAGTAGTTTTAGCTGAAGTCAAAATTAAGTCCTATGCCAAACAGCTGGCCGTGAAAGATTGCGACAAAATAATAAAGTACGAGACCGAAAAACATGGCCAGCACATCCCATAGTAACGAGGGTTTCTGAGAGCTGGCTGGCGCTGGCCTGGTCAGGGCCAGCGAGACAAACTTGATGATTGCCCAAGCGGTAAAGGATCCGAACAACAGCACCGAAGCCAGATCTCCATTAGCCCAAAGGTGTGCCGCTCCCCAGATTGCCGTGCCCAGTACCATTGGATTCCGGATGGATCTGCGCAGGTAGGAAAGGGGCAGGTTTCCTGCCACCACCAGGATGATTGCCGGCAGCATGGCAAAATGGGAAATGCCGCGGAGCTCGTAACGGGGTTCGTAGACCATGATAAACGGTGACGCCGACTTGCCCCAGACAATCAGCACGATACCGAGAATCGCGATCAATACGTAGGTGATGCGGTAGGATCTGTCTCCCAGACGCTTCACCGCCATGTCCCTGAGGTGCAGTTCACGCAGCAGGTGGACGCCGAGAAACAGCACCAGGCCCAAAATCAGTAAGTTCATACAATCCCGGCGTTCGTGGGCGGTTCAAAAGAATTGTCAGAGTTTAGCATGGAGCCGACTGCCTGTGATATGTTGCCGGGGTTTTCCGGGTATTTACCAATCCACAACACCGGATATCCAAAACACTAATAATCCATAACCACAGGAAACTCTGGTTTTCCGGTGTAATCAGAGCCTGCCTACGGGGGACCCTCCTATGAAAAATAACTACCTTGCATTTCTGCTGGTAACTCTGGGACTGCTGATCAGTGGCTCGGCATTCACGCAGCAATCGTTCCAGAACCTGGTCATGCCACCTCCGGTTACCGAAGCCGATATTCCCACCGATATTTACCGTGATTCCTGGGCCAGGCTGCCCGCAGTGCAGCGATCACAACTGGAGGGTCAGGCTGCACAGGTTTACGATCTGCTTACCAGTTCCGGTGGCGGGTACGAAAACGGATTGCGGGGGCCATTGGGTATGTGGATGTACAGCCCCGAACTGGCTCAGGGAGCCTGGCTGCTGCGCCAAAGAGTGCGCTATGGCACGGCCAAGGACCAGCGCCTGACCGAACTGACGATCATCGCAACCGCGAGAGAGGTCAGCAATCAGTACGAATATTCGGCGCATGAGCCGCTGGCCCGGACTGCGGGTCTGGAGGAGGAAATCATGGACTTCGTCAAGTTTCGACGCCCCATGAGTGAGGCGGACGGGGTCCCGGGCATGGGGGAACTGGAAAAACTGATCATTCAGTTCACCCGTGAAGTGGTCAGTGAACCCAAGGTCAGCCAGGAGACATTTGCCAACGCGCTGGCGCTGCTGGGACCGGAAGGCGTGATGGACTTGACCGGCCTGATCGGTTACTACAATTTTGTCGCCATGACGCTCAAGGCGTTTGACGTGCAGCGGCAGCCTGGCAGCCGGTTGTTATTACCGGTAAGTTCAGACTGAGGCGCCAGCCGGCCTGCGAAATAAGCCGGACGCAGGTCGGCAGCCATCGGACACCCCGGAACCCGGCTCAGGGAAGGAGTGTTGGCAGGCTCAGTTACTTAAGACTTGACTTATCCGGCTGGATGCTACAAATTAATTAAACGATTAATTAATTTGTAGCATCCAGCCGGATGAAAAAATCTCAGGTGAGCGCAAGGCAAGGCAAAATCTGGCGAAAAAGCGCGGTTTACACGCCGTAAATGAGCATTTTGAGCCAGATTTTAACGCCGCATTGAACCAGCTGAGGGTTTTTCAACAGGCTGTAAACCAGTTAATGAACGAACAGATTGAATAACCGGAGCCTCCCCGGCTCTGAAGGTTGCAGCAGATTTATGACTGCCCGGCGCTCCAGTCCCAAGCGAGACCCGATCAGCCGTGCCGATGACCGGCAACGTACCGTGCCGGCGCGTAACAGCGCCGCCGGTAACGAGCGCGGACTCGGTCGACCGCCGGGCCGGGATGGCGAACAGGTCAGGAAAGACCTGTTGCAGGCGGCCCGACAACTGTTTCTCAGCTACGAATTCAAAGCCGTGTCCGTCCGTCAGATCGCCTCTTTAGCCGGGGTAAATGGCGCTATGGTTAATTACTATTTCGGCGGCAAGCAGGGTTTGTACCTGGCCATGGTGGACGATGTCTTCAAGGCTCTTGAGCAACCGTTAAAGGAACTGCATCGCCAGCAGCATGATTCAGTCCGGGACTTTGTGCGGGCCTACATGCAGTTTCTGTCAGACAATCCCTGGTGGCCAAATTTCGTAGTCAGGGAAGTACTGTTTGGCGAAGAGGTCATACGCCAGTCCATTATCGAAAAATTCAGTGCCGTGTTTGCCCGGCGGCTGGTCGGGGCCGTGGCGGGCGAGATTGAAAGCGGACATTATCGCAGCGACCTGAAACCGGAGTTGGCTGCCTGGTCGCTGCTGGGGATGATGGTTTTTCCGTTTCTGTCGCGTCCGATAGCCAGGCACTTGCTGGAAGCCGGAGAATACAATGAGATGATGGACACCTTGATCGAACACACGACGGATTTATTTGAACGGGGAGTTCAGTTCCGGGAGAAGACCTGATGAAAATGAAAGTGTACCTGCCGGGGCTACTGGTCATGCTGCTTCTGTTGACTGCCTGTGAACGGCAGCCGACGGGGGCGGTTGGACAACTGGTCTCCGACCGCATCGAAATTACCGCCGAAGCCGCCGAGCCCATCACCGGTATACGGGTGACCGAAGGTGACCAGGTGGAGGTGGGTCAGGTTCTGTTGACGCAGAATGATGAGCGTATTGAGGCCAGGCTCGCCGAGGCGGAAGCCAACATCCGGCGGATCGAGGCTCTGCTGGCGGAACAGGAACAGGGGCCGCGGGAGGAAACCATCATGGCGGCCCGGGCTGACGTTGAAGAACGGCGGATAGAATTTCAGTATCGCAGCACGGAGTTACAAAGGCTGACCGAATTGCGCCAGCGCAATCTGACTTCGGTGGAAAGCGTGGACCTGGCCCGGAAACTGATGAATGCCGCCGAGGCCAGCCGGAACGCTGCGCAGGCCCGCTTGCAGGAACTGGAAGCCGGTACCCGGGCGGAACAGTTGGAACAGACTCGCTACAGCCTGCAACAGGCCCGGGCGCAGCTCCGGCAATTGCAGATTGAACAGCAACGCCTGACACTGCGCGCACCGGTGGCGGCGGTAGTGGATTCGCTGCCATTCGAGGCCGGCGAACGCCCCGCGGTGGGTGCTGTGGTGGCCGTGCTGCTGAGCGGTCCCCAGCCACATGCCCGGGTCTATGTGCCCGAGGAATTCCGGGTTAACGTGATTCCCGGCGACCCGGTTCAGGTCCGGGTCGATGGGCTTGACGGCATGCTGCAGGGGACGGTGAGGCGGGTTGCCAGCGATGCCAGTTTTACTCCTTACTTCGCGCTTACCGAGGACGATCGCAGTCGCCTCAGTTACGTGGCGGAAGTCACTCTGCCGGAGATGCCGCGGCGGTTGCCAGACGGGGTCCCGGTGGAAGCGTTCTTCGCCGGTATGCAGGTACCCGACGATGAATGATCGGGACCTGGTGGTGAATGCGCAGGGGCTGTGCCGGAGTTTCGGCCCGGTCAAGGCTGTTCGCGACGTGAGCCTTGCCATCCCTCGGGGCACTATCTATGGTTTCCTGGGGCCGAACGGCAGCGGCAAATCCACCACTATCCGCATGCTGTGTGGATTACTGACGCCGACTTCCGGGGAGGCCAGGGTACTGGGCCTCGATGTGCGAACCCAGTCGGAAAAGCTCAAGCAGCAGATCGGTTACATGACCCAGCGGTTTTCACTGTACGAAGACCTGACCGTGCTGGAAAATCTCCAGTTCATTGCCGAGGTCTACGCCATAGCGGGAAAACACCGCAAAACCCGCGTCGAACAGTTGCTGTCGGATTTCGATCTGCAGGAAAAACGCCGTCAGCGGGCCGCTACCCTGAGCGGTGGCCAGAAGCAGCGACTGGCCCTGGCTGCGGCCATACTCCACGAACCTAAAATGCTGTTTCTTGATGAGCCGACCAGTGCCGTGGATCCTCAGAACCGCCGGGATTTCTGGGAGATACTGTTCGGACTTGCCGAGCAGGGAACCACGATCCTGGTTTCGACTCACTACATGGACGAAGCGGAACGCTGTCATCAGTTGGCCATTCTTCACCGCGGCGTCAAGGTGGCTGACGGATCGCCCCGGGATCTGGGCAGGCAGATCGGTGCCAGCATTGTGGAAATCATTGCCGATGACGCCAACCGGGCCCGAATCGCCATGAATGACCTGAGCGAGGTGGCCAGTGTAACACAACTCGGTGTGCGGCTGAGAGTAATGATACCGGATTCCATTGCCCAGCCTGCGGAGCTGGTCAGGTCGGCGTTACAGGAAAAGCACATAGAGGGTCACGTGGAACAGGTTCCACCGAGCCTCGAAGATGTATTCGTGGCGGTTACCGAAATGCGGGGGCAGGAGGAACAGGCGGCGTGAAATCTCTATTGCGTATTTTTGCAATCATGCGCAAGGAATTGCTGCAGCTGTCGAGGGACCGATTGACCTTCGGCATGATAGTCGGCATTCCGCTGATCCAGCTTACCCTGTTTGGTTATGCCATCAACACCGATGTCAGAAACCTGCGAGCAGCGCTGGTGGATCAGGCCGATACGCATTTATCCAGGCAGCTGATCGCCGACATCAATGCCTCCCAGGTGCTGGTCTTTCGCGATCGGGTTGATTCTCCGCTGCAGCTGGAAACGCTGCTGGACAGCGGACAGATCGCCATCGGCCTCTACATTCCGCCGGATTTCGACCGCCGCGTGATCGAGGGTGATCGTCAGGCTGCGCAGTTGATGGTGGATGGTACCGACCCGATTATTCTTGGCGTCGGGCAGCGCCTGACATCGATTGCCATGGGCTTCGATACACAGCGGCGCAGCGCTTCACCGGCGGGCCTCCTCGAGGTTCGCAACTACTACAATCCGGAACGCCGTTCCGCGGTCAATATCGTACCGGGCCTGGTGGGCGTAATTCTTACCATGACCATGGTGCTGTTCACTGCCGTCGCCATCGTGCGGGAAAGGGAACGGGGTAATCTGGAACTGTTGATCAATACGCCGGTCAGGACCACGGAACTGATGCTGGGGAAGATTGCTCCCTATGTCATTATTGGATTGATCCAGGTGGTGATAATTCTGGGGCTGGGCTGGCTGCTGTTCCAGGTGCCACTGCGTGGTGACCGGCTGGACGTGCTCTGGGCGTCACTGTTGTTCATCGCCACCAATTTATCCCTGGGTCTGTTTATCTCCACTTCCGCGACTACCCAGTTTCAGGCCATGCAGATGACATTCTTTATTTTCCTGCCGTCGATTCTGCTGTCCGGATTCATGTTTCCCTTTGACGGCATGCCGGAGATAGCCAGGAATATCGCTGAACTGCTGCCGCTGACCCACTTCAACCGGTTGATCCGTGGCATCGTCCTGCGTGGTGCTGACATACAATCGATGTCCCGGGATGTTCTGGCGCTGCTGGCCATTATGACTGTCATGCTCACTCTGGCAATCCGTCGTTTCAGTAAGCGCCTGGATTGAGGTGATGCCGCAGGAGTCAGGTTTCCCCTGGTAGCGCAGGCGGGGAGGGTTGCCGGGATAGGATAATGGGGTCAGCTCTGCAGCTTCGCCTCGAGCTGCTCGCAGACTTTTTCGATAACCGTTACCCGGGCATACTTTTTGTCGTTACCAGGAACCAGCAGCCACGGTGCCACTTCTGTACTGGTATGGGCAACCATATCGTTGACAGCAAGTTTATAGTCATCCCACCGGTCGCGATTACGCCAGTCCTCTTCGGTGATCTTGTGACGCTTCAGCGGATTGCCCTCGCGTTCCCTGAACCGGCTTTTCTGCTCGTCTTTGCTGATGTGCATCCAGAATTTCAATACCGTGGTACCGTGACTGACGAGATTTTCCTCAAAGTTATTGATCTCCTGATAGGCTCGGGTCCACTGGTCCCTTTTCGCAAGATTCTCCACCCGTTCCACCAGCACCCGGCCATACCAGGAACGGTCGTAGATCGTGAGAAAACCCGCCCGTGGCACGTGCCGCCAGAATCGCCAGAGATAATGGTGAGCCAGCTCTTCATCGCTGGGTGCCGCAATCGGGATCACGCGATAAAGGCGTGCATCGATGGCCGCGGTGAGGCGACGAATGGCGCCGCCCTTGCCCGCTGCATCCCAGCCTTCGAAAACGATTACCGCATTCTTTTTCTGATGCTGCATGGTCCAGGCCAGCTGGTGCAGGCGTAATTGTGCTGCCTCGAGCCGGGCATCGTAGTCGGCGTCGCTCAGCGACCTGTCCATGTCGAGAGTATCAAGAACCGTGAGTCTGGAATCCTCACTCAGTGTTGCAGTCGCAACTGGGCCGTCGGTGGGGATTTCAGGGCTGCTGTCAGGCTCAGGAAATCGCTGCTGAAGTGCGGTGACGAGAATCCTGGCGGTGGTAATATTGCGGTAGTGGTTGTCGGTCGCTTCGATAATATGCCAGGGAGCAATGCCGCTGTCGGTCAGCCGCAGGGCACGTTCAGAGACATTGGTAAACTGGTCGTAAAGACGGGCGTACTGCCCGACAAACGGGGATTGTTTGAATTGCGCAATGGGTGAATCCTGTTCCAGGCGCCGTGCCTGTTCCTGCTTGGACAGGTGGTACCATAGTTTGACGATGAGCGTGCCGTCGGCAACCAGCATTCGTTCCAGTTCTGCCACGCGTTGCAGCTCCGATTCGAAATCGCTGTCATCGATTTTTTCGAAAACCTTGTCGAGAATCGGCTTGCTGTACCAGGAAGTGAACATGATGCCCACGGTCCCGCGGGCTGGCAGGATCCGCCAATAGCGCCAGAAGTGAGGACGTTCCCGTTCCTCGTCGGTATCATCCCAGAAGGCATGGGTCCGCACGTCCCTGGAGTCGAACCAGCTGTTCAGCTTGTCTACGACCGTTCCCTTGCCGGCGCCTTCAACTCCAGCGACGATAACAATCAGCGATCGGTCGCTGTTTCTCAGTTGTTGCTGCAGTGTCAGTAACTGAAAATGAAGTTGCGGTTCCAGCGTTTTGTATTCACTCTTGCTCAGTGAGCGACCGACTTCCGCAACTTCAAACATCGCCTGTTATCGTTATCTCTGTGCCACCGGAGTCGAACGGGACAGATCGTGATTTTTGAATGGTAATTCCCGTATCCGTTGACCGGTCAGGATGTAGGCGGCATTGGCGACAGCCGCAGCGATTGGTGGTGTTGCCGGTTCGCCCAATCCCCCCAGGGCCTCCCCGGATTCGATAATGTGGATCTGAATTTCCGGAGTCTGAGCCATGCGTACCGAATTGTAGTCCGGGAAATTTGCCTGGACAACGGCGCCGTTCTCGATGGTAATCTCGCCGTAAAGTGCCGCCGAGAGCCCGAAAAGGATGCCGCTTTCCACCTGCTGTTCTACAGTGTCCGGGTTGACGGCACGGCCACAATCGATTGCACAGGTCACTCTGTGGACTCGGGGCTGGCCATTCTCATCAATCGAAACTTCCGCAATCTCGGCAACGATGCTGCCAAAACTTTCCTGAACGGCAATACCCATGGCATGGCCGTCGGGAAGGTTCTGGCCGTATCCGGCGCCCTCGGCTGCCACTTCCAGTACCCGGCGGTGGCGGGGATGTTCGGAAAGCAGCTCCAGCCGGAACTGATAGGGATTGCGGCCGGCCCGATGGGCGACCTCGTCGATGAACGATTCGGTGAAAAAAGTCTGCTGTGAGTGGTCCACGCTGCGCCAGGCAGCGATCGGGACATGGGTTTCGCTGTCCACCACGCGGATCGACTGGTTGCCGATGGCGTAGGGAATATGCGCAGCTCCCGGTGTCTGAATAGGACCGGTAAAGCGATTTTCCCAGGCACTTACATTGCCGTTGGTATCGAATGAAGCGCGGAAATTGCTGGCCACTGCCGGTCGGTAATAGTCCTGCTGCATGTCGTCTTCACGGCTGAAAATTGTCTTGACCGGGACCTCGAATTGTTTGGCAATCAAGGTGGCGTGATCGATCATGTTCCAGTTGAAGGGCAGGCGCCGGCCGAAACCGCCACCCAGATAAACCGGGTGCATCATCACGTCGTTTTCATCCAGTCCGCCGACCGAGGCGACCCGGCCCCTTATTCCCAGATTGTCCTGGGTGCTGGTCCAGACATCCGCCCGACCGTCGTGGAAATGGACGGTACAGTTCATCGGTTCCATCGGCGCATGGGCCAGGTAAGGAACCCGATAGCTGGCTTCTATAATGTCACTGGCCTCGGACATCGCCGTTTTGGTATCGCCCACTTCCTTGTCTTTCTTGCCGTCACCGGCAGCCAGGTCGCTGTCGAACTGTGCCCAGATATCCGCGCTGCTGACATGGTCATTTTCAGTCTGCTCGAATTCCGCTTTGACCAGCTTCAGAGCCTCCTTGGCACGCCAGTAATTATCGGCTACCACGGCCACCGAATCCTCCAGTTCTATCACCCGCTGCACACCACGGCGACCCAGCGCTTCGCTGGCGTCGACCGAGACCAGGCGGGCACCGAATACCGGTGCTATCCGGATCGCCGCGAACAGCATGTCGTCACTGTAGGCATCGATACCGTATTGGGCCGAACCGTTGACCTTGGGTGGTATGTCGGCACGCGACATCGCCTTGCCCATGATGGTGAATTCCTGCGGCTGTTTGAGCCGTGGATTTTCCGGGGGCTCGAGTTCCGCGGCGGCGGCGGCCAGTTCGCCATAGGCCAGCGAGCGGCCGCTGGCATTATGGTGCACGTGGGACAGTTGAGTATGGCATTGCTCAGCCGGGACTCCCCAACGGTCTGCCGCGCAGGCGATGAGCATCTCCCTGGCGGCGGCGCCGGCGTTGCGCATCCCGTGTTCGCCGGTGAAACGCACCGAGGAGCTGCCGCCGGTGGTCTGTAGATTGACCAGTTGGGAAATTTTCACCGATGAAGCGGCCAGAATCGGTTGCAGGAATGACGGCAGTCCGAACTCGGAAGCGAAGCCGGTAATCAGGTCGCCATTGGCGAACAGATCGGTGGCCGGCGCCTGCTCGGCGGTGACCAGTTCCCAGTCGGCATCCAGTTCATCCGCCGCCATCATCGCCAGGGAGGTATGTACGCCCTGGCCCATTTCGGAATGCGGCACGTAAACGGTGACCCGGTTGTCCGGATCGATGCGCAGCCAGGTGGTCAGAAACCGCTGCCCGTTGTGGGCCAGGGTTTCATTGGCGACCCGATGCCGGCTGGGACGGGTTGCGGCATAGCCGATCAACAGACCGCCACCGATTACCGCGGTGCTGAGGAGAAAACGCCTTCTCGATATTGTCATGGTGCTGATCTCCCTAAGCGCTGACCAGCGAGCGGATAGCCTTTCTCACTCGCGGCGTTGAGCCGCATCGGCAGATATTACTCAGACTGCGATCTATGTCGGCATCGGATGGATTGGGATTATTATTAAGCAGGTCGGTTACTGCCATGACCATGCCGGACTGGCAGTAACCACATTGGGGAACCTGGTAATCGATCCAGGCCTGTTGCACACGGGTCAAAGCCGGCGCGTCGGGTGCTGTGCCGTTCACGGCTTCGGCCAGTCCCTCGATGGTGGTGATATCAGCGCCTTCCACGGCCTGAACCGGAGTGACGCAGCTGCGCGTCGAGCTGCCGTTGACATGAACGGTGCAGGCGCCGCAGGCGGCAATACCACAACCGAACTTGGTGCCGGTCAGGCCCAGCTCGTCCCGAAGTACCCATAACAGCGGCATCTCCGGTTCGACATCCAGCCGATACTCGACCCCGTTAACTCTGAAATTAGCCATCTTTGAATCCCCCCTGGTATTTCCGGCCGACCCGCCTGCCTGTTAGTTTGCCAATCCTCTGGCGGGGCCATCCACATACCGGATATTCGAGGCAGCATATACCGGTTGTGCAGGCGCTTCAACCGATGTGGTCCGCTTCGCGGGCCATCCCGCTTGACAGCAAAGTCACGACCGGGAGACAGTTAGCCGGCGATGGTGAGCGGGCTTTGGCGCGTTATAAACCGTGGGACGGAAACAGAGGAACGGGCGGTTACGGCAGATTCGCTCAGGGTGCAACGACATGACAGACAGACCAGCACAGATCACTTTCAACTATACCCGGCTGGATACGGTCATTCAGGGTGCCGATGCAGTGCCAAGCCTGGCGGAGCAGATTGAGAGCCGCGACAGCCGGCGGGTTTTTCTCATGGCCTCACGCAGTCTGCGCGACAACAGCGGGGTAGTGGATGACATCGCCGACCTGCTGGGCGATCGGCTGGCGGAGATCTGTGTCGAGGTTCCGGCCCATACCCCCAGGCCGGCCGTACTCGCTGCGATTCAGCGCGCCACTGCGGTGCAGGCGGATCTGCTGGTCAGTGTCGGTGGCGGTTCAGTAATCGATGCCGCCAAGACCGTGCAGCTGGCCCTGGAGCAGGGACTGCGCAGTGAATCCGAATTGCTCGAATACGCCCGCTTCGCTGATGGCAGCACGGGCCCCAAGGCTGGTGAATTCAGCCTGTTTCACGGTCCTTCGCGGCTACGGCAGATTGCCGTTCCCACCACCCTGTCAGGTGCCGAATTCAGTAACAATGCGGGAGTCACCGACCCGACGAGATCCCTTAAGGAAGGTTACCGGGGCCCCGATCTGTGTCCCCAGACTGTCATCTACGATCCGGCCCTCAGCCTGCATACGCCGGACTGGTTGTGGCTTTCCACCGCAATCAGGTCGCTGGACCATGCCGTGGAAGGGTACTGTTCGATGGATTGTCACGCTTATCTTGAGGCACATTTTCTGCGTGCGATGACCCTGTTGCAGCAGAGTCTTACGGTTACCCGCCAGGACCGTCTCGACCTGGCGGCCCGCAGTCGCAGTCAACAGGCAGTCTGGCTGGCCTGTTGCGGACTTGGCCAGGTACGGCACGGAGCCAGCCACGGCATCGGCTATCTGTTGGGTGCGGTGTGTGGGGTCCCCCACGGTATCACGTCCTGTGTCATGTTACCGGCGGTCCTGGAGTGGAATTCCCTGGTCAACGGGGAGCGACAGAGGGCTCTCGCAGAAGCCCTGGGAGGTTCTGGTCACTGTGCCGGTCCGGCGGTAAGATCACTGGTCGAAGCGCTGGGTTTGCCGGCAAACCTGCAGGATGCGGGAGTCTCCAGGGAGGACCTGCCACGTATCGCCGAACTGGCCAGCCGCCATCCGGTGGTCAGAAACAACCCGCGGACCGTTAATTCAGCCGCTGACGTGCTGGAGATACTGGAACTTGCCTGGAACTGACGCTACTGACTGAGGTTGGAGCGGGTCGCTGTTATACTCTTAAGTCATGAGCTGCCCATCCATGACCTGCCCATCCACGAACTGCCGATCCAGGTACTGTGCAATCCAACGCTATCGCCTGCTACCCGGGCTGTTGCTGTGCCTGTTGCTGCTGCCGCAAATGGTCAGGGCCGCAAGCGAGGAGAAAGATGCCGGCTTTTTGCGCTTTGTCGAGGGCAGCGGTGAATATGCCGGAGAACTGCAGACCGCACTGGTCACATACCGGAACGGGCGGGGCGTGGAAGTGGATCTGGTAGCCACGGTACATATGGCTGAGCGCGCCTATTACGAGAATCTCAACGCTTATTTTTCCCACCGGGACACGGTGCTTTACGAATTGGTTGCCGACGAATCCGTCCGGCCTGACGGCACCGGCGTGGGCAGAGGCTCCGGAATAATCGGGTTGCTGCAGACCAGCATGACCCGTTTGCTGGGGCTCAGTTACCAGCTCGATGTTATTAATTATGCCCGGCCCAATTTTGTCCACGCGGACCTGGAGCCCGCGGAACTGCAGGCATTGATGGATGCCAAGGGCGAATCCCTGTTGTCGGCGTTTCTCGCCCTGATACTTAGCGATGCGCAGGCCCGCGACAGCTTGCCGACCGGCCCGGGCGGGGATACTCTGGACTTGAGTCTGACCGACATCATTAAACTTTTTTCACTTCCCAATCGCCAGACCGCGCTCAAATACCTGCTGGGGCAGACCCTGGCGGTATCCGAAGGCAGCCTGTCAGCGTTGACCGGGAGTGGCTTCACCCTGCTGGATGATCGTAACGAGGCGGCCCTGGCGACGCTTCGCGTCAGTCTGGACGAAACCGCGGTAAGGAAACTCAGCATTTTTTACGGTTCCGCGCACATGCCGGGACTGGAGCTGGGATTAACGCAAATGGGATTTGTACCGGTGAGCAGAACCTGGTTGACTGCCTGGCGAACCGAATGAACGGGCGAACTCCCGGCAGGGAAGTGCGGCCGGGATGCAGGAGGAATCCGGCGTTATTGAGGGTTTCTCAAAGCGGTTGACTGGGCGGTAAATAAGCGGACAATAACGGGATTGTTTTCGTCGTCATGACAAGCATAAAACTCTGGAGAGAATGAAAAGGACATAACCTATGAGAAAATTGATTGGTGGCTTTTTAGCTGCAGCGGTGCTGGTTCTGGCCAGTTGTGCATCAACTCCTCCGGCCGCAGTCGGCGTTTGGGATATTCAGCTGGATACTCCCCTTGGGGCCATGCCAGCCACCTTGACTATTACTGAAGACGGCACCGGAAGCATGGATGCGGCCATGGGTCAGCAGAATATCAGTGGTATCGTGTTTGACGGTGACGCGGTTGCCTTTTCAACCAGTATCGATGCACAGGGTCAGAGCATCATGCTGAATTTCGCCGGTACTGTTGAAGGAGATAGCCTGACCGGAGAGTTCGGCAGCGACTTCGGTGCCTTCGGAGTGACCGGAAGCCGCAAATAAGACGACCACATTCAGTTCTGCCGGTACAGAAAAGGCGATACCTTCTGGTATCGCCTTTTTTGCGGGCGGGACTTACCGGCTGGTCATGCAACGAAAATGACCGATGCCACGCCTGATAGGTGGATGCCACGCCTGATAGGTGATAGGTACGCCGTCTTGTACCCGCTGAGAGTTTTTCGACAGGCTGCTAAATAAACCGGCTGCGCAGTTGTTCCAGGATGCGGTCAAGATTATGGCGGGCAGCAGGGCTGTTGGGATTGATGGTCAGCAGTTGCTCGAACGCATCGCGCGCCTTGAGCAGATTATCCTGTCGCAGATAGACCAGACCCAATCCGGAAATTGCCCCGAAGTGCCGGGGTTCCAGTTGCAGAGTCCGCTCAATATCCGCTATCGAAGCCGCTAATTCGCCGCGCATGTAATGCAGCGTGGCACGTCGGTTCCAGGCTTCGGCAAAGTCCGGTTGCTGCTCGATAAGAGCGTTGAATACCCGCAGGGCATCACCGTAGTAGCCGGCATTCATCAGGCGCTCACCTGCCACCAGCAGCGCCTGAGCGTCCTGGTCGGGGTGCTGATACCAGAGCGTCCAGATCCGCTTCTCCACCTGGCTCAACATCCCGGGATCGGTGGTCTCCAGCAAAGCGTCGAACAGCGCATCCAGGCGTGGATCATTCTGGTCAGCGCTGACCGAACCAGTCAACAATGCTGCCACGATCAGGAGTACAAGGCCGGGAAAGTTGGAGCTGCTCATCGGCACAGTTTGCGACAATGTTTTCGGTGTGTAAAGTTATGACCATTGCGGTGGCGACGGGGAATTGAGAAGGAATACAGGTCCCTCCCCGTGATCAACGCCATCAACAGCAGGGCTCAGCCGGTTAAAAATGATCAGCATGGGCCCGGGTCCAGCTTTCCAGGTAGCTGGTCGGTGCAGTGTTGTCCAGCAGCTGATTGTGCTGCAGAGTGGGGTGAATTTCATCGAAATAACGGTAGCCGGCATCGTAGCGGCAGACGATATCCCTGGGTTTGAGCTTGGAAGGATTGTCATAGCCCATAGCGCCACACAGCTCCATAAAGGCGTTCATGGTGTGGTGGTGGAAATTGCGTACCCGCAGTGCCTTGGCATCCACGTCGATGGCCCGGGCTCGACGGGGATCCGTGGTAGCGACCCCGGTGGGGCATTTATTGGTATTGCAGGATTGTGACTGTATACAACCCAGAGCCATCATCATCGAACGGGCGGCATTCACCGTGTCTGCACCGACGGCGATTTTTTCCAGCATGTCATAGCCGGTGGCAGTCTTGCCGGCGCTGATAATGTGAATTTTATCGCGCAGACCGGCACCAATAAGGACCTGATTGACGAAGAATGTTGCTTCCAGACAGGGCGTGCCGAGCCGGTTGGAGAATTCCGCCGGGGCAGCGCCGGTGCCACCTTCGGCGCCATCAACGGTTATAAAATCCGGCAGAATACCGGTTTCACGGATCGCTTTGATTATCGCCATGAATTCACTTTTTCTGCCGATGCACAGTTTGAAACCGATCGGTTTACCATCGCTGAGTTCCCGCAACCGTTGCACGAAATTCAACAATCCCCGGGGCGTGCTGAATTCCGGATGTGACGCAGGAGATACGACGGTTTTACCGACTTCAACGGTTCTGATCCTGGCAATCTCCTCGGTCACCTTGGCCCCGGGCAACACTCCGCCATGGGAGGGCTTGGCGCCCTGGGAAATCTTTATTTCGATCATTTTCACCGCGTCCTGAGAAGCCTTTTCCGCAAACACCTGCTCATCCAGGCGACCTTCGGGTGTGCGGCAGCCAAAGTAGGCGGTACCCAGTTGCCAGATCAGGTCTCCGCCCTGCAGATGATGTTCGCTGATGCTTCCTTCGCCGGTATTGTGGGCGAAAGCACCCAGTGCCGCACCCTTATTCAGTGCCGCGATGGCGTTACTGCTCAGTGCCCCGAAACTCATGCCGGAAATATTGAGGCGGGACGCGCTGTAGGGCCTGTTGCATTGGGGGCCACCGATGGTTATTCGAGCGTGCTCCTGCTTGACGGTGGTGGCACTGATGGAGTGCTGGAGACTGCGGTATCCCGGTTCGAGGATATCCTGCTGGGTACCGAAAGGCAGGGTGTCATTCAGCCCCTTGGCGCGACGATAGATGATATTGCGCTGCTCGCGATTGAACGGGCGTTCTTCAATATTGTTGGCGATGAAGTATTGCTGTATTTCAGGGCGGATAAATTCCAGCAGATAGCGGATGTTGGCCAGTACCGGGTAATTGCGGCGCAGATTATTCGGTGCCCAGTGCATCTCCCTGAAGCCCTCGATGGCATAGGCCAGAAACAGCAGCGACAGGAGCAGATGAAAAGGATGGGCAGCGAGGTCGGCAATCTGAACCGAGCCGCCGGTTACAACCAGCAGCCAGGCCACACTGAAGGGCAGAACAACAAGGGTGACTATCCAATAAATTCTTACAGCGGGCAGCATAGAGGTCAGGGAATTATTTAACGATTGTAGACAGAGTGAACATTCAATCCAGTGATATTACCACTGGCTGGTACAAAAAAGCCGGTTGCCTGGATCTGAACCTGGAGATCCGACAACCGGCTTCAGAGTCCCACCTGCGGTTGCTGGAGGTGAGAGCTGATGCAGTGTGAATGCCGGCCGCCTAAAAGGTCCAGACCAGGGTGATTGAAGTTTGCGTGTCGGTTTTTTTACGATCCTCTGGCACTTCGGTCTGATGGCGGATATTGATGGAGAAGCGCAGGGAAATATTCTCCATGACCTCAGTTTCGATCCCTGATTCGGAACGGTAGATGCTGGAGTCCTGACCAAATTCCAGGGCCAGATTCTGATAAAAATTGGCGGTTTCCGAGATGCCCCACTCGTATTCTGCGGCGGCCCGCAGGATAAGCTCACTCAGGCTCCCTTCTTCGCCTTCGGAATTCCGGTAACCGGGACCGATCTCGGTGTCGAGAGACATGTTGTCCACGGTAGTCAGCCAGGTATGACCATAGGTGGCGGTAATGTCAGCCTGGTAGTCATAACCATTGAAGCGGTCGGCCTCGTAGGCGCCCCGCAGACCGAGAAAGTTGTTCTCGGAAAGATCGCGGCGCGCCCGGGCCACGTGATAAAAGCGCTGTGCAGTGGTTTTACCATCCTTGTTGTTGCGCAGGCCGTCTGAAGTGAACTGGTACTCCCAGTCATTCAGCAGGTAATCGACAGTGACGCCGTAGGCGACGTTGCGTTCCTGGGTGTTGCCGGAGGTTATGATGGCCCCCAGTTCTATCTCGGTAGTCAAATCACCCGGTTGTTGCGCCACGGAATGACCAGCAGCTGCCAGCAACAGAAGGGCTGGAAGCTGGACTTTTCTTGAAAACATACAGTTACTCCTCAATCAAGAAATTCCAAAAAACAATGAGTCGGATAACCCTATATCGTGCGGAGCTGAAATACTTTTACCCGGAATGAAAGCGGTTGACTCACATTGCAGGCAGGCTCCGGGCTCGCTGGAGCCCGGAGCCTGCCTGCAATGTGAGTCAGAATCTGGTAAGTGAGCGCGGCAGATCAGCCGCAGTTCCGCAGGAAGGGGCGGGATAAGTCGCAGTAGCGGAAGCGGAACCTACTGGGTGTAACCGGGAATCTGATTGAGTACACCCAGCTGCTCAGCCTGCTGTGCCGAACCGTACATCTGCTCGACCGTGGCACAGCGGCGCCTCCTGACACGGCTGAATGAACGCTCATCCTGGGCGCAGACGATCATTTGCGAAAGGGATCTGCTGTTATTGTATTCAGCCAGTTCCTCAGCGCTCATGCGTTCGAAATTAGGGACATCGCTGACGTCAACGCAGGAAACCAGCAACAATCCGATTGCCAACAAGCCAAAACTTCTTGCCACTTCGATTCTCCTAATTATGGGGGCGCACTTCAGGCCGGCCACAGTCTAGTCGCGCCGGAGAACCACAGACAAGCCTTTTTAAGGCGAATAAGACGGCAGGCAGTAAACGCGGGGCGATGTGAAAGAAAGCGTGGAATAAGGTCGCGGGTTCGACCGGTCGTGACAATTTCCCGCCCTGCCATCGTACTTTTGCAATGGCGGGGTTATACTTCCACCAGACCAGCCCCAGCTGGCGGTTGAACTGAGGATATCACTATGAAGATTCGCCTTTTTCTGCTTGTACAGTTAGTCAGCCTGTTGGCCCTCTCGAAATCAGCGGCAGGTGCGGAGCAGGGACAGATCGTCATTGAGGATCTGTCGATCGGTGAACTGAGGCAGCAGATTGACCGGGTACAGAAAGAGTTTTACCGGGTTTACAACACGCTCAACGAAGACGATGACTTTGACATCACCTGCCACCGCTACACGCCTACCGGGTCGAATATTTCCCGCGAGGCCTGCGAACCCAATTTCCTGATCAGTCGCAGGAGCGACAATGCCAAGGAAAACCAGCAGGGCACCGATGTGCTGGTCAATCAGGAGGCACTGATCCAGCAGTTGCAACCGGAATTCGAAAAGTTGACGGAAAGAATGAACGCGGTTGGCAAGGAAAGTGAGTATTTCCGGGAATTGAACCAGGTTCTCGGCATGCTCCGGGAACGCCTTACAGAACTGACCGGTAGTTGATCAGGTCCACTTAAAACAGCTGGCAGGGATCCGATCAGGAGTAGTCAGTCAAGATTTGTCGATGAAGACGCTGTATTTGCTTCGCCATGGAAAGTCCAGTTGGGAGCAGCAGGATCTGCGGGATTTCGAGCGCCCGCTTGCCGAGCGCGGCCTGAGTGATATCAGCACCATGGGCGAGCGGTTTGTTGCCAATGGCAATTCGGTGGAATGTATCATCACCAGCCCTGCGGTCAGGGCCAAATCGACAGCTATCCTGTTCGCCAGGGAAATCGGCTTTCCCGAAGATGACGTGTGCGCCAATCCGGAACTGTATTTTGCCGGAGCTCCCATGTTCATGAAAGCGGTCAGTCTGATTGACGAGGTGTTTGAGTCCGCCATGCTGGTTGGTCACAATCCGGCCATCACCGAATTCGTCAACGACCTGTGCGATGCCGACATCGATAATATACCGACCACCGGTCTGGTGAAGCTGGCACTGCCGATTACCAGCTGGAGCCAGGTTCGGTACGGGAATGCGGAACTGGTGGATTTCGATTACCCGAAACGGAAACATCAGACCGGGAGCTGAAATGAATGCCCTTTCACCAGGCTGTCTTATCCGGAGTCTGACAATTGCGATACCGATGCTGTTGATGACCGGCTGCGGTGACGACACCGGTGAGTCGGTGAGTGCGTCTCCCGTGCCGGCAGACCTGACCATGACCGCGAGGCCGGGACGCTGGTATGACAGCGGTCGGCTGCAACAGGGCGCGGCAGTGTTCGCCGGGAATTGTGCCGGCTGTCATGGTCAGCTGGCCCAGGGCCTGACCGAAGACTGGAAGACCCGGCTGCCGGATGGTTCCTTTCCGCCGCCACCATTGAATGGGTCCGCTCATGCCTGGCACCATCCCCGCGTGCAGTTGCTGCAGGTTATCGATACCGGTGGCATTCCTTACGGCGGCCAGATGCCAGCCTTCCAGGAAGTCCTGAACGACGATCAGAAACTGGCGGCTATCGCCTTTTTCCAGAACTTCTGGGACGACGAAACCTATGCAGTCTGGCTGGACCGGGGCGGTCTGCAGTGAGCCCGATGACGGTGCCAGGTTACAGACAGGTCAATTTGTCCAGAACGCTCGGAAAGTGCGGAGCATCAGCGGCCCTCATCTGGCTGCTGATGCTGCCCGGCTGTGCGCAAACCGATCTGCGTTCAGCGGTGCCGGACCCGCAGCTCAACAGGCCGGAATCCGAAGTCGGCAACTCAGCAGGGGAAGGGCAGATTTCCTGGCAGTCAGGACTGTATCTGGATCATCCACTCAGCGGCCGTATCTGGCGTAGTGAGGATCAGCAGTTTCTGTCTGAGCCGCAGCTGATGCAGGAACTTGGTACCGCCAGTTACCTGCTGATCGGCGAGAAGCACGACAATCCTGATCATCATAGTCTGGAACTGGTGCTGCTCAGGCAGTTGCTGGCAGCGGGGCGCGTCGCTTCGGTGGCGTTCGAGATGCTGGATACCAGTAATGTGCCAGGCCTGGAAAAAATTCAGCAGGACGGGTTCGGTTCACTGACTGAACTCAGAGACGGTTTGCAGTGGGATCAGGAAGGTTGGGACTGGGATTTTTACGGCCCACTGATTGCGGCGAGTCTGGAAGCCGGCGTTCCGGTGGCGGCGGCCAATATCGATCGTGCCGAGGTGAGTCAGGTCTATGCTGAACCGCTGGCTCCAGCGATCGCCGGTGTGCTTGACCAGACTGCGATTGAAAGAATGAACGAGGAAATCGACGCCAGCCATTGCAACATGTTGCCGCCCAGCCAGTTCCCTGCCATGGTACGGGTGCAGCAGTCCCGCGACCACCGGATGGCCTCCAGCCTGGTCGCCACCACACCGGGGGATCGGTTGAATGTTCTGGTGGCCGGTAATTACCACGTGCGCCGTGATCTCGGTGTGCCCCGCTACCTGCAGGCGCTGCTGCCGGATCGAGAACCCGGAGCCATACTTACCGTGGCGTTGCTGGAAGTCGATCCGGACAGCACCGATCCTGCCGACTACCTGCAGGCCTACTCTGACCTGTTGCCCTACGACTATGTCTGGTTTACGCCCGCTATCAGCAATGAAGACTATTGCGCAGGGTTCAGCCGCTGACCGGGGCTGTGGCTGCGGCAATTGGTTCGCCCTGCCGGCGTGACCCGAATGCCTGACGGGCGGGTTGAAAATTCCGACAGGAGAATTGGAAATGCTTTCTGCAACTGGGCTACACTCTGATCAGTTACGAAGAGCAGTACGATAATGCAACTGAGATTCTCCAAGCCAGGCCTGATCTTGCTCCGTTCGCTCCGTCCGGTGTTGCTGACGGCCCTGTGGGCACTGACAGCCCAGGCTGCAGCACAGGTTCCCCTGCAGGTGGATCCCCATCGCCCCGACTACGATCTCGGTGGTGAATTCAACTTTGTGCGGGTCCAGTTCGACACTTACTACGGCGGCGGATTCAGAGGATTCGGCGGTTTCGGCGGTGGAACCTGGTCCATCGATTTTCCCGACGCTGACGTGAACTTCCTCAGGGGCGTGGCGAGACTCACCAATATCCGGGTCATGAGCGACCCCATCGTACTGCGCCTGGATGACGACGAGATTTTCGATTATCCCTTCCTTTATATGCTCGAAGTTGGCCAGGCAGGGGGTGTGAGTTTCAGTCCCAAAGAGATTGAAAACCTGCGTGAATATCTGTTGCGGGGCGGGTTTCTGTTGATCGACGATTTCTGGGGTACGCGGCAGTGGGATAATTTTTATGCTTCCTTCAGCCAGGTATTCCCCGATCGGGAAATCGTTCAGCTGCAGCCGGATCATGAAATATTCCACGTTTATTACGATATCGATGGCGCCCAGATGATTCCGGCCCTGGGGCGATCGGATCAATATGGTGAACAGGATGTGGATTACGCCACCAATCATGCCATTCTCGATGACGAAGGGCGCGTCATGGTGCTGATCAACTGGAATTCTGACATGGGCGATGGCTGGGAGCATACCTACCATCCGGCCTATCCCACCCGTTATGCCAATGCCGCCTATCAGCTGGGTATCAACTACCTGATGTATTCGATGACCCACTGAGCAGCCAGTGACCGACCCTCCTGGCTGCACTACTCAAGTGCGACTTCAATGCCGCTCAAGCCTGTCATGTGACACCTGCTCCGCTGGTCGCTATCCAGGTCAGCGCCGGGCCGGCTCCGGCTGGTCCGGATCCACCTCCAGATCAGCAGTCAGTGCGATATAGTCCTCCCTGGAGAGGGTTCCGGCCCCAAGCAGACCGGTCAGTCCGGCATGAACGATATAGTCGTCACTGATTTCAAAATGATCGCGCAGTGCCTGGCGCGTCTCGCAGAGACCGTAGCCATCGGTACCCAGGGTGATGTAGTGGGGGCCCAACCAGGGAGCAATCGAGGCGGGCAGTGACTTCATGTAGTCGCTGGCCGCGACCACCACCTCGTCACGGTTGCCGAACAGTCTGCCGATGGTGGGTTGGCGCGGCGGTTCCAGCGGATGTAACCGGTTCCATCGATCGCAGCTTTGTGCGTTTCGTTGTAACTCGATGTAGCTGGTTACACTCCATACCCGGACCTTGAAACCATTGCCGTTGAGTCTGGTGGCAGCAGACAGTACCTGTTGCATGATGCTGCCACTGCCGAGCAGATTTATCGTTCTCCCGGGCTCTGTACCTGGAAAGGTCCGGAACAGATAGGCGCCGTCTATGACCTGTTGTTCCAGATCGGGGACGGACATGTCATCCGGCATGGCCGGCATCGGATAGGCTTCATTGTAGGTGGTCAGGTAATAGAAAATATTTTCCTGCAATTGATACATACGCCTGATGCCGTCACGAATGATGACAGTCAGTTCGTAGCCGAACGCCGGATCGTAAACTTTCAGATTGGGAACGGTGCTGGCCAGCAATGGTGAGTGACCATCCTGATGCTGAATACCTTCACCGTTGAGCGTGGTCCGGCCGGCTGTGCCTCCGATCAGAAAACCCCGGCATTTCATGTCGCCACAACTCCAGATCATGTCGCCAACACGCTGCAGGCCGAACATTGAATAGAAGAAATAGAACGGTATCATCGGCAGGCGGTGTATCGAGTAGGCGGTGCCGGCGGCCAGAAACGAGGCAATGGCGCCGGTTTCGCAGATTCCCTCCTGCAGAATCTGGCCATCGATAGCTTCCCGGTACGCACCGATGCTCTCGGCATCCACCGGCGTGTACTTCTGTCCGTCGGCAGAATAGATGCCGGCAATGCGAAACAGCGCATCGAGACCGAAAGTACGGGCTTCATCGGGCACAATCGGTACCACGTAACGACCCAGTTCCCGGTCTTTCATCAGGCTGGAAAGCAGTCTGACCGCAACCAGGGTGGTGGACTGGGCCTTGTCTCCGGAGCCTCGGATCAACGCGTCGAACGCCTCCAGGGGAGGCGCTTCAAGTGCCGGGCAACTGTCATCGCGTTGCGGCAGATAGCCACCCAGTTGCTGGCGCCTGGCACGCAGGTAGCGCAGTTCGGCACTGTCGTCGGCAGGACGGTAAAAGCTGGCGGTGCGGATCGCTTCGTCATCCAGCGGGATACCGAAATTTCTGGCCCGTTCCAGCCGCTCGTCCGGCCCCAGGTTTTTCTTCTGATGAACCGTATTTCTGCCTTCCGATTCCGGGCCCATGCCATCTCCCTTGACGGTTTTGATCAATATCACTGTCGGTCGGCCCTGGCTTTCCAGCGCCTTTCTGTACCCGGCGTAGATTTTTTCTGCATCCTGGCCGCCACGCTTGATCTGCCGGACCTCATCGTCGCTCAGTGAATTCATCATCTGTTCCAGTTCGGGATTGCCATGCACCCAGTGTTCGCGCTGTCGGTTACCTGGCAGCACCGAGTAGCGCTGGTAATCGCCGTCCACGCACTCTTCCATGCGGCGGCGCAGGGTCCCGTTTACATCGCGGGCCAGCAAGCGGTCCCAGCCACCTCCCCAGATCACCTTGATGACGTTCCAGTCGGCGCCGCGGAAGGTGGCTTCCAGCTCCTGGATAATTTTCCCGTTTCCGCGGACCGGGCCATCCAGGCGCTGCAGATTGCAGTTCACTACCAGGATCAGATTGTCCAACTTTTCCCGGGCGGCGATATTGATGGTGCCCAGAACCTCGGGTTCGTCACATTCGCCGTCTCCTATAAAGCACCAGATCTTGCCGCCCTTGCCGGGTTTGAGACCGCGATTCTCCAGATACTTGGCAAAGCGGGCCTGGTAAATGGCAGTGGGGGTGGATAACCCCATGGACGCGTTGGGAACCTGCCAGAAATCAGGCAGGGACATCGGATGAGGGTAGGAGGGCAGCCCGCCGCCAGGCCCCAGTTCACGGCGATAGTTTCGCAATTGCCGGTCCTCGAGCCGACCTTCGAGGTAGGCCCGTGCATACACGCCGGGAGCGGCATGTGGTTGCAGTATTACCAGGTCCCCCCCGTATTGTTCGTCCTGGCAACGAAAAAAATGATTGAAGCCGACTTCCATCAGCGTAGCCGCAGAACCGTAGGTGGCAATGTGGCCACCTACGCCGGAACCCTGATCCTGCTGCTGCAGTACCATGGCCATGGCGTTCCAGCGATTGATGTTTTCGATACGCTTTTCCAGATCCAGGTCACCCGGATAGGCAGGTTGTTCAGCCAGGGCGATAGTATTCAGATAGGGCGTGTTGAGCTGAGTCTGGGCCAGGGCAACATTATGGTCGTAGCTCCATTGGCGCAGACCATTGAGAATGGTATTCACTCCCTCGCGACCATGATGGTGGTAAATGTCGCCGAGCGCTTCGAGCCACTCCTGCAGGTCGGTTTCCGCGCCCTGCGTCGTTTCCAGTTGGGTAGGCATAATAGTGACTCCGGCGGTCCTGTGTCTGGCCCCTATTATACCGGGCGCGGCTTGAGCGTGATTGCCAATTATGTCGCTTGAACCGCCAAGATTGGTATTATCTGCTAATTTGTAACCATAAGAAGGCAGGAAATGGCAAAAATCTCCCTGGATCGTACAGACTTCAAGATACTTCACTATCTGCAGAACAGCGGCCGGCTGTCCAATGCGGAACTGGCCGAAAAAGTTGATCTGTCTCCCTCACCCTGCCTGCGCCGGGTCAAGTCGCTGGAACAACTGGGGATCATTCGGCGCTATGCGGCGATTGTCGATGCGCGCGCGGTGGGCCTGCCCATCAATATTTTTGTCAACGTCTCCCTGCATAATCAGGAGCGCCGCAGTCTGGAGCAGTTCGAGGCCCGGGTGGCCGGCTATGAGGAGGTCATGGAGTGTTATCTGATGACCGGGAGTTTCGACTACATGCTGAGAATCGTGGTGCCTGACCTGGAAAGCTATGAACAGTTTCTGGCTGAAAAACTGACCACCACGCCTGGCGTGTCCAACATCCAGTCCAGCTTTACCCTCAAGCAGGTGGTTTACAAAACCGAACTGCCATTGCGCTCCGCCGGCAGTTAACAACGGTTACAGTCACTGAAGCAGTGAAGTATAGTGAACGGTTAATGAAGTGGAATCCAAGGGGCCAGAAATTATGTTGAAAAAATTCCTGCTGCTTTTACCCTGCGCAATCGGGATTGGTCTCGGCGCCTGCAGTCCGGGTCCGCAAGGGCCTGCCCATGTTTCCCTGGCGGTGCTTTCCAACAAGCCCTATCTCCTGAGCGGCGGAAATGCATTGCTGGAAGTAACCGCCTCCACTGCCGACGGCGATGACATTACCCTGCTGGTGAACGGCATTGCCCGCAATGTCGATCTGGCGGCAGTGGGCCAGGATGGCGAACTCACCCTGTTCCGGGGCCTGATTACCGGGCTGAATGAAGGTAACAATTCCGTCACTGCCAGGCTTGGCGATGCTGCAGCGGAACTCCCGGTAGTCAATTACCCGATCAGCGGACCGATCTTCTCCGGACCCCATCAGCAGCCCTATTTCTGCCTCGGTCAACTGGCTCCGGATGACGACGGCAACCCCCGCCGGTTCGCCATCGGCAACGGCGACTACCTGGATGCTTCGGTAACTGACGGCAACTGTACACTGCCGGGCCGCGTGGACTACCTCTACCGGTCTAACGGTGACGACCCACAATTTCTGCCGCTCGCTGATACCCGCAACCTGCCTGCGGACCTGGCCTATGTAACCACCAGCGAAGGCGTTGAGGTTCCTTACATCGTCCGTCTGGAGACCGGCACCATTAATCGGGCCATATACCAGATTGCGGTTCTCCACGATCCCCGGCAACCGGCGCCGTCGCCACTCGGCTCTCCCGGCGCCTGGAACCAGCGGCTGGTTTATACCTTCGGCGGTGGTTGCGAAGCCGGATATTTCCAGGGTACCGGCACCGGAGACGTGCTGCGGGATACCATGCTCAGGCGCGGTTACGCGGTCGCCTCGTCCACTCTCAACGTCAATTCCCAGGGTGGATGCAATGATGTGCTGTCGGCGGAAACGCTCATGATGGTGAAGGAGCACTTTATCGAGAGCTACGGGGTACCCCGCTACACGATCGGTCGCGGCAGTTCCGGCGGCGCCATGCAGCAGTTCCTGATCGCCGGAGCCTACCCGGGGCTGCTGGATGGACTGCTGCCCAGCAACACCTTTGCTGATGCGGTCACTTATTTCACCGATTCCCAGGAATGTGCGGGAATTCTGCGCGACTACGTCAACGATCCGGCCCTCGGTTTGAGCGATGCATCCAAAAATGCCATTGGCGGCTGGTCGATGTGGTCGCTTTGCGAAACCTCACTGGGTGATCGCCCCAAGCGGATTGCGCCGGATGACTGTCCCGCACAGATCCCGGCGGAAGCCCGCTACGATGCCGTGGATAACCCAGCAGGTGTCAGGTGTTCCATCTATGATGGGATGCGCAATATCTTCGGTGAAAAACGTTATCCGGCAATTACCGACCAGCGGGCCTTTGCCCGCGCTCCGCATGACAATGTGGGAGTGCAGTACGGACTGGCGGCGCTCAACAGCGGACTTATCGACACAGCCCTGTTCCTGGATCTCAATGAGAACATCGGCGGCTGGGATATCGACGTGAATGCCCGCCGGCAACGTACCGTTGCCGACGATGACGCGCTGCGAATCGCCTATCAGACCGGGCGTGTATCCAGTGGTGGTGCGGGCCTGGCGCAGGTTCCCATCATCGACGACCGGTCCTACCTTGACGATATCGGGAATTTTCATGCCAGTGTCTATTCATTTATTACCCGGGCCCGACTGGAGCGGGACAATGGTCACGCTGAAAATTACATATTGCGTCGACATTCCCGGGACCTGTCGCTGGAAGATGAGAATCTGGAATTGATGGACCGTTGGCTGGCCAGTATTCAGGCTGACCGCAGTACTGACAGGTTGTTGGATAAGATTGTCCGGGCCAGGCCGGCGGAGCTGCAGAACGACTGTTTTGCTGCCAATGGCGAGCGGATAGCCGAGGACCCGGTCTTCAATCCGGGAAGTCTTTATGACAATACCGAAGGAAGCTGCAACAGGCTGTTTCCACCCCATGCCGGCCTGCGACTGGTGGCGGGTGGCCCGCTGAGCAACGATATCCTCAAGTGTCAGCTGAAGCCCATCGATTATGGCGACTATACCGTGTCATTCAGCGATCAGGAAAAAGCCCGGCTGGAAGCGATTTTTCCGGACGGAGTCTGTGACTGGAGCAAGCCTGGTGTTCACCAGCAGGTCAATTCCACCTGGCTGTCGTTTGGACCGTCGCCGGTCAATCGCTATGAGCCCTGAGCGGCAAGGAACTCGAGGATAAGATCGACATTGCGGGCGTCGCAACTCTCGCTGTGGCTGAAGATGTATTCGGTCGCCAGCTGCTCGATGGCCTCGGCCCTGGCGATCAGTTCTCTGAAGTTGCCGATCAGCGGCGGGGGAACGCTCCTGTCGCTGAAAAAATCGATCAGCAGGGTCAGTTCCTCCTGGCTCAGATTGTCGGCAAAAATGGCTACGATACCCGGTTCGAATCGCTCCCAGGCGAAAGTTTCTTCATAGCACTGGGCGATTTGCGCCTTGAGGGAGTCCGGCAGTTCGGTATCGGTGGACTCGGCAACGATACTGGCATAAGTGCTGATTATGGTTTCGGTCTGTTGACGGGCAGCCTCGGCAAAGCCCTGGGCAACGGCGGAGATTCGCAACAGGCGTCGGGCATCGGCCTGATTGTCGGCGTGGGCCGGGGAGCCTGCCGTCGCCAGCAGCACGATGGCGATCGTAAACTGTTGGAGACGTCTCAGTTTTCCAGACTGCTGAGGCCGTTGCCGATCCGTGCAATCCACGTGTGATGCCTCACTTAACCTAAGGTGATCCACAAAGTTGAAAATGAGTGTATAGAAAAAGCAGGTAAGACCTCAATGAGAATCCACGGCAGGAGATCGAGCATTTCCGTAGTGAAAATCGTCACCTCTCGGCCGGTTGTTGTTTACTTTCTCTCCCAGTAATGACAGCATGTTTTCAGACATTTGGCTTTTTCGTTGGCGGTGCCACCGGTTACGAGGCGCTGTCAGCTGAACTTCGATTCCAGGGACCAGCGATTGCACTCCCCCAAACGTGTTGTATTTCTTGACCTTATATTGTCACTGTTTCGCCTTAATGGCCTGCTGATTGCCGAGGGCGACAGGATGACCAGGGACCTGGGGCTCACCAGTGCCCGCTGGCGCGTTATCGGAGCGGTGGCGCTTTCCAGTGGCGGCCTGACCGTGCCGGGAATCGCGCGCGTACTGGGACAGTCACGGCAGGCGGTACAACGCATCACCGATGCCATGGTGACCGACGCATTGCTGGTTTACGTACCCAATCCCAAACACAAGAAATCCATGCTCGTGCAACTCACCGACGAGGGCAAGAAATGCTACAACCTGTTGCGCGAGGAGCAGGATCCGTGGGCACTTGATGCCACCGAAGAGATTTCCATTGAAGATCTGGAATCCTCGCTGTTTGTAGTGCGTCGCCTGATCAAGCAATTCGATAAGAAATAGCGCTATGAGCAGCCAGCTTGATCGCCTTCCCCGTGCTCTCTATCAGGCGGCCCAGGTTCGCGAGTTGGACCGGATCGCCATCGAGGATTGCCGCATCGAGGGATTTGCCCTGATGCGCAGAGCCGCTGCACTGGCGTTTGCCGCGTTACTGGAAAAGTGGCCGCAGACCCGGCACCTGTTGATTTTTGTCGGCACCGGCAATAATGGTGGCGACGGCTACCTGTTGGCGGGGCTGGCCAAAGAGCAGGGCCTGAATCCGGAGCTAATTCAGGTTGGCGATCACCGCAGACTCCGTGGCGACGCGCTGCGCGCCAGTGAATTTGCTGCCCGGAAAAAGGTCCACGCTACCCCGTTTCAGCGCGAGTTACTGCTGGGGACTGGCCGCTATCCGGCGGGCCACACCGTGGTGGTCGATGCCCTGTTGGGCACCGGACTGGACCGTTCCGTCAGTGGCGACTTTGAGGCGGCGATCAACATCATCAATGACCTGCCCTTCCCGGTGCTGGCCATCGATATTCCTTCCGGGCTGAGCAGTGATACGGGCAATATCCTCGGGGTGGCCGTCCAGGCTGCGCTGACCACGACCTTTATCGGCCTGAAACAGGGTCTGCTGACTGCCGCCGGTGTAAATGTCAGCGGCGCGATCGTCTATGGTGACCTGGATGTCCCAGAGCGGGTCTTCAGTGGTTCGAACTCACCGTCCCCCGCTGCTCAACGCATCGACATGCAGCAGATGTCCCGGTTGCTCGCTCCGCGTCTGCGCTCGGCGAACAAAGGCCATTTCGGCCATACCGTAATCCTTGGTGGCGATTATGGCTTCGGCGGTGCTGCCTTGATGGCGGCCGCGGCCGCACTGCGAGCCGGTAGTGGTCTGGTCAGTGTCATCACCAGGTCGGTTAACCGGTCCGGCTTTCTCGCCAGCCAGCCGGAATTGATGGTGGTGGGAACCGAAGATCCGGAGGATTCTCAAGGTCTGGCTGGCGCGCTGCTGGAGAAGGCGTCGGTTATCGTGGTGGGTCCGGGCCTGGGCAGGACTGAGTGGTCCCGGGAACTGTTGAACATGGCGCTCAAGGTTCAGGAGGCCCGGGAAGTGCCCCTGGTCGTCGACGCCGACGGACTGAATCTACTGGCACTGCGCCGGGGCTCGCCTGAAGAGCCGGTTACGGCACGGGAAAACTGGATACTGACACCGCATCCCGGCGAGGCGGCCCGTCTGCTGGACTGTGCCACCGAAGAAATCAACGCCGATCGTTTCGCTGCCGTCCGCCAACTGAAGGAACGCTGGGGTGGGGTGGTATTACTGAAGGGGGCCGGCAGCCTGATCTGTTACGGTCCGGCCGACCGCAGGCAGATTGATTTGTGCAGTGAAGGGAATCCCGGAATGGCCAGCGGTGGCATGGGAGATATCCTGAGCGGCCTGGCTGGCGGACTGGTAGCGCAGCACTATGGCCTCGAGAACAGTCTGCGCATCGCTGTCTGCGTACATGGGGAGGCCGCCGATCTGGCCGTTCAACAGGCGGGACAGCGGGGCCTGGCAGCCACCGATCTGTTGCCGTTCATTCAAAAACTGGTCAACCCAGCCCGTTAGCCGATAACCTGGGTCCCGATTCCGGGACGATTAATTGAGCATGGAAACAGACAGTGTATTTCTCGCCGACGAGCGGGAAACCGAGCAATTCGGTCGCCTGCTGGCGCTCGCCACCAGTGATCTGCCGGCGGAATCTCTCGCCGCAGGCAGCCTGCCGGATGCCACCGGGGGCGGGCGAATATACCTGATTGGCGACCTGGGAGCCGGGAAAACCAGCCTGGCCCGCGGCGTATTGCGTGGCTATGGCCATCAGGGTGCAGTAAAAAGTCCTACATACACGCTGGTTGAACCTTATGAGTTTTCTAGGTATAAAGTTTATCACTTTGATCTGTATCGCCTTTCCGACCCTGAAGAAGTGGAATTCCTGGGCGTTTCAGATTATTTTGACAGTGCGAACCTGTGCCTGATCGAATGGCCTGACAGGGGTGGCAGATTCCTGCCCCCGGCAGATCTCTCGATCAGGCTGGAATGTGAGGCTTCCGGGCGGCGTCTGAACTGGCAGGCTCGAACCTCGCGCGGGCGGGAAATCGCCCACAAACTGAATCAGCTCCGCCATAACCGTTAACCAGTGTCGTCACTTTCTCTGAACGGCAGGTTGTCTGAACGGCAGGTTGTGGTGGCCTGATTAAGATTTGCGTAACAGAACACAAGCTGGCTGCAGGAGCAGCCAGTCAATCCACGAGTGCCCGGCGGCAATGATCAAGTTAAGACCGATCCTGACCCGTATTCTGATGACCCTGATGCTGTTCGGGGCTGCGGTCCCGTTGCGTCCGGTCGCGGCAGCCACGGTGGAACAACTGCGGGTGTCGCCAACAGCGGACCATACCCGCCTGGCCCTGGATCTGAGCGGTAGTATCGACTACAACATTTTCAGCCTGGACAATCCGCAACGCCTGGTTATCGACATTCCGGACAGCCGCCTGACCGCTGACCTCTCCCAGCTCGAGCTGGGTAGCGGCCCGATCCGCTCGATCCGCACCGGAATTCGTAATGGCAACGATCTGCGCGTCGTGCTGGACCTGGATCAGGCCCTGCAATACGAAAGTTTCACCCTGACCGCCAATGGCGAATTTCGGGACCGTCTGATCGTGGATCTTCACCACCCGGTGGCGCAGACCAGCGTTGTCAGAACAGTGAAGACGCTGCCGGTAGTCCAACCGGAAGAAAAGCGGGATATCCTGGTGGCCGTGGTTGCCGGTCACGGCGGTGACGATCCCGGTGCACCCAGTTACGACCGGAAATTCTGGGAAAAGGACATCACCCTGGCCATCGCCCGGGCAGTCGAAGAGCGACTGCGACAGACACCCGGATATCATCCGCTGATGATCCGGGACGGGGATTACTCGGTGGCTCTCAAGTCACGGCCGGTGATCGCCCGCGATAAACGCGTCGATGTCTATATCTCCATTCACGCCGATTCCTACCGGGGGCGGGAGGTACAGGGGGTTACGGTTTATGCCCTGTCCGGTGAAACAGCAGACCAGGAAAACACCCGCCGCGTAGAGGAAAAAGAAAACATGGCGGACCTGCTTGGTGGGGTCGCCGGCGACACCCGGATCGCGGATGTGGAAGATGACCTGGCACTGACCCTGCTGGACCTGTCCATGGCCTGGAGCATGGAACAGAGTGTCACCCTGGGCACCCACATTCTCGACACCCTGGATGGGGTCGCCCCGTTGCGCAAGGACAAAGTGCAGGGTGGTAATCTCTGGGAACTCCGGTCTCCGGACATCCCCTCAATCCTGATCGAAACCGGCTATCTGTCGAATCCGGCGGAAGCAGAACGACTGCGCTCCGCCAACTATCAACGCCGCCTGGCGGATGCCATCGTGCAGGGGGTAAAAAATTATTTCTATGCCAGCCCTCCAGAAGGAACCCTGGTGGCGTGGCAGCTGGAAAACGGAGTGGCACCTGAATCCTACACAGTCAAACGTGGCGACAGTCTGTCCGAAATTGCAGTACGCTTCGGGGTCAGCCTCGCTGAGTTAAAAACCGCCAATGCGTTGCGTGGCGATGTGATTCAGGTGGGGCAGACTCTGACCATCCCGGGCTCCGCCGCCATGCCGCGACTTTCAGAGCATCGTATCGCCCGCGGTGAAACTCTCTCGGAAATTGCCGAGCGTTATCGCATCAGCCTCTCCAGCCTGCGCCGCGCCAACAACCTGGTGGGTGATAAAATCATGATCGGGCAGGTATTGAAAATCCCCACTTCCTGAATGATTTTTCTACAACTACGCCAAGCCGGAATAACCTCTCTAGTTTATCTGCTTGAGACCTGATCCCGGGTCGAGGACGGGTAGTGTTGCCTGCCGGATCGCCCCGGCCCAGGGGCAAGCTCCCGCAGCAACTTGCCCCGCTCCGCGGTTCCCTCCCTCGGTCGCGAGCCCTGTAGAGCGGTCTCGCTCGGTCAGTCGGTGCTGCGTTTTTATCGCTGCGGGAACTTGCCCCTGGCCCGGGACTTGGTGTTCTTGCCAGCAATTGAGCACATTGGAAGATTAATGGTACTCGCGTTGGTCGTTGCGAAAAGTCGAGTGAACTTAAAGTAGCGCGGTTATCGTGCTCCAGGAGAAAGTGGCAGCTCGAAGTCACGGAGTTAAAGTTACCATTCCGGTGAGGCTGCGGGGGCGGGGCCCTTTTGCGGCGGCAATAAAGGACCAGCGCTGAACGGCGAAAAAAAGGGACAGTCCCTCAGGGACTGTCCCTTTTTTTCGCTCAGGGACTGTCCCTTTTTTTCAGAGTTAAGGGACCCGGGAGAGGCGCGGTCCGCCGCAGCGAAAGGGCCCCGCACGCGCAGCCGCTCGAAGCCACGAGTGCCTCGGCAGCTTTAACTGGATGGGGCTTGATTCTGCCTTTAAAAATCGTGTTGCTTGCAGGATCGCCGGGCTAAAGGGCAAGCTCACCAGCTGCCTTGTCCCTACCTGCTTCGAGTCAGGGGAAGGTGCTACAATCTGGTTTTTCTGAATCCTCAATCTGTCTCGATGGGAAAAATCGCCTTACTCAGCCAACGGCTGGCTAATCAGATCGCGGCCGGCGAGGTGGTCGAGCGGCCGGCGTCGGTGGTCAAGGAACTGTTGGAGAACAGCCTGGATGCCTGCGCCACACGTATCGAAGTGGATGTGGAGAGCGGCGGCAGCAGGCTGATGCGGGTGCGGGATGACGGCTGTGGCATGGATCGCGAGGACCTGGCATTGTCGCTGAGCCGGCATGCCACCAGCAAGATAGTTGATCTGGCGGACCTGGAGGCTATCGGCAGTCTCGGCTTCCGGGGCGAAGCACTGGCCAGTGTCAGTTCCGTGTCACGTTTGACGATTACTTCAAAAAGTGCCGAAAGCGAAGCCGAAGAAGCCTGGAAAGTGGAGGCAGAGGGCCAGGATATGCAGCCGCTGCTGATGCCGGCCGCGCACCAGGCCGGCACCACGGTTGAAGTCCGGGACCTGTTTTTCAATACTCCTGCCCGCAAGAAATTTCTGCGTACCGAGAAGACCGAATTCACCCGTATCGAGGAGACGCTGAAACGACTGGCCCTGAGCCGTTTCGATGTCGCCTTCGTTTTGAAACATAACCAGCGGGTGATCCATAACCTGCTGAAGGCCGCAACAGAGCAGGAGCGGCAGCGTCGGGTTGCCCTGATCTGCGGTCCTGCATTTATCGACAATGCCGTGGCGATCGATGTAGAGGGGCCAGGTCTACGGTTATGGGGCTGGGTGAGTCTGCCGACTTTTTCCCGAAGCCAGGCGGATCTGCAGTACTTTTATGTCAACGGCCGGGTAGTCCGGGACAAGCTGATTGCCCACGCGGTGAAGCAGGCTTACCGCGATGTATTATTCCACGGTCGTCACCCCGCATTTGTTCTGTATCTGGAACTGGATCCCGCCCGTGTCGACGTCAATGTCCATCCCACCAAGCATGAGGTGCGGTTCCGCGACAGCCGGATGGTGCATGACTTTCTCTTCAGCTCCCTGCATCGGGCCCTGGCAGAAGTATCGCCCGGGGAAACACTGGCGAGCCATGCAACCACTCCGACTGGTGGTGACCGGGATTCTTACAGTCCCGGACCGGACCTGGACTGGGGCAGTCAGAGCAGCCTGGCCCTGAGTGACAGACCGGCGCCCGGTTCCCCGGTCGGTTATTCAGCGTCGCGCGGTGACGTCCAGCCGTCCCGGGTTCGCGATCAGCTCGATGCCTACCGGCAGCTGAACGAGGACGAGGAAGTGCCGCCGCTGGGCTACGCAATCGCCCAGTTGCACGGGGTCTATATTCTGGCGCAGAACCGCGATGGATTGATTATCGTCGATATGCATGCCGCTCATGAACGTATTACCTATGAACGGATGAAAACCGCCTGTACCAGTGAAGAACTGAAAGTTCAGCCTTTGCTGGTACCGTTGTCGCTGGCGGTGAGTCAGGGCGAGGCCGATGCGGCGGAAGAACAGCAGGATGCACTGCTCAATGTGGGACTGGGAATAGAACGGGTGGCGGATGAGTCGATAGTGGTGCGGCAGATTCCCTCCATCCTGCGCCATGCCAATGTGGAGCAACTGGTACGGGATGTTCTCTCCGATGTCATGGAATACGGCAGCAGCGAGAGAATACAGGCTCACCAGGACGAGTTACTGGCGACCATGGCCTGTCACAACTCGGTCAGGGCCAATCGTCAGCTGACGGTTCCGGAAATGAATGCTCTGCTGCGGGACATGGAGGCAACGGAACGCAGCGGTCAGTGTAACCACGGCAGACCCACCTGGGTTTTTCTCGATATGAATCAACTGGACAAACTGTTCCTGCGCGGACAGTGACCGGTGTAACGGAATTCTGCTGTCGTGTCTTCCAATCCTGCCAGCGCAACGCCACCCGTATTCTGCCTGATGGGTCCTACCGCGGCGGGGAAAACGGAGTTGGCGGTGGAGCTGGCAAGGCGCCTGCCGGTGGACCTTATCAGTGTCGACTCCGCCCAGGTTTACCGGGGCATGGATATCGGCAGCGGCAAGCCCGACCGGACGATCCTGGAAGAAGCCCCGCATCGGTTGATCGACATCCGGGACCCCGCCGAGGCGTATTCAGCGGCGGACTTTCGCAGTGATGCGCTGGAGCAGATCAATCAGATTCTCGACGCCAGGCGCATCCCCCTATTGGTGGGCGGAACCATGCTTTATTTCAAGGTCCTGCGGGACGGGCTGGCGGCGATGCCCACTGCCAGTCCTGAAATTCGCACCAGGATCGAGCAGTTGGCCGCCAGGCAGGGATGGCCGGCTGTCCATGACTGGCTGGCCACTGTGGATCCCGCCTCGGCCGCCCGTATTCATCCGAACGATCCACAACGTCTGCAACGGGCACTGGAAGTCTATCTGGCCAGCGGCCAAACCATGACCGAACTGCATGCGGGAAGTCGGAGCAACGACGACAGCTCACCACCTCTGACTTTCCACCTGCAGTTTCTGGCCCTGGTCCCCGAACCCCGGCAGGCGCTGCATGACAGAATCGCAGTCCGGTTTCGGGCCATGTTGCAACAGGGGCTGGTCGAGGAGGTGGAAGCACTGTTCCGGCGTGGTGATCTGTCATCCGGCCTCCCGGCCATAAAATCGGTCGGATATCGCCAGGTATGGCAGTATTTATCAGGCCAAATCGACTATGATGGGATGGTTGAAAGAGGTATTATTGCCACCAGGCAATTGGCCAAACGTCAATATACCTGGTTGAGGAGCTGGCCCGAGCTCACCAGTCTGGGTTGCCTCAGTGATAATTCCCTGACGAAAGCCTTGAAACTCTTGGATGCAACCTCGATATAAGGGATAGTTGTGGTTAACTGGGCCAAACGGGGTCCTCGTGATGAACAGTAAGGAGAATAGGACAATGTCGAAAGGGCATACATTACAAGACCCTTTTTTGAACGTATTAAGGAAAGAGCGCATACCCGTTTCGATTTACCTGGTAAGCGGTATCAAGTTGCAGGGTCAAATCGAATCCTTCGACCAGTTTGTAATCGTGTTGAAGAATGCGGTTAACCAGATGGTCTACAAGCATGCCATCTCGACGGTTGTGCCGGCCCGAACTGTCCGGATTCCGGTCCCGGGTCAGGGTGACCAGGGCGGTAACTCCGACTCTGACGAGAACATCGGCAATACTGCCTGATGCTCAATTGAGGTAATTTATTGTTTTTCGAACGGCCTGAAACAGGCGAAGTCGCGATCCTGGTTCATATCACCATCGATTCGCAGATTGACCAGGAAGATCCCCAGGAATTTGAAGAACTGGTGCTGTCTGCCGGAGGCGATCCGGCAGCTTTCATCACTGGCAGTCGCAAACAACCTTCACCTACTTTTTTCGTCGGTACCGGCAAACTCGAAGAAATTGCCGCTGCGGTAGCTTGCCATGACGCCCAGCTGGTAATTTTCAATCACACCCTCACACCCAGCCAGGAACGCAACCTGGAGCGGCATCTTAAATGCCGTGTGCTCGATCGCACCGGGCTTATACTGGATATCTTCGCACAGCGGGCGCGCAGCCACGAAGGTAAGTTGCAGGTGGAGCTGGCACAACTGCAGCATATGAGTACCCGGTTGAAACGGGGCTGGACCCACCTGGACAGGCAGAAAGGGGGAATCGGCATGCGCGGCGCCGGTGAAACCCAGCTGGAACTGGACCAGCGGATGTTGCGTCAGCGCATCAAGGCCATCAACAAGAGCCTGGAACGGGTCAGGGCGCAGCGCAACCAGGGCAGGCGCTCCCGGAGTCGTGCCGAAGTGCCTACGGTTTCGCTGGTGGGATACACCAATGCCGGCAAGTCCACCTTGTTCAACCAGTTGACCCAGGCCGGTGCCTATGCCGCCGACCAGTTGTTTGCCACCCTGGATTCGACCCTGAGGGCGGTGGCAGTCCCGGCTTTCGGCACCGCGATTCTGGCCGATACGGTTGGCTTCATCAGTCACCTGCCTCACCAGCTGGTCGAGGCATTCCGGGCCACCCTGGAGGAAACGGCGCAGGCGGATTTGCTGCTACATGTAGTGGATGCAGCCGACGAGTCCCACGATATGCTGATTCACGAGGTGGAATCCGTGCTGGCAGAGATCGGTGCGGACAAGACCCCGGTGCTGCAGGTTTTCAACAAGCTGGATCTGCTCGACGGCCGGGGCCCCGCTATTGACAGGGATGCCGCGGGTCGCCCGGTAAGGGTATGGCTTTCGGCCCGTACCGGGGCCGGCGTCGATTTGTTGCTGCAGGCCATCAGCGAACTGCTGTCCGGCGATCTGGTGCAGCAGGAACTGGTTCTGCAACCGTCACATGCGCGCCTGCGCAGCAAGCTCTATGCCCGCGGGGCGGTGCAACATGAGGCGGTTGACGAAAAAGGCCTCTACCATCTAAATGTCCGCCTGGCGCGCAACAATCTGATCAGAATTCTTGCGGAAGAAGGGCTGGAATCGGACACCGATTATCAATTAGGAAATCCGGTTAAAGCCGCTGAACCGGCCCTGCAGATCGGCTGAACCGGCCGCGGCATTCTTATCCAACCTGTTCCTGTTTGGCGGGACGAGCAATAATCCCGCTAACACCGGCTTTTGGCCGCAAAGGCTGTGTTAAAACCCGAATTTTCGTTAAAATCACGCTCCTGCAATGGAAAAGCTCTGGAGAAGCGAATGGCTTGGAACGAACCTGGTAACAATGGCGACAATAACGATCCCTGGGGGGGTGGCGGTCGCCGTGGTGGCAATGACGGACCGCCCGATATCGACGAGGTCGTCAAGAATCTGACCAAGAAAATCAATTCTCTGTTTGGTGGATCAGGCAAGTCGTCCGGAGGCTCCGGTTCAGGTGGCTCCGGCGGCAGTGGCGTAAGATTCAACAGCGGACTGCTGGGCGGCCTGATTCTGACTGTCGTGGTGGTGTGGGGGTTCATGGGCTTCTATACCGTCGACGAGGCGGAGCGGGGCGTGGTACTGCGCTTCGGTCGGGTACAGGAAGCTCTGGTGGCGCCCGGTCTGCACTGGAATCCGCCCATTATCGATGAGGTCACCAAGGTCAACGTACAGCGACTGAACAGTCGCCAGTTCGTTAACGACATGCTGACCACCGACGAAAATATCATCAATCTGACAGTCACCATTCAATATCGGATTTCCGATCCGGCCAACTACGTTATTGCGGTACAGGATCCGGAGCGCAGCCTCCAGAATGCCTCCGAGTCCGCCATCCGTCACGTGGTCGGCGAAAACTACATGGATCAGATCCTCACCACCGGCCGCGCCGCGGTGGCCGATGACGTGGAGGACCGCCTGCAGGAATACATGGACTCCTACCGTACCGGTATCTTTATCAGCCAGGTGAACGTTACCGATGCGCAGCCTCCCACTGCGGTGCGCGAAGCATTCGACGATGTGATTCGCGCCCGGGAGGATGAACAGCGGGTTCAGAATCAGGCACAGCAATATGCCAATCGGGTGATTCCGGAAGCCCGCGGTGAGGCGCAACAGATTATCGAACAGGCCAACGCCTACCAGCAGGAAGTGATTGCCCGGGCCGAAGGTGATGCCTCGCGCTTCAATCAGTTGCTGACCGAATACAGCAAGGCTCCAGAGGTGACCCGGGAACGTCTCTATATCGATGCCATCGAAGACGTGATGACCAATGCCAGCAAGATCATGGTGGACGTGGAAGGCGGCAATAACATGATGTACCTGCCGCTGGACAAGATTCTGGAACAGGGTGAGCGTAACGCGGCAAGCTCGGCGCTTCCCAATACCAGTCGGGAACTGCAGGATCTGGCCAACCGGCTGGCACCTTACCTGCCGGCCCCCGGCAGTAGCAACTCAGTAGACCGCTCGCGTCTGAATACGAGCGGAAGGGGACGATGATATGAAGAACCTGATAGCTATAGGCTTACTGCTGCTGGTGGTTCTGGTCGCTGCCAATTCCCTGTTCGTGGTCCGTGAGACGGAGCGCGCCGTGCTACTGCGTTTCGGGGAACTGGTGGATGATGACATCGCGCCGGGTCTGCATGTAAAGATTCCCTGGATTAACCAGGTGGTCAAGTTCGATGGTCGCATTCAGACTGCCGACGCCGAACCGACCCGGTTCCTGACTCTGGAACAGAAAGCACTGATGGTGGATTCCTATGCCAAGTTCCGCATTGTCGACGTGGGTCAGTTTTATGTTGCCAACCAGGGTGACCTGAGGCTGGCTCAACAGCTGCTTTCTGAACGGATCAACGACGGTTTGCGCGACCAGTTCGGTTCCCGCACCCTGCAGGAAGTGGTGGCCGGAGAAAGGGACGACCTGATGATCGCCCTCACTACCGAGCTCAACGAAGATACTGCTAACGATATCGGCATCGAGGTTATCGATGTCAGAGTCAAGCGGATCGACCTTCCTGACGATGTCCGTTCCTCGGTTTACGATCGAATGACCACAGAGCGAAACCGGGAGGCCCAGGAGCTGCGTTCAAGGGGCGAGGAACTGGCGATAGGCATCCGCGCCGATGCCGATCGTCAGGTAACGATTTACAAGGCCGAGGCATACCGCGATGCGGAACGTATTCGCGGGGAAGGGGATGCGTCGGCCACCTCGATCTATGCTCAGGCCTACAACAAGGATCCGGAATTTTTCTCATTCACCCGGAGTCTTAATGCCTATCGCTCGACTTTCAGTAACAAGTCGGACTTTTTGCTGATCGACCCGGAAAGCGATTACTTCAAATATCTGAATAACAGACCGGCTAACTAAGGAACCTCCGGGAAATCCGATAATTACTCAGAGGTTCCCTGATCCCGTTGGCGCAACAGATCCGGGCAGGATCAGGATGGGGATTGCCGGTTACCTGGAAGTCGCATATACGGGACAGACGAACTCAAGCAGCGGCGTTGCTGTTGCTTGAGTTTTCGTTTTTGAGATCCGTAAAGCTTTTCAGGTAAATAGTGAAAAGCCCGGAAATTCCGGATCCGGACAGGTTAAGACAGGGTTTGTAAAGGAATTACCAGTCATGCTGCATGAATTGGGAGTGGCTTTTTGTCTGATGCTGGTGATCGAAGGCATTATTCCCTTTCTTGCGCCAGGGCGCTGGCGACGCATGCTGGAGGCGGCGGAGCAGCTGGACGGCAATACCATCCGGCTGATCGGACTGGCCAGCATGCTGGCGGGTACCGCGCTGCTCTACCTGATCAATTGAGTGTTGGAAAAACTGGCCGTGGCGCCGGGGAAAGATAAATGAGTTCTGCTGATCGCTGGTTACTGCCTGAGGGTGTTGAGGAAATACTTCCGGACGAGGCCTATGTCCTGGAATCCCTGCGGCGGGAAATTCTGGATGTTTATGCGAGCTGGGGATACCAGCTGGTAATCACCCCTTTTGTAGAATTCCTTGAGGCACTGCTGGTAGGCACATCTCATGATCTGGATCTGCATACCTTCAAGGTCACCGATCAGCTGAGCGGCAGAATGATGGGGATACGCGCGGACATGACGCCCCAGGTCGCCAGAATAGATGCCCACTGCCTGAACCGGGAGGGCCCGGTCAGGCTCTGTTATGCCGATAGTGTGCTGCATACCAGGCCCCGCGGCCTGCTGACTTCGCGAGTGCCCTTCCGCATCGGAGCGGAACTGTTCGGCCACTCGGGGGTGGAAGCCGATGTGGAACTGATCAGCCTGATGATTGCGACCCTGCGTCAGGCCGATATAAGAAATATACACCTGGTGCTGGGCCATGTCGGTATCTTCAGGAGCCTGGTGGCAGAGGCACAGCTGGATGATGAAACCGAGGCGACATTGTTCGATCTGGTGCAACGCAAGGTCTACGGGGAGATCGACGTGTTGCTGCAGAGGGTGGTCACAGACCAGGATCTCAGGAACATGTTGTACCAGCTCAGCCGCCTGAGCGGTGATGCCGAAACCCTCGATCAGGCAGTGCGGGTGTTCGGAGCTGCACCGCCAGCGGTACGCCGGGAATTACAGGAGCTGGAAGCGATTGCCAACGGGGTTCGTAGCCGGGCTCCGGATGTGGTGCTGTGCTTTGATCTGTGTGAATTGCGAGGGTACGAATATCACACCGGTATCGTGTTTGGCGCCTACACGCCGGAGAACGGCAGGGCGGTAGCGAAAGGCGGACGCTACGACGATATCGGCGAAGTGTTCGGGCGTGCCCGGCCGGCTTCCGGATTTGACTGCGACCTCAAGGTGTTGGCGCGGCTGACGCACCGTAACCTGAAGCGGCCGAAAGGAATACTGGCGCCGGCAGGTGGAGACGGTCAGTTGCAGAGTCTGATAGAAGAACTGCGGAGTCAGGGCGAAATTGTGATTACCAGCCTGACAGCGGGTGACGTGGGAGCTACGGAAACTCGCGAACTGGATTGTGATCGTTATATCACCAGGCAATCCGGGCAATGGGTGATGGAGAAACTGGACTAGTGTCCTGTCAGGTTAATTCGTTGTATTTCAGAGCCTGCATAAAGCGCTGTAGTGAGGCGCGATCCGCAGGGAATACTGGTGTATTTCCAAGGGTCGCAACGCTGCTACAGCGCTTTATGCAGGCTCCCGGAGGGCGTGCCAGCCAAGACCCCTGGCCGCGTTGCGCCTTTTGACAAGGGCTACGGCCATTGCCTGCAAGGCGCGCCTTGCCAGGAACCTTGGCTGGCACGCTGAAATGCGACGAATTAACCGGACAGGACACTAGCAGCCTGCTGAAAAACTCTCAGCTGGTACAATACGGCGTTAAAATCTGGCTCAAAATGCTCATTTACGGCATGTAAACTGCGCTTTTTCGCCAGATTTTGCCTTGTCTTGCGCTCATCCGAGAGTTTTTCAACAGGCTGCTAGTCCGTTGCGCAAGATTGGCTTAATTTACAGGTGGATTGACTGGAATGGGAAAGAGCGTTGTTGTGTTGGGTACCCAGTGGGGTGACGAAGGCAAGGGCAAGATTGTCGATTTATTGACTGATCAGGCCAAAGTAGTGGTGCGGTTTCAGGGTGGCCACAATGCCGGACACACCCTGGTTATCGAAGGTCAGAAAACAGTCCTGCACCTGCTTCCCTCCGGAATCCTCAGAGTCGACGTGGACTGTCTGATCGGCAATGGCGTGGTTCTCAGTCTGAATGCCCTGTGGGAGGAAATTTCCGAACTCGAAGCCCGCGGCATTCCGGTTCGCGAACGGCTGAAAATCAGTGGCGCCTGCCCCCTCATTCTTCCCACTCACGTGGCATTGGATCAGGCGCGGGATACCCGGCTCGGCACCACCGGGCGGGGGATCGGTCCCGCTTACGAGGACAAGGCGGCCCGGCGTGGCATCAGACTTGCTGAGGCACTGAAAGAAGAACAGTTCACGGCCAAACTCGAAGGTCTGATGGACTACCACAATTTCGTGCTGGAAAAATATTATGGTGTCAGTCCGGTGGATTTCCGGCAAACCCTTGAACAGCAGCTGGAACTGGTGGTGAAGATCAGACCGATGGTGAGAGATACTATCGAGATTCTGCACGGTCACCGCAAACAGGGGGACAATATCCTGTTCGAAGGGGCCCAGGGGTCGCTGCTGGATATCGACCACGGTACCTACCCGTTTGTCACATCCTCCAATACCACCGCAGGGGGAACGGCAACAGGCAGCGGCTATGGTCCGCTTTACCTGGATTATGTGCTGGGGATAACCAAAGCCTACTCGACCCGGGTTGGCACCGGACCCTTTCCGACTGAACTGTTCGACGAGGTGGGCAGGCACCTGGCTACAGTGGGGCACGAAAAAGGCGCCACCACGGGTCGTGATCGGCGCTGTGGCTGGTTTGATGCAGCGGGCGTGCGGCAGGCAATCCGCGTGAACAGCATTTCCGGAATCTGCCTGACCAAGCTGGATGTGCTGGATGGTCTGGAAACGGTCAAGGTCTGTACCGGCTATCAGGGAGACGGTGATTCGGTATCCTCCTGGCTGATGAACGTGGATGGCGGCAATGCATTGCAACCGGTATATGAGGAGCTGCCAGGTTGGCAGGAATCCACGGTCGGGGTTCGCGAACTCGATCAGCTGCCGGAGAATGCACGCGCCTACATTCACTTTATCGAAAACATTATCGAGGCACCGGTGGATATTATTTCAACCGGACCGGACCGAGCGGAAACAATCGTACTGAGGCATCCCTTTGCCTGACTGAGTGCTGCAGCAATGTTGAAAGCCGCGGCTATACTGAATGCCGCGGCCCCTTCGGGAGTAGCGCGTGGAATCCCGCCTTTGAAAAAGGAATTAACAGAAGCCGGGTTACCGGCCGAATAAACAATAACGAGAAAGCTTCAGGGACAGACTGCCGCCAGGACCATGACCAGAGCCAGGCATCAACAGGTATCGCTCGAAGATACGCCTTACTACCATTGCATCGCGCGCTGTGTCAGGCGCGCGTATCTGTGTGGCGACGACCCGGTGACCGGGGAGAATTTCGACCATCGCAAGGTGTGGATGGTGGAACGGATGAAACAACTGGCCTCAGTCTTTGCTATCGATATATGCGCCTACGCGGTGATGAGCAATCATTACCATCTGGTTCTGCATGTGAACGGTCGACAGGCTGACGACTGGAATCAGGATGAAGTGATCAGGCGCTGGACCCGCCTGTTCAGCCGTAATGCGGCAGCGCTGGAAACTGTCGCCAGGAACCGTTCCAGCAAGGCCGCGAGAGAGCATCGACGTCAGCTCATCGAGCAATGGCGGGAGCGCCTCAAGGACATCAGTTGGTACATGCGCTGTCTGAACGAGACCATTGCCAGACGTGCCAACCGGGAGGACGACTGCACTGGCAGGTTCTGGGAAGGGCGCTTCAGAAGCCAGGCCCTGCTCGACGAAAAAGCATTGCTCACCTGCATGGCCTATGTGGATCTCAACCCCGCCAGGGCCGGGATCAGTGACAATCCCGAAGACAGCGATTTCACCTCGATTCAGGAGCGGCTGGTGACTCACGCTCGCCGGGTCAGGAATCCGAGCCGGGAACAGCAGTCCCTGGTCCGTCATTACGGAGAGTATTTCGAGCAGAACCGCGATTTCAGGACTTCCGGAGCCCGATTGATGGGATTTGAAGCCGGTAACTCCAATGTGCAGGAAGCCTGTCTCCCGGTCCGGCAACAGGATTACTTCGACCTGGTTGCCTGGAGCGCTTCAAGACTGCCGGGCAGAAGGGGCGCAGTGAATGCGGAAGCCGGTGATACCGCTGGCCAGTTACTTGAACGCATCGGTATAAAACCTTCGGCATGGCTGGACGTGATCAATCACTTTCACAGGTATTTCTACCAGGCAGCCGGTGATCCCGTGTCACTCAACCGCTTTCAGGAAAAGCGGGCCCGCACCAACGTGGTCAGATTTCGCAACAAGTGGGTGAGGGGCATCGGACCGGCCACGAGGCTGTACGGTACCTGACCCACGCAGGCCATAATATTCATCTCCAGGATCGCCGATTCCTGGCATGTATTTCTCTTCCACGCCAAACCAATCGATTGCCATGCCGTAAAAGCCGATAATCAACAGACGTATCCCGCCCGGCACTGCTTTTCTCAGAAACCAGACTGAATAACCGATCAATTTCCGCCACAGATCAGCACGCAAAAACAAAATTACAGGACACCCAATCAATTTTTTAATTGGGTGTCCTGTATCGAGGGAGTTATGGTACTGTTCACCAGATATTGTTTGACATGGTCGTTGTTACACTATATGTTGCGCGTATCGGTGCTTTGTCGTTACTGGAGTTACAGTTCGGCAGCGCGCGAATCGAAGGGCTTCACAGTCATCCTTGAAGCAGAAGAAAAAACCGGGTCGTTTCAGACAATTCAGGGTTTTCGTTATGAGTAAATTCTCTCAGTTTCCGCCTCTTGAATCGATTGATCAGGCTGTCAACAAGGCAGCGGATGATAACGATCTTTCTCATGCCGAGCGGATGTTTCTGAAAAAGAAACTGGAGAGCGAAATCCGGGTCAAGCTGGCGGAGTTCGCCAATGAAATTTCTCAGGCAAGGAAGCTCAGGGACGGAAAGTAGTTCGCGATATGAGAGGAGGGAGATAACGTAACGGCAAGCAGGAAAAACTACTGGTCCGTTATGGCAACGACCGCATAGTTATCCTTTCTGGTGAGGATGACTTTGGTTGGCATGATTATGGGCAGGGCCGTTATGAGGAGGGTGACTATGGAGAGGAGCCATCGCCCGGTCCAGGATTGAAAGCACAGTCGACAACACCAGAATCCAGCCGAACACGAATACCCCACCACTGATATAGCCACTCACCTCACTCAGAACAGGCGTTCTGGAGCAGGCAATTGCCAGTATCGGCGCAAAATAAAGTATACCGTTCCAGCGCCCCAGCCGGCTCATATGCAGCTGCTTCTCATGATAGAAAAAATGAGAATCCAGTACATACTGGGAGAAGGCGATGACGATGAGAATCGGCAGGATCGGTGTGACCAGCCCCGCGTAAGCGGCACCGAACAGGCAGGATGTGACGAAGAAAAAATCGGTGGAGTGATCGAAAAGTTGACCTCGGGACGAGGCGGTACCGAACCGTCGAGCAATTTTGCCGTCGAAAAAATCGGTAACGATGGCAATAACAATCAGCAGCACCGTCACCTCGGGTGAAAACATCAGCACCAGGGCAATGCTCAGCGCAGCAGGAATGCTGATCAGCAGGCGTAACGCCGTCAGAAAGTTTGCCATCAGCTGTTGAACAGCTCCCGTTGTGCGCGACGCCAGAACAAGGCGCCGATCAAGGCATTGAAAAGTATGAAGAAATTGTGCTGAACAAAGCCGAAGGCGGCCATCTGTCCTTCGTTCTCAGGAAACAGGAAAACCCAGAAAGTAATGGCTGCTGCCCGCATCGGCGTGGGGACCGTCGCGGCAAAAAAGATTACCGGCAGGTAGCCCAGCAGATTGAGAACGGATATTTCCACACCGAACAGATTCAGAGCGATCGTATAAACGAACACGGCGGTAATAAGGGCTGGCGAACGGAGCAGGAAGAACAACAGATAATGTTTCAGCGTGGCAATTTTAAAGGCATGCAGAATGCGCCGGTTACGCAGCTGATTACCAGGCAGAATCACGCCCCGGAAATAGAGCAGCCAGACGACGAAAAAAGCCAGCGCGCCAAGCGCGATAATAGGAATCAGGCTGAACGCTTCCGGCAAGGTACTGCCGCTGCTGACAAAAAATCCGATAGTGGCCCAGATCAGCAGGTAGAACATTTCACAGAACATGATGAACAGCATCACTGAGCCCACTTCCCAGCCCGGCACCTGATCCCGCTTGTTCAGGTAATAAGCCATGGCACCTTTGCCTATCTGCTCATTAAAGACGGAAATAATGTAGGCGCTGGCACGGATGGGAAGAATATCCCGATATTTCACGGGCTCGATAAACCAGTTGAGAGCCCGGGTAACCACCAGGGTATCAATCAGGAAGTACAATCCCGAGTACGCCATCATCAGCAGCAGCCAGGGGATCCACTGGACATTGGCGAACACCTGTACCATGTAGTCAACCAGTGATAATCCCTCTCTGGCTGCAGCTCCATTGAGGCGAAAATACAGATAGACAAAACAGCCCAGGGTGATGAGGAGAAATACCAGGCGGCCCGCCTTGTTGGGCTTGCGAGCAGCGACCTGGCCTTCGGCGGCGGTAGTTGGAGTGGTTTCAGTCATTATTGTTCCAGGATTTTTTCCAGGGTTTTTTGCAGGGGCGTAAGAGTAACTCCCAGTTCCTCTGCAGAATTATGCGTAACGGTCTCGTCTGTCGTGATCACATCGATGACCGCAGGAGTAATGCCGCCACCTTTTATCCGGCTGCCAATTGCGGCGCCGAGTTTGGCTGACCAGATAGGCACCGAAGCGATGGTAATGTCGTTGCCGCGCATGGCTGCCAGCCTGGTAATCAGGTCACGATAAAGAATCCCTTCCGGACCCACCAGTTCGAGGGTCCTGGTGCCTGCCTGCATGGCTCTGCAGCAGTTTAAGACAGCCCGGCTCAGGTCGTCTACATCGAGGGGGTTCATGGTGTAGTTACCACCACCAAGAAGTTTGGCTTTCGGTTGTGACGCGGACCACAGCACCGATCGCGCTCCGGCCGTGTCCGGTCCCAGCAACAGAGGGGTCCGAATGATCCTGGCGGTCAGTCCGGACTCCTCGATTAACGCTTCGGCTTCTCCTTTGGAGCGGAAATAGGGATTGGCAGAATGACGATCAGCGCCTACCACGCTGATAAATACCAGTTCATTTACACCGGCCTGTTTCGCTGCCTTGATCACGGCGGCCGTGGCATCGACGTTTGCCGACTGGTATCTGCTGTAGCGGTTTTCAATAAGTATCCCGGCCAGGTGGACCACAACCTGGTAACCCTGGAATGCTTCAGTCAGCTCTTCGATTGCATCGTAGCTTATGGTGCGGGCGGTAATATGGTCGGAGTCGGGCAGTGACGGGATCACCGACTCGGAACGGACTCCGGCGAGGGCCTCAAAATCCGTTCCTTGTGCAATCCGGGTTAACAGGTTTTTGCCAACGCTGCTGTTGGCTCCGGTAATGGCGATTCGTTTCATCAACTGAGAAATCCTTTTTTGACCGGCGCTTCGTGGCATGCCCAATCAGAGACACAGGCCGGTCAGGTTTGCTTATGCGGCAGTAAATTCTGGCGGGAATTATAGAGCGGGTGCCGGTTTAATTCGACATTCCGTTGAGTTCCGCCCATGGCTGACTACTTTGAGAGGTGGATCCGGCCCGATAATCTGGGCCGGCAATCTGACATTGGAGCAAAATCGGTTCATCGTCACCCGGTCTGGACCAGATTGGCCAGCCGCTTGCTGCGCTGGCTTTTCATGGCACTGTTATTCTCCACGTCAAGCAAGTCGACGGCCCTGAATGCCGCCTCCCGCTGCTTCCGGTCGGCGTCCGCATACAAGGTTGTGCGCATGCGCGGAACCCGGCCGATACTGCGGATAACCTCCTCCATCCTGGCAGGCGGCCACTCCTGTCCGAAGCTGGCGCCGGCCGCGCGGGTGATGCTTTCATTCATCAGTGTACCGCCCAGGTCGTTGGCCCCTGCCTGCAGACACGCCAGCACCCCCTCCAGGCCCATTTTTACCCAGGAAGTCTGGATATTGTCGATCAGGCCGTGAAAAACCAGGCGTGGCACCGCATGCATCAGAATCGCTTCCCGGAAGCTGGGCCCATGACGTGACTTGCCCTTCAGATACATCGGCGCTTCCTGGGCCACATAGGGCAACGGTACAAACTCGGTAAACCCGCCACTGCGCTGCTGTAACTCTCTTATGGCCAGCAGATGGGCAGCCCAGTGTGCCGGTCTGTCGATGTGGCCGAACATGATAGTGGCAGTGGTTCGGAAACCGGTCTCGTGAGCGGCTGCCATTACCGACAGCCATTGGGCGGTATTGAGTTTGTCCGGACACAGGTGGGCACGCACCTCGTCGTGGAGGATCTCTGCTGCGGTTCCCGGCAGTGTGTTCAGGCCGGCAGCTTTCAGGCGCTGCAAAAATTCCTGCACCGGGATGCCCAGTGTGCTGGCACCCTGCCAGACTTCCAGGGGAGAGAAGGCGTGAATGTGCAGGCCAGGGGCCGCGGTCTTGACCGTCTCCAGAATCTCCAGGTAAGTTTCACCGCTGTAATCCGGGTGAATTCCTCCCTGCATACAGACTTCGCTGGCGCCCCGGTCCCAGGCTTCGCGGCAGCGTCTGGCAATCTCCTCGGCGCTGATATCGTAGGGTTTACCCCGCAGGTTTTCGCTCAGCCTGCCCTTGGAAAAGGCGCAGAACTGGCACTTGAAATAGCAGACGTTGGTATAGTTGATGTTTCGATTGACGATGTAACTTACCTGGTCACCATTGGTCTGCCGCCGGAATCTGTCGGCTTCCTGTATCAGATACGAAAACTCGTTGCCGCGTACCTGGAACAGTCGCTCTACGTCTGTCTCCTGAAGGTGATCCCCAGCTTCGCAGCGCGCTATGATTTCCTTCAGACCAGCACTGACCTGGTTCATACCTGAACGGTAATTCAATAACTTATGTTCCAGCGCAGGAATGGGTTGTTGCTGCCCGGGGCTCCAGGTATCCCGTTTTGCAAAGCCTTCACTGTCTGCCAGGCGCAGAACCTGTGGCTGAACCTGCGGGTCGACCCATCTGGCACTGTCGGTGACGTAGGACGGGTAGAGGGTCAGGCGCTGATCGAGAAATTTACCTGCGCTGGCGGTTTCCGCAGCAAGCTGATCCAGGTGCGGCCAGGGGGCCTCTGGATTAACATGATCCGGAGTCAGCGGCGATACCCCTCCCCAGTCATTAATCCCGGCGGCAAGCAGTTGCGGCAGCACGCCAGGGCTTAGATTGGGTGGCGCCTGAATATTCATGTCAGGCCCGAAGATCAGCCGGGCAACGGCAAGGGTCCATAACAGATCGTCAAGATCAGGCTCCGGGGCGCCAGCCATCAAGGTCTCCGGTTTGGCGCGGAAATTCTGCACGATGATTTCCTGCAGATGCCCGTAGCGCTGGTGGAGTCTGCGCAGGGCCAGCAGCGATTCGATCCGCTCCAGCCGGGTTTCTCCGATACCGATCAGAATTCCCGTGGTGAACGGAACCTGTGCGGCACCTGCCAGCTCGATGGTCTGCAGGCGCACGTCCGGCTGTTTGTCGGGTGAACCGTAATGCGGCATACCCTTCTCACACAGACGCGATGAAGCGGATTCCAGCATGATGCCCATGGAGGCACTGACCGGTCTCAGCATGGCAATTTCTTCCGCGGTCATGCAGCCGGCGTTGATGTGGGGCAGCAATCCGGTTTCCCGTAAAACCTGTCCGGCCACAAAACCGACATAGTCCAGAGTCGACTGAAATCCCAGCTCGTCCAAGGCTTCCCGCGCCACCCGGTAACGAAGTTCCGGTTTCTCACCGAGCGTGAACAGTGCTTCCTGACAGCCTGCCCGGGCCCCTTTTTCACAGATCTCCAGTACCTGATCCACACTCATATAAGGCTGGGGGATGTGCCTCGGTGTTCTGGCGAAGGTGCAGTAGTGGCAAACATCGCGACAGAGCTTGGTAAGCGGAATGAAAACCTTGCGGGAGTAGGTCACCACGTCCCGGTGTCCCAGGTCCCGCAGCGATCCGGCGGCGGCCACCAGTGCGGCGGTATCGGTTAATCCCGCCAGCGCCAGTGCCTCGGCGTCGCTCGGAGTCGCGCCTGAAATCAGCTGTTGCACCACGGTTCTGGACTCCGGTTGTTGGATTGGATTCCCTTATTGGAGGGATCTTGGACTTGTTATCGGAGTACTCTGGCCTCCCGACGAGGGTTCTGTCAAGGTGCGTCGGCGTTGCCCACCTGCCGCCCGGCACGGACAGGACACACACACAGCGATTCAAGGAGCCTCTTATCATCGCCCGGCAGGCAGGACATAATCGGGGATCCCAGGAAATTGAGAGGTCCAGTATGCAGAACAGAAATGTCGAGGTGGCAATCGTCGGAGCCGGGACAGCCGGAATGACCGCGTATCGGGCGGCTCTGAAGCACACGGATAATCTCCTGGTAATCGAGTCGGATGCCTATGGAACCACCTGCGCCAGGGTCGGCTGTATGCCGAGCAAGCTGCTGATTGCGGCTGCGGAGATTTCCCACCAGGTGGAACGGGCCGGCCAGTTCGGTATCGAAGTGGGGACAAGGCGCGTTAATGGAAGGCAGGTCATGCAACGGGTTCGCGATGAGCGTGACCGATTCGTCAACGCGGTGCTGGAGGACGTTGCAGAGTGGCCGGAGGCGCACAAACTGAAAGGGCAGGCCCGCTTTATGGGGCCCCATGAATTGCTGGTCGACGGGCAGATCAGGGTGACTGCCGAGCGGATTGTGCTGGCCGTGGGGTCACGACCGGCGGTTCCCGAGGCCTGGCAGGTACTGGGAGACCGGCTGCTGATCAGCAACGACCTGTTCAACTGGCAACAGTTGCCCGCCTCGGTAGCAGTGGTGGGAACCGGGGTGATCGGCCTGGAATTGGGGCAGGCCCTGGCGCGACTGGGTGTCGATACGCGCCTGTTCGGGGTCAACAACAGCTTCGGACCGGTGTCGGATCCGGCGGTCCGTGAAGTGCTGGCGCAACAGCTGGCAACGGAACTCAACCTGGCCGGGGATGCGCCGGTGGAAAAGGTAGCCAGAAGTGATGATGGGGTAATCCTGACCTGCCGGGACAGCGGCAAGCTTCGTGAAGTCGAGGTTGACTATCTGCTGGCGGCAACCGGGCGCCGCTCCAACCTGGATTCTGTCGACCTGGCGGCAGCAGGTGTCAGCCTGGACGACAGGGGAATGCCGGCCTTCAATGATGCCACCGGGCAGATTGAGGATTCCCACCTGTTTATCGCCGGTGATGCGAGCAGCGCCCATCCCCTGCTTCACGAGGCCGCCGACGACGGACGGATTGCCGGGGACAACGCCGGCCGCTTTCCGGATATCCGCGTGCATCCCCGTCGTACACCGCTCACAATCGTCTTCAGCGATCCCCAGATCATGCTGACCGGCCGGAGTCACGGTGAGTTGACCCGCAGTCACTGCCGGTTTGCGACTGGCGAAGTCCGCTTCGAGGGACAGGGGCGAAGTCGCGTGCTGGGCAGGAATACCGGCATCCTGCGGGTTTACGGGGAACACGGTTCCGGTCAGTTTCTGGGAGCCGAAATGTTCGGGCCGGCGGCCGAACACATCGGTCATCTGCTGGCCTGGTCGGTTCAGCAGCGGCTGACCGTGCAGCAGATGCTGGACTTTCCTTATTATCATCCGGTAATCGAGGAGGGAGTGCGGACCGCCCTGCGGCGTTTGAACCGGGCCCTGCAGATGGGACCGGTCCCGGTAAAGGATTGCCTGGATTGTGGACCAGGTGCCTGAACCGGCTGTTCCGTTCAGTCAGCGATTGGGCAGGGAATGCTCACCAAGGCTGGCAGGATGATGGGCCACTTCATGGTCATTGATGCCGGTCTGGAAAGGGGTGGCAAGATAGCCTGGGGGATTCTGGCGATACTTGAGGTAGGAATATTCGGCGTGGTTAAGAGCCAGTCTCAGCCCCATCAGGCCATGCAGGAATCCGAATCTGAGCAGGAACTTGTTGAGAAAGGTATAGGCAAAATTCATTACCGCCCGCGGAAAATTGCGCTTACGATCCGACAGGCGGGCGAACTCCCGGAACGCGGTCTTCATCTCCATCAGATCGCGGTAGGAAAAATGTTCCAGCGGATGTTTCAGTTGCGGGCACTGATCATGGCAGGAAAGTTTCACGCTTTCGTGGACCATGGCATTGGAAAACCGACCCAGTGATTTTCGGAACAGCCGCAGCTGGTAGTCGGGGTAGTAACCACCCCAGCGGATGAAGCGGTCGCCGATAAACAGCTTTCGGGCAATCCGGTAAGCGGGCGCCCGCAGGTCGAGTTTCCGGATTTCCCCGATCAGTGCGTCGCTGAGCACCTCGTCGGCATCGAGACTCAGCACCCATTCATTACTGCAACGGGACAGTGCACTGTTTTTCTGGCGCCCATAGCCGAGCCAGTCCTGGTGGAAGATTCTGTCTGTGTAGCGACGTGCGATTTCCAGGGTCCGGTCACTGCTACCGGAGTCAACGATGACTATTTCGTCGGCAAGCTTTGCCGCCTGTCGCAGGCAGGAATCAATAATTCGCTCTTCGTCCTGGCAGATAATGAAGACTGAGAGTGGCTGATTCATGGGCGTACTTAAAGCGGTTGCTGCGCGGGGAGAGCGAGGAGTCCGTTGCCTGGGTCTGCACTTCTATGTCGTCTTTGCTCCGCCCGGCTGGTTCCTGCAATTTGTTCTGAAGCGGCACTGGGTGGCGTGCGGAACAGACTTGAGATGCTGCCCAGAAGAGGACTTGAACATCTCTGGACGTCAATATTTTATTAATAAATACAATGCGTTAGCTGGTATTTCCTGTTTTGAGTTCCACGTACGTTCCACATATTAAACCGCATATTTCATGAAAAATGTCGAATCGCTGTTTGACCCTGTCTTTCCAGGTGCAAACAAAGAATTCAAGCCAAGGACCTGCCGGGGCAGAATGCTACCAGACTTCGCTTGCATTTCCACGTGGTTTTTAGCCGTCGGGGTGAAGTGAAATTTAGCGGCGGCGATATCTCAAATAATGGTGTGTTGCCTCAGTGACAGGCCTATGAACGTATTAGTTTAACCCAGGCGGTAGCTAAGGATGTTGAATTGCATGCTATATGGCCGCATTTGTGTTGGAAAATTGACCCATTCACAGCAGATATCGTGGGATTGAAGTTTAGTAGGAATTGTTAGCAGGCAGATTAACTTTCTGCCTTTCTGTGGCCCGAGCGCGGCTCGGTAGGGCTTCGAAGGCATAATCGTCCTGGAAATAGTGGAATGGACTTTTTATGTATTCGTCTTTAAAAGGGCTGGCTAGCGTGAAGCGCTTAACAACCTGCTAAGTAGAGCCTATAACTCAATCCATTGGTTAAGACCTCAGGCATCAAATCTCTTAACGACCGCGATCAATGGCGAGCCCGCTCAGACATCCCAGGTCCTTCTTCCAGTTCAGGTGGCCACGCGAGCTTTCCAACTGGCAGCCTGCTGACGCATCATTAACAGACTGAGCTGGCCGACATTTGCGACTAAGGTGAACGGAACGAAGTTGATACCCGGTCAATTGATGCCGTACTTCGACCGAACCGGGACTTGCCATGGAATCCATCTATTACGTCTTATGCTGGCACTGCCACCGCCGGTGCAAACACTGTTACGAGGAACGCTTCCGGCCCTATGTGCGGGATGAACTCGAATCCGTGGTGGCCGAGGCCAAGCGCAACGCCCCTTCCATCGTGGCTAATCTTCCGGAACGGATGACCTATCTGGAACTGGACCCGCAAGACCCGCAACGCTTTCTCGAGAAAACCGGCAAGATCACTCTCTCGGGTGGTGATGTACTAACCGAACCAGTGCGGGAGTCGGTCCTCTATCCAACCCTGGAAGCGATTCACGACAAGTACCGGGACAATGGCGGCATCCGAGTCGTGGTACAGACGACCGGCGACCTGTTGACCCCTGCCATCATCGAGGAACTGCTGGCGAGAGGTGTTTGGAACATTTCGGTTTCCGGACTCGACGACTACCACGTGGGAATGGAAGGCGAAAAGAAACAGGCATTTGCCAAGCGGGTCCCTGCGATGCTCCTGGACGCGGGCCTGCAGGACTCAACGGCCCTGGACACGCGCAGTGAGCGCGGCAACCTGGAGGGCCCGCTGTTCTCGATGTTCGGCGCCACCGAAGACACCTGGATCGGCAAGCTGTGGCCCCGGGGGCGTGCCTGGCAAAACAATTTCTCGCAGGCGACCCTGGCAGACAATTTCTGCGACGCCTGGTCGGGCGGCCTGAACTTTCTCAACCATCAGTACGCGGGGTCCGAGGTACCCTGCCAGGGACTTACCGTTAAACCATTTCCGGAAATCCGGAGAGGAACAGGCAATGTCAATGCAGTTTCCGGACCTGATCAGGTCATTACCCGTTTTCGACGGGCCGTTCGATGCATTCAAGTTGGAATCCGAAAGCTTCAAGGTGCTGTTTGCCTCTTACCCGGCGGGCACGGACATTCCTGCCCATCAGCATGACACGGAAAACGTGGGAGTGGTCACCCCGGGGTTGCCTGCAGTTGTCCACCGCGGAAGAAACCCGACGGTTCGAGCCCGGCGACTGGTATCACCAGGATGCCCGGAAGCAACATGCGGCTAAATCTGACCAGGATACCCAGATAATCGAGTTCTGGTTCGAGAGGTAAAGAGGTAAAAAGGGCGTGCCGACAACAGCACGACACGCCCTTTTTCCGGAGAGAACCTGCCTGGCTTGAATCAGGGAGATACGTTGACGGTAATATAGGTATCCCCATACAGCCCGCCGTCATCGGCCCGTCCCCACAGGGTGTAGGTACCCGGTTCCGAGAAGGTGGCGGTTACTTCGTAAACGCCGGCCTCGGGAATCGGAGGCGGGGCCCAGAGCGCTCCCCAGGGAGAGTTTGCAGAAGCGCGCGTGTCTTCCCAGGGTTTCACCTGCTCGGGCGAAAAACTCACTTCACCGGGCCCGCGGTACTTGTTCCAGGAAAGGTACAGACCGTTGACCTTGCCCACCGTGCTGCGTTGCGGCGGCCGGAGAACATCCTTCATCCATTCTTCCCGGCTTTTCGGTTCGAAAGAGGTGCTGCTGCCCACCCGGCCCGGTTTGGGTATGCCGTCATCGACAACCTGGGTCCGGATCACGATCGGCTCGCCAACCCTGGCGGTTCGAACCGTGTCACCCAGCAACCGGGGATCCGGCGGAGTATTGGCACGGGATTCCGGACTGCTGGTACCGGCGCCAAGCGAGCCGGTTTCCGATGCGATGATAATATTGTCGACGGTGTAGTCGGTCGCCAGCGTGGCATAAGCCTTGCGGGTGACGCCGTTGGGCGAGGTCAGTGTCCAGACCAGTTCCTGGTCTCCCCAGTCGGCCGGGACCCTCACCTCGAAGGTAAACCGGTTGCGACGCGGCAGAAAATAGGTCGGCTGGCCCTGGTCGGCTTCGCCTGGCGAGAAGTAGTTATTTTCCCCAACCGGGATGTCGATCTGCTCCTCCCAGTTTTCATTGAAGTAGCCGAACAGGAAGGAAAAAGTCCCGTCCGCGTTCTCCCGCCAGCCTTCGTAGGCCGGCTCCACGTGCTGCCCCTTACGGTAACTCAACTGGGCCAGGGCTGTCGGACTGACCAGTACCAGCAGGAGCAGTAGTCCGACACTATTTGCAAAATACTTCTTCATGGAGATTTCTCTTCTTCTAATTAGTTATTAACTTGCAGGGCGATATCGTTAGTCAGTTCTTCGTCACTGTCCGAGGTTTCGGGCAATGGCGAAACCAGCGGTGCCAGGCACAGCGGGCAACCGATGATATGGTCGTTGGGGCCCAGATCCAGATTCCTGCGCCGCATATCCATTTCATCGAAAAACTGCTCTTCGGTGAGCTTAACCCGAATGCCCAGGTCGATAAACATATTGGTTACCGAACGGTTGCCAGAACCCTGCCAGTTGCGGGGGTCCGGCACATTGGGATTACTGTCGGTATTGTTCATGTAGCCGGTGATATGCAGGATGGTGCCCTTCGGCAGCAGCGGGGCGTAGTCGTCCGCGAAGGGGTAACCCCGTACCCAGTTGTGATCATAGCCAACGCAGGAAAGGGTTTCTACCGTATAACCCCAGATGGCTTCCAGGCACATCCGCTCGCCGGGGGCATGCAGATGGGGCTCGAAGGTGATCAGCTTGGTGTGATTTTCCAGCACGGTATAGGCATGTAGTTCCTGGTCTTTTTCATTACCGGCGATGCTGATGTCCACGCCGTTGCCCAGGCCCAGGTTAACCGATTCGAATTTGGGCTCGTAGTCTTGCGGGTGGAATCTGAAGCCGATTTCCAGGTGACCGGTGGTATCCCGGCCATTGGAGTGCATATGTACGGAATCGGTGGCGAATACGGCGCCGGCCCGCAGCAGACGGCCTGCTTCCGGATCGAAAATGTCCGGATTTCGCCCGACCTCGTGGACCGGCCAGCCCACTGTTTCCGAGCCTATCGGATTGCCGTCTTCATCATGGACCTCGGTACGCCAGATCATATGGTGAAAGATATAGCGGCCACCCACGGTTTCCCGTCCGGTGCCGGCACTGGGCACGTCGTTAACCTCGACGATTTCGACGGATTTCACGTAGCGATCTTCGGTCAGGCCGGTAGGTACCCGGGCCAGCTCGCCCCACCAGTCCGGTCGGCCCGCCTGCATGAAGAAATCCTGGGTACTCACAACCAGATCAGGTTCGCCTAGCGTCCATTTCACGGTGTCATCGAAGACCAGCTGCTGCGGCGCGTCGGCGGCATTCCCCTCGGGTGCGCCGGTGCGGGCCCAGGCGGAGATTGCTGCAATCTCCTGGTCACTCAGTGAAGGGTCATTCTTGAAATGCTGAATACCGATGTCTTTCTCGACATACCAGGGTGGCATGGCACCGGCCCGGTCCCGCAGGCCGGTTTTGTATTCGATCAGTCCGGCGAACGGGGCAACCTGCTCGTAGGTGACCAGCGGCATGGGGGCGACGCCGCCCTCCCGGTGACAATGCTGGCAGCTGCGCTGCAGAATCGGCTCGATGTCCTTGTGGAACGTCACCGACGCCGACTGGCCGGCAGCCGTTCCGGAGCCCGCCAGCAATGGCAGGGCGAGCAGGGACAGGAAGGTTACGGGGGATCCAAGGCGAAGCAGGCTTCTGGGGTAGTTCATACTCTTCTCTCTCTTGATGGAATTGCGACGCAACAGAATGGCCTGACGGGTTTTGTCAGTATGCTCAGGGGAGACTCAGGCCATGCTGGTTAAGGAGCCTCTTGTCAGTTTCGTGAATGAGAGGCTTCTCGATTTTTATTTTCCCTGATTGGAACAGATTTCCCAGGGCCTGTCTAACGAATTCTGAAAAATCGTTATCGGATTTCGAAATTCGTCAACTTTGAAATTCACCAGTTGCCGTGAAGGCCCCGTGACTCCTGCAACTTTAATATTGACCGTTCCATTAAAGCCTGGCATTCGCTACCTAAACAGGCGGGCAGGGTAGATTCGTAACAGTCTGATTTTTCTGTAGTCACTGTATTGCAATTGGTGTTTTTTTGTGCCTTACTAAAAAGGCTCAACTGGCACCATGGGCTGAGTATTGACTTTGCGTGACACTCAAGACGACTAAACTCTCGAGTTAAAGGGAGGAACCTAATACTGAAATTTGCGCCGGTAGACTCGGGATATGCGTCAACAGCCTGAATACTTCCTTGTCGAAACACGCTGAAATTCTTGCGGTTATCAGCGTTGCGTCTAAGTATCCACCGACTTGATCAGCAACTTTCCGGGCAACACCGAAATCAATAAGGCAGCCGCCAGCTCCACGACAGCAGCGGCGAAATAAATAATAAAAGGAGTGAAATAACAAAATGAGTCTCCCACAAACTTTCAGACGTTCCACGCTGTATACCGGTATCGTTATTACCCTGGCCGGAATTTCCCAACCGCTGTTTGCCCAGAGTGATATCGAAGAGGTTATCGTCACTGCGCAGAAGCGCGAGCAGGCGGTGCTTGACGTGCCCCAGGCCATCTCGGTGGTCAGCACCGAAGAAATCGAAAACATGGGCGCTACGGACCTGTCCCAGATCCAGGCGGCAATCCCCAGCCTGACAGTCAACACCAATCCAAATGGCAACAATGACACGGTCATTCTGCGGAATATCTCTTTCGACAGTGCCAACGGTCTGCCGACGGTGGGCCGGTTCATCGATGAGGCGAATGTCAACGCTGACCGATCCGGTTTTGGTATCACCTTCCCCATGCTTGACCTGGACCGGGTTGAGGTTTTGAAAGGGCCGCAGGGCACACTGTACGGAGAAAGTTCGATCGGCGGTGCGATCAAGTACATCACCAAGAACCCCAATCTGGTGGGCGACACGGATCTGTTTGTAGAAACCAACGTCAACTCCATCGACGGTGGCGGCAACGGCTATCGCGTGACCGCGGCAGGCAACGTCCTCAGTACAGATACCTTCGGTCTCCGTCTTATGGGTTACAAGGAGACCAAGCCTGGCTGGGTCGACAACGACTACTGGGGAAAAGAGGCCAACGAACAGGAGCGGGAATCCTACCGGCTGAAAGCACTTTGGGCCCCGATCGACGCCTTTTCGGCGGACCTGCTGTATCAGCACTACGAGGCAGCTCAGGCGGCCAATGGTCGCAGTGAAACTGACTTTACGAATCATGGATTTACCGCCACCTCGATCTATGAGGACTGGGACCTGGCAACCTTGACACTGCATTGGGATATTACGCCCGAGATTTCGCTGACCAGCGCTACCAGCAAACTGGACCGAAAGGCCAACTCTCCCACCGATGTGAGCGGCTGGGTGCCGGTGGTGGAAAGGTTTTTCCCGGGCACCACCGTGTATGCGCCGCAGTTTGGTAACGAGATTACGGTGGATCAACCAGTCGAATTGATTGGCTATGAAACTCCCGGAGTGATCGACAATATCAGCCATGAAACCCGGCTCAACGGTGTCTTTCGCGACAACATCTACTGGACGGCCGGGTTTTACTGGAAAGATGCCGAGTACTCGGCCGATTCCGGCAGTATCTACTGGCCCGACCCGGACGCTACCGGAGCGGGAGCCGGGCACGCCACCAATGTTTACCAGTCCACGGAAGCCTATGCCCTGTTTGCCGACGTCAGCTATCAGTTCGCCGATGCCTGGGAGGCCACCTTCGGCCTGCGGCAGTACTGGGACGAGCGCTACTCAAACTCCTCGGGTATCAGCTTCGGCACGCCACGGGGGTTTTCCGACACGGTGAAAAACGACTCGACCATTGGCCGGGTAGTGCTGAAGTACGCTTACGATGAGAATACCGTTGTATATGCCAGTGCCTCCCAGGGTTTCCGCTCCGGGGGTATTCAGACCGCGGAAACTTTCAACACCTCGGGAGGGGAGGTACCCAATACCTTCGATCCGGAAGAGCTGATTACCTATGAACTTGGGCTCAAGGGTCGTACCCTGGGCGGAGACCTCAGGTACGAATTGGCCACCTACTTTTCCGACTACGACAACGTGCAGATCGTCGTGCCCGTGCTGGTACTGTCAGCGGTCACTTCCGGAGGTACGGCGGAAATCAAGGGGTTCGAATCGGCCCTGAGTTACGATATCACCCCCAACCTGTTTGTGAACTTTTCTTACAGTTACAACGATGCCCAGTACACCCAGACGACTCCGGAGCATGATAAGGGTGAGCCGTTCAACGGCGTGCCCATGTACAGCACCATCGGGTTGTCCGCAGACTATTCGTTCAACTGGTCCAGCCAGATTCGTGGCCATTTCCGGATGGACTACTTCAGCCAGGACGGGCAGGAAGAGAACAGCAAATCCGGTAGTTTCAGTATCAAGCACCAGGAGCACGAGGGTCTCAAGCAACTCAATGCCCGGGTGGGCTGGCTGTTCGACGACTGGAGTGCTTACCTGTATGCGGAAAATCTCACCAACGAGGAACAGAAGCTGCGCAGGCCCTTCCGCGGAACTATTGACTACGTCATCCAGCCGCCGCGTTCACTCGGCCTGACTGTCCGCTATCAGTTCTAAGTCAGCAGCATCAGGAAACTGATGCAGGCCTGAAATCTGAGCAATCAATGCCGGGGAGGGCGACTCCTCCCCGGCCCATCAGCTCCGGGTAGGCGGCAAACAGGAAACGCAATTTAGCGATGACAACCTTCAATCCTGGTGCTAATGTACCAGGTCAATGGTGCCGAATTTCTTATTAAGACTCATAGTTTCACTAAGCTTCGGGAAATTCAAGTTTACTTGCAAGATTGCCCACTAATTAAGCGGGATTATAAAAATCAATTTAACCATCAGTTTTGATGTTTATGGAGTAGCAGGCTGCCGGGTCAACTCCATTATTCACGTAAAATCATGGAGTTGCAGTACCATCAGCATCACGATTTAGTAAAGCGGAGAAATCGATATGTACACTTATAAAAAAACTGTATCGCTATGTATTGGACTGGCAATTTTCTTCTTGTCGATGGGCATGGTAGCTCAGCCAGCTATTGGTGACCACACCGGGGCGGAAGTTACCTTTGCTGACGACATTGCGCCAATTCTCTATGAGAATTGTGTCAAATGCCATCGACCAGGGGGCGTCGGCCCCATGTCGCTAGTCACATACGAAGAGGTGCAACCCTGGGCACCTCTGATCATGCACAAGACTCAACTCCGTGACAGAATGGGTGCGATGCCGCCTTATTACCTGGAGAGAGGCATCGGCATCCAGCAGGTTAAGGATGATGAAAGGTTGTCTGAAGAGCAGATTGAAATGATTGCTTCCTGGGCCGAGCATAATGCACCCATGGGCCTACGGGAAAATATTCCACCTCCACCGGAATTCGACGATTCCAACGCCTGGAAACTCGGGACCCCGGATCTGGTGGTTGCTCTGGATGATGTTACTGTGAAAGCTGGCGCCTCTGACTCCTGGATTGCTGGCGACCTGGTGCCCATAGGGCTCACCGAGGATCGGTATGTCAGCGCTGTGGAGATGCGGGAAGTGAATAATGCTGATCCAGCCGCAGCAGGTGCAACGGTGGTTGGCGGACTGTATATATTCCATCATATGAGTTGGGCTACGGTAGAAGCGGAAGAGGATATTGCCAACCGTGACCTGGAACAACTCAATTGGCCTGTTCACGAACTGGGACGTAACCCGGATATTTTTGATCCAAAAGCCGGACGGATTCTGAAGGCCGGGAGCAGTGTCATGCCAACAACCTATCACCTGCACTCTAACGGTCAGGATACCACCGGCCATATGGAGCTTGGATTTTATTTCCACCCTAAAGGCTATGAACCAGAACATAAAAGGGGCCGTATGTCGCTTGGTGATGGCATGAACATCAGCGTTCAGGGAAATATGAAAGACCAGGAGTTACATACCTACACTGTTCTTCAGGAACATACCAAAATAAGCTCGTTCGAGCCTCATTTACACGGTCCAGGAGCAAGAATGTGTCTGGAAGCAATCTGGGGCAACCAGATTGAGACTCTGGCATGTAGCGGTTATGACCATAACTGGGTGAAGCAATATACTTTTGAGGATGACTATGCGCCCCTTCTTCCTAAAGGCACTATAGTTCATATGATCGGGTACATGGACAATACCACGGCAAATTCCAACGTCGCGGACGCCAGGAACTGGTCGGGTTCCGGTAATGCTTCAATAACCAATATGTTTCTGCATCTAGGTCAATCTGTAACCTTGACTGACCAGCAATTTGTGCAGGAGATGGCTGAACGCCGCGAAAGGTTGGGACTTACCGCAAACGACCATATTATTGGCTGCCCGCTGTGTTTAGCGGACCTTCTCCCACTCCCGGATATGTCCGATAGCGCAGATAGGGGAGAATAAGCAGTTATAGTGAGAAAATAGCTCTTTCCCCCGGAAATGTTAGCTGGTTTACGTTCTTCGGGGGATTTGTGAGAAGTCTCGATCCCGATCCCATAGCCCTTTGATAGGGGATCGGGCTTCTTCCGGTTGTAGATTGGAGACGAAGTAGCGGGGAGGCCAATCAACAAATATTTATTAATTTTTTATCTTTGAGTAGAAATTATTATGCTGTCAAACGTCAGAAATTATTTTAAGAAACTATGTAGTGCCGGTCCCCAGTTGTTTCCTGCACTCTCAATGTTGCTGTTGATAGGTTTTGGTTACAGTACCGCTAACGCCCAGTTTGTACCCTATTATGAAAGTGGCCAAGGTGTCGCACCGGTGTACGAAGGATGGTATGGGAATGATGATGGTTCATACACTATGCTGTTCGGATACATGAATGAGAATTGGGAAGAAGAACTGAATGTCCCTATTGGGAATAACAACTCCTTTTCACCAGGCCCGACTGACAGAGGACAGCCGACACATTTTCTGCCACGTCGTAACCGTTATGTATTTAAAGTTAACATTCCGGCTGATTTTGGCAATAAGGAATTAATCTGGACGCTGCTAACAAGAGAAGGCGTCACCCAAAAGGCCTACGCTTCTCTCCGCAAAGACTATTTTCTTGAGCCAATTACTATGATGTCGGAAGGCGGAACAGTTGGTGGTGGAAGCAATAATTCCGAAGACGTACAGACCAACGAACCACCCACGGTCATCCTGGAGCAGAAAATGGTGACAGCTCGGGTTGGTGTACCGTTGGAATTGGTAGCAATAGTCAAGGATGATGGTAAGCCAAATACCCGTCATTACAGGCTTGGTGCCTTCAGTGATGATGACACTCCAGAGGAGCGATTCGCCAAAGCCATGAGACCACCAATCAGAGGTACGGTGGACAGGGTTGTGGGATTGTTTTTTGGCTGGTTTGTTTACCGCGGTGAAGGAGACGTGGAATTCTCCCCTCCCCAAGGCAAATCGTGGGAAGATACCCGGGCGTTTCAGAACTCACCCTGGTCACCTTATTGGCGACCTCCTGAATTACCTGAAGACGGGCGCTGGGTATCAACAGTCACTTTCCATCAACCCGGCACCTATGTGCTGCGCGGGCGTGCTGACGACGGCGGTTTGGTTGGTGATGCTGAACTGACTGTAGAAGTAAGGTAAGTAGCCATTAGATAGATTTGTCCTGCCTTGATTATTTGTTCAGCAAATACTTGGGGCAGGCGATCTTAATTTTATTATTTGATTCACCCCAAGCAATTTAGCCCCTAAGTCCCCTGCCCTATAGACTCCAACTTACCAAACCTCCCTGATTCTGTCGGATTTTTCGCCATAGTTAAATATTTGTCGTTTATACGTTGAGGCTTTTGATACATGTTTCCATAACCCGAGAGTTCCTGCTGTGTCAGGCCCGAGTGTGGCCCGAATTTTTACAACTACTGAATTAGTTAATGTCCTTTTCCTGTCATATTGGTTAGTCTTAATAGGGTTAAGATTTCCAACGAGGATGCGGAACCTTAAGTGAAAGAAGTTAGCCAGCTAGAAAATGAAGTCCAGAGAGGCAGCATGATAAACTTAAATTCCCACATCAGGCATAGCTCTGACTGCGGGGTACGGTCAAAATCCCGGAGTCTCAATTTGGTTCTGGGAGTATTGAAATAGCGAGTAAAATTCTAAATTATTGTTAAAGCTGTGATTAAAGGATGCATGTACACTTTCCCGCTCGCTACCCACAGTAAGTAGGTCTATCTCAGACAAGTCCTGTAGACACTTAGCATTTGGACGTAGACGATCAACAGCGTTGGTTTCCGTAGTGTAGCCTAATTGTTCGCAGAGTGGGTCGGTGTATTGAGTGCTTCCAAACGCAGCCGTTAGCTCCTGATTGACCCAGGCAGGATTGACAACCCCGCCGAAAAAATTAGCAGTCAATATATCTCTGCTGCTGAAGTCCAAAATCTAAAGTACACTCTCCAAATTTGAATCCCAATAAGAAGCATCCGTCAGTTTCACCGGTTCGGCATCAACGGGCTCAGCCGCCACTACAAAACGAGTAGCGCCGTTATTGCTGGCCCAACCCCAGATTACGCTGGCGGTCTCGTCGACTTCACCGGATCCATCAACGGATTCCAGGTTGCCACGGACCTCCAATCCTTCAAACTCTGTGCGCAGAATAATATTGACCACACCCGCTACAGCCTCGGAACCATACAGTACAGAGCCTCCATCGGTGAGTATCTCCATACGGTCAATCATTACGAGCGGAATAGTGTTCAGGTCGAGATATTCATCGCCGCCCTTCGTCAGGGAAGCGCTGCTAACCTGCCGCTTGCCATCAACGAGAACCAATGTGGAATTGGTGCCAAGATTGCGCAGGTTTATGTTAGCTGTACCGGCGCTAGCCTCATCTTCATCGACCCCGGCAGCAACACTGGCATTGGTTGTGGAACCCGAATTCACGCTAAGGTTTTTGATGACGTTCCATACATCGGAAGCGCCGGAACTGTCAAATTCGTCACGGCCAATAATCTGAACAGGGGAGAGGGCATCGGTAGCCGAGCCCCGGATATAGGAACCTGTAACAATGATTTCTTCCAAATCACCCTGACTTTGCGCATTAATCGCCGGACTTGCCACAAGAGCAATCCCCAAAACAAGTGATTTTTGTTTGAATGCATTTACCTGGATTAACATGTTAGATCTCTCCATTGACTCTATTTTTACTATTAATTCTAAATATAAATTAAGAAATACTAGGAGATGCTTCATAACGCCTCACGAGACGAGCCGCGTTACGGGTGGAAATTTCCGCGGGGGTGTGGCGAGATAAGTAACGCGACCACTTTGCGAGAGACGAACAACCTTACTCTGCGTTGTCCAATTGCTTGAATTGTAATAGTCGCGACCTGATCTGACAGTTATCGACCCTGATGGTCGTGCATGTGTCAGATCAAGTCTGAACTACTACACTTGAATCTTTACACTTCCCCAATGAATAAAGTGGCCTCTCCTCGCTACGCCTTTATTTTGACACGTCCATATCTGTTTAGTGTGCAGTGTACTTGGTAAACGAACTACCCGCTATCGGCAGAGATCCCGGGCCTTCTGCCGCAAACACATTGCCATCTTCATCTACAGCAACACCTTCACCGGCAGTTCCCTGATCACCTCGACTCTCTGACTGGTAGCCGGGAATGAACGCCACTATGCGATCTTCATTCAACGGACCAATGCGTACGCCACAATGCCAGGGCTCATGACGCAAAGGGCTAGATTCCGAATCAATGGCATAGACCATGTCATCATCAGTGATGAACAATCCACTGATACGGCCGTAGCTGTAGCGTGATTCCAAATAATTTCCGTCCTGGTCGAAAATTTCCAGTCGGTGATTGCCACGATCGGCGACCCACAGGCGACCTTGGGAATCGAATTCCAGAGCATGGGGTGTGCGAAAATCCCCGTGGGCGGTGCCAAGCTGACCCCACTCCTTAATATAAGTACCATCAGGGGAAAACTTCACTATTCGAGCGGTCATGCCATTGCGTCGGCCTTCTTCCAATGCCTGGGCCGTGAGCATGCCCTGTCCGCTGTGACCATCTGCAACGTAAATGCTGCCATCGGGCCCCACGATTACGTCATTCGGTTGGTTAAAATGGCTGCTGTCATTGCCCGGCTGGCCTGCCGTGCCTAGGCTCATTAGTAACTCACCGTCTGGGCTGAACTTGTGCACTTGATGCCCCTTTGTGCCACTGTCATTGCCCGCAAAGTCCGCCACCCATACATTGCCCTCATCATCCACGTGGATGCCATGCGGCGTTACCATCACCCCGGCACCGAAATTAGCCAGTAATTCTCCGCTGTGACGATCAAACTTAAAGATCGGCGCCACTGCGTTACTGTCACAGTTCACGCCTGGTCCGCCGGCAGAGCCGGAACCACAGCGCTCATAGCCTACAACGTGCCCGTCAGTCGGATCGATATCAATTCCTGCGGTGGAGCCCCAGGAACGTCCGGCGGGTAGCTCTCCCCAATCGTTAGTGACAACTGGATTAGGGTTGGGAAATCCTTCGCCAGTGACAATATTTCCACTCTGGCCCAGAGCGGTGTTGCACAGGAAAACTGCCACGTAGATACTGCTTATTTTTATCGCTTTGTAACGCATGATTCATCCTCGATTTCTTCTCGTTATATCCGAGATTAGTAAACAGTTCCAAACAAGGAGTCTGATTTGGACTGAACTGATTCAAATTAGTATAACCCGATTGTCTCCACGAATCCCTTTCCAAGTCAATGGATCCGTGCTGGTTTTTTGCTTGGATATTTTTGGTTCTCTGGTGCATTCTTCTTGTAAATAGCGAAGAAAGTCTGATTCAGTCATCCAGTAGGGGGTAAAAATTACCAATTCTGACTTCGATTCCAGAACCCATAAGATTTTGTTCCAGCTCGACCAAAGTCTCGTCGACTGTTCTACCGCCCGGCAGCGCGAAGCCTTCGTACTCCCGGTCATAGGCGCGGCGTACGTACGTCTGATCATAGTGATAAGGGTAAATCACCTCGGCTGATAACCGTCGGGCACATTCAGCAGTTGCCTCGGGCGTCATGCGTCCCAGAGGGATATTCATAGGCAGAAAAGCCACATGGATATTTTCTAACCTCTGTATTTCTTCGACGCACTCTGTAACCCCGGCAAAGAAGAGTCGCCTACCCCCTAATTCCACAATATATCCGTTGGCTTCCCCCTTAGGGTGGGACGGTTCTCCAAGAATAATATCGTAGGCAGCAATAGCCTCAATGCCCACTTCCGAAACTGAGATGGAATCTCCGTTTTTCAAAACTATTCCTGAAGGCCACTTTTCTTGGCCTTTCGCTGTAACGAATACCTGCGTACTTGGTTTCTTGAACATTTCTATAGCTGCGGAATCCAGGTGATGACCAGATAAAACCATCAGCGAAACTTAGAGCACCAGTTTTAAGCCCTGCATCGCTATCGATTATTGGCGCAGTTGCGATCTTGAACGCTATATAGCAAATGTAAGTACTCCCAAGTATCTGTACGGTTAAGCGAAGTTCTGGAAAGCTTGCAAATAGTTTAGCCAGCCCCGCTATTGCTCCAATTATAGCTACGGCTAAACCAGCTAGTATGCCCGCTAAAAAAGGCACTCCATTTCTGAATCCGTGGCTTGCACCGGTCGCAGCTAACGCAAGAGGTGCTGGCCCCGGTGAACCCAATAAAAGGAAGGTAGTAGTTATCAGTGTGGCGATTGCTTCTATCATGGATTGTGCTTCATGTTGGATTATTAGCAACTTTGATTCGTCAGACGGCAGAGACTGCTTGAGGCTTCAATGCGGACGATCAAAATTGTCCCTCGGACTTGCATCAGCTATGCAGCTGAGCCTCTATGTTCGATTGAGATCATGGGTCAGGAGCGTCAAATTCCAAAAATTCTTGATCTATTGAAACATTAATTGTTGGATAGAATTCAATTGTCCTACGTGATTCAATTTGTTGATTGGAATATATTTCTATCTTTCGAACCAAGAAGTCGTGCTTACTCACCCACACTTTACGTGAAGAAAGGGTCGTTCCACCCGATACTACAAAACAGTCGTATCCATCGAAATGTTCATCCACCTCGCGAATAGGATTTGTGATGTCAGTGGGCTTGCGGCCTCCAATAAGGTTGGGTAATAAGAGTGCCGGTATTGCATGGGCTGACCCTCCAGAAACTCCTATGGCGCCCGCTATGCCTCTGTTCAGTGATTCTAAATATCTGTCTTCCGGTCGGGCATAAAAATAACGCGCCAAATCGTCACCATCTTTCCATACAATATAGGCAACCCTAAACCTCTTAAAGAAAGTACCTGCAAGTCTTTGGTATTCAAACCTGAATCTTGATGGGCGAACAAATGCCGTTGAAAAGGGCTGTATTGCAATTGGTGTTTTTTTGTAGCTTACTAAAAAGGCTCAACTCGCACAATGGGCTGAGTATTGACTTTGCGTGACACTCAAGACGACTAAACTCTCGAATTAAAGGGAGGAACCTAATACTGAAATTTACTCCGGTAGATTCAGGATATACGTCAACAGCCTGAATACGTCCTTTTTGAAACACGCTGAAATTCTTGTGGTTATCAGCGTTGCGTCGAAGTAGCCACCGATGTGATCAGCGACTTTCCGGGCAACTCCAATCCAAATGGCAACAATGACACGGTCATTCTGCGGAATATCTCTTTCGACAGTGCCAATGGTCTGCCGACGGTGGGCCGGTTCATCGATGAGGCGAATGTCAACGCTGACCGATCCGGTTTTGGTATCACCTTCCCCATGCTTGACCTGGACCGGGTTGAGGTTTTGAAAGGGCCGCAGGGCACACTTTACGGAGAAAGTTCGATCGGCGGTGCGATCAAGTACATCACCAAGAACCCCAATCTGGTGGGCGACACGGATCTGTTTGTAGAAACCAACGTCAACTCCATCGACGGTGGCGGCAACGGCTATCGCGTGACCGCGGCAGGCAACGTCCTCAGTACAGATACCTTCGGGCTCCGTCTTATGGGTTACAAGGAGACCAAGCCTGGCTGGGTCGACAACGACTACTGGGGAAAAGAGGCCAACGAACAGGAGCGGGAATCCTACCGGCTGAAAGCACTTTGGGCCCCGATCGACGCCTTTTCGGCGGACCTGCTGTATCAGCACTACGAGGCAGCTCAGGCGGCCAATGGTCGCAGTGAAACTGACTTTACGAATCATGGATTTACCGCCACCTCGATCTATGAGGACTGGGACCTGGCAACCTTGACACTGCATTGGGATATTACGCCCGAGATTTCGCTGACCAGCGCTACCAGCAAACTGGACCGAAAGGCCAACTCTCCCACCGATGTGAGCGGCTGGGTGCCGGTGGTGGAAAGGTTTTTCCCGGGCACCACCGTGTATGCGCCGCAGTTTGGTAACGAGATTACGGTGGATCAACCAGTCGAATTGATTGGCTATGAAACTCCCGGAGTGATCGACAATATCAGCCATGAAACCCGGCTCAACGGTGTCTTTCGCGACAACATCTACTGGACGGCCGGGTTTTACTGGAAAGATGCCGAGTACTCGGCCGATTCCGGCAGTATCTACTGGCCCGACCCGGACGCTACCGGAGCCCGTCGAACAGCTCCACGACCTGCTGCAGCGCATCAGCCAGCGGGTGGCCTGCTTCCTGGAAAGGCGCGGCATTCTGGAACGCGATGAGGACAACAGCTACCTCACCCTGGACGACCTGGAACAGGACTCTCTCCAGGACATCCACAGCCACTCGGTCACCTACCGGGTTGCAGTAGGCCCGCAGAAAGGCCGCAATGTGTTCTGCCTGCAAGCCATCCCGCCCAAAGCTGGTCTGCCATCAGGGTCTGATCGTGTGACTAAACTGGCCGGCTTCAGTCTGCATGCCGGTGTGGCCGCCCGGGCCGACCAGCGCGACAAGGTGGAACGGCTGTGCCGCTACATCGCCCGACTCGCGATTTCGGAACAGCGCCTGTCGCTCACTCCCACCGGTAAGGTGCGTTACGAGCTGAAGACGCCATTTCGCAACGGGACTACCCATGTGATCTTCGAGCCGCTGGATTTCATCTCACGCCTGGCTGTCCTGGTGCCGAAGCCCAGGGTGAACCTGACCCGATTCCATGGCGTCTTTGCACCCAACAGCAAACACCGGGCGCTCATCACGCCGTCCGGACGGGGCAGGGGCAGCAAGAGCACTCAGACCGCTGCCGACACAGACGAAAGAACACCAGCCGAGCGCTATGCCGCCATGACCTGGGCCGAGCGACTGAAACGGGTGTTCCAGATCGATATCGAAACCTGCGAGAAGTGCAACGGTCCTGTCAGGATCGTCGCCTGTGTGGAAGACCCGGCGGTGATCCGGCAGATTCTGGAACATTTGAGGAAAAAGGAATCCATCGATCCCCAGGCTCAACTACCACCTGGGCGGGCACCGCCCCAGATCGAGTTGTTTGACGAAGCCAACAATTGATGACGACGAATTGATTGACTACCGGGGAGGGTAGTCGGGCTACTCTCGGCCTGGTGACGGCCAGGGCGGAACTCACACAGGAATGAACGGGTGTTGATGAGCCAATGTGGAGTGTAAGCAGTCAATTTCCCCGGGCTTTTGGGTGATAAACAGTCTGCACCAGGTTCACAGTTCACCAATCTGGACAATCCCCAGTTTCGGATATACCTTTTGTTCTACTTATAAGCAGTCCTTTTCGAGACGGAATTACTGTCAGTGTAGTTCAGTCCCGAGAGAAATTTGTCAGCGGGCCAGCGGGCTTGTCAGGGTCTGGGTCGTGGTGACTTTTTCCCCATGCCCGGTTCGAGTGGGCCAGCCCCTGTCGTTGACTACCGTGGTGACTGATGACGGGATCCCTGAGCCCACCGGTTCCGTGCAGGAAGCCCGGCGCTTTGCGGAATTCACCGGTGGCGCGGAGGCCCTGGCCAACCTGACTGATGAACTCATCTTGACGCAACGCCAGCTACGGCCGCCGATAAGGGCTACCGTAGGCAAAGTCAATGGCCTGTATTTTTCCTGGAACAAGTACCGGGGCCCGGGTCAGGTCAAGTTCAACAAGCCCCAGGTGAAGGTCTGGGAAGACACCCGTACCAGCGCCAACTCGCCCTGGGGTGCCCTGTTTCTTGCCCCGGAAGTGCCAGAGGACGGAGCTTATTATTCAACAGTGACGTTTGACACGCCGGGAACCTACGTGCTGTGGGGGCGCGCTGACGATGGTGGCCTGTATGATGATGCCTACATAACGGTAAACGTAAGACAATAACAAAGCAAATACACTTGCCCGATCGTCAACAAGAAACTTTGGGCAGAAACAGGAGGAAAGATCTTTAAAAGTCTGGTTTAGACCAACAATCAGAGCTTCCCTAATAAGGGTGATACAGAATGTTTGCGCGAGCCTGTCAGGGTCATTGCGAGAATCCAGGTTAAGCCGGTTGAAGTGGCGGACTGCAATGAAACTGCTTTACTTGTCTCGAGTCGATTCTGTACACTAAATGTTTGATGCCAGTTTTCGATGGGACTGATTCCAGGTTGTCAGGATAACAGCAACCGGTAACGTCTCAGGCGGTATACGGATATCTCCTGAGCAATAAAATTCATAACAACGCGACAGGTACATAAAATAATGAAACCAAAAAAGCAAAACCGAAGCATGCCTATTCAAATCCACTACCTTAACCACCGCTATAAGTCTGGCCTTATTCGCCATGCACACCCCGTCGCTGGCGCAACCCATCTCTGGACAGGATGATGTCGAAGAGATTCTCGTCACCGGGTCCCTGATCAGACGGAGTGAAGGCTTCACCGCTGCCTCTCCCCTTACCCAGTTGTCGGCCGAGGATCTCGAGGGCGAGGGCACGATCAACATCTCACAGGTAGTTCAGAACCTGACGTTCAATTACGGCACCGGCCTTACTGCCGGCATCCAGGGTACCGGCGACTGGACCGCAAGTTTCAACCTGCGGGGCTTGGGTCCGGCCGCGACGCTGACGCTGGTGGACAGCAAGCGTGTCGCCACGGACAATGTGCAGATCATGGTGCCCATGATCGCGCTGGAACGGATGGACATTGTTACCGATGGTGCGGCCACCATGTATGGCACAGACGCCGTGGCCGGTGTGGTCAACATGATCCCTTACAAGGAATACGACGGTTTCAGGATGGACTATTTCTATGAGCAGGATACCGGCAAGGGCGATTACGATGACCAGGAGATTTCACTGCTATGGGGTGGTACCATCAGCGACGATATCGATGTGGTTATCGCTGGCTCGTTCAGGGACCAGGGAGAATTGAGATGGCGGGACCGCCCCAAGCACTACAATGCCGGGCTCACCATCAACGGTGGCTCGTTCCCGGGCAACCACGTGGTCCCGCGGCGCGATGCCAATGGCCAATTGACCGGCGAGAGTCGGGTTCGGCCCGATCCCTCTTGTGGGCTGGATGACGTCAACCCCGCCATCAGAGATCCGGCATTTGGCGTCCTTTTCGCCAATACCTGCTTTACCACCATCCCCTGGAATTTCAGAAACAACGCCAACCAGACAAGCCTCTACAGCAATTTCAGCTGGCAGGCCAGCGACGACCTGACCCTGTCGGCACAGTTCAATTACGCTCGCTGGCTGACAGTGGGCCGTACATTCCCGGCATTCCCCGGTGGCCGTGTCGAGGAACTGCCGGTGGTGAGGGGTGAACTGCCGGGCAACCCCTTTCGCGCCGTCAGCGCCGATGGTGTCGAATTGTACGCCCAGCCCCGCCGGGGTACCGACGGCGCCATTGTCATGGATGCCCTCGGACGACCGCTGCCTCTGCGAAATGCCAACGGCCAGGTGGTCCTCGCTCAGAATCAGTTCAGTTCGATGGCTATGGACCCGCTGGGCGGCGTACCCTTCTACGAAGACGTCATGATCGATGCCTGGATCGCCTTTGGCAACAAGGGCGCCAATACACAACCGTCGAATTTCAACTCCGATGGCTCAAGCCCTTTCAAGCTCGATGAGAGATCCTATCGCGCGGCGTTCACCGCCGATTTTACCGTGCCTTACTTACCGGAATGGGAAGGTATGGCGGTATATTCCTATGCGTTGCGTAACGACCGGGATTCCCACCCGCATAATTTCTCTCTGTCGGCACTGCAGCACGGACTGAACTGTGACGTCATCAATGATCGGGAAGCCTGTTTCAATCCGTTCGGTGCCACCGATTCCCGCTTTCTTAACACACAGGCCGTAGCAGACTCCATCTACAGCAACAATCGCGCGGATGATGAAGACATTCTGCAGACTGCTGATATTATTCTGACCGGTCCCGTCGCACCGGGTGGCTTTGAACTGCCGGGCGGCGAGATCGGTGTCGCGGTAGGCTACCAGCGTCGCGACGAGCAACTCATCAGGGTACCGCCGGCAGAAGAAATATCCGGTGATGTGTTTGCCGGCAATCAGATAGCGCCATTCAGCCATAGCCGCCACATCGACTCGGTATTCGCTGAATTCCTGTTCCCCGTTTTAAGTAATGTCAATGTCAGTGCCGCCTTCCGCAACGAGGAATTCAGTAGCGGTCAGGATGAATTTATTCAGAAGTACGGCGTGGTCTATGAACCGTCCAACTGGTTGGCCCTGCGCGCCACCTGGGGTGAGGCCTTCATCGTGCCGACTCTTGATCAGCTCAATTCCCCGGAAGTGTGCGGATTGAGCAACGTGGACGACCCGTTCACCAGTTTCCAGGGCTTCGTGACATCCTGTCGAACGGGCAATCCGAATCTCATGCCGGAAACCTCGGACAGTATTGCCATCGGATTTGATATGAATCCAATCGATAACCTGAATATCTCCCTGACCTGGAGTGAGACGGATTTCCTCGACCGGATTGTCAGCACCACCACCCAGGATATCGTGCGCCAGGATTTCGCGGCGTTCCAAACTGCAACGGGTTTCACGCCCGCATCGGCGGTGGATTTTCCCCCGCTGGATCTGCTCCGGCAGTGGGTCGAGGATCCCCGATCGGACAAACGTATCGTGCGTGCCCCGGGCAACCTGGAGACTATATCGAAGCTCTTCCAGAGCGACACGAACGCATCCAGCATGCTGGTACAGGCCATAGGTCTGCAGGTGGGTTATTCCTTTGAATTCAGGAACTGGGGAACTTTCCGCTTAAACCTGCAGAGTACCTTCGTGGATGCTTACGACTTTCAGCTTTCGGATATTGACCCTGAGCGCTCGGCAATCGGCAGGCAGAACAACGATTTCGGTGCCGTGCCGCCCATTCCCGAGTGGCGCGGCAATCTGGATCTGGGCTGGACCAGGGGGCAGCATAACGTGAATGCAACCGTGCGTTACACCGACTCGGTCATCTTTGACGCCAACGAGTTTGCCTTTCAGCAATTCCTGCCTTTCAGTATTTTTCGATCCACCACCGAGATCCATGCGTGGACCCAGATGGATCTGTACTACACCTATCGGGGCCTGCGCGTACCCGGCCTGGATGGCGATATCTCGTTTACCCTGGGGTCGCGTAACGTGTTCGATCGGGAGGCGCAGAAGGTCGGCATGACCAGTGGCGTTGTCAACGACATGCAGGACCCGATCGGCCGGGTGATTTACGGTCGCTTCAATTACCAGTTTTAATCGGATTACGGGACCGAACATTCAAATAGGATCCTGACTTACATCTTAAACGGAGCTTAGCGCCAGACATCGGCGATGCGACAACGCCAAAACAGAGCCTGTGGATAGTCGACCCGATCGACGGCACGGTTAATTATGCCCACGGCCACTGCCAGTCGGCGGTGTCAATCGCCCATTCCAGAAACGGCGAAATAGTGGCCGGCGTAGTCTACAATCCATTCACCCAGGAGATGTTCTGGGCAGAGGCTGGCGGTGGTGCGTTCCTGAACGAGAGCCTCATAGAAGTCGCCCACGAAGCCGATCCCAGGCGGGCCATCATTGCGACCGGATTGCTTATAGGAAGAATTAAAGGTATCTGTGAAGCGGTGGTTTGTCCAGATTTGTAAATGGCTGGTCGGGTGGAACCCCTTTGTTGAATGGAAAGCCGTCGAAAAAGACCGGTTATCAATCGTAAGCCACCGGTGAAAGGGCTGTATTGCTGATTAAATGTTGTGCAGGCCGATGACCAGCCGAGTGTTATCCGGCCACCTTCCCTGGCAGACTGTATTGTCTTTCCTTCCTGTTGTTCTGTTATTGAGTCAGGTCTGGTCAAACAAGCCCATCTGTGGTGGCGCCCGCTCCGGGGGGAGTTGTGTCTGGGAGTCTTCGGACTCCTTCTTCCTCAAAAGTTCCAGAATCTGCCTGATCAGCGCCGGCTCCTCGATACAGGCGATAATCCGCACCGGCCCCTGGCACTTCTCGCAGGTTTCGATGTCGATCCGGAAGACACGCTTCAGGCGCTGGGCCCAGGTCATGGCGGCCCGGTGTTTGCTGTTGGGGGCAAACACCCCGTGAAATCGCGCCAGGTTCACAGTTCACCAATCTGGACAATCCCCAGTTTCGGATATACCTTTTGTTCTACTTATAAGCATGACCTGGAGAATTTCAAGAAGCGTTTGAAGGCCCTGGAAGCCAAAGTCGCTGAAGAAGGGATCATCCTGACGGAATCCCAGGTCCAGGCGCTTGAGAAGAAAAAGCTGGACGATGAAGCCTGTGGTGAGATTGAAACAGCTCATCCTGGCTACCTGGGTTCTCAGGACACCTTCTACGTTGGCACGTTCAAGGGCGTCGGCCGTGTTTACCAGCAGACCTACGTAGATACCTATGCCAAGGTCGCTCACTGCAAGCTGTACACGACCAAGACGCCAATTACGGCAGCCGACCTACTCAATGATCGGGTATTGCCGTTTTACGCCTCAGAGGAGCTTCCAGTGCTTCGTGTTTTGACGGACCGAGGTACGGAATACTGCGGCAAGGCCGAGAGCCATGATTACCAGCTGTACCTGGCAATCAATGATATTGAACATACCAGGACGAAGGCGCGTCACCCGCAGACAAACGGAATCTGCGAGCGTTTCCACAAGACGGTGCTCCAGGAGTTCTATCAGCCTGCTCTTAGGAAGAAGGTCTACGAATCAGTCGATGAGCTTCAAAAGGATCTGGACGATTGGCTGGATTACTACAATAATGAACGCACCCATCAGGGCAAAATGTGCTGTGGCAGGACGCCCATGGAAACACTGCTCGATGGAAAACGAATCTGGAAGAAAAAGTTCGTAAACTGAACTTGACCTGACAGACACCGGATCAAAACCGGTAACTGTCAGATCGGGTCTGAACTACTACAGCTGACGCCAGGAAAGGCGAATCCCTAATGGATTCGCCTTTCTTTATTTGTTATTTGTTTATTCTTTCTTTTTTCCCCGTTTCCTCTTTTGTCCCTTTATGCCAGGGCTTGATACCGATGAAGGTACCGGTTAACGAAGATCGGCGTCTGTGTTTGCCCTGGATATGATATACGCGCGAATCGCTTCTGCTTCGCCATCCTGCAAGACATTGGCAAATGAAATCATACCCTGTTCCTGTAATTCGCCTTCCAGCACCACCGCGCTCCAGTCCTGTTCGCTTATCATGCGACTGCTTTGTCTCAAATCAGGGTAGGTATCCGGTCGCAGGCTGATGCCGGCGTCTCCGTGGCACACCGCACAGGTGCGCGTATACGCAGTTTCGCCTGCCGCAATAACTTCGTTAGGCGCATCAGTTTGCGGAATGTCGAAGTCAATATCAGAGGCAGATTCGACGGGAACCCGTGGCAGTTCGGCAGTGCCACCAATTTTGAAAACCAGCAACCTGGAGTTGTTTGAGGATGCCAGGGTGGTCGCCGCTGCCGCACCTGGTCCTTCAGATGGCAGAGCCGGGGATCCAACCAGTAGAGCTATGTGCTGCTGACCATCCACTTCGAATGTAGAAGGGGCGGCCATCACACCAGCCTGTGTAAAGGTTGACCAGATTCGCTCACCAGTCATGTCGTCATAGGCGACAAATTCTCCTGAACGGTTGCCTTGAAACACAAGCCCGGCAGCGGTGGAGAGAACACCAGCCGGACCGTTGTCTACTTCGTGACGGACTCGCCACACTTCTTCCTGGGTTACCGGGTCCCATGCCTGCAGAAATGTTCCTTGCTCGGGCAATCCCTGGGATGCCATCACGAGTCCGAAGCCACCCGCCAGATCGATGCCGGTGTTCCACCCGGTTTCGTTGACAGTAAACTCGGTGTCACTGATATAGCCCATGTAGTTTTCCGTAATCGGTATATACATGAGATTGGTATTTTGACTGAACGACATGGGGTACCAGTTGTGTCCACCCAGGGCACTGGGTGAAGCAATAAATGGGGTACCGGTCACGTCGTAGCGAGCCGCCGGATTTTCTACCGGTCGGCCTGTGTCGAGATCGATGTGAGTTGCCCAGTTCACAGGTACATAGTTTTCAGCTGAGATCAGTTGGCCGGTCGCAGCGTCGATCACGTAGAAAAATCCATTCTTTGGCGCCTGCATTACGACACGACGCTCTTCTCCATCGATTTCCAGGTCAGCAACAACAATATGTTGTGTTGCTGTGTAGTCCCAGGTTTCACCGGGTGTGGTCTGATAGTGCCAGCGGTAGCTACCGTCGTCAGGGTCCAGTGCAACAATGGACGTTAGAAACAGGTTGTCTCCGCCGCCCGGGCTGCGAAGAGATTGATTCCATGGCGAGCCGTTTCCAACACCAATATACAGAAGATCAAGCTCGACATCGTAGGCCATGGCATCCCATACGGTTCCGCCTCCACCAAGAAGCCACCACTGGCCGGTCCAGGTAGTCATGACATCGAACAGTTCAGGCTGTTCGAAAGGTTTTGATGGGTCACCAGGTACGGTATAGAAGCGCCAGTTCTGTTCGCCAGTCTCGGCGTCATATGCTGTTACGTAGCCACGGACGCCATACTCGGCGCCACCGTTGCCGATGATGACATTGCCCTTGATTACTCTCGGTGCTCCTGTGATCGTATAATTTCTTTCTGGGTCGAAAGTTTGTGTCTGCCACAACAATTCACCGGTCTTTGAATCCAGCGCGATGAGGCGTCCATCCAGCGCACCGACAAACACCTTGCCTTCCCAGACGGCGACGCCGCGATTAACTACATCACAGCACGCCTTCAGTCCAACAGTGCGTTCCACTTGCGGATCAAATTCCCAAAGAAGTTCTCCGCTGCGCGCATCAAAAGCCCATACGTTACTCCACGAGGTAGTAACATAAAGAGCATTATCAACAACGATCGGTGTGGCCTCCTGCCCGCGACTGGTGGTCATGTCTGCAAACCAGGACAGGCTCAATTGATCGATATTATCCTTGTTGATGCCAGTAAGCGTGCTGTAGCGCTGTTCATCGTAGGTCCTGCCGTAACTCATCCAGGCTTCCGGTTCGGAAGCAGCAGCTGACAGACGATCCTCATCGACTGTCGCAGCATATTCCAGACTGGATTGAGCGAACACTTGTGATACATAAAGGCCTAGGCTCAATACGAATGTCAAGAAAACGGAAAATTTACTCATGCTCTGTACCTCTCAGGTAATTGAAAATTGATAGTGCTTTGAATTGGACAAACGGAAAAATCAGTCTAATTTTGTTCTGACCCCATTGAGCTCTGATAGTCAGACAAATCGTTCCAGTTCAGAATGGCGTTGTAGACAAATCCATGGTCATGATGATTCACATGGCGATACATTGGGTTCCAGCTTAACAGTACAATGTGGCCGCTATCCAGCGGTTTGCTTACGATAGCGGGTTCACCATCGATTACGTCGGCCCCGCTAACTATGCCACCAGACAATATTAGGGGCGGATCTGATTCGTTTTGTTTTGTTCCTCTGCTTCTTCCTCTCCCTCATCGTTCTCACCGTCATCGCTTTCCTCTTCATTTTCATCTTCCAGTGGCTTGGTGCCAAACTGCATGGGAGAAAGGTCTCGATCATAATACGGCACTGAAAAAATCGGTCCATTGCCACAGAATACATGAGTAATTTCATCGTAGCCATAAGTCAGAGATGAACTGCTATCAGTGATCTTGGCAGTAAGAATTGAACCTGGTGTATTCATGCCGCCAGCACCAATCTTGTTGATGCCTCGCAGGATACCGGAATCTGACGCAATCACAACGGCCGAACCCAGGGTAATCAGGGTTCCTCCGGTACGAATAAAGGCTTCGATGTTATTCATCCCTTCAAAGCCGATGCCGCCAGTGATGTCGTCTGAGCTCAGTATATGTCCCAGATTTGGAGTCTGATCGGAAGTCTCGTACGCGAGTGGTGACCACTTGGGATCGACACCGCCCATGATTCCGCCGATGCTCGTGCCCGGACTCATATGGGGAGCCAGAATGACATCGAATTCACCGCGCAGCGCACCGGCCCGTGCGCGATCCTTAGAAATCAGTGTATACGGTATACCAGCCTGATCCAGGCTGTATCTCACCCATCCTGCATTCTGGGTGGAAGCCCAGGTCTGAAAAACTGCGAGTCTGGGTAAATCCAGTTCGTGAGTCGCCACGTCCGGCATGTTTCTCAGGCTGTCCACCTGCAGTCTGCTGCGGCTCAATACATCGCTGACTAGTTCCCGGTCCACGCCATCCATGTCAATCAACAGTGTGCCGGCCGGGTAACTGTCGCCTCCGGCCTCAAAATCCTGTTCGGCGACAAGTACGTCGATATCGCCGAGTTCGAAGCGCACCGGTCCGAGTTCTCGCTGGCAATGATTGGATATGGCCCAGACATTGCCACATGGCATTTTCGCTGGCGTCACAAAGCGATGCACAAAGCTATATTGGTGAATATTGTTGGAAAATAGAAACAGGAACGGAACCTTCTAGCGGTGAAGATTTCGTCTTGTTAGCATTCCAGGATATTGGGGATTTTCATTTAACTGTAAATGGATATTCATTCAGTACAGATGATGTATCTGTCGATGAAAGAATGCTTGTCAACGGAAATGCAGAACTGTTTGAGAACGCCCTCGTGATGTGAATCGCCCCGGGAAAATCGGAGGGCGTTTAGTTTGAGTCAAGCCGCCATGGCAGACTCTCCAATTTTGTCATAATACTGCTTTTCGTATTCCGCTGGCGGTATATTTCCAATCGGTTCAAGCAGCCGCCTGTTGTTAAACCACTCGACCCATTCCAGGGTAGCGTATTCAACATCGTCGATAGTCTTCCAAGGTCCCCGTTTGTGATTGCGAATGACCTCTGTTTTGTAGAGGCCGTTGATCGTTTCGGCCAGCGCGTTGTCATAGGAGTCACCCACAGAGCCGACTGAGGATTCGATGCCGGCTTCTGCCAGGCGGTCACTGTAACGGATCGATAGGTACTGGCTGCCACGGTCGCTGTGATGGATCAGGTTGTCGGTCTCCTTCCTGGCCCAGATCGCTTGTTCCAGGGCATCCAGTACCAGTTCTGTTTTAAGTGATCGGCTTACCTTCCAGCCGACGATAGCGCGTGCATAGACATCTACCACGAACGCCACATAGACAAACCCTGACCAGGTGGCTACGAACGTAATGTCCGCTACCCAAAGCTGGTTAGGCCGCTCAGCAACGAACTGACGGTTTACCAGATCAGAGGGCCGGTCCTGGCTGTCATCGCTGATGGTCGTCCAGCATCTGACACCACCACGGCTCACACCTTGGATTCCGAGCTGCTTCATCAGCCGTTCTACCGTGCAACGGGCAATAACGAAACCCTCGCGCTTCATTTGTCGCCAGACCTTTCTGACGCCATACACTTGCTGATTCTCGTCCCACACGCGCTGGATCTCGGGCTTCAGGTGACGGTCCCGTATTGATCGGTTGGACTCTTTGTCTGGGTCAGATTCCCGGTCTTTATGCTCATAGTAAGTTGAGACAGCTATCGGCAACTGCTTACACATTGGCTCGATTCCGTACTGTTCTTTGTGAGCATCGACAAAGGCAATCATTTCTTTGGTCGGCGGTCGAGCTCCGCCTGGGCGAAAAAAGCTGACGCCTTGCGCAAAATCTCGTTGGCTTGCTTAAGCTCTCGGTTTTCCCGTTCCAGCTCCTTAAGCCGATCTCGATCTGCGCTAGTTAAGCCGTCTCGCTTGCCTTGATCGATCTCTGCCTGCTTGACCCACTTACGTAACGTCTCAGGCGTACAACCAACCTTTGCGGCTATTGAATTAATCGCTGCCCATTGCGAGCTGTGTTGATCCTGCTGTTCAAACAGCATCCGAACAGCGCGTTCTCGGTACTCTGGTGAATATCTTGTTCCTTTCTTCATAAGGGTCTATCCTCTCAAGAATTAGACCCTCCGGTAAACCCGGGGCGATTCAATGTCTCTAAATGGAACGGTCAGAAATCAGTTTGAGAGATCTTCAATTGCATTTCACATAAAACTCTCGGTACTGACTCTAAGCGGGACGTTCGAGGCATTCGGCACTGGCGTCGATGACAATATTGAAGACTTTACCTTTTTGGGCACATTGACGTTTGTTGGGCAGTGCGTCTGAATCAGTTTTGAGCTACATAGAACTAAGCAAATAGCACTACTGAAATGTCTGCTCCTGGCGTGCGCCGTGCAAAGGCGGCGCTTACCCAGTGGGTGAAAGTCCCACCCGGCTACCGCTCCAGCCGGAAGCAACCGGAGCAATCGTGGAGGTAACGAAACGGTTGAAGCCTCCGGTGAAGCGTGCCACGACATACGGTGGCAGCGCGAGTGTGCAGGCGGTAACGTGAGTGAACGCTTAGCAATCCTCGAAAAGGACGTTGCACAGGCCGACCCGACCGCCATTTCGGGGAAGGCTGATACGGTTGGTGGAATGAGCAAGAGTGAAGCCAATCGCTGTGCCGGGGTAGTGGCGACAGCATGTACACAAGGGAAGCGCGCGCAACACGGGAAACCCCTTGATGTGGTCTGAGGGAGACCAACCGACCGCCCGTGAGGGAGGTTCGGGCATTCTGGGGTGGCGGAGAGGCTCGTAGTACCGAGGAAGCCGGGTAACTCCGGTGGAGGAAAGGGGCCTCAGTTCAAGACTAATGCAGGAAGTGGTAAAGGACCAGGAGATTGGGAAGCCTATCAACTCCGGCTAGTGTTCGGAAACTGCGAAGAGCATTACACGTAAAAGCGAAGGCTGAACCTGACTTTCGTTTCTATGCGTTGTACGACAAGAGTTTCCGGGAAGACATTCTGGCCCATGCCTATGCCCAGTGCCGTGCCAGTAAGGGCGCACCGGGAGTGGATGGACAGGACTTTGCGGACATTGAAGCGTACGGGCTGGAACGCTGGCTGGGTGAACTGACGCAATCCCTCAGAAAAGAAAGTTATCGACCGGACGCCATCCGGCGAGTCTACATTCCCAAAGCCAACGGCAAACGGAGACCCCTGGGCATCTAAACCGTCAGGGATCGGGTGTGCATGACAGCAGCGATGCTGGTGCTGGAACCGATCTTTGAGGCGGACCTTCCCGACGAGCAGTACGGCTATCGTCCGAAGCGCAGTGCGCAGCAGGCGGTGGTCGAGGTGGAAGAGCAAATGTACCGGGGTCATCCTGATGTGGTTGACGCGGACCTTTCCGACTACTTTGGCAGTATCCCGCATGCTGACCTGCTGATGTCCCTGTCCCGACGGATAGTGGACAAGCGGGTACTGCGGCTGATCAAGCTGTGGTTGGAATGTCCGGTGGAAGAAGACGGACCGAGTGGCGGTAAGACACGCACGAGTGAGGCTAAGGATAAGCGCTGCGGCATCCCGCAGGGTTCACCGATCTCCCCGTTGCTGGCCAATCTGTACATGCGGCGTTTTGTGCTGGCATGGTATCAATTGGGATTGGACAAGCGATTGGGGAGCTGTTTGGTGACCTATGCGAATGACCTGGTGATTCTGTGTCGTCGAGGTAAGGCTCGCTGCCCTGGTGCCGAAGCCCAGGGTGAACCTGGCGCGATTTCACGGGGTGTTTGCCCCCAACAGCAAACACCGGGCCGCCATCACCCCGTCGGGCCGGGGCAATGGCGGCAAGAGCGCGAGGAGGCAGAGTGACAGCCAGGCGGATGACCGCACAGCGGCCGAGCTCCACGCCGCCATGACCTGGGCCCAGCGCCTGAAGCGTGTCTTCCGGATCGACATCGAAACCTGCGAGAAGTGCCAGGGGCCGGTGCGGATTATCGCCTGTATCGAGGAGCCGGCGCTGATCCGCCAGTTTCTGGAACATTTGAGGAAGAAGGAGTCCGAAGTCTCCCAGACAGAACTCCCCCCCGGAGCGGGCGCCACCACAGATGGGCTTGTTTGACCAGACCTGACTCAATAACAGAACAACAGGAAGGAAAGACAATACAGTCTGCCAGGGAAGGTGGCCGGATAACACTCGGCTGGTCATCGGCCTGCACAACATTTAGTCAGCAATACAGCCCTTTCACCGGTGGCTTACGATTGATAACCGGTCTTTTTCGACGGCTTTCCATTCAACAAAGGGGTTCCACCCGACCAGCCATTTACAAATCTGGACAAACCACCGATTCGCAGATACCTTTAATTCTTCCTATAAGCCAACGCTGACCGATCCGGTTTTGGTATCACCTTCCCCATGCTTGACCTGGACCGGGTTGAGGTTTTGAAAGGGCCGCAGGGCACACTGTACGGGGAAAGTTCGATCGGCGGTGCGATCAAGTACATCACCAAGAACCCCAATCTGGTGGGCGACACGGATCTGTTTGTAGAAACCAACGTCAACTCCATCGACGGTGACGGCAACGGCTATCGCGTGACCGCGGCAGGCAACGTCCTCAGTACAGATACCTTCGGGCTCCGTCTTATGGGTTACAAGGAGACCAAGCCTGGCTGGGTCGACAACGACTACTGGGGAAAAGAGGCCAACGAACAGGAGCGGGAATCCTACCGGCTGAAAGCACTTTGGACCCCGATCGACGCCTTTTCGGCGGACCTGCTGTATCAGCACTACGAGGCAGCTCAGGCGGCCAATGGTCGCAGTGAAACTGACTTTACGAATCATGGATTTACCGCCACCTCGATCTATGAGGACTGGGACCTGGCAACCTTGACACTGCATTGGGATATTACGCCCGAGATTTCGCTGACCAGCGCTACCAGCAAACTGGACCGAAAGGCCAACTCTCCCACCGATGTGAGCGGCTGGGTGCCGGTGGTGGAAAGGTTTTTCCCGGGCACCACCGTGTATGCGCCGCAGTTTGGTAACGAGATTACGGTGGATCAACCAGTCGAATTGATTGGCTATGAAACTCCCGGAGTGATCGACAATATCAGCCATGAAACCCGGCTCAACGGTGTCTTTCGCGACAACATCTACTGGACGGCCGGGTTTTACTGGAAAGATGCCGAGTACTCGGCCGATTCCGGCAGTATCTACTGGCCCGACCCGGACGCTACCGGAGCGGGAGCCGGGCACGCCACCAATGTTTACCAGTCCACGGAAGCCTATGCCCTGTTTGCCGACGTCAGCTATCAGTTCGCCGATGCCTGGGAGGCCACCTTCGGCCTGCGGCAGTACTGGGACGAGCGCTACTCAAACTCCTCGGGTATCAGCTTCGGCACGCCACGGGGGTTTTCCGACACGGTGAAAAACGACTCGACCATCGGCCGGGTGGTGCTGAAATACGCTTACGATGAAAACACCATCGCATATGCCAGCGCCTCTCAGGGTTTCCGCTCCGGGGGTATTCAGACCGCGGAAACCTTCAATACCTCGGGTGGCACCGTACCCAATACCTTTGATCCGGAAGACCTGATTACCTACGAACTTGGATTGAAGGGGCGTACGTTGGGAGGTGACCTAAGGTACGAATTGGCCACCTACTTCTCCGATTACACCAATGTGCAGATCGTTGAACCAGTGCTGGTGTTGTCTGCAGTAGTCTCCGGTGGCAAGGCCGAAATCAAGGGATTTGAATCGGCCCTGAGTTACGATATCACTCCCAATCTGTTTGTGAACTTTACCTACAGCTATAACGACGCCCAGTACACCGAGGCCACCGCTCAGCACGATAAGGGCGAGCCATTTGACGGTGTGCCCATGTACAGCACCCTCGGACTGTCCGCGGACTATTCGTTCAACTGGTCAAGCCAGATTCGTGGCCATTTCCGGATGGACTACTTCAGCCAGGACGGTCAGGAACAGAACAGCAAGGATGGCAGTTTCGATATCCTGAACCAGCAGTATGAGGGCGTCAAACAGCTCAACGCCCGGCTTGGCTGGTTACTGGATGATTGGAGTGCTTACCTGTATGCGGAAAACCTCACCAACGAGGAAAAGCAGCTACGCAGGCCTTTCCGCGGAACTATTGACTATGTCATTCAGCCGCCGCGTTCACTCGGCCTGACTGTCCGCTATCAGTTCTAAGTCAGCAGCATCAGGAAACTGATGCAGGCCTGAAATCTGAGCAATCAATGCCGGGGAGGGCGACTCCTCCCCGGCACATTTCGACAAACCGGGATTACCGCGCAGCGCGGCCAAGCGGGACATCTGTTATGACCTGATCGGAACCTGATTGCAGAATAGCCCGTCCGTACTGTCCGTTAATTCCTTGCAAACCCCGTGTCACTCCCTTATCTTCGCCAGGCTATGTTGCTGACTGATATTGCAATCCTTCTTGCGGTGTCCCAGCTGGCTATCATCAGCCTGTTTTCCCGTACTCCTGTGCCTTCCTATGTATTCCCGATTTACGTGATGCTGGTGGACCTGATTTTCAATCTCTCGGTATTCCGGGTCAGTAACCGCACCCTGCACATTCTCACCGAGGTACACCCGACCGCGGATCAGGAAACAACCGTGCACGCCGCACCCCAGGAACACCAGCATCAGCAGTTGATGACCAGGCTGGTCGATATGGTGGAAAAGCAGCGACTTTTCAGTCAGCATGGATTGACCATCAGCAGCCTGGCGGAGCAACTGGACGTACAGGAATACCGGCTGCGCCGCCTGATTAACAAGGAACTGAAATTCAAGAATTTCAACCAGTTCCTCAATAATTACCGGTTGGCTGAAGCGAGTGCCAGGCTCGCCAGCGAAAGCGCTTCCATATCCAGCATCGCCCTGGACGCGGGGTATGTTTCGCTGTCGTCATTCAATACCGCGTTCAAGTCGAGGTTCGGTATGACACCCTCCGAATACCGGGCCCGACACCGGGAGGAAGATTCCTGAACAGACCGGACTTCTACCGGTCCGCCGATCCGCTAGAAAATGGCATTGACGGTCAGGAACAGAACTGAAGGCCCGAGCAGACAACCCACGCCGGTATAAAACGTGGCAGTCATGGCGCCGTAGGGAACCAGTTTCGGGTCGGTGGCTGCCAGCCCCCCGGCCACGCCACTGGTGGTACCCATGAGTCCGCCGAAAACCATGGCCCTCACGTGTCAGCCACCGGATACGCCTGGCCGGGTCCTTCAGCATCCGGATATGGGGTGCCCGATCAATCCACTCCCATTGCTTTACAGCGGTAATCAGAATCACTCTGACCAGTTCCAACAAGCGATTGACCGTTGCCGGTCTCACGCCGGTATTGACCTTGGCTTCAGTGATCTGGTCGATGACCTCCCGCGTGATCTCATACAGGAACAAATGTCCTAGGTAAGGATCAAGCCACTGGATATGACTGAGGTCTCTTCAGTCAGCTTTGTGTGCAAGTGCAAACAGAGGGGTAAAGACTTCTCTGGTTCTTCCGGCCCGTAACGACGACTTTGCTGTCAGGGTTACCAGCCTGAGCTATTACGAAGAATTGCTCGAAGCCGGAGTCAATGTCTACGAATTCTCAGCCGGATTACTGCATACAAAATCCCTGACCGTAGATGGAGAGTTTACCCTGATCGGCTCTGCCAACTTGGACCGTCGCAGCTTTGATCTGAATTACGAGAATAATACACTTCTCCATGACAGGACCCTGACGTTACAGATGCGGGAAAGACAGAACAGTTATCTCACGAGCAGCAGGGAAGTAAGCCTGGATGAGGTACGCGGGTGGGGGCTGAGTAAAAGACTATGGAACAATGCCGTGGCAATAGCCGGCCCGGTACTTTGACCGCCAGGGTATGTTGGGGCGCAATTTGGCTTGCTTTGCTGCCATTGCATTTTAGCGGTAACAGAGCGATCAATAGAGCGGGTGATTTCGATAGTGACGCGGTTCGAAAGTTGGTAAGCCAGTTGGGGTCTGATGAGGGGTTTAGACTGAGGATCGCAATAGCACAGTCGTGTGCGGTCGTTCTAGATGACCCTGTCTCGAACGTCCTCAGTTAAGAATCCCCGTCAGGCCCTGCAAAGTCCAGCGATATTTTCAAACTGCGCCATTTCGCGCTTGCTTGTCCTAAGCAGGAGTAGCAGGTAAAGTTAATACATCATTGGAATTAAAAACATACTTGGAAAAGTTGCTCGGTTAATTGAGTGGTGGCTCTATTCGCTAGTGGTGAATTAACAAGAGAGAGCTTCGTAATATTAAGAATTTCCGCATTTAGCGGCGCTCTATTGTTTAGTTAGGTAGAGGTAGCAGGATCAAGAAGTCCACTAAGAAACACAGAGAGAGCAAAGACTATGGAAACTAACAGTTTGATCGCCGTGTTGATTATTGGAGCCCTGGCTGGTTGGCTGGCGGGGACCCTGATGAAAGGGCGCGGCTTCGGGATACTGGGCAACATAGTTGTCGGTATCGTCGGGGCTTTTCTCGGAGGTATTCTGTTTGGCTTTTTAGGTCTTTCTGCCAGCGGTCTTGTAGGTTCGCTGGTAACGGCCACCGTCGGTGCTATTGTCCTGTTGTTTATCGTCGGGTTGATAAAGAAGTAAGTAGATTAAGACATTATAGGACGAACTAAAGGTATCTGCGAAGCGGTGGTTTGTCCAACCATTTTTAATAGCAGGTCGGGTGCCCCCCTTCTTGATCGGAAAATCGTAGAGAAAGACTATTGTTCAATCGCAAGCCACTGCTGGAACCAATTTATTTGAGCATATTTTGTCTGAGGTCTCACCTGATTGCCACGCTGTTGAATTGCAGCGAATTTTGACCCAGTGGGTCAATTGCGCATGCAATTCAACACAGTTGGGGTAAGGCACCTAGATCAAAGCTGGTTCGCCAGCAGCTTTATCATTGTAGGCTTGGATTCCACCAAGTCGGCGATGGAGTATTCATTCAGCTTGTCGTACAGCGCCTGCTGCCCAATCTTTAACACTGACTTCAGTGTGCAGGCTGGGGCCAGTTTGCATGAAATACTTTCGCAATCAATGAATGTTTCGTGACCCTCGAAATGCCTGATTACATCCCCTATCAAAATCTCCTCAGGTGGCCTCGCCAGTTCCATGCCGCCGCCCTTGCCTTGATAAGTGACGATGTATCCACTCCTGGAAAGTTCGTGCACTACCTTGCGGAGGTGTTCGATGGAAATGGGGTAGAACTCGGCGATTTCTTTAAGCGTGGAGCGCTTGCTGTGGTTGATTGCCAGGTAAAGCAAAACCCTCAAGCTGTAATCGGTAAATCGTAAAAGTTGCATGACAGGACTCCGACTTTGAGTATGTGTCTGCTGCCGGGCCCTGTCAATGCCACTTTTCGTGTTTGGAAGCGGGCGAGTGAAGCTCCCGACCGCCAGCGGCGGGCACCGCCGTTAGCGGCGAAAGTCCTCGAATTCACCGAGGAACTCGTCATGGTGAAATAATCCAGTCGCCTGGGTCTTCAGGGTTTCACTCCAATAAAAGTCCGGGTCGTAGGACTTGTCCGCCCATACGTACCAGTCCTCCGCTTCGATGCCCTCATATTCAACCACCATAACGGCGCCTCCCGGCATCTTCCCATTATTCGTGGTGTGGTGTTCATTGTGGTCATGGGCAATCCATCGTCCTGGATTGTTCATGCGAACGATGACATCGTATCGTTCGCCGGGTTGCAGTGGCAGAACATCAACGGCTACCGGGTTTTCCAATGGCAGTCCATCCTTGTGGGTTACCAGCACATCATGCCCATGCAGATGAAACGCAACAGGGATGGTGGCGGCAAATAGTCTCAGACGCAGTACGTCACCTTCCTTTACCCGAAGCGGTTGTGTGTTAGGAAACGACTTGCCGTTAATAGAGAAAAATGAAATGGGTTCGCCCGGGTGGCCGCCTTCTCCATAATCGTTCGCCACCTCTGGATTCCAGCCGGAAAACATCAGGATGGCGTCCCGGGTGACACTTTGCTCCAGTTCGGTCGGCTGCAGCGGATCCACCACAAATGCTCCCCACATGCCCCGTGTACCGACATGCTCGGCAACGTTGACGTGGCAGTGATACCAGAGACTGCCGGTCTTGTCGGCAGTAAACCGGTAGGTAAAACTTTCGCCCGGCTCAACGGCTTTCTGGGTGATATCCGGAACGCCGTCGGATTGCCAGCTGTCGGTCTGGTAGATCCCGTGCCAATGGATAGTATGGTTCAATGAGGTGTTGTTCACCAGCGTCAGTTCCACCTCATCTCCTTCCCGCACTCTGATAAGAGGACCGGGAACCTGTCCGTCGTAGGCCCAGACCTTGGACTTGAAACCCGGTGCGATATCGAGAGTGACTTCTTCCACTGACATTTCGAATTTGTGGGTTTCCGCCTGGGCTGTGGCTGCCCCGCTTACAGAGGCTACCGCCAATACCAGATAACCCACCATCACAACTTTCTTCAGCATGATATTTCTCCGCCCAGTATCTGGGTAATCAATTGGTTTCATTGCTCCTGGCAGCACAGCACTCTGAGGTATGCCACCAGGTCTTCGATTTCTTCAGGGCTGAGTGTTTTCCCCCAGTTGGGCATCAGTACCGACTTATTGACAGACTGTCCCCCTTCGGAAATGGCCTTGAACAGTTCCTCATCGGTCCGAGCAATCATTTCGTCATGGTCGGTATGGTTGCGTGGAGCGACCTCCAGGTGAGGGGCATTGATTCCCTTTCCGGTTCCCTTCAGCCCATGGCACTGGGAACAGTTGTTGCGGTAAAGAATCCTGCCGTTGTCTGCGTCCGACGCGGTTGCCAGAACGCTCCAGCACAGTGTCGCTACCATCAGTGAGGCCTGCGCCAGGATTGACGCGTGATTACGTGCAAGTCTCATAGTTCAGTCCTCCTTGTGCAGTGATTTCAGGTAATTGACCAGTTTGTGAATCTGCTCATCCTGGAGATTACGATCCGGCATGGAGCTTTGTTGGTTCCAGGCGCGTGGGTTCTTGATGTAGGAAACGATGAATTCCGGCTGCAGGCGTTGCCAGGCGGTATACAGTTCCGGACCGGATACGCCCCCGTATTCGGGCGTATCACGATGACAACCCCCACAACCCTTGAATTTGACAAAATCCATGGCACCGAGACGGGGAGAAATTGGTGCCGGCGAGTACTCACTGGACTCCGCTATCAGCTGGTCATGTGGTCGCAGACTCATCAACCAGTCGCTCAGTTGCTTCGCCGCTGCTGAATCAACGGATGGGTGGGGAGCCAATGAAGCGGTATCGATGCTATCGCCTCCCTCGGAAGTGATGATGTGGTCGGCGAAGAATCCGCCAGCGGGTCGAATTCTGGTCGGTGTCTGCAACCAGCTCTCGAGCCAGTCCCTGTTGAACTTGTTGCCTGCGTAGAATAGCGGGGGTGCTCCCTGGACTGCACGGTCGCTCTCGACGGTTACCTGATGGCATGTCAGACAGAGATTGGCGGCAGCGGGGATCTCTTCGGCAAAGCCGGCTACCGGTACAACCGGCCAGGCCAGCAACAGGGTCAGCAATGGTAAATAGGTGCGCTTGGTCATGGTCTGGCTCCTCGTCTACCTGATGATCAGTTCACTCTTGCCTTTTTCCGGTGCCACGCCCTCGTAGGTCATCAGCACGGTAATGGCACCGCGAAGAGCATGTCGCATCCGGTGGTCAACCAGAGCGTTGTTGGTAGGCCGGTCCGCCGGAGGCACAAGGTCGAATACCATGCCATGCGCCGGCGGCACTTCCACTGTCTGTAGCCCGTAGCGAACATTCTTGGGGTTTCCGTTATCCCAGACCCGCTCCCAGATTCCTGCAATGGGATGGAAAGCCGCAGCTTCGTTGATCATGGCGTTGACAAAGAAGATTCTGACCCGCTCGCCAGGCTCGGCTTCCAGGGTGAGGCTGGCATTCGAGTCATGGACGGGGTCATAGTGAAAAACCTTTCCGTTTACCAGAGCATTGGTCCAGTCTTTGCCCATAGCACGATCTTCGGCGCTGGTGCCTTCCGCGAACAGGTCGCCCTGGACCAGCACGTATTCCCGGTCGGGTCGCGGAAAGGTTTCAGAATAACCGGCGGCCGGGTCTACGATAATTACGCCATACATACCCCTGGAAATATGCTCTGCCATGGAGTCTGATCCGCAATGGTAGATAAACACACCGGGATGATTAGCCGCGAAGGTAAAGCTCTTCTGTTCGCCTGGATTGACCGAGGCAAACTCATCAAGCACATCGACGATAGCGGCGTGAAAATCTATGGAGTGACTTTGCTCATTGTCGGCGCTGTTGTGCAGAGTGAATTCGACCACATCGCCCTCGGTAACACGTATTACCGGGCCGGGAACCGTCCCTGAATAGGTCCACATCGATTGCTTGTTGCCTGCATTGTCTATGATCAGGTCCGTTTCTACGGCGTCGAGACTGACCTTGACGGTTTCCGCCCAAACCGTGCCGGACATGGCTGTCAATAATGCGATTCCGAGCTGGGTAACAGTGCGCAGGTTCATTGGTTTCTCCTGTGAGTTTGAATGATTAAAGCGGTTGATCTGTGAAAGCAATATAAACATGTAAATCGCATGCATGTTTTCATAAAGATAACATGTATGTCAAATACATTTAATGATAAGCTTAGGGCACTGGTAACCCGTGTGTGAGCCAGTGCCAGGCCTGCGACCAGGCATCCACCTGATCCATTTACAGTTTTTGGGGGAAATCCATGCTGAGAAAGATTACCGGCTATCACAAGGACGATGCCTATGACTGGGTCGCGGAGCTGGAGTGTTATCACAACCAGCATGTTCGTCATCGCCCGCCGTTCCAGGTCAGGAAGTGGACGCAATCCGAATCCGGTCGGGATTCCATGCTTGGCAGCGAGCTTGAATGCGTGCTGTGCAACGACCTGGCCTGGCCGGAAGCACTGGTGTTCAAACGCCGGACGCCGGAATTCAACCAGCAGGATTTCCCCGAAGGGTTGAAAAAAGACCATAGCACCAAAGCCGGTGTGTGGGGGCGCATCACCGTCGTGGAAGGATTACTGCACTACCACTGTGACGCGCCGGTGGATCGATCGCTATTGCTGGAAGCAGGCATGTCGGCGGCCATCCCCCCGGGCTTACGCCACCGTGTCGAACCGCAGGGACCAGTCAGATTCTACGTGGAGTTCTTTGCTAGGTAGGCGCAACTGACGGAAGCCTGAGCGGGTGACGGGTAGCATTGGATAGTAGCACAGTGTCCCACAATGTACCTGCTCACCTTTAGGAGGAGATAACTATGAACGACGCTGAATCCAGAGCCACACCGCGCTACAGTCTGAATCTGCATACACCGCTGCTGGACATACTGGGCTGTGACCTCCCGATTCTTGCTGCAGGGATGGGAGGCGTTGCCAGGTTTGAGCTGGCGGCGGCGGTCAGCGCCGCCGGGGGGCTGGGTTGCCTTGGCATGGTGCGTGAGCCCGTGGCGATGATAGAAAGCCAGGTACAGCAGCTTCGTGATCTGACCAGTAGGCCGTTCGGGGTCAACCTGATCCCGGCCGCAACCGAAAGCAGGCTGCTGGCTACTCAGGTGGATTGCATTATCGACCTGAAAGTGCCAATCGCATGCCTGTTCTGGGATATCGACCGTGACACAATGGCGCGTCTGCTCGAGGCGGGCATCGTCGTAATGCATCAGGTTGGCTCGGTACAAGACGCCCGGGCAGCTCTGACCGCCGGGGCGGACGTGATCATAGCGCAGGGATATGATGCCGGAGGTCATGTGCGCGGGACAATCGGCACTTTTTCGCTGATACCGGAGATTGCAGAGATCAGCCCTGTACCTGTTGTCGCCGCCGGCGGTATAGTGACAGGCCGCGGGCTGGCGGCCGCACTGATGCTGGGTGCGCAGGGTGTCTGGTGTGGTTCGGCCTTTGTGACCACCAGGGAATCCTATGCCCACGAGCTGCACAAACAGGCGCTGGTGGATGCGGTTTCCGAGGATGCGGTTCACACCCTGGCTTATCCGCTCAACTGGCCTCAAAATTCCCCGGTGCGGGTGCTGAGAAACTCCATTACCGAGAATTACCAGGGTGGCAGAGACCTGCCTCGCACCCGCCGGATCGGTGAACAGGATAGTAAGCCGGTGTATCTTTTTTCAACAGATTCGCCGCTACGGGATACCGAGGGTGAACTGGACAAGATGCCGCTTTATGCCGGCCAGGCCTGTGGCCAGATCCGGCACAGGGAGTCGGCGGCGGAACTAGTTGCACGCATGGTGAACGAGGCTGACCAAGTGTTCCGTCACAACCTGGTTGAAGGAAACGACGATCGCGGCGGGCCTGGCGAAACCGCGGGCTTCAGCTCGAGCCCCTGTTCACTGCACGAGGCGTCGGGTGAATACGCCGGGCACTGTTCGAACCAGGAGTTAATTGACCTGTTGGGGCTGCTATTGAAAGCCGAGCGGGCCGGAGCCAGGATCTGCGCCTGCTCTTTAAAACAAGCGGGTACCGGCAGATTACGGCGGCTGTTGCAGCAAATTCATCGGGACGAAGTGAGGTCCTGCCGGTTACTCATCGGCAGCATCCGCAGTCTGGACGCCCAGCCGCACCGTGAAACCGGGGATTTTTTCGAAAAATGCATGGCTGTCGACAATCTTGAGGAACGCCTGATACTGCTCAATCGTGGACAGCAATGGGTGGTACGTAAGATCAACGAAGTACTTCCCCGTGTGGGTCACCAGACCGTAGCCAGGCAGCTTGAGATTATGCGCAATGAGCATCAGCACAATATCGAACTTGCCAGCCAGACTTTTGAAACCGGGTGATACCCGGCTGTGGCTTTTCTCTACTCTTTCATCCCAAATTTCGATTTCCTGGATCCAATGCTTGCATAACTCGTTAATGTTCAGCCAAATGGACCTGTAATCACCGGGGGGGGATTACAGGTCCATTTGGCGCAACCTCATTCTTTTAACTTTGTAAATATCCAATTCCGCCTCCTGACTAACGTTTGCCTGGAAATAAGGAGGCGAATCAATGAGATCTGTAGGTTGTTGTCCTGATGCGTATGAATAATTGAGAAAGTACTTGATATTTGCGAGATGTTGTCATTCGCCGCTGTGCGCATGAGGAGGATGTTGAAGACATTCACGCCCACATCAGTACTCTGGTCAGCTAACGGGAAAAGTAGAACGAAACGAGCTCAGTAGTTATTAATTTGCAGTTTCTCTTGCCACTAGAGAGGTTACTATCTACAATTTTTTTCTATACGTTATTTGGTCTCTGTTATTCTTGCATTCATTGCGATTCTCTTAAGTATCTCAATTCCCTCTTTTGCAGCATCACATGAAGAATAGCCCTGTGAAATGAGCAACTTGTCCCCATCTTCTTTATGTAAACTAAAATAATATTTTTCGTTATAGTCACAAAATATCCTGAATCGCCGATCGATCTTTGCTATCGTCTTAACGAGATAGACCGCATGTACTGCCTTATTCCTACTCGGAAAGGGTTCAGACGTACCCACAACTGCTCTATTTTTAGCAATCAAGTCAAATCGAAATTCACCGGTATTGGTCGAGTAAAGCTTAATTTTCTCCAGAACAAAAACCCTCCATTACAAAATCACCATCGCTGTTGGGGAAAGCAACCAGACTGCAACTCTTTGAATGTGTAACCGGCTTGCTACAAAAACTGTTACAAAGACATGATAATTCATGCCAAATATTCCGGACAATTTATTGGGAACCGATAAGTTAACCGGGCTTCTGCCATGATTGTGGCATGAAATCCGGTAAATTGTACAAAGACACCGCTTTCCGCCCGAAATTATCCAGCATGCAGTATGGCTGTATTCCTGTTTCAGCTTAAGTCGCCGCGACATCGGGAATCTGCTGGCCAATCGCGGAATTTGCGTGAGCTATGAGGCGATTCGGCTGTGGTGTAACAAGTTCGGAAATCTGTATTCAAATCGCTTTGAAACGAAGGCATCAAGGTTACTGTGATACTTTCCACACTGACGAAGTGCTCGTGAAAGTTCAAGGCGTGCAACACTACCTGTGGTGCGCTGTCTATCAGGATGGCGAAGTGGTGGATGTTTTCCTGCAGAAGAAACGTGATGGCGCTGCTGCGAAGCAGCAATTTAAGCGAATTCTGCGGAAAACTAAGAGCGAACCGCGAAAAATTACCACAGACAAATTGCGTAGTTATGGGGTGGCCCATCGCGAGTTGCTGCCCTGTACAATTCATGATTCGGATCAGTGTTCAAACAATAAGGCAGAACTTTCTCATAAGCCAACGAAAGTGCGAAAAAGGGGTATGCGCAAATTCAAATCGATGCAGAAAGCGCAAAGGTTTCTGAATGCACACGCTGCAGTTTACAATCATTTCAACTTGGGATGGCACTTAGTTTCCGCCAAGAATTAAAGGTTGTTTCGATTGCGTGCCTTTGCGTCTTGGGAAAGGGCAGTGGCGGTATAATGCGACTAATTGCCAAGATCTTCCTGGCTCAAGGGGTTAACTTGTCAATACTCAGGAAAAGGCTACAGTCAAAACTATAGGCATCCCTTCACAATAACCCCCGCTCCGCAAAACTCACCAGATTTTCAAGTGATCCTACGATCACATGGTCAAGAACACGAATATCAACAGTTCCGAGAGCAGCTTGCAGTTTTCTCGTAATCTTGATATCCGACCGGCTCGGCTCTGCCACGCCTGAGGGGTGGTTGTGCGCAAATATACACGCGGCAGCATTGCATCCAAGCGCCTCACGCACGACTTCTCTTGGGTACACTGCTGCGCCATCAACCGTCCCACGGAAGAGCACGTGCTCCTTTATCACACAGTGCTGGGTGGTAAGATAAAGTACATTGAACGATTCGTATTCCTGCCCAACAAAAAGCGCCGCAAGGTAAAGCTTCGTTTCACACGAAGACGTGAGAACCGGACCACGATAGAGCTCTTCCCGAAGTAGGCGTCTTGAGAGCTCCAGCGCTGCTGCAAGCTTCGCCTCCGCTGGCTCAATCCCGTTTCCCAACATCAAGGGAGAGAGCTCTCCCGCGTAGCGCTTTCGCGTCTGTGTTTTACCAATGAGAATCGAAAGCAGTACTTCAGTAGATTGGTTTTTAGTATCTATGTCGATCTCCTAATGCAGAGAACATCCGATATGCATCATTGAATGAATCACCTCATTCACTTCGCCGCTTTCAATCTCCGACAGGACAGATCGCACCCATCCAGAATTAAGTCGGACCCTTCGTTGCTGATCCAAAGCTTAGACGGGGATTCACGAGCTCGCCAGAAAACTTAAGTTTTCGTTCCATCATGAACAGTAGCAGAATCCTTATCGAGAATATCTCCATGGGTGGTCTGGGGAATACAGCGCCAACCAGCTCGACGTGCCCCTCGGGACCATGCTTGGCCTTGCGGTCATGAGTCGAGGCGACCAGCCAGAATCTCAGATGACAGGTCAAAACGGATCTCGTTGCAAAGTGGATTACAAATACGTACTACCACAATTATAAAAAATGGTGCATTTCCTAAAAGTTAGAGAGTGTATCTTCCGACCCTTATGATTTCGTCAAGCCCTGCCTAGTGGGCCAGGTTAGTGGAGATGGGCTGGGTGATGATGCCCAGCATCCGGCCCATCAGTTCTGGGTAGGTAGCTATAAGGAAGCGCAGGGGGAACAGGGCGATCAGCACCCACTGGCGGATCGGCCTGGCCGGCAGTACTTCGTCCACCAGCAGCTGGGACAGAAAGGAGAAGTTCAGCTTTTCCTGGTGGTAGCTGTCGCAGGAGACCCTGAGAAAGCCGTGCTCCAGGTGTCAACACTTCAGGCAACCGGTGAACTCCTGCTGCACGTACTCCGGCAGACTTCTGCCTACAGTTTGCAGGTGAGCAAGAATCGCCGGTTAGTTGCTCGACGGTCCGGTAAAGCTGGGTCGTTTCCGGTCGGTGGCGCCAGTAGCGGGGTGATGATGCGGCCTAAGGGCTTATAGGGTCCGCTGGGCGAAGGGCCTGGCAATGGCACGTCGAAGTCCTTTTCGATCGGGTACCACTGTCAGTGTAGTCTGACTCTTGTAGGGAGTCCTAGCGGGAGAGAGATTCGGAATACCGGGAGTGACACACCGAGTATCGAAGCCAGACACACTGAATGAATTATTTTCTTAGCTTTTTGTAGGCTCGCTAGATCATTACCAATCGAACATACAATTCAGCACGGATACGCTGGTCGAAGCTCCTTAACACACTGGCCGAAGTTTGACACAAAAACGTGCCGCCGTTGCTGATCTCCCTGATCGACCCAGCGCCCATAGTGCCGCATGATCATCTCGGTGGTCTTGTGACCCATCTGTTGAGCAACGAACAATGGGTTTTCGCCGCCCGACAATAACTGACTCGCATAGGTGTGGCGGGTTTGGTACGGATTGCGGTAGCGGACCTTGGCAGTTTTCAGCACATGCTTCCAGGGTCGCTCCAAATGTTCATAATCGACGAAGGGGCCTTTGTCGTCCGGTCGGATAAAAATGGTGTCATTGCCGACAAAGCTGAATTGTTTCTGGTGCCTTAGCGCCTCATAAGCGGATGGGAGCAGTAGAACCTTTCGGTTGCTGGCCCGGGTCTTGGTTTCCTTTAATTTACGCTCGACCACGGCCCGTTGAATGTGCACGTCCTGCTGCTCCCAATCGACGTCACCCCATCGCAAGCCGAACAATTCTGATGTTCTCAGTCCGGTGAAGAACGCAAACTTGAGCAAATTCCGAATGCGCGGATCATAGTTGAGGGCGCTCTGCAGCACCTTGTCGATTTCCCGGGTCGTAAACGGATCGACTTCATAATCGGTCTTGGCCTGGCTACGATCCACCAGCTTGCTGACCTTGATCTTATCCAGCGGATTGCGGTCGATGATATCGTCATTCAATGCCCTATCCAGAACGGCGCGTAGCGGGGTCAAATCATTGCGGATACTTTTCAGGGTCCCGTTGCGCTCCCGAATCCAGGCGCGAATATGTTGGGGAGTCAGGTCGCGAGCACGGAGATCGCCAAACTGGGTGAACAGGTGGGCATGACAACTCTTTCGGTAACATCGGTAAGTGCTGTGCGGGTGCGTGCGCTCAATATCCTTTAGCCACTCTTCAATCAACTCTCGAATTGTGATCTGGGAAGTGGCATGCCCCAAGAGTCGTGCCCGCTTCGATTCCGGAAAGTATTCTTCGTACTTGAATGTCTGTCTGGCAATAGCGCCTTCGACTTCGGCCTTCAGGTTGATGGCGTAGCGTTGATCACCTTTCTTGGATGGGTCCAGCGCGGACAGTGTCTCCTTGCACTGCACACCGCGATACTGAAACTGTATCTCAATCGTCTGCTTGCCGCTGGCGTAGGTGCGTACCCTTACGCCCTGCGCGAGCTTAACAGACCGTTCTCTACCCATTTCTCAACTGCCTCGACATTGATCCACAAAGTGTGATTCCGCACCTGGCAATGAACGCCATCCAACCAAAGCCCTTTTTTACGGCGGGCATGAACCGCATTGGCGGTGTCACCGCTCAATTCGCAGTACTTGGGTAGCTTTACCCATTTCATGATTCGGGTCCCTGTGGTCGATTATGACCCGGGGCCAACTTCCCGTTGTGCTAATGGTGAAGCGTTGGCCAGCCTGGTCTGGATGGCCAGAACATTAGCATCGAGCTAATTATAACTTCAAGGGGGAGGGCTGGCTATCTTTTTATCAGCGAGCTAAATGGCACGTGGACCGCAAGAATTCACACTACTTCGCCCTTGAACACGATGACGCCGCAGATCGTCCCCTCTTCATCCACTTCGATGATGCGGTTCGGCCAGTCGGGATTGAGCGCCTTCAGGTACTGCTTGCCTTCCTCAATGATGAGTTGCCTAAACGTCGCTTCGTTGGATTGCTCGAGGAGGACCACCACATACTTACCGTGGTCCGGTGTGACACTGGGATCAATAAAAATCAGATCCCCTTCGTGGAATTTGGGCTCCATGCTGCTCCCGCGAACCCTGAGCACAAAGGATTCCGGGCTGCACCTTACCGGGCAGGGTAGCATTTCCGTACTGTAAGCGGGCACGGTACTTTCAGAGATCTCGTCCCAGCTCCCGGCCCGCAACCATTTCCCGACCTGCACCCAGGAGATCAAAGGATGGAGTTTCCCCAAAACGGGACCAGCGTGGGCATTGTGTTCCTCTTCTTGTCCCGCCTTGCCGGTATGTGGTGTATCCATCCAGCCCTGAGGCTTCTTCATGGCCTTTTCCAGTCTTTCAGCCAGCTCGTCTCCAATCGAACGTGGAGTACCCTTTTTGGTAGGCAGTTGATTTCTTACCTGGCTCAAGTAGGAGCTATTGGTGCCGGCCACGCGCGCCAATTTGGCAGCTGAGCCAGCCTCGGCAATCAAAATAGCAAGGTTGCGGAGCCTGACCTGATTATGTTTTAGCGTCATGCGAACTACTTTATCAGAAAATTTAGCAGAATGATAAACAAAAAAGCGCCTCGGTTTGTGGATGGATTGTTTGCGCGGTGCTAATGTTTCTAAGTATGGAGCTAAAGGAATTTCTAAAGATTGCCAGCAAAAGGGAGCGGGCCGATGTCGCGGCGGCGTGCAACGATTCGGTGTCTTACCTGTATCAGGTCGCCGGCCGACATCGTTATGCCAGTCCGCTGATGGCGACCCAAATCGAGCGCTATACCCGGATCGTGGCTGGGCTGTCCGACGGTCGACTGGAGCCCGTGCCCCGGGCCACGATGGTCCGTCACCCGGAAATCTTCTACGGCGTGACCCCAGCGGATGATGCGCAAGGTACAGGTGGCGACGATGTCAGCGCTTGAGCAAGTACCCTCAGCGGACAACCTGGCGCGCGTGGAGGTGGGCCTCATTCATCACTATGCCCGTAACCCGCGTCGGCAGCCAAACCCCGAGTACGCACGGATCAAAGCATCCATTCAGGCGGAAGGTCTGGACCAGCCGCTGGTATTGTCGCAGAAGCCTGGAGAGTCGGATTACGTGCTTCACAGTGGCGGCAATACACGGCTGCGGATACTGAAGGAACTCTTGGACGAGACGGGCGATGAGCGATTTCGCTGGGTCGAATGTGTCATCAAGCCCTGGTCACAAGAATCCAATGTCCTTTTTGCCCATCTACGGGAGAACGAGTTACGCGGAGGTCTGCCTTTTATCGACAAAGCGCTGGCTGTATTCGAAGCGAAGGCTTTGTTAGAGCAGGAGCTGGCCGTCGACAGCTTGTCCCAACGCCAGTTGGAACAGCTCTTCAAAGAGCGTGGCCTCGGTCTCAGCCACAGCATGATTTCCAAAATGGGCTATGCTGTTGAAGTCCTGTGGCCATTGATGCCGAAGGCGCTGGCCGCTGGCTTGGGCCGACCCCAGGTGGAAAGGATTCGTGCCCTGGAGCGCGCCGCCCAGGCAATCTGGATTCGACGCAGATTGGGAGATGATACCGAATTCGAAGGCGTCTTCGCTGCGTTGTGTCGCCGCCACGATGGTGCCGAGTGGGATATCCAGCCACTGCACGATGCACTGGTCAACGAAATCGCGGTGGAATCCGAACAAAACCGGCAAGTGGTTCATCTGGAGATGGAGGCCTACCTTGCCGGCCGGCCCTTCGACTTTGCTGATACCACCTTCGACGATCCGAAGAACGGGCCAGAGAAGGAAATCGAGTCAACGGGCATAACTGACAGTGAGCCAATCCCCGGCGAGGCTATCCCGGAGCAGGTTCCCGCTGAGGAGAAATCAACGGCGTGTACCCACAGTACCGGCAAGTACAAGGATGTCGGTACCCTGCGGGATCAACTGTGGGACCGCGCCTCGGCATTGGCGGTTGCCCATGGGTTGACTGCGGTAATCAAACCGCTTCCCGATCAGGGACTGGGTTTCTTGCTGATCGATGTCCCACCGCAGGAATTACATGAGGTGCTCGACCCTGACACCTTTGGCCTGGTGTCTGCACTTTGGTGGCAGCTAGCCGCCAGCTCGGAGCTTACCTCGGCGCCGGTCGATTGTGTGCTGGCGCATCTCGATAAGGATTCAGTGCTCTACCAGGCGCTAGCATCCCATGACGCCGGGCTGCTCTTTGGTAGCGTCTGGACACCGGATCCGGGTCACCTCAACAGCCAGTTATGGCAGCTGCTCAACCCCCCGGACTGGCAGAGTCTGCTGCAATTGATGGAATCCTACCGTTCCCTCAAACGGCTTGCCTTTGATGCCGGGATCGAGCTGTGGGCATCGCCAGGGGATGAATGCGATGTCGTCCAATAAGGAAGCTGACCTCACGACGGCCGTGCTGCTCTACGCCATGCGCTGTCTGGCAGAAGGTGATCAGCAGGCGCTACGCGCCATGAACTTCGGTCCTAAAGAGTTGGGCGCTCTTAAGGAAATGAATCTTGCCGATCTGTATCGGGCGGATACACTCCGCGTGCATTGCCTGAAGATTGCCCTTGATCGAACGGTTTTCTGGCCGATGCTGGACAACTTGCGCCATCAGCGGGAATCCGACGATCTGCAGCGCGAATTATTGGCCGCCGATGCCCCCCTGGAGATGATGCGGCAACTGTTTGGTTGGAGCTCGCGGGAATACACGCGTTGGCGTCGACTGCTGACGTTGGCACCCTCCGTGGGCAGGCCACCGGAGCTGAATGAAGCCGATACTCACGCCCTCTGGTATGCATGGCAGGCGCGGATCGAGGGACGCGATCAAAACGCCTTAGGTGCGTCCGACTACCTCGACCTACAACAACAGACCGGTATTGGTCTGCGTTCGATCTGGGCGTTGGTGCAGCGTTGGGAAACCTACGGCGAAGGCATCAGTGCCGCACCGTCCGACCGGGTTACTGAGCATGGCGCATGACGAAGAGGCGCTACGACCGGAGACGCTGGCGCTAGACGCTCTGATCAAGGCAACCGTTGCCAAAGTCCGCGAACAGGGCGATCCATCGCTGCCGGATGCCATGTTGTTCATGGGCAATTGGCACCAGGCTGTACCCGCCATGGTCATTCAGGACCCGGTATTGGAACCGGTCGATAAACTGGTGTGGATGGTCATCATGCTCCATGCCAGAGAGACCGGCGGGCGGACGGCATTTCCCGATTACGACACCATCGCGACGAAAACCAATGTGGCGTCCACCTCCACGGTTTCCCGGGCTATCGCGATTCTGCGGTTGACGCGTTGGTTGACCTTGTGTGCGAGAGTCCGGCGGACAAGTGGCCGCTTCACCGGCAACGTCTACAGCCTTCACGATGAACCCTTGCCGCTGGCCGATGCCCTTTTCCTGGACGCGGGTTACATGGCGTTCGTCACTCAGGCGCAAAACCATCACCACGCTCGCGTGCAGCGCGTTGCTCAGGCCGTACTGGCGAGTTTGGACCAGGCTATTCAGGCGGGTGAGTTGGGGCGGCAGGAGTCGACCATCGAACGCCGCTTACAGGCGGCGCAACATCTGTCCGGGTCCAGCAGAAATCAGCACAAGGACGGTCGCTATTTTACGTTTCATGCCACCAGTCTCGACCAACTGAAAAAGCCGGTAGACAGCAGGGTGGCTGAACGGGCGAGCCAGCACCAAAATTCAAAGGCGGAGGCAGAAGAACACTACAGTAGTCGTTGTAGTAGTGATTATAAAAAAACAACTACAACAACCACTACAACAAATACCCACGATGATAAGAAAGGTTATTCAGAATCCAGTTCATCAGGATCACTGCCGACGGAACAAGCACTGATTTACCCACCGCGGTTGTCTGACAACCAGAAGCGCTTAGCTGATCGCTATCTGGCGATGATCAGTCCCGAAAATCGGCAATTGGTGTTGGATGAGCTACAGGGTCGACTGTCCTCTGAGCAGAAGGGCATGAAGCCCGTCTATGATGAGCTACGGTTCCTGCACTCACTCTGCAAGGCGGTACAGAAAGGCGAGTTCGTTCTCAACCTGGGCATCAAGGTTGTCGAAGCGCGACAGGAACGAGCTTCCCATGCACCAACACCGGAAGGAGAAGAGCAGAAAGCCAGAACCGCGGAAGAGCGGGAACGTTCCCGAGCCTATGGTCGCGAACAGTTGGCCAAGCTGCGGGACTTGTTGAACATGGACAAGTAACGTCCATTCCGGCAATCGTCATCAGAGGAACCGCGTCATTCACGAAACCCTTGCGCTGTTTCCAGTGGAACCACCCGATTGCACTAAGCAGAAAAGGGCAGCGTCGGCCGGCGTGATTCTCTGTGGTTCGACTGCCCCGTTTATGGATTCATAGACCCTGGTAAACAACCTTCAGGGGTACGAGCTCCATGCAACCCAATGCAGATCCCTTTCTTCAATCAGCCGATTCGAATCGTCGTGAACGTGGGCCAGGCGCCCTGCAGGGCGAGGTTTGGCTGACGGTTCAAACCTACCAGGCGCAGAGCCTCATCCGGGGTAGGCGGGCTGAGGAGGGTAAACCCGCCATCGTCGGCCTGATCGGTTTTGCTGATCGACTGAAGTCACTTTGGCAAGCCATACGCCTTGACGACCCCTACGCAGACTGGTGGCTGCTCAAAGTGGAAGAGAGTATCGCCGAGGTCCGCGCTCAGCTTCGCGAATTACAGCAGCGCCTGGATGCATTGATGTCGCCGGCCAACAGCGCACTGGAATTTTCTGTAGCGCAATCCAGTCGTCCACAGCGTGTCTCACTGCAGTTTGCCAACCCCTATGCTTTTCGTGCCGCCCAGTTGCTGGGCGCATATGATCAGCTGATGTGCACCGAGTTGACATTGCATCACCTGGGTCTCGATATCCCCAAGGATCTCAGTGAGCAACTGTCGGGTAGCGGCCGCTGCGTGCGGCGGGTATTCGCCTTACCCCAGGGTTATCACTGCCTGGATATTCGTCGCGCTGACATCCGACAAGGATCACCGGTGGCGCTCAAAGCCATCGAACGGATGGGCGAGGTTCCTCAGGAAATTCTGAGCGGTGACAGGCTACCGTCCTTGCGCCCTCTGGTTAATCAACCAATTGCACCCAGCCTCCCTGCCGTCTCTGGGGATGCTTGATCGCCATGGCCGCCAACACGCTGCAGCAGATCAGCGTTTTGCTGGATACGCGTATTCCACTGGAAGCGATGGTGCTCCAGCGTCTGCACCGCTTACCCAAAGACCGGCAGAACGAGTGGTTGCGGCAGTTGGTGTTGACCGCCTTTCGCGGCGAATGTCAGATCCTCAAATCCGAACCCCTGTCGTCGACGCGTGCTTCAATCACGCGTCCCCCAGATCTCAGGGGCCCGATGCAAGGTAAGCACGCACCTGACCAGGTCAGTCCCAAACCAAGCATGACTATTGCCAGCCACGCCAACGACTCACACAGCGGCACACAGGACAAAGTTAGCGCGCGGCCCGCGCCGATTGCCCAGGCAGCCAAACCCTTTACGCACCTGAAGCGAGTGATCGGTGTTTAAAAACTGAAAATCCTGAAACCTGGAATCACGCATTATGACCGAACTGACCGACCAAAAATTTGCCACTACCGATATGCCCTCTTCGTCAATCGATGCAATGGAGGTGGGGCAGGCGGGCCTGGATGATGGCTACGCCTATACCAAGGTGGCCTTACCGGACGGACGCCTCGTCGCAGTACCGTCCCGGGCACGGATGGGATCTGCAGGTGTTACCTGGATCCGTGACGATGAACAAAAGATTTTCGAATACGAAACGGGCGGCACCGTGTATTCCGTCGGTGCCGTTGATGGCGAATCCACTCAGTTCGATGAATACCCGGGTTCGGCATTGAACCGTGTGATCGTTCAGCATGCGTTGCAGCAGGCGGGCTTTTCGGGTCGCTCCGTCCATGTGGTGACGGGGCTGCCGGTCTCGGCGTTTTATCGGAGCGATGGCGAGCAGCGTCGACAGGTGATCCAGGCGAAAACGAACAGCCTGAAATTGACTGTCGAACCCGTGGTGTCCCTCAAAGCACAGCAACGAATGCAAAAGGTGAGTATTGCGTTTCACGAAGTCATACCGGAAGCCCTGGCGGCCTGGTATGACTTCGTCATCGTTACGACCGAGGAGGGCGTGACCCTGGATGCAGATCGCGTCAACGCGCCTATTGCCATCGTCGATATCGGCGGGCGCACGACTGACTATGTCGTGGTTCAGGATCAGGGCATCGTGCACGGATCCTCGGGCTCGCTCAATGGTGGCATGTTGAACGTCAAACAGAGCGTGGCCAATGGCATACAGAAACGCTTCGAACTCGGCGAACTGGGCGAGCAAAGCCTCAGTCGCGCAGTCGAAACGCATCGATTGCGACTGCATGGCAAAGATCACGATGTCTCAGCGATGGTGAAAGAGGCCAAGCGCGAGCTGGTCGAGCGGCTCTATACTGAAACGCGCCGCAAACTCGGCCTCGGCGTGGAGCTCGATCGGGTGCTGTTTGTGGGTGGCGGTAGTGCCACCCTGGCCGGCGATATCGCCAACTGGTTTCCCAACCAAACCATTGCCGACCATGCGGCCTTTGCCAATGCGCGAGGGATGCTCAAATACCTGCAATTCGTTTGCGACAGCCCGGCAAAGGCGGGGTAACGACTTTGTACGTGGCCACTGCGGTCTCAGTGGCAAAGAAGATGTCAGCGGATTGTGCAATTGACGTCGCGGATTTTCCGTCAATCCAGTGTCAGGGCCTGCCCTGATTTTACTCACCCTGCTGGGAACACGATCCCGCCAGGGTATCGCGGTCTCCGGCAATTCATTTTTTTTACTGTGTTCAAGGAGACTGTGTTATGACCAGTAGACAAACTACCGCTGAAAAACCGAAGTATTTCGATCTTGATATCCACGGCATCGGTTACCTCAACCGGGTTCGCGAAGTCACACCGGAGAATGGCATTCCTTTTCTCAGTGTCACCATCGCGGCGCTACGAGGACCGGCCGACAACGTCCAGCACACCCATTTCGAGTGTGTTGTGGTCGGTGAAGAGGCAAAGGATCTGGTGCGCCAGCTGATGCCGGCAGTGGAAGCTGACCTCAAAGTACTGGTGGGTTTTCACCTCAGTGATTTGCAAGCCGAGACATTCACCTTCAAAAACGGGGATCGAACCGGTACGACAGGTATCAGCCTGAAGTCCCGGTTACTCCGGTTCCACTGGATCAAAGTCGAAGGCCAGCCATTTCCGGCCCCTTCGTCTGAGAGCCGCGACGCCGTCGCCTGACGGCAACTACTGACCGCATCCCCCGGTGCGGTCACTCTTTCAACCCAGCGAGGGAATCTTTCCCTTGCCGGGTGGGTTTCCTCGATTCTTCAAGGAGACCGCCCATGGCTTCCAAGTCCTCACCGTCAAAGGTGCATCCTAAAAACCGTTTTGCGGCGATTCGCGTGGCGTCGTTGAACGATCCTGAAAAACGCTCGCTGTTGGAGCTGGCCTTCGCGGTATTGAAGGACCTGCACCAGCCGGGTGTCGAACTGCCAAGTCCCGACCACACGCGTGATTATTTGCGGATGTTGTTGGCTGAACGCAAAGCAGAGGTCTTTGGTTGTTTGTTCCTGGATAACCGGCATCGCGTCATCGAGGTCGCCGAGTTGTTTCAGGGAACCATCGATGGTGCGTCGGTGTACCCTCGTGTGGTGGTGCAACAGGCACTGAGCCTCAACGCGGCCGCGGTGATGTTTTTTCATAATCACCCGAGTGGCGTCGCCGAGCCCAGCAATGCGGACGAAGCGATCACCCGAAGGCTGAAAGACGCGTTGACACTCGTTGACATCCGCGTACTGGACCACTTTGTAGTCACAGTAGGTGAGTCGGTGTCGTTTGCCGAACGTGGATTACTGTAGTACCTAACTCAACCCATTGGGGAGTCCCTGCTTCCCAATGGGAAGGAGGTGCTCCCTGAGTTTCTTATTCATTTCTCCAGGGAGAACCCTTATGAAAAATTCAGAAAACAAAACGTTGGAGGACGTCTTTGGTCCTGTGATCGCCAGCTACAGCCGTGCACAGGCGATTGATGACGGCGTGCTGATCGATGTCACTTCAATGGCGCGAGAAGCCGGTTTCAAGTGGCCGGTCGCACTGACGCACGCTGCGTGGTGTGATTGTGTTGCCTGGACCGAGCGGGATGACCACCTTCAGGTCTACCAGGATGAGTCTGGCCGGTTGTGGGATGTACTGTTCATGGCGAGTTACGCCGTTCGAGCGGCTACAACTCCGGGAGATCGTTTACGATTCTCGTTGTATCGCGTACCGAAAGACGGGCAATCCACCGAAGCGCAGGAGGTCAGCTTGCAACTGATGGTCGGTCCCGGTGACGCCGGCGAACCGGTCGTCACGATCCTGCTGCCGAATGAAGATTAATAGCGCCGACGAAAATCGGCTCCTTGCCCTGGCCACTTGGGATAAAGTGGCACTTCCTTTTCCGGCCATTTCGGCCATTATGGTGAATCCTGCTGCAACCGAATTAGCTCCGGTAGAGATGTAAAATTGGGAGATGACAAAGCAAGCACGCGCACTTCGACCGAACCCAGCGCAAGCTGATCCGCGAAGTCCGCAACGAAGGGGCGAGCGTGACCATCACCGGTGACAACGACCAGTCCGCCGGGGCGGGGCTCATCAGAATGATAAGCCATCTGGCACCGCGGCTGGCGGGGCAAGCATCTTGTCGTGGATGAAGAGCAGTATCAGGCGCTGGTCCAGGGACTGCTGTGACAACGTCTGGGGAAGGCGGGTGTCATCCGCGCTTTGTAGTGTAACTGACAGCACGATAGGATCGCACGGGCAGGCCATTAATGGCATTCTTAGTCCATGTCGCAGCTTGACGTCAGAAAGCTTGATGCAGACCATTTACGCGCCTCTACCGCCTCGTTGCTGTAACGCCTTTCCGAGCAAGAGAAGACGCTTCAGCAATGCATCGAACACAACAATCGTCTCACCCATCGCAACCGTTCTCTAGAAAAACACAACGAAAAACAGACTCACGAAATTGCGTTAATCAAGCGCAATCGTTTCGGCAAGCGCTGTTAATAATGGATCGTTCTACAACATACTCTTCTGGATGACATCGCCGATGTCGACGTGGGATATCCAAATAGGAACCAATTGTAAAAATATGCGCAGGTGAGCTGAATTCGCAATTTAGTATGGACCAAATGTCTTAGTGACGCGTTCGTCAAATTGCCATCCGACAGGAAGAGTGATATCGGGACCTGTTGCGATTGGGTAAGCCACTTTGCGGCGGGTTCATTATTCTTGCTTGACCTCGTCTAATTTTTTAAGTCGGCTTAGTTCGTGCTTTAACTGAATGTTTTCCAATAGCACCTCGTGGAGGGTAATGGATCTCTCCTGGTTTTGGGCTTTCTGATGCTCCACCAGCCAGGCGTTTACGTAGTCGAGCGGCACATCAAGTCGTTTAGAAACCTCTTTTGCTGAGTATCCAAACTCGATCACTTGCTTTACCGCTTGCTTGCTAAATTCTGGAGAGTACCGATTCCACGACATGAAATACCTCGAAAATGGCGATAATCCAGCCGTTGTTTCTTTGGTACGACTAGGACTGACAAACATGCTATCGGCCCGGATCCGATGAGCATGATTTCTTCAGTAGTTTTGAGTGAATTAGCGAGTAAGAACGCCAAGTTAGGAGAATTTGTCTGAATGTGCCCTACAAATACGTTATTGATAACCCACAAAAACGATGAGAAGATACCCGGCATATACAGGGGTATTTCCTGGTGTGGAAAGACTGTGTTGGTTGGTTTCTCCGAACTCACACAGTCGCAGTATTCTAGAATCCTGGTCCTTTCACCGTTTTGCGAAAGCTAGAGCATTCCGGGCCGATCGCTTCCTAGACTCTTCCTCGTCTTATCCTTCTTAGCAAAGCTGTGCCCCTACAGACAGACTTTGCCTCATCCAACAGAGACCCCGTGAGCGAGAACTGCGGTTCGAGCGACGGCCGAGTATCGCCTACAGAAAACCGCCCCTGAAATCAGGAGCGGGAAGGAGAGTCCGACATGTCAACAAGAGTAGCAGTCAGAATGATTCACTCCACCTACGCCAACTTGTTCATTTTATTGGTGTTGTCATTGCCTCAGTGGGTCATGGCGCAGGGTATCTTTTCTGAGCTCGCTTATGATGAAGCCTACATCCGCAGCAAGATCGAACAGTATTCGGTAAGCGTTGACTCGCTTTCAGGATCTGCTCAGATCCCTCAGAACATCTATTACCAATTGGTATTCCGGGAGATTCTGTCGGACTCGTACCTGCTGGCGGAACTATCCGAAGCTGATACGCAGATCGTTCAGAATCTCCCGGCTCATGAAGACAGCTCCTTCTTGGAACGGGACCATGTGGAACTGATTGCGATGTGCCTGGAGCTAGCAGACAGTGAGGGTGGGGCGACATCCGTTCAGCTGGCGGCGGATCGATTCGATAGTGCCAGAGCGCGCCGTGAACAGGATTTGGATGCTCATTACGCCCAGGTGATTGAGGCGCTTTCCCCGGACGGGAGGTCGCTCGTTTCAGACCTCTTCACGGAGTTCACTGCTACCAAGAACATTGCGTATTCCACTTTCGACATGAGCGGTTTGGCGGCCGATGAGCCTGAAATCGCTCACGCGATCCTACTCAACGGGTGCGTCAACTTCGAAAGCCAAATAGCTGATTACACGCCCAAGACAGTCAAACTTCGTGATCAACTCTATACGGCGCAGGCTCCTGACAGCCACTAAGTCTTTGCACCGATTCCCTTCTATTAATTACAGGAGCCTCAACGTGTTCAAGAAAACTCTCGCCATCGTGCTCTTTTTCGTGGGATCCAGTTCGGCTTCTGCATTGACCTCGATCTGTAGCGGTGAAGTGTTGCCACTGACTGGCCTGACTACGCTCAAACATGAAGCCTCGTGGAGTTATTACGACAATTGGTTTTACAACATGTTTGTGGAAATCTCGTCAGAAGTTGAGGGGTCAGTTTCTACTGCTGCTGCAGACGAAGTACAAATGAAAGAGGGTGGTAGTGTCCTGCACTTTCTGGACAGCCCGCCGGATGGAAGCTATGCGATTCGCGGTTCGGTCCAAATTGGTTATCCCCTTCCTTGGGGTTTCGATGGTTACTACGGGATCGAGTGCCCGCCATGGATTGGTGACCTTGCCAATGCCGACATAACAGAAACCAATTTGTCAGAGCCCCCGTCCTTGAAGGTGGTGACTAGTGGTGTGCAGTTAGTCTCTGGTGCCTCTATTGAATGCCCTGTGGGCGAGGGATCTGGATGTCTTTTAGAAAGCCAAAGCAGCGGCACTACCACTGTTGTTAGCGGAATTTCACCTGACCCTATTATCGTTAACGCTCGCGAATACCCACCAGAAATCACCATAGGAATTGTTGATTCAATGGACGATGAACACCTAACCGTACGCACATCGGTCGGTCGGTATGTCAAATATACATTGCCGACAGCACTCTCTGTTTATCGGCAGACTAGAGTTGATCAAGTTGCTATTGGCGACGCGGATGTAGTTGGGTTGGTGTGGAGTAGCCCACTAGATACAGATACCGGCGCACTAATTGTCCGCATCTATCGGAATCCTCGTCAGCAAGAAATTAGTGCGAGTCAGGTGACCCTTCTCGCAAACAATCCCGGAATTGAACTGCGTAGTGCTGTCAGCGAAGTAGTGCGCAGTGGCGAGAGGAATCCTCGACTCGTTTATTCCCAGGAAACCACAACATTGTTGGTCCCTAGCGACGCAAGCCTGATGGTTGTTGAGCCCGTCTCACTAGAAGGAATAACGCCTCAATTGAACACAATTCGCGTCGTGGCACAGCCATCCGATGGGGAAATTCCCATCGCTCGAATTATCGAAATTCTCCAGTAGTCCATATAGACCGGCAGAATCCATATTCGGAGTAGACTCGTGACTAGATTAAACCTTAAAACAACCTTATTCATATTGACAGTTCTCGCTTGCCCTGGTGCGATTGCCCAGTTGATGAATCTCCCCGGTCAGTTTGGAGTAAGCGGTAGTGGTGCAGCCACCTATACAATCCCAATTCAGGTACCTCCCGGTACAGCGGGGATGCAACCTGAGCTCTCTCTTCGTTATTCCAGTCAAAATGGAAACGGAATCCTGGGCATGGGTTGGTCCCTGACCGGTTTACCCACCATTCAGCGCTGCCCGCGTACAGAGGCACAGGACAGTGTCAAAGGGAGTGTCAATTTTGATGCCAATGATAGGTTTTGTCTGGACGGTCAACGTCTTGTGGCAATCAGTGGTACCTATGGCAGCAATAACACCGAATACCGCACTGAAATAGAGAGCTTCTCTAAAATAGTGTCTTACGGTACGGCGGGTACCGGTCCTCAGTATTTTAAGGTGTGGACCAAGTCTGGGCGAATCTTGGAAATTGGTAACAGCACAGATTCACGACGATTGACTGGGTCTACGGTAATCTCATGGCACGTCAACAAAATTTCAGACAGAGCTGGGAATTACCAAGAAGTTACGTATCAAAATGGTATAAACGGGTCGATTTATCCAACACAGATTGACTACACGCTGAACTCGGGTCTGACCGCTTATAACAAAGTCGAATTCGGCTACAGCACAACACGACCCGATCAGATCCCCACTTACCAAGCTGGCGCTCTGGTTAAAACCGTTGCTCTTCTTGAAACAATCAAAACCAAGGAAGGATCAAACCTAGTTCATGAATACCAAATATCTTACGAAACTGGCGCAAGCAAAGTTGTTGCCAATAGAATCAGTGAGATAAAACTCTGTGATGGTGGAACGACCCAACAATGTCTTGCGGCCACTTCATTCACTTGGCCTACGCTTGATACTAATGATCCGGTGGATTTTTTAACACCCATTAATCAAAGCTCCTCGGGTATTGATCCAGGCATTTCCATTGGCGATTACAACGGCGATGGCCTTCCGGATTTTCTCCGTGAAATCGTCGAAGGTTATACCTCAAGCTCAACCGCAAAATACTGGATGAGCACTGAACCGGGCGCCTGGGAGTCTCAAACCAAGAACATTGAGCACACCGCACCGTCAGACCCTCAGGCTTCAACAGGTTTTCCGTTGGATTACTACACCCTGACGGGACATCCAGCAGATTTGGACGCTGATGGCTTTACCGACATGGTTATTGATGAGGAAGGTGTGTATTGGGACGATACCTACGAAGAGTGGTCGCCTGTTGCCTATGGGCCTTTACGCGAGTCGAGTAATACAAATGATGGAACCGGAGTGCAGGATATCGCCCAAAGCGGGAATGGGGGAGCTAACTCCCTCGCCTTACCGTTTGGTGATATGAACGGCGACGGCCGCGATGACCTGCTCTACCTCCGAGCTTCTCCCAATGGTGCTATTCCTTATTACAGCGATGGGGATGGGACATATACCGCCGGTTCTACGATCAGTGGGCTGTACTCCAGTGCCACTATTTACGCTGGCGATTTCAATGGTGATGGGTGTTTGGATATCCTGTCGCAGGGATCTTCCGACAAAATTTATTTTTCGTGCAATGCATCAGTCTCTTCTAGCACTGTTACTGACTGGATAAGCTATGGCTACAAAATTGTGCCAGCCGACTACAATGGCGATGGTAATACGGACTTACTGATTACTGACCCAACATTAGGAACATCGCTTTTACTATCAGATGGCGAAGACTTCCTTACTCAAACCTGGGAAGGACCGACTGACTGGAAAAAGTACCAGATTCACACCGGGGACTTTAACGGTGATAAAATGGCTGATGTTGCGCTGATTGCCGCATCAACTGCGGGTGGCAACTATGGTCCCACGACAACACACAAAATCTACCTGTCAGAAGGCATCGGGTTCGAAAGTAGTGCCGCAGAAACTATCTCCAACCCTTCGGAGGACGTCAATCTAGCTCGTGTTCATGATTTTAATGGTGACGGAGCAGCTGATCTCTGGATCAAAAAAGACAGCTCAAATTATCTGTATTTGACAGGCTACAGTCCAATGTTGATTGAGGAAATTGATGATGGACTCAACCAGTCTACAAGCATTTCCTATGATCGATTGAATGACAATCGCACGACTGCAGATATCTACACGAAGGGAACGTCCACGAGTTATCCTGAGATCGATGTGATTGGCGCTCAGTACGTCGTCTCGGAGGTAGATTTGCCCAATGGGATCGGTGGAACCAATGAGTTCACTTACACCTACGAGGGAGCACGGTTTCATCAAAACGGCCGGGGATTGTTAGGCTTTGAGAAACGCATTGTTAATGAACCCAACAATATCGTTACAACAACGACGTATGAGCAAGATTACCCGTATATTGGGCTGGTCAAGACCGAGACCCGAGTGTTTGACTCGACAACAGATAGAACTCTTCGGTCCATTACGAATACCTATGCCAATACCGCGTTGACTCCGTCGACTGGCGGTGATCGACGTTACGTGAAACTTGACGAGACACTTGTTGAGTCCGAAGATCTTGGTGGTTACGATTTTCCCGATGTCAAAACTGAATATACGTATGACAGCTACGGAAATGCTACTGATGTCGATGAGTCACTTATCGTGGGCACGACAACCGTCAGCTCAACGTCTACGGATAATACGTACACCAATGACACGACCAATTGGTTCATTGGGCAGCTCGATACCACACAGACTGTTCATGCGGAATCCGGCGAGACAAGTATCACCAGAAAGGCAAGCTTTGATTACGACACATCAACCGGCTTGTTAACGCAAGAGGTTGTTGAGCCGGACGATGCAGCTCTTAAGCTCACCACAGACTATACCCGCGATGCTTTTGGGAATATCACTAAGCTTGAGCAATCGGGCGGTACATCGGGAGCAGGAACGGCTATCGATAAGCGGACCACGAGTTTTACGTATGATGATAACAAACGATTCATCGCGACGATCAAGCGATGGGCTGACGCGTCAGGTACAACGCATTTAACTGAGAGTCTACAGTTTGATGAGCGATTTGGCTTGCCGACGCAGCATACAGACCCAGGCGGTATAGTGACCGAATACGAGTACGATGGCTTTGGTCGATTAACGAAAACCATCGACCCAGATGGCAGGCAACATCACAAGCTCTATGTTTATTGTTCTGGAGTCAATGGAGGTTCAGCAGGCTGCACAATAAATGGCGTGAATCGTGGTGCCATGCAGGTAATCACGACACCTTATCAATCCAATGGTACAACCGTCAGTGGCGCATCCCAGGGCACTATCTATGACAAATTGGGTCGCTCAATACTAGAAGGAATTGAGTTTAATTCAACGCAGTGGAGCGTTTGGGAAACCAAGTATGACAGCCTGGGTCGTGTGGCCGAGACAATAACACCTTACCTCCTAACACTTAGCACAGCAACAGGCACGGAAAAGCAGTGGACCACCTATTCCTATGATGAGTTAGACCGAGTCACAGAAAGCAAAGTATATACGGACACCTCAAGCCCGAGTTATATCTACAACACGTATGATTATACGGGTCTTGATACCACAATCGTGCTGGATGACGGGGGATCCGACGAACGAACTCGAGTCATAAAGCGCAACAACCAGGGCCTGGTCTATCAAGTTGTCGAAAACGGTGGCACTACGGAGTACGACTATGATCCGGTGGGAAATATCGAGACGATTGACGATCCCGCGGATAATACGATTAGCTTTTCCTATGATACCCGAGGCAGGTTAGACGGGCGCGATGATCCAAGCCTGGGAAATGGTTGGACATTTCTCTACAACGTCGTTGATGAACTGGAGGAGTATACTGATGCGCGAGGCAATACTATAGACTACGAATACGACTTACTAGGTCGGATGACCGATGCTTCTAGTAGTAATAGCGACTTTGCTCATAGTTACACCTATATCACTGCTGCGACGAACAAAGGAAAGCTACTGTCTATGTCAACCAGTATGACTGACAGTAAGTCATTCACCTATGACTCTAGTGGTAGGCCTCTTACCACAACCATTGAAGTCGACAATGTCGATTACACATTTACAACGACATACAACAGCGATGGATTGCCTGCAACACTGGAGTACCCGTCTGGGTACAAACTGTCGTATGAGTACAACTCAACATTGAAGTTTCTCGAGGCTGTTAATGACTATAGCAACAGCAACGCAATCTGGACAGTCGATGCGCGGGATGCCAGTTTGCGGTATACTCAGGCTACCAATAAACATGGCAGTTCCGGGACAACAGATGACTATCAAATCACTCGTACTTTTGATGACTTTGGAAGAATTATTGCTACAGATGCTAAGTCTGGGGCGATCGCTGACTTTGACTTCGAATACGACAATCTAGGGAATCTCACTCTTCGTAATGATAATAACCAAATCGAGGAAAGTTATGTTTATGACAACTTCAATCGTTTAACTGAGATCTACCTTGGTTCGACACCAACGTTAAAGCAGAAGATTAAGTACGACAGTGTGGGTAACATTACTCACAAGACAAAATTGGGAGGAAGCTCTGCCACAGACTACAACACATATACGTATGCCAGTGATCCCTACTCAGTAAGCTCCATCTCCGGTAACGTCAATGGAGTAACAAATCCCAGCTTTAGCTACGATTCAAATGGCAATATGACCTCGGGAGCAGGCAGAACGTATACTTGGTACTCATTCAATAAAGTTAAGCGATTGACTGAAGGCGGCGTCAACTACGATTTTGAGTATGACGCAGAATTTCAGCGTGTAAGTCAAGATGATGGGACGAATACTACACTGTATCTCTTTGATCCTATTAGTGGCGCCAATGCTGAATACGTGGATAAATTGGGAGGGACTTGGAGCGATTATCTTGTCGTCGAAGGAGAGCGCATTGGCGTCAGGGTGGAAGAAACCAGTCCTGCGAGTACGGAGTACTTTTCATTTGTTCATGACAACCAAGGGACCATTAGTGTGGTTGTCGATGAGGCCGGCTCTATTGAGGAGAGCTATTACTTTGATGTCTGGGGTCGAAGGCGAAATGCGGACGGCAGTGATCACACTAGTGGCTCGTTGAACTGGCCTACGACGCGGGGATATACGGGGCATGAATACATGCCTGCTAACAGCATGATCAACATGAATGCTCGCTTGTATGATCCAGAGATTGGACGATTTTCTTCAGCCGATTCAATAATACCCAACTACCTTAACTCTCAGTCTCTTAATCGATATAGTTATGTCTTGAACAATCCCGGCACGTTCACTGATCCGACCGGCCACAATGAAAGTTTGGATGAGTTTGTGGGGTGGACAACGATCTGGAACTCTCTTGGGGGTGGATACGTTGATTATAACCCTGTCGGACTCACATTAGATGATGTTCTATGGAACATAGAGTTTATGGGAGGGGGTGTTATTGGTGGATCATTTCGGACAGCACCTGTTGAATATTACGCTTACTCTCCTGAACCAGGTTTGAATTCTGCTAGGGAAGGCGTTCCGGGCAATTATAACCTGTATGAAATCAATGCTCCTATGACAACTTGGGAAGACTTGATTTGTGGTGGAAGAGCATACTGCAAAATCAACTCAACAAGTGGTCGGGGTGAGCCCACAGATATGGAAAAATTTATTGCATCTGTTGTGGTTAGTTTCACACCTGGCGGCGTGATCGCAGATTGGTATGTACTTTCGACGGGAACGGATCCATTATATGGTGGTGAGGTTACCGGTTTTTTTAGATGGGCAGGAGTACTGCCCCTAGTTAGTGAATCCAAGTATTTAAGGAAGCTGAACGTCCCAAACAGATCAAAGCCAATTAACCTTCCGAGTTGGAAGAAAATTGACGTCGATATAAATCATATCTCGTCTGGACATATGCGTGGCGGCTCCCGCGTCAGTCCAAGGAAAGATCTGTTCCCAGATCACATGACAACAGATCAGGTCGAGAGGGCTGTTCGGGAGGCTTACCGCTACGGAAAGAGACTCGAGACTCATGGCGATCGCGTGCGGGTCCGTGGCCAGGGAATCGAAATGTGGGTCAACATCAAGGATAAAGTCATAGAGACCGCGTACCCTGTAAAGTGAGACGACGATGAGCGAGTTTGATGTTGGTATTGACTGCAGCACTCTAGAGCGGTCTCGAACCGGGACGATCACTGGGGAACTTGCCGTGAGGGTCGAGGGCGAGTGGTTTCCTGAGCGTCAGTGGAACGATTTTCCGGTAGTGGTCTTGGAATGGTGGCTGGCGGCGTTGCTCGATCTGCGAGCGGCCGATAGTGTGGATCTGCGATTCATGGATGGGCCGTTTCTCGTTCGCTTGTCACCTCAGCATCAAAGTATGTTTAGGTTGGAGGGCGTTGAGGATGGGCAGATTCGGCGAGTCAATGTGGCAACCGAGGTGAGCATTCGCCAGGTGTACGACTCGATCATTCGAGCTGCTCAGCTAGTAGATAAGGCTTGCACTGAACGGGGTTGGTCAAGCGACGACGTACGACGACTGCAATCGACATTGCACAAGGCGGTGGGGGATGCACCGAGCTTGTTTGATAGCGTCTAGTTACAAAGGCACTACCGGCGCCCAGGGGAATATATCCGACACCGACGGCTGATCATTGACTTGACTGCGAATGTTGGCGTAGTTGGTACAATGAATGTTTTTAGAATACCGACTGGATCAAGAGTCAGCACTGTTCCTGGGCGTACCGTTGGAGAGGGGCCGAGGCCCGCGGGGAATTTTAGGGCGCCAACGAATCCTGCACAGAGGCCGAAAATACCAGAAGGTTTTCAGGCTACTCCTGGAACAAGAGGCGGTACCATCTATAGAAAACCTGGAACTACGGTGTTGAATCGTAGCGAATTTTGACCCGTAATTGCTCTTAAACTTGACCCCCCAAACAGATATCAACAACACGGAACCATTGGCACACTTTGGGTCAACTATTCGATACAAAGATGGCTTAAAGCGGGTCAATTGCGTATGCAATCCAACATGCTGGCTTTAGGAACTACGCCTCCATGCGATTTCGACAAGAATTCAAGCAATCCCACTTGGGCTATACATAGATCCAATGATAATTATTCCGTTGTAGATTTGATAATTCCAAGCGAATAGGTGGCAAAGAAACTCTCAGCCACGGCATTGTCATGGCAGTTTCCCCGTCAGCTCATTGACGGCTGCATGTTTTCTCTGAATAACTGACACAAGATTCTGTCATTCAGCGCTGAGTGTGCGTTGACACTGTTTGGTGACGACCTGCTCGATACGCTGCAGGGCAGGGTACTCTCCATACCGGCTTTGAAAACGTGCTTTCACGGGCTGTAATTGCGTTAACAACTTAGCCGCCACATCCTGAACCAGATCCTGCAGAAATTTCGGCCGTAATCCGCACTGTTGCGCCAGCTCACTCCAGTGTTTTGTGGTCACGATCCCCGGGTTCCTCTCGCTACCAACGGAAAACGCCAGGTGATAATCGATGCGTTCAATGGCGCGGGTGCAGACCAGATCATAGAAAGGTGCTAATCGAATCTCACCATTCGGTCGGTAAAGGAGCGACAGGTTCTTGGCATGGCCATCCGAGTTGCCCGCCAGCACATTAAAGATCTGCCAGCGCAGTAAATACTGCAGGTCATTGGCGGGATCGCTGGAAATCTCCTGGATCAGTCGATAGCAGTCGGCGAAGGTGGGACCGCCATACTCCTGGTATTTTTTTTCATGCCCGAATCCCAGAGCCTGACAAAAATCCTCCTGATGTCTTCTCACAACCCGGCTATTTTCAAGCAGAAACCGGTCATAGCGTTCGATCAAGGCATAGTGCGTGTCTGCGATGGATCGCAGTTGAATATTGACCACCGGCAAACCGATAGCTTCCGCCAGCAGTGTCGTGAACGTCTCATAGGCGGGCAGGTGGCGGTAATCAGACAGTTCGAACTTGAGGATATGACTGGAGGGGGATTCTTTTCTGGGTAACCAATAGGCGCCATCTCTCACGAGGAGAGGGCACTTATCCTGGGCACCCGCCAGGGATAGTCGGGGGCGTTCATTGTCGGTCCAGGTGTAGACCTGACCACGGCGGGCCACAAGATTGGCGAGTTCCTCATCCGAGACCTTGTGGTACTCATAGTCCGCAGAGGGTTGGTGTTCTGCCTCCAGAATGGACAGGGCACCGGCACATTCGCCGCCGATGGTTCGCAGCAGATCAAAATCGGTATTGGGAATCTTGAGATCGCGGACAATCTGGTCGCGAACACCACCCTCGGGGAGCAGGTTGGCGAAAAAGCGATGAGCAAGACTCTCGTCAGGCAGAAAATCACCTTCTTGCAAGGGCAGCGTATGGGAAACTGCAAAGCCGCCCTGTGCCAGCCAATTTTCGTCGTAACGGAAGCCGATCAGGCCCTGAGTATTGCGCCACAGATAGCCGACGAGGCGTTGGTCGCTCCAGACATTGAGACCATCAGGATCAAGCATGACTGTCTCCTTCCGGCTTGGGTACCGGCTTGAAGGAAGTCTGACCACGGGGCTGTATCACTACCTCCAGCCCCAGTGTGCGAAGTGCTTTCAAGACCTTGCCCAGTTCGGCAGTTTCCTTGCCACGCTCGAATTCGGATAAAAAGCGGGTGCTCAGGTTACCCAGCCCCGAGATCGTTTCCAGCGTCAACTTTCGCTGTTTTCGGTGAGCACGCACCAGCTTGCCGAGATCCTCAGCGGAACGAATTACACCGTATTGCACCTGATCGTGAGCCATGATCCATCCAAAAAATGAGCGTACGGTAAAAATTAGCATGGAAAACCCATTGGAACAATAGAAATTTACCGTACGTGATAAATATAAGGCTGTTGGCCTATTTAAGCAGCTATATGTCACGTACGGTAAAAATATTGCACCGCTGACAGTCAGTGACACGATGGTTCCACTGTAACCACGGCCTGAACAGCCCTGTCTACTCGACGGCCATGACAGGTCACAGACCTGGCGTGGGCGTTGAATCGCTCGAAGCCCTCGTCACTGCTGAGCGATAGCGGGGTAGTGACGAGGGCGGCGGAGCCCGGAACGACAACGGCTTGCGCTTGAATAGATGCGTTCGGCGCGAATTCAGTCTGGCTATACTGGCGGCCATGCACCTCAGAGAGCTTCACACGCGGCCACGGCGGTAACGTGGATGGGGGAAGTTGCCCTCGCCATCTTAAATGGCAAAAACAATGACAGCGTCGATAGAGCTTCAACGGCGCACAGCCTCGGCTGCAGCTCATCTTCAACGCTTCTGCAACGACAGGACGCCGTCCTCGCTTCAATCTAGCTTTCGCCAAATCAAACCCGACTGGCAATCAGTCGACTTTCAACACGCCGTCACATCGACGGTTTCTTGCAACACGCGGACCGATGGTTCCGCCCATTAAAAAGGAGGTGAAACGCTCACCATCAATGACGGCTCTTCGAGCCCTTGGTTTACCCGGCACCATCTTCACCAGAAGAGCAGCCAGGTTGCCTGCGACCAGGCTTATCAGGTCGAACAGGGAGTAGTGTCCCTTGACCCTTTCGCCTCGGCGGAACCAGTCAGGCTACGAGCCTGCGGTTGGTCATAAACACTTACCAGATTTGGAAAGTACACGATGAGAGACCTGAACTACCAATTGAAGCAATTGTGCAAACGCAACCGGGATGGCAGTTACAGCACGCAAGCCAACCGAGCGCGGATGCTCAACCAGATGGCGAATCAGCTGCAGGAAATGGGGTACCGGCGTATGACTACCCGTTCGTTAAAGCCAAAGCATGTGGATGCCCTCGTAAAGCGTTGGCTCGGTGAGGGCATGGCGGCCGGTACCATCAAGAACCGCATGAACTGCCTGCGGTGGTGGGCGGCGAAAGTGGACCGGCGCAATGTCATTGCCCGCTCCAACGAGTTCTATGGCATCCCCGACCGTCAATTCATCAGCAACGAGTCCAAGGCGGTCGTTCTCGACCGCCAGGCACTGTCGAGTATTCAGGACGACTACGTGCGCATGAGCCTGGAGCTCCAACGCGCCTTCGGATTACGACGGGAGGAAGCGATCAAGTTCATGCCCGGTTTCGCCGATCAGGGTGATCATATCCGGTTGAAAGCGGCCTGGACTAAGGGCGGCAAGACGCGTGTCGTGCCGATCCTCAGCCAGGAGCAACGAGCTGTCCTGGATCGCGCGCACCGATTGGCCGGGAACGGATCCCTGATTCCCTCACAGAAAAACTACATCCAGCAGTTGCGAGCCTACGAGCGCCATACCACCCAAGCGGGATTGTCGAAGCTGCATGGTCTGCGCCATGCCTACGCACAGGCCCGCTATCAACAACTAACCGGTTGGTCCTGTCCTGCCGCAGGTGGACCAGTCGCCAACAGTCTCAGCGCCGAGCAGCGCAAGCAGGATCACCAGGCACGACTCATTATCAGTCGCGAACTCGGCCATGCCCGCGAGCAGATCAGTGCTGTGTATTTAGGCCGATAGTGGCTAGTGCAGAGGCGATTGACAGAAAACCCGACACCCTCGGAACGGATTAATCGTTCACGGGTGAGAGCCGGTTAGCGATCATGAGGACAATCATCACTATCGAGAGCAAAAAAACATGTCTTCGTCCAAACTTTCTGCAATCTCACGACGCCTGACGACATTATTGTGCTGCACTGGTATAGCCATGGCGAGCCAATCGGTTGGGGCGGAACCGCAACACCTTTTAGCGATCGGCGCGCAGACCCAGATTGGCCGCTACTCCGACCTCGCTGCCGGACCAACGGTCGGGCAACAGGACCTGTTGTCAGTCACAAGGTCGATCACCATTCCGCGCGACATCAATAGTGTGGGTGGGGCTTTGCGTTGGCTACTGCGTGACTCCGGCTATCGCCTGGCAGACGAGTCAGTTCTGTCGGAAGAAGCCCTCGCCATGCTCGAGCTGCCACTGCCCAACGCGCATCGTTATTTTGAGCCTATGCCGCTCAAAGCGGTGATCGGACTTTTAGTGGGGCCGGCTTTTCACCTGATTCAGGATCCCTTACATCGCCTCGTCGCATTCGAACGCTGCATCAATGTATCGAATCCCACATCGACTGGAGGCGCACATTAATGGAAGCGGTTTTCCTGGTTATTGTCTTGGTCACTGCCTTGCTGGTCGGCGTCAAGAACGAGCGACATGATCCAGGGCAGCATACTGCCCAGACTGCAAAATCGGCCAGTGAACAAAGCCTCACGGTTCAATCTCCCGCTCGCCTTTGTGACCCGACCCATCTACCCATCATTCAACGTGATCTGACCGTGCCGGTCGATAATAAGGTTAATGACGATGACCATTGAGCGCAGTGTACGCGCATCGCGTATCGGGATTGTCGGATTCAGTTTGTGCATCATGTTGACCGTCAACGCAGATAACGGGCCGGTACCGAATTTGCAATCTTCAAACACACTGGAGGTCGAGCAATCCTCCACACAACAGATCGAATCTCAGACTTCCCGTGCAGAGCAATGGGGGTTGGATATTACCGAATGGCAGCGTTATGAATTCCTGATGCAGGGGATTCGTGGCAGTGTGAGCCCGGCCACGTTGTCGCCCATTGAAGCCCTGGGTATTCATGCACGCACTGCCGATGAACGCCGTCGCTACGCTGAACAGTGGGCCGTCATGATGCGTGACGACGCCGAGCGGATCCTGGCGTTTCAACGTGCCTACGACGACGCCCAGCGGCGTCTGTTTCCCAATGGTTTGTTGATTGATGCCAATGCCCTGGCATTTACCGCAACGAATCAAACTGTAACCGAAAAGCTGACATGGCAGCCCGATGACCGGGTACTGTTCTTTACCGGGACACAGTGCCCGCATTGCGATGCCGTGTTGGAACGGCTGGTCAGCCAAATCAATCAATTCGCCGGCATCGATCTGTACCTGATCGATGTGTCGATCGGCGAGGAATCCCGCATACGTGACTGGGCGACCGCAAAACAGATCGATCCGCAGCGGGTCAGCGACCACAGGATCACACTGAACATCGATGCGGGCGCGCTCAATCAAGTCGCTGGCCAAACGGGCCAACTGGGTCAGGATCTGCCGGTGCTGATACTGCGCCGGGAAGGGCAGTTGTCCCCCTTGCCAGTGTCGCGGTTCTGATGAGCGACGGTTGCTATCACGCGCCCGATGATCCAGCTCGCGCAAATCGTTATGGCCGCCGCGTACAGGAACGCCGGGCGCAACAGGTCCTCGTGACAGAGGAGGCTCTCTTTGATGATCAGTAGTCGATCTCTGTTGCCGATCTTTGGGTTCGGATTGTTACTTTCGCTCGGCATGAGTGCCAAAGCGCTCGCCGAGTTGACGGTCCTTCATGACAGCGGTCAAACGCAGCCACTGGCGCCGCTGCTGGAGCCACTCCTGGCGACACAGGCACCATCGTCTGAGTTCGCCGAAAGCGCCACCCCCAATTCTTCGCTCAGTTATGGTCCGGCAGTCCTTCGCAATCTGTTGCCAGTACGCTCACCGGGACTGACTGTCGGTGAGATTACTGGCAGTGCCTTGCATTCGGAGGTACTGGCGCGGCTGGCACAAGGCAATCCACGGCCGTTTTTTTTGATCGGATCAGATGCGGTGTCGGTGCAGTGGTTGGCCTCGCACAGGGAAACGCTTAAGCAGCTTGGTGCCGTAGGTATGCTGGTACAAGCGGAGACCGAGGCCGATGTGGAACAGGTTGCGGAAGTGGCACAAGGCTTATCCATTACCCTGGGATCCGGGAATGACCTGGCCGTGGCCCTGGGCATCGATCGCTACCCGGTATTGATTACTCCCGACGGACTCCGGCAATGAGCTCGCATCCGATGGAGGGGTTGTTGCGGCCTCCCGTCGAACTCTGGTCCACCGCCACCGCATTAGCGGCGGGGACACTGTCCTGGTTGGCGCCCTGGGCCTTGATGATGCCACCGGACATCGCATTGGCCACCGGGTCGACCTTCTTCGGGTTTGGCTTTTGGCGGGGCCGCCAGGCCTGGCGCGTACTGCGTTACCAGCATCACATGAAGCGGTTGCCATCCTATAGCGTGCGGGCAGGCCAAATTCCCGTCAGTCGGCACAAGCTGTTTTTGGGCAGGGGTTTCCGTTGGACACAACAACACACGCAGCGGCTGCGCGATACACTGAAGCCCGAGGTGCAGCGTTACGTGCAACCGGGCAGGCTCTATCAGTGGGCCAGGCAGAAGGAAGTGGCTTGGGAGTCGATCCCCTTGCTCTCTGTGTTGGCCAAAGGCTTGCGCAGCCGTTCCCGCTGGAACCCATTGGCGCCTTTGTCCGCGGTCGGTGGTAAGCCGGCGCTGCACGCCGTTGAACCCCATGAACAATCCGTGTGGATGGATCTGGGTGAACGCGTCGGGCACACCCTGGTGCTCGGCACCACACGTGTCGGCAAGACACGCTTGGCCGAACTGCTGATCTCCCAGGACATCCGTCGGGGCGATGTCGTCATCGTTTTCGATCCCAAGGGTGATGCGGATCTATTACGCCGCATCTATGCCGAGGCCAAGCGGGCCGGCCGTCTGGACGACTTCTATCTGTTCCATCTCGGCTTCCCCGAACTATCGGCACGCTACAACGCCATTGGCAACTTCTCGCGCATCACCGAGGTCGCTACCCGTATTGCCAATCAGTTACCAAACGAAGGGAATTCCGCAGCCTTCAAGGAGTTCGCCTGGCGCTTCGTCAATATCATTGCGCGCGCACTGGTGGCCCTCAAGCGACGCCCGGACTATCAACAGATTCGCCGCTACATCAACGACATCGAGCCTCTGTTTGTGGAGTATGCCGGCCACTGTGCCGAGGTGGCCGGTATCGACACCTGGGCGTCGCTGGTGAAAGAGCGCGCCGCGGATATCAAGGAGCGCAACCTGCCCAATGCGCTGCGTGGCCGGTCGATGGAAGCCATCGCCTGTATGCGTTTGTTGCAGGAAAGGGCCATTTACGACCCCGTTCTGGATGGCCTGATTTCGGCTTTCAAATACGACAAAACCTATTTCGACAAGATCGTCAGTTCCGTCGGCCCGCTGATGGAAAAACTGACGACCGGCACCATTGCCGCGCTGATCTCGCCGGACTACCAAGATGATCGAGATGCCCGACCGATCTTCGAATGGATGGAGGTGGTCCGGCGCAAGGGCATTGTCTATGTCGGGCTCGATGCACTGACCGATACCACGGTAGCCAGTGCAGTGGGCAACTCCATGTTTGCGGACCTGGTGTCCGTCGCCGGTACGATCTACAAGCACGGTGTTGCGGCGCCAGGATCTGATACAGCTATTCCAATAAACACTCGACAGTCGCCCCCCACTATCTCGTTGCACGCGGACGAATTTAACGAGCTGATCGGGGACGAGTTCGTACCGCTTTTGAACAAGGCCGGCGGAGCCGGTTTTCAAGTCACGGCCTATACCCAGACCTGGTCGGATGTGGAGGCGCGTATCGGCAGTCGCGCCAAGGCCGGGCAGGTGGCGGGCAACTTCAATACCATGTTGATGCTGCGCGTGAAAGAGTTGGATACGGCCGCGATGCTGACCGAGCAATTGCCCCGAGTAGAGGTCTTCACCCTGATGAGTGTCTCCGGTGTCGATGATTCATCGGATCCTGGTTCCGGCGTCGACTTCAAATCCCGCAACGAGGACCGGATCAGTGTCTCGGAAGTGCCGATGCTGACCGCGTCCGATATGGTCACACTCCCTAAGGGGCAGGCCTTTGCGCTACTGGAAGGGGGCCAGCTCTGGAAGATTCGCATCCCGCTACCGGATGACCGCAGCGACACCGTCATGCCGGGTGATTTTGAGGAGATGGCCACTGCCATGCAGCGCAGCTACATTTCCAATGATCACTGGTATCGGGTGACTGAGCATTGGTGGCATGCCGTCTCTGAGGCGACGGTAGAGACTGCAAAATCAAGTGACTCAGCCTGAGCATGGCGGAACCGACCGATCCCCGCCGAACCGTCGCTCGTCCCGGTGCGATCTCCCAGGTATTGACGGGGCTCGCCCAGTGCCTGAAATGGTTAATCCTCTCCCTGGTCTTTTCGGTTCTGATCGAATGGGTCGGTATGGCATTGTGGTGGGAAGAGCAGGGCGTGGCGCACAGCAGACAGATGCTGGTGAATGAGCTGCAGTTCCTCGGCGCAGATTTTCATCGCAGTTGGTTGACCGCGCAGCCCATGCAATTCGCCAGTGATTTGTCGGAGCGCTTTTACACCATCGCCTTCGAGTGGACCGGTGTTACCGATTTCATTCAGTGGGTCACGCCGGTTCCGGCTTCCGAAGAGTCAGGTGTGCGCCCTATATTGCACCGGCTTTATCAGCCTGTGACTGACTACGTGCTGGCAGGCATGCAGATCACGCAAGTGTTCGCAGTGCGATTGGCCATTCTCGCCCTGGCCACCCCGGTATTTGGGCTTTTCACCCTAGTAGCGCTGGTTGATGGTCTGGTGCGGCGGGATTTGCGGCGTTGGGGCGGGGGACGGGAGAGCTCCTTTGTCTATCACTACGCCAAGAAAGCCACCATTCCTCTGATCTTCATGGCCTGGGTACTCTACCTGGCGCTGCCATTTAGTCTCCATCCGTCCTGGATCATCCTGCCGTTTGCTCTGGCCTTTGCCTTTGCGGTCACCGTCACGGCCAGTACTTTCAAAAAGTATCTGTGATTTCGGATGGGTCAGACTCAGGGAAGGGTGGTTACAGTGTCTCCAGTGAGGCCATGGGCACAAACAGCTTCGTGGCATTGTCGGTTGCCGGCAAAAAAGTACTCGAATGTTTAGTAGAAGGCCAGTACATTATGGTCGAGCACATCGAGAACGACGCCGGTGGCGGGTACGCCCTTTGGGTTGCTGGCAATATGGTAGGCAAGTCTGAGCGCATTAACTAGCGTTTTGCTCCTAGGCCGAGCCGATGGAATCGTTGGTCGATGCCGAGTTGAGCCATTAGTCATCAGCGGCAGATGCAACTCACCTTAATGGTTTTATAGAATATGTAACTATTTATTATTAAATACAGCATGTTATATAAATTGAAAACAAGCTTATCTGTGGATAGTAAAACAATCTCGCGTGTTCAGATTGAGAAATTACAGATACACTACACTCGCTAAAAAGGTTATAGTTAATAATCAAACTGGCATTGTTGATCAATATGATGGAAAGATTTGGCATAGTACGAAGCATACCGGCGTTTCTCGCTGCGCTATTGCTCATTTTCGCCAGTTCGTCACACATTCATCAGCGCTTTTGTCTTGATGGTGATGAAGCTCCTATTTCAATTCACTTCGAATCTGAAGATTCGCACTCGATAGATTTAGTAACAATTGACGATTTAGCTGAAGTAGATCAGGCGGATGTTGAACGTGAACTTTCCTTTGATACTCTTTTATCCAAGATCTTCAAAACTGCCACAGTCGCTATTGCCGTTTCTACTTTCCATTTGCCCGAAACTACAGGGAATTCTAAAGAACCCTTCACAATCATTCGAAGCGAGTTCCTGCCTGATGGTCCCGAATCGCTTCTACCGCCCTCTCGCGCACCTCCTGCACTAGCCTAATTTTATCTTCAAAATAGTCAATTCAGGCAAAGGGTCTGGGTTGTTTCTATTCCGGCTGGTTGCGGGAGAAAATTGATGAACTTTAAATGTTTGACGATTGTGGCTTGCGCCACCTTCGTGAGCGCCTTGTGCAATGCCCAGGAAGTGCTGACTGGCACTATTTCGCTGAGTGATGCATTGGAAGCCACATTGGCGACAAATCCCAGACTGCGCAGTTTTCCTCTGCGCCATGAAGCCTTGCTGGGTGAGCGAAAGACAGCGGAATTAAAGCCCGCATTCGTTCTTGGTGGTGAAATTGAAGATGCACTTGGTACCGGTGACATCAAAGACTTCACTGGTGCCGAAGCCACTCTCAGATTATCCAGCGTGGTAGAAATGGGTGATAAAAGAGCGGCGAGAGTAGGCGCCGTTAGTCGCAGAATCGATTTCTTAGATGCCGAACAGCGAGTTGCCGAATTGGACTTGTTGATTGAAGTTGTCCGGCGTTTTATCGATGTGGCAAGTGCCCAGGAACAGATTAACCTGCAATCGCAATCAACTGCTATAGCCGAACAGACTGTCAATTCGATACAGCCTCTTGTCACGGCGGGACAGGCGCCTCAGTTGGAGTTAGATCGAGCAAATGCAGCGCTGATACGTTCTCAGATAGCAGAACAGGCTGCCGTAGCCCGTCTAGAAAGCGCCAGAATTCGACTGGCAAACATGTGGACTAGCAATTCCCCGCAGTTTGATTCCGTGATTTCTGACTTTTTAATTGTTGGTCAAGCCGGATCAGTCGAATCGATACTGACTGAGCTGATGTCGAATCCTGATATTGAGATTCTCGCAGCAGAATCCCGCCTTCTCGAAGCCGAGCTTCGTTTAGCACAATCGCGCGAACAGGGCGACATACAATGGTCTGCAGGAGTTCGGCACTTAAAAGAGATTGACGATACCGGACTTGCCTTTGAAGTCTCCATACCGCTGTACAGTAAAGCTCGAGCTGCTGGCGCTTATCGTACAGCGCGGGCCAATTTACAAGAAGTCGAAATGCGGAGACTCACAGCGCTTAATGCGATAGAAGGTGAAATACGCTCACTTCACCAAGCCCTCCAACAGTCAATTTCAGAAGTAAACACTTTGCAGCAGCAAGTCATTCCCATATTGCAGCAAGTGCAACAGCAAACTCAGGTAGTGTATAGGGCCGGCAACTACAGCTACGTCGAACTGATAAGCGCGCAACGGGAATTTTTGGATGCTCAACTTTCGCTTATTACTAGTGCAGGTAACGCTCATCGATTACGCGCTGAGATAGAGCGACTCAGTGGACTACCACTTAGTGGTCAGTAACGGGGACAATTCAATGAATAGATTACATAACAACTTTAGTGTCGCAATACAGTATGTGTTCAAGTTGATTATCGCGAGCGCGGTTCTGGTCAGTTCAAATGCGATGGCGGCAGAAGAGGAGCACGAACACGAAGAGGGCGAAGAAGAGATCGTTCAAATATCCGCGGACTTAGCACAGGAACTGGGAATCGAAACTGAGTTGGCCGGCGCCGGCGTGATCAATCGCAGTTTATTACTCTACGGTAGGACCATGCCTGACCCCCAGGGCATCAGTCACGTTTATGCCCGTTATCCCGGCATGATAGTGTCGATGAATACCGCGCTTGGCGATAGCGTGGAAGCCGGGCAAGTTATTGCTGTGATTGAGGCAAACAGTAGTCTGCAGAACTACGAAATTCGGGCACCGCTCAGTGGCATTGTAGTCGAAAAGCATGCCAATCCAGGTGAATTGGCAACCGGACAATCTTTGCTGACTATCGCAAACTACGAGGACATCTGGGTTGATCTCACGGTGTTTCCGGGTGACTCACAACAGATTCGCCCGGGCATGACGGTGACAATTCGAATTGATAACCGGTCGGCAGAAAGCACCATCCGCTATATCAATCCCAGCCAAGGTGAATCTCCTACCGTTATCGCCAAAGTCCCACTCGAAAACTCCGACTCAATATGGACGCCAGGATTGCTGGTTGAAGCGTTTGTACATCTTGAATCCAAAGAAGTCGATCTCTCTATCAGGAACAATGCGCTACAGACATACGAAAATAACCAGGTTGTATTCGTACTGGAAGGGGACATCTATGAACCTCGAACCGTCACGCTTGGTAGTTCTGACCCATTTTCCACTGAAATTCTTGCGGGCCTTTTACCAGGGGAACGCTATGTGGTTTCAAACAGCTATTTGATCAAGGCAGACCTAGAAAAAGAAGGTGTCGAACATGAACATTAAGAGGTTTCGCCATGCTTGAACGTATTATCAGACGAATGATTCGTAGTCGCTGGATCGTCATGATGGCGGTTCTTTCCATCTGTGCGTTTGGCGTTTGGAATTTTCAGAACTTGCCCATCGATGCTGTGCCCGATATTACTAACATACAGGTTCAGATTAATACTGAAGCACCAGGATATTCGCCGTTAGAATCCGAGCAACGGATCACTTTTCCAATTGAGACTGCACTCGCTGGATTACCGCAGCTTTCTTACACACGGTCACTCTCTGCCTACGGTTTGTCCCAGGTGACTGTGGTTTTTGAAGAAGGCACGGATGTTTATTTTGCCCGCAACCTGGTCAATTCGCGACTCGGCGCAATCAAGAGCCAATTGCCTACAGGACTGGAGCCAGAAATGGGCCCGATATCTTCTGGGCTTGGTGAAATATTCATGTACACGGTTAGGGCTGAAGAAGGAGCAGTGCAACCTAACGGAGACCCCTATGATCTGTTTGCGTTACGGGAAATTCAAGATTGGATAATCAAGCGACAGTTGATCCTGGTTGATGGTGTTACGGAAGTCAACACCAGCGGAGGATTCGAAAAGCAGTATCACGTAACACCAGACCCCTCCAAAATGTTGAGCTGGGGAATAACCCTGCCGGAATTGTTGTCTGCTTTGTGGGACAACAATATCAATCAGGGTGCCGGCTACATCGAGCGAAATGGCCAGCAGCTTATGGTTCGTTCACCGGGGCAATTGGAAACCATTGCGGACATTGAACAGGTAAGTATCGTCACTCGAAATAGCATTCCTGTCCGAGTGAAAGACGTTGCTGAAGTTACTATTGGTAGGGAGCTGAGAACTGGAGCAGGAACTCACGCGGGCCAGGAAGCGGTTATTGGCACTGCTTTTATGTTGCTGGGAGAGAATTCTCGAACGGTGGCCAGACAGGTGGCCGAGAAACTGGAAGAAATCAATAGTACATTGCCCGATGGGGTTATAGCCCAAGCACTATATGACAGGACCGTTCTCGTGGACAACACTATTGCTACGGTTGAAGAAAATCTGGTTGTCGGTGCATTACTGGTCATCTTCATCCTGTTTCTCCTGCTGGGTAATATCCGCGCGGCGCTCATTACGGCAATGGTAATACCCATCAGCATGCTAGCCACGATTTCAGGGATGGTAGAGGCAGGGGTCTCCGCCAATCTGATGAGTCTGGGTGCTCTCGATTTTGGGTTGATCGTGGACGGCGCGGTAATCATTGTCGAAAATTCTATTCGCAGGCTCGGTTTAGCCACCCATAGAGACTCAGTATTGAGTCTCAAAGAACGAATGGAAGTCGTATTTGAGGCAACTAATGAGGTTATTCGCCCCAGCCTCTTTGGTGTAGCCATTATCACCCTGGTATACATTCCCATATTTACGCTCACCGGTATCGAAGGCAAAATGTTTCACCCAATGGCAATTACAGTCATCATAGCTCTGATGTCTGCGATGATCCTATCACTGACTTTCGTCCCGGCCGCAGTAGCACTGTTCATCACAGGAAAAGTCTCTGAGAAGAAAAATCCTGTTATGCAGAGCGCGGAATGGGTCTACAAGCCTGTGTTGAAAGCCTCTCTACATCTTCGCTGGTTAGTTGTAGTAATCGCAGTGTCGGCTGTCGGCGGGGCAGGCTGGTTGGCAAGCACAATGGGGTCGGAGTTTATTCCTCAACTTGATGAAGGCGATGTCACGGTGCAGGCTCTGCGTCCTCCAGGCACGAGTTTGCAGCAATCTATCGAAATGCAGGATATCCTGGAACGCCGTCTGCTCGGATTCCCTGAAGTGCAGGATGTTTTTTCAAGAATTGGAACGCCAGAGATTGCTTCGGACCCCATGCCTCCCAGTATTTCCGATACCTTTGTCATTCTCAAACCCAGGAACGAATGGCCCGACCCGTCGAGGGAAAAGAGCGAGCTGCTTGAGGAGTGGGAGGAAACGTTAGAAGCACTTCCAGGCCAAATCTATGAAGTCACACAGCCCATCCAGATGCGCTTCAATGAACTGATTTCCGGAGTGCGATCCGATCTAGGTATTATGGTTTTTGGGGAGGACCTCGATCAACTAAGTAACACAGCTCAGGAAATACTTCAGGTTGTCGAGCAAATCGAAGGTGCTGCCGATGCCAGAATCGAGCAAACCGACGGACTTCCCATGCTGACGCTCACGCCAAAACGGGAGGTGTTATCGCGTTACGGCCTTAGTATTAGAGATGCTCAACACCTGATCAGTGCAGCAATAGGAGGAGAGACTGTCGGCTTGATTTACGAAGGCGATCGCCGGTTTCCCCTTGTTGTACGACTTCCTGAAGAAATGCGTCCTGATTTAGATAGAATTGGCAGACTGCCTATACCAGTTCCTACGGTAGCCAATGAGGCAGGTTACGTACTCTTATCTGAGGTCGTTGAAACGGAACTGGTTTCGTCCCCAAATCGGATCAGCCGTGAGAACGGTCAGCGTCGCGTCGTGGTCAGTGCCAATGTTAGAGGGCGCGATCTGGGGTCATTTGTTGCCGAAGTACAGGATGCTGTCAGCAATCAGATTGACTTTCCTCCGGGCTACTATGTTGAGTACGGTGGTACTTTTGAGCAATTGGAATCCGCGAGCCAGAGACTATCCCTGGTGGTGCCTGCGACTCTAGCTTTGATATTCGGGCTACTGCTCATAGTCCTTGGTTCAATTCGAGACTCCCTGGTGATTTTCACCGGCGTACCGCTTGCCTTGACTGGAGGTGTAATCGCGCTTTGGATGCGCGGGATGCCCTTGTCAATAACGGCTGCAGTCGGCTTCATTGCATTATCTGGTATTGCCGTACTCAACGGTCTGGTTATGCTCACTTTCATTAATTCCCTTTGGCGGAAAAACGGAGAGTTGATTCCTGCAATCATCGAAGGTGCAATGACCCGATTGCGCCCGGTCTTAATGACAGCACTGGTAGCCAGCCTTGGTTTTATTCCGATGGCCCTAAATACAGGGATTGGGTCAGAAGTCCAGCGGCCACTCGCTACAGTAGTTATCGGGGGCATCGTGTCTTCAACGTTGCTCACATTAGTGCTGCTACCAGCGCTTTATTTAATCGTGAATAAAAACCGTCGGCTGGAATCCATGTAGGTCACCCAGATGAGCGATCACCAGCATAATAGTGCCCAAAGTAGCCAGGGAATTGGCTGGGCTTTTGCGTTGAATGTTGGGTTCACGATTATTGAGTTTGTGGGCGGACTACTCACTAATAGCACTGCCATTATGGCAGATGCCGTTCATGACCTTGGCGACAGCCTTTCAATTGGGACGGCTTGGTTACTGAGTCGGCTATCTAACAAAGGTGCGGACAACTCTTTTACTTATGGCTATAAACGCTTTTCACTACTTGGCGCTCTAATTAATGGAATCGTATTAATAGTAGGTTCGATCTGGGTATTAGTGCAAGCCGTACCCCGGCTATTTGATCCGGTGAAGCCTGTGGCGGAGGGCATGTTTGGACTCGCCATCCTGGGCGTTATCGTAAACGGTTTTGCCGCCTATAAGCTCAGCGCAGGGGAAACCCTTAACGAGAAAGTACTCAATTGGCATTTGCTTGAAGATGTTTTTGGTTGGGTTGCGGTTCTTATAGTCTCTATAGTGCTTATGTTTGCCGAGGCGGCAATACTGGATGCCTTACTTGCTATTGGTTTCACTCTCTTTGTTCTTTTTAATGTCATTCGGAATACCAAGCAGGCACTCAAACTGTTTCTTCAGGCCGTACCTAGCCAGGGTTTGATAGAAAAAGTTCGTGAAGAACTGCTGACACTAGAGACTGTATCGTCAATTCACCATGCGCATGCTTGGTCACTCGACGGAAGATCAACGGTCTACACAGCACATCTGGTAATAGATTCGCCGTTGGAATGGGCTGAGCAAGTAGAAGTTAAAAACCAGATAGCACGCATCCTTGAAAAATATCGCTTCTCCCACACGACAATTGAGCTAGAACTTCCAGAAGAATATTGTCGGGACATCAATTCCGAAAACAGCTAGATCAGAAAATCAAAAATGACTTTGACCCAAGATTCGAAAAAAATGGAACACGGCTCATGCAGTACATTTACTGTGCCAAAAATGGATTGTCCATCCGAAGCGGCATTAATACGGATGCAACTTGATGGCTTTGATCCCGAGCTGAGCCTAGATATTGGTATACCAAATCGGAAAGTTCGCGTTTTCCACAACTGCAGTAGCGAAGAAATTGAACAACGTCTCGTTGGCTGCAATTTAGGTGCGTCATTAGAGCTCTCAGAACCTATGAACCGACAGGCGTGGAATCAATCGCTGTCTGGAAATGCCGGCGCCGATGAGAGTGAGGGAAAGATCCTAAAGGCGCTGCTGGCCATTAATGGTTTCATGTTCCTTTTTGAACTAAGTGTGGGGTGGATAGCGCAATCTACTGGATTGATTGCTGACTCCGTTGATTTGTTTGCCGATGCGGCTGTATATGGCGTAGCACTGGTTGCGGTAAGTCAGAGTGCCAGGAAAAAACTTCGTGCTGCTCATCTTTCTGGGTGGTTTCAATTTATCCTTGCATTCGGAGTACTGAGCGAAGTTCTGCGCCGATATTTTGTTGGTAGCGAACCAGTCTCGATGCTTATGATGGGCCTAGGTGGAATCGCATTAGTAGCCAACGTTAGTTGCCTTTATCTCATTACTAAAAATAGAGACAGCGGCGCACATATGCGCGCGAGTTATATCTTTTCAGCGAATGATGTCATTGCCAATTTGGGAGTGATTATCGCTGGCGTATTGGTGGCCTGGACCGGTTCCAGATACCCGGATTTGGTAATAGGTTTCATTATCAGCGTGGTAGTTCTTGTCGGAGCAATCCGAATACTCAGAATTCGTAATTAACTATCTTCAGAAATCCTTTTGCTCATATGAGATAGCAATCAGAGGATCCTTTTGCCTTGAAGACGGAAAGTCCTACTTAGGTCGCTTTCGGGTCCAGACTAATGTGTGATAACCAAGATTCCCTGAAGTTACGCTTAGTAGGGGCCACCATCAAACTTCCAAGCTAAGATGTCCTTCAACGTGAGGTGGAAGTCTTTGAAACCACTTCACCCACCGAATAGATTTTCCATCGTCCCTCGCCTCTGATTCTCGCACTATGCCCCGTAACAACACACGGGAGCAGCAGTGCCATGCAACGCCATCTCTGGCTATCTTCTTTTCTGATCATCGGTTCGCTCATTATGCCGGTTGTTTTCGCAGATGCGGATGCCGAGCGTGAGGCATTGGCAAAGATCATTTATGAGCTGAAGGCCCTTGAGCTCTTGATCAAGCAGGCTGAGGCAAATGCCGATCAGGATGCTCGTGTCCGTTTTCGCTATGACTGGCTACGTCAGGACTTGAAGCAAATACGGGATGGCGTTCAGTCACACATCGATGCACCTCGCACCCAACCACGTTCATTCCTGCCTCTGCGCGGCGATTACCGTCGCTAGGCAGCACGATGACAGGAGCACAACAAGCTGCATTCCAGGCGGGTTCCGGGATTACCCCAGCTACGATGCTGACAGCGATCGCGTCGATGGTCCTGGTGCTGGCGTTTGTGTGGGTGATCTGGGTCGCCATCGGCAGTTTTCGGGCCTGGCAGGAAGGGCAGGCCACGGTCTTCGACCTGACCTGGTGCACCTTGAGGGCAAGTATTGTGTTGATGGTTTTGGGTTTCTATTTGCGGTGAGTCAATCGAGAAAGCCCGGTAAGGGCAAGCGGCGGCGCATCGCAGTGGGATGTGGGGAAAGGTCCCATTATTTTCAGCGTTACAGAAGAGGACAATTCATATGGGTACATCAATTTCAGGAGACGGATTCGGCAAAACAGCCGTTGCCATTCACAGGCCGCTATTGGCAACGGGCACGGTGTTTTTCCCACTGCCGCTCTGGGCGGCATTGCCAACGCCGGTCCCGCCGAGTACTGCTCCGGCGTCGGGTGACTGGATCGGACTGATCCAGGGCTACATCAAAGACGGTGGCCTGGTGCTCGGACTGGCTATTGCGGTTCTGGGTTTTCTTTGGATCGCCTATCTGGGTTTCGCGAAATTCAATGAAGCCCGCCATGGTAAAGCGGAGTGGGCTGAAGTGGGTGTATTGGGCATCGTCGGTGCCATCGTCCTGATCTTCGCCAGCTATCTGCTGACCGAAGCGGCCGGTGTTATCTGATTTCTGACAACAACAGTTGCACGTGGCAGGTGGTGTGAATGTCGAAAGACCATGAAATCCTGGCCGACCGGCTCAATGCCGAGCCGGTCATCTTCAGAGGCTGCTCGTCCTCAGAACTTGGCATGATTGTGGGGTTGGCCATCGTGATCTGGCTGCCCTTCAGTCTGCTGCTGGCCTGGTTGCTAGGAGCCATCACCATGGGTTTCGGTATTGCTGGGGTCGGCGTGGTCGCCACCGTAGTGGTAATGGCAACCGTGCTTCAGCGGATCAAGCGCGGACGGCCTGAAGGCTACTACCAGCAATGGTTGCGCATCCGTCTGCAGTCGATGGGCCTCTATCGTGCGCCCTGGGTGCTACGCTCCGGTGCCTGGGACATTGGGAGGATGCAGCATGCGTCGCTACCGTCTCGAAATCGATAACGTGCGCTCCCATTTGCGTTCCTTGTGGATCGTTATCGGTCTGCAGGGACTGATCATCCTCGCGCTCTGGATTGGCTGGAGCCAGGCGCCCAAGCAATTACGTGTCTACGTGCCGCCGGATCTGCGCTCCGGTGCGGTCCAGGCGGCCGAGGAGGTGCCTCCGGCCAATGTGTATGCCTTTGCGTTCTACATTTTCCAGCAACTCAATCGTTGGCCCGACAACGGTGCCACGGACTACGGCAGCGCGATCTTCCGCATCTCGCCCTACCTGACACCGCGCTATCGCAATGACCTGATCGCCGACATGGAACTCAAAGCCCGCCGCGGCGAATTAACCTACCGGGTACGCGGTGTTCATGAAGTGCCAGGGCACGGTTACGAAGAACGGCGCGTTGATGTGTTGTCAGCCGATGCCTGGATCGTCTGGCTGGATCTTGATCTTCTGGAGTCAGTAAAAGGTATGACCGTGAAACAAACCACGATTCGCTACCCGATTCGGGTGGTGCGCCAGGCAATCGATCCGGAATCGAATCCCTGGGGGTTGGCACTCGATGGGTACGCCAGTGAGGGTCCCAGTCGATTAACCGATGCCGAGCTGGCTGAACCAACTGGAGCTGGCCCCACAACAACTAATGGGAGTTCCCAATGAATCCCTACAATTTCCTTGCGCCAGTGAGATGGATCGCCTTGCTCGGATTCTGTTTGCCGCTGTTGTGCGTCGCGCAAGACGATGGGGCATCCAATGCTCCTGAACGAATTATCTGGAACAAAACGCCCATCGCGGTTCCGTTGGTTGTCGGTGAGGAGCGTCTGGTGCATTTCCCGGACTCGGTAAGCATCGGCCTGCCACAGTCACTGACAGCGCTGCTACGCAGCCAAAGCATCAACGGCACCCTGTACCTGTTGGCCAGAGAGCCATTCGACACCACCCGCATCATCGTGCGCTCGGAAACCGAGGGTCCGCTGTATGTCCTCGATGTTTCGGCGGAGTCAGTCGAGCCCGAAAGCCGTAAATTACCCGATGTGCAGATACTGCTGGAGTCAGAGCCCCCCACGGATGCTGTCGAAGCCCTATCAAACAAATCACTGCCTTGGGGGTATGCCGCCCTAACCCGATATGCCGCGCAACAACTCTACGCACCCACACGACTAATTCCTCATCAGACCGGTGTAGTTGCCATTCCCGTCAACGTAGAACCGGTTGAGCTCGTATATGGCGCCAGGATAGAAGCTGTCCCCGTCGCTGCCTGGAAAGCGGGTTTGCGCTATGTCACCGCCGTCAAGCTGACCAACCGCACCCAAAAACCGGTGGTGCTGGATCCGCGTGAACTGCGGGGGACCTGGTTGGCAGCGACGTTTCAGCACAATCGCCTGTTACCTGCTGGAAGTGAAGCCGATACCACCGCGGTCTATCTGATCTCGGATCGGCTCTTCGATGTGGCGCTGTGAGAGAGGAGTGGAATTTAACTCATGTCGATGGTCGCCAGTAATCGTCTATTACCCCTGCTTGCCGGCTCCGTTGTCTTGATGGCGGCGCTGGTTACCGTGAAGTCCTGCTCGCCAGACGAAGAGCAGACTCAGTTACTGGAGGCAGTGCCGCAGGCGCCACTACCCGATGCCGATACGCCGGCAGATACCATCAAGACGCTGACCGCCAATGTCAGCGCCATGACCTCGGAGCTCAATGCCCTGCGTCGGGATAACACCACACTTCAACAGGAAAACCGTGAGTTGATGGAAAACCGGCAGCAGATCGAAAACAATGTTCTGACCCGATTACAGCAATCCTTGGCAGCCAATCGAACCGGCACAGAATCAGCGGAGACGACTTCCGCCATTGCTGCCTTGACCGCCAGGGTGGATGCTCTGGCCAACCGCTATCGCCAGTCGGCGCAACCTTCGTCAGCGGTAGGTTCCAATCTTCCCGTCGGACTCGGATTGGATGGTGTCAGAGCGTCCTCGGCGGACTCGGAGTCGCTGGTTTGGGTCGATCCTTTGGAACTCTCGCCGGCGCCTGGTGATGACAACGGGGCACTACTCAATCGCTTCAGTCGCACCGGTCGTAACGCTCTCGACAGCGCGGGTCCGCCGGTGCAAGCGCTGGTCGAAAAAGGCTCCGCCGCCCTGAACACTGACATTCCTGTCTATACGGTGCCTCGCAATGCCACCCTGATCGGTTCCACCGGCATGACCGCCCTGGTCGGCAGGGTGCCTGTCCAGGGGCAGGTGCGCGATCCCATGCCGTTCAAGGTGATTACCGGTAAGGAAAACCTGGCTGCCAATGGCCTGCGCATTCCTGGCATCGAAGGCATGATATGGAGTGGCTTCGCGATCGGCGACTGGACCCTCTCCTGTGTGACCGGAAAACTGGAATCGGTAACCTTCGTTTTCGAGGACGGCACCATTCAGACTTTTCCCAGGGATAACAATCCAGTGGGTGGTTCCAGTGGAAGCAGTGCAGGGGGAGGCACTAACCGGCCGTTGGGCTGGATCTCCGATGCGCGCGGTATTCCCTGTATTTCCGGAGAGCGCAAGACCAACGCACCGGCTTTCCTCACTCAGCGCATTGGCGTGATGGCACTCGAAGCGGCGGGAGATGCTGCCGCACAGGCGGAAACCACCACCCTGATCAACAATAACGGCTCGGCAACGAACTTGGTTTCCGGAGAGACGGGCAACTACGTGTTGGGCAGAACCCTGAGCGGGGGCAGTGACGAAGTTGCCCAGTGGCTGCGGGAGCGCCAGGCGCAGAGTTTCGATGCGGTCTTTGTCCCCGCTGGGGTCGAGCTGGCGATCCATGTCGATCACGAACTTCCCATCGATTTTCATTCCAATGGCAGGAAACTTCACCATGAAGCGAATCTTTTTCAACAAGCGACGATTACCACTGGCTCTGGTCTGGACTAGCCTATTAATGGCGGGCTGCGCCAGCACCAAAGAGACGGTGTTGCCACAGGACGGCCCGACAATGAAAGCCATTTACGACCAGCACATGGTGGACGTTCAAAAGCCCGACCATCGGCGCACAATCGATGGTCCGCCGTTACCACAATCGGGTATCGAGCATTACCGCGGCTTCGTGCGGGAAGCCGCCAATGAGATCGATACGGTGTTCCCCCGCCTGCCCAATCCCACGCTGGTGATGTACATCTTTCCTCACCTGTCGGGCAGCGAGCGCACGCCGGTTCCGGGTTATGTGACGACCTTTCCTTTCTATGAAAAGGTGGAGTACGCCCTACCAGGAGAAGTGTCGGGGGAGGTGCCAGGCGAGGTGCCAGTGGAAGTCAGTCATTCACCATCAGAGCAGTAGGGGTACCCATGCCAGCCAAGCAATCGGATGTTATGGACACAGCGCCGCTCACCAGTGCCGCGATCAAGCAGCACTACAACCGTCCACCGTCGTTTACCGACCTGATGCCCTGGATGGAATACATTCCTGAGTGCAAAGCCTTTCTGTTGGAAGACGGCGTCAGCCTGGGCGCCCTGTTCGAACTCACCCCGGTCGGCTGTGAAGCACGCACACCGGCCTTCATGACACAACTGCGCGATACCATCCAAACCGCGCTCAATGAAGCCATCCCTGAGCGTGACGAGGCGCCCTGGGTTTTACAGGTCTATGTGCAGGACGAACCCCGTCTTAACCAGTTCGACGCCCTGTTGACCCGTTATCCATTGCCGGCAGTGCGAACATCAGGTTACTCACAACACTACCGGGGGGTGATGTCGGCACATTTGCAGGCGATTTCCCGGCCGGGGGGCTTGTTTGACGATTCCACTGTCACCGGTTCCCGTTGGCAAGGACATCAGCGTCGGATCCGGGTGGTACTCTATCGGCGTCTGCCACACAACGGCAAAATCCCGGAGGCCATCGAGGTGGAGGAGGCGCTCAATGACGTGGTGACCAAATGGATCGCCGCCCTGGCTTCGGCAGGGATCCATGTCCAGCGCGCTGATGGCAAGGCGTTTTATCAATGGATGCTGAGCTGGTTCAATCCCAAGCCAACCTGCGCCGACGGAAGTCCGGAATCGCTGTTGCAGTTGGCACCCTATCCGGGCGACGACGTTTTACCGTTTGGCTACGATTTTGCGGAACAGTTGACGCTATCGATGCCGCGTTCCGACGAGGCGTCGGCGAGCTGGCTGTTCGATGATCTGCCGCACACCGTCTTGACTATTCAAAGCTTGCGGCGGGCGCCAGACATCGGACATTTCACGGCGGAGCGCCAGTCCGGGGATCAGGTGTTCTCGCTGTTCGATCGCTTGCCCGAGCACACCATCATGGTGATAACGCTCACCCTCAAACCCCAGGACACCACCCGCAATCATATCGCGCAAATCAAACGCGCCTCAGTCGGTGACTCGGCGGAGGCGTCGATCACCCGAGAAGAGGCAGAGCAAGTGGAACGGGAGATGGCGCAGGGGAACAAGCTCTATCCTGTCAGCATGGCGTTCTATGTGCGCGGCGAGAATCAAAAATCCCTGCGCCACAATTTGAATCGCCTCAACGCACTGCTCCTGCCGAACGGATTACAGCCGATCACCCAGGAAGCCGACCTGCTGGCGCTGGATAGCTATATCCGCAACCTGCCCATGGCCTATGACGCGGACCTGGACAAATCGCGGCGCCGGTCGCGGCTGATGTTCTCCCGTCATATCGCCAATCTGCTGCCGTTTTATGGTCGTTCGAGGGGAACCGGCCATCCGGGGCTGGTGTTCTACAACCGGGGTGCAGAGCCGTTGGTATTTGACCCGCTACATCGGGAGGATCGCAAGAAGAACGCTCACATGCTGATCCTGGGGCCAACGGGCGCAGGAAAATCGGCACTGCTGGTGTATCTACTGCAACAGATGATGGCGTGCCACCGTCCCCGCATTTTCATTATCGAAGCGGGTGCGTCGTTTTCCCTGTTGGGACAGCATTTTGCGCACCATGGCCTGTCGGTCAACCAGATCACCTTGAATCCCAATGTCGATGTCAGTCTGCCGCCTTTTGCCGACGCACTGCGCTTACTCGACCGGCGTCATGCACTGAACCTGCTCGATACCGACGACCCTACCTTGGAAGAGTCACTGGACGAAGACGACGAGATCGAAGACGACGGCGGTAGGCGCGATATCCTCGGCGAAATGGAGATCGCCGCGCGCATCATGATCACCGGCGGTGATGAGCGCGAGGACGCCCGCTTGACGCGCGCCGACCGGCTACTGATTCGCAATGCCATATTCCTCGCGGCAAAAACGGTCAAAGATTCCGGCAAGCCCCAGGTGGTTACCCAGGACGTGGTTCACGCGTTTCAGGCTATCGCCACCAACACGGAGTTACCCGAACACCGGCGCAATCGTGCGCTGGAGATGGGTGATGGTATGGCCTTGTTCTGCTCAGGACTGGCGGGCCATTTCTTCAACCGGCCGGGGCAGTACTGGCCGGAGGCCGACGTCACGATTCTCGAAATGGGCATCTTGGCCCGGGAGGGTTACGAGGACCAACTGACCGTCGCCTACCTGTCGATGATGAGCCACATCAACGATTTGGTGGAGCGCCACCAGCATGATGACAGACCCACCTTGGTAGTCACCGACGAGGGTCATATCATCACCACCAATCCGCTGTTGGCCCGTTACGTGGTCAAGATCACCAAGATGTGGCGCAAGCTCGGTGCCTGGTTCTGGATCGCCACCCAGAATCTGGAGGACTTCCCTGACGCCAGCCGCAAGATGCTCAATATGATGGAGTGGTGGCTATGTCTGGTGATGCCGAAGGAAGAGGTTGACCAGATTGCCCGTTTCAAGGATTTGAACGACGAACAGCGTAACCTGCTGCTGTCGGCCCGCAAGGAGCCGGGCAAATACGTGGAAGGGGTTGTGCTGGCCGACAAGGTCGAAGCGCTGTTTAGGAACGTGCCTCCTGCATTGTCGCTTGCACTGGCCATGACTGAAAAGCACGAGAAGGCGGAGCGCGCCGCCATCATGCGTGAAAAGAATTGCTCGGAGCTCGAGGCTGTTTACGAGGTGGCCCGGCGTATCGAACAGTCTCGTTAATATCGCTCAGGTTCATGATTCAGCGTAGCTCTACCACGCCACGGCAGGCGGGAAAGGTCGCACATCCCCAAAACTGATTGCCCGCGTTTTTTCCATTCTTGGTGGTACGAAGCAGCATCTCGCCGCCGCACGTCGGACACTGAGGTGTAACCGAGGGAGTGGTTGATGGTGTTATGGGTGGCGCAACTGGGGATGCGACAGTCTGCTTTTGACGCAGATGGCGGACGTGTTGACGGTTGGTAGCCAGGCCGCGCTGCAATCGTAGCCGCTCGATCTGTTTGATCGTGGCATCGACGTCGGCTTGGCTGAGTACCACCTCGCGCTTTGATTTAATGTGGCGGATGTAGCCACCGGCATAGGTCACATTGTCGGGCATCTCGGTCTTGAACATGGAGTCACCGACAAACACCACCAGCGAGTGAATTGCAAAAGCCGGAATCTCCAATAGGGTTTCAAGCGTTTTAACGTGCTTGTAATTCTGATGCAGTGGGTTTTGAAATTTGTTGGTGTGCTTGTAGATTTTCTGCGTCCAGGTTTTCTGATTGGCTGAGCCGAATATCCAGCCTTTCATATTCTTGGTTTCAATCACGAACACTCCATAGCGAGAAACGATGAGATGGTCGATCTGCGTTGTGCCGTCCACTGACTGTAAAGTCACATCCTTGATCAGGTGGTACTCGTTCTTTGGGAGAAACAGCCGTGCCGCTGTGTTTACCAAGAATTCACCGGCAATCCCTTTGAACCAGGGTGATTTGAGAATGCCAGCCGCTATGGCCAGTGGAACGAGATACCACAGTACACCGCAGACTTGTAGGATGATGGGGCTGAAGTCCATTTCCGTATTACGTTTCCGTGATCGATTTCCTGCGATTATAAAAACGGTATCTTTTCTGTTCCAGAAACTTCGACCGCCTCTGTCTGAATAAACCGTTTTTGCCAAACCCGTAATCGCGCAGGATGGTGACTTCTTCAAAGTCATCCCGGGTTGGACGAATGTCAGTGAATGTTGCAAAAGCTCAGTGCATTATCTCGTTGCTTCTAACAGGAATACTATGTGCGCCTGTGCAGGCCAGCGAGATGGCACCGACGATCGAGGTGTTCACCGATTCGAGAATCCAGGTTGTGTCTGGAAATGACAATACGACCGTCTATGTGATCGATCGGATCAACCGTCTGCAGCAAGAGCTCTCCGAAGACCTGCCAGTGGATTCAGAGTCCGCCAAAAAACTGGTCTTGCAGCGATACCAGCGGATGGACATGCAACTCAGTACTGAACTGGAGAAAGCCGCCAACGGATTGGTGCAGGCAATGCAGTACGGCATCGATCGTTACCCAGCAGTCGTATTCGATGGGCAAGCTGTGGTGTACGGTATTACCGACATCAATGCCGCAATCCGGCTTTATCAGCGGTGGCAGACAGAGAGTGCAGATCAATGAAAGCGGTCCTGACTCGTAGTTTGCTGAGCCTGTTGCTGTCGATGCCGCTGATCGGTCATGCGGGCACGATTACCACACCGGAAATTATTGCGCAGACTACCCAGGCAGCGCTCAGCTGTATGCGTTGGACGCCGGTAGGGATTTGCTTCTGGTTGCGCTGCACCTTGTCCGGCTGCAGCGTGCGTACCTCGATCAAAGTGGGGCATTACCAGCCCGATGCGGTGGTGAGTGCCTACAATGAGCTCGGTGGCAATCCCTGGTTCGAGATTCGAAGCACCCTGGGCGTGGCACAACGAACCGCCGCCACTGGCTTACTTGGCAGCTTGCTGGCTGTGCCGATTGACAGTGCCGGCAACAGAACTGAAGGCGGGCAGGGCAACAAGGATCATCGCAACCTGATTTTTCGGGAAACGGATGTCATCGGCCATCCGGTCAGCTCCCTGTCGAGCATCGTCGCCAGTACCGGCTACCTCTGCAACTCACAAACCACACCCTTCTTTCCGTATTTCCAGTCGGGACTGGACGCACTCTCCTGGCGGATGGAGATCCCGGAGATGTTCTACCCGGCGAGCCTGATACCCGGTTTGCGGGAGATTGGCAGCTGGCCGCTGCAGACCTGGGGAGGCGTGTACCCGCGCACCGGCTGGACGACACAGGCGGAGGAACCCAAGGCGGCGGCCATCAATGCCCAACGGGCTGGTGACATCGTCACACGTCAGGGGCAGCCCCATATCTACTTACCGATAACCGGTGGTTCGAGTTCAGGGCAGCGCGTGTGGCCGCCCGGACCATTGGTTGAAAACGATCCGGACACCGGCGTGTGGCAGATGCTTTTACCCAGAGCGGAATCGACCTGCAAAGTATTCGGCACCAATGACCTGGCCAGTTTAATCGGCTGGGGTGGCGGCCGAGTCGATCCCCAGGGTGATTATGCCTGGAATCTATGGCGCCCCTACAGCTGTTGCCAGAATCGCGGCATCTTTTTGTTCAATGTCGACTGGATCAATTACCCACCATGAGCGAGAAACTATCTGTTCGTACCCTATTGTTGTTTGGCACCATGAGCGTGTGTCCTGTTGTTCACGCGGCACCGGGCCCCACCGAAGACAGTTTGTGGTACTACGAAATCGGCGGAGCAGAGCCCGTCTCCTTACCCGCCAATCCCTCGGTAGTCTCCGTCACCCTCGGCGGCTCCGCTCAATTGGGACTCGGTTACAGTTGTGGCAAATTCGATCCGGTGGCAGCGGTGACCCACACCCTGAATGACATAGGGGCCGGTGTCGACAACATGATGAATGCGATGACGGCAGCGGCGACCAGTGCCATTGCGGCGTTACCGGCCTTGATCTTGCAACGCGCCAACCCCGGCCTGTACGATCTCTTTCAGAACGCGCTGATCAAGGCCGAAGAAACCATGCAGCTGGCCACCAAGTCCTGTGAGGTGATGGAGACCGAGATCGCCCAGGGCAAGAACCCCTATGCCGATCTGATCACCTTGTCCAAAGGCAACGACTGGAAGGTGCAGATGGGGATTGGCGGCAATGATGCCGTCACCGCCAAAGAGTCGGTGGAATCCTCCAATGGCGATAATGGCGTGCCCTGGATCGGCGGTCAGGCTGGGGGCAATGGACAACCAGTGCTGGAGTTCACCGGCGATATCGTCGAGGCCGGCTATAACATCAATATGAACAGAGCGCTCACCGATACCACGCCAGTGCCGGTGGCATCGGCCACGCGCCTGTCGGAAATCTGGCCATCACCGGCCGATGCCGGTGACTGGACAGTCGATGTGGTGGGCGAGAACATCGTCACCACCTGTGACACCTGTCGAAAAGACAGTATTCCCGGCACGGGGTTACTGCCCAAGCTATACCAGGAGTCCGCTACAGTCACTACCGAAATCCAGAACCTGGTCAGCGGCGCGACACCACCGACCTTGGACAACCTTGAACAGATCACCGCGCCCGGGGTGGCCATCACCCGCCAGGTGATCGAATCGATCCGTGAGATGCCGGTCTCGGAGCAGAGCCTGATTATGGGCCGCCTGGTTTCGGAAATCAGCACCGCGCGCACGGTCGAGAAAGCACTGTTCGCACGGCGATTGTTACTGTCGGGCAGGCAGGTGCCTGAAGTCTATGCCACCGAAGTCGCTCGCGAGCATGCGGACAACTCCATCGCGGAACTCGATAAGGAAATCGAAAACCTGCTGTTTGAGACTCGTGTGCGCAAAGAAGTGGTCTCGGACACTGTTACCACCTTGCTCGAACGCGCGGCGGCCAGAAGGCAGAGTTCGCTCACCGTGCCGGAAGTACCGACCCTCGATCCGAACCCGTTGCGGGACGGTCGTGTTCAATAACAGTCGGGCTCAGCGCAAGGGTTTCCTGATCACTACCTTGGTGGCTGCGCTACTGACGGCACTGGTAGGCTATTGGTTGATGCATCGGTTACAGACCGACTCTGTGCAGTCCATCCAACAGAGTATCGACACCTGGCGCCTAACACTCACGCTAGGCCGTTGGACATTGATTGCGCTGGTGACATTCGGTTGGAATGCCGGCGTTGAATACTTCACCAATACCGGAAAGATCAATTTCGCCCAGACAGGAAAGTTACAGCGGTTTCGATGGCGTGTCGTCACCTGGCTGGTCATTCTTGAACTGGTGCTGGGTCAAGGAATGTTGGTGAAATTTTTCAGCATGATCCCAGGGTCGATCTTCTGATGAGTGTCGATAGCTACCTGGAGCTTTTTACGTCGCTCTTCGGATGGGCCTTCTATGGCATCCTTTGGGATGTGCTGGTCAGCACCGGGATCGTCTATCTCCCGTTTCTGGGCATCCTGATCGATAACTGGCGAGAACCGGCTCAGGGCGGGGAAGTTGGGCATGTCAGCGGCCTGTCACTGCGGCGCATGGAGATCGAGTTGTTCATTGCGCTGTTGGTGGTCGTGCTCGCAGGGCAACCTGCTGCGCTCACACCCCTCAACGCCGCAACCCTGTCCTATTCGCCACCACCGACCTTGCTCAACCCAACACCCGCTACAGCAACTGTGGCTGCACCTCAGAGCACCTACGGCACAACCGGATTCACCGGCTCTGCCGCGACCGTCAATGTCCCGGCGTGGTGGTATGGAGTCATCGCGCTGAGTTCGGGTTTGAACCACGCTATCGTTGAAGGCCTGCCAACGGTGGCGGATATGCGCACCTTCGAGCAGCAGGCCCATCTGGCCACTATCGCCGATCCGCGCCTTCGGCAGGAGGTCAGTGATTTTTTCAGCCAGTGTTACATTCCGGCCCGCTCCAGGTACCAGTCAGAGCGGCCGGATACCCCGGCGATCAATGGCATCCTTGCCACCTATGGCGCCGACGATCCGGACTGGATGGGCTCACACGTCTACCGGGATACCACTGGCTATTACGACAACTTGCGTCCGGCCAACCAGATAACCGGCTGGGCTTACAATGCAGCCAGGGATACGGAGTACGATCCAGCGGCACCGCCAACCTGGGGCAAACCCTACTGCAAGCAGTGGTGGGAGGATGCAGCGATTGGCCTAAGAGAGAAGCTGATCAATGAAGCCGATGCCACCTCCGCAGGCTTCTCCGGTCTGGTGGTCGCCATTGCCCCCGCGTTGGCCGGTGAGCAGCAGAACGACGCCGTCGCCAAAACCGTGCTTACAAATGCGCCGCCTTCCTGGTCGAGCAACGAGCTGGTAGCCAACAATGCCTCCGGGTCAGGCTTGTTCAATACCGCGGGAAGTATCATCAAAGGGGGGCTCGCCACCGGTGGCGTGATCACCGCATCAGCCCTGTTCTCCGTCACCATGACCGCTGTGCTACAGTCATTGCCCATGGTCCAGGCCACTATGCTGCTGGGTATCTATGCATTGCTACCGCTGGTGGTTGTCTTATCCCGCTACTCCATTGCCATGATGGTGGTCGCCGGCATGGCGATTTTCACCATCAAATTCTGGACGGTACTTTGGTACCTGGCGATGTGGGTGGATCAGAACCTGATTCTTTCGATGTACCCGGACGTCAACGTCTTCCTGCAAATCTTCGCCAACCCCGGCGAACATGATGCCAAGCGCATGCTGCTGAATATGATCACGACCAGTCTCTACCTGGGATTGCCACTACTCTGGAGCGGGATGATGGCATGGGCCGGGGTTAAGGTTGGTAGAGCAATCGAATCTGCAACAAGCCCGCTCAAGGCACCTGCACAGGAAGCAGGGAATCAGGGTGGGAGTCTAGGGAAAACTCTAGTGACGAAAGGGGCAAGGCGTTAGTCCCGCTCGTACCATCCATAGGGATCTGTACCGTCATCCAGTTTGCCGGTACGATAGTTCAAGACGCCGCCGCGAACAGCGTGATTGGTCGCGTCGTTGGTGTCACGTACCGTAGTACCTTTTGCAAGAAGTCCCAGAGTTTCGGATAAGAACCTAAGAAGGATACGAATTGTTTCGAAAAGGCTCTTGACGAGTTTACGAGTAATATTTGAGTAGTCCATTTTTCTTGCCCAACAGGCCTTGTGTTCAGACTCAGTGCCAGATCTAGATGATATCATAGCGGTCTCGCGCCCAATCACCTGTGTTGAAGAATGAGGTGTAAGACTTTGGGGAAATTAAGAATTACCTAATAATTCCGGCCAGTGCTCAGCGATCAGTGCCAGCGTCAGTTGCTCACCTCGCTTGCTAAGCTTATCGATCCATTCATCTGACATAGCTGAGAAATCTGTCGGGTAGTCGTATGTGTCCTCTCGAGTAACAAGGTCGTCAGGCGGGTATTTAAGACGCTGGTCGTTTTGACCAAGATAAGGAAGCAATACATGCTTGAGGCGGCCCGATCCATGGAGATCAAACAACCTCTTCATCGTCGCGTTTTGCGCTCGATCGTGAACGCAAGCGAACGCACTCTTCAGCCTCGCAATCATAGATTGGCTGGGCGGATCGAATCGCGATCCGTAACCCGCTCTACAACATATTATTGAGTCGATATCTGAAACATTGAGACTGATGGACGGGTCGCGATCTGGCCACAGTGGCGCGAGCCCAAGGTTGTCGTAGATCCCTCCGTCCGTCAGCGTCACGCGCTCAACTCGCCGAGTTCCATCCTTCTTGTTAAATGCCAGATTTTCATCGATGGCAGGAAGTAGCAGAGGATAGGAAGCGGAAGCGGTGACAGCATGACCTATCGAAATATCATTACTAGCGCACTCCCCTAATCGCCATGATCCAGAAGAATTTGCTGAGAAGTAGAACGCCGACCCCGTGCGCAGGTCAGCGGCATTCACGATCAACAGCGGCCCACTGACAGATAGATCCGATAAACGCTTGCCGCAAAAGACATCCTCATCCAGCGTACGCCTGAGGATCGTCGTTCGGCTCGCAAACCGCATCAGCGGTGCATGAATGCGGTCGAAAAGCCTGTTAGGGCGCTTATCAGCAGGAAAAAGACGCGATATCGCCCAGAGCAAGACGGACAATGCAAACACTAGCGTATTGACCACCGCGAGTACGAGCCAGCAATACGCAGCTCGTACACCTTCAGACGTTGTCAAAGCTTTACGGATAGACGGTTTCACAAGTCCCTGCGAGAGCAGGCGACGCACCCTGTCCTCGAAAGTCGTGAAGGAATCCTGGTGCAATGCATACAATGCACCCACAACACTTCCTCCTGATACCGTCGATATCACTTTTACGCGGTCCAGAATGCCTTTTTGATCAAGGGCACGAAGGCACCCGAGGTGGAAGGCAATTGCACGTGATCCACCACCGGAAAGCGCCAAGCCGATACGTGGCTCGTCAGTGGCCTCCTGCGTCATGGGCTGTACCCTGCTATTTCAGGAGCATCAGCGTTATCGGCAACCATATTGGCCAGAATGATGCTGTAGCTATGGTCACCGGCAATGAGCATAAGAGCAGGCAACGTGTCCATATCAAAGAGCGCCGCAAGCCAGTCAATCTGGAGGAGGTCAGTGCGGCTTGGGACCGGCGCAACCCGAGGAGGATGGGAGTGCCACTCTCCAACATAGCGGACCTGTCCGCGCGTTTCCTCGAAGGTACGATCAATGTGCTCCTGCACCCCCGCTGTGCCTCGCACAAAGCCCGTTGAAGTTTGTTCACTGTCGGGCGGAGCAGAACCACCGTGCACAATGTGTATGCGTTTCCCTGGTATGTCTACCACACCGAATAAAATACCACCGGTCTCGTTCGGCAGACAGTCGGCCCGCTTCGCCATGATTCCTTCAACCACGCCAGCATCAACAGTAACTTCCCAGCCGGCCACCTCCTGCCGGGAAACATGCGAGGGAGAGAAAATATGAGTGTCTACGTTACCCTCCTCGCCCATTGACCAGACTTGAATGACTCCCTCCGGAACATCAATGGCGTTTGTCAGGCCACCTGCAATCAGGCCGCTGAGCACCATAATGCGGGATTCGGGGATAATGTTTGTGACAGCACGGCATGCCCCGGTGTAAACGAAAGTATCTTCTGGCGAAACAAGGTGGCCTGTCAGTCGCTCTTCATGGGTAACTAGTCCGAGATACTGTGCTTCAAGATCACGAAGGGTACAAGAACGGTCGGCAGGCTCGACGAGAAGCACAGCCCCGTCGCCTGATGGGGTAAAAAAGATACTTACCCTCCGCGCCGAAGAACTATGATCTGATAGATGGCGCTCGGCGAGTACCGACGCAGTCGCATCGATAATGATGTCAGCGCCATTCAACGCCGCATCGATCTCAATTCGTAGGGGCTCTTCAGCAAAAAGGTTCGCAGGGATGGGCCGAGCATTATTAGCACAATCGTTCAAAACGTTATTGAGCGATGTTGCAACAAGGTTCGCCTTGTTGTTGGTCACATCATTGTTCCGACCCGTATGGCGACCAATATTGTGTGGTAGCAGGATGTCATCGTCGATCACGGTCCAGGAGAACCGGCCCTCGCGCACAAGGCAACCAGCCACGTGCGAACCTATCGCACCTGCTCCGACCATCACAACTGTCCGGTCATCCACCGCTTTACGACCAGTCAATTGTGTTGCAAGTAATTGGTCAAATTCATAATGGATCTCGGCGATTTGAACCGTGATTTTGTTCACCGCCTCCTGATCGGCCTCGATGATACCAACCGATCTCACAAAACCGACAGTTCCGGTGCTGCCGGGGACGTCTGGTATAGCTATACCAAGCGAAACAGCGATATCACCCGCAGATTGCTCAGTCATGTACGCACGCAGGTCAGTGCCTGGCTGTTGTTCGTGCCTGGGAGAAATAATCGGCATCTCTACGATCACAACAAACCGGGCCTGTAGTCTCCAGGCTTCACTCTCATTCAGCCAACCGGAAAGTTTGTCACGCAAGTCCTTGATGAGATCAATGCCACGCTCTTCCAGTATGGCAGCAAGACTACCCAGTGACGTGGGCGCGAATTGCATGCGCGTCATCTTCTCTGGAGAGACACAGTAAGCAACGGCACAGACAGGATCGACGTTCTCAGGGGAGCCAGTAAAATCCTGGAGGGGCATAACCCGGAGCGTTTTTTGATGGTCCGTGTTGTGCACCCCGACCAAGTCTTTTGACGCAGCATCCTCCAGCGTACTCCTTGAAATCAGAAAGCTGAGCGGGCTACCGGACAGCACAGGGTCAACCGGCTGCCTGGCGTCGTGTAGTTCTCCCCGAATTGCCCTGGAAAACCATGCCAGGACACGCTGAACAAGTTCGGCAGGTGTCCATGTCAGTCGCGCTTCCGCCCATGGCCTGTCGTCAATACAGATCACACGGGGTTCGCATTCAATGGTGAGTTGCTGATGGTCGGTATCCGGGAAATCAGCACGCAGCATATATACTCGCGGCATCTCACCGTGAATGTTGAACCGTACACCAATTCGCTCGCCGCGCTTGACATCGTAGGTGCTACGCTGCGGCCTCCCCGTCTGAAAATCGAGTACGACAAGCTCCCAGCCTTCGCGGCAACGGACCTCGACGACACTGGCCACATGCTGCGCGTAGCGCTCGACAAAACTTACCAGAGCACGTGCATCTGCAGATTCCAGTTTCTCCTGGGCAACCGGATCACCGAACAAAGACAGGAAAAATCCAATATCCATTAACCTGCCCGCGGTGTGGAGGCTGCTGCGCTGCTACTCACCATCGGTGCAGCGATCTCAAATCCGACGCCGAGCCCGGTTACTTTGTAGGCGAATGGCTTGGGTTTGTCCTTTGAGGGATGCTCCATGGTCACTGTGAACTCGCCGTCACACTCGCGGGAAATACGTTTGTGATAGTTGGCGGCCTGCCGATGAGGCGGCTGATCGTTGTCGTCATCGGCCCCATCCGCAGGAATTGGCAACGAAGGAGAGACGATATAGCCACCTTGCTCCCGCAAATCCTCGAACAGAATCTTCACATCCGGGTCTGGTTCCGTCTCATTTACTCCACGATCAGGCCCCAGGGACTTATAGGAACAATGGTGGGGGAGCTTCATCACATCCCATCGCAAGCGGTCCTCATTACCGTGCTTGCGGGTCGTCTGAACAATCGCAGATAGCGTTTCGTAATCAACATCTGACCCAAGAAACAGCCGCGACTCGGAGTTACCCTCTACAAAGGTAACATGCATGACAATGGAATCTTCATTTCGGGACACTACGGTGTTTTCGTCCTGCCTCCATGCGAATGGGCAATGAACGAAGAACTCCGTCCTCTCCATCCCGCTTTTCGAGTAACCGGGAACCAACTGGCCCGCATCCACAATCAAGTGCTTGCGACTTTCATAATCAAGCCCCTCGTTCTCCATCCATTCCTTCAACCGCTCAGGGTAGGAGAACACGCGGATACCTTCACCCTCCTTTAACCGGTGCCGCGCTTCAGACCTGACGATACGGGCATCGTCCTTGAGGTTCTCTTCGAGAATCGCAGCGGCGGGCACCCATAGTTCCTTTATCTTGACGCGGTCTTCGTCCTGGTACTTATCCGCGTGTTCCAACCAAAAAAAGTCACCGAACCCACCGCAATGATCGCGATCTGTGTGGGTTATACAGACAGCATCAAAATAGTCTCGCCCTGACTTGTTAAGGTCTTCCCGGAGTTGCTCTGGCAGATCACAGCGTTTGTCATCCCCGTTCTCAGCATCGCCCATATCGGCGAAGTCGATCAAAATTTTGCGGTCATCGTTGAGGTCGATCCGCAATGTGTCGGCATTTCCCAATGGAAAGCATTGAATTCGTGCTGTCATAACCCGCTCCTTTTGGTACGCCGCAATTTTGCATCAGACGACTGCCCTGCAATGGCAGTCGCTTCCGCAGCGTCACAGTTATTAAAAATGAATAATCCCAATGTGTCAACTATACAAACTAACATTATGTTTATATACTAAACATATGTTTGTTATATTGACAATATGTATGTTTGTGACATATCGTTGCCGTATGAGCGACACCTCCTCCGGTCCCCTCTACCAGGCGTTTGGGGACCTCGTACAGATGCATAGAAAACGTACCCAAGGGATGACCCAGCAGAAATTGGGCAATCTTGTTGGGCTATCGCGCACATCAATCACCAATATTGAAAAAGGTCGACAACACGTCTCCTTGCATCACCTCTACGCGATAGCAGGGGCGCTGGAAGTGAGTCCGGAGGCCCTGCTTCCGTCATTCTCGGCCTCGGAGGAGCATTCCAGCATTATGGACAAGCTACCTCCGGGAACAGACCCAAAAGTGAGGGAGTGGGCTGGGAAACTAATCAGACAACGATAATAAAAGGGTAAGAGCATGCGAAAGGCAAAGACAGCAGAGAAATTAAGAGACAAAGCAACGGAACTGTTGGACCGGTGTAAGGTCTATGAACCTCCCGTTCCCGTGGATCTCATTGCTAAATCTCTGGGCGCTAAAATTCGCCTCTCTCCATTCGAGGGTGAACTTGCTGGGATGCTTATTCGTGGTCAAGACGAAGACACTGTTATTGGGGTGAATTCGCTTCATCATATTAACAGGCAGCGTTTTACTATCGCTCATGAGTGTGGCCACCTTTTATTGCACAAAGGAGAAGTTCATATCGATCAGAGCTTTCGAGTGAATAGGCGCGATGAAGTTTCAGCGCAAGCAATAGATCCTGAAGAGATTGAGGCTAATCGATTTGCTGCTGAATTGTTGATGCCTTATGAGATGATTAAGAAAGATCTAATAGATTTTGAAATCGACATGGAGAGCGAAGACGAATTGAAGGAATTGGCTGATCGCTATGAGGTCAGTCTTCAAGCGATGACTCATCGCGTAACAAACTTATTGACAGATTTTTTCTAGATTCATCTTGTCGTTTGACTTGTAGATTTTGTTGTTAACAGACTTTAGAACTTCAATTTTACTTAAGTGTGTATTTTGAAACCGCCTCGCACTAATTATAAAACGAAAAAGGAGGTCTTATATGCAGCTTGAATTAGATGCAGAATTCAAAGGCCACAGGACAATCTCGCCTTTCCGTGAGCTGGGTGCATACGAAACCTTGTGGAAAGATTCAAAAGCGAACTTTAAAACCATCGCTGAAAAATTTGCGGACAAGCCCGGTGCCGTTCCTTCGGATTTCGTCTCGCATGAAGAAGCCGATACGAATGCGGAATATGTTTTCGAAAAGCTGCATGCTGGTGTTACCAAATTTGGCGTACGCGTTCATGGAGCTGCTGAATATCCGGAAAAGCTTAGGGATGCGCGCCACCCGATAGAACTTCTTTACTACCAGGGCTGGTGGGATCTAGTGAATTCAAAGAGTGTTGCGGTGGTTGGAACGCGAAACCCAACAGAAGAAGGACAAGCGAGAACTCGCAAACTTGTTAAAGCGCTCGTTGCTGATGATTACACTATCGTCTCAGGGTTGGCCAAAGGCGTTGATACCATCACTCACACCACGGCGATGGAGCAAGGTGGGCGGACGATTGCGGTTATCGGAACGCCGTTGTCTCACACTTATCCAAAGGACAACATCGATCTTCAAAAGGAAATTGCTAATAATTTCCTATTGATCAGCCAGGTTCCCGTCATTCGCTATGAAAGCCAGGATTACCGATATAACAGGCTATTCTTCCCAGAGCGGAATAAGACAATGTCAGCGCTAACTGAGGCAACGATTATCGTCGAAGCCGGTGAGACTTCCGGGACACTCATTCAGGCGCGAGCAGCCCTGGAGCAAGGGCGGAAGCTATTCATTCTTGATAGCTGTTTTAAAAACAAGAATCTGACCTGGCCAGCACGATTTGCGGAAAAAGGCGCTATTCGCGTAAGGGACTATGATGACATCCGGAACGCCTTTTCCTAGTAATCTCACCGAAATTGACCAACTCACACGCTCTGATCATTCATATTTGAATGAAGAGGATCAGTGCTATTTCCTTGGAGAGTACACAGCTCGCCAAAGCTACTCTTACAGCGATACTAATAGCCTCATTATGAACTTAAAAAAGAAAATGGATCGCCGCAATGAATATGAATGGAGGTACAAAACTAGAGATATAACGAGGGCCGGAACAGCTCTCGGAAATGCCCTACATCCGGAATGGCTGAACACGGCCGCCTTCGTACCAATTCCACCTTCTAAAGCAAAGCACGATCCAATGTATGATGACCGTATGAGTCAGGTAATTGCAGCAATGAGACCTCAAAATCCTGTTGATTGCCGCGAGCTCATTATTCAAACGACAAGCACCGATGCTGCGCATGAAAGTGACAACCGCCCCTCTCCGAGAGATATACTACGACTGTACGAACTTGATCATTCGCTCATTGAGCCTCGTCCGCTAAAAATTGTAATTTGCGATGATGTCCTTACGACTGGTGCGCACTTCAAAGCGGCGAAAACAATTTTGACACAAGAGTTTCCAGACGCCGTAATCATCGGTTGTTTCATCGCAAGAAGAGTGCCTGAAGCTGTCGATGTGGAAAATTTTATAGAAGACTGGGATGACTAATGCAGAGGCCAGCCCCGAGAAGATCTAGGGCTGTTGGGTTGGATGCTATTAACCAGGCGCTACCGTGGGAAGTCTCCCTTTACCTATTCTGGCAGCATGCGCTATTTCTATTTAGAGTACTTTGAGTGCTGACAAGTTAACTGGATATCTGCCATGATTGTGACATGAAATCCAGCAAAATGTACAAACGACATCCTTTTCCTTCCGAAATAATTCAGTACGCTGTGGCTGTATTTTCGATGTTGAATTGCATGCTCGATTGACCCCTCTCGGCCATATTTGCATTGAAAAGTTGACCCCTACACACCGCTAATTTCACGCGATGGAAGTCTGATTCACGGGTGAAAATTAAATGCAATTACTGGGTCAAAATTCGCTGCAAATCGAAAGTTTTAGTGGTTAGATATACCGATTCGGGATTGGAAATAGGCTATGAGCCAGTTTACGATTCTGTTTGGCGACAGAGCAATGCTATGGCCAACCGCCATTTACACAGAAGAATTCATAGTCTCAAAATTTTCAAAAACAGCCCTAACAATTTCTTCTAATTTTGCAACTTCTTTGTCAGTCAATTTTTCGAATTCTTTTTCCCTACGCCGTTTTGAAAGCTTACCGCCATTCTGGCGTATGAACATGATCAAATCTTGAGCTAACCGATTAGGCATTTCGATAATTTCGGAAATCAGCCTCATCGCTTCATCGTGACATTTGAGGTATTCGATTTCGCGTGGCAGGTCTTTCTCGACGGTCCTGCGCACACACTCATAAAGAAACACAGCGTTGTGCGTGCAGTCAAAATACCGATAGAGGTCTGCCGTATCATTAGTCACTTCTATATTACGATTGGGGAGCGGACGCCAATCAATATAATCCATGAGTGGCGATGAATGACTTTGTAATGTCTTCCGATAATCATCAATCCGGTCCTGCATTACCGAGGATACCGGGAAGACCATTCCAGGCGGTGTAAATTGCCTTTCTGCCAGAACATGATGTATCAGGCAGCGATGTAATCGGCCATTTCCATCGGCCAGAGGGTGTATATATACAAACCCGAATGAAATAGCGGTCGCTTGAAGAACCGGATCGAGAGTGGATCTTCTCAGTGAGTCATTGCATTCATTCAATCCAATCATGAGGTCCGGTACATCTTCATGTCGAGCACCGATAAATTCCGGTATGGGATCATGATTTTGGTCGCGTTCGCCCAGGAATACTCCTTCGGAGCGATAACCGATCTCCGTAAAGCGATCATCACCGATTAATAATTGGTGTAGTCTGTATATTTCTGTCTGGTTCAAAGGACGTTTGCCGGCTTCAAGTACAGCACGGCCCCAGCGTTCCAGTTTATTTTTGGGCGGTCTTTCGCCTTCTATCTCGAAACTGGCTTTGCTGTCTGCAAGCAGCATAAAGCTCGCTGCTCGGGCGATAACCTGTGAGCCTATTTTGCCGATTGTTTCCTGTGCCTTTTTATCCAGGTTTAATGAAATGAGCTCATTCAACTCTTCTGTTTTGCGAATGATCGGGCAAAAGTCTTTGGGGCCGAGTAAATTGTTCCGTACACGATGGCGTTGGGAAAGCTTTCCTTTGAGTGTGAAATATTTATCCGCTTCAAGGGCATCAACAGCCGTCACTGTCACGGAATCTTTGATCTCCAATTCAATGCCGGTTAGAAATTCGTAAAAGAACCAGACACGCCTCGCGATTGAGCCTGTTGGCTTTGAGAGGATGAAACTGGCCACATCCTTTTGGGGTAGATCTTCGAATACCCGTTTCATTACAAGAAGGTCGACAACTTCATGCCGTAAGGCAAAATTCAGATGGCCTTCTAATGAGTCTTCCGGCTTATAGCGCTTGTCAAATATCTCCCAACTCCCGTCTTTTTTCTTGTTGCCCCTAACGTGCCTGTTCGAGACAGAGGAGAATCGGCGCAGGGGAACATCTACGCCGTAACGTTTTACAAGCGCTGCCCAGCCCGCCAGAGTGGTATCCGGAGGGATTTGTTCATATTGGAAATATTCAGGTGTATTTGGTTTTCCTGGCATTTGTCGAATTTCTTTCACTCATGTCGAAAAACATACTATTTAATGGCTTAGTGTCGAAATCCACTATAAATTCAAAAATGTCGAAAATCAATCATAAATGTCGAAAAGTCATATTAAACTCTCAATAAAGTAGAAAATAGGCATATCAAAGGGTCAGAAGCCCCATTATTCCTGGCAGGCCCCGGATGATAGGTCAGTTTACGGTGCAACCCAGGAAGTAAATTGGCCCCCGGAACAGAACGGGTGTCTGCACTGCAATATACTGATAATATATACAGTATCATAGGATATAGTTTGCCATGAAGCTCCATAAATAATATGAACGCATATACATGGCTGAAAGAACCTAACGGAGGTATCAATCATGGCCGGGAAAAATGAAAAGACAGGTAAGAAAGCGGCTTCTGCAGCGGCGCGCACATTACGAAATCCGAAAGCATCCAAAGCCGCAAAATCAGCAGCAGGTTCAGCTTTGACCCAGCGAAAGAGTAGTGAAGTTACTGGAAAGAAAGCTGCATCTGCCGCATCCAGGACATTACGAAATCCAAAGGCCTCCAAAGCCGCGAAGTCGGCCGCCGGTTCGGCCCTGACACAACGGGTGAAGCGGAAGTAAGAGCACTGTTTTTGAATGCCAACTCCAATCCGTGAAAGACCAGAAGCCCCAATGCTTCAATATGGATTCAGTATGTTGATTTGCATTTAAAACTGACCCGTAATTGCATTTAAACTTAACCCCTAAAACAGATTTCAACCACACGGAACCATTGGCACACTTTGGGCCAACTATTCGATGCAAAAACGGCTTAACACGGATCAATTGTGTGCATGCAATTCAACACGCGTTTGTCAGGTAGTTCCCAGCTAATAGATTATCATACAGAGAGAGGTTGAAAAGCTTACAACGGGTCGGTGTGAGTGACCGGAAATTTCAGTTCTGCGTTCCACTCACGTTCCACTGGCGTTCCACAAAAGGGACAATTTGAGACGATGAGAGACAACTGGTCAAGATTCTATAAACAAAAAAACCATTTAAGAATCAATATCTTAAATGGTCTCTCGTGGTCTTTCAATGTTTTCCGAGATGGTGCCCAGGAGAGGACTTGAACATCTCCGGAGGCAACATTAATTTAATAAATACAATACGTTACCAAGTATTTTCTGTTTTGAGTTCCACGTACGTTCTACATATCAACCCGAGTACTCCAGAGAAAAAACGGTGGGACGCGGTTTGACCCTAAAATTCAAGATGTAAACAGAGAATCCAAGTCAAGGCATTGCCGGGGCAGAATGCTACCAGACTTCGCTTGTATTTCCACGAGCTTTTTTTGCCGCCGGGTTGAAGTGAATTTGAGCGGAGATATCTCCAGCAATGGTGTATTGCCTCAGCTAGTTGGTAATCTTAAAAGGGAGGTGTCAAAATATTTTACACTTTTTAAGCTAGTTACTTCCCTGGATTAGCAGTGCATACGTTATCTATTTGTTATTTAAAGAATTATCTAAATGGCGCAATAATTGCAGAGCAGTATGGATTTGCTTTTTTACGCTCGCTCTGATGATGGGTTTTAAGCCCAACAGCATCAAGAGAATTAAAAATTTTTAAGTATTACCATGGACCTAGAATTTTCCACCTGACAATGTAGCAATTGCGGGGTACTTATTAGAATGAAGTCGGTATCGCCATGTCGCAGGCATGACATCCCTGGGAAATGGTAAATCGATAGCTTCGTTGGGTCAAACGTAAGAGTGTTACTACAGGTTTCAATCTGTGAAAAGAAAAATTAAGGCAGAAAATCCATGCAAAATTCCAAATACTTAACAATGAATCAACTTGGAAGAAAGCGTTTCTTTGATCTGATTATAGTATCACTTTCATCAATTACCTGGCTGCCGATACTGCTAATTTGCAGCACTCTGATACTGATTTTTAACGGTCGTCCGATTCTCTATCGTTCAAAAAGACGTATAGGTGCTGGAATTGGGACCGTAACCAAATTCAGAACAATGGTTCGAAATGCTGCAGAAATATGTAATCGAGATAACAGCCCAATTGAAAATGGCATACGCTTTCTCAACATCCCATCCAGTTCACCTCTCTATACACCTGTTGGTCGACTGATTGAACGGGCCACTCTCACCGAACTCCCTCAATTACTACAAGTGCTGGCCGGTAAAATGACACTAGTTGGCAATCGACCGCTTCCAGAAAACGTCGTTAACTCGTTAGCTTCGGTCTACTCAAATGTAGAAGAACGTTTCTATGTTCCTGCGGGACTCACAGGCCCTGCACAACTTGTCGGCCGAGACACGCTTTCAGATTCTGAACGACTGGGTCTAGAAGCTGCCTACTGCAGGATAGCCAGCAGTGGAAATACTTGGCAACTCGACTTTATGATTCTTTATTACACTGTACTAATCTCGGCAGGTTTAAAAAGGCCGATGACGTTGAGAGAAGTACAGACTTTTCTTATGAGTTTGAGTGTCCCGGGAACAAGTTACCCGAATATCGAAAAACTAGGATCAACCACCGATTAAAGACTGTTGCCAGAATGGTAGCCATCTTGCGACAAATTCCATTTTTCAACTATAAGAGTGAATTTCGGGGAATAGTCCGAAGGATCCTCTGGAATCGTTATTGCGGTTGGGACCTTAATGTAAGAGTACAATACGAGTAAGAGATCTTGGCGGAAAAGTAAAGTTCTTAGTACCTGGTAAAAGAGAGGATTGAACTATCTTTACATTGTCTTCGTTTTCTTCATTGTTGGCACTAATATTTTCACTCGCGTACTGATAGACTTCAGTGCTCCATGTGGCGAAACCGGTCTCACTGAGTTCAATCTCTATGTCTTCATTATAGCTACGGTTAAGAATATAAAGCTGGGCTCTATGTTCCGTGTAAGTAGCAATGGCGGACACGATTTCATACTCCATCCCGCCAGGATTATTCCCCTTACCACCCTTGATTTTAATTTTGGTATTGTTCTCTATAGATACGGGCAAAATGTACTCACCAGCCATCTGCGCTAACATTGAGAATACAATTCCGCCCGGGCGCAGCCTGAAATCAGTGTTATTTGCCAGCACACCCCATGTATCCTCTTCGGAAAGATTGAACAGGTAGGCACCACCGAAATTATTCTTTATTGCTGTCATTAATAAATCGGCTACAGCTAATCCGGACTGAAAATCCTTTGCATAACTTAGATCGATATCATCCGGAAAGCTCCTTTGGACAAACACAGAATATTCTGTAAGCCAGAAAGAATGGTCCGGTCCTATGGCATCATTGAACTGACCAAAGATTGTCGCCAATGTTGAGCCCCCAGCCATTACCTCGTCGTACAGGTTCTTCTTTTCTGATTCATAGGTGAATGCGCTATAAAAATTTCCTTTAATACTGTCGATGTAAGGGATAAGTCCAGTCTCGTGGTCGAGAACATTGGCATTCCAGGAAGATAGCATCGGTACAGCAGAGATCCAGTCCGCGGCTGCAAAAGTCGCATCAACTACTCCTTGCAATTCAATTTCTACTCCCAATTCTTCAGCTCTTTCACTCATTGCAATAGCGGTAGCTTTGGCAATTTTTATATATCCAAGAGAAGTATTATCAAAATCATATTCCTCCTGGTAAAGTGGAGTTGGCTCATTACCTAGCTCAAAGTGACGAACATTCCAGGGTAGCTGACGACCGTTATTTTCACGTAGTTGACCCATTGGGGTATAGGGCGATCCTAGAATGTATTCCACAAGATCCGCTGAGTTTTCCGGATCATCAGTTACGTTGACGGTTATTAGTGGAACAAGATCGTTTTGCTCGCAATAGTCAAGAAATTCGTGGAGCCCCCATGAAGTTGTCTGGTATTTTCCAAATGTGTCTATATTCTCACCACGATCGCTTAAAATCCCTATTGATTCTTTCCACAGGAATCGGTCGGCATCGGTACCTGCAGGCCAACGAATAGACTTGACACCTAGTTGCCGTATCCTCAAATCTGCTATAGAACTGACAATTGGCCTTTCATCACCACCCCGTTGTCGCAAGCGGACTTCATCTACATCCACGCTTCCTGGTGCGATATTACAAATGCGCAGCAGCCCGGGAGAGACCGTTTTTTCTGGCTCCAATATGAATGAATAATCAGCCCAATTGTTACTACCTACGCGTGCCAAGTTGTCCAGTTCTTCAATAGCTAAGAAGGCGTCGTCGGCAAAGAAAACCGAAAGCATTGGTGTACCATGATTTTTCCTGGCTGAAATGTGGAGTTCATAAGATTGATTGGCCACACTACTTCCTAGCACTTGTTGAGAGAGGCAAGTATATCCCGGTTTGTCTTGCGATATATTCATGTATCCAGGGTAAGATCTTTCTGAAATGACTCCTCCATGCTGAGTACTATTGACTACATGTTTTATAACTCCGTTTATCCTGGGTTCTGGAAATTCGAGCCATTGTTTCAATGCAGCGTCCCTTTGATTCCTGAACGACCTGTCCTTTATCATCTCTCCATACTCGATAATCCCCCCGCCGTTATCTAACCACTTCGAGTTTATTCCAAAGAGCTCGGGATGTAGTTGACGATCTTGAATTGAGTCTGAAGTGTTGACCAATAGCTTTCGAGGCTTTGGCATGGAGTCAGCATGCACTAGCAGGAATTTTCCATTGTCCGTGCCAAGCAACTCATGACCAACCCATATGGGTACATCATCAAAAGCTAAAATTGCAATTGCTGAGAATATCCAAAGCGCTGCTCGTCGTGACCTCTTTAGCGGTCGATGAAGATCCATTGCTTGAGGAATCGGAAATATCTTGTTTCCGATATCATTTAGGCAACGCATAGATTCTCCAGTTAATCTGACGGATTTCTCGGGTACGATATATCGGCTTTTTAAAAATATTACGCCCCTTCTCATTCCTTCTCATCCTTCACGAAGTACAGTTGGCAAGCTATTTGTGACAACCCAGTTAATCTGCTTTCTTCAGTTTAGCCGTCGTTGATTCATGGTCGATGGTGCTCACAAAATCCGGGTTTGAGTGCAGCCGCCGATTGTTGTAAAGATCGCGATACATCCCAACAGATCCTGCTGCGCTTCGATGCGGGTATGTTGGTGTTTCCTTTGCACGCGGTCTTTCTTCAAGTTGGCAAAGTAAGTTCCTGCTCTTGCATTGTCTCGATAGTCTGGCTATTGGCCCATGTAGCCAAAAAAGCCATTGGCTTTCCCACGGCGACGGTATGCCTTGCATGCTTTCTGCGAGCCGTGGCCATAATGCAAGGTCAGCTCCGCTGACGGTTTACGCCGCCAAATGGCCGTACGCGGCGCGTTCTGCACCAGCCCAAAATGTGGCGAGAACGCAGATCAATGAACACTGCCAGATACAACCACAATCAGCTATTCTTCGATCAATACTAAGAAAATAGTGAAATAATTAGCAATCATCGTATGCTTTGAGTGTGACCTGTTCCCCACTTATTCTGTCCGACCGTTAATAAGAGGTTCCTAAAGTAGGTTTAATTGTGAACGGGATTTATGGAAAGCGCCCGGCGGGGCCTTCAGACGAGCCTACTGACTTCGTTGACTTGCCTTGACAGGCCGATGCATGACGGCGGCAAGTCGCCTCGTCAGTAAACTCGTCTGCAGGCCAGAGCTGTTCAATAATTAATCAGATGAATTGGACACCGCCCTCCCCAATTCGGCATCAAAGTGCCATAGTTGAAGCGTTACCCATCAACTAACAGAGAGGACGGTATCCATGGACAAGATTAGCGTGGTTGGTTTGGAATTGGCAAAGAATGTATTTCAGGTACATGGGATTAACGACAAGGGGGAGGCGGTGTTGCTTAAGCGTCTCTCTCGATCTCAGGTGAAGAAGTTCTTTACAAAGCTGCCACCCTGTCTTGTTGGTATTGAAGCGTGCGGCGGGTGTCACTATTGGAGCCGGTCGTTGAGTGGGTTGGGGCACGAAGTTCGGATTATGGCTCCTGCGTTTGTGGAACCCTATCTGAAGTCGAATAAGAATGACCGCAATGATGCCGAGGCCATTTGTGAAGCAGTACAGCGTCCCACTATGCGCTTTGTAACACCGAAAAGCCCGGAACAGCAGGCTATATTGCATCTGCACCATGCTCTGAGTAACCATCTCCGTGCGGTCTTGGCAGAGTTTGGCATTTGTCTTCCACAAGGCACAAACAGTATCTCACAGCGGTTCGCTGGCATCTTGGAAGATGGGGAGAATGAGCTGCCGATGCTCACCAGGTATTTACTGGCAGAGCTTAAGGCAGAGCATGATCAGTTGATAGATCGAGTAAAGCGCCTGGAGAGGCAGCTGAAGAGTTGGCACGAAAACAATGAGCGGAGTCAGCGGCTGGAGACTATTCCTGGCATTGGCTTGCTCACTGCCTCTGCGCTCGCGGCGACTGTTGGCGATGGAGAGGGGTTTCGTAATGGCCGGCAGCTTGCTGCGTATCTGGGGTTGGTTCCTCGGCAGGCTTCATCTGGCGGCAAAGAGCGCTTGCTGGGGATCAGCAAGCGAGGTGACGGCTATTTGCGCAGTCTTTTGATCCATGGCGCCAGGGCGGTTATCCACCATGTGCGGCGACGCCTGAAGAAGGGTTTGCCAGGTGGCAATGCGTGGGTTGAGCAATTGCTGCAACGCTGTCACGTGAACGAGGTAGCGGTGGCGTTGGCCAATAAGACGGCCAGAATCGCCTGGGTGTTGTTAAAAAAACAGGAAACCTATCGGGCAAGTCGGGTTAGTGCATGAGTACTGCCCTGAGAAGAACCGGAAATAACGCGTGACGGAGGTCATCCAACGATTGCACAAGTGAAGCTATGACGAAACAGGTCGGACCGCGGCGGGTCAAACCCGAGGAACCTCTTGAGGGTAAAACCTCTTTAATCAGATAGGGCCCCGTCGGCGAATTTCATAGAGGCCAGGAGGAAGTCTCCGTTAACAGGCCGAATGTAAGACTGCAATCGACTATTTCTCGTCATCAAGATTCACTTGGCAAACGGGCGGTGTCCATGTAAGAGGTTCCTTAGGCTTAAGGGTCAGGATTACTCATCCGGGCCGATTGAATCAGACTCCTGACAACAGTGTCACGATGACCACTGCATAATAAACAGGGGAACAACCTGTTGGACCGATCCAAAGCCAAAGTGCGTAGTTGATTCTCGTTCAGTTGTCGACGATAAGTGCCGCTCCGTCTTCCAGGTTGGGCTCAACGCGGGCGAGCGCAGGATATCCAGGATCTTGAGCAACTTACCGCGTGAGGATGAATTGAAAGCAATCACGCCGTTTTTAGACGTCATAGCCAGTCAATGCTGCTCGGGAATACGCTGAAAGGACTCAGGTGATTTCTTTTTCTTGGTAACTACACGGGTATTGGACAGCCTGTCGAAAAGGACTTTGACGCGGTCTGCGGGCACCCTTGCCGGAAGGGCTCCTTGACGCCGGCCCATCGCGGTACTCGCGACTTTACCGGTGCCACCAGCCAGCAACTTCGCTGCTTTACCGGATCGTTTAGCAGTACTACTCGGCATTCTCCTCTTCCACCTGGAAGCCGAAGGCAGAATCCTGCCAGGTTGCCTTTGGCAGGGCTTCACTGACTACCTGAAGTGTGGCCACCAGAGGCAAAGCTTCCTGTAGGTGCGCTGTGAGCGCCGTCACCACGAGAAGCTTGCAGACCGGTTCCTGCAAACGCCTGCAAACGTCGCTGCATTCTGGAACGGTATGAAAATGCTACCTGAACCTGCACCGCCTGAAAGGATATTCCCCGCTAGGCACAACCCCGTTCGGGCGAGCTCCCTCTCAGATCGGGTAGATTAATGATTCCTGATTCAGCATCTAGAACAAAGGGGGGTAGGATAAGCCATTCTATGTTTCGATTGTAGAAAGCATGGAGCGGTATCGATTGGAGCTATCAGGGAATGGTCAGGTCAATGAAAATTGCCCAATTAAGCGCGTATTACTCGGCGAACCGCTCACTACGGGCTATACGTCATGCAATTGCAATTATGTCTGTTTGCCTGACCCGGGTGTACAGCCCATATTTGTAAAGGAAGGAGCTGTGAGTTCAGCAATATTGATTGATAAGGGGGAGCTGTCACTCGAGACGCTACTGTTCTATTCTGAAGCCAAGCCAAGTACGCAAGCAGCTCCATTGAAGCGTTGAATACGAGCCGGTTTGTTGCAACTAGTCAGGCTTTATTTAGATCAGAGTCGTTTACGCCTGCGGGTCAGACCCAATCCAGCGAGGCTGAGTCCAAGCAAGGCTAAGGTACCGGGTTCAGGAATTGCGGCCTGGGCTTGGGTCCACCTACCGGGGTTGTCAATATTGGAAAAGATTGTATTAGTGCTCGCAATGAAGTACGCATCGTCTCTAAAAGGAAGACTGATCGTGTATATATACGGGTTATAACTGACATTTGCAAATAGAAACCAGCTGGTAACGCCCCCAGTACCGTCGAGGGTCAGATAATTTGCGAATCCATCATTGGTGTACCCGCTACTCAGATTACCTGCTGAAATTATGACGCTACCGCCGTTGTCAAAAACCGCCAACTCGAATGAATTCAGGCCGCCTCCCTCTGCATAGGTTCCTGCACCGGTGAATGATACGTCAGCCAACGCCAGCATGTAGGAGCCATCAGCGAAGGTGTTGCTGGTGTACTGAATCAAGCCCGCGTTCGCGGCTATTGGCAGCAGCAGGGCTGCGAACAGAGCGAGAAATCTATTTTTGAGCGTTTTCAATTTGTCACTCCTTGCTTTGATGCGGCCAAATCACGATTTTCAGTTTTGCTTGAGATTATAAAGCAAATATTATACCAAATATATAAACCTTTTTTATTTCAATGCCTTGAATGGAGACTTCAGTTGGCGCGATATGGCAATTTGTAAACTTTTCTGACACTTCACTTTCTCCTATTTGACCCGTCACTACCGACAACCTGGTCAACACCCTTACAATCAAAGACTTTGGGGAGAACAGCAAGTGTAAGAATTTCAGACGTAATATGTTGTAATAACTGAACGTAACGACAAAGTCACATCAGAGCCTTGATGGGAGTGACGATGGACAGTCGGGAAACAATAAAACCAATCGCCGCTATTTCTATCCAGATTCTATGTTCAAGTTAGGGTCGCCGTTACAGGCGACCGAGGAATCGATAAACTGCGGGTGTAACGTTCTATCTGCCGAGGACTGTTCAATTCCTAAGGACTCTAATGGTCTGTATTTCACGGGTGCTCCCCACACTCCTGAAATGGCACCTCCCAGGCACTACACATTAATCCTGTTCAATGAGGAGCGCTTTCCACTGAAGAGAGCGATCATCAAACCTCATTTACAGCAGAATGCCCAGTGATGTTCCGGAAAGGGGGTTTTACAAAGGGAGTTAGCAATGAGTACCTTGTTTCCCGGATTGCGGTGGCCGTCTCGCCTGCTACGGCAATCAGTCGCACTTGGCGGTATTTATTGGAAAATAGCATGCTCTGTGACCTTTTCGGCGCCAAGGTGTTAAAATCGGGCTTTGAATTCTGTCTTGGTGCTTTTTTGCTGCCAGATAAATGCAGTATTAGTTAACCCAAAACTACCCTCAGGGATATGAGTGAAGGCACAGTAACTATGGCTGAACAAACAGCTGAAGCTTCGTCAAAGCCACGGCCCACCCTGACCTCAAAGCTGGTAACTCTACTCGTTACGCTGTTGCTAATGTTTCTGGTTGCAGAGGGGGTGGTCAGGTTGATGTTTAGAGACTCTGTCCCGCTATTTCCGCGCTACCACACGAAGGCGCAATACGGTGAATACACACTGCGTACGATTCGTAGAAACAGTGATTTTTACCATACCAGCATCGACGGTAAATGGCGCTTTCAGACAAACTCGCAGGGTTTCCGCAATATACAGGATTTTTCCTACGAGAAACCCGAGGGTGTGGTCAGGATCGTCAGTCTGGGAGATTCCCATACCCAGGGTTACGAAGTACACCAGGATTACACTTTCTCTGCGGTTCTGGAAAAGTATCTAGCCCGGCAAGGCATTGAGGCCGAAGTTATCAATACTGGAGTTTCAGGTTTCAGCAATGCCGAGGAGCTCCTGCTTTTGCAGCATGAGATGGTGAAGTACCAGCCCGACTTCGTGCTGTTGGGCTTTTACCTGAACGACTACCAGGATAACCTGAGTTCAGCATTTTTCGAACTGGATGCGAACAATGAGTTGGTGGCCACCGGAAAATTAGAGCATACACCAGGCGTTTTTATTCAGGATGTAATCTATGCCATTCCAGGAATTCAATGGTTAAGTGAGAACTCCTATTTCTATTCGATGTTGTTCAACTCTGTTTGGGAACTGGCCAAGAGCATTCTGATCAACCGTAGCGCCGAAGTAGTGAATGAATTTGCTGTGGCGACGGACTATGATTACTCGCCTTATGAGTTAAGGCTCGCCGAATTGTTAATTCGCCGTATGAATGAAGTCGCCAGGAGCAACGGTGCCGAATTTATATTACTGGACCTTCCTGGTTTTTATACCGAAACAGGCTTGATAAACCCCTCGATACATAAAGATTTGCTGCCCCGTATTCGTAACGATGCCGACTATTTTGTTTCCAGCGAGATACTGGCGCCATACGATGGCGTTGCTCGAATTCATGCGCCCAATGGTCTGCGACATATTTCTGAATTTACTCACACGATTTACGGAGTTGAGGTTGGTAAGTACATTCTCAGCAGCTTGGAGTTGGCACGAAATTCGAAAGACTAATAAACTTAATTAGAAAATCTGGAATCACATCATGTTTATGATAAGACTGATTTTAACCCCTTTGAAATGGCTGCTCGGCCTGGTGGCACTGGTGGCTATCTCCATCGGCGTAAGACGCATTCTTATCGTGGTTGTTCCAGTTTTCGGCCTTGCGGCTCTAGTTGGCTTGAACTCCTGCCAACAGTCAGATGTTGTCGGGCTGCAATCACCTGTAGCCAATGCAGTTGCCCTTGCTGCCTCGGATGCAAATGGCAAGATTACAATTGATGCCAGCGACCCTCAACAGCATCGACTCCTTCACGATGAATTGTTCGGCGTGAATTCGAAATGGCTGGACAACGGTGGTGGCATCATCGAATACGGGGAAATGATCAAGGACCGGTCGTTTCGCAACCAATCCACAGAAGGATTGCAAAAATGGCTCGAATTTGAAGAACCGGGTATTAATGGAGTAATCAGCCATGTTCAGGATAGCCCCGCGCACGGCGGCACTCTTGCAGGAAAATCCTATCAAGGGCATCTGAATATCTCCCAGGACGCCGATGGCTATACGTGCATCACTCAACTTGTACTAGGAAACTCAAAGGCCAACCAAAAGTATCAGCTTAACGTGTCTGCGAGGAGGGTTGCGGGTGGCCCGGTCTTGTCCGCATTTTTTGCAAATTACGATTTTCTGGCTATCGAAGAGCCGGACAATCTCACCAGGATAAGCTCTGGAGATTGGCAGGACTACAGTTTTATTCTGGAGCCAGGAGAGGACGTAGAGCCCGGGATTCTTCGCATATGCAATGTGGCTGCCGGGAGTATTGATCTTGATGAAGTACGATTACGGCAAGTGGGGAGCGATCCGCGAGTGAGCAGCAAAGCCGATGCACGTATCAAGGAATTGGGCGTTCGGTCCATTCGTTGGCCTTCGGGTACTGATGCGGACAGGTTCTTCTGGAAAGAATCTATAGGGCCGCTCGGCAGCAGAGGCGAAAATATAGACACATTTGGCAATTATCAGACCCCCTCCTGGGGGCTGCATGAATTCCTGAACTACTGTGATGCCAACAATCTGGTGCCACTAATCACGGTGAATGTAACCGATTCGCCGCAAAACTCGGCTGATCTGGTTGAATACATCCTGGGTTCTACTGACACTCCCATGGGGCAGTTGCGGGCCACTAATGGAAGAACCTCGCCCTGGGATGTGGTGCATTTTGAGCTTGGCAATGAACCGAATGAGGCTTACCAGGGAAGTTATGATTATGATGATATTTCTCTGGGCTACCTCGATTACAGCAAGGCTACTGCGGCAGCCATGCTGGAAACGTCAGATCGGCTGGGTGTGCGCATCGAGTTAAAAGGGACTGTGGAGTCGACATTTACAGTCGCCGACTGGATTGAGGCTGTCCCCATGCTGGCGGATTGGAATGCGAATGTACTAGACCCAACCACTGGCATGCTCCCTTATATCGAGCAAATTAAGGGTAATTTTTATGCTGGTTTCACATCGGCTTTTTTCAAGGAAAATCTCTACAACGAGATAATGGCTGGCGGCGCAACTCTTGCCGCCACTGTCAATGCATTGAATGAGCTTACGGATCGGGATATGCCTTTCTGGCTGACCGAATACTCCCTTATGGTTCAGAAGAGCAATCCTACCCGTATCGAAGTCGATAGGTTAAAAGACTACCAGGCGGGTATGTCAGTTGCCGATTTGCTCATGACCATCGTGGAGAATAACTTTGGGGGCGGGTATCTATTCAATCTTGCTGAGGATGCAACCTGGGGAATACTCGCAGGAGGAGGCGATTTTCCCATGCGACCATCTGGTCTAGCGTTCTCATTGCTTTCACCCATGGCTGGTGAGCGATACCTGCCCGTGATTCTGGAAGGTTCCAGAAGGATCAAAGTTGACGGAGGTCGTGGCAATAATCCAAGCGGGATCGAATATGACAGCCTGTCAGTAATCGCGAGTCATGGTGGTGACAGCGTTCAGGTCTTCGTCCTAAACCGAAGTTGGAGCGATGCCGCTGATCTTGAACTGGATGTTAATGGTTGGGAGGCGGAGAGCATCGATGCGTACCAGCTTACTTCCAAAGGCATCAATGACCACAATGAAGATCAACCTGATCGTGTGGCAATAAAGACGGATACATTACCGGGCGCTACGCACATATTGCATTTCCCGGCCCGATCCGTAACCCGACTGGTCTTACATTGAACCCAGAAGTCTGAACTTCAGATCTTCTACCAGTTTGCAACTTTACGAGCAGCTATTTATTAAGGTTAGCAACAAATTCTTTTAGTACAGGTGCTGTGAGTTGCGCAGCGATTTTGTGGCCCTGTTCATTCCAGTGGCCATCGCCCAGGTAGTTACCTGTTCCCAGGACCCAGATATTTTCTTGCCAGGCGATTTCCTGCATGGGCGGCCCCAGGTTGAAAACTTCGAAACCGAGGTGCTGTCCCAGCTCATTTATTCGCTGCTCAGGCGCAAAAAGTGAAGGTTCGCCGGAGCTTTCCAGGGCTTCCTGGTAGAGTTCGCGGTCAAGAGTAACCTGCTCTTTGAGCGGTAATGTGAGTACTAACAGGGGGATGTTATGTTCATCCGCAAACTGATCGATAAGCTCCAGTCCGGCCGCAGTGTTGCGCCAGGCCTGTTCGAATCGCGGCTCTGCATTGCGCTTGTAGATCTCGAATATTTCACCCGTCTGTCGCATCAATCGGGCTCCTTCCGCCTTCCTTGCATTGTACACACGACGAGCCTGATCGACTTGTTGCAGTATGCGCGATGTGTTGCGTGCCCAGGTCAATACCTGTCCGGTCGGACTCATTTTGAATTCAAAAAACGGGGTGGTGGCAAATGAAGTGTCCAGCACAATGCCTTCTTCTTCGGCAAGGATAAAAGGCCTGTCGCAGCCCTCACACATTTCCGGGTGGTTGTCTGTTACGTCATTACCGAAAAACAGTGCAAGCACTACGGCGTCAGGTGAAAATTCCATGACAGTATTTTTCAGCAATAAAAATTCCTGGGCGGTGTTGTAGCCGCCAACTCCAAAATTTATGACTTCAATCCGTTTGCCGGGAATAATTTCTGAAGCGCCGAGTTCGTCATTCAGCAACATGCTGAAAGTGTCCTCCAGGGGAACCTGCAACGCCTCCATGAAAGAATCGCCAAGAATGGCGATCCTGAAAGTATCATCAGGTTTGGCTATGGGAATTTCCGGATAGTTAAATCCATGGGAATTGGTTTCTATCCACACCCTGCCTTCCTGCACTTGCCAGCCTTTAAGGTTGGCCCGCAACCGCCAACCGAGGTCGGAATCAATGGGTCGCCAGTGTGGGATGTTATCAACAAATAGCCGAAGTCCTATTTCTACGAGGATAAGAACGAATAAGCCGGATGCCGCCATCAGGGCAAGGTTTTTACCTAGTTCTTTAATCTTCATTTGTCGCCTATTGTATTTGCTGCTGTTTGAGTTTGAAGCAGTCGCAGTTGATTTTTTACCTTGCATTCATGGCGGCATTCAACGCGAACAGTAGTGCCACAATCGTAGCGTAGGATTATATCTGCAGAACTCATGTTAGAACAGGTGCGTATCTGGAGTAGTCTGAAGATGATCTCCGGTGAAGTCTTGCCTGGGGGAGAATTGAATCCGTGATTGGGTATTGAAAAGGGATCCTGACTAAGTATCAGGCGGGAATTTTTTTCGTGCGGATAACTTCATCGAGACAAGACCAAGCGGTAACAATGACATCGCCGGGGTTTTCAGTTTAGCCATTATGCAATTGTGCAAAGCCAGGTTTACAGACTGTGGGATTCCCCGGGGAATGAAGGAACGTTATAACCAAGCTGTATCAAACAGCAATTGAAATGCTGCACCTGGAAAAACTAGAATTTTAACAAGGGCTTACATAATCTGCTCGTGCCTCTGATGCGCTCTGATGACGATTGCAGCTAGAGAACCCACAGTCTTTACAGGCAATTGTGAACATAACTTATTGTTATAAAAAATATAACAGCAGTTCAATCCGGATTTTAGCGGCAACGAAAACTGTTAGTGCAACCACTGTAGGAAATATCCTTTAAAGGATGCCGGATTAAGCCGAGGTTAGCTGTTTCTATGGAGAACATTTCCCAATGACCCGCTATGAAACAATGATTTTGCGATTGAGCTCAAAGTATTTCAGGAAAGGGTGGCTATACTTTTGCCAAGGTTAAGCAATTTCTTGTCCACTGCCGACTAACTAAGAAAAGCACGGCGTAACTTACGGGACTAACATATGTTTACACTTTTGTTGATCTTATCCTTCGTGAGCACTCTGGTATTGCTTGTTGCACTTCGAGCACCCGATGAAGGCTGGGAAATACAGAGCAGCCCCCATAATGCTGAGGGACGGGGTGCTCATTCCATGTTTTACTCACATCCCAACCACGTTAACCACTAGGTTACCTGAGTCAGTTTTGGTTCTGGCACCAGTTCCAGACACCTATAGCTATTCCATGATCCGCAGAAACAGAATCGCTCCCGGCCCACACCGCGAGCCGGGGTATTCAAAAATGATACCGGATTAGTCTTAATTGATCTCCTCCATCTGGGCACGTAGAAATACGAGCCCAGATGGCGCAGGTGAGCGCTGACTGGCTACCTGAATTTCAATAGTAGCTGTGCATTATCACTTCTTTCAAAGCATTCCTTGAACCGACAGAAATGCAATCCTAATTAGGACGTCTGATCCGAAATATTTGGTCTCCGGAAACTGGCCAGGCGTCACTGAAGATTCTACTCTACGGGATCTTTCGGATTCTGTCAGTTGCCCAATAACCACTAAAGAGTTGTGTGTATTTCAGTCGCTCGCTCATCTTGATATCGACTTGTTGACGTGGTAGCGTTGGCTACAATCTAAGGTAGGGACAACACAAGCCCGGTCAGCCTTGAAAACACCCCGAATTGTTACCTTACTTTTATCCATGTACATCTATGTTTGAATTCGTCACCAAGCCAAAAATGATGCTCGAGGGCATTCAACGCCTCGGATTGAAAGGTGCTGTTACCCATGGCGTTCGGCATGCTAGTACGGCCGCAGGGGTGACCTTGTTGGGGCCATTTCAGATCAGAATTAATCCGACAGATGTGATCTGTAATCACGCGTGCCCTATGTGTTACCTCCAATACTTGCCACCTGAAGACTTGCGTTCCGAGAAGATCAGGGAAAGAAATCAGTGGATGCTACTGGATGACTACAAGCAACTTTTCGATGGAATGCCTCCCGGCCTGACTGAGGTTAATATTGTCGGGGGCGGTGAACCTCTGGCCCACCCAGACGTCGTCGGGATCATGGAAGAAGTTAAGTCCAGGAATTTGCGTGGCTATTTAATGACAAATGGCACTTTGATGAAGCCGAAAATTTCAGAGCGGATGGTTCAAATTGGATGGAATCGGACTCGTTGCTCGGTACACTCGGGAGATGCAGAAACATTCAAAGCCATTCATGGTGTAAACAAGTTCGACACGCTTAAGGAAAATATGAAGGCCTTTCACAAATTCCGAGTGGAAGCAAACAAACAGAAATCCTGCGTATTCAGTATTGTGAATGTGCTCCAGAAGGAGAATTTGCACAATATAGAGGCCATGTTTGATTTTGCCGAGGAAGTAGGGGTTGACTATGTGGAGTTTGAACTCATTGTGCCTCTTTCAATCGACAAAATGCTGACCATTGAGGAGTTGACGCATATAAAGGCCACTATGGCTGAACTCGTGCCTAAATACAGCTTCGCTAGCAACGCGGAACGTTTTCTTGCGAAAATATTTAAAGAAGCAGAAATTGGCCGGGATAATACTTTTTATCGACCGGCCAATCGATGTTCAGTTGGATACGATTCAGCCTTTATAAAGGCAATGGGAGAAGTTGTCCCTTGCTGTTTCAGCGATGAAGTAATGGGGAATGTAAAGAATCAGACATTTGAAGAAATTTGGTATGGTGATAAATACAGGAAGTTTCGTAAACGTCTGATGGCTGGCAATTTTGCAAAATACTGCTCAGATAATCGCTGCAAATACGAGACTTTTCTCCATAACTAAATGCAGGGCTGGACCTTATTTAGCAACACAAGCGACTTATTCCCCTAGGATACCGGCAATTTATTGCAAATTCTGTCGGGAAATGTTGTCAGATTCTTCCAGCTCGCTCAGCTATGTCATTTACACAGGGCATTTGAGTATTTCGCTTTCGAAGGCATCCAGATGCTGCTGGGCGCAATTTTCCCAAGTGTACTCTTCGGTAATTCTTTGGCGATTGCCAGCCAGGAATTTATCTTTTTCAGGAAAATCCCGCCTTCTCATGATTGCTGCAACCTCCGCGGCAGTGGAAAATCTGAGTGCGCCATCCCCTACAACTGTTTCATTGAATGCATTGGCATGGATCGCGATGAATGCATTTGTTGCCATTGCTTCGAGTAGAGAGGGATTTGTGCCTCCAACGGAGTGGCCATGGAAGTAACAGCTGCAATACCAGCGCAGGCTACTCAGATCTGCATAATCGTATATGCTTTCCAGGAATCTGATTTTTTCGAAACTGCTAAATCGTCTGGTGAGCTGCTGCCCAAATTTAGTCGAGGTGGAGCCTACTACTATCATGATTTTTTCGGACTCAGACTGGCAGTAACCTTCCAGGATCATTTCAATGTTGTTTTCCGGTTCAAGCCGGGCTATTAACATGAAAAATTCGTTTGCTTGCAGGTCATATTTTATTAGTACACCAGGGTCAGGTTTGCTAATGGATTCTGCGCCGTAGGCTATGAAATAGCTATCTTGCTGGTAGGCACTTTTTAAGTGTTCCTGGATTGCAATATTGTCGGCAATTAGTGCATCGCTGTAATGTGCTCCCAGATATTCAGTGAATAATGTGAATTTTCTAAGGAGCCAGTTCCATTTGCTTCTTTTCCATTCCAGGCCATCCATATTGGTGAATAACAGGCTATTGCGACGGCGAAAAAATGGGTAAAACAGGGCTACGGGAACGTAACCCAGTTCAACAACGATGTCGAATTCTGATTTTAGTGCGTCTTGCAGGCAGAGGAAGTCGTATAGTAGTGTCCCCCATATTCCGAATCTGGATTCAGGGCAGTAGATGTGCTTGAGCTCAACACCGTTCCATGTGGGTTGCTGATGCAGATGTTCGGATGAGCAATATACCGTCACGTCATGCCCTTTTTCGAGGAAAATCGGCGATAGCATTTCCGCATTCGCCTCGCAGCCTCCGTAGTTGTTAGGGATACCGCGAGTACCTAAAATTGCAATTTTCATTAGCTGTCTTGCATCGAGTCCTGTCCGGTGATCAGCGCCTCTCGAACAGTGTCTAGATCCTGCGGGGTAGTAACATTGACATAGCTGCCATTAAGTTTAACCGCAGTGAGTTCGATATTCTCTCCTAGAAGAGTTTCCAGCGTATCGGTAATCTCGAGTTCGCCTGTTCGTTTTGATGGTGGGGTCTTTCTTATATAGTCAAATATCTCTTTCTGGAAAAAGTAAAACCCGGTGCCACACAAGTTGTTTAATATGATTTCTGGTTTTTCTTTGACAAACTTTATCAGACCGTCGTCACCGACTTCCACTGAGTAATTCATTTTGATCTGTTCGGGGTGGGACTCAACCACACCAATTCCGTAATCAAAATTTCTGTTGAAATCAAATTCGCCGTGACAGAAACAATCTCCGAGCACCATAATAAACGGCCCATCGATAAACGGTTCTGCGTAGGATAAGCCGTCAGCTATTCCGCCAAGACGTTCTGGTTCAACGAATTCGGAGCGAATCGGTAGGCTCTTGATATAGTCCACCAGTTCTTCTTTTCCATGCTTTACGATAAAAATAAAATCGTCTGCGTACTCTTGCCAGTATTCAATGACGTGTGCGAGCAGGGGACGCCCCTGAACTTCGGTTCCGCTCTTATGGCCACTGGATCCAAATCTGGTACTTTTCCCGCCACACATGATTACGCATTTTAATCTGCCTTCAGTCCAGTTTGTCACGCCATTCCCTGTTCAGGTTCTGTTGGCCCTGTTCAATTGCTTCCTCATAAACACGGAGCATTGTTTCATTGATCGTCTTTGGGTCGAACACATATCGTGCTCTGTCTTTAGCCGCCTGTCGCATCGCCAGTATATCTGATCTATTGTTCATCGCGTATCTAATGTGTGTCGCCCAGTCGGTGGGATCATCCCTCTCCGCTAGCAAGCCACTCACATTGTCTTCTATGAAGTACTTTATTCCACCAACCCTGGACGCCAGAGGGCAGGCCCCGGCGGCCATGGATTCAGTCAATATTACAGGTGACATATTTTCCCACTGTTCGGGAACAGTAACCAGGAACGCTTTGCTGAGTTCCGACAACAGGTCGGATCTTGATATTCGCCCCCTGAAATTTACTCTCGATGAATGACCGCTTGCATTCAATTTGCTTTGAATGGCTGTTTTGTAGCTCTCACTGGCGGGAAGGCCTAAAATCTCTATATGCAGCTCCGGAAATTCATCGGCTAGTTGTAGAAATGCATCAACAACTACATGAAGCCCCTTGCGCTCGTCGATCCAGCCCACATAAACAAGTCGGCCAGGAACTGGATCGTCGACAATACGTGATTTCTCGGCCTCCTCCCAGATGTATTGGGGCACGACTACAATCTTGTCAGGGCTGATCCCTTGATGGATCATCAAGTCTCGCGATGCTTCGGAGAGTACCATGAAACGATCTACCTGCCCGGTCAAAGCACCGAAAGCCTTCTTACGCTTATCAAAAAAGTGCCGCTTCAGGGGCTTCAGGGCCCGCAAGCGCCTTTTGCCAACGCAATCGACACAATGGGCCCCCTGACCTTGCTTGCATAATTCGCCGGAGCTGGTTAATAGCATATTGGATGGACAAAAAATCCAGTAGTCATAGATAGATTTGAATGACGGGATGCCGGCGGCCCTGGCTTTTGTCAGGACAGATAGACCAGAAAAGTGGAGGTTGTGGTAGTGAACTATATCGGGCTTGCTGTGTTGAATAATTGATTGCAGCCGGGCTGCAGGAATTGGGTCGTTTGGCTTGAACATCTGCTTTACGGCATAGGATGCCTTGCCGAGATACTGATCAAGGTTTCCGTACTCATAGTGGGCCTTCCAGGGGGGATTTGGCAGGTTAAAGTCTGCGGGCAGGGTAGCTATTTCGATTTCGATACCGAGTTTTTCCTGCTCCAGGATCATTCTCTGGGCAACAAATTCTGCGCCTCCGACATGTTCATGGATACCCGGCAAATAGTCTACTACATGAAGTACTTTCATCAGATTTCCTGGTGCATTGAACAATCACCTGAGAATTTTGTAATGTATCATACACATTACTCGCTTCGTAACCATACCTGGGAATGCTCAGAAACCTGATTAGAAGTGGAGGATTACTTACCGGTTGCTATGATGTCTAATTCCTGCCATATATATTGGGGCTATGTCCGAGTCGGGATGAATTTCATACTTTAGCTTAGGTTGGGGCGTGTATTGCCTTGAGCCGATTTGGACGCTGGGTTATTGTTTCCCCAACTCATACAGGGTTGTAATCGATTTTGGGAAAGTAGATGAAAATAGAGGCAAGAATCAAGAGAGTTCTGTCAATAGCTTCGAGGAAAGTTTTTGGCACGCCTACCTACGCGCGCTCGTATGAGGGCTTGTATGTCATATTAACTCACAGTACGCCCAGGCGGTTGTGGAATCTACTGACCGTGGAGTTGGAATACAGGCTTCGAAAAATCAGGCTAAAAGGGAGGCCTTACATTCTGGTAATCGATCCTACCAACGTCTGTAATCTACGCTGCCCCCTTTGCCCGACAGGCCGATTGGAGGCGGGTCGAAAGGGCCAGCTGATGAGCCTTGAAACATTCCAGAGGGCAGTTGACGATTTGGCGCCCTGGGCTTACAAAGTCAATCTCTTCAACTGGGGCGAATCCCTATTAAATCCTGAAATATTCGACATGATTGCTTATTGCCGTGATAAGGGACTGTCTACGCATCTAAGCTCCAATCTTTCTTTGGAACTCAGTGATGAGAAAATTGATCGATTGCTAAATAGTGGCCTGCAGTTCCTTTGCCTCTCTATCGATGGTGCGAGTCAGGACGTTTACGAAAAATACCGTAAAAAGGGCGATCTGGAGCTGGTGCTGCATAATGCACGCAGATTGGTCGCACGCCGAAATGAACTGGGCATGAAACGACCATTGATCGAGTGGCAATTCATCCCGATGAAACATAATGAACACGAGGTGGAAACCGCACGTTTTCTAGCTCAAGAAATGGGAATTGACAAATTTCGGTGCATCCCCGTTGGGCTTCCATTTGGAGCCCCTGAACAGGATAAGCTCAGAGATGAATGGTTCCCGATTAAGGTACAATCCGGTCAGACAGAAGAGGGAGTGGAAATCGCCAGCAATGATCAGGCGACCACTTCCTGTTCTTTTCTTTACCGTTACTGGATGGTAAATCCAGATGCTAAAGTATCTCCATGCTGTGTAGTGAGCGGCGCGAAATATGATTTTGGAGATATCGACAAAGAAAATTTTGATGCAATCTGGAACAATGCAAAATACCGTTCTGCACGATCTCAGTATGTCCGCAACGGCAACGTCGAAGTACCGACTGTCTGTGATGGGTGCGACCTTTTCGAAAAACGAACCAATCCGCCTTTTGCTAAATCAATTGCGGTTGAAAGAGTCGAATAAATACTTGCTAGTCTCCAATGCCAGGTTAACTTGGTGTTCAACATCAACAGACCTTTTAATTGTTCAGAATTTCTTCAAAAACATTCAGCCATTTCACGCTATTCACACTATGGGTATATTTTTTGCTAAATGTTGCATAAGCCTGCGACCCCATCTCACTACGCAGAGATGGCTGCTCCAATAATCTGGCGATTGCACTGTGCCAATCCTCCTCTGTTTCTGCCAGGAACCCATTAACTCCATGTTGGATAACCTCCCGGTTCATTCCTACCGGTGATGCAACCAGGGGCATACCCGCTGAAGCATATTGAATCAGTTTGAAAGCACATTTTCCTTTCTCATATTCCCTGTCAAAAAGGGGCATCACACCAATATCGGACTCTAATAGCCACCTTGCTTCGCTGTTAAGGTCCCATTCCATGAATTCGACGTTCACGCCTTCAATCTGAAAACCGCTATATTCGGTGCTGCCAATAATTCTGAAGACGAATTCATACTTGCTTGCCAATCTAGTGAGAGGCGACTTCAATAAATCCAGATACTCATCGTTGCCGACGTTGCCGATCCATACAATCACAGGTACAAGCTTGCGTTTAGGTTTGTATTGAAGACCGCCAAGGTCATCATAGGGGGTTGGAATGACGGCAACCTGCGAATTGTAACGTAAGGCGAAATCTCGTATATATTGGTTTCCTGCCACGACCATACGGCACTCAGTCATCAGTCTAGGAATACTGTTTTCTGAAAAGAAGTGTTTACGTTGGTCGATTTTTAAAGGCATCGGTAACCATACGGCATCGTCCAGCTCATATATTACATATCCATTCTTTGAGGTAATGTATCGATCGAAAACCCCGCCGCCCAGGGGGCACACCTCGCGATGGATTATGACTAGATCGTAACCTGACACTCGACTAAGCCGAAGTAGTAACCTGATCAGACAAAACGTTATCATCACGGCCTTGTAACAACTTGCGAAAAAGCCCATGTGTCGCCGTTTTCGATAAAGGCTTTCTGTCAGAAACGGCAGCATCTCCAAGGTATAGCCCGACTTTTGCCAAAGTGAGCAGTAATTGTGGATACGGTGCCGAACAGAAGGTCCTGACACGGGGTAAAATGAAAAACAGGCTATCAGCCTCTGGCGGGATTGATTTTTACGATTTTCCAAGTCAATCGCTCACTACAGGTTTTCTGCCTATAATGTAGAAGCCGCCCGCCATTATATGAGCTGATGGATTGTCTCTTACCAGTAAATCCACATATTTGAAGAGGAAAAACACCCACCGGTAGATACCGCTTACAATTTTCCTAAGAATCACTAGATTCGAAGGGATCAATATGATGAGTACACCATTGATAGATTGCAGCATCGCGGAAACAGGACCTTTAGTCATGCCTGTCTGGACCTCTTCCAGGTCTGGGAACAATTTCTTCAGACCGTCGCTGGTCCACCGGGTAAAATCCGATGGATATCCGTGGTAAAACAGTATAAACGGCACCTCTACATACAACTGGCCACCGGGTTTCAATACCCGAAACATTTCCTGTGCTACTTTGACCGGGTCGTCCACATGCTCCAGGACAGACATGCTGAGCACTGTATCGAAGGAGTCATCTGCCGCAGGGATATTGTGGCCGTCCCCTACAAGGTCCACGTTAAAAAAGGGCTTGATATTCATGGTAATCTCATTGGGGCTATTGCTTTCTCGATGTGGTCCGCCACCAACGTTCAGCGCCAAGTGTGTCTTGCCCCCATCTCCCCAAATACCCTTCAGGGGATGGTTTTCAGTGTGATCTAAATAGTCCAGCATGATATCCGGGGGTTTGATCAGGGCAATAAAGCGAGAAAGTAGCGAGGGGGTGGGTGCCCCGTCGTCAACTTGTGAGCGGGAGTATTCTTCGACCATGTTCTTGCCGTCGGAGCTCGAAAGTTTCTCTTCACTAAGCACTTTGCTGGTTTGCGTCATCAACAGTGGTATATCGCGGAAGATTGGGAAATTTGCCTCACAGCCATCACATTGCGCAGATTGCTGCCGAAATATTAGTGTTCCGCGGCAATACGGGCAGCGAAGTACATCTTTAAATCGCTCCAGCCTTGAGTCGTTCATATGCTGATGTTGCCTCTTCTGCAAGAAGCAGCTATGTTGCTATATCGGTTATTTGAGCGCAAGAATTACTCGTAACGCGATTCTCTTAAGAGTGCGAAATCAGAAACGGACATTTATTGTAACAATCAATACATGACTGGTTCCATGGACTTTTTAATCACAGAATTCTTGAAGCTGCGTTCTTTCTGGCGATGATAGCAGCCAACTATGGAATTTTATTCCCTGTATAAGTTTGAAGACATGAGTTCATTGGACAGAAAAACACCGGAACTGCCGGAACAATCACTGGTCAATAAAATAGCATGCCTTATGGTAAATGGCATCGGCGATACTATTTGCGTTACCCCTGCTATCGAAGCCCTGCGCCAAAAATACCCAGATGCAGAGTTGACCGTCATCATCCGGCCCCGTATTGTCCCGCTGGTCTCAGGCAACCCCAATATTGACGATGTGATTGTGTATGACACAGGGAATGGTGTACGGAAGCGACTGGAATTTTTTGTAGCTTTGATTCAGAAACGGATTGACCTGTGGGTCGACCTTCATGTTCCAACATTTAACACGACTTCATCAAATAGAAGAGATTACTTCAGGAATTCAATCATGATGCGCATCGCGCGACCTGTCTATCGGGTCGGATACGCAGCTCCGGGCCTGGCCCCCTATCTGACTCACCCATTTCCGCTGCCCTCGGATTCAGCCATCAAAAGCGAAAACATCGTTACCACCACGCTGGCTCTTGTCAATCCGGACCTGAGTCAGAAATTCTCAAAACATGTCACCATAGGTGAACAGGACAGGGATTGGGTCAATCGAAATTTTCGGGGTAACAAGAATCAGCGCGTTGTATTATTCTTTGGTTCCGAGCAGCCTGCAGACTTGTGGCCTGAGTATAGAATATTCGAATTGATGAGGCTTTTAATTCAGGAACTACCTGATTGCGATTTTGTAGTTATTGGAAGCGCCTATGAACATAATTTTTCACTGTCCGTGAACGCAACTGTTTCACAAAATGGCTGGAATAATGTGCACAATTTTATCGAGAAGGCGTCCTTGAGCGAAAGTGCTGCACTTATCGAATCTTGCGATGCCTTTATCGGTACTGATTCCGGCCCTATGCATATTGCCGATGCTCTCGATATGCCTATGGTAGCTCTCATGAGCAGCAAAAATTACATAGAAATCTGGCAACCAGTTTCGGCAAATGCCAGAGTCCTCAACCATCCAATAAGTTGTGGCCCCTGTTTTTTAGCTGAATGTCCCCGGCATAACGAATGTATGGCTATGATCACACCAGAGGAGGTCATTACTGCGCTGCGACGGGTAATTGGCCACAAGAGATCGATGTCTGCCGGTGAAATTTCCCCTCAATAATGTTTCGGCCTTTGGACCGGCTGCTAAGGAAAGGCCTTTGACAACGTTCTTAAATAAACGGTAGAAGCACAGATACCCTAGAAGAGCGTGTAGATGAATGGTGCAATGGCCGAACCCTGGGAAACGACAATGATTGCTCCAAGCAGCAGCAGGATTATGATAATAGGCAGCAACCAGAATTTTTTCCGTTCTCGAGCGAAACCCCAGATATCTTTCAGTAGTTCAAACATCAGTAGAGTTTCTCCATCCCATCCGATTCCGGTTTAGTACTATCAATCCAATAAGTGTCGATTTTGCGATCATAAACCTTTCGCATCAATGGGTCTATTCCAAAGATTCGCAAAACTATAGAGATTGGTAGAAACAAAATAAAGAAAGTCAGCCCAAGTATGACGCGGGTATTTACAAACCCGAGCACGAGCGCGAACCGCATCCACGGGAAATAGGCGAAGCGAATTGAAGCTGGTGCGACCAACGCCCATAATGCAAATATTGAACCGGCAACCCACGGCCAGAGTTTAAATGATGCTCCGAAAACAAGTGGAAAGAATAAGCCGAATAGAAAAGCGATAATCAATCCGAACATCAACCCGAATTTTCTATACTCGGGGGTGCTTAAAGGTTCAATTTTTTCCTTATAATCCATGAGTATTATTGCTCAATCCAGTTCAAATTCATCTTTCCAGGACTCGTCTTCTTCCCGCTTGGGTTGGTTGGACTTAGTCAATATGACATTTTCCAGCACTAGATAGTCCATTTCGGTGCGCATAAAGCAACGATATGCATCTTCCGGAGTACATACGATGGGTTCGCCCCGCACATTGAAGGATGTGTTGATGATGACAGGGCAACCTGTCTTCTTTTCAAAGTGGTCAATCAAGTTCCAATAACGGGGATTCGTCTCTTGGTGCACGGTTTGAATGCGCGCCGAGTAATCAACGTGGGTAACGGCTGGGATATGTGACCTTGGTACATTTAACTTCTCGATCCCAAATAGCGCGCGGTCCGCTTCACTCATTTCCAGAATATGATCTGGATGTACATCCGAAACCAGCAGCATATAGGGACTATCACCCTCGTGATCAAACCACTCCGATACCTTCTCGGCTTTTACAGATGGGGCGAACGGGCGAAACGATTCCCGATACTTTATTTTTAGATTCATCGTGGATTGCATTTTGGTGCTTCTCGCATCACCAATAATTGAGCGGCCACCCAGCGCTCGTGGTCCGAATTCCATACGACCCTGAAACCACCCAACCACATTTTCTTCCGCAAGTACCGTCGCTACTCGATCCATGAATTCGGTAGCATCTTCGACTACCTCATAGGGGGCATCCACTGAATCCAGATAGGTTGTGATATCAGCCGGTGAGTAAGCAGGGCCGAGATAAGATCCTTGCATGGCGTCCATCTCTTCAGTCACGCTGCGAGGATTTCCCAGATACTCATGCCAGATAGAAAGGGCCGCGCCCAATGCGCCGCCGGCATCTCCGGCCGCAGGCTGTATCCATATGTTTTTAAATATCTTTTCCCGTTTCAGACGGCCATTGGCTACACAATTTAGTGCCACTCCGCCGGCAAGAACAAGATTGTCTACATCGAAACTGTCTTTTATTTTACGGCTTATCTTCAGAATTGCGTCTTCGGTGACTACTTGAATCGACCGTGCCAGATCCATATGCACCTGGGTAAGCTCTGTTTCAGGCGACCTTGGTTCCATGCCGAACAAATCGCTGAAATTTCTATTCGTCATTGTGAGGCCGGCAGGATAATTGAAGTATTTCATATTGAGGCGAAAGCTGCCGTCTTCGCGCAGATCTAGGAGGTGCTTGTAGATTACATCTACGAACTTGGGTTCTCCATAGGGAGCCAAGCCCATTAATTTGTACTCCCCGGAATTCACCTTGAAGCCTACAAAGTAGGTCATTGCAGAATAGAGCAGTCCCAATGAGTGTGGGAACGTGATTTCCCATTTTGGATCTAGGCGATTACCTTCACCCAGCCACACTGAAGTTGTTGCCCATTCACCGACTCCATCTGCGCACAGCACCGCTGCTTTCTCAAACGGAGACGGGAAAAAAGCTGAAGCTGCATGAGATTGATGATGACCTGTGAACAGCAATTGAGGGATATCATTACCGCCGTCGCCGATCTTCTTCAATTCATCTTTCAAAGTTTTCTTGATGAATACTTTCTCCCTCAGCCATATGGGCATAGCCGAGAAAAAAGAACGTAGACCCTGGGGGGCATAGCTCAGATAAGTTTCGAGCAGGCGTTCAAACTTTATCAGTGGTTTATCATAGAAAACAATGTGATTAATGTCGGCCAGTGATAGACCGCTTTCTTCCAGGCAGTAGCGTATTGCATTTGAAGGAAATGCAGGGTCGTGTTTCTTCCTGGTGAATCTTTCTTCCTGGGCCGCGGCCGTTACTTTTCCATCCTGAACCAGGGCGGCGGCACTGTCGTGGTAGAAACAGGAAATACCAATAATATTGACTGTCATAGGGTCATCGACTTCTTAAAATTAGTACCATTTACAACATGCCGCTATGGACTATACAACGTTTCTTGGCCGAAGTAATCCACCTCCAAAGAATTATGCGCACCGCATAAGGGTGTCGCGAGAAAATTTGCCAACAGAACCAAGACCCTGCCCAGCTGCTTTTTCTTCGTCGGTTTCCTTCTGGAAAATGGCAGGTAATCGAGTGACGAGCGCGAGGGCGATCCCGAATAATATCATTTGCCGGACCTGTCCATAGACTGGATTAAGTATGCCATTGAGAATAAAAATTATGTAGGAAAGGAATATTACGCCAGTAAGGACTTTGGCTTTTTCACTTCTTACAATTTGATAGACTTCTCGAAATCTCAAGGTAATCAGCACGCCAGCAATCAGGGTGATGGAAATCCCGACCAGGCCCAATCTTTGAAGAATCCAGAGATAAAGGCTGTGGATGCCTTCCATAGTCACTTCCAGACGCCGCAGCTGGACGGTTTCGTCCCACAGTGGTGTCAGCGCATGGCCAAATGCAGGGGTATCTGCCAGGCTCTCAATGAACCAGACCAGCATTGCAAATCGATACTGAGTCGACCCCTGAGATAGAGTCGTTTCACTGGCTCTTTCCATGACTGAACCGAAAACCACTTGTCCAACGGGGGTCACTGCAAAGAAAATTCCCGCGACGATGACTCCTACACTGATAAGGAAAAGCAGCCTTCCCCAAGCTTTTCTGGGAAGGATCAACGGCCAGAATAGAAATGCAATGGCAATAGCGCCCCAGAGCGTGCGACGAAATGATAGAAGAATCAACAATACCCAGAAAATTGCGCAAATTACACGGACAGTTGTACCCCAACTAGAGTAATGGCGCAGGGCCCACCGACTAATTACGTAAAACAGTGCGCAACCCATTAACCATATGCTGACAGTGTCTACTATCACGGTAACCAGGGAAGCCACCATGTCAGGGTTACTGATCAGGCGCCCAATAGCCAGTGCGATGGTACCCACCATGGCGGCAGAAAACACCAGCAGGCCCTGGTCCAGATCCCTCTTTTCCCGAAAGAAAAACAAACCCAGTAGGTAAGATGGAAACACAATTACGAACAGTTTCATCTGAAGGATAGCCACCAGCCGTGCTATTTCTTCAGGCAGTTCCGCACCTTCGAAGAAACCATAGTTCCCTGGCAATATTGGTGGGCCGAATGTCTGATAGCTGCTGAGGGAAACAACGATGGACATCAGGGTGGTCGCGAACAATAGTATTAAACCCACCCCCGCTTTATCGACCTGAAAAGGAAACCGCTCTCGATGGAAGACAAATTTTAGGAAGTAAAGTGCGAGTATACCCGTTAGCAGTAAGTCCGGGATGTAAACTGCAGGCAAGCCAACTGTCACGGAGTAAAAAAACGTTCGCTCAGATCGTTCAACGCCGTCGATTCCACCGGGGGTTTCTTCAACGAACAAGATGAGAAACAGAAACCCCAGCATGGCAATACGGGGTTTCCAACACGCAACTATAATAGCGGGGATAGCAACCATCACTGCGACAGGTAGGGCAGGGCTGACATCTACCCCTATCAATACAATGAATGCGCCCGCAACACCAACGAGTATGGCGCAGAGTACGTAGAAAGGACTCTTGAAGTTCTTGAGGAAGGCACGAATAAAATCGATACCCGAGACTCGATCAGTCACGCTAACCATAAAAAATCCACGGGACGTCAAATTTCCTCTGACTGATTACTGCGCCTATGATTTCAGCTTGACCAAGTTCGAGATCATCCACCAGATTCTGAATTTGCTGTCGAGTAGGGCCGTTGTATTTGATAACCAGCAGTGAATTCTTGACTATTTTTGCCATCGACATAAACGACTTGCTTCGATTATTAGAAGAAGAATCAATAATTACCAGATCAAATTCGGTTGATGCCATCTCCATGAACTTTTTGAATTTTTCCTGTGAAAGCTTTGGGCTTTCGGTAAGGTTTTCACTCATGGGTGCAAAAGAGAGATTTTTTAGTACAGTCTCGTGAACGCATTTTTTGAATGCAATTTTGTCGGTAAAATATTCGTGCAATCCAGGAGTCTTCTCTCCTGTATTTAGCAATTGACTAAGTCCGCCGTTGTAAAAATCTCCATCTATCAGTAATACCTTCTTTTTTGGTTCGAATGCAGCTGCCAGCACTGCCAAGATAAGAGCAATGGTACTACGGCCCTCCTGCGGCTCACAGCTACAGACAATCAACGTGTTCTTGGGATCGGTTTCTGTATGTCGGACAAATAGTTCATTGTCCAGAGATTCGTATAATGAATAAGAGGAGGCGTGATTGAAAATTTTTGAGAGGTAAGTGCGCGTATTTTTCTCACAATGGGAGAAAAGGGGTTCCACATCTTTGCGAATACTATCGAAATTCATTCTTAACCTACAATTATCAGAAAAATCTTCAGGCTGAATAACGCTGTAACAGCAATTAAATGCGCTCAGTAGAGGCAAGCACACGAATTCCGAAATATCGCTCGACTTCTGACGCGCTTCTGATTGTGTGATCGAAATAGTGGAGGACGAATGCCCAGGATATCGCCAACACGACACCCATGAACGCTGCCATAATTACGATCATGCGTTTGCGAGGAGAAACGGGTGTGCCATCGGCTTCAGGGCGTTCGAATATTTCGATAAGATTGATCTGTTCTGTCTGACCACCTGCAACCAGTTTGGCCTGGGCTAGGTTTCTTTGGAATAAGTTAAAGTCCTCAAGGGCAATCTCAAATTCGCGAGTTAGCCTAACCATTTCCAATTCCCGTCTGGGTAATTGATTGACGAAATCCACGTAGTAATCAATACGCTCCTGAATGTCTTCCACCAATCTTTGACGCCGATCATTGTCCGGTATTTCCTGCGCAATTCGCAGCTCTTCTTCAAGACTGAGGACGTATGAGCTAATTTCTGACTGTAACCGAAGGCTATCAGTAATACCCAACAAATTGGGCGGCCGCTTAGTCAGGCCGTCTTCCGGAGTGGTTTTTGGCCCTCCAGTAGAGGTCGCTCCCAATTTAAATTCTGTCAGCGCCATTTCGGCAGCATGCAAGCGATCAACGGCTTTATCAAATTCGTTTTGCAGATAAGCAACCAGGCCGTTTGCATTTTCTTCGATTACCCCATAGTAGTATTCGGAATACACATCGATAAGGGCATTTAACGTGTCAGCCGCTTCCTGTGGGTTTTTCGCTCTATAATCGATTGATATGGCGTTACTGTCAGAAGGGAACGAGGTATAGATAAAATCTTCAACAGCACCGATAGCGGCGGCCCGGGCGTCCCAGGGGGTCGCCCACCTTTCTATTCCCAGAGCCTCGCCGATGCTACGCTTGAGGTCACCTACCCAGTTCTTTAATTGCTCAATGTGACCTATCGTTCGCCATTCATACAATTTAATTCTGTCTACTGTTTCTGTGGCTATTCGGGTCGAGGCAATAATATCCTGCTGCGTACTGAATTTCACCATTTGTTCCAGATCCGATTGGGGCGGGCCATCGCGAAGAGGCTGAAGAAGAACAGTTTGCTCATTTAGTATCAGTGTCGCACCCGCTCCGTAACTTGGGGAAATCAGGAAATAGGCCAGAAAAATTGCTGTAAAAACCGTGCTGCAGAAAATCAAAGCCATGCTCCATTTTCTTCGGAACAGAATTCCCAAAATTTCCCGCATCGGAACTAGCATTTCATCTTGCATTTGAAACTTCTCTGTATTTCTGTGATTGTTGCAAAATCTGGATTGTTATCAATCGCTATTCAATTTGTCATATACCTACACGAAGTTAAATTTGAGGAGTTATCTGCAGTAAACCACGGCGTAGAGACTCATTGATTAATTCCACAGACTTAGCTGCTTCGCGAGCAACGCTTGCTGAATGAATTGCAGTCCAGAAATTGAAAACTGGCACAGTGCGAGCAAAAAATTGCTCGACGAAAATGCCAACTTGAGCAATAAAAGTGCGCGGAACGATCACAATGTCATCGTTTTGTAAGTAAATATTTTGATCCGGCGCCGTGCCATCCAGAAAATCTCCAATGCGCATGCTTTGAAAGCTTGGTGAGTCGCTCTGGGTGTTTCGTATTACCACTACACTGTTCAAGTTAGCTTGAATTTGGTCCACACCGGCGATCGCCAGAGCTTCAACTAGCCGCAGAGAACCATTTATTGGAATCAAACCCTGTGAAGCGACTTCCCCTATGACGGCAATTTCCCGCGGAGCGAGTTTATCTGCCAATACCGATACCTCGAAATCAGAGAGTGTTCTGCGCCCGGAAAACGTTGGTATTACAGTAACCTGTGCGTCCCGAATGAATGCCTGGATGCCTTGCGTGGCATCTGCTGTCACATCCTCAACTGTCCTGTTTGCAGCCTGTAATCGACCAATCAGGGGAAGCGTGACCATGCCATCAGGCTCGATCACCGAAATATCACTCAAATCTGGGTGTTGCCAGACGCGCAGGGACAGCGAGTCGCCGTGCCTCAGTTCCTTGGGGCTGACTTCTGAATAGGGCTGCAACTTCTCTTTGACAATTTCTCGCAACTGCTCGACGGTCAAACCAGCGGCGCGAACTTCTCCGATCAGGGGGAGTGTGATTGTTCCATTCGGCTGAATTACTGCGGAGCGATTGAGTTCAGGATATCCCCAGATTGTGATACTGACCTCATCGCCATTTTCGAAAACAAGGGGCCGTGGGTCGATGGATTCTGAAAGGTCGAATTCTGAAACATTGATGTTCAGTTCGCTTGTGTCCAAGAGAGGCAATGGTTCGGGCTGGGCTTCATCAGAATCAGTCGCAGCGGAGTCACTGCTGGAGTCCCGGCCGCTACCGAGCGACTGTGTGTTCGACGAAATTGTCTGGCCGGTGCCCGTAGTACAGTTTGCGAGCGTTGTCAGCAAAATCAACATGGCAATCCATCTGCTAATATTGAAATTCAATTCTGCAAAAACCATATCCTGACCTGATAATTCCTGGTAATTTATAAGGTGATTAATTCTAATGTATTCGATCTTACGAAGCTAATTATAATAAAATCAGCGAGTTAAAAAGTAAATTAGATCTTATTGGAATCCGGGAGAATAATCTTTGGGTAGGTAGCTGTTATTGCAGTATCGAATCCGACCCCCTATTGCTTCGGGTTTTGACAGGAGTTGGAGTGTAACATAGCGAAGTTGCCCAGAATGCGCTTTTCTTCGATTTCATTGCCAACATTAATATTGCCGCTGCAAGTTAGATTCTTCCCGGCATTGAGGCGTATGTAGGCTTTATCACCATCGCTAAAAACGAACCCTGGGCCGATCTCTGAGTCCGGTGCAATAACGACTCCCGTTACTTTACTGCCGACGCGGGTCATTTTCTGTGCGATTCCTCGCATACCCCTGCAATGGAAATAGTGAGAAATGCGATAGAGAAGTACGGCAATCTGGCTTTTGTTAAGCACATGTCGATTTGTATTTCTGCGACCCTGGGCGTTGTGATAGCGGGAATAGCGACGCAAATCCATAGCTATCATATCCAGAAGTCCAGACATAGTCGCAGAATCGGGCTTTTCGCGATTTCTCCGAAAAAATCGCAGAATTCGCAGAGGCTGAAACAGGCCAATGACAACCATCAGGGCAGGTCCAAGCGTTACTGCGAACAGTGACACGAGAATTTTTAACCAGAGGTTGGCATCGACAGTGAGAAGAGCGATGACTCCCAGTACTGCCATCAATGCCAACACACGGAATATATCCCTTAGCGCCAACATGCCGCAGACAGTTTTCTCAAGGGCGCGCAATCTAAAAATAAGCTGTGCCAGATTGTGGATCAGCCGCGCCGCTATGGCTCCCAGGATTCCCACTGCAGGTACTAAAAAGAACAGGGCAGCAACGTAGAAAAAAGCACCCAGTGTCAATGCGCGAGTATCCTCTATCTGCATGTCCGAGGAGTGTAAAAGGCTGCTGCATAAGTGATCAATTCCAGCGATAACCAGTATCGCCATGAACAACTGGGTTGCGAGCAAAGGGTAGGGGTACTGATTAGCGAACAGCAGAAGTACATAGTATTCGCCGAAAAGAATCGCTATGAAGCAAAAAAGGCTGAGTCCTGCGGCAAACCCTAACAGCGTGATCCGCAAGGCAACGCGGTATTGCAGTTTCGACTGGACAAATTTTCGAGAGAGATACGGAAACAAGGCCATAATCAGGCCTGAAAGGATCACTATGCTTATGTCGAACACCCGGTAACCAATCGCATAATAACCTATGACTTCCACAGCCTCACTGATAGACAAGACAAAGAAATCAAGGCGACCCAGGAATGCCAACAGCAAAGTGCCCATTAAAAAGGCAGGAAGCACCCTAAAGGTGCGGGTAATAAGATCAAGATCAGGCCGGGGTATGCCTACAAGTATTCTTTGCCGGTACATGAGGACGACATAGATAGAAAGGGCACACAGGCGCGTTAACAAAAACACCCACATCAGCTCTTTCAGTTCTCCATTCCTGGAGAGAACCAGCATACTCAGGACTATTCGAGACAAGTTTTCTGACAGGGCGATTAATCCTACTGGCTTGGCCTGATAAAGGCTCATGAAAATTATTTCGCAGATGAAGATTAGAATCCCAGGCACGATAATAAACCCCAGGATACGGACGCCCTGCTCCACGGATGAGGAATAGCTAAAAAATTGCATTGCAAAATCTGTCAGGAGATTAACCAATACACAGCCGAGAATGCTTAGAAATCCAATAGTTGCAAAGAATTTTCCGGCTTGAGATGGGGCTCGTGCGACTTCGCGCATGACAAATGTTGTAAGGCCAAGGAGTGGCAGCATCTGCATGACAAAATAAAAAGCCATGATCAGAGCGTATTCGCCAAGCAATACATCGGAACGACGCGCAATCATCATCAACAGGATAAATGATCCCAACGGCGTAGCGAGTCTATTTAGAAGCACATACCTCGTATGCGCTATTGTACTGGCAAGGTTCATAAATTCAGACAGCGCGGGCCGCGAGATTCCCGAAATAGCATTGAAAGGAAAAAATCTCGAAGAGATTCTGATTTATTAGGCCGGGTGCTGACGGACAGCCGGAATAGAATAACAGTTAATTCAGCCGGAACACACTAAAGGACTGGCGTAGTTGCGGCAATATCTGTACATGATTTACACGCTCAGATAGTCTAGCCTAAGCTGGATTTACCCGGAAGCAAATGACTACTATACCATGCCCCCAACTATGGAATTCTCTCCCAAACGCTGCATACTGAGCCCTGCGCCACAGGAACTTGTTTTTCAAAACTCCAAATTCAATTTTCGTCCAATTTGCGAGACAGATTTGGAAGACCTCTATACCTGGCGTACTGACCCTTTAGTCGGGCAGTTCCTGGCCTCAGCTCCCCCTGCTTCGCTAGACGATCAGATAGCCTGGTATCGGCGCTATCTGGACGATGAATCCAGCCTGAACTTCATCGTTTCCAGCACTACCAATGCCGCCAGGCGCTTTGGCTATTGCCAGCTTTTGAAAATAGACATGGACGAAAAGTGCCTGGAAATCGGTAGCGTGGTTGCTGTCCGGGAATTGCTGGGACTAGGTGTAGGCTATGCCCAGGCTACGAGTTTGCTGACTATTTGCTTCGACCAACTGGGTATGAAAACGATCTATGCAAACAACCATCCGGAAAATGATGGGTCCAACAGGCTACATGCCGAGTTCTGGCGATCAACCCGCATTGACTATGAACATTCCTATAAAAAGGATGGTCAAATATTGTTCTCTCTTACAAAGCGTGCGTTCGAAGAATTTGCGACCAGGATCAGTCAAAAGAGAGCACGATGGAAGCCCTATTTCGAAACGATTCCAGTAGTCTGATGACTGATTTCCAACTATTATATTGCTGGACATACTCCTTATTAAAAAGCTAATCAATTAGCCCCAAGCGGAGTAGTTCCCGCTCCAACTTCTGAGCGTAAATTTCCTGTCCGGCGGTATTGGGGTGGCTGTCCCATGGCATATTGTTGAATTCTGGCTCCCAGAAAGGCATCGCCATGTCGATTGTGCTTATTCCGAGAAGTTCCACGCGTTGAAGCATTTCGACCGTTGCTTTGTCGGGACTCAGCCCGGCGACAAAAAGTTCAAATCCATATCGTTTCGCCAGCGCGGCCATGCGCTCGAACAGGGCCGCAGTGACATCTCTTTCCCGCAGCAGCATACGTTCAAGACTGTTGTAGGCATCATCAAGCAAGTTGAGCACAGCTGAAAACTCTATGCCTGGCAGTCCCTCATACTCAACCGTGTTCGAGTCAATCTGCTCAATCTGCCCGGATTCATTAAATGAAACCTTGGGTTGTGCCAGTGGACCGAGATGGTTTAGTCCAGTGATTGTTTTTCGTCGTTCCCTTGAAAAGACATTGCGTTGATCATGAAAAAACACGTAAAAAACAATAACGGCATCTGGCAGATTGCCCGATTCCAGCTCCCGTTCGAGTTGTAAAAGAGAAAGCAGGGTGCCGTACCCGCCAACGCCATAGTTAACTATCCGTAATTTTGGGTATCGAGATTGCAGTAACCAAGGGAAAGTCTCATTGTCATTCACGGCCCAGCCGTGGGTAAATGAGCCGCCCAGAAACCAGAGCTCGGGACCTTCGGGCTCCACAACGGTGTCCGCTGTTGAAGTGATTCTCAGAGACCGCTCGTTATGGGTCATTTCAAAGGTCAGTTCACCGATCTGGACTTGAAACTTGCCGGGTTTATGACGAAAACCGGTAACGGGGTCGAGTTGAAAAACACTCCCCCCGGGGATAACGGATATTGGGTCTGGTGCTGCATTCCAGGGGCTGAACCCCAGAATTCGCAGTACCAGTTCACCCATCAGCAGCATGATGAAGCCGGACCCGAATACTATAAGTAGATTCTTAGCTTTCATATTGCCCGTGCTGTATTTCCTGCTGGGGAATTTTCGCTTAACCATCATTACTCAAGCTAAAATACAAAGATTAGCCATTTCAGGCTGTGAATACTATCCAGCAAGTGATTGCAGAGACCACTGAAACCAAGATGGCGAAGGGCCCTATTTACCGCGAGTACTCATTAACTTATGATGCGAGTCTGTAACTTGGGTACTGTTACCAAAAAGCGTTACCTGTAAAAAATAGAACGCGAAACTCAGATGGAAGCATGCGTTCAATACCGGAATCATTTATGCAGCTGCGTTTTGACAGGGGTCAAAATGATTGCCTCTACACCGAACAGGGTGGCAAGTATATCGATTTGATAGCTGGATTCGGTTCGGTAATTCTGGGTCATTGCCATCCACAGATCAACAGCTTGATGGTTGAGCAATTAGCAAAGCTGACTCATTCGGGTAGATTTCCTACACCTGTTCTCGACTCGGCTTATGCCCATCTTGCCGATCTAGTGCCCCCTTCACACCGGACATTGCAGCTGTACACTGGTGGCTCAGAAGCTTCTGAATTTGCCTTACGGGCCGCAAGTTGCCTCACCGGCAAGAGTAAGTTCCTAGGTTTTCAGAACAGTATGCACGGTAAATCTGTGGCGACAGCACAGCTCGGTTGGGCAAATGTTCGCATGGACAATGGCATTTGCAAGCGAATTCCTTTTCTACCAGACTGTCCCGAAGAAAGCAGTCTGGAATTAGTGTCACAAGCGTTGAAAAGCGACCAATTCGCAGGTGTATTCGTGGAGCCGATTCTTGGCTCTAGTGGTGGCCATCGGGCGAGCATCAACTTCTATCGGTCCTTACGCAAATTGTGCGACAGCCATGGAGTTTTTTTTATTGTCGATGAAATACTTACCGGTTTCCGTGCGGGCAATCCATTTGTGCTCGGTGACTACGGAATAGAGTCAGACATTTTGTTGTTTGGGAAAGCAATTGGCAACGGATTTCCAGTTTCGTGTGTCGCAATGAGGGAAGACTATTCAATTACGGCGGAAATGTTGCCAGGAAGCACTTACTCAGGCAACCCCCTCGCAGCAGCTTCAGTTGTGGCTACAATCAAATCCATGAATTATCTTGACCTGCCTGCGCTGGTAAATCAGGTCGAAAGAACTGTAAAAGGTGTCCTGTCAGATCTCGAACCTATGGGTTTTAAGCTTCGAGGTCAGGGTGCCTTATGGGCTCTTGAGATACCAGTACAATATAGTGCCCAGGATTTTGTAGAAAAATTGGTGAAAGAGAATGTGCTGGTCACCGCTACTCGGAGCCATGTTCGACTACTACCAGCGGCAACCATTACCCATCAGCACCTGCTTCAGGCTTGTGAGAAAATTCATGCTTTGTGCAGTGAGTGTCACTCTAAGTTATGAAGGATTCATTTCCAGGAATTGTGTCCTGTATGAAAAAAGGCGGGTTCTACGACTGCGTCATGAATGCTGGTAAAGAACTTGACCGGGTCAAAGACTATCTGAGAGCCTTGGCGGGCGAGATACAACTGCCCACCCGCCACCCTGCACAGGCGCCTAGTTATCCCGTATTCCCGGAGATTAGCGTGCATCCGTTTCGTGACACCAAGTCAATAGCGGGAGTAAAGCTATTGCAAGATCAGTTTCCAATGATCAGGGAGGAGGCGGACCGTCTGTTGGTGTCTGATTACCTTCAATATTTTCCCCGTGGGATAGATAAAGTTAACCCGACTCAGCTTCGGCTAAAGTCTTGGGGGCTGAACTTCATCTATTATATGGGAGAGAAAATGGAAGGGGCACACTTATGCCCTGGCACTTCAGAATTGATTTGCAGTTTGGCAGGCACATGCCTAGGCTATCCTTGGGGCGATGCAGTTTTCTCCGTGCAGGCCGCCGGTTCTAATCTGTCAGCACATTGCAGTGTCGATAATTTGCGTGTGCGTTGTCATCTGGGCCTGTCTATACCAGATTCCTGTGGTATACGGGTGGGAGAGCAGAAAAGGAAGTGGCGAGAGGGAGAATGTCTGCTGTTTGACGATTCCATAGAGCATGAAGTATGGAATAACTCGAAAGAAGATCGCTTGGTTTTAATCCTCGATTTCTGGAACCCGGAACTGACCGAAATCGAGAGAGAGGTACTGACTGCTGGGTTTAGAAAGTCAGAGGTACGGAAATTGTTTGCCCCTATCCGAATTAGAAATACCACCGCCGACAAAGCGGTGATGAAATCGCTTGAAGCTAAGTTTGAGATTGGTGATTCCGATCCTCTTATTAAGAAGTATTGGCACTAAATCGTTCATTGGTCGGGTTGTCGTTCTGTTGCCCGCCAGCTATTTGGTTTAGCACGGCTACCGGTGACAATGAGCCAATGAATAATTCTTTTACCGAATTCGCCAGAGCTAATGATTCGTCAATCTTGTCGCGCAACGAATCTTCGCTGAGCTCTGCTCTAATGTCGAGATATCGAGGTTTCCTGCCACCCAGGCAAGCACGAATAGCGATCTCATAACTGCCTTCAAATATTCGCGCCATATGCCCTATATCAAAAAACAGTACGGGCAGGTTGTTTAGTAATCGCAGATACGCAGAGTTCGAGAGAACATTCCAATAAAATGCTACTTCCGCAGAGAGTAATTCTTCTATAAATTGATCATAGGGCTTATAGCCCAGAACGTCGATCTCTAGACTGTTGCAAAAGCGAGATTCAAGCAGTGAACGCAGAGGCTCGGGAATGCTGATCTTTACTTTTTTCCCTCTGGCTACCGTCTCTAGCAGCCTGTCACACAAAATCGCCACGAATTCATTATTCTCGTAAAGATCCATCTGAATTTCCATATCCAGTCGTGACATGACATAAATCCAGATTCCTGAAGACTCCGGTCTGGTGGGGTCAGCGATACGCTCGATTGCTTCAGCTGAATGTGAAAAAAGTTCCTCATTTACGAAATCTACATTAATTCTGCTGTTTTCAAGAGAAAGGTTTTCCCTTGGCACAGGGTATAGATGCACGAAGTTTACAAGCAACATTTTTAGGGCCTTAAAATCACGATACACACGATAGCGCTGCGGCCAGAATAGGCTTCGTTTGATCGCAGAAAATAACCCTGACTTGAATGAATTCAATTTGATTTGTGAAGGTTGTATCTGGTTCAGATAGCCAAGCAGGGGGTCGGTAGTCACTAACGGGATTTCTCTTGTCTCCAGTTCTCTGACGAGGTACTTAACTTGACGCAGGGTAAAAATCTTGTTGATGACGAACAGATAGGCTGAGCAGAAGAAAATCACATTCGGTTCGATCTCATCGAGAGTGCTGAGAATGGATTCTGGAGTTCTGTACTCGTAAATTTTCAGCAGCGCGTCATTTTTCTGAATCTCATACTGCGTGCCCGTTAACAGTACATGAGTGTCAGATTCGAATGGCTGAGATCGGGTAAAATACCGCATCGTGCCAAATTCCCCAAAGTCGTTGCTAATTACAAAAGCGATTCGCGAACATCCTTCGTTTTGCATAGAGTCAATTAGCATTCTTTCCTCTCAATTCTCGCCATCCTCCTGAGATACTAGGAATTCTCCACAGGGCGCTGACAGCCAGCACAGCTACTATCAGGCCAAACGTTAGAGCAGGGATGCTTGATTCCGGCGTTAGCCAAGGTTCTGTAAGGTAAATTGCTGCGGCCGGCACCAGGGCTAGTGTTATGCTAAAGGTGGATACTCGCAGACCAATCGACAAAAATAGTATCGAGAAGCCAGATATTAGCAGGATGAACAAGGCGCTAGTCAAAGCCATGGCAGCCGCGCTGATTCCAAGTGTGGGTATGAAGATGGCACAGGTAATAACATCTACCACGCAAGCACTCACTGACAATAACAGTAGCTTCTTCTCTTGCCCAAGGGCGATAAATGTGGCCACCAAAAAGGGAAGGATCAACAGCAGGCCATAGGCGGCAGAAAACCATCCCATAGTACTTACTGCTGATAACGGTTCTGTGATGTACTTTTCTCCATAAAGAACAGCCAGTATCGATTCACTGTACAGAAGTCCTGTCGTGGATACTATGGCAGAGATCCCGATCAGAAAAGGTATCAGTGAACTGGTCCTGGCTTTGAATCCCGGCAGGTTTGTAATCGCATCTCGGGTTAATTGGGGCAGCAATGGTGCGGCCAGCAGATAGGGTAGTGAAATCAAGGGCAAGAACAGCCGCAGGGCCGCCCCATAAGGTCCCAGCTGTTCTGCGTCCAGCTTTAGCCAGACATACAAAAAGCCAATCTGAAACAAGGCGCCAAAAAATACTGTTGAAGCTCCAATCGTGAGTAAGCCTGGAGCGAGTCGGGGTAACTGGTTGTTAGACAGATTTGGCCGGGGTGCAAACCCAAGTAAATTCTTGGAAAGGAAATATAGTGCGGTCATAGCGGTAAATTCACGCGCGATGACAAGCAAAGAATAGCCAGTGGGAGGGAAATTCCAATAGTAAAGGATAACTGTCAAGATCAGGAATGTGGCCTGAGGAACCAGCAGCGCTATGGCTGGAGTGAGTTGCGATTGACGGATTGTAAAAGCCGGAACCAATGCATTGCTGACTATTGCATACATCGATATAGCGAGGCAGATAAACACTATCCTCTGACCAGTGGAAACTTGCACGCTTGCAATGTAAAACCAAATTAGTGCTAACACACAGGCAATAGCAACTCGAAGTAGCATTAGGGATTCAAGAAGCGGTTTCTCCAGGTCCTGGTTGGCAGAGATCTCCCGCGTGACAATATCGTTACTCCCCAAATCTGAAATGGTATAGCAGAAAGCGAGGAGGCCTGTGATAAGTGAGAAAAAGCCGAAATCTGCTGGCGACAGTACCCTGCCGAGGAAGACCGTAGCGATGAGGGAGAGCATCAGCTTGAGCAAGTTGGCTGATACCAAAATGAATTGACTTCTCGCGACGCTACCAGGCATCCCAAAAAGATCATTCTGTATGTCACCAATCCCCAATGCGGTTTACCTGCGAAAGATAGAGTCGGGTTGGATGCAGAGGTACTAACAATGGCAATTTATCATTGTGAACGTTGATATCTGTCCCATTGACTCAGCGAAGAACAGTATCAGCAATTCAAAAGAGAAGCGCGACTAATATTCTAATACTCAGCAGGATGATCGTATATAAATTAAGCTTAGTTTCCCTAGTGTCCTGTCCGGTTAATTCGTTGTATTTCAGAGCCTGCATAAAGCGCTGTAGTGAGGCGCGATCCGCAGGGAATACTGGTTGTATTTCCAAGGGTGGTCGCAACGCTGCTACAGCGCTTTATGCAGGCTCCCGGAGGGCGTGCCAGCCAAGACCCCTGGCCGCGTTGCGCCTTTTGACAAGGGCTACGGCCATTGCCTGCAAGGCGCGCCTTGCCAGAAACCTTGGCTGGCACGCTGAAATGCGACGAATTAACCGGACAGGACACTAGCAGCCTGTTGAAAAAACGCAGCTGACACAATGCGGCGTTAAATTCTGGCTCAAAATGCTCGTTCAGGGCGTGTAAACTGCGCCTTCTCGCCAGATATTGCCCTGTCTTGCGCTCCCCTGAGTGGTTTCAACAGGCTCCTAGTCAAGATGCACCATTTTGGAGACAGATGGCACACGGTTGCCGTCAATAGCAAATAGCATATAGTCACCCGCCGGCGCAACAGAGGAGTTAGGGGGAGCTTTGAACAGGGTCGCCCCTGCATTGATTTCTGGAAGAATAATGCTGATATCTACTTCCAGCTGCACATAGCGTTGATTGGCATCGAAAGAGTGGGTCATCGACCCAAGGGACATGAGAACGACTTCTTCAACAGGTGTGTCCATGTCCCAAGTGATAAAAAAGTATTCTCCATAGTCGAAATTGGTATCAGAAACAAAATAGATTTCAGGCCTGGGTTCATCAATATAGTCTGGTGAGTAATAACGTAGATGAGTCTTTTCAGCGAGAGCATCCTTATCATCAGTTCCGCCTCCCAATAGGACTCTGCCATCGGGTAACAATATTGAGATAGAGTGATAGCCGCGTAGTTCCGAGTAGGAGGCACTCCCAGTTGTCACACTAAAATCGTTGGCAGGATCGATATACTGTGCCCTGCCGAGGTTGGGGTCGTACTCGCCGCTGTGGCCCGCAAGAACCAGGACTTTTCCGTTTGGTAACAGGACCGTGGATGGGTGGTGTCTTCCGACTCCCATGTCGAGAGAGGGTAACCAACTATTCGCATAAGGGTCATAGACATCAATAGAGCTGTGGGCCGAGGTGTCCATTTGCCCTCCAGCCACAATGACCGAACCGTTACTATAGCCCCACTCTCCATCTTGAACTCGCAGGGGAAGCATCGCGGTGGCTGCCCCATAGTTGGGCTCAGGTATTACATTCGTGACTGCTGTCTCGGCCGCACCAACGATGTCAGTCGTCAATGATTCGTCATCGATGCCTATATCTTTTACAGGACGAGTCGGGCGGTAGGTCTCATTTTCAAAATGAGGCGAAGCAGTGGTTGAAAACATAACGGGAATGCCGAATTGACCCAGCATTAAAATGTCTCTCCCGCCAGTCTCGGTCGGAAGTTGAAACACATGGGAGTAATCTACGTTATAAATCGGCAATGATGACCATGAATTGTCGTCCAGTAATTCATAGCTGTTAGTATCCGGATCGAAAAGCTCGACACTCAGATTCGCGATACCGCCATAATTCACGTATTTGGAAATACCGCCGAGGACATAGTCCTGTCCGGCCGTAATCAGAATTTTTGAGTCAGCAAGACGAGTTGCCGTGGAATACCAGCGCCAGATGAGATCGTCATTATTGCCCGTCAGGCTGCTGACATATTGCCCCAGGAAGCCTTGGCCCTTGAAATTTTCAGTACGTGACCAGCTAATTCCGTCGTAAATTGTTGAATAGGGAAGACCAAAAACATGGTAATCGTCCCAGGTTGTCACATCTCCGACATCCGGTATTGTACCGTTCTGCTTCAGTGCCTTGCGAGTCCCGCCTACCACCATCAGCCGGCCGTCGGCAAGTAATACATGCCCCGCGCAGACAAAATCATCGCGATGAGTCCAGGCTGCGTTCTGGTCGAGATCGAATATTGATATGGCTGGTGAAGTGGAAGGCTGCATAAAATCCAGCCCCGTTTCAGCATACAAATTCTGAACCTCAATCTCTGGCGGAAAAAGAATCTGATCCGCTGCAGGCGAAGGCATCTTGAAAACCACTTCTTTTCTGTCAATCATGGGTGACTGATAAGGGTTTTCAGTCAGGCGTGACTCGGCGAAGAACATGAGTTCCCCATCAGGTAATAACATCACATGAATGGGTGCTACATAACCATTGTCTTCGGGATCACGTAGTGTGATTTGAGAGCTCCAGGCATCAGCGGCGGCGTTCAAAGCCGGTGAAGAGGCAACAACTACCGAAAGTAGTGTAGAACCTGCTAACCGGGTCAAGTTTGGCTTGCTGCTTAGATCTGGCTTGTCCATGGGCATTTTCCGAAGTTTTTTCAGAGACATTCTATATTTCAACAATTGTTTGGTTAGGCTATCCCGGCCTGCCGGGATTCAATAGAAATGCTCGCACTTCGATTATGCTCATCGATTGGCGCAAGCGCATAGAAATCAAAGCAGTGTAGAATAAGTTTACAAAATCAGGAAGCCAGGTACGGACTTTTCTGGCAATCCTGCGATAGGCAGCTTCGGTGCTCAATCTATCGATGCTGCTCAATTTGTCTCTGCCGGCGAGCGCCGTTGGCCCAGTTAGACTGGCGGGCGTGTAAGACGTTTCTTCGACGTTTGAATTCAGAACAGAAAGTGCATTTAAAACATCTTCTGGCATCGGTTGATTGCCGACCAGGCTCACTCCGCCATTCAACACGTGGAAAAGTTGAGGGATTTCAGTTAAAGGCACTCTCTCGATAAAATGTCCTATCAATATGAATACTGGAACATTAGAAGGAACATTCAGGAATCGAATGTCATTTTCAAAGAAGCTATTGTGGCGCTTCAGTAGTTCTGCGGCGTTGCGCACCGTCGTCTTTAACTTCATTATCGGGTCTTTCGTTTCGCCCGATCGCCTTTTGACAATGCACGGGAAGGGGCGCCTTACATGCAGATAGGCAAGTGCTGAGGAAATTTCAATAACCAGTATCCAGGAAATGACAGTCGTCAGCACTTTAACCAGGAAAAAAGCTCCTTTGCGTTTCAGTTTTGACATGATCAAGTATTTGCTGATGAAGTGAGTCGATGCCATGGACTATTTTTAATGTTCTATCACTCGTGAGACTTGATAATCTTACTGCAAGCAAAGGCGCTATAGCAACGGAATCAATATGGAACACAACTTGTACCTAATGCCTGTAATTATGAGTTCCGCGGGCTGCAAAGACGGAGTGAGGAAATTCTTATCCATTTGATAAATAAGGTAAAATAGCTCAACCAATCGGCTCGTATATCAACTAGGCAATAACCGGAATTTTTCCTGCCCGGTTGAGCCAATCAGTTCACCTTGGGCAAACTTTCACCTTCCCGAACACGAAAGATCTGTACTTTCAGGTTGACAATAGTTATTCAGGGATCAATAAGCTACCGGGCTCAATGCCAGACTCCAATTTGCACACCCCCCACTTCCTGGGAGCGGGTGTTGAAGGAGAACACCAATGGACTTCTCTTTCTCACAAGTTCCAGAATCTATCGAATCACAGCCGGATCTTCCACGCACGCCATGATCCTGGCAGGCCCGGAACACTTCTCACAGGCTTTACTCTTGATCTGGAACATCCTTTTCAGGCGCTGGGGTTCTACCCCGATTTTACGGACACTTCAAAGAAGCCTCATAGGCGCTATCCCAAGCTGCTTGCCAATCTTGCTAAGGTCGACGTGTTGATCCTCGATGACTGGGGCTTGGTAAAACCGAATGCTGAAAACCGGCGTGACCTGCTGGAGGTGCTGGAGGACAGACACGGCCTTCGCTCCACCATTGTCACCAGCCAGCTCCCTGTTGAGGAATGGCATGCAGTGATCGGTGATCCGACTCTGGCGGACGCCATCCTGGATCGGCTGGTTCACAACGCTTACAAGATCAACCTGAGAGGAGAATCCCTGCGCAAACAGAAGACAAAGTTGACGGCAGACACCGATTCTGAATAACTACAAAACCCTGCGTCGCTACGCTCCGACGGGTGGCAGCTTTGCCGCGGTCCAGGTGGCACGCTTCAGATGGAATGGGTGGCAGACTTCAGCGGTTTACGCACTGACCCGGGCTGCGAGAGATTTTCTTGAGACAGAATCCGAGTTTGCTTTTGGTGCGGCAATGGCGGCGCTTCGCTGGTTGAATGAGGGGTGGGGTTACGAGGTGGCCAGTATCGATGTGATCGACGCCTATGAGCTCACTATGTCTGCGGCCGAGAGAGCCCACATAGATGATGTTTTAGATCAGATTCGAACGCTGCTCGACCAGACGAAGGGTGCCGGGAACGCGTTCGTCAGGCAGTCCCTGGCACGCAGATTATGATGATGCAGAAAGATGTGGAAAGGCTAACAAAACGACGAATGTGTGCGGGTCCAAGACGGACGCGAAATTTCCGATTCTGCGTTCCACTCACGTTCCACTGGCGTTCCACAAAAGGGACAATTTGAGACGATGGGAGACAAGCGATCGAGATTCTACAAATAAAAAAAACCATTTAAGAATCAGCATCTTAAATGGTCTCTCGTGGTCTTTCGAAGCTTTTTGAAATGGTGCCCAGGAGAGGACTTGAACCTCCACGACCTTTCGATCACTAGCACCTGAAGCTAGCGTGTCTACCAATTTCACCACCTGGGCACAGGCATTGTCAGACAGGGACGCAACTGTACCCACACCATTCAATGCTGTCAATATGTTACCCCGGCCTTGTATACTGGCCGCTGATGTCGCCGCCTGGCAGTAAGCAACAGTTTTTCATGAAAAAATCCCGAACCAGCAAGGACCCTTTCGCTGAACGCGAAGCGAAAAATTATGCGGAACCGATCCCGAGCCGGGAATTCATTCTCAGCGTGCTGGCCGAAGCCGGTGTGCCGGTAGACCATCAGACGCTGTGTGAAAAGCTGGGGCTGCAGGCCGACGCCGAAGTGGAGGCGCTGCGCAGACGGTTGCGGGCGATGGGACGCGATGGTCAATTGATCAGCAACCGTCGGGGGCTGTACGGACTGCCGGATCGCATGGAGCTGGCGAAGGGCCGGGTCCAGGGCAATCGGGATGGTGCCGGTTATTTCATTCCCGCCGACGGATCCGGGGATCTCTATCTTTCTCCCACGGAGATGCAGAAAGCCTTTGATGGCGACACGGTCCTGGCCCGCTTCGTGGGAATCGGCAGCCGCGGACGCCGGGAAGGCATGATAGTCGAGATTCTGCAGCGACAATTCACCCAGGTGGTGGGTCGCTATTATACCGACCAGGGTATCGGTGTCCTGGTTGCCGCCAACCGGCGCATCGCCCAGGAAATCCTGGTTCCGGACAACGCCAGCCATGGTGCCAGCGACGGACAATTCGTGGTGGGCGAAATCACCACCTACCCTTCGCCGCGGCACAAGCCGATTGCAAAAATTGTCGAGATTCTTGGGGATACCACAACTCCGGGTCTGGAAATTGACATCGCGGTGCGCAGTTACGACCTGCCCTTTCAATGGCCGACCCAGGTCAAACGTGAGGCGGCCCGGATCGATGGGGCGATCACGGAAGCGGAACTGGCCGGGCGCCAGGACCTGCGTCAACTGCCGTTTGTCACCATTGATGGAGAGGATGCCAAGGATTTCGATGACGCGGTTTTCGCGCGTAGAGCGGGTGGCGGCTGGCAGTTGTATGTTGCCATTGCGGATGTATCCCATTACGTGGACGTGACTTCGGCATTGGATGAGGAAGCCACGAAGCGCGGTAACTCCGTGTATTTCCCCGGTCACGTGATCCCCATGTTGCCGGAGTCGCTGTCGAACGGAGTCTGTTCGCTGAAGCCCGATGAAGACCGGCTGGTGATGGTCTGTGAGATGGATATCGATGCCAGTGGCGAGGTAACCGATTACCGCTTCTGCGAGGCGGTAATTCATTCCCACGCGCGATTGACCTATACCGAAGTAGCCGAGCTGCTGGAACCCGATGACGTCGAGATGGGCCGGCGACTCCAGGAACGCATGAAAAAGCGCCACGAGTCACTTGTTGATCATCTGCAGACCCTGTACGGGCTTTATCTCAGCCTGCGGGAGGCAAGGGAACGGGGCGGAGCGTTGGACTTCGATACCACCGAAACCAGGATCGTGTTCGGTGAGGACCGCCGGATCAGGGAAATCGTCCCGGTGGTAAGAACCTGCGCTCACCGGCTGATCGAAGAATGCATGCTGTGCGCCAACGTGGCTGCCGCGAAACTGTTGCAGAGCTCCGGATTGCCGGTTCTGTACCGGGTGCATGAAGGCCCGAGCAGGGAAAAACTCGAGGCGCTAAGGGATTATCTGGGTGAACTGGGTCTGCATCTGGCAGGCGGGGACAAGCCGCGTCCCTCGGATTACCAGAAACTGTTGCTGAGTATCGCCGAACGGCCTGACGCGCACCTGCTGCACACCATGGTCATCCGGTCCATGATGCAGGCCGTTTATCAGGCTGAGAATGTCGGTCATTTCGGTCTCGGGTTCGCTGTCTATACTCACTTTACTTCCCCGATTCGCCGTTATCCGGACCTGCTGGTGCATCGGGCCATCCGTTTCCTGCTGCGGGGTAAGAAGCAAAATCCCCATCTGCTCAGACCGGGTGGGGCGCCGGCTTTGAGCCGGCCGAAAATCTATCCCTATGATCAGAACGACATGACCTCACTGGGAGAAAGCTGCTCAGCCACCGAACGTCGCGCCGACGCGGCCAGCTACGACGTGGTGGACTGGCTCAAGTGCGAATACATGCAGAGTCGGGTCGGCGATGAATTCGACGGCACCGTGGCCACGGTTACCGGCTTCGGTCTGTTCGTGGAACTGGACGGTATCTATATCGAAGGACTGGTGCATATCACCGCACTGGATAACGACTATTATCATTTCGATGCTATCAGTCATGTTCTGACCGGAGAAAGAACCGGTCGGCGGTACCGCATGGGGGACAGCGTGCGGGTGCAGGTGGCTGCGGTCAGCCTGGATGAACGCAAGATCGATCTGGTGATGGTCGGGGCGGGCCGCAGACCCGAGCGCCCGGCCCGCGAAAAAAATACCACCAGAACTAGCGCGAACAACAGCCCGGACAGGTCCTCCGGACGCGGCCCGGGATCCGGGACGGAAAAAAAGGCGGCGAAGCGCGGTAAGAAAGGCTCTAAAGCGGGAAAGAAAACCGCGGGCAGGGGCGCAAAGAACGTCGCCAGCGCAGGCAGAAAAGCTTCCGGAAAATCTGCCAAAGCCAAGGCGGGGCGGCGCAGTTCCGGCCCGGGAGCAGCTGGCCGGAAGGGCGGAAAAGCTGCCGGGAAAGCAGTACGCGGTGGAGCCGGAGGAAAGTCCGGCTCCCGGAGTTAGCGGTTTTCGGGTGAGACTTATTCGGGTAGAAAATGACCGGTAACGATGACTGGGTGGTGGGCATTCATGCGGTTCGGGAGCTGCTGCGACAGAATCCCGATGCGGTGCTGCAGCTTTGTATTCTCGCCGGTCGCCAGGACGCGAGAGTCGCCGAAGTCGTGGCCCTGGCGTCGACTGCCGGAGTGGCGGTTGAGACCCTGCCACGCCGGTCCCTGGATGAACTGGGCGGCGGTCGGCACCAGGGAGTGGCCGCCCGAATTGCCGGATCGATGGTGGCCGGGAAATCCGAAGCGGATCTGCGCCAGTTGCTGGACGGTCTCGATCACGATCCCCTGTTGCTGGTCCTGGACGAGGTCAGCGATCCTCACAATCTGGGTGCCTGCCTGCGCAGCGCCGATGCCGCAGGGGTCGATGCAGTGATAATCCCCAAGGACCGCTCGGCACCACTGAACCTGACCGTGCGCAAGGTCGCCAGCGGCGCCGCCGAGTCGGTGCCTCTGATAGTGGTCACCAATCTGAGCCGCACGCTGAAAGAGCTGCAACAGCGTGGTATCTGGCTCTGTGGTGCTGCCGGCGAGGCAGATAAATCCCTGTATCAACAGGATCTTACCGGCCCATTGGCGGTGTTGATGGGGTCCGAGGGCAAGGGGTTGCGGCGCCTGACCCGGGAAGCCTGCGATTATCTGGTAGCCATTCCCATGGCCGGCGCCGTAAGCAGCCTCAACGTCTCGGTGGCGACCGGCATCTGCCTGTTTGAGGCGGTCCGGCAACGGTCCAGATCCGGGGCCTGATTTCTACCGGTCCTTGCCAGACGATTGCAGGCGGCTCCGTGCGACCCTGAAGTCTCCTTGACGGTTATTGTCTGTTTCGAGCGGTTTCCCGACCTGAATTCTGCTTCCTTCCTTGTCAAGACTTGCGGTATTCAGGTCGGGAAACCACAGGCTCCCTGCCAGATTGCCTGCCCCACTGGTATCCCGGGGTTCTCTGCTGCGTTCCTCTGGTGGCCTCAGAACCCAAAAGCGTTGCATATTGGCGGCAGTTTCTCTAAAATCCCCGCTCTTTTAGCTCGGGACCCGGAAAAAACGGGTCCTGTTACCTGTCAACTCCTTGTCTTACCGCGCGTCACGGTGACGTTTGACGGAAGACTTTGAACCGGAAGGAGAGTCAATGAGACACTACGAAGTGGTTTTCCTCGTGCACCCTGATCAAAGTGAACAGGTGTCGGGAATGATCGAAAAATACACCCAGCTGATCACCGAAAGCGGCGGCAAAGTCCATCGTCTCGAAGACTGGGGTCGTCGCCAGCTGGCCTACCCGATCAACAAGATTCACAAGGCACATTACGTGCTGATGAATGTTGAATGCGAGCAGGAAGCCCTGGACGAGTTGACCACCCTGTTCCGTTATAACGATGCGGTACTGCGCAATCTGGTTATCAAGATGAAAGAAGCGGTAACCGGCGAATCTCTGATTCTCAAGCAGGAACGTGAATCGAAGGAACGACGGGCCAGAGCCGAGCAGCGACGCAAGATGGAAGAGCAGGCTGCCGCAGCCGACCGGTCCCGGTCCGACCGCTCTGACGATGACTCCGACGAGGATGACTCCGATGATTCAGACGACAGCGAAGCGGCTGTTGCTGACGGTTCCGACGAGAACGACTCTTAATTCATTGGTAGGTGATTGAACATGGCGCGTTATTTCAGACGACGAAAATTTTGTAAGTTTACTGCGGAAGGGACCAAGGAAATTGACTACAAGGACCTTGAAACCCTGAAAGCCTACGTATCCGAGACCGGCAAGATTGTACCCAGCCGTATCACCGGTACCAAGGCCAGATACCAGCGACAGCTGGCTACTGCAGTCAAGAGAGCCCGTTACCTGGCACTGATTCCGTATACGGACAGCCATCAGGTTTAACCGAACAGACAGCCGATGCGCAGCCTCGCCGAATTCATTATGAAAGGTCGCGGGCAGGCCATCCTGGCGGTGGTGCTGACAGGTGCCATACCGCTGATTTATTTCGTCAGCCCGGTCATTGTCGGGCTGGTACTGTTACGCAAGGGACTTCGGGAAGCCTTCCTGGTATTGCCCTGGGCAATGCTGGCGCTGTCATTCTGGACCGTCTATCCCAGCATGGCGATGGAGGAGCCGCTCAACCTGCTCCCCTATCTGTTACTGCTGTCGGTAGTGGCGATGGCGCTGGTACTGCGGACCTCACAGTCCTGGCAGCTGACAGTGTTGCTGGCAGTCGTCGTGGGGTTATTGTTTGAAGGCTATCTGCGGATTCAGCCGGTTGCGGTGGATGCCCTGCTGTCACAGCTGGACCAGCTGTTCGAGCAGAGCGGAATTATCGAACCGGTGGACCGGGGTTACCTGATCGCCTGGATAGCGACGATCCAGACCCTGATGGCGGTACTGCTGCTGATCTGGGCGCGCTGGCTGCAGGCCATGCTGTATAACCCGGGAGGTTTCCGGGAAGAGTTTCACCAGCTGCGTATTGAGCGTAAGGCGGCGTTACCGCTGGTGCTGTTGTTGTTGCTGTCTGGCACCGGGGTTGGCTTGCCGGAGGCCTGGTTTGCTTATTTTGCCCTGCCGTTTCTGTTTTCCGGCACGGCGCTGGTGCACGCGACTGTCGCCCTGAGGCAGATGTCGCCGCTCTGGCTGGTTGCGTTCTACGCAGTCTTCTCAGTGATTGTCAGATTGCTGGTGCTGCTTGCCGTAATCGACAGCTGGTACGATTTTAGAAAACGTATGCGCAAGACCGCTTGAGTCGTCGCGCAGGACAGATTGAACAGTAAGAGGTTTTACCATGAACGTAATATTGCTGGAAAAACTCGGTAAGCTCGGTGACATCGGCGAAGTGGCCGACGTCAAAGCCGGGTACGCCAGGAATTTTCTGTTCCCTTCGGGAATCGCCATCCCGGCGACCAAGGATAACCTGGCCAATTTCGAACAGCGCAAGTCCGCGCTGATTGCCGCTCACAATGAAAAGGTGGGAGTGGCCCAGGCACGCGCCGACAAGATCGATGGCCTGGAATTGACCATCCACGTCAACGCCTCTGACGAAGGCAAGCTGTTCGGTTCGGTCGGCACCAAGGAAATCGCCGAAGCCGTAATCGAGGCCGGTGGCGACACCGACAAGAGCGAAGTTCAACTGCCTCACGGCGTCATCCGCGAGACCGGCAGTTACGAAATCGTTCTGGATCTGGGCTTCGATGTTCAGGCTACCATCAAGCTGGCAGTAGTCAGTGAAACCGGAGCAGAGCCGCCGATCGTGGAGCCGGAAACCGGTGAGGAACTCGGCTTCGAGGACGAAGAGACAGCGGCCGGAGATTCCGAGTCCGACCAGTAAGCCTGACCCGGCTACACAGCTCTCTACCGAGCTTATGGCCGGTAAAGTGATGCAAGGCCATAGCGATTGAGTTACAGTAAAGCACCGGCGCGTGAGAATCCGCCGGTGCTTTTTTTTTGCAGTTCAGAAACCCGGACCATGCCTGAATCCTTTGACCCCTCCGCGCGAACCGCAGCCGGTTCCAGCGCGCTGGCGACGCTGAAAGTGCCACCCAGTTCCATCGAAGCCGAACAGGCAGTGATCGGCGGGCTGATGCTGGAAAACAGTGAGTGGGACAATATTTCCGATCTCCTTATCGCCGACGACTTCTATCGTCCCGAGCACCAGATTATCTATCGGGCCATGGTCCGGCAGAGTGAGGACAACAAGCCCATCGACGTGGTGACCCTGGGTGAAGCGCTGGACAGACTGCGCGAACTGGACAATGCGGGAGGGATCGATTACCTGGGCGAGCTGGCCGGTAACGCGCGTGGCACCGCCAATATCAGGGCATACGCCGAAATCATCCGCGAACGGGCAGTACTGCGCAAGCTGATAAGGGTTGCCAATGACGTGGTCGACAGTGGTTACAACCCCGGTGGCAGATCCGCCGCGGATGTGCTGGACGAGGCCGAGAAAAAAATCTTTGATATTGGCGACGACCGCCCCCGGGACGGCAGCCCCCAGCCAATCAATCCGATTCTGCACCACGTGGTGGAGCGGATCGACGAGTTGTCCGGCATGGATGGTGGGCTGACCGGCGTGACCACCGGTTACACCGATCTGGACAACATGACCAATGGCTGGCAGAAATCCGATCTGATTATCGTCGCCGGCCGGCCATCCATGGGCAAGACCGCGTTCTCCATGAACCTGGTCGAGAATGCACTGTTGCAGGAGAATCGGCCGGTGCTGGTTTACAGTCTGGAAATGCCGGCGGACAGCCTGGTGGTCCGTATGCTCTCGTCGCTCGGCAGAGTGGATCAGAACCTGTTACGCACCGGACAGCTGGAAGAGGATGACTGGCCCAAGCTGACCGCCGCGGTAGCGCAGCTGAAGGACAAGCCCCTGCTGATCGACGACAGTCCCGGACTGAGTCCGATGGAAATGCGCTCCAGGGCGCGCCGGGTGAAGCGTGAATACGGCGACCTGGGTATGATCGTGGTCGACTACCTGCAGCTCATGCAGATCAAGGGCAGTGCCGAGAACCGGGTCGGCGAGATTTCCGAGATTTCCCGATCACTGAAACTGCTGGCCCGGGAATTCGAATGCCCGGTGATTGCCCTGTCCCAGCTTAACCGGTCGCTGGAGCAGCGTCCCAACAAGCGGCCGGTAATGTCGGATCTGAGGGAGTCCGGCGCCATCGAACAGGACGCTGACGTAATAATTTTCATTTATCGTGACGAGGTTTATCACGAAGACAGCGCTGACAAGGGCACTGCCGAAATCATTATTGGAAAACATCGAAACGGCCCTATCGGGACCGTCCGCCTGTCCTTCATCGGTCGTCACACACGCTTTGAGAACTTTGCCCAGCCCCGCTATGACGACAGCTATACCCACGACAGCTACTAGCAGGCTATTTCCACGCTGTGCCGGAAGGTGGCTCTGTTCTTGACTACCGTGCATCGACAGCGAGCCTGGGCCGACATCAATCTGGCCGCATTGACCAGTAATCTGCAGCGGGTCAGGGATCTCAATCACAGTGCCAGTATCACCGCGGTGATCAAATCCAATGGCTACGGTCACGGTGTGGCGGAAGTGGCACACACCCTGGCCCGGCCACAATCGCCGGTGGCCCGCTTCGCCGTGGCGACAATGGATGAAGCGATTCAGCTCAATGCCCTGGGACTGGGTAAGCCGGTCCTGCTGATGCAGGGATTTGCCGATCTGGAACAGTTACGATACCTGATCGAGGCGCGGATCGAATTCGTGATTCATGCCGACCATCAGCTGGCCCTGCTGAAACAGGTACTGCGGAAACAGGACGTGGTTGGTCCGCTGACCGTGTGGTTGAAGCTGGATACCGGCATGCACCGGCTGGGGCTTACCGAAGCCGTATTCCGGCAGGCTGTTGCCGATCTGTCTTCCAGGCGCCAGGTGTCTGATATTGTACTGATGTCGCACTTTGCCAGTGCCGATGCACCCGATGATGCGATTGCGTCGCGCCAGACCGGTGACCAACTGGAACGATTCCGCAGCGTCTGTGGCGGGTTGGAAGCCGGGGCAGGGCAACGCCTGAGCCGCAGCCTGGCCGCCTCATCCGGCATTCTGGCCTGGCCGGAATCCCATTTTGACCACCTGCGACCGGGAATCATGCTGTACGGTGGCTCGCCACTGGTTGACCGTAATGGGCCCGCGCTGGGGCTGCAGCCGGTCATGACCCTGCGGGCCCGACTGATCGCTGTCAAGCAGGTGGCGGCCGGCGGTTCGATCGGTTATGGCGCCACCTATACCTGCGATCAGCCGACCCGCCTGGGTGTGGTGTCGATCGGTTATGGTGACGGCTATCCACGCACTGCCGTCAATGGCACACCGGTCCTGGTGGCAACACCTGAGGGCTATCGTCGGACGCAGCTGATCGGCCGGGTTTCCATGGATATGATTACCATCGATCTGAACGGTTTTGACAATACCGAAGTGGGCGACGAGGTGGTGTTGTGGGGCGAGGGGCTGGCAGCCGACGAAGTGGCACGATTTGCCGGTACGATTTCCTATGAACTATTCTGCCAGGTAACCCGCAGGATTCCTTATCACTATCTACCGGCCCCTGCCCAGTGACCGGTATAGACTGAAGAACTCGATCGATGGCGAAATCGAAACTGGCTTTTGTCTGCACCGAGTGCGGTGCCGAACATTCCCAGTGGCAGGGACAGTGTGCCGCCTGCAAGGCCTGGAATACCCTGTCACGAATCAACCTCGGCAGCCCGGGGTCACCGGCAGCCCGGGCAGACTTCCGCCAGGGCTACAGCGGCCAGACTTCCACGGTACAGACACTTGCCGAAATCGACCTGAGCAGTGTGCCGCGCATCGATACCGGCTTATCCGAGCTGGACCGGGTGCTGGGTGGCGGGCTGGTGCCCGGCTCGGTGGTACTGATCGGTGGTAATCCCGGAGCCGGCAAGAGTACCCTGCTGTTGCAGTTCATGTGCGGATTGTCGGAGTCCATGGACGCGCTGTATGTGACCGGTGAGGAATCCCTCCAGCAGGTGGGCATGCGGGCGAAACGCCTCGGTCTGCCGGACCAGCGACTGAAAATGCTGGCCGAAACCAATGTCGAGCGCATCTGCCAGGCGGCGGAGCAACACCAGCCCCGGCTGCTGGTGGTGGATTCCATCCAGGTCATGCACAGCGCGGAGGTTCCGTCCGCGGCCGGCAGTGTTTCCCAGGTCAGGGAATGTGCAGCTTTCCTGATCCAGTATGCCAAGCAGACCAACACGGTATTGTTCCTGGTCGGGCACGTCACCAAGGAGGGCAGCCTGGCCGGGCCCAAGGTGCTGGAGCACATGATTGACTGTTTTCTGATGCTGGAAGGGGACAATGACAATCGCTACCGGATTCTGCGCGGCCTGAAGAATCGCTTCGGAGCAGTGAACGAACTGGGTGTGTTCGGCATGACCGGCACCGGTCTCAGGGAAGTGCGTAATCCCTCGGCAATTTTCCTGGCCCGCTCGGAGGAAGAGGTGGCCGGTTCCCTGGTGGTGGTGCTGTGGGAGGGAACCCGTCCGCTACTGGTGGAAATACAGGCCCTGGTGGATGGCAGCCAGCTGTCCAATCCACGCCGGGTCACGGTAGGTATGGACCAGAGCCGCATGGCGATGCTGCTTGCCGTGCTGCACCGTCACGGAGGTATCTACATGGCGGATCAGGATGTATTCGTCAACGTGGTGGGTGGTGTCAAGGTCACCGAAACCAGCGCCGACCTGGCCGTGGTCCTGGCCCTGGTATCCAGTTTTCGCGATCAGCCATTGGCGCGTGAACTGGTAGTATTCGGCGAAGTGGGTCTGGCCGGGGAGATCCGCCCGGTGCCCGGCGGACAGGAGCGGCTCCGGGAGGCTGCCAAGCACGGCTTCAAGCGGGCTATCGTCCCGAAACCCAATCTGCCCAGAGAGCCTATCCCGGGGATGGAAGTGATCGGGGTCAACAAGGTGGTGGAAGCGCTGGAAGCATTGTAACGGCAGACCGCGAGCTGATCTTGTGCACCAGAACGGTACTCCCGCCAGGCGTTGCGCACCAGAGGGGTGATAGGTCCTGACCCGGTATCCTGCGTGGGGTTGCCTATCCCCATGGCCCGGTGATTGCATAACCCCTGCTGAATCCATACGCCCGGTTGAGCGAAGTTTAACCCTGCAGTGAACAATTATGAGTGAAGTCATCCCCATGTTCAGTCATCCGGTGGTTACCATCGATGACTATCCGGACAGTGAGGCCATTGCCGACCGGTTTTTCGAAAAGAGCCTGGCATTAATGGAGGAGTATCCCGACGCCGGCCTGATCAGCAGCGCCTGGCACAGCGGTCAGCGTGCCCGCAGCCGGGAGGACATCGAGAAACACGGCTTTACCTCGTTTTACAATGTGAATCTTGGCAAACGCGAAGATTTTCATTTCATGAATCAGGCAGCCATGGCGGTCTTTGCCCAGTACCTGCGCGTGGTCGGCAAGTCGAACCTGGGTATGCGACTGGATAACGCCTGGGCCTCGGTATACGGAAAGGGCCATTTTGTGCCGGAGCATACGCACCCGCTGTCGCACCTGAGCATGGCGTTTTATGCCGCCGCCACGGAGGGGACCGGTCGTATCGTCTTCGAAAACCCGTCACGTGGCCACTTTCAGCATTTTTATCCACCGGAAATCAGCTGGATGCATTACCGGTATTCGATCCAGCCGAAAAAAGGCCTGTTCGTGGTCTTTCCCAGCTACCTGGTCCATCACACCGAACCTCACGAAAGCGATGAATACCGGGTGATCTATTCCGCCAATGTCCAGCTTCAGTATCGCAAGCCCACTGATTCAGACCGCGAAGGGGAGAGCACTCAGAGCGGTATCTACCAGCAGGTGTAGAACTCAGTCCCGACGCGCAGGGCGCGTAACGGGTTTCCTGAGAATGGCGGGGCAAAGCTGGTGCACTGCGGGTCGGTGTTGTCTTCCCCTGTTATCAGGTAATCTCTCACTGACTGCTGACCGTCCGGTCAGCAGTCTGAACTGATGCGGGAGAAACTGTTATGCGTGGGTCCCTGACGGCTGTGGTCCTGAGTGGATTACTGTCCCTGTTCTCGGCAGCCGGACTGGCTGAGGTGACGAGCATCCGGCTGTCGAATCCGGACCACCCGGAGGCCGGCAGTGGCAGGCTGTTTGTCGTGTTCACCCGGGATGCTGAGGTGGAACCGCGCCTCACCATCGGTGAAGAACCGGCGCCGGCCAGGGCGTCTCCTTTTTTCGCCGTCGATCTGGAGGATTGGGACGGCAGCCTGCTCGACTTCCAGCCTTCCGCCGGCTTTCCGTTCCCGTCAATCGCCGACTTGGCCCCGGGCCGCTGGCGGGTCCAGGCGCTGTTCGATACCAATGAAGTGCTATCTGACCTGAATTCTCCGGGTAACCTCTATTCGCTGACCCAAACCGTCGAAGTGGAGGACGGTGAGCAGACCCTGCAGCTGGTGTTGAGTGAAGCAGTGCCGGAGGAGTCCCTGCCCGATGACACGGAGCTGCTAAAGTTTGTCCGGATCCGCTCTGCGCTGCTGTCCCGGTTCTATGGACGGGATATCTACCTGCGAGCTTCGGTCCTGTTGCCGGCCACCTGGACTGAGGGATCCCCTCAACGCTACCCGGTTCTGTTTCATGTGGCTGGATTGAACGGGCGTTATACCCGCAGTCGCAGGCTCCTGGCGGATGACGAGTTCATGGCCTACTGGATGGCCCCTGATACTCGTCCCGCGGTCATGGTTTTTCTGGACGGAGAATCCCCATTCGGGGATTCCTACCAGATGAACAGCGCGGTTTCCGGTCCCTATGCCGATGCCAACTTCAGCGAACTGTTCCCCTACCTGGCAGACCGTTTTCCGATCGACAACCGGCCGCTGAGCCGCTTTGTCAGCGGTTGTTCCACCGGTGGCTGGGTTTCCATGGCACTGCAGATCCTGTACCCGGATTACTTCAATGGCGCCTACTCGTTGAGCCCCGATTCACCAAGCTTTCGGGCTTTCCAGCTGGTCAACCTCTATGCGGACGGGAATGCCTATTACAGTCCCTCCGGGATGATCCGGCCCAGTGCCCGCGAAACCAACGGCGATCCGGTTTTCAGCATAGCCGATGAGGTACGTATGGAAGCCGCCATGGGCAGGAACGACAGCTATGTTAACTCCGGTCAGCAGTGGGCCAGCTGGAATGCAGTCTACGGGCAGCCCGATTCGGAAGGTCGTCCGATTCCAGTCTGGGATCAGGATACCGGTGAGATCAACCGGGCTGTAGTGGAGGCATGGCGTCCCTGGGATCTGGATCTGACTGTGCGGCAGGACTGGTCACGGATCGGATCCGATCTGGCCGGCAAGCTGCATTTCCGGATGGGGGACATGGACGATTACTACCTGACCAACGGCCTGCGCATTCTGGAACAGACACTGAACCTGATGGAAGCGCCGGCTGCGGATGCCAGTTTCACCTGGGTGCCTTACCACGGCCACTGCGATTTCGGCACCCGCGTCCACTATATCGATGTGCTGAACGATCTGACCCTGCGCGCCCGGGATTGAGTTTTACCTGCACGGTGGCCGGGGGCCCGGTTATCGATCCTCCAGCAATCGGTGAATGAGAATCGCCGCTCTCCCGGTGACCTGCACAAAGGAATCCACATCTGCCTGCTCGCGGGGGGAATGGCCGCCATCGCCGATCAGCCCCAGCGAATCCAGCGTGGGCAGGCCCGCGGCCTGGGTAAGTGAGCCATCAGTTCCCCCTCCGGAATCGGCAATGCCGATCTGTTCACCAAGCAGCGCGCCAATAGCAACCGTTCGGTACAGTAACTGATCAGATTCCGGTGTCGGGATCTTGGGTGGCCGATGCAGGTTGACCCAGACGTCGGTGGTGACTTCCTCTGAATCGGCAGGAACGCTGTAAAGCGTGGAGGCGATAGATTCAAACTGCTGGCGCGCCGCAATGCCCTGTCCAGGCAGTGGGTAACGCAGGTCCACATACGCTTCGGCACAGGGTGCCACAGTATTCCTGGCTTCACCGCCACTCATCAGGCCCACATTCACCGTCAGGCCGCTTTCGTAATCGGTCATGGCTTCCATCTCGATTATCTTGTAAGCCAGTTCCCGTATTGCCGAACGGCCTTCCTGGTGGGCGGCACCGGCATGTGAGGCACGCCCGTGTACCACGAAGCGCGCCTGACCCAGGCCCTTGCGCTGACGAATCTGGTTATTGTTCACCGATCCCTCGAATACCAGTCCATAGTCGTTTACCCGGGCCTGCTCTTCCAGGTATTTGCGCGATGACAGCGAGCCCACTTCCTCGTCGCTGTTGAGCAGTACAGTGAGTGCTCTGCCTTCCAGCAGCTCGAACTCCTGCAGTGCTTTCAGTGCATACAGCATGACCACCAGTCCACCTTTCATGTCGAACACGCCGGGCCCGTGCATGATTCCTCCGTCCAGGCTGAATTCCTGGAACGGACTGTCCGGTGGAAATACCGTATCCATGTGTCCCATTAAAAGAACCCGGGTTCCGGAGCCGGCACGGGTCGCCAGCAGATGATCGGCGACATCGATACTCAGGTTGCTGCCAGGACAGTGAGGCATCTCTATAACCTCGCCGGGCAGGGTGCCAATGGAGAATCCCAGGCCGGCCAGTTCCCGGCTGAAAATACCGGTGATCGCGTCGATGCCAGCCTTGTTGAGCGTGCCGGAATTGATGTTGGTCAGGGTTTCAAGCAGTTCGACCATTTCGCTTTCACGCTGATCGAGCCAGTCGACAACCTGTTGTTCCTGCCTGGACAAGGGGGGCTCGCCCGGTTCTGCCGCCCCGGCCACCCGGCACAGACTGGTCACCAGCAGAACAGCGGCGACCACGAGACGATTACGGAAACCTGTAAGGAAACCAGCAATAAGGCACATGGGTCAATTCTCCCGGAGGGCGGACTGTGGATCAGTGATTCCCTACAGGGTACAACAAGGTGCCCCGGCTAACCACAGAGCGCCGGGTACTGAATGCGTCGGAGGGAGAGGCCGATGCGGTAGCCGGACCCCGGCCTGTTGTGTTGAAATCGGTCCCCAGTGTGTTCATAATGCTGCGCCCATGAGCAGTGCAGAAAATCCCATACTGATAGTCGAATCCCTGAATAAAGTGTATCAGGGCGGTTTCGAAGCCCTTAAGGATATCAATCTCAGCATCCGCCGGGGCGAGATTTTTGCGTTACTGGGACCGAACGGGGCTGGGAAGACGACCCTGATTTCCATCATCTGTGGAATCGTCAAGCCTTCCTCAGGGAAGGTGCGGGTCGACGGGTACGATATTATCGACGATTTCCGCAAGACTCGTTCCCTGATCGGACTGGTGCCCCAGGAGCTGACCACCGATTCATTCGAAACTGTCTGGAATACGGTAGCCTTCAGTCGCGGACTGTTCGGCAAGGCGCCTGCCCCCGACCACATCGAGCGGGTGCTCAAATCCCTGTCCCTGTGGGACAAGAAAGACAGCATGGTGATGACCCTGTCGGGAGGCATGAAGCGGCGGCTGCTGATTGCCAAGGCGCTTTCTCATGAGCCGAACGTGCTGTTTCTTGACGAGCCCACCGCCGGTGTCGACGTTTCATTGCGTAAGGATATGTGGAAGATCGTTCAGGAACTGAAAGCGGCCGGCGTCACGATTATTCTTACCACTCACTATATCGAGGAAGCAGAGGAAATTGCCGATCGCGTGGGAGTGATAAACCAGGGTGAACTGGTGCTGGTGGAAGAGAAGCAGCAGTTGATGCAGAAACTGGGCAAGCGGCAATTGACCCTGCTCCTGACCGAACCGCTGAACCGGATTCCTGAGGTACTTGGCGGCTACGACCTGGAGCTGATCGAGGACAACCGGCAGTTACGCTATACCTTCGATTCCGCTGCACAACGGACGGGGATCACCGCGCTGCTGGAAGATCTGAAAACTGCCGGCGTCAGCTTCAGCGACCTGCAGACTTCCCAGAGTTCACTGGAGGATATTTTTGTGGACTTGATCAGTCAGCCGGTAAGGAGTTAAAAAAACATGAATCTCCACGGCGTACTTGCCATTTACCGGTTTGAGATGGCACGCATGAAGCGTACCCTGCTGCAAAGCGTGGTCGCGCCGGTTCTGACCACCTCGCTTTATTTTATCGTGTTCGGCGCAGCCATCGGATCCCGCATTCAACAGGTGGACGGAGTCAGCTACGGCGCGTTTATCGTTCCCGGGCTGATCATGCTCAATCTGCTGACCCAGAGCATCTCCAATGCCTCTTTCGGCATTTATTTTCCCAAATTCGTGGGTACCATCTACGAGATGCTGTCGGCACCGGTATCGATGCTGGAGGTGGTGCTTGGTTATGTCGGGGCGGCCGCCACCAAGTCGCTGATCCTGGGCCTGATTATTCTGGCTACCGCCAGTTTCTTCGTGGACCTGCAGATCGCCCATCCCCTGGTGATGCTGGCGTTCCTGGTATTGACCACCCTGTCCTTCTCCATGATGGGATTCGCCATCGGTATCTGGGCAGACAATTTCGAAAAACTCTCCCTGGTACCGATGCTGCTGGTAACCCCGCTGATTTTTTTAGGCGGCAGCTTCTACTCAATCGACATGCTGCCCCCTGTGTGGCAGACCATCTCCCTGTTCAATCCGGTGCTGTACCTGGTCAGCGGTTTTCGCTGGAGTTTCTATGAGATTGCCGACGTCAATGTCGGCGTCAGCCTGATCAGCATCTGCGGATTTCTGCTGCTCTGTTACAGCATCATCTGGTTTATCTTCAAGACCGGCTACAAGCTGCGCAGCTAGTGTCCTGTCCGGTTAATTCGTCGCATTTCAGCGTGCCAGCCAAGGTTCCTGGCAAGGCGCGCCTTGCAGGCAATGGCCGTAGCCCTTGTCAAAAGGCGCAACGCGGCCAGGGGTCTTGGCTGGCACGCCCTCCGGGAGCCTGCATAAAGCGCTGTAGCAGCGTTGCGACCCTTGGAAATACAACCAGTATTCCCTGCGGATCGCGCCTCACTACAGCGCTTTATGCAGGCTCTGAAATACAACGAATTAACCGGACAGGACACTAGCGTTCCTCAGTGCCGGGTTGGGAGTCAGCGCGGTGGTTTTATTTCCCAACGGCCATGCGCGTTCCCCGTTCCGACCCAGGTCGAAGACGGGAACGCGCTGATATAGTGGAGCTGCCAGTATTTGCTTTGGTCAGTAGGATGCACCGGCGGGCTGGCTTTTCATAGCCGGCCGCAACCCCAGCTCCTGCTCGACTTCCTGGCGCCGGGCACCGGCCAGGATACCCGACAGCGAGTAGTTGCCTTCATGGCAGGCGAATTCATAAACCCGGTCTTCGGCTCCATTTCTGGTGAGCATCCGTTCCCCGGAAAAAGGCTGGGTGTAGGCCTGCTGGTCATAGACCGTGAAGGCATAGTGAATTTCGCCATCGCTTACCGGGGTGTAGCGTTCCACCACTTCGAATTCCTCCGACATGGCTATGGTCATGCCTGACGACTGCTCGGGACGGAAATTCCGGCTGTGTACCACCAGGGTATCCCCTTCCCAGCGCCCGATGGAGTCGCCCATCCAGCTGGCTATGTCATTGCTGAAGTGTTCATCGTTCAGGCGGATGATCCGCGCGTCGTGAACCATCTCGGTCATGATCATCACATAGTCGCGGTTCTGCACGATCTGCAGGTTCGGGTTCATCATGCCGGGAGTCAGTGACGGAACCGCGGAGCCAAACATCAGGCAGCGCCCCGACAGCGGCTGGCCTTCCGGACCATCTGTTTCGCCGAGGCCGGAGGCCCGCTGGCGGGCGGTAAAATCCTTGAAATCCTCGCGCAGCGGAATGCGACCGTCGACCGGATCGACGATAACCGAGGTTCGATATTCCCCGTTGACCGGAACCAGTCTGGCCGCCTGATAATGGGCCAGAAAGGAATCATCGGCTTCCTGGCCGATGCGTGCTCCCGCCTCCGGTGCGCCCCGGTTCGGATCCAGAGGCATGGCCTGGCTGTCAAGGCGCTGCTGCATGCGGCCTTCCATCATGCGCGCTTCCTGGTCACTGTAAGTTCGCTGAGTTCCCAGACTGGCCGGTCGTTGCAGTGGTGTTCTGGAGCCGAAAAACCAGGTGCCCTGAAGATCAGGGTGGCCATGCTCGGTACGCGGCATGATCCAGTCGGCGGCCTGGACCGGGGCATCAGGCAGGGTTGGTGCCCCTTCGAGCTGGGCCTCTGCGGTCAGGGTCAAAGTCATCAACAAGCTGGAAGCCAGACTGATTCTGATCACTGTTGTCTCCTTGATTCAGTCAATGTCAGCGCATTTTATAGGGTTAATTCAGATTCGGCGTGAGACAAAATGTCGCATCGCCAGGGCTGTTCAGGTCTGACAGGTATTCCCGGCAGGCGCCGGGGATGCTTTTCTGCAAGTCTCCTGATTGCCTCCAGCCCCCCCGAGTCCCTGAATAGGCTCCCTAAGAAAAACCTCAGGTAAAAATCCGCCAATCCTCAGGTTCCCCCTGGCTGGAACCGGTAATTTTATCCTGTGCCAGCGAGGGCAGGTTGAGCCGGGTCAATCAGAGGTTCATACAAATAATGAGGAATTCAACATGGAAATTCGCACCAGCTGTTTCGTGTTCTGCACAGTGCTGGGTGCCTGTGCGGCCGCTGATCGAAGACCGATTGTGGATATGGCGGGTGTCGATCCCGGCCTCTACCAGGTCCACCTGGAGAAATGCCGCAGCTATGCAGGGCAGGTCGAGACCGGTACTGAGGTGGCACTGGGCGCACTGGTCAGTGCCGTGGGACTGGCAGCGGCAGGGGCTTTCTTCGGCGACAGCGAATTGACCGGGCGGGCTGTCGGCGTCGGTCTGGTGACGGGTTCCACCGAGGGTGCCGTAAAGGTCATGGCCGAACGCAACCTGGTGCAGCGCAACTGTATGCAGGCCCGGGGCTACGCGGTATTCAACTGACCGCGCAATGTCTTTCCGACCGCAACAATGGCCACCATCCAGGGCGGATCCCGCCGCACAGGGCTTTGCAGTGCCAGTTCGCACAGAGCCGTCAAAGAAAGCAATCAAAGAAAGCAATCAAAGAGAGTCATCAAGATGTTGAGCGAGAACCATTACAACCGAATTCTGGCAGTGACCTTAGCGCTGCTGCTGGCCGGCTGCAACGCCGCCGGGAGGGCACCGCTGGAACCGATCATGCCCGATATCAGGGTGCAGACTCAGAATCAGAGATCTCTGGCGGACAGTGATCCGATCAACGGGGACAGCTTTGTGATGAATTCCGTGGCGGCTGGCGGTGCCGGCGGTGTGCTGGTCGGTACCCTGGCCGGCCTGGGCTGCGGACCTCTGTTTTTCTTTTGTGCACCGCTGGCCGGAGCAACGATTGGCGCGGTGGGATTTATTGCCGGAGGCATTTTCGGAGCCGCAACCTCGTTAAACAGGGAGGAACAGCAAGCTTTCATGGCAATACTCGATGCGACTTTTTCCGATACCAGCCCGGACACCGCTCTCACCGGATCCTTTGTCACCCTGGCCGGTGAGCGGTGGACCCTGGTCGACGCGTCTCCGGACCGGTTGATCATGCTGCGATTTGATGAATTCAACGTGGTCCAGCTGAGCCCCGATCGGTTTTCACTGAAACTGGTTGCTTCCTTCACCGTCGAGAACCCGTTGCAGCAGCAGTCGAATCCGCGTCGCTACAGGTTCGAGCAGCAAACTCCGGCCCGCGAACTGGATTACTTTCTGGAGCAGACCGGTACCAACTTCAGGAACGAATTCACCAGGGGGGTGGATGCACTGGTCAACCAGATGGTCAACTCGCTGTAGCAGGCTGTTGAAAAGCCCTCAGCTGGCACAATACGGCGTTAATCTCTGGCTCAAAATGCTCATTTACGGCCTGCAAACTGCGCTTTTTCGCCAGATTTTGCCTTGTCTTGCGCTCACCTGAGAGTTTTTCGTTAGTCAACGGTCCCGCCACCTGGGTCAGGATGAGTTTTTAGTTCGTCCCAGCATGCTGTTGAAATTGTCCAGCAGATCCATGGGCAACGGGAACACGATAGTGGAGTTCTTCTCACCGGCGATCTCGGTAAGCGTCTGCAGATAGCGTAACTGCATGGACTGGGGTTGTTCGTTGAGTTGCGCGGCAGCCTCCACCAGTTTTTTGGACGCCTCGAATTCGCCACTGGCATGAATGACCTTGGCCCGGCGCACCCGCTCCGCCTCGGCCTGCTTGGCGATGGCCCGGATCATGCTCTCGTCCAGATCCACGTGCTTGATTTCCACGTTGGAAACCTTGATTCCCCAGCCATCGGTCTGAATGTCCAGAATTTCCTGGACATCGGCATTGAGCCGTTCCCGCTCGGCGAGCAGTTCGTCCAGTTCATGCTGTCCCAGTACCGAGCGCAGAGTGGTCTGGGCCAGCTGGCCGGTGGCCTCCATGTAATCCTCAACGTTGATAATGGCTTTCTGGGCATCCACCACGCGGAAGTAGAGCACGGCGTTAACCTTGACGGAGACATTGTCCCGGGTAATCAGATCCTGGGTGGGAATATCCCAGACACTGGTGCGAAGCCCCACCTTGACCATCTGCTGAAAGAAGGGAATGACGAGGATCAGGCCCGGCCCCTTGACCTTGTAGAAACGGCCCAACAGAAAGATCACGCCGCGTTCATATTCCCGGAGAATGCGGAACGCACTGACCAGCAGCACCAGGATAATGGCGGTCAGTACTATGATAAACGTTTGCATTGGTCTTCTCCTCTCTAGAGTCCGGGCAGGCTCTGACTATATGGGGTGAATCAGAGATTCCCTGAATCGGTTGCCGGCTTCCTTACCTTAAGAGTCAATCCCTCGACTTCAGTCACTTCCAGTCGATCGCCTTTTTTTACCGGAAAGTCAGCAACCGCCTGCCAGTTTTCGCTGCAGGCACGCACATAGCCCCTGCCGCTAAAGTCCTCATTGGCGACGGCTATACTGCCCAGCATTGCTTCCGTCCCGGTGGTCACCTGTCGATGCCGGGACGTGAGGACCGCACCCAGGGCGAACAGGAACACACCGGCCGATGCAGCGGCGAAGGCGCCGATAATGGCCAGGGAGATCTGAAAGGCCTCCAGTTCAGTGTCCATCAACATAACCGATCCCAGGATGAAAGCTACCACGCCACCGAGGCCGAATACTCCGAAACTGGGCGACATGGCTTCCGCGATCATCAGGCCGATGCCGACTATGATCAGAGCCAGCCCGGCGTAATTGATGGGCAGCATCTGCAGGGCGAACGCACCCAGCACCAGGCAGATGACTCCGGTAATTCCAGGCAGCCCCATGCCGGGATTGTAAAATTCGAGAATAAGTCCGTAGATTCCGATCATTAGCAGAATGTAGGCCACATTGGGATCGGTTATCATGGCCAGGAATTTCTCCCGCCAGTCCGGTTCCATCACGGTGACTACCGGGTCATCGAGCGACAGGGAAACCTGGCGACCCTGGACGACGGTGCTGCGGCCGTTGAGCTGGCTGAGCAGGTCATCGATATCACTGGCCATCAGATCGATAACGCCAAGTTCCAGAGCTTGCGAGGCCGGCAGGTTGGCCGCCTCGACAACGGTTCGCTCCGCCCATTCAGCGTTGCGACCACGTAGTTCTGCCAGGCCCTTGATATAGGCAACCGCGTCGTTCAAAACCTTTCGTTCCATAGCCGAACCGGGCAGAGCTTCGGGGGCGTTCTGAGCGGGAGTATTGTCGCCTTGGTCAGGTGATGATTCGGGCAGGCCGGGCAGGGGGCTGCCGCCGCCGCCCAGGCTGACCGGAGTCGATGAACCGATGTTGGTGGCCTGGGCCATGGCGGCAAAATGACTGGCATACATGATATAGGTGCCGGCGCTGGCAGCTCTGGCGCCGCCAGGAGCGACCCAGCCTGCCACCGGAACCGGTGACGCGAGGATGCTGCGGATGATATCCCGCATAGCCAGGTCCAGACCGCCCGGTGTGTCGATGCGCAGGACTACCAGCGCCGCGCCGGTATCTGCGGCTTCTTCGAGGGAGCGTATTACGAAATCGGCACTGGCCGGTCCGATGGCCCCCTGCAGCTCCACCAGGCGGACCTGCTGGGCCGACGCCGCTGCAGCACATAGAAACAACAGCAGTGCCAGCAGCCACCTGGTTGCAAAGTGGCTGCCAGGGATTACAGCATGGTTGATAGCACCAGACATGAATCCATCATACGCCGAATCCGGGCGATCTGAAACAGTCATCCGGGTGTGGCTGTGTTACGGGAGTCCCGCCGTAGAGCAGCACAGACTGGACCCGGTCAGCGACAGAGATCAGCTCCCGGGAGCAGGTCTGCCGCAGTTACTCCGAGCCGCTCTCATTCACTCGCCCCAGCCGGTTTGCCAGGTTGAAGCGTTGGTAGAGATAGGCCAGACCCAGCAGGCTAAGTCCCAGACCCATGAAGGCGGTGACCCGCAACAGTCCCTCCAGATCGGCCATGTCAACCAGGAAGATTTTCGCCACTACCAGCAACAGCAGTGCCATGCCTCCCTGGTAAACCTGCTTACCGGAACGCAGGGCCCCGAGCAGCAGGGCAAGGATAGCCACCAGTAACCAGACGATGGTGTAGGTATAGAGTTCGCCATTGCCGGTTGCCAGGCTCAGATTGACTGAACCCTGCCACAGTTGGCGGATTTCCAGGTTGATGAATACGAAGCCGGTGAAGCTCGCGGCATAGGCAAAATAGCGTTTGAATCCGGGATCATAAAACCGGTACAGAAGTAGATTGATAATGACCGGGAACCCATAGGCCAGCAGCAACAGATTGAAGACCGGGGTGCCGGAAACCTGAGCGCCACCCCAGGCGGGATTGAGAGGCAGCAGTACCAGGCCGTAACTGAACGTTGCCAGGCCCAGCAGAATCCGCGAGGCGAATCGGTACCAGCCGGCAAACAGTTGTCCGGCCAGGTGGCGTCGATAGTAAACCAGTGCCAGGCTGGACCAGACCGCCGTATTGATGGCGAATTCAGTCAGTTCAAAACGCAGCGCGAACACGTTGCCGTCATACAGCCAGTAGCGGGTCTCGGCCCACAGGGTCAATACCAGCAGGTGCAGGGTGGCCGCTTCAAGCCACTTGCGCAGGTTGTGATCGGCACCGACCAGGCGGCTGGCAAGTGCCGCCAGCAGCGTGGAACCGCCGTAAGTCCACAACGACCAGTGCACGTCATCGGGATAGCTGAGCAGCCAGGGATTGACCGTCAGGCGGGTAACCACCACGGCCAGAACCGCCTTGATCAGCAACGCCAGGCCTGGGAGCCGGAATTTCTGCAACAGCCAGGTGAGCGAAACCAGTTGTGCTGCCAGCGCCAGGGTCAGGGTTGCCTCACGCACGACGATAGCCACCGCCAGTGAATAGGCGAAATGGCCGGCCATGATCAGCCATACGGTGTTGGTGGTCGTCAGCAATGCCGCGGCTGGCTCAATAGGCGAGGATTGCCGCAGTCGCCAGAATGCCAGGCCCAGGTAAACCAGCCCCAGTATCAGCGCAAGCGCTCCCCAGTAGATCGACTGCGAGAGGTCGGTTACCAGCAGGTAACTGAGTGAAAGCCAGGTCAGCGGTGTCATGACGATCAGTGCAACCCAGAGACTGCGGCGGTCCCGCAGGTAGTTATAGCCGCTGAGGAGGACATAAAGCACCGTCATCCAGCCGGCATAAAGCAGGAAGCTGTGCTGATCGATTTCAGTCAGAGCGGTCGGTCGCCAGCCATTGCCTGGCTCCAGGCCGCGCACCAACCAGGCCAGCAACTGCAGCACCAGCGAGGCGGCCGGTAACCAGCGCAGCGATAACCGACTGCCCCCGGCCACGCCCAATACAATGACCAGTGGACTCCAGTAATAAATTGCATTTGCCAGTGTGGTTTCCGCGAGCAGTCCAAGCGGCAGCAACGCCACCAGCAACGCCAGTGATTGCAGAATGACCGGTCGTGTTACCCCTGCGTGGTCACTGTTGATTTCGCCCCGGTGCAGGGTCCAGTCACCGCGCGGCAGGGCCAGCAACAGATAGGCCAGGGCGGCCAGGTAATAGCCCCGGTATCCAGCAGCTTCCATGGTAGTCAGCGATAACAACCACCAGCCAACTGCTCCAGCCAGCATTCCCAGCCACAACCAGGGCCTATAGACGTGCCGCATCAGCAGCAGTGCCGCAGCACTGATAATCAGGCTGTAAAGATACAGGCCTACGATGCTGTCGCTACCGGTATCCACCAGCAGTGGAACAACATAAGCGCCAAGTATCCCAAGAATAGCCAGTACTGGTCCGTGGACCAGGGCCAGCGACAGGGTAAACAGGGATACCACGGCCAGCAGCACAAAAATAACCAGCGGCGGTAACAGCTGGTACAGCAACAGTGCGGCCAACAGGGCCGCGTACAGCATGATACTTGCGCCCCCTGCCAGCGCGGCGAAGGCATTGTAATGGCCTTTGTTGTGACGCCGCAGCCACTCCGCTGCGCCATGCAGTGCCAGTCCGGTCAGCACCGCCAGGGTAACCCTGGCAGCGGGCCCCAGCAGACCCTGCTCGATGGAATACCGGACCAGGAAAATGCCGGCCAGTGACACCGACAGACCCCCGAGCCAGATCATCCACTGTTCCTTCACCGATGCTATCCAGGCAGGCGGGTTCTGCCTGGAGCGGGTAGAGGTGCGGCTGGTGGATGCCGGACGCGGCCTGGCCAGCCTGCCAGGACCGGTCCACACGTCCCCTCCCGGTGAGCGCGAGTACTCAGGTTCTGATCCGGAGGCAGCGCTATCGGAAACCGGCTTTTCCTGGTGGTCAGCCGCTTTAATCGCGGCATCGGGTTGCAGGGAGTCGAGCCGATCGACCACTGCTCTGAGAGTCCGGCGTAACTGGTCCAGCTGTGCGGTCAGTGACCTGATTTTCAGAAATGCCACCCAGCCCAGAACGGAACCGGCAAGCAGAAACAGGACAAGCAGTATCAACACCAGTGACATGGTCGACCTCGACAGCGGTTTTTCGGCTATCAGCCGGTTGGGGATCGACAGTCAGTGCCGAACCTGTTCAGTTCCCGAAGGAACCTCTGAATAATCAGAGGTTCCTTAGTAGTCTATTGGTGGGATGCGCGCAACTGCAACTGGGAAAGTAGCGGATTATGCGACTTTGCAGGTTCAGAATTCCGGCGCTTTTGCAGGAGCTGTGATCAGGCTGACTGGTCGGCGACCAGTTCCAATACCGTACCGAGCAGCACGTTACAGCCCTTTTCGACGTCGTGCCAGTGGCTCCATTCGTCGGGGGCATGACTGACACCGCCGACACTGGGAATAAATAACAGTCCGGTGGGAATTATGTCAGTGAAGAACTGGGCATCATGGCCGGCCCCGCTGGGCATCACCACGGTGTCGTGTCCCAGTTGTTCGGAGTGCTTCTTCAACAACCCGATCATGTCGGGGTGACAGTGCTTGGGCTCAAGCCAGCTCATTTCCTCGTATTCAAACATCAGCCGGTGGCGTCTGGCGATCGAGGACAGTACCTTGCGGCAGCTGTCGGCCAGGTCTTTCATCACCTGATTGGACATGTCCCGTCCGACCAGGGTGAAATCCGCTTCTCCGGGAACCGTGTGGGCATAGCCGGGTTTCAGGTCCACCCTGCCGATGGTAAGACGCGTCTTGTCGGTGCCTTCCTCGTCGATGATGCGGGAGATTTCATGGGCAAAATCCGCCACTCCCATGAAGGCGTCACTGCGTAGATCCATCGGTGCGGTGCCGGCATGGTCGGCTTTGCCCTTGAATTGAACAATCCATTTGAAAACCCCGGAAATGCCTTCCACCACACCTATGTCCATGTGGGTTTTCTCAAGCACCGGGCCCTGCTCGATATGCAGTTCCAGAAAACCGACCAGGGTCTTGGGGTCTCGAGCCGCCTCCATGGCGTGGTGGTAACGCATCTGACAGCGTGCCATGGCATCCCGCAACGTTTCTCCGGACGCGTCCTGGGCCCGCTCCAGCCAGTCCAGGGTCAATTGTCCGGTGAGTGCCTGGGAACCCAGCATGCCGCCAAAGCGGCCTTCCTCTTCGCTGGTGGCCACCACCTCTACGGCATGCTTGAGCGGGACCTGGTTTTCCTGCAGGACGCGAATGCATTCCAGCCCGGCGATCACTCCAAGCACGCCATCAAACATTCCTCCGGCAGGAACCGAATCCAGGTGTGAGCCGATCAGCAGCGCCTTGTGATCATTCGTTCCCAGCCGCCCGATCACATTGCCGGCGCCATCCATATAAGGGGCCAGGTCCAGTGCTTCCATCTTCCTGGTGAGCCATTCCCTGGCTTCCATATCGGCCTGGCTGAAGCCCTGGCGGTAAATGCCCTGATCGTCGGGGTTGTAACCGATTCGCGCCAGGGCATAGAGATCGTTCTGGACCCGCTCGAGATTGATTTTCAAGGTCATCGTTCTGCTCTTATCAGGGACATGATTGCTGGGGTCACGGTGTCAGGCCGCCCACTTAAGCTGTTCGGCACGGGCGGCGGCCAGCGCCGGGATGTCCTGTTCGATAAACTTTTCGTGCATGATCTGCACGCAAAGCATGTGGTTGATCACCGCATCGATCTGTACCTGTTCGGCGGCGCTGGTAGTCTCGGCTTCGTGGCGACTGAACAGGGCTCTCACTCCGGCCACCGAGAGCAGCCCGGAACGTTCGATGGCTGCGTCACTGAGCAGTCGAGAGGAGAGGTTTCGCATCTGGTCCCATTTCACCGGGTCGGTGTGAGCCGGCGGTGCCATGAAGGCGAACTTTTCCCGTTTGTACAGGACTTCCGGCAATATTCCCTTCATGGCTTCACGCAGGACGTATTTTTCAGTGCGCCCCTTGATGCGTAATTCCGGGGGCAGGCTCACCGCCAGTTTCGCCAGGTGGTGATCGAGAAAGGCCGGTCTGGCTTCCATGGAATTGGCCATGTCCACCCGGTCCCCTCCCCAGGTCAGAATCTGGCCCTCCAGCATGGTCTTGCACCATACATACTGCGCCTTGTCCAGGGCATGGCGGCCTTTCAGCTGACTGGTATCGAGGGTTGCAGCGATGGCTTCGCCGGGACGGTAATCCTTGAGGGACTCACGGATGTCTGCACAGAGCAGGTCGGGAATCAATTCGGCGCAGGCCAGCCAGGGCTGCAGACAGGAAGGAGTGAATCCCACCTTGAAATGAAGGTCGGGATCGTCCACCTGTTCCCGGGCCAGCATGGCGCCGCTGAACAGCGCGTTGCTTTCATCCAGCAGGCTGTGCCACTGTTTTTTCTCCTTCTCGTCCAGGCTGTCCAGCCCGTGCAGGAACATGTCGCGGCGGAACGCCGGATAGCCACCGAACAGTTCGTCGGAGCCTTCGCCGGTCATAACCACCTTGTAGCGGCTTTCATTGACATGCCGGCTCATCAGAAACTTTGCCACTGCCAGGGTGTTGTAAATACTCCTTTCGGTATGCCAGATGGTTTCCTCGAAATGGCCGTACAGTTCGTTTCCCGACAACATCATGATGTCCTGATCGGCTCCGCAACGATCTGCCATCTGCCTGGCGATGGGACTCTCGTCGTAGTCCTTGTTGTCAAAACCGATGGTAAACGCCTTTACCGGCCCCTGGCGACAAGCTGAGGCCAGCCCGATGATGGCACAGGAATCGATGCCGCCGGACAGGTAACTGCCCACCGGAACGTCCGCTTCCAGCCGCAGCGCGACGGCATCGAGCAGGCCCTCGCGGACCCGTTCGATTGCCTCGCTTTCGTCCATGGGTGCGCGATCGGTTTCGGTCGGAAAGTCCAGGTCCCAGTACTTTTTCTCGGCAATCTGGAGTTGACCGTCGCTCCTGGTGATCGAGACAATATGCCCGGGTTTGACCTGGTGGATATTCCTGAATGCAGTGGTACCTGGCACCATGGTCTGCATCAGTTGGTGGAACAGACCCTCTGCCGTGAATTCCCGAGTCACTTCCGGGTGCGCAAACAGAACCTTCAGTTCAGAACCAAAGATTACCTTGCCATTGACCTGCGTCCAGTAGAGTGGCTTGATACCGAAGCGGTCGCGCACCAGATGCAGGGTCTGTTCATGGCGATCGTAGAGTGAAAAGGCGAACTCGCCGCGTAACTGCTCGAGGGTTTTTTCGATACCCATCCTGGGGTAGAGGTGGAGAATGATTTCCGAGTCGCTCTTGGTCTGAAAACGCGCCTCATCTGCGGTCAGCCGCGCCCGGATCCGCTGGTAGTCATAAAATTCACCGTTGTGAGCGAGCAGCAGGTTGCTGTCCTCGCTAAGGAACGGTTGTCGGGCCCGGTTTTCGTTCAGGTCGATAATCGAAAGCCGGGCATGGCTGAACCCCACTCCATGGTTATCCAGGGTCTTGTAGCCAAAACCATCCGGCCCCCGGTGTTGTTGGATGGCGGCCATATTGACCAGTAACTGGGGATCGGGTTTAAGAGCGGGATCGGCGTGCATGATGCCGGCTATGCCACACATGAGTCGGTATGTTCTCCTGTTGGTAAGATTTATGAAACCTCTGGGTACCTGGAACCGTTCTGCCGGCGCCAGGCAGGCCCGGTCAGACCACGTCCATTACCCTTCCGGTCCGCTGTACCAGGCAGGTAAGCAGTGCCATGCGCAGGAATACCGCTCCCCGGGCCTGGGCGAAATACCAGTTGTGATGCGTTTCATCGAGGTCGGTGCTCAGTTCCTCGCCACGGGCCAGGGGATGCATGATAATGGCCGAATTCTTGAGTGGTGTGCTGGTGTCAAGCTTGAAGGACTTGCCATAGGACTCGTAACTGTCCTTGATCCAGGCGATGGCATTGATGTAGACGATGTCCAGATCGCCAACCACGGCTTCCAGATTGTGACTCTCGCGCACCGTTATTCCTGCCTCATCGATCTGCTCAGTCAGCCTGGGACCATAAATATCTTTGGTCGATCCATCGTGTATCAGGGTGATGTCATTGAACACGTCCGGAAATTTGATCATCAGCTTCAACAGGCTGCGCACGGTCCGCATTTTATCCGGCACACCGATAATGCCCACCTTGAGGCGGGGCTGATTGGCGCGCCTCCGCTTCACCAGTGAAGGCCGCCATTTAAAGATGGTGTAGATATCGGAGAGTGCCTGGGTAGGGTGTTCGTCGAGTCCATTGCCGGCATTGATGATGGGAATGCGCAGGCTGTCCATCATCTCGAAAGGGGATTTTTCGTTGATATCCCTCAGTACCACGCAGTCGCCGTAGTTATTGAACATTTCACCCACGTCGGCCAGGGACTCACCTTTGGCTATACCAGTGGTGGCACGATCGGTAATGGACATAATGTCACCGCCCAGGCGATGCCAGGCACTTTCAAAGGAAAGCCTGGTCCTGGTGCTGGGCTCGTAAAACGCGCTGATCAGGATCTTACCCTGTAACGGGGTGCTGAAGCGGCTGGGATTGGCTTCGAACTTGGCCGCCAGCCGGAACAGTTGCAACAGGGTTTCCCTTTTGAACTGATCGGCGGACATGATGTGCTGATTGGCCAGCGGCAACAGGTAGTCCACATCCTCGGTGATCTGACGTAACAGCTCCTTGGGGTGTGCATTACCATAAGTGTCCGGCTCATGGCGCTTGAAAAAGACGTCTGGCGCTCCTACCATAATCTGTTATTCCTCTTGTCACGAATCAGCAGACCCAGCATGACCAGGGGGATCAGAGTGGCTGCAGTCAGCGCCAGTAGAATCAGGGTGCTGAATGCGCCAGGTGAGATCAGAACAATTGCTGTATCCATGGCTATTCCTAGTGTCGTGAATTTTCCAGCAGCTGGAAATCAAAGTCTTCGTTTCTGAGCGCCGATACGGTGACGATGGTGAGCAGTGAAACGGCGCAGGAAACCAGTGCTGCCACGTAGAAGCCGATAGTGAAATAGGCAAGCAGTCCAAGACAGCTGCCGGCAATCATACCCAGGCTGGCTCCCAGGGCACTGGTGCGGCGGAAGTAGAGTCCGAAAACAATCGGCCAGATTGCACTGGCAACGAAGGCACCGGTGAAGTAGAGCAACGAAGCCAGAGTGGTGATGCGTGGAAAGCAGAGCAGCCAGGTGAAAGCACCGAGACCGAGGATCACCCACTTGCCGGCAATCTGGCATTGTGCGTCGGTTGCCGAAGGATTGATGTGCCCCCGGTAAATGTCCTGGGTAAGCAGGTCGGCGGTTGCTGCAAGCAGGGAGTCGAGACTGGATGCCAGGGCCGAAAAAATCACCACGAAAACCAGGATCCCGCCGGTTGCGCCCATTATCTCCCCGGCCACCAGCGGGCCGACCATATCGGCAGCAGGTACAGTCAGGCCCAGGGCCGGAGCCGCCAGTGCTATGAACCCGGCGACGATTGGAATCGGTAACCACATGAAGCCGGCTATCAGGTAGGCTTTGCCTCCGATTCCTTCGCCGAATGCGAAGGCCCGGGACCACCAGACATTGGAGTGAAAAATCTCGCCTACTCCGAACAGAAGGTTGTTAAAGAGAAACATGATGGAGGCAGGAAAGAGCAGGTTGAGCAGCATCGGGCGACGCTCGATAACCGAACTGTGCAGCGATTCGATACCGACATTGTCAATTACCAGCCAGGCAACAGCGGCGACCCCGGCCACGATAATCAGGGTCTGAATGAAGTCGGTGGCGATAACCGCCCGCAATCCGCCCAATAGGGTGTAGCCTACGCAGACGATGAGGATGACCGACATGCCGATGCGATAGTCGATGCCGCTCAGGGCATTGACCAGGATCCCGCCGGCCATGCCGAGGCTGACCAGCCAGCCAAAAGCGTAGCAGAACGAAATGACCAGAAAGATGCGCCAGGCCAGTTTGCCATAACGCAGGCGAATGAAATCGCCGGAGGTATAACCCTGGGGAAGTAATGATTTTATCCTGGTTGCCAACGGTGAAAACAGAATCAGGCCCACAGCGCCCAGTGAATAACCGACCATGCCCCAGACGCCGAGCTGGTAGGTCAATTGCGGAGCCGTCATGGTGGTATTGCTGGTCACCCAGGTCGCCATGGCGGTAGCGGTGGCCAGCGCCAGCCCCACGTTCCGGCCGGCCAGCATGTAATCGCTCAGGCTCTTGTTTCTGCGACCCAGCCAATAGCCGAAACCGACCCAGATAAGTCCGAAGATTATCAGTATGACAAACGCCAGCGAGGGCGAGAGAACCGGGTTCATCCGTCGACTCCCCGTTGCAGACTGCGGCGCCCCAGCAGCAGGGTCAGAACCAGGATGCTGAACAGGACTGCTCCCAGCGAAAAGAACAGGCTGGCACGGGCCAGTGAGTGGTGTCGGACCTGAATCACCAGAGTATTGCTGGAACCGTCATTATCGATCAGACGAAAGTAGTAATCGCCGTTAAACAGTCCGCTCTGGGTGAACTGGGATGCGCCGCTTACCGGCCACTCCTCGACGTCGGTTGTGAAGCCGGGATCTCCAGCCTGTTGCAGGCGCAGGCTGGAGTCGCTGACCGGTTGTTCCCAGCTGAGTACAAAATAGCCTTCGTTGCTGACAGAAAGATTGCTTTCGAGTGCAGGTGCCGCCAGGACTGGAGCAGGGTCCAGGGCCAGAAAAAGAACAAGCAGGGTTAACAGGGAAGCAGGTACAACAGGGGAGCCGGGCAGTAAACAAATCAAATGCAGGGGCGGGCGACTGCATTTCTCTGGCAGGTCTGAGTCCTCAGGCGAATCCTGTCTGATGGCCGACAGGTAATTCGCGTCCGGTATCGCGCCGGGGCTCAAAACAGATTACCTAACTAGAATTCGCTGGCAAGCTTAACATATCCGGTCCACTTTCTAAACCGCGGAGGTTCTGGTCTCCACGCGGGAAATAAAACCTGGTCAGTCACCCTGGACTGCTGAGTCGGCGTGTCGCACTGCAACCCGGGTCAGTTTCGTTGGCAGGAATCGATTTTTTGTTAAACGCTCGGCAATAATGAAGTCAATTCGTTGTCATGCTGCCTGAAGCTGCTAGATTTGAAACCGCTGGTCGCCCCACTCTCAGGATTCGACACACCATAAAACCAACCGGAAAACGGCAGGCGCTTTCAGCCCGCCAGACGCGCATTCATGAACAGACAGTCTGTGATAGAACAGGTCCGACAGGAGTCGGTGGCAATATTGGACAAGCTGGTGACAGCGGCGCTGGAAGCCGCGGCCGAGGATTTGTCCCGAACCGATTCCGGAGCAGCGATTGCCACGAGACTGGTGGCATCCGGCAGTCGGATCAAGGAACGATTCGGCCGTTATCTTGGCTACGGTTTTGACCGCCTGCTGGGCAACAACCCGCGTCGAATAGAGGTTGGTGAGTACCCGGAGCCGAGTCTGGTGGACGAGCGGTTTCTGGAGTCTGTCAATGCCATGGAAGGGATGGTCAATTATTGCCGCAACACCTTTATCAGACTTCTCATCAATCTTAATGTCCGTCTGAGTGAGCTGTTGCCGGAATACGCTGTTGATGAAACCAACAGCCCTCTGGACCCGGACCGTATCGCACAGGCATTCGTGGACGCCCTGGCACCGGCGGAATTCGACCGTGAATTCATATTGCCCATCTACCGACAGTTCAACAATCAGGTCCTTCATCGTCTCGATGGGCCCCTGCAGCGGGCCATCGAAATCTGCATCGCCAATGGATTGCTGCCCGAACTGATCATGGACGGCAGAAGCCCGGAGTCGCAACTGGGGAGAAGAAGTTCCGCCAGGCCTGCGAACAGTCCCTGGGACCGGGCCTTTCCAATGCCTGGTGACAATCCGGAGCAGACGACAACTGCATCGGCTGCACAGCTTTTCGAGGTGATCAGACAGTTGCTGCATACCGCCACGCCGACCTTGGGACCGCAACCGGATCTCGTGGCGGCGGGCCATCTGTACCAGCCCGAGGCAGTGGTTCCCACCAGTCTGCTTACCGGGCGCCAATTCGGAGGCAGCCTGTTCAGTGAGTCGGCGATGCTACCGCTGCGCGTGAGCGGCAATATGCGGATCGCCGGGCGTGAAGTGTTGCTTGTCCCGGAACAGAAACTGATGCCGCTGCTGGATCAGGTTCAGCAGCAGTTGATCACCGAAATCAATACCGGCGGCCAGCCGGCGGTCAGTCATCGGCAATTTACCAGGCTGTTGGAAAAGGCGCTGCTTGAGTCTTCGGTAGCCGGTACCATCAATGCCATCGATGGCGAGGTGTTCGATACGCTATTGGTGATCGCTTTGCTGTATGAATCAATTTACCGCGACCTGGCGCTGGTGAAACCGGTGCAGGAACTGATCATTGCAACCCAGGTTGTGATGATGAAAATTGCCCTCCGTGATGCCGGCCTGTTTCAGCATTTCAATCATCCGGCCCGTCTGCTGTTGAACGAAGTCGCCAGTATCGGGGTTGGTGCGGTGGAACCCGATGGGTTGCGGGACGACCCCGTGTTCCTGGTTATGGAAGATCTGTTGATCCGTCTGGTTATGGAATATAGCGGCAGTAACAGTTTACTGCTCGAATTGATGGACGACCTGGCCCGGTGCCGACGGGAATGTGATGAACGGGCACAGGCAGCCAGCTCCGGGAAAGAGGGATCGGGAGAGTGCGGAAAACGATTGGCAGAGCTTGATGCCTATGTCAGTTCCCGAATCAGCGATCGGATCAGGGAACCGCTGCATCCGGTGGTGGACGAACTGGTCAACGAACACTACCGGCGTTTCCTGGTCACGGTGGTTCAACGTGACGGCCGGGGCAGCAACAGCTGGATACTGGTTATCAAGATACTCGACCTGTTGTTATGGACCGTAAAATCGAATAAAAAGGACGGCGATTTCCAGCGCTTTCAGCGTTGTAATGACCTGTTGATCGGCAATCTGAGGAAGGCGCTTCTGGTCAGCGGCCTGGAGTCGGGTGAATGCGATAAACTGCTGGCCAGATTGCAGCAGGTTCAACTGGCAGGATTTCAGGATAACCGGGAATATCCCGTCCAGGCCCAGTGCTCGGCCGGTACCGACCGCGCTGCCGTCGCCGACGCTCTTCAACGCGATCTGGGCAGAAATTCATCCACCTTACCAGACGAATCCGAAGCAGTCTCTGAAGGAACTGACCCGGCCGTGGAAGCCGGGTTACAGAAGTACCTCGCCCAGGTCGAACAGCTGCCGATCGGCAGCTGGTTACGGTTTACCATGGATGGAGATCAGGATCTTCACTGCACGCTTGTCGCCAGGTTACAGTCTCTGGACAAGCTTGTTTTCGCCAACAGCAACGGTGTCAGGGTGGCTGAAAAGAGCCGCTGCGGGCTGGCCCTGGAACTCCGCGAAGGGACAGTCAGAATTGTCAGCGAGTGGCCGTTGTTCGAACGGGGTCTGGAGGCCGTGATCGCGCGGCTGCGGAAGCGCCAGCAGGCCGGTCTGGATGGATGACCCGGGTTTCGCCTGACCCTTCTATACAACCTGTCCGGAGGGGGCGGGCTCTGGTCTTGCGGTTCCAGGCGCGCTCACTGGACAGGATACCTTCCTGCCGTGTCCAACCGAGTCGCGAGCCAGGCTTTGGTGGTTATTCCCGACTTCCCTTATACGGTATACTCGCTCTCCTTTGTGCCTGGTTCCGGCAGCAATCTGAATCTCCCGGTCCGCGTTAGCAGCGAATCAACCAGCGGCACAGAAAGCGCGGAAACGGGCCAGACGACACTGGGCCGTACGACACCGGAAAAGGGTAGGGAAGATTGAACGCACAAATCCTTAAGACAGCAATACCGACTGGAATGCCGGCCTTTGTGCTGGCCGCTATCACAGCCGTCGCCCCGCATTGTCTGCGGGCCCAGGAGGTTGATGAAATTGTAGTAGTCGGAGTAACCCCGGTTTCCAGCCTGGGCCAGGACCTGAACAAGCTACCCTTCAATGCCCAGACGATCGGCGCCGGTGATCTGCAGGACTCCCTCAGTTTTGATCTGACTGATCACCTGAACAGCAACCAGGCCAGTGTCACACTCAATGCAGCTCAGAATAACCCGCTCCAGCCGGATCTGCAGTACCGGGGATTTACCGCTTCACCACTGTTGGGCCTGCCCCAGGGCGTGGCGGTGTACCAGGATGGCGTGCGGCTGAACGAGCCACTCGGGGACGCGGTGAACTGGGACCTGCTGCCGGAATCCGCCATTGCAAACCTGACCCTGCTGAGCGGTGCCAATCCGGTGTTCGGTCTGAACGCGCTGGGCGGTGCCATCAACATTGCCATGAAAAACGGCTTCAATTTTGCCACCAACAGTGCGGAGGTCAGCACCGGCGCCTGGGGCCGGACAACGGGTAATATTGAATCCGGCGGTAATAACGGCAGCTGGGGCTACTACGCCAATCTCAGCTTTTTCAACGAGGACGGCTGGCGAGACCTGTCCGGTTCCGATCTAATCAACTTTTATGGCAGCCTCAGCTGGCGGGCAGCGGAGCGGTCCGCATTCGACCTGGCTGTGCAACGGGGACGCAGCGAACTGACCGGCAATGGGGCGGCCCCGGTCGGTCTGCTGGCCCTGGATCGGGAAGCGATATTCACCGCACCCGATATAACCGAAAACGACATGAGTCTGGTCAGTCTGAATGGCAGTCATTACCTCAGCGAGTCACTTTTATTCTCCGGCACCGTTTACCGGCGGGAGAACGATACAGACGCTTTCAACGGCGATGCCTCCGAGTTTGAACTGTGTGAATTCTACGGCGACAGCCAGGCGCTGTTGAATGAATCCGATGAGGTGGAGGATCGATTGAGCAGTGAGCTGGGAATCGATCTCGATTTTATCTGCGCTGGCGGCAATGACGCGATCACCGATTTCGCTTCTCTGGCCACGTTGATTGAGCAGCAGGCGACTCTGGCAGGCCTGGATCCGAGCGAGTTTGAATTGCAGGATGTCAGCGGTTCAATCAGTGGCAGTGGCACCCTCAGTGACGAAGCAATCAGCAATATCAGTAACCGCGGCCAGATCAGTTCGGGGCTGGAGGGCCAGTTGACATTCCTGCATGAGCCGGGTGGATTCAGCAATCGGCTGGTGGTGGGTTACAGCTACTTTTCCGGCCGCTCTCGATTTCGATCGGTTACCGAACTGTCCGGTCTTGATCCACTGACCCGTTCCACTGCGGGTCTTGGCACCGGGGCTTTTTACGATGAAGCCGCAACCCGGATCGCTACCGAAACGGTCAATCGGGGTCTTTTCTTTATCGATTCGCTGGATCTCACCGATGCCGTGACGCTGACAGTTGCCTGGCGTTATAACGACAGTGAAGTTACCTTGCGGGATCGCAGCGGCGAGCGCCCGGAACTGAATGGGGATCACCGCTTTTCCCGTTTCAATCCTTCCGTTGGGCTGGCCTGGCAGATCGACGATGGATTCAGCGCCTTCGTTTCCTACAACGAGTCGAACCGGACACCCACGCCCATCGAGTTGTCCTGTAACGATGCCATTTTCAGTGCCGCGCAACAGCGTGTGGCAGAGCAGGGTGGTGATCCCGATGAAGTGGAATTCGAGTGCCGACTGCCCAATGCCTTTCTGGCAGACCCGCCACTGGATGATGTGGTGACAAAAAATGTCGAAGCCGGATTCCGACTCCGAACCGACCTCCTACAGTACACCCTGGGAGTGTTCCACGCGCTCAATTATAATGACATTATTTTTCAGTCCACGGGCCGGGCCACCGGCTTATTTGCCAACGTGGACAGGACCCGCAGGAGAGGATTCGAATCATCATTGTCCGGGTCGCTGGGAAATCTCGACTGGTTTGCCAACTACAGTTACGTCAATGCTTCCTTCGATGACAGTTTTCTGGCCCTGAGTCCCAATCATGACTTTGCCGATGCCGATGGCAACATCAGCGTCAAGGCCGGAGACCGGATACCGGGAATCCCCGATCACCAGGCGAAAGCAGGAGGCAGTTACCGGTTCCGCGACAATCTTATAGTGGGAGTCGACGCGGTATTCAATGCCGGTCAGGTTCTGCGGGGGGACGAATCCAACCAACTTCCTGAGACTGACGACTTCGTGGTGGTGAACCTGCGCGCAAGTTACCGGATTGGAGACAGCCTGAGTCTGTTTGCACGAATTACCAATGTTTTCGACTCCGAATACGAAAGCTTCGGCCTGCTTGGGGAGAACCCGCAGGAAGTGCTGGACTTTATTTCCGACACCAGCCCGGTATTTCTTGGAGCCGGCGCCCCGCGTGCCGCCTGGGTCGGTGTGCGGGTCAGTTTTTAAGAGACTGCGCGGTACCGGGTTGATCGGTATCAGGGAATCTGCAGCAGGCTTCGGCAATCACTTTTCTTTGCAGCTGACTGGAGTTATCGTTTGAACAGATATCCACCCCCTGTCAGGAGTCAGGCAGATGAATAAATTCCGATCGATTACCGTGACGCTGCGTTGGGCACTGCTGGTGGCTGCCGGCCTGGTGCTGACTGCCTGCGGGGGCGACAGTGGGGATGACAGTGGACCCGAGGCGCTTCGACTGCCTGTCAGTATCAATGAAGTGATGGCCTCGCTGATCAATCATTCGGCCGATCCAATATGGATGGCCGCCTGGCGGAATCCCCAGTCCGATCAGGACTGGCGGGAGCTGGAACATCTGGCACTTCAGTTACAACTGGGAGGAGCCTTGTTGTCCCTTCCCGGCACCGGACCGCTGGATGACGAATGGACCTCCAGTGAACGCTGGAAAGACCACGCCAATCAGCTCAGTGCGGCGGCCGCAGGTGCGGTAGCGGCCGCGAGATCAAGAGACCTGCAGTTGATTTCCCGGTCCGGTGACGCCATTGTCGAGGTTTGCGAGGATTGCCATATCGATTTCAAGCCGGATCTGCCCACCATGAATATCTACGGTGAGCTTTCTCCTCTGCCTTCCGATCCAGACCGCTGATTCGCTGGGGGTCAGCAGCCCGCTAACCCTGGTATTGAAAAACCTGCTCCAGTTGAACGTCAAAAACTTCAGCAATTCGGAACGCCAGTTCCAGTGTAGGGGAGTATTTGGCCGCTTCAATGGCATGCAGCGTCTGGCGCGTGACACCGACTTTCGCGGCCAGTTCAGCCTGGGTCATTTCCCCGTGTTCGAAACGCAGGCGCCGGATGGAATTGCTGATCGGCACACTACCGGCCAAGCTAAACACTCCTGCGATAGTGAAACAGCTGAGTGGTTACTCTGGTTATTGAAGCCAGGAAAATTGCCAACAGGATCAGTTGTCCCACCCCCAGCGGGCCGGCCTCAAGGATGAATGCACCCGGCATGGGGCGGGACGCAAATTCATTGATTGTCAGCAAGCTGAGGATCAGGACCAGAAAAAAGTTGAGACTCCAGTAAGCTACCCGGTTACTGCTTATCTCAAAGCGAAAATCTCGTTCGTCAGCTTTTTCTGTTTCGCCATGGTAGTGAATGGTGCCGAACAGAACTATTCCGGCCACAATTGCGAACACGATGGTGGACGCCACGAGGCCGGCCATTTCCCGTCCGGCCATGGCGGCTGTGCCCTCGGTCATCAGGCTGATTGCCCTGGGATAGTAGTAGGCCGCTACCAGCAGATCGATCAGCAGTTCAGCCCAAAGCTCCTTTTCCCGCAGTGATACGTTCTCGATTATTCGCACGGCAGCTACCTCCTGTCCGGGAACAGTACAGGGAGCCGGGGTATGTGTCAAATATATTTTACATGGAGTCAAATATAGTAGACATTGATGCGTCTGTAGCGCCGTGCAGAGTGCCACGGGCCAGTCCCGATCAGCCGGTGATCAGAGCTTACCTGGAGAGGTATCGAAACCATTCTGCCAGTCGCCCGCCTGGTTGGACCGCTACTTCCAGGCGCCGAGGATCAGCCCCATAAGCGTGAAGACAACGACCCAGTATCCGCCATTGATGGCCATATAGCGAAACGAGCGTTGTTCAAACAGAGCGGTGACTGACAGCGCCGCGGCGACCCAGCCGAAGCCGGTCAGAAAGCCATATAAGGCGCCATTGGTCGCATTGATGAGTGCGGCGGCTTCTTCGCCACCGCCATAAAAAAACATCGCCAGGCAGAATGCCATGATCAGTTGCAGGACAAACGCCAGGGAAAAGGTGCGAATCATATTTCCCGCGTCAACCTGTTCTTTGCTGATCCCGGCTGCTTCCATCCAGGCCTTGCCCAGCAGTGGTCCGTACCACAGGAAACCGACTACGAATGCAGACAATGTTGCGGCCAGTATTGCCAGCCAGTTAAACGAGAATTCCATAATAGCCTCCTCTGGTCAGGATTGTTCCGGATTGGCAGTGCCGTCAGTGATTGCGGCGATGTTACCGGATCGCAATCAGAGATGTGCCTCGGCGAACTCAGCAAGAATCGACCGCGGAACACCCTTCAGCAGGATATTACCGCCATGACTGAACTCCTTGAAGCGTTCGGTCAGATAGGTCAGCCCCGAACTGGTGGGAGTGAGAAACGGCGTATCGATCTGTGCCAGGTTACCCAGACAGATAACCTTGGAACCCTTACCCGCCCGGGTGACGATGGTCTTGATCTGATGGGGTGTCAGGTTCTGTGATTCATCGATAATGATAAGGCTGCTCTGAAAGCTGCGTCCACGAATATAATTCATTGATTTGAACAACAAAGGAACCTTATCGAGTACATAATCGATGCTGCCATGACAATTCTCGTCGTCCCAGTGCAGGGCCTCAAGATTGTCGGTGATGGCCCCCAGCCAGGGTTCCATCTTCTCTTCTTCGGTGCCGGGTAGAAATCCGATGTCTTCGTCCAGACCCTGAGTGCTGCGGGTGGCAATGATGCGTCGGTACAGTTTGTTGGGGACGGTCATCTCGATGGCGGCGGCCAGGGCCAGGATAGTCTTGCCGGATCCTGCCGAGCCGGTGAGATTGACCAGGTGCACATCGGGATCCAGTAGCAGGTTCAACGCCATGGCCTGATATACGTCCCGGGGAGTCAATCCCCAGGCCTCGGTCTGCAGAGTTTTCTCCAGGTCCAGGTGCAGCAGAGTCACGCTGTGATGATCGAGGGCACAGACCCGGGCCAGGAATCCGCAGCCGTCGAGAATGAACTGATTGGGATGAACCGGAACCTGAAACAGAGCCCTGGACACCTTGTGATAGGTGCGTCCGGCGTCCTGCAGTGTCTCAACGTTTTCGACCCGGGACCAGAAGCTGCCTTCATACTCGATGTAGCCCTTGTTGAGGTGCTCGATATCGCTCAGCAACTGATCGTTCTGGTAATCTTCCGCTTCGATGCCGCAGCCACGCGCCTTGAGACGGATATTGATGTCCTTGCTGACCAGCACCACCCGCTGTTGGGGGAAGCGGTTTTTCAGGAAGCACACATCGTTGAGTATCAGGTTATCGTTGTTGCGTCCTGGCAGAGTAATGAGATTGTCCGGCGTTTCCCCCATCAACACCGACAGGCGTCCCGGCGAAGTTGATTTGCTGTAGCGGGAAATCGGTACGCCATTTTCCACTTCCTCCGGGCTGGCCCGCCCCAGTACCGAATCCAGTTCCCGGATCGCCTGGCGGCATTCTGCGGCGATGGTCTGGCGGCCGCTTTTCAGATTGTCCAGTTCCTCCAGCACGGTAATCGGAATTACCACGTGGTGTTCATCAAAATTGTAGATTGCGGTGGGGTCGTGAATCAGGACGTTGGTATCGAGGACGTAAAAAATCGGTTGCGCGGCGGAGGGGCTGGGGGGTGAGCTCTCAACGAGTTCAACTACGCTCATACTATGACTACCTTTTGACTGCGATGCCTGAAAGGGAAGTGCATGCTGAAAAGTATGCAGGTTTTATAAACAGTTGGTTAGGGGTGCTATTTCATCGCGGGAGACTCCGGTCGAGAGAGTGAAGCTGATAATAAAAGGATCGGCCGTGTGCTGAAAACATTAAGGAACGTCTAGTTACAGGATAACTCCAATAGCTCAGGTCCGCTTTGTCATCTCAGAATCCGCAATCAGTTGGCTGGTCTGTACATTCATGAAAATGACAAGAAACGGTAATCGAGTCGCCGAAAAAGTGTCATTGAATTCCAACAATTTCTTCAAATAGATGTCACAGAGATTTTCTAAAGTGTCGCCGACTTACAGCCGGTTCCGCAGCGTCGCATCCTGCTGCTGAGCTGAACCAGGTTAAATGCGAGCTGCTGTCCTGATTGCAAGAGGCGGCCTTCTGATGGGACGAATCGGACTCAATTCCTGGTCGGCTCCATACTTTTAAAAATAAAAGAACGTTCGATTATTAACTATCAGACACAGGTCGCTTCCGACCGGTAAAACAGGAGTGAATAATGAATTTTAAGACCAGAAAATGTCTGTCCATTGCTGTTTCAATTGCTTTAGCTTCCATGTCCGGATTAGCTCGGGCTCAGGCGGAGCAGGAAGCTGCGGAAGTGCAGGAAATAGTCATACTTGGCACTGCACGAACCTATTCCAATGTCACGACTACCCAATCGATGCAGGACCAGCAGAATCCGATTACCTCAGTGCTTGCGACTATTGATAATCTGCCTGGCGTCAACGTGACTGAAGGCGATACTTTCGGTTTTGACGACTGGTCGACGACGATAAACCTGCGTGGCTACCAGACCAGTCTCAGTGACCAGCAACTGGGCATTACCATCGACGGATTTCCGAACGGAGACTCAAACTATGGCGGTGGTGCCAAGGCTAACCGCTACATTGATTCCATGAACTCGGCCGGTGTCGACATTAACCAGGGTATCGCCGATATTTCAACGCGTTCAACCGAAGCATTGGGCGGTACACTGAATTTCCGTACTAATGATCCCCAGGAAGTACAACGCATGCGTGTTCAGTTTTCCCAGGGGGATTACGGATCGCAACGTTACTACAGCCGTTACGATTCGGGTCGTATTCTCAACGATTCGTCGAGATTATGGGTTTCATTCAATCACAATGAAGCGTCCGACTGGATGGAAGGTTCAGCCCAGAATCAGCGGGACCATTTTGCCGGCAAATTCATTTCCGAGCTGAATAATTTCACTCTGACCGGTTACTATTCCTGGGATGACATTCACGAAGACAATTACCAGCGAATTACTCTCGACGAATTCAATTCCGACCCTGACTGGGATCGGCTGATTGGAACCTGGACTGACGTCGCCTATGTCAATCAGCTCTATAGACGCGGCTGGTCCACCCTGAGGGAAAACAACTTCGGATACCTGAAGCTGGATGCGGATCTGTTTGCTGGCTTTTCTGGCAGTATTGGCCTGTATATGCACGAGATGGACGGTCGTGGCGACTGGGTACCACCCTATATCGCTAATGTCTCCGATGAGGCGGGATTTTCAGAGTATGAAATTCAGGGTAACCTGCCGGTACTGGGGGGCAGTCAGGTTGCGGGAAAAAGCCGTCTCTTTTTCGTAGATGCCAACGGTGTGGCGTTGTCACCCTTCGACGGTTGTCAGTCGTCAATTACCTTCCCATATGGCGGCGCAGGTCCGGAGTTTGACCCAGCCTGTTATCCGGACAATGCAATTCCCCTGCAGTCATACCGGCATACCAATTATGCGCGCAATCGCGATGGTCTGACAGTCGATTTTCAGTGGGACGCAGATCTGGGTGGCGTGGCAAACACACTGTCCGGGGGGCTCTGGTACGAGGATTCAACCCGCAAGGAGTGGCGTACCTGGCACAAGCTCACCGATGCCCGGGTAGGGATTGATTTCGACCAGACCCCTTACTGGATTCAGTACAGCCGGGAATTCCCCCGTGAAACCACCATGTGGTACCTGCAGGATCAGCTGAAACTGCTCGAATTCATTACTGTAAGCCTGGGTATTCGCGAATTTGATGTGAAGAACAAACGCGAAGACCTGTTCGATTCAACCCAGAATCTGAGCCTGAACTCCAAGTCCGACACGCTGTTCACAGGCGGCGCAAGCATCGAGACTCCGGTCGATGGCCTGGAGGTGTTCTTCGGGTATGCAGAGAATATCAAGCCGTTGCTGGATCTGATCCTGGAGCGGGAAATTTCCGGCAGCATTGAACCGGAAACAGCCGAGAATCTGGAACTGGGTTTACGCTATGTAGGCTCCAACCTGACAGCCAGTGCGGTACTCTTCAATAATGAGTTCTCCAACCGCCTCGAGTTTTTTGGTCCACAGCTGGCCGGCAACATACCGAACTACGAGATCGGACAGGCGGGTCGCTACGACAACGTCGGCGGCATCGAGTCCGATGGCTTTGAGCTGGCAGGTAGTTACGAGTTCAGTGACAACTGGTCACTCTACCTGTCCTATACCGACACCAACGCTACCTACATCGGTACCGGTATTCCCGAGCTTGATACTCAGCTGGACCTGACACCGGGCAATACCGTTGTGAATACCCCCGACCAGATGTTTGTGGTTTCACTGGACTGGATGCGAGGTAATTACTACGCAGGACTTTCTACCAAGAAAGTCGGGGACCGTTATATGGACCGCAGTAACAGCCTGGTTGCCAGTGAATACAACACCACGGATCTTTATCTGAACGTTCGCGGTGAAGAACTGGCGAGCTTTCTGCAGGGATTCGATCTGGGTATCGTCATTAACAATGTTTTCGATGAATCGTACCTGGGTGGAATCTCCGGCTTTGGAGCGTGGATCGGATCACCAAGAACTGCTGTATTCACTGCCACCTTTGACTTCTGAGCAGGAATGCCGAGGCACGCAGGGCGATAATGGAGGTTGCCCTGCAAGTCCGCGGATCGGGACTGGAAGACACACTTATTAAAGTCGGGAGTCGGGCCATGATCAGACTGATTTTACTGACCGCTTTTTTTATCTGGTTGCTACCGAAACTCGGCAATTCAACCAGTGCCAGCAGGACAGTCCTTGTCAGCCTCCGTCACAGTTTCTTCACAATGACGGATTACTCTTGATCACCATTCAATTGAAAACAGTTAATCGACGGGGCAGCTACCATGAAGTCAGATAGTTTACGCAATGCTTTACCTCAGCGCCGTACCAGTCGCAGGGAGTTTATCAGACAGGGTAGCCTGCTTGGCGGATTGTTTATGTTCGGCTCCTTTCCGCTACCCAGTCTGGGCGCGCTGAGTGAACTTAAAAGCGTCAGTGCCTACCCCTTCAACCTGGGCGTCGCGTCCGGTGATCCGACTTCCGATTCGGTGATACTCTGGACCCGCCTGGGTAAACAGGCACTGGGCGGGATTGATACGATGGGCACCGCTCTGCATGTCCACTACGAGCTTGCCGACTCAGAGAGTTTCAGCAATATTGTGAGAGCGGGCACGGCGATTGCCACACCTGAACTGGGTTACTCGGTGCATACCGATGTGCGGGGGCTGATGCCCGGCCGTGATTACTTCTATCGATGGCATGTGGGTGGAGCGACCAGCCAGGTGGGACGTGCCAGAACTGCGCCTCTGGCCGCCAGTGCAGTCGACCGGTTCCGGTTTGCCTTTGCTTCCTGCCAGCAATATGAGCACGGCTTTTACACGGCCTACCGGCACATGGCTGAGGAAAACCTCGATCTGATCGTGCACCTGGGTGACTACATTTACGAGAGCTCCTGGGGTGAAAATCTGGTGCGGGCTCACGAAGGACCGGAAATTATCACGCTCGACGACTACCGGGCCCGCTATACCACCTACCGATCCGACCCCGACCTCCAGGCTGCGCACGCTTCGGCACCCTGGATAGTCACCTGGGACGATCACGAAGTAGACGACAACTATGCTGGCATCATACCCGAGGACGGTCAGACACCTCAGCAGATGTTGAGGCGGCGTGCCGCCGCCTACCAGGCCTGGTATGAGTTCATGCCGGTGCGGCTCCCGGTAGGCCGGGAAGGACCGGACATGCCGATTCACAGAAGCTTCCGGTTCGGTAAGCTGATGGAAATGAACGTACTGGATACCCGGCAGTATCGGAATGATCAGGCCTGCGGCGATGGACGTAAACCGAGTTGCGCCGAGCACACCGACCCCTCCCGAACGCTGCTGGGGCAGGCGCAGAAGAACTGGTTGTACAGTAACCTGGCCTCGGCTGACGCCACCTGGAACGTGTTGGCTCAGCAAATCATGATGGCGAGTCTGCGCTCTGTGGAGATCAACGCCGAAGGGGCAAGTGAGGAATTGTGGCCGATGGATGTCTGGGATGGCTACCCTTATGAGAGAGCGGAACTGCTCGACTACCTTGATCTGGTCAAGACGCCAAATCCGGTGGTCCTGACAGGTGATATTCATGCCAACTGGGCCGCGGATCTGAAACTCGATTTCGACAATGAAGCATCCAGGACGGTGGGGTCGGAGCTGGTGGGAACTTCTATTACCTCCGGTGGTGATGGTCAGGACCTGACCGAGACTGGAAGTAAACTGCTGGCCAACAACCCGCATGTGAAATTTTACAACGGTCAGCGCGGTTACGTATCGAATGTTCTGACACCGCATATGTGGACAGCTGATTTCAAGATTCTGCCGCGTGTCACCGTGGCAGGAGAGCCGATCAGCACACGCGCCAGCTTTGTCATCGAAGCCGGCCGTCCAGGCGTCCAGCAAGGGTAGGCTGGAGAGGATGGCCTGGGGTTGTCAATCTCCTGTCATGGAAAACGTGCTAGAGTAGCTAATATGAGTTCCCAGTTATTTAAACGACGTCAGTTTTTGCAGGTTGGAGCGGCAGGGTTTGTTCTGTTCGCTGCCAATAATAATCGCTTGTTGGCCAAAGCTGCGGCTCCTGGCTCCATGGACAGCTTACGGTCCATCGGAAGTCTGCAGGCACCTGATGAAAATGGTGTTATGTTGCCTGCGGGATTCCAGTCCCGGATAGTAGCGCGGTCCGGCGAGCAACCGGTGACCAGTTCCTCCTATCTCTGGCATGACGCGCCGGACGGAGGGGCGGTGTTCGCGACCGATGACGGTGGCTGGGTCTATGTATCCAATTCCGAGGTCGGAGGCGGCAAGGGAGGGGTCGGAGCACTTCGTTTCAACGCCGCTGCCGAACTTGTCGATGCCTATCCCATATTGGCTGGTACTTCGGTCAATTGCGCGGGTGGCGGAACGCCCTGGCAGACCTGGTTATCTTGCGAAGAATTCGATGCCGGGCAGGTTTTCGAATGTGACCCACTGGGTAACCGGGAAGCGATGGTGCGACCTGCCCTGGGTCGTTTTAAACATGAAGCCGTGGCAGTGGACCCGGTCAACCAGATCCTGTACCTCACCGAAGACACTCCCGACGGCGCTTTTTATCGTTTCCGTCCATCCCAACCTTTGCCGGATCTTTCGGCAGGCATTCTCGAAGTTGCCACGATGGACGCCCAAGATGGCCGCCTCTACCTGGACTGGGCGCCGGTTCCAGACCCGAGTGCGGAGACCACTCCGACGCGCTACCAGGTTCCGGATTATGTCCCTTTTCGTGGTGGCGAAGGCCTGGTTTACCAGGATGGTCTGGTGTATTTCTCCACCAAGGGGGATAACCGCGTCTGGTGTTATGACGTGGCAACTCACCAGATCAGCGTGCTTTATGATTTTGCCACCAGTGCCAATCCGATTCTCAGCGGTGTCGACAATCTCACCATCACACCTGCCGGTGAGGTGCTGGTTGCCGAAGACGGCGGGGATATGCAGATCGTGATTCTTACGCCGGAATTTGGTGTCATCCCGCTGCTGCAGATCCCTGGGCATGAACGGTCGGAAATCACCGGCCCGGCTTTTGATCCGTCTTATCGACGTCTCTATTTCAGCTCCCAGCGTGGCAGTGTCGGCGCGAGCAGTGGCGGGATTACCTACGAAATCAGTCTGGCCGGGATCTGAGCGACCGCTCATCCAAACCCAAGTCGCAGGTTACGTAACACCTATCCAAAGCGGCCAATTTGCCACCCGGGTTGAGTAACTCTCCGAACTCTGGACTAGCAGACTGCTAAGCCGAAAGAGTCGCCCTGTGGAATAAGGACTTCGACCCGCCACTTCCAGCCTCTTTGGTCACGTCGCCCGGACGGCCCAATGGCCTGCATGCTTTCGAAACACTGACTTCCGCCGGCCGGCCCATATCTGCGGGTCGCGGCAGCTCATCAATACCATAAAATGTGCAATTCACCGCCGCGCGTAAAGGCGCGCCGCGCAGGCGAAGGCGTCGTTACTGGACAATCCCTGGATTCAGAGATAACTTCTGTTGTTCCTACAAGCTTGAACGGCTGTCGATTAAATTCATTCAGGAGAACTGCTCCATGACAACAGCATCCAGATTCATACTTTGCACATTCACGGGACTGCTTCCCCTCCTGGGAACGGCCCAGACTTTGGACGAAATTTTCGATGGCCTGATAACGACGGAAATGGCCGGTTATGCGTCTATCGACAACTACCTGGTCGTTACCGAGACCATGGGCGTATCAGCAGCGGAGTTTTACGAAAAAGTTTCGTCCTATCAGCAGGATGGCAGAACCCACTATGTGATGCGCCTGGTACCGATTAACGAACTCCAGGAGCGCGAGTCTCCTGATAACCCGCTGACTTCCGCTTCGTCGACAGAATTGAGAAATGCAGCCGACCTCATCGAGCAACAGGGACAACGTGCGCAAATGGAGTTTGAGCGGGAACTTGCCGATTCCGGTGTAGGATCGCTGGGGGGCGGGGCATTAGGGAATATGTTGCTGAACCCACCACCAGATGAGCCCTGGTTGTCAGCCAATCCGAAGGATATGACCAGTATGTACGCCACCATGTTACGCGGTGCCGCAGACGCTAAGGATTATCAGGCTGCCCAGGACCCGGAAGCAGATGCGCAGCGCAACGCGGCCGCCACCCGGCAAGTGAAAGAGAACTCACGGATTATTGGCGAAGAGACTATCGATGGGCGACCGGCAGTCGGAATCATGGCCGATAACGTCGCTATGACGCAGAATTCAAATGGCCAGGAATTTACCCTTAATTCGGTCACCATGTGGGTCGACAAGGAGCGATTCGTGCCGCTGCGTTTGAGTATGAAAGGCGTCGCCACAGGCAACGGACAGCCTCAGGAAATGAACATTGAACGTGATGACATGGATTACCAGCAGGTGCAGGGTTGTGGAAATCTGTTAAAGCCGATGCATTCAGTGATGCGACTGGGAGGGGCTCTGACCGCCGAGCAGCAACAGCAGATGCAGGAGGCACGGGCGCAGATGGCGCAAATGCAACAGCAGCTTGCGCGACTGCCCGAGTCCCAGAAAGCTATGATCATGCGCCAGATGGGGCCGCAAATGGAAATGATGGAAAAGATGATGTCCGGCGGTGGTATCGAGGTCGAATCGCGAATTATTTCAATCAAGTGCAATGCCACTGCGCAAGAAGCGCTTGACGGAATGGTTAATGCCCTCACGAACAGCTTTATCAACTAGCACTGGGGGCCAATTAGCAGCCTGTTGCTGGGCAATGAGGTTGGGAAAGTCGGCAAACCGGGTCAGGTGCTCCTTTACCTGAATTGCTTGATTACCGGCTTCCTGGCGGCCTCCGCCCAGTCGTCGTCAGGACGATGCACTTTCCTGACCGGAGCACTGATACAGGAATTCACGTTCGCTACCTGGCGGGATGCCGGCCTGGCACAGGCCTATAGCACTGGTGCCAACGTGGCACTGTCGGCTTCAACAACGGTGGCATCACCTACGAAATAAGTCTGGCCGGCTTCTGAGAAACCGCCCATCCCCGGGTATGCAGGCTAACCGGGGGGGGCGCCATTCAATTTCTGTCCATGCCGCTTATCCGGGCTGGTCCATTTCACCAGTTATTCGCCATTCCCACCAGATTCAGCCTTTCCGTGCCTCTCCTTTCGACCCTGCCATGGCAATGTGGCTGGCCGTTCAGTGTCTTGAATCCTGAGGGTTTCCAGGCCGGATCGATGTCCCCGGATTAAGAAATTCCTGGTGGCATCAATTTTGCTGAGCTTCTGGGAAGTGCCGGTAGGCAGCGCAAAGACGCTCGTTCCGGGCATCCCGGATGCTCAAGGGCGATGTAACAGACAACTTTCCGGGAATGAATCTGAAAAAAGTGTAACTCTAGGGGCAGTTCGATCATCTAATACATATTGCCGGCGAAAAACGGACGCTGTATTCGAATTACCGGAATGAGCGAAATAGAACAGAACAGGGTGTAGATGAACCTCAGGTCTTTAATAGCCGACACTTCGGGACAGGATGTGGTCCTGCAACCACGTCCAGTGCGCAACAGAGTCGTCGTGACGGTGCTGGCGGTAATCGCCCTGGGCCTGCTCGGCTGGCTGTCTGCGCCGGTAATTCAGCGCTGGTCACAGGCCCAGGTGTCGGTCGATGCCAGTCGCCTGCGCATCGCCGAGGTCACGCGCGGCGACCTGGTCCGTGATGTATCGGTACAGGGCCGGGTGGTGGCAGCAGTGAGCCCGACTCTCTACGCCACCCAGGCGGGCACTATTACCTTCGAGGTGGAATCCGGAGATTCGGTGTTTGCCGGGGAAGTGCTGGCCGGTATCGAAAGTCCGGAACTGGAAAACCGGCTGCTCCAGGAACGTTCCAGATTGTCCTCCCTGGACATCGAACTGCAGAGACAGCGGATTACCACCCGTCAACAGCAACTGGAGAACCAGAAATCCCAGGATGCTGCTTCAATCAGTCTGAAAGCCGCCCAGCGTGAATTGACGCGGGCGCAGACCGCCTACGAACAGGGCGCCATCACCGAAGTGGACTATGAGAAGGCCCGCGACGATCTGGAAACCGCCCAGTTGATGCACAAGCATGCGTTGCTGGACCGTGATCTTGACGATGAACGGCTGGAATTCGAGTTGCAGACCCGGCAGCTGGCGGTGGAGCAACAACAGCTGCTGGTGGAAGACCTGACCAGGCAGGTCAATGAGCTGGTCATCAGCTCGCCGGTGAGCGGTATCGTCGGCAATCTGCTGGTCGATCAGAAAACCAGCGTATCCAGAAATCAGCCGGTTCTCAGCGTGGTGGACCTGTCGGCATTCGAAGTGGAGATCCAGGTGCCGGAGAGCTATGCCGACGACCTGGCCCTCGGTATGCAGGCGGAGGTACGGACCGGCAACGGTGTCCATCAGGCAACTCTGGTGGCAGTGTCACCGGAAATCGTCGACAACCAGGTCACCGGCCGGGTGCGGTTTGCCGGAACGCCGCCCGCCGGCTTGCGGCAGAACCAGCGGCTGACCACACGTATCCTGCTGGAAGAGAAATTTGCCGTGGTCATGCTGCAGCGCGGCCAATTCATCGACAGTGGCAATGGGCGTGTCGCCTACGTGGTTAAGGATGGCATCGCCACCCGCCGGTCGATCCTGATCGGTGCCACCAGTCTCAGCAGTGTCGAAATTCTGGAAGGTCTGCAGCCCGGGGAGCAGGTGGTGATTTCCAGCACCGAAATCTTCAACAGCGCGGAATCGGTGCTTATCAATTACTGAGGAACCTCTGATCAGGTTCCCGAAGAATTCAATCGAGGAGAGTGATTCATGCTGAAAATGAAAGATGTTGGCAAGGTTTACCGGACCGAGCTGGTAGAGACCAGGGCATTGACCTCGTTCAGTCTGGACGTCGACGAAGGAGAATTCGTCACTGTCACCGGCCCGTCGGGTTGCGGCAAAACCACCTTCCTCAACATAGCCGGTCTGCTGGAAACCTACAGTTCCGGTACCTATCTGCTGGACGGTCAGGATGTCTCGGAGTTGGGGGACCGGCAGCGCGCGCGGCTGCGAAATCGCAAGATCGGTTTTATTTTTCAGAGCTTCAATCTGATGCCGGACCTCAACCTGTTCGATAACGTCGATGTGCCGCTTCGCTATCGCGGAATGCGCGCCTCCGAGCGCCGGCAGAGGGTCGATCAGATGCTGGATTCGGTGGGCCTGTTGTCGCGTAAAAAGCATCTGCCGTCCCAGTTGTCCGGCGGACAACAGCAGCGGGTTGCCATTGCCAGGGCGCTGGTTGGCGAGCCGCGCTTCCTGCTCGCGGATGAACCGACGGGGAACCTGGATTCCCACACCGCGGCAGGTGTCATGGAGTTGCTGGAACAGGTCAATGAAAGTGGTACTACCATCATTATGGTGACTCACGATGATTCGCTGGCGCAACGGGCAAGGCGCAATGTGAAAATCCTGGACGGACGTATCCAGTCCATCGATCAGCTGGCTGACAGCAGAATCCCGGCCACACCCGTATCAGACCGCGCGCTTTCGGCCAACGCCTGACGCCATCCGGAGGAAAACAGACATGTTGTTCTATTATCTGCGACTTGGCGCCCTGAGTTATCGTCGTAACCCGGTTCTCAGTACCCTGATGGTGATGGCGGTGGCGATCGGAGTCGGTTCCTACATGGTGGTGTTCACGCTCAATTATGTGATGGGCGGCGATCCGATTCCCCAGAAAAGCAGCCAGCTTTATCACGTGCAGCTGGATAGTGGTGATCCGGATACCGAGTCGGATCCACCCGAACAGTTGACCTACCTCGACTCCATGGCCCTGATCGACGCGGACCTGCCATTTCCCCGCACTGCCACTTCCAAGTTTTTCGCCATCGTCGAGCCGGATGGCGAGACCAGGCCGTTCTCTGTCATGGGACGCGGAAGCTACGCGGATTTCTTTACCATGTTCAACGTGCCGTTTCTTTTCGGCAGTGGCTGGGACCGCAGTGCCGATCGTGAACTGCAGCAGGTTGTCGTATTGTCGAGGGAGCTGAACGAACGGCTATTCGGCGGAGTCGATTCGGTCGGTGAGTCGGTGCTGCTGGACGGTTACAACTTCCAGGTGATTGGAGTCGTGGATGACTGGACACCGATACCCAAGTTTTACGATGTCAACAACGGGCCTTTCGATCCATCCGAAGAGGTTTATATCCCCTGGCCTCAAATTATCAATCTGGACATGCAGCGATCGGGCAACACCAATTGCTGGAAACCGCTGGATGGCAGCGGTATACAGGCCTTTCTGAATTCCGAATGCATCTGGCTGCAGTTCTGGGTCGAGCTTGCCGACCGTAACGATCGCCAGCTGTACCAGGATTACCTTGATAATTATGTGCGGGAACAGAAACAGCTGGGGCGGTTTCAACGTCCCCTGAACAACCACCTGTACGACGTCAATGAATGGCTGCTGCTGCGCGAAGTTCTGCCCAACGAAACGCGCATTCTCTCGGCCCTGGCGGCGATGCTGCTGGGAGTCTGCCTGTTGAATACCATCGGCCTGCTGCTGTCCAAGTTTCTCGGTAAGGCCGGTGAGATCGGGGTACGGCAAGCACTGGGTGCCAACAAGGCTTCATTGTTCATTCAACACGTGGTCGAGGCCGGCTTTATCGGCCTGTTGGGAGGGCTGTTGGGACTGGGTGTCGCCGCCCTGGGTCTGCAGGGCATCAGGATCCTGCTGGGCGACCTGATGGTTACCGACTGGATTCAGCTGGATACCACCGTGGTCACTGTGACTATCGGGCTGGCGATTCTGTCGACCATCGTGGCGGGACTGTATCCAATCTGGCGAGCCTGCCGCATCAATCCGTCGACACATTTGAAAACCCAGTAGCGGCTAAGGCGCTGCAGGCATCACACTGCCTGAGCCCCGTCGCCGGCATTTTCAAGCGCTTTACAGGTTTCTGGAACAGGAAAACAGTATGGAAATCGGACCAATATTTCGTGCCATGTGGCGTAACCGGATCGGGGTTGCCCTGATTGCCCTGCAGATTGCTTTCACCATGACCGTGGTAGTCAATGCAATCTATATCATCAATGAGCGGTCGCGCCTCATGGCCAGACCCAGCGGTCTGGACGAAGCCAACCTGTTTTATCTGCGCAGCGTCGGATTCCAGGAAGGGTTCGATGAGGAATCGACTATCGTCGAAGACCGGATTCTGTTGCAGGCAACTCCGGGGATTATTGACATGACAGTCATGAATGCCATTCCCCTGAGCGGCAGCGGTTCTTCCACCGGCGTGCGGGTGAATCCGGATGCCAACGGGCCATCCACCTACACCGCCCTGTATCGGGTGGATGAGCATGCCATCGATACCATGGGGCTGGAACTGATTGCCGGCGAGAATTTTACCACCGCGGAGGTGCGCCAGTTGGGTCGGCTGGATTCCGGGTCGACGGCACCGATCATAATCACTGAAGCGCTGGCGGAAGCCCTGTTTACCGGTGGTGCTGCCGAGGCCCTGGGAAACACGTTGTACTGGCAGGTCGATATTCCCATGCAGATAATCGGCGTGGTGAAACAGCTGCAGGCTCCCTGGCCGACCTTTGCGTCAATCGAGAACTCCATGCTGATCCCGAACAATATCCTGGACGGCCAGTCACTCTACCTGGTGCGGACCGAACCGGGGCAGGTTAATACCATGATGCTGCGGGTGGAGGAATTACTGGCGGACAGCAACCCGGCGCGGATAATCATGAACGTGAAATCGCTCGAGGAAACGCGTGCCGACAGTTATCGCATCGACAGCTCCATGGCCCGTATTCTGCTAGTAGTGATTGTCATCCTGGTATTCATCACCTCCATGGGGGTGGTGGGGCTGGCGGTCTTCGGGATCAATCGCCGACGCCGCCAGATCGGGACCCGGCGCGCACTGGGGGCTACCCAGGGACAGATCATCCGCTATTTCCTGGTGGAAAACCTGATCATCTCGGGTATCGGCGTGACGCTGGGTGCGGTGCTGACCCTCGGCTTCAATATCTTCCTGGTGCAGACTTTCAACATGCCGCGAATCGAGTGGTATTACACGCCACTGGGGATGCTGGCCCTGGTGCTGGTCGGGCTGCTGGCCGTGCTGGGACCTTCGCGCGGGGCAGCCCGCATTCCGCCGGCAATCGCTACCCGCACGGTCTGAGAAGGGTTGCGCCAGCTAAAACCTGGCACGCGACGATAAGTCAGAGAATTCCTAAACTTTTGGCTTGCGGTAAGGATAAAGTGAGTAATCCCGACAACTGAACATTCCCTGGCCGTCAATTCGGGCCAGTTCGGTCGAGAACTGCCGACTCATGCCGACCCTCAAAATCAACGACCTCAGACTGCAGCAATTCCTGGAAAGTTGCGAACGCTCGACGCATCCCAAGAATACCCAGCTTATTTCTCCCGGGGATCCTGCTGATACCCTGTACTACATTGTCAGTGGCTCGCTGATTGTCACTCTGGAGGATGAGGAAGGTCAGGAATTGATTCTTGCCTATCTCAATGCCGGGGAGTTTCTGGGCGAGATGGGGCTGTTCATCGATCAGTCGACCCGCGATGTACTGATCAAGACCCGCACCGAGGTCACCCTGGCATCGATCAGTCATGAGAAAATCCTGCGCTTCCTGCAACTGGCTGACCGGGACACCACCTTCAACCTGCTGGTCGCCATTGGGACCCAGTTGAGTGATCGGCTATTGCGCACCAGCCGCAAGGCCGGGCTGCTCGCCTTTTACGACGTGGCGGGCCGTATCGCCAGAACCCTGCTGGACCTGTGTGAACAACCCGACGCCATGACGCATCCTGACGGTATGCAGATCCAGATTACCCGCCAGGAACTCGGGCGCATGGTCAGTTGTTCCCGGGAAATGGCGGGTCGAATCCTGACCAGTCTTGAGGAGCAGGGGCTGATTACCGTGGAGGGCAAGAAAACGGTAATCGTCCACGAGGCGCGACGCCCCAGCTATCAGTCACCTAAGAGCTCTGCCATCCCCGGCGTTTCCGACTAGCAGCCTGTTATCAGGTTGTCAGCCGCCAGGCAGCCTGGTGGGAGACTGACGGTTGCCGGTGCGGCCAGTCTTGCCAATCACAATATGACCGAACCCAGCGGGCTGCTCCCATAGCTCGTGGAGCATCTTGCAGCCACTGCTGCTGCTGACTCAACCGCCGGAAATCGCACCGATGATGATAAACGGCTCGCGACCGGCAACCACATCATCCGGCAGGGGCGAGTCCATGCACTGGTGAGAAATGTCCTCGCGGCAGGCGAAGAACCGCACCTTGGGACGGCGTCTGCCACTGGCATGCTCCACGACGGCGCCCCTCAGGGTGGGGTAACGCGCCTCCAGCGCCTGGACCACCGCCCGGGCAGTGTAGGGCGGTGGTACGTTCAGTTCCAGCTCCGGTCCGGTTCCGGCCAGCGTCTGCAGATGATACGGAATCAATACCTTGATCATGGTCCGGGGGACTCCCGCTCAGTCCAGGGTCTGCACTTCTACCGACAGTACCGCCGGCAGGTTCAGCGCGATGGCATGCCAGTGATCGCCACCATCGGGTGAACAGTAGATCTGTCCGCCGGTAGTGCCGAAATAGATGCCGCAGTCGTCCAGGGTATCCACTGCCATGGCATCACGCAGCACGTTGACGTAGCAGTTTTCCTGCGGCAGGCCGTTGGTGAGGGCTTCCCATTCGTCTCCACCACCTCGACTGCGATAGACCCGCAATTTTCCTTCCGGTGGGTAGTGTTCCGAATCGCTCTTGATGGGAATTACATAGACCGTTTCGGGCTCGTGAGCATGTACGGCGATGGGGAAGCCGAAGTCGCTGGGCAGGTTGCCGCTGACTTCATGCCAGTTGTCGCCGCTGTCGTCGCTGCGCATCACGTCCCAGTGCTTCTGCATGAACAGGACATTGGGGCGTGCCGGGTGCATGGCCAGTCGATGCACGCAGTGACCGATCTCGGCGGTCGGATCAGGAATATAATTGGAAACCAGGCCACGGGTGATGGTTTTCCAGGTCTTGCCGTGATCATCGCTGCGAAAGGCTCCGGCCGCGGAGATAGCCACAAAAAGCCGATTCGGATCGTTACGGTCCAGCATAATGGTATGCAGGCACATGCCGCCGGCACCGGGAGTCCAGTTGATGCCGGTATCGTGGCCGCGCAGTCCAGCGATCTCCTTCCAGTTGGCACCGCCGTCGTGGCTGACAAACAGGGCCGCATCCTCGACTCCTGCATAAACCGTGTCCGCATCGCTCAGGGAAGGTTCCAGGTGCCACACGCGCTTGAATTCCCAGGGGTGTGGTGTGCCGTCATACCACTGGTGAGTCGTCAACGGCTTACCGGTCTGTTCCGAAGTGTCGTAGGTGAACTTGTTGCTTTCGCCTACCGGCATACCGAACTCATTGGTGGTTGCCGCACCAGGGGGCGTCCCGGGCTGCTGCCAGGTTTTGCCGCCATCATCGGAACGCTGGATGATCTGTCCGAACCAGTCCGAAGTCTGGGAGGCGTAGAGTCGCTCCGGATTCACCGGTGAGGCGGCCATATGGTAGATCTCCCAGCCGCCGAAGTGGGGCCCATCGATCGTCCACTGCTTGCGGCTGGCATCTGAAGTCAGTATGAAGGCGCCCTTGCGGGTGCCGGCCAACACTCTGATCTTGCTCATTTTTATTTCCTCGTGCAGTTATCGGTCATGAGCTGATGAAGGTTCGTTGCAGGATCCATCTGAGAGCCACCACCCGGTCGCGGCGAGCCGGAGAGGGCGGGGATCAGTGTGATCTCAATAGTATCCCGATAAGCAGGTTCGACAAAGTGTTGCTGAAAGTCCGCCGTTCTGTCTACAGGGATCCAATATGGATCAATTTGGCTCAGCTGTTGGTGGTTATAATCCCCAGTAGTACACTCTGACAGGAAAAAGAATGGGTCCAATGACATGAAACGACGCACATTTCTCGGAGCAGCCGGTCTCGGGTCCGGCGGATTGCTGGTGCCGACCTGGGGTTTTTCTCAGGCGGGTGCCGGCACCAATGAATTGAAAATTCCTGAACTGCTTTCCGGGACGCAGGAGAACGGGCGCCGGCATTATCGCCTGCAGGTACAGCGTGGAAGCAGCCGCTTCTTTCCGGACCTGGACACGCCCACCATCGGTTATAACGGCAGCTACCTGGGCCCGACCATTCGGCTGCGTGATGGCGACGACGTGACCATGCATGTGCACAATGCCCTGGGTGAACCCACCACTACCCACTGGCATGGCCTGCATGTACCGGCCCGCGCCGATGGCGGCCCGCATATTGTGATTGACGACGGCGCCACCTGGAGCCCGGAATTTCGGGTCATGGAGCACGCCGGTACCTTCTGGTATCACTCGCATCTGGTCAATCGGACCGGGGAACAGGTCTACCGGGGGATGGCCGGCATGATCATCGTTGACGACGCGGAAAGCGGAAATCTGCCGCTACCCTGGGATTACGGAATCGATGACATCCCGCTGGTTATTCAGGATCGTCGTTTCAATCGCGACGGCAGCTTTCAGTATGTTGGCGCCCAAAGCGACATCATGACCGGCCTGTTCGGTAATACCATTCTGGTCAATGGCACGCTGGATCCTTATTTCGTCCCCCGCACCACCAAGGTCAGGTTCCGGCTGCTCAACGGTTCCAATGCCCGCACCTACAACCTGGCCTTCAGTGACGGCAGACCCTTTCAGCAGCTGTCCTGTGACGGCGGTTTTCTGGACGCACCGTTTGAAATGCGCGTGGTGGAACTGGGACCGGCGGAGCGCTGTGACATTGTGGTGGATGTCAGTGATGGCAACCCGGTCAACCTGATCAGCCTGCCCATGGCCGCAGACTCGCCCTATCAGCCGCGCGGCATGATGCGCAATATGCACCCGGTCAATAACGAACGCCTGCAGATTCTGGCACTGCGCCCGCAGTCCGGACTGGTCCGTTCCGAAACTCTGCCACCGGAGCTGGTGCCGATGGTCCGGTTTGAGGAACGAGGTGTCGACAATACGCGCCGCTTCACGCTGGGCATGGCCATGGGAATGGGTATGGGTGGACGTATGGGACGTGGCGGAGGGCCCGGTGGGGGTGGCGGACCGGGAGGGGGCCGTGGGGGCATGATGATGGGTGGTGGCGGAGACATGTTTTTCATCAATAACCAGGGCATGGACATGTCGGTTATCAATGAGACTATACCGGTGGGAACTACCGAGGTGTGGGAGATCTTCAACGATTCGATGATGATGCACCCGTTCCATATCCACCACGGCCAGTTTCAGGTCTTGGATCGAAACGGTATCGCCGTGCACTCCCACGAACGAGGCTACAAGGATACGGTCAAAGTAGGACCCGGGGAAACGGTGCGACTGGTCATGACCTTCGATCACTACACCGACACGGAGATACCCTACATGTACCACTGTCACATTCTCGAGCACGAAGACAATGGCATGATGGGACAGTTTCTGGTGGTCTGACCCGGTTGCCGGACCGGTTCGGTCACTGCCATGGAAAAGGCGCTGAAGTCCGTTGAGCTTCGGCGCCTTTTCATTCAGCCTTGCAGTCATTCAAGTAGCTTCCGACTGAGATTCCATGTCTGAACAACTGTTTCAGCAATTTCTGGTGATCCTGGGCTTCTCCCTGTTCGCCAGCGTGCTGTTCCGGCGGCTGCGAATGGCGACAATTGTCGCCTATATAGCCGTTGGCACCGTGATCGGTCCTTCCGCCCTGAGTTTTGTGGATGACCCGGCCCGGTTCAGCCTGCTCGCGGAATTCGGCGTGGTCTTCCTGTTGTTCACTCTGGGCCTGGAATTCAATCTGAAAAAAATGCTGGCCATGCGCTTCGCCGTCTTTGGAGTCGGCGGTGTACAGGTGGCTGTCTGCACCGCGGTCTTTGCCCTGGTGGTGTTTTTCTGGGGTGCCACTTGGCAGGCGGCCATCCTGATTGCCGGTGCCCTGGCACTGTCTTCCACGGCCATAGTGACCCGCGAACTGGTTAACAATCGCCAGATGCATAACCTGCATGGTCAATTATCGATCGGTGTCCTGTTATTCCAGGACCTGTTTGCCGTGGTGTTCCTGGTGCTGGTTCCGGTTATGGGTCAGCAACAGGAAGCGTCGCTGCTGGTCAGCCTGGGCGTGGCGGGCATGAATGCGATCGTCCTGCTTGCCCTGTTGCTGGCGGTTGGAAAGTGGTTGTTGCCACTGGTTTACCAGGAGGTGGCACGAACCGGATCTGAGGAAATTTTCCTGTTAAGCACACTGGTCATCGTGCTGCTGGCCGCCTGGCTCACACACAGTTTTCACCTGTCCATGGCGCTGGGTGGATTCGTAACCGGGATGATGCTGGGCGAGGGACCGTTCCGTTATCAGATCCAGACCGATATCAGGCCGTTTCGCGATATTCTGCTCGGCTTGTTTTTTGTAACGATCGGTATGAGTCTGGACCTGTCGCTGCTGCTGGAGTTCTGGCCCCGAATCCTGCTCTTTACCCTGGCCCTGGTGGCGATGAAGGCGCTGGTGGTTGCGGTATCGGTGCGGGTACTCGGTTTTCAGTTACAGGATGCCCTGTCGGTAGGCTTTAATCTGGCTCAGGCTGGCGAATTCGGCCTGGCGCTGATGGCACTGGCAATGTTGAACAATGCAGTGCCGGTCGACGAGGCGAGTTTCATCAGCATCATTGCCATTTTCAGCATGGTGATCAGTCCATTTCTGATCCGTCATGCGGGGGCATTCAGTCGCAGACTGGTCCGCTCGGAGGCGTCCGGAGCCCGCCACGTGCCCATCAAACTGGATCTCGAAGGGCATGTGATCATCGGCGGATTCGGTCGTCTGGGCCGTACCCTGGCACAATTTCTGGAACAGAACCAGGTGCCGTATATTGCCATCGAGACTGATATTGATGTGGTGGAAAAGGCGCGCCGGGGAGGTAGTAACATCGTCTATGGCAACAGTAACAACCTGGAGATTCTGCAGCATTGTCACCTGTCAGCGGCCAGCCTGGTAGTGTTGACTTTCAAGTCGCTGGAAGAAGGCAAGGTGGCCATCAGCCGGATTCGCCAGCGTCATGCCGGGATTCCCATCGTCGTCCGGTGTGTACAGCAGAGCGGCTTCGAAGAGCTGGTATCGGTCGGGGCCGATCAGGTATTTCCAGAGTTGCTGGAATCGAGCCTGCTGATCAGTCGCCAGGTATTGAGAATACTGCATATCGATGAACCGGAGATCGACCGGCAGGTCGAGGAATTCCGCATCGGACTGCTGCCGGAATCGCAGGAAAGCCGGCTCCCCTGACCTGAAACGGCGATCGGTGTGGGCGGCCCGGGAATCCTGGCGTCAGGCCGCCGAATCGAGATCCTGCCGTGCCACTGCCGGTTCCTCATTGCGTGCTCTGAGTCTTGCAATGACGGTATCGATTGCCCGGTCGACCAGTACGTCCTCACTGATCTGTCTGGCCGTTCCCGCCTCCAGCTCGCAGGCCAGGTCGGCAACTGTCTTGTCCAGCACCTTGACCCCCTGCCGGTTGACAAAGATGCAACTGGCAGGATCGGTGATCTTGGCTGCCAGCGTGCAGCGGAGGCTGTGGGAGCCATCGACGATGAATTCCATCCAGATGCCCACCGGCAGATTGGCGGCTTCCTGCATGAAGCGCTGATCAGCAGGCTGGCGACTGGCTGCTGCCGCTACTGCTCCGGCACTGGAGTGAACCTGTGGCTTTGGCAACTCCTGGTAGGCGGCAGGAATGGCGCTGATCGTATCCCCGACGCCTGACTCCTGAGCGTTTCTGATTGCTCCGATCAGAGTGTCTATCTGCCGGGTATTCAGCTTTACCACCCGCAGCGCTTTTTCTATATTCGACAACAGCTTCTCATTGAGCCTGGCGAGTCGGTCCCGGTCTGATTCTGACTTGCCCGGTTGCACGCTCCAGATCAGCAGATCGATTGTTTTCATAACGGGTTTCCAGCTGTTGCCGCCGGTACCCTGAGACAGGATGATCTCGACCAGAAAATCGCGCAGATGAGTGTGAAGCAGCTCGAGGAGAGTTGCCGGTATCGGCATATCGAGAACACGCTCCCTGATTTTACGACTGGCGCAGTCCCGTGCTTCCTCCAGCCGCTGACGACACAGTTCCCCGGAATCAGATTCGGTCCGAGTGGCCTGAGGCCTGACAGTTGGAGTATGTTGTTGTTTGTACTCTTCAAGTTCCTTGCGCAGATCGTCAGCCAGCTGTTCGTCGTCATTGTAGTTGCCAACAAACTCGGCGATCAGATCCCTGGCTTTCAGATACAAAGGGTCGCTTTCCAGCTCCTCCGTGAGACCGGAGCCCGGTCGTGCTTCAGCCAGTTCGTTCAAGAACCGGCGGATTGGATGTGCGGGATCATCCCAGAATCTGCGATCGTGCAGAGAGGCTTTCAATATGGTCAACGCGGTACGACCGATCAGTTTTCTGATTGATTCCGGGACGGTTACGTCCTCCCAGATCGCCCGGAACAGCAGGTCTGTCATTTCGATGCTGTCATAGACGGGACTGGACATTGCAACCTTGTGGACGTCCTTATGCATCAGTATCTGCAGGAGCGTGAAAACGTCCTGCTGACCGCTCTTCGCCGGGGGTGCCAGGGAAGCAGGTGAACTGAAGGCGCGAACTTCGGGATCGGTTGTATCCCGAACATTACAGCGGCGGGTCTTGATATCCTCCCGCCTGCGACCACTGACCTCGAGCCCCGGCAGAACTCCCCTGGCTTTCAGCAGCCCATTGGCCTGTTGCAGTAGAGACTCCAGCTGATGAAACACCCGCTGGTTGAAATGCCGGTAGACGGTCAGTTGTCCGTCCGGACTGAGACCGATCGCTTCCACGCTGAGCTTGATTGCTTCGCCTATCTGCGCCGGATCGAGCGGGTTGTTGGATTCATCCACGTAGCGGCAGCCGAACAGGTCGTTGAAACGGGTGGTAAGTCGCTGGTACTCGGTGACGTTACAGTTGCGTGCATGCGTGATCATGCCTTCCAGTGCAATCACCGACTCCAGCTGGCCATTGTCAACCAGTTTCAGAGACCGGTAATCGAAAGACCGGGGTTGGATCTCACTTTTCTGTCCTGTCAGCTGAATATAATCTGCCTCTGTTTCATGCTGAAAGTGCCTGACGGCCTGGTCGAGACTCTTCTTCAGCAACCGGGAATCGTGGCTGCTGGATTGCATGGCTTTTTTCTCAAAGGTGACAACGGCATCATGGAAAGCCTGTTGTACCCACCCTGTGAGGGTTACAATCGCGGCATTCCGCACTTCCAGCAAGGTATTTTTATTGGCTTCGTTCACGTCGTTCGGTCTCCTGCCTGAGCTCCAGCAAGATCGTGGGGCTGAACACTTTAGTCACCCGGTCAGTCACCCGGTCAGTCATCCGGTATGAACACTATCTACGACCGGAATGGGAAAATTATTGAGCGGTTTTTCCATTCTGCACGGGACAGCCTCATTTCTGACCCTCCGAACGCCCGGCCATTGGGCTGGATTCCCGGACTGAATGGACACCGGGCATGTCGTTGATTGTCTGCCTGGCTGTGCTCGGGTTGCTGTTGTTGGCGCCGTTGCTGATTCCTGTTCCGGAAATCGGTGGTACCCTCCCGACCGACCGGCTGGCCGATCCGGAAAGCCGCTTTATCAGGCTGCATGGATTGCAGATTCATTATCGAATTGCAGGTCAGGGTGAGCCGGTTTATCTGTTGTTGCATGGTTTCGCCGCCAGTGTGTTTTCGTGGCGGGAGATCATGGCTCCGCTGGCTGAACAGGGAACGGTAATCGCCTTTGATCGGCCGGCCTTCGGACTCTCCGAGAAACCCCTGCGATGGAAGCACTGGAATCCCTATAGCAGCTCCGGCGAGGTTGATATTGCGCTCGCGCTGATGGACGCATTGGGCGTCGGTCAAGTCGTGGTGATCGGAAATTCGATTGGCGGAACCCTGGCGGCACGGCTGGCTCTGCAGGCTCCAGACCGGGTCAGGTCGCTGATTCTGGTGAGCCCGGCAATGAACTGGCGCAGCGGTGTTCCCCACTGGCTGGGCTGGTTGTTGCGGACGCCGCAGTTCAATCACGTCGGCCCGCTGCTGGTTCGCGCATTGCGTTCCACGGGGCTGCGCCTGGCACATCGGGCCTGGCACGACCCGGGGCTGATTACCCCGCAAATACAGGCCGGTTACGAATTGCCGCTGCGGTCCAGAAACTGGGATCGTGGCTTGTGGAATTCAATTGCCTGCAGTACTTATGCTCCTGATCTGGTGGCCCGGCTGGCGGATCTGGGAAAGCCGGTACTGGTGATTACCGGAGCAGATGACCGGGTGGTGCCGACAAAAGCCAGTGTGGCACTGGCGGAAACCCTGAATGCACAACTTACGGTGATTCCGTTGTGTGGTCACATAGCGCAGGAGGAATGTCCAGAGGCATTTCTGGCGGCGCTGCAACGGTTTGTGGAACCGGCCTGATCCGGCGCTGAACGTTTCGGGCACCGAGGGTGATTTCAGCGGGATGTTAGCGGAGTGGGGTGGCGGGATGGCAGGATACCGTAACCAGCGGGCGAGCTTCTCTCAGAGTGAGAATCGAGCATGGAAAAAGAAATCCCGACCGACTGACGCCGGTCGGGGAGGGGTCTTGCACTGGAGAATCAGGTATTCAGAATTTGTATCCCAGTGAAATCATGTAAACCCAGGGGTCTACATCGACTTTGGTTTTGACCACGCCGACACCCCCTTCAAGCGAGGATCGCGCTGAGGCATCGGTTTCCATATCTATTTTCCAGAACGAGGCATTGACCAGCCAGTTGGTGTTGATTTCCCAATCGACCCCGCCACGCCACGCCAGTCCCCAGGAATCTTCCAGTTTCAGGCTGTGAAGACCCAGTTCGTTGCGGGCCGCGTGTGACAGTTTTTCACTGAAAAAGGTGGTGTAGTTCACGCCGACGCCAAGATAGGGGCGAATAGCGGAATTTGACGGGCCGAAGAAGTAGTTGGCGGTGACCGTCGGGGGCAGATGTTTGGTGCTGCCCAGATCAGTAAAACTCAGGCCTTCCGCCTTGAGGTCGTGTTCAAACGGTGTGGCTGCCAACAGCTCGACGCCGAGGTTGTTGGTAACCATGTAGACCAGGTTGATGCCCAGCTGGGTATTGTCTTTCACGTCAACGCCGGTGCCCGCCAGCGCGCCCAGCGCCGATGAATGAATTATGCTGCTGCTGGCGTCCGGCTGGGCCGCAGCGGCACCGAGGCGAAGAATCCAGTCTCCTGCTTCATGCGCTACCACTGGCTGTGCAGCCACGCTCAGCAGCGCGACGGATGTCAGCGCCACATTCAACAAGGTTTTTTTCATGCTCTCTCTCCTGATTAAACCAATCAGTCAGGAAGCTCCACCTGCTCGCGGTTGCGCGGCATCCTGTGGGAATTGCATAGGAGCTTCCTGATCCCGATGATCAGGATAGTACCGCTGCATACAGGCGGTATTGACCTGGGTCAGGGAAGTGGTGAGAGCACCGGTCAGCCGGAGTAGACAGTCTTGATGTTGACGAACTCCCGGATTCCGAAGTGTGACAGTTCCCGGCCGTAACCACTCTGCTTGATGCCGCCGAAGGGCAGTCTCGGATCGGAGCGGACAAAGTCGTTGACCACGCAGGTGCCCGCCTCGAGGCGGTGTGCGGCAATATGCCGGCCACGGTCGATATCACTGGTGAACACGGCGGCACCCAGGCCGAACTCGGAGTTGTTGGCCTTGCTGATCGCGTCTTCCTCGTCACTGGCGGCAATTACGCTGGCGACCGGCCCGAACAGCTCCTCGTGGAAGGCAGGCATACTTTCATCGACATCGGTCAGCAGAGTGGCCGGGTAATAGGATCCCGGACCATCCGGTACCTTTCCTCCGAGCAGACACCTGGCACCGGCAGCGATTGACTTCTCGACCTGGCTGTGGAGTTCGTCCCGTAAATCGGTTCTTGCCATGGGCCCCTGGTTGGTCTGCTCCTGTTCCGGGTCGCCCGGTTGATAATTTTCCAGCTGCCTGAGCAGTTTCTGTTCAAACTCCTCCTTGACGCCGGATTCAACGATCAGTCGCTTGGCGGCTATACAGGTCTGGCCATTGTTGTTCATCCGGCTTTTGGCACAGATCCGCGCCGCCAGATCCAGGTCCGCATCCGCCAGGACCACGTAGGCGTCGCTGCCACCGAGTTCCAGCACACTCTTCTTCAATGCCTTGCCGGCCGTCGAGGCAACCGATGCACCGGCGGCTCCGCTACCGGTAAGGGTAACGGCACTCACCGATTTATGTTCGATGACCCGCTCCACGTCCTGGCTCTTGATCAACAGGGTACTGAACAGACCGTCCGGCAGTCCTGCCTCGCGGAAGATATTCTCGATAGCCAGTGCGCAGCCGCTGACATTGCTGGCGTGTTTTAGCAGCCCCGCATTGCCCGCCATCAGGCCCGGTGCGGCAAATCGGAATACCTGCCAGAACGGAAAGTTCCAGGGCATGACCGCGAGGACAACGCCGAGTGGCTCGTAACAGACGAAACTTTCCGGTGCTTCCGTCATCACCATGTCGGGAGCGAGAAATTCGGTGGCCTTGTCGGCATAGAAGCGACAGGCATCGGCACACTTGTCAATTTCTCCCAGCGACTGGCTCAGGGGCTTGCCCATTTCCCGGGTCATAAGTAAGGCATAGGACTCCCGATTGGTCTTGAGTATTTCGGCAGCCCTGCTCAGGACCCGGCTTCTGTCCGTCAGGGATACCTGGCGCCAGTCTTCAAAGGCCGTTCTTGCGTCAGCAATCAGCTGGTCGACTTTTTCCTGGCTGTGTGTCTTATATTCAGCGATGGTATGACCGTTGGCGGGATTGATGGAGAGTAATGTCATTTCCGTGTTCCGTAGTTTTCTGCTGGATGAAGTTGAATGATTGATGTCGAGGTTCCTTGAAGGATAATTGGCTTTCCGGTGCACAGTTCAGTGAAGATTCCTGCCGGTGAATTCCGCCTCATCTGATTTTTCCACATGGACACCCATGCAGTCATGTTGTCTGATCTCTATCGCCGAGCATATCTGCAGGTCTGACCAGTTCATCGTACTGTTCCCCGCTCAGCAATTCCAGCTGCGTGACTGCCTCTCGCAATGACAGGTCGTGATCGAGAGCATAGGCGGCGGCCTTGCTTGCCCGGTCATAGCCGATGTGCGGGCTCAGCGCGGTAACCAGCATAAGAGAACGTTCAGTATAACTGCTGAGTTGCTTCTGATTGGCTTCAATTCCGCTCAGGCAATTGCGGGTAAAGCTCGTCATGGCATCGCTAAGGAGTTCCAGAGATTCCATCATGGTATGGATGATCACGGGCTTGTAGACATTCAGTTGAAACTGTCCCTGGCTGCCGGCCATGGCCATAACGCTGTTGTTCCCCATGACCCGCAGGCACACCATGGTGAGGGCCTCGATCTGGGTCGGGTTGACCTTGCCGGGCATGATGGAGCTGCCTGGCTCGTTGGCAGGGATACTGATTTCCGACAGTCCGCAACGGGGTCCGGAGTTCATCAGGCGCAGATCACTGGCCATTTTGTACAGTTGCGTGGCCAACAGATTGAGCTCTCCATGCAGGACCAGCAGCGCATCATGGGAAGCCAGCTGGCTGAAGCGATTGTCAGCGGACCGGAAGGCACCGCCGCTCAGGTCATTGATTGCGGCCACCACGGTGGCGGCCCACCCCGCAGGTGTGTTCAACCCGGTCCCCACCGCGGTACCACCGATAGCAAGTTCCCGGACCGGTTCCAGTGCTCCCCTGAGCCGTTGGCCTGCAAAGTCCATCTGTGCGCGCCAGGCTCCGAATTCCTGCCCCAGGGTGACCGGTGTTGCGTCCATCATGTGAGTCCGTCCGGATTTGATGCTGGCGGAGAACTGCTGCTCCTTGTCAGTCAGGGCCTGGTGCAGGGCAGCGAGCGCCGGCAACAGGGATTGACTGGTCAGCCGATGGGCCACCAGGTGCATGACGGTGGGAAACACGTCATTGGATGACTGGGAACGGTTCACATGGTCGTTGGGATGCAGTGGCCGGTAACTGCCCGGGGGATTACCGGCCAGCAGATTGCCAAGGTTGGCAATCACCTCATTGAGGTTCATGTTGGTCTGGGTGCCGCTGCCGGTCTGCCAGACCGATAGGGGAAACTGGTCGTCATGCTGACCCGAGATGATTTCCCGGCAGGCTGCCTCGATGAGATCGGCATGTTCCGGTTCCAGGTTTTTCAACGCCGCATTGGCCCGGGCAGCAGCCAGTTTCACCAGTGCGAAATCATGAATAAAGTGACTGGGAAAGCGATTGCTGCCGATGGCGAAATTCTGCAGCGAACGCTGGCTCTGGGCACCCCACAGGCAGTCGCCTGGCAGGGTGACCTCACCCAGGCTGTCTTTCTCTGTGCGCTGTCCGGTCATGTCAGGTCGTAATTCTCCAGGTTGATGGGTGCTATCTCAGGACAGTTTGTCTACCACGTAGGGCATAATTCCGCTGCTGGTGTAATAGGCGACTTCCAGGGCCGTGTCGAGCCGACAGCGGAGCTTGCAGATTTCCATGGCACCGTCCGGATAATGGATGGTCATACCCACTTCCATTCCGGGATGCACTGTTTCCAGGCCAGTCAGATCGATCTTTTCATCACCACTGAGTTTTAACGTCTTGCGCGTCACACCATCCGGAAACTGCAGAGGCAGGACTCCCATGCCGGCCAGGTTGGAGCGGTGAATGCGCTCGAAGCTTTCGGCGATCACGGCTTTGATTCCCAGCAGGCGGGAACCTTTCGCTGCCCAGTCACGGCTGGAACCCGTGCCATACTCCTTGCCTGCCACAACCACCAGCGGGGTGTTGGATTTCTGGTATTTCATGGCTGCGTCATAAACCGCCATGGCGTCATTCGCATCGGCCAATCGCGTATAACCCCCCTCGATGCCACCCAGCATTTCATTACGAATGCGGATATTGGCGAAAGTCCCTCGCATCATGACTTCATGATTGCCGCGTCGTGACCCGTAAGAATTAAATTCGGCCCGGTCGATACCGTGATTGACCAAGTACTGACCTGCCGGGCTCTGTTCGGCGATGGAGCCGGCCGGGGAGATGTGATCGGTAGTCACCGAGTCTCCCAGCAACAGCAGGATCCTGGCGCCCCTGACGGCATTGCCAGGGGCTTCCAGGTCGCAGAACGGGGGCTTCTGAATGTAGGTGGATTGGTCGTCCCAGTTGTAGGTTTTCCCTTCTCCGGCAGGCAGACTGTTCCACTCTTCATCGCCTTCGAATACCTCGGCGTAATTCTGAATGAACATTTCCCGTTGGACTTTCTGCACCGCGTTACCGATTTCCTCGCTGCTGGGCCAGATGTCACGCAGGAATATCTCATTGCCGCTGGCATCGCTGCCGATCGGTTCCCGACTCAGATCGATATTGGTGGTACCGGCCAGGGCAAAGGCGACCACCAGTGGCGGTGACGCCAGCCAGTTGGCGCGAACCTTGGCATGAATACGTCCTTCGAAATTGCGGTTACCGGACAACACGGAGGCAACCGTGAGATTACCCCGGTCGATGGCTTCCTCGATGGCATCCGGCAGCGGACCGGAATTGCCGATACAGGTAGTACAGCCGTACCCCACCAGGTTGAAGCCCAGCCGGTCGAGGCTGTCCTGCAGACCGGCCTGGTCCAGGTACCGGGAAACCACTTTCGAGCCGGGTGCAAGGGATGACTTGACCCAGGGTTTTCTGGACAGACCTCTGGCCACTGCTTTCTGGGCCAGCAGTCCGGCCGCCATCATCACGGCGGGGTTGGAGGTGTTGGTGCAGGAGGTAATGGCGGCGATGACAACGTCTCCGTCTTTCAGGTTGTAACTTTCCTCGCCAACGTGTGTCTGCCTGATGAGTTCCCCATTCAGTTGATGCTGCAGGGCCTGGGGCATTTCGGAGAGGGGAACCCGGTCCTGGGGCCGTTTCGGTCCGGCGAGCGAGGGAACCACTTCATCGAGGTTGAGTTCCAGGCTGCTGCTATAGCTGACACCATCGTCGTCCCGGCGCCACAGACCCTGGGCTTGAGCGTAAGCTTCAACCAGTTCGATAGACTCCCGGCTTCGACCGGTAAGTTCGAGGTAGTCCAGGGTTTTCCGGTCAACGGAAAAGAAGGTGCACGTGGCACCGTATTCGGGGGACATATTGGCAAGCGTGGCCCGGTCGGCCAGGCTCAGGGATTCCAGTCCGGGCCCGAAAAACTCCACGAATTTGCTGACTACGCCGTGCTGACGCAGCATCTGGGTGACCGTCAGTACCAGGTCGGTGGCGGTGATCCCTTCCTGCAGCTGTCCGGTCAGTTTGAATCCCACCACTTCCGGAATATTCATCGAGATCGGCTGACCCAGCATGGCCGCTTCGGCCTCGATACCTCCCACTCCCCAACCCAGCACCGCCAGGCCGTTGATCATGGTGGTATGGCTGTCGGTACCGACCAGCGTGTCGGGGTAGGCATGCAGTACGCCATCCTGTTCATCGGACCAAACCGATCGGGCCAGGTATTCCAGGTTGACCTGGTGGCAGATCCCGGTGCCAGGTGGCACCACCCGGAAATTATTGAACGCCTTCTGGCCCCAGCGCAGGAACTGATAGCGTTCGCGATTGCGCTGCATTTCCATTTTCACATTATCCCGGTACGCGGAATCCACCGCGAACCGGTCGACCATGACCGAGTGGTCGATTACCAGGTCGACCGGATTGACGGGATTGATGCTGGAAGGATCACCGCCCCGGTCGGCTACCGCGTCACGCATGGCCGCAAGGTCGACCACGGCAGGCACCCCGGTAAAGTCCTGCATCAATACCCGCGCCGGCATGAACATGATTTCCTGGGACTGATACTGGGTTTCCCGCCACTCGATCAGCGCCTTGACGTGCAAATCATCGATGATTTTCCCGTCACAGTGACGCAACTGGTTCTCCAGCAGTATCTTTATGGAGGTAGGGAGATTGGCTACCTTGTCATAGCCCTGTTCTTCCAGTGCCTTGAGGCTGTAATAGCGATATGTCTTGTCGCCGACCCGGAGTTCCTGTTCACATAGCTGTTTCAACTGACCCTGGCTCATGTTCGAATTACCTGTGTCTGCAATCGTTTAAAGTTGCCTTTAGGGTATCACAGGGGTAAAGCTGCGCGGCAAGTTGGCTGGAGAACCAATTTCCGGGGTGGGGCGGCGCTGCAGCCTGTAAAAAGGGGACAGTCCCTGAGGGACTGTCCCCTTTTTCGCCGTTCAGCGTTGGTCCTTTTATTGCCGCTGCAAAAGGCTCCTACCCCCACAGCCTCACTCTGGTATTGAAATCAACTTCAATGGCCTCGAAGGTCAGCAAGGATGCTGAGCGGCACACCGGGGACCGGTTCGCCCGGCGATAAAAACGCAGCACCGAGTGATTGAGGGAGACCGCTTTCGAGGGCTCCCGATTGAGTGAGGGAACCGCGGAGCGGGGCAAGTTGCCGGGAGAGCCGGTCCCTGGGGTGGGGCGGAGCTGCAGTCGACTCGTTAAAAGGTTGGCCAGGAGATACGCCTTTGGATAAATTCCAAGGTACCCGAGGTAGTTGTGGGCTCCACACGCGCAGCCTCACCCTGGTGGTGGCTGTACGCTTTCTCTATGGCTGGCAAGAACACCTAGCCCTGGGGCAGAGACAAGTTCCCGCAGCGATAAAAACGCAGCACCGACTGATTGAAGGAGACCGCTTTTACAGGGCTCCCGATTGAGTGAGGGAACCGCGGAGCGGGGCAAGTTGCCGGGAGAGCCGGTCCCTGGGGTGGGGCGGAGCTGCAGTCGACTCGTTAAAAGGTTTGGCCAGGAGATACGCCTTTGGATAAAACCCAAGGTACTCAAGGTAGTTGTGGGCTCCGAACGGTTGCGCGTGCGGGAACCTTTCGCTGCGGCGGACCCCGTCCGTCCCGGGTGCCTTCAGTCTGAAAAAGGGGACAGTCCCTGAGGGACTGTCCCCTTTTTCGCCGTTCAGCGCTGGTCCTTTTATTGCCGCCGCAAAAGGTTCCCACCCCCACAGCCTGACTCTGGTATTGAAATCATCTTCAATGGCCTCGAAGGTCAGCAAGGATGCCGAGCGCCGCGCCGGGGACCGGTTCGCCCGGCGATAAAAACGCAGCACCGAGTGATTGAGGGAGACCGCTTTCGAGGGCTCCCGATTGAGTGAGGGAACCGCGGAGCGGGGCAAGTTGCCGGGAGAGCCGGTCCGCGGGGTGGGGCGGAGCTGCAGTCGACTCGTTAAAAGGTTGGCCAGGAGATACGCCTTTGGATAAATTCCAAGGTACCCGAGGTAGTTGTGGGCTCCGCACGCGCAGCCTCACCCTGATTGAGGGAGGGAACTGCGGAGCAGGGCAAGTTGCTGCGGGAACTTGTCTCTGGCGCGGGGCGGTACTTGAATTAACGCTATGTTACCTGGCTCAGAATCCGCTTAAGCTCAATAACCTGCTTAATCTCATTGAAGTCCTGGGGTCCGAGCGGCTCTGCGGCCGGGAAAGCCCGTCCGCGGGGTGGGGTGGTCCCCCACCCGACTCTACCAGCGCTTTACCATTGAGCTTCCGCTTTTCCGGTGATCTGATCCGCCTCGTACTGCATTTCAGAGATTCTGCGCAGCTGCTGCAGCGAAGTCAGGTGCGAGTAGATAATTGGCAGCAGCCCCTGGCGGCGCAGGGACAGAAAGTCTTCATTGGGCAGTTTGTTGAGTGCTTCCTCATTGATGATGTAGATGCCATCGATCTGGTAGCGGTTCCCGTCCGGGCGGTGCTGCAGTTGTACCTGGTGGGAAATCAACAGGTTCTTGTTGTTCAGCAACTGGCAGACCTTCTGGGTTTGCAGGGTCAGACGGGTGACGTCCATCATGGCGTCGATACGGCGATTCATGTATTCGGTCTTCTCGCCTTCCTCGGTGAAGATCCATTCGCCTTCGGTCTTGCTCAGCATCGGGCTTTCTTCATCGATCAGGACCACGAACTGATCACCCTGGGGGTCGACCCTGGCGATTGAAAATGGCGCGTTGTGGAAGCTGATCGGTACCACCTGAGCCTTCCAGCGCTCGGTCTGGCAGTAGAGATTCTGCCCCTGTTTCAGTCCCATCACGGCTACCGGAACAAACTCACCGGCCTTCTGCCCGGTCACGAAGACCAGCGGGAACTCGGCGGCCAGGGTGAAGAAGTCCTTGACGATGATGGGGATCAGATTCTGATCCTTGTAGCGCCGGTAGTCCCCGGATTCAGTGACTTTCAAACCGGTGTGCTTGTCGCTGGCTAGAGGTACGGGAGAGCTCATCGATGGGTTACCTTGTTGACCTGTGGCTGGAAGTGAAATCGGGGGGCATGTTACCCAGTAAGAGTCTGCAAAAACAACTGCTCCGATGCTCCGGATTGCTGCTGCGGGCGGTCGCTTACATTGATTTTTTGACCCTGGACAGTTAGGTTAGGGATAGTCCGACTGGTCAGGGAAGCAGTCCAGCCCTCCGGGTATCCCGGTGAAGATGTCGAGACTCCCGAAGAGCTACTCCCGCTCGAATCAGAAGTTACATAAGAAGAAAAGTGGTGCAATGCGGTTTCCGCACCTTCCTGACAACCACCAACCACGGAGTAACTGGTCGTGAATCCAAAACTTACCCGAAGACGATTTATCAAAGGCGTGATTTTTTCCAGCGCCGCTGCGGCGTCCGGGGCGGGGCTTTATCTTTCGGCCCAGTCAGCAGGCAGTGCCGTGATGGAGCGGTTGCTTACCCTCTCTATCAATGGCGTGGACCGCCGCGTTGATGTGGCGCCCCAGGAAACGCTGGCCTTCACGCTGCGCAACAAGCTGGGCCTTACCGGCACCAAGGTGGCCTGCAATCGCGGAGAATGCGGGGCCTGCACGGTGCTGCTGGACGATATCCCCAATTATTCCTGCTCGGTATTGACTCACAATGCCAAGCGACACGCGATTACTACCGTGGAGGGGCTGCGCAATGAGGACGGCTCGCTGGGCGTCGTGCAGCAGGCCTTTGTCGAGGAACTGGCGCCCCAGTGCGGCTTCTGTACTCCCGGGCAGGTGATGTCTGCCGAGGGCCTGTTACGCGCCAATCCCAATCCCACCCGTGAACAGGCCCGCCAGGCGCTGGCCGGCAACCTGTGTCGCTGTGGGGCTTACGATCACTACCTTAATGGCGTGATGCGCGCCGCGGAGCTGTTGTCATGACCTTTATGCATATCGGTAAAAACTACACGCCGCCCGACGCCATCGGCAAAGTGACGGGTGAAATCAGGTATGTCGAGGACTACCGCCGCGAGGGCATGGTCTATGCGCGACTTTATACCAGCCCTGTCCCCAGCGGCCGGGTAGTCCGTATCGATGCCGAGGAGGCGCTGCGTATGGACGGCGTGCTGGGGGTGCTGACCGCCCAGGATCTGCCGCCGACCGATGCCCCGGAGGAACCGATGCTGGCGTCGGCCGATGTCACCTACGTGGGACAGCCGATCCTGGCCATCGCGGCCATTTCTGATGAAATCGCCGAGGCGGCCCTGGAGCGCGTCAGGGTCGATTTCGAATACCGCGAATTCGTGACCGATCCACTGGAAAGCCTGACCGCTGGCGGCCCCGATGCCTATCCGGACGGCAATGTATTGAATCAGACCGAGGAGCTGGCTGACGAAAACGCCACCATTCGTGGCGGTTTCACGCGGATCAAGTGGCCGGCCGCGGAGATTGCCCGGTTACGCAACGGTCAGGAGCCCCAGGGCGTGGACTATGCCGGAGGCTGGGAATATGGCGATCTGCAGGCCGGCTTCGAGGAGGCTGATGTGGTCGTCCAGGAATCTTTCGTCACCGCCGGGACCCCTCACCACAGCCTCGAGCCCCGCAGCGCCATGTCCTATTGGGAAAACGGCAAGTGTTACTTCCACGGCTCCACCCAGAGCCAGAGTGCGGTGCTGGAGAGCCTGGCGGCCATGCTGGGCATCGCGGAACAGGACCTGGTGCTGATCAATCAGGCCACCGGCGGTGGGTTCGGCTCCAAAGGACGTTCCTATCCGATGATGGGTGTCTGCGGCCACTTTTCCCGCATTCTCAATCGCCCGGTACAGCTGCGCATCACCCGGGAGCAGGAATATTATGTCGGCGTGGGCCGGCCGGGCATGCAGGGCTGGGTCAAGGTGGGCGCCAAGGCCGATGGCCGGATCACCGCCATCGATGTGATCATCATCAGTGACGGCGGCCCCACCGGTCGTAACAGCGCTTCCGCCTCGGCGGAACACCTGTCGGTGGTTTACACGCCAGGCGCCATGCGGCTGCGCAATATTCCGGTGTTTACCAATACCACGCCGAAAGGCGCGCAGCGGGGCCCGGGTCAGAATGAAATGTCGGCAGCCATCGCGCCGATCATGGACAAGGTGGCGCGACAGTTGAATATGGACCGGATGGAATTCCGCCGGGTCAATGCACCACACAGTGATTCGCCGGTTTACCAGGACCGAGGACCGCTGACCAGCGCCTTTATGACGGAAGCAATCGACAAGGTGTCGGACCTGTTCAACTGGCGTGAGCGGGAGAGTCAGCCGCGCTCCAGAAATGGCAACAAGGTTCGTGGCCTGGGCGTGGGAATGGGGTATCACGCGGCCGGCGGCAACGGCTATGATGGCCTGGTTCGAATCACCCCCGATGGACGCATCCACCTGCACAGCGGTGCCGGTAATCTGGGTACCTATTCCTATGCGGATACCACCCGCGCGGCCGCCGAGGTACTGCAGTGCCGTTGGGAGAGTTGCGAGATCGTGGCCGGCCGCACCGACCTGAATCTGCCCCACGCTTCAGCCCAGGGCGGCAGCAATACCATCTTCACCCATACCCGTACTAACTGGGTGGCGGCGGAAGACGCGGTGCAGAAGCTGAAGGAAATTGCGGCCGCGGAACTGGGCGGCAATGCTGCCGACTACAGCATCGGTGACGAACGGGTATTTCGCAGTGATGACCCGGCCCGGGGTCTGACTTACGGAGAGGCGGCGGCGCTGGCCATCGAAATGGGCGGTGCCTTCAGCGGTCAGGAATTCCCCGAGGACATCAATCCAATTACCCGCCGTTCGGTGCAGGCACTGGCAGGCACGGGATTGATCGGGGTAGCCAAGGACAAGCTCCCTAAACGGGGTATCTCACCGGGTCTGATGGTGAGCATGGCGGAAGTGGAAATCGACCTCGACACCGGGAAATACCAGGTGCTGGACTATGTCGGGGTAGCCGATTGCGGCAAGGTGATTCACCCCCATGGACTGTCTCAGCAGATCAATGGCGGGGCGGTCTGGGGTATCGGTATGGCTGGTTTCGAGCGGCATGTTTACGATCCCCAGAACGGCCTGCCGGCCAATGTGGGTATCTACCAGGCCAAGCTGCCAACCATTCTCGACGTGCCGGCGGAAATGAAAAACGGTGCCGTGGATATTCCTGATCCCTACAACCCGGCCGGGGGACGAGGGGTCGGAGAACCGGCCCAGGGTGCCGCGGTGGCGGCTATCACCAGTGCCATCGCCGATGCCCTGGACGGACATCTGTTCAACAGGGTACCGGTTACGCCGGATATGATCGTCAATCATCTGGCCCGGAACCAGCCCGGCTTCAAGCCCCTGGAGTTGAATACCTTCTGAGCAGTGGGTTCATTGCAGTGGACCCGAAGTGGAAAAAAGGGAAATAGACTGAAACAGACGGAACCAGAGGAAACCAGAGGGAATTAAAGGAAAATAAAAGGGGGAAACCATAAGGCGACGCGATCCCGTCCTGATGGCGTCGCCTTTCTGTTTCCTCACGGGCTCTGAGCAACCGGGCAGGCCCCTCCTCCAACGGGATTTTCCTGCTGTTTTCCTGTCGCCTGGCAATTCTGCCAGCCGGATTTCCGGAAAATTCCCCCGAATAGCCGGATTGCCGCGAAACCCTGAGAAACTGCTGTAAGTGTAAAGCCTGGCTGGGATCAGGGTTACAAATTGGCAATGTTGGAACTGCTTAACATTTCTGGCTTCTGGCGTTCGCTAGAATCATGAACATGAGATTACTTCCTGTTTATTTACTGATTGTTCCATTCGCCGTCTGCGCCCAGTCCGGAGTGCAGTCCGGCCGTTGGGTTTCCAGCAGCTGTGAAAACGGTTCTGGCGCCGGTACCTATGCCTGGTCTGACGGTGAAATCTATGAGGGACAGTGTCAGAACCAACGCATTCACGGTCACGGCACCCTGCAGCGGACCAACGGCGATCGTTACGTGGGCCTGTGGCGCAATGATCGTTTCAATGGTCAGGGTAGCTATTTCTGGTTCAATGGCGACCGCTACGACGGCCAGTGGCGCGAGGGAGTCCAGTGGGGTGACGGAACACTGACCCGTGCTTCCGGTGATCGCTATCAGGGCAAGTGGCAGAATGGAAAAAAGCAGGGTCAGGGCACGCTCACTCTGGCCAATGGAGATCAGTATGAAGGGGCCTGGTCAAACGATGAAATGTCCGGTACCGGCACTTATCGATGGGCCAACGGCGATCGCTATAAAGGTGAATGGCAGGCCGGAGTCCGACAGGGGCATGGTGAATTCACCAGTCGCAACGGCGACCGTTATGAAGGCGAATTTGTGAATGACGAACGCCACGGCCAGGGCACGTTCCTGTGGGCCAACGGGGATGTTTATTACGGCAGCTGGCGGAATGGCAGACAGTACGGTCAGGGAATAAAAACCTGGGCTAACGGTGATCGTTACGAGGGCCAGATGCGGAATGATCAGCTCAGCGGCGAAGGCATGTTCACCTGGGCGGATGGCAGACACTACGAGGGCCACTTCGTGGCCGACAAGCTGGAGGGTGAGGGTACCTACTACTGGCCCAACGGGGACCGCTATGAAGGCACCTGGCGCGATGGCAAGCGAAACGGCTACGGGCGTCTGATTTACGCAACTGGCGTTCGCATCGAACAGTTCTATGAGGATGGCAGCCCGGTAGAGTGACAGACTCTGCGGTGATGGCTGGTCAATTCTCCTCCCTTTCCCAGCAATCAACTCTCTGGTAGAACCGCGGAATCGGCATCCTGCGGTACGTTCCTGTACAGCAGGGCGTCCGGTTGCTTATGGAAGGATGCGGGTATATAAAGGGTCCGGAATGCTGTTCCCGATGCCAAACCTGTGGGGCCGGACCGGTCCCGCAGCCTCGGGTAGCTTCGAATCACAGAGCGCAGAGTCCGCGACTTTGCGCCATCAAAACCAACAACAAGCTGCCCGGGATCGACCTCAAAAGAAGTTCCCGGCGGCAGTAAGCCGTAGACGCGAGGTACCATCATGACCCGGACACTGCCGGCCCCGATCACAAAATTCCTGACCACGAAACTGTTGCTGAGCGGACTTCTTGCCGCCGCGATGGCGGTCTCCGCCCATGCCCAGCAGAAAACCGATCCGGGATTACCGATGGCCGCGCCGGAATCAGTCGGTATGTCGTCGGAACGGCTCGATCGTATCGGCGCCGTCATGCAACGTTATATCGATTACCGGCTGGTGCCGGGTACGGTGACCCTGGTGGCGCGGCACGGCAAGGTTGTGCATTTCGAAGCCCGGGGCTTCATGGATATAGATAGTGGCAAACCCATGCGTGAAGACGCGCTGTTCCGGATTGCCTCCATGACCAAGCCCATCACCTCGGTAGCCCTGATGATGTTATGGGAGCAGGGCAAATTCCAGTTGCGCGACCCGGTCAGTAAGTTTATCCCGGCCTTCGCTAAACCGATGGTGTCCACGACCAGCGATGCCAGCGGCCGGACCGGTTACCGGGTTCCCGCCCGCCGCGAGGCGACCATACGCGACATGCTCACCCATACCGCCGGGCTGGCCAACAGTTATCGCGGTAATACCCAGTTTTACGCCACCCAGAGTGCAATCCGCCCGGATGACACCCTGGAATCCTATGTCAACCGGTTAGCGTCGTTGCCGCTCAACTACAGCCCCGGTGAGGAATGGCAGTATTCCCAAGCCACCGACGTGGTGGGGCGGCTGGTGGAAGTGATTTCCGGGCAGTCCCTGGACGAATTCATGCAGGAACGCATCTTCGAACCGCTGGGCATGCACGATACCCATTTCTTTCTCGACGACGACCAGGGTGGGCGCCTGATGTCACAATACCGGCCCGGCCCCAACGACAATCGCATCGTCCTGCAGGATCCCGGTAATAATGACAGCGCCTGGATAAGCGGGGCCAACAAGCAGGTATTTCGGGGCGCCGGTGGCCTGATTTCGACGGCGCATGATTACCTGCGGTTTCAGGCGGCGATGCTCAATGGGGGAGAACTGGACGGTGTCAGGCTGTTGTCACCGATGACTGTGGATCTGATGATGGAAAACCATACCGGCGACCTGCCACTGTGGCTGCCGGGTCCCGGCTTTGGATTCGGGCTGGGCTGGGCGGTGGTGGAGGATCGTGGCGAAGCCGCGACACCACTGTCCGAGGGTTCGGTTTACTGGGGCGGCGCCTACGGGACCATTTCCTGGATCGACCGGGAGGAGGAGCTGATCGGTATTCTCATGACTCAGGTTCGTCCCTACAGTCATATCAATATCCGCCCGGATTTTCAGGTACTGGCGCAACAGGCCATTGTGGAAAAGGGGACCGCCGAAAAGCCCGAGTGAAGACGGTCCTGACCAGTGAACACTGGATGACGGGGAGCTGGTCGGGGTTGCGCGGAACACCGGTAGCTATCCTGCCGACTCCCCGGCCAGGGCAGGGCCGGGGTTTGGATCAATGCCAGAATCAGGGCCAGAATCAGGGACAGGATCAGGGCCAGAATCAAGAGAGTCCGGCCGTGGCCTTTACCAGCTGCAGGTACAGCTCACGGACACTCCGGGTAACCGGGCCAGGTGACCCATTCCCTACCTTGTTGCCGTCGATGCTGATGATAGGTAATACCAGTGTGGTGGCCGAACTGAGAAACGCCTCATCGGCCTCCAGTGCCTCTTCTACCGTGAACGTGCGCAGTTCCACGGTCAGTTGCTGTTCTTCGATCAGCTCCAGGATTACCCGGCGCCGGATCCCCGGCAGAATTGAGTTGGACAGAGGGCGGGTGATGAGCTTGCCGTTGCTGACTATGAAAGCCGAAGAGGACGCACCTTCCGTGACGAAACCCTCATCCACCATCCAGCCCTCATAGGCACCACTCATTCTGGCCCGCTGCTTGGCCATACACTGAGCGAGCAGATTCAGGGACTTGATATCACGGCGCTTCCAGCGCAGGTCTTCGACAATAGCCACGGACACGCCCCGCTCCGCCATTGGGTGCGCGAGAATTGCACTGTTACGGGTGAAGGCCATGAGCGTGGGGGTGACTCCGGCCGGGTATTCGAAGTCCCGTGGTGCCGCGCCGCGGGTAATCTGCAGGTAGACATAACCCTCCAGCAGCTGATTACGCTCCACCAGTTCCCGTACCACTTCCAGCAGTCGGGACGCATCACAAGGCCAGCCCAGGTCGATCTCGCGGGTACTGTTGGACAATCGCTCAAGAAAATATTCCTGATCGATCAGGACGCGATTGACCACCGGAATCACTTCGTAAATCCCGTCCCCGAACAGGAAACCCCGGTCAAACACCGAGACCCTGGCCTCGTCGGCGGCGAGAAAATCACCATTCAGATACACGATATCCTGCAACTTCTGTTACTCCTCTCGGGCCGGATGTTGATGGGTTTTACTGTCGCTTGTGGCACCGCAGCAGTGCCAGATCACAGGCAGCGCCTCAGTCTTCCACCGTGTTTATTATGGCACGCCACAGGCGCCTGGCGGCGAAAATCTGCACCACTAACATGATGTTCGCCAGCAATGTTGCCAGTATCGGCACGATAGCGGTGGTACTGACCCATTCACTGACTATTCCCAGCACGGTGAGCGTGCCGATCACCAGGTAGGCCCACTTGAAATCCCGCCAGGTGGCGGGTGCCAGTCGCCGGAAAAAAGCCTGGTTATCCGGCTCCTGCCGGGCCCGCCTTAAACTCTGGTGGGACATGACGTTGGCGGAGACAAATACCGAGGCCAGCACCAGTAGCCAGAGACCGGTGTGATCCGTTGCAATCAGGTCGATCCAGATGAATTCCTGGATGCCGATGATGAACGGAAAGATCGAGTCACGCAGGCCGGGCAACCAGCGGAATCCCATGACCAGGCAGGAATAGGTGATCCAGATCTGCAGAATCCCGAGCATTGTCACACTGATCATGCTCCAGGCGACCAGACTGCTGGAACTGAATTGCCAGAGCACTTCGGTATCGGTAATTTTGCCCCACAACAGCTCCAGGGCCAGGGCCTGGATGATGCTTACCAGGGTCAGCAGCACCATGGGAAACTGGTCGAGTGCGCGATTACGAAAAGTGGACATGTGGAGGCCCCCGGTCGGCTTTGGCGGAATGATTGCAGCCGCGGCCGGTATTGTAAACTCCGATTGCGGACAACCGGCTACCAGCGCTCGCAAACCCTGGCAGCCGGTTAGTTTGGAATTTCAGCGGGCGCCAGTCGGTTGATTGGGTAAAAGCAAGGGTGGAGGCCTGGGGCGTTGCTTGTGAGCGGTTCGGTTTCAATCGCGCCCTGGTGTTAAACTGGTTCGCCATCAGCAGCAGCAGCAGCAGGACTTCTGAGTCCTGTTTAACATGGGTTTTGTCTGAGCCGTGATCCCGGTGAATTTATGGAACGATCAGAATGAGTGGTAATCAGCCCGGAGGGCTGTTCGGTCAGGTAGCCCGTTTCAGGAAACTGGGGCCCCTGGCGCCACAGTTCCGGATTGGTGTTCGCCTCGCCTCGGGACATCCGGAAGCCGATTTTTTCCGGCTTCCGTTCAGGCGTTCGCCATTGGCCATCCTGGCCTCGGGCGGATTACTGGCGGTTTTCTGTATACCTTATTTCAGTGTCGCTGGAATGCTGGATGGATCGGAAAGCGACGGCCTGTTCGACCTGGTATTCACACTGTTCAGTCTGTTCTGGCTACTGGGCTGGACTTTGGGAGTGATGCTGCTGCTGGCACTGTTCCTGGGGTTTACCCTGGGGGCCGAAACCCTGCAGCTGGAACCGGGCCGGTTGCGGTTGCGGATCGAGATTCTGCGCCTTGGCGCGGGCGTGGATTTCGAGGCGCGCAGGATCACGGGGCTGCGCTGGGTTTCAGCTCAGCAGGAACCGGACGGGGTAGCGGAAACCGGCCAGCGGCGCGGCTCGCACCTGGCTTTCGAGTATGGGGGCGAGACGGTTCGCGTCGGCTCGTTTCTTGCGCAGGCTCGCGGTGCCAGGATAGTCGACTGCATTAACCGTCTGGCCATGGAAACTGCACCGGAAGCGCCGTACCCGCCTTCGCCGCAGGCCCATCAGCCACCGGACCGGGAACCCGGCAGGGGGCGTGTCGATCAGCAGAGGCCCGGCCGGGTCAGCGTGGATCAGGCAGCTGCCGTGATCCCGCTCCCTGATCCTGACCCGGCCTCCCGGGCTTCCACCCTGGTGCTGGTGCTGGCCAATCTGATCCCCCTGGCGGGTGTGGTACTGGCCAACTGGGATATCGGCGATATCATGCTGCTGTTCTGGGCGGAAAGCGCCATCATCGGCCTTTTCAACCTGCTCAAGATGTGGGTCGTGGGACGCTGGTCGGTACTGTTTCTGGGGCCGTTTTTTATCGCCCATTTCGGCGGCTTCATGGTTGGACATCTGCTGTTTATCTATGCGCTGTTTCTGTCCCCTCCGGAAGGTGTCGATGCCACCGCGGCTCAGGTTGTCGCCGACTTCAGGCAGTTGTGGCCAGCGCTGCTGGGCCTGCTGGTCAGCCACGCTGTCTCGTTCCGGCTTAATTTTCTCGGCCGCCGGGAGTATCTGTCGACCGATATCCGGCAGCAGATGAGCGCTCCTTATCGACGCATTATCGTCATGCATCTGACCATCATTTTCGGCGGGTTTCTCAGCATGGCCTTCAGTACCCCGCTGCTGGCAATGGTGCTGCTGGTAGTGCTTAAAATCGTAGTGGATGTCAAAGCGCATGCCCGGGAACATCGCACCATGGATTCGCGCAGCAGTTCCCGGGGCGCCTGACGCAAGGCGCTTATTGCATTAACCGGGCGCCTTGGTTAAGCTCGATATTCAACCTCAATAAGACCAATAAGGAGGTTCCCTATGAGCCCCTGCGCCCTGTTTCGAAGCCGTCTGCCCGCTCCCCTGTTCCTGTTCGTCACTGTGCTGTTGTCCCTGTTCGCGGTTCCCGCGGCGGTCGGACAAGCCGGGGTTAAACTGGATTACGAGTTTTTCAAGAATGAAGTGCAGCCCATTTTTCTTGCCAAGCGCAATAACAATGTCAGGTGCATTCAATGCCACACCCGCAGCAGCAGCTTCCGCCTGCAGCCCCTGGAAGAAGGGCAATTTTTCTGGACCGAGGAACAGTCGAGGCAGAATTTTGAATACGCTTCCGCGTTCGTGCGTCCGGGCGAACCGCCGTTGAATAGCCGCTTTCTGACTCACCCGCTGGCAGCCTCGGCCGGTGGCGATCCTTTTCACGGTGGCGGCAAACATTTTGCCAATCAGAGCGACCCCGAGTGGCGCATCATGGCCGATTGGGTGGCAGGCGCCACCAAGCGCAGAGAGCCGGCCAGGACCGTGGTCAGAATAGTGCAGACCAATGCGGCAGGGGACAATTCTCACATTATAGATCCGGCAACCAATCGGGTAGTGGGGGTGATAGAAAATATCGAAATTCCCCATGGCGTCACCGGGGCACCGGACGGCAGCCAGATCTATATTTCCAATGAGTCGCTGCACACGCTTGACGTGGTGGACTCGCGCACCCTGCGTATCAAACGACGTATCCACCTGAGCGGCCGGCCCAATAATATCGCGGTCAGCAAAGATGGCGGCAAGGTTTATGTGGGCATCATGGAGGCGCCCGGCGCCGTGGACGTGATCGATGTTGTCAATATGCAAAGAGTCAAGACTGTACCCACCGTCGGCGCGATTCATAATGTCTATGTGACTCCTGACGGACGTTATGCGGTAGCCGGTTCCATTCAGCGCAGCACTATCAACGTGATCGATACCCGCACTGACGAAATGGCCTGGACCAAGGAAATGGACTCCGGTATCCGGCCGATGATTTTCGATACTCACGCGGACGGCTCCACCAAAAATATTTACGTCCAGCTGTCGGAGTTTCACGGCTTTGCGGTAGTGGATTTCAACACGCACGAGGAAATCGCCCGCATCGAGCACCCCGCTATCGAAGGCGAAGAGGCACATCGGGACGGCCTGCAGGGGGCCCCAGCGCATGGTCTTGCGGTATCGCCGGATGGCAAGACCCTGTGGTCCACCAGCAAGGTCTACAGTCATGCCTATATCCACTCGTTACCGGATCTGAAGGAAATAGGCAGGGTTCATGTGGGTCAGCACCCGGAGTGGATTACCTTCACGCCGGATGGCAAAACCGTCTATATCGGTGCTGCCGGTGACAATGCCACCTATGCGGTGGATGCCAAAACCATGACCGTGGTGGCGAAGATCGACGTGGGACAGACTCCCAAGCGCATCGGTACCGTGCTGATGCAGCAGGATCAGTAGACTAACGGCATGTCCGGCGCCGGTCAGCAGTTCATCAGGAGTTGCCGACCGGCTCTCGCCTGGCTCCCCTGCTGTCTCGCCGGCGCAGGTAATTGCCATAAAAATGCCGGATTTTCATTGGCTTAACTTACAATTTGTCACAGTCTGCCCGGACCCCTTAACTTATACTTGCCCGGATATTTTCCCCGACCTTTGCAGTTTCAGGGGAGCATTTCACGCTATCTTCAACAAATCTCACGGAAGCTGCAGTCACTTAAACTATGAAACTACTCCGAACCTTTCAATTCGCCGGGCTGCTGGCGATTACGGCTCTCCCTCTCCAGCTGCGGGCGCAGGAAACCACCGGCGAAGACTCCACGGTAGTCTACCCGGCCTCCTATTTCGCCGAGTATCTGCCGGTTACTGTCCAGGACATGCTGAACCGCATCCCTGGCGTCAACGTTCAGGGCGGTGGCCCTCGCGGCAGCAATGCCAGTCGCGGCGGCCGGGGCCTGGGTAGCGGTGGTGGCGGCACCGAAATCATGATCAATGGCAAGCGGACCGCCGGCAAGAGCAACAACAGTCAGTCGCAGCTGGACCGCATTTCCGCCGATCAGGTGGATTACATCGAGATTATCCGCGGGACATCCGGCGAACTGGATGTGCGCGGCAGCGACCAGATTATCAACGTGGTCCTACTGGAAGCGCTGTCCAATACCAGCCTCTCCTATGAAGCCAACATGGACTATTACCATGACAGTGAAGCACGTCCGGGTGGCTCAATGTCCTACAGCGGGCTGACCGGCGATCTCAACTATCTGTTCAGCGCTTCTGCCGAACCCCGCTATCAGCACCGGGAACTGGGCGAGCACAGTGTTCTGGCAGATGGCTCACCCAACGACCTGATCGATGAGGACCGGATCACCGAGCAGACCACCTATACCCTGTCCAGCAATCTGGATTATCAGTTTACCGAACGCAGCAGTGCCCGTTTCAATGCCCTGTACCAGCAGGATGACAACCCGGTCGATATCGACCGGACCACCATCGACGTACGTAACGGTGCTTACGATCCGTACGTGGAGCGGGAGGATATTCCGGGTACCCAGAGTAACTGGGAAATCGGTGGTGACTACGAGCACCGCTTCGAAAACGGTAACCGCTTCAAGTTACTGGGTATCGCCAATCAGAACGATCAGGCCAGTACCCGGGAGCGTTATGAGGTGCTGGCTGACGGCAGCGAGAACAAGAACCTGTTCCTGCACAACAGCAGTATCCTGGAGGAGCGTATCGTAAGAGGGTCCTACACCATGGGACTGTTCGAAGGCCAGGATGTCGAATTCGGCCTGGAACGGGCCCAGACTACCCTGGATTCGAGCCTGGCCCTGGCCACTGCCTCCAGTAGCGGCGTCCCGTCCCCCGATCACGGCGGCCTGGTGCCGGTGTCGGTAGCCAATGCCAATTCCACGGTGGAGGAAATCCGTTATGAACCATTTGCGATTCATAACTGGCAGATCAACCCGCGCATGACGCTGGAGACCTCCCTGGTCTACGAGACCTCGGAGCTCACCCAGTCGGGCGACACCAGCAAACAGCGCAGCTACAGCTTCGTCAAGCCGAAGGTGGATTACCGCTTCAATATCACCCCGACCCTGCAGTTGCGCATGATGATTGAAAAAATGGTGCGTCAGCTGAGCTTCTCGGATTTCACTGCGGTGACCGACCAGGACGACCTGGATGCCGATACCCAGGCAGGGAACACGGAACTGCGTCCCGATTACTGGTGGGCCTACAACTTTACCGCGGAATATCGCCTGCCTGACGACATGGGCGTTCTGTCCGCCAATCTCTACAAGCACCGGCATTACGATTTCAGGCAGCGTATCGACGTCTCGCCGTCAGACACGGTGCTCCGTTCAGCCTGGGGTAATACCGGTGTCGGCGAGATGGAGGTGCTGGATGTGCGCGCCAGCGTGCGCCTGACCCCACTCAAACTACCCGATGTCCTGGTCACCACCCGCGCCAGCGTCCGTGACTCGGAAGTCAGGGATCCGCTTACCGGCGAAATCCGCAGCTTCAATAATTTCAGCAAGGGTAATTTTCAGCTCGGCTTCCGTCACGATATTCCCAGCCTGCGCATGAATTACGGCATGACCATCAACAAACCGTTCAATGGTGACAACAAGCTGTGGGACCTGGAGGACATCGAGGCTGAATACAGCGACGGTTTTGCGTTTGCCTTCGTGGAGTACTTCGCCCGCGACAACATGTCTTTCCGTCTGGATGCGCGCAACCTGTTCGATTCTCAGAACTGCCGCGACCGGATCCGCTTCGATGGACGTCGCAGCGCCGGGATTCTGGAAGAAGTGGAATACATGTGCAACGGCATGGGACGGGTGCTGACTCTGCGTATGAGTGGCACGTTCTGACAGGCCGTTAAATCAGTGTTGCGCTTGCCAACGCATCGTTGGAAGCCCTCCTCTGTGCCGGTGTGACGGGTTATAAGAGCCCGCCACACCGGTACCTGCAGTACCGATTGTCCTCACTGCCTTTTCTCCCTGCGGGTCTACCTTTACAGCGAAGGGTGAAACAGCTACAACTGAGACTCTATAACAATAACCACTCCGGCCGCTCAATCGAGGCCAAGGCTCAGTTCTCCATGAATCGCACTCCGAAAACCCTGTCACGTCTCCTGCCCGCGCTGCCCGGCCTGTTTTTCTGTGTCGCCGGCTGGGCCCGGCAACCTGAACCAGAGCCTCTGGTCTGCAGTATGACCGGCTATTCCGCTGACAGCGGGATCCAGGTTGCCAATCCGGACACCGGGCTGTTGTTGAGCTGGATTGGCAGCGATGACCAGCAGCTGCGCCTGCAACTGGCGATACAGGATGGTGAGCCCATTGTGGGCTACCTGGATCTGAGCCGGACCGGGTCGGCATGGACCCGGGTCCTGGAAAATTCCCGCTTCGAGTACACGGTAGTGGAAGGGTTCCGCCGGATCAGCAATCAGCAGCTCGCCCCGTTACGGGAACTGGGTGTCGAGCTGACCCAGGAAGTGGTGGACCGTTACAAGTGGGACGTGTTCTGGGATGCACCCCTGGATCTGCGCGAGGTTACCCCGACCGGTAATCCGCCGCCAGCCGACGGTGTCGCCGGACAGCCGGGCCTGCCTCGCGCGGCCAGTGAAGTCCGGCGCGGGAATCTCGATTTTCAGGTTGATCGTTGTGCCGTGGTCAGCGACGGTGCCCGGGTGGAGATCCGTTATTCGGAAGTGACATTGGGTTCCTTTCGTGGCGATTTCGTGGTGACTGTCTACCAGGGTACCAACCTGATGCGGACCACTGTCGAAGCTGCCACCCAGTTACCTTCCGTTGCCTACAAGTATGATGTGGGCCTGACCGGTCTCGATCTCAATTCCGACAGCCGGGTGTTCTGGCGCGACACGTCAGGGCAGTTGCAATCTTATGGACTGGCGGGTCCGGTCAATGAGGATTACGCGGTATTACAGGCCGCCAACCGGCTGGTGGTGGCGCGGACTTCCGCCACCGGGGCGATTGCCGCGTTTCCCCCGCCACATACTTTCTTCTGGGCCCGGGAGGTGGAACTGAATGTGGGTAACAACTGGTATCGCAAGGACGACGGCGACAGTTTTGCCATCGGCATCCGCCAGGGCGAACAGGAAGTGGTGGACCGTTATCTGGCCAACTGGTCGCTGTACAGTGCCCCACCCGGTTCCAGGCAGCGGATGGCCGGCTACTTCTTCCCCACGCTGGGTGCGGAAACGGCGGCCTTCGAAGGTGCACTGCAGTTTACCCGTGGTGACGTCTATGCGTCGCTGCCCGGCTACCAGGTGATGGGCAGCCACTACCACACCAACATGGGGCGGGAACTGCTCGACAGCGGCAGCCTGGACACACGATTGCGTGATTTCGAAGCCCTGCGGGCGGCGGGGATCAATATCGCCGGGCCGGTCGACCGGCCCCGGGACGAGACCCAGCTGGAGGAACAGCACTGGCTGTTCGAAGGGGCCCGGCGCCATTCTGATGATCGCTTCATGGTGCTGCCGGAAATGGAAAACAGTAATCTGCTGGGTGGCCACTGGGATCTGTTATTTTCCCACCCGGTGTATTACGTGGATGAGCGGGCTCCGGGAACGCCATTGGTGACACCACATCCACAGTACGGAAAGCAATACAACATCGGCAGTGTGGAGGATGTCATGGCAATGGTGGAGGCAGAGAATATGCTGATCTATATGCCGCATCCCCGTACCAAGGGTTCGACCGGCTATCCTGATGCCATTGCCGACAGCGCGCACTTTCTGGCCGACCGTTATCGCGGCGTGGGATGGCGCTGGGGGATGGGGCTGGACCTGTCGGAGCGCCGGCTGTCCGACTACCGGGTAATTCCGCTGCTGGACGAGATGAACAACTGGATCGCTGACTCCAATCGCCAGTTGAAGTCTCTGCTGGCCATAACCGAGACCTATTTCAAGGCGCCGGGGGATGATATTTATGCCAACGGGCCGGTCACCTATCTGCCACTGGAGCGGTTGCCGACCGGTGACGACTATTCGTCAATTATCGAGGTGCTGAAGCGGGGCGACTACTTCGTGACTTCTGGCGAAGTGCTGATCCCGGAACACCATTATTCCGGGAGCGGTTCAGATGCCCTCTTGACGGCCGAAGTGAGCTGGACGTTTCCGCTGGATTTTGTAGAGGTGGTTAGCGGGGATGGAGAACAGGTCCGTTCAGTGATCATTCCGGCAACTCACCTGCCGGCGTTTTCCAACAACACGTTCCAGATTCCGTTCGACGCCAGCGGGCAGGCCTGGGTGAGGTTCGCCGCCTGGGATTCGGCGGGCAATGGTGCCATGACCATGCCGGTACGGTTGTCAGAGTAATTTCGCGCGGCTGAGCAAACAATCAGGCGCGATAGCGCTACCCGTCCCGGGCAGACCTGGAGCGAGCCTGAGCAGGTCGATAACAGCGTTTCTTACCGGGTTTACTGAGAATGCTGTTATTGGCTTTCCGCGGGGCGCAGGATCACCGGAACCATTTCCCCTTCCTGGAACCACTCGCCATCGATAAAGGCAATTTCACTGCCGGATTCATCCATTTTCAGGCGGCCGGTATATTCGGCGGCCAGGATCTCCAGGCGAATCGTGATGCGGTTGTTTTTCAAAACCACCGATTCGGCCGGCATCCCGTAGATTCCCAGCTGGCGACTGATCAGGGCAGCGTTGAAGCTGTCTTCGTCACGGGTCAGGTTGAAGGTCATGTCGAAGGAGTCACGTCCGATCACCAGGGTGCCGGCCCAGGATCCGGCCAGGGATTCCTGGCCGATGTCGGCCTGTTGAGCCGTTACCGCCCCGCTGAGCAGCAGACAGAGGAGGGTGCTGGTAAGGATGGCTATGGGAGTGCTTACTGATTTCATATCCGGAACCATTTGGTTGTAGTATGACTGTACGGACTGGCCAGTGTAGCAGAAATTGTGGATTGAAATTCAAAGCCGCCGGCAGCCGCACAGTTTGAGAACAACAATCCCCTCTGAACGGGAGCCCATGCAATGCGATTTTCCGTCTTTTGTTTCCCCTGCAGGCGCCTGCCGGCCCTGATTTCCCTGCTGATCCTCCCGCTGCTGGCAACCACCGGTTTTGCCCAGACCGCCTGGTTCGGACTCGAGCTTCCCGGTGGCTTCGGCAATCCCCATGCGCCTACCGTTGATCTTTCGGATGTGCAGCCGATCCCGGTTTCCGTGCCCGCCGCGGAACGGCAGAGTCACGCTGACCTGGAAGGCCAGCGGATACTGCCGCTGGTGGAACAGATCGTCGGGTTTTCCCACCAGAGTCATCGAGACGGTAACCGGGTCTGGGGTCGGGTTACCGGGTTTCCCTCGCAACGGGCCACGGTGGAATGGGTCGCAGAGCAATTCCGGGAGGCCGGGCTGCAGCAGGTGGCGGTGCAGGAATATCCCGGCGAAGGCGAGTTCTGGTGGCCCAGCGACTGGCAGGTCACGCTGCTGGGCGATGCCGCCTATGGTACCGGCAGCAGCGACGTGATCCTGGAGTCGTCGCTGGTTACCGCCGGGTCGGAAATTCCCGGGGGCAGCCTGACCGCGACCCTGGTGGATACCGGCCACATTCTCGATCCGGTTCCGGATGTGGATCTCCACGGCAGGATTGCCGTCCAGACCCTGACTCCTCCAACCGGCGCCTATTCTGAACGGACGCCAACCCAGGAACGGGCCAGGGCACTGATGGCCAGGGGCGCAGTGGCGGTCATCAACGTGGTTGAACAGCTGGGCAATATGCACACCCGGGATTTCAGTAACTGCAACGGCCCCTGTTATAACCTGGGTACGGCGGACGGGGAGTTTCTCAAAGCCGCCATCCGGGAGGCCGCCGATCGCGGTCTGGCGGACCGGTTGCAGCTGAGGTTGAGCCTGCAGGCCGGCAATCTGACCGGCCTGAAAGGCTACAATGCCATCGGGATTGTGCCCGGCGAAGGGCCGGAAATCGTTATCGTCAATGCCCACGCCGATGGCTGGTACGACGCTGCCGGTGACAATGCCGATGGCCTGGCGGTACTGATTGCCATGGCCCGACACTTTGCCGGGCAGGAAAACCGGCCGGAGCGAACCCTGTTGTTTGTGGCCAGCGGCGGTCACCATTCACCGGGGTTGAACGGGCCCCGGGCGCTGGTCGCCATGAATCCGGATCTGGTCGGCAGGGCGGTTCTGGTTTTCAACCTGGAACATATTGCCCAGTTCGCCATCGATTCCAGCGACTGGTCGGTGGGACCGGGCGAGCAGCGCATGAGTTACAGTGTCACCAACATGGCTCCGTTCCTGGTCAGCCGTTCCCGGGACGCCATGGCCCGCTACGGCTTCAACCTGAATCCCGAGTTCCGTGAAGCGGCTCCCGGTGACCTCGGTGGCTACCGGTCGCTGGGGATTCCCATGATCCAGGCGATTCATTCCGGCCCGCTTTATCATGCCAGTGGCGACGTACTGGCCACGATCTCCGAACCTGGCCTGGAACGGGCGGCGCGCTTTTTCACTTATCTGGTGGAGCAGGTGGTGGCCGCGGACCGGCGCCAGCTTGATCCGGAATAGACCCGGTGTGGATCCACGTTCCGGCAGCCTGTGGTTCGCAACCGGTTCTGGAGCGGACCTGACAATCTGAGCGGCAGACGCGAAACAGGAGAGGTGCCCAATGGACCAAGAACTGGAACAGGTGACCAGGATCTATAACCTGATCGAAGAATACCTGGTCACTTACAGCTTTCAGATTATCGGTGCCATCCTGATTCTGCTGGTGGGCCTGTTCATTGCCAGAAAGGTGGGCAATGGAATTTTCAGCCTGAGCCAGCGCAAGCATCTCGATGTGACGCTGAGCCGGTTCTTCGCCAGTGTCGCCAGAATCGCCATCATCGCGGCGGTGTTGATGGTGGCGCTCCCCAAACTCGGTATTCAGATTACACCGTTCATCGCCGCTCTGGGTGCAGTCGGACTGGGTGCCGGTCTGGCGGTTCAGGGACTGTTATCCAATTACAGTGCCGGTCTGGCCATTATCCTGACCCGGCCCTTCGTCGTGGGCGACACCATCAAGGTGCAGGGTGTGGCCGGACTGGTCAAGGAAGTGAAATTGGCGGCCACGGTCCTGAGCAATGAGGATAACGAGCTGATCACCATTCCCAATAAGCACATAGTTGGGGAAATCATTCATAACTCCCAGGCCGACTCGATTCTGGAGCTGGAAGTGGGTATCGATTACCGCAGCGACGTGGAAAAGTCGGTCAAGGTGATCGAGGATGCACTGCGGGGCATCGACGGCATCAGCACAGACCGGGCGCCGCTGGTCGGTATTCATGAGTTTGGTGACAGCGCCGTTACCCTCGGGGTGCGGATCTGGGTGCTGACCGAGAAACTGTTCGAAACCCGCTATCGCTGTAACCTGGCCATATTCCAGGCCCTGGCGACAAACGGCATCAATATTCCGTTTCCCCGTCGTGACGTGCACGTTACCGGTCAGACGGGTTCCGGGCCGGAACCGGACAGCTTGCCGTAACTGACGGATTTAACGTAAAAAACCGTAACATTTGACCGGTGGACTTGCCCTGGCAAACGGGTTATTCTGCCCCCTCGCAGAAATGCGAGTCTCTACTTAACTAATTGAATAATAAGCAGTTTCAATAAACTTCCCCCTGGCTGATCTTCCAGCAACTCCGGACGACGGCCGTCGTGACAAGTATCTGAAGCAACGAGGATACCGATGATGAACATTAGCAAGAAGGGTGTATTCTCACTCGCTGCCGGCCTGCTCGGCCTGGCTGCGGGTGTGGCAAGTGCCCAAAATCAGGAAACCGTGGAGTGGTGGACACTGGGCAGCGACTATGCCCATACCCGTTACTCCGAGGCACACCAGGTGACGCCGGAGAATTTCGGAGAACTGGAAACCGCCTGGGTCTGGGATGGTTCCAGCTTCGACACCCAGAGCGGTCGTGCCACGCCCAGCTACGTGGACGGCAAACTGGTGTTCGTGGCCGGTCCGCGCCGCCATGTGGTGGTCGCTGACGCCCAGACGGGTGAGACGGACTGCTCGTTCCGGCTGCCGACCACCTTCCGCTGGGAATACTCCATGCGCAAGGATTACGGCAAGGGCGTAGCCATTGCCGAAGTCGATGGACGTAAAGTCATCTATATCACCACGCCGGGTTTCTTCCTGGTGGCGCTGGATCTGGAAACCTGCTCGCCGCTGGAAAATTTCGGCAGCCCGGTGCCCGTTGAAGGCTTTCCTGAAACCGGCGTAGTGGATCTGCTGGCGGACCTGGGTCATCCCTTCGATCCCTACAATGGTATCCCGCTGGAAACCGGCTACATCACTTCCTCGTCACCGCCCATCGTGGTCAATGGCACAGTCGTGGTCGGTAACTCTGCGGAGCAGGGCTACCACCAGTCACGGGTGGAAATGATTCCTGGCGACATTCTTGCCTACGATGCAAAAACCGGTGCTTTCAAGTGGAAATTCAATGTTCTGCCCCGACCCGGCGAATACGGCCACGAAACCTGGGAAAACGATGCCTGGCAATGGACCGGTGACATTTCTTCCTGGGCGCCGATGGCGGCAGATCCGGAACTGGACATGGTGTACATCCCCACCAATGGTGCCACCGTGGATTTCTACGGCGGTTTCCGACCGGGCGACAACCTGTTCAGTACCAGCCTGATTGCCCTGGACGCACAGACCGGTCAGCGGGCCTGGCACTTCCAGATGGTGCATCACGATATCTGGAATTACGATACCTCGACAGCACCGATCCTGTTGGACCTGACCGTCGATGGCCGTGAAGTTCCTTCCGTCGTGCAGGTCGGCAAGCAGGGATTTGCCTATGCCTTTAACCGGGCTAACGGCGACCCGTTGTGGCCGATCGTGGAGCGACCGGTTCCCGCCTCCAAGATTCCAGGCGAGAAATTGTCCGAGACCCAGCCGTTCCCCACCAAGCCTGCTCCGTACACGTTGCAGGAGGTCACCCCGGACGAACTGATCGATTTTACTCCTGAGCTGCGTCAGGAAGCGTTGCAGGTGCTGTCCGACTACGACTACGGTCCCATGTTCCAGCCACCCCTGCACCGGGATAACAATGAAGGCAAGCTTGGCGCATTCTGGTGTCCCGGCGATACCGGCGGTGTGAACATCACCGGTCCGGCGGCCGCCGATCCCCATAGCGGTATCATGTACATCACCACGCACAAGGGCTGCTCATCGCGCACCATGGTGCCGGGCGAAGAAGCCGATACCCAGTACGAACTGCCTACCGGGACGACTTTTTCCCAGTACGCCGTGGGTGCCGGTCGTGGCGGTCCCCGCCTGCGCAGTGGTCTGCCGATCTTCAAGCCACCTTACAGCTCAATCGTGGCCATCGATATGAATACCGGTGAACACCTGTGGGAAATCCCGACTGGTGAGACTCCTGACCGCATCAAGAACAACCCTGCGGTAGCGGGCGTCGATGTGGGTGAAACCGGTACCGGTTCACACGTGCCGATGGTGGTTACCGATACCATGCTGATCTACGCCTCCCAGCGCAGTGACGGCAGTGCCGCACTGTGGGGTATCGACAAGGCCACCGGCGAAACCATCGCCACCATCGATGTGCCTGAAGTCAGCCGTTATGGCATGATGACCTACGTCCACAACGGTCACCAGTTCGTGCTGCTGCAGACTGGCAGCTCGCTGACCGCCATGGCTCTGCCCGGCTGGGACGAAGGCATGTCCACCGGCGCGGCCCACTGAAAAATAGGGACAGTCCCTCAGGGACTGTCCCTATTTTAAAATCAGAAATCGCACAAATAAAGGGGACAGTCCCTCAGGGACTGTCCCCTTTTTGCTATCCACGTTTTCAGTCCCTCAGGGACTGTCCCCTTTTTGCTGTCCCCGTTTTCGCTGTGCCGCGACAGGGACTGATTTGTCAGACGCTGCTACTGCTCCGGAGTGGCCATGCGCATGTGGCTGATCGCCTGCTGCATGTGGGTGTCGGTCACAGGTGCGTGTCCCATCTCGGCATGCGAGATTGCCTGGTTGAGGTGATTCATCGCTTCGGCCATGTGACCATTGGCATTTTCCTCCTGAGCCATCTGGGCGTGCTGCAGGGATACCTGGGCATGTTGCAGAGCTACCGGCGCATGCCCCATGGCCGCGTGTTCCTGGGCCATATCGGCATGGGACAGGGCCTGGGCCGCGTGGCTGGTCTCCTGTTGGGCCATCGCGCCGGACGCGGCCAGCAGCAGGGCGGTTGTCGCTACACAAACTAACTTCTTCATAGGCTACTCCTCAATAGAGAACTCATCTCGGAAACGATCTTCTCAGAATTTATTTTTTTAAATTCATGTTGTTAGAGACAATCATATCAAGCGTATACCACGGGGATGCAGGCCCTGGTTACCCGGTCAATGTAGCAGCCTCCGTCGCCCTGAGCAAACGCGACGCAACTCCTCCAAACTTTTTAGGGACAGTCCCTATTTCAGGGTGACCAACTTTTTAGGGACAGTCCCTATTTACGGGTGGTCCCTATTTCCGGGTGCGGGACTGCAGAGCAGGGCACTGTTCCGTAGCAGCAATGGATGCAGCACTTGCCCGCCTTTGTTCTGAGCAGGGCCCCGCAACAGTGACATTGGTAGGCGACTTTCCGGGGAATCGAAGTCACGGATTCGCGTTTCGAGTAGCCACAGTTAGGGCAGGTGATACAGGAATCGATGGAGGGTCGGGTCACAATCAGCCGCTTAGCAGCCTGTTAGCTCTTTCATCCCACAGGTCCGCTCAAATGATGTGATCATCCCTGGCAGTCCGGCTGACGTTCTTTATTCCACCAGCAGGTAAACCACCAGAATTGCCATCAGTACCAGCGGGGCGCCGTTCTTTGTTACCGATCTGGAAATCGGGTATTGGAATCTTTCCTTTTTCGTATTCATGGCTGTCACAGTAATCCAGGCCCACGCCGCGGGAAATGGAGTAACCGTACCATGGTTTTTTATACAGTATTCCCAATAATTGGGGTCAGAGTAAAAATACAGCTACTTCGGATCGTCTCAGGAAAAGCGATAACTTGGATGGTCCAATGTCAGGCTCCCTACATTTGCTGATGTGAGTAACTGGCAGCAAACGAGATGATGTCGTGATATGGCTAAAAACTGGTGTCAGAGCGACGTCTCTGCTGCCGCTCTTTTTTGAACTACTGTATTTTTACTCTGACCCCATTTCTCAACTGACCCATACAGTCTTCTGATCCTGCGGTTATTTTGATTTTGTCCTAACGTTCTGAGCTCCGGTTTGCCGGGGCCTGGGACAGCATTGTTTCTTTTTGCAGTGTATATGGTAGAGTTTCCTGAATAAGAACAAGCCTGCGGGAGCAGTACCCGTCCCGCCTCAGGATGCCGGCAGTGGGAAGTTTTTTTCAGGAGCTGAAACGACGCAAGGTCTTTCGGGTGGCCGCCGTGTACGCCGTGGTGGCGTGGCTGCTGGTCCAGGTTGCCGATACCGTGATGCCGGCACTGCAGATGCCCGAGTGGACGGTTTCCTTCGTCACCGTGCTGCTCATGCTCGGTTTTCTGCCCACCGTGATCGCGGGGCCTGGGCTTACGAGATCACCCCGCAGGGAGTGAAGCCGGAGAGTCAGACCCGAGCCTCTCAGGACGGAGGAACGAGTTCCCCACAGACAGTCAATTATGTCATTCTGGGACTCGTGGTGCTGATGGCCGGTGTGCAACTCAGCGACAGGTTGCTCTCAAGTGGGCCAGAGTCTATTGGTTCAGACTCGATTAGCCCGACCGTAACCTCGTCAGGACCCACCTTTCGTGCCAATCTCAATCTGCCCACGGCATTGATGCGGTTTCCACAGGGAATTCGCACCCGCCTCGACTTTTCACCGGATGCCGACCGCCTGTACTACATGACGGTTGAATATAACCCGTTCATCGTTACTACCCGGGTTCTTGATTTAGACAGCAAAAGCACCGAGATCCTGGCGCAGAACGACAAAGCCGGTGCGCCGGTTGCCTCTCCCGATGGTAAGAGAGTCCTGTTGTGGAGCCCTCAGGGAATCATGGTTATGAATGCCGACGGCTCTTCCAACCGGATAATTCGAAGCAGGTCCGCGCCGGTAGGTTGGTATAGCAATGATGAGTTGATGGTACTTGAGACCGGGACCAGTGGTGAACTTTCACTGATCTCAACTTCGGGCTCTGTCCTGAGAAAACTGACCGATACGAATATTTTTCAGCTTGGGTTAGGGGCGTACTTTCCCTTTCTGAAAAGAATTCCCGGATCTGATCTGATTCTTGCTGCCAGTACCGGTTCAGTCGGGCTCGCCATTTATACAATTGACGCGGTTTCAGGCGAAGTGTCCAAGGTCATCGACAACGGCTATGATCCGGAGTACGCGAACTCCGGACACATCCTGTTCATGCGCGCCAATAACCTGTGGGCGGTTCCCTTCAATGCTGCCACGAACCGGGTCACCGGCCCGGAAGCACAGGTTGTGGACTCAGTTCACAATGCGCTACCAGAAGGAGTACCGTGGGCAGAGTACACAGTTTCCGGTGCCGGTCGGCTGGTCTATCTTAAGGCAAATTCAACTAATCAGCAGCATTCTGAGCTGACCTGGACCGACATGCAGGGACATTCCGAAACCGTCCCCATCCGCCGTGACAACTATCGGCATCCGCAGGTTTCGCCGGATGGCAGGCAGGTCGCACTGACAGTCTATGATGACCCGGGCGGATCGGATATCTGGGTTTATGACCTGGAGCGCGAGACTCTGGGACGACGCACGTTCAACGGCACCTCGAGCAGGGCTATCTGGTCGGCCGATTCACAAGTGCTTTTTTACCAGGCCAGTATGTCACTCCGCGGCGATATCTGGCAGGTCCGTGCCGATGGCACCGGGCAATCGGAAAAGATTTTCAGCGGCCCGGCCCGGGCCCAGAGTATGGTGGCAAACGAAAACCTGTTACTGATGCTCGAAGGGACCGCAAACGCCAGTAACATCGGTTCACTGAGGTTCACTGACGATGTCTGGGTCAGGGAAGGGGTTCTGGAATCGGAATTCGATCTGTCGGCACCCGGTGTGTCACCGGATGGTCGTTGGCTGACCTATGCCTCCAACGAGACCGGGCGGCCCGAGGTGTATGTCAGACCCTGGCCTAATGTCCGTGGTGGCCGCTGGCAGGTGAGTTCACAGGGTGGTCGCGACCCCGTATGGAGCCCGACCGGCGATGGGCTATATTATGTTGATACTGAATCCTCTACGGTCATGCGCAGTGCAGTGCGTGCCGGAGTTGACAGTGACGGGTTCGACTTTGAGCCCGCAGTGGCAGTAACTCAGATTCAGTTCAATCAGTCCGATGACATTGGCAATTACTCGATATCCCCGGATGGCAGACGGATATTACACTTCGCACAGGAACCGGAGGCTGTCTCGGGGATTGCTGAGCAAGGTCCAGCGTCGTTCGAACTGGTGGAGAACTGGTTTACCGAGTTGCGCCGACTGGCACCAGCGAATGTCCGGTGAGGGCCATCCGGGACGCCTGACCGGTAGGGAGGTTACGCCATTGGGAAACTAATCGAGAGACCTCTTAAATTTGGTGATTGGAGCGAGGTCGTTAATTAACACGGTAAAAAATGCAGCACTTTTTAAACTTTGCGATACAGTAATATCAAATACGGTTTTGCTGATAAATCATTCGTTCAAGTATTCGAACTGGCGGATTTCCTCCAGCCAGTTTTCGACCACCTGCAACTCGGAATAAACCTGTTGTGTCGAGAGATCGACTTCTCCCCGGTCATGGTGAATGAACCGTGTCCCATCGAGGACAGCAAAATTGGGAGGGTAGGTTCCAACGAGGGGCAGGCTATCAAGCAATAAGTTTGCGGTTGTGACAGAAAATTCCGTTGAATCCTTTACATCTACAACCATCAGCCTGCCATAATCTATTGGTGAATTTGGTCTGTTTGGTTCAATAAAGTAGAGCCTGCTTCCGTCATCGCTCCAGATGGGCTCACGTCCGCCACTGGTGCTGACCTGCCAACGGCCATTGCCCACGTCAGGATAGTTGCGGACATAGACTTCCTGTCGACCGGTCTCATTGCCCACGTAGGCTACCCAGCGACCATCTGGTGACACCCTCGATCCCCATTCGGGAAACGGTGTATCGATCAATGGTGAGCTGCTCCAGGAGCCATCGCGGAAACTGGCCTGGTTGATACGTGTACCTCCCACGATTCCCTCCAGATAGAGCAGGGTTCCGTCGGATTCCACAAAGGATTCAGGCCGTGTCAGCGGGGCATTGATAATCTGTTCGGGCTGACTGGTGCCATCGGCACTGACCATCCAGATTCCCTGTTCCTCCTGGTAGACAAGGTTTCTCCCATCAAGAGTCCACTTGGGTCTGCGGGCTGAACCGGAAAAGGTGCGTTTCCCTACCGATTTCCGATCGATGTCATAGACCCAGATATCCGTCCTTCCATCTGCCTGTGCCAGTACCAGCGCCAGGGTCTTCTTGTCAGGTGAAAGTTCGAATTGCTGGTAGTCGCCCTCAGGAAGTTCCAGCGCCTGCGAATTTCCCGCCAGGTCGCTCAGAGTCAGCCCGCGGGATTGGGATTCCATTTCACTCGCGACATAAACCAGTCGACCGGTATCGGAGACTGTGTAGCCGGCGTAGCCGATGACCGGATTGCTGTCAATTCCATCGATGACCTGATACGCCGTTCCGGTGAGTTGGAGCGATTCTGCATCAAAAGGCACTACCCAGATTGATCTGGCGCGGGTAAACGCGATATGTCCTGAAGCCAGATAGCGCGGAGAATTAGCGCCTTCAATCAGGGGGATACTGGTTCCCGAGCGCAGATCATAGACCAGAACCTGCGCTTCATCACCCCGGGAAAATGACTGTCTGACATAAAGAAACGCATTCCCACCGGGCAAACGAAAGGGGTGGGCATCCGAACCGTAATCGTCATCCAGTTCAGTCAAGCGTCTTTCCGTATTGGTGCTGATTGAAATACTGTGTATTCGGGTATCGTCAACAGAGGTGAACAGTATCTCGTCATCTGTGAGCCAATCGCCGAACGGAGAAGTTCTGCGCACACTTATCTGTCCTGTTGAGCGGCCGTCCAAGGTGCTGATGGCGAATCCACCCTGAACAGCGTAGAGAATGCGACTGCCGTCCGGAGAGATCCGGTGAAAAAGTGAACCAGGAGCGTCGACGATTGCGCGTTCTTCCCCGGTATCCAGTTGCTTCATAACTAGTTGGTTACTGTCTGGAGTATTTCTCGTGAAATAGAGTGTGGAGCCATCACTGGAAAGTTCCAGGAAGCTTACAGGATCAGGGAAAACGGCCGTCAGTGGCTGCTCGAGTTTCAGGACGGCCCGTAAGACACTGGCATTGTGCGATTGAGAACCTTCAGAACCACCGCCCCGGATTCCAGCCAGACTGAACCGGTCCGCTATCTGAACCCCTGCCACGATCAGCACCACAATCAGGATCAGGTAATTGACCGGCTGGGCCGACGTGGCCACTGAGCCAGGGGACGCCTGCACCAGACGGTCAGGCCTGACCCCTTCTGATGTGCGTTCATACGCCCATGCAATCACCACCCCAGGAAGGAAGCCGAACAGCAGCAGCACGCTGACGAAGGTAACCGTCCAGTCCGGTAACTGCAGGGCGGGGAACAGGGTATCGGCAACCTGGATCAGCAGCCAGGCCACCACCGCGTATACGGCGGCTACGCGAAAGACCTTGCGTCGTTTCAGTTCCTGGAGGAGGTTGGCCACTGATAACACTCTGTTGCGGGATGATCAACAGGCTGTAAGAGCTCCCGCAGGCTTATTCTTATTGTCAGGACTTTACCACAACGTGCAGGAAAAGGAACGGGATTCGCGGACTTATACCGGTGTGGGAGGAAGTTGCTCCTGCCGGTGATTAACCGGCAGGAGAATCGACTCTCATAATTGATCAGGGGTTCTTTTAAGTGACTATAATCTCATGGTTCCCGGTGTCACTTTGTTGTTAATCGTGTTTCTCAAAATTAATCAGATGAAATGGACACCGCCCTCCCCAAATCGGCATCAAAGTGCCATAGTTGAAGCGTTACCCATCAACTAACAGAGAGGACGGTATCCATGGACAAGATTAGCGTGATTGGTTTGGATTTGGCAAAGAATGTGTTTCAGGTACATGCGATTAGTGAGAATGGTAAGACCGTGCTGCGCAAGCGACTCTCTCGAAGCCAGGTGCGGAAGTTTTTCGCGAAGCTCCCACCCTGCCTTATTGGCATGGAGGCGTGTGGCGGCTGTCATTACTGGAACAGGACGTTGAGCGGGTTAGGTCACCAGGTAGGAATGATGGCTCCGGCCTTTGTGAAACCGTACCTGAAATCGAATAAGAATGACCGCAACGATGCTGAGGCGATCTGTGAAGCGGTACAACGGCCCTCGATGCGGTTCGTGCCCCTTAAAAGTCCAGAACAACAGGCCGTCTTGCATCTGCACCACGCTCGGCAGCAACTGGTCAGTCAGCGCGTTGCCCTGAGTAACCATCTCCGTGCGGTCTTGGCGGAGTTTGGCATTTGTCTTCCACAAGGCACGAACAGTATCTCGCAGCGGTTGGCTGGCATCTTGGAAGATGGGGAGAATGAGCTGCCGATGCTCACCAGGTATCTGCTGGCAGAGCTTAAGGCAGAACATGATCAGTTGATAGATCGAGTAAAGCGCCTGGAGAGGCAGCTGAAGAGTTGGCACGAGAACAATGAGCGGAGTCAGCGGCTGGAGACTATTCCTGGCATTGGCTTGCTCACTGCCTCTGCGCTCGCGGCGACTGTTGCCGATGGGGAGGGGTTTGGTAATGGACGGCAGCTTGCTGCGTATCTGGGGTTGGTTCCTCGGCAGGCTTCATCTGGTGGCAAAGAGCGCTTGCTGGGGATCAGTAAGCGAGGTGATGGCTATTTGCGCAGTCTTTTGATCCATGGCGCCAGGGCGGTGATCCACCATGTGCGACGACGCCTGAAGAAGGGTTTACCAGGTGGCAATCCGTGGGTAGAACAGTTGCTGCAACGCTGCCATGTCAACGAGGTCGCTGTGGCGTTAGCCAATAAGATGGCGAGAATCGCCTGGGTATTGTTAACCAGGCAGGAAACCTATCGGTTAAGTCGGGGTAGTGCGTGAACACAGGTCTGAAATGCCCCTGAAATAACGAGTAACGGAGGTCATCCAACGATTGCATAAGTGAAGCTATGACGAAACAGGTCAGACCGCGACGGGTCAAACCCGAGGAACCTCTTGAGGTGATAACCTCTTTGATCAGATAGGGCCCCGTCGGCGAAGTTCATAGAGGCCAGGAGCAAAGATCCATAAACAGGCCGGATGTAAGACTGCAATCGACCACTATTCGTCAATGGAATTCACTTGGCAAACGGGCGGTGTCCATGTAAGAGGTTCCTTAACGTAAGCAATCTGTCAGCATGGCGCACGGAGTGACGCCACCGATTCACTGCGTGCTGACAGGAACCCGGAAGGTGCTGAGATCCGGTGGTACGACCGGAAGTTCTATCGGTTTCTCCAGTTGCGGTATCCAGTCATAAGGGACCCGGTAGGCCCGATAGACACGGTGAGTGCGAATGTTGTCGTTATTGAAATACGGGCTGACATACTCCCAGACGATTTTGCTTTCAGGAGTCAGCTCGAAAATGCGCCCGTCCATACCCTCGTTGATCGGGGTGTTGCCGTTGGGGAGTCGCTGGGCATTGCTCACGTAGGCACTGTAGAACTGGAAGCGCTCGGTTCCCCGCAGTGTGTATTCCCAGACTATCTCGAACGTCACCGGGTTGATTTCCAGCACCCGCGAATGATCCCGGGTCATTGAGATAGTGCCGTTGGGCCGGGCCGGATTGGCGAACCCGTAACCACCCTGTCCGCCATTGTCGAAAACCAGCAGGTTGCCGGCTCCCGGCAGGCCCTTGGGGATGAGATGTGGATTGTGCTGGCCGATGATCTGGCCGACCTTGGCAAGTTGTGGTGTCTCCGTGTAATCGGGGCCCATCCGCCAGACAATATTGCCGTTGCGGTTAACGATGGCGATGATATTGGCCTCCCGGCTGCTGATCATTATGTTATCCGGATGAAAACGCAGGTCGCCGTCGTCATACCACTTGTTAGGCCCCAGGTAACTGGCTGAATTGATGTGCAGCCAGTCGGCACTTTCCCGGGCGTCATTGAATCCGACCGAGCGGTGGATGGCGTTCCTGGCGTCTTCGGAAAAGCCCAGTTCATCGACATGATCGCTGGCCTGCCAGTCCCACACCACGCGGCCATCCCAGGAAAGCTCGTAAAGGTAGTCGTCTTCCAGGCGCTTGGGCGAGATGTCCGGGACGGTGACGTTCCGGTGAGCCAGCACCAGGGTTTTCCCTGCAAGAACCTGGGGTTCCTGGCCTGGTGCGTAGTAACCCACGGGATTGCCCTCACGCTGCCAGTCATGATGTTGACGCGATGACCAGACCAGTTCACCCCCGGATTTTTCCCCGGACGCATTCTCTGTCTCCATGGTCCGTACCTGCTCCATCCGGTCATAGCGCCAGACCTCATTGCCATTCCAGTCCAGTTGTATCAGGGCAACGGTTTCCTGGTGAGGACGTCTTTGAACATTGCCTCCCATAATGTAGCCCCCTGGAAGAATCCTGAACGGTCCGGGTACACCGGCGATTTCCTGCCACTGCTTTACAACATTCCCATTCATATCAACGAGGATTGCTCCGTGGCCGTCGGGGCCGTCAAATATCGTATAACCGCTCCAGGTTTCTGCTGGATCGAAGATTGTGGTTCCGGTGGGGAAGACCGAGGGAAATGCAAAAAGGGAGCTGCTGACCGTAACCATCCCCAACGTTAGTATCGAGGCTATCTGCTTTTTCATTGACCGATCCTTTTTGTTATCTGGCTCTCTTGGCAAGTGTAAAAACGCCTTAGTGAAGCCCTGGAATTACATTGACGTACCTATCAGGGAACTAAATTATCAGAAAACCGATCAGTCACTTATGGGGTGACAAAACCATGGCTTTTTTTACAGTGGATAAACCGATCCAGATTGCTTGCATCACGAGCATGATCAAGTCCTTGGAACTCCAGGCTACAATAAGCGGTCAGTATTCCCGACGCTACTTTCAGGTCGCATAGATGGCCAGACCGGGAAAAACGAGCCAGGCGTCTCCAGCATATGAAGAACTCTGGCAATATCTCCCACATACTGCCTGGGCATGAGATTCAGGTCCGCGGGAGGCCGTTCGGCAGCGTTGAATTCCAACGAGGATTCGGCACCGAGAGCGACGCAGGAGACTGACGCGAATTAATTGGAACTACCGATTAGTAATCCAGCCGGGGGCTTGGTCTGGACATAATGGCCAAAATGAATAATGAGAATCAGACTACCAGTTGCTATGGATTGTTATTGATTTGTTTCAGTTGAGCTTGAGCAGACCCAGGCGCACCGCGGCGCGGGTTGCCTGAACCGCAGTGAAGATCCCCAGCTTTCGCATGAGATTTCCCCGAGGTTTTTTGCGGTCATGGGGGATATCTTCAGCTCCTGACCGATGCCATCATTGGATAGCCCTTCCGCCACCAGTGCAAGGACCTCCCGTTCCCGGGCGGTCAGATGGTTCTGTCCTGCAACCGTGTCGCTGTCCAGTTCCAATGGCTGCACAAGCTCGCGGATGACAGGAGACAGGTATCTTTCTCCGGCTCGTAAGGATTGAATTGCAATCAGAACTTCTTCGGGGCGATCCTCTTTGGACACCAGACCGTTGGCGCCAAGACCCTGCGCCTGTTTGAGGTCCAGTCCCGACGCCTTACCGGAAATAATAAGGATCGCCGGTCTCGACTCTGCCTGAACCAGGCTTTCGAGAATCACCGGGCCATTTTTCCTGGGTAACATAAGATGGAGAACCAGCAGGTCCGGGTGAAGATCGGCACAGAGCTCCAGAGCCTTTTCCCCATCCCGGGCATGGCCGACAATTTCAAGACCTTCCTCATTGGAGAGTAGAAAATCAAGACCGGAAGCAGTGATCGGGTGGTCGTCTAGAATCAGAATCCGGAAAATTTCCTGTTGTTCCCGCCCCAGTCAGAGGCTCCCTGCTAATGACTTTTCCATTATTAACCCGGCGATTAACTATATCTGTTACGCGGCATAACGGATCTTCTCATGGCGAAAGTATTTCATCACACGTGCTGGTTTCTTCTGCAGCATCCGCATATGTGACCTTACTTTTTTCTTGAGCTGATCTTTTGTTCTTGCCGGCTTGCCGCTATGGACGCCGGCTTTCACATCACAGTTTAAATATTCGTCCGGATTTAACTCGGGCGAGTAGGATGGCAGATAGAACACGGCAATCTCATCTCCATGTTTCGCTAACCAGGCTTTGAATACCTTTGCATGATGCACTCGGAGATTATCCAGTATCAAATACACTTTCCGACCCGAAGCTTTGATCAACCGCTTGCAGAAATCGATGAGAATGTCTGTGTTCATTGAACCATCAAACACACGAAATCTGACTTTGCCCTGGTTCGTGACTGCAGAAACCATATTGGTCGATGAGCGATTCGCATTCAGCCGAACCACGGGCGTTTTGCCTTTCGGGGCATAACCTCTTTCATGCTGGCTATCATTTCGCATGCCGGTCTCGTCACCCCAGTAAATCTCGGCATTTTCGTGTTTCGCCATGGCCTTGATATCCGGATAATCTTCTTTCAGCCACCGTTGTACCGCTTTCGGGTTTTGTTCGTAAGCTTTTTTCACCGGCTTCTGCGGTGTCATGCCCCAGCGCTTCAGATAATCGCCTACAGTGCGAATCGGAAGATCAATGCCAAGCTTGGTCAAGACCAATTCACCAACGGCTTTGCGCGTCCACAACACGTAATCGAGCTTCAGCTGATCAGGCGTCTTGTCAACTATCATCGATCGAATCATCTGTTCCTGATCTGCCGACAACCGTCTGGCATCTCCAACTTTTCGACCGCCCCGGTTTACCTTGAGATGCTTTGCATCAAGTTTCAGCCAACGACCCACAGTATCAGCGTGCACGCCACCCAGCTCCTCTCCTATCTCTGCTCGGGTGAGTCCGCGTTTACGCAACCGATGTGCCATCCGGCGCTTCTCTTCAATAACCTCTCGTGGTAATTTTCTTGTATCAATTTTCGTTTCCATTTGTGGATTATATCAGATATTCATTACCACCGGGTTAATAATGATGTTCTATTGACTTCCAAGCCGGCGTAGAGATCGCCCTGAGTGAAACTCAGGGTGTCAGAATCTGAAAGCGGTAATTAATTGCCCTGATTATGTCACAGATCGAGGTCCCGTTGACCCGTAGAGCCTGAGCCGGTAGCGGGGTGGGAATCAGCCGGAATGCAGAATAAGACTCGGGAAAGGTAAGGAACACGGTTCCAGCAGTTGATTTCAGAACTGAAATTCCGCATTCGGAATAACCCACCTGTCGGATCAGATGTGTTCTCCGAAAAATTACTACACAACATATTGTATGGAGTGACAGCTCCATAGACTGGGTGTCGTTGCCGTAGTTTACTGATCCTGTCTTGCGGAGTAGTCAGCTTTTTCCGAGAGACGTTTCAACTCTCTTCTAAAATTAGAAAAAGGTGAATTTAATGAGACTAATTATCGCACTGTCAGTATTGTTGTTTGCCAGCTCCAGTTTTGCCCAGGTTCTGGTGGTCAACGTATATCAGCCGCTTCCCGGCAAAGCCGGAGTTACTGCCTCCTATATGCGTGAAGCCCAGCGGATACATGCCTCCATGGGGCAGCAGGCTTCATTCAGCAGCGACCTGGCCGGTATCTATCGCTACAACATGTTGTTCGAGAACTATCAGGCGTTTGGCAAATTCATTACCGAAATGAACCGAAATCCGGCCTTTCAGGCCAAGATTTCCGCCAGTCCTTCCGCCAAGCAGATCGACAATCTGCTTCTCAATCAGCGCCATGCCGGTCCTGCTGTCACTCCGGGGATGGTGACCCAGGTGACCGTTTGGGAAGCGCCGACCGGCAACATGCCGGCCATGCTGGAAGGTGCGATGGGCGCAATCCCGCATCATGAGCGGCAGGGTGCTGCCGGGGTATCGGTCTGGGCCGAAGGCGGTACCACCATGTACTACGCGATTCACTTTAACAGCATGGAGGACTGGGGCAGATTTCGTGATACTCCCAATCCGCAGTTCAATGCCTATATGCAGTCCCTGATCAATCCGGCGACCGGACAGCTTGCGTCCGAGGTTGTACGCCAGTCTATCCTGATAACCCAATAGACCGGGATTCTCCTCAGGCCGGTGGTCCGGGTGCGCCGATTCAGCTCGCCCGGACCTCTTCAGGCCGTCAGAGAAGGAGTCACGCTCGGTCTCGTTACTGCAGCATTAAGCAGAGGTTCCCCAGCAGCCAGCTCGGAGCTTTTCAGGGCTGCCAATCTGACCGGCGCTGCTCAATGCCGGGTTCCAGCGGCCTGGCCGGCTCTTCTGAAAACTTTGTAACACTCCATGACCGCGATGACGGACAGGGCCATCAGCGCTGACCCAATCCAGGATTTCAGACTGACAGGTTCAATATCCAGCACATGGCTCAGGCCTGGCAGATTCATGGCGGCAATATGCAACAATTGCACTCCGACAACACCGAGGATAAGAAACGGGTTGTTGCGTATCGGTATGGAAAAGGCGGATCGAAGCTCGGAACGACAGTTAAAGACTTGTACGTTCTCGAAAAAGACCAGTAACAGCAGCAGCTGGTTGCTGGCCGCGAAGGGTTCCACGCCGCTACCTACCAGGTAGGTGTAGAAGGCGAAGGCCACGCCCCCGATTACCAGTCCCGACAGCACGGTCTGTTCGATCATCTGGCGGTTGAAAATGCCTTCACCAGACGGGCGCGGGCGTCTTGCCAGCACGCCGGGTTCGCCTTTTTCAAAGGCCAGTGCGACGTCCTGGATACCCTCGGAAACCAGGTTCAGCCAGATGAGCTGGACTGCGGACAGGGGGATGGGCAGACCGGTGACAATAGCCGCCAGAAATAACACCAGCTCCGCAGCGCCAGTGGAGATCAGCAGGTAGATCACCTTACGGATATTGTCATAGGCGATGCGGCCTTCCTCGATGCCGTCCACCAGTGAGGCCAGTTCATCCTTGACCAGTATCAGGTCCGAGGCGCTGCGGGCGATATCGGTTCCTGATTTTCCCATGGCAGCACCGATATCGGCAGCGGCCAGTGCCGCGGCATCATTGACACCGTCACCGGTGACAGCCACCGTGTTGCCGACGCGTTGCATGGACTGGACGATGGACAGCTTCTGCAGCGGGGCTATCCGGGCAAAGATGCGGGTACGCGCGACAACGGCGTCGAACGCGGTCTGATCGCTCTGCAGCGACGAGAGATGTTCCCCGGTAACGACATCGTCCGCACTGTCGGCGATGCTCAGTTGCCGGCCGATTTCCAGGGCAGTCAGCGGGTGGTCACCGGTGATCATGCGAAACGCAACGCCGGCATCCCGGCAGCGCTGAACGGTAGCGACGGCAGCCGGTCGCAGCGGGTCGATCAGGGCCACCAGGCCGAGAAATTCGAGATCGCGGAGATGCTCCTGTCCACTGCCGGCGACCGGTCCGGCAGCCAGTGCGATGACCCGATAACCGGCACCGGCCAGCTGATTGACCTGCTCAGGAATCGTGCTGTCCAACCCGGCCCTGCAGAACGGAAGTATCACTTCAGCCGCTCCCTTCACCCAGGCGTGAAGGGCATCGTCCCGGTGGTGGAACGAAGCGGCAAAGGCAAGCGAGGGTTCGTAGGGTATGCGATCGACGCGGGGCAGTTTGCTATCCAGTTCAGTGCGCTCCAGGCCTGCCAGTCGGCCCAGTTTGAGGAACGCGCCGTCAACCGTGTCGCCGAACAGTTGCAGGGTGCCATCCGGCCCGGTTTCAAGTCGTGCCTCGTTACATAGCAGTCCGGCAGCCACCAGGTCCTTGAAAGCCGCTGGCAGTTCAGCGTCATATCCCCGGGATGGGTCTGAACACTGAGTCAGAATCCCGGCGACTTCGAGGTCTCCGAAACCGGGCAGAAAGACCCTTTGTACGGTGAGTTCATTGACGGTAAGGGTTCCGGTCTTGTCCGATGCTATTAACGTGCAGGCGCCGAGCCCTTCCACGGCGGCCAGCTTGCGTACCACTACATCGCGCCGTGCCATTCGTGAGACACTGATGGCCAGGGCCACGGTCAGGGCCACCGGCAGTCCCTCGGGAATGGCAGCGACAGCCAGTGCGACGCTGGTCAGCAGGATAGTGGCGGGATCGGTGTCGCGCAGAAATTCCACCAGGGCGATCAGTGCAATGACGCCGACCATCAGAATTGCAACGATGTGGGTAAAAGTTTCCATTCTGCCGATCAGCGGCGGTTTCACCTCGTCGATAAGCTTCAGCGATTCCGCAACCTGACCTACCTCAGTGCTTAGCCCGGTGGCCGTTACCAGTGCGGTGGCCCGGCCATGCAGGATTGTGGTTCCGGCATGCAGCATATTGACCCGATCGGCAAGTGACACCTGGGCATTCAGGACCTGACCGGCATCCTTGGAAACCGGTACCGATTCGCCGGTCAATAATGACTCGTCGACCTCCAGTCCCTTTGTTGTCAAAAGTCGCATGGCGGCGGGAATCCGCACACCGGATTCCAGTTCCACGATATCTCCGGGTACCAGTTCGCGGCCATCGAGTTGAATCCGGCTTCCGTCGCGCACCACGGTCAACATTGAGTGGACCAGGCTTTTCAGCCCCAGGGCCCGTTCCTGGGCCTGCCATTCCTGTGCGGTTCCAATCAACGCATTGAGCTGCAGGGCCACGGCAATAAACAGGGCATCGCTAAATTCCCCCAACGCCAGGGATACTCCTGTCGCGAGCAGTAGAAGGTAGATAAAGGCGTTGCGGAATTGACTGAGATAGACTGCCAACAAGGTTCGGGGCGGTGGTTCCGGTATGACATTGGGACCGAACCGGGCCAGCCGGTCAGCTGCGTCGCCGGCACTCAGTCCGTGCTGTGAGGAGGACAGTGACTCGAGGGACTGCTCGGGAGATAGGGCGTGCCAGACTGGTGTTTCATTCATAGAGAATTGGTTTGGTTATCAGCGTAGAAAAGAGACTGGCCTGTGCATTCGGGAGTTGGTTGTACGGTATTCGCGGAAAAGATGATAGCGCAAACCGGGCAGTAATCGTCAGGGTTCAATCCGTCCCGGCGCCTGCCAATTACCCGATAACAGGGAGCGGACCCGGGACATGGACCTGGAGCATCCGGGGCAGTATGCTTCAATTTATGGAAATAACAGGACGGTGAGCAGAAATGAACAACGATCCCATAATCGAAGCCTGGAACACGGTTCTTTTTGAAAAATTTACCCGCTTCAAGCACCTGCTGGTGGAAGGGCTTTCGGCTCACAGTGACGAATTGCTTGGCCGTGAGATTCATCACCAGGGTGCGTGGGTGCTGGACGTGGGATGCGGTTTCGGTGACAGCTCACAGCAGCTTGCTGCCAGGGTTGGTAAGACTGGCAGGGTTGTCGGTGTTGACTGTGCCGCCAACTTTATCGCCTCGGCTGCCGAGGATGCCCGACAATCAAATCAGGACAACCTGGACTTTCTGGTTGCGGACGTGGAGCGGGAAGATCTTGGGGGACCCTATGATTTCGCGTTTTCGCGGTTCGGCACCATGTTCTTCAATCTGCCCGGCGCTGCCATGCGTAATATCGGCCGCAGCCTGAAGGAAGGGGGGCGCCTGGACATGATTGTTTGGCGCAAGCGGGAGGACAATCCCTGGCTGCATGATGCGGAGCTGTGTGTGAGGGAGATCGTCCCGGTAGTGTCACACGAAGAAACCGATCAGGTGCATTGTGGGCCGGGGCCATTTTCCATGGCCGGTCCCGATATGGTGAGTGATATGCTGCACGGCACCGGGTTCCGGTCGGTGAGCTTCGAGCGCTTTGACGCCGATATCTGTATCGGCCGGGACATTGAAGAGGCTGTTGAGTTTGCCATGGCGCTGGGACCCGCCGGAGAAATTATCCGTCTGGCGGGGGAACAGGGTGAAAAACTCAGGGAGCCGGTCAAAGTGGCCCTGGCCGACACCCTGGCAAAATATCTGTGCGACGACGGCGTGTGGGGACCGTCCTCCACCTGGTTTGTTTCCGCCATTCGTGCCTGATCCGGTCGCTTCCGGCTTCGGCTTTCCCCACTGTCCATCCTATCGCACCAATCTGTTCGACAACGAGGAGTTTTATGTCAATCGAACAAGCCCGACTCGAAATCTGTAACCTGTCCATGGAGATGTATCCCCAGATCAAACAACTGATGGATGACGAATTTCCTGACCTGGGCGGGGCCTGGCCCCGGCACACTATCGCCAGTCTGATCGAGGAATTTCCGGAGGCCCAGTTCGGGCTCATGGACGATGATGAACTGGTCGGCATCGCACTGAGTGTTCAGGTGGATTACGATCGTTACTCCAATCCTCACAAGTATGAAGACATAGTCGATAAAAATGACCGTGTGTTCAATAATTCACAGGGCGATGCCTTGTACGGGCTGGATGTGATAATCAGGAAGAGTCATCGTGGACTGCGGTTGGGGCGCCGGCTTTACGACGCCCGCAAGGAAGTCTGTCGCCAGTACAATCTACGCGCGATTCTCGCAGGCGGCAGAATTCCCAGCTATCACACATACCGGCGCAAGCTGTCACCGACGGAGTACATCGACAAGGTGGCCCGCAAGGAGATCTACGATCCGATTCTGAGCTTTCAGCTGTCCAACGATTTCACGGTGAAGAGGTTGCTCAAGCAATACCTGCCCGAGGACGAGGAATCAGCAGGTTATGCGACCCTGCTGGAATGGGACAACATTCTTTACGACGGCGAGGAAAAGGTTCTCGATACGCCCAAGCCGGTGGTCAGGGTGGGTGCCGTGCAATGGCAGATGAGGGCGGTCAGTTCGCTGGAGGAACTGCTGGAACAGGTGGAGTTTTTTGTCGACACGGTGTCCGACTACCAGAGTGATTTCATTGTATTTCCGGAACTGTTCAATGCGCCTTTGATGGCGCTGACCGATACTTCATCGCAGATGAAGGCGATCCGGTTTCTGGCCGGTTTCACCGAGCAGATCCGCGACGCCATGTCACACATGGCAATTGAGTACAACGCCAACATTATCACCGGCTCGATGCCGCTCAAGGACGGGGACTATCTGTATAACGTCTCCTATCTCTGCCATCGCAGTGGTCAGATCGATGAGCAGCGGAAAATTCATATCACCCCGCACGAGAAGCGGGATTGGGTATTTCAGGGCGGTGACCGGGTTTCTGTTTTTGAAACTGACGCGGGCAGGGTGGGGATACTGGTCTGTTACGACATCGAGTTCCCGGAGCTGTCGCGGATTCTCGCCGAACAGGGAGTGGAAATTCTGTTTGTGCCCTACTGGACCGATACCAAGAACAGTTACCTGAGAGTCAGACTGTGTGCCCAGGCCCGGGCCATCGAAAACGAATGTTACGTAGTGATGGCCGGCAGTGTTGGCAACCTCCCGGCCGTCGACAGCCTGGATGTGCAGTACGGTCACTCGGCAGTGGTGTCACCCTCCGACTTCAGTTTTCCTCACGATGCCATCCTGTCGGAAGCGACCCCCAATACGGAAATGCTGCTGTTCTCCGACCTCGACATGAACAAGCTGAAGGTATTGCACAACGAAGGCTCGGTCCGCAATCTGTTGGATCGCCGCACCGACCTGTACGAGATAAAACTGAAGAAAGCCGCGAACACCCGGCAGGGCTAGCGGAACGCATAAACATAGAGACCGGAAACAGGGACAGATTTCAAATCTGTCCCTTCCGGAGTGTCTGAAAATAAATCTGTCCCTATTTTGGATCTATCTGAACAGGTCGAGGTCGATGATTTCCGCCATGGCCCGATAGCCACTATCGTTGGGGTGCAGATTATCGGCAGTGTAATCGGCGCGGATCCGGTTGGGGTTGGCCGGGTCCTGTACCGCTTCGCCGAATTCGATGACGCCGTCGAATTCTCCACTGTCGCGGATGAACGCATTGACTTCCCTGCGGATCTGATTGCCTGCCTCGGTGTAATAAGCGGCTCCCTCATAAGGGAGCAACGTGGCACCTATTATCCTGATGCCGCGGGCGTGGGCGCGGGCAATGATCTGCCGGTAGCCGCTGATGATCTCGGCGCTGCCGATCTGCTGACCGGATCTTGAAGACATGCCGATATCGTTGATGCCTTCCAGCAGAATGATGTGACTGACATTGCTGAGTGCCAGTACGTCACGCTCGAAACGGGCCTGCAGGTTCTGGCCAAAACTGGGATTCTGTTCAGTAGTGACCTGGTTGCCACTGATGCCGGCATTGATCACGGCGAAATTTTCGATACTGTCATCCCGATACAGGCGGTGGGCAAAATGGTTGGGCCAGCGTTGATTGGCGCTGTCCGTGGAGCCCCAGCCGTCGGTAATGGAATCGCCCAGAGTGACAATGGCGCGGGTTGGCTGTTCGGCTATCACGTCGATTGCTGTCAGGAACGGCCAGCCGGCAGTTTCCGCGGCGACCGGCAGGGCAGTGCTGTTCACGTGGTTGCCGCTGCTGGAAACATAATTGGTCTGATTCGACAGGGCATGGGTGGTAATGAAACCGGTATCCTCGGGTAGATAAAGGCTTACCGCCAGGTTCCCGGAACCGGGAATCCCGACCGCCACCGGATCACTGATCACGGTAGCCCAGCGCGGAATGGTGATGGCGGTCTGACCACCGAAGGTGATGGGACTGGCGCTGCCGGCCACGATGTCCGGACCACTGTCCTGCCTGGCCAGGGTAGCGGCACCGATCTTCAGGCTGTGCTGGCCATGGGTATTGGACAGCCGCAGCCGCACCGTGTCGCCGCCGACGCTGGTATGGACGATAAGGCGCACCGTCTGATTGTCGTAACTGTCTGCCACCGGCCCCTCCGGCGGCAGGGTGCTGGGACTGGTGGTCCAGGTGGTGACCCAGGCCGGATCGTCATGGGCTACCTGACCCGTGGTAGCGGGGATATAGGCGCTGAAAAGGAACAGCAGCAGTGTCCAGGTACGGAGCGAACCGGCAATCCGAATCCGGCGAATCTGTGCACCAAAAATGGTCCTGACAGCAAGGGGGGAGAGAATTCTGATCATGGTGGGTGCCTGCTAATTGTTTGTTTTTATTTACATAAAGGCCAAACCTGTCAAGAGTCGGAAGAACCGGACAAAGGAACAGATTTTGCTTCGACTGTGATATTGCCGAGACACTGGCAGTCAGCCGAAACCTATGATATCCATACCGGATGGACCTGAACAGTCGACAGGTTCCCGGCAGGCAGCGCTTATTCCAGCACAATTTTCAGGAGACAACCATGGCAGTACCAAGAATCGCGATCAACGGCTTCGGCAGAATCGGTCGTACCATCATGCGGATCGCCAAGTTGCGTCGGCACTACGACGTGGTTGCCGTTAACGACCTGTCGGCGCCTGACCAGCTGGCCTACGCGTTCAAATACGACAGCATACACGGTCAGTACCCCGGTGAAGTGATCTGCACTGGCGATACCCTGTCGATTGACGGCGATCCGTTCAAAGTTCTGATGGAGAGGGATCCTGCCAAGCTACCCTGGAAGGAACTGGGTGTGGATTACGTGATCGAGAGTTCCGGCGCATTCCGCAAGCTTGAGGACCTTAACAAACACCTGGACGCCGGCGCCAGGCGTCTGATTCTGACGGTACCCTGCAAGGATCCTCTGGACGCCACGCTGGTGGCCGGTGTCAATGATCATGTGGTGACTCCGGAAACTCGGATTATCAGCAATGCCAGCTGCACCACCAATTGCGCCGCGCCGCTGGCCAAGGTGCTGCAGGAATCGTTCGGCATCGAACGCGGGCTGCTGACCACCGTGCACGCCTATACCTCCGACCAGCGCCTGATCGATGCTCCGCACAAGGACCCGCGTCGCTCCCGTAACGCGGCCACCAACATCGTGCCGACTTCCACTGGCGCCGCGCGGGCCATCGGCCTGGTGATGCCGGAACTGGCCGGCCGCCTGGACGGCCTGGCCATGCGCGTCCCGGTGGCGGACGGCAGCCTGGTGGATCTGACCGTGGAATTGCAGCAGGATGTCAGCGTCGAGGCTGTCAACGCCGCTATGAAAGAGGCCGCAGAGGGGGCCCTGAAAGGGATCCTGGCCTATTGCGACGAGCCGATTGTCAGCAGCGACATTATCGGCAATCCCCACTCCAGCATCTTCGATTCTCTGCTCACCCAGGTCATTCAGGAGCGCATGGTCAAGGTGATTTCCTGGTACGACAACGAATGGGGATACAGCACCCGGGTCGAAGAACTTATCGAACGACTGGCAGAGATGGATGGCATGCGGGCCAGCCCCTGATAGAATACTGCGCTTTTTCATCACCCAGCAGAGCGCCATGGACTACCTGCCAGCAATTGAAATTGAAAAACCCCGTTATACCCCGGTCACGGCGTCAGTCATCTGGCTGCACGGACTGGGCGCAGACGGCAGCGATTTCGCCTCCCTGGTCCCGCAACTGGACCTGGCGGAGAGTTATGGCATCCGCTTCGTGTTTCCTCACGCCCCGTCCATTCCGGTCTCCATCAACAATGGCTACGTCATGCCGGCCTGGTATGACATATTCAGTTTCGATGTGGATCGCGACCTGGATGACGGTCAGTTGCTGGAATCGGCGCGCCGGATCCAGGACCTGGTGGATCGCGAGATAGAGCGGGGTGTGGACAGCCGACGCATCGTCCTGGCCGGCTTTTCCCAGGGTGGCGCGGTAGCCTACCACGCGGCGCTGAGCTACCCGGAACCCCTGGGCGGCATACTGGCCCTGTCTACCTACTTCGCCACCGCCAACCGGATCCGGGTCAGCCCCAACAATCAGAAGATACCCATCCTGATCTGCCACGGCACCCAGGACTCGGTAGTCCCGGAAATACTGGGGCAACGCAGCGAGTCGACCCTGCAAAGCCTGGGCCTCAATCCGCGCTACAAAACCTATCCCATGGAGCACTCCGTGTGCCCTGAAGAGGTGGCGGATATCTCTGCCTGGCTGAAGCGCAACCTCGGCTCCTGACCCGTTTCCGATTACTTCCACCCGACCCCTTGACCTTAGACTCGACTCTAATGTTTTAATACACATCAGAGCCAGTAATTCTCAAGGAAGATAATGGCGGGAGGAGGATTTCCGGAAGTACGAGGAACACTCCGCTCCGCAGGTCCCTTGGGCCGGACTAAGCCCGGCACACTGCATGCGCAAAGCCAGGGCTCTGATTCGGTATCAAAGCCAGTAATGTCCAAGGAAGGTGATGGCCGGAGGAGAAGGATTTTCGGAGGCACGAGGAAAAACCTGCTCCGCAGGCCCCTTGAGCCGAACGACGCCCTGCACACGGCAAGCAGCAAAGCCAGGGCTCTGATTCGACATCGAAGCCAGTAATGTCCGAGGAAGGTGATGGCCGGAGGAGAAGGATTTTCGGAGGCACGAGAAAAAACCTGCTCCGCAGGTCCCTTGAGCCGGACGAAGCCTGCACACGGCATGCGCAAAGCCAGGGCTCTGATTCGACATCGAAGCCAGTAATATCCGAGGAAGGTGATGGCCGGAGGAGAAGGATGTTCGGAGGCACGAGAAAAACCTGCTCCGCAGGCCCCTTGAACCGAACGACGCCCTGCACACGGCAAGCAGCAAAGCCAGGGCTCCGATTCGACATCGAAGCCAGTAATGTCCAAGGGAGGTGATGGCCGGAGGAGAAGGATTTTCGGAGGCACGAGGAAAAACCTGCTCCGCAGGCCCCTTAAGCCGGACGAAGCCATCAGCTTGAGTTCAATAACGCAGCAGAGAGGAGAGAGGCACCCCAACCCATGTTGAAGATCAGCGAAATTGCCGAAAAAACCGGCCTCAGTGCCCACACCCTTCGCTTCTACGAAAAACACGGCCTGATCGCCGCCAGCGAACGCAGTGAGTCCGGCTACCGGCTGTACAGCGAAGCCGACCTGCGCCGGGCCGAGTTCATTCGTGCTGCCCGTAACATCGGGTTCTCGCTGGAGGATATCGGAGGGCTGTTATCGATACGGTTGGATAAATCCAGTCATACCTGCCAGGAAGTGACCGATATCACCCGCCGCAAACTGAGTGACGTTGACGCCCGGATCAGCGAACTGACGGCTATGCGCCGTACCCTGAAAACGCTGCTGGACAGTTGTTGCGGCGGCCCGGAGGATGCCACTCACTGTTCAATCATGGAGGCGCTGGAAGCCAGCCGGGATCAGTCTGATACTGGCCAGGCCGCCGCCAACGAAGGTTAAGATTATGATTATGACACTACTCACCAATTTCTGGGATCTGGTCATCGAGAGTGCACCGTGGCTGCTGGTAGGTTATCTGCTGGCCGGCATCATCAAACAGGTGATACCCAACAGCTGGGTTGAAAAGCAGCTCGCAAAACCGGGACTTGTGTCGGTGATCAAGGGCGCAGTCATCGGAGCGCCACTGCCGCTGTGTTCCTGTGGCGTGATTCCCACTGCACTGGCGATCCGCAAGGCGGGCGCATCGAAGGGGGCAACAGCCTCGTTCCTGGTGGCCACTCCGGAAACCGGTGTCGACTCGATTTCCTATTCCTACGCAATCCTGGGACCGGTGTTTGCCATAGCCCGTCCGATCGGTGCGCTGATCAGCGCGGTCACTGCCGGTATCCTGGTACGGGTAATGGATGTGGACGATAACCTGGTAGTGGAAAAGAAAACCTGCGGCAGTTGCTGCGGGAGCGCTGAATCGGAACCGGCCGGGCTTTCAATGGGTGAGAAACTTAAATCCGCTGTCCAGTATGGTTTCGGCCGGATGATTTCCGATACCGGCAAGTGGCTTACCATCGGTCTGGTGGCGGCAACGGTCATCACGACCTACGTACCGCAGTCATTCTTCCTGCAGTGGGGGGATGGGCTGCTGGCCATGCTCATCATGATCCTGGTGGGACTGCCCATGTACATCTGTGCCACGGCCTCCACACCGGTCGCTGCCAGTCTGCTGTTTGCCGGGGTCTCACCCGGCGCGGCGCTGGTGTTCCTGCTGACCGGCCCGGCGACCAATATCGCCACCATGGGGGTAATCAGGGAGCAGCTCGGCAACCGCTCGCTGGCCGCCTACCTGATCGGTGTCATCTCCATGGCAATTCTATTCGGCCTGGGTCTCAACCAGCTTTTCCAGATTTTTAACTGGTCGTTACAGTTGAATATCATGGAACATGGCGAAAGCTGGCCGCTGTGGCGTCAGTTGGCTGCGGTGCTGCTATCGGTGCTGGTATTGCGGATGTTTCTGCAGCCGGTGCTGACCCGTCTGTTCAGCAGTTCCACTTCGCAACAGGATGGCCGCGAGAGCGGCGATCCGGTAACCAGGGAAGCGACCTGAGACCAGGCAATCAGGTCACAAGGACTCTTTACGGCATCGAAGGGCAGGGGAACGCTGATGATCAGGAAACTGCTTTTCGGACTGCTGGTCCTCACTCTGGTGCTGTCGATCGGGGCAGTGGCAGCGCTGTTTGTCACGGCTCCTGCCCCACCGCCGCGGGATTCGGAAAGCGCTGCCTGGCTGGAGCCGGGGCCTTACCGGGTGGGTACCAAGGAAATGGTGTTTGTCGACCCCAGTCGACCCACTGCCGCCAATGGTGAATTTCCGGGTGCGCAACAGCGTACTTTCAACACCACGCTGTGGTATCCGCAACAGGCCACCGGTAACCTGCCGCTTATCGTTCACAGCCACGGACTCACGATGTCGCGCAGCGATCTCGAATATGTCCTGCGCCACCTGGCCAGCTACGGCTACCTGGTGGTCGCCGCCGATTTTCCATTGACCAATGGCTCGGCAAGCGGCGGTCCTGAACCAGCGGATCTGGTCAATCAACCGGCCGATGTTTCCTTCCTGATCGATGCGGTCCTGTCACTGATCGGTCCCGAAAAACCGTTCCCGGGCGTCATCGATCTGAATCGAATCGGTCTGATGGGCTATTCGCTGGGTGGCGCGACCACGATTCTGGTAACCTTTCATCCGCGCCTGCGGGATACCCGGGTCAGCGCCGCGGTCTCGATAGCCGGGTTGGCCGCTCCGTTTCTGGAGCGTTTCTACCAGGATGTTGAAACACCGTTGCTGATGATTGCCGGCAGTGCCGACGCACTGGTCAACTACCAGGCCAATGCCGCACCGATTCCCGAGCGGGTCCCCGCGGGGGATCTGTTGACCATTTTTGGTGGAACCCATCTGGGATTTGCCGGACTGTCGGAGCCTTACCTGCGGCTGGTTAGACAGCCTGACAGGCTGGGTTGCGGACCGTTGCTGGCTACCCTGGATGGCAGGAAGACAGGGGATATCTTCCTGCCGCTTGTCAGCGAGTCGGATGGAATTGTCGCCAGCGGAGAGATTCCGGACGTCTGTGAAATCATGCCGACCGAACCGATCACCCATCCGGGCCGGCAGCAGATGATAACCAGGATCGCGGTGCTGGCTTTTTTCGAGTCTGTTTTTTCGTCACAGCCACAACGACGACTGCAGGCTCGCACCGAACTGGGGGCCTACCTGGGCGAAGACTTCGTCGAAGCCGTGTTTACCGACTGAACCCGACGGGCTGCTAGTGTCCTGTCCGGTTAATTCGTCGCATTTCAGCGTGCCAGCCAAGGTTCCTGGCAAGGCGCGCCTTGCAGGCAATGGCCGTAGCCCTTGTCAAAAGGCACAACGCGGCCAGGGGTCTTGGCTGGCACGCCCTCCGGGAGCCTGCATAAAGCGCTGTAGCAGCGTTGCGACCCTTGGAAATACAACCAGTATTCCCTGCGGATCGCGCCTCACTACAGCGCTTTATGCAGGCTCTGAAATACAACGAATTAACCGGACAGGACACTAGTCCCGGCTGGAACTGAAGGCGTTGAAACTTGCAGAAGGCTGCAGGACATCCAGGGCCAGTACCGATCTCTCCAGCTGGTACATATAGTCTTCAACGGTCACGCAATTGCGTCGCCGAATGTAACTGCCAGTCCCTGAATCCTCATAACAGTAAATCTTCTTAAGCAGCGGCTGGTCGAGGTTATAGGCGTAGATTTCCTGTTCCGACATTTTTTCAAAGTTGAGCCGCGACGAAGAAACGCAGCCTGCCAGCAGCACGGCCAACATTAGAAGCAATGGGGATAGTTTGCTAGTCATAGATCTCTCACCGATTGTGCCATCCAGAATACATTGCGATTTTATCAGGAGCCCTCCAACTGTATACCCGCTGCGCATTGTAAACAAGTGTGTCACGAAAAAAGTGGGATACCGGTAAGCTGTCCGTCTACCCGGGCATTCCTAAAATGACCGGTCCTGCAATCAATTCCTTCACAGAAGGTTCCCAGGCCAGCCGGCCCGATTAAAATTTCCGGCCGCCACGGCCACCGATACGCTGCCAGTGTCGATAAGGCGACTGATTTTTCCAGCCGTGGTAAGGGTGCCTGGCGAGCAGGCTCCGGTTACGGAACACATAGCTGAGCAGGGCTCCTGCGCAGAACCCGCCAACGTGGGCCCAGAATGCCACTCCACCGCCCTCCCCGGTAATCGAGCTGAAGCCGCCCAGTAACTGGATCAGCAGCCAATAGCCCAGCATGACCACTGCCGGTACGGCAATGGTGGTGATAAAGAATCCGAGAAAGATCAGCATGTGTACCTGAACCCTGGGGTAGAGCAGGATATAAGCGCCCATGACCCCGCCGATGGCGCCCGATGCGCCGATCATGGGTATTGCCGGATTGGCTGTGAAAGTCAGCTGCAGACCGGCTGCGGCCAGGCCGCAGATTAGGTAAAAGACCAGAAAGCGAACGTGGCCCATGGCATCCTCCACGTTATTGCCAAAGATCCACAGAAACCACATATTGCCGATCACATGCAGCCAGCTGCCGTGCATGAACATGGAGGAAAACAGCGTAAACCAGGCGGGCGAACTGCCGGTATGACACACCGTACCGGGTCCGGCCGGAAAACTGCTGCCCGGTGGCAGGCTGCCAAGCAGGTCACCAGGCACCAGGGCAAACTGACACACAGAAGTGGACAGGGCGGGCTCAGCGCCCATTCCCTGCACCAGAATCCAGGCGCAGCAGTTCAGTGCGATTAAGCCGATGGTGGTAATCGGGGTCAGTAGCTGGGGATTGTCATCTCGGATAGGTATCATGGCCGCGCCATTATGACAGGCTTTCCCGGCGGCTAAAATTGCCGTTTAATGAACCCTCGCACCTGGTACGGGAATCCCACGACAGCTACGTTGTCATGCTGGTTTCAAGGCGTACCAGGTCTATCAATCCGGTAACTGAGGTATGGCAACAGTCAAGGTAAAACACGTCGATCTGCCGGGTTCGCTTTCCCAGCGCGGGCTGCTGCTCTGCCTGCTACTGATGGTCCTGGCCCTGACGACTGGATGCCGTCAGGGGGTCGGTCATGCCGGTGCGGTGGAACAGGATGTCCGTGAACTGACGGTTCTGTACACCAACGATGAACACGGCTGGATGGAGGGCATGCAGCCCGGGCGGGGTGCCGCCGGACTTTATCGGCTGTGGGAGGAACAGGAGAATTATCGCCCTGATGGGGCGTTCCTGTTGCTCAGTGGTGGCGACAACTGGACCGGGCCGGCAATTTCCACGTGGGTGGCGGGTCAGAGCATGGTGGAGGTGATGAACACCATGCATTACGATGCCTCGGCGGTAGGTAATCATGAATTCGATTTCGGGCTGGACGCGCTGGCACAACGGGCACGGGAAGCCGATTATCCCTATCTCAGTGCCAATACCCGCTGGCGGGACAGTGATGAAGTACCGGTTGAGCTGGGAATCCTGCCGTTTGTCGTAACCGAGGTTAACGACCTGAAAGTCGGTATTATCGGCCTGACGACCATCAGCACTCCCCGTACCACCAACCCAAAGCATGTCGCTCCACTGCGGTTCACTGACTACGAACAGGCACTGCGTACCACGGTGCCGCGGATCCGTAAAGAAGCTCCCGATCTGCTGTTTGTTATCGCCCATGTCTGCATGGCAGCCCTGGAGCCGCTGGCGGAAAAAGTGACCGATCTCCACATCGACCTGATGGGGGGCGGTCATTGCAATGAACTGACAGCGCAGCAGGTCGGCGCTACCGTACTGCTCGGTGGAGGCTACCATTTCACCGCCTACGCAAAGGCGCATTTCCGTTTCGACCGAACGGCAGGCCGGATTCTGGAGGCAGAGTTTGCGACTAACGAAAATACGGCGGGTAATCAGGATCCGGCGCTGGTGAGCATGGTGGCGGCCTGGCAGGAGCAGTTTCAGGATACGCTAGGCGAGGTGTTGGCATGGAATGAGGAAACGATTGATTTTCGTGACGAAAGCTTTCGCCAGGCACTGATCGATTCCTGGCTGCAATGGGATTCCAGCGCCGATATTGCGATCACCAATACCGGCGGTGTTCGATCCCCGTTGCCAGCCGGACAAATTACGCTGAACGACCTGGTCAATGTCATGCCATTTGAGAACAACATCATCGCCCTGGACCTGCCCGGTGAGGCCGTGCGGGTAGCCCTGGAGACCGGAGGCCGCCCGCTGGTGGCCGGTCTGGTGCAGCGGGGGGATAACTGGATTCTGGTCGCCAGCGGTGAACCGCTTCGGGACCGGCAGCACTACCGTGTGCTGGTCAACAGCTTCATGTATGACGGTGGTGATAATTTCCACATTCTGAGGGAGGCGGACCCTGAGGGATTCGATACCGGCATTCATTACCGGCAGCCGTTTGTGGATCTGCTGTCCGCCATGCATACCAGCAGTGACGACCCTTTAACCCTGGCGAGGTTGAGTGGTTATGCTGCGCCCTGACCGGAAGCTTTTCAGGGGTGACCTGGCGCCTTATAAATCAGTCTATAGCAACAGTCCGGCAATGGCCCCGGTCATGCAGGTGGCCAGTGTTCCTGATATCAATGAGCGTGGTGCAAGCGCGACAATTTCCCGGGCCCGGGATGGGCACATTCCGGTCAGGCCAGCGATCATGATACCGAGACTGCCGAAGTTGGCGAAACCGCACAGGGCATAGGTCATGATCACGGTGGATTTTTCCGACAGACTGTCGGCTGGCAGATCCGCCAGGGCCAGGAATGCGAGCAGTTCATTCAGCACGGTTTTGATGCCCATCAGGTTGCCGGCAGTCTGCGCTTCCTGCCAGGGAATTCCCATCAGCCAGGCCAGTGGGGCGAACAGCAGCGCGAAGATTCTCTGCAGAGTGAGCGGGGCACCACCGAGGTCCGGTAACAGCGAGAGGGCGCTGTTGGTGAGTGCAACCAGGGCCACCAGTACGATCAACATGGCTGCCACATTGGCGGTCAGCTGCAGACCGTCGCCGGTTCCCCGGGTGATGGCATCCATCAGGCTGTGATACTGACTGCGAACCGGCGGCTGGTTGTCCACCGGGTGGCTGCGTTCAGGAGGAATCATGATCATGGCCAGCATGATTGCCGCCGGGGCACTGATCACCGAGGCAGTGATGATGTGTCCCAGCGCATTGTCGACCACACCGTCCAGAATTACCGAGTACAGTACCATTACCGAACCGGCGATGGTGGCCATGCCGCAGGACATGACGATGAACAGTTCGCTGCGACTCAGGGCCGCCAGATAGGGACGCACCAGGGCGGGGGATTCCACCATCCCGACGAACACATTGGCCGCGGCACTCAGACCCACGGCACCGCCCACGCCGAGGCTGCGGCGCAGCAGCAGGGAAAACCCCTGGACAATAAGCGGCAGCACCCGGTAGTGCCAGAGAATTGCCGAGAGCACGGTAAAAATCAGAATCAGCGGCAGAATACGGAATGCCAGGATCACCGTGGCAGCCGGATCCTCCACGGAGAAGGGATACGCCACGTTGGCAGGATCACCGCCAAGATAACCGAACACGAACAGGGTACCTGCCTCGGTGGCATTGACTATGGCGGCGACCGCCCGATTGATGCCGTAAAGACCCTGACGGACCAGGTCGACCCGGAATACCAGCAGGGCAAAAGCAAACTGCAGACCCAGACCCGCGATCAGCAGTTTCCAGGGAGGGAGCTGCCGCCGTTCACCCAGAACCAGTGCCAGGGCAATAAAAACCAGTAAACCCAGTACGGCTTGCAGGGAAGACATGTTGGGAACTAAACGACTCGTGGTGGCTGGTACGGCTTGACTGTACAGCAACTCGTATTGCGTGGAAAGCAGGATGCCGCGATCAAGTGGTTTTTCGAAACCAGGAAAGATTGGCGGCCAGGAAGATCAGCAGCAGAACTGTCGCCACGACACCGAGCAGTGAGGAAATGGTCGACATGAGGCCGGCCGAACCGGAGCCGGCGAAATGGACCACCGTGGATAACAGCTTGGCCAGGGTGGCGACCGTGTACCCGGTAGCGACGATCAGGGTTGGAATCCAGAATACCGGCTGGGTGTTCAGCATGTCCGGAGAACGATTGATAGTAACGAATGCCAGTGCCGCGGACAGAAACAACAGCGTCCTGATCAGTTCGGCATAGGCCGGAGTTTCAAGTCCGGCATCGAAAAAGGCCAGCGCGCCGGGTACCAGAATCGCCAGGTAAACCAGCAACTGGGCAGCCCAGTAGCCGAGTATCGGCAGCTTCCGGTTGGTGAAATGCATCGCCAGCAGCACGAAAAAGAGTACGTACAGGGTTTCTGCAAGCACTGGTAACACCGGCAGTTTACCCGGAGTCCAGAGCGGATTTGCGAAAGCCTGAATGCCGAAGTGAAACGCCCCCACCAGCAATGCCACGGTAAGAAGCCGGGTGCTCTCACGACCCTCGGCGTTGAGAAAGAAGCGATAGATGAACAGTCCCAGCAGGATGAGAGCGACTAGCAGGTGACCGATGCTCATGGGGCGGCAGATGTACCTGGAGGCTGATGAGTTGAAAAGTCCGACGTGAGTATACCGCAACTGGCGCCTGATTCATTCACCCGGGTGGCTGCCATTGTCGTCCTAGCAAAATCAGATCGGAGTTTTGTTCGGTCGCGGTAGCCAATGAGGATCGTCGTTGCGGGTCCTGTATAGCCGGGTTATGTCGGGACAGCTGTCAGCACCGGCCTGAAGGGAACGTGTCGACGCCTGCACCGCTGGCAAGTGAAGCTGAATTCTGCGCTGCCGAACAGCGGGTGGCCTGGATGGTCGGGCTCAAGTCCAGCGCGTCGAGAGCAACCGGGTCTGCCTGGAGTTTCAGGTGGGCGAAAAGCTGGCGCCTGGCGAAGGGCAGTGGCACCAGGAAATCATTGTCGGAAGAGGCTGCGGGCAGCAGTTTCAGGCCGACGGTGCCGCGAACATTGCCACCGATAACCTGGAATGCCGGAATTTCATGATCGACCTTAACCACGATATCGCAATGGGTTCTGGCGCCGACGCCCAGGTGGCTGCGCCGTTCGTCGAGGGAGTGATAGACCGGGCGGCTGCCCCGGCAGAGCAGGTCGCCGGGCAGTACCGGTTGCTCGCCGATGTCATAGGCCAGATAGGCACTGTTGTCGGCCCTGCCGTCGCGGGCCAGAATCGCCTGGTCGATGTAGGTGTGGTGAGCGACGGCGCGCGAGAAATGGTCCGGGTCACCGAGGCCGCTTTCACACATCACCCAGGAAATGAACGCGGCAGACCAGGGATCACGCCAGCGGGCGGAGTAACCCAGAGCCTCCCAGCGTTGATTCTGGCGCTGCAGGATCCAGCCACTGTCCGGTGCTGCCGCCCAGTACCCGGCGATACTGTCAGCCACCCGGAACGCCTGCTGCGGATCCAGCAATGACCAGCGCTGGCGGCCGTCATTGCGATCGGCGGCCTCCGGTTGTTCTTCCACTGTGTAATCAAGCCGGGTATAGCCAAAAAAGGCCCATTCCTGCACCGCGGTATTCACGATAAGCTGGCGATCCGGGGGATGCGTTGCTTGCGGGCAACTGCGATCCGCGATGCGCATGTGACCCGGAGCACCGGTTATGCGCGCGGAAGGAGCGCGAACATTCAGAGTCTCGAGCGGCAGGCGTTCCTGAGGTACCGGCTGGGCCTGAAGCTTTCCGGTCAAGGCCATAATAATGGCGAAGCAGATCAGGGTGCGGGGCAGAAACGGCATATCCGAAAGGAGGAATTGGGGCATTCCGGCTGCAGCATGGCAGCCGTTCAGCGGGTGATCCTGGTGATCTTCGAACCCTCAAAAGTGAGGTTGTACATGAATCCCCGGTTGGAAAAAATGAAGCCGATAATGGGATCCTGGATGGAACTGGAACTGATTTCCTCGGCGGCCCCGAATTCAATGAGAGCGATACTGCCATCGACACCGGCCTCCCAGCCGCTGCTGTTGCGGAATTTTTCCAGGGCCTGGTTGTTCATGAACAGCACCACCTGGGACTTCACCTGGGCGCCGAACTGAAATCCTATCGAGGCGGATGCCGTATTGTAGTAGGCCACGGGTTGACCGCCGATCAGCAATGCGCCTTCGCCATATTCACCACCGACGCCGATACCCGCCTTCAGTACCTTGGGAAATACCAGAATCCCTGCCGCGTCGTCGGCCAGGATTTTCCCGGCCGGGGCTTTTTCATAGAATTCATCGAGAGCAACCTGCACATTGGCATCGATCTCGGCCTTGGAATCGGCCATGGCCGAAGCCGGAACTAGGGCCATAAAAGTTGCCAGAATGACGAACTGAAAGCGCTGGATCATGATACTGAAACCCGAGTCTGGAACACCGGTCCAGTATTCAACAACAGTCAACAAGCGTCAACCTGGATGCCACCAACCGGTGGAAATGCGGGTTTTCAGGGCATCCCGGAGGTGCGATCTGTTCAGACCAGCACCACGTCACCGCGCATGCTGTAGAACGTGAACAGCACTTCTTCCTGCTCCCGTTGACCGATATTGTTTTTCTGCAGAGCAGTCAGGGCATCATCGAGTACCGCCATGAATTCGGCAGCAGAGATGTTCATTCCCTTGTGTGCTGCCAGCATGTCCTTGCCTTCATAAACATTCGGGCCCCCGGTGCCGCTGATAAAAAATGTCGCGGCATTGTGTTTCAGGCGGTCGATGTCGGAATTGGCGAAGCGCGTGGCGATGGCCGGATTGGACAGGTGAATATCCACCAGATCGCCGGCAATCCTGGTGATACCTTCACTGCCACCAAGCCGATCGTAGAGTGAACCTGACATGTCGATCTCCTTATGAAAAAAGTTGAGCATTTGGACCGGTGCGTCATAATCAGGGGAAATCTGGTCTGTAACCGTGTGATTCCCGAATCAGATGCGCACAGATTACAGCCAGTTTCGGTCATTCCCGTTTGAGCGAGCGTTGAAAATAGCGTTGAAACCGCGATGGAAGCAGTAACAAGTCTGGAAATATCGGTCACCGGTGAATTACAACTGCGGGTTTCCGGACAGCCGGCAGCACTGCCCCGATCCCGCAAAACCCGTGCTCTGCTGGCCTACCTGGCGCTGGAAGGCCGAGCGGTGCCACGAACGGAGTTGTGTGAGTTGCTGTGGGAACACAGCGAAGATCCCCGAGCCGCGTTGCGCTGGAGACTTTCCAGGTTACGTTCGACGGTCGGCGACGCGCCGCTGAGCCTGCTGGTGAATGACGGGGATTCCATCAGGCTTGATAGCGCTGTGGTGATCGATTGCAATCGAATCCACTTCCATCTCAGCCGGGAAGCCAGTCTACTGGACAAGGACGAACTGCTCGCTCTGGAGCGACGTTTTGGTGGCAAACCTCTGGATGAACTGATCGATGCCGGGGGAGTCGTATTCAACCTGTGGTGTGAGGCGGCCAGTGCCAGGATCGAACTGCTTCATTCCCGACTGGTCCGACACTTACTGGGCAGCGGCGAACTGTCTCAGCCGGAGCGGCTGAATCTGGTGACTCGAAGGCTGGCCGGGAATCCGCTGGATGATGCAGCCAGCGCGGCTTACCTGCAGGAACTGGCGGCGCAACGGGGCACCCGTGCTGCCCGCAAGGCCTTTCAGGAAATTGTGGACAATTATCGTCGCGAGGGGCAACCCGTGCACAGGCTGGTTTCCTCCTGGCAGGCACTGAGTCGGACGCCGGTTACCGGTCCGGCCCCGGTTGTGCCATTTGCTGCTCAGGCACCGGAAACATTGCCGGCACTTCCGGAGAAACCCTCCATTGCAGTGCTCGATTTCCACAATCTCGGCGACCACGAAAATGGCGAAGTACTGGCCATGGGTCTTACTGTGGACCTGAATTCGAGGCTGGCGCGCCTGCCCTACTTTTTCGTCATCTCGCGGGCGTCGGCGGCAAGGTTCAATAGCGGTTCGTTTTCACCCCTCGATACTGGCCGGGAGCTGGGTGTCCGTTATCTTCTGTCCGGATCGACACAGCGTCTCGCCCGGCGGGTGCGGATCACTGTCAACCTGCTCGATGCGGTAGCCGGAAACGAAATCTGGTCGGAGCACTACGATCGACAACTTGACGATCTGTTTGCCCTGCAGGACGAGATAACCGGAGCCGTTATTGCCGCCATCGAGCCTGCCATCGAATTGGCGGAGGCGCGCCGCTCGTTCCTGAAACCGCCGGAAAACCTGAATGCCTGGGAATGTTTTCACCGCGGACTGTGGCATTGCTACCATTTCCTGCCCCTGGAGAATGAAACAGCCAGCACCATGTTTGCCAGTGCCATCAGGCTGGATCCCAATTTTTCCCGGGCCCATGCCGGTCTGTCTTTCACACATTTTTCCCGAGCCTTTCTGAACAGTACCGGGGACGTGGATGCCGAGATAGTCAGAGCAGTGGACTGCGGCAGGACCGGGGTGGCGCTGGACCCGCGCGATTCCATGGCGCACTGGTCGCTGGCGCGAGGCCTGTTTCTGTCCCGGCAGCACGATCAGGCCCTGGCGTCGATCGACCAGGCGCTGAGTATCAATCCGAATTATGCCCAGGGCCATTACGCCCGGGGCTTTATCGGAATTCATGCCGGCCAGGACGAAACCGCGCTGGCTTCCCTGGATTCCGCCCAGCGTCTCAGCCCGTTCGATCCCATGCTGTTTGCCATGAAGTCCAGTCGGGCGATCTCGCTGGCGCAGCAGGGGCATTTCGACGAGGCGGCGACCTGGGCATTGCAGGCTGCCCTGGAACCCAATGCGCATTTTCATATCTTTGCCGTGGCGGCCGGATGTCTGGAACTGGCCGGACGAGTTCAGGAAGCCCGGGAACAGGCGCGGGTGGTGCTCCGCAGCCAGCCGGAATTCACCCTTGATGTGTTTCGGCGCAGTTTTCCCCACCGGAGTGAGCCGGTGCGCAGGCACTTCCTGGCGGCAATGCAGCGCTCCGGGATTCCGGATACACACTGAGTCGGACGGTGTTAACCTGTCCGTGAGTGAGCATCCTGTTTCACTCATGGCGGCCAGCCCTCTCCACGGTTGTCATTTGCTGGCCGTCTCTGACCGGTAAGAGACAGGGAGTCCCTGCCTGGCAAACACGCAGTGATAGCGATCTCGGCTTTCCAAGGCACGCAAATTGCACGCAGTTTTGCTGACTATGCCAAGTCAATTTTTCAATTCAGGAGTCCTCTGATCTGACCCAGTATCAGGGGTTCTTCAATTTTTCTTCCGGAGTGCGTCATGAACATGCAGGAAATTCGCGGTATTGCCAGACAGAAAGGCATCAGCCCGGGTAAACGACCGAAGCTTGAACTGGTGCGGCTGATTCAGAATTCAGAAGGAAATTTCGAGTGTTTCGGCACGGCCAGGGAGGGTGAATGCGACCAGCTCGGCTGCCTTTGGCGCAAGGACTGTTTCAGCATGGCCCTGAAGGCACATTGATCGGAGCCAGAGCGCGCATCTGTGACGCCAACTCTGCGTTGTGACAGGGTGAGGCGATAAGCAAGCAGTGGGGAAGAAGTTGCGCGGGCTGACAGCGGCATGCACCATTTTCAACCAGCCGATCCGCGACGCTGTTTTAACCGGGTGCAGGCTGGTGCCGACCGTAACAGTGGCCGCAGCCGGCAGGCATCAGGGTCGAATCGAACCGGGCTGATTCCCGACCAGTGTAGTGCGGTTTCGATAATCAAAAAAACCCTGATTGCGGCGTCGCACCGACGAGGCCGAAGTCGCCAGCAACAGGTAGAACAGCGTGAACACCAGGTATTCCACGCCCACGTTGACCAGCGCTATCGCCGCCAGCGTGGTGATCAATACCAGTATGGCTATCGTCCAGCAGACCCATTCCCAGCCGACCAGTGCGGCCCGGGAATAGTGACGGATCCTGCCCCCAGAGCGTAGCGCGCCGATGCCCAGCAGCAGAAAGAACAGGGCGTCGCGCAGGAACAGCGCATTGCGCAGTGACAGATGCCCGTTGGCATTGAGCAGGCCCAGTCCGAACGCCACTCCCAGGCAGGCTGCAGCAGTAGCCAGGATTCCGACGAAGATGACAAACAGGCCATAGAATTGCAGGCTGGAATTTCTCATGCGGGGTTCCCCAGGCCTTGGCCGCAAAATACCAGGTGGACCACTTTCATCGTTCCACCCTGTAGATCAGGTCGACACTCTGGTATTCGCCGGTCTCGGCCTGCAGGGTAATCCGATCGGTGAGGATATAGTCCAGCGCCAGTTTGGACTGGTGGTCGAACAGACCGATCCCGTAACGGATGAAGATGTCCGGCGTGAGGTATTTGCCCACCGTCAGTGTGGTATTGGTTATGCCGCCGGTGTTGGTAATGGCCAGTGAATCAAGCCCCAGCTGTTCCCTGACCTGGTTGGTAAGGCCCTGGCTCCTGCTCAGGCCCAGCCTGGCGATGGACCCAAGTACCGCATCGCGGTCCTGTTCCCCCTGACCCAGGTCTGAAAACGGTTTACCGGTAGCAAGGATGGCGATGATGTCACCGTCAGGCAGTGCCGGAGTGGAAAAAAGCTGGCTGCGGATGTTTTTCACGGTGCCGTTCATGAGCACGCCGACGGTAACGTTTTCCACAGTGCGGGTGGCACGGATATCCAGAGCCGGATTGTCAATGGGGCCGAAGAACAGCAGTTTACCCCCGCGGATCTGCAACGACTGTCCGTACATGCGGTAATCTCCCCTGACAATCTGCAGTTCTCCATAGGTGAGATTGGTTCCGTTAGCCTGTTGCCGGATATTGAGATTGCCGGCGACAGTGGACGTGAATCCGAAGCCGTTCAGGCTGACGTTGTCTCCCAGCAGAATATTCACATCCGCCACTACCGGCACATTGAATACCGTGCTCTGCTCGGAGGCAATGGAACTGGACAGCTGTGGGCGGTCGCTGGGGTAGTCGACCACCACGGCGTCCCTGGAAACATCCACCGCCGATTCGGGCAGCTCCCGCAGCGTCAGGACCAGAGTGGGTATCCGCAGATCGCCGGTCACGTCGATTCTGGACTCATCGGCGGTCACGGCAAGCTGCGGAGAGATGGCCACCGTGAGATCCGGCAGATCGACCAGCTGAAATCTGTCTCCGGTTAACTGTGCCTGCAGGTGCCGGCTGGTGGCGAACGGACTGTCCACCTGCCCGTTGAGATTCAGGGAACCCTGTTCGGAATTGACGCTGGCACTCAGTTCGATACGCTCATTGTCCTGGCTGCGGATACGCGTGTTGATGGCGGAGAAAGTCACTCCCAGGGGAGTCACGGTGGCCTGGCCGTCAACCAGCGCCACATCCATAGCCAGGCTGGGTTGGTCCAGGCTGCCGCCGAGGTCAACCCGGGCAGTCAGACTGCCGCCAATATCGGTGGCATCCGGAACAAAAGCTTCCAGCCAGCCCAGGTCATTCAGACTGGCGTTGGCATTGCCCTCAAGAGCGCCCTCTGCAGACAGGCTGGCACTGACTCCAATCGACCCGGCGGCTGGCGACACGCTGCCACTGTTCTCCCTGCCCAGACCGGTATCCAGTTGCAGATTCCAACGTCCTGCTTCCAGCCGGGCCGCCACCAGGGGTTCGGTCAGCAACCAGGACTGTGAGTCGGGTTCGATGCGTTCTGCTTCCGGAAGCTCCTCATCGATTGCGGACCGAACAGTCAGGATCACCTCCCGCGGTATCAACCTGGCATCTACTTCAGGAGTCGCAGTGGACGCCAGGGTGGCGGAAAATTCGGCATCGACTTCACCATCGACGCTGACGGTCTCCGGAAGATGGGGAAGCAGCGACGGGGTCCCTGCCGAATCAGTCGGGGTGGGGTTCTGGTAATTGAAAAGCGCCAGCGGATAATCGTTGATTGTGCCGCTTATCCGCGTGACCGGCGTGCCGGTCCGATCCTCCATGGCGACGTTGACGCAGACCGATGCCGTGTCCTGCCACCAGCAGTTGTCGCGGACATCCAGGGTATCGGTTGCCACCGAGATCGGTACCGCTGCCCGGGTAGACCAGTTTCCTACTGGTGTCTTGAGGCTGCCATCGGCAATTGCGCCTTCCCAGTTCAGCGCTGCGAGATCGGTGAAACCGCCAGTCACGGTGAGATCCGCATCGCCATAACTGGAACGTGCCTGCAGGGTAGCCTGATGACTGGATTCAGTTCCGGCAACCCTCAACTCCAGAGTTTCAATGGAATCGACCCGGTCTTCGCTGGTCAGGCTTGCCCTCCTTATCGAAACCTGTCCATCCAGATCCCCCTGCAGGAACGAGGCGTCGAGCCGCAGACTGTCGATGCCGAAGTCCTGATAGCGTCCTGAGTCCAGACTCAGGGTCGAGCTCAACTGCATGTCCGCCGGCTCTCCGGTGATTTCCCCGCTGGCGTTGAGCCTGCCCTGCAAGCCCGGCATCAGCTGATCCAGGCGCGGCGCAGACAATTGCCAGGAAAAGTCCAGTTGCTCTGCCAGACTGCCGGTGACTGAAAGTTGATTGTCGGCCGCGGCCAGGCGGAAGTTGTCCACCAGCAGACCACCGTCAAGATATTCGACTCTGCCTCCACCCCGCAGCGGGTAATTGCCCAGCTCGCCACTGAGTTCTTCGAGCTGCAGACTGGCCTGAACAGTGTCCTGCCCGGTTACCAGGGTCAGTTCTCCACTGCTGCTCAGGTTGGTGAGCTCCAACGGCAGTCCGTCTGATCCGTCTGCCGCACGGTAGTTTTCCAGATAGGCAAGGGGATCGGTTTCCGATAAGTCGTATTGCAGTGAGCCCTGTAATCCGTCGGCGAGGTTTAACGAAGCTGATCCTTTCAGTGTGCCGCTGTCTGTGGCCAACTGGTAGGACGCTACGGTAAGGCGGTCGCCCAGCCAGCGCCCATCGACAGTGAATCTGGCGGATGACGCCAGGTCGCTGTCCAACTCCGTGGCAAGCGAGATTTCCAGATCATCGAGGCTGCCGTGGGTTTCCATTGACAGGTCCCTCAATGCCAGGCGGATACCGGTAAGCTGCTCGGGCAACACCAGTGACCCGCTGCCGTGGCTGATCCCCAGACTCAGGTCGTTGCCCGATACACCGGTATCCACCAGTCCTTCACTGGTGAAATCGAAAGGCTGAGTCAGGCGGTGCGCAACGGCAAGCTGAGTCAGGTCGCCACCCAGCGACAGGTTGCCCGCGGCCGGTCCGGACCCGGTAAAAATTTCCTGGTGGTACTGCCAGGCCAGGTTGAGGTTCATGGGCAGATAGTCGGCCAGGGTCAGCGCCAGATCTCCCTCGATGTCAGCAAGCTCCGATTCCAGGGCGAGATTGGTGACCGTCAGGTTCTGTCCGTTCAGCCCGGCAGCAAACTGCAGGTGGTCGAGCTGAAACTCCTGTCCGGGTTGGCGATACTGAAGATCGTTGACTACCACCTGGTCGAATTCGAGGGCGACCGGCAATGGGTTGAAAACCAGTAACGGATCAGCGGGATTTCTTTCTGGTTCGGGTGCCGATGGCTGCGGTGTTCGCTCGACTATGGAACCATTTACAGTGAGTGAGGGTACCGATACGCGGCGGGAAAATATCGCCGGCAGACTCCAATCCGCCTCGATCCGCGCGATGGTAACCAGCAGTGAGTCGCTGCTGTACCGGACTTCCTGCAACTGCAGTTCCCCAAGCAGCGTGCCCGCTACCGGGCCGAACGACAATTGTTGACCAGGTAGCCTGTTGACCTGCTCAGCGACCCGGGCCAGGACCCAGCGACTGCCGGGTTCGGTTGCCAGGATCAGCCCGCTCAGGACCAGAGTCAGCAGCACCAGTCCGGCGATGCCGAGCAGTGTCCTGGCTGCCACTTTCCTGATCAGGCTGCTGGACAGTTTCACAGGTCAGGCCCCATGGTCAGGTGCAGACGCAGTTTGTTGTCGTTGTCCAGCGCCGACGCCAGATCCACCCTGACCGGCCCCAGTGGCGATAACCAGCGTACGCCAATGCCAACGCTCTTCTGCATTTCGATATTGTTCAGATCGAGGAAGGCGTTGCCGGCGTCGGCAAAAACTGCCAGCTTCCAGTTGGGCAGTATATTGAAATCATATTCGGCACTGCCTACCAGCAGGTGCTTACCCCCGACCACCTCACCGTCGTCATCGAGCGGAGCCAGCGACTGGTACTTGTAGCCGCGTACCGACTGGTCGCCACCGGTAAAATACTGAATTGACACGGGCAGGTCGTGGATATTGTTGGTCAGGGTGGTACCGGCCTCGAACCGCAGCAGGACACGACCGGGGCCCAATCGATTGATCAGTTTGCCGCCCACGTGCAGTTGCAGAAAGGAATCGGTCGACAGAAGGGTGTCAGATGCCCCACTTAACTGGCCATACAGGTTCCAGCCCTTTTGTGGATAGAGGGCATCGTCGGCCCGGGTCCGGGACAGGCTGACTCCCGGGATAAGCAGGTCGGTCACCTCATCGGTGTCATTGATGGTCGAGCGGTCGTGCTGATAGTTAACGAAATAGGTCTGTCGCCACAACCAGCGATTGATAAAACTGTAACTGGCACCCAGTTTGCCGGTTCTGGATATAAAGGTATCGGTATCTTCGCGTTGCAGCCCCCCGGACAGTACCAGTTGTTCAGTGGCCGGATTATGCCAGGGAATCGTGTAGTTGGCGTCCAGGGCCTGCTGAATCGGTGAGGCACTGGATTTGACATCGAAGCGATGGCCGCGCTGGTTCAGGTAGCGGTCTTCATAGTCCAGCCGGACCCGGGGTCCAATATCGGTAGTGGCACCGATTCCGGTCGAATAAACGCGCCGTGGCCTCAGTTCCAGGCCTACCTGGATGGGAATGCTTTGACCGGACGCCTGTTCCAGCGACGGAGTCACGTTCACGGTGCTGAAATAATAGCTCTCGCTGAGGATGTTACGCAGTTCCACCAGGCTGTTGGTGGAATAGTCGCTGCCACTCTGGAAATTGATGTAGCGGCGAATGAAGTCTTCCGACAGCCCGTCCACCGGCTCCAGGTTGATCCTGCCGAACTGAAATCTTTCGCCGGGGTCGAAATCGATATGGATGCTGGCGTTGTTGTTCTGCAGGTCGAGACGCAGTTCCGAATTGGCGAAGCGGGCCGAGAAGAAGCCCAACTCGACGGCGCGGGAACTCAATTCAGCCTTGCTGCGCTCGTATAACGCATGATTAAGCTGATCTCCCTCCTTCACGGGTAGATCCAGCAGGGTTTGAGTAAACAGTTCCGGGTGACTGGAAATTTCCACATCGACGGTAGTCACCGTCACCGGATCGCCCGGGGTGACCGTGATCTGCAGTCCCCAACAGTCTTCCTCCTCCAGAAATTCACTCTGTTCTTCCAGGTAATAGTAGCCCAGTGCCCGTCCGGCCCGGATGATCTGTCGGCGGATATCCGGAAGCGACCTGTTAAGATAACGTGGTTCGGTGTCACATGATCGGGCCGGCAGCTGGACCAGGGCCCGTATATTGTCTTCCAGGGCCGGCGGCGCATTGGTGATCCGCAGAGCGGGCGGCTGGGCCATCGCCAGGGAGCTGAGCGTCAGCAGCAGACACAGCACAACGGCAAGGGTTCCCGGATGTGAAACCTGGCGCTCTGGCGGAAGCGCTACAGCTGCAACTGGCTGGTATGTCTCCATGGTTCGCTTATCACTTCGATTCAACGGCCGGCAGGAGGAGCCGATGCGGAGTCGCCTGGTGACAGTGGGCTGCACGTGCCCGGATAAGGGGTGAATACGGCGGGCCGGTACAACTGACTGTTAGAGCGGGTCGTGTATCCCGGCATTCAACAGGCAAATTATAAAGCTACTTTCTCCTGCATACGAGTTTGCTGTCAAGGCGGATTGCCGCGGTCAGGCACCGGGTTATCACCTCAGCCTCAGCAGCTGCTGGAAAGTGAGCCGGGTCAGCGGGTCCTGCTTCTGCCAATGCATCGACAGGGCAAGTGTTCCGATTGGCTGCATGAGGGGTGGGTGTGGTAGAGAGGGGGGAACAAAGGAGGGAAGCAGAAAGAGACATGCGGGTAAGTGGTAACAGGAGTAACCGCAACGGTCCGCCGGTTCGGCAGTCGATCGGAATTATTCCTTTACCGGGTTCAACTTTTCCTGTTTGCGCCGTTGCAGCTCGTTTTCGATGGCACCGACGTTCTTATCAATTTTTTCCCGTGCCTTGAGTAATTTGCTCTCCAGGATTTCCAGTTCTTCCTCGCTGTCATCGGTCAGCCCGTTACGGAATACCCTGACACACTCGTTGACGGCATCGGTATAGGTGGAGTTGGTCTCCACCAGCAGGGCGTCCAGTTGTTCCTGGGTGTGCGGTACGATTTCTTCGGGAAACAGGCGCTGTTTCAGAATTTCGCAACAGTCGGTTTCAAATATTTCATCGATGGCCCGGGCCACATAGATTTCCAGGGAGTCCCGGAAGTGTTTGTTGCGGACTGTATTGTCAGCAAAGAAATCGTCAATAACCTTGACGTTTTTCTTGTTGCAGCTCAGGAACTGGTCGGCGTCATCCGGATTTTCGGGCAGGTTGAAACGGACCGTGCGACGACTGTCGTCAATCTCGTTGATATAGAGATCCACGGTACGGGCAACGATAGCCCGTTTGGCGCCATTCATGGTGTTCCAGGCGCGATCGTAGTACCACCTGACGATATCGGCGGCGGTGTATCCGGAGAAGGAAGGACGGGATTCGAAAAGTTTCATGGTAATTGTTCGTTTTTTAGTCGGCAGTTTAGCACAGGTTCCGGACAATGCCAGAACCCCGGAAGCCTCGCCAGTACTGCATTTCGGCGGATGTCCGGCCTGGTGGATTCAATACTTCTAAAGTACTGTATAAATATACATGGATCGGTAAACCCATATTCAGCATAGCCGCAAACGACTACTCTGCAACCGTGGCCAGAAGATACTGCCACAGCAGGAACCAGACCAAGAGAAACTGTACAAACTTAAACCAACTCGATTCCAAGGCCATGAACACAGAAAAATTCCACTATCCAGTCTCCTCAACCGTGTCAAACTATCGTAATACATTGATATTAATGACTATATTGGCAGTTTATGCAATCGCCAACTAAACTTGCGGCGAACCGGCCAAGCGTGCGACCCCTGGTCGCGAGTCGCAGGTCCGGGATCCGCAAGGGTCTGCAGCAACGGCCATTTCAGTCAATTCACACGTGGAGTAGCGTCATGAACAATCACAATTCAGTGCAACTGCTGCGTCTTGTCACCTTACTTCCCCTGATCGTGGTACTGGCTGCCATCGTCTTCGAAGGCCGTCTTGACGGCGCCCTGCCAGACTGGCAACCCGACCCTCAACTGGTGTTGACGCTGTCCGACCAGCCGTTCCAGGACTGATTGGTCCACAGCCGGCATCTTTTACTGCCGAACGCGGCGGGCCTGGATGCGCCACTACTGTGTCGTATGACCGGTCGGTGAACCTTTTGTTACAGCGCTAATGCCGACCATTCTGACGACGATAGAGTTCGACATGCGAACTCTGTTACTGCTGTCGAGTCTGATTGTTTTTTTCTGGAACGGAGAGTATGCCGCCGCCGGGCTGGAGGACTGGACTCTGCGCCGCGATGAAAATGGCATCCAGGTGTATACCCGAGCGGTGGTCGGTTCTCCCTACGACGAAGTGCTAACCACCACGGTGGTTGATAATCTGCGGCTTGCCTCGCTGGTGGCAGTGCTTCAGGATCCTGCAGCCTGTCCGCGCTGGGTACACCATTGTTCCAGGTCGCACCTGCTGAGCACTGTAAGTGAACGGGAGGTCTACGTTTACTCCTATAACGACATGCCATTCCCGATCCGGGACCGGGAAATCATTTCCCACGTGCTGTGGAGCCAGGACCCGGTGAACCGTTCGCTGACAATGACCGGTACGGCGGTTGATGGTTTTGTGGACCGGACGCCGGGCAGCGTCAGACTCACCGAGGCCCGGGTTGCCTGGCGGTTCCAGCCGCTGGCTGGCGGCAGGATCAGGATAACCAACCGGGCGCACCTGAATCCAGGCTCGCGTATTCCGGCCTGGCTGACCAATAATCTGCTGGTGGAAACCCCCTTCCTGACCATGAGCGCGTTTATTTCCCTCGCCCGAACTTCAGACTTCCGTGAAGCGAAAGCCTCTTTTGTCAGCGAACCGTCCGTCTTTGCGGGAGCCGGATCGCGTCAGGAGCCCGGCATAGACTCCATTCAGATCCCTCTATTGACCAGCGACTGATTTCTGCTCAGGTCAATTACCGACGCCTGCCTTGATTGAGGTCAAGGACTGAGCGGCGTATGGTAAGGATTCGGTAAGGGATAGTCCTTATACTCTCAGCAATGGACCGCAGCGCAGCACCCCGGTGTGCAGGCGTTTCCGGTCCAGCCGTCCCGGAACCGGTTTATCAACTGAAAGACTGTGGTGATCGACTATGGATATACAAGCAATGCTGGGCGAAGAAGCAGGGCACCTTTTAGACCACACCTGTCAGGGCATTCCCGCCTCCATGCTGCACCTGCCCGGCCCTGACTACCTGGATCGGGTGGTCAGCAGTAAACATCGTAACCCGTCGGTATTGCGGTCGCTGGCTGCCATGTACAACCAGGGCCGTCTCGGTGGCACCGGCTACCTGTCCATCCTCCCTGTTGATCAGGGCGTGGAGCACACGGCAGGCGCCTCTTTCGCCCCTAATCCGCTCTATTTTGATCCGGATAATATAGTCCGGCTGGCAATGGAAGGCGGCTGCAATGCAGTTGCTTCCACGTTGGGTGTACTCAGCTCGGTGGCCCGCAAGTACGCCCACCGGATACCTTTCATTGTGAAGATCAACCACAATGAACTGCTGACCTATCCGACCCTGCACGATCAGACCCTGTTCGCCAGTGTGCAACAGGCATTCGACCTGGGAGCGGTGGCAGTCGGTGCGACAATCTATTTCGGTTCCCCGGAGAGCCGCCGCCAGATCCAGGAGATCAGCGAAGCCTTCGAACTGGCCCACCAGCTGGGCCTGGCGACGGTGTTGTGGGCCTACCTGCGCAATCCGGCGTTCAAAAAAGATGGCGTCGATTACCACACCGCTGCAGATACCACCGGCCAGGCCAACCACCTGGCGGTGACCATCGACGCCGACATCGTCAAGCAGAAGCAGGCCGACTGCAATGGCGGTTTCACGGCGATCGGCTTCGGCAAGACCCATCCCGGTATGTATGACAAGCTGACCAGCGATCATCCCATCGACCTGGTCCGTTACCAGGTGGCCAACTGTTATATGGGCCGGACCGGCATGATCAATTCCGGCGGCGCCAGTGGCTCGGATGACATGCATCAGGCAGTACGGACCGCGGTGATTAACAAGCGTGCCGGTGGCATGGGCCTGATCTCGGGACGCAAGGCTTTTCAGAAGCCCATGGCGGAAGGGGTCGCGCTGCTGAACGCGATCCAGGACGTTTACAGCGATCCGCAAATCACTGTGGCGTAAGCGCGGAGTCGGAGGGGTCATGGCAGAATTCAGTTACATCAGGCTGTTTTCCCAGCTGGGTATGAACGATGTCCCGCTGGTCGGGGGCAAGAACGCGTCGCTGGGTGAAATGTTCAGGGAGCTGACCGCTCAGGGCGTCAGGGTACCCAACGGTTTTGCCACGACCGCGGAAGCCTATTATCTGTACCTGGATCACAATGGCGTGCGCGAACGGATTCAGGACGCCCTGGAACAGCTGGACAGTACCGATGTGAAGGCACTGGCACGCACCGGCGAGGCGATCCGCGGCTGGATACTCGATGGTGAGATGCCGGCCCCAGTGGCCGCTGAAATCGAGGCGGCCTACAGGCTGCTGTGCCAGGAAATAAACACCAGTGAGGCCGATGTGGCGGTGCGCTCCTCAGCCACTGCCGAGGACCTGCCCGACGCCTCGTTCGCGGGGCAGCAGGAGACCTACCTCAATGTGAGTGGGGTCGAACAGTTGCAGCGCACCTGCAAGCGGGTGCTGGCCTCGCTGTTTACGGACCGTGCCATCATGTATCGCATTCACAAGGGCTTTGACCACATGAGTGTGGCGCTGTCCATCGGTGTGCAGAAAATGGTGCGCTCCGATCTGGCCTCGTCCGGGGTCATGTTCACCCTGGACACAGAGAGTGGCTTCCGCGACGTGGTGATGATTACCGCGGCCTATGGGCTGGGTGAAAATGTGGTGCAGGGAGCGGTCAATCCCGACGAGTTCCTGGTGTATAAGAAAACGCTGACCGATAACCTGCGTCCGATCATTCGCCGCCAGCTGGGATCCAAGGCGCTGAAGATGATCTACAGCGATGACGGTGTCACCGGTAACGCCACCCGCAATGTCGAGGTGCGCATGCAGGAACGCAATCGTTTCGCGATCACCGACGAAGACGTGTTACAACTGGCTCGTTATGCACTGGCCATCGAGCAGCACTACCAGCGCCCCATGGATATTGAATGGGCCAAGGACGGTAACAGCGGTGAGTTGTTCGTGGTTCAGGCCAGGCCCGAAACGGTGCATGCCAATCAGGATGCCGCGCGCCAGGTCACCTACACACTGAAAGAAAAGGGCAGGGTGCTGGTCGAGGGCAAGAGTGTCGGTGCGCGGATCGGATCCGGACAGGTCCGGACGGTCCTGGATGCCTCCCACATGAGCGACCTGCAGCCCGGTGAGGTGCTGGTGACCGACATGACGGATCCGGACTGGGAACCGGTAATGAAAGTGGCCAGTGCCATTGTCACCAACCGTGGCGGCCGCGTCTGCCATGCCGCCATTATCGCCCGCGAACTGGGCATTCCGGCAGTAGTCGGCACAGCTAACGGCACGGAGGTGCTGGAGGACGGTATGGCGGTGACCGTTTCCTGTGCCGAAGGAGAGACCGGCGTGGTCTATGAGGGCCTGTTGGCATTCGATTCTGAAGAGGTTGATCTGACTGCTCTCAAGCGGCCCGCAACCCACATCATGCTGATTGCCGGTAACCCGGGCCGGGCCCTGGAAGTCAGCCGGCTGTCCAATGACGGCGTCGGCCTGGCCAGGCTGGAATTCATCATCAGTCATGGTATCGGGATTCATCCACGGGCGCTGCTTGAATTCGACAACCTCGAGGGCAGCCTGAAAACCGCTATCGCGGCACGCATCGCCGGGTATGAGGGGCCCCGTGAGTTCTATGTGGAGCGGTTGGCCGAGGGTATCGGCACCATTGCCGCGGCGTTTTATCCGAAACCGGTCATCGTCAGAATGAGCGATTTCAAATCCAACGAGTACGCCAAACTGCTCGGTGGCGAACACTACGAACCGCAGGAGGAAAATCCCATGCTCGGCTTCCGCGGCGCATCGCGCTATCACTCCGAGCAGTTCGCCGAGTGCTTTCTGATGGAATGCGAAGCGGTCAAAAAGGTCAGGGAGCAGATGGGCCTGGTGAACCTGGAAACCATGTTGCCTTTTGTGCGCACCGTCGATGAAGCACGTCAGGTCATCGAGCTGATGGCGACCCATGGCCTGAAGCGGGGCGAGCAGGGGTTACGTATCAACCTGATGTGTGAAATCCCGGCCAATGCACTGCTGGCCGACCAGTTTCTGGAGCTGTGTGACGGATTCTCCATCGGTTCCAACGACCTGACCCAGTTGACTCTGGGCGTGGATCGCGATTCCGGTCTGCTGTCGCAGTTCGATGAACGCAACGAGGCCGTAACCAGGCTGATGGAGATGGCGATCAGGGCCTGTAATGCCAATAACAAGTATATTGGAATCTGCGGTCAGGCACCCTCGGACTTTCCCGAAATCACCCGCTGGCTGGTCGAGCAGGGCATTCAGTCCATCGCCCTCAACCCGGACAGCGTGCTGAAAATGACGCAGCTGGTACTGGAGGTGGAAGCCGGGCTTGCCGCTCAGGCCTCCAGTTCCTCCCAGCGGGCATAGGCCGCTTCCAGACGCGCCTGGACGTCCGCCACTTCTTTCATGGTCGCGTCGATCAGTTTGTGTTCCCGGTTGTAGAAGTCCGGGTCAGACAGGGTTTCCTGCAGTTGCTGTCGGCGGGACTCCAGTTCGTCGATCAGTTTCAACTGCTGTTCCAGTTCCCGCTTGTCCTTGTAGGAAAGATTTCTGCGGGCGCCACCGGCAGTGGGGGCCGGCTGCAATTCAACAGGATTAGCCGCGGCCGGCCTGGCGGGCTTTTCCTGTCGTTGTTCCAGTTTTGCCAGGCTGCCGCCGTGTTCAGTCCAGTCGCTGTAACCCCCCACGTGTTCACTGATTACGCCGTTGCCCTCGAATACCAGGATGCTGGTGACCACGTTATCCATAAATTCCCGGTCGTGGCTGACCAGCAGTACCGTGCCCTCGAATTCCAGCAGGATCTCTTCCAGCAGTTCCAGGGTCTCGATATCCAGGTCGTTGGTGGGTTCGTCGAGCACCAGCAGGTTGGCCGGTTTGCTGAACACCTTGGCCAGGATGGCGCGATTCTGCTCCCCGCCTGACAGTGCCTTGGCCGGGGTGCGGGTGCGATCGGGGGCGAACAGGAAGTCGCCCAGGTAGGTAATTGCGTGCTTGCGCTTGCCGTTGATGTCGATGAATTCCTGGCCACCGCAAATGTTGTCGATCAGGTTGCGGTCCGGATCCAGGTGTTCCCGCAACTGGTCGAAATAGGCGACTTCCAGCCTGGTTCCCAGTTTTACCGTGCCCTGGTCCGGTTGCAGCTGTCCCAGCAGAATTTTCAGCAACGTGGTTTTACCGGCGCCGTTGACGCCGACCAGGCCAATGCGGTCACCACGCATCACGGTGGTGGAAAAGTTGTTGATGATTACCTGGTCGCCATAGCGGTGGCTGACCTGCTGCAGTTCCGCCACCAGTTTGCCCGAAGAATCCGCCTGACTGGCGCTGAAACTGGCTTTGCCCTGCAGTTCACGGCGCTCGCTGCGCTCCCGGCGCATGGCTTTCAGGGCCGTTACCCGGCCTTCATTACGGGTCCGGCGGGCCTTGATACCCTGCCGGATCCACGCCTCCTCCTGGGCAAGCTTCTTGTCGAACAGCTTGTTGGCGGTGGCTTCGGCGGCCAGTTTTTCGGCTCGAAAGCGCAGAAATCGCTGGTAGCTGCCCTCGAATTCCAGCAACTGGCCACGGTCAATCTCGATGATCTTGTTGGCTATCGATTCGAGGAAACGGCGGTCGTGAGTCACCAGTACCAGGGCGCCATGATAATCACTCAGCTGCTTTTCCAGCCATTCGATTGCAACGATGTCCAGATGGTTGGTGGGTTCGTCCAGCAACAGCAGGTCGGGCTCCCTGACCAGGGCGCGCGCCAGAGCGACCCGCTTGCGCCAGCCACCGGACAGCTCCGCCAGCTTTTTCTCAGCCGGCAGCTGCAGCTGGCTGATCACGGTATCCACCTTCTGTCCCAGGCTCCATCCCTGGCAGGCTTCCAATTGATTCTGCAGGCGCTCCAGCTGGTCCATGTTGGCGTGATCGTAGTCGGCGATGAGGTGGTGATAACGGGCCAGCAATTCTCCCACTTCCGCCAACCCGCCAGCGACCATGTCGTAAACGCTCTGCTGGTCGCCCGCGGGCAGCGACTGTTCCAGCCACGCCACCTGGGTGGCCGGCCGCAGCCAGCGTTCGCCGCTTTCCGGCTGCACGGATCCGGCAATGACCTTCATCAGGGTGGTCTTGCCGGCGCCGTTGCGCCCCAGCAGACCGATGCGTTCGCCTTTGTCGATCTGCAGATCGACCTGGTCCAACAGCACATGGGTACCGAAATTCAGACTTGCTTTATCGAGTCGCAGCAGGGACATGACACCAGGGTCCGGGATCGGGCGACCGGGATCGGCTGACCCTGGTCGTATCAAAGAAGGCGCGTAGTGTACAGCATCTGGACTTTTTTCCGAGCTGAATTTACGCGCCCCATTGGACAAAACTCCGGGCCGGTATTACCTTTCCAGGGCGTGTCAGAACAACAAGAGGAATCGCCCATGTCATTCGTAACCCGCAAAGCCGCCCTGGCTGTCACTCTGATTGCCCTGCTGTGTTCAGCTATCCTGATAACCCGCCAGGTCAGCGAGGCTCAGCAGCCACCTCCGCCCCCGGGGGCCTACGATGCCGCCCCCTACCTGGGGCGTATTCGCAACGAAGTGGTCTATGGCGATATCTGGGAGCGGCCGGGGTTGTCGGCCCGGGACCGCAGTCTGATCACCGTGGCCGTGAATCAGGCCCTCTATGCCACCTATGAACTGAAACTGCACATGGGGCGGGCCCTCGACAACGGGGTCACCCAGGCGGAAATTGCCGAAATCATTGCTCACGTGATGTGGTACTCAGGGTTTCCGACCGGGGTCAATGCCGCCAGGGTGGCGGCCGAGGTATTCGAGGAGCGTGGCCTGCCGGTAATACCACCCGGTGCTTCCGCCCGCGAGGTGCCGGATAACCCGCCCATCGAGTTTCCAGGCGCCTATCCCCAGACTCCCTACCTGCGCGATCTGCTCAATCAACTGGTCTACGGCGAAACCTGGCGGAGGGAAGAACTGTCGCCCCGCGACCGCAGCCTGATCACGGTAGCAGTAGGTACCGCACTGTATGCATCCAGCGAGATCCGTTACCACATCGGCAGGGCGCTGGACAACGGGGTCACCCAGCAGGAAATTTCCGAAGTGATTACCCATGTGACGTTTTATTCCGGGTTTCCCACCGGGGTCAATGCGGCCCGCGTCGCCGCGGAGGTATTCGCGGCGCGGGGCCTGGAATTGCCCGACGCCCGTTTTCCCGGCGCACCCTATCTGGATACCCTCATCGACGGCCTGGTTTACGGCGAAACCTGGACCCGGCCCCAGCTGTCAGCGCGTGATCGCAGCCTGGTCACTATCGCCATGACCCAGGCCGCCTATCAGACCGATCAGTTGCGCGTGCATCTGCGGCGGGGCCTGGACAATGGTATTACGCCGGCGGAGCTGTCCGAACTGATGGCCCAGGTCACCCTTTACTCAGGGTTTCCCAGCGGTGTCAACGGCTCGCGGGTCCTGGCCGAAGTGTTCCGGGAACGCGGTATTCCGTTGCCCGATCAGGATTAACAGCCGATGGACGTTTTGCCAAGTTGAGGATTTAATGGTCAAATAGCGCTCCAACTGAAGCTACCTGCCTGTTGAGAAACCCTCAGCTGGCACAATACGGCGTCAAATCTGGCTCAAGATGCTCATTTACGGCGTGTAAACTGCGCTTTTTCGCCAGATTCTGCCTTGTCTTGTGCTCACCTGAGAGTCTTTTCAACAGGCTGGCTGAACACAGACATTTCCTAGACGGGTGGAACCGGTGCAGCAAACTGAAAGACAGCCTGAAAAGCAGACCGTGGAATCGAAGCAGGCGCGGCGTGGCGTACGGAAACTGGTACGTGCCGTGGCGGCTGTCGCGATGGCGGTACTGGTGATGCTGGACGGCGGCTGGGGATTGCTGGAAAAGCTGGCCGGAAACGCCCCGGTGCGTCCGGCAGTCGAGGCTGCCAATGCCGACCATACCTCGTTACGCCTGCTCAAACAGGTAGTGCCGGGAGCTGACAGTTTTTCGGAAAAAGGCGGTGAGCCTCCCGTTTACCAGGCCTATCGGACCAATAAGGACAGTGGCGAACAGGAACTGATCGGCTATGCCTTCGTGACGCCTGATTTTCCGCCGGAGCCGAACGGCTACAGCGGTCCCATCGATACCCTGATTGGTATGGATCTGCGCGGCACAATCGTGGGTCTGCGGGTGATCTATTACAAGGAGTCGCTGCGCTACCAGATCGGAGACTTCTTCTCCTGGGGTTACGAAGAACAGTTCATCGGCAAACGGGCGACCGACCGATTCCAGGTGGATAAGGACATCGACGGTGTTGCCAAAGCCACCATCTCCTCGAAGGCGGCCGCCCGCGGCATTCGGATGGCCGTGCGGGCGGTCACTGACGCCTACATTCACTGATTTACCTCGTTCAGCGGGCAGGCTCCAGCTCATCTTCCGCCCGGAAAGTCTGCAGGGATTTGCCTGGGGAATACAGCCTTTGAGGCGTGGTATGGCAGGCATTGTGATCTGTTGAGCCCAGTGCATGCACCTCCATCGGGCCTGGTTGACGGGATTTTCCGCAAGTCTCCTGTCAGGCGGTCATCCGGTTGGTCAGCCATAAGGACTGGTAGGGCTGCAGCTCGATAATTTCCAGGTGACTGTCCAGCATCTTGCCCGTGATCAGGTCGCCCCAGTTGTCGGTATCGATAAGATTGACTGCGGCCAGGTCCAACCGGCAGACCTGGTCGCTGATATTGCTGAGCGAGAAGATGCTCTGCTCCCGCTGCATGCTCTGGCGCCAGAAAGCGAAGATCTGCGTACCCAGGTGCAGGGTGAACTGGGTGGCGTTGGGATGAAAAGCCGGTTGTGCGGAGCGTATCTTCATCAATCGCTTCAACTCCTTCAACACCCGCGCCGGGGTGGAATCCGGGTTGGCCAGCAGCCGGTCCAGTTCCTGATAGGGCCACTGATAACGGTTCAGGTGCCGTTTGTGTCCGGTGCGGGCATAGCGGTCGCGATTGTTGCCGGTGGCCAGCAGACTCTGCACGTAAAAAGCCGGAATCCCCTCCAGGGCCAGCATGATAGCGTGGGCACAGATGAAACGCTGAAACTGATAGTCGTCCTCGCCTCCCTGCAGAGTCCCCTTCAGGGCATCGAACAGGCTGATGTTGATTTCGTAGGGGCGCTTTTCGATGCCGGACAGCGCCCGCCAGGAGATTTCCCCGCCGAACTTCAGCATCGTATTAAGCAGTGCCTCGATCTCGGTATCGGTCAGCAGTCCCTCGGCCGGCCGCAGGCCGATCCCGTCGTGGGAAGCGATGAAGTTGAAATAGAAGGTGCCCAACTGCGCTGGCGGCATGGTCATCAACCAGGATTTCAGGTAACTGCAGTCTCCTGCCAGCAGGGTATACACCAGCAGCGGCGGCAGGGAAAAGTTATAGATGGAATGGGCTTCGTTGGCATTGCCGAAATAGGTCAGATTTTCCCGTTTTGGAATGTTGGTTTCGGTAATGATAATGGCGTCGGGCCGGGCATGTTCGATGAGAGCCCGTAACAGGCGGACGATTTCATGGGTCTGAGGCAGGTTCAGACAGTTGGTGCCGATTTCCTTCCAGATAAAGGCCACCGCATCGAGACGGAAGCAGGAGATGCCGTTGTCCAGGTAGAGGCGGATAATCCTGATGAATTCCAGCAGCACCCGGGGATTGGAAAAGTCGTAATCCACCTGGTCATGACCGAAAGTGCACCAGACGTGTTTCTCCCCGTCGCGGGTCTGTACCGGCTTCAGCAGCTCGCTGGTCCTGGGCCTGACCACCTGGGACAGATCGTCCTTCGGAGAGGCGGTAAAAAAATAGTCCTTGCCGGGGTCCACGCAGTCGATGAAATTTTTAAACCACTGATTCTCAGCGGAACAGTGGTTGATCACCACGTCCGCCATAACCCGATAGCGGTCGGAGACATCCTTGATGTCGGTCCAGTCGCCGAGCGCAGGATTTACCGTCTTGTTGTCGATCACGGCAAAACCATCGTCGCTGCTGAACGGAAAGAACGGCAGGATATGCACCGAGTTGATGCTTCCCTGTACATGATCGTCCAGGAAATTCTGTAATACGTGCAGCGGATGACGGGGCGGGTCCACGAAAGTGTCTCCATAGACGATCACGAAGGCATCGCGCTGGTCCCACTGGTCGATCTGGCGGGTTGGCTGGTGGCACTCCTGATCCAGCCGCATCAGCTGCAGGCAATCCCGGGCCAGCTCGCTGTGATTCAGCTCCGGGTAGATCGCCTTGAGGTGGTTGAGTACACGGTGTTCCAGGGCCTGTAAGGTTGCGTCAGTCATGTGAATGCTCGGCTCATACTGCGAATCAATCGGGTGCGAATTCCTTGCTGTCCTGCTGGACGGCATGGTGCATGCGTTCGAAGATATCCGGTACCGCGCTGCGGACCCGGTTCCAGCTGGGGATGAACGGGGTTTCCATGGGATTGTCGAGGAACCGTTCCCCGGCCTTCTTGATATTCTGGGCGAACAGTTCGACCGCCTGTTCCTCCTTGTGTATATCCAGCGCCAGGCCATTCATCTGCGCATCGTTGCGATAGGTTTCCACGAAGTCCAGGGCGATCCGGAAATAGTTGGCTTTCAGGGCTCGGAAGGTCTCGCTGGACAGCACCACGCCGTAGGTGGCGAGCTTGCGAAACAGCGCCTTGGCGATGTCGATCGACATGCGTGAGAGCCCGGCGGTTTCATCGCCCAGCGACAGGTCCTGATGCTTGTGGTCGTAGGTGTCGGCAATGTCCACCTGGCAGATGCGGTTGGTGGAATAGTTGCGCTCCATCTCCGACAGCACACCGATCTCCAGGCCCCAGTCGGACGGTATTCTGAGGTCGGCAACGACGTCCCTGCGAAACGAAAACTCCCCCGCCAGCGGGTAGCGGAAACTGTCCATGTAATCCAGGTAATTCATCGGCCCCAGCATGTTCTTCAGTGCCCTGATCAACGGTGTGACCAGCAACCGGCAGACCCTGCCGTTGATGCTGCCATCCGCCACCCTGGCGTAGTAACCCTTGCAGAATTCATAGCTGAAATTGGGATTGGCGATAGGGTACATGAGGCGGGCCAGCAGTTCCCGGTCGTAGGTGACGATATCGCAGTCGTGCAGGCCGATCGCCTCACTGCGGCTGGAGGATTGCACATAGCCCAGGCAATACCAGACGTTGCGTCCCTTGCCCGGTTCCTGGGGTGCCAGGCCTTCCTGTTGCAGCAAGGCATCGATTTCACGCAATCTGGGCCCATCGTTCCACAATACGCGATGCCGCTGCGGTAATTGTGAGAAAAATTTGAGGGCGTGGCGGTATTGATCCTCGTCAGCGCGGTCCAGGCCGATGACGACCTCGTTCAGATAGGGTACGTTGCTGAGATGTTCGACGATATTGGGCAGTGCCTCACCTTCCAGTTCCGAATAGAGTGATGGCAGGATCAGGCACATGGGCCGTTGCGTCGAGAAGCGGACCAGTTCCTCCTCCAATTCTTTCAACGGCCGTTTACTGAGATTGTGCAAGGTCGTGATGACGCCATTCTGGTAAAAATCACCCATGGTCGATTGCTCCCCTTTGGTTCAGAAATTTGTCGACCAGCGCCAGCACGCACTCATTCCAGCCCTCGGGCCCGTTATGTCTGCTTACTGTGACTGGTCGATTGTCCCCCAGATGAGGTGGATCATGGCTTGGCGACCGGATTATTACCGGCCAGTCGGACGCCTCCAGCATGGCGACGTCGTTACCGCTGTCGCCCAGCGCAATGACCGTGAACTGCTGGCCGTAAAGCTGTTGATAGAGGGTCCTCAATCTGTCCAGCGCCAGACCCTTGTCAGTTCTGCCCAGCACGTGGAGAAAGCGTCCGCCCTGCAATGTCTGCATTCCCGACTGTTCGACTTCTGCGATGAAGGTGCTGCGGGCAGTCTCGCTGTCCTGCCAGACCAGTGGCTCGCTGAAGCGTCGCTGGCGGGACCGGGCCAGCTGCTCTTGGTCGAGACCGGTCAGCTGTTCCAGTTCGATGTCGCTGAGGTCGTGGTACCCCTTGAAACTGAAACGTTCCCGCAACGGTGCCAGACGATCGATAATCTCCCGATAACCCAGACCCAGTTCCACCACATAGTAGTCCTGGCTGAAGGTTGTGCCTCCCGGCGGCAGGGGAAAGCTGTCGCGCGGCAGGAAGATTGCCGAACCGTTTTCGACAATGAAAGGCGCTTCGATCGCCAGGGCCCGCCGCAGTGGTCCCAGTTCGGCGCTGGTCTTGCTGGTATTGGGAATCAGTGGAATGCCCAGTTCCTGCAAGCGCTGCAGCGCGTCGCCAGCGGCGTCGAAACGGTAACTGAAGTGGTCGAGAAGGGTGCCATCCAGGTCGGTGACCACCAGCAGGGGAGGAGCGTGATAGCGGGATTCACTGGTCGGTGTAGCGATACTCATCGGGTCAGTGCAGGGCCGGCTGGCTGTGGGTGATGTGGTGATTCTCGTCCAGCTCGAAAACCAGGTCTGCCCGGTCTGGCAGCTCCGCCAGGCAGTGACGGGTCAGCCGTTCGAAATGCTGAATGAAGCGGTCCAGGGTCGGTCCGTCCATGACCTTGCTGCCGCGGCCTCCGGTCGCGGCGGCCAGCTTCTGCTCCTGAAGACTGCGCCATCGATAGACGCAGTCGAAGGAGGGAGCTTTCAACATGACCAGGAAATCGATTTCGGCAAAAAGCGGCTGGTAGGCGTGCAGCCGGGTGTTCACATAACGCCGCCAGATGCCGTCCCGGTCTTCGTCCGCCTCCAGGGAGTTTACCGGCTTATCCAGTGTCTCCGCAGACTCAGGCTGCAGTCCGAGGAACCAGCCTTCAAGCACCACCACGTCCACCGGCAGGTCGACCGCCTCCCACTCGCTGAGCGGCCGTGGTTCGTCCTCGGCCTTGTCGAAGCGGGGCAGCAGAACCTGTCCGTCGCTGTGGGGATCGGCCAGGCGCAGCATCACCTGTCGGGCCAGTTCCAGGTCGTGGGTACCGGGAACTCCCCGGGAGGCGAGCAGGGGATGAACGTCGGCTGCCAGGTTCCGGCGTTGGCCACTGCTCAGATAAAGATCGTCCAGCGACAGGTTGGCAATTCGGAGTTGCTGTTCCGATAACATCAGGGTCAGGAAATTAGCCAGAGTCGATTTCCCTGTACCCTGTGCACCGTTTATGCCAACTATCAGAGGGCGGTCCAGCCGCCGCCGTCTCTCCATGAGCTGTCCGGCCAGCGGCAGGTACCACTCGGTAATCAGATCGGCGAATTCCGGAGGCAGCTTTTCAGCCTCGAGAAAAGCCCGTATAAGTGCTTGATCCGCGGGCTGCATGGGACTTCCTGTGAGTAGGTTGAGCCTCAAGCTTAGCGGCTTCAAGGCCGGATTGGTAGGCGCAATCACGGCGCTCTGACCGGATGGTCCGGGATGGTGCGGTCGCGGATATCGTGCCAGTTGCCGGTGCAGATTCGGCGACTAGCCGGGTCCGGCTTTCTCGCGCCGGATCACCAGTTGAATACTGCCCACCGGAAGACCGAACCAGGACATGGAGGATTCGTTAATGATCACCTGCGGAGACACCAGGTACATCCGATCGTCGATGTGCAGATCCAGGCTGCTGTCGCCACGCGGTATTCGCAGCCGGTAATCCAGAAACACGCTGTTGCCGGCCACTTCGATAGCCGCTTCTTCCACCACATCACCGGCGCTGCCCAGATAGTGATTGTGGCCGTCCGGCCGCAGTGTCCAGACCCGCCGCTGCCGCTCGCCGTCGCTGAACACGAAGTCTTCTTCCAGAGTTCCGGTACCGTTCTGCCACGACGCATCGATGGCAGCATTGAAGGTACGAATCACCCGGCCACGCCAGTCTTTGACCACCCCATGCGCAGCCAGCGGCCCACTGAAAAACTCCTCCATCACCAGCCGTGGCTCGTTTCCGGCATAATCCTGCACACTGACTCCACTGCATCCACCGAGCAGAATCAACAGCAGGTAAAAGCAACTGACAGTCTGACTATTCATGATATTCTCTGTGACCTGAACCTGGTGATTGGTACGCCCACACGTGGTGACATGGTTCACCGACAATCACCGGTTGTATCGCTCCCTGAAAACCGAGACTCATTGATGGCTTCCAGACTGGTGCCCGAACGACCACTGTTTTTTTCGCCGACCCTGGCTGCGACCATTGGTCTGGAAGAGGCAATTCTGTTGCAGGTGTTGCTGGATTTCAGCGCCTGCCGAGCGGCACAGGTGCGGGATTGCTATCGTTGGGTTGAGGTGGCCGACCGGGACCTGGAAACCGCCATGCCATTCTGGAAGCTGGCAGATATCCGCCGCGTGGAGACCAGCCTTTACAACCTCGGCATGATACTGCGCAGACCGGTCGATGGCCGTCGCGACTGTTATCAGTATGCACTGAACGAGAAGGTGGCAGAGCCGGAATCAGGCGTTACCGCTACCCGACCGGAGGAAATCCGACCGGTGCCCAGGGAATCCCTGGACGCCCGCCGGACAGGCCCGGAACCGGCTGCCATCGACCAGGCGTCGGTGTTTCGGCAGGCAGGCGGTGCCTCCCTGATTACACCGGACTGGCAGCCGGGGGAGGAATGGCTGGTGCAATGCCGGCAGCACAATATCCCCGACCAGTTCAGTCTGAGTCTGGTACCGGAATTTATCGGTTACTGGCGGGACCGAGGCCAGGCTCAGTTCTCCTGGGGCAACAAGTTCTACAAGCACGTGCTGCGCAGCTGGCGGGAGGAACAGTCCCGCCAGGGTTCCCATGAAACAGCCACCGCCATGCACCGGGACTGGCAACCCAGTGCGGATGCCGTGGAAATCCTCGAGATTGCCGGCATCCCGGAGCAATTCATCGAGGATGCCATTCCCGAGTTTGTCATGTACTGGCGCGAGCGCGGTGTGCGCATCAGCGCCTGGAACACCAAGTTTATCGAGCACATCAGGCGCCAGTGGGACAAGTACAATGCCAGCTTTGGCCACGATGACACGCCGCGTCCGATTCCCTCTGACTGGCAGCCCAGCCCGGCCTGCTTCGAAATTCTGCAACTGGCGGAAATCGACCTGGACTATGCGCGCAGCCGGATCCCCGAATTCGTACTTTACTGGCGGGACAGCCAACAGGCCAGGGCATCCTGGAACACGGTATTCCTGCAGTTCATCAAGCAGGACTGGGCCAGGCGACTTCAGGCGCCGCTCGAGGTAGAATCGGCCCATGGAAACCATCAATCCCCTGCTGGAGAAAGCCGGCACAGCGTTGAAGAAAAGCTCCGACAGCTCACTGACCGCAGCTGGGCGGAAAACGCCCGTCGCTGGTAAACAGAAGCCGGTAGACTATCCGGGCACCAGATCCGGCAGCACCGCACCGGGGGTGTTCGAGCCGGGCCTGGTGGACGCTATCAACCAGGTGTTTTCCGAGTTTGCCTTTGCCTACCATAATCAGTTCCACAAGGCCTATCCTGATCAGGCGACTATCAATATCGGCAAGGAATACTGGCTCAGCTGCCTGGCCGAGTTTTCGCCCGGCCAGATAACCCGGGCCGCCCGCAAGCTGGTCAAATCATCGGAGTACCTGCCCACCGTGGCGGCACTGGTCAAGTTCTGCGAAAGCGGGCTGGAACTGTTCGGGCTGCCGTCGCCACGGTCAGCCTATCTGGAAGCCTGTCGGGCCCCGTCACCCAAGGCGGCGTTCAACTGGAGCCACCCGGCTGTCTACCAGGCCGGCAAGGCCAGTGACTGGTTCATCCTGGCCACTGAGCCGGAAGCGGTGGCATTCCCGATTTTCGATTACAACTATCAGCAGATCTGTCAGCGGGTCATGCACGGCGAAGAGTTTGCCGTCACTCCTCCGCCCGCCCTGGGCGACCGCCACGGCAGAAAACTCAGTGCCGCCGAACGCAGGGAAAAGATGCGCAAGTTGCGGGAACAGGTCGGTCTCTGACTGCGGGCGGGTGGCGAACTGGCTCGGGCACTGCAGGCAGGTCTACTTTACTTCACCGGGGCACTGGCACTGGGATTCCTGTTCGGTGGTATTCGCCTCATGTTGCTGCAACCGGTATTCGGCGAATTGTCCGCGGTACTGATCGAAGTGCCGGTCATGCTGCTGCTCTGCTGGATTCTCTGCGCCAGATCGATAGCAATTCTGCGGGTGCCGCCCCGGGCGTTCGAGCGGGCAGTGATGGGCGCCGTGGCGCTGGCATTACTACTGCTGGGGGAGCTGATTCTGGCCTGGCTGCTGTTCGGCGCAGAGCCGGCTGCGTATGTGGCCGACGCGGGGCGTCCCGAGCGCTGGACCGGGCTGCTCGGCCAGGTAGTGTTCGGGTTGTTTCCGCTGCTGCAGCTTGCCCTCTCCGGCCGTGCCGGCGAACCCGGCCCATGAGCGCAGCGTCAACAGCAGCCGAATTCATTCTACCAGCTGCTTCAGCAGACCCTGACTCTCCTTCTATTTCGAACAGTCATGACCCGATCATCAGTTTTCAACGTAGAATTGATTCGAAACTATTTGCTAAAACTGATACCGTTAATTCAGTATGTTTAGCCGGTCAAAACAGCCCGTAGCCCGGGTTGTCACATGAGGTTATTTAAATTCAAAGACTGTGCTGCCAGGCAGCCCGGCAGTCTGGTCAGACGTCAGGAAGGCGGTCAGGAGAGTTCTGCAATGAAGCGGTGGCAGTGGGTTTCTTTTTCTTTCTCGTTTTCTAATCCAACGGTATTGCTGCTTGCCTTGTCGCTGGGGTTTGCCACCCCGCGGGCCGGGGCGGCACAGCCCGAAAGCCTGTTGCTGTCCGCTGGAGAACTGGGAATCTCCATGCTGCCGGTGGAGAGGTTGCTGGAGCGGAATGCGCCGTCCAGTGAACAGGGGACAGGTGGCACCCCCGGTTCGGCACAGGAGGAAAGTGCGTCCGTGGTGTCGCGGGAGCGGGAACAGCTGGCTGTTATCGATGCCCTGATCCAGGAGCGAGGCGCCTATGGTACCGGTCTGGACGAAGCCTACGCGGAGTATGGCAAACTTCATCTTGAGGTCGGTAATTTTCAGCACGCCGCCGATCAATTCCGACAGGCCTGGCATCTCAGCCGGATCAACTCAGGACTTTACAGTGAAGAGCAGCTGGCCTATCTCACCGCCCTGATCGAAGCGCTGGTGGAACTGGAGCGCTGGGACGAAGTCCACGACCTTCACCAGCTGAGTTTCCTGATTGCCAGCCGCATCTATCCGGCTGACGATATCCGTTATCTGATCGCCGCTGAACTGTATGCCAGCTGGAAGTGGGAAGCGATCAACAGTAACTTCCTGACCGGGGGCTACGCCCGGGCCTTCGAGACTGCACAACAGCTCAGCGCCTTTTACACCGAGGTGATCGAAAAGGTGGAGCATGCCGATGGCCCGCATACCTCGGGCCTGATCAACCTGGTCGCCGGCAAGGCCCGCACCGATATCACTATTGCGCGGGCACTGGTTAATTCCCAGTCGACAGGCAATGCGCTGGGACCGGGCAGTTATGTTCCCGAAACACAGTGCTTTACCCAGGTCAATGGACAGTCCGGTGCGGTGCGGCAATGCCGTCAGGTGCGTCTGGCCCTTTACGACATTGAAGAGGGCGCGGTGCCACCCGTTCACTTTGCACTGGGACGCTACCTGAAACAGGTTAACCAGTCGGCCGAACGCCTGGAGCGTCTGCAGTTGTCCGCTGAGCTGCTTACCGACGATCAGCGGGCATGGGTCGACTCACTGATCAATACGCTGCACAAGGAATCCGCAGCCTTAAGCCGGCCCGGTCGCCGCCGCTAAACAGTGAGTCGGAACTTTTTGATAATCTCCAGCTTCAGCAGGGAACCGGAACAGCGATGACCAAGACCAGGCCAGTTTACATCTCCTATGCCGGCCCGTCGCTGCTGGAAACTCCGTTATTGAACAAAGGGTCGGCTTTTTCCGAACGGGAGCGACGTAACTTCAACCTGCTGGGCCTGCTGCCGCCACGTTATGAAAGCATCGAGGAGCAGGCCAAGCGGTCTTACATGCAATACCGCAGCTTCGACGATCCGATCAATAAACATATCTACCTGCGCGCCGTGCAGGACAATAATGAAACCCTGTTCTACCGGTTGTTGAGCGAACACCTGGTAGAGATGCTGCCGATTATTTACACGCCGACAGTGGGCGATGCCTGCGAGCACTTTTCAGATATCTATCGCAGTGCCCGCGGTATCTTTGTGTCCTACGAAGAACGCGAGTACATGGACGAGGTGTTGCGCAGCGTTACCAAGGACAAGGTGAAGGTTATTGTGGTGACCGACGGCGAGCGGGTCCTGGGGCTTGGCGATCAGGGCATCGGCGGCATGGGAATCGCGATCGGCAAGCTCAGTGTCTATACCGCCATCGGCGGGATCAGCCCGGCCTATACCCTGCCCGTGGCGCTGGATGTGGGAACCAACAATCGTAAACTGCTGGACGATCCGTTCTATATGGGCATGCGTCATCCGCGCATTTCCCGCCAGGAGTACGATCGCTTCGTGGATTCCTTTATCGATGCCGTGCAGGAACGCTGGCCAGGAGTGCTGATCCAGTTTGAGGATTTCGCCCAGCCTAACGCCATGCCCATTCTGCAGCGGCACCGGGACCGGGTCTGCTGCTTCAATGATGATATACAGGGCACCGCCGCGGTCACTCTGGGAACTCTGCTGGCCGCCTGTCGTAAAAAGCAGGTGGCGCTCAGGGATCAGCGGATTGTCTTCGTGGGCTCGGGTTCGGCCGGCAGCGGGATCGCCGAACTGGTGATTTCCGCGATGCAGGCCCAGGGTCTCAGTGACAGCGAGGCCAGGGCCAGGATCTTCATGGTCGACAAGGAAGGACTGCTGCTGGAGGGTATGACTGGCCTGCGCGACTTTCAGCAGCGCCTGGCCCAACCGCGCAGCGCCATCGGGGACTGGGAAAACATCGATCCCGAATCCAGTCCCGGTCTGCTGGAGGTGCTGAAAAATACCCGCGCCGGAGTACTTATCGGTGTCTCCGGGCAGCCCGGACTGTTCACCGAGGAAGTCATTCGCACCCTGCACGCCGGTTGTGAACGGCCCATCGTGTTACCGCTGAGCAATCCTTCCCGCCTTACCGAAGCCCATCCCCAGGACGTTTTGGCATGGAGCGACGGGAAGGCGCTGGTTGCCACCGGCAGTCCGTTCAACGAGGTCGAGTTCAAGGGCAGAAAAGCGGTGATTTCGCAGTGCAATAACAGTTACATCTTCCCCGGCGTCGGCCTCGGTATCATTGCCGCCAGGGCCTCGCGGGTGACCGATGAAATGTTGATGGTAGCCAGCACCACGCTGGCGGAACTGTCCGGAGAGGTGGAGGATGCCAGTGCCATCCTGCCCCCGCTCACGGTGGTTTCGCAGATCAGCCGCAGGATCGCCTTCGCGGTGGCCCGGACCGCACAGCAGCAGGGGCACGCCCTGGTGACCAGCGAAGAAGATCTGCTGGCTGCCATCGAGAGAAATTTCTGGACTCCCGAGTATCGTGAATACCGCCGGGTGGCGATGCGGGCGAGATAGCAGCGCGTTAGCTGGATTCGGCGCCGCGGTAACTCCTCAGCCGGCCAGGGGTATTTTCAGATAGGGCTCAAGTCCCTCCAGCCGGTACTCGATTTCCGCTATCTGATGAGGGGCGAAACTGTAATCGCCGCGCCGGGATTTCGTGGTTTTGAAAATGCCCCGCCGCTGCAGCACGTAGAGGCGGATGCCGGGAATGGTGCTGTCAAGATTGAGCATCAGCAGCAGTCGGCCGAAACAGTCCCGGAGCTCCTCTTCGCGGCCGGCCTGTTGCAGTTCCCACAGCCGCGCATAGATGTCACCGTACATGGCGCCGCCGGTCATTACCCCATCCACACCCAGGCGCATTTCGTAAAGCCAGCTGCGTCCGAAGGAGGCGGTGATGACGCTCCGGATTGGGTCCGGACGGTGTCTGACCTCTTCGATAATGCGCTGCTGAACATTGCCATACTCTTCCTTGATGTAGCCGCAGTTGGGGAAATCGGTGGCCAGCCTGACCAGGAAATCCACTGTCAGTTCCAGATCGGGCCCGCCGCTGGTCTGCACAAACACCGGTCGTGAGGTGACCTCGCACAGCGCCTGGTAATAGCGGTAAATTCCGTCCAGCGAAGTGGCAGTGGTCGGGGGGATGGCAATCATGCCGTCCGGAGCCAGGGCTTCGGCAAAGCGGGCGTACTCCAGCATGCCGTCGGTGTCGTCGGCCTGCACGCCCAGTACCAGCACCATGTCGCGGCCGCGATTGGCTTCGGCCAGCACTTCAAACCCCCGCATCCGCTCTGCCTTGCTCAGATAGCGCTGCTCACTGGAATTCTGCGGCCAGACCAGCCCCTGAACGCCGCAACGGTCCATGAAGGCGACCTGGTTGGCCAGGTCCTCGTAGTCCACTGCTCCGTCGGCGGTGTAGGGGGTGCTGAGAATCATCAGCGTTCCGCGCATCCGGTTGCCGGACTGGGCCAGCAGACTGCCGGGTGACGCCAGCGTGGTCAGGGCAGAAACGGCAAGAACCTGGCGCCTGGTGAGCTTCATAGTAGCCAGTGACATGGTGAACCTCCGGGGTGGAACCGTTCCGGTGGGGAACTGTTATTGTTATCAGGGACAGTCGATAATACAGGGAACCTCTGCTTACGTGAAACTGGTCTGAATAGCTGACAGGCTGCTAAGCAATTTCATATAAGCAGGAGTTCGCTGGTAGAGTGCAGGGGCCATCCTTCAGGCGCAGCCGGAACGGCTGGCCGGAAACTTGCGTTGTTATTCCCGTTCCGTGGATGACGGCAAGTGTCTCGACCAGGCACGCCACTTCCACCCCACTTTCACCCCACTTTGGGGCAGTAGACTATGATTTGCGACTTCATGATTATCGGCGGTGACGGCGACCTGGCGTTCCGCAAGCTTTATCCGGCGCTCTATCAGCTGGAGGTGGCAGGCTGCCTGCCTCCCTGCCTGAAAATCGTCGGCATTTCCCGCTCGGAGGACGATCAGCAATCGTTCCGTGCCCGGGTGCGGGAAAAATTCGAGAGTTATCAGCACGAGGCGGTCGATGAACAGGCCTGGAAAAGCTTCGCGGCGCGCCTGCATTATGCCAGGGTCGATGCCACTTCGGAGGCAAGCCTGCTGCCGCTGCGGGAAAAATATTTCGCCGACAGCAATCGGGACCTGATCGTCTACCTGGCCACGCCGCCGACTATTTTTGCACCGGTCTGCCAGTCCCTGTGGGCGGTGGGCCTGGTGCGTCCCACTACCCGGATCGTGGTGGAGAAACCGCTGGGCGAGGACCTGGAATCGTTCCGCTCCATCAATGCCAGCCTGTCGGATCTGTTCAAGGAAGAGCAGGTTTACCGGATCGACCACTACCTGGGCAAGGAGACCGTGCAGAACCTGCTGGCAATGCGCTTTGCCAATTCGCTGTTCGAGCCGTTGTGGAACAACAATTACATCGATCACGTGCAGATCACCGTGGCCGAAACGGTGGGAATCGAGGGACGCTGGGAGTTTTATGACGAAGCCGGCGCCATGCGCGACATGGTTCAGAATCACCTGTTGCAGTTACTGTGTCTGGTGGCCATGGAGCCGCCGGCCCGCATCGAAGCCCGCTCTATTCACGATGAAAAGCTGAAAGTGTTGCGGGCGCTGAAGCCCATGTCCAGCAGTGAGGTGCGGGAAAACACCGTGCGTGGGCAGTACCAGAGTGGCGCGGTTAAAGGCAGCGCCGTTCCCGGCTATCTGGAAGAGCAGGGGGCCAGGCCGGATTCCACTACCGAGACGTTTGTGGCAATCAAGGCCGAAATCAGCAACTGGCGCTGGTCCGGCGTGCCGTTTTATCTGCGCACCGGCAAGCGGCTGGTCAAGCGCTATTCGGAAATTGTCATTCAGTTCAAGGAAGTGCCGCACGCGGTGTTCGGGGAAGAGATCGAGCGCGAAGATGCCAACCGGCTGATTATCCGCCTGCAGCCGGAAGAAGGAATCCGGCTGATGGTCCGCAACAAGGTGCCCGGACTTGACGATCCCATGGAACTGGAGCAGGTGTCACTCGATCTTTCCCTGTCCGAGAGTTTTCCTGACCGGCGTGCGCCGGATGCCTATGAACGGCTGTTGCTGGACGTGATGCGGGCCAACTCAACGCACTTCATGCGATCCGACGAACTGGAAGCGGCCTGGGTGTGGGTGGATGGCATCATCGCCGGCTGGCACAAAATCAACAAGCGGCCGCTGGGATACACAGCCGGCAGTTGGGGACCCTCTGACAGCATCGCCCTGATCGCCCGTGACGGGCGTAACTGGGACGAAGGGTAGCAGGACAGTCGGGTGCAATCATCATGAGCTGGGAAATCAATCAGTTCGCTACCGATCCACAGCTTGTCGAAGACCTGGCGGTGGAGATAGCCCGGCACCTGCAGGCCGCCATCGCCAGCCGCGATCAGGCGACCCTGGCGGTCTCGGGCGGTAAAACTCCGTTGCCGCTGTTCGCAAGACTGTCGCGCAGCGATATCGAGTGGGACAAGGTTACGGTGACCCTGGTGGACGAACGCTGGGTGCCCGAACAGCACCCGGATTCCAACGCCAGGCTGGTAAAGACCGGTCTGCTGAAAGGGCGCGCCCGCTACGCGCGATTCCTCGGCCTGATGACCGGTGCCGCCGATCCTTTCACTGCCGAGGAGCAACTGGATCGAAGGCTGGGAGAACTGCCGTTACCACTGGACGTGGTAGTACTGGGTATGGGGGAGGATGGACACACGGCCTCTTATTTCCCGGCAGCCAGGGGGGTGGAGCGGGCCATGGATCCGCAGGCCGAACGCCGCTGCTGCGCCGTCGAGCCAAGCTCGGCACCGCATGTCCGCATGACTCTCAGTATGCCGATGATTCTGGAAGCCCGGCAGATTTACCTGCATATCGTCGGTGCGCGAAAAAAGCAGGTCCTGGATCAGGCCCTGATGCCTGACCCGGTAACCGGACTTCCGGTTGTCGAACAGCTGCCGGTTGCGGCGGTCCTGCACGGATCCGAAAAACCGGTACAGATCTACTATGCCGAACAGGGAGCAGACTTATGAAGGAACTCCATCCGGAACTGGCCAGTCTCACCGCGGAACTGGTGGAACGCAGTCGCAAGACCCGCGCAGCCTACCTGGACCGGCTACGGCGCAGCCAGGAACAGGATCCGCCCCGCCGCTCACTGTCCTGTGGCAATCTGGCCCATGGCTACGCCGCCTGCAATGCCGATGACAAACAGACCATCCGGCTGATGGAAAGCGCCAATCTCGGCATCGTCACGGCATACAATGACATGCTCTCGGCCCATCAGCCGCTTGAGGACTACCCGCGCCTGATCAAGCAGTATGCCGGTGAACGCGGTTCCACCGCGCAGGTGGCGGGCGGAGTCCCTGCCATGTGTGATGGTGTGACCCAGGGGCGTGTCGGAATGGAACTGAGCCTGTTCAGTCGCGACACCATCGCCATGGCCACCGCCATCAGTCTCACGCACAACCTGTTCGACGGGGTGCTGTGCCTGGGGGTGTGTGACAAGATCGTGCCCGGATTGTTGATCGGTGCGTTGCAGTTCGGCCACCTGCCGGCTGGATTTATACCGGCCGGTCCAATGCCTTCCGGTATTTCCAACAAGGAAAAGGCAAGGGTCAGGGAGCGTTATGCCACTGGCGAAGCAAGCCGCGAAGAACTGCTGGATGCCGAGTCCGCGTCCTATCACAGTCCGGGAACCTGTACGTTCTACGGCACGGCCAATACCAACCAGATGCTGATGGAGGTGATGGGAGTACAGCTGCCCGGCTGTTCGTTCATCAACCCTGCCGAACCAATGCGGCCCGCAATGATCCGGGCCACGGTCAACCGGGTCATCGATGCCGCCAACAAACGCGGCGGCGGAACCCTGGCAGAGGTGGTGAGCGAAGCCGCCATAGTCAACGCCGCGGTGGCCCTGCTGGCTACCGGAGGCTCGACCAATCATACCTTGCACCTGGTAGCCATTGCCCGGGCGGCCGGCATTCAGCTCTGCTGGCAGGATCTGGATCGTCTGTCCCGGGTGGTGCCGCTGCTGGTGCGGGTGTATCCCAACGGTACTGAGGACATCAACAGCTTTCAACGCGCGGGCGGTACCCCGTTCCTGATCAGAGAGCTGCTGGAAGCCGGATTATTGAACGATCAGGTTACCACGCTGATGGGCCCTGGGCTGTCTGCCTATACGCTGGCTCCAAAGCTTGTCGACGAGCAGAACATCGAGTGGTCTGAAAGCGTGGCTTCCAGTAGCAACGAAGAAGTTTTACGGCCTGCGTCCGAGCCTTTCAGTGCCGAGGGTGGCCTGCGCCTGTTAAAGGGTAACCTGGGTGAAAGTGTCATCAAGCTGTCCGCAGTGAAACCGGAGCATCGACACGTCAGGGCGCCCTGCCGGATCTTCCATGATCAGGAATCGATGAAGGAAGCCTTTCAGAATGGTGAGCTGGACAAGGACTGCGTGGTGGTTGTTCGTTTCCAGGGTCCGCGGGCCAATGGCATGCCGGAACTGCACCAGTTGACTCCTTATCTGGGTGTGTTGCAGGACCGTGGGTATCAGGTGGCACTGGTAACCGATGGACGCATGTCCGGCGCTTCCGGCAAGGTGCCGGCTGCCATCCACCTGGCACCTGAGGCGCTGGCAGCGGGCCCCATCGCCAGGCTGAAGGACGGCGACGTTATCGAACTTGACGGTGAATCCGGACGGCTCAATGTAGAGCTCAGTGAGGCAGAGCTCAGCAACCGCGCAGTAGTGGAATTCCAGCATCAGGGCGGCGATACCCTGGGCCGCTGGCTGTTCCAGAGCTTTCGTGACCAGGTTGGGGTGGCGCCGGACGGGGCATCGGTTTTTGACTTGGGAAGTGGGCAACAGTGAGGAGAGAAGCATGAATCAGGCAGCTGCCGATTCGCTGCCAGCGCTGCTGGGCGAAATGAGAGTTATCCCGGTACTGACAGTGTCCAGTGTGGCAAGTGGGCTGGCCGTGTGCCGGGCGTTAAAGGCGGGGGGTATCCGTGGCGTGGAAATTACCCTGCGGACTCCGGAAGCGCTGGATGTCATCAAAGCGGTACAGGATCAGGTGGACGATTTCATCGTCGGTGCCGGCACCGTGAAAACGGTCAATGACCTGCGTGAGCTGCAGTCTCTGAATATCGCCTTCGCGGTAAGCCCGGGACTGACGCGACGCCTTTCCGACAGGGCATTTGAACTCGATATACCGCTGTTACCCGGCGTCGCCACTGCATCTGAGGTGCTGGCCGGCCTGGAAGCGGGACGCACCTTCTTCAAACTGTTTCCGGCCCGGGCGGTCGGCGGCCTGGCATTGCTCAAATCCCTGGCTGCACCATTCGCGGAGGTCGAATTCTGTCCCACCGGAGGCATTGGCCCGGATGACTTCCGCGACTACCTGGCACTGCCCAACGTTGTCTGCGTCGGTGGTTCGTGGATGGTGACCTCTGAGTTGATCGGCTCGGAAAACTGGGGTGAAGTGGAACGACTCAGCCGGGCCTGCTTCGACTGATGCCGCCGGTTAACCCGGACCAACGTTTTCGATCAGCACGGGCACCGGCTACACGTTAAACGTAATTCCCAGCTTTTCTTCTGACAGTGCCCAGAGCTTTTTCTGCAGGTCGTGGTCCGAGGCCTTGACTGGCAGCGGCACTTTTCCTGGCGGGCCACTACGTTCACCTTTGCCCGTAGGGCCGATAAAGTCGCCGGCTTCCACGTCTGAGGCGAGGGCGCCATAAAGCGCTGACTCCGCCCCCTGCGCCGGTTTCGACATACCCATCAGGGGCGCCAGTACCGGTGCCAGTAAGCGCAGATGCAAGGGCATGTTTCTGCCAAGGTCGGTGGCCGATACACCGGGATGCACGACCACTGCCTTGATGTGTTTGCCAGCGCTGGCCAGCCGGTCTTTCAGTTCCAGGGTGAAAAGGACGTTGGCCAGTTTGCTCTGGCTGTAGGCCACCATGCCATTCAGGCCAAAGACTTTCTGGCCGTCGTCATAGGTGCCCTCGAAGTTCAGGTTGTCGAAGTGGATATCCGCCCAATCCCGTTTGGCCGCCAGGCTGGAAACGTTTATTACCCGTGTTTCATACTCCTGGTCAAGCATGGGGATGAGCAGGGAGGTCAGGTAGAAGTGTCCGATGTGATTGGCATCGAACTGCAATTCCAGGCCATTCGCAGTGATCGTATATTCCGGACCCATCACGCCGGCATTATTGACTAAGAGATTCAGGTGGTCGTAACGGGAAGAGAAAGTTGCAGAGAACTGACGGATGCTGTCGCGGTCAATCAGATCCAGAGCGATGAAATCCAGACTGGCGGTCGGCACCATGCGCCTGATTTCGTCCATGGCGCTGCGCGCTTTGGCTTCGCTGCGGCATGCCAGTATCACGGTATAGCCGGCTTCCGCCAGGCCGCGACCAGTCGCCAGCCCAAGCCCGGTATTGGCACCGGTGACTATCGCAATTTTCACAAGTTCGTCGGTCATGGCTGAAGCATCCTCCGTTTAAACCAGTACTGCAAGGCTACAACAATCCGGAGTGATACAAAACTTCGCCGTCCCTTCGCGAACATCGAATAAATGGGGTCAGGGTAAAAATACAGTAGTTTTATTGCCACACAAGGAAAGCAGCTGGCAATGTGTTTCACCCGAATCTTAGTCGACGCTGGCAGGTTCAGGGACAGGCAGCGAATTGGGAAAGCAACAGGTTACGCCAGGTATCCTCTCCCTGTTCCGTACCGAGTAATTGCAGCCGGAAGTTTTCATAGCCAGCATGGTTGGGCAATGACAGTCGAGCCTCCACGATATACCCCTCGATCGCATCCAGCCACAATGCAGCCTGGGCATCGTCACCGCCAGGCCCTGTAACAGTAAAACGAAGAGTATCGTGGTTCAGGTATCGCTGGCGCTCCAGGTACTCGAATTCAAAATTGCCAAGGGAGCTGAATGATGGTGCCCCAGGGTCGGCCCAGACCAGTAACAACTCTGAATCAAATCCTTTTACCGGATCCACCAGATGTGGCGTACTGGCAGTCAGCGACGCGAAATCAAAATCATATAATTCATAGTGCGGGTTATTAATTTCAGTGCTCAGCCTGATCGACTGATCAGGCAGATCCACGCTCAGCGTAACGGTATTGCTTTCCGTATCATGCACCAGGGAAGCAAACTCCTGCTGTTCGCCCTCCCGACCCAGATTGCCACTGGTAATCTTGTCGAATGTCAGAGTCTCCAGGTTGAATGCTGCGATCACCAAAGCCGACTGCGTGCAGGCTGAACGACGCTTGAAGACTTCGATGGTCCCCTGTGGATTCAGATAAACACTGACGAGTTCAGGTAGCGTTCCATCGATGTTGCTGCGCCGGTAATGATAGATCCTGCCACTGAAATCACGCTCTGCGCGGTAAGCGAAGTCCTGCCCACTTGCAGTAGTCGAGAGCAACAACATCAGCGTGAAACTGAGCCAGTTACGTGACCAACCAATCACCCCTGGGCTCTCAATCTTGAGGATAGACATTCTCAGCCCGGCCGGAAACTGACTTTTTCTGCCTTGACCAAGCATTGGCACGCTTCCATAGATGTTCACGAATCAATAGCCTTCGGATTGATCTGGAATCAAGGGCCGGGACTCCCTGGTGAGAGATTTCGTCAGTTCACGAAAATCTCCATGATCTCTACCGCCTCGGGCCCGCTGTTGTGAAACGCGTGTTGGGTGCCTCCTTCCAGGTAGTAAGGATGCCACGGCTGGACGTTCATGGTTCCCACTCCCTCGACTTCCAGCTCCATAGGGTCTGAGATTGGCACGAACAAATGAAATTTCACGGACGCGTGTTCGTGCAGGACGCGCTGTCCATCCGGTTCCACAACAACCCGTAAGACCCGGACCTCGGGCTGTTCGCGAAGCACTGCATTGCTGATGCCCACGTTGTCACCGCCCAATGGGCGCAGAGGCGACGTGCGGTCTCCGACAATCGGTGGCGTCTGGGCGACCAGGGCCATGGAAAGCACTCCCAGCGCGAAGGCTGCAATGATGTGTCTATTCATTTTTCAGTTCCTGTCCAGGTTGTAATACGTTATTCAGGCTGATGGTCCTCGGATATCCGCTTGCGGCCTCCGCGACTTCGGAATCACCCGGAACCGCATCGCCAGGAGAACCTGCCCCTGCACTCAGCTTCGGCAGTGTCAACACATTACGGATTGATTGGCTGATCTGTTGGCTCAGGACAATAATCCAGGCCAGGATTCCCGGGTTTGCACCAGGGGGCAGCCACTTGTTAAGACTTGTCAACTTCAATGGGGGATCTCCGTATGGTTATTTTTGTAGGAGAGCTCTGGCAGAGTACACCGAAAGCATTGAAACGGAAACCGTCAACGATGAAATCCGGTCGTCCCAGTGATTTATGCAGACACTTAACCAGTCGATGACCGTGGTCGCAATTCACCTGGCCTGGCTGTCCGAGGGGTTGGAATCGGGATTGAATGATGGTCTGGTGGGCCATGAGAGCAGTATGGGTTACTGTAAGGCTGTCGAGGGGGCGATTGTCAACAAACTGGACAGCTTCCCGCTTCAGGGATAGTGTTAAACCTTTCCATGAGCTTCTATTGGGCTTTCCCGAAACTATTGTATTTTTACTCTGACCCCATTTATTCCGCTATGTTGACCATCGAAGATCTCTGCAAAACCTACAGTAATGGCGTGTGTGCGCTGGATGGCGTCAGCCTGGCAGTACCGGAAGGGATGTTCGGGTTGCTGGGACCGAACGGCGCAGGCAAATCCACGTTGATGCGGACTCTGGCTACCTTGCAGGAGGCGGATTCCGGAAGTGCCTTTCTTAATGACATCGATATTCTGCATGACAAGGCGCGCGTGCGGCAGGTGCTGGGTTACCTGCCCCAGGAATTTGGCACTTACCCGAGAATTTCCGCCTTGCGCATGCTGGATCACTTCGCCGTGTTGAAGGGAGTCACCCATAAGGCCGAACGCAGGGAACTGGTTAATCATCTGCTAAACGAGGTAAACCTGTGGGAGGCCCGCAAGACCGCAGTCAGCAATTATTCCGGCGGTATGAAACAACGCTTCGGGATCGCCCAGGCGTTGATCGGGGATCCGCAACTGGTGATCGTGGATGAACCCACCGCCGGACTGGACCCCGAGGAACGGCGTCGTTTTCATAACCTGCTTGCGGATATCAGCGAGGAAACCGTGGTAATTCTGTCGACGCATATAGTTGAAGACGTAAGCGATCTCTGTTCCAAGATGGCAATCATGGGGAACGGCAGGATCCTCATGGCCGGGGAGCCGGGGCAGGTTATCGAACAACTGGCGGGGTCAGTTTACAGCAAGATCGTCGATCGCCAGGAACTGGAAAATTACGAGGCGGAATACAAGGTATTGTTCTCTACCCTGGTAGGCGGACGTTCACGTCTGCACATCGTGAGCGAACAGGATCCCGGCAATGGATTCCAGGCGGCATCGGCGAGTCTGGAGGACGTCTACTTCTCTATCCTGCGCGACCACAAAATCAAAGTTGCCGCTTAACAGCCTGTTGAAAGGAAATCAGTGCCTCCAGGACGAGAGTTGATTCATGCTTAGCAGAATATTTCGCTTCGAGCTCAGCTACCACGCACGCCAGCCATTGGTGTACGTGGTGTCCGCAGTACTGTTCCTGATTAATTTCGGTGCCACTGCATCGGATAACATAACCATTGGCGGGTTGATCAGTACGATCAATATCAATGCGCCATTTAATGTCATCCTGGCTCTGGCCACCACGAGTATGATTACCTCCCTGATCGCCGGGGTTGCCTTCGCTTCCAATCCTGTCCTCCGTGACTTCGACCAGAACGTCGCGGAACTGTTCTTTACCACCCGGGTCAGTAAGTTCGATTATCTGTTCGGCCGGTTTGCCGGCGCCGTGGTTTTCTGTTTCATTGTGTATTTCGCAGCCAGCCTGGGTATCCTGATTGGAGAGTTCATGCCCTGGCTTGATCCGGAACGACTTGGGCCAACTCGCCTCGATGCGTTCTGGTTTGGCACCTGGGTTATCGCCATTCCCAATATGTTGATGATCTGCTCGCTGGTATTCCTGACCGCCACTCTGACGCGAAGCCTGATGGCCAGTTATGCGGTGCTGGTACTGATACTGGTTGCGAACTCCGTCGTCGCCAGCCTGGTGGATCCGGAGGACATTCAGACCCTGGCACTGCTGGATCCGTTTGGCATTGGCGCTATCACCGAGATAACCCGCTACTGGACACCGTTCCAGATGAACGAGCAGGTCATGCCGTTGTCAGGAAATCTGCTGTATAACAGGATGCTGGTACTGGCTCTGGTGGCATTGCTGATAGCGGCAGCCTACCGGCTGTTTCCGTTTTCACTGGATTTCGCTATTGGCAGGGGCAAACTGGTCACACGAATTGCCCGTATCCGGTTACGCAGACCAAAATCTGCTACTGTCACTCCAATAACTACAGCCGTGCATGCACGGCGCAACTTTGCATTCACCGCTCAACTTGCCCAGTTGTGGTCACTGCTGCGCATTGAATTCCACAATATCGTGATCGGCAAAGCCTTCCTGATGCTGGCTATGATCGGCATGTTGCAGGTCGTACTAAGTGCTTATTTTGGTCTTTCCGGCCTGTTCGGTACTGAAGTCTATCCCAGCACGCCGGTTCTCGTAAGACTCATCAATGGAGCCTATACCATTCCACTGGTGGCAGTGATGATTTTTTATTCCAGTGAACTGCTGGTGCGGGAACGTAACGTCCACGTAGCCGAGATAATCGATTCCATGCCGCACCCGGATTGGGTGGTAATCCTGGCCAAGATCCTGGGGCTCATGGCGATCATGGCAGCCATGCTGATCGCGGTGATTCTGGGTGGCATGCAGGTGCAGGTGCTGAAGGGTTTTTATGATTTTCAGTTAATGCAGTATCTGCTCGGGCTGTTCGCATTTTTCCAGTTTCCCATCTGGTTCACCTGCGTGCTGGCCGTCTTCGCCCAGGTCCTTACCGGTAATCGTTATCTGGGCATGTTTGTGATGGTGCTGTATTTCGCCGGCACCCTGATCCTGCCTCAGCAGGGTTTTGACCAGTATCTGTATCTGTTCGCCACTCCAGGAATATCCTATTCAGATTTTACCGGATGGGGCCCCAACCTGAGCGCATACCTGTGGTTCTCTTTGTACTGGTCGCTATTCTGTTTACTGTTGCTATTCATAATGCATCTGCTGTGGCAGCGAGGCATTGAGTCTGGAGGCCGGTTCCGCTGGCGCAACATCAGGTCACGTCTCAACGCGCCCGTATCATTCACCGCGACTGTCTGCCTGTTCGCGTTCATCGGTACCGGTGTCTTTATCTACTACAATACCAACGTGCTCAATGAACATCTGACCAGGCTCGACAGGGAACGCCTTAGCGCCGACTATGAGAAAGCCTACAAGCAATTTGAGGACCTGCAATTTCCTGACCTGGTCGATTTCTACACCGAGGTTGACCTGTATCCACAGACCCGGGAGGCCCATATAGAAGGACGCTACACCCTGCAGAACAATTATGAGACGGCAATCTCAGAGCTGCACTTCACTGTGCCGGCGTATCTCACGCTACGGTCGCTGAATGTTCCTGATGCCAGTCTACGGCTCAGCGACGAACAGCTGGGCTACTATATCTATTCCCTCAATTCCCCGATGAGGCCAGGTACCAGCTTCGACGTCAGCTTCGTTATCGACTGGCTGACTCCTGGCTTTGTTAACGACTCACCAACTACCCGACTGCTGAAAAGTGGTACTTTTTTCGACAATACCGATGCATTTCCACTGCCTGGCTATGCTTCTGAACTACAATTGCTGGATAACAACCGTCGCCGCCGTTACGATCTGCCGCCCGTCGAACGTGCTGCCGATATCGATGACAGTTCCCGGTACGACAAGGGCTTCGGTTCAATCCGCATGCGCAGCAAGTATGAGGCGATAGTAAGTACGTCTCTTGACCAGATTGCTGTGACACCGGGATACCTGGAACGGGAGTGGGAGGAAAACGGGCGCCGCTATTTTCACTACCGAATGGATCAGCCGATCTGGCCCTTTGTTTCGTTTCTATCTGCCGATTATGAGAGGAAACAGGGCAGCTGGAATGGGGTTAACATCGAGGTTTACTATAAACACGATTACAACGTGGATCGGATGATAGAAGCTTCGCAGAAATCGCTTGAGTATTTCAGCACCAACTTCAGTCCCTACCCGTATCGGCAATACCGGATTTTTGAGTTTCCGAGGCAGCGGGGAACCTTCGCGCAATCGTTCCCCAATACCATACCTTTCTCCGAGGCTATCGGTTTCAATGCGGATATTCGCGATCCCAGAAATATTGACTATGTTTTCTACGTCACCGCTCATGAACTGGCTCATCAATGGTGGGGACATCAGGTAGCCGGTGCCGACGTACAGGGCTCGGCCGTATTGACTGAGACCCTCTCTCAATATTCCGCTTTGATGATTATGGAGCAGGAATATGGTGCGGCTTACATGCAGCGCTTTCTGAAATATGAGCTGGATAATTACCTGAGCAGCCGTGGCACTGAAGTCCTGGAGGAAATGCCCCTCTATCGGGTTGAGAACCAGGGTTACATCCATTACCGCAAGGGCAGCCTGGTACTTTATGCCCTGAAAGACTACCTGGGTGAAGACACCGTCAACGGCATGCTGCGGGATTTCATCCGGGAATGGGGATTCCAGGGACCGCCGTATCCTACAACGAGAGACCTGATTACCCGATTCCGCGCCGTGGCTGCGCCTGAATACCAGGCTGTCATTACCGATTTATTCGAAAAAATTGTCCTGTTCGACCTGCGTGCCGAAGACAGTGCTTACCGTGAACTGGACGATGGGCGTTTTGAAGTGACCATCAATACCACGGCACGGAAATTCGAAGCCGATGGCAGCGGCGAGGAACGACCCGTGGCCATGGACGCGTTGATCGACATCGCGGTGCTGGGAGAAGAGAACAATGCTACCGGCATTCCCGAAGTTCTCTATATTGCCAAGCAGCGTATTTACCAGGAATCCCAGACTTTCAAGGTAACGGTGGATAAGCGGCCTGTATCCGCAGGAATCGATCCGTTCAACAAGCTTATCGATCGTATCCCCGATGACAATGTGAAGCCGGTGACCGAAGAGGACTGAACCCCTTATGAATGGGGTCATGAATGGGGTCAGAGTAAAAATACGGTAGTTGAAGACAGCACCCGGCAGGCGGGATGCTGCCGGCAGCAAGTCGTCTCGTCAGTGAACTCGTCTGAAGGCCAGAGCAATTCCATAATAAATCAGAGGTTCCTTAGCAGCTTGTTAAGCCACTTTTTAGCGATTGGTGAATACAGAAGAATCCAATCGACCTGAGCGTGCAAAGCAATTGGAGAGTCGAATTACTGGAGAAACACTGCAGAGATGGGCACTGATCGCCGAAATAGTTGGTGGTATTGCTGTGGTTTTCTCCTTGATATTTGTCGGACTTCAAATCCGTCAAAGTTCGCAGGAAACCTCCCTCAACACGCGCGCAATAGAAGTTGGCGCATATCAGGAGCTGACAAATCAGATTCTGAAACTGAATTCAGAAGTGTATCAGAATACTGAATTTTCTGAATTGTATACCAGGGTGCGCGCCTGTGGAGATTATAGTTCCCCTGCGGAGAGGGTACGAATCTCGATGTATGTGACCAATCTTTACCGACATGCTGATACTTCCTTCCATCAGTTTCAGTTAGGCATCCTCGAGAAAGAGCGACTCGATCAAATGCTGCAGATCTTCGTCGATGCTCTGAGAGAGTTCTGGCCCGCACAGGTCATCTGGAATGCCAGAAGTACTAATGGAAATAACATTCCCGAGTTTGAAGAGTATGTTTCCAGCTATACGCGTTCTCGCGGAGCCTGGGAGCCGGTATGCGCTGAAGTCTCTGGCGTTACCAGAATGTTGACTTAACAGTCTGCTGATTAATCCGAGGTTCCCTGATCTGAGCGCAGGTCCGCTGCAATAATTCTTGAGCCTGCATCCAACTGCTGCTTTCCGTGCATCATTCTATTGAGGGCGCTCTTGTGTCGGATAGAGAGGTGAACCAGTATGCAGAAATTAAGTTTGAATTGTTATTTCTACAGTTTGAAGACAGAGATTATCTTGTCAGCTATCGCAGCAATAATCACTTCCCAGGTGGTGAGCGCGCAGAATGCCGATTCAATCACGGCTCAATATCGGGTGGAAGCCGGGAGGTCAGCGGCGTGCGAAGTGCTGACCACGGTCCAGGAAGGCGCACAGGTGAGTCTTCCTTTCAGGATCGTTGGCGGGCGTGTCTATATCGAGGCAATGGTCAATGACCTTGGCCCGTTTACTTTTGCCGTGGACACCGGGGCCAGCGGCCTCGGGCGGGCCGATGCCAGTCTTGTCGCCGCTCTTAACCTCACGACAGCCGGCGTTACCTCGACCAGTGACGGGGTCAGCACTTCCAGTGTGGATACTGTACGCTTGGCGTCCCTGGCGGTGGGCGGACTGGTGAAAGATAATCTTGAAGTCATAACCCGTGATTACAGCAGCAGCGTGCCCCCCGAAGCGGCGATCGCGGGGATAGTGGGACGGGATTTTTTTGCCGACGGGCTGCTGGTGATCGACTTTCCTGCCAGGCGGCTGATTTTTACCCGGGCGACCGGCCTGGTCACCGAAATGGGAGGTGCGCTCCCTTATGATCGGGCCTTCCGGGTTCCGGTCTGGATCGGCGACCGGCAGATGCTGGCGAACCTGGATACCGGTGCAGCCGTTGCACTGGTACTACCATTGGCTGTCTACAACGACATCATGGCCGGCCCGCTCCAGACGGCAGCTCCGGCGCGCCTGACCAACAACGTTATCGACACTGGCCGCGCAACTGTGCACGGTCCCCTCCGTGTCGGCGAAGCGAGCCTTATGGAGGTCGAAGCGCGGGTGGCCGAACGCTTTCCTGAGGTTATGATAGGCGGTGAAGTTCTGCAGGATTACATCGTCGCCTTCGACCAGCGGAAGCAGCGGGTCGCAGTCTGCGCAGGTAAGTAACGGAACGTCTCAAGGCCCTGGCCTCACCGGCTGGCAGAGCCGATCTGGCCCCAATTCGGGGCATGCGCCGATCGAACCGCAGAACCGATGAAAAACGCGCTGTCGGATCTCCAACTTGTAACCAATTTTGACAGAGGCTTTCTTAATACCGAGCTTTGTGGTCAGATTCCGTCTGGCGGACGCAACAGGCTCCTTCATTCCCCTTTGACCAGCTACAGTGCGTGGCAATATGACTATAAAGAAATCTAAACTTCTGCTTTCCAGCGCGTGTCTGATGGGAGCCGTGGCCTTTTCCAGCCAGGTTGCCGCACAGATTGCCGATGACGAAACCACCGTCACCTATCCGAACAGTTATTTTGATCAATATGGTCCGGTAACGGCCAAAGACATGCTCGACCGGATTCCCGGCCTCGGGTCGACCACCGGCGGAGGACCTCCCGGTGGTGGTGGCGGTGGCTTCCGCGGCGGTGGCGGAGGTGGCGGAGGCCGTGGATTCGGCAGTGGCGCCGGTGGCACCGAGATCCTGATCAATGGTAAGCGCACTGCCGGCAAGAACAATCAGACCAGCAGCGTGCTTACCCGCATTGCCGCCGATCAGGTGGATTACATTCAGCTGATCCGGGGCACGTCCGGCGAGCTCGATGTCCGCGGCAGCGGCCAGGTGATCAATATCGTCACAGTCGGCGAACTGTCCAACTCTTCCGTGCAGTACCAGTTCAATGCCGACCGTCACCAGGATGGCAATCTGCAGCCTGGTGCCAACGTTTCCTATACCAACCAGTTCGGTGGCTTCAATATGGTGCTCAGCGCCGTTGCGGAGCCACGTTACCGTCACGAGGAAAGCGTAGAAAAAGCGATTCTGGGCACGTTTGCCCCTCACGACTATGTGAAGGAAGACCGGGTTACCGAGCAGACCAGTTATGACCTGACTGCCAACCTGGCCTACGAGTTCAGCAGCCGGACCAGTGCCCGCTTCAATGCACTATGGTCCCAGAACGACAATCCCACCGAGATGACGCGTACCACCACTGATTTCACTGTCACACCCAACTCTACATTGAGCCAGTTCAACGATATTCCGGGTGAACAGGACAACTGGGAAATCGGCGGGGATTTCGAGCACTTCTTCGAGAATCGCAATCGCTTCAAGTTCCTGTTCGTTCAGAACCAGGACAATCAAAGCAGTGTGCGTGAGCGTTATGACATCCTCGACGCCGGAGAACTGGAAAAGAACCTGTACCTGGCAAATGCCAGCACCACAGAAGAAGATATAATGCGCGGGTCCTATACCATGGATGTATTCGGTGGGCAGAATGTTGAATTCGGCGCTGAGCGGGCCATTACGACGCTCGATTCGAAGCTGGCCCTGGGTACCCTGAGTTCGACCGGCACGCCATCGGATGCAGTCGGCGGGCTGGTGCCGGTAGCGGTATCCAATGCCAATTCCACGGTTCAGGAAACCCGTTATGAACCGTTCGTGATTCATAACTGGACGATCAGTGACCGCATGTCGCTGGAAAGCACCTTGTTGTACGAGTATTCTGAAATCGAGCAGAAGGGGGATGTCTACAACAAGCGGGAATTCGATTTTATCAAACCAAAAGTGGACCTGCGCTATAACGTGACGCCGCTGTTGCAGTTGCGGGGTTCCATCGAGAAAATCGTCAACCAGCTCAGCTTCAGCGACTTCGTCGCCGCCACAGACGACCAGGATGAGGATTCCAATACCTTTTCCGGTAATGCCAACCTGCGCCAGGAATGGTTGTGGGCATACAAGCTGAGTTCTGAATACCGCTTGCCGAATGATACCGGCGTGGTCGATGCGTCACTCTTTTACCATCAACACCACGATGTGATCGAACGTATCGATGTTTCCAAATCCGAAACCAGCCTGGATTCGGCCAATGGCAACATCGGTGACGGGATCATGTATGGCCTGCAGATCAATGCCAGTGTCAGGATGAGGATGTTGAATATGCCCAACCTGCTGGTCACCTCCAACTGGGGCGTACAGGATTCCGAGATAACCGATCCCTTTACCGGCGAAGATCGACGCTTCAACCGCTACGGTCGCGGCCGCTGGTCGCTGGCTTTCCGTCACGACATTCCGGAATGGAGCGTCAACTGGGGCGGCCAGTGGAACAACCGGTTCGACGGCAACGAAAAGGTCTATGACATCGACGAAGTGACAGACTTTGTCGGCGAGCCTATGGTGAATCTGTTTGGTGAGTGGATCAGCCCGCGCGGAACCAGCTGGCGCTTCGACGTGCGGGACATGACCAACAACAACCAGTGCAGCGAGCGAACCCGATTCATCGGCAGGCGCTCCGCAGGCATTATCGAAGAGATAGAAGAGCGTTGCACGACCCGGGGTGTGGTGACCTCCTTGAAGGTTACCGGGACGTTCTAAGAAAGAACGCCGGGAAGCAGGCTGTACGGGAATCCATTCAGAGTCCCTGTGGCAGTTCCGGAAACCGGTCTTCTGCAACGATCTGACAGGTTCAGAGCGCCTGCCAGTCTACCAACGGTAGACTGGCAGGCGTTTTTATTTCGATTCGTCACCCGCGGTCCTGGTCCCTGCCGTAACCCCGTTGACACTGCGGTCCGGGCGATTGCTGAAAGCGGGACGCAACGGTGGTTTCTCCGCAATCTGTCTCAGGACTTCGGCGATTCCAAAATCAAGTTGTGGATCCTTTCCTGCCAGATAATCCTGCGGGGCGATATCCAGCTCAACGTCGGGATCCGTGCCGTAGTTCTCGACCCCCCAGCCGACATCCTTGAACCAGAATGAAAATTCCGGTTGCGTGGTGATGCCGCCATCGGCAAGGAAATTACGCGGCCAGATACCGATAACACCGCCCCAGGTTCTCTTGCCTATCACAGGACCGAGCCCCATCAGCTTGAAGGCATGGGGAAAGATGTCACCGTCTGAACCGGCATACTGGTTGGTGAGAACCACCATTGGACCGGCGGGAGCGTGATTCGGATAGGGTTCCACACCTACCCAGCGGCTGCTGTCAAAGCCGATAATCTGCCGGGAGAGGAAACTTAATATCAGCTGTGAGACATGCCCCCCGGCGTTGTACCTGGCATCGATGATCAGTCCGTCCCGGTCACATTCGCGCAGGTAATTGCGGAAGAATTCCGAATAGCCTGCGGCGCCCATGTCGGGAATGTGCAGATACCCGACCTTGTTATCCGACCTGCCATGCACTGCGTGGCGGTTGGACTCAACCCAGTCGCGATAGCGCAGTTCCGACTCGTCTGACAGGGTTCTGACCGTGTAGTTCTGCACCGAACTGTCCTGATGCTGAATTTCCAGCTCAACCTCACATTTCGCCTTGTTGAGTAACAGCGCCTCGGGCGGTAACTTCCCGGTCAGCCTGGTGCCATCGATGCCCAGCAGCGCGTCGCCTGCCTGGATATTGAGCCCCGGTTGTAACAGCGGGGACTTCCTGCCGAACTCGTTGACCTCGCCATCGAGGACCCGGGTTATCCGGTAGCCTGCTCCTGCAGTATTCCATTCCAGATCGGCGCCCAGGAAACCGACCGGGTAAGTAGGGCGTGGTTTCAGATCGCCACCCATCTCGTAGGCGTGCGAGGTTCCCAGCTCTCCCTGCATTTCCCAGATCAGGTCGGAAAATTCACTGCGGCAGCCGATCCGCTCGATCAGCGGCTCGTACAGGGCATAGACCCCGTCCCAGTCCACCCTGGACATATCCTCGACCCAGAAGTGTTCCTTCTGCAGTCGCCAGATCTCCCGGTACATCTGGTGCCATTCCATGCCGGGGTCAATCAGCACCCTGATGCGGCCAAGATCTATCCAGCCGGTTTTTGAATTGGTCTCCCTGGGGGATTGCTTGGAATCCGGCTTCTCACCGATCTTCAGTACCCGGATATCGTGCTTGATCTGTACCACCTGGTGGTTGCCGCCGGCACAGAGTGAAAAGCGGGTAACGCCATCAAGATACGGTTCTTCTTTCCGGAGTGAGAAGTCGTAGCAGCTGATCCTGGTTCTGGCAGCGGGTTCCGAGGGGAACCTTTCATTGTCCAGTGCGCCCTCGGGTGACTGACTAGCGAAATACACCTTCCGTTCCGGACCCGGAATTATCTCAAGGAATTGCTGTTCCTTGACCGGAAAGCTCTGTACGCGGAATTCAATGCCCTCAAAATCCACGACAACGCTGGCCGGATTTTCCTTGCCGTCGTGGTCATCGGCCTGAGTGGACTCGACGAACGGCGACAGCGTGGACTTCTGCAGTGGCAATACACAGGGCACGCTGGTTTTTGGAAAAGATACATCGAAGAGCAGATCACTGTAGACCGGGTTCAAACGTTCATGAGAGAGAAAATACAGGTATCTGCCGTCGGTATCGAAGACCGGTGAACGGTATAACAATCCGGGCCGTGTTAGCGCCCAGGATTTCCTTTCACTGATACTGTAGATCTGTATCTGCGCATTGGCTTTATCGATGTTCTGGCAGTACACAATCCAGGCGCTGTCGGGAGACCAGTTAAATCCCAGCTGGGTCATGAAGTTGAACGAGTTCTTTGCCACGGTTTCGCTGGTACTATCGTCCAGATGGACGACAATGATTTCATTGCGATTGTTCACCAGTGCCAGCATTTCACCGTTGGGCGCGGCCTTCAGGTCCAGGATCAGCCCGAAGTCACCGCGGAGGATTTTTCGCGGTTCCGATTCACCCGGCTGATAAATTTCAATCCGGTCCTCGTTATTCTCGTCGCTGACCACGGCCAGGGTGTTACTGTCCGGCAGCCAGCGACTCAGACGATAGCGGACGCGGTCTTTGTTCCCGCAACGATGGGTGGCACCGGTCCAGTTCTGGAACGCAAATACCTGGCCGCGGGCCCCGTAACTCATCCTTGAACCATCCGGGGCAACGTCATAGGACTCACGATACTTCCTGGCATTGATGAAACGCCGCTGTTTCTGAGGGCGCTGACTGTAGTAGTCGATTTCAACCTTCTTCGATGCACCCGCGGTGGGGTCGAAGTGGAAAATATCGCCGCCGCAGTGATAAACCAGCGACCTGTCATCGCCACTGAGGTTTCGCGCATAGAATTTGTCGTGGTCGGTCAGCCGGGTTACGCCGGAGCCGTCTGCTGTGCAGGAATACAGATTGCCCCAGCCTTCATGATCGGAGAGAAAGTAAAGAATTTCACCGATCCACTGAGGGCTGGCGAGGTTGCTGTTGAGTTTCTGCAGTATTTCCCGGTATTCACCGAAAAGTTCGGGAGCCAGCCAGATCTTTCCCGCCGTTCCGCCCCGATAGCGTTTCCAGTGGGCAGGATCCGGACGATGGGAATTTCTTTCCAGTGCCGCGATTCCATTCGTGCTGGTCACCACTGAGGTGGCAGGTCCCAGATTCATATTGGTGTATCGAAGTGTTTCGGGATTTACCCGCAACAGCACCGGGGTTCGATTGGCATCTTTGGCAGCAGTACGGAACAGAACATCGCCGTCCCGCGTCCAGCCGATCACCGTGCAGTTATTGCCGAAGTAGGTGAGTCGCCTCACTTCACCTCCGGTAGAGGGAATAGTGTAGACCTCACCAAATCCCTCTTCCATGCCGGTAAAGGCGAGGTATTTTCCACAGGGAGAGTAGCGTGGAAAACTGATCAGGCCGTTGGTTGCGGTCAATCGAATGGCACGGCCGCCCGCTGCCGGCACTTCCCAGATGTCGTCCTCGCTGATGAAAGCGATGCGGTCGGAAAAAATGGTCGGATGGCGAAAATAACCTGAAATCATGGCGTGTTACCCAAGTTGCCTGGCAAGTGTATTAATGCGCGCACCCGATCGATGTCGGTGCATGGACCCGGAGTGTTCCGGGGCCGGGTGCACGGTCAATGGGCTGAAACTGACAGCCGCTGGATTATGCTCAGCTTCGCCAGTTGGCTGCCCGCGTCTGTATGGGAATGGATTCGTTCTTGTGTTGTTCCGACAGGGTGGCCAGCCATTCGAACCACTCCGCCCAGGATGGCTGATGTTGGGTTTCGCGTTTGAAGTGGATCCAGTTTTGCAGCTTCCGGTACATTGATGCGCAAACACCCCCGGCCAGATCCATAACCAGATCGAGCGGTGCAATTTTGCGAAAGACCAGCAGACCCATGGTTTCGAACGAGGTACAGATCTTGACTGCAGCCTCAACATACTCCTGACCGGCGGCATTAATAGTAACCGCGCTGACCCCGTCCGGGAAATTCTGTAACAGAACGATGGCTTTTGAAAACTCCTTGTCATAGAACGATTGCGCCAGGCTCGTTGCCACTGCATTTCGCTGTTGCTCGCGATTGGCCCGCAACTGGAAAATGCCGAAGAAAAGCCCGGTGGCCAGGGTGAAGATACCAATGATTTCGGCAATTGCTGCCAGGTTAGCAAGCGTCACGTCACTGGTTCCCTAACGGATTGAATGATTCTGAAAGGCAGGGCTCACCGCCTGACGAGATGGAAACTGCAAGGTATCGCTGAAGCGACGGATTGTCCAGCCCCGGAGCCGACGCGAGTGGATTGGTGGCCTGCATGGATGAACGGATCCGGGTGGGGAAACTGGAATCGTGCAGAGACAGAATCTTCCAGAACCCCGCACAGAATACTGGACAACGCCATGGGTCGGGGCTAACTTGCCAACAGTTCCTGAGTAACAGGCTGCTAGTCAGAAGTCTGCCAATAAGCGAGTCATTATTCATAAGTTCGATAACGAATCCCGGCTGTTTTCATGAAAATCCAACTGGTAGAAATAGACGAGGGCAGTCAGGAACCGTTGCCAACTTTGTTCCAGGACTACGTCCTGGAAATGTGCCAGTATCTGGATCCGGAAGATGCTGAAAAGCAGTCACTGAATGCCGCGGCGATTCTGCAACGATACTGGCAGAATAAGCACAGGTGGGCTTATCTGATCATGGCAGACAGGCAGATTGCCGGTTTCTGTCTGTTGCGGGTTTACCCACAGGAGACTGATACGTTCGATATCGATCAGTTTTTTGTCACGACCCGGTTCAGACGTCGCGGAATCGGCAGGGTTGCCCTGCTGGAACTGGTCCGGAAGCATCCTGGCCGCTGGTTGATCAGGGTTCTGAAGACCAATAGCAAGGCCCTGGCATTCTGGCTCGATGTGGTGACTGAGGTCAGCGATGGGGACTATCAGCTGACTGCCGATCAGGTGGACATGGATTTTGTCCGATTCTGTACCCGGACCAGACAATCGGCCCGGGTGGATTGAAGTGGTTGGATCAGGGATCTAAGAGTTGAAGTTTGGAGAACTGCAGTGACACATCATGAGGTACACCGATCACATCGTATTGGCTGGCTGCGCGCGGCGGTACTGGGAGCTAACGACGGCATTGTTTCGACCGGCAGCCTGATCATCGGCGTGGCCGCAGCCAATGCGGCGCAGAGCGACATCGTCCTGGCCGGTCTGGCGGGCCTGGTTGCCGGTGCCATGTCGATGGCAGCCGGGGAATATGTCTCGGTCAGTTCACAGGCGGATACTGAAAATGCCGACCTGGAACTGGAAAAAATATCCCTGGAAGAGAACGAGGAATACGAGAAAGAGGAACTGGCAAAAATCTATGAAGGTCGCGGGCTGACACCGGCACTCTCGGTGCAGGTGGCTGAGCAGTTGATGTCGCACGATGCGCTGGGTGCCCATGCCAGGGATGAGATCGGGATAACCGAAGGAGGAAGGGCACGTCCCATCCAGGCGGCGTTTTCCTCGGCGGCGACCTTTACCACCGGAGCGCTGCTTCCATTGCTGGTTGCCTGGCTGGTCCCGCAGTCTCTCGTGATTGCCCTGGTGGCGGGTTTCTCGCTGATTTTTCTGGCGTTGTTGGGCGCTATCGCCGCTCGGGCCGGTGGCGCGCCGATTTTCAGAGCCTGCGTCAGAGTCACGTTCTGGGGAGCGCTGGCCATGGCTATTACCGCTGGCGTGGGCGGCCTGTTTGGAATTGTCGCCTGAGACGCGAGACGCGCAGGTCGGTTCTCCCCTGCCTGTCTGCGCTTAAGCCGGTACCCTGAACAGGCGTAAATCCGGGCACCCAGGGTCAGGGTTGATAGGCCGGACCACGCAGGACTCTGCCCGCGGCGGCACCGGTATGCAGGCCCCGGTCGATGACCAGTTTTCCATTCACGAGTACGTAAGGTACGCCCCGGGCATAAGACTTGGGGAATTCGAAGCTGTTGGTATCGCTGACAGTGTCCGCATCAAACAGCACAATATCGGCGTAGAAGCCGGGTTTGAGAATGCCGCGCTCCTGCAGGCCGAGTACCTGTGCCGGCAGGGAAGTCATTTTCCGGATGGCATCTTCCAGGGTCAGTACGCCCTCTTCGCGAACATACTTCCCGAGGACACGGACATTGGTGCCATAGTTACGGGGATGAGGCACACCGGCAGCATTCAGATCGATGGCCGACCCGTCGCTGGCGATGGAGACCCAGGGCTGGCGCATGATCAGGCGGACATTGTCCTCGGACTGATTGTGGAACACGCCGGATATATTGCCCTGTTCTGCTGCCATCAGGCTGATCAGGGTATCGGCCGGGTCGGCATCGCCGCGCAGGGCGGCAATGTCCACCAGGCGCATCCCTTCGTAGGCTTTTACCTCGGGGGTGCCAGCCCTGGCCATGGCGATACCTTCCCACCAGCCATGTTCCTGTGACCAGGCGATAAATTCAGGGTCGGTTTTTATCCGTTCCCGCAGCGATCGGTCCCTTAACATTTCGGTAAACCGCTCCGGGCCTTCTTCACGCATCCACAGCGGAAAATTGGCGCTCCAGCCATGACTCATAGCCGTATAGGGATATTGATTGGCGGTAATATCCAGGCCACTGCTCCGTGCCGAGTTGATTTGTTCGACAAAATCCGGCATCTCATCCCAAAGTCTCTGACCGCGGATTTTCAAATGCAGAATGTGCACCGGAATCCCGGTTTCCCGGGCAACGCGGATGGCGAAATCCAGTTCCTTCTGCTGTTCATAACCTTCCGAGCCAATGTGGGAAAAATAGACGCTGCCGTGTTTGCGGGTCAACGCGGCCAGTGCCAGTACTTCCTCGGGGTGTGCCGGGCCGCCGCTTTCAAAACGGGTCACCAGACCCCATGCGCCTTCTTTCAGGGAGCGCTCCAGCAGATTTTCCATCCGCTCCAGCTGCTCCGGGCTGGCCGGACCGGGGTCGTAACCCATGACCACGAGGCGGATCTGCCCCTCGGAGACATGGGAAATGATATTCATGGAGATGCCCTGATCTTCCAGCCGCTCGAAATACTCGCTAAAGGTCGTCCAGTCACCCGCATGGGAATCCGTGCCTGCCGGCAGGCCGTCCCGTGGCGCGACACTGTCTCTTTCGCCCATGATATCCAGCGTGACACCCTGGCGGATCTTGCTTTCCGCCATTCCATTACCCAGCAGATCGGTATGCGTGTGCAGATCGATAAATCCTGGCGCGATCACCAGGCCCTCGGCATCGATTACCCGCACGGCTGATGCGTCTGCTAATTGCCCTATGGCAACGATCCGGTCCCCGGTGACGGCAACATCACCGTAAAAATAGGGGTTGCCGGTGCCATCGACGATACGGCCTCCGGTAATAAGAAGATCGTAAGGCGGCTGGGCCAGCACGGGCATAGACACAGTGAACAGCGCAATCAGCAGAACAGGGAGCGCCGCTATTCTGCTGACCGGTGCGCTCCGGCGGATTGTCGGGACTGTAGCCGGCTCTCTCTGTATCGGCTGCTTCATGGTGTTATCCTTTTTCGAGTTCGGATTTTTAACCGGTCCGTGCTGGATTCACCCGGCCTGTTTCTAGATAGGATCGCCCGGTGGCATTTGCAGCGCTGCCGCCGGAGTCGCGCTCACACCGCGTTGCTGCCAGCGGCGGATATCTGCGGCAGCGGTGGTCTGATGCGGGTTCGGATTCTGCAGTTGCTCAAGGCCCCGGGCCAGCCGGTCCAGGCGGTCGGCCAGGACAGCTTTGACCGCGCCCGAGTTGGCGCTGTTGGCTGCCTGTGTCATGATCGCCTCTAGCGTTACGCGCTGGACAACCTGCAAAACCTGGGAGTCGTAGGCATCGGTCGGCCGCACTGCTTCCCAGGTAACTTCCAGCAATCGGTCGATGACTTCCTCCAGGTCCGGATAGTCCCCCATACTGCCATAGGCCACCAGCCTGGCCATGCGTTCCGGATGCAGCAATTGCGAAACCGAGAAGCTGGCGGAACCCTCTGCGGCGCCGAGGGGATCGAATAACAAGCCGGTCCGCCCCGGGAATGCTTCACCCCGGTTGTAGCGGTAGGCGGGAGGGGGCAGCAGTTCCAGGATAGCCGGTGGCAGGGCCAGAAAATCGACACTCAGGGTAGAGAGCACGGTTTCCAGGGCATCACGCTGTTCAGCCCCGTCGACGATGGTAAAAGGATCCTGGCCATCACCGCGCAGTGCATACCGGTAGTCGGCGCCACCAATACTCTGGGCAGCGGAATTAAGCTGGAAACGGTGGTGCATGTAGAGCGGTAACAGAACCGTCTCGAGCGTGGACAGGGGTTCGCCGTTACGTATCACTGCCTCCGAGAAATTCTCCAGGCCGATGCGCCTGACTTCAATCTCGTGTTTCAGCTGATCCACCAGATTGGCGCCGTTATCCCAGACACTGGCGTACTGATGCCCGGCCCCGATGAAGTTATTGTCGGTGTGAGCCATGAACAACAGCCCGCGATCCAGGCTTTCCTGAACGATCTTTGCCAGTTCCTCTTCCTCATCGGCACCGGGAGGAAATTGCTCGTAGGCGTAGCGTACCGCCAGCTTGTCGTACTCGCCGATGCGCTGGATATAGGCATTGGAAAAATCCAGGTGCCCGTCGTCGGTGATTTCGATCAGTGGTGCCGGGTAGTCCATGACACTCTCGCGGCCATAGGTGCTGCCCAGGTAATTATGCGGAAAACCCAGGGTATGACCAACTTCATGGGCGGATAGCTGACGCACCCGATCCAGCGCCATATCGACCGACTGTTGGGTGCCTTCCACCAGGGCGGTGAGATAATCGAAAGCGGGAACCAGTCCCTGACCCATCAGATAGTCCTGTCGCAGCCGCAGACTGCCCAGGTTGACGTTGCCCTTGATGATTTCACCAGTCCGCGGATCCATGACTGAGCCGCCATAGGAGTAGCCCCGGGTGCTGCGGTGAGTCCAGTGGATCATGTTGTAACGGACATCCTGCGGATCGGCGCCGGGGGGCAACTCGCGAACCTGGAAGGCGTTGATGAATCCGGCCGCCTCGTAGGCCTGATTCCACCAGGATGCGCCTTCGATCAGGGCGCTCCTGATCGGTTCCGGAGTACCCGGATCGACATAATAGACAATGGGCTCAACCGGCTCGGATCGTTCCGCGGTGGGGTCGGCTTTTACCAGGCGATGCCGGGCGACCAGCCTTACCTGCATGTCCTGATCGATGTCCGTGCCATAGTCCTGTATGTCCGGACCGTTGGTGCCGATCCGCGGGTCTGCGAAGCGGGGTGTGTAATTGGCATCCGGCAGCTTGACCAGCGAGTGATGCTGGCGCAGGGTGATGGCATCGCCGGATGCAGCCACGCTCCTGACCAGGTTGCCGGGATTACGGCTGGTGAAGGTGAGCAGCGACTCGACCTCCACATTCTCCGGATAGGCATTGGTGTTGGGCAGGTAAATGGCGCTGCGGGTTTTATCCAGCGTGTAGGTCCCCTGGTTCGAGTTGGCGACCTGGCCGATGACATCCCGGGCATCGCGCAGGAAAAAGTCGGTGGCATCCACCAGCACCGTGGTGCCGGACGCGGCCACGATATCGAAGCCCCACAGCACGGATGGCGCGAAGGCATCCTCGACGGCCCGCCGCTCCAGTTCATTGTCGCTGCTGGCACGGTAGCGGTAATTGGGTTCCATGAGCAGAACGCGGGGACCGATCCGCTGCGCGGACAGTACATAGGTGCCACGTAACTGGCCGCGGTCGATTCCAACCGGGTTGGAGCCCAGCCCGGACCCCATGGACACCTGGTACAGGAATTCGGTATCCAGCTTGTCGATCTCCCAGTAGAGCCTGCCACCGGACGCGTCCCAATACAGCGTGAAGTAGCCCGGCATGGCAGTCGAGTTGGCGACCTTGCTGGAAACGGTGGGCAGTTCCTGTGCATGGAGAGAGGGCAGGCCCAGAAACAGGGCAACAGCGAATAACAGGCGCAACCTGGGGTTGCCGAAAACCGTTTTCGGCAATTTATTGATTATTAATAACATGTTGTCTCCACAATGTTTGTAGCAGCGGAGTCCGTGGTGAGAGAGACGGCAGCTCCGGGAATTGATAATGCATAAATAAAGCCAGCGTCGAACCGGTGGTCCGGTACAGCCGGCCAACCGCTGTGAAATTCGGGGATCGAAGCGATCAGTGAGGGTAAGGGAACTCAATCTGTCGGTAACGTGGGGGATATCTGGGAAAGCCGTGCGGTGGCGAAGTGCCCGACGCCTGCTTCGCTCAACGCGGTTTTGACGTACCTGGTCAGGTGTAAACCGGGAGCTGATGGGTGAACCCATTTTCATTGCACCAACACCGGCTCAAACCGGTTTGAATGGCGCCAGGATTTACCGGGGCGCCATTCAGAGCCTGCTCTAGTGCTGCAGTTCGACGCGCTGTACCCGCCAGTTGCCCAGTTCGCCAACCAGCAGGTTGTTTTCCTGCTGACAGTCGATGGCATTCACGGTGCCAAAGTCGCCGATTTTTTTACCGGCCGTACCAAATTTACCGATAATGGTGCCGTCCAGTCGCATTTTGTAGATTTCGCCGCCGACATCCAGGTTGTCCGGTGCATTGGAGTTCGATACGTACATTACCTGGTTTGGTCCCGGGGTAATACAGATTGCCATGGGATGCCCGAATCCGGTCAGCTGGCGTTTAAAATTACCCATGGTATCGAAAACCTCGATCCGTTCGTTGTTGTAGTCGGCGACATACAGGTTGTCGTTGCGATCGATCGCAATGCCATGGACGACATTGAACTGGCCCTGGCCGGACCCGTAGCTGCCCCAGTTCATCACCCACTTGCCATTGGGATCGTACTTGGCGATGCGGGCATTGCGAATACCGTCGGCAACATAGAAGTTGCCGTCAGAATCCCAGGTCACGTCGGTCGGGCCCTGGAAGGACTCTCCCTCGCGTCCCACACCATTGTTGGCCGGCTCGGTGAATGGCCGTTCCGGTACTGGCATGGCTTCCGGTTTGCGACTCATGACCATGGTGATCTGGCCGGCCGGATTGAAGCGGATAACCTGACCCGACATCTGGTCGACAGTCCAGATGTTGTCCTCGGAGTCGACGCGAACCTGCTGGGCATAAAGCGCGCCGTAAGTATCCTGGCCGATTTCCCGCATGTAAAAGCCATTGGCGTCGAATTGAAACAGGCGTGCTCCACCGTGGGAGACCGCCCGCGAGGTGCCGAGCGTGATGGTGGGGTTGCCGGTCCGGGTGTAAACAAAGATCTCTCCGGCGGAGTTTCTTGCCACACCGGCTGCTTCGCCGAGGTAGATATCGCTGGGAAATCCGCTCAGGGCATCGCTGGCCTTATAGGGGATATCTGGCACCTGTGCCAGCAGTGAAACGGGAGTAGAGGCAATCAGGCCCAGGCCGAACAGGCGCAGCAGTTGGTTTAAATTAAATTTCATGGTGTATTCTCCTGAATTCTTGTCAGTAATAATTGAATTTTGAATACCAACCGCAGTGGTCAGTTTCCGAATTCAGGGTCCAGAAGAATTTTCTGTACGCGCCAGGCTGAAATTTCGGCGGTGTACAACTCATTGGGATTTCGGCAATCCAGGCCGTGGATGGTCTGGAATTCACCGGCACCCTTTCCGGCGTGGCCGAATTTTCCCAGCACCGTGCCGTCGAGTTCCATCTTGTACACTTCGCCTGCTGTTTCCCACGAGGCGGCAGGATTGCTGTCGGAGTTGGAATTGGAAACGAACAGGTACTGATGAGGGCCCGGAGAGATGCAGATTTCCCAGGGAGCCCCGACGTTTTCGTACATGTCCAGCAGTTCCAGATCGCTGTTGTAGACCTTGACGCGCCGGTTGCCCCGGTCGCCTACATAGATATTGCCGAAGTCGTCGGACGCGATGGTATGGGGGGTGTTGAATTCGTCGATTTCGTCACCGCGTTCACCGAAGCCCACCTGAGTAATGTAGTGACCGTCGGGGCTGTATTTCACGACGCGGTGATTGAAATAACCGTCAGAGACAAAAATATTGCCTTCGGTATCCCAGGTCACATCCGTAGGCCGGGCGAACAGGTAGGGATTATCCGGACCCGGGCCACGGAAAGTCTCCAATACTCCGTCGGCTGCCGACGGCCGGTACCCGAGCACCATTTCAACACGTCCCTGGGGGTTGAACTTGATTACCTGGTTGGATCCTTCGTCCACTGCCCAGATGTTGTCGTCCTTGTCGACACGGACTTTGTGGGCAAATTCGAAACCGTACAGGCCGACGCCGATTTCACGCACGTAATTGCCAAACTGATCGAATTCGAAAAGACGGGTATCGCCACTGCGGGTGTAGGTGAAAATATGGCCCTTGGAATTGGTGGCAATGCCAAGCACCTCGCCGAAATAGAGTCCTTCGGGAAGCTTGAAGAAACCTTCGACAGCGTGCATGGGAATGTCCCGTGCCGTGTCGCGTGCTTCGGCTGGGGCTTGCGCCGCACTCTGCTCTGCCACCAGGCCGAGACTGCATGTCAGGGTGAGACTGATAACTAACTTCTTGTAATAAAACATTATTATTCTCCAGCAAGGGGAGGAGGGGAAATCAGTTTCGGACTCGAAGCCGTTTATGTCAAGCCGCCAGAGGGTTACGCGACAATTCGTAACAACATCCCAGATAATTGGGGTCAGAGTAAAAAGTCAGCTGTTCGGCTGGGAGCGCGAAATTGAAAATGCTGAGGAGCCTGATGGCTGTATTGCTGACTTTTTACTTTACCCCATGTTTTCTGTTTACTCCGGCTCCCTAGAGCAGGGCAAACAGATCGCGCAGCCGCTGCGCGTTTTTGCCGAAATCGCTGCCACCCACTCGGGAAAGTGAACGCGCATTCAAGACTGTTTCATTGCCCTCGCGGGTTATGTAGATCACCACGTCGTCCTTGAAGCGGAACCAGAAGGTGGTGTCGGTGGCTTCAATGCGGCCATCGGCCCGGTTTGCGTCCACCAGTTCCCAGCCCAGTTGCTGAACCGCCGACACGGCTCTGTCAAAGACTTCGTCAGCCGCTTCGCTGAAGCGTTGCGGAACCATATCCGGGTAAGCTTCCCGGGTGAGTTCTGCCAGGCGCTGGGCAGTCATATTGGGGCTGTCGCCGTAAACCATGCTGTTGGCTGCGTTGGCACGCAGCGGTGCAATGGCCACATATTCCGGAGGGTTGTCGGGCAGCGTGGTAATGTCGTGTATCGGTGGCGCGTCGGTAGTCCGATAGGCAGTGGGAACCGAGTAGGCCAGTCCTGCCGCAATGGTACTGATAAGGGCCAGGATGGTGAGTTTTCTGCTGTTACCGAGTTGCATGGCAAACAGGCCCACGGCGCCGGCGATGGTGGCCAACAGGCCAAATCCGGCGATCCACAGCGCAAAAGGAGAGGCGTTGCGCAGCAGGGTAAATCCCTGCCGGAAATCCCACATGCCCAGCCAGACGCCGATCGGTGCCAGCAGCGCCCAGAGGGCCAGCCCAGCCCCCAGAACAACTGCCACGATACTGGCAATATTGATGATTTTACCGGCCTGCAGCCCGCCGCCAGTGGCCTGTGCTTGATTCATAGCGTGATACCCGTTGTAAGTTGTTGTTTTTGGCGGCTTCCCGAAACGCTACAAGCCAGCCCGGAGCGGTCATTATTGGCCCCCAGCAGGGAGATTGCAATCCCGGCATAATTGGGATCAGGGTAAAAATACAGTAGTCTTGGCGAGTTGGTGCGAAGGTACTTTGCCACTGGTAATAGCCCGACATTTCGCAAAATCTTCATTGGCACACTGCCTCGAAGATTGAACGCGCTTGTACTCGGGGTCATCGGATCCCCCAATCAGCCACGGAAGCGTGCTTCCAGACCACTGTATTTTTACTCTGACCCCATTTATCCTATGCGGCGCTTTTTCGTGAACACCCTTAATTGACAAGCAGGACAGCAGAACAACATGGGACGAGCCTATCAGAACCGCAAAGAATCCATGGCCAAGACTGCCGAGGCCAAAACCCGCGTTTACAGCAAGTACGCGCGTGAGATTTACGTAGCCGCCAAGACTGGCGGCGTAGACCCGGCTGGAAACCTGACGCTGCGGGCGTTGATCGAGCGCGCCAAGAAAGACCAGGTGCCCACCCATGTTATTGAAAAGGCGCTGGACAAGGCATCCGGCACCGACGGCGAGGATTTTTCAGTCGCCCGTTATGAAGGCTTCGGTCCTTCCGGCAGCATGCTTATCGTGGAATGCCTGACCGACAATCCCAACCGTACCTACGGAGACGTGCGGCAGTGCTTCATGAAAACCAAGACCAAGATCGGTACGCCGGGTAATGTCAGCCACCTGTTTGATCACTGCACCATTCTGAAGTTTCAGGCGGAAGACGAGGAGTCGGTCCTGGAAGCCCTGCTCAATGCCGACGTGGACGTAACCGATGTGGAATTTGAAGACGGCCAGGTCACTGTGTTCGCTCCGGATACCGAATATGGCAATGCCCGCCAGACCATCTGTGAAAATTTTGGCAACGCTGATGGTGAGGTGGATTTCGAAGCAGACGTGATTCAGTTTCTGCCACAGGCATCGATTTCACTGGAAGGCGAAGATGTCGCAGTATTCGAGAAACTGGTGGACCTGCTGAACGAACTGGACGATGTGCAGAACGTGTACCACAACGTTGACAATGCCTGATGGGCAGACTTAAACGGGGTCAGAGTAAAATTACAGCAGTTCCCAAACTGTTGCTTCAGTGCCGTAGCGCTGTATTTTTACTCTGACCCTGTTAATCACTGATCCCGTTTTCACAGGGTCAGGTGATACTTCTGCGCCACCGACGCCTTCACGTAGCTGGCATCATACACTTCGCTGGTCGCCTGCCCCTCTCCATTCAGACACTGCACGCGGTTGCGCACGTTGCTGCGGCCGTCGCTGTTAGCGCTGGTGGCGATCACCGGGGTGACATTGCCGTAGCGTCCGCCAACGGCCACGGTCGGTGTGACTGAGCCGGTGTTGGAAGGAAAACGTCGGCTTTGTTCCAGCACGGTAAAGCGGGTGAACTGGTGCGACAGGCACAGCTCGGCTGTACGTAACAGAACAAAATCGCGGGCCCGTTCTTCCTCCCGCTGGTAACTTTCAAAATAAACATCGAAGGTGTCTTCGCTGAGCTGGGTGTGGGAATAGCCCCGCGAACTGAAAATGTTGGCCTCTTTACTCTGGTAGGGGGTCGCACAGCCAACCACTACGACCGTTGCCAGTAAAACCACTGCTTTCATCTGACTGCTCCTGACTCAAGTGGGTCTGAATCAGTGTAGTCAGCTGAAAATGAACGGCTGCTGAACCAGCCGACATCAAGGGACACTCACAATTTAACAACTTAACTGTCGGGATCAGGGAAATTGATGTTAGTACCTTCCACCATGCCCAGGCCTTTCTTGATTCGTTGCGAAACTGCTTACTGCCTGCCATGCAACGCGCATTATGTTGTTAAGTTGTGAGTGTCCCCTCTATTCTGAGTGTCCCCTCTATTTCATGCCTGATACTTGATCCGGAGTATCGAGCAGTGATCCGCCCCTGTTACCCTGGGTATCCATCCAGACATGGGGCAGGCCCAGTTCCCGCAGCCAGGTCTTGCCATCCTGCTCCTTTAACATTGCGATTGTCGACGCACTTCCCGCCACGACACAGAAGTCGCTCAACACACTGACAGCACTCAGGCAGGACACGGGCCATCCCGTGCGGGGATTGAGAACATGCCCGTAGCGACGACCATTGATAGTTACACATCGTGCGTAGTCGCCACTGCTGGCCAGGGCTCCTTTGAATACATTCAATGAATAAAATGGACTGGAAGGCTGCTCCGGGTCACTGACAGCAACCTGCCAGGGCTCACCCTGGAAGTGGCAACCAACGACATTGATATCGCCACCCAGATTTACCAGGGCATGCTTCGTATTCTGTTCCCGGCATACTGCAGCTGCCCGATCCACGGCGAACTCCTTGACTACGCCACCAAGATCCAGTTCCATGCCTGCCAGGGGGAACCCCAGGGTAGTACCGTCCCATTCGACCTTTTCCAGGCCGATTCGCGAACGGAGTTCAGTGACGAGTGCCTGGTCAGGCAGCTGCGCAGATTTGAAGTTCCAGGCTCGACGTAATATGCCCGAAGTAATATCGAACAACCCTTCGCTCTGTTCGAAGCAGGCAATCGCATAGTCGATAATGCCGGCAGTCTCCTTATCTACCCGCAAGGATCCTCCATGCTCCGCAATCCTGTTTATTTTGCTGAGTAAACTGTCGGCTCGGTACCTTGAAAATTTGGATTCCAGGCGTGCGATTTCGGACGTTACCAGACGGGCGACACGCCCTGCCACAGCGTGATCAGGTGCATAAAGTTGCAGGCTGCAGGGAGTGCCCATGGCGGTGAAGGAGAAAGTATGGAGTTGCATGTTTCAGCCTATCGAAATTCAGGCAATCAAAAATGAAACTGCCAGTTCAGCGCAAGGCGATCCTCTGTTTCTCTCTGAAATCCATTCAACTCTTCATGTATCGGACGACTCCACTCCAGTCCCAGCTGATTTCCCTGTAGCCAACCCCGTGAGAAAGCGATGTTCAGTCCCATCCCGATATCCCAGTAATCACCACCTTGATTGTAAGGAAAATCCATGGGTCCGATGCGGGCATTATAGCGGTCGAAATCGCCCTGAATGGGCTGCAAACTGCGGTATGAGGTACGCAGGGTAGCACTCAGCCAGGGCGTCAGGTCAAAGCCGTTCCAGCCGGCCAGTTGCCAGCCATTTCCCAAACGGTAGCCGGATTCATTTTCGGACTCAAGTCGATAATCTGCCTGCCACTGGGCTCCCCAGTGCCATTGACCGGATTCGCCGCTATAGGTTAGCGAAGGCACCAGATCAAAGGTGCCGGAACCCAACTGCATGCCGAAATGAAACAGTCCTCCGTCGGCGCGAAAAGTCCGGCGTAGCTCAAGGTCAACCTGGCCGGTTGGAATCCGGACTCCGATGCCGGCCTGGAGATGGTGTTGCGGGCTGTCATAAAGCCCCACCAGCCCAACTACCAGGGTATCGCCCAATCCTCCGGTGGTGTGTCCTGACTCACCGATGTGTTCATGGGCTTCCAGTCGCGGCGGAGGCCGACCTTCCAGGTCCCGTAACTCCATGTCCATGTCGACAAACTGGGGCATAATCGAGAGAGTGAGCCAGTCGGTAGGGGCATACATGATGTCCAGCATGTGCATTTTCATGTTCATGTAGGTGGGGACCGATCGACAGCCGTCGGTACCGCGGCACCCGTTCAGCACAACCTCCGGGTCGCTTGCGGAGCTGTCGCCCGAAAGCAGGTCTCCGGCCTGCCTGACGAACTGAGTTCGGTAGCCAACCATCCATTGTCCGGCTTCATGCAGCCGATGGCTGAAGCGAATACCCGCGGGCACGCGGCTTCGGTGATCACTGTTCGCGTGGTCCATGTGAGCCATACCGGCAGTGTTGTTCATGCTCCCGACCAGGCGGCGAGAGTTGGCGATCCCGAAATCCAGTCCCAAGGCGGCATTGAATGAGATAAAGTCAAAGTCAGCGAATTGAGAGTTAGGCCCTCCACCTGATCCCAGGTCCGCAGCTCGGTCGTAGTACTCCAAGCCAGCCTCGAAGCTTAGCCCATTTTTCCAGGAGCGTGACACGGTGATACCCGCGCTCAGTGAACCAAACGATGACAGCCGATGATCGCTGCTGAAATGCCGGGGTAACAATGTCGGATTGAATTGTTGGATAAGGGGCCGGAGGTCCAGCTCAAATTGATCAATCAGCTCTCCTGCGGAATTATAAAAATTTCCCAGATTATCCCGAAAGTAGCGGACCTGTTCATTGACGGTATCAACCCAGACCTGCTGGCCCTGAGCATTGGTAGCAGTTTTTCTGAATGCCTGTTCTGAAACTAGGTAGTTTTCGTAAAATCCTGCCTTGCTCTGCGTATAGTAGCGAACCCTTGGTGAAAGTAGCCAGTCGAAGGCGATAGATTGTGCCCACTCCAGTTCAAGGCTGCTTGTGTTGACGTCCCAGCTGTCATGGGAAGTTTCGATAGTGACATGCAGGGCAGCTTCTGGTACCTCAAAATAATGAATATACCTGATGCTCAATCCCAGTTGATCACGGTTGTCGGGGCGTTGTTCTGACAGCGCTCGCAGACTCGCGGGCACCGGATCCAATGCATTGGCTGGATGCACCGCCGGGTCTACGAAGAGTACTGATACAGCTTTGTATGGATTTTCAAGAAATCCGCTGTTGGCCGCCAGGCTCAATCTGAAATCCACCAGAGACTGTTGATCGATTACCTGGGTCAGTCCTGCGCCTAGTGACCAGCGGTGCATGTTGCCGGTCAGAACCTCAGAATCGCCACGCCGCGCAATGTCGTCTGCATAGGCACTACGCGTGAGGTAGGGAAGAATATCCGGATCCAGGATAGCTTCGGTCCGATTGGTGGAGTAACCGAGGCTGGTGCTTACGGTGGTCAGGTTATCGTTGAAACTTAGCTGGCTGCCGATGTTGCCATACAGGGATTCGTAATCATTTTCTATCGAGACACCAAATCCCACCGAGATTCTGTTGTTCCTCCATTCCTGACCTACGGTCGCTTCCAGTTGATCCCTGGATTCGGGTGATGCGGATGACAGGACCAACACATTGCGTGGGTCGACGGTCAGTGAACTCCCTTGTAAGGGATTGCGGTTCCGATCCAGAAACAGTTCAGTATTAAGAAAAGGCGAGGCTCCAGTTGTGATGACACCGCTTGAGGTGTTCTGTAGGATCGGTCGGTTTACATCGGCAGCAAGTGGCGCCGTGGCTACAGGCGTAGCGCCAGACCAGGTATCCTGCGTGTAGCTATAAGTGATAAACCTGCCAGCAGGAAGCTCTACTCTTCCATCAAGATGTAATACCTCCACATTGAGCGCTTCTCTTCCGCTCTTAACATTAATCAGGTCACGCTGCCCTTCCTGATACTGAGAATATTGGACGTTGATACCACTGCTGATCAGCTCGGCACCAAGGGCTCCCGGTGGAATCATGCCCGGGATAAGCAGGGCCACCGATGTCAGGGCCTGTAAGGCATGAGAAGCGGCTCTGGCGTTTTCCGATTGCTGAGCTGAATCCGTAGACGTTGAAAAGTTGTCGTTTGATTTTGACATTAACGCACTTTGCCCGCTTTTTAGATGCTGGGTCTTGAACACTGGAAACCCGAATTTCCGCGCAGAAAGAAGTGCATGGTATTGATTCTATTGCGTGGTGTAACAATTATCGGCTATCGGCCAGGAAAACCTCCAGGTCGACAAGCTGTTCAATAGCAGCCGCAACCGCCACCACCAGTGCCCTCAATACGGACTCCTGCCTCGCGGCTTTCGTAGGTGTGAGTCTGAAGCCGGGACTGAAGTGGATGGTGATCCAGAGCCATTTGCGGTTTTGCCAGCGTGCCACGCTGCCAGGGCTCCACATGGGTGCAGTTGGCCAGCAACATCGGTACCACTAATATTGATGTGATACCGATCAACCTACTTAATCTGGACCGCCGATTCACTGGGGCAACTCAGTGATATTGATCGACAAGAATATCGGTCCCGGTGTGCAAATTATCCAGAGTCATACAGTGCCACTCGAGATCGAAGGTGTGGGAGCCGGCTTTGGTGTGATTAAGCATGAGAGTATAAACGCCGTTGCCCCCTTCGAGGAGAACGTAGGGAGTGTAATCTGCGTCACCAGGAGTTTGATCGGTGATGCTGATGGCCTGGGTTCCCTTCAGGATCTGCATGTTTAGGTAGAGGCCTTCCATCGGCAATGAGTTATCCCGAATTCGCGCAACAAGATACCCCGCATCTCCAGTACCGTCATTAAAGCAGGTGATACGGACCAGGGCGGTGAAGGTGTCGCTGTTGCCCTCCGGGTCAAAAACTGCCGTGCCACCATGACCATACACGCTGGGAACCGCCAGTGATAGAACCAGCGAGATGAAAGAAACGGTCATTTGGAATTTCATAGCCACTCCTTGGGATTACAATTGAAACGTCGATGGCCTAGGGTAACCCGAGGCCGTCGAGTCTACACCACTTGTCAGGGAATAGGCCATGCCTGGACGCCTTCGTAGCGTATTGGCATGTCTCTGTTGATCTGGTCTGCACTGGGCCGGACCTCAACAGCAACGCCGTCGACGCCACAGGAGGCAGGTAAAGGATTGGCTTCCAGATCGCGCATGACGGTAAGGGGTGCTGGTCCGTCGTCGGAGCTGCTGATACGATCGAACACTGTCCCCAGATTGTTGTGTGTCCATAGTCCTGCTACGCCCTCGTTGGTCAGCTCCTCGGCAGTCGTAATCTGGCAAATATCCACAATCGAAACGTAGAAACGTACGCTGACTGCACAGGATTCGGCCACGAAGTTGATAGCACTGGTTCGGAACGGGACCAGCCCGACGAGGTGGTGGGGTAATGGATTACCCCCGGCCCAGAAACCTACGGAGTTTCCGTTATTGTCTTCCTTGCCGCCGGTAGCGTCGAATAACGCCCGGGAATAGACGGCCTGAACGCTGTTTCCCCAGTTACTGAGAAAATCGCCCAGCGAGCCGGCGTGGGGTTCACCATCCACCGTCACGGAAGAGGTGGCGCCGTCAGGAAATACGACGGACGTGCCATAGACATCATTTTCGCCACAGCCATGTCCAATGACCATGTTGTTGTAAACACGTTGTCCTTCGTTGATTACCGGGATTTCGAAACGAGTGTGGGCAATAACCGGACTTGACAGGCCAACTGTCACGGCCAGTGCCATCGAGTAGGCTAAAGCTCCTGTTACTCTGTTACCTGTTAAGATTGAACTCCGGTTTTGTTCTGTTCTTGTTGTATTGCTTGTCATGGCAATTTTGATCCTGTCTGATTGAAAGAGTCTTAAGAAAGTCGGTTTTATCAGGCACTCGAAAGACACTGATTGGAATATTCACCCGGGGGAACCGATCACATGTTGAATTTCCATTCACAAGTCATTGCTGAAACAAAAGTGGATAAGTTGAGAATCGAAACCATTCTTGTTTGGGCGCATCCTAGCACAAGTCTGAATGCGCACAATGCGACATAATGTCGCGGCGGAATTTGTGACTAACGCACGATAATCCCTTCCTGGTATTGGCGAAAGTGCATTGAGCATGAAGCAATCTCCGGGTCCCCTAGTACTTCAACCATTCAGAACATGACTGGAAAAGAACAGCTACTTGCCAGGGTATCGCATTAAGTCAGATGGATAGATTGAACGGAGTGACAATTGCGTCAGGCTTGTGAGTAAGATCTTGGCGGTCGGGGCTACGCTTGATGAGTGCGATCCTTAGCCCAGTTCCGCAGCGCTTCGATGGATTCTGCCATCACAACAGACTGTGGGCGGGTGCGAGTAATTTCGTCCTGCGGTGAATCAGTCGTTACCACCTGGCACTTGGCAAGGCTGTGGTAAAGGTCCGATACCATGACCTGTTAAATTTCGGCGCCGGAAAAAACCCGTGTTTTTTCAGCCAGCAGAGTGAATTCCAGGTTGTCGTCATCAATCCCGCGTTTGTTCAGATAGATGGCGAAGATATCTGCCCGCACCTGCCTGTCAGGCAGGTCGAAGAGGAAGATCTCGCCCATGCGGCCCTTTCTGATCAGTTCCGTCGGCACGCCATGAATGCTGTTGGCCGAAGTGACTATAAATACCTGGCTGTTGTTTTCCGCTATTCAGGTGAGCATAGTGTGTTGAATTGCTTCTTCGTTTGACCCGCTTTTGCTATTTTTGCATTGAGTAATTGACCCACTGAGTGCTGCTGATTCTCTGCGCAGGAGGCCTATTTTGGTGGTCAATCATAAATGCAACTAGGTCAATTCTCGCTGCAATCCAACATCATTGTGTCCGAACGCCATGAAGGACCAGTGTGCCGATTCCGGCGAATTCGCGTCTGCCATTTCGGCTTATAAGAAGTACAAAAGGTATCTCTGAACCAGGGCAATGTCCAGGTGTGTCCAGGTGTGTGGTCGTTAAGCCATCGTGATTCATGCATGGTCGTCCATTTGGACGGAAAACCCGGAAATCCTCTGCTTGTCAGCCCCGATGCATTGAAAACAGGCACGCATGCCGGCACCGGACCGAGGGGCCGCCGGCCGCCCTCCTTGGCAGACTGTAAATTCTCCTTCTTTCTACTTGTAATCGAGTCAGGCGTCGTCGAACAGGTTGCTCTGCGGCGGGGCCCGTTCAGGCGGGAGCTGTGCCTGGGAATCGGCGGATTCCCTCTTGCTCAAATGTGCCAGTATCTGCCGGATCACCGCCGGGTCTTCGATGCAGGCGACAATCCTTACCGGCCCCTGACACTTCTCGCAGGTTTCGATGTCGATCTGGAAGACCCGTTTCAGGCGCTGGGCCCATGTCATGGCGGCGTGACGTTCGGCAGGCGTTCTGTCATCCGGGTGGAGTCGGTCCTTGTTCTTGTTGCTTCCCCTGCCCCGCCCCGATGGCGTGATGGCGGCACGGACATTAGTCCTGCATTGTTGTGCTTAGTCATGCAAATGGGCAACGGACGCCGACTAAAAACCATTAAATATCAATATGTTAAATTTGCGCCCTTGGCTTCGAACCAGGCACCCTTCCTCTCCGGCAACTGGATTTCGGACTGATTCGGAATCCCCCCAAACGCTGAACTACACTGGCACTGACACCCTGTCGAAAAGGACTTCGACTTGCCGCTGCCAGTACCCTTGCCTGGTGTGCTACCGGCGCTCGGCTCACCATCCCGCTACCAGCGCCACCAGCCGGAAAAGACCCTGCTCTACCGGATCGTCGAGCAGCATTACCCGGCCTTCCTTGCTCACCTGGAAGCCGAAGGCAGAACGCTGCCCGAGCATGTACGGCAGGAGTTCACCGACTACCTCAGGTGTGGCCGCCTGGAACATGGCTTCCTGAGAGTTCGATGTGAAAGCTGCAACCATGAGAAGCTGGTGGCCTTTTCCTGTAAGAGAAGAGGCTTCTGCCCCAGCTGCGGCGCTCGCCGCATGGTGGAGAGCGCAGCACTGCTGGTGGACGAGGTGTTGCCAGCCAGGCCCCTGCTCCAGATGATCGGCCAACAGGTAGCCCGCTTTCTGGAACGGCGCGGGATCCTTGAACGGGATGAGGACAACAGCTACCTCACCCTGGACGGTCTGGAGGAAGACCCGCTCAAGGACATTCACGGCTACTCAGTGACCTACCGGGTGGCCATCGGCCCCCAGAAAGGCCGCAAGGTATTCACCCTGCAGACCATTGCGCCACAACCACCACATTCACCTGATAACGCCCGGGTGGCCAAACTGAATGGCTTCAGCCTGCATGCCGGGGTGGCTGCCCGTGCCCATCAGCGCAGGAAAGTTGAACGGCTGTGCCGTTACATCTCAAGACCCGCCATCTCCGAACAACGCCTCTCACTCACGCCCACCGGCAAGGTGCGCTATGAATTAAAGACCCCGTTTCGAAATGGCACCACCCATGTGATTTTTGAGCCATTGGATTTCATTGCAAGGCTGGCAGCCCTGGTACCCAAGCCCAGAGTCAACCTGACCAGATTTCACGGCGTGTTCGCGCCGAACAGTAAACACCGAGCAGCCATCACACCTTCGGGTCGAGGCAAAGGGAGTAAGAGTAAGCAGGCCGTTACCCATCACGACGATAAGGCACCGGCCGAACGCCATGCCGCCATGACCTGGGCCCAGCGGCTGAAGCGGGTATTTCAGATCGACATTGAGACCTGTGAGAAGTGTCAGGGCCCTGTTCGGATCATCGCTTGCATCGAAGACCCGGCGGCAATCCGGCAGATTCTGGAGCACTTGAGAAAGAAGGAATCCGTCGATTCCCAGGCCCAACTTCCACCTGAGCGGGCGCCGCCACAGCTCAGGCTGTTTGACCCGATGTGATTCAACCACAATGAGAAAGAAGGCGAAATGACAGGCTGCCAGAGACCGTTGGCTGGTCGGTACTCGGGCTGGTAGTGGCCGGGTCGGTATTTAGGGTGTTGCTATGGGCAGCTTACGGATAAAAAGTCGATGAGAAATGGAGGATTTCCCAGAGATTCTGACAGATTTCCGGCCGACTGTGGATCGCCGTCCTGGAAACTGGACAATGCCCAGCTTCGGGGATAGTGTTAATAATTCCTATAAGCCCACACATTTGCAGCGGTGGCTCGCCGCTGGATGGCGAGTAATACACACTGGAGCGATTACTACGCCGGGCAGGTCAAAACCTACCTTGAAAAGGATGTGTTCCCCGCGATTGGCAAGTTGCCCATCGGAGCGATAAAGGCCTCTCACTTGCGGACCATCATTCAGGGTGTGGTCGAGCGTGGTGCTCCCACGGTAGCGATCCTCATCAAGCAGTGGTCTGGTCAAATCTTCGGCTTTGCATCCGGGGAGGGACTTTGCGACAACGATCCGACCTCGTTGCTGAAGCGATCCGTGAAACGCCCGAGGGTTCGTCACAATCCGCCGCTGTCCTGGGCGGAGATATCCGGTTTCCTGAACCGATTGGACGAGGATGGTGGATACAGGACGACGGTTCTGGCGCTCCGACTGATGGCGCTGACCTTCGTGCGGACAGTCGAATTGCGCAAGGCCCAGTGGGTCGAGTTCGACCTGGACAGCGCAATGTGGACGATCCCTGCCGAACGCATGAAGATGCGTCAGCCGCACATCGTTCCGCTCTCGAAGCAGGCCATGGCGGCCCTGAAGGAACTGCATGCGTTAACAGGTGGTGGTCAGATGCTCTTTCCCAGTTATCGGAGACCTGGCCAGGTCATGTCGGCCACGACACTCAACAGGGCTCTAGAGCGCATGGGGTACGGTGGGCGCTTCTCAGCGCATGGCTTTCGTTCAACGGCGACCACAGTGCTGGGTCTGTTGAGCTACCCTGAGAACCGGGTGGATCTGCAGCTGGCGCACTCGAAGAGGAAGAAGAATTCCTCCCGGGCGCCATACGATCACGCCAAGTACATCTCGTCGCGGCGGATGATCATGCAGGACTGGGCGGACGTTCTCGATGCGTTGGCCCGTGGCGACTCGATGGAGAAGGTTATGCGTAATTTCGGGCCATTGTCGAAGCGGCGTACGGTTTTGTTGAGGGTTACGGAACGGGAGTAGTGTGAACAAATGGATATCGCTGAGTCAGAATGATTAGGTTGATAGATGAATGGCGTTCATGGATGCCGCAGAGGATCACACGATCCCGTCATAACTTGCCTGAGCGAGAAGCTGGGTTGATGGTTCCAAGTACCTGCTCTGCCGGCCAGTTATGACGGTGACCAGTGCATGTCCTCGCCTAATCAGCGTCGATGTCGTCAAAGATGCTCCGGTCGCCACACTTTGCATCAGCGGGCTCTACTCTTCCTAGCGTGCGCGGGGACCTGCGCGGCTTAGGTGGATCAGTTTCTGCGATCCACTCGTTGACAAGATCTAATTCGCGTTCAATGATTCCGATTGCATTGGTGTCATCGCTAAATCGTTTCTTGAGCGTTTCGAACGATTCGATAGTATTCTGCATGTGTTCATCTGGGGGTTCAGTGGAGTCGTGACTTGTCTGAGCTTTCTCCCTGACCTCTGCCAGCTTAGGCAGCAGGTGTGTACGCACCGTCTGTACGAGTTCCTCAAACTCGGGATCGGTGAAAATACAACGTATGCCGTTGTCGTCTAATGCGTATACGTCATCACCCTCTATGGCATAGTTGCTCACAACCTTAACGAATTTCTTTCGGTTTTCCTCGGGAAGGAGACCGTACTCATACAAGCGCAAAGAGAGGTCAACCTCAGGAGCGATGCTTAGGTAAAGGCCTAGTTCGGATAGACGGTTCAAAATGTCTGGATCTTCTTCAAGGTACAGCGCCAGAAATTCTTTCGAGCAGCGACGTGCAAGAAATTGGTAAAGCGTCCGCTTGGCTCCCCAGGAGGACATCCATTGAACCTTGTACCGGTCACTGGCTGAGAATTCGCGCAGCCGCGCGATCATCATCGGGAATAGTGGCTTGGGAACGACAACCGCTTTCTCTATACCGACGTTGCCGCATGTGACCTGTGATGTCATGTTTTCTATGGAACTGCCGCTTAGGAAAATTCCAAGCAAGTCTGGGCTGAAGGCCAAGGTCGCCGAATAGGCGTCGCCGATGGTTGGGTGCTTGAAGCGCCACACAGACTGGTTGTCAACCTGCATGTGATTCACAAGGCTGCCGTCGAGCGCGTCCAGTGCCTTGATGCACTCTCCTAATGTGCTGCCAAGGCGTTCCAATGCCTGCGCCTCGGTACCCTGTAGCGTTATGGGGCTTTCGAGGTGATCCTTTCTCATGTAGATCAAGCCGAGCGCAGCCTTACTGCTTACATCCAGCCCCTGAATTACCTCAAGCAGCAGTTGCTCGCGTTTCTCTACAAACTGGCCCAGATGATATTCACTCAAATAAAGGTCTTTTGTAAATAGGGGATCTGCAATGCGGCGAGCAGTCTCCGGAATGAAACGCGAATGGCTTGCCATGTACTCCAAATGTGGCTTTATCTCAGTGCGGAAGTCGAGGGATTGCTTACCCATTTTCAAATGATTATACAAAATCTGTTGCCTTTCTAGATCGGACAGGTCGTGAACGTCAATCACCACTTGGCTTTCGCTGAGAAGAGGAAAGACACTTTCCTTGAGTTCCTGACGAGCACGGTTGTAGATGTAGTCCCGTGAGGTCATAACAATCTTGGCCCCTTGGCGTAACATCGCCTTCACCTGAACCAGAGAATGGTTCCAACCATGCACCAACGGTGATTCGTACTGTGTCACGCCGAATGCGTCATCAATCCAGAAAAACTGCGAAGGTTCATTTACATTCCAGCGCTCGACTACTTTTGCAGGATCGGCGAGTTTGAGTACTGCAGACTTCCACTTGTCCGCTGCGGCCATAGCTAACATTGAGGCTATAGTTGTCTTTCCTGCCGCAGGTTCGCCAATGAGCAAAACGAAACCATGCTCATTAAGCGCTTCGACAGCTTTGCGGTAGGAACTTGTGATGACTACCTTGGCCAAATCCTCCCGTAATGAGTCGAGAACGGCTCGTGCTTGCGCGTAAGCGCGCTCATCCAAAATCTGACTCAAGTCTCCCAAGCCATACATTCGCGGTACGAGCATCCGAAGTCGTGTATTTTCTTTGATGTGATCCTCGATCCAGGTGGATCCGTAAATCAGCACATGTTTAACGCCTACACCGCTAAACTCGGATTTGATTTCCGCTTCTTGTCTGCCGGTCACACCTGCATTTGTCATCAAAATATAGACATCGCAACGTCCATCAGCCACGAGCTTTTGCACCTTCGGGACTTCTTCCATTATGCTGGACTTCGTAAGGCGAAAACTTGACTTGTTTGAAAACTTGCACTGAATGACAAATTGTCCGCTGAGATGCTGGCCCGGTACTGGAGTCCAACTGCCCGCGAAAGCGCCGTCCCGCCCAGCGTCATTCGTATCCAGAAAAGACTGAACCGTTTGCCCAAGAATTTCCCGCGCAATAGTGAGGCAGAGCTGCTGAAAACTGTGCCACCCCAGGTGGTGCAAGTTGTACATATCTGAGCCTGATCGAAAAAATAAGCCGGCGCGCACTATCCGTTATGATCGTGCTAGAGATATTTCCTGAAAGTCATCACCAAGAAACCGGAATTTATGGCGGAATAACCCAGCTAATTTGGTGTCGGCAGTGGCAAAGAAAATTTGCCTTGATCCGGTAATTGCTAGATGACGCAGGTGATCCAAAAATGACAATACGTTGATATCGTCGACGTGCGCAACTGGGTCGTCAAAAAGTATTACCGGTGGTCCAGAGGCAAGTCGACTATTCATGGCTAAGAATAATGAGAGAGCGAACGCCGCGCGCTGTCCAGTACTCATCTGATCGGTTTCGACCTTTTTTCCGGTTTGGCGACGAACAACCGCAAGAGACCCTCCCTCGATCTTTAACTCAAACTCATTTGGCATGTGGATACTTGCAAATGTCCGCGCAATTTCTCCTACATTTTCGGTGAGAATCTTATTGGTAAGTTCTCCGCCGGAACTTTCCTGACTGAGCGCGTCGAGGATCTTTTCCGCATCATTCAAGTGATTAATCTTTGCATCACGACCATCAATCTCGGTTGTTAGGCCAGTTACCTTCTTTGCAGCTTTGTCCAATTCTTCATTGTTGGCAACTTCCTGCGCGATTGCCGTAGTAACTTTTGCAACGAGTTTTTGAGAAGAGGCAATGTCAATGGAAATTTCTTCCACCGATTTATCAGTTCGAATTGCCAGGAACGAAGAAAGAATTTCACGGGCTCCCAGCGCGGCTTCGAGGTCGGAGATTTGCTTCCTGACGGCTTTTGTCAGTGCCTCGGTACTTTCTGGCATTTCGATGGATAAACGAGCAGCTAACGTTCCACAATTTTGTTGCACCTCCTGCAATTCATTCTTGGCCACTTTGATTGTTTCTTGGAAGGCGTTGAGCTCTTCTTTGTAATTAGCTTCGATAACGTGCAGCTCATCTACAGAGGGCAATTCAGTGATTCCCGCAGTCAACAATCTGTTTGACAAGTCTTCCGAAGTAAGTCCATTGGACAGAAAGTGTTCAACCTGTTCTTGTTTCGTCTCAAGGTTATTGCGATCCTTTTCGAATCGGGTTTTATCCTGAATGAGCTGACTGATAGCTTCTCCAACGGTAATTTTTTTGGCGCGTTCACCAAAATAATCCCGTATGGGCTCGAGAGTTGAAAGAGCTGTACGAATTCCAACTATCTCTTCTTCTGTCTTTGCAATCTCTGCTTGAAGCTGTGAGGCTTGATTGGAGGTACTGCTTTCGGCGTCGGTCATCATCCTGGCCATTAGTTGGCCGCTTTCAAATTCGGAGTGGCAAAGGGGGCAATGGTCGGGGTCTGGTGTGCGCTGCAATATCTCTCGGGCTGTTGCTAACAAACGCTGTCTCATGACGGTTAGGCTGTTCTGGGTTTTCTCTAATACCTGTAGAGATGACTGAGTTGTAATGAGGTGGCTTTGAAGCGTTTCGCCTTTTTTCTCGGTTGAAGAAATGGCTTCATGTACTCCAAAGTCCAATAGGTGTTCGACCGCACTTTTATCTACTTTTTTTGCAACCACGGAAAGCTTTGCTTCGCGTGATCGAATATCCTCCTGCCGCTCTCGTATCTCTTTCATAAGCTGTACAAAATTAGCGCGAGCATAGGGGTATAACGCTTCGATCGCAGATACTCTCTCCGCTACCGCTTGTGCTGAACGCTGTGCGTTGGCCTGCTTTATTTTGGTTGTTTTGGCGAGTTCGTCCAGCGCTATGGCTTTTGCGACTTCCTTGTTCAGATTTTCCAAGAGTTGTAAGGCGCTTTGAGGATCGCCCTGGAGAATGTTGACCGAGGAGTGTCGAATAAGCTCTGTTGCTGAGATAGCTTCCTGCAGACTTTCACGAAGAAAAGTTAGGTCTCCTTTTTTTTCCGGCGGTTGCAACCAGCCTGATAACTTTAATGCAGAAAGCAGTTCTTCAAACAGACTGTCTGAGAGCCTTGGTGCATTTTTAATGGTGTCGACTCGGCCTTGGGCGTCCTGTCTCAACTGCGCGTCTGATTCGTTGTCACGACGGAGGTTTTTCAGTTCACCCCGAATTTCCTCTAAGACTCGGCGGAGACGATCCGCCAGCTTTTCTGCGGCTGCACCTAGCACTAGGCGGGTTATGTCCGCGCCGATTTGGTCTGAACTTGAGGACACGCTGAGATTGACTGCAGCATCGGTATCCAGGAAATTGAACTTTCCGAAGCTGTCCTGGATACTAACCTTTTTTAGTTCGGTTTTTGCATACCAATTCGAGTGCCTAGCCCGTAGTCGTGTTGTATCTGTAGTAGAAGATAGTTTTTCCTCTGTATTCGACAGTTCCAGATCGATGGTTGTCTGGCTTAGCACAACGGAAGATCGTCTGTTTCGACCACAATATCCAAATTCGATTGCTTCAAGCAGTGAAGTCTTGCCAACCCCGTTGCTACCGACGATCAGGTTGACTCGTCCCAGAAGGTGGTCTTTTTGCTCAGGCTGTGGACGAAAGCCAGTGATGGTAAGGCGCTTAATAAAGTGGCTGGCCGCAGCTTTTTCGGCAGGCAATAATGCCATCGGCGATACTGCTCGTGCGGTCTTGTCTTTCGTCCCGGACGCTATTCGTCGAACCGCGTGTGGTACAGAAATATCATCATCAAGTATGAAGCCCAAGCCGTGTTGATCAAGAGTTGTTGTCCATGTTGTCGCCAAATCCATGGGTAGTGTGCCAGCAGGTCTAACCGGGCTTTCCTGGGCGAGAATTGTGGGTATATCATCTTCCTGTATGACCTGTTTCCGAGCATACTCTCGATCTGCTTCTACCATGGCTTTGAGGCGTTTGAACTCGCTTTGACGCGCCTTTTCATCGCTCGTCACAAAATATAAATAGTGGTTCCAACGCAAATCTGTTGCGACCTGAGTGGAGAAGTACATTTGGGAGAGCACTTCTTCCTGATAGCGCTTGAGTGAAGGGGCTATGGTGCTTAGTTGGTCATTTAGGTCGAAATAGCGAATAGCGTATTCACGTGAACCGAATCGATCAACGCCCCGGAACAGTCCTGGACCTACTCCCTCAAGATCTGGATATCGGCTTCTGAGCATCTCTTCAGCACGTTGAGTGTTAATCATTACCTGTCCTCCGCAATGTCCACCGGAGATGCCCCAGCGGGAATGTGGATAAGATTCGTACCTTCTGGACCACGTACTCCATAGCAATTGTCTCTGCGAAAGACGACGCAAAGCCGATCCTGTGCGCGGACGACTGCATCAGCTAGCGCCTCCGCATTTTTACCTGCTTTAACGGCTACATTTACCGCGTGGGCGGCGATCGCTTGTTGGAGTTTCTGGTGAGCGCTGTCAATTTCCGCGTCGTCCGCCTGATCACCGAGATAGACGAGCGCTGCCGAGCCGCGCGCTCCATTGGTCGGCTCTACGTTGTGATGGGGTGCCTCCTGTCGCCATGCAAATCGAAAGCCATCGGCAAGGTCTCGCACTGGAGGTGGCCATGGCACGTCGCTATGGGCAAGACCAATCGCATCTTGAGCACGTTGTAGTCTCCTCCTTCGATATACAACACCGGGCCTTGTAAGTTCAACCTCTTGGTGAACTGTCACCCGTCGAATCGACTCCTCATTCTGATCCAGATGGAGGGCATCAAGTTCGTTAACTGCGTACCAGGTGGTCGGGTTTCCCCTCGGTCCGACAAGAACCTCAAGAGCTCGTTCCACTGCTAGTGGGCTGTCATGAGCTACCTGTTGAAGCGGACCTGCGATCGCCTGATAGCTAGCCAACGCAGTGGCAAAGCCATCAGAGGCAATTGCGCCTGATTCCCAGGTGTTCTTGGCTACACTCCAGGTCCAGCGTTCTTCAACCGCGACGAAGTTCCTTGGAGCGATAGCTTGTTCACCCGGAAAGAGGAGTTTTTGCTTCTGCAACTGTAGGATTTGACTCTCATAGTTCAAGAAGAATGAATGCCAGCGTTGTGCCAGAATGCAATAGTAGAGGCCTTGGCGATGCAGTTGATCAATTAGCCCGTTGTCGGCACTAAACTTTGCCGGTGGCGCGTACCAAGCTGAGCCAGCAACGTTTTTCCACTCGTTATAGGTTCCGTCACCTTTCGCCTCACTGACGTTCTGGGCCCAGTTCAAGCAAAGAAGCTCCACGTGGCTGTTGGTACCAATGGCGCATAGTCGAGTGCGATACGCTGCAAAGTCGGTGTGGGCGGGCTTGGGATTGAGTTGGATGTGAATGAGCAAGCAGTTAAGGTGGGCCTGGTCGATGTGGTCGGGAAAGTTGAACGCATCAGAACAGATGATCGATAACAAGCTCATTTTTCCGACACCGCGATTGAATGCATACACCGTCTGGCCGACGCAGAGCGACGTTTGCTCTACATCGAGGTAGTCTCTACAGGCCACGGTCTTGAACTGTGCAAGTAAGAACAGCACGTCCTGTCCATCCTGATCTTGTGCCCAAAAGATGTATAGCAAGGGGCTAACATAACGCTTTTGCGCTACTTGCCTTGGATCTAGTAGCTCGTGGTGAAAAAGGCACTGCCCACCTGCATTGCAACGTTCAGCTAATGTCTGTATTTCATTTGGGGGAATGCTTTCGCATCCGAGTATCCATAAAGAGCCTACCGGAGGACGATGTGCGCCCTCGATAATCTCGCTCACGACGTTCCAAGGGACACAATATTCCGGTGCAACGGCCAAGTCCGAATAAGTCTGAGCTGCAATCGAAACAAAATTGCTGCAAAGAGTATGGCCTAATGCTGCATCTTCATGCCCCACCCGCGCTTCGTTTGCTTCGATGAAACCCTGTGGTTGAAGCAAGATGGCGCGATAAGGGTCGCGAGCAGGATTTAAGGCGTGCAGAGGACAGAGAGTGAGATCGCGCTGATGCAGCACCTCTTCAACATCGACGATATTTATTTCCATCGTTTTCCCCTGCACACCGAATGAGTCCAGTTACGCTCCATGCGTATTTTTCCCGATTTTTGCATTTTTCCAACGAGACAGGTTGTGATTGGAGAGTTACGGTTCCAATACCACTCCGTGGATGTCAGTCTGTATTCAAAGGTTATTAACCCGGTGGTAAAGAATATCTGATATAATCCACGAATGGAAACGAAAATTGATACAAGAAAATTACCACGAGAGGTTATTGAAGAGAAGCGCCGGATGGCACATCGGTTGCGTAAACGCGGACTCACCCGAGCAGAGATAGGAGAGGAGCTGGGTGGCGTGCACGCTGATACTGTGGGTCGTTGGCTGAAACTTGATGCAAAGCATCTCAAGGTAAACCGGGGCGGTCGAAAAGTTGGAGATGCCAGACGGTTGTCGGCAGATCAGGAACAGATGATTCGATCGATGATAGTTGACAAGACGCCTGATCAGCTGAAGCTCGATTACGTGTTGTGGACGCGCAAAGCCGTTGGTGAATTGGTCTTGACCAAGCTTGGCATTGATCTTCCGATTCGCACTGTAGGCGATTATCTGAAGCGCTGGGGCATGACACCGCAGAAGCCGGTGAAAAAAGCTTACGAACAAAACCCGAAAGCGGTACAACGGTGGCTGAAAGAAGATTATCCGGATATCAAGGCCATGGCGAAACACGAAAATGCCGAGATTTACTGGGGTGACGAGACCGGCATGCGAAATGATAGCCAGCATGAAAGAGGTTATGCCCCGAAAGGCAAAACGCCCGTGGTTCGGCTGAATGCGAATCGCTCATCGACCAATATGGTTTCTGCAGTCACGAACCAGGGCAAAGTCAGATTTCGTGTGTTTGATGGTTCAATGAACACAGACATTCTCATCGATTTCTGCAAGCGGTTGATCAAAGCTTCGGGTCGGAAAGTGTATTTGATACTGGATAATCTCCGAGTGCATCATGCAAAGGTATTCAAAGCCTGGTTAGCGAAACATGGAGATGAGATTGCCGTGTTCTATCTGCCATCCTACTCGCCCGAGTTAAATCCGGACGAATATTTAAACTGTGATGTGAAAGCCGGCGTCCATAGCGGCAAGCCGGCAAGAACAAAAGATCAGCTCAAGAAAAAAGTAAGGTCACACATGCGGATGCTGCAGAAGAAACCAGCACGTGTGATGAAATACTTTCGCCATGAGAAGATCCGTTATGCCGCGTAACAGATATAGTTAATCGCCGGGTTAATAGCCTAATAGAGCGTCCCCAAATTTTTGTTTATCATTAATTCAAGATTGTCACAAGCAGCCATTAATTCTTCGAAAGTCAGTGCATCTCCGACCATCACTTCATCGGCCAGCATGGCTTCGTAGTCCTGGGCAAGTGCAGCTTTCGCCTCGCCTTCCGGCACGATTTTCAGGTGTCCGGTGGTTGCCACTGTATAGTCAATTGTCTGACCGTCCCTGTCTTTCTCGATAAAGAAATGTCCCTTGTGACTGGCCACGGCTGCAGCCACTTCACGGTCAGTTACCGCCGCAGTGAAGTGTTCGCTGCGACCGATGGCTGCCAGGTCATGCCAGTGCCGGGCGAAGCGCTCACCGCGAAAGCGGCCCTGTGCGCAAAATACATGCGCAGCCGTTGCCTTCTCCCAGAAGGTCCGTGCCAGGCTCATTACCTGAGGGGAAGCGATTGGAAAGATAACCTCGGGCAAATGTTCGGCGGCGTCACAGACCACCTCGTGTATCTGGTGAGGTTCACCGGTCGCCCGTCCGCCGAACTCCAGCGTGATGACCGGAGCAACATAACCGGTGCCATTGGTCAGCGGAGGGTAGTGCAGCAGTAATTTGTCGTTCGCCTGACCGCCAAGTTCTACCTGGGCCTTTAACTTCTCTTCCCTGAGCGCGGTTTCTATCACGGGCTGAATGTGTTCCGTGATCCAGCCGGGCAGGCGATTGCGGACCGCTTTTGTCCACTTGCCGGCCTGGCTGCGGCTGGCAGGCAGTTCCCCACCTTCACCAACCAAATCCGGGATCAGTTTGCGGATGTCGTAGGTCACATCGATGTCTTCGGAAAAGCGGTCGATGACTTTGTAGACCTTCGACAGGGATGTACCGCCCTTGAAGGTGATGTCGGCCCCTATGGGTGCAGCGAACAGGGTACGGAGCGCCCACACTACCCATATGTCTTTTTCCAGCAGGTGGGCAGGGCGCCCGGATTCGGCGCGGACGTATTCGAGCGCCTCGCGCTGGTCTTTCTGGCTGAGGGCAAAAAAGCTGTCAGCCATGCGCGGCTTCTTTCCCGATTGCCTGTGCCATCCAGGACGGGAGGGTTGCCCGGGCTGAGGTCAGTGCTTTCCATTCGGCACTGGGCAGGGTGCGATGCAGTGATACCAGGGACTCATCGGCATGGGTTGGCCCGATCCAGGCCAGTGCCCGCACGGCAGCGCCAGCCGGGCGTGTACCAAGGGTCAGCATCCAGGGCGGCGCATGTTTTACCAGCACCTCTCCCTTTCCCAGTTTGAGTTTGCGGGAGCGTCCGGAGGTCAGATAGACCTCGCGGATGGGGACCTGCTGCGTCAGCCCCAGAGCGTTGGCAGCACTGGCACCGTGTGGGACGACGACTTCGCCGTTCCGTCTGGCCAGCGACCTCACAACCTTTTCAGGCGCAGGGGCACGTGCGCCAAACCGGCTCGATACCGGGGCGACATAGGCCCCACGCGCCACGCGCAGCAACTTGCCGGCCTTGGTCAACCGGGAGAAGGCCTGGTCAACAGCGGCCCGGCTGCCCAGGTGCAGGAACTCCTTGGGGGACAGCACCCCTCCCTCCCGGAAGGAGCGGGCACGCCGTAGTATGGTCTCGGGTAATGTGTTCATGGTTATCTCCTGATGTAAGAAGTATATATCAGTTTCTGACATCAAGGAACCAGAAAAGTTTTGCTTTTCTTCAGAGTAAAGAGACTGGATGAGAGGTAGTCAGCTGAAAAGGGTTAGCCTGGCGCGAAGCACCTAACCCCTCATTGTGTCAGTGGTGAGAAGACTCAGGTAAGGGTTGTCAGAGGGAGCCTCATGGAACAACGTACCGGGGCTGGCCAATAGATATCCATGTAACTGCCGCGACTTCCGTGGCCCCGTAACCTCACAAGTCCAAGTGTTCAACCCGTGAATACAGATGGTGAAATATATATGCCAGTACGGTGGGTACGGTGGGGGTTCAAAGTGATTCAATGAAGTGAACCAGTTTCTCTCTTTCCTGTGTTGTCATGGCTTTCACGCGTGCTCGGGCAGGTTCCGCTTCGCCGCCATGCCACATGATTGCTTCCATTACCCCGCGGGCTCGACCATCATGCAGGAGTGTATTGTGTTCGTTGACAGTCGGCACCAGGCCCAGCCCCCACAAAGGTGGCGTGCGCCATTCACTGCCGCTGGCGAGAAAGTCGGGGCGCCCGTCCGCAAGGCCTTCTCCCATGTCATGCAGGAGCAGGTCGGTGTAAGGGGAAAAAGCCCTGTTGCTCAGAACCGGCAAGGCAGCTGCGCCAGTCTGCAATTCGGGGATATGGCAATGCTGACAACCGGCTTGCATGAACAGTTCCCGTCCCTGTTGTATATCAACATCGCCTGTATCACTTGCACCTGGTGCCGGTACGGCCAGCGCCGCCTGATAAAAAACGACATCACGTAATTGTTCCTCGGTGACATCCGTCTCCCCGCTGCTTTTTTGGATGCAGTCCAGTTGTACTTCCGGGCAGTTTTCATCGGGATACAGCGTTGATGTCAATCCCATATCCCCCAGGAAAGCGCCTGCTGTCTGCTGCGCCAGGGTCGGCATGTTGGCTTTCCAGCCAAAACGACCGATGGATTCGGTACCGGTTTGTGCATTCCATACCCTGTTGACCCGGCCGCTGATGCCATCCGGGCGGGGCTCTTGTGCCAGGGCTTCCAGGAATGCATCTGGCACGGCATCAAGCAGGCCCATGCCCACCAGGGATGGAGCCACACGAGGTGAAAGCAGCAGGTCTTGTTCCGGTTCACCGAAGGCCAGGTCGCCCAGGATAAGGTCTGGGCGGCGCAGCGTGATGCTTTCTCCATCGGCGAAGGTTTCCGTATGCTCGATCCAGGTCACCCTTGCCCTGCCTTCGGCCGGCACACCCAGGATGGCGTTGTCCTGTAATTGATCGCCATATACCGGGTGAGGTATGGGTGTCCCGTTCGGTTCAGCCCCTGGCAGGCTCAGGCGTACCAGCATGCCGCGCATGCGTTCGCTGTCGGTGTCGGGTGGCGCGCCACGCCCGTTGCGGGTATGGCAGGCGGAGCAGGCGCTCTGGTTGAAGGTGGGTCCCAGCCCATCGATGTCGGTATCCAGCGAGGGAGAGGCAACCCAAAGCTGATCGAACAGCGCGCGCCCCCTGGTGAAACGTGCCTGTTGTTCTTCATTCAGTTGCGACAAGGGATTTTGCAGGGCACGCGGGGTGCTGTTAAGTATCTGGAAATCTGCGTGACTCACCGTGGCCTGGCCAATACCGGCCGTGGGCAGGACAAGCGATAACAATCCAATGGGCAGGATGTGCCGACGTAAGAACACGGTGGGGAGCACTAAGGGGTCGAGGCTAGTATAGCGATCACTTCCTGCTCCCGACTTTGCAGTGTTAGTGCCCAGTCATCCACGGGCAAGTCTGTTGCCTGGAGGTCTCCGCTTGCCAGACGTTCAAGCAATTGCATGGCAGTGGCGGTATCCAGGGCGGGGGCGAGCAATCTTTGCCTTGCCTGTGCCAGCTTGGTTTGTCGGGCAGTGCCGAGATCGGGTTGGACAAGCGCATCATCAATTTCGTCCAGCAGGGCACTGAGTCGTTCATGCCGGTCACTGACCTGGAGATCGAACAGTGCGCTGATCAGGCTCTGCCAGGCGCCCGCCTGCCGGAAATCGAAGGACGGGACTTTTACTTCACTGGCAAAGGGGTTGAAGTCAGCTGTCTCAGGGTAGGTGCCCGGCCGGACCGGTAGGCGGGCTACATCGCGATGCAGCAACAGGGTTTGTCCTGCATCGGACAAGATGAAATCCAGAAAGACTTGCGCAGCGTCCGGATGCGGTGCGTCATCCAGCAGTGCCACGTAGGCGGGTGACAGCAGAGTGGTATTGGCATAACGAAAATCCACGTCTAGCCCGTTCATGCGGGCGGACTTGGGGAAGAAGTCGATACTCAGCGCCAGCCCCAGATTGCCGGCCGCCAATTCGTCGATGAAGGCGCCGCCACCGCCGCCCATGAGACTGTTGTTGGCGGCGATATCCCCGATCAGGCCCCAGCCTTGTTCCCAGCCCAGGCCGCGCAGAATACTGGCGTAGATCATCGGGGAAAACCCCTGTCGCGAGGGTATCGGCAGTTGCACGGCCCCACTGTACCGGGGGTCACGCAGATCCTGCCAGTCCTGAGGCACCGACAGTTCATGTACGTCGAGCCAGGCGGGACTGAAGGCGAAGCCGAAGCCGGCAACTTCAAACGCGGCGAAGCGGTGAGCCGGGTCGTCGATTTCCAGTTCGTCGATATTGCCGGGTAGTCCCGCGAAGGGAAGGGGCAGCTCGGCAAAATAACCGGCATCGGCCAGTGTCACGAAAGTATCAAGCGAGGGCGCCCAGTACACATCCACGCCCGGGTTGCCCGACTGCAGCAACTGCCTGGCATCATCCGAGCGACGCCATTCCAGCACCATGTCGATGCCGGGATGGGCCGTCTCGAAAGCCGTCTCGTAGCGGGCGATGAGTTCCTGTGGATAGCTCGACATCACCACCACGCGGCTTCCGTCCTGGGCGAAGGCAGGAAGGCCGGATAAAACCAGGGTAAGCAACAATAACCGTTTCAGCATTGGCTAGCTCCATTACATTACGACTGTTATCAGGCCCTTCAAAAGTCCAGGTTGGCGTTAAGGAACCACGTGCGCCCGGCTTCCGGAAAGCCTTCCTCGAAGGCATATAGCTCGTCGCCGAGGTTGCGCCCCCCGGCTTCCAGTTGCACTTGGTCGGTAAAATGCCAGATGGCTTTGAAATCCGTGGTAGTGAAGGATCCGGTTTGCCGTGAACCGTTGGTGGCGCTGAAGCGTTTGGATTCGTGCTGGGCACTGAGCACCAGGTCAAGCTGTGGTATGGGGGAGTACTGCATGTAAGCGAACAGCTTGTTCTGCGGTGTATCCAGTGGCAATACCTGGGGGCTGCTCACATTGTCGCGGTCAAGATACGTGTAGTTGCCATGTACCTCGATATTGGCACCCAGCGCGGCGGTCAGGGCCAGTTCCACGCCGCTGTTTTCCTGCCGGCCGATGTTCTGCAACTGTGAGCACGGCGCGGAAGTGCACAGTGTCGGCGCGACGGTGATACTTTCGATGGTATCGTCGATACGGCTGCGGAACAGCGCTGCGCTCACATGTATTTGCCTGCCTTGCGCCAGCACCAGGTTGCCGTTGATCCCCACTTCCAGGTTCACGGCATACTCGGGATCAAGGCCGGGGTTGGGGATGGCGGTACCCAGCCGGTAGGAATAGCGGTCCTTCATGGTGGGAAAGCGGGTGCGCCTCGAAATGGAAGCGTGCGTACTCCAGTTCTCATCGATGCTGTAATTCAGGGCCGCCTGGGTATTCCAGGCGTTGGCCGTGGCCACCGGAAAAGCGAGCAGCGTGGTGCCCTGCAGGTCGTCAGCACGTTTACCCTGCTGCCGGTCCCAGCCCAGGCCCGTGATCAGGCTCAGATCGGGGGAAAGATTCCAGGTATCTTCCAGGCCAAGCGATAACAGGGCATCCTCCATCTTCTCTACTGGTGCGCCCACATCGTTTTCGCGGTGTACATCGCGTTTGTATTGGAGGGCGGCACGCAGGTTGTGATTCTCAAACCGGGTGGATCCCAGCTCGACACTGGCCCCATAACTGTAGTCGTCGTAGACGCTGTTAAAGGCATAAGGCCGATCCTGGCTGGTGTAGTTTTCATCGTCGAAGGAGCGCAGCAGGTTGTAGAAGGTGTCGCGGTATATGCGGACACGCATGTATTCATCCTCGCCCAGCGCGGTGCGGGAAATGAAGTACAGGCTTTCCTTGTCGTATTCCGGCCAGCGCCAGAAGCGGGCACGAAAGCCGGGATCAGACCCGGCATAGGGTGGGGTATTCTTCTCGCCTTCCTGGCGCTGGTAGCTCAGGGCGTATTCATCGGTGGCGTTGGGGGTATAACCCAGTTTCAGCGACAGCTTCATATCTTCGGTCGCGGAGTTGTCCCGTCTGCCACCGTCCTCCACAGCCGTTGGCGTGAACTCGTCCGGCAGAGTAAAGAAATCCTGTTCCGACCAGGATAGATTTCCCTGCACATACCAGTCAGCACTGGCGTTTTCCAGGGTCAGGAGGTGATTGCTGCTCTGGTTATCCTTGTCGTCGTCCAAATACAAGCCGCTGCGCAGGTGGGCACGGAACCCCTCCTCCGGGCGCCTGCTCACCACGTTGATGCTGCCACCAAGAGTGTTTGCCCCGTACAACACGGACGAAAAGCCCTTGCCGACGTTGATTTCAGCCACATCAAAGGTGAGCAGGCGGCTGAGGTCGAAGTTACCGTCATAGGGCACATAAACCGGAACCCCGTCGATGAAAAGCGGCACCTGGCGTGAATTGAAGCCGCGGATATAAACCAGCTTCTCGCTACGGGCCCCGACATTCTGTACGGTGACGCCCGGCAGCAGGCTTAGGGCGGAGCTGACATCGTTGCGCTCGAACAGACGCATATCCTGTGCCCGAAGTGTTGCCTGAAATGGCGTGCTCCAGTCGGCACCACGCTCCCCTTCTACGTTGATGACTTCGATGTTGCCGAGTGAGAACCGGGCATTGGATTCGTCCTGTTGGGCCAGCGCGATGGAACTGGCAAGCAGGCTGAAACTGGTGAAACCGAGGAACAAGGACAGAGACGGTGAACGTTGCATAGAGTTTCCTTTTGGCACATATGGAAGGCCGGGGCTTGTCAATTTCCGAAGCGTTATATTTTTACAAACATAACGGTTTACGGCAACCGTTATTTCTGAATAGCTATAACGACAGGTTTTGGCGGGAAAGGTATAATCAAAAAAACCGATCAACCCTCTCCAAAATATGAAGCTGCGACAAGTGCAACGATGAGTGCCGATCCTCAAAAGCGCATCAGGCTGCGCCTGAAACTGAAAGCCGACATCGTCATGGGACCAGGAAAAGCAGATGTATTGCGGAGCATCCGCGATACAGGCTCAATTTCCGCTGCAGGCCGTTTGACAGGAATGAGCTACAAGCGCATCTGGGAGCTGGTCAACCGCATGAATCGTGATTATCGAGAACCGCTGGTTGAAACCAATACCGGGGGGACGCACGGTGGTGGGGCAGCCCTGACTCCGATGGGGGAAAAGGTGCTGGCTACCTACGAGAAGATCATGACCAACACGTCCAGGGCGATTAACAAAGAAATGAGTCTCCTCACACGCCTGGCAAATGGCAATGAATAGCCATCCCTGGCAGAGCGGGGGGATGGCTATTCTTCCCTCTTTGTATCGGTGGTGAGTAGACTCAGATAAGGGTTGTTCGGGGGTGACTCATCGAATAATGTACCTGGGCTGTCCAATAGATATCCATGCAACCGCCGCGACTTCCGCGGCCCCGTGACCTCACAGACCGGCAATTGAAATTATCAGCGACAGGCTCAGCCACTTTGACCGGTCGGCCAGGAAGCCGCCAGCGTAATAGCCAACGGCCAGTGCCATCATGGTAACCGCGATAACCGACGTCCAAACATAAAGACTCGAGCCATAAAACGGCGCGATGATACGGGTACCCAACAGCTCGATTATCATTACCGCCGCACCGGTCAGAAATACCGTGCAGTAAAGCCACGCGCGTCGAGTTTCCTGCATAGTCCGGCCGCCTCCATCCTGCAGTGCTTAAAAACAGTCGATAGTACCAGCGTCCGGGCGGCAAGAGTATGAACTTAGCCGTCGTGCGACAATTTGACGCAACCGCCAGACAAGTGAAACAAGACCGCCGATTGCCGGTTAGGGTCTGCTTTCGTTAGCGAACTTGTTCAGGGGTATTCGGACGATAGGAATCAGGTGCAAGTATTTTGCATCTAATCCCCTGTCAGGGCGTAGCGATCGGTCCCGTAACGTTTTCCAGCTCAAACAGCTGCCTTAGAATCTCACGCCATTGGCTGTACTGCTCTTCCACCGAACCGGTCAGTCCGCGAACACGGCGATTCAGCTCCAGAATGGCCGGCGCAATCTCGTTGTTGAAACCCAGCGCCAGGTCGGCGAATTCCTGCTCGTAGATGCGCGCCCATTTGTAGCGGTTGTAACTCTGGGTTAGCGCCGTGATGCGCAACTGGCTTCGAACCAGGCACCCTCCCTCTCCAGCAACTGGATTTCGGACTGATTCGGAATCCCCCCTAACGCTGAACTACACTGGCTCTGACACCCTGTCGAAAAGGACTTCGACTTGCCACTGCCAGTACCTTTGCCTGGTGTGCTACCGGCGCTCGGCTCACCACCCCGCTACCAGCGCCACCAGCCGGAAAAGACCCTGCTTTACCGGATCGTCGAGCAGCATTACCCGACCTTCCTGGCTCACCTGGAAGCCGAAGGCAGAACGCTGCCCGAGCATGTACGGCAGGAGTTCACCGACTACCTCAGGTGTGGCCGCCTGGAACATGGCTTCTTGAGAGTTCGTTGTGAAAGCTGCCACCATGAGAAGCTGGTGGCCTTTTCCTGTAAGAGAAGGGGCTTCTGCCCCAGCTACGGCGCCCGCCGCATGGTGGAAAGCGCAGCTCTGCTGGTGGACGAAGTGTTGCCCGTCAGACCTATCCGCCAGTGGGTGTTGACGGTCCCCTTTCCATTGCGCTTCCTGTTTGCCGCCTACCCGGAACTGATGGGCCGGGGACTGGGCATCGTCACTCGCGCCATCTCCACCCACCTGGCCCACCAGGCCGGTTTCAGCAAACGAGAAGCTCTCACCGGAGCGGTCACGTTGATCCAGCGCTTCGGCTCGGCCTTGAACTTGAATATTCACTTTCACATGCTGTTTCTCGATGGGGTGTATGTGCAGGACGACTGCGACCATTACGGCTTCCGCCATACCCCGCTGCCAACCATCGAACAACTGCATGACCTGCTCCAGGTGATCAGCCAACGGGTGGCCCGCTTCCTGGAACGGCGCGGGATCCTTGAACGGGATGAGGACAACAGCTACCTCACCCTGGACGGCCTGGCGGAAGACCCGCTCAAGGACATTCACGGCTACTCAGTGACCTACCGGGTGGCCATCGGCCCCCAGCAGGGCCGCAAGGTGTTCACCTTGCAGACCATTCCACCGCAACCGGAACCCTCGCCCGGTCACGCCAGGGTGGCCAAACTGAATGGCTTCAGCCTGCATGCCGGGGTGGCTGCCCGTGCCCATCAGCGCAGGAAAGTTGAACGGCTGTGCCGTTACATCTCAAGACCCGCCATCTCCGAACAACGCCTCTCACTCACGCCCACCGGCAAGGTGCGCTATGAATTAAAGACCCCGTTTCGAAATGGCACCACCCATGTGATTTTTGAGCCATTGGATTTCATTGCAAGGCTGGCAGCCCTGGTACCCAAGCCCAGAGTCAACCTGACCAGATTTCACGGCGTGTTCGCGCCGAACAGTAAACACCGAGCAGCCATCACACCTTCGGGTCGAGGCAAAGGGAGTAAGAGTAAGCAGGCCGTTACCCATCACGACGATAAGGCACCGGCCGAACGCCATGCCGCCATGACCTGGGCCCAGCGGCTGAAGCGGGTATTTCAGATCGACATTGAGACCTGTGAGAAGTGTCAGGGCCCTGTTCGGATCATCGCTTGCATCGAAGACCCGGCGGCAATCCGGCAGATTCTGGAGCACTTGAGAAAGAAGGAATCCGTCGATTCCCAGGCCCAACTTCCACCTGAGCGGGCGCCGCCACAGCTCAGGCTGTTTGACCCGATGTGATTCAACCACAATGAGAAAGAAGGCGAAATGACAGGCTGCCAGGAACCGGTGGCCGGTCGGTACTCGGGCTGGTAGTGGCCGGGTCGGTATTTAGGGTGTTGCTATGGGCAGCTTACGGATAAAAAGTCGATGAGAAATGGAGGATTTCCCAGAGATTCTGACAGATTTCCGGCCGACTGTGGATCGCCGTCCTGGAAACTGGACAATGCCCAGCTTCGGGGATAGTGTTAATAATTCCTATAAGCGAGTACGCTTCGAAAATCCAGGACATTTCCTGAGGTCCGGTACCCAGGTCGGGGGCGGGAATATCGAAATCAGGACCCAGCACTGGGACAAACTTTTCCGTGAAACGTTTAGTCAGGGTTTACAACTCATTACTGTCAAGATCCTCCGGACTGCAGCGGATTCCTCCTTTTGCGCCGCCGAACGGGATATTCATCAGTGCGCTCTTGCAAGACATGATGAAAGCCAGCTCGCTGAAATGGTCGTGGTCAACGTCGGGGTGATAACGCAGGCCACCTTTAAACGGTCCTCTGGCATTGCTGTGTTGCACACGAAACCCGCGGTACACCTTGATATTGCCGTCTTTGCGACGAACCGGTATCTCAACTTCTATCGAGCGCTGGTTGGACTCGATCAGAGAGCACATCTCATCGCTGCACTGCAGAATATCGCTGGCTTTCCGGAACGCGTTTCTGGCAATGGAGTTGGTGGCGATTGTCATGACTGCAATCCTCCTCTGGCCCTGCTCCGCCAGTCATATAACTCATATTGGCGGGAGCGGTACTTCAGAATTCAATAGCCTTACCCCGGCCAACGTAACTAGAAGCGCTTGGTTCAGCCAGGTGAGTCGAAATTCCCGCAGAGGCAGGGCACACCTGCCCGGAGAAGAATCTCTGATTCACCCGGAATCTTTTATTCAAGACTTTGCAGGTAGGCGACCAGGGCGCTCAGCTGGACACCGGTAAATTCATCGCTATCCGGCATCATGCTGCCCGGCTTCAACGACTGCGGTCGGGTGACCCAGGCCGACAAATTGGCAGTATTGTTGGGCAGCATCCCGCCAGCGATGTGCCTGCGACTGGCCAGATGGGTAAGATCCGGCGCCAGGACTCCGCGCGCTGGCGTCCCCCTGATCGTGTGACAGCCGGGACAGGCAGCATCCTGGAAAAGTGCGGCACCACGGCGAACCACTTCGCTCCCGTAACCGGCACCTCCAGTCTCTTCGTTTTCGGTCCCGTCATTTTCAGAACCGGCTGCAGGTTCGGCCTGAGCCTGCAACCAGGCGTTGTAGTCCTCAGGTGCTTCGGCGACGATTGAGAGGCGCATGTTGGCGTGCTGCAGACCGCAGAATTCAGCGCACTGTCCGCTGTAGACTCCGGGTTGATCGGCTTGCAGGCGAATGCGATTGGTCCGGCCTGGCACCAGATCGACTTTGCCATGCAGTTTGGGTATCCAGAACGAATGGATAACATTGTCGCTGACCAGATCGATGGTCACTGCACGATCTGTGGGAATGTGTATTTCCGTGGCAACCGAGAACGCGGCCCGGTCTCCGTCAGCGTCGTACTCGGCCTTGAACCACCAGAGCTTGCCGCTGACCTGAATTTCGACTTGCGAGTCGGCCCCGGCCTCGAGTGGGAAATGGCTTACGACTTCTGTGGCGGCAATGAACACTACCGAAAACACGGCGGCCGGAATAGCGATGCCGCCGATCAGAATCCAGCGCAGACCACCGCCGGTTTCCACCGGCTGGTGGGTTTCCAGCGAACCATGGCGCCTGCACGCAAGCCAGATCAGAAAACCCCAGACCAGTAGTGTGACCGCAATAAACAGCAGCATGACGAACCAGCCAAGGCTGGCCAGTCCCTGTGCTGCGGGACCGGCCGGCGCCATGAAGTACTGTGGTCCTGAACAATCGGCGCTGAGCAGCAGGCAGCCGGGAATCAAGGCCCTGACCTGATGCAGGGTGTTTGCCCATTTGAAAGTTGTTCCGCGCATTCTCTGGTCCGTTTATTTGAGTGTGTAGAGATAGGCTCTGATGTGGCGGGCCTGCTGCGCGCTGATCCCGAGATCAGGCATGGCAGTTTCGGCATCCGTCTGGCGCGGATTGACCAGCCAGTTTTCCAGGTTTTCCGCTGTGTTGGGACGGCGGCCGGCGATATACGCTCGCCTGGCAAATGCCGTGAGCGGTGGTCCGACTACACCGGAGGCACCGCGAATGCCGGGTATCGAATGACAGCTGCCACAGTCGAATCTGCTTATCAGTCGGGCTCCGAGCCGGGATTGAGGGTTAGCGGTGGAGGTGTCGCTGTTGTCCGGGGCCGCTGCTTCGGAACAGCCGGCCAGACCCAGTACCAGCACGACGCTGAGGAGATAACTTCGACTCATCGCATTGCCTCACAAAGCGGCAATGTAAAGCCTGGCCAGGCTGCCCAGACGATGCCGAGCAGAAACGTGGCGCTGACGAAAATGCTGGCGAGTGCCAGGAATGCCGGCCGCGAAAGTCCCTGCAAACGATCCTGTCCATTCCTGGTATGGTAACGATACAGCTGGAATCCGATCACCAGTGCAGCCAGCGCGAAAAGCAGTGCGACGCCACTGATGCCGATCTGCTGCCAACGCAATGAAGCCGCTACCTTGTCACGGGTGCACGCGTGGTCGAGTCTCAGCCAGCTTACTAGCAGTTGCAGCAGCCAGGCTGCGGGTGCCGCGAACAGGCTGTACCAGAGTGAATATCCGGGCTTTGGGTAGTGATTGCTGACAGTCATGATGCGTGATTACTCCCTGCTTAAAGGTGCGGCCACAAATACAGGAGAGCCACGATCACCACCCAGACCGCATCGACAAAATGCCAGTAGATGGCGACATTGTGCAGCGGACGGGGCATGGCGATACTGCTGAGATCAGGCAATGCCAGAACGTAGCCCAACATAGCCATGCCGGTTACCACGTGGGCGCCATGAATCGAAGTGATAGTGTAGAAAATTGAGCCATAGGCATTGGACGCCGGCGTCAGGCCGCTCAGGTGTTCCCGGAACTCATACACCTGCAGTCCCATGAAAACAGCACCCAACAACAGGGTGGCGACGACAGCGAGACGGGCCCGAGTCTCGTGTTCCTGTCTGCGCATCAGTTCCCCGAAGTGAAGTACCCCACTGCTGGACAGCAGCACGAGCAACATCAGCAGGGCGAGTCGATAGGGTGGGGCTTCTCCCGGGGGCCAGTCACTGTTCTGGAAGCTCAGGTAGAAATAGGTAAAGAACAGCATAACGAACAGGGCTGCCTCGGTGGAAATGAAAAGCCACATTGCCCAGGTGCCGCGCTCACGGTCAAACTCCAGCCCCGCGGGTGCATACCTGCCGGTATCGGTGAACGTGTTACTCATCGGGGCGTTCCTCCGGTTGTGGCCAGAGCCAGACGGCGGCAGTCAGCCCGGCGAGCAGCAGCATCGACAGCGACGGCCAGAGAGCCTTGAGCAGTAATGCTGTGCACAGCCCACCGAGAGCCAGAGCGGTTACCAGGGGCGCCACCGAGTCACGCGGCATGCGTGCGATGCCAAGAGGTCTGGCGTCCAGTGCAGTGGTAGTGAGGGTGTAACGACTCTTGTCCAGGACGCGTGCGTTATCCGGGTCGTCCAGTTCGTCATGCCGGTCCCATAACGGGTGGCGGGAAGCGACCGTCGGAATATGCAGGTTGGCATATACCGCGGGAGGGGAATCGGTGAGCCATTCCAGCGTATCCGCGTGCCAGGGATCGGGTCCCGCCATTGCTCCCCGACGGGACGAATAAAGAAAATTGATCAGACTAATGGCCAGGCCGGCGGCGAACAGAAACGCGCCAATGGTGACGGTAAGATTCAGGGTGCCCCAGCCCATAGCCTCACTGTAGACATAAATTCGCCGCGGCATTCCTGCCAGCCCCAGCAGGTGCATGGGAAAGAAGGCCACGTTGAAACCAACAAACATGGTCCAGAAGCTCCAGCGCCCGGCAGTCTCGTTCATCATCCTGCCGGTCATTTTGGGAAGCCAGTAATAAAATGCGGCCATCACCGGAAACAGGTTGGCACCGACCAGAACATAATGCAGGTGCGAGACGACGAAATAAGTGTCTGTCAGCTGCCAGTCGAAGGGAATCGCAGCAGTGACCACTCCGTTAAGTCCCCCCAAGATGAACGATGCAATAAATCCCAGTACAAACAACATGCTGGTATTGATGACGGGCCAGGACCCCCACAAAGTTGCCAGCCAGGCAAATACCTGAACCGTGCTGAATATCGAAATGGTCATACTGGCGGCGCTGAAGATACTCATTGACAGCTGATCCATGCCGCTGGCGAACATGTGGTGAACCCACACACCAAATCCCACTACACCTGTCAGCACCGTCGCCAGAGCAACGTAGGTGTATCCCACGATAGGCCGGCGGCAGAACACCGGCAGGATTGTCGACACCATGCCGGTTGCCGGCAGGAATACGATGTAGACCCAGGGATGACCGAAGAACCAGAATACATGCTGCCACAGCAGCGGTGAGCCTCCTTGCGAGGCGTTAAAAAAATGTGTACCCCAGTTTCGATCCAGAAGCAGGAACAGACAGGCTGCGGTCAAGGCCGGCAGGGCAAGAACAACGAGAACCGACGTCGTCATGGTGCTGTACATAAACAGGGGCATGCGGTCGATCGACATGCCGGGCGCCCGTAGACGGAATATCGTGAGCAGAAAATTGATTGCGCCGGCGGTGGTGGAAACCGTTAAAAATATCAGCCCCAGAGCATAGAACTCCATCCCCATGTCTGGCGAAAAATCTTTGCCGGTGGCCGGCAGGTAAGCAAACCAGCCCGCTTCCGGCATCTGACCCACAAGGAATCCGCCGTAAAAAAATAGGCCCGAAAACAGAAAGGCCCAGTAACTGAAGGCATTGAGACGTGGTAAGGCCATATCCCGCGCTCCGAGCATCAGTGGTACCAGGTAGTTACCGAACCCGGCGAGAATCGGCGCGGCATACCAGAAAATCATGGTAATGCCGTGCATGCTGAACAACTGGTTATAGGTCTCCGGTTTCAGTACGTCGAGGTCTGCGGCGCTCAATTGCAGACGCAACAGCAGCGCTTCGATGCCTCCGATAACCAGGAACATCACGGCGGTAACCAGATAACGTTTGCCGATTTTCTTGTGATCGATGGTGGCGAGTTCGCCCCAGAGCGAGGACGGTGTTTCCCACAGACTGGTTAGTCTGTTCTTTGCCGCGCCAAGATCTATTGTAGTCGGTTCAGTAATATCGATAACTCCTGGGCAGGGAGAGACTGGTCGACGCCTGTAGGGCACTGGTATACGCATGTCTCATTCAGTCACCCAATCAGGGGCCTGTCCTTGCCGGATTGACAGTTCTGGTGACAGATTGCGCTCAGGTCATGGGCGAGTCCTTGCCCGGTAGGCGTCCCTGTATATTTACCTTCAGGGTCAATGCCTCATTGGGATCCGACCCAACTGTTGCACCAGCCGTCGGCATTGACTGCCTTTCCCGGGAACAGGTCACAGCCAGCCCATTGAGCACTGCTATCGGCGAAGAATCGACAGTTATGACAATAGGCCGAGTCATTGCTGCGGGACTCGGCAGATTCGGCATCATGCGTGTAGGAGAGCTCCCGGGCTTGTGGGTCGTCCTCCCGGAGATGTGGCAGCGCGTCCTGCTGGCGGCCCAGCGCCGCGCTGCTGGCAATCAGTGTTGTCACACCTGGCCAGGCCACCGTGCCAGTTGCGGCAAGTTTTAGCAACGAGCGTCGGCCTGTTGTTGCTTTATCTTTAGACATGGTAATCCTCCTAGAAAGCGATGTCGGCAGTGAGCGAGTAGCGTGCACCATCGTCGAGTGCAGCTCTATTCAGCCCCCAGGACTGAAGGCGATGGTATTCAAAACTGAGCAGGAAGTTTTCCGTTGGCTTGTAAGCGAGCCAGGCGCCCCATTGGGTCGAGGTGTCTATGTCGTACTTCACACCGGAGCGATCGGTAAATTCAAAATCCTGAACACCATTGAGATAGGGCTTGAAGTACCAGGTATGATTCCAGCCAAACTGTGTCGCAAGGCTCCAGCTGTTTTTAGTGGTTCCGGCGCCGTCGTAATAGTCTTCATCATTGAATCCAAGCCGTCCGACAACTTCAAAACTCAGGTTGCCCCGGTCCTGCCCGCCCCAGCGAATTTCTGCATCCACACTGGTGACATGGTCCATATCCTCTGCCAGGTAGGGGCAACCGTTGAGGATGAATTCCGGGTTTGAAGGGCAGGTTGTAGGGCGCGTGGCGCCGACCCCGGAGATTCCGTCGGAATAATAAAAGTCGTGCTTGTCCTGCGGTACACTGATTCCGGTAACCAGAGGCATTGCGTCGTCCCCGTCGCGAAAGTACAGGTTGGCCCAAAGTTCATTGTAATTGGAATTCTGGAATGCATAGCCCACCATGCCGACGGCATTGGCGGCATCCCAGCCAGTGTTGGTGTCACCGGAATTGCCACCGAGCGCCCACACCCATCGGTCATCCATCCACCCGTATGCCATCAGGTTGGAAAAATTGGGATGCTGATACCCGCCGATTCCACCGCGATTTATTACATCGGAAATCGCACCTACTGCCGGCCAGGGTCCAAACCCGAACAGGCTTCCGATCCCCTGGTTACTGAATGAAATCCCGTAAATATTTTCCTTGCTGTCCGGATTGATGATGTAACGAAAGTCGTGTTCTTCGTAACTGGCATTGCTGATCGTCCATTCGTCGTTGGTACTGCTGGATGGAATAATATAGATCTCAGTCCAGACGCCAAAATGGTCACCGATGGAGCCAATGAACGGGAATACGGCAAAGCGCGAAGTGGGATTGGAATTCTCTTCACCCCAATCGCCTTCATTGGGTCCGGCCGGTGGCTTGACGTTACTGATGGCGCTCCATTGAAAGCGGCCACTCCACTGCACCGGGTTGAGTTCCAGGTATTCACCCTGATCCTCCGGTCCGCCCGCCTCTATATCCGGTACCTGAACGGAAGGAAGCCTATAGCCCAGAGCATTAAATTTCTTGCCACTGAAGGTGAAATTAGGTGTTGCTGCGCCATGGGAAGTGTGGCATTGATTACAGGTCATGCCGGTTTGACGGGCAAAGCCCGGTACCGCGCCGACCTGGCTGCTGGCCAACAGCATTAGCAAAGTAATCGCCAGGCAAGATTTCCGCTGTAGGGAATGGCGCTGTTCCAGAATTGATTTTAGTGTCTGTAAATAGTGCATATTCGCTCTCCCGACCTGGATGCTGGTCTGGTAATTAAATTGACGAACCGTGAAGAAATATTCATTAAAATAACTGATCGGTTCGCAGGTCTGTGAAGTTTTACTCTTGCAGTTGTTCCTTGAGATAGGCCGCCAGTTCCCTGACCTTGCCTCCTCTCAGATAATCAAAGGGCGGCATTCCAGAGTAATCCGGCTCGCTTTTGCTGCTTCCCAGTACACCATTCTGGATCACAGCGCTGATGGCGCCGATTGGGGCTTGCCGTATAAAATCGTTGCCGGCCAGTGGAATACCGAATGGATAGAACCCGCCCCCTTCCTCTCCATGGCAGGTGGCGCAGTGCTGTTGATAAAGCCACGGGCCATCAAAATCGGCTTCCTCCTGTCCCATCGACGGCCCGGATATCAGTAACGCGCAGAGCAGCAATATGGTTCTGCGGATATTGGCCACCGCAGACAGTCGTACAAAAAATCTGGAAACATCCATAAGAAACCTCCTGAGAATGCACCCTTTGGCGAATTGAATTGGCAGGGCGTTATACGGATCCCGTTCTGTATTTTGGTGAGATCACTCTTCACCAGCGGCGCCTCTCAGCAATAGTTCACTGAGTTTGAAAAAAGTTTTCAAACATTTCCCTAACGAGAGATTCCATAGAAGCAACCGACCTTGACTCCGGTCTGACTTGATCCTGCGCTTCCATAGGAATGCTCCGCAACAGGGAAAGATAGAAACCGGATTTATGTGGAGCAACTGACCCGGTTGCAACGGAATGGCAAAAGATTTAATTTGCAAGCCGAGGTTAATTAAGATTCTAATGATGTCGCACGGCGCGCTTCGCGACACGGAGACAGCTGTGATAGCGGCGATGGCGATGGCGATGGCGATGGCGATAAAGAATGACAGGAGGCTGATTTGAAAATTAAAGATGCGATGACTGAGGATGTAACGCTGTTGGCTCCAGATTCCACTCTGCAGGATGCAGCACTACGCATGGGAGAGCTGGATTGTGGATTTCTGCCGGTTCATGACGGAGAGGCAAACCGCCTGATCGGGGTTATTACTGATCGTGATGTGGTAATCCGTGCCGTTGCCCAGGGCTGTGATCCGAAAGCGACGAAAATAGACAGCTTGATCACCGACAAGGTTCTGTACTGCTATGCTGAAGACAGCCTTGAAGAGGCCTCCGCCAGCATGCGAGACCAGGGAGTATATCGGCTTATCGTGTTGGACAATTCCGAGAACAAGCAGCTTTGCGGGATTATTTCTCTGGGTGACGTGCTGCGCCATGGCGAAACCGGGCTGGCGGCTTCCGCTGCCGAAGCCATCACCAGCAAGGCAGCTTAACAGGCTGCCGATTGTGAATCGGAATTTCAGATAGGCTGCCATGACTGACCTGATTGCAACCGTACTGGGCGGCACCGGCTTCCTGGGGAAGCGGGTTGTGGCAGCATTGGCCAGGCACGGCTATGCTGTGAGAGTGGCATCGCGGCGGCCCTCTATCGATCAATTCGCGGCCCCTCAGGATCGGCTGCGGCCGCTGATTGTGGATATCTGCGATGAGCAGGCAGTACGCGCTGCCGTGACTGGTAGTGAAATTGTTGTCAATGCAGTTTCACTGTACGAGGAAGCCGGCGATCTTACATTCGAAGCGATTCACGTTGTGGGAGCGGCCCGGGTGGCGCGCCAGTGCCGAGAGGAGGGAGTCAGCGTGCTTGTTCAGCTTTCCGGGATAGGTGTCGATGGACATTCCCCTTCCCGGTACATCAGCGCCAGGGCCCGGGGCGAAGCCGCCGTGCGCGATGAACTTGCGACAGCGATACTCCTCCGCCCGGCGGTTATGTTCGGGCCGGACGATACCTTCCTGCATGGTATTGAGCAGGCCACTCGGTTGCCGGTGATTCCCCTGTTCGGTCGTGGCGATACGCGTCTGCAACCGGCGTATGTGCACGACGTGGCGATGGCCATTGTCAGAATCGCCCAGCGACAATACCACGGTGAAGTCTTTGAGCTGGGTGGTGCGGAAACGCTGACTTACCGCCAATTGGTTGAGGCCGTCTGCGAACAGGCCGGACGCCGGCGCTGGCTGCTGCCGTTTCCGTTCGCGCTGTGGAAGCCGCTGGTGCACATCATGTCGTTATTACCGGATCCACCTATGACTATCGACCAGCTTTATCTGTTGTCGACAGACAATGTGGCAACCGGCAACGTGAAGACATTTCAAGATCTGTCTCTCCAGCCGGGTGCGGTGACCGATCTCATCGGCGATTGCCTCGGTCTTTAAGCGGTGTGCGCGTGGCAGCCGGAGGAAGTGATCAGCAGCGTGGCATCGTCTGGCTGGACACGAAGGGCAACAGACAGACCGCTTAGAAGCTTTTGAACTGCTATGCAACCGGCTGCCTGGTCACTCTCGCTGAGTGTGTCAATCTTCGTCGCCATGGCAGTGGCAATCTGCGTTTCCGGAACCCGACTGACGGCTATTGCCGATCGCCTCGCCGATCGGTCCGGCATCGGAGAAGCGCTGGTCGGCGGCGTACTCATGGGCGCTGTCACCTCTCTATCCGGCAGTGTGCTTTCGGTCACCGCGGCCTGGACCGGCAATCCTCAGCTGGCTGTCGCCAATGCCATCGGCGGTATGGCAGCGCAGCTCACCTTTCTGGCTGTGGCCGATCTGTGCTACCGGCGAGCCAATCTGGAGCACGCCGCCGCCTCGTCGGAGAACATGCTGCAGGGCACAGTACTGATCTGCCTGCTGTCGGTAATCCTCATCTCGGTTTACAGCCCCGCCTGGACGGTGTGGAAGGTGCATCCCGGTACCCCTATTCTGGTGCTGGCCTATGTTTACGGTATGCGGATTGTGCAGCGTGGCAGGCGGTTTCCGATGTGGAAGCCCACCGCGACGCGGGACACCAGACCGGATGTTGTGCAGCGTGATAATCTGGAAATGAGCCTGCAGCGGCTGTGGGCCGAATTCGCCGGTCTGGCAGCGATACTCGCACTGTGTGGCTGGATACTGCAGTTTGCCGCCGTCAATATTTCCACCGCCACGGGAATCTCCCAGGCAGTGGTCGGCGCTCTGTTCACCGCGGTAACCACCTCCCTGCCGGAACTGGTTACTTCAATTACTGCCGTGCGACGCGGTGCGCTTACCCTAGCGGTCGGTGGCATTATTGGTGGTAATGCCTACGATTCGCTGTTTCTGGCGTTTTCCGATGTGGCCTACCGGGAGGGATCCATCTATCACACCATTCCAGACACAATGCTGTTCTGGATCGGCGTCAACTGCCTGATGACGGCCATTCTGCTGATGGGCCTGTTGTTCCGACAACGCCATGGAATTGGCGGCATCGGTTTTGAAAGCGTGTTGTTGCTGGTCATCTACCTCGGTGCGGTGGGATTGCTGGTAACGTACTGACCGGCAGGTCAGTCCAGGTGGGTTCGCAGGTCTACCCGATGGCGCGCAAAGTCCTGCCAGGGGTCGTCGCGGGCACCAAGCCGACGCAGTATATTTTTCAAGTGCCAGCGACGGGGCCGGGTATTATGACTGCCCAGTTCTTCCCAATCGATAGGAGTGGCAACAGGAGCGCCTTCGAGTGCTCGCAGGGAATAAGGCGCGATTGCCGTCATGGCGTACTCATTGCGCAGGTAATCGATGTACACCCGATCGCCACGGGCTGACTTGCGCTGTTCCAGGGTGGCAAGTTCGGGACAACGTCCTACCAGACTCTCGGCCAGGCCTCTGGACGCTTCTTTGAGCTGGTGAAAATCGGTACCGTGGCGTAGCGGGACGTGGATGTGGACACCTCGGGAGCCGGTCGTCTTGATGAAGGCGGGCAGTTCCCGTTCAGCCAACAGTGACTGGAGGGCAAAGGCCAGTTCGCGAACCTTTTCGAAGTCATTGTCTGATGGGTCCAGATCGAAAATCATCTGATCCGGTTGTTCCAGGTCGCGGGCTAGGGAGAGCGGGGCGTGGAATTCCAGCACGTTCTGATTGGCCAGCCAGGCCAGCCCGAGGGGGTTTTTTACCGCCACCATCCGTATGAGCTCACCACTTTCTCGGGACGGAACCTGCAGACGCGGGATGCTGTCAGGGTAGTGGTCCGGTACATGCTTCTGAATAAAACCTTTCCTGTCGATGCCATCCGGGTAAATTTTCAAGGTCAACGGTCGCCGGTTCAGAAAAGGCAGCATGTAAGCGGCGATTTTCCAGTAATATTCCACCACTTCCCGTTTGGTATAGCGATTGTACGGAAACAGAATCTTATCGGGATGGGTGACTTCTGGTAAACCGCGTGGCATCAGCCTTGCTCCGGGACCGCCTGCTCCCGGACCACCTGGCGTGCCGGCTTGTCCTTGCGCAGGCCAAGGAAGCGGGGATGGCGCAGGCGGCCCTTGTCAGTCCATTCCGTGAAAGCGAACTCGCCGACAAAGCGCGGCGTAATCCAGTGGACACCGCTAATCTTTTCAGTTAAGTCGGTGAAGGGCGAGGTTTTGCGCTGGTAGTGCGCCATACGTCGCTGGAACCAGTCGAGGAAATCATTGCTGAAACCCGTTCCCACTTTGCCAGCATAACAGAGAGAGTTGCCATGACGCTGGTACTGCCAGTAGCCGACCAGCAGGGCGCCGAATCCGTTACGCTTTCCCTGTGGGTCCGTATAACCACCGATTACCAGCTCCTGTCCGTTATTGCATTTGAATTTCAACCATTGCCGTGATCGACTATGGTGATAGCGGCTGTCCGCCTGTTTCGCGATCACCCCCTCCCAGCCCTTATTGCAGGCCATTTTCAGGTAGGACTCCCCGTCGCAGTTGATATGGGGCAGGTAACGAATTGTCTGATTGAATGTCAGCTGTTGCCTGAGCAGTTTTTTGCGCTCACGCAGGGGCACCTGGGTCAGGTCATGCCCGGACAGGTGGAGAAGATCGAAGACGTAGAGCACCACGGGATAGCGTTTACACAGGTCTTTACCGGGGTTGGCGATATGCATGCGCTTCTGCAGTCGGGAAAAGCTGGTCACGCCGCGCGCGAAGGTAACGAGCTCACCATCAAGAATACACTCGACTTCGATACCTGCAATGGCATCGAGTATCTCAGGGTAATAGGCATTCTGTAATTTGCGGTTGCGTGAGCAAATGCTGGACTGGCTTCCCCTGCAGAAGACCAGGCAACGCTGACCATCCAGTTTACGTTCGAAGATCCAGCTGTCTGCCGAAAAATGCTGGTGGGAAAGAGTCGCCAGCATCGGGGCGGTCCAGGAGGGCATGGCTTTGCGTCGGGCCTGCTCCGGCAGACTGGCGGGTCGCTGACGGCGATCGTTGGTCACTGACTCTAACCTCTACTCTCACCGGCACTCTCGTCTTCGGCGATTTCCCCAAGGGATCGCCCGGACCGGACGGAATCCGGTTCGCTGCTCACGGGATTGCGCCGTCCGTCCGCAGCCCTGTCATCCAGTTTGAAAATGAGCCACTGCGCTTCAGAATCGGCATTTTCCATCCTTGCCATGGCATAGCCTCCCTGCAGTTTTTCTCCCCGCAGCCAGATCTTGAAGCTGCCATCCTCGAGTCGCTCCAGCAGATCTTTCTCACTGTCGCAACCCTTGTCCAACGGGCTGAAAGTACCGCAATCCCAGATCATGACAGTACCGCCCCCGTATTGCCTCTCTGGAATGCGGCCCTCAAAGTTTTGATAGTCCAGCGGGTGGTCTTCGGTGCGAACGGCAAGGCGCTTTTCCCCTGCTGCGGTTGATAGGCCCTTGGGAACTGCCCAGGATTTAAGAACTCCACCCAGCTCCAGGCGAAAATCATAGTGCAGGTTGCTGGCATCGTGCTTCTGTATCACGAAGGCCGGCTTTCTGCCGGATGACCCACCCCTGGGTTCTCCGCTTTTTTCCAGGTTCCGCTTGCTCCGGTAATCGGCTAATTTCCTGTTCATATCCGATAACTCTACGCTGCCGGTCCCGCCGGACTACACGCCCGACTGGTGCCTGTCAGGTTGTTCAGAATTTCCGCGTCGACCGCTCCGGTGGTACCTGATTGGGGGGCTGTTACTGTTACTGCTGTGTACTGACCAACGGAATCCAGGTGTCTATACTGGAAATCGTACAGGACGGTGAAAAACTCCCTGGAAATTCTATTTCATCCCCCGGGTTCAGGCAGATACCGGAACGTGATTCGAATTGCAGTGTGTTAAATGCCAGGTCGGGCTCGCAGGCGCCAATCAGATTCAACCGGTAATAATCGTTGATGGCCCGCTCGATAACGATTGCTTCCTCGGAAAGTGGCTGCCAGCTTTCTATCTGTCTCACAAAGCAGATGGACTGCACACTGCGGCCCGGTTCGCCCAGCGCAATGGCTTGCTCACGGCGGTCCTGCGATCCGGCACAGGCGGTCAGAAACGGAATCAGTGCAAGAATCAGTGAGATGGATAGGATCGGTTGCTTAGGCATGTTATCTCCCGTGTTTCGAAAAAGCTGGCTTTCTGCAGCAGCGTTACATTGTTCAAAACAACCGGTCAGCCGGAAAGTTCCATCTGAAGAGACTAAGCTTTCGGTAACATTGTCTCCATCCACCTTCTCCCGGTGCTTGCGGATTCAATCCGGTCAGGCATCCAGATCCTGCATCTGACGGTTGATAAGGTCCCGTTCCAGACGCTGAAGTGTCTCAATCAGAAAGTCGACTGCCTGTTTTCTGGAGCCGAATACGCGTGCCTTGACCGCCAGGTCAATGGTCTTTTCCAGTCTTACAATATCGCTGTTCATAGCTCGCACTCTCAACAAATCCATTCTATATCGAAGCCTAACAGATGACTGCCCGGCTGGCATCAGGAACTCACAGGCTGCTAATGGAACATTCAGTCCATTCGCGGATATCCGTAACAATCATGTCCGTCGGTCATCCTCCGGCCTTTAAATTGGCAGGTACTTCAACTAGGATGAGGGCTTGCATTCGCAGGTGGGAGTCGTGAGTCTGATCCAGAGATACCAACGAATTCGTCAACAGAGTCTCGCGCTTTGCCGGTCCCTGAGCGCTGAAGACATGACTGCCCAGTCCATGCCTGACGCCAGCCCCGCGAAGTGGCATCTGGCCCATACAACCTGGTTCTTCGAAACCTTCCTGCTGCTGGAGCGTGGACATAAGCCGCGTAATCCCGACTATCAATTTCTTTTCAATTCCTACTACCACAGTAAGGGCGCGCAGTATCGTCGGCCGTTGCGGGGGCTGATAACCCGCCCCGGGGTCGCCGAGATTATCGATTACCGGACCCATGTGGACGCGGCGGTTTGCAGGCTACTGGAAGAGGATGATCCGCAGATCAATCAGCTGGTGGAAACCGGACTGCATCATGAAATGCAACATCAGGAACTGATGCTGACCGATATCCTGCACCTGTTTTCACTCAACCCCCTGCTTTCCGCGATCTTTGAAAGCGGCGGCGAAACGGGTGCGTCCGGGTCCTGCCCCGCGTCGACATGGCGTGAAATGAACGAACAACTTGCGGAGGTCGGGCGCGATCGTGGTGACGGATTCGTCTACGATTGCGAGTGCCCCAGACATAAGATCTGGCTGACCCCCTTCTCCATCCAGCGCCGCCTGGTGACCAACGCAGAGTGGCTGGAATTTATTGAAGATGGCGGTTATGGCGACCCCTTGCTGTGGTTATCTGACGGTTGGAGCTGTAAAGAGAAGAACAACTGGCACGCTCCCGCCTACTGGCAGCAAAAAGAAGGGTGCTGGATGCAATACGGACTCGACGGTCTGCAGGTTCTGCAGGCTGATGCGCCGGTATGCCATGTCAGTTATTACGAGGCGCAGGCTTACGCACGGTGGGCCAGTAAGCGGTTACCAAGGGAACATGAGCTGGAAGTGATCGCGCGGGCACAGAAGATTGATGGTAATTTCCTGGAATCTGATCACTGGCGGCCCCGCGCCGTTCAGGATGCTGGCGCGAACCAGCTCTACGGAGACGTGTGGGAATGGACCGGGAGCGCGTTTCAGGCGTATCCGGGATTCAAGGCAGAGCAGGGGGCATTGGCTGAATACAATGGAAAATTTATGTGCAATCAGCTGGTACTTCGCGGCGGGAGTTGTGTGACCCCGATTGAGCAACTACGTTCCAGCTATCGCAATTTCTTTTATCCGTGGCAGCGCTGGCAGTTCACCGGTTTGCGCCTGGCACGGGATGACTGACAATTATGGAGCGGATCATGAACACCCTGGAGGCAACTGGACGGCAGAGAAAACTGGCTCTGGATTGTGAGATAGATCATGTGTTCTATAATGATGTTATTAACGGGCTGTCGGCGACCAGAAAGAACCTTGCTCCCAAATACTTTTATGACACCCGGGGCTCACGATACTTCGACGCTATCTGTCGATTGCCGGAATATTACCCTTATCGGGTTGAGTTGCGGCTGTTACACCAGGTGGCCGCAGAGTTGAATCAACTTCTTGAACGTCCCCTGAACATCATCGAATTCGGTGCCGGCTCCCTGGAGAAAATTCAACCCCTGCTGAGCACTATGGAGTGTATCGATTCATACGTACCCATCGATATATCCGCCGAGAGTCTTAAACAGGCCTGCCAGACGCTCATCGAAAAATTCCCCGGGCTCGAAATTCTGCCAATTGCCGCTGACTTCACTACCGAAGTTGAAATTCCCCCATCCGATGCCGCTGATTTCGGATTTTTTCCAGGTTCCACCATTGGCAATTACACGCCGTCCGATGCTGTCGACTTTCTGAGAGCTGCTAGGCAGAGCCTGGGCGCTGATGCCTATCTGTTGATCGGAGTCGACACCAAGAAGTCCGCCAGGCTGCTGCACCGTGCTTACAATGATCGCGAGGGAATTACTGCCAGGTTTAATCTCAACATACTTCATCGTATCAATCGTGAACTGAATGGCGACATCAATCTGCACAAGTTTGAACACTATGCCTTTTATAATCCGCATCGGGGCCGGATTGAAATGCATCTGGTCAGCACTGACGAGCAGGTCTGTACCATTGGTGACGAAACCATTCACTTTAATCAGGGAGAAAGCATACACACTGAAAATTCGTATAAATATACACCTGAGGAATTTACAGCATTGGCCGGTAATGCCGGTTGGCGGATAAGCAGAGAGTGGATGGCAGATAAAAACCTGTTCAGTGTTTTTCTACTCAGCACCGGGTCGCAGGCCAGTGATTGAGTTTGCCGAAATTGAATTCGGCAGTTCCCGCAGAGCGGTACCCGGATGGACCTTTCAGAAACAACATGACCACCAGAGATCTGCAGGCGCTGTGCAGGTTTTTTCGCAGGCTGCCCGGAAACTGAGGGGGCGCTACCGGCACCGGACTGTCGAGTTCATTCCGTTGGCAGGCATTACCCGGCGCCGCACGCAGCGGTAATGCAAAATTCCGGTCTACGGGGTTGTCGGGGGTTTCCCTGGCAGAAAAGATCAGGCCCTGTGTTTTGAATCGCGACCGGATGTTGGGTTATGGTAACAACGCAGTCGTTGGCGAGACATCATCCGGCAATCTGCAGGGAGGAGAGCATGTTGAGTATCAATGGCCCCAATGAAAACCGTGTCATGACGGTGATCGTCAGCGGGGAACTCACCCGCGAGGATTATGCGCGGTTATTACCGGAACTGGAAAAAATCCTGGAGAAGTTCGAGTCACTGAGATTTTTTATCCGACTCCGGGACTTTGAAGGGTTTGAGGCCGGGGCCGTCTGGGAAGATCTCAAATTCGATGTTAAACACAGTGATCAGTACGGCAGGTCGGCCATTGTCGGCAGCAACAGATGGGAAAAATGGGCGACGCAGATCGCCAATCTGTTTTTCAGCGCCGAGATGAAGTTCTTCCCAGAGGAAGATCGGGAGCAGGGCTGGGTCTGGGTAAACAGCTGACCGCTCGTCCATACGGAAAACCTGTCGGCAGTTCTGCTTTTTAATCGGGGATCCGGTACAACTGCTCCAGATACTTACCGATCGCGTCGTCCCAGGTGAAGCGGGAGCGGGCGGCGGCCCGGGCGAGAGTCTGCCATTGTTTTGGTTGTTGCCTGAACAGATCCAGACTTTGTTCCAGCGTGGCGAGCAGATAACGCTGTTTTTCGGCCAGGTTGGTACCGCCGAAACTGAAACCGTTCTCGCCGTTTTTCACGGTGTCGTTGAGCCCGCCGACCTGGTGCACCAGGCAGGGCACGCCGGCCCGCATGGCCAGCATCTGGCTGATGCCGCAGGGCTCATAGATGCTGGGCATGAGAAACAGGTCGCCGAAGCCGTACAGCGCTTCCGACAGAGGTTCCGAATAGCCTTCCAGGTACAGGAAGTTGTCGTGTTCGCGCATCATGCGGGTGAAAAAACGCGCGTAGTCGGGGTCGCCGCTGCCCAGCATGATGAAACTGGCCGGCGCCAGTTGTTGCAGCAGCCGCTCCATCACGGAGACGCCGTCCAGTTCCTGCACCAGCAGAAACAGTTTCTGCGCGGTCAGGCGCCCGATCGAAACCAGACAGGGATGGGGCACGTCACCCGAGGACCGGAACTGGCCGAGACGCTTCAGTGCGTAGTAGTAACCCGGTGCCTTGTCGGGCGATTTCTCCAGCCACTGGTCCAGGCTCTGTTCGATCAAGGCGAAAGTTTGTGCCGGGGAAGCGGTTTCTGGTATGACATCGTACTCGCAGCCATTCAAAATCCCCAGCAGGCGGCCGTCGGCATCGACCCACTGCAGGTCCCCCTCCAGTCCCTCACCGCCGACGATTCCTTCCGACCAGTTGCTGGGCCGCAGAATTTCCCGTGCATAGGTGGGTGACACTGTGTGCACACGGTCCGCGAGGTTGATGCCGGTGCGCATCAGGTTGATGCAGTCCCGGTGCAGTGGGTCCACGATGGCGTGCGGTTGGTAGGGCAGACCCGGGAACCAGGATTCCAGCGCCGACAGCACGCCACGCAGCGGTCGCACGCCCTGTAACGACAGATTATGGATGGTATAGACGGCAGGCAGTTTCCGGAGACCGGCATGGCGGGGATCGAAGGCCCGTAACAGCAGCAATACCGAGGCGTGCCAGTCGTGACAGTGCAGCACCTGTAACGGGGGCAGGATCTGCTGCCGAAACAGTTCGGCGACCGCGGCACAGAACAGGGCAAACTTGTGGGCATCGGTAGCGAACGGGCCGGCATTGTCGTCGATATAGATGCGGCCGGCTCCGCCCGCCGAGAACAGCGGATGTTCCAGAACGACGTGGTGCACGTTGTCGACGGCGCGCGCTGACTTGACCTCGAAAACGCTGACCGATTCAGTCGCACCGCAGAACGCCACCTGCAGCCGGGTCAGTTCCCGGGACTCGCAGAGGTGGATGAAACTGCCGTATCCGGGTGTTATCACCGACACGCGGTGGCCAGCCCGGGACAGACCGATGGGCAGATCGCGGATTACGTCACCCAGTCCACCTACCTTACCACCCGGCAGGGCATCGTTCTCGGCGGCCACCAGGCCAATGTGCATCGCTTTCATGCGCTGACCTGTCAGCCCAGTTCCTGCCCCAGCATCCTGGGTGTGACCAGCGTGACTCCGGAATCCGTGACGCGGAATCCGGCGCGGCGGTCCTGTTCAGGATCCAGACCGATGGTCAGGCCTTCGGGAATTTCGCAGGCCCGGTCCACGATCACTTTATGCAGCTTCACGTTACGACCCACGTTGACCTCAGGCAGGATCACCGAGTCCTCCACGGTGGAGAATGAATTCACCCTGACACTGGAGAAAATCACCGAATGGCGGACCGTGGCGCCGGAGATGATGACCCCGCCGGCGACCATGGAATCCAGCGCGTGACCGCGCCGCTCGTCGTCGTCGAACACGAACTTGGCAGGAGGCAGCTGCTCCTGGAAGGTCCAGATCGGCCAGCGCCGGTCATAAAGATTCAGCGGCGGGGTGGGGCTCACCAGCTCCATGTTGGCTTTCCAGTAGGAAGCCAGGGTGCCGACATCGCGCCAGTAGGGCAGCACGTCGGCATCCGGATCGGTAAATTCGTAGGCATAGACCCGGTGCTCCTTGATGATGCCGGGAATAATATTCTTGCCGAAGTCGTGCTCCGAGGACTGATCGGTGGAGTCGTGACGCAACTGTTCAAACAGGAAATCGGCGTTGAACACGTAGTTACCCATACTGGCCAGGCAGTAACCGGGCTTCCCGGGCAGTTCGGCCGGCGTGGCCGGCTTTTCATTGAAGTCGACAATCCGGTTGTTGCCGTCGACCGTCATCACTCCGTAGGAATTGGCCGCCTCGTCAATGGGCACCACCATACAGGAGACGGTCATGTCGGCGTTCATTTCGGCATGGTAGGCCAGCATGTCCCCGTAGTCCTGCCGGTACACGTGGTCTCCGGACAGAATCAGTACGAATTCCGGGATCTCGTCGCGGATGATATCCAGGTTCTGGTAAACCGCATCCGCCGTGCCCAGATACCAGTTCTCCGAGTAGCGCTGGGAGGCCGGCAGGATTTCCACGCCTTCGCCCAATTCCTTCTTGAAGTGACCCCAGCCCCGCACCAGGTGTTTGACCAGGGAGTGGGACTTGTACTGGGTGACCACGCCGACCCGGCGTACCCCGGAATTGATACAGTTGGACAGCGGAAAATCGATGATGCGGAACTTGCCACCAAAATACAGCGCCGGTTTGGCACGCCAGTTGGTCAGCTCATACAGGCGCGAACCGCGTCCGCCGGCCAGAATCAGGGCATAGGTATCCCGGGTGAGTTTACTGACAAAGCGGGGGGCTGAAGCGTACATGAGAGTCCTACCTGGTTTCCGAGTTTGAGTGAATTTTCACCGGCTGTATGTTCTGTGTCGGGGCCGGGGGTTCCGGCTGATCCGTCCTGTTCTTATACACTGGTTACCGATGCCCGCAACTCCGGTGTCACGCTCAGCCGATGCCGGTATCCAGCTTCCAGATTTCCGTGGCATATTCCCGGATCGTCCTGTCACTGGAAAAATACCCGCTGCTGGCGGTATTGAGAATACTTTTTCGGGCCCATTCGGAGCGGTTTCTGAACAGTTCACCGACCGCGACCTGGGTGTCGACAAAGGCGCGGAAGTCGGCGGCGGTCATCCACTGGTCGTGCGGGCTGCGGATCGCATGACAGATCGATTCGAAAATACCGCTCTCCCCCTGATCGAAGAATCCTTTCTCCAGCATCGTCATGACCGTGGAGAGGTCCTCATCGCCGGCGATTATCCTGGCCGGGTCGTAACTTTTCCGCAGCGTTTCCACTTCTTCCGCATTCAATCCGAACAGGAAGAAATTCTCCGCGCCCACCGCCTCGCGGATTTCGATATTGGCGCCGTCCAGGGTGCCGATGGTGAGGGCTCCGTTCATCATGAACTTCATGTTACCAGTACCGGAGGCCTCCTTGCCTGCCGTGGAAATCTGCTCGGACAGGTCGGTGCCGGCGCAGATGATTTCCATGGCGGTGACATTGTAATCCGGAAGGAACGCCACGCGCAGCAGGGAACTGGCCCGGGGGTCGTCATTGATCAGGGTGGCCACGTTATTGGTCAGCTTGATAATCAGCTTGGCCATCTGGTAGCCCGGAGCCGCCTTGCCACCCAGTAACACGCAGCGGGGCGTCATATTGTCGATGTCACCTTTGAGGATCCGGTCGTAAAGATGGATCACATGAAGGATATTGAGCAGCTGACGCTTGTATTCATGAATCCGTTTCACCTGCACATCGAACAACATCTCGGTATCGAACCTGACCCCGCTGCGGCCCTTGACCAGCCGCGCCAGGGCTTCCTTGTTGGACTGTTTCACGGCCAGCCAGCGGGTCTGGAAATCGCTATCCTCAGCAAAAGGTTTGAGGCGCTGCAGTTCACTCAGGTCGTTGCGCCAGCTGCCGTCTATCGCTTCCTCTATCAGCCCCGTCAGCCCCGGGTTGCAGAAGGCCAGCCAGCGCCGCGGCGTAACACCGTTGGTCTTGTTGTTGAACTTCTCCGGCCACAACTCGTAGAAATTCCGGAACAACCCTTTTTTCAGCAGCTCGGTGTGCAACGCTGCCACCCCGTTGACGGAAAAACTGCCGACGATTGCCAGGTGCGCCATGCGAATCTGCGGATGGCCCGATTCGTCGATGATGGACATGGCCCTCAGCCGGTCCGTATCGCCGGGCCAGCGGTTGGCGACATCGTGCAGAAAGCGGGCATTGATCTCGTGAATGATCTCCAGCAGGCGCGGCAGCATCTCCCGGAACATCGCCAGCGGCCAGCACTCCAGGGCTTCGGGAAGCAATGTGTGATTGGTATACGCCATGGTGGCGGTAGTGATTTCCCAGGAGCGGTTCCAGGACAGCGCGTAGTCGTCCACCAGCAGGCGCATCAGTTCGGCAATGGCGATGGCCGGGTGGGTATCGTTCAGCTGGAAGCAGTTCTTGTCGGCAAAATGGTCGAAATCCAGCCCGCTTCTCGAAACCCAGCGTGACAGCACGTCCTGCAGACTGGCCGAGGTCAGAAAATACTGTTGCCGCAACCGCAGTATCTTACCGTTCTCGCTGGCATCGTTGGGATACAGCACCATGGAGATCTGTTCGGCGGCATTCTTCGCCGCCACCGCCTCGGTATAGCTGCCGGCATTGAATTCATCGAGGTTGAACTCTTCGGTGGCCGCCGATTTCCACAGGCGCAGGGTATTGACCACGTCATTCTGGAAGCCCGGTACCGGCATGTCGTAGGGGATGGCCAGCACATCATGCGTGTCGGTCCAGCGCACATGGCGCTTACCCTTGGTGTCGATATCCACATTAGTATGGCCGAAAAATTTCACCACCCGGGTGTCCTGGGGTGCCTCGAACAGCCAGGGGTTGCCATTGCGCAGCCACTGGTCGGGCAGTTCCACCTGGTAGCCATTGCGGATTCTCTGACGGAACATGCCGTAGTCATAAAGGATTCCGTAGCCGGTTACCGGAATCCCCAGCGATGCACAACTGTCCAGAAAGCAGGCGGCCAGGCGGCCCAGGCCGCCGTTACCCAGACCGGCATCGCGTTCCTCGTCCGCGAGGGTCTCCAGTGATACACCGAACTCGGTCAGGGCCTCGCGCAACTGCTCTTCCATGTCCAGGTTCATCACCGAGTTGTTCAGGGCCCTGCCCATGAGGAACTCCAGTGACAGGTAGGCGACCCGTTTCGGTTTCTCGTAATGATAGCGCTGCCGGGTTTCCCGCCAGCGCTCCACCAGCCGGTCACGCACAGTCAGCGCGGCGGCGGTATACAGGTAGAGATGGCTGTGGTCGATCTGATCCCGGCCCAGGGTAAAATGAAAATGTCGTTCCAGATCGCTGGTAAAACTCTCTTTATCCATTTCCAGCCAGCGTTGGTGGGTGCCGGCTTCGGAGTCGTGGGGTTTGTGATCACTCATAAGTGGAAAGCCTGGATGAATCGGTTGCTGAGGCGGCGCCGCCCGGACGGGCCAGTAACATGACGGTAGAACAGGAAAACAGCCGCAGCTGGCTTTCCACCTGACAGTTGCCGGGATCCGGGATGCCCGATTCAAGCGCGGTATCGAAAAGTATCTCCCACTGTCTGACATCCTGCAGATCAGGCAGCTTGAAAGTCGTTGCGTCACGGCCGGCATGAAAAATGATGAACAGCTTTTCCATTTTGCCGCGGTCGGGATTGAACCAGTTCAGCAGATGCCCCAGGGTTCGGGCATGATGGTCGGCCCAGTGACTGGGCTGCATCAGTTCGCCGGTTTTGCTGTACCACTCCACCATGGGTTGTTCGCGATCCCCGCTGTAGTGGATGTAGCGGTCCATGGAAAAGATCCGGAAGCGATGACGCAGGGCCACCAGGTGACTGACAAACTGCTGTTGCGTTCTGCCATACCGGTCAATCGACTCCCAGTCGATCCAGTTCAGCTCGTTGTCCTGGCAGTAGGCATTGTTGTTACCCTGCTGGGAACGTCCCAGTTCATCACCCGCCAGCAGCATGGGCGTGCCCTGGGCGAGCAGCAGCGTGGCCAGCAGGTTGCGCTGCTGACGCCAGCGCAGGACATTGATCGAGGCATCGCTGGTGGGCCCCTCAACGCCATAATTGTCGCTGTAATTCTCCCGGTGGCCGTCCTGGTTGTCTTCCAGGTTTAATTCATTGTGTCGATTGCGGTAACTCATCAGGTCTGCCAGCGTGAATCCGTCATGGCTGGTGACAAAGTTGATGCTGGCGCTGGGACGTCGGCCGGAATGTTCGAAGATATCGCTGGAGCCGTGAATGCGCCTGGCCAGGTCCGGCATCACTCCCGAATCGCCGCGCCAGAAGCGCCGGATGGTATCTCTGAACCGATCGTTCCATTCGCTCCAGCCGGCCGGAAACTGACCCAGCTGATAGCCGCCGGGCCCGATGTCCCAGGGTTCGGCGATGAACTTGGTGCCGGCCAGTACCGGATCCTGCAGCAGGGCATCGAAAAAGCCGCTGCCCTGATCGAAGCCCTGCTGTTCGCGGCCCAGTACCGGTGCCAGGTCGAATCGGAAACCGTCCACCTGCATGGTCGAGACCCAGTAGCGCAGGCAATCCATGACCAGCTGGATGACCCGGGGATGCAGCACATTGATGGTATTGCCGCAGCCGGTGTCGTTGATGTAGTAGCGGCGGTCTTCCGGCTGCAGCCGGTAGTAGGACAGATTGTCGATGCCTTTGAAGGACAGTGTGGGCCCGAGCCGGTTGCCCTCGGCGGTATGGTTGAACACCACATCCAGGATGACTTCCATGCCGGCGTCATGAATGGCGTCCACCATGCGGCGGAATTCCCAGATGTCGGTACCGCTCAGGAAGTGCTGGTGCGGCGTAAAGTAAGCCATGGTGTTGTAGCCCCAGTAATTGCTGAGACCCCGCTCCACCAGAAACGGTTCACTGATGAAAGATTGCACCGGCAGCAGTTCGATGCTGGTGATGCCCAGGCTTTTCAGGTACTCCAGCACCCGTGGGTGGGCGACGCCGGAGAATTTTCCGCGGTTGGCGACCGGCACGTCCGGATGCAACCGGGTGAGTCCCCTGACGTGAGCTTCGTAAATGATGGTATCGGTTTTTGGAATGCGGTTGCGCGGTTCCGGCGGCGAAGTCTGATCCTGGACCACCACGCATTTCGGCATCACCGCAGCGTTGTCCCGCTTGTCCATGGCCAGGTCGGCATCCTTGCTTTTCGGATCATAGCCGTAGTGCAGGTCCGACCAGGTGAACTCACCGTGCAGTTGCCGGGCATAGGGATCCAGCAACAGTTTGTTGGGATTGAAGCGATGCCCCAGGTGCGGCTGGTAGGGACCGTATACGCGATAACCGTAGAGAGTTCCGGGTCCGGCGCCGGGCAGAAACCCGTGCCAGACCTGGTTGCTTACTGCCGGCAGCTCCAGGCGCTGCAGTTCAGTGCTGCCGTCCTCCGAGAACAGGCACAGCTCGATTCGTTCCGCATTGGCGGAAAACAGGCTGAAATTGACACCGCCATCCTGGCAGGAGGCGCCCAGTGGATAGGGAATCCCGGTTTCAAGAGTGGGCTTCTGCATTTAGTCCTCAGCCTGCCTGGTCAGGACTATGGTGGCCAGCGGAGGCAGCGTCACGTGCAGCGAACACGGTCGGCCATGGCTGGGCACGGATTCAGTGCGGACGCCATTGGGATTACCGTGACCGGTGCCGCCGTAACGCGTGTCGTTGGTATTCAAACACTCCCGGTAGGCCCCGGGATCCGCGACTCCGAAGCGGAAACTTTCGTACAGCGTGGGCGTCAGGTTGCAGGCCACGATGACCGGCTGATCCTGTGCCGCGCCTTTGCGCAGATAAATGAAAATGGCACCGGAATGTTCACCCACCACTATCCATTCAAAGCATTGAGAATCGCTGTCCCGGCGCCACAGTGCCGGGTGCTCGCTATAGAGGCCGTTGAGATCCCGGACCAGCCGCTGCATGCCCTGATGGGAATCGTACTGCAGCAGATGCCAGTCCAGGGACTGATCGTGGTTCCATTCCTGGCGCTGGCCGATCTCGCCACCCATGAACAGCAGCTGCTTGCCCGGGTGGGTCCACATGAAGCCGAGGTAGGCACGCAGGTTGGCGAATTTCTGCCAGTCGTCACCGGGCATTTTTTCCAGCAGCGAGCGTTTGCCGTGGACCACCTCGTCATGACTGAGCGGCAGGATGAAATTCTCGCTGAAACCATAGAGCAGGCCGAAGGTCATCTCGTTCTGATGGTACTGGCGATGGATGGGGTCGCGGCCCATATAGGTCAGGGTGTCGTTCATCCAGCCCAGGTTCCACTTGAATCCGAAACCCAGTCCACCGTTGTCGGCGAAATGTGTGACACCTGGCCAGGCAGTTGACTCCTCGGCAATCATCATGATGTCGGGAAAACGATCATAGGCTCGCGTATTGATCTGGCGCAGCAGGTCGATGGCGGCCAGGTTTTCCCGGCCACCCAGGTGATTGGGAAGCCACTCACCTTCTTCTCGACTGTAATCCAGGTACAGCATCGAGGCGACCGCATCGAAGCGCAGCCCGTCGATGTGAAACTCATCCAGCCAGTACAGGGCATTGCTCAGCAGGTAGCTGCGAACCTCCGGACGGTCATAGTTGAAAATGTAGGTTTTCCAGTCCGGGTGAAAGCCCTGCCGGGGATCGCTATGTTCATACAGGTGAGTGCCATCGAAGTAACCCAGTCCGTGGGTGTCGGTAGGAAAGTGACCTGGCACCCAGTCCAGAAGTACTCCCAGGCCATGACGATGAGCAAGATCCACCAGATAACGGAAATCGTTGGCTGTTCCGTAACGGCAACTGGGTGCGAACATGCCCAGCGGCTGATAGCCCCAGGAGCCGTCGAAGGGATGTTCGTTGATGGGCATCAGTTGAATGTGGGTAAAACCCAGATCGCTGACATAGGGGATCAATTGATCGGCCAGTTCGCGATAGTCGAGGAACTCGCTGCCGTCACCGCCACGGCGCCAGGACCCCGGATGCACCTCATAAATCGATACAGGGGAATCGATACGCTGCCGTTCGCCCCGGTTTTCCATCCATTCCAGATCCTGCCAGCCGAACTTCTCCACCGGGGGAACCCGCGAGGCGGTGCCGGGACGCAATTCCATCCAGCGTGCGAAGGGATCGGCCTTCAGGGGCAGTGGATTGCCGTCGGCAGCCTGAATGGCGTACTTGTAGTTTTCGCCGACGGCGACCCCGGGCAGGAACAGCTCCCAGATCCCGCTTTCATAGTGAACCCGCATAGGATGCGTGCGCTCATCCCAGTTATTGAAATCTCCCACCACCGCCACGCGGCGGGCGTTGGGCGCCCACACCGCAAACCGCACGCCGGTGACACCATCCTGGGACAGCGGATTGGCACCCAGCATGCGATAGGCGTATTCGTGGGAGCCTTCGTGAAACAGGTACAGGTCGTCGGCGCCCAGCGACGAGGGAAACCGGTAGGGGTCGTCGATGTCGAGACTGGTCAGGGGATAGTGAACCCGCAGCCGGTAACGGTTGAGATCCGGGTAGGGTACCAGGCCTTCGAAGAAGCCGCTGCGGTGCAGTCGCTGTAATTCCCCGAGGATGGTTTCACTGTCCGAACCGAGCACTTCAACCGCTTCGGCACCGGGCAGAAAGGCGCGGATCACCCGCTGTCTGCCATCCTCCACCGTGTGGATGCCGAGCACCGCAAACGGGTTATTGAAATTGCCTGCCAGCACTGATTCCAGTACCGCGTTGTCGATAAGTTGTCTATGGCCGTTCATGCATTCCTTCTCGCCGCAACAAAGGCGTCCAGCAGCTGCCGACTGTCGGGACCGGAAAACAGGTCCTCGAGGGCGGTCGGCAGTTTACGTTGCCAGTTGGGGTATTCCCGGCTGGTGCCCGGTATATTGATGGGTGCCTCGACGAGGCACAGATCCTCGGGCTGAATCGAAACCAGCCGTGCCGCACTGCCGGCGCAAGCCTGCAGAATTGCCTGGCACAGGTTATTGTCAAAAATTCGATGAATATTAAAATCCCGCCAGTTTTCCGGCAGCAGGTGTAAGCCGTTGAGCCAGTGCAGGATCTGGATAAGGTCCGATTCCCGCGCGCGGATGGCGTCGGCCATCTCCTGGGGATTCGCGAACAGCCCGATTTCCTCCCGCAAGGCCAGATCCCGCTTCGACCACCAGGCAGCCAGGGTGGGCACGTCATGATTGGCCACCATGGCCAGGGCATTGGGATTCCAGTCGTGCGGATGCCGGAAATGTATCGGATCGTATTTTTCAAAATAGAACAGCAGGTTGGAAAACACCGCGGATTCGCCCATCAGATGCCTGATTTCGGGGGGCACAATACCGAGGTCTTCGCCGATAATCACACACTGCTGCCGGTGGCTTTCCAGCTTCAGAATCGCGAACAGGTCTGCCGCGGGGTAGCTGACATAGGCGCCTTTGCCGGTATGATCCTGGCCCGGGCACCACCACAGGCGCATCAGACTCATGATATGGTCGATCCGCAGCGCGCCGCAATGGGCCATGTTGTCTTTCAGCAGCTCGATGAAATGGGCATAGCCGGTCTGCTTCAGCACCAGCGGATTCATCGGCGGCAGCCCCCAGTTCTGACCCTGGGGTGCCAGCGGGTCGGGGGGAGCGCCGACGCTGGCATCCGGGCAGAACAGTTGCGGATTGAGGTGAACCTCGGCGCCATTACGGTCACTGCCCACCGCCAGGTCCCGTACCAGGCCAATAGCCATGCCGGCTTCGCGGGCCTGATCCTGGCAGGCCTTCAGCTGCGCTTCCGCCAGCCACTGCAGGTAATAGTGAAACTCCGCATGACGGGCCATGTGTACCGACAGGCGATGCCGGTGGGCCTGGAATTCACCGAACTTCCTCAATACTTCGCCCTTGTTCTGCAGCCAGCTGCGAAAGGCGTCGCCACGGGGACTGGGTTGCTCCAGGTGCTGTTCCCGGAAGCGCTTGAACATCTTCGACAGCACCGTGTGCTTGATATGACTGATCGAGTCGTAGTCGACCAGTTCCGTCGCGCGCAGCTCGGCGAGGCGGGATTGAAACGCCGGCCGCGCCACATAATCGCGAACTGAGGGGTGGTCCAGATAGTCGGGCTCGCACTCCACGTCGATATAAAGAGGATTGAGAAAACGCCGGTCCAGCGGGCTGTAGGGACTGCAGTTCTCCGGCGCCAGGCTGTCGAGGATATGCAGCGGGTTCAGCACTACGAAATCCAGGCCCGTGCCGGCGGCATGACGGACCAGGGCCGCCAGGTCGGTGAAGTCGCCCATGCCCCAGTTGCGGGCGGAACGCAATTCATAAAGGTGCACCGACATGCCGGCGAGCCTGCGCCCGGCCGCATTCCAGTCAGGCTGGTGGCAGCGTTCCGGTGTCGCGATGATGGTGACCTGTCGCTCTGATTGCGCCGTTTTCAGGGTCAACTGGTGATAGCCAGCCGGCAGCGGCGGTATCTCGAGGCGCCGTATGCCAGCCAGCTCGACGGCATCGGAGGTTCCGGCCTCGGGCAGGTCGCGGGGCAGAAAGCTGCCGGAGAGCGAATCGCCCGCCTCGGTTACCAGCCGCCACTCGAACCCGGTATCCAGTTCGCCATGCGCCACTTCCAGCGGTAACCCGGCCGTATGCTCACAGGCCACCGCGGTGGCCGCCGGCAGCCAGTGCCCGCGGGCCCGCTCCCGGTAGTCGTCAAGCAGGGCACCGACATCGCTGCTGGCGGTAAGGGGCAGGCCCATCAGCCCCAGCACGGCGAGGCGGTTGCTGTAGGTGATCTGCTGATGTTCACCGGCGTAGTTGATGAAGCTGTCCTGGATGCCATGCAGTGCCAGCAGCTGTTGCACTTCCTCGCCGAAGGGTAAAGCAGGTTGCGTTGTGTCTGGATCGGCCATGGTAACGCTCAGTCTGAGGCACCCGGCTGCAGTCTGGCAACCCGGGTAGCACCGAGCAGTCCCGGTTGCGATGACAGTACCCTGGCGACCGGGATATCCCGGCAGTAGTCGTGGTAACGGCCCTTGTTATTGAACTGTTCGAGAAATGCCGCAGCATCGAACAGCTCGCCGAGTCCCTGCAGCAGCCCCCCGGACAGGTATACACCGCCCTTGGCTCCCAGTGTCAGGGCCAGGTCTCCGCAGACACTGCCGAATATTTGTATGAACAACGTTACCGCCTTTTCACTACGGGGGTCTCCCGCCCGTGCCTGTGAAGTGATCTGTTCCGGACTCAGGTGCTGCTCGTCACCTTCCAGCAGGCCCAGTCCCCGATACAGGTTTGCAAGGCCCGGGCCAGAAATCAGGCGCTCCACGGAAAGCCGCGGAAACCGGGGCCACAGGGCACCGAGCAGCTGCTGTTGCAGAGGCGTCTGAGGGGCGAAACTGATATGTCCGCCCTCGGATTCCACCACCTGACCTCCGGGCAACAGGGCGGAGACGCCCAGCCCGGTCCCGGGGCCGATGATGGCCCGGGTCAGGCCGGGGTTATCCGTGGCCGGCCCCCGCAACCAGGCGAGGTCCGGTTCGCTGAACACGGGAATGGCCTGGGCCTGGGCGGAAAAGTCGTTGATTGTCAGGATCCTGCACTCAAACTCCCGGGCCAGCCGGGCGACATCCACGGTCCAGGACAGATTGACCAGGTTGATCGGGCTGGCCTGCACATCACCCGGCAGGGCCAGGCACAGGACGGCCGGAGTGGCACTCGCCAACGCCGAAGCGGCTCTCACCAATGCCGAAGCGGCAAGGTATTGCTGATAGTGCCGCAGCGCTTCAGCCAGCCCGTTAAAATCCGCACATCTATAGCTCTCAATGCACTCCAATGGTGCATCGGCGCTTGCCAATGAGCCAAAGCGGATGTGGGTACCTCCCACGTCCGCGACGATGGCAAACAGGCCGTGGGATGGCTTAACCATGAGACTGCGCGATCCTTTCCAGGGCCCGGGTAAGCTCCCTAGGCCAGCTTCCGGTATTTCATGCGGGTAGGCTGTGAGGCGTCACCCTGACGCTTCCTGTGGTCATCCTCGTAGTCGCTGTAATTGCCCTCGTGGAACACCACCTGGCTGTCGCCCTCGAACGCCAGGATATGCGTGCACAGCCGGTCCAGGAACCAGCGGTCGTGAGACACGACGATGACATTGCCGGGGAAATTCAGCAAGGCCTCCTCCAGCGCCCGCAGGGTTTCCACATCCAGGTCGTTGGTGGGTTCGTCGAGCAACAGGACATTACCGCCGCTTTTCAGCAGCTTGGCCAGGTGCAGGCGGTTGCGTTCACCGCCGGACAGGTCCTTGACGAATTTCTGCTGGTCGCTGCCGCGAAAGTTGAAGCGTCCCACGTAGGCGCGGGAATTGGTTTCGTAGTTGCCCACCCGGATCAGGTCCTGGCCATCGGAAATCTCCTGCCAGACGGTATGGTTGCCCTGCAACGCGTCGCGGCTCTGGTCCACGTAGGCCAGTTCCACCGTTTCGCCCATCTCGATGCTGCCGCTGTCCGGCTTTTCCTGGCCTACCAGCATACGCAGGAAGGTGGTTTTACCGGCCCCGTTGCCGCCGATGATGCCGACGATACTGCCCTTGGGAACCGTGAAGTTGAGATTGTCGATCAGACTGCGATCCCCGAAGCCTTTGCAGAGACTCTGCACCTCGATAACCTTGTCACCAAGCCGTGGGCCGGGCGGGATATAGAGCTCCTCTGTTTCATTGCGTTTCTGGAATTCCCGGGAATTGAGCTCTTCGAAACGGGCCAGGCGGGCCTTGCTCTTGGTCTGACGCGCCTTGGGATTGGATTTCACCCATTCCAGTTCGTGCTTGATGGTGCGACGGTGGGCGTCTTCCTGCTTCTGCTCCATCTCCAGGCGTTTTTCCTTGGCTTCCAGCCACTTGCTGTAGTTGCCCTCGAAGGGAATCCCGTAACCGCGGTCCAGTTCCAGGATCCAGCCGGCCACATTGTCGAGAAAGTAGCGGTCGTGGGTGATGGCCACCACGGTGCCGGGGAAATCGTGCAGGAAGCGCTCCAGCCAGGCGACGCTTTCGGCATCGAGGTGGTTGGTGGGTTCGTCCAGCAACAGCATGTCCGGACTGGACAACAGCAGCCGGCACAACGCGACCCGGCGCCGCTCACCACCGGACAGCTTGCTGACCTGGGCATCCCAGGGCGGCAGACGCAGCGCATCGGCGGCCACTTCCAGCTTGCGTTCCACGTCCCAGGCGTCGGCGGCATCGATGGCATTCTGCAATTCGCCCTGTTTGGCCAGCAGCTCGTTCATCTCGTCGTCGTCCATGGGTTCGGCAAAGCGGTCGCTGATGGCGTTGAATTCCTCCACCAGAGCCAGGATGTCACGTACTCCGTCTTCCACGTTACCGCGCACGTCCCTGGTTTCGTCCAGTTCCGGTTCCTGGGGCAGGTAGCCGATGCGGATGCCGGGCTGGGGGCGGGCCTCGCCGATATAGTCCTTGTCCACGCCGGCCATGATGCGCAGCAGAGTGGACTTCCCGGAGCCGTTCAGGCCCAGAACGCCGATCTTGGCACCTGGAAAAAATGACAGGGAGATGTCCTTGAGAATTTCCCGCTTCGGTGGCACCACCTTGCCGACCCGGTTCATGGTAAAAACGTATTGCGCCATAACTGATGTGATCCTGCTGATTCGGTTGTCCGGCAGTCGAAGTGCCGGGAGTTGTCTGATCCGGCAGCCGCCAGGGGCCCGGAAAATGGCTGCGCATTATCGCACAAATGTGCCCCGATCGTCCGCGCCTTCCCGCGGATCCTGATCGATCCGGCAACACCACAAGTTGTGTGTTTGGGGTGCCGCGGTGCCCGGCATCATGTAGAATACGCGCTTTCCCGATTTCCACCACCCGGACACTGCGCCAGCGGAGACCCGAATGTTTGATAAAGAAATGACTATTGCCGGTTTTGATCCCGAACTTGATGCCGCCATCGAGGCGGAAAACCGTCGGCAGGAGGAGCATATCGAGCTGATCGCGTCGGAGAATTACGCCAGCCCGCGCGTCATGGAAGCTCAGGGCTCGGTGCTGACCAACAAGTATGCCGAAGGCTATCCGGGAAAGCGTTATTACGGTGGCTGCGAGAACGTCGACGTGGTGGAGGAACTGGCGATCGCGCGGGCCAGAGAATTGTTCGGCGCCGACTTTGCCAATGTCCAGCCGCACTCCGGTTCGCAGGCCAATGCCGCGGTCTACATGGCGCTGCTGGAGCCAGGTGACACGGTGCTGGGCATGAGCCTGGCGGACGGTGGTCACCTCACCCATGGTGCCAGTGTCAGCTTTTCCGGACGCATGTACCACGCTGTACAGTATGGCCTTAACCATGAAACCGGCGAGATCGATTACGAGCAGGTGGAAGCGCTGGCCACAGAGCACCGCCCGAAAATGATCATGGCGGGGTTTTCGGCCTATTCACGGGTTATCGACTGGCAGCGGTTCCGGGCCATCGCCGACAGCGTCGGCGCCTGGTTCGTGGTAGACATGGCTCACGTGAGCGGCCTGATTGCCGCCGGGGTCTATCCGAGTCCGGTACAGATAGCCGACGTCACCACCTCCACCACTCACAAGACCCTGCGTGGTCCGCGGGGCGGAATCATCCTGGCAAAATCCAATCCGGAACTGGAAAAGAAACTTAATTTCGCAGTGTTTCCGGAAAGCCAGGGCGGTCCGCTGATGCATGTGATCGCCGCCAAGGCAGTGTGTTTCAAGGAAGCCATGAGCGATGAATTCCGCACCTACCAGGCCCAGGTGGTGAAAAATGCCCAGGTAATGGCGAAGGGATTCATGGCGCGCGGCTTCGATGTGGTATCCGGTGGCACCGACGATCACCTGTTCCTGTTGAGCCTGATCAAGCAGGATATTACCGGTAAAGACGCCGATGCCGCGCTCGGCCGCGCCAACATCACGGTAAACAAGAATGCGGTACCCAATGATCCACGCTCGCCGTTCGTGACCAGTGGCCTGCGCATAGGGACTCCGGCCGCCACCACCCGTGGCTTCGGCGAGGCGGAGTTTGCCGAGCTGACCGGCTGGATGTGCGACATCCTGGACGACATTAACAATGAAGGCAGAATTGCCGAAGTAAAGGACAAGGTCAAGGCGCTCTGTGCCCGCTTTCCGGTATACCGATAAGGTCCGATACGGCGGACCACCGGATTCGGGAACTCCGCGCAAAGGCGACGACTGTCGGACGAAGCTCTATTGGATAATGCGTCACTGCAGGTAGATCGGGAGATTAAATTATGCACTGTCCGTTCTGTAATGCCATCGACACCAAGGTGATCGATTCGCGTCTGGTGGCGGAAGGCAATCAGGTGCGACGTCGTCGGGAGTGTCTTACCTGCAACGAGCGTTTCACTACCTACGAAGCTGCCGAACTGGTAATGCCGAGAATTATCAAGCAGAACGGTGAGCGTGAGCCTTTCGACGAGGAAAAGCTTCACTCCGGCCTGCTCAAGGCTCTGGAAAAAAGACCGGTCAGTATAGAAAAGGTCGACGAGGCTATCAGTCGCATCAAAAACAAGCTTCGCTCCACCGGCGAGCGTGAGATACAGTCGCGCTCCGTGGGCGAAGAAGTCATGCGGGAACTGCGCAGTCTGGATGAGGTTGCCTACGTGCGTTTTGCTTCGGTCTATAAGAGCTTCAAGTCACTGGACGAATTCACCCGGGAAATCGACGAGCTGACCAGGGAAAGCGACGCCAGGGGCAAACAATCCTGACCCTCCGGTCGGTGGACGGAACATGGCCAAGCTGAAATACAAACACAGATTCCCTGCTCAGGTGGGCTGGTTTTGCTGACCGTTGATTCCACGTCGCTGGATGCCGAGCTGCTGGATTACCCGCTGCACATGCGGCATGCCCTGCAGTTGGCGGAGCGGGTATTCACCGCCACGCCCAATCCACGGGTCGGCTGCGTGATAGTCGCGGCGGAGGGCGACAACCGGGTGGTCGGGGAAGGCTGGCACCAGCGGCCCGGTGCCGAACATGCGGAAATCCATGCGCTGGCCAGAGCCGGCGAACTGGCCCGCGGCAGCACAGTTTTCGTCACCCTGGAACCCTGTTCCCACCATGGCAAGACGCCACCCTGCGCCGATGCGCTGGTCGCTGCCGGTGTGAAGCGGGTGGTCATCGCCAGCCTGGATCCGTTCCCGAAGGTGGCGGGCAGCGGTGTTCAGCGGCTCGAACAGGCTGGCGTGGAGGTCATTCAGCTCAGCGATTTCGAGTCCCGTGCGCGGGCCATCAATCGTGGTTACTTTAAGCGCCAGACTACCGGTCTGCCGTTTGTCCGCTGCAAGCTGGCCATGAGTCTGGATGGTCGCACCGCCGCAGCAAATCGGGAAAGCCGCTGGATCACCGGACCTCAGGCCCGTACCGATGTACAGAGAATGCGTGCCGCAAGTTGTGCCATCGTCACCGGCGTCGGCACGGTTCTGGAAGATGATCCGGCACTGACGGTCAGGCTTGAGCAACTGGACCTGACCGAAACACAGCGGCAGGACAATGCCTTTGCCCTGTCCCGCCAGCCGTTGCGGGTGGTGATGGATTCATCTCTGCGAATCCCCGTGAAGGCCCGGATTCTGGAACAGTCCGGTGCCACGCTGCTGATTACTCACGCCAGTTCCGGACCCTGTTATCCCGGTGCTACCGAAATCGTTACGGTCCCGGTGGAGAGTGCGGATACAGCCGGGAGAGTTAGCCCGGCGACTGTGCTAGAATTGCTCGCCTCGCGGTATGACGTCAACGAAGTCCTGCTGGAAGCCGGTCCGGTGCTGGCGGGCGCTTTCGTGCAGGCCGGTCTGGTGGATGAACTGACTGTTTATATCGCCGGCAAATTGCTGGGCAGCAAGGGGTTGCCGCTGCTGGAACTGCCAGGACTGCAGTCGATGACGGACCAGATCGAGCTCGCAATCACCAGCGTCACCCGGGTGGGAGACGACTGTCGCATCGTTGCCTCGTTCGGGCAGCCGGCAAGTAACCAGTCACGCAGTTAGACTCGCGAACAGACACGCAAACAGACACGTAACCAGACAATCCACAACCAGGGGGGATCTCCTTGCCAGGCAGTCAGCCTGGCACCAGGCCGACCCGGCAACGGTCTGTCGCAGGCCCCGGCGGTACCGGAGAGGGTCAGTCGACGCACAGCTGGCGACGAGAGTACGGACGAAGGCGAGAAGCAGGCGAATAGCGAACAGATGGAAAGAAGGCGCACGAAAGTCGTACAGGGAAAAGGGGGAGAGTAAACCAACCATGTTTACAGGCATCATCGAAGCGGTTGGAACCATAACCGACCTGCGGCAGCATGCGGACGAATGGCGTCTTACCATCGACAGTGGCAGTCTGGAGCTGGCAGATGTGAAGCTGGGCGACAGCATCGCAGTCAGTGGGGCGTGCCTGACCGTGGTGAAACTTGACGCAAACGGGTTTCGGGCTGATGTGTCCAATGAAACCATGTCCCTGACCAATCTTGGGACGCTGGAAACGGGGTCTGCGGTGAACCTGGAAAAGGCACTGACCGCATCCGGCCGGCTGGGCGGACACCTGGTAAGCGGTCACGTTGACGGTGTCGGTGAGCTGATGAGTCTGGAACCCGACGGCGGCAGCTGGCGCCTGGAATTCAAGGCGCCGGACGCACTGGCCAGGTACATAGCCGGCAAGGGTTCCATCTGCGTGGACGGTACCAGTCTGACCGTCAATACAGTAAAAGGGGCCAGGTTTACGGTGAATATAATTCCGCACACCCAGCAGGAAACCGTGATCCGTTTTTATCGCCCGGGAACCCGGGTCAACCTGGAAGTGGACCTGGTCAGCCGTTATCTGGAACGTCTGTTACTGGGCGACGCGGCGGCAGATCCGCAGATCACTACGTCGAATCTGACCAGGGAATTTCTCGCCAGTCACGGCTTCGGAGGCCGGAATGATTGAAGGATTAGTAAGCAGAAGGCAGGACACCATGGAGCTGAATACCACCGAAGAACTGATCGAGGATATCCGGCAGGGCAAGATGGTTGTGCTGATGGACGACGAGGATCGGGAGAATGAAGGCGACCTGATCATTGCTGCCGAACGGGTCAGGACCGAAGATATCAATTTCATGGCTACCAATGCGCGGGGACTGATCTGTCTGACCCTGACCCAGGAACGTTGCCAGTTTCTGAAACTGCCGCTGATGGTGCATTCCAATCAGACTCCGTTCAATACCAACTTCACGGTCTCCATCGAAGCCGCACAAGGTGTCACCACCGGTATTTCCGCCGCCGACCGGGCCCGCACCATCCAGGCGGCAGTGGCCCGGGATTCGAGGCCCGAAGACATAATTCAGCCCGGTCATATCTTTCCCATCATGGCGCAGCCTGGTGGTGTCCTGCGCCGGGCCGGTCACACCGAGGCCGGGTGCGACCTGGCACGCCTGGCCGGCTACAGTCCGGCGGCGGCCATTGTCGAGATCATGAATGAAGACGGTACCATGGCCAGGCGCAGCGACCTGGAGAAATTCGCTGCCAAACACCAGCTCAAGATTGGAACCATCACCGACCTGATTCACTACCGGATCGCCAACGAACGGACCGTGGTCAGGCAGGAGACCCATGACCTGGCGACCGAGTTCGGCCTGTTTCAATTGCACACTTATCACGATTCCATTACCGGTTCGACTCATCTGGCGTTCACCCGTGGCGATATCACGGCTGAGCAGCCGGTCCTGGTGCGGGTGCATATTCCCAACACCCTGCGTGATGTCTGCCAGGCCTACAACGCCTCCGGCACCAGCTGGTCGTTCAGCAAGGCGCTGGAGAAGATTGCTGCCGAGGGTCGCGGCGTCGCGGTATTGTTGTCCGGGGATGACTATCAGGAAGACGTGCACTCCACCCTGGCGGCAATGCTCGACAGTGACCGCCAGTCCGGTTCCGGCGCGCGCGGTGGCTCGGACCTGACCATCGGTACCGGGTCGCAGATTTTAAGGGACCTGGGGGTGGGCAAGATGCGCCTGCTCAGCTATCCGGCCCGCTTCGCTATTTCAGGGTTTGACCTGGAAGTTGTAGAATTCGTACCTTTCGAATAGCAGGACAGAGTGAATAGCAGGACAGAGTGAATAGCAGGACAGAGTGAATAGCAGGACAGGGCGAATAGCAGGACTGGGAGAAAAACAGGACCGCGGCAGGGCAGCGCCAGTCTGTTGACAGCGCCGCCCGATCGATTCAAAGCGCGAAGGATATTGAGGTTATGGCAAACATCAAAACAATCGAAGGGGATTACAGTATCGGCTCGGCGAATTTCGCCCTGGTCGTCTCGCGCTTCAACAGTTTTATTGTCGACCACCTGGTGGCAGGCGCTGTGGAGGCCCTTACCCGGCATGGCGTAATGGAGAAGGATATCACCATTATCAAGGCACCCGGTGCCTACGAGCTGCCGCTGGTCGTACGTCAGGCCCTGGCAACCGGCAGTTTCGACGCGGTAGTGGCACTGGGCGCAGTCATTCGTGGTGGCACACCGCATTTCGAATACGTGGCAGGAGAATGCGTCAAAGGACTGAGTCAGGTCAGCCTTAATAGCGGCGTACCCGTAGCATTCGGCGTCCTCACCGTGGATACCATTGAGCAGGCCATCGAAAGGGCTGGAACCAAGGCCGGCAACAAAGGCGCGGAAGCGGCCCTGTCGGCACTGGAGACTCTCAGCGTGCTGCGCAAACTGCAAAGCTGATCAGGTTATTTCCAACATGCAACAATCGCAGCAGAATTCCCGGCCTGGTGTGGCACAACGCCGCAAGGCCCGCCGTCTGGCCCTGCAGGCTTTGTACCAGTGGCAGCTGGGTGGTGACGAATTGTATGACATCGAAGCGCAGTTCCGGGCCGAGTACAGCGGCAAGACCGACTGGGATTATTTTCATGAAGTACTGTATGCGATTCCAGCGCAACTGGAAGCACTTCAGGCGTTGCTGTCGCCGCTTCTGGATCGCGAATTCAAGTCACTGGATCCGGTCGAGCGGGCCATTCTGCTGATCGGTGCCTTCGAACTGAAAGACCGCATCGACATTCCCTACCGGGTAGTCATCAACGAAAGCATCGAACTGGCCAAATCCTTCGGTGCCACCGACAGTCACAAGTATGTGAACGGCATTCTGGACCGGCTGGTTGCCCAGCTGCGCCCGTTGGAGGCCCGCAAAACGGGCGCGTAGCGGGTGATCTGATGGCGCAGGAATTCACCATCATCGAACGTTATTTTCGCGACTCGGGACTGCAATTCAGCCGCCCGGGAATCGACCTGGGGATCGGTGACGATTGTGCTCTTGTGAGCCTGGAGCCAGGCTATCAGCTGGCCATGACCATGGATCTGTTGCAGGAGGGGGTTCATTTCCCCGGCGCGGCACCGCCGGCGCTGCTGGGACAGCGGGCCCTGGCAGTCAATCTTAGCGACCTGGCCGCTGCAGGAGCAGAGCCGTTGTGCTTCACCCTGGGCCTCAGTATCCCCGGCGTGGATCAGGACTGGCTGCAAGGTTTCAGCGAAGGTCTGCTGACCATGGCCAGCCGGTTTGACTGTCCACTGGTCGGTGGCGACCTGATTCAGGGGGTTCTGCAGATAGCCATCCAGGCCCATGGCAGGATTCCGACCGGGCAGGCCCTGCTGCGCTCCGGTGCCCGCCCCGGACACCTGGTTTACGTTACCGGTACCCTGGGTGATGCCGCGGCTGCTCTGGCCATGCTGGAAGCTCCGGAGCGGCCTTCGGCAGCAGATGATCGGCAATCCCCTTTCCAGAAGAGCAGACTCAGCAGTAAACAGCGGGATCACTTCAGCCGGGCCTTCTATTGTCCCGAGCCCCGAGTTCCGGTGGGCGTGGCACTGCGTGGCCTGGCCAGTGCGGCTATTGATATTTCCGACGGCCTGATCAGCGATCTCGGCCACATTGTCGCGGCCAGCGGCGTCGGCGCGGAGCTGGACGTGGCCCAGGTGCCGCTTTCCGGTGTCCTGCGGGAGTGCGTAAAAGAGGAAGCGCAGCTGCCGCTGGCACTGGGCGGCGGTGACGATTACGAGTTGTGCCTGACGGTGGCGCCGGAGCACTGCAGCGCCGTGGAAGACGCGGTCGCGGCGTTGGACGTGCGCCTGACCCGGATTGGCGAGATCGTCAGTGGAAACGCGGTACAATGCCTGAATAATCACGGCGAGCCGGTGACATTCGAGCATACCGGCTATAACCATTTCGACAGCGAGGAATGACTATGCCTCCCGGGCTATCCATCTGGCGAAATCCAATACACCTGCTGGCGTTTGGATTTGGCAGCGGGCTGTCCCCCTGGGCTCCCGGTACCTTTGGCACGGCCGTGGCGGTGCTGTTGTATGTGCTGTTTCCGCCGCTGCACTGGTCTGTCTACCTGCTGATGCTGCTGGTGACATTCATACTGGGCATCTGGCTCTGTGGCAGGACCAGCAGGGACATGGGCGTACACGATCATGGGGGTATCGTGTGGGACGAATTTGTCGGCTACTGGGCCACCATGTTCATGGCGCCGGCAGGCTGGCAATGGGTGGCCGGCGGGTTCGTGTTGTTCCGCCTGCTGGATATCCTCAAGCCCTGGCCAATCAAGTGGGCGGATCAACAGGTCGGCGGCGGCCTGGGAATCATGCTGGATGACCTGATTGCGGGTATAATGGGCGCCCTTTGTATCCAGGCGGTGGTCCTGCTGTCCACGTCGGGTTGAAAATCGGTTCGAAAGTCAGGCTGAAAATCGCCGCTCAGAAACCGGTCGCTGAACCGGTGCAGTTGAATAGTCAGAGAAAATGCAGTCGTCAATAAAATATGTTGCCTCGGCCCGCCTGCCCACCCAGTGGGGAGTGTTCACCATCCATGGGTTCGAGGATACCGCAACCGGCAAGGAGCACGTGGCGCTGGCCATGGGCGATACCGGCAACGGCGAACCGCTGCTGACCCGCATTCATTCTGAATGCCTGACCGGCGACTGCCTGTTCAGTCAGCGTTGTGATTGCGGCCCGCAGTTGCAGTACGCCATCGAAAGTGTTGCTGCGGAAGGCCGCGGCCTGATTCTCTACCTGCGTCAGGAAGGACGGGGAATCGGCCTGCTCAACAAGATCAAGGCCTACGAGCTACAGGACAGCGGGGCCGACACCGTGGAAGCCAACGAGCAGCTGGGTTTCAAGGCCGACAGCCGCGAATACCAGATCTGCCTGCCCATGCTGGAGCATTTCAAGGTTCGCAGTGTCAGGTTGCTGACCAACAATCCACGCAAGGTGGAGGCGATGGGTGAAATGGGCATCAAAGTGGCCGAGCGATTGCCTATTCACGTGGGTCTCAATTCTCACAACGAAAGTTACCTGGCGGTAAAAGTCGACAAGCTTGGACACCTGGAGAAGTGAGACCACAGGTTAAAGTTGATTAAGTTCCAGGACAGCAGGGCAGCACTATCGCTATCGTCGTAGACATTCTCCGCCACGGCCAACCGGAAGGTGGTGAAATCCTGCGCGGCAGACTGGACCACCCGCTTGCCGAAGCAGGCTGGCAGCAAATGTGGCTGGCGACCGGCCATCCTTCCGGGCCTGTATCCGATTCTGAGACAAACGATTCAGAAAACTTCCCATGGGATGAAATCGTCACTTCCCCGTTACAACGTTGCCGTCAGTTCGCTGAAAAGCTGGCTGCCAGAACCGGTCTGCCGGTCAGCGTGGAACCTGCCTGGCGGGAAATCGACTACGGTGAGTGGGAGGGGCTGCCGCTGCCGGAATGGCGTCGTCTTGCCGCGGCCCAGTTTCAGGCCTTCCGTCACGATCCCGCTGCACTGCATCCACCCGGAGGCGAGAGTTTCACCGGCTTTCGTGACCGTATCCTCGACGCCTGGTCGTGCCTCCTGCAACGGTCGGAGGGTCGGCGAATCCTGCTCATTACTCATGGCGGCGTGATGCGGGTGATACTGCCTACCGTGCTGGGTATGCCCCTGAACCGCACCGGGGTGCTGGAGATTCCCTTTGCCTGCCTGAGCCGGGTGGCGGTGTCAGGTACACAGGATCAGCGCCAGGCCCGGCTGTTGGGACATAACATCAGTTCACCCGCTCCCGTTGCTGCTATTGCGCTTCCATCAGATAACGGTCCAGAAATTCCCGGATCGCCCGGTAACCATTAATCTGATTGGTCCGGTTGCGGAATCCATGTCCTTCATCGGGGTAGACGTGATAATCCACGTGCACGTCATTGCGGCGCACGGCAGCCACGATTTCGTCCGACTCCACCTGCAGGACCCGCGGGTCGTTGGCACCCTGCAGGACAATCAGCGGTTTGACGATGTTGGCGGCATGAAACAGTGGTGAGATACGCTCCAGCCGTTCCCGGTCGGTGGCCGGATCGCCCATCTCATCGAACAGGGCGTCCCGCTGTGCGCCCCACCAGGGTGGTGTGTTTTCCAAAGTACGCAGCCAGTTGGAGATGCCGAACATGTCTACACCCACAGCAAACTCCTGCGGCGCAAAAGCCAGCGCGGCCAGCACCATGTAACCTCCGTAACTGCCGCCGATAATGCCGATCCGCTGGGGATCGACAACCCCGGTTTCAATCAGCATCTCCTTGCTGGCTACCACGTCTCCCAGGTCTGCTTCGCCATGCTGACGGTCGTCCAGCGCATGAAAGGTCTTGCCATAGCCGGAACTGCCCCGGTTGTTGATGCCATAGACGACGTACCCATGATTCACCAGGTACTGTATCAGGGGGCTGAAACCCGCGCGCGTCTGGCCTCCCGGTCCGCCATGAACCCAGACCAGGGCCGGGGTCTTGTGATCGGTACTGGCTTCATGAGGGGTCCAGAGCACACCGGGGATTTCGAGTCCGTCATAGGAGGGAAACCGGACCAGTTCCGCCTCCACCAGGTCCTCCTGGTCGATTTCGGGACTCAGGCTCCGGGTCAGCCGCTGCGGTGGCCTGGGGTCACCGATTCCGGAGACAAACAGGTCCCGCGGAAAGCGATCACCGCCGGCGTACATGGCAACCAGGGAGTCGCCATGGGAAAAAGTCAATGAAGTGACATCGGCACCCGGTACCTCGGGTGCCGGCAATTCCTCGAGGGTCCTGGCATCCAGCATGGTCAGCCGGGTCCTGGCATCCTCGTTGGTTGCCACTACCAGATAGTTTCCGTCCCTCGAAAAACTCCCGTACATCACATCCCAGTTGGCGGCCAGGATTTCCTCCCTGCCCTGGCTGGCCAGGTCGATGCGCATCAGCCTGCTGAATTCGCTGCCCTCATCGGTCAGGTAATAGAGATACCGACTGTCCGGTGAGAAATCGCTGGGACGGGAGCTGACATTGCCCTCATGAGGAGTGACATGCAGGCGTTCACCGCTCCGGAGGTCCTGAACATACAGATCGTTGTCATTTGCGGTTTTCAATTGCACCAGGGTCAGATAGCGGCCGTCCCCTGATACCTGCCCCGGGGTCAGTCCCTCGCTGTTTTCAAACACGAGCTGGCGCGGATAATCCAACTCCAGCTGATAGCGATAGACATCGAAAAACCGCGGATCGCGTTCGTTGGTCTGCACGTAGAACGATGCGTAATCCTCAGACCAGCCGGCGAAAGAGGCTTTCAGGTTGTTGCCCGGAGTCAGGTCGGTAACGGTGCCGTCAAGTTCCATGACATAGAGATGGTTGAGCTCATTGCCGCCCTGATCGGCGGTGAACAGAAAGCGCTCGTCGTCAGGGAAATAGGAGATGGCGAGGTTGGCATCCGAATCGGAGTGGGTAAGCTGTTCCGGCGCCCCGCCGTCGAGCGGCAGTGCATAGACATTGAAAATCCCGGTGCTGGTGTTGCTGACCAGAATTTTTGAGTTATCCGGCGAAAAGCTTGCTCCCGAATAGGCGGTACTGTCCATGAACTGCTCGATGGTGTAACGGGTGGTTCCGGTGAGGGCGGAGGAAGTATCCGGTCCGCTACCTGTACTTTGAGCGGGATCGCTTTCCCGGCTGCAGGCTGTAGTCAGCAGCAGCACGAGAGACATAAGGGTAAGTATCAGGAGTCCGGGGATTGCTCGAGTCCGGCGTGCATTCATGATGACACCTTTTGTTGACTTTAATTCATTTCAATTGATTTTTATTGATTTCTATCCATTCCTTATACTTGAGCCTGTTTCCTATTGGTGGCACCTGCGCGGTTTCTCTGCCCTTAGGGACACAGGTACTCTGCAGTCGGTTTCGAAGTTAACACAGTTTCTGTCCTGATGTCTCACCAAGGGCGGATTGTCAGGTTGTCACAGGACGACGGAAAAGTGCTGGGATGACCGATCGGGTCAATACTGTCTCGGGCCTGAACTGTCTCAGGATTGACCATCGCCAAAGGGGCTCTGACATCGGGAAAAACGGTCGGCCAGTTCCTTACCAGCAGCGCCATCGATCTGGTTCGTGAGGGTGGCATCAATCATACCCATGTGCATCCCATGGAATGCCTGAAAGGGTTGCTTGTATCATTCATGGAACGGGGCGGTAATGTCTGAGCCTGTCCCCCCTGCAGCAGCGCCAGGGGCTACGATCAGAACTGCCTCATCGACGGGGCTTTGCGGCTTTGTGGTAGTCAGTTGTTGCGGGCGCGATCGATCTGCTCGCACATGCGTGTAACGCCTTGCAGCGCGCGAGGCGTGTGTCGCTGAACCAGGTCGGGCGGAATGAAATACAGGTGACCCCCTGCGACGGCGTCCAGCTGAGTCCAGGTCAGCCAGGTATCGAGCCATTCCGGGCGGGCCACATCCATGCCGCTGGCAATGATCACTTCGGGGTTGCGGACCAGGACCGCCTCGGTCGTGACCTTGGGGGCCATCAGATGCAGGTCGGAAAAAATATTTTCTCCACCGCAAAGGCTGATCATGTCATTGATCAGTTCGTCACCCCCGGTAGTTATCAGCGGTCGGTCCCATACCTGGTAAAAAACCCGCACCGCCGGTTTGTCAGCGTAACCTGCCTGCAGGCGGGCCAGGGCAGTATCGAATTCATCGATCACCGCTTGTGCGGCCGGGCCGGTGCCGGCCAGGGTGGCGAGTTTCTCGAGGTGCCTGGGGATACTGGCAAGTTCCCTGGGTTCGGCGACGTAGACCGTCAGTCCCAGTTGCCGAAGCCGGATTATCGCCGCTGCCGGATTGCCGGTTTTCCAGGAGATCACCAGGTCCGGTCGCAGCGCCACGATAGCTTCCAGATCCAGCAGGTCGTGTCTGCCCACTACCGGTAACTCAGCGGCCTCGCGCGGGAAATCGCTGAATTCCACGACCCCGACAATACGGTCTCCGGCCCCGGCGGCAAACAGCATCTCGGTCAGGGAAGGCGCCAGGCTGATGATTCGCTCAGCCGGCTGTGCGAGACGCACCCGATTACCTTCGTCATCCAGCACCTCGATGCTGCCGTATGCGTGAGGCGTCAGGCTGACCAGGCGCCCCAGCAGAATCAGCAGCAGGGCAGGCACCAGGCGGGGTGTCGTAATGCGCAGGCGCATCAGTAATCGATTCCCTTCTGCACCTTGATGCCGGCATCGAAGGCATGGCGGATATCCTTGACCTCGCTGACCGTATCGGCCAGGTCGATCAGTTCGCGGCTGGCGTTACGCCCGGTGATAATCACGTGCTGATGGGCAGGGCGTTGCTGCAGTGCTGCCACTACCCTGGCCTTGTCCAGGTAGCCGTAGGTGAGCATGTAAGTCAATTCATCCAGCAGCACCACGGCTATGGATTCATCCTGCAGCAGCTTTTCCGCCGCGGACCAGGTGCGTTCGGCCGCGGCAATATCGGTATCCCGGTCCTGGGTTTCCCAGGTAAACCCGGTCGCCATCACGTGAAATTCCACCAGCGGATGGTCCTTGAATAACAGGTGTTCGCCACATTCCCAGGTGCCCTTGATGAACTGCACAACGCCGCAGCGCAGCCCATGGCCGACGCTTCTGGCGATCATGCCGAATGCCGAGGAGCTCTTGCCCTTACCATTGCCGGTTAAGATTACCAGCAGACCCTTGTCGATGGTGGCCCTGGCTATCCGGCTGTCGACATGATCTTTCTTGCGCTGCATGGCCCGCTTGTGGCGCGCGGCGCGATCGGAGACCTGCTCAGTGGACATGGCTGGTTCCAGGTTGTTGCTGCAGATCCACGTTCTCCGCAAGCAGGCAGCCGGATTGCCCGGTGCAGGGAATTACAGGCTGGTGCCCGGACAGGATTGACATCGATAGAGCCCTCCGCTCGTTTCGTTGCAGGTAAACAGGGTGACAGATCAGTCTGCGGGCTGGTGTCGGACTCGTGAGCCGGGCGCGGTCGCGGCGCTGGCTGCACATACCGTTGCGGGGGCAGTGCCGGATTCTCATCGGCTTCCCAGCCGGGGCCGGCCCGGCTCGAATTAGCTGGCATCGGCGCCGGAGCGGTCTCCCGTAACTGACTGTCAGAGCAAGTCTAGCGGGGCCTGGCGGGCAGGTCAAAGTTCCGGGAGTGGTTTATCGCCATGGCCCGGCATTCGGTCGGGAGTCGAAGTGCCCGTGGATTGTGCTGCCGGGGCAGATGAGTTAATGTTTAATTCTTATAAGACTTTTACCATGGAGGCGTCATGTTTAAAGCAAGAACGCTGCTTATATCAGTTGGCCTGGTAACGCTGGGAGGCACCCTGACCCAGCTGGCCGCTGCTGCCGAAGACTATGAAGTACCCCGAACCGAATGGGGGCAACCGGACTTGCAGGGGGTCTGGAACTTTTCCTCCGACGTGCCCATGCAGCGTCCCGAGCAGTATGGTGAGCGGCAGTTTCTGACTGCCGAGGAAATCGACGAAATCCGCGCCCGTCAGGCGGCCCGGGATGCCGCATCGGATTCGGCGCTGGCGATCACCGGGGTAGACGAATCCTACAATGACTTCTGGGTGGAGAACGCCGGCATTGGTGACATTGTGCGGACTTCACACATAGTCTATCCCCCGGATGGCCGCCTGCCGGCGCTGGTTGAAGGTGCCATCGCAAGTCAGGGTGTCTACGGTGGTGGCACGACGGGAGAGTCGCGCCCGGTCCGCATCGGCGCCGGCGGCATCGGCACCGACGGACCTGAGGACCGGGGCCTTTCGGAGCGGTGCCTGGTTGGCTTCAACGCCGGACCGCCGTTCGTTCCCAGCCTTTACAACAACAACGTGCAACTGTTTCAGAGCAGAAATACCGCGGTAATTTTTACCGAGATGATTCACGATGCCCGCATCGTGCCGCTCTACGACAGCCCGGAAGATTTCCCCGAATTGAACGAAGACCTCACGTCCTGGACGGGTCGCTCACAGGGATACTGGGACGGCGACACGCTCGTTGTAGTAACCGACCATTTCAACGGCCTCGCTGCCAGTTTCGGTTCGTCCGGAACCTCTGCTGAGAAGGTACTCACCGAACGTTTCACCAGAGTCTCCTATGACACGGTGAATTACGAATGGACCCTGGAAGACGCTGCCACCTATACCGACAAGATCTCCGCCATCGTCCCCATGACCAAGGTGGCCGGCCAGATCTACGAGTACGCCTGTCATGAAGGCAACTACGGCATGGTCAACATTCTCCGTGGCGCCCGCATGGAGGAGAAACGGCAGGCTGCCGAGTAATCTGTCGCAGACCGCGTAACCCCCAAATAAATGGGGTCAGCGTAAAAATACAGTAGTTTTCCAAGGATTACTGTATTTTTACGCTGACCCCATTTATCGTTCAGACAATCTCGAGAATCATTCTATGGACCCGATGGAAATTGCGGAAATCACTGCTTTAGGTATGGGAAATTTTCTGACTACATTCAGTGTGTTTCTGTCAGTTGCATCTGCCTATCTTGTTGCGGCATACCTGGTTGGGGCGAAATTAACGAGTCTTCAATTAACAATTGTGAATGGTAGCTATCTTATTGCCACATCGATATTGGGTTATCTTGTAGGAGCAAATTTCAGAGTCTTCTTTGTCTGGGCCAGTTCTAATCCGGACGGATTGGTGAGGCAGTCTGGGCGCGGCCCTGTTCTGATAGATTTTACCTGGCCCATGTCGATACTCATGCTTGTCATCATAGCTGGTAGCATGACTTTCATGGTTAGCATCCGCAAAGGCGGGCCTGGTGATTCCGGTACTTAAACGTCAATTGCCGCGAAAAACGCCAGTGTCTGGCGGAGATATAGACGAATCAGTGCCTTTTCTCCTGGTTTCAGCCAGCAGTTCGATCACTGAAGGGGACTATTCTTGGGCGCCTCCGCTCAACGGTAGGTTCACGGTGTTGGAACTTCCTTCAGTGAAAGAGACCATCGCCTGGACGGCGCGCATGGCAATTTCCTTTCATTGTGATCAGGAACTTGGAGTTTTCCACCAGGCTGTTAATCAAAGGAACGGAATGTGAGTGCAGAATATCTTGGATCCTGCCTGTGTGGTGGAATCAAATACCGGATTAAAGGTGATTTTGAGAATTTCTTCTTGTGTCACTGTAAATACTGTCAAAAAGATACCGGCTCTGCGCACGCCGCGAACTTATTCAGCGAATCGGCGACATTACAGTGGTTGGAGGGGTACGATAAGGTTACCGTTTTTAACTTGCCCGCAACTCGACACATAAAGTCCTTTTGTTCAGTATGTGGTTCGGCAATTCCCAGTCAACAATTGAACGGTAGTTTGCTTGTTGTCCCTGCTGGCAGTCTGGATAGCGAAGTGTCCGTCAAAGCCACAGCACATCTCTTTGAGTCCAGTCGAGCAAGTTGGGATCACGATTTAGACAGGTTGCCTGGCTACGAAGGGCTGCCAGGGTGACATAATTCGGTTCTGCAACTGATAACAGGGTCAGCAGGGACCCCGCAAATGGCTCGTGCGAATGCCGGGAAAAGTCGAAAGCGCCGGGTCGCCACGTGTTCGCTAATCAATCGGAGGAGGGTCAACCATGCTTCAGGGATCGTGTCATTGTGGCAATGTGAAGTGGAGCTTCGATGGCAGGCCGGATGGCGCTACTGCCTGCAACTGTACAGTCTGTCGTCGTTATGGCGTACTGTGGGCATACGACTATGAGGGGGAATTAATCAAAGTTTCCGGACCAAACAAGGCGTATACACGTGGTGACAGTACGCTGGGGTTCCACTTTTGCCCGAACTGTGGCTGTGTGGCGTACTGGCGAGCCCTTGAGGCGAGTCCGGAAGGACGGCGACGGATCGCTGTCAATCTGCGCCTGGCGGAACCGGACGAGGTTGCCGGGATTCCAATTGATCATTTTGATGGCCTCGTAACATTTCAGGATCTGCCCAGGGATGGAAAGTGCGTAAGAGACTACTGGTTCTGATCCCTTTATTCCCCGTTGAATTAATTCAGGAGGTAAAGAAAGGAGGAAGAGGATGGTAGAGCAACACTTCGGTAAAGACTACGCCGGAATTCCACCCGAAAACTATGAGCGCTTCTTCGTACCTGAAATAGGTGCACCGCTGGCAAGTGATCTGATTCAATTTGCCGCTCTCAGTCCAGGAGAGCAGGTTCTGGATGTCGCGTGCGGCACCGGTGTTGTCGCCCGGCTCGCAGCAGAACAGGTTGGCCCCACCGGATCTGTCGCGGGCCTGGATAGCAATCCCGGTATGCTGGCAGTGGCAAATTCCGCGGTACCGGCTGGAGTTGACATCCAATGGTATGAGGCAAGTGCTGAGGCAGTACCGCTTCCGGATTCAACCTTCGACGTGGTGCTGTGTCAGATGGGCCTGCAGTTTTTTGCAGACAAACACGCTGCTCTGAAGGAGATGTACAGGGTGCTGGTACCTGGAGGCCGCCTGGTTCTTAATTTGCCGGGTCCGACGCCCCCACTTTTCACCAGCCTGAGTGAAGCATTCCGAAATCAAATCAATGCGGAGTCGGCAGAGTTCGTTAACCAGGTATTCTCGCTCTATGATACCGAGGCAATTCGCGATCTGATCAGTGGCGCCGGCTTTCAAAATGTTGCTGTTCAATTTTCAACCCGGATGCTGAGCCTGCCGTCTCCCCGGGAGTTTCTCTGGCACTATGTACACAGCACTCCACTCGCGGGCGTTGTGCGCAGGGCGAATGATGAACAGCTCAGCTCACTGGAGCGAGAGGTCGTGACTGAGTGGCAGAAATTCGTAATCGATCGGGACTTGATGCTACAAGTGCGTGTAGTAGAAGCGGCGGGGTGGGCCTGATCACCCGCCCGATGCGGTTGGCATATAATCGGGGTCAGAGTAAAAATACAGTGATATCAAGCAAACCACTGTATTTTTACTCTGACCCCCATTAATCGACCCCATTTATCGAGGAGAAGTTTTGAAATGGCGTCTATATTCGATCAGTTTGCCGTATTGCGACCGGATCTGCATCTGGACCAACATGAGGTCGGCCCGGATTTTTACCAGCGCATCGACAGGATATATAACGGCTTCAGATCTCATACACTCATTTCGGCGCATCACTTTACGGAGGATTGGCCAACCTGGGAAATTCATCCCAAGGGGGATGAAATGGTCATCCTGATGTCCGGCCGGGCCGAATTCAGGCTGAAGATGGAATCCGGGGAGCAAATCCTTGAATTGGCCAGTCCGGGATCCTATCTGATAGTCCCGAAAAACACCTGGCATACTGCTGCCATCGATCAACCTTCCAGCCTGCTATTTATCACGCCGGGCGAGGAGACACAGAATCAGGTTTCACCACCAGTATAATCATTACGATAATTACAAATTACAGGAGTCGAACAAATGGCTTATATAGACGGCTTTGTTATCCCGGTACCGAAAGCCAACAAATCAAAATACATTGAGCTGGCGGAAGCGGCAGCTGTGGTTTTCAAGGATCACGGGGCCTTGTCTGTTGTGGAAAACTGGGCTGACGATGTTCCTGACGGCAAGGTTACGTCCATGCCCATGGCAGTCAAGTGCGAGGAAGGTGAAGTTGTGGTGTTCTCCTGGATTGTGTGGCCATCGCGAGAGATTCGCGATAAGGGAAACAAGGCCGCGATGGAGGACCCGAGAATGCAAAGCTGGGATCCGGAAATGATTCCATTTGATGGCAGGCGCATGATATTTGGAGGATTTGATACGATTGTTCAAGAGTGAACTCGTTTTTATACCAGAGTAATTTCATGTAATCAGAGGTTCCAGAGAAATATCTTCATTCGATAAGGAAAGGACCCATGTTGAAATCAGTGACAATCAAGGACGGTGCAGATTCGTTCACTGTGTCCATTCACCAATCAATTCCGGGTTCTCCGGTTGTACTTTTTGCTGTTGGTGCGGGAGGAGTACCGGAAAGACATGCAACGCTGCTGAACACTTGTATCGACGGCGGCTATACGGTCATCGCACCACACTTCGAACGCCTTGTGTCCAGGTTTCCCGAGGCAGGAGATCTTACGGTGCGGGCCAGACGATTGTCGCTGGCAATCGACTCTTTCAGCCAGCCGGATTCTGAGATTGTAGGAGTCGGGCACTCTATTGGAGCGGCCACTCTTGTCGCCATGGCAGGGGCACAGATGTGGTTGCGCACACGGCAGTGTGTCAGTATCGAGCCAGACCATCGCCTGCACCGGCTCGTCTTACTGGCGCCTCCAACAGGATTTTTTCAAGCACCGGGAGCCCTGAATGAGGTGCGTATACCGATCGGCTTATGGGTAGGTACGGAAGACGAGCTGGTCCCCGTTGCGCACTGTGAATGGCTGGCTGGTGCCCTGCCGGAGCCGGAAAAAGTGGATTTTCGCGTTATAAAGGGAGCTGGTCACTTTTCATTCATGGACACCATGCCGCCGAATACGAAGGAACCGCTACCGGACAAGAAGGATTTTCTGAGAAGTCACTCAATGGAGATAGTGCAGTTTATTGCCAGGTAACTCGGCAAACTCCCGGATACGGATGAACGGGCAGCACAGAATCCGCTTCGGAAATTCCTGTGGTACTCTTCCTGTCAGACTTGTCTGGATCGCAGGCGAAATTTCGGAGTAAAACCTATGCTGAAGACTCACGGTTTAACTCACATCAATCTGGAAGTCAGTGAACCCGACGGCTACGAAATCGAAATCTGGTATGAATGAGCCTCCGGCTATCCAACTACCTTAATACTATTCCATCAGAGAAGAACAACGGAGTAATTGATGTTACGCACCCATACGATATCGGTCCTGGTTTTCTGGGCGGTAATTTCCGGCGTTGCCTTCAGTCAACCAACTGCCAGTTCGAAACATAACGTTTACGGTCACAGAGATGGTATGGCCATGTATTACGACGTGGAAGTGCCTGTCGAGTCCAACGGACTGGGCATAGTCTTCATCGTAAGCGGCGGGTTTGTCTCCGGCATTGAGAATCTGACCATTACCAAACCGTTCTGGGAGGTGCTGCTGGCAAACGGCTATACACTTTTTCAGCTCTATCATCCAGGGATGCCCACCTATCGGATACCCGATGCCGTGCAGGCGGTCGAGGCGGGAATCGAACATATCAGGTTACACGCTGACTCGCTCGGAATTGACCCGACCCGGCTCGGCGCGCTGGGCATAAGTTCCGGCGGTTACCTGGCATTGCAGGCGGCACTGTCGATAGATCCGGTGGAACGTTCTGAGAATGACCTGAAGGCGGTAGTGGCTATTATGCCGATCACCGACCTGCGGACGATACCTCCGGATGAAACGTTATTCGGTGTACGGCACATGGATTTTGATCCGGCACTGATCCCAGGACTTTCGCCGATCAATTTTGTCACTCCTGACGATCCTCCCACTTTGCTGATTCACGGATCAAGGGATGCCGTCGTAAATCTGCAGAGCAACAGTCAGGCACTGGAACGGCTTCTTAATCAGTCCGTGGTGAATAGCCGGCTGCTGATTGTCGATGCCGGTCATGAGATTTTTCCCGAACCTGTAATGCAATTGAGTCATGAGGCGATGCTGGAGTGGTTTGAAGCTCATCTGTAGAGAACCATCCGACACCGATACGACCATGAACATTTTATATCCCTGCCACCCGCTCAATAAGTCCAGACCTTACGATGACTTCCAGACGCTTCATTGGCCGCAACGAGGCGGAGGTCAGGGAAATCATCAATCTGATCGAGTATTACCGCAGGCGGTCAGAAGGCGGTGTCTGCATTCGAGAGTACGAAGAGCTTTTACCGGACACCGAAGAGCGCTATTTTGTTTACCGGGGCCGGGCCTGGAGTCGTGACAGTGCTATTCCCACGATCGTCGAGGAAGTTGCGGATCGAATGGACAGTCCGTTCTATTCGGTGGATATTGTCCTGACAGGTTTATCGGGCTGTTCAGCGGTTGACCCGTTTTACCAGTTACCCGGTTCAGGATTCCGGGGTTACCTATCAACAGGCTGCTATTCAGCCGGACCCCGTCGGGGACGGCTAAATTCCACAATCCCTCAGAGGATTCAGCCAATGAAAAAAGTAGCCATCATTCAAGAGTCTCCCTGCATTCTCGATAAAAAGGGCACCCTGGAAAAAGCCGTCGACCTGATCAACAATGCATCCGCCAACGGTGCCGAACTGATAGTATTCCCGGAGGCCTTTGTGCCGGGTTACCCGGCCTGGATCTGGCGATTGCGGCCCGGTAGCGACTGGTCGGTCTGCGAAGAACTCCATGCCCGGCTGCTGAACAATTCAATAGACCTGTCTTCCGATGACCTGGACCAGTTACTCGATGCTGCCGGGAGAAATGGCGTGACGGTAGTTTGCGGGGTCAATGAGCGGGACAGCGCCAACAGTCAGTCCACGTTGTTCAATTCAGTGGTTACCATCGATCACCACGGAAAGATTGTCAATCATCATCGCAAACTCATGCCTACCAATCCCGAACGCATGGTCTGGGGTCTGGGTGACGGACATGGATTGAATGTTGTCGACACTCCGGTTGGCAGAACAGGATCGCTGATCTGTTGGGAAAATTACATGCCGCTGGCCAGGTATGCGCTGTACTCACAGGGTGTGCAAGTCTATATCGCTCCAACCTATGACAGTGGCGAGGGATGGAAGGGGACCATGCAGCATATTGCCAGAGAGGGGAAGTGCTGGGTATTGAGCTGCGGGGTCGCCCTGGAAAGGAAAGATCTGCCGGCGGACTTTCCTGAAATTGACCGGCTGTATCCTCCCGATGAGGAGTGGATAAATCCCGGAGATTCTCTGGTTGTATCGCCAGCGGGTGAAATTGTCTCGGGTCCCTGTCATCGGGAAAAGACCACGCTGTTCGCGGAGATTGATGTGGACCAGGCTGTAACCGCCAGACGGGCTCTGGACGTTGCCGGGCACTATTCCCGGCCCGATGTTTTACCCTGGAAGTCAATAAATCACGTCAGTCTCCGGTGAGATTTATTGAATCAGAGGTTCCTTAAAGTCAATTGACCCGGCATTTCTTCCGGGCTGCCGCATTGGCGCCAGCGGACTTAACGGGTGTAGAGAAGCAGGGAGAAGACTGTGTGGGATGAGCGCTATGCGGTTGAAGAATATGTTTATGGCACCGAACCGAACTCGTTCCTTGCGGAGTACGCCGGAGAGCTTTCGGGTCCGGTGTTGTCGATTGCGGAGGGAGAAGGCAGAAACGCGGTGTTTCTGGCTGCACAGGGACTCACCGTGGTCGGTGTGGACTCATCCACTGTAGGACTGAAAAAAGCGCAGGCGCTGGCAAGGGCCCGTGATGTGTCGATTACCACCCAGGTCGCGGATCTGAATGATTATATTCCCGAAGCAGACTTCTACGGAGCCGTGGTCTCTATTTTTGCGCATCTGCCGGCTCATGCCAGGCAGAAGCTTTACCCCAGGCTGGTGCGCAGTCTCAAGGCTGGTGGCCTCCTGCTCCTGGAAGCTTATACTGAGGGGCAGCTCGCTTATGGAACAGGCGGTCCGAAGGACATCGACATGCTGATGTCCAGTGCCAAAATTAAAGCGGAATTTCCCGGGTTGGAACCGATACTGTTGCGGGAACTGGAACGTGACGTCACCGAGGGCAGCTACCACAGCGGCCGGGCCGCTGTGGTTCAGTTTATTGGCAGGAAGGTCTGAGGGCAGCGTACCAGTGAAGCTGTCCTGCCCCTGCTACCAGTTGTATTGCAGGCGACCGAACAGATTGCGGCCGGTACCGTAGAGCTGGCTACCCTGAGGGATATGACTGCCGAGTACACGGTTGAAGCCACTCAGTGGGTCGATATAGTCTTCATCGAAGAGGTTTTCAGCCCCGGCAGTCAGAGTCAGGTTGCTATTGACATACCAGCTCAGGTTGACATTGGTAAGCCAGTAACTGTCAGTGGGAACGAAGGAGTTATTGGGATTATCCGGGTCCAGGGTATTGGTCGCGGACAAATGATTCTGCCGGTCTGTGAATACCTCTTCAATACGTGCCACAAAATCGCTGGAGTCGTAGATCAGTGTGGCATGATACGACGGTGGTGTGATGCGAAACAGATTGTCGTTGATATCGTCCCTTTCTCCCCTGACGTAAGTGGCCAGTCCTTCAACGCGCCACAGATCCGATAACTCGAACCCATAGGTCAGATCGATGCCGTGAAAAGTGGCCTCGGTGTTGGCAAACATGAGTGGGGTCGGATCGCCATTGGCGTTCTTGCTGACCCCGATGACTGCCATGTCAGTGGCGGGGACGCCCTGAATAAAGTCATCCACCTTGCGCCGGTAAAAACGCGGCGAGAAATACCAGTTGCCGAAATCCCAGTCCAGCCCCAGCTCAAACTGGAGCGAGGATTCCGGATCCAGGTTCGGGTCTCCCACATAGTTATTGCCGTCACCGACACCGGCATTGGCTTCCAGCGGAATCCAGAGAAACCGCTCCTGGTAGATCGGAGAGCGTTGTTTCTGAGCGGCACCCAGTTCCACAACCAGGTTGTCGGACATCTGATACCTGGCTTTCAACACCACGTCGGTGTTGTGGTCCTGTTTTGAGCGATCTCCTGCATTGAAACCCTCCCGCAACATCCATACGGCGCGTGGTGGTGTTCCCATAGGCCACATGTCAGGGTTCATATCCACCAGTTTTGCAGGAAAGGCATCGACTTCGCCGGCTTCCATTTTGACCCGTGCTTTCCTGATGCCGGCTTCGACGTACCATTGTCTGTTCAAGGTTGCGGACCACTGGGCAAACAGCGACTGACTGTTCACGTCGATATTGGAGAAGTTATCGACAAAGAAGGGACCAAAATCGGGATCGTAAACCGTGGCATTTTCTTCCCCGGTTTTACCTTCCAGGCCGAATGTCAGGTCACCGACGCCAAGCGGCATGTCAAAGGTCAGTTTGTAGCCGGTCTCTTGGCTGTCCGCGAGCACTCTCCGCTTGTCGTCGCCGGCAAAGGGTGGCAGTGGCAGGCTGGAAAAATCCGGCGCTGTCCGCAACAGGTAGTTGCTCATGCCATGATCGACGCTGGAGCCGTAGACTCTGGCCTCGATACCCAGCGAGTCCAACTGGGTCCGGTACACGGCGTTCCACATGTCGGTATCAAACCAGTCGATATCCATGGGCAGGCTGGGGGTACCGGTATCGTCGGTGTGGAGGCGATGAAAGTTGATATCGAATTCATGAATGCCGCTCTGAAAGCCATAGCCAAGGCCCAGCATCCTGCGATCGTACTGGGTGGCGGCCACTTCCCCATTCGGGGTGTCGTAGTTATCGCCTTCATCGAGGCTGGCCTGCAGATACAGACGATGATTCCGGGTGCTGGCGCCGAATACCCCGGCCAGGCTGGTGCCACCGTCGACACTGCTGAATCCGGCTTCGGTATCGCCTGAAAAGTTCCACCCATCACCGCTATTGAAGGCGGGACGTTTCCAGACCCCGGTGACGGCACCACCAATTCCTCCACCGGTGGCAATCGAGGGAATGCCCTGTTCCACCACCAGTTCCTCCATCAGCGCCGCTGGAATGTGATGCAGTGGCGGGGCCATCCAGTTGGGGCCGCCACCATGAATCAGCATGCCGTCCACCCGCACGTTTACCCGCGGTCCCTGCATGCCGCGATACTGAATCTGGCCGGTCAGCGGGCCGTTGCTGGCGGCACCGCCGCCGGGTACCTGGTTGATCAGTTTTGCCGCGTCGACAGTCGACGCTTCGCGCCGGGCGGTGAACTGGGTTTCCAGAAATTCCTGTCGACCGATAACGGTTATTTCCTGAACTTCGGTTGGCTCTTGTGCTGCTGAGAACTGGCTGGTCAGAGCCAGGGGCAGGACGATGTACAATGGCACTTTACTCGTCGACATTGTCACCTCCAGATAGTGCGATGGGTGAATTACGCGAAGGAATTATAAGGACTGAAAGGGTTTGTTGCGTGTGACGAATTGTCGCACCTGAGGAAGAAGGTCAGTTGGCCGACCGAAATCCAGGCTTATTGGCTATACAGGAGATACCATGTTGTCGCAGATAAGTACTTTGATTTTCGATCTGGATGGAACACTTGGAGATCCCCGGACCGGCATTCATCGCTGTATTAATCACGCCATGGAGTACTACGGATATCCGCCCGTCGCAGAGGAGTGCGTCGTGGCACTGATCGGTCCGCCACTGGATGAAATTTTTCGGCGTCTGTTGCCGGAGGCGGATCAATCCACGCTGATCGACCTGGTCAGCAGGTACCGGGAGCGCTATGCCGAGATGGGTTATGCCGAAAGCCGGCTCTATCCCGGAATACCTGAGGCGCTGCAGGCGCTGTCCGAAAGCGGACTGCGCCTGGGTGTCTGTACCTCGAAACGCAGTGATTTTGCCGAACAGATACTGACCCTGTTCAAGTTGCGCTCGCTGTTTGCGTTCGTCAGCGGAGGGGATGTCGGCATCGCCAAGAGCACCCAGTTATCAGAGCTGTTAAGCGATGGCGAAATCGATCATCAGGCAATAATGATCGGTGATCGCTATATCGACATCGAATCCGCCCGTGCCAATGGCCTGCGCTCGATCGGTGTGTTGTGGGGATTTGGCGATTACCAGGAGCTGCTGATGGCAGGAGCCGATGTCATCCTGGACAAGCCTGCAGACCTGAAACGCCTGACCCGTTGATACTGACCAAAGATATTCCTTTTTGGGCCTCTCTATTGATCCCCTGCCTGAGGAATAGAAGTAGTGACAACCGGCCCCATTCCCATGATCTGCACGGTCACTTCCTCGTCTTTGGCCATGTCGTAGTGATGTCCGGCGGGGGGCTGATAGATAAAGGTTCCGGCCGGTACGGCCTGCATGCTGTCGGGGTCGTATACATCCGAATCCGGGCCGGAAGCGACCCACCAGGTACCTTTGATGACGGTGATATAACGGGCGGTACTGTGAAAGTGAGGACGGCTGCCGCTGCCCGGCGGAAAGGTGATTCGGATTACGTACAGACCCTCTTCCGACGGGTTGCCGATAATATTGATGCTGCGTCCACCATCCGCAGGTACCAGCTTGTCGGGGGTGCCGATTACGAAGCCGTGCTGATCGGGCTGCAGGGCCTGTTGCGCCGCTACCGGTTGCAGACCTATCAGGCTGAAAAGGATAATTGACAGCAGACTGACAGCGCCTGCTTTGCTGTTTTTATCAGGCATGGGTTCTCTCCCCCTGTTATTTTTGGCGTCATTACTGACGGATTTCTTATTGTAATCATACCGGCAGCCGTTTCGAGCCTCGCAAGATGCCCATTGCACAGCACCGGTAGTGCCGAATCGGGAAACGTGGGTCAGCAACGTCGGCAGAATCAGCACAGTGGACACAATAGCATGTCGGTTTCAGCAGTGAAACTCCGGAAGCGATGGGCTGTTACTTGCAATAGCTGCCCGACAGCCGGCGGCTTCGACCAGACCTGGTCATTAGGTAACCGGGCGGGTAAAGAAAGCACGGGGTTTCCCGGAAGGCGTCGGTAGACCTTTTCCGGGTGCTGTGAAATCATTGGATCAATTGCTGTCGATGACCAGCGAAGCGGCGGTCCCGTCAAGGACCCTTTCAACATGGCTTTCCGGGCTTTGCCGGGGTATGCCACGGCCTGAAAAGCAGGAGGTAACAGGACGATGCACAGGAAACAACTGCTGACCGGGTTTTTTATACTTTTCAGTCCCGTAAGCCTTTACTCCCAGGTACCGGAAACCGGTGCCGGAACCGACTGGCCTATGTATCGTGGCAGCCTCGACGGCAGCGGCTATTCAGCCCTTGCCGAAATCACTCCACAAAACGTCGCCCGCCTTGAAACCGCCTGGACCTACTCGCTGGGCACGGCGGTCAACGACCGCGCCGCGGCGCCCAACTCTCAGGCGACACCGATCGTGGTCGATGGGGTCATGTATCTGCCCGCGGCGGACCGGGTGGTGGCATTAAACCCGCAGACTGGCGCGGAACTCTGGCGTTATCCGGTTACCGGGGGGCGTCCCTCCCGGCGTGGCGTCGCCTACTGGCCGGGATCCGGGGATCAGTCAGCACGCATCGTGTTTACTGCCGGCAGCCGGTTGCTGGCGCTGGATGCGGCGACCGGTGAGCCGGCAGCGGAGTTTGGCAACAACGGGGCGGTGGACCTGGTGGTTCCCTATTTATCGGTTCCGCTGGTCTATGAAAATCTTATCGTGGTTGGTGCCAACACACCGCCGGGCGCCGCGGGAGGAATCGGAAATCCGCGTGCCTATGATGCCCGCAGCGGCGCGAAGCTCTGGGAGTTCAGCTCGGTGCCGCAACCCGGCCAGACCGGTCATGAAAGCTGGGTAGGGGACAGCTGGGTCGATCGGCTTGGCGCCAATGCCTGGCCGTTCTATTTCACCATGGACCGCGAACGGGAGTTACTCTACCTGCCACTGGCCTCGCCCATTCCGTTTGCCTACGGCGGTGACCGCGGCGGTTCCAACCTGTTTGCCAACTCGATCGTTGCGGTCGATATCCACAGTGGCGACTATGTCTGGCACTTTCAGACCATCCATCATGACCTGTGGGATCATGATCCACCGGCGCCGCCCACACTGTTCGATATTGAAGATGCCGATGGCCTGATACCGGCCCTGGCAGTAACCACCAAGTCGGGCTACCTGTTTATACTCAATCGCGAGACTGGAGAGCCGGTTTACCCGGTAACCGAACGCCAGGTGCCCGCCAGTGAGGTTCCTGGTGAAAAGGCCTATCCAACCCAGCCGATTCCTGCTGTGACACCGCCCATGGCACGGGTCAACTACAGTCCGGCGGACCTGGTGTCCGCCGCCGACACTTCCCTGGAACATGCCACTGCCTGTGCCGAGCTGGCACAGGCCAACGGCGTGCTGGTCAATGCTGGTCCGTATACCCCCTGGGTCTATCGCAGCGCCGGCACCGCCGAGCGGACCACGCTGTTGTTTCCGGGACTGGGGGGCGGGCCCAACTGGGGTGGGGTTGCCTACGACCCCGGTTCACGACTGGCCTTCGTGTTTGCCGCCGACGTGGGAACGCTGGGCTGGGTGGAAGCGGCAGGGGCCGATGCGGAACTGCCGTTCCAGCTGAGTGGTCCCCGGCCATCCAGTTTTCAGGTGCAGATCAATGGCCAGAGTCTGCCCTGTCAGCAGCCGCCCTGGGGCCGGCTCACTGCGGTCGATACCGAGTCCGGGGAAGTGGTCTGGCAGCAGGCTGTCGGGATCAGCGAATCGCTGCCCGCCGGACGTCAGAATACCGGTCGACCGGGCCGGGCCAGTGCCCTGGTTACCGCCAGCAATCTGCTGTTTATCGCATCTACCGATGACAATCGCTTTCGCGCGCTTGAAACAGGCAGTGGACGCCAGTTGTGGGAAACGACCCTGAACGGTCGCGGCAATGCCAATCCGATGACTTATCTGGGCAGCGATAACCGGCAATACCTGGCGATTACCGCCACTTCGGAACTGGTGGTTTACCGATTGCCGTAACCGGCCCGATGTCACACCGCTTTCGACTGCAGCTTGCACTGCCTCAGCTTGTCTTTGACCGACTGCAGGATGCCGTTGCTGTCGAGGCCGATCCCGGACAGCATTTCCGGCACCCGACCATGACTGAGGAAGCGGTCAGGCAGGCCCAGATTGAGAATGGGGATCTGATAATTGGCCCGGGCCAGGAATTCGTTGACTGCCGAACCGGCGCCACCCATGACGGTATTTTCTTCCAGTGTCACCACCAGCTGGTGGCGGGTGGTCAGATCGCCGATCAACTCTTCGTCCAGTGGCTTGACGAAGCGCATGTCCACTACCGTGGCATCGAGTTTCTCGGCCGCCGTCAGCGCCGGTGCGACCAGGCTGCCAAAGGCCAGCATCAATACCGTATTGCCCTTGCGGCGGACCACCGCCTTGCCGACCGGGACGCCTTCGAGGCTGCTGTCGATCACGTGGCCTGGACCTTTGCCACGGGGGTAGCGGACTGCGGCGGGACCCTGGTGGTGGAACCCGGTGTTCAGCAGCTTGCGGGTCTCGTCTTCGTCGCTGGGCGCCATGACTAACAGGTTGGGAATACAGCGCAGGTAGGTCAGGTCGAAACTGCCGGCATGGGTCGGGCCGTCTTCACCCACCAGGCCGGCCCGGTCGATGGCGAACAGCACATCCAGATTCTGCAGTGCCACATCGTGAATCAACTGATCATAGGCACGTTGCAGAAAGCTCGAATAGATTGCTACCACCGGCTTCAGCGAATCGCAGGCCATGCCGGCGGCCAGAGTCACCGCGTGCTGCTCGGCTATGGCCACATCATGGAAACGCTCCGGGTAGTCGGTGGCAAACTGCTGCATACCGGAACCCTCACCCATGGCCGGAGTAATTGCGGTGAGCAGTGGATCTGCCGCAGCCATGTCGCACAGCCACTGGCCGAACACCTGGGAATAGGTGGGGCTGACCGGCTGCTCCTGGATACCGGCAGATTTCTTGGTGGGGGCTATTTTGCCCAGGGCGTGCATGCCGAACGGATCCTGTTCCGACTTGCTGTAGCCCTTGCCTTTCTGGGTCACCACGTGAACCAGCTGCGGGCCCCGCAGCGTCTTGACGTTCTCCAGGATTTCCACCAGCCCCCCGGTGTCATGACCGTCGATCAGACCGATGTAATTAAAGCCGATTTCCTCGAACAGGGTGCCTGGTGACACCATGCCTTTCATGTATTCCTCGGCGCGATGCGCAGCCTTCAGGGCTGGCGGAATTTTGGACAGGACTTTCTTGCCGCCGCTGCGGATCACGTTGTAGGGCTTGCTGGCCCACATGCGGGCAAAGTAACTGGACAGTCCCCCCACGGCGTGGGAGATGGACATGTTATTGTCGTTGAGAATCACCAGCAGGTTGTCGTCCACGGCGCCGGCATGATTGAGTGCCTCGAAGGCCATCCCCGCCGACATCGCCCCGTCGCCGATCACCGCTATGCAATGGCGGTCCGTGCCGGTCAATTCAGCGGCGATACGCATGCCCAGCGCGGCGCTGACTGAGGTGCTGGAATGACCGACTCCGAAGGCGTCGTATTCACTTTCGCGGCGCGATGGGAAAGGTGCCAGCCCGCCGGGTTGCCGCATGGTCAGCATCTGTTCGCGGCGGCCGGTCAGAATCTTGTGCGGGTAAGCCTGGTGTCCAACATCCCAGATCAGGCGGTCTTCCGGGGTGTTAAAGACATAGTGCAGTGCCACTGTGAGTTCCACCACGCCAAGGCCGGCGCCGAAGTGTCCCCCGGTCTGACCCACGGAATACAACAGGAACGCCCTGAGCTCCGTGGCCAGTTGTTCGAGCTGGGATTCTTCCAGCTGTCGGACGTCGGCCGGGCAGTCGATCTGGTCCAGTAGCGGCGTATCCGGTCTTTGAGTGGGGATTTCATCAAACATGGGTGTCATTATCTACTGTAATACCAGTGTCATCAATGAACCCGTTCGACGATGTAGCGGGCCAGTCGGCGCAGCATGTCTGCCTCGCCGCCGAAGTCCGCCAGCGCGTCGATGCCCTGATCTGCCAGGGCTCTGGCCTGATCGCGGGCGGCTTCCAGCCCCAGTAATGAGGTATAGGTAGGCTTGTTCCGAGATTGATCGGATCCCTGGGGTTTGCCCAGTATCGCGGTGTCGCTGACCACGTCGAGTACGTCGTCCTGAATCTGGAAAGCCAGGCCGACACATTCGGCATAGTGCCGCAGGGCGGAGTGTTTCCCGGCCTGCAGGACGGGGCCGGCAAGGGCGCCCAGCTCCACACTGGCGGCTATCAGAGCCCCGGTTTTCAGGGCATGCATGGCCTTAAGCTGCTCCAGGTCGAGAGCGGTTCCGGCCGCCTCGAAATCCAGCACCTGGCCGGCCACCATGCCCTGTGCACCCGCAGCCCGGGCCAGGCTGGCGACCATGTTCAGGCGCCGGTCGGCGGAGAGTGTGGCCGGTCCGGCCTGGGCCAGGACTTCAAAAGCCAGGGTCAGCAGTGAGTCACCCGTCAGGATCGCGGTGGCCTCGTCGTATGCCTTGTGGACAGTGGGTTTGCCGCGGCGCAGATCGTCATCGTCCATGGCAGGGAGATCGTCATGAACCAGTGAATAACAATGAATCAGCTCCACGGCGAGTGCCGGTGTATCGGCCCGTTCCAGGTTAGCTCCGGCTGCCAGTGCGGCGCCGTAGACCAGGACCGGACGGACCCTTTTTCCCCCGTTCAGACTGGCGTAGGCCATGGCCTGTTGAAGGTGGCCGAAATCGTGCTGACCGGTCAGCAGCTCACCCAAGCCGTTTTCCACCCGCTGCTGAATGTGGGTAATGAAGGACTCCAGAGAGTCGAACCGGGCGGGGGTGGCTGTGGTCATGACGGGGGAACTCCGGGCTGCGGACTGGCCGGGCAGGGCGGATGGGGCGGTGGTGAGCGGTGTGTCAGTTTTCGTCGTCCTGGTCGTCGTCAAATTCCAGGGGCTCGGTGGTGCCGGCGTCATCCAGCAGGGTCTGAACTTTCTGTTCCGCCTTGTCCAGCGCGTTCTGGCACTCCCGGGTGAGTTTTACGCCGGTTTCAAAAGCGCGCAGGGATTCCTCGAGACTCAGTTCGCCTTCCTCCATGGCGCTGACCAGCGCCTCCAGCTGATCCAGGGCTTCCTCAAAATCGAATGCCTGTGCTTCCTGACCTGTTGCCTGTTTGTTGTCAGCCACTTTGTGGTCTCCCCCTGAGGTGCATTGCGCCCCCGATTGTAACGCATCGAAGGCTGCTAAAGTGATGTAATTGACGTGTCTGCATACCGGCTTTACCCTATGCCGTTACTATTTCCAGCCTTGAGGGACTGCGTCCGTGGATCCGACACCATTTGGCGATCAGGACGATCATAAGGATCGAAGAATCTGGTTCGGCCTGGTCGCCACCTTCGTCTGGGTACTGCTCGGTTTCTTTTATATCGGCAATAATATCGGCTGGTCCGCCTTTCTGGTTCTGCCGATCGATGAAATGGGTTCGTTCCTGGAAGGCGCTTTTGCGCCGCTGGCATTCTTATGGCTGGTTATCGGCCTGTTTATCCAGCAGACGGTGCTGGCGGAAAACAATCGCGAGTTGCGCCGCACCAACCTGCAGTCGGAGAAGCAGACTCAGGCAATTGCCGCCACGGAACTGAATGCGCGCCAGGAGACTTTCTTCAAGATTGCCGAGAACACCCGCAAGCAACTGGGTGCCATCAGCGGCATGCTGTTCGTCTCCAGTCAGGGTCCGACCGGTGACGAATCGGTATCGCCCGAGGAACTTAATGAGCTGTGGCAGCAGTATGCCGGCGGACTTGCTCTACGGTACTGAGATCCGGCGCCGCCATTCCAACAATTTTATCGTCGGATTCGATCGCCTGCTCAACCTGGCCAGGGACTGCGATACCGACCATATCATTCAGGACGCCCTGATCTACTCGGCGCACGGGTTGTTGAATATCCGCATGCGCAGTCTGCACCCGACGGTCAAATTTGCGCCCATTGAGACGACTGACGCGGCCGCCTACCTGCAACAGATCGTCAAGGTGGACAGCGAAAAGAGTGCGCTGGACGAGGTGGCCAGGGTGGCACCTAAGCCGGCTCTTTAAGCCGGGCAACCGAAAACAATAAACTGGTCGGATTTCCGACCCCGGGGAAAACACCTATGCAAGCTGTTCACATCGTTATTGGTCTGGCCGTACTCCAGTATTTTTTCTTTGGTCTGTTGGTGGGGCGGGCCCGCGGTAAGTACAACGTGCCGGCGCCAGCCACCTCCGGCGATCCCATGTTCGAACGTTACAACCGGGTGCACCAGAATACCCAGGAAAGTCTGCTGCTGTTCCTGCCAGGAATATTAATCTACAGCCTCTACTTCAATCCCACTATCGCCGCCGGGCTGGGAGTGATCTGGATAATTGGTCGCTTTGTCTACCTGCGTGCCTATATTAAGGACCCGAAGACCCGCGGTCTGGGTTTTGCGCTGACGGCACTGCCCAGCCTGTTCCTGTTGATCGCAGGGCTGATCGGCGCGGTACTGGCACTGATTTAAGCCTCTTGAGCGGCGGTGCCCGGGTTGTCGGGCATTGCCGCTGCACTCAGCCGCCATCGCGCTCTGTTGGAAAGTGCATTCTGGCGCAACTTCCCACCACTTGGGCGTTCAGACACAATTTGTCACTTGCCGGAAATTTGTTTTCGACGGAAACTTTTCCCGCCTGGAAACTCACCCTGAAGATGAAAGATTCTCGTTCCTCTAAGGACAGATAATCCAGTGCGATAGGTCATCAAGTCTGTTGCGCAACGTCGTCCCGGAATGTGCCGCCCGGCCCCTTTCGAACGACCGGATGAGGGTAAGTTGAATGGATCAGAATGTTCCGTCGATGTCAGAAAAGATCGTCGAGTCACTGCGACGCATCACCAGGTCCATGGACCTTCACTCCCGTTCACTGGTACAGAGCCACGGTCTCACCGGACCGCAGGCCACGCTGCTTAACTCGCTGACGCGGGGACCAATGACGGCAGGAGAACTGGCGAATCGCATTAACTTAAGCCAGGGGACTGTTACCGATATTCTTAACCGGCTCGAAGCCCGTGGTCTGGTTACCCGGGTCCGCGACGGCGCGGACAAGCGCCGCGTGATCGTGACACTGACCACGCTGGGCGAGGAAATTCTCAAGAAATCGCTGCCCCTGATACAGGCACTGTTCAGTGAGCGACTCAAGGAATTGCCGGAATGGGAACAGTCGCAACTGCTGTCGGCTCTGCAGCGCATCGCGCACATGATGGAAGGAGGCGCGACACCGGAAGCCCTGGGTGCCGGCGCAAAAAAGATTTCATCCCTGACTGAGGAGTCGGGGGCTGAGCGGCCGGCCACTGCAGCCTAGTGTCCTGCATTCAGACCGGGAAATTTCTCCAGGCTGCCAGGCGACCACCCGTGCCAAACCGGGTCCGGTTTCGCGTGCTCCCGTCAGAGAAGGCGCCGGTCTCAGCCGATATCGACTCTGTCGGGGAGCTGCGGTATGCTCCGGGAGAATCTGACGCTCAGCAATCAGCGTGGCTATGACCGGGAAACCCGAAATCCAGCTTACCGAACAGAACTTTACCCGACGCGCCGGGCGGCAGCTGGCGCTCTATGCCGTTTATTCCCTGCTGGCGTTAATTGTCCTGGTGTACCTGCTGTCTCTGGTATCCGGCGGCAGCGGGCTCAGCGGCTCGGCTATCGACGCCGACTCCAACACCATCACCATCAGCCTGCGGGAAGAACCGCCACAGCTGGACAGCGGCAGGGCTACCGACGCGGCCAGCTTCGTCGTCATCGCCCACACCATGGAGGGCCTGCTCGGCTACGACGATAACAGCCAACTGGTTCCGGGCGTCGCCGAGCGCTGGGAGATTCGCGAAGATGGCGCCACTTTCTGGCTGCGTGACAATGCCCGCTGGAGCGATGGCAAACCGGTAACCGCCCACGACTTCGTATTCTCCTGGCAGCGGGTGGTCAATCCTGCCACCGGTTCCGAGTACTCCTTTATCCTCTACTCGATTCGCAATGCCGAAGCCATCAACAACGGTGAACTGCCGGTTTCCTACCTGGGTGTGCGAGCGGTCGACGACTATACCCTGGAAGTGGAATTCGAGCGTCCCACCCCTTACTTCGAAAAATTGGCAGCATTCAGTACCTACTACCCGCTTCGCGAAGACTTTTTCAACAGCACCAACGGGCGCTATGGCGCCGATGCCGACATGCTGCTCTATAACGGCCCCTACGTGGTTTCGGAATGGGTCCATAACGCGTCGATGCGCTGGGAAAAGAACCCCTTTTACTGGAATGACAAGAAGGGATTTCTGGATGCCATCAATGTCGGGTATATCACCCAGGATGTGAATGCCAAGCTGAACCTGTTCAAGGACGGTCAGATCGTCGATACCCACCTGGTGGCGCCGATGCTGCCCAGCGCCATGGAACAACGCTGGCATATTCAGCTGTTCATGGAAGGCACGGTGTTCTTTCTGGAGTTCAATCACCGGGACGGGCGGCTCACCGACAATCACCATTTCCGCAAGGCGCTGCAACTGGCCCAGGATCCGGCCGAGCTGGTCTACAAGGCACTCAAGGAAGCCAGCTACCTGCCCGCGCCGAGTCTGTTCCCGGAATTCATCCAGGGCGTTAACGGTCCGTTCCGCAAGGAATATCCGCCTCCCGAACATCGACTGAATCTGGCTGAGGCCCGCCGCCACCTGGAACTGGCCAGGCAGGAACTGGGCCTGGACGAGTTTCCACCACTGGTGCTGCTCAGCGGCGACACCCCGGTAGCCATGGTGGCGGCGGAATATTATCAGGCCCTGTACAAGAAAAATCTGGGCCTGGACATCCTGATCGATGCGCAGATTTTCAAACAGCGGCTGGCCAAGATGACTTCCGGCGACTTCGATATCGTGCTGGCGGGCTGGGGACCGGATTATGACGATGCACTGACGTTCGGCGATCTGTTTGCGTCCTGGAATCTGAATAACCGGGGTCGCTACAACAATCCGCGTATGGACGAACTGGTCCGCATCGCCCAGTCGTCGCTGGACCCGAAAACCCGTATGGATGCGTTCGGCGAAATTCAACAGCTGATCTATGACGATGCCGTTATCATTCCCATGTACGAAAGGGGCTGGTCCTACGTGGTGGACCCGCGGCTGAAGGGCTTCAAGCGTCGCTCCATCGGCCCGGAAGTCGACTACAACTACGCCTACATCGATGTGGATGGGGAGTAGCCGCTTGCATTGCAATCACTGGTGGTAAGGTAACGGGGTTCAATCAGGCATGTGGTTGTATATTCTCAAGCGGCTGGTTCAGGGTGTCATCACCGTCTGGTTTATTGCCACGGCAACATTTTTCGCCATGCACAACGTGCCCGGCGATCCTCTGCTGAACGATCGCGCGGTTACCGAATCCATCCGTGCCAATCTCGAGGCCAAGTACGGGCTCGATCAGCCCCTGGCAAGGCAGTATCTTATCTATCTGGGCAACCTGGCCCGTGGTGACTTCGGCATTTCCTTCACCCAGGAAAACCGCGAGGTCAACGATATCATCCGCCATCATTTTCCAGTCTCGGCTATTCTCGGCGTGCTGGCGGTGGTGTTCGCTGCGGTGGGGGGGGTGTTGTGGGGCGCACTGACCTCCCTGTACCGGAACCGCCTGCCCGACTATGTCATCATGTTCCTGGTCATCCTGGGCATTTCGGTCCCCAGCTTCGTTATCGCCGCTCTCAGTCAGCTGGCGCTGGTCAATCTCAACAGTCTGGTCGGCCACACCGTGCTGCCGGTGGCCGGCTGGGGTACTCTCTCCCACATGCTGGTACCGGCGCTGGTGCTGGGACTGGGCACGATGGCCTATCTGACCCGGCTGATGCGCTCTTCGATGCTGGAGGTGATCGGTTCCGACTATGTCCGCACCGCCAAGGCCAAGGGCCTGCCCGCCACGCGAATTTTCGCCCGCCACCAGCTGCGGAACGCCATCCTGCCGGTGATTACCGTGCTGGGTCCGGCAATCGCCGCCATTACCACCGGCGGCTTCGTGGTAGAGCTGGTGTTCGCTATCCCTGGACTGGGACGGTTTTTCGTCGAAGCCGTTCAGCAACTCGATTACACGGTGATCATGGGCACGACGGTGTTTTACGGTGCCTTCCTGGTGTTCATGGTGATCGTGGTGGACGTGTTATACGGCATCGTCGATCCGCGGGTGAGGCTGGAGTGATGGCCGAACCTGACGTTGCAGATTTTACTCCGCTCACAGCCGGGGCGGAGAAACAGGAGCTGTCCAGGCCGTCGCTATCCTACTGGCAGGATGCCTGGATCCGGCTCAAGGCCAACCGTCGCGCACTGACCTCCCTGTATATTGTCATCGCCCTGCTGCTGTTTACGGTGCTGGGACCGTGGCTGTGGCAGGTCGATCCCGGGCTTCAGGATCTGGACCAGATAAGCCAGCCACCAGGTACCGACCGGCGCGCAGTGATCGTCGAGGATTACCAGCCCTGGTATGGCGAATCCGGACTCACTGATGTAAACGGATTACACCTGGCGCGTCCTGCCACCACCCAGGCGGTGCGGCTGAAGTGGGATGTGTTGCCCGGCGCCAGCGGACACCGGGTATACCGCAATCTATTTCCCATCGGCCCGGAGCTGGCATTTGGCGTTCCGCTGGCTGAAATTTACGACAACGACACCCTGTATTTTGAAGACCGCCTGGACCTGCGCCCCGGCATTTACTATTACTCGGTAGTGGCGCTGGACCCCGATGGTCAGATCATCGACAGCTTTGAAACCATCGAGGTACAGGTGCAGCGGGTTACCACCCGTGAGGAGGCTGTGCAGCGAGGCCTGATCGCCTCCGACAGTGAGTTGGGGATTGGTGACCGGATTCTGCTCGATCTGCACCCCTTGGGTACCGACTATCTGGGACGTGACATGCTCGCCAGGTTGATGGCGGGAGCCCGGGTATCACTCTTTATCGGAATCGGTGCGCCGTTACTTTTTGTACTGTTTGGAATGGCCTATGGCAGCATGGCCGGATTCCTGGGCGGCCGGGTGGATTCGGCGATGATGCGGTTCGCTGATTTCGTGGTGGCCCTGCCATTCCTGTTGTTCATGATTCTGTTCAAGATCGCCTTCGGCATCGGGCCGGGTGAGAGTGGCGTGTTTCCCATGCTGGTGGCACTGGTACTGCTCATGTGGCCCGCCACCGCGCGGCTGGTACGCGGGCAGATCCTGCAATTCCGCGAGCAGGGGTATATTGCGGCATCGCGTCTGCTGGGCGCCAGGACAGTTTACCTGGTGTTGCGACACATGATTCCCAATACTCTGGGCGTGGTACTGGTTACTCTGACTTTTGCCATTCCCAGTGCCATCTTCACCGAGGCATTCCTGTCCTTTATCGGTATGGGCGTAGCGCCGCCAACTCCGTCCTGGGGCAGTATGTCCAACGAAGGGATAAAGACCATGCTGACCCACCCCCATGAACTGGTGTTTCCCGCCCTGTTCATAAGCGTTACGGTGCTGGCCTTCAATCTGCTTGGCGACGGGCTGCGGGATGCGCTGGATGCTCGCATGAGGAATCAGGAATGAGTGCCGCCGGTGATTCGACAACGGGCCAGGTGCCACTGCTGGCGGTGCAGGACCTGGCGGTGGAATTCGCTACCTACGGCGGCACCGTGCAGGCGGTGCGCGGCGTGAGTTTCGATGTAGAGGCTGGACAGACTCTCGCCATTGTCGGCGAATCCGGATGCGGCAAATCGGTCACTGTACAGAGCATCATGGGCCTGACGCCTATTCCGCCGGGACGGATCCGAAGCGGCTCGGCGCGGCTAAGGGGCAGGGAAATCCTCGGTCAGAGCATGGTCGATGGCAGGGAAATCCGGGGCGCGGAGATTGGCATGATTTTCCAGGATCCGATGACTTCGCTGAATCCCACCATGTGCATAGGCGATCAGATCGCCGAGCCTTTGCAGGTGCACCGTGGCTACGCCTATCGCAAGGCGTTCAATCGGGCCATCGAATTGCTGGAGCTGAGCCGGATTCCCGAGGCTGCCTGGCGCGCCCGTCAGTACCCGTTCGAGTTCTCGGGCGGCATGCTGCAACGGGCCATGATCGCCATGGCGATCGCCTGCAAACCGGCCATCCTGATTGCCGACGAGCCGACCACTGCGCTGGATGTGACCATTCAGGCCCAGATTCTCGACCTGCTGCAGGAGCTGCAGCAGGAAACCGGCATGGCGATTATCCTGATCACTCACGATCTTGGCGTGGTTGCCCGGATGGCAGATGAGGTGGCAGTGATGTATGCCGGCAAGATCGTCGAACACGGCAGTGTCGATGATGTATTTTACCGTTCCGCACATCCCTATACGCTGGGTCTGCGGGCCGCCATGCCGACCAATGATCCTCAGCGGCAGCACCGGCTGGAGCCCATCGAAGGTTCACCGCCGGACCTGTTCTCACCGCCGCAAGGCTGCGGTTACGCTGCCCGCTGCCCCCATGCCATGCAGATCTGCGGACAACGTCATCCGGAAGATTTCCCCTTGCCGGGCGAACATTTTACCCGTTGCTGGCTGCACCATCCGCTGGCCACGGATCGCCCTGCCAATCTGTACTTCCGGGAGAACGGCTCGTGACGACGTTGCTGGAAACCCGTAATTTGACCAGGCATTTCAAAATCGGTCGTAACCAGGTGGTACATGCCGTGGATGACCTGTCACTGACCATCGCCGAGCGGGAGGTGGTCGGTCTGGTGGGGGAGAGTGGCTCCGGCAAGTCGACTTTCGGTAAAACCATTCTCGGTCTCCATGACAAGACCGCTGGCAGTGTCAGTTACCAGGGTGAGACGCTGCCGGGGAAGTATAAGCCGCGCGACTTTCAGCGGCTGGCGGCCAGGATGCAGATGATTTTTCAGGATCCCTATTCGTCCCTGAATCCGCGCATGACCGTAGGGGAAATAATCGGTGAGGGCCTGCGCCTGCATAAGCGGCTGCCCCCGGCCGGAATCCGTGAGCAGGTAGCGCACTGGCTGGAACTGGTGGGTCTCAGTGCCGATCACATGTCGCGCTATCCCCATGAATTTTCCGGGGGCCAGCGTCAGCGCATAGGGATCGCCCGGGCCATGATCCTGGAGCCGGAATTCGTGGTGTGCGACGAACCCATTTCGGCTCTCGATGTCTCTGTGCAGGCCCAGGTGATCAACCTGCTGGGAGAGCTGAAGGACCGCATGGGGCTGACCCTGTTGTTCATCGCCCACGACCTGTCCATGGTGCGCTACGTCAGTGACCGCATGGCGGTCATGTACCTGGGTTCACTGGTGGAAATCGGGCCGGCCGACCAGGTATATTTTCAACCCCGTCATCCCTATACCGAAATTCTGGTCAGTTCCAACCCGGAGCCGGATCCTCAGACAGAGCGGGAACGGCAGTCCACTACCATCCGGGGAGAAATCCCCAGCCCGGTCAACGTGGGGGCAGGCTGCCGGTTCGCCAACCGCTGTCCAAAGGTGATGGATGTATGTCGGCGCGCAACCCCACACTTGATCCCGCTGCAGGAGGTTGACCGCCAGGTCGCCTGTCACCTGTATCCCTGACCGGAGACCTTCACGGCGTCCGAAAACGCGCTGAATTGATTCAGCAACCGGATCGCTCAGGATTCCACGGCTACGATTTCCAGTTCCACGCGACGATTCTGCGCGCGGCCGGACTCAGTGTCGTTACTGGCGATGGGCTGGTCGGGTCCGACCCCCTGAGTTATGATGCGATTCTGATCGATACCCCGGGCGGCCAGGTAGTTGCCCACGCTGCGGGCCCGACGATCGGACAGGCCATAGTTATAATCAAGGGAGCCGGTGGAATCAGTGTGACCGGTCACCTGGATGCGCGTATCGGTATACTTGAACAGCACCTCGGCCACCGAGTCCAGCACCGGAAAAAAGGTCTCTCTGATTGCGTATTCGTTGGTCGGGAAAGTCACGTTGCCGGGCATGATCAGTTCCAGCCGATCACCGTCCCGGGCCACCTGTACGCCGGTCCCGGCCAGTTGCTCCCGCATTTCCCGTTCCTGGGCATCCATGTAGGCGCCGACACCGGCGCCGATTGCACCGCAACCCAACGCGGCATTGCGGGCCCGCTGACCGCTTTCCGCGGCGCCGATCAGGCCGCAGACCACGGCACCGGCGGCACCGTAGGTTACCGCCCGGCTGGTCTGTTGTTCACCCGTGTACGGGTTGGTAGTCATGCACCCGGCCGCCAGCAAGGTCATTGCCAGCAGCAATGGAGTTGCGAGGTGTGTCTGGGCTTTTATCATACTTCTCTCCTTGAAATCTGTGTAACCGGCTTTATGCGGGTCTTTGCAATTCGACCCTGCGTGGCCGGGAATCCTTTCAATTATCGGCAGGTATAAACGATGCTTGCCGGTCTGTCCACGTCATTGGTGGACCGGGTGGTGGAAATGCCATGAAGGTCATACTTCGCGCCATTTCAGAAACAACGGAGAGGCGGTTTCGGGTCGGGATCCTTACCTTCCGATCTTTTCCCCCTGGTCCGGTTACCCGATGACCGGTCGGGCTGCAGCGGCTGGACGGTCCTGGTACATGGTGCACCAGGGTTGTGCACCAGGAGCGAACAGTGGTCCCGGGCAGAGCCTCAAGCAGTGAACCGACTGTCACTCCGGGACCGTGACAAGCTTCGCATTCTTCGATCATGAACCGGCCTCGATGCCAGTAAATACGCAGCATCTCTCTGGATTGGCAGCGGTGCCTGACAAGCTGGCACACCAATTGCTAAACAATCTGCAGAGAGACAATTGAGAGTTGTTGTAAAGCAGTTAACCGAAACTCGAAAGAGCCTGTTTATAAGTAAAAAGATCAATGTGATTGCTGCCTGAATTATAAAAACCACAGCGGCACGAGTCGGTTTTTATGGTGATGTTCCATTTCAAGGAGGCAGTTAGCAGTGATCTTTTTGCGACCAGGATACCGTTTTTTCCGTCACTTCTTATTTTTTGTCGTCCCCGGCCTGATAGCCGGAACCTGGATGTCCCGGGTGGCGGCCGACGACTTTGCCAGCCTCGGCCAGCAGATTCAGGACCAGCAGTCACTGGTACAGTCTCTTCAGAGTCGATACGACCGCGTCGATTACCGGCTGCTGGAACCGCTGTTGGGTCTGGCGCGCAGTCAGACCCGTGCCAACAGGTTCGACGACGCCCACGATTCTCTGAGTCAGGCCGTGCAGGTGGTACGCATCAGCAATGGTCTTTTTTCATCATCCCAGTACCGAGTACTGGAACAGTCGATTGAGAATAACATTCGACGCGGCGCCTGGGAGGCGGTTGCCGACCAGCTCGATCATTTGCAATGGTTGTATTCGAGCCACTTCGAAGGCGACACCCCCGATCAGGTGGAGCGCCTGATGTGGGTAAGCGAGAGGTATCTGCAGGCGGCTACCAGCGACATGGAAAACCGTCAGGTCGAGCATCTCAAGAGCGCCATTCGGTTGAATTCCCTGGCCTATCGGCTGCTTGATGAGCAACAGACGGCGGGCCTGGAAACCCGGGTCCGGGTCGCTTACAGCCTGGTCAAGAAGTATCACATGGAAATTCAGGGTATCCGCCACGGTGGTGAAGTCGGCTTTTCAATTCGCAGTGAGGGGCCCAATACCGGCAGGGTGGAAGAACGCAAACGGGCATTGCGCAAGCGCTATGTTGCCGGACTCCACCTGCTGCATGATCTGCGCGAACAGGTGCAGCAGACCGGACCCGACAATGTCGAAGCCCTGGCCATGGTGGATCTGGGCATCGCTGACTGGGAACTGCTGTTTAACAAGCGCAAGGCGCTGGAGGAATACCCACGGCTTTATGAGCGCCTGGCCGCTGAAGGCATTGAAACCGCCAGGCTGGACGCGTTGTTTGCTGCGCCGGCAACCCTGCCACAGCCGGAATTGTATCTGGATCTGGATGAGGCACTGGCGGATAGGGACCCTGCGCCCGGCGAGCCGATAACCCTGATCCAGCTGTCGAGCAATTTTCCCGGCATCATCGGCCATGCTGTGCCGGACCCTGCTATCGAGTCTGGACGACGCGGACGTTTCCTCACCACCGAAGCCGAATTGAGCGTTGATCCGTTTTCCTCCAGTTCACACTGGCTCAACGGGACCCTGCGAACCAACTGGGGAACCGGTTCGAATATCCGACTGACGGCGGCGCCTGAAGACCTGAGTCTTGCCAAAGAGGTTGCACAACAGTTGCAGGAGGTTCACATCAGACCGGTGCTGGTGGCAGGAGAAATGCAGGAGTCCGAGCTGAAAGTCCGCTACCTGGTGCGGCGCAATGAGGCAGTGCGGGAATACTCGGTGCTGGATTCGGTGCAGCTCAGTCAACGTGAGGCCGACCTGCGGACTGCGGTCGGCGGTGGCGGAGACTAGGACGAATCCTGATCGGGGTTGGTGGGCTTGGGGTACCGAAGTTATCCGGATCCCGCTGACAGTGGTGCCGGTGGACCGGCACCGCTGCTATCTGGAGTGAAGTTTACTTCTGTTTTGCCACCTGGCGCTGATGCTGACCTTTCTCGCGGCCACTGATCTGGCCATCGGCCCGTAGCACGTTACTGACATGGGCAGCACAGCTGACATACTCGCCGTGATTCCGGGTTTGTTCAGAGCATTGTTGATAGGGGTCGATGTCGCCGGCATCTTCCGCTTCCGGTGCACCTCCGGCATCGATCAGGCTGATCGTACCACTGGCAACAACCATCCCTGTGAGATTGCCACCGGTAGCATCGGACGCCAGGGAAACGAATTGCACAACGGCGCTGTCATAATCGCCCTGCGCGGGAGGCTCCGGCACCGTATCGAGCCCGTCGAACAGAGTGCCGGCCTGTGACGTAAAGATAATCCTCGCCTGTCCCCCGAGAATACTGTTTTCAGTACTCAACAGGCTGCTGGCTTCTTAGCGCAGCCGGTCGGTAGTGCCAGCAGATATTTCGATAAACGAGGATTGCGTCCCTGCCGAGTTTCCCTCGGCGATCATGTGATGGACTTCCAGCCCTTCGCCGTCGATGATGGTGTATTCGACGCTTTGTACAGCGCCCTGAAACATGGATTTCAGACCTGCTGTCGACATAGTCGGGTCGGGCACAGCGGCGGAATCGTAGGAGATCACGGCAGTAAAGGTGAACCCGCTGAAGTCGCCCACCATGCCGTCCTGGTAGCTGGTGATGGGACCTGCGACGATAAAGGAATCCTGAGCGTGAACATACCCGGCGATGGGCGAAAGCAGCGCGATGCCAAGCGCGAGCCTGGCGTAATGACCAGTCTTCATGACGTTTACCTCCCTGTGTTTACGGGTATCCGGGACTCTCCAGAGCCCGGCGTCACACCTGCACTGGTGTGGGATCTACCCGGTCAGTCACGACGTTAACCCTGTTGCCCGGGTCATGGATATCCAATTCCGGTCAAACTGCGGCCCGGATCACAATAAAAATTGTACAGGCGGGTACCGGAGTTTTGGCGGCACCGAATGCGAAGGGAGCAGTTGGTCCGTCAGCGAGGTCGCAATTGATGATCCTGACTGCAACACGGCAGCCAAACCAACAAATCAGCCGATTTCAATGTTACAACGCCTTGAATTATGGCAATATTCCACGTTGGGCCGCGGAAGTCGCCCTGGTATCGCCAGATCACTGGAAAACTGTGCCGGAAGGGGGCCGGCTACCGTGTAGAAGCCCGCCCGGCGGGTTCCGCAGTTTGTCAGGGTTTATAATGGCAAGAGAATTGACTGAATACCGGTTTCCGGGCCGGTTGCTATCCAAGGGGAAGTTTGACCTAAATGCGTGATTATTTCATCCGGCGTCTGTTGTTGATTCCCCCGACCCTGCTGGGCATTACCGTCATTGTCTTTATTATCACCCGGCTGGTTCCCGGCGGCCCGATCGAACGCGCCATCATGGAAGTTCAGCAACTGAACACCCAGACCGGCAGTGCGGCACGCAGCGCTGGGCAGGACATGGCCTTGTCTGAAAGCCAGTTGGATCAGCTTCGCGAATATTACGGTTTCGACAAACCCGTCCTGCAGAGTTATGTGGAATGGGTCGGTAAGGTGTCGACCGGCGACCTGGGTTCTTCCTACCGTTACAACGAGCCGGTCTGGAACGTCATCAAGGAACGCTTTCCCGTCTCGCTCTATTATGGCCTGGTGACGCTGGTTATTACCTATCTGGTGTGCATCCCGCTTGGGGTGCTGAAGGCGGTGAAGCATCGCACCGCCGTGGATAACTTTACCTCGATCCTGATTTTCATCGGCTACGCGATCCCCGGTTATGCACTGGGTTCGCTGCTGCTGCTGTATTTTTCAGTGCGGCTGGAGTGGTTTCCCATGGGGGGGTTCACCAGCTTCCGCTTTGACGATCTCAGCCTGTGGGGCAAGGTGATGGACCTGATCAACCATTCGGTGCTGCCGTTGATCTGTTACCTGGTGGGCAGCTTCGCGCTGGTAACCCTGTTGTTGAAGAACCACCTGATGGACAATCTGGCGGCCGACTACATGCGCACTGCCGTGGCCAAAGGGGTGTCGTTCAAGACGGCGGTGGTCAAACATGCCATGCGTAATTCGCTGATTCCGATCGCCACCACCTTCGGTCAGAACATCGTGCTGCTGGTCTCCGGCTCGTTCCTGATAGAAAGTATTTTCGATATCAACGGATTCGGCCTGCTGGGGCTGACTGCCATCCTCGACCGGGATTATCCGGTCGTGATGGGCGTCGTGCTGCTGGCCAGCATCCTGCTGCTGATCGGCAATATTATCTCCGACATCCTGGTCGCTCTGGTGGACCCCCGGGTGCGATTCAACTAGCCGCGAATGACTATGAATTTACGCCTGAATCCACAAACGATTAAAAAACTGCGTCGCTTCCGGCAGATCAAGCGAGGTTATTTCAGCTTTCTGGTGCTGGCTCTGTTTCTGGTGTTGTGTCTGTTCGGTGAACTGCTGGTCAACGACCGGGCGATCGCCGTCAAATATGAAGGCGAAATGTATTTTCCCACTTACGGCGCCTTTCACCCGGGGACCGATTTCGGCCTCAACTACCAGTACGAGGTGAATTACCGGGATCTGAAGGTGTTGTTCGAGCAGCAGGGCGGAGACAACTGGGTAATGATGCCCCCGGTTCCCTACAGTCCCTTCGAAAACGATTCCGCGTCCGGAGTGTTCCGGCCCGAGGCACCGAATTTCGATGCCAGGCATTTTCTCGGCACCGACAGCACCAGCCGGGATATTCTGGCGCGACTCTTTTACGGCACCCGCACGGCGTTGATCTTTTCACTGGGCTTCATGATCTGTGTCTACATCATCGGCGTCGCGATAGGCTGTGCCATGGGATTCTTCGGCGGCTGGTTCGACATCCTCTGCCAACGGCTGATCGAGATCTGGAGTAATATCCCCTTTTTATACATGGTTATTATCGTGTTTTCGGTGATTCCGGCCGCCTACAGCATCCCCATACGGATCGCCATTCTGCTGATTGTTATGGTGTTGTTTTCCTGGACCTCCATGACGTACTACATGCGCACCGAAACTTACAAGGAAAAAGTCCGGGATTACGTGGCTGCGTCACGGGTTATGGGGGCTTCCAACAGTCGTATTATCTTCCGCCATATCCTGCCCAATGTGCTGGCGACCCTGGTGACTTTCATGCCGTTCACCATCGTGTCGGCAGTCACTGCCATCACGGCGCTGGATTTCCTGGGATTCGGCCTGCCACCGCCCACCCCGAGTCTGGGAGAACTGCTTAAACAGGGGACCGCCAACCTGCGCACTGCGCCCTGGATCGTCACGTCAGCCTTTACCACGCTTGTTATACTGTTGACCATCGTCACCTTTATCGGTGAGGCAATCCGGGAAGCATTCGATCCCAAGAAGTACACCGTATACAGGTAAATGAATTTTACATATCAGATAGAGGTATTTCCTATGAACCAACTAGTCAGCCGGTTGATTGCATTGCTTGTGATGGCACTTCTGGTGGCTTGCGGTGACTCCACTGAGACAGACAGTGCGACTACCGCGGGTGGCTCCGAAAGGGATATCAGTTCAGAAGTCGAAGCCTATTACGCGGAACACGCCGATTTTTTCCGCTTCAAGACGCCTGCCGATATTCCAGCGGACCTGGTCTGGGAGGACGGCAGCGAGCTGCCGGACATCGGCTCGCCGGATGCCAGGAAGGGCGGTACTTTCTACGGCGCCATCTCGGACTTCCCCCGCACACTGCGCACGGTGGGACCTGACTCCAACGGTGCCTTTCGCAACTACATCCTGGATGACGTAGCCGTGCAGCTGGCCCATCGCCATCCGGAAGAGTATTCCTATTATCCCGGCATTGCCACCGCGTGGGCAGTGGACGAGGGAAACCACACTGTCTATATCAAGATGGATCCCGATGCGCGCTGGTCGGATGGTGTGCCTGTCACTGCCGACGATATGCTGTTTCTCTACTTTTTTAACCAGTCGTCCTATATCGTGGCGCCCTGGTACAACAATTTTTATTCAGTCAATTACGACAACATCACCAAGTACGACGACCACACCATTTCCATCACCACCGCAGGGCCGCGCCCGGACCTGTTGTCCTATGCTCTTGAACACACCCCGGCACCACGGCATTTTTACAAGGAGCTGGGAGACGATTTCGTGGAACGTTACCAGTGGCGTTTCGTACCCACAACCGGTGCCTATGTCGTTCACGACGAGGATGTTGACAAGGGTCGTTCCATCACCTTGACCCGCAACGACGACTGGTGGGCAAAGGACAAGAAATTCTGGCGTAACCGGTACAACATGGATCGGATTCGCCTTTCGGTAATACGTGATACTCCGAAAATCTTCGAATCCTTCAAGCGCGGCGATCTCGACACCTTCGGCCTGAACCTGGCCGAATACTGGTATGAAAAACTGCCGGATACCGATCCTGACGTCCAGAACGGCTACATTTACAAGACGGTGTTCTACAATCAGTGGCCGCGACCCACTTATGGCTTGTGGATCAATACCGACCGGCCGCTGCTCAATGACCTGAATATCCGGATAGGCATCAATTATGCGACCAACTGGGATCTGGTGATCGAACGCTTTTTCCGTGGCGACTACGAACGCCTGAATACTGCCAACGATGGCTATGGCCGTTACACCAATCCCAATATCAAGGCGCGGCCGTTCGATATCGACAAAGCCCAGGAATATTTTGCCAAGGCCGGATTTACCCGGCGCGGTCCGGATGGGGTGCTGGTCAATGACCAGGGCCAGCGTCTCGCCTTCACCATCACCACCGGCTATGAATCTCTGCAGGATGTACTCACCATCCTTAAAGAGGAAGCACTCAAGGCCGGCCTGGAATTCCGTATCGAAGTGCTGGACCAGACTGCCAGTTTCAAAAAGGTGCAGGAGAAGCAGCACGACATCGGCTTCACCGCATTCGGCAGTTTCCTGGAAGAGTATCCCCGCTTCTGGGAATACCTGCATTCCGATAATGCTTACGACCAGGCGTTCCTTCCCGATGGCAGCGTCAACCCTGACCGCAAGCTCAAGGCCCAGACCAATAACCTGTTGTCGGTGGCAGACCCGGAGATCGACAGGTTGATCGAACAGTACGATACCTCCACCAACGCCGATGAAAAAATGGAACTGGCGCACCGGCTGGAACAGTTGCATTTTGAAAATGCTTCGTTTGTCCCGGGCTTCAAGCAACCGTTCTACCGGGTCGGTTACTGGCGCTGGGTGCGCTGGCCTGAAGGGTTCAGTTACAAATACACCGATTCCGCGACCGGTCTTTATATCCACTGGATCGATGAGGAAATCCGCGAGGAGACACTCGCTGCCCGCAGGGCAGGTCGAAGTTTTCCTCCCCATATCGAGGTGTACGATCAGTACCGCGCTCAGTAGTCGCCATGGAAGCCACGCTTTTACGAGTCAGTAATCTGATCACCGAGTTTGACACCGACGAGGGTCGGGTTCGGGCGGTTGACGATGTCAGTTTCACTATCGATGCCGGGGAGACTCTCGGTATCGTCGGTGAGTCGGGCTGCGGTAAAAGTGTGACCGCGCTTTCCATCATGCGCCTGTTACCACAGCCTATGGGCCATATCATGGGTGGAGAAGTCGTGTTGAACGGCGAGGACCTGACCCGGGCCAATGCGGCGCGCATGGAACAGATTCGCGGTGGTAATATCGGCATGGTATTTCAGGAGCCGATGACGGCACTGAATCCGGTTCACACGATCGGCAGGCAGTTGACCGAAGTGCTGTACCTGCACAAGAAAACTACCAAGCAGGCCGCCCTGCGCGAAGCCATGGAAATGCTGGACCGCGTCGGCATTCCCTCACCCGACCTGCGTATGTGGGAATATCCTCACCAGTTGTCGGGCGGCATGCGTCAACGGGTGGTGATTGCCATGGCACTGGCCTGCCGGCCCAGCCTGCTGATTGCCGACGAGCCCACCACGGCGCTGGACGTGACGATTCAGGCGCAGATTCTGGAGCTGATCAAGGAACTGCAGTTTCAGATGGGTATGGCTGTTATCCTGATTACTCACGATCTCGGCGTGATTGCGGAAACTTCCAACTCAGTGGTGGTCATGTATGCCGGGCGCGTAGCCGAGCAGGGCACCGTCTACGATATTTTCGAGCGGCCCCGGCACCCTTATACGCAGGGGCTGCTCGCGTCAATCCCGCGGCTGGAAACGGAACCCAAATCGAAATTACCGATAATTCCGGGTATGGTGCCTGGCCTGATGGACCTGCCGCCAGGCTGTCGTTTCGAGAACCGCTGCCCCTACCGTATCGATGCCTGCTCGAAGCGACCGCCTCGTCTGGAAAAAATGAAAGGTCTGCACGGTGTCAGCTGTATCCGCTGGCGGGAAATACTAATCGGGAATGCATAGCCACATGGGCCAAACGGAAGGAAACGCCTCTCCATTACTGGAGGTTCGCGATCTGAGAATGCACTTTCCGGTCAAGGAAGGCATATTTCTGCGCACCGGCAAATACAATAAGGCGGTGGATGGTGTCAGCCTCCACATTGCTCCGGGAGAGACGCTGGGGCTGGTCGGCGAATCCGGTTGTGGCAAATCCACGTTGGGGCGCTGTGTCACCCGTCTGTACAATCCTACAGGTGGGCAGATCCTATTCGATGGCCACGATATCACGCACCTGAAAGGGCGTGAGCTGAAGCCGCTGCGCCAGGATATCCAGATGATCTTTCAAGATCCCATGGAGTCGCTGAATTCCCGCCACACGGTGGGCGACATTCTGTCCGAGCCGTTTATTATTCATAAAATCGGTAATCGCAAGGCACGTCAGAAGCGGGTTCTGGAACTGCTGGAGATCGTCGGCCTGCCGGCCCGTTCGGCAACCCGGTATCCGTTTGAATTTTCCGGTGGGCAGCGGCAGCGAATCGGGATTGCAAGGGCAATCGCCCTGAACCCGAAACTGATTATCTGCGATGAACCGGTTTCAGCGCTCGATGTTTCGATCCAGAGCCAGATCATGAATCTGCTGATTGACCTCCAGAAGGAATTCAATCTTTCCTACCTGTTTATCGCCCACGACCTGGCCGTGGTAAAACATGTTTCGGATCGTATTGCCATCATGTATCTCGGAAAACTGGTGGAAGAAGGGCCAGGTCAAACTATTTATGAAAAGGCCAGGCACCCGTATACCCAGTCGCTGATCTCGGCGATCCCGATTCCCGATCCCCGTCACCATCTGCAGCGCCAGGTGCTGGTCGGTGATGTCCCGTCTCCTATCAATCCGCCGTCCGGCTGCGCCTTTCATCCGCGTTGCCCCAAGGTGATGGACGAATGCCGCAGCAATACGCCGCGTCTGCTGCCGCTGAAGGAAGCCGATGCCGAACCCGGCCAGCAGGTTTCCTGTTTTCTCTACAAGTGAATTCTGAACCGGAAGGCGACCGGTGTGCCGAGCTACCCCGGCGTGATCAGGATACGCCGCGTTCCTGCTCTATAACGATCCTGGTCAGGGTGCGGAAATCGGTCTTGCCACTGTCCATGCGCGGGAATTCGGGAACCACCACAAATTTTTTCGGCAGCGCCAGGTTTGGCAGACGGGCGGAGAGTTTCTTCAGAGTGTCCTGCTCATCGATGGCTGCTGTCACAACTGCCACGATCCGTGAACCCCGCCTCGCATCCGGAAGCTCCACGGCACAGCATTCCACGGCCTGGGGCGTCAGTTCATTGAGAGTCTCTTCGACATTGACCAGCGACACCATCTCGCCGCCGATTTTGACGAAGCGTTTCAGACGTCCCTGGTGCCACAGATAGCCGTCTTCATCCAGGTAGCCCAGGTCTCCGGTATCGTACCAGCCGCCTTTCAGCCGTAATGAGGTTTCTTCCGTGTCATTCAGATAACCGGCCATCACGCCATCGCCGCGAACCAGGATCTTGCCGGTTACTCCCGGCGCGCAGTCCTTGCCGGTTTCATGATCCACTATTCTGACCTCGGTGCCCGGAATCGGTTTGCCGATACTGCCGGGCCGATTGGCCTCCCTGGGGTTGGCGGAAATGACCGGCGACGTTTCGGTGGTGCCATAGCCCTCGATAATTTCGATGTTGTGTTTGTCCCGGTATCCGGCGCGCAGGGTCGCCGGGCACTTGTCGGCGCCGGACACAACCAGTTTCAGGCTGTCGAAACTGCCGGGGGTGGACTGGCGCAGATAGCCTTCCAGGAAGAACGGCGTGCCGACCACAATCTCCGGTTTCTTTTCGCGGATAATCCGGGCGATGGTTTTGAATTCCAACGGATTGGCATAGTCGATCGTGGTCATGCCCCGGGTCAGCGGGGTCCACAGGTTGACGGTCAATCCGAACACGTGGAAGTAGGGAAGCACCGACAGCAGGCTATCGAAATCGTCCAGCTTCATCATGTCTGAAAAGGCATCGATATTGGATTCCAGGTTGCTGTGGGTCAGCTGGACCACCTTGGGATCCTTCTCGCTGCCGCTGGTGAACAGGACCACCGCGCTGGCCTGCGGATTACGCCCGCCACAGAGCTTGCAGAGCAGGGCAGCGGGCAGGCGGCTCTTGAGAAAGGCCAGGGTCTTTTCGCCCCTGCCGAGGTTACCGAGGATATCCTCGATGAATACCATGCCCGGCAGTTGTGGACAGCCGGTTTTTTCCAGCAGTCCCCGGGTGGTTACGATGGCCTGGAAATCACACTGGCGCTGGGCATATAGACAGTTTTTCTCCGATCCGGTGGAGTAATTGATCATGACCGGAGCCAGGCCTGCCAACGTAGCACCGATGATTGCCAGGGCCCCGGCCGAAGAAGTGGGCAGCATGACGCCGATCCGGCCCTGCTCCAGCCGGCCGAAGCGGCGTGCCAGAATCAGGGCGGCAATCAGGGCCTGGTCATAGCTGATCTCGCGATTCAGATTACAGTCGATGATCGCGGTTTTACGCCGGTAATGCCTGGCAGCCCTGATGAACTTGTGGTGCAGCATGGCGCCATCTTAGCCCACCCTGACCGGGCAAGGGAACACTGCCTCCCGGGAAGGGGCGAGGAACTGTGTTTCCCGCGCAGGGCATAGTAACTGTGCTTTACCCCCCCGGCGGCCCGTTACGCTTGTGCTTTGTTCCGGTTCGGAAGACAATGGCTGAGACTGATTCCGGCCTGCCAGGGCCAGCCTCAGACAGGCAACGGGCTGACCCCTTTCCGCCAATCAACTTTCAACCCCCCACTGATAAAAAGGATGACGGATGGAAAACTTCAATATTGATACCGCGGTACTGATAGATCTGGCTATCAACTACGGAACCAAGCTGCTGGCAGCCATTGTCACGCTGGTTATCGGGCTCTGGATTGCGGGAATCATCACCCGGGTAGTGAAACGGCTCATGGAAAGAGGCAAGGTGGATCCGTCCCTGTGTGGCTTCCTCAGCAGCATGATCGCCATACTTCTCAAGGTGCTCGTCTATATCACGGCACTGGGTGTGCTGGGTATTGAGATGACCTCCTTCGTGGCCATTCTCGGCGCCGCCGGCCTGGCAGTCGGCCTGGCTCTCTCCGGAACCCTGCAGAACTTTGCTGGCGGGGTCATGATCCTGCTGTTCAAGCCGTTCCGCGTTGGTGACGTGATCGATGCCCAGGGCTTTATCGGGTCGGTCAAGGAGATTCAGATTTTTGTCACCATTCTGACCACGCCGGATAACAAGACCATCATCATCCCCAATGGTCCGCTTTCAACCTCGTCGATGACCAATTTCTCCACCCAGGCCACCCGGCGCGTCGACTGGACCTTCGGCATCGCCTATGGAGACGACCTGGACAAGGCTTACGAGGTCCTTGACCGTCTGATCGCAGCCGACGAGCGCATCCACAAAGACCCGGCACCTTTTCGTGCACTCACCGCACTGGCAGACAGCTCGGTCAACATTGTGGTGCGATGCTGGGTCAACGCCAGTGATTACTGGCCGGTCTACTTCAACATGAACGAGCAGGTTTACAAGACCTTCGACAAGGAAGGCCTGTCCATTCCGTTCCCGCAAACCGATGTGCACCTGTTTAACGAGGGCGGACCGCTGGCCACCATCAGCACTGTCAGCGCCGCACCGGCCGGCTCTGCTCCTGCCAACGACAGTGGAGATGGCAGCTAGTTACAGGCATTACGGGCGTAAAGTCCGGATTCCAGGGTTCGGGAAACGCGCCGCATCTGCAAACCCGGATTTCAGGCTCAATAAAAAAGCCGCTACACAGCCGTGCAGCGGCTTTTTTTCTGGGAAGTAGTTCTCTCCGGGTTCCTGAGTAACATTCAGACTATGCCTCAGCCCGGATTCACTGGTGCGGGTGATGATCGTTCGCTTCGCCCGCAATTTCAGACGGATCGCTATCCATTGAGTATTGCTCGTGCTTTACCACCCTGAAATATCTCAGTCCCAGAACAGTAAGACTGAATACCATGGAAGCCACCCCGGCGATGCCAATCTCGGACACTCCACCCGCCAGACCTATGGACAGGGCAGCAAACACAAAGACCGCATCCGTGGGCGACTTCAAAGTATTTCTGAACCTGACAGCGGCAACGATACCCACCAGGCTGAACGCAAGGGCGATACTGTTCTGTACGATAATCACTACCGTGGCGACGATGATCGGGAGCAGATAAAGCGTCTCGATAAGAGGGGCGTGCCGGTGCTTGCGGATCGATTGGGTGGCATCATAAACCCATGCGATCGGTACCGTGAATATTATGATGGCGATCAGGGTAATGAGCAGGGTTAAGGATCGGAACTCAAGAACCTTGATTGCTACCCCCGATTCCATAATTCCCAATACGAGCCCCCGATCACTCTGAGCGGCCGAGAGCTCGTCGTTCAGCCTGTCGATACCTCCGACGGGAAAATAATCCATCGCCTCCGGAAGAACGAGCAGCAGCAGATGAAAGCCCACTACAGTAATCAGGTAGTAAACGATGACACGCAATGTTATTGCATTGAGATTTCCTTTCATAGCGAGTGTCTACAAATAGCGCAATTTCAGCAGCCTGCTAGCTGGGACCGGATTCCAGAGTGCGAACTTTACGGCGTATATCGAACATAAACTTTAACGAAGCCCCAATCCCGGCGAATTCGGCAACTCCGATGACCGGTGCCAGCCAGTACTCAACAGAATCCCTTGAACTTTCCCCAAATGAGCTCGCAGCAGCAAAAAAACTGAACGTACCGAAAACCAGACTGACCGCGAAAACAACAAACAACGAGGTGACAATCCAGACCTGCGACGTGGATAGCTCTGCTCCAACCATGTATGCGCCTATCAGAAATCCGCTGACAACGGTAAAGTAAAGGGCCATCGCCGTCATGCCATAGCCGATAAGGCTGAATGTCAGTTCGGCAATTTCATATTCTGTCACGCTATTCTCCTAGCAGGCATTGCGGTTTTTGACCAGATGCGGACACATGGCTTGTATTTGCAAAGACATCTAACTCAGCTTTTGGTCGCCTGCCCAAAATTTGATTCAAGTTAAACTTCCGCATCTTCTGGGTAGTTTATCCAGCAGAGTGCTGACTTCGTCCGGACATGGAGCTTGGAATCTGTCCAGCTTGAGTCGTCTAAAGTTCCACCCGCAAGCACATCCACCCGATTGCTTCATGATACCTCCTAAAGTGAGGAATTGCGGGCAACCTCCGCAGGGCATTATTTTTTTAACTGCTTTGTCAATATTTATATTCAAGCAGCATAGTTAACTGTTTTTTATTCTCAATACGGCCAGGAATGGACAATAGTTATCAGGGGTATGTCTTCTCTCTAGAATTGAGAATGATTTCTGTTTCAGAGATTGCCAAATCTCTTAGTTTTTTGTTCTCTGTATGCCACAAATCGCTTCGGTAATTCTTGAAACAATTTTCATCCTGAAATTCGATTAAGTGAACCTCTTCACCTGTTCCATTTGAATTTCTAACAGTTTCAAATGCTTTGACTATCTTTCCGTTATATCTGGACATCAATTCTGAAGCTTTTGATTCAAATTCCTTAAGTGCATCAAAATTGGCCACCTTCAATATGACTAGCACTTTGTACATTCCGATCTACTCGTTTGAGACAGCAGGATTCGGCCACTTCCGGACGTTTAAGTTATCGAATTGCCCACAATACCGAATACACTAGCAAGTTCCAAGCGACAATCGAGTAACCCGCTATCAACTCAAGTTTTATTGGCATACCCAACGGTCTTACCAACGGATCAAGGTAGTGATAGACACATCCACCTGAGTAAGAGGTGCCGCCTGATGAACGTCTCAAATATTGCTCTAACGGTGTGAGCGGACAAGTCCAATCAGCTAGATTAACAATAGAACACCAAGCGACTATCAATACATGCAGTATAGTTGCCCCTGGCTTCGGGAAAACAAGAAAAGCGCCAAGAACAGCAAATAAAACTACTAAAAAATGGAAAAGTAGAACAACATCAGCCAGTAATCCTTTGCTTGACATTACTAAACTTGGCTACTCCTCATTTATTCTGGCCCACCTGTTGACTGTTCCCGGCTAAGGCCGGACCTTTATCATTAGTTTCTAAACTGAAATTCCGCATATTTTGTAGTTATATTATTCTTCTCTTGCCTCGCAGAACTTCAGTTGGACAGTCTCACTTCGGTGAGTGATTCTGACAATTCCCAGAGTCTGTCATGAGCTTCCTTGTTATTCGCAAAAGCTCGAACCGTTGCACTCACAACAGGATCTCCTTTCCTCCCTCTGCTAGGGCCTACCCACTCCGACGTTCCCAGGTCTCGCACAGATGGGTCAACGGCCGCCCGGACATTGTTAAGGGCTCCCCTTTCCGCGGACTGTGCCAGAAACCGGCCTAAGATTCTGAATTTTAGAGAGTGTCGCTGTAGATCCGTCACCACAAAACCTGGGTGCGTCGCAACAACTTCCAGTTCGGGACAGCGATGCTTTAAGCCACGCGCGAAAAGTACGTTAGCAAGCTTTGAATCCGCGTAGGCATGCATTGCATCGTAATTGTTACCGTCGTCTCGGTTAGCCAGTTTATCGAAGGGCAGTGGTTCAGTCGCCTCATTTGCTGCTCCAGAGCTTGTGACTACGACCCGCTTGGTGATCGGAACAAGGGGTAAGGTAACGGCAAAATGTCCAAGGTGGTTAACAGCGAAATGAGTTTCCAGTCCGTCCACCGTTGATGGAAGTTGTTTTTGCGGAGCAGTAGAAATATCAGACAGTGGAAATCCGGTCGGGGTGGGATATTGCCACTGTAATTCCTGCCGTTCCTGGTCAGGAGGGCCCGTCAACGCATTTTCCCTCTGGAGTCCGGAGTCGGTAAAAGTCACAAAGGGTGAAGACAGGATCGCGACTTATGCAAAAACTGAAATGAGTGAGCGCCAGTACTGCAGAGAATGCGGTGATCACCTGATGACACGGCACCCAACTTTAGGGGTAATCGACGTTTTTGCGGCTACTATTCCCAGTCTCAATTTTGAACCTGGCCTGCATGTCAATTACTCAGAAACTGTGCTTCCGATTAAGGATGGGTTACCAAAGTTTAAAGACTTTTCAACTGATTTTGGTGGGTCTGGGGAAGAAATTCCTGAATGAATGGACCAGTTACTGGTGACGATACTTCTCATGGGCTGTCCTAGGCATTCGAACTGCTGACGGTCAGCTCCTCTGTGAAGACAGCGTAGGGTCGAGACTTGCTGGCGGAAGTAAGGTAGACAAGGTCTATCTCTGTCAGAGATAGCCATGACTACAGAGCGTTTAAAATAATTGAGAACAGAGGAATTCTGAATGAATACTTATGCCCGGTCTCTGTCAGCAGGTGTCATGCCCTTACTTGTCCTGTGCTACACCTCCCCAAACCTGTCGGCGGCAGAATTCACGCCGCGCCTCAATGAATACGGGCAACCGGATTTTCAGGGAAACTGGACCACCGAAACTGCAACGCCATTTCAGCGGCCGGAAGAGCTGGGCGATAAAAAGATTTACAGTGAAGAGGAAGCCAGACAGTGGGAGGCCGGGAGAATTGCCGAACTTGACGCCAGAGAAGCCCCGATCGAAGGACCCATCGTTTCACCTGAAGTTACGGATCTGGTCACCAATAGTGCAGAAGACCAGTTCAAAGATCGTGTGTTCAATGTGCTCAGGGTCAATGATGAGTACCGCACTTCAATACTGGTTGACCCACCAAATGGCCGTCTGCCGTTAAGACAGGATTGGGATAACAACACTTTTCGCGGGCGGTTCCGGCAGCAGGGGTTTAATGACTTCGACGGGCCAGAGATGGCGGGGCCGGGTGAAAGATGCCTTCTGGATTTTGGAGCGGTACCTCCAGCGGTGCCTATCGTTCCGCTGAGTCCGAATTATCAGATAGTACAGAATAAGGATTATGTGATTCTTTATATTGAGGCGGGTGCAGAGTTAAGGATCATCCGCCTTGCTGATCAACACCAGACTCCCGTCCACAAGAAATGGAGGGGGGATTCGGTTGGCTACTACGAAGGTAATTCGCTGGTTGTAAAAACAGGCAACCTTCATCCACAATCATCCTCCTTTGTATTGCCCGCAACTGAGTTGATGCAGGTGGAGGAGAGGTTTACGCTGGTTTCTGATAGCGAAATTTTTTACCGATTTACCATCAGAGATCCCAATGTCTATAGCCAGCCGTTTTCAGGCGAATTGGCCATAAGGCGCATGCGTGATACCGACAGGATCTATGACTATACCTGCCATGAGGGAAACTATTCGCTACCTGGAATTCTTGCCGGTGCCAGACGGCTGGAAGTGGACGCCGATCTGACAGGTTTATGATTGCCGGTCGCCGGAATCTGGCGCTTAAGTTAATCCAGAATGAGATACCTGCCATGAAAGCCATTCCCAGTCCATTTAGAGACAGTTTCATAAACATAGTCTCGTGCCTCTTATTTGCAGCAGTTTCCAGTACCGGTAATGGTCAGCAGGCGGACGAAATGCCTCTCTGGGCTTACGCTTACAGCACGGCACCGCAGCCGGGCGACAGGGCCTCTCCGTTCACTTACCCTGAAGCCGGCCTTCGATCTGGAGATGACCAGGAGGAGGTAACCAGGCCGCTCAGAGTGGACGGCAGTGAAGCGGAATTTAGCCGATTGGAAATTCGTGACGGCCATGCTGTTGTCGACTGGTTTACGGATGACCATCCGGCAATGAGCGATATCATGCGGAGTGGTCCGGCCAGTATGGTGGAGAGGCGCGGGTGGGGCTGCGCCTATTGTCATCTGCCCAACGGCAAAGGCCGCCCGGAGAATGCTCCCCCAGCGGGTCAATCCGTCGGGTATGTAATTCAACAGTTGCGGGATATGGCAAACGGTCTGCGAATCAGTGCTGATCCGCGCAAGCGGAATTCACTGATCATGAATGAACTCGCTGCTGCCATGACTGACGAGGAGATGCAGCAGGCTGCGGAGTATTTCTCGGCTCTCCCGTGGGCACCCTGGATCGAGGTGGTGGAAGCGGAACTTATTCCGGAAATGGATCTTGAGGAAGGTAACATGTTCATCAGAACTGGTTCTGAACCGGTTGAACCTCTCGGAGGGCGCATCGTCGAGGCGCCGGTTGATGCCTACCAGTCCAACTACCTGCGTAATCCACGCTCAACATGGATCGCTTATGTGCCGGTGGGCAGTCTGGCCAGGGGAGAGGAGCTGGTAACCACCGGGGGCCAGGGCAGGACTGTGCCCTGCAGCAGCTGTCATGGACCGGACCTGGCGGGCCTGGGGAATTTTCCGGGTATCGCTGGTCGATCGCCGAGTTACATGATGCGCCAGTTGTGGGATATGAAAGTTGGAACCCGCTGGGGAGTACAGAGCGCGGCAATGCGGCCTGTTCTTGCAAATCTCTCCATTACAGAATTGACTGACATCGTTGCGTATCTGGCGTCGTTGACGCCATCAACGGTGACTGAAGATTGAGATTATTCCCGGTCCCGCACGTTCTAAACTGATCCCCCGTCTGCAATTGTCCGGATCAGGATAAAACTATGCAGATAGTTTCCGATAATTTGAACAAATGGATAATCCCCATGGCAATTGAGAACGGGCTCGTTGCTGCCTGTTGATTGCTACCGGAAGATTTCCTGAACGTGGCCAGTCACGCCAGAACAGCGAGCTATAATGATGCATTCCCAGCCCGGTCCGCCGCCACAGGTGGAAGTTGTAATCGAGATACAGCGAGGCAGTTTTCTCAAGCGCGGTAGCGCGGGACAGTTGGATTTCGTGTCGCCACTGCCGTGCCCCTTCAATTACGGCTCGGTGCCCCATTATATTGGTGGCGAGGGCGATTACCTGGATGCAGTTGTGCTCGGCCCGCGGCTGCCCCGGGGAACCCAAATCAGCACCACGGCCTATGGTGCAATCGGCCTGTCCGAACGCGGCATGTATGACGATAAACTTATCTGCGCTCCTGCGCCGCCGGGTCACTGGGACTGTCGCGCGGTGCTGGCGTTCTTTCACTTTTACGCGTTCTGCAAGGGCCGTTATAACGTGCTGAGAGGTCAGTCCGGCCATGCGCGTTGCAAGGGTTGGGATAGTGCGCAGGCCGCGATACAGCGGGCTGTGCCGGTTACGCTTGCGGCGCATCGTCCCCGGACCCGATTCTGAATGGGGCCGGGTACCAACTCCGGTTGGGCTCAACCTGACGGAGCATTCGGCAGGGGTTCACAACTGACCGGAGATTCCCGGTGCGTGATATTTCCCAGGCAGAATTCCGGCCACAAAAAAAGGGCTGGAACACGGTCCAGCCCTTTCGTTTTAACCGGTCAATGTGACCATTAATCCGAGTCAGGTCGTGCTCCGGCACGAGTTGTGCCTGGCTTGCGGTACTCACCGTAGAGATATTCCTCGGCGAATTCGGCGCACTTGAACTCCAGCAGTTGCATGTTGGGCTCGATACGACGGTAAAGCGGCAGGCTGATCTTCCAGGGCCGCGTGAAGGTCTGCGGGTCGGTGATGGTCGCCTCGTAATTGATGTGGTTGGGGCCGGCGTAGGTCCAGCGTTCCTCCACGACCATCTCGTAGGAGTGATGATTGCCGGCACGATCGAACCAGGTGTCGGGCATCTGGCCGGTGACCCGCACCACCAGTGTGTCACCTTCCCAGTGGGCATTGGAGTGGCCCATCCAGGCATCCACCTGGGATTCCAGTTCCGGTTGGTCCACGTAGAGGATCCGGTTGGATTCCGCGAACTCATAGGCGATCAGAATGATGTCCTGGGACTGCACGATCTGGAACGGGAACGGCAGGTAATTGGCGCGGGGGACACCAGGCATGTAGCAGGAAGCCAGCGGATCGCGCTCCAGGGTATTGGCCCTGTTTTCATCTCGGATCCGGCGGCCAACCTCAGTGTAGGGGATTTCGCCACCTTCGACAATACCAAGGCCGGGAGGCACCGCGGTCAGTGCGCCAAAAGTCTCCGGCACCTGGCCGTAGGCGGCAATATGCGGTTCGATGTCCCAATGGGCCGAACTGACCGCCTCCCAGATGCCGCTAAGATCCGGTTTGCCGCTGGGGGTGCGCGGTATTTCGGTAAGTGGCTGGGCGCTGGCTGTGACTGTGGCGAATAAGCCAATGGATGCCACTGCGACGGTGGCAAGATGTTTTCGCAGGGATATCGTTTTCATTGCTTGACCTTGAACTTCTCTCTGATGGTTGCGGTTTTGATTATTGATTGTTAATTCCAGTATATTTTAGTGCAGGTGGGCGCTTTCACTTTCGGCAGCGCGTTGTTCTGCCATACGTTCGCCGCGCAGAATGTTTTTCATGCCGTAATTCCCTTCATGACAGGCATATTCATAAAGCTGCCCGGCTACCTTGGTCATTGGCACGATGGCGGTGATGCGATCGGTGAAGGTGGAGGGGTCTTCGATGGTCCACTGGTAGTTGACGGTATCGTAATCCACCCGGGTAAAGCGTTCGATCAACAGCTTGTCATAAGCGGTTCCGAAGGCGCTGTAGCTGGTGGTGAGATCGGTAAAGTTGCGGGTTTCCACCACCAGGGTATCGCCGTCCCAGTAACCCCGTGAGTCACCGGACCACAGGCGCAGATCGTCGTCGAGGGCAGGCATTGCCGCCCGGCTGTCATACAGCGGCACAATCCTGGCATCGTGAATCATCTCGGTCAGGATCACGGCCGTATCGCGATTCTGGACGATCTGCACGTTGTTGTTATACATGCTGGGATTGAACGGCGGGCCTGAGTTGAATCCGACAATACAACGTTCCGACAGGCCCCGGTCTTCGGGGCCGTCCTTGCCGATCCCGCTGACCGTATAGCGAACCGGGCGCTCACCCGGGATATCCGGACCCAGGGCTCCACCGCCACGCTGTACCGGAGCGCCTTCGACTCGGGGCGGAAGGCGGCCGTTCAACGGATAAATGATATGGGAAGTCCTGAGTGCTTTGCCGATGCCGGCCTGTTCAATCCAGAACTGGTTATAACCCAGCTCGCTGCTGTCGCCGACCGGTGGCGCTTCACGATTGGCGTCCGGGTCAGGTTGAGCTTCGGCGCGGGCGGCCAGGGCGGCCATCCGGACTTCGATTTCGGCAGCTTCCTGTTCGGTTAGAAACTGGCGGTCGCCGTAACGTTCCGGCCGTTGCATGGGAATATCGGAGGCGAAATTCCACACGCCCTGCAGATCAGGGGCTCCCCACTCGGTTCGTGGTGCCACGTAATCAGTGCTGGACTGCGAATGGACGCCGGACATCCCGGAAACCGCCAGAATCGCGGCAGTGAGCACAGCAGGGAACTTCTTCATGGATTCTACCCGAGGCAATTCGTAACCCGCGTAACTTAGTAGGTTTACCGGCAGGAATCAACATCAAGTCCGGGAAACCAAGCCGTAATGCGGCTCGGTTCGGACAAGGGTTCGGATCAGGGTTTCAGACAGAATAAGGGCAGGTTGTCCGCCGCAGTTTACAGACGATCCAGGTTGGTCAGCACCCAGTCCGCCCGGTCCAGCACGGCCTGACGCCTGTCGGTAGCCATCCGGTCCCAGTTGCGATAAATCATTCCGGTACGCTGATTGTGCGCGAACCGGTCCCGATGGCGGGTCATGAAATGCCAGTACAGGCTGTTCAACGGGCAGGACCCGGGACCGGTTTTCTCCTTCACCCGGTAGTGACAGTCATCGCAGTAGTCGCTCATCCTGTTTACGTAGTTGCCGCTGGCGCAATAGGGCTTGGTGGCGATCAGCCCACCGTCGGCATACTGGCTCATGCCGCGGGTATTGGGCATTTCCACCCACTCCAGGGCATCCACGTAAATTCCCAGATACCATTGCTCCACCTGGTCCGGATCGATACCTGCCAGCAGGCAGAAATTACCGGTCACCATCAGCCGCTGGATATGGTGGGCATAGGCGGTCTCCAGCGACTGGACGATGGCCTGCTGCAGGCATTTCATCTTGGTTTCACCGGACCAGAACCAGTCCGGCAGTGCCTGCTTTGCCGCCAGCACATTGCTATCGCGGTAAGCCGGCATGTTGGCCCAGTAGATGCCGCGCACGTACTCCCGCCAACCCAGAATCTGGCGGATAAATCCTTCCGCCTGGGCGATATCCACTTCATTGCCGGCATCATGAAAGCGCCGACTGGCGGCCTCGATCACTTCAGCCGGGGCCAGCAGTTTGACGTTCAGGGCGAACGAAAGCCGGGAGTGGTAAAGGGTCCAGCGGGACTCGCCGTGGCCCGTCATGGCGTCCTGAAAGCGACCGAAGGCCGGCAGGCAGTGCTGCATGAAGTGGTTCATCAGCGCCAGGGCCTGGTCGCGGTTCACCGGCCACAGCAATTGCTCGTGAGCGGTGCCGAAAAATTCCACCCTGTGCCGTTTCAGACGTCCCAGTATGGCGGTTACGTCATTCTCGAAACACAACGCTTCCGGCAGCGCTTCGATATCCTCGGGCTGCAATCGCTGTCGGTTCTCGGCATCGAAATTCCAGCGCCCGCCCCGCGGCTTGTCGGCATCCATCAGTATGTTGAAGCGCCTTCGCATGCGCCGGTAGAAGGTTTCCATGCGCACGTGGCGACCGGACGGGAACTGGTCTTTCAGCTCCTCGAAGGGCACCAGGAAATGCTCGCTGTCGTACTCCCGTGGTGCCGGCTGCCCGGGGAATTTCAGGCTCCGCAGTTGTGTCAGCAACCGGTACTCATCCGGGCGCTGGTATTCGAAATGGGCCACCTGGTACTTATTGATCAGCCCATTGATCAGGTCCGGTAAATCCCGCCACTGTTCGGTCTCGTCAAGATCAAGGTGAAGCACCTGATGACCGGATTCGCGAAGCTGGTCAGCAAACGCTGCCATGGCCGCGAAAAAGGCACAGACTTTCTGCACGTGGTGACAGACGTAATCGGTTTCCTGGCGCAGTTCGGCGATCACATAGAGGACGTCCGTCCTGGCCTCGCGGAACCAGGAATGCTGAGAATTCAGCTGATCGCCAAGGATCAGCCGGAGTGTTTGGTATCGAGCCATCTTTTGTTAGGGAACCTCTGATTACATGGATCTGCTCTGCGGGGCCTTCAGACGAGCCCACTGACTTCGTTGACTTGCCTTGACAGGCCGACGCATGCCGGCGGCAAGTCGCCTCGTCAGTAAACTCGTCTGCAGGCCAGAGCTGTTCAATAATTAATCAGAGGTTCCTAGTAAACCACCTGAAAAAAACCGCGCATCAATGTATGTGCCTGCTGACACCTGAAAGCTCCTGCCGACACCGGCGCCGAGTCAGGGGAGTGAATACGCCGACCGGGAATTTTCAGACCAGATTGAGCCGGAATCCATCCGGGCGCGTATATCCGGCTATGAAAATCACCATGTTTTATGACAGCAGCTGTCCACTTTGTGTCGCCGAAATCAACCAGTTGCGATCCCTTGATCGCAACGGGGCGCTTCGATTTGTCGATATTCACGCCAGCGATTTCCTGGCTCGCTGGCCTCACATCGATCCGCTTGCCGCCAACCGGAAACTTCACGCCCAATGCGCCGATGGCACCATGCTGTATGGGCTTGATGTCACTGTTGCGGTGTGGGCATCGGTGGGGCGGCATCGCTGGTTGAAGCTGTTGCGACTGCCCGGGATCAGGTGGTTCGCCGACCTGGGCTACCGGTTTTTCGCCCGACACCGCGCCACTTTGAGCCTGCTGCTGACGGGGCGTCGTCACTGTACCGCTGATTCCGGCTGCGACGCTGGCCAGCCCGCGCGGAGCCGGTCCGGCCGGTCATGATCGGTTGATCACAATGCAACAACAGATCCTCATTATCGGGGCCGGCAGCAGTATTGCCTGGGCCATCCTGGAGCACTGGCTGGCAGACGACAGCGTCGCGACAGTGAACTGCGTCAGTCGATCCCCGCAGCCGGAAGCACTGAACCACTACCGGGAACGGCTGCGATGGCTGCACTGTGATTACACCGAGGCTTCGATCGATCGGGTAATTGCACAGCTGGTGGCGGAGAAGGCGCGTTTTACCACCGCCTTTGTCTGCAATGGGCTGCTGCACAATGACTCGATACATCCCGAAAAGCGCCTGGAGGAGCTGCATGCAGACCAGCTGCAGGCGGTGTTTCAGGCCAATGCAGTCGTCCCCCTGCTGTGGCTGGGCAGGCTGATTTCTGTGCTGGCCGGCAAGCAGCGCTGCCAGGTGGTGGTCTTCAGTGCCCGCGTCGGCAGTATCGGCGACAATCGCCGGGGCGGCTGGTACAGCTATCGCGCCTCCAAGGCGGCACTCAATATGCTGGTCAAAACCGCAGCCATTGAATATTCCCGGCGCGCTCCAAACGTGCGCTTCATCCTGTTCCATCCGGGAACCACGGATACGCCATTGTCCAGGCCCTTCCAACGAGCTGTACCAGCGGGGAAATTATTTACTGCAGAATTTGTCGCTGAGCGTCTCTGGCAACTGCTGAGCGAATCCGCAGACTGGCAGGACCCGGTGTTTCTTGACTGGTCCGGCCAGTCGATTCCCTGGTAATCTTGCTGACTTAATCCGGTCAATCAAGGTGTCCTCCATGCAGGCTTTTGTTATCAATGGTAAAACCCAGCGCGTCGAACCGACCGATATCGAGTCCATGGACGACATTATCGAGCGGATCGGCTTCGACACGGTGATTGCCGACGAACTGGATTCGGTGAATCGGGTTTACTTCGACGAGGACTGTTTTCTGCGCGGTACCGTCGGCCGTTTTCAGCTTGATACCCTGCCACCGATCGCGGGTGTTGGCGTGGTCCTGGGCAGCAGCGATACCGGGGTGCTGGCGGATGTGACTCTCAGCGTCGACGAATTGCGTGAACGGGTCAAGTTCCTCTAAGGCGAACTCCCCGCCTCAAACCACCAGGAACTGCCCCATCATGCCCTGATCCTCGTGCTCGAGGATATGGCAATGGTACATATAGGGGTTGCTGGCGTCGGCGAAATCCTCGAAGCGCATGACGATGCGAACCGTTTCTCCGGATCCGACTCTGACCGTATCCTTCCAGCCCAGTTCATTGGCCGGCGGTGGCTGACCGTTTCGATCCAGAACCTGGAACTGTCCGTGGTGCACGTGGAAAGGGTGCGGCATGGGGGAATTGTTGCTCAGTTCCCAGATTTCCGTGCTGTTGAGCGGAATGGTTTCGTTGATATAGCCGATCTCCATCCTGCGACCGTTTATGACAGAATGGCCGCCGCCATGGCCGCCACCGAGCCCGGTACGGGCGCCGGTACCAGGGCCACGGTCGTCTCCGCTGCGTGAACCGAATCCCATGGACAGACGGAATTGCCTGACCGGCATCTGTTGATCGGCGGACAGCCGGGCGATGCTGACCAGTCGGTTCGGCAGCAACAGGTTTCCGCTCAGGTTCGCAGCGGGAATGATTCTCAGGACATCAAAAGCCTGGGCATTGAGGGAGCGCATAATGCGACTCATGGCACCCTGGAATACCGGAAAACCGGACGGCATGGGCAGGCTCTGCAACAGGACTTCGCGACCGTCACTGAAATCCACCAGGATCTCGGCCCGCTCTGCCGGGGCCAGCTCCAGTCGGTTCATGGGGAGCGCTGCCTCCAGCAATCCGCCGTCGCTGGCGATCTGGTAGAACTCACGGTTATCACTGAATGCGAACAGGAAGGTTCGGGCGTTGGCGGCATTCAGGAGCCGGAACCGCACCAGCCTGGTGGTCGGCTGGAATAGTGGCTGCCAGGTACCGTTCACCAGCAGAGTATCGCCGTGCATGCCCTTGACGATATCGTCGTAAATCGACATGTAGCTGAAGCTGCCGTCGTCACCGAAGCGCCGGTCCTGGACGATCAGTGGAATGTCATCGATGCCATAGTCGGTCGGCAGCCCCAGTTCGGATTGGTCCGGGTCCTGCACCAGGATCATGCCTGCCAGCCCCCGGTACACCTGTTCGCCAGCCCTGTGCAGCACATGGGAGTGATACCAGAATGTCCCGCCGTTCTGCATCACCCGGAAGGACGGATTCCAGGTGGCACCGGATTCGATCTGCTGGTTGGGTCCTCCGTCCTCGCGGGCCGGAACATGGAAGCCGTGCCAGTGCAATGAAGAGGCTTCATCCAGTTGATTGTGGACCGCCACAGCAACCTGCTCCCCGCGTTGCATCAGCAGCGTGGGGCCGAGGTAATCACCGTTGATACCCAGGGTTGCGGTTCTGATGCCGGGCAGAAATTCGCGGCTGCCCCGCTGCAGGGCCAGCTGATAGTGGCGGGTCGCATCTGCGAGATTGCCGGAATCGAGAGGCGGAATCTGCAATGGTGTGGAGAACGCGGACCGGTCGGTGATTGACTGAGCCCGGGCATGGCGGAACCAGCCGCCCGGGCCGCAGGTCGCGAGCAGGCCAAGGCCCAGGGCCCGCAGTGTGGTTCGTCGGTCTGGCATGCTGAAGACTGCGGGATTGAGAAGTTGAAAGTCAGAATTTGAAAAGCGAAAAGTCGAAACTCTTGACTGGCTTGAATGCCGAATGCACTGATACAAGAATCAGCGGGTTGCGACAACATGTCGCATGGTCAGCCGGCTTCAGAAGTATACACTATAGACCTTTCTCCCTGGGGAACGTCTGACTGACGGCCTGCTTATCTGGCATTACTCAGATTTACCCTACAGGTTAGCGCCCGCCAGGGCGCTTTTTTTTCACCGGCTCCGCGTCAGTGGGTGCACTTTTATTTCCTGAGTCCAGGCTCTCGGGATGCGTTGTTCCCGGTAGTACCAGACCTCGCAATCAAAGCAGTGCCAGCAGCGCGTCAGCCAGCCGGTTGGCGCTGGTAAACGCCGCTTCAACCCGGCCTCCGAGACACCAGTCACCGCACGCGGCCAGCCGCCGGTCGGATTCCAGCAGGTAGTCCAGACCCAGCGGTTCAGTCGTGGCCGCATAGCGCCAGCGGTGCAGGTCGAGGTGGTCCGGCTCCGGCAGCTCAGGCAGCAGCCGGCCTAACGCCGACAGCAACTGAGCTGTCACCCGGTCGCGCGGCTGTTCCAGGTTGGCATCGGCCCAGTCGTTGCGGCTCTGTGCCAGCAGGCTGCAGGGGCCGGTGCGGCCCGGTTTGGAGGAGTTCACCGCCAGCCAGGCCAGCGGCGAATCCTTCACCACCGCGGCATTGAAGGGCATCGCTGGCGGTTCCTGAAAACCCAGCATCAGGCTGAAACACCCGGACATCCGGACCCGGTGCAATGACTCCTGCATGGCCAGTTCAGCCGGTAACAGGTGACTGGTCTGAGCCGCCGGCGCCGTGACCACCACCCAGTCAAACGGACCACGTTGCCTCCCGTCGTGAAGCTGCAACCGCCAGCCGGACTCGGTGTCAGTCAAGGCTGTCACCTGCGCCTGGAACTCCACTGCCTCCCTGACGGGTAGCGCCCCGGCGAAACTGTTCATGGCCGGAACCCCGATCCAGTGCGGTTCGAACCAGGGGCGTCGATAGGGTTTCTCCCGCTCGCTCAGGGTCAGCGTGCCGGGTTGCCAGTCCTGTAAACCGGTTGCGTCGAAATGAGTGCTGAGAAAGTGTCGAAACTCGCCACTGCGGGCGGTGAAATACTGGGCGCCGTGATCGAACTCGAAGGGTCCGGCTCGCCGGGTCGCCATCCGGCCACCCGGGTGCCTGGATTTTTCAAAAATCGTCAGCGCTGCCTTTCCCTGCAGGCGGGTGGCCAGAGTCAATCCGGCGATACCGGCGCCGATGATGGCAAGTTTATGCATTGTGCGGGATGCCCCGTTACTCGAGTTGTCGCCAGGACTCGTGATGCCTCATGGCAGGGTTACTGATCTGAAATAGCAAAGGAACTACGCCCGCCAGCGTTATCCGGTTTCCAGGGGAGGCTCCTGGCCATACAGACTGTCTGGGCTTTCCTGCCGGTCAGAATGTAGGGAGTGGTGAGCATAGCCAAATAGAGCCATTGAGGTTACACTCCTTTCCTGATCAGGTGCGGTCGTTACCTGGGAAGTTGGTGTGAATCCAACACTGCCCCCGCAACGGTATTCCAGTCAAGCTCCAGGCCATCGCTAAGCCGGCAGGAGCACTGACCGGTGAGTCCGATACCAGGCCCGTGCCTTACTTTGTTGAGGAAGCGGAGGGCTCCACAAGTGGCTGGATTAGGTTCACTGACACCGATTCGCCTGCCGTTCGATCCTCGTGACTTCGACGCGACATTCCCAGACCGGGAATAGCCAAAAGTTGATGAGGAGAACGATCATGCCAGGCAAACTTTCAGCACTGACCGGTGCTGCCCTGTTTTTCTACCCATTGATTCCGGGATTCGCTCAGCAACTCCGGGAGGCACCGCATAGCGGACCGGGCCTGGAGGAAGTGGTAGTGACCTCCAGTCGACTCCCGACGCCGCTGCGCCAGATCGGCACTTCCGTAGCGGTCCTGACCGAAGCAGAGATCGAAGCCCACGGTAACCTGGCGCTGGTCGATGTGCTGCGTCAGATGCCGGGCAGCGGCAGCAGCTCCAGCGGCGGGGCCGGCAAGGCCACCTCATTGAATATCCGCGGCGAAGAAGGTTTCCGCACCCTGACCATTTTCGATGGCATGCGTCTGCTGGATCCCAGCCTGCCACAGATAGGACCCCAGCTCGAGCAGCTGATGAGCAGCGGCGTGAGCCGTGTCGAAGTGCTGCGCGGCCCCCAGGGGCTGGGCTACGGAGCCGATGCGGGTGGCGTGGTCAATATTTTCTCCCGGCGTGATCCCGGGAACCGACAGGCAGACCTGCAATGGGAACAGGGCAGTTATGGCACCCGACAGGTGAACGGCAATCTCTCGGGATCTCACGAAGCGCTGGATTATTTCCTGTCGGCCGTGGATTTTCACAGCGACGGATTCAATTCCCGTCGCTCGGACGTGAGCCTGGCTGATGCCGACGGCTACGACAACACCACCCTGCATGGCCGGATCGGCTATCAGCTTGACGACAGCTGGCGGCTGGACCTGGTGCACCGGGAAGTCACCGGTAACTCCGAATTTGATGGCTGTTACGCGCTGACCACCATCCATGACTGTGAATCGGACTACCGCCAGCAGGGATCCCGGCTGGCGCTGGAACAGCGTACTGCCGATGTCAGTCACAGCCTGTCCTACTCGGAAACCAGAACCCGTCGTCAGAGTTTCGCCGCCCGGCAATTGGCATTCGCCAATCGCGGCAGTCTGGCGCGCTGGGAATATACCGGCAGCCTGACCGGGCTGAGCGGGTTTGACCTGGCATTCGGTGCCGACCGGGAAAGCGCCGAGGCGGGTGGCGGCAGCCGCCACAATACCGGACTTTACCTGGAAGCGCTGAGCGATTTTTCCGATAGCCTGTTTGTCACCGCGGGCCTGCGCCACGATGATAACGACGACTTCGGCAGTAACATGAGTTACCGGGTCAGTGCCGCCTACCTGCTGGAGCTGGGTACCGACTCCCTGCTCAAACTGCGTACTGCGTTCGGCACCGGCTTTCGGGCGCCCAGCCTCTACGAAATTCAGTACAACGCCGGACCGTTTGCCTACCCGCCGGCATCGCTGGCCACGCTCCAACAGGAAACTTCCCGAGGCGCCGAACTGGGAGTGGAATATCTGACCGGAACCTCGCTGCGGCTGGAGCTGGTCTACTTCGATCAGCAGGTGGAGGATGCCATCTACTTTGACCTGTCCGGGTTCAGCGGCTATCTGCAGGACCTTGGGATCAGCAGGTCCTCGGGTGTTGAGCTGTCGGCGTCCTATTCTCTGTCACGGAATCTGGAACTAGCGGGCAATTATCTGTTCAATGACACGGAACGGCCGGATGGCCGGCAACGCGTCCGCCGCCCCGAGCAACTGGCCAACCTGGCGCTGACTTATCGGGTTTGGGAAGACAGGCTGATGGTAAATGCCTTCTACCGGGTTTCCCGTGACAGTATCGATGAGGTATTCGGTACGGTGGTGCCGCTGGATAATTTTGCCGTGCTGGATTTCAGTGTCAGGTATCAGCTCAGTGACTCAGTGAGCCTGTTCGGGCGCATTGAAAATGTAACCGATGCCAGATATCAGGAGGTGATTGATTACAACACGGCAGGACGGGCTGCTTTCCTTGGTGTCAGTTTTGGTCTTTGATCGAGTGCCGGGCAGCGGCTCTCGCGTTGGAAGCATTGCGGCGGCAGCGGGTGGAACAATATCGCACTTCACTCCAGACCTCCCGCCACTTGCGGCGCCAGGTGAACTCCCGGTTACAGGCGGCACAGATTTTTCCGGGCAGGATACGTTTATTGCCGTGAAATGACGAGGTGGTCACTGCTTGAAAAACAATCTGTTGGATCAGCCGGCCTCAAGCTGGCTGATCCAACGCGTTGCCCCTCGTTTATTTGGGCAGGACCACCGCATCAATAACGTGAATGACACCATTATCAGCTTCGATGTCGGCGCTGATCACACTGGCATTGTCCACTTTGACGCCTGCGGTGGCGTCAACCGACAACTTGCTGCCTTGGACGCTTTCCACTTCAGTAGTGACGCCGGCAATGTCGGAAGACATGATCTTGCCGGGAACCACATGATAGGTGAGCACTGCAACCAGCTGCTCCCGATTCTCCGGCTTTAGCAGATTTTCCACGGTACCTTCCGGCAATGCGGCGAAAGCCTGATCGGTTGGTGCGAATACCGTGAACGGGCCATCGCCTTTCAGCGTGTCAACCAGCCCCGCAGCCTGAACTGCGGCTACCAGGGTATTGAACATGCCGGCGGAGACGGCGGTATCGACAATGTCCTGCGCTTTGACCGACAGGGAAGTCAGGGCAAAAGATCCAGCGGCTACAGCGGCCAGGACGGTTCGGGAAACCAGATTCATAAACTACTCCTCATTTGCTAATGGGTCTTCATTGCTTGGGAAAGTGTTTTACGCGCAATTTCGGGAACTGGTTCAATGTGGAATTAAAGCAGTCTTCTGGCGCTTTTTGTTGTGCAGCCAAGGTGGGCGGCAGGAAGGACGCTGGTTTAGGAACAGATGTACAAAAAGAGAACCAGAAGAAAATTCTGGACGTATCCGCTGGGCAGGAACACAATTTCTCACGGGAATCGATAACGCACACGGTCTTTCGGATGCAGCCTTTTTCCACTGTCAGAGCGCGGAAGTCACGATGTGACTTCCGCGCCTTCTGATTTCAGGCTTTCGGAATGGTAATCACGAACTGGTCGTCCTTGCGATCGGTGTGCATTGCCAGCGGATCCACGGGTTTGGCCAATGGGATCGAGCGCGAAAACTGGCTGCGACCGGTGAAGGAGGACGCCAGGCTGCCATTCTTCCCGGTGTTTTCATAACTGATGCTGCCAGCCACCCGAACGGTGTTGTCCTCGATATCGGTGGACAGCTCCAGTTCGCCATTTTCTGGAACCCCGATAATGACTTCATAGTCCTGGTCGGATTCCTTCACCTCGATATCGGGACTGCTGGCGAATGAGCCGAACGTCATTGACGGCCGACTGCCAGTCCCACCGAGAACCGATCCGAACAGCGAATCCATCTGCTGCTGCATTTGCCACAGATTAGTAAACGGATCGATACCGTTGCCAAAGGCCCAGGGGTCCGCCAGTGGGTTCGGTGAACCTGCTGTCGGATCCAGTGCCGACGGTGATGGGGTCAGGCCATTATCCGCCTGCAGTTGCGACACTTTATTACTGAGTTGAAAAACCTGGTAGGACTGTGCGGCGAAGCCGGTAACCAGCAGCGCAAACAGCCCGGTGACGAGAAGTGATTTACGATTGAATGTCTTCATTCTCATTTCATCCCTGTGTTGATAGCTGAAAAAGACGAAATAAAAATTCCGGTCAGCGGCAGCCAACCTCATTTATAGTAATGGGGAGGCCTGACGAATTTTCAAGGTTTCTCAGCGAGAGGCGGGCTTTCCGGTTGCGGGATTGTCCTGAAACGCTGGCCGGACCTGCTCGCGGCAGCATCCGGAAACGGGATGTGCCGGGGCGACACGCTCCGCTGATCCGGGCCGGCTATGCTAAAGTGCACCAATATTGCAACCTCGGCCGCCATGGGGGAGAAACCAATGTCATTCAGGGAAGGAGTCGAAAGGTTTGTCGACCGGGCCACGCTGGCGGCCGGTCTGAATTCCGACACGGCCAGGGTTATCAAGGCCACCAGTGCAGTACTGCAGGTGCGTTTTCCGGTATGCACCCATGCCGGGGTGGAAGTATTCACCGGCTGGTGGTCCGTGCACAGCACCCATCGGCTGCCGGCCAAGGGCGGGCTGCGCTTCGCTCCCCGGGTCAACCAGGACGAAGTGGAAGCCCTGTCGGCACTGATGAGCTACAAGTGTGCCCTGGCCGATGTACCCTTCGGCGGCGCCAAGGGCGGGCTGCTGATCGACCCGTCACACTATTCCACCCGGGAAATGCGGGAGATAACCCGACACTTCGCCGCAGAACTGGCCCGGCGCGGCTTTCTGGAACCGGCCACCAACGTCCCGGCTCCGGACATGGGGACTTCGGCGCGGGAAATGGTATGGATCGCGGACACCTACAAGAGTCTCTACCCGGAGGACATGAACCAGGATGCCTGTGTGACCGGGAAGCCGGAAAATCGCGGCGGCATTCCCGGTCGCACCGAGGCCACCGGGAAGGGTGTGCAATTTGCCCTGCAGGAGTCCTTCCGCCATCCCGACGAGGTGGCCAGAACCGGGCTGGAAGACGGCCTGTGCGGAGCCACGGTGGTTGTTCAGGGGCTCGGTAACGTGGGCTATCATACGGCCAAGTTTCTTTCCGAGGAGGACGGGGTCCGGGTCATCGCGGTCATTGAACGGGATGGCGTGCTGGTCAACGAGGCGGGCCTCAATATCCATGATGTGCGCCAGCACCTGGTGGAGACCGGGGGGCTGCAGGGTTTCGCCGGCGGCAGCTTCAGCCCGGAACGGGACGAGGCGCTGGAAATGGACTGCGATATTCTGATCCCGGCGGCACTGGAGTCGCAGATCCACGCCGACAATGCCATGCGCATCCGCGCCCGGCTCATCGTGGAAGCAGCCAACGGTCCGGTGACCTGCGAAGCGGACGAGATTCTGCGCCAGCGCGGGGTGGTCATTCTGCCCGACCTGTGGGTCAATGCCGGTGGCGTCACCGTGTCCTATTTTGAATGGACACGCAATCTGTCCCATATGCGGTTCGGGCGCTTGCAGCGCCGCTACGATGAACTGCGGGGCGCCAATTACCTGGCCGCCCTGGAGTCCATGGCCGCCGGCGAGTTGCCGGAGAAACTGCGTTCCCAGGTGGCGCGCGGGGCCAGCGAACTGGACCTGGTCCGTTCCGGCCTGGATGACACCATGCGCTCCGCCTTCGCCGACATTCGCGAGGTCATGAAACGGTTGCCGAAGGTGGAGGATTACCGGACCGCCGCCTACGTGGTGGCAATCACCAAGCTGGCCCGTTCCTACTACGACCTGGGGCTGGTGGAAGCCGATCAGTAGCCGGTGTACTTGCGGGGGGTGACTGGGCCATACTGCACGGGTGTTGCCAGGACAACAGGAGCAGTCAATGAGAAGAGTGCTTGGAAGAAGGTTGCTTGGAAGAAGAGTGCTTGAAAGACTGGTGCAGGCCGCTTTGATCAGCCTGACGGTATTCGCACCGTCGGTGATGCTGGCACAGTGCACCGACCGGGGTATCGCACTGCAGATACTCGGTTCCGGAGGCCCGTTTGGCGACGGCCGGGCTTCCTCCGGGTATGTCTTGTGGGTGGATGGCTCCAGCCGGATTCTTATCGATGCCGGTGGCGGTGTATTCAGCCGCTTCCACGAGGCCGGTGCCAGCATCGAAGACCTGCAGCTGGTGGCGCTCAGCCATTTCCATCCCGATCATGCTGCGGAACTGCCGGCCCTGTTGTGGCCGCGTAATGGGACGCTGCGAATAGCGGGACCGACCGGCAATACCGGGTTCCCCTCCCTGACAGAATTTCTCGACGGCCTGGTAGGCCCGGAAGGCGTGTTCCGGGTGCTGGCGCCGCGGTTTCAGTTTCAGTCCAGCATGATCGATACCGGTGCCGGGGTTGGCGAGGTACTGGACGAATCGTTCCTGCATGTCACTGCCCTGGGCGTCCCCCACGGCGATGTGCCGACCCTGGCTTACCGGGTGGACTACCAGGGTGCCAGTTTTGTATTCAGCAGCGATCAGACCGGCGGCAATCCCGCGTTCGTGGACTTCGCCCGCGGCGCAGATGTGCTGGTGGTCCATTTTGCCGGTGCCGAGTACGGCACCGGGCCGGTCGCCGAACTGCATGCCAGGCCCAGTGTCTGGGGGCAGATCGCCAGCCAGGCGGAGGTGGGCAGGCTGGTGCTGAGCCACATCACCGTCAACCAGGATCTGGAAGCCAACATGGAAGTGCTGCGCGACAATTACCATGGACTGTTGACCCTGGGCCAGGATCTGCTCTGTATCCTGCCGTAAAGATCCGCCTGTCGCGTCGGGCTGGTGAGTCAGTCAACAAGCGGGGAAACAGAGCTGACCGACCCATTGCGGAACAGAACAACCTGAGAGCAAGAAAAGAAGGAATAGACCCATGAAGAAAGAAACCCTCTCCATCCACGCCGGCTATGAAACCGACCCCACCACCAAGTCGGTGGCGGTACCGATCTACCAGACCGTGGCCTATGAATTCGACAACGCGCAGCACGGCGCCGACCTGTTCAACCTGGCGGTACCGGGCAATATTTATTCGCGTATCATGAATCCCACCTGCGACGTGCTGGAGCAGCGAATGGCGGCGCTGGAAGGCGGGCTCGCCGCACTGGCGGTCAGTTCCGGTATGGCGGCGATCAATTACTCCATCCTCAACATCGCCAAAGCCGGTGACAATATCGTCTCGGTGCCGCAGCTTTATGGCGGCACTTACACGTTGTTCGCCCACATGCTGCCTGGCCAGGGCATCGAAGTGCGGTTCGCCGAAAACGATTCGGCGGCAGCAATTGAAAAACTGATCGATGCCAGGACCAAGGCGGTGTACTGCGAAACCATCGGCAATCCGGCCGGCAATATCGTCGACCTGGAAGCCATTGCGGCGGCGGCTCACCGGCATGGCGTGGCGGTGATCGTCGACAACACGGTGGCCACGCCCATCCTCTGGGCGCCGATCGAGCATGGGGCCGATATCGTGGTCCACTCACTGACCAAGTATGCCGGCGGTCACGGCACCTCCATCGGCGGTATCATTGTCGACTCCGGTAAATTTCCCTGGGCAGAGCATGCCGAGCGTTATCCGCAGCTGAACGAACCGGAACCTTCCTACCACGGGGTGGTGTACACCGAGGCCCTGGCGGAAGCCGCTTATATCGGCAGAGCCCGTACCGTGCCGCTGCGCAACACCGGGTCGGCACTGTCACCGATGAACGCGTTCCTGATTCTGCAGGGTATTGAAACGCTGGCACTGCGGATGGAGCGGCACTGCGAGAATGCCCAGGCGGTGGCCGGTTATCTGAAAAAGCACCCGAAAGTCGAATGGGTCCAGTTCGCGGGTCTGGAAGGGGATCGCTACTACGATCTGGCGCAGAAATACTGCGGTGGCCGACCGGCTTCGTTGCTGACGTTCGGCATCCGCGGCGGCTTCGATGCCGGCGTCAGGTTCTATGACCAGCTTGCCATGATCAAGCGGCTGGTGAACATCGGCGACGCCAAGACTCTGGCCTGCCATCCGGCTTCCACCACCCACCGGCAGCTGACCGAAGCGGAACAGGTGAGTGCCGGGGTGGCACCGGAAATGCTGCGCATCTGCGTGGGCATCGAGCACATCGACGATATTCTGGCCGATATCGAGCAGGCCTTCGAGGCGGTCTGATCCCGGTCAGTCGGGATCCGCCGGCGCCGGGCAGAGCCCCGCCGACGGGTCCCAAACGCCGCCGTGCGGGGCTGAACGGCGGCCAAACCCGGGTTGAATAGGTTAGACATTTGCCCGGAATCGGATTAGTCTTCAGGAGTGTGTGTAAAGCCGATTCCCGAATTGCGGGTGAAGCCACACCAGGTTCTCAATGACCTCCAGAAAAGAACAAGAAAAAGCACTCTAAAGCGAACAATAAACAAAATAACAAGCGGAACTACAGAAACCCTGATTTCGATTCCAGAATAACAAGGATCCCACCATGAAGCCTTTGTCTGCGCGTTTGCTCCCGTTGGTTTTCGGTGTCTGCTCAGCGGCTGCCACAGCCGCGGATTCGCCGACTTATTATAGCGATGCATTGCCGGTGTTCCAGAAAAACTGCGTGGCCTGCCACCAGGATAATCCCCCCGACGTGGGCGGCATCAGCGCGCCTTTTTCCCTGGCCGACTACGAGCAGGCCAGGGTCTGGGCACCCTTGATCCGGCGTGCTGTGGAAACCGGTTACATGCCGCCGTGGGGTGCCCATGAGCGACATAAGGGCCAGTTCGTGGGCGAGCGTTACCTGGAGAAGGCTGAAAAAGAACTGATTCTGGCATGGGTTGACGGCGGTGCCCGGGAAGGCGATCCGGCCGACGCCCAGAACAACGCCAATCAGAGTATTGAAGTGGGCGCCACGGTAATGCCTCCGTCCGGCTGGTGGATCGGTGATCCGGACCTGGTAGTGCAATTCGAGGAGCCGGTGCACGTCGGCGACGACGTGGAAGACTGGCAGCCCACCATCCGCATGCCGGTTCCGGAAGGGGCGCTTACCGAACCGCGCTGGATTTCCCAGGCGGAACTGGACCCCGGTGGTCCCTGGGTACATCACATCGTGTCCAGCCACATGGGCGTCGGGGTGCCGGGCCGCGGTCCGTTCACCTACCCGGAAGGCTGGGGTGTCCTGCTGCCGGAGAATCCGTTCATCACCGTCAACATGCACTATCACAAGAACACCGGACCCGGCACCGGTGTGGACGACCTGACCCGGGCCGGCTTCAAATTCTATGAAGACGGTGACGTCATCGACTACGTGGTGGAAACCAATCTGCTTCCCCACCACGGCTGGACCATTCCGGCCGGGGCGTCGAATTACGAGGTCAGCAACACCTTCGATGTCGACGAGGATATCTACCTGCTGTCCATGGGCCCGCACATGCATTACCGTGGCAAGGCCATGCGCTACGAGCTGGAATACCCGGACGGTGAACAGGAAACCCTGTTGTGGGTGCCGAAATACGACTTCAACTGGCAGTTCCTGTACGAGTACAAGGAGCCGAAATTTATCCCGGCCGGTTCAACCCTGCACATGAGCTGGTGGTTCGATAACTCCGAAAGCAATCCCTGGAATCCGGATCCCACCCAGGAAGTTGTATACGGGCCGGCAACCACCGACGAAATGGCCAATGCGCGGATTTATTACGCACCAGCTATACGACGCGGCATAGTGGTTGGCAAGGATCTGCCGGCCGATGTGCTGGCCGAGGCGCGCGCTTCGGAACAGCGGCGCCGCGAGAATACCGCGGTGGACTTCGGTCCGTCCGGTGACGACTTCAGCTGGTTGACAGAAGACGAGAACTGAGAGACAAGTTGCGACATCGACCCGGCTGATGAAAAGGACGGAAGGGCCGCAATCCTGACCGTCCTTTTTTTAGGCTCCCTTATTTAGGTTCGTTGGCTAGAGCAGGACCAGCACTCTTTAACGGGGTCAGGTGTAACAGCAACAGACTACCTGCAACGAGGCGACCAAATCGTGAGTGACTCTGACAGTTATTACGTTGTGACTTCCGAAAAGTCATTCGAACAGGCAGCCCAGGACCTGGATGCCGCGGTGAAACGCAATGGCTTCGGCGTGCTGCATGTCCATGACCTGGGGGAGACGCTGCGGAGCAAAGGGGTTCCGTTTGTCGAACAGTGCCGGATTTTTGAAGTCTGCAATCCCCAACAGGCGGCCCGGGTGCTGGCTGCTGACATGCGCCTGAACATGGCACTGCCGTGCCGGATTTCCGTATTCACGGCGTCCGGTCAGACCCGGCTTGGCCTGATCAGGCCGGAGCAGATGCTGTCCGCGCTGTCGCATGATCCCGCGATTCAGGGAGTGGCCGCCGAGGTGGAATCCAGAACCATACAGATGATCAACGAAGCGAAATAACGCATTTCCTTTCCAGTCTTAAAACCAACCCTTACCAGAACAAGAAACGGGGAGACCAGAGATGAGCGACCCCTCAGAAAAAGGCAAAATACCCGGACCGGACTCCGCGGTCGAACTGTCCCGCCGGGACTTCCTCAGGAACACCGGCGCCACGGTGGCCGCCACCACGGTGGCGCCTGCCGTCCTGGGTGCAGCCGGAGCCCGTGCCCAGGACGCCCCGCCAGCCACCGGCACCGATATTCAGTTGACTGTCAACGGCGTATCGCACCGATTGACGGTGCAGGATCACTGGACCCTGGTGGAGCTGCTCCGGGATCATCTGCAGCTTACCGGCACCAAGATCGGCTGTAACCGCAGCGAGTGTGGTGCCTGCACCGTACTGGTGGACGGCCAGCCGATGTATTCCTGCAGCCAACTGGCGGTATGGATGGACGGGCGTCAGGTCACCACCGTGGAAGGCCTGGTTCAGGACGGGCAGCTGTCGCCGCTGCAGCAGGCATTCGTCGACCATAACGGCGCCCAGTGCGGTTTTTGTACGCCCGGTCAATTGATGACCGCCACCGCGCTGCTGAACAGCAACCCCAGCCCGGATGCGGCTGCCGTGAAAAGCGCCCTGGTCGGCAACATCTGTCGTTGCTCCAACTACAACGCCATCGTCGAGGCCGTCGTGGACGCCGGCCGGCGTAATGGAGGTGCGGCATGAGTGAACAGGTCAACCAGGCGGTCGAACCGCTGGCTACCATAGGTAACGCCACGCCACGCATCGATGCCGTGGAGCGCGTGACGGGTACTGCCCGGTATACGCGGGATCAGCGCCTGCCGGGCATGTTGTATGCGCGGATACTGCGCAGCCGTCTTCCCCACGCACGTATCGTGCGCATCGATACCAGCCGCGCCGAACAGCTTGCCGGAGTGGTGTCGGTTATCACTCATGAAAACGCCCAGGTGGTATGGGGCGCCGGTTCGGTGTCAGGTGGCAGGCAGTATAACGACCCGGTCAAGGAAGCCACCCTGCATCGCCGTTACATCTTCAACAACCCGGTGCGCTTCGTCGGCGAACCGATTGCGGCGGTGGCCGCTACCGACCGGCATATTGCCGAGCAGGCACTGAGCCTGATCGAAGTGGAATATGAGGCGCTGCCCTTCGTGCTGGATCCGGAGGCTGCATTGCAGGAAAGTGCGGCAAAGGTGTGGCCGGAAGGCAACCTGGCGCCGGATGCCGGTAATCGCTTTCAGCCCATGGTCACCCGGCGTGGCGAGATCGATGCCGGATTTGCCCAGGCCGACCGGGTTTTCGAGGACCGCTACAGCACCGCGTTTATTCATAATGCCCAGATGGAACCCCGCTGCGCCCTGGCGCACTGGGAGGGGGACCGGCTGACCCTGTATTCACCGACCCAGGGTATTTCCAACTGCCGTCACGACACCGCCCGTGACCTGGGGCTGGCCGATCACCAGGTGCGGGTTGTCTGCCAGTACATGGGCGGCGGTTTTGGAAACAAGAATCAGAATCAGGATACCGACCTGATTGCCGCCACGCTGTCCCGGCGCAGCAGTGCCCCGGTGATGGTGGAATATTCCCGCAAGGAGGACTGGGTCCGTGTGCACGGCCGCTGGCCCACCGTGCAGTATTACAAGATTGGCGTCACCAACGAAGGGACAGTGACCGCCATGCAGATGAACGCCTACAGTGGCATGGGACCTTACCGGAAAAACTCCGGTGGTATCAGCGGGATGGACGGCTACGCCTGCGAGAATCTGGAACGGGTGATCTATCCGGTGTATACCAACCGCACCGTGTCCGGAAATTTCCGCGCACCCTCCGAGCCTCATGGTCACTTCGGAATTGAATCCATGATGGACGAGATCGCCTATCAGCTGGGCCTGGACCCGGTGGAATTTACGCTCCGGAATATGCGGCGGCCAACCGAAGCCAGCCCCTTTACCAACTATTCACTGGATCAGTGTATCGCCCGCGGTGTGGAGCTGTTCGACTGGCCCAACCGGCGCCGCACCAGTCCCGGATCCGATAACGGACCGCTGAAAAGGGGCGCAGGCTTTTCCTTCATGATGTTTCGGGCCGGCGTGGGATCCAGCAGCGCCATCGTCCGGGTTGATGGTGACCAGTCCTACACCCTTTATGTCGGGGTGACCGATATCGGCCCCGGCGCCAAGACCACCATGGGTATGATCGCGGCGGAAGAGCTCGGTGTGCCGCTGAGCCGGGTCGAGGTGGTATCCGGGGATACCGACCGGTGTCCTTACTCGGTGGGTGAGTCCGGCAGTCGCACTACCATCATGACCGGTTACGCGGTGGTGGAAGCCTGTCGCGATCTGAAGCGTCAGGTAGCACAAAAAGGATTCCCCTCTACCGGAGAGGTATTGATTGCATCGGCCACTCCCACTCCGACCACCGACGGCAAAATACGCAACTGTTTCGCTGCTCATTTCTGCGAAGTGGAAGTGGATACCCGCCTCGGCACCAGCCAGGTGACGAAGTACGTTGCAGTGCATGAATCCGGGCGCCTGATCAATCCGCAGACTGCCCGTGACCAGATTCGTGGTGCCACTATTCAGGGCATCGGCCAGGCGCTGCACGAAAACACCCTGTACGACAGCAACACCGGACAACCGTTGACCTCCGGATACTACAGCGGTCGCCTGGCCACCCATCTGGATGTCCCGGATATCGAGGTGGAATTTATCGAAGTGGATGACGGTTACGGACCGTTCGGCGCCAAGACGGCCGGGGAAGCGGGGATTATCCTGTCGCCGGCGGCAGTGGCCAACGCGGTCAGTAACGCCATCGGCCGGCGCATGAAGGACCTGCCCATCACCCGCAACCGGGTCCTGGAGGTGTTGTCATGAAACAGTTTCAGAACCTGAATGCCCGCAGTCTGCAGGAAGCGGTAGACCTGGCACGCCAGGCAGGGACCCGGGGTCAGGTCAGCGCCTTTTCCGGTGGCGGAACCGACCTTCTGCAGCAGGTTAAGGATGGTACAGATCCGGCGGATGTGCTGATTAACCTGCGCACGGTGGAGGGGGAGGATCAGGTCACTGAAGTGGCCGGGGGAATCCGGGTGGGCGGCCAGATTACCCTTACCGAACTCGCCTCCAACGAGCAGATCCGGCGCGATTATCCGGTACTGGCCGAGGCCGCCGCGGTAGTCGGTACGCCCCAGATCCGTAACGTCGGCACCCTGGCCGGAAATGTCACCCAGCGGCCCTGGTGCTGGTATTACCGTAATGGATTCAATTGCTACAAGGCCGGTGGCGACCGGTGTTACTCGGTGGTGGGTGAAAATCAGCTGCATGCCATTTTTGGTGGTGGTCCCAGTTACATCGTCCATCCTTCCGACCTGGCTCCGGCGCTGGTTGCCCTCGGGGCCCGCTTCAACGTAATCGGGCCGGAGGGAGAACGCAGTCTTAACGCAGATCAGTTCTTTCAGTTGCCGGCCCGGAATCCCCGCTATGAGAACACCCTGGCGCGTGACGAATTACTGGCCAGCGTGGTACTGCCGACACCCCGACCCGGTGTGGTGAGTGCCTACCACAAGGTAATGGATCGCGCTGCCTGGACCCATGCGGTGGTCAGCGCGGCGGCCGTCCTGGAACTGCGGGACGGTGTCTGTAACGACGCAGTGATCGTTCTGGGTGGCGTGGCGCCGATTCCATGGCCGGCCACCGAGGCGCAGGAGGTGCTCAGGGGGCGGCCGGTGACTGCCGAACTGGCGCGGCAGGCCGGTGAGGTGGCGGTCAGCGCGGCACAGCCGCTCAGCAGAAACGCTTACAAGGTACCGATGACCAGTGCCGTGATCGAACGGCTGGTGCTGGCGCTGGCGGACGGACAGACAGCGGTATGAAGCGACGCGATTTTTTGAAGTTACGTTCCAGTGGCGGTCAGCGCATCGTCACCCTGTCCTGCGAACGGCTGTACATGGCAGTCGCTGATTGCCGTGCCGGCGCTGCAGCTGAAACAGCTTGCAACGACGAGGGCGGGGCCTGGTGGGCAGCGGAACCGCCGCGTCAGGTCAATCAGTACTCCGTAGCTCAGTTGTTCGATGAGCTGGGTCGGGAACTTGGCGATGCGGATGTGCTGGTACTGGAGGACCGGGACTGGCTGCAGGGCGATGAGTTTGTGCACGAGGTGGAGAATCTGCTGGCGGCAGTCCGGCGGCAGCGCGGCGAAATCCGCTATGCAATTACCGATTCAGGCAGAGTCAGGGAGCCGGGTGGGTCATGAAACGATCAGGCAGGCAAACACCGGAACGATTATTGAAGCGCAGTCTGATAGGAAAGTTGCTTCTGATCGTCATATTGCCGCTGATGAGCGTGGCCTGTGGACCTTCCATCGACAGGGATCAGGCCCTGCAGGAGCAGGTGGCCGCTGCCGTTGCCTCGGCCTCGGACCTGACTGCAGAGGGACTGGTTTTCTCGGTGGAGGACGGTGTGGTTCAGGTGTCCGGCAGTCTCCGCTGCGAGGAATGCCCGGGACTGCAGACTCCCGCCGGTGCGGGCAGTATTCAGCAGAGCCTCGGTGCGGTGATCAGGGCGGTCCCAGGAGTCACCGGGGTGGACTTCCAGCTGCAGGAGTCCCGCTAGTGTCCTGTCCGGTTAATTCGTTGTATTTCAGAGCCTGCATAAAGCGCTGTAGTGAGGCGCGATCCGCAGGGAATACTGGTTGTATTTCCAAGGGTCGCAACGCTGCTACAGCGCTTTATGCAGGCTCCGGGAAGGCGTGCCAGCCAAGACCCCTGGCCGCGTTGCGCCTTTTGACAAGGGCTACGGCCATTGCCTGCAAGGCGCGCCTTGCCAGGAACCTTGGCTGGCACGCTGAAATGCGACGAATTAACCGGACAGGACACTAGCAGGGGTGGGGAAAACTGCTAAGTCTGCCAATCCGATCCCTAATCCTTCACTCCGCCAGTGGCCAGTAGACCTCGGTTTTCCAGTCCGCCGGATCGGGATGTTGGCCCGGATCGGTGATATACCATTCCCAGTTTTCTCCCAGGACCTGATGGCCGTTGTTCCTGACCCACGATTCGATGACTGCATGGGTTTCCGGCAGGGATTCGTAGGTGCCGCCATGGGTGGCAACCGCGACTGCGCCGCCATGCAGAAATCCGGCTTCCATTTCCCCTTCACCCGCAGCGGGTTCGTTGAGGGGCAGAACGGCATCGACCGTCCAGATGCCGAGACCGGTGCGGATGTAGCGGGCCATGGGATTGCCGGCAATGGCCAGCCCTTTCTGCATGCCATAGCCGAACAGTTTCTGAAAACACTCCGAATAAAACGCCTGCAGTTGAGTCGGAACGACATCGCGGCGGATGTAGAGTATGGGTTGGGCATCAATTACCCGGACAGTTACCTCAGATGTAGACATGGTGAATTTCTCTTATGTTCCTCCGACAGCCCGGCCGGGTTACCAGGAGCTCTTGCCCAGCAAACGAAATATCGCCACGATGGTCGCCTGGTATCCCCGCGACCCTTCCCGCACGAAGGCGCCATGCTCTTCCCTGTCAATCAGTTGCAGGTTGAGTGGATCGCCAGCCAGCACTGCCAGCGCCGGGTAATCGGGAACACTTTGCAGGGCAGTCTTGCCTTGTGTGATCTCCCGGGGAAGTGAAAGCGGGTAGCGGTAGGTGCTGACCACGTATTCCTGGGGAATGCCCCAGGGTAGCCACTTGAGCGGTGAAATCTGCCGGAAATTGTCCGGATGTTCGGCTACCGATCCGCCATTCAGTTTCTCCAGCAGCGGTTCCCCGCAGTAGATTTCACCAGAGGTGCCGATCGAATCGATCACTTCCGGGTTGATGTAGGCATCCGCCATCACCAGCCCCATGGGTTCCACTTTTGCCGGAACATAAATTTCGCTGTCAGCCGGTAACTGTGAGCGCATTGCCAGCCAGGCGCCGAAATGGCCACCTGCGGAGTGCCCCACCACCACTGCACGGCTGGTGTCGATCGGATAATCCGCCGCAATCGCCTGCAGCTGGTCGAAGCCGTTGGCGATGTCCAGCCAGGTGCCCGGCCAGCCACCGCCGACATCGGTGGCACCCCGGTACTGCATATTCCAGGCAGCGATGCCATTGTCAGTCATCACTTTGGCCATGGCCTGGTAGCTGCTCATGAGCCGCTCGTTGGAGCGCCAGCAACCGGCATGCAGAAACGTCACAACAGGGAAGGGGCCGTTTCCCTGCGGCAGATAGAGTTCGCCGTATTGCATCGGATCCGGGCCATAGGCGATTTTTGTCTGCGCGAAGGCAGTGAACGGTGAGCCGATTACGAGTAGCGCTAGGAGCAGGGTGTGAAATCTTGGGGTTTTCATAAGTCTGGCCTTAATTGCGTTTATTCTGAGGAAACTGTGACTGGCGTAAGGTAGCGCTTCAGCCGCCGGCAGTCCACAGCGGGAAACGAGATCCGGAAATCAGGGATCTTCCAGGCGTCGGCCCGGACAGGCCGACCCGTTCAGGGCGGTCACCCGTAACAGGTTGATCCCCTTGCTGGCAAAGTCGTCCATCGCCTGGCAGGGCGTATAGGTGAAGCGCAGGTCCAACTCGTCACCGGGGCCGAGGCCGCGGTTGGCAAGCAGGGGACTGACATCGTAGATCGCCTCGTTACGCGCCAGGCCCAGTTCGCGGAGATTGGTCAGACCGGCCAGTGGATGCAGGTCGCCGAGGAGATTGTTTTCCAGACGCAGCACCGTGAGATTGGAGAGACCGGAGAGCGGGGTGAGATCGGATATCCGGTTATCGCTGAGGAACAGCGCCTCCAGCTGTGTCATACCGGCCAGCGGGCCGATATCGGAGATGGCGTTGCCATTCAGGCCCAGCTTGATCATGTCAGTCATCTCACTCAGGGCATGGATGTCGCTGATCCGATTATCGTGCAGCCACAGCAGCTTGAGCCGGGTCATGCCGTTCAGCGGCGAAGTATCGACAATCCGGTTGCCGTAAAGACGCAGGTGAGTGAGCTTGGTCAGGCCCCGCAGTGGTTCCAGATCGCTGATGTTCTGTAGGTGCACACGCAGATGACGCAGCTCGGTCAGGCCGCTGAGGGGAGACAGGTCGTCGACACCGTTGAACACCACGTTCGGATCGCGGCCATCGTCGAAGGCCAGATAATGCTGCAACTGATAAGGGTACAGGCCGTGCACCTGGAGCCGGGTCAGTTTTGTCAGTTCGCTCAGTAGACCGAGGTCTTCGATCGGGTTCTCGCTGATTATCAGCTCGGTGAGATTGGTCAGCCCCCGTAACGGGCCGATATCGCTGATCCAGTTGGTATGCAGGTTTAACAGTTGCAGATTGGTCAGTTCGGCAAGTGGCCCGATATCCGTGACCAATCGGTTGATAATGCTGAGACTGGTCAGACCGGTCAGATTCTGAATCCCGGCCAGATCCTCGAACGGCCGATCCGGTGAGGGTCTCAGAGTCCCCCCATAAACGACCCGTTCAATACGGGTGGGCACGATCAGTTCAGTAAGACGTGAAGCCACCTCACAAGTCAGAGGCTGCTGTGTATTCAATGCCAGCGCTTCGCGGACCACGGTTTCGAGATCCGGATCGGCAAAGGTCACCAGAGCGGAATCAGGATAATCTCTGCAGTGCGCATCGGGTGCCACGACCGGCTGCGATTGAGCGGCAACGGCACCCGGGACCAGCGGCAGCAGGAGGGTACTCAGCACCGTGCCCATCAGCGCTGGGCGTGAAATTCTGGTCAGGCTCTTCATTGCGGGGTCCTCAATCGATCGCCATCATTTCCACTGCCAGGTTCATGACCATTCCGCCGGCCCGGTCATCGCGATCCAGAATAGCCAACCGGTCTAGGTAGGCCTCCAGTGAATCCAGCTTGCCAGTGCTGGTGCACACGTCGATGAACACACCATCGAAGCCGGTTCTTACCTGCACTGCCTGCCAGATTTTATCCAGTACCGGCTGGTAGATGTCTGTCGCCAGCCAGCCACGATCGAGGCCGCGTTTGATGGCGATTCCTAACATTGCGGTAGCCGACAGTTCAGCGAAAGAGCCGGGTACATCGATCACCTGTCGCCACAGTCCGTCCGCGCGTTGCCATGCACGCAGGCTTTCCAGGTGAGCCAGGTAGGCATTCATCAGCTGCGGGTAGGCTGGATGAGATTGCGGAAAATCACTCAGCACCAGGGCCAGTCCCAGGACCGGAAAAGCATTGCCCCGACCCCAGGCCACGTCAGCAAGTGGAGAATGCCGATACAGGCCATCCGTGCGCAGTAGAAGTCGCTGCATAAACCGCACATGCCGCGCGACCATGTCGAAGTAGGTGTCGTTACCAGTTAGCTTTCCCGCCCTGGTTAGCAGTGGTGGTGCCATGAACACGGCATCGCTCATTTCGTAATGGAACGGCATGGCGTCAAGCAGATCACCCTGCTCATCAAAAGCCAGGTCCGCCGCTTTCACGGTCAGCTCCAGCGCCTCGGGGTTACCGGTCCGCTCAGCATATTCCGCGAACACCAGCTGCCCGGCCAGTACCGAAGAACTGTCGATTGCAATGTCCAGCCCGGCCAGGTAGGGCGCCAGCAGCTGCTGCACATCATCCACTTCGCCGAGACGCAGGCGACCGATCAGTCCCATACCCGGCACATAGGCCGGGGTACTGAAATCGTGCCCGTACTGTGAGGCGAGTTGCCGGGCCAGCTGAGCCGGCGAGCGGGATAATCGACGCTGGATTTCCAGGCGGGCGGGAGACCGCTCCAGCTCACTGAAGCGGTTCAGAAGGGCAGTGCTCAGTGGATCATTTGTCGGCAACAGCACCGGCACAGTGCCGATGCCTGCCAGTGGAGACTGTTCCGCGGCGACTTCGAATTCCTCGCTGCCGGGACCGTCGGCAATGATCAGGTCGGGAGCCTGTACACCAAGCCAGCGCCACAGTGCATGGGCAACCGGCTGCTCGGCATAGGCGCGCCCGGTGGGAGGGAACTGAAGCTGTTCGGCTTCCGGATTGGCGGATGGAATGACGATCAGGTTGACCATTCTGTCAGCCGCCGGCAGCTGGCCGTACTGATTGAGGATAGTACGGGCCCGTTCGCTAGAGGCGAGGCTGTCTTCGCTGTCGTCGTCATCGCTACCGCTGCCGTTTCCCCGCAGCCCCGCCAGGACAACAACGGTCCTGGCCGATTGCGGCCCGGCGTCGACTCCGTAAGCCCGGATCAGTTGGCGACCGCCAGTGAGTCCCACTTCCCATTCCCGGACCTGTGCCTGGGATGCGGCGCCATGAAGCAATAAAATTGCCAATAACACGACGGAATTAAATCGAATGGTCATAGGAAGCCCCAACTGCTTGTAGTTTTTATTACAGGAACTTTATTCAGCAAAAAACACTATCACAAAGCTGCGGAAATGGCACGAGCGCCCTGGGGTCACTGTACCTTGCTTTGCAGCCAGGCATCACGGAACGCAATTTGCGCGGTACTCGGTTCCTCCACAGGTGAGATAAGCAGACGCTGCGATGCCGCGAAGTGCAGTTCTGCGCTGCGACTCTCACCGCGCTGGATGAACTCGATGGTAGCGGACTGGCCGGGATCGGCGCGTCGCAGCATGCGTTCCCAGGCGCGTTCGCTGCTCATGCGTCTGCGTCCGATACGGACAATCTGGTCACCTCGATTGAGGCCCGCCGCATAGAGTGGGGTTCCGACCCGAACCGGGCTGCTGATGGTCGCCCGGCGGTCGGCAAATTCCAGCTCAATATTGCCCAGGCTGGCCGTGTCCGGTTCGGCGACGGTCACTGCATAACCCGCGTTGGCCAGCAGGCCCCTGTAGTCCGGAAGCTCAGACCCATAGATGAAGCGCTGGAAAAAATCCGAGGCAAAAGCACCATCATTCGTCAGTTCTGCCAGGGACTGTTCCAGGTCCGCTACGGTGTAGGGAATTTCTGTCTTGCCATATGTTGTCCACAGCAGGTGCATGTAGGCATCCAGGTCGGAGTCGAAATCCTGGCGCAGTTGCAGGTCCAGAGCCAGGGCCAGTGCGGCTCCGTAGTTATAGTACGAGAAGAAGATGTTGGCGAAGTTGGTTGGATCAAGGGCTGTTGCAGCATCGGTAAAAGGTGCCTGCATGCTCATACCGATGGGCCCGAAATAGTCCCGCGCCGGAGTGAAGGTGATGCCATTCACCAACTGCTGCAGGGTTGTGCGGTTCTCCTCTTCAGAGCGCTGCCCGGCGCGGTGCAGGAGCAGATTGCCATAGTACTGGGTGAAGCCTTCCGCGAGCCATAATTCCCGCGACATGTTGGCCTGCTCAAAATCGAAAGGCTGCAGCGTACGCGGACGAATTCGCTCCACGTTCCAGCTGTGGAAGAACTCGTGGGACAACGTGCCGAGGGCGGCCGCTGCGTTTTCGCGCAGGCTCCGGGAGCTTGTCAGTATTGTGGAATTCCGATGTTCCATGCCGTCGCCATTAACATGGGGCAGGTAATCTGCGATGAAGGTGTAACTGCCATGGTCGTAGTCGGGATACTCGCCATAAACAGCCATGTGCTCCTTTACTACGGCCTCGGCGCCGGCCGCCAGTTCGTCCACGTCGTCGTCGTGGGCATCATGATGCACGGCCAGGCGAATGGTGTACTGACTGCCGTTGTGACTGACCGGGAATTCCCGCAGGCTGAATGCACTGATCTCGGTAGGGCTGTCCATGAAATACTGCAGGTCCGGTGCCGTGAACAGACTTTCCTGCCCGGTCGCTACCAGCTGGGTTGCGATGTTCCAGTCCGGGTTGTAATCGGTGAATTCGATGCGTATGGGGCGGAGTTCCAATCCCCGGGCCCACATGAATGCGGCTGGCATATTCAGGTGGGCGTGGGTGTTGTCTATCTGTGCATAGGTGCCGTCAGCGCGGTCGGCGAACAAGGTGTAATCCAACCGCACATAGCCATTGTGACCACTCACGTCCCACTGATAGGGGTTGGGGCGGGTTATCGGCAGGGAGTTGCCCTGGCGATCCAGCGCCTGTACGTTATACACATTCTTGGCAAACTCATGCAGGGCATAGCGTCCCGGTGAAGAGCGGCTCATGCGCAACTGCAGGGTCGGGTCGCTCACTTCGTCGAACACCACAGTGATCTTCGCCTCATGATGCACACCGTTGGCGAAAGACACCGTGTATTGTACTGGCGCCTGGGCGTGTGCGAGGCTGCTGACGGCGGCCAACACAGTCAACAGTACCAGTGGCATGGTTCGAAAAAACATGGAAATGCGGTTGCCCATCGCGGTTGCCCCTGTTTGCTAAAACATTGTGTTGTCTGGTGTGCCCGGAAATAGCTGGTTCTCAGACTCCGCGCCTCATTGACGGAAGAAAATTACAGAAAATGCTCACTTCGAATTAGCAGCCTGTTGAAAAACTTTCAGCTGGCACAATAGAGCGTTAAAATCTGGCTCAAAATGCTCATCTACGCCGTGTAAACTGCGCTTTGCCGCCAGATTTTGCCTTGTCTTGCATTCACCTGAGAGTTTTTCGACAGTCTGTTAGACATTGGGCAGCATGATTTTTCAGGCGAACCCTTTTCTCCTCAAGTCAGAGAGCAGTTCCATGTAATCAGAGGTTCCTTAGGCTTTAGCCCGCCGGGATGGGCTGCAGGTTACACCGAAAGAGTCGAAAACGGAATACGCTTCGCAGGTCTATGCGGAAGACCAACGCTACCCAAGCTCACCTTCGTAACTGATGGCTTTCCTTCTATAGATACTGTGGTTTTCAGCCAGGTGCGGAGACAAATTCCAATTTTCCAAAACTAAAATTCGTATCCAGACGTTATGAATTTAGTTGGATAATCGCTACATTCTGACGGTCACTACTCTTACGAAGCCGGCCAGCAGCTGAGCAGAGTAAAGCCGCTATTTGAGTTTTTCTCCAAATTGAATTGAGCCTTCTGCTATAAGCCTGTTCACTTCATTCCGGAATTCTTCAGTAAAGTCATCTGAAAATTCATCCCAGAGCCACTGCCCTCCCGGTGTTGATAGGACTCGACAAACAACGACTTTAGAAGCATCCCATTGGCTTTTGTTAATTCCGCGTAAATAGGCTTCGAAGGCGACTTGTGAGCTGTGAAGAATTGCAGACAAAAATGCCCTGAACCTTATAGTCTCGGACTTGGTTAATGAGCCTGGGTCATCCTGTCCTTTGATAAATAAGTCGGCCAGTGCCTCGTTCTCGGCTAATTTCATCCTTAATCCGTTACCCACGTTACTGAGTGCTTCTGCATTAGCTGTGTTCACGGCATCGGTATTGAATCTACCTTGAATTGTATTTTGCCTAACTTGATAGGCGACGTAAAAGAGTGAAGCCACAACGCCCAGTGCCCCAACTATTTCTCCTACTGCTCCAATCGCATCCCAATTCATCGTTAGACCATTTTCTGTAACGTTCAAGCTCGGCCCGGAGCCGAAGTAACAAGCAGTTTATCCTTTGCCTTGTTGTTCACGAATTTCACTTAGAAGATTCAGGAAGTCTTGGGAGTGACCCGAAGCGCTTAACGACTTCTCCCACACTTCATAAATGGGCAGTAATACCATTCTATCTAGTGTTTTTTCTCTTGCTTTCCAAGACTGCTCTTGCAAAAATCCGTCTTTCCATTGATGGAATCGGTTTTCTGAATCCAGCAAGTAGAGATTAAATAAAATAATCCCTTCACGCTCTTCTACTGCGTCGCTTAATTGCACTCCACTGATTACTTTGTTCCACACACAGGCGTATTGCAGCAAAATTGATGCGAAATTTGTTTCTGACCCTATTACTGACTGAGTGCTGTCATTTCTCGCCAGCTTATTGGTATGCCTAACTTGTCCGGATAGGTAGATCAAAGAAAATACAACTGCGAGCGCTCCGACAATTTCTCCTGCTGCACCTATCGCATCCCAGTTCATTCGTGATCACTTTCCTTAATATACCTTAACGATGACTCTCGGCCTAGGCTGTGTGAAAAATATCAGATTGATATAATGCACCTTTCATTCAGGAAATTCCATCATGACGGATTTCATCGAAGGCGAAAGCCGCAGCCAGACGACCTTATTCCCCGAAAGCCTTTACGCCGAGCAAAGTGGAAAGCCGTTTTAGCAAGGAAGATATTGTTTATGTTAAAGACCTGGATGCTTATCACTGCCCGGCTGGTGAGCAACTTGAATACCGGTTTACCTCGACGGAGAAAGGGAAGAATCAGAAGATTTACTGGACAACCGTTTGAGGAAGTTGCTCAATCAAGGCAATGTGCACGACGGGCAAGGAGCACCGCGTGAGGCGTTGGGAGCATGAAGATGTTCTGGAGCGGATGCAGGATCGGTTAGACGAATCTCCCAAGGCGATGCGCATTCGCAGGCAGGCTGTCGAGCATCCATTTGGCAAATTAAAGGCCTGGATGGGCCACACCCACTTCCAGATAAAGACGCTGAAACACGTGAGAACGGAAATCAGTTTGCATATACGCGCCTACAATATGAGACGAGTAATAAAGACTAGGTGTGTTAAGCCATTACTTGAGGCGATGAGGGAGTAAGGCCTGTATTTACCCTGTAAAAGCAGGCAAAATCTAGCTATACAGACCACGCCAGAGCAGCTATAAAAAGAGAAATAAATTGGATCAAAAACGCACTGGCTTTGATAAGCTGGCAGTCTAACCAACAGAGGCTGTATGCAGCGCTCTGAACAGGTCAAAATCGCAGAGAAACAATTTTTAACACGGCCTCGGCCGAAAGAAGCCGCTAAAACTCAAAATTTATTTTCGTAATAACGTCGACGGACAAAACTAGTATTATTATGTGGAACGAAAAAGACATAGGCGATCAGAATGGAAAGCTGTATATCGTCACCGGTGGCAATACCGGCCTGGGTTTCATGACTGCTCAGTTTCTGCTGCGGGCCGGCGCCCGGGTTCTTTTTACTGCGCGAGATCCAGACAGGGGTAAGGATGCACTCACGCGCTTGCAGGATATAGGCGGCTCACGAGCGCAACTGCGCGAGCTGGATCTGAGTTCCCTCGAAAACGTAGCTCAGCTCGCGCGAAAAGTACTGGAGGAAGAGCCGCACATCGATGCGCTGGTGTTGAACGCTGGCGTAGCATTACTGCCCTATATTAAGACTGTAGACGGACTAGAGACTCAGTTTGCGGTGAACCATCTCGGCCATTTCGCTCTCACCCTGCCTCTAGTCGGAATCACCAAGCGGGTTGTCGTGACGAGTTCCGGTGCCACTAATGAGGCGACGGTGCCATTACGGTTCGACAAGCTGGCCACCCGTGGTGACGGCGTCGACTATGATCCCATGCACGCATACGCCGACTCTAAACTTGCCAATGTACTTTTTGCGCGCGGCCTCAAGCGCCGTTGCCCCGAATTGGAAGTTGTTGCGACACACCCGGGCTTTACGGTCACGGACTTACAACGACACTCATTGAAGTACAGATTATTAGGTAAGTTCCTGGCGCAGCCCGTAGAAATTGGAGCACTGAGCAATGTTCGTTCCGCCGTGGATTCTGGCCTGCATGATCTTGGGCCGTTGGAGTGGGTCGGTCCAAGCAAAGGAAGGAAAGGTTATCCAGTTTTGAGTGCTACTGTGTGCTCTTATGCGGGTGACAAAGAAGCGCAGGATAGGCTCTGGGAGCTTTCGGAATCACTAACGGGAGTTACGCTGTCAAACTGATCTCAAACGGAACAAGAGCAAGAGAGTTTTGCTATGTAGTTGATTTATATATAAGTATGGAAATTTCAGGCGGAGGTCAGCTACTGGCTGGAAGTTGAATATGAAAGAAGGATGGGTCCTCTACTTACCAGGCCAAAAAATCCTGGAAGAAAAAGACATTCCGAAATGCAGCCTGTGTCGCGAGAAGCCAGATCACATTGGTAAAATCATCGCGGGGCGAGACGGAATATTCCTTTGCCGAGACTGTAAAAAACTTGCCAATGAAATCTTAAGGGATTCTGGGTTTCCAGTTGATTAATGAATGAGTTGTCAATAAACATCCGTTCTTGGCCGGTAAACGACTGTTAAAGCTAAACCATGAACGCTTAGAAATGGATTATGGTAATTAAAGCCACCGGGATAACAGCGGTAGTAGCATCGCTGATTTTGTAGCATTCGAATTGGATCAAACACATAAGGCCCTTCAGGCCAGGCAATGGATTCACGGAATCCGTGAAATTTTGAGCAAGGAGAGCTCAGATTTGGCTACAACGATGCTCGACTGGAGTCCCAAATTGGAGACGGCGATGGTGTATCTGAAGCGGAATTTCCGAACCTATAGCGCTTTAGTAGTTCATTCTATCTGGGATCTTTCTCCAGCCCGTTCAGAGACAGTCAAGGTCCGATGGAGTGAACGGCCTCGAGTCGGAACAGCATAAAGAAGCCCGGCCGAAGCCGGGCTCGATTTCAAGGCGTGTCAGGCCCCTGGCTTTTACTGCGCCAACAGATCTCCAACCAGGACTGTGTCCAGGAAGTGGATGACGCCGTTATCTGCGAAATCGTCAGCCTTGATAACGCTGGCCTCATAATTGATGCGGACGCCTTTGCTTCCAAGACTGACCGGTAGCGGTTCGGCCGATCCCGCTACAGGAACGCCGCCAGCTGCAAGTAGCGCTTCGACTCCTGCGGTTGATTCGTTGACGTCGCCAATCACCCCGACGTGAAGCAGCAGGATGTTGATCACGTCCGATATCGTCAGGCCCAGATCAGCAAGTATCGAGGGCAGCGCTGCCTTGATCTCATCGACGCTTAATCCGTCTAGGAAACCGGGTTCCAGACCTAGCAATGCCTCAAACGCCGGGTTGGTCGGAGCCAGAAGAATAATACCGTCAATAGTATCCAGAGCCTCTGCGATACTCACGTCCAACACCGTCGACTCATCGACTACCAGTAAGGCAGCGATCAAAGCCTGTGCCCCGTCCACTGCGCTCAGCTTGTCCACAATCGAGCCATGATCATCGTTAGCGATCGCCGTTGTTGCGCTGATTGCGAAAAGTAAACCGAGTACATACATCTTGAAGTTGCGAGCCACACCCATTTCAAAACTCCTAAATTGCTAGTTAAATAAATAGTTCAGAATCCTAAAACGCTTCAGGAGTTTTTCTGGATTGGTCAGTTAGTCCGTTTTTTACGAGGTGTTACTACCGCTTTATCGATGTATCAACTGGTCTAACTATATATAAAGAAAGATGGAATCTATCTGTTTTTCTGCACAGGAGTCGCAAGCTCCCATGGAGCAGGAAAATCCGAGGGTTCGAACCGGTCTCTCACCAGGGCGACGATAGTCTTTTCCGCTCCCGAAACCTCCCTCCTGCTATCGTTCCAGTCCTTGCCTGAATAATTCCACCAGGCGCATAGTACCCAACCAGAAGCTTCCCGTTGAACACTGGCTATTGGATTGTGATTTAGGCAGGATAGCGGCATGAGACACCTTATTTTCGACGCCGGAACACCGGAGCCTGCCTGGCACAATGTCAATGACAACGTGATGGGACGAAGGTCCCAGGGAGGCTGTCAAATTCAACATGGCACGTTGGTGTTCGCCGGTTTAACGAACACCCAAGGCGGCGGCTCTTCCTCTATCCCCACTTGCCCCGTCACGCTTGGCCTTAATGACCACACCCTCGTTTTCCTGCGCGCCCGCGGCGACGGACGCCGTTACATTTTTCGTTTTGAGGACGACCGCGGCACAGCCTACTCTGCCGACTTTGACCCGCCAGCAGAAACCTGGGGCAGGGTGCCGGTAACCCTGACGGCTTTCCGACTGCGCTTCCGTGGCCGCTGGCTGACCGGCCCGCCCTTGGACCCTGCTCGAGTCATAGCGCATGGTCTGATGTGCTTCGATGGCCGCGATGGTCCTTTTCGACTCGCAGTTGACCGCATTGAAGCTTGTTGATCCTGAAGCAGTTGCAATTAGCCGTCTGGGCTGGTTTCGAGTTACGCAGATGTCTTTTCCGCCTCATCAGTGTTGGCCAGACACCAGTTTTCGCCTGTGAAAACAATGCCGGGTAATCGCTATCAGTTCCCCTGGCGCGCGATGAAGTAAAGCGGTATCCCCGAAAAGCCACCTGGATCACACGCGCAAGTGCAGATTCGGAGTATCATCGCGTCAGCACTGCGAACTTTTTGTCAGCAGGCAGTATCGATTCACAACTTACGCCAGTCTATTCATTGTTGTCTGCGCAGAACCGGGTAGTATGCAAACCAGTCGCCTAGAACAGACTATGAACCCTGCGCCGGTTTGCGACGAACAGGGAGCGTCCAACATTCTTGGCATTCTCAGCAATGCCGAATTACTCCGGTTGGGTGTCGCCAAGCGTCGCGAGTACGCTTGTGGTGAAACAATTCTCGTGGAGGGGAGCATTGGGCGCACCCTGTTTCTGATCGAACACGGTACTTTGCGCATACTGCCACGGGTCGAACTCGACAACCAAAGACGAATTCAACCCGGACTGTGTGACCTGGGACCGGGGGAAGTGTTCGGTGAACTCAGTCTGTTCGAGCCGGTACCGCGCAGCGCCACGGTGATGGCGGTCGAATCCTGCCGGCTGCTCGAAATTGATGCGGCGGCGCTCACCGAGTACTTCGATCACAATCCCGCAGCGGGATATCTGGTGGTGAAAGAACTGTTCGGTGTCCTCACCAAGCGACTACGTCAGGCTGACCGGCGCTTCGGGCAGCTATTGGCCTGGGGCCTTAAAGCCCACCGCATTGACCGGCATCTTTAGACCTTGGCGCGCGAAAGCCAACGTTACACTGTGCCTGCTAATAGTAAGTATCACTGCTGTCCCATAACTTTGCGTCAAAATACGCTTTACGAAGCGCTGTTCCAATAGCTGTTGGCTCGTTGTTACGGCTTAGCACCTAAGCATGGCTTCCGCTTCCGTAACAAACACCTGACGGCCAGTACCATTGCGGATATCTACAAAGCGCGCTGGCAGATAGAACTGTTCTTCAAGTGCATGAAGCCGAACCTGAAAATCAAATCATTTGTTGTCACTTCCAAAACGCCGTGCTGACAGAAATCTGGATAGCTATGTGCACATACCTGGTGATGGTCTGGATCAAATACAGCTGCCGTATCGATCTAAGTTTTCAGCAGATGATAAGACTTCTCCAACTCAATTTATTCGACCGCTGTGAACTACTTTCATTGTTGCCAGGGATCCTCTGATTAATTATGGATCTGTTCGATTATTAATCAGAGGATCCCCAGGTAATTCTTCCGGGCCACCAGGTGAACTAAACAGGCTGAAAAGCAAATCTGATTACGGCTATCATGAATGTTTATGGGACAGCACTGATACTTTCTTTAAGCAGCCGTGACACCGTGACAATCCAATACCCATCATTCCAGTTAAAAGAAGCGCCAGCATTCCAGGCTCTGGTACAGAGGATACAGTGGTTAATGACACATTATCGAGGAAATGGCCTATTGTGTCGCTACCACTCTGACCTGATGTGAATACCAGATTAGTCAGGCTGCCTGTGCCGATAAAATTGTAGGTGAACAAAGTGAAACCCGAAGTCACATGAGAACTGACGGACTGGCTGTAACCGTCTACCATGAAACTGAATTCACCGTCATCGGCTCGTCGCCTCTGAGCGAAAAAACTCAACAGATAAGCCTGACCAAGTACAGTTGAGAAGCTGTCACTCTGTAACTGAAATGGAATGTTCTGCCCAGGATGCGCATTGAGCTCGATGTAATAGTCACCAAATCCATTGGCAAGAAACCCGTCCTTCTGAACCTCTATGTTGTTGACACCAGACCAGCCTGGCAGGGAAGCAAAATAGCTCCAGTCTCCGGATACGGTGTTACCACCCAGATCTTCGAATCCACCATTGATAATCAGCGGTGCTGCTCCGGCATTTCCCGACAAGAAGAGTATAGCTGACATACAAATCCATTTGGTCATAGTTTCGTCCCTTATCACACGTCCTACTTGTATTGATCTTTCTACCCTCTATGCAAGCATGTTTTGTGCCATATTCATAAATTCAGTTGTGTCCGATAATTTCCTACATAAATATTCAAAAACATGAACTCGTTCACATTTATCTTAGCAATATTCATTGAATCAGCTGACTATCACTGTCAGCTATTTTTACATATTCAGACGGAAGCCTATCCGACGTCAATTGTACTTTGCGCGGCTGAGCGAACTGCTTTGGAGTAGGGACATTCACAAAAGTGTAGTGTGACCTCAAAAACTACGCGGTGATACGGTTGTACAGATTGCTACGAAACAACGACAAGATCAGAGTACGTCAAAGTGAAGCCTATTTTGAGTTTGTTGAATTGCCCCCAAAACTGAATGGGGCAGTTTTAAATGTAAATCAACGCCAAGGGGACAGACCAATCTGCCCTGCTCCCCTGGGTTGCTTGCAAGCTACTTGAAAGTTGCGTCACGAGTGCCTGAGAGATGTCAGGCTCAGTCCTTTGCCGCGACCCCGGAGTGCTTAATCGCACTCATTGCATCAGCTACTGCCTTTCGGTAACAGTTCCGGTTCGCACTCATTAGACTGAGCGAACCTGCCCGGCGAATGGTTTGCGGGCCGCAGACTTCGGCAGCCGCCTGGCGAATCCTGCGTTCCAGACGTTCGCGCCCCTCTACCGTGGACGCCACTGTCGGGTTGTAAGTGATGCTGATCTGTTCCTTTACCGTGCCAACATGTTTATCTTCTGCACTGGCCACAACCGGAGCAGTAAACGCGCACACTACTACCATATAAAAAATTGACTTCTTCATCATACTGTCTCCCAATGAGTCATAAATGGTTAAGGTGCGCATCCTTGTTCATTCAGACGTGGATATGCGGAAAAAGTTAACACTTTTTTTCAGAAATGTATGACCATGGCTGGAAGTCATTGTTTCAAAAGGGAAGACTGGGCATAATGATTGAGACACTGTGGTCTGATATGGATGTCAGGTATCCCGCAAAGTATGCAGGTAAGAGTATAGTGATAGAAAACAAGTGGTATGAGGATTGGGTAGAACAAGAGCTCGATGACTTGATAAGCCTCATTGGCGCATTTTTTTTGCTGCTTTCCCGATCGGCTTGATCAATGCCGGAGTTGAAGAGCCCCGGGTATGGTCGATTACCAGGCTTCTGATGGGAATCAATCAATTCATTTTCGCCGTGTAAACTGCGCTTTTTCGCCAGATATTGCCTTGTCTTGCACTCACCTGAGAGTTTTTCAACAGGCTGTTAGTCCTTAACCGGGTTTTTGCTCCCCTGTTTTTAACATTCCTCTTTAATTTTTCACTGGTCGGATTCACCTTTTCCAGACTGTTGATGTATCCACTCTGGAAATCGTTGCGTGAAAACTGACAATTACCGGGACCTCCATCTTTTTGTTGTGCTAAGTACCGCGTTGCCGGCATCATGATTGAATCCATAGTGAGCCCGACCCTGCTGGAAACCTGTTGAGTAAAGATGCTTCGAACTGCCATACAATCCGCCCGGAACCATGACTGGTTTGCATCGATCACGGAGTTCGTTCTGTTGATTTTCGGCGTATTCCTCGGCTTTCAGCTCGATCGCTGGAACAGTAACCGAATTGATCAACTGGAGGCTGATGAGTATGGATTGCAGTTGCTCCAGGACCTGACTGTTTCACAGCAGGAAATGCAGCTGAGGATTGATTATTACGAGACCGCCAAAGAGTGGGGGCAGAAAGCACTGACCGCATGGGAGTCCGACACACCTTACCCACCTGCGCAACTGGTGATTGCTTTTTATCAGGCCACCAATGCCATTCCTTCCTCGGTCTTCAGAGGTGCCTACGATGGTCTGACCACAAACGGCCTGCTCGTCCTGATTAACGGGCAGGAATTTGCTTCGAGGCTGGCTGCGTATTACGCACAACCACTGGACGATATACTGAACGCCGAGTCAGCCTATCGCGTGGAAATAAGAAGCCTGATTCCGGTGGATATTCAGGAAGCGGTTCGAGAAAGCTGTGCCATTGCGGGGTCTGCAGGGTTCCTCACTGAAACGTTGCAGCGGCAGTGTCAAATTGATATCTCTCCGTCCAGGGCAGCAGAAGTCATTGAAAATCTGACTGAGCAACCGGAACTGAAAAAGCAGCTGACTTACTCGATATCCAGTAACACCTTGTTCCGCTACATACTCGAACTGAAGATTAAAGATACAGAGAATCTCCGAAGTATTCTCGCGGAGATTTATGGCGATTAGCAAAGCTATCCAACTCATTGCCAGCCAGGGATCCACTTCAGAATCCTTATCAATCGGGTCCGCTATAACAGTGCCCTTACCAACCGGGCCAGGGGAGATTTGTACTGTACATAATTACATGGGTTGCCCAAACCATGTTCATTGAGGCAAAGTCGAATTAGATTGTCCCGAATGACGCTCCAGCACTCCACTCATTTCACAGTAAGCCGCCAGGTTCCGGGTGGTCAGATCAATCGAGGAGACAGATCATGCAACAAGAAGCGAAGAATACCAACTCGCGCAGGTCAGTTTTGTTGGGTCTTGGCGCTGCCGTCGCCGGCGCGACGGTGGTTTCAGCCCGGTCTGTGAATGCCCAGACAGGAAGTTCCGGGTTCCAGCCGGCCCGGCACCAGGTTGATGCCTGGTTTGATGAAATTCCAGGTGAGCACCGGGTTTTTATCGACACCGCAACGGCAAACGGTGGGGCAGAGGGTATCCTCTATGCGGGCAATCTCTGGAATGCACGGCGCACCGCGTATGCAGGAGAATCCGCTGATTTCGCCATGGTGCTTTGCTTTCGCCATCTTTCCACACCGTTCGCGTTCAATGACGCCATTTGGGAAAAATACGGTCAGGTATTCAACGCATTGATGCAGATGCCGGACCCCAATACCGGTGTAGCGCCGACCTTCAATCTCATGCGCTCCGCTGAATACGGCCTGCGCCTGCCTAACCTGGGAACGACTCTCGATCAGGTGATTGACCTGGGTGTGCAGATCGCTATATGTGACGCGGCAACCCAGTTTGTATCGAATCAGATTGCCCAGGCCACGGGTGGGAGCCTTGAAATCATATACGGGGAGTTGAAGAACAACGCCATATCCGGCAGGTTTGTTTCGGCTGGCGTCATGGCGCTGACGCGTGCCCAGGAATACGGTTACAGCGTGCTGATTGCCGGTTAGCGGGTAATCGGTCTGCGATGTGTCGGATAACAACGGCCGCCTGGAGACAATTGTCTGCAGGCGGCCGTTCGGATTCTATTCTTCGTATTTAAGATCCATCACCTGATTGGGATCGCCACGGAAAATGATATAACCGATACTGTCGGTGACAATTTCATGCCAGCCGTGCGGCATGCCTTTGGGGATGATGGCAATATCGCCCGGCTTTACTTTCTGCAATACGCCCCCTTTCACAACGCCACGCCACATTTCCCCGAGCAGGTCGCTGTGGGATACCTGGGGATCGACAAACTCACCTCCGGTGACCATGGTGCCCTCGCCGGAAACGATGTAATAAATTTCGTCCAGGTCGGTATGGGCGATTCCGGTTTCCTCGGGAGTCACCGGCGTCTTGCTGCGCTGCACAACCGACACCCCCATGAATTCCTCACCAACATCCACATGGCGGACTACGATATCGCTCACGGTGCTGCCATTGGCAAGATTGACCAGGCCCTGGTCAAAAACTGCTTCCACTTCCTTGCGATTGATGATGATCGAGCCTTCCTCTTGGGCCATCGCGGTGCCGGCCGTTACAGCACAGAACAGAAAGGACAGGGTTACTGACAAGGTTTTCATAGAGTTCTCTCCGGGTTTTTGTTGTTCCTTTGCGGCAGGCAAGCGCTATTCGTCTGGAGCTGCGGCACAACCTTTTACTTCATTGACGCAGCTGATATCAGGCACGGTTCCGCCGTTGATCAGGGTATTCACCCAGTCGACGAACCGCTCGCCTTCCACCTGGTAGCTGTAGAAAATCGGACTGCGCAGAATTGTATGCACGCTGCCGCCCGCGGTGTAGGTATGCAGTGCATCGACCGCACTCTCGATTTCCACGTAATGATTGAGAATGCGCTCGGCCAGGCTGAAGCTGCCCGGTGCGTCACCCAGCAGGTAGGTGAAGTTGTACTGCACTTCGTCTTCGGCGGCATTGTACTGGGCGATGGTCAGGTTGGGGCTGTGATTGGCGCTGGCGATATAGAAATCTTCGAAGGTCAGGTTGTCATTGGTTTTGCCTGAATATTCCGGCCATTCCGGCAGTATCGCGGCGGTGTTCCAGGCATTGAATGTGACCGGCAGGTTGGGGCTGTTGTAGCCGCCGGCAGCGTCGGCGATCAGTACTACCGGCGCTTCGCCGTAGTGTTCCGCCACCATGCCGGCATAGAATGATGAGCCTATTGCCCCGGCGCTGCTGCCACCGATCACCACCCGTGCCGGGTCGTCAAAATTCTGATACACCCAGTCCAGAACCGTGCTGCTGTTGGCGTAGCCATTGTGGTAGGTGTTGATCGTCACCTCCCCACCTTCCGCGTCGGTGTAACTGTAAAAATGCTCCCCGGCGCCCACGAAGACATCACCGGTGCAGTAGGGAAGAAATACCATGTTGTAGTCGTTGAAAGGATTCTCCGCCACACCTTCTGCGAAGATGCCATGCCCCAGGGCCGGGTTGTTAGCATCCATGTCGGCAAACGGGCTGTGCACGTTGGGCTGACTGTTCAGGTCGCAGGCCTGACCGAACCAGCAGGCGCCGCCACCGTTGAAATAAATCAGCAGGTTGTCGCTGTCGGCGGCGGTCTTCGCGTAGAACTGGTAAGGGGTGCCGGCCGAGCACAGCCCTCCGGTGGGGATCGCGTTCCAGCCGCTGTCCAGGTCCGCCACGTTTGGCAGAGTTGTCTGGGCCGCCACTGCCGTACTGAGAAGCAGGCTTATCGCAAGCAGGCTTACCTTTACTGCTGCCACTCCTGCACTCAAACCATTCGCCAGCCGTAAAACCCTTGTTACTCTCCGTAGCCTGGTAACTCTCAAACTCCTCAGCTTCGTCATCCGTTCACCTCTTTTTCCTCGCCAACATCAGGGTAAATTCATGCTACCCCCTGGAATGTTGCTTGTCGACACGAGGCAGTCGATCCGGTCCCGCTGGCTACTCTGGGGGTTCCGGGTGGTCGTTGTTGCTGGCATTGATGCGGAACCAGGCGGCGACGCCGTACCGTTCCCGTCTGGTGGGCAGGACCTCGTGGGGAAAGTCTTCGCTGAGGAACAGCACCAGGGTCCCAAACCCCGGCACCACGCGAACCAGTTCCTCATCGCTCTCCGGCGCATAAATCACCAGCTCGCCGCCCTGATCCGGTTCCCAGCCGCGATTGAGATAGGTGACCAGGGACAGGACCCGGTTGGAGCGGCCCTTGAAGGCGTCCAGGTGCTTGCGATAGAAATCCCCGTGCTGATACAGGGAAAAGTGGGATTCCAGGGAAAACAGGCCCAGGAACAGCCGCCGGTTGAGGTACTGCATCAGCTGATCCAGCCAGGTCAGCCAGCCGGTGCCGCCGGGATGCTCCTCGCTGATCCAGTGAATCCGGTCCCGACGGACAAATTTATTGCGCATCTGGCGGGACCCGCGGCCGATTCTGGCGACATGAAAGGCGCCGGCTTCCAGGTTGGCAAGATAGTCCAGCAGGCCCCGGGTCAGGGGCTCCGGCAACACTGCCGGCAACACCACATAGCCCTGGGATTCAAGCCCACAGGCAATGCTTTCGAACAGGGAGTCGTCGGGAGGCAACTGCTGGCAGTTGCGGGAGAGGGCCAGGTTCATGGTTCGGTGCTTCGCGGCGCAGAATTTTTGCCTATTTATCCCAATCGGGGCTGCCTGGCAAGTAACTTTGACCTTCGCAGTGAATGCACGAGGTCACCGCCGGTGGCGGTTACTCCTTGATTGCCTGATCCGCCGGAATTGGCGGCTGTATCGCTGCAGACAGTCGTGCTTCCGCCTCCACGAACACCCGGCGCACATTAAGAAAGGTTTTTTTGATCGCTTCGTCCAGTTGCGCCACGCTCTGTTCTATCTCCGTCGCCGAGGCCGAATCGCTGAATTCGACACTCAGGTTGACCAGGATATATTCCGGGCCCATGTGCATGGTCAGGACTTCGTTGACATTGTCGATCAGCGGAATCCGGGCAGCCAGCTTACGGATGCCTTCCACCACCTCGACGTTGGCCCGTTCCCCGATCAGTAGACCCTTGGTTTCCCTGGCCAGCCACACGGCCGTACTGCCGAGTATCAGTCCGATCAGAATCGAGGCGATTCCGTCCAGGTACAGATTGCCGGTAACCTGGGTCAGTACCGTGGCCAGGAGTGCCACCAGCAGTCCCAGCATGGCGGCGGAATCCTCGAACAGCACCACAAACATGGAGGGGTCCTTGCCGCGCTGCACCGCTTCGATATAGCCCATGGCACCGCGTGCCTTGTTGAATTCACGCAGCGCAAAAAGCCAGGCGCCACCCTCGAATACCAGCGCCAGTGACAGCACCACGTAATTGACCAGCAGGTTATCCAGTGGCTGGGGATCGGTCAGCCGGTGAATGCCCTCGTAGACGGAAATGCCGGCTCCCACCGCAAAGATCAGAATCGCGACCACGAAGCTCCAGAAATAAATTTCCTTGCCATGGCCGAACGGGAATCGCTCGTCGGCGGGCTTGCTGGATTTTTTCAGTCCATAGAGCAGCAACACCTGGTTGCCGGTGTCGACTACTGAATGCACGCCCTCCGACAGCATGGCCGAGCTGCCGGTGATCGCGGCGGCGATGAACTTCATGATGGCGATGAGGGTATTGCCGGTCAGGGCGGCATAGATGACCAGTTTGCGGGACGAGGCCATGAACGACGGTCTCCGGTAATTCGACGGGTGGGATTAGCTGACCGGCTCAGGCTGGCACTGGCTTTGCCAAACCGGGGGCGCTGTTAATGTCGGTAATGCCGGCGTGCTTTCGACGCCGACTTTGCCGTCAATGCAGGCAGTGCCGGCGCTGAGGCCAGTCGCAAAAGCTGATAAAAGATCCAGGCCGGCTGCTGCCAGCCTGGATTCGGTGGGGCCTGCCTCAGCAGTCCTGGTATCCGCGCGCGCGGCAGGCGATGGCCAGCTCGCGGGCTTCTTCAACCTGTTCGGGGGACAGCTCCTCCTCCAGCGCGGAACGCATAAGGCGGGCGCTGGAATCGCCATTGGCGGCCGCCACATTGACCCACATGGCAGCCTTGACCAGGTCTTTCATCAGCCACTGACCCTGGTGATACATGGCGCCAAGCTGGTACTGGGACTGCGCGTAGCCGCGTTCGGCGGCCATGCGGAACATACGCTCAGCTTCGATCAGGTTGATTTCACCGCCCTGGCCGAAGTAATGCATCATGCCCAGGCTGTGTATGGCCGGCAGAAAATCCTGGTCGGCAGCCCGCTGCAGCCATCTCAGACCCTCGTCATAATCCGGATCGAAGACGGCGCCGGACTGATACATGATCCCCAGTTCCTGCTGTGCATCAGGCAGGCCCTGTTCGGCGGCTTCGGTCATCAGGCGCATGGCTTCGGGCGGGTTGCGCTGCACCCCGATTCCGATCAGGTACATGTTGGCCAGCTCGCGCTGGGCCTTGGCGTGGCCGGCGGCAGCGGCCAGCTTCAGCATTTCGGCTCCGGCGGCCATATCCAGGTCGACGTACTGCCCGCTGCGATACATGCGGGACAGGATGTATTGCGCTTCAGCACTGCCTTCACTGACCAGTGGTACCAGTTCCTTGTAGGCGGTCTCGTAATCGCGCATTTCATAAGCCGAAAGCCCGGCGTCCAGGTCGGCAACGGCACCCAGCGACAGCAGGCTCAGCAGGCACCCGCTCAGCAGGGAGAGAGAAGTTCTTGATGTAAGGTGACTCTGTTTCATAGCATGGCTTTCTTTAGCAATTAAAACGCAAATTATACTTGTTGACGCTACCGTTTGCGAAACCTGCCGTGGTAACCCGCCCGCCGTGATCAGTCGTCTCGTGGAATTCATCCAGGCCCATCCGCGTCTGCTGGTGCTTACCGGTGCCGGTTGCAGCGCGGATTCCGGCATTCCCACCTACCGGGACGATCAGGGCACCTGGCAGCGCAGTACGCCCATCCGCCACCAGGACTTCATCGATTCCGAGGCCAGCCGCCGGCGCTACTGGACGCGCAGTCTGGTCGGCTGGCCGGCGGTCCGTGATGCCGCACCGGGGCCCGCTCACGGGGCGCTGGCGGCTCTCGAAAACCAGGGGCTGGTGCGCCTGCTGGTCACGCAGAACGTGGACCGGCTGCACCAGCGGGCCGGGCAGCGCCAGGTGGTGGACCTGCACGGTCGCCTGGATCAGGTAGTCTGCCTGGCCTGTGGCCACGTCAGCAGCCGCGACGAGGTGCAACAGCAGTTGCTCGAATTAAACCCCAGGCTGGCAGCGGATTCCGCTGCGGTGAGCCTGGCTCCTGACGGTGACGCCGATGTGCCGGAGCGCTGGGTGGATACGCTGCGGATACCGGAATGCCGCTATTGTGGCGGCACCCTCAAGCCCAACGTGGTGTTCTTCGGAGGCTCGGTGGATCGCGATCTGGTGGCATTTGTGTACGACGAGATCGAGGCCAGCGATGCTGTGCTGGTAGTGGGGTCATCGCTGATGGTGTTTTCCGGCTACCGCTTCTGCCGCCATGCGGCGCAGCAACACAAGCCCATAGCCTGCATCAACCGCGGGCGAACCCGGGCCGACGACCTGTTCAGCCTGAAGTTGGAGCAGGAATGCGGGGCGGTCCTGGAAGCCTTGTGCCAGGCCCTGCCGTGACAGTCTCCCTGGGCCCAGAATTGGATCAGGGCGGGGATGCCCGGTCGTAGACCCGGGTCAGATGAATGGGGCCGCCAAAGACAAACGGCTCCAATGTCATTACTACGCGCAGCCGCTGGCCCTGTTGCTCCAGGGTATAACTCTCCAGAGTGTAGCCGCCATCCCGGGGCCGTCCCTCGACGATGAGTTCAGACCCGTTCCAGTTACCGAAGGAAAAGTCTTCACCGCCGCTTTCGTAATAGTCGCTGGCTCCGGTGGAGCGCTTGCGGCCATCGGTGTGAAACACCCGCCGGTAGTTGTCGGCGTATTCAAACACGAATTCCGGGGCATCGTACTGGATGGTCAATACATCATCGTAAGAAACCCGGTCGTACAGTTCCTGATCTGCCGGTCCTCCGCGGTAACGGTCTTCCTCGCGCTTGCTGAACCAGCTGCGGCGCTGAACCTTGCCGCCGGCGGCGCGAATTGCCTCTTCCACCTGATCGTCCGTGTTGTCGCTCAGTTCATCGTTGATCACCCAGTAACCACTGATTTCCTGGCGCGGGTCCGGCGCGGATGCCTGCCTGGCCGCGCCATGCAGCGGCACGCAAAGGATTATCGCCATGATTATCAGTAGCTTAGAGCTCTGGTGTCGGTCAGGTCGGTGCATATGGACAAGAGTATGCAAAAAGATCCCGCTGGTGCAAGTGTTACAGACAGAGCCGGAAGTCAGTGGCCGAAGTCAGCCGGGCGGCCGGGTGGAACAGATGCAGGCGGAAGTGCCGGAGTCATGCCCGGCAGCGGGGTACGGCCCTTATGGCGCCTGCCCAGTCAGGTTATACTTGCCGCCTGTTTGCTGCAAAGCAGGTGAACCGCTCTGTCCGGCCGGGGCCTCCCGGCGCTGTCTGCAGCGCAAACCGGACCGGCAGGCGGGGTGGGTTGGACACGCGGTGCTGTCAATACTGGCAATACCGGTAATAAGAGTATCCTGAATTTTCCGAGGGGTGTTACAGATGCAAAAGTTTATTACGACCAGCGCAGCGGCTCTGCTGTGCGGCTGGCAGCTGGCCGCGGTACCCGGTGCCATGGCCCAGACCGATGAGGCTCTGGCCGTGGTGATACCCGGTTCAGGTGACTATCATCGGGAAATCTCCACCGATTCCGAGGCGGCGCAACGATTTTACGACCAGGGTCTGCGCATGACCTGGAGTTTTTATTTTCCGGAAGCGATCGCCTCGTTCCAGGAAGCGGCCCGCAATGACCCGGATGAACCGATGATCTATGCCGGTCTTGCCCATGCCATCGGCCCCAATCCCAACAGCCGTTATTCGGGACTGCCGGACGACCCCAATGGGGAAGGCCTGAAAGCGATTACCCGGGCCCTGGAGCTGATCGACAATGGCAACGCGGTGGAACAGGACCTGGTGCGGGCACTGTACGTGCTGTACAACCGCGACGCCATTCCTGACGATCAGGAGCGGGATACCGCCTACCTCAACGCCCTGGGTGCGCTGATGCGCAAATACCCCGATGATCCCGACATTGCCTCCATGTATGCCGCGGCCTTCATGTCCATGGGCCGCTGGAATTACTGGCTGGCGGACGGAACGCCGAGACCCGGCACCGCGGCGGCCGAGGCGGCGCTGGTGCGGGCCATGATGCTGGAGCCCTACCACCCGGGCGCCAATCACCTGTACATTCACCTGATGGAAGCCTCCATGCAGCCGGAGAAGGCGCTGGCCGCGGCCCACAAACTGGAGACCACGGTCCCGATCTCCGGGCACATGGTGCATATGCCGGGGCATATCTACCTGCGCGTCGGTGACTACGAGAAAGCAATCGATATCAATGAACGTTCACAGATCGTCGATCAGCAGTTCGCCGACATCTGGGGCGAGACCAATTTCCCGAACATCGGCACCTATGGCCTGTCGCATCGCACCCACGCCGGACACGCTCTGGATTTCGTGCGCTATGCGGCGTCCCTGCAGGGCACTTATGCCACCGCGTTCGAAGCGGCGGAACGCGGTGCCAGCGGCGTGGGAACGGCGCCGGATGCAGCCCAACGTGGCCAGAAGCGGGTTGTGTCGTCCTGGCTGGTGGACAAGATCTTTGGCAAGTGGGAGCGGATTCTCGACATGGAACAGTCGCACACCGGTACCCCGTACCTGGATGGCATGTGGAGTTACGTGAAGGGCAGTGCCTACGCCAATACCGATCGTCTGCCCCAGGCCCGGGAGGAACTGGACAACCTGCGTCGCCAGCAGCAGGATGAGGCGGTGGACCTGGTACGGGTCGGCCCGACCCCGTCATCCCATATCCTGGAACTGGCCGGTTATGCTCTGGAAGGGGAGATTCTGGAAGCGGCTGGTGACCTGGATGCCGCCATCGCCGCCTATGCCCGGGCGGTGGAGCTGGAAGACCAGAACAATTACACCGAGCCACCCGACTGGCCGCAATCGATCCGCCTGTATCTGGGTGCGGCACTGCTGGACGCGGGTCGTCCCCAGGACGCCGAACAGGTTTACCGGCAGGATCTGCAGTGGAACCAGCAGAACGGCTGGGCCACCTTCGGCCTCTACCAGGCACTGGACGCCCAGGGCCAGGACCAGGAAGCGGAGTTGTTGCGCCGTCAATATGAATCGCTGTGGCGAAATGCCGACGTGATGCTGGAGCGTTCGCGCCTGTAACAGCACTTTGATCAGTCAAGCGGAAATACAACCGGCCATGCGCCAGATCGGCTCCGTGCTCAGTGTCGCCGGGCTGCTGGCGGGGTTTCTGGTCGCCATCAGCGTCCTCTCCGGCGATGCCCAGGGGCGGGTCAACCTGCTGTACCTGCTGCTGCTGTTCGTGTTCCTGCCCATTGGCGGGTTACTGCTCAGCCTGTTCTTCCTGATCCGCAGATCCGGGCGTGGACTGGCGGGCTGGATGCTGGAACTGCCGGTCTGGCCGGCCGGCCTGCGGCATGAACTGCTGGCGCTTGAGCCGGGCCGGGAGCGCAAGTTCTGGCTCTTCTACCAGACCCAGCTGCTGACCCTGGCCTTTGCCGTGGGGGGGCTGCTGGCGTTTCTGGTGCTGCTGCTGGGCACCGACATCAGTTTCGTGTGGCGCAGTACCCTGCTGGACGCGGCGGACCTGCAGCCTCTGCTGCAGCTGCTGGCCATGCCCTGGCGGTTCTGGTCCGATGCCCAGCCGGACCTGGCACTGCTGCAGCAATCCCAGGATTACCGGCTGGCGACACCGGAATTCACCGCGGCGCGTCTCGGCCAGTGGTGGAAATACGCCATCGCCGCCCAGCTGACCTACACCCTGTTACCCAGGGCCGTTATGGCACTGGTGGCCCGCTCCATCTATCAGCGCACCGCCACCACTCCGGTCAGGAAAACTGCCGGACGCCGGGTGGTTCATGTGGAGGCGCTGAATACCGTGCCCATGCAGGGCAACCTGGCACCAGTGGTGAGTTCTGTAACGGGCGATTATATTCTCATCGACTGGGGCAGCGTTCCGGTTTTGATTCAGGATGAACTGAGCGACCGGTTCGGGACGCCCAGGGTGGCCTTTCAGGCCGGTCCGCTATCGGGTCCCGATGCTGCCCGGCTGGAGGGACTGTCCCAGTCCACCGTGGTGGTTATGGTCAAGGCCTGGGAACCGCCCATGGGAGAGCTGGGCGACTACCTGCTGGCGCTGAAAAAATTGTTGCCCGACAGTCCCGGCCTGATTCTGCCGCTGGACTGGTCCGGCGATTCACTGCAGGACATCAGGGAGATCAACCTGCGTGAATGGCGAAGGTTCTGCGGCACCCTGCGCGGCTGGTCGGTCCTGCAGCCGGGACCTGATGAAGGAGACGCAGCATGACGCCCGCCTTCGCCGTCGTGGGGCATCCCAACAAGGGCAAGTCCTCGATCGTCGCTACCCTGGCCCAGGATGACAGCGTCGCTATCTCCGCCCAGAGCGGCACCACACGGGTTTCCGAAACCCTGCAGGTCCAGGTCGGCAGCAGCAGCTTCACCCTGATCGACACGCCGGGCTTTCAGCGCCCGAGCCGGGTATTGCAGTGGCTGCAGCAGCACGCCGAAAACGCCGGCCAGCGGCAGGCGGCGGTGGAGCTGTTTGTCAGCGACGCCGAGTGCCGGGAGCAGTTTCCGGACGAGGTGGAACTGCTGCGCCCCATCGTCGATGGGGCCGTCATCCTTTACGTGGTGGATGGCTCCAGACCCTATGGCGCAGACTACGAGGCGGAGATGGAAATTCTGCGCTGGACCGGCCAGGCCAGCATGGCGCTTATCAACCCTATCGAGAACGAGCAGTATATTAACTCCTGGCAACAGGCACTTTCCCAGTATTTCAAGGTGGTGCGGGTGTTCAACGCCATGCAGGCGGATTTTGACAAGCAGCTTTCCATCCTGGAAGCGTTCTCTCATCTGCGCGAGGAATGGAAAGAGCAGATCAAGGCCCTTATCAACGAGTATAAGGACCTGCGCCTGCAGCAGCGGGCTCAGAGCCTGCAGGTGCTGAGTGCCATGCTGAGTGATATGTGTTCGTACCAGGTATCACAGAAAGTATTGAGCCGGGACCAGGCCAGACCCCTGCAGCCGCTGCTGGAGAAGCGCTTTTACAGCGCCCTGAAAAAGCGGGAACAGGAGGGGCACGAACAGCTCAAGGACCTGTATCACTACCACAGCCTGGATATCCGGCGCAGTGAACTGCCCACCGAGGACAACCTGTTTGACACGGAGAAGTGGATTGTCTGGGGACTGAATCGTCGCCAACTGCTGGTGGCCGCGACCATGGCAGGTGCTGCCACCGGCGCCGTTGTGGACCTGGGCCTGGCAGGCCACAGCCTGTTTCTGGGCGCCCTGACCGGTGGCCTGCTGGCCGGTGGCGGTGCCTGGTTCGGGGCCGACCGGCTAGCCGACTTCAAGATCATGGGCCTGCCCATGGGCGGCTACGAGGCGCGCCAGGGACCCATGAAGAACCGTAATTTTCCCTATGTACTGCTCAGCCGCTACCTGTTTCTGCACGATGCCCTGCAACAGCGTACCCATGCCCGCCGGGACAGCCTCAGCATTGAGGAAGGTGACCTGACCGAACGGATCAGTCAGCTGTCGAAAGAACAGCAGAAGGAACTGCACCGGCAGATGGAAAGGCTCAGTCAGCAGAAAGTGACCGAAACCCTCGAGGCGGCACTGGCACCGCTGTTCGGTTGACAGCCAGGCCGGCAAAAGGAAAGTCGAGCGCTGTTATGTAGGGGGCTCACTTGACTTTTACGCCAGCCTGTTTTTGATTGGCTAGCTGGTTCCCGTACTGGTGTGCCGGAAGCAGGCTCAGGCAGATACGCGATCCTTAACAGCGAGGGGCAGTGGCGGTATTATCCTTTGCGTATCTTGCTGCAGGCTTCTGCTTCGTGCCTCTGCTTAATGCCTTAAAGTCCAATTACAATAGAGATTACTCTCATGATAAGAACAACAAGTCTGGTAATTGCCTTGGTTTCCTGCCTCACACTTCCTGGTTATTCACTCGCACAATCCGGTGACGTGCGGATCTTCAACACCGTTAAACTGAAACTGGCCAACGGCGAACCGGTCATAGGCGGCACTGTCGATACCGCCGACCCGGCCATTTACTGTGCCATGGCCAATGCCGGCTTCGACTTCCTGTGGATAGAGATGCAGCACAGCCCGCTCAGCTATTCCCAGGTGGCGGACATGATCTGGGCCTGCCGGGGTGCACCGGCGATTCCGTTCATCCGGATTCCGGCCGCCACCGAGGGCGATCTGCAGAAAGCCACCGATATCGGTGCCCTGGGAATCATCGTGCCCATGGTGGATGCCGTTGAGGAAGTGGAGACTGCGGTGACTTATGCCAAGTATCCGCCCATCGGCAAGCGCAGCCAGGGCGGCGGTCAGTACCGTGCCCTGTGGGGCAATGATTACCGCCAGGCCGCTAACGACAACATCATGATCGTGGCAATGATCGAACAACCGGAAGGGGTGGAGATCATTGAGCAGGTGGTCAATACACCCGGTATCGACGGCATCTTCGTGGCCAGTTCCGATCTGGGCAGTTTCACCGGCCGTCCCCAGGGAGATCCCCAATACGAGGCCCTGGTGACACGGGTGAAGGAACAGACCCAGGCCGCCGGGTTGTTCGTCGGCGGGCCGCTTGCCTGGCTGGAATCACGGGAAGGTTATCTTTTCTTCCAGGGGCCCAGTGCCGGCGCCCTGATCCGGACCGGTACCCGGGTGACGCTGGAATCGGCTGACCTGTGTCGTTACCTGCCTTCGGGTGCGACTCCGGTCCCCGGTGAAGACCCCTGTCCCTGACGGCCGCTGATCGAAATCTCACTGAACTGCGGGCTGACAGAGCGACGCCGGTCTGACAGAATGGCGAGCGCCGGATTCAGCGGCAGCTGCAGTCTCGGGCCGGCCGGCCCGGGGCTGTCATGGCGTGGCCACACCGCTGGCATCGACAGGCCCGTCCCGATCGGCAGAACAGGGAATAAACAGTATGTGGAACAAACTTTTCGCCAATAAAATGAATGCCATCACCACCCTGATGGTGTTGCTGCTGGTACCCATTCTGCTGGGGCTGTGGTGGTACATGGGGCGACTCTGATCAGGTGAACCTCTGATTACCACTGGGCCGCGGCGCGGGAACCGCTCTGGCAGGCCGCCGGTAATCTGAAAAATCGAATAGGCTGATCGGAAAAATTTGTTTGAAAAACAGGTCATTGCCACGATAATGAGAATTATTCTCATTAATCCACGAGGTGAAATATGACCAAAACATTAAGTTTTGCCGCAGTGCACTTCAGCGTGGCATTTACGGTCGGCTATCTGATGACCGGCAGCGTGGTGGTCGGCGGGGCGCTCGCTCTGGTCGAACCGGCTGTCAACACGGTGGCTTACCACCTTCACGAACAGGTCTGGAAGTCGCTGGAGGCCCGGCGCCAGCGCCCGCTGAACCTGGAAAACCCGGAGCCTGTCATGTCGGCCTGAGTGATTCCATGCCAGCAGAGCCTTCCTGGGGATTGGAGAAAGAGACCTGGCACTGATGATCAGGAAAAAGACCGCAGGAAATCACGGAGTCGCCGGTGCCGGCCTGCCCGGTGCCAGTCCCCATCTCGATGATACCCTGCGCCGGATCGGTATAGACCCCGAGCGCCTGTCGGTTCTGAAGCTCGGCCATCGAACCCGCGATGTCACGGTGCCACCCTGGCTGAAGCGCATGGCGCTGGGCCTGCTGGTGTGGCTGGTGACCCTGCTGGCAGCCCGTGCCGGGCTGGCGCCTCCCGAGGTCTGGGCCGCCGGTCTGGCTCTGCTCATCGGGCTGGTCATTCTGCAATCCGCCTGCGAAGCGCTGGTCTCGGCAACCGAACGTCTGGCGGCCCGGTTCCGCTGGAATCACTACGTGGCCGGTACGCTGGCGGAGATCTTCTCCACCACGCCGGAGCTGGTGGTGATCGCCTTTCTGATTCCGGTCAGTCCCCTGGCTGCACTGATCATCACCATCATCACCATTTACAACAATGCCCTGGTGTTCAGTCTCTATTCTTTTTTTCTCCCCAAGGATCAGCACGGTAAATTCCTGATGCCCACACCCATCACCGAGGCCGGCACCCAGGTCCTGGTGGGCGGCGCCGCCATGGGGCTGATTCTCGGTCTGACAATGCTGGCGCTGAATTCCACCGAGCAGGAAAAAACCAGTTTTCATGCCCTTGACCTGGTGTTCATCAGCTTTGTGCTGTTGGCTATTTTTGTCGTTTATCTGTACAAGCTGGTAACCAGTTACGCGGCTGAGGAAGCCGAGGTTCGCGAAGGTCTGTCCATGTCCGAAGTGGATATCGAGCAGCGCCTGGAGCTGGTTTACGAGGATGTCCGCACCAGCTCGTTCAGCACCATCGTCGGTTTTTTTCTGCTCGGGATCCTTGGTGCTTTCATCGGCGGTCATCAGGTTTCCAGCTTTGCCGAGACAATGATCCGCGATCTGGAAATCAATCCAATTCTGACGGCTTTTGTCCTGGCTGTTTTTGCCGGTATGAGCGAGTACGTGATTCTCTGGCAGTCCCATCGCAAACGGGAATATGGCATTGCCCTGGCCAATGCATTTGGCGGCATCACCCAGGTGATGTTCATGGTGCTGCCGTTCACGCTGCTGTCGATTGCGTTTTACCAGCATTTCATCAACCGGCAGCATCCGGAACTGCCGCTGGAATTTTCACTCGCCATCAGCTTCCTGCTGCTGTTCCTGTTTCCCACGTTTTATACGCTGTCGGCGCTGCTGGAAGAGGATCACACCATGGGGATTCTGGACACGGTGATCATGACCGGAATCTTTCTGTTTCTGATTGTGCTGCTGGCGACATACGGGGGTACGGTGCTGTGAGCACGGGAGGCGGAGCATGAAAAAGTTTGCCGAGATCCGGCAGCGGGCCGAACAGCGCAAGGGAGGAGCCAGGGCGCTGCAGAAGCTGTTGCCCAAAGTGACAGGCAGCCGCAGTCTGAGGGCCCTGGGCGACGATCGATACCTGTCCATGATGACCCGGGTAATCAACCAGGCCGGTTTCAGCTGGAAAGTGATCGAGCGGAAATGGCCCCAGTTCGAGGAGGCGTTCCTCGGCTTCGATACTTTCAAATTGAGCCTGCTGTCCCCCGAACAGTGGGAAGCCTATACCAGCGACCGGCGGGTGGTGCGAAACTGGCAGAAGATCAAAGCTGTCCAGGACAACCTGTTTTTCGTCCGCGAAATCTCCCGCCAGCACGGCTCATTCGGCAACTTTATCGCGGCCTGGCCTGAATCCGACCAGGTCGGCTTACTGGAGGTATTGAAAAAGCAGGGATCCCGACTGGGTGGCAACAGCGGCCAGTATTTTTTGCGTTTTGTGGGCAAGGACAGCTTTATCCTGTCCCGTGACGTGGTGGCGACGCTGCAGGGCGCCGGGGTGGAAATCGCCGATCAGCCCACCAGTAAACGGGACCGGCTGCGGGCCCAGGAGGCGTTCAACCGCTGGCATGTAGAAACCGGGTTGCCCTACACCCACCTCAGCCGGATCGCGGCCTGCTCGGCGGGGGAGAATTACCTGTAGCCGGTGAGGGTGACGAAACACCGATCCAGTCTGGTGTACGATCGGTCAGATTAACTGCAACTCTTCCAGGAAGCGGTTGGACTCGGCAATCGAAGCCTCCATCTCTTCGATAAGATTGGCGATATCGGATTCGATATTGCTCACTTCGTTACGCAGCGAGGCGATGGCGCGGGAATTCAGGTTATGGCGGAGAAACAGCACCTGGTCCCGGAACGCATTGAGCACCGGTACCATGGTGTTTTCGGCAGCATGCATGGTAGCCAGCAATTGATCATACCTGACCCGGGTCTGACGTAGCGTGCGCTCGCTGGAGGCACGCAGGCTTTGATCGGTGTACAGGTCCAGTTCGTCCTGCCACTCGTCGAACAGGTCTTCCGACACCTGCTCCACGGCTCGGATCCGGTCGCTGACTTCTTCGGCCCGGCGTTCGCTCCTTTCAAACTCCGAATTAAGCCGGTCATAGACCTCCTGCAACTCTCCACCATCGAAATTGAGCAAAGTCGTGAACTGTTCCAGTGCCGAATTGAACTGTTCCTTGGCCTCTTCCTGGGAATCGCGGGCTTCTTCCACGCGGCTGACCAGAATATCGCGTTTTTCCACGCCGAACCGTTCCATGGTGTTGTAGTAAACGGAACTGCATCCGGTCAACAGAGCCAGGCAGAGGACAATGGCAAGTGAGTGAATTCTGTTCATGAGCGGAGTTTCCGGTGATTGGAAGCGGGATAGCAGGCTGACATTACAGCGGTCTGAGCGAAGGATAGCCGAAACTCAATGTTTGTTCGACTCCCTGATTGCCCGAACCAGTTCTTTGTTGCGCTGGTCCGCCAGATGACTGTGAACCACAAACAGGGCATGCACCACGCCTGGAATCCAGAACGCAAGCGTGAGCAGGATGCTCAGAATGGCCTGAAACGGTTTGCCGCAAAGGAAAACCGCCAATGGTGGCAGAATTATTGCCAGTAGATATCGCATTGTTGAATGGGTCCTTCTGTCTCCGACGGCGGCATGTATTCAGCACTGACCGATTGGCGATTGGGCGCCCGTATGTGCGGGCTGGACCGGGTAAGCTTAGCAGCAGTCTGCGCGCAAACCAAGGCTGGAAAACGCGTTGTTATGACCAGGCGTTATGATGGCTCCTACCGGGCAGAACTTCGCGCAGCCTGGCTTCGAAACGGGCAAAGCGGCGCCGGGTTTTGCGCCGTGCCAGAGTCTTGAAGAAGCTGATCAGTGGGAAGGGCTCCGAGCATCCGATATTGTCGATGATTACCAGGCGATCCGGCTGTCCCTGTAACCGTTGCAGCAGAATATTCTTGGGTTTGATGGTCATGGTCACGATGCCGTGATGCAGCAGGTAGTCCTTCAGGTCCTGCAGCAGGTTATCCAGCTGGCTCCATTCCGAATAGAGATCCGGCTGATCGATATATTCCTGCAAGGACCGTGAGACGGTACCGTCGAAATCCCTGACCAGGTCGAATATGGCGCCTTCGCCAAGATTGGTGGCGACCGTGCCACGATAATCGGGCAGGCAGGTCCAGGGTACGTTGCGCCGCTTCAACAGTTGGTAATACTGCTGTTCACGGCGGGTTTCGGTCTGATTGCCATTGAACACCACCTTGATGCAGCGATCCGAATGCTCCGGGTCCTGGAAACAGTGTCGGTGCAGACCGGTGCCGATCAATAACGAGTCATTCAGTATGACTTTGCCCATCGTGTTCGCATCGGAGGCGGTCGGCGTTCTGCGGGCCGGCCCGGAATTCTCCGCGTCAGGTGCGCCTTCCAGTGGTCGCAGGGCAGCATAGGTCTGCGGTGAGATGAAGCGGCGGATGGCCCGCTGGCAGACCACTTCAAAACCGGCCCGGCGGGCTTCCTCGCGAAACTGGCTGCGGCTGATGGCGTAGCGGTCACGTTGTCGCTTGTAGCCGATTTTGTGCTTCAGGCGCCGGATGGCATTCGACAGGCTGAAGCTGTCGAACCAGGAAATAACCAGGGTGTCCCGGCACAGCCGGCGCAGTTCGGTCAGGACCCGCACCCGGGTGTCGGAAGCCGAGTAGTGATGAAACAGGCGGTTGCAGATAATCAGGTCGAAACTCTGGTCGGCAAAACTGGTGGCCATGATGTCCTGTTGGGAAAAGCTGACCCCATGATCGCTGCGCAGGGAATCCGCCATTTTCGTGGCTTCTTCCAGCATGCCGCTGGAATAGTCGGAGGCAGTGACCTGCAGCTTGCCGTCGAGCAGGATTTTTCCGAGTCGGAAGGTGCCACAGGGGATATCGAGGCAGGTAGTCGCCGCTTGCCGGCAGCCCCGTTCGATGCAGGCTACGATCGCCTGCTGTTCCAGCAGGTTCCGGGGGCTGTCGGCGTTCTTCCGCTCGGCATACTTGGACGCCGCGTCGGTGGAGTCAAAGGCCGCCTTGACGTTCTGATATTCGGCACCGAGAGTGGCCGGGCCGGATTCCTGTGACGGAGTACTGTTGTCGTCCTGGTCGCGGTGTCCGCTCCCGGACTGCTGGTCAGTGTTGCTCATCCTGATCTTGTTCTTTGCGGCCCTGGTGAAACCCGGGGCTGGTGATGCCATCGCGGCCGGAACCGGTGACATTGGCACCGGCGAGTCCTGTTCAGTGGCCAGGTTACAGGCGGATCCTTATCCGAGTCTTAAACCGGCATGGTAACTTATCGGTCTTTTTCAGGTCACCTTCAATTGAAAACCGGCAATTGAAAACCGGCAATGGAAAACCAACAATGGAATTCCAGCGGCAGAATACCGGGTTGTGTCAGGGACAGCTGGTAAGGGTCAAGGTTCCCTGCTGGCTGAAACTGACAATCTCCTCGGTTTCCTTGTTCAATACGTTCCCGGTCACGGTGAAGGGGCCGGACACGGTAGCAAGGGAGAGATGGACCGAGATGGCGGTGGAGCCGGCGGCATCGACATTATTGATATTGCCGGTCAGACCGATGATGACCTGGTCTCCCTGGATGGTACCGCTGCCGTAGAGAATCTGTGGCGAATCTGTGGTTTCTTCGGTAGCGATGACAAAGCCGTTGACGGACAGGTTCTCCTCACCGATCAGCTGGATTGCCAGCTTGACGATATCGGGTTGACCCCCGGTGTCGCCCTCGGCCTCGGCAAACCAGCAGAAATCGCCGAGGTAGCTCTGTGCCTGAACGGTCCCTGCCATCAGACTGAAGCTGAGCAGTACGGGTGGCAGTACGAGCAATGATTTTAACTTGGTCATGGTATTACGCTCTCTTGATTCTATGAATTCATGGTTGGCCCGACGGTTGAACCGATTCAGGTCCGCAGGGCTGTTTTCGCAGTCCAGCCTGAACCCGCCAACCGGGACAATCCAGCGAGCGGATTACTGCCCGTTGTCCAGGTTCTGCCGGGCCTTGGCCTCCAGTCGCCTGGCATGCAGCAGCGGTTCGGTATAACCATTGGGCTGGGCAGTTCCCTTGAACACCAGGTCGCAGGCGGCCTGAAAGGCGATCGACTGCGTGAAGTCCGGTGCCATAGGACGATAGTGGGGATCGGCGGCATTCTGGTCATCTACAACGGCGGCCATGCGCTCCAGGGTTTCTTTAACCTGCTGCGCGGAACATACGCCATGGTGCAGCCAGTTAGCCAGGTGCTGGCTGGAAATGCGCAACGTGGCACGGTCTTCCATCAGACCGATGTTGTGAATGTCCGGCACCTTCGAACAGCCGATCCCCTGATCGATCCAGCGAACCACGTAGCCCAGAATTCCCTGGGCATTGTTGTCCAGTTCCTGCTGAATCATGGCCGGGTTCAGACTGTTCGGATCACTAAGCAGGGGTATCGTCAGGAGAGCCTCCAGGCTTGCCGGAGGCCGTGTTTTCAGTTCCTGTTGCCGAGCCTGCACATCCACCTGATGGTAGTGCAGCGCATGCAGGACCGCCGCGGTGGGTGAGGGGACCCAGGCGGTGCTGGCCCCGGCCCGGGGATGACCGATCTTGTCTTCCAGCATCTGTGCCATCAAGTCGGGCATGGCCCACATGCCCTTGCCGATCTGCGCGTGTCCGGGCAGTCCACAGGCAAGCCCCACATCCACATTGTGGTTTTCATAGGCCTGGATCCAGGTGCTGTTCTTCATCGCCGCCTTGGGAATCATCGGCCCGGCTTCCATACTGGTATGGATTTCATCACCGGTGCGGTCCAGAAAGCCAGTATTGATGAACATGACCCGATCGCTGGCGCGACGCAGGCATTCCTTCAGATTCAGCGTGGTGCGTCTTTCTTCATCCATGATGCCGAGCTTGATGGTAGCCGGCGGCAGGTTGAGGACCTGTTCCACGCGACCCATCAGTTCACAGGTGAAGCTGACTTCCTCGGGTCCGTGCATCTTCGGCTTGACGATATAGATGCTGCCGGTCCGGCTGTTGCGCAACAGGGTTCTGCCCTGCACATCGAGACTGGCGATGGCGCCGGTGACCATGGCGTCCAGGATGCCCTCGTAGACCGGGACTCCATCGGCATCAAGTACCGAGTCATTGCGCATCAGGTGTCCCACATTACGGATCAGCAGCAGACTGCGTCCCGGCAGGGTCAATGTGTCGTCGTCTGCGGATACATAGTCGCGGTCCAGGTTAAGGATCCGGGTTTGCGATTCACCCTGTTTGATAAAGGTGTCGGTAAGGTCGCCATACACCAGGCCCAGCCAGTTCCGGTACACTTCCACCTTGTCGGCGGCATCCACGGCTGCTACTGAATCTTCGCAGTCCTGAATGGTGGTGACTGCCGCTTCCAGAATCAGGTCCGATATCCCGGCCGGATCCCCGGCGCCGATTGTCGATTCGCGGTCACGCCGGATTTCCACGTGCAGGCCGTGATTGCAGAGCAGTACTGTATCCGGGTCGGCCGGGTTACCCCGGTAGCCGCGAAATTGTGCGGGCTGTTGCAGAGTCTCGGTGTGCTCGGCAAAGTGAATTTTCAGGCTGCCAGTGCTGATCGAGAATCCTGTTGCATCCGAGTAGCTGCCGGCGGTCAGGGGAAAAGTCTGGTCCAGAAAATTACGGGCAAAGGCAATGACCTGCCGGCCCCGCTGCGGATTATAGTCAGTCCCGCGCCGGATGCCGTCTTCTTCCGCAATGGCGTCGGTGCCGTACAGCGCGTCGTAGAGACTGCCCCAGCGGGCGTTGGCCGCATTCAAGGCAAAGCGGGCATTCCTGACCGGAACCACCAGCTGGGGTCCCGCCAGCTCACCGATTTCCCGATCCACGGCGGCCGTCGTCACCTGGAAATCCCCACCGGGCTCGATCAGGTAACCGATTTCCCGCAGGAATGCCTGGTATGCGTCAGGATCGAATGCCGACCCCCGGTGCTGACGATGCCAGGCGTCGATCTGTTCCTGTAACTGATCGCGGATCGACAGCAGCCGGGTGTTGGCAGGGGAAAGATCGGCAATGATCGCCGCCAGGCCGCTCCAGAATGCATCCTCTTCCAGGTCCAGTCGCGGCAGCAACTGGCGATTGATAAAATCTGCTAAGATCGATGCAACCTGCAGACCATGGATGGTCACTCTGTCGGTGGGCATAGCATTAACCTGTTTTTATTAACAGCCTGTTGAAAATCCCTCAGCTGGCTCAATTCGGCGTTACAATCTGGCTCAAAATGCTCATTTACGGCGTGTAAACTGCGCCTTTTCGCCAGATTTTGCCTTGTCTTGCACTCACCTGAGAGTTTTTCAACAGGCTGTTTGTCAGAGGTCCGTTAACGCAGCAGCCTTTTGAATACCGCTTGAACCCGAGTGTTTTTTAAATCAGTCTGCATTATAAGGGAAAGCCCCGGAGAGTTAACATGCCAGATACGGTACCCCTGCTTGACCTGCTGATCGTCGGTGCCGGCATCTCCGGAATCAGCGCAGCCTGTCATCTGCATCGGCAGTGTCCTGGCAAGTCCTATCAGATCCTCGAAGCGCGGGATGCCATTGGCGGTACCTGGGACCTGTTCCGCTACCCCGGTATTCGCTCCGACAGCGACATGCACACGTTTGGATTTGCATTCAAACCCTGGTCTGATCCCAAAGCCCTGGCTGATGGTCCCGCGATCAAGGCTTACCTGCAGGAAGCGGTTGACGAGTATGGAGTGGCGCAACATATCCGCTTCGGTCAGAAAGTCACCCAGGCCCGCTGGCAGGACGATGAGTCGCAGTGGCAGGTGCTGGCTGAGGACCGGGAGGGTCGTCCACATCACTACCGGACCCGGGTACTGTTTCTGTGTAGCGGCTACTACAATTATGAACACGGATTCAATCCCGAACTGCCTGGAATCGGCGACTTCCAGGGGCCGGTGATCCATCCCCAGTTTTGGCCAGAGGATCTGGATTTTGCTGATCGGCGGTTGGCCGTGATCGGCAGCGGTGCCACTGCGGTGACGCTGGTGCCTGCGCTGGCCGAGCGTGCAGCGCAGGTTAGTATGATTCAGCGATCGCCCAGCTACGTGGTTTCCAGACCCGGTGTCGACCGGCTGGCGCAACTGCTCAACCGATTGTTACCGGAGCGCCTGGCTTATCGCCTGATCCGGGCACGCAACATCTGGTTCCAGAACGCCATTTATCGCCGCTCCCGCAGCAGACCTGACAAACTGCGCCAGTATCTGCTGCGACTCAATCGCAAGGAACTGGGCGATGACTATCCGGTCGAGCGGGACTTCGCTCCCAGCTACAATCCCTGGGACCAGCGCCTGTGCCTGGTTCCCGATGCCGACCTGTTCAAGGCGATAAAGAGTGGCAAGGCACGAGTGGTTACCGGACTGATCGACAGGATTACAGCGCAGGGCGTGTTGATGCAGTCCGGTGAACTGGTGGAAGCGGACATCCTGATTACGGCCACCGGTCTGGAACTGAAGCTGTTCGGAGGCGTGGCGTTTTATCTCGGTGACGAAAAGATAGATTTTTCCCGTCGTTTCAGTTTCCACGGAATGATGGTGTCAGGTGTCCCCAATCTGGTGTGGACTTTCGGTTATATCAACGCATCCTGGACCCTGCGGGCCGATCTGAACTCCCGGTTTGTCTGCGAAATGTTCCAGCACCTGGACCGCACCGGCACCACGCGTTTTCAGCCCTGTCTTGGGAAAGGTGAGGAATCCATGGCTGCCGAGCCCTGGGTGACCGATTTTAATCCGGGCTACATGAAGCGGGGTCTGCACCTGTTTCCCCAACAGGGGGATCATCTGCCATGGCGCAACACCCAGAACTACCTGCTGGATCGGAAGCTGCTGGGTAAGGGGTTGCTTGACGACGGTGTGCTGCAATTCAGTTAGTGTTTGGAAGAGGGGGAAGGGGGGAAAAGGGGACAGTCCCTGAGGGACTGTCCCCTTTTCCCCCCTTTTCCTCCTTTTCCTCCTCTTCCCCGTTTTCCTATTCGAGACTACAGGGACAGTCCCGGAGGGACTGTCCCTGTCCGCTACAGCGGGATGAAAGCCAGTGCGAAGTTGGCATTGAGCGGGATGACCAGCTGGTTCTGTACCGAGTCGTAGCACATGGAGGCGGCGCTGGGTATGCCGCTGGCGATGATCTCGGCTTCCTCGCCAGGACGGATCCGGGAAACGCTGCCGAAGCGAACGCTGCTGACATACTTGGTGCCGTCCGGCAGGACCACCACGCCATCGTTGCCGCCTTCCACAGCGTGTTCGATGCGCACGACTTCACCTTCCGGGTCGTAAGTGATTACCGCATTGTCGTTGATGTTGACTACCACGATATTGCCATCCGGGTCGATGGCCACGCCGTTGGGAGCGGCCAGCGGTGCGCCCTGGGCGAAAACCGAGACTTCGTCGTCGGCAGTGACCTTGTAGATCAGTTCCGGGGAACGGGTGTTGGAAGCGTAGATGGTGCCATCCTCCGTTACCGCAATGCCGTTAAGCACTGTTGAACCGGGAATCGGCACCGCCTTGAGTGGCCGGCCGCTGGCCAGATCGAAGGATCGGACATAGCCGGTGTCGACCGTGTACAGCACGCCATTGGCGATGGCGCTGCCGAGAGGGTGATTCAGCTCCAGTCCGTCGCGGGTGACGCCGATCCATTTCGGTGTGTGTACCGAGCCATCGGGATTGATCAGGGACACGAAACCGTCGTTTTCGGTACCGTCGCCTCGTTCGCCATTGTTCATGGCCAGGATCAGGTTGCGTTGCGGATCGAAAGTACAGCTTTCGGAAAAGTGGAAGCTGCCGTAGACCTTGACGTTGCTTGACATCGGAACTCTGACGCCGGCTTCATTGACCGACCCAATGGGCTCGCCGGCCTGGAATTCCTGGGCCGCGACCTGGGGGGAAAGCACCGTCAACAGCGGCGTCACCGCGACTGAGAGAAAACTGGTCAGGTGGCGTCGATAACTGGATCTGATCATGGTTGTCAATAACTCCTTGCAAGTGGTTTGACCGCGTGGTCGGGGTCTGTCGATTGCCTGCGATTCAATTGGCGCTGCGTTTTTGTAGCGCCTATTTTACGAGTGGCAAGTTATAAGGCATCTATTTATGAAGGATCTATTGTAAGGCGTAGTCGATCCGGTACCAGTGTGCGGGCTTCAGCACGTCTGACCGCAGCAACCATTGGGCGCGATTGCGGCCGCTGCGGGCTGCGAGGCGCAATGTCCTGGCTTGGAACGGCAGCTGGCAGGGACCTGCAGCAGAATTGGAGTCGTGGAGTCACTTGTGACGGGCAGAGGAAGCAACCGGCAGGGAAGTGCGGTCAGTCGATCAGTGCCCCGCTGCGGTAATCCTGGAGCACCCGCAGGAAGGCGGGACCGTATTTGTCCAGTTTCCGTTCGCCGACACCGGTCAGCTGGCTGAACTGATCCAGGTCCTGGGGCAGGTTCACACACATTTCCCGCAGCGTGCTGTCATGAAAAATCACGTAGGGTGGGATACCCTGCTCCTCGGCCAGTTCCCGTCGACAGTCCCGCAACGCTTCCCACAGTGCCACGTCGACTTCTTCCGGTAACGGAGTACGGGTGCGTTGTTTGACGGTCCTGGTGCGCACGTCGCGGCGCAGTTCCAGACTTTCCTCGCCACGCAACACGGCGCGGCACTTCTCTTCCAGGCACAGCGCGCCGAACCGTTCCAGATCGACGCTCAGATAACCGCGTGCCACCAGTTGCCGGAATACCGAACGCCACTGGTTATTGTCCAGGTCCTGGCCTTTGCCATACAGCGGCAGACGCTGGTGTCCATACTGGAAAATGCGGTCGTTGTCGGCGCCCCGCAGGACGTCCACCAGGTGATTGACGCCGAATACCTGGCCGGTCCGGTACGCCGCACTGAGGGCCAGTTGAGCCGCTTCGGTGCCATCCCAGGTATCTACCGGTTCCAGGCAGGTGTCGCAGTTGCCGCAGGGTTGGTCCAGGGATTCGCCAAAATAGCTCAGCAGCGCCTGGCGCCGGCAGGTGGTAATTTCACAAAGACCCAGCATGGCGTTAAGACGCTGTTGTTCGGCGCGGCGATGTTCCTCAGCGGCCCGGGAGCCGGCCATCATCTGGCGCAGTTTGATGACATCCTGCAAGCCATAGATCATCCAGGCGTCAGCCGGCAGCCCGTCGCGCCCGGCTTCCTGGTAATAGGACTCAACGGTCTTCGGCAGGTCCAGGTGGGCCACGAAACGTACGTCCGGCTTGTCGATACCCATGCCGAAGGCAATGGTTGCCACCACGATCACGCCTTCCTCACGCAGAAACCGGGCCTGGTGCGCGGCGCGCCGGTCGGCACTCAATCCGGCATGGTAGGGCAGCGCATCGAAGCCCTGCTCCTGGAGCCAGGCTGCGGTTTCCTCGGTCTTGCGGCGTGACAGACAGTACACGATGCCGGCGTCGCCGGGGTGTTCGTCTTTCAGGAAACGCAGCAACTGCAGTTTCGGATTCTGCTTCAGGGCAATCCGGTAGCGGATATTGGGACGATCGAAACCGGCAATGAACTGACTGGCCCCGGTCAGGTCCAGTCGCCTGATAATTTCCTGGCGGGTCCTGGCGTCGGCGGTGGCAGTCAGGGCAATTCTGGGAACCGTGGGGAACTGTTCGTGCAGCAGGCTCAGCTCCAGGTAGTCGGCGCGAAAATCGTGTCCCCACTGGGACACGCAGTGAGCCTCATCGATAGCGAACAGGGCGAGCTCGATTTCGTGCAGCAGAGCCAGAGTGCGTGGTTGTCGTAACCGCTCCGGCGCAATATAGAGCAGGTCAAGCTGGCCATTGCGAAGCGACTGCTCCACCTCGCGGGCCGTGTCCGGGTCCAGGGTGGAGTTGAGGAAACTTGCTTTCACGCCAAGCAGCCGCAGTGCTTCCACCTGATCCTGCATCAGTGCGATCAGCGGCGAGATCACGATCCCGCAGCCGGGCCGCAGCAGGGCGGGTATCTGGTAACAGAGCGACTTGCCACCACCGGTAGGCATCAGCACCAGCGCGTCGCCATCGTTCATCAGCGTATCGATTATCGCGTCCTGTGGCGGACGGAACTGCTGGTAACCGAATACCTGCTGCAAGACTTCCCGGGCTGATTCCATGGCCGCTGAGTATACCTCAAGACAGTTAAGGGTGTTGGTGGAATACGGTGGGGGAAAAGGGGACAGTCCCTCTGGGACTGTCCCCTTTTCCTTTTTCCTTCCCCCCTTGCCAGCAGGGACTGTCCCTATTGCCCCTTTCCATTCTATTTAGCCACCAGCGATGTCACGACAAAGGCCACGCCGACTCCGTCCGCTTCCAGCAACTGCAGGGTCGCGGTGTAATGGGTGTCATCGATCGGGTCCAGGTGATTGGCACCCACCACCAGGTCGGGGAGAGTCAGTGTACCGGTATCGAAACTGAAGCTGGCGTGATCCACCGACGGCAGTTTGCTGGTTTCGCTGGCGTTGACCAGTTCCAGTGCCTGTGGAAAGGTTTCAACCAGGCGCAGCAGGGCATCGAGCACCACCACGCTGTCATCCGGCAGCGTGATGTCGATTGCCGGAACATAAAGAGTCTGGCTGATGGGTTCGTAAACTGCCGTGCCGGGTAACGCGGCGCCGCCGTTCTGATTACCACTGACGGCATCGAGATTGTTGGTGAACGCAGCCAGGTGGTTGGTGGAGCCTCGCAACAGGTTGCTGTAAACCCTGGCGATATTATTCCAGCTGGTTCTGGCAATGGCGTTCTGCAGATCCTCGATATCGGTCTGCTCGATGTAGACTCCGACCTCCAGGGCGGCGACCAGGGACTGCCCGCCGTAATCCACGGCCAGATGATAAAGCTCCTGCAACTCACTGTTACTGAAAACGCCGGCCGCGTTGCCCGCGGCGGGGTCGGGGATGCCAAAGAAATTGAGCAGGTTCAACACCGCGTCCATGTGCCGCTGTTCGGATTCGGCGATCGAGCTGAACACGGTGGCATGCCAGGTCTCATCGAGGGCCAGGTAGACATCCCGGGCCAGCTTCTCTTCTTCCCGCATCAGCAGCAGGTCGTTGCGCTCGTCGGGAGTCAGGGCCTGGCCCGTGGCGCAGCCGGTGACCAGCAGCAGTGCCAGGGCCAGTGAGGAAATCAGTGGGTTGGTTTGCATATTTCATCTCCAGGGTTCATTACGGATCCGGCCTGGTGGCGGCAGGACAGGTTCTTCACTGTTAAGCTTGTTGCGCGACTCAGCAGCCTGTTGAAAAACGCTCAGCTGGCACAGTACGGCGTTAAAATCTGGCTCAAAATGCTCAGTTACGGCGTGTAAACTGCGCTTTTTCGCCAGATGTCGTCCTGTCTTGCGCTCACTTCAGGGTTTGTCAGCAGTCTGTTAGACAATTTAGACAAATTAGAAAAATGCGATATCCGTGCCAACCGGTCTGCTCCAGGCTGTGGCAGTAAAAAGCCCTCAAAAAACAGTGAGATAGAGAGGTCTCCACGGTGCGGAGTCAGGGCAGGTTGGTTCCGGGCATCAAGCCCGGACCGGAGTCTTGCCAATGCTGACAAGGTCCTGGACAATCCTGACAGAATCCTCTGAATCGGTCCGGCCGCCAATCCGGCGGCAGCGATCCTGCACCCCGGAGGGGTGCCGGTCCGGCAGCTTGGACAGGTGCCCGCCTGGTGCTTGCACCGGTGCTGCTACCCGTGCAGAATGCGCGGCCATATCGATCACCTGAAACCGGCCGGGCTGAACTGAACGCCACCGGTTCTCATCTCAGTTTCAATGAAGGATTGTAGTTCCCCATGGATATTACTGCGCAACTTGCTGAAGAATTGAATGTAAAAACCGCCCAGGTGCAGGCGGCCGTAGGCCTGCTGGACGAGGGCGCGACGGTGCCGTTCATCGCCCGCTACCGCAAGGAAGTGACCGGTGGCCTCGATGACCTGCAATTGCGTGAACTGGAAACCCGCCTGCGGTATCTGCGCGAGATGGAAGAACGCCGCCAGGTCATTCTCGACAGTATCGGCGAACAGGAAAAGCTGACACCGCAACTGGAAAAACAGATCCGTGCTGCCCAGACCAAAACCGAGCTGGAGGATCTGTATCTGCCATTCAAACCCAAGCGCCGTACCCGCGGCATGATCGCCATCGAAGCGGGACTGGAGCCACTGGCCGACAGGCTTTACGCCGATCCAGGACTGGATCCGGCGGTCGAAGCCGAGTCATTTGTGGATGCCGACAAGGGGGTGGCCGATGTCAAGGCTGCTCTGGAAGGGGCCAGGTATATTCTGATGGAGCGGTTCAGCGAAGATGCCGGGCTGGCCGGGCGGCTGCGTACCTATCTGTGGGAAAATGGTGTCCTGCAGTCCAAGGTCCTGCCGGACAAGGAAAAAGAGGCTGCCAAGTTCCAGGATTATTTCGAGTATGAGGAAGCGCTGGGTAAAATTCCCTCCCATCGGGCCCTGGCAGTATTCCGGGGGCGCAAGGAAGGATTTCTGACCCTGGCGGTCGCTTCCCGATCGCATGACCAGGTGGAGAAGGAACCCGACCGTGCTGATCCCTGTGAGGTCATGGTGGCCCGGCACCTCGGCATCGAGGACCAGGGCCGGCCCGGAGACGGCTGGCTGCGGGAAATGGCCGGCTGGACCTGGCGGGTCAAGCTGCTGACCAGGCTGGAAGTGGATCTGCTGGGACAACTGCGTGAACAGGCCGAGGACGAGGCGATTCGGGTGTTCGCCCAGAATCTGAAAGCGATCCTGCTGGCTTCACCAGCCGGCGGCCGGGTGACCATGGGGCTGGACCCGGGTCTGCGTACCGGCGTGAAAGTCTCGATCGTGGATGCCACCGGCAAATACCTGGAGGATACCGCCATCTATCCTCATGCGCCCCGCAATCAATGGGATCAGTCCATCGCCACCCTGGCCGCAATGTGTAAAAAGTATGCCGTCGAACTGATCAGCATTGGTAACGGCACGGCCTCCCGGGAAACCGACAGACTGGCCGGCGATCTGATCAAGCGGCACCCGGAATTGACTCTCAGGAAAGTCATGGTCAACGAAGCGGGCGCGTCTGTGTACTCAGCCTCCGATACCGCCCGCCAGGAGTTCCCCGACCTGGACGTGACGGTGCGCGGCGCCATCTCCATCGCCCGGCGCCTGCAGGATCCCCTGGCGGAGCTGGTCAAGATCGAGCCCCGATCCATCGGCGTGGGCCAGTATCAGCATGACGTCAGCCAGGTGAAACTGGGTCAGTCCCTCGATGCCGTGGTGGAGGATTGCGTTAACGCGGTCGGTGTGGATGTGAACATGGCGTCGGCCCCGTTACTGGCCCGGGTGGCCGGACTGACTCCTTCCCTGGCCAGGAATATCGTTGAGTTCCGCAATCAGCATGGCCGCTTTCAGCGTCGCGAGGATCTCAAGGCAGTCCCGCGCTTCGGCGACAAGAGCTTCGAGCAAGCGGCCGGCTTTCTGCGCATCGTCGATGGTGACAACCCGCTGGATGCGTCGGCGGTGCACCCGGAGTCCTATCGCGTGGTGGAGAAGATAATCACTCTCAGCCAGCGTCATATCGGTGCCATCATCGGTGACAGCAGTTTTCTGAAGCGCCTTGATCCGGCCGCCTTCACCGACGAACAGTTCGGTTTACCCACGGTGACAGATATTCTCGCCGAGCTGGAAAAGCCCGGCCGCGACCCGCGTCCGGAATTCAAAACCGCGGACTTCCGCGATGGAGTCGAAACCCTGGCCGACCTGAAACCCGACATGGTGCTGGAAGGGGTAATTACCAATGTGACCAATTTCGGCGCTTTTGTGGATATCGGTGTCCACCAGGACGGCCTGGTACATATCTCTGCCCTGGCTAATCATTTCGTGAAAGATCCCCACACGGTGGTGAAGACCGGCGATGTGGTAAGGGTCAAGGTGCTGGAAGTTGACCAGCCCCGCAAGCGTATCAGCCTGACCATGCGTCTGGATGACACGGCCGCAGAGGCAAAAAAATCCCCGGCCAGTGCCGGGGTTGATCAGAGGATCAAAGAGCCCAGAGGAAAGGGCCGGAGTAGAACGCAGGCACCTGCAAAAACCGGAAGCCTGGGTGACCTCCTGCAGGCGGCGCTGAATAAACAGTGACACGCCGAAGGTCGCTGCCAGCACTGGATTCATACTGCATCCGGTGCTGTTGCCGGTGACTCAGTTATCCAACGTCTTCAGGTAGGCAGTAATGTCTACCAGTTGCGTTGAATTGAACCGCTTCGCCACCGCCATCATTGTTGCCTGATGTTTGCCAGGCTCGGAAACTGAACGCCGGTCGCCGGCAAAATCCCTGAGTTGCGCAAGCAGATAAGGACCCTGAAGCTGGGTTATGGGTGGACTCCCGGTGAAGAGTCGGCCCATCGAGCTGCTATGGCAGCCGGCACAGTTTTCTTCGTAAAGAGGTTCTCAGGCTGCGACGTTACCGGGGACGGTCTGCCGGGAAACGATGCGGGTCTGCGCCGCATAATGTCTGACCAGCTTCCCGGTCTCGGCAGCGCTAAGAGTTGCCAGTTGTGCGACCATCCCGGCCGTCGGGGAGTCCGTGTCGCCGCCCCCGCGCTGGCCAGATTGAAAATAGCCAATCTGTTCTTCCAGGTAGCGCCGGGGCAGACCGTTCAGGACCGGTGCCAGGGAAGTCATCTGTGCCTCAGGGGCGTGACAGGAATCGCACTGCGTAACCAGACCGGTCAGGTTGTCAGGCTCGTCGCTGACGGTGCAACCGACAGCGAGTATTGCGGTCATTATTGCCAGGCAGAAGGGGCGGGCCGGACGGAACTGCAAGGTCAACTCCTGTTAATTTTCCCGTCACAGTATTGGCCGCAGCTTAAGACAGACTTAAGGACGGTCGGAATTATTGGGGAGCTTTCGCTGTCCAGGCAGCGTCGCGTCACTGGCGGTGAATCACCGCCTTGAGTGAGGCCTCGCCACCCATTACCCAGAGTTTGGGATGGCGTAATACCCGCCGGATGAAGGCGTTGTCCTTGGCCAGTTCGCGGCGGATCTGCGCGCGGGTGTAAATGGATGGCTTGATGGGGCGGCCGGCCAGCCTGGATGCTTCGTTCAGGGTCAACATCACATCCCCGTAGGCAAGGTGCTCGGCCACGATAAACAGCTCCACCGGGCTGTCGACGGTTTCCCTGCCGTTGGCAATGGCGCCGTAGATGAACGCCAGCAGGATCTGCTCGCGCCAGCTCTCCAGTGCCTCGCCAACAATCGAGTCGATGCCGGAAGTTTTACGCACGATGCCCAGCACTTCCGGATACAGGGGACTGCCCGGGTTGACCTGATAATAGCGTTGCTGTCCTTCGCGGGTGGAATTGATCAGGCCGATGGACTCCAGGCGCTCCAGTTCGCGGCCCACCGTGCCGCGCCCCATGGCAGCCATGCGGACAATCTCGTTGGTGTAGAAGCGTTGTTCGGGGGCGCCGAACAACAGGCCGAGGACGCGTTGCTGGGTCTTGCTGAACAGGGCATTGCCCGTGGCTGTGAGGTGCATGGTTGAATCCGGAAATTTACTGCCTTGAAAATCGTACCCATTCTGGGGCTGGTTGGCCCCGGTCCGGGAGCGCGAGTCTATACTGATTCAGGTTACGAAACCAGACCAGTCAGGCAAGGATCTTCCACCCGTGGCAGAAAAAAAGATTTCCCGGTTGACAGATACTGCTCGCATCCTTTCAGCAGCATTGCCCGTCGGTCGCAGAGCTGGAAACTTGCAGGCGGCTGTAGAATAATCCGCGCTTCGCCTGCGACCGGCCCAGCCAACGGGAGCTGATGTCGGATCCTTTCACGCGCGAACTGAAATGCTCCCAACAATACGGAATTGACACCATGTGGTTTAAGAATATTCGCCTCTACCTGCTGACCGAACCGTTCGAGCTGACGCCGGAGGAACTGGAAGAAAAACTCATCGAACACGTGTTCCAGCCCTGCAACAGTTATGACAAATCCAGCCTGGGCTGGAGCAGCCCACTGGGTAAGGAAGGGGAGATGCTGACGCATACGGTGGGCAACTACACCATGCTCTGTGCCCGCGAACAGGAACGGCTGTTGCCGGTGTCCGTGGTCAGGGACGCCACCGAGGAGCGGGTGGCCGAGCTGGAAGAGCGGCAGTCGCGCAAGGTGTACCGCAAGGAGCGCAGGCAGATTCAGGATGATGTTTATGCATCACTGCTGCCCCAGGCCTTCGTGAAGAATCAGCAGCTGTATGCCTACCTGGCACCCAGGGAAAACCTGCTGGTAATCGATACACCGAGCGCGCCGAAAGCGGAGGCACTGTTGAACCTGCTGCGGGACAGTCTGGGTTCGCTGCCGGTGGCGCAGCCGGATGCCAAACGCTCACCGGGAGATGTGATGACCCGCTGGCTGCAGGAGCACAAGGCTACTCATAAATTTGCTATCGAACACGACTGTGAACTCTACAATCCGCTCGATGGCAGCAACGTGGTACGTTGCAAGGGCCAGGATCTGCTGACCGATGAACTGAAAGCGATGCTGGTGGCCGACAAGCGGGTCAAGTCACTGGGGGTCATGTGGAACAATAAAGTGAGCTGCATTGTTCATGATGACCTGACCGTCAAGCGGCTTCGCTTCGAGGGAATTCAGGAAGAAAGCGGCGACTCCGAGGCGGAGGATCCATCCCAGCAATTCGATCAGGAGTTTGCCCTGATGAGTCTCGAACTGGCGGGCTTTTTCAAAGATCTGTTCGCCGCTTTCGGTGGCCTGCGCAACGCCGGCTGAGCTGGCGCGGGCACCCGCCGGGTAAGACGGTTATCAGTCTTCCCGGGTGCAGCGCGGATCCCTGGCCTGCATGCCGAGCAATGCTTCCCGGGGCACAGGCAGCGGTGCACAACCATGATCGCTGGCGCAGATCAGGTCCCATTCCGGTCGTGCCAGCTGATGGCAGCCGAAGCAGTTACCGCCGAACTGGTTGACCACTTCGGTGGTACCGCGCGCAGAAAAGGCGGGTTCGCCATCCGCCAGGTTCAGCTCGATAAACTCCCAGTCGTTGGTGGCCGGATTCCAGCCTTCACGGTGCTTGACCATAACCTCGGCAGGAATCAGGGAAACCACCGAGCCTGGTGGATAGCTCCCTCCGGTGTCCGAATTGGCCACAGCCAGGGTAGCGTCCAGATCACCCAGCAGGTTGTCTACAAAAAAGTCGCCTTTGTCGACCTTGGCCATTTCGGTCAGGCATTTGAACAGGGTGGCGCTCAGATCCAGTTGCCGGTCAGGGTCCTGTGAGTAACTGTGGCCCGTGATCAGGGCGGCAGTGCCTAGCACGGCCAGGAATGAAACAGTGGATTTAAGGCGGAACGAGGACATTATGAATCTCCTGATTGGCAGCGTGTTGCCGGGAACCTGACGTTTCCTGAATAAGGTGGAATCCATGCCGCGGGGCGCCGGGCCGGCCGCTGCTGCGGAGACTGCCGTGCCCTGCTGCGGTGCAGTAAGAATGAGAGAGAGTACAGCAGGGGTTTTCCCGCCGCAAGAGCCCTCGGCCGAACGTAAATCAGTTGCCGATCCGAGCCACGTTGCCTATCTTTGAGAATTTACTCAGCGGCCATGAATACGCGCCGGAAAGCCGGTATCGCAGAGTGGCACACTGGCCTATTGGTATATTCCTATAGTAATGGTCCCATGCAGTCACCGCCCATAAAGCTGGCCTCCCGCTACTTCGGCAGCCTGGTCCTCTGCTATCTGGTATTCCTCGCATTTGCCAGTTTCTACCTGCCTGATTTTATTTCACCGCGTCGGTTCGCCAGGGCTGGTCCTGGCGAACTGTTCTTTCTGGCTGATGAATTCCGGCTGCGGTGGTGGAACCTGCGGGACATTTCCATCAATCTTCTGTTGTATATGCCGTTGGGTTTCCTGGTGGCCCTGTCGTTGGCGCCGGCCCGACTTTCCCGACCCGGACTGCACTGGGGATGGGGCTTCCTGCTCAGTGTCGGCGTGGAAGTCGTACAGGCTTTTATCGGTCGCTTCTCCGACGCCACCGACGTGGTCAGTAACGGCACCGGCTATGTGCTGGGATTTGCCATTGCCAGGATCGCCGTGCTGCATTTCGGGGTCAGCCCGGCCGCTTTGCTGGGCCTGGAATCCGGTGGTCAGGAACAGCATCTGAAGAACGTCACCGGGTTGCGCTTCATCTATCTGACGGTGGTGCTCATCGCTGTGCTGCTGCCCCTGGATATCAGTTTTTCCCTGTCGCAACTGGCCGCCAAGCTGCATGGGACCGGCTACCGGATGCCGCGTCTGATCGTGGACCCGCTGTTTCATTTTCGTAATGGCGTGCACACCCAGTACCTGATGCTGCAACTGCTGGTATTCCTGCCACTCGCTTTTTTGAGCGCCTATATCCTGTTGTTAAGGAGGCGCGTCGGAATATTGCAGCCGGCAATACATTGCCTGCTGTTGGGACTGGTCACGGAAGCCAGCAACCTGTTTATCCGTTCCGGTCGCAGCGACATCCTGGTGCCGGTACTGGGTTTTCTGACCGGGCTGGGGGTAGCCAGCGTGATGGTCGGGTTTGCCCGTCGTGCCGGGCCGGACAAGGTGGGCCTGAGCGCCGCCGAACGCCACTGGCTGCTGCTGGGCGCTGGGTTACTGTACGGGTTGCTGTTACTGGCCATAGCCCTGTCGCCGTTCGAGTTCGAGCTGTCGCTGCGGGCGTTGCGGTACAAATTGCTCAACAACAGCAACTTTCTGCCATTTCGCCTGCATTTCACCACCAGTTCCCTCGAATCGGCGGTTGATATCGTACGTGAACCGATCCTTTATGCGCCCCTGGGTGGGTTACTGGCTCTGTGGCTGGGAGGCCTGACCCGGGCGCCGTCCCGGCGCACAATTCTGGTGCTGGCCACCGTGGCGGGGTTCGGCTTTGCCGGTGGCGTGGAAGCGCTGCAACTGGGCGTGGTGGGGCGTTATGTGGATATTACCGATGCCCTGTTGGGGGGCATTGGCAGTCTGGGCGGTGCGATCTTAAGCCCCGGGCGTTCACCGGTTTGCCGTTCATTTCCGAGTTACGGAACAAACAAAAGCCACCATAGGTTTAGGGAACGAGAGCGATAGCAGCTAGCATAGTTGCAGATTGGCTCAGAATTGCTGGTTGTCTCCACTAGTTATCCAATGAGCTAGTGATTTAGTTATACTGGAGCAGTGGGAATTCAATTGCCTGACAGGCTGCTATGATAGTGAACAGTCACTGAATTATGGAGGTATAGAATATTTGCAATTCTGAAAACATCTATAGAGTTGTTTAGTTGATATGAAATTATGTTCAGGAAAGTCAGTCGCTAGTTTTAGTTTAATCTCTCTGCTAACAGTTTCACTGTTCCAGCTTCAGGCCTGTGCTGTCAATCCTGCCACCGGCGAACGGGAGTTGAGTTTTGTCAACGAAGTTCAGGAAATCCAGATGGGCCGGCAAAGTGATCCTGCTGCCACGGCCCAGTTTGGAGGGCTCTATCCGGACCAGGAGCTGCAGGACTATATCACCGGACTTGGCATGTCACTGGTTGCCGTGTCAGAGCGCCCCAATCTGCCCTGGTCGTTCAAGCTGGTGGATCATGAGCTTATCAATGCCTTCGCCCTGCCGGGCGGATTTATCTACATAACCCGGGGAATTCTGGCCAATATGAATTCCGAAGCGGAACTGGTCGGAGTGCTGGGCCATGAAGTGGGACACGTGACCGCCCGCCACGCCGCGCGACAGATTACCCAGCAGCAGATCGGCATGATTGGCCTGATTGGTGGGTCGATTATCTCAGAAACGGTCAGAAATAATACCGAGTCCATTCTGCAGGCCATGCAACTCCTGTCATTGCGCTACAGCCGTCAGGATGAGGCCCAGGCGGATGAACTGGGTTATCGCTACCTGGTTCGTACCGAGCATAATCCCGAGGGTCTGACCGCGGTTATGCGGATGCTGCAGTCCACCAGCCCCAGCGCCGAAGAGATGGGTGTGCCGGGCTGGATGCTTTCCCATCCCGACCCGGGTGACCGGGTGGCTGCCAACGAACGCCGTATTGCCCGTGCGCAGCAGGATTTCAGTGACTTTCTGAGCGGGCGCGACCAGTTACTGTCGCATCTTGATGGTCTGGTGTTTGGCGAAGACCCGCGCCAGGGTTACTTCATTGGTCAGCGCTTCATTCAGCCCCAACTGGCTTTGGAACTCACTTTCCCGCAGAACTGGACGACTCAGAACAGCCCCCAGTCGGTACAGGCTGCTGCGCCTGACCGTGATGCGGTAATGCAACTCTCCATTGCCGAGACGAATTCGCCGCAGGCAGCACTGTCGGGTTTCATGGAGCAGGGCGTGACCATCAACCAGAACAGCAGCCAGACACTCAATGGTCTCGATGTCGCATGGGCGGATTTCAGTGCCAGTCCCCCGGAGGGGCAGTCAGGTCAGCCGGTGAGGGGGTACGTGCTGTATGCCGCAAGCGGTGACACGGTTTATCAGGTGCTCGGCTATACCCTGGCGGAGCGATGGGAGACCGCCGGTCCGGTATTGGCGCAGTCGATCATGAGCTTTCAACCGCTGCGGGACGACCGGTATCGCGATGTAGCGCCTCATCGCATTGACCTGGTGAGATTGCCAGAGTCGATGACTGCCGCGGATTTTCTGCGCCGTTATCCATCAAGTGTCGACAACGAGGCGGTGCTACTGGCCAATCAGGTGAGTGAGAATGAGCGCCTGGAGCGGGGCAGGTTGATGAAACGGATAACTGGCGGTCGGGTCCCGGAGCGTTAGCAGCCTGTTGAAAAACTCTCAGCTGGCACAATAGGGCGTTAAAATCTGGCTCAAAATGCTCATTTACGCGGGGTAAACTGCGCTTTTTCGCCAGATTTTGCCTTGTCTTGCACTCACCTGAGAGTTTTTCAACTGGCTGTTAGCCTTAAAACCTGCAATACAGCTGACATGCCGAATCTATTCTCGCCGAGGCGTCGCCAGGTCGGTGTGTAGATAATTTGCCAGTGATGAAGCGGTTAACAGAAAATCGCTGCATATCAAGGATAAACTGTCATTATTCTCAGGTTGCTCAGGAAGACGGGCTTGCAAAGATGAAACTGCGGGGTGACATTACCATCAATGGCAGACAGTACCGGGAGGGTCAGGAGGTTCCCTGGGGATTCATCTACCCATTCTTCATGGTGCATATGCTGGCCTTTGGCCTGTCCGGCTTCTTCATGGCCTATTCTCCGGAGGGTCCCGGCGCCGGCTTTCTGTACCTGCATGGCGGCTTTGCCATTTTGATTTATCTGGTTTTCTATCTTACCCTGTTCGGGAAGGAGGAAGTCAGATGGATGTTCATTAATGCGGGGCTGGGTTTGTTCGGCATTTATGCGGAAATCGGCTGGATTCTTGATCGCTTCGGAACAACGTTGGAAGATTACCCGGTTTATATCCATGTCATTCCATTTCTCTATTACATTCTCTACACCTTTCTCCTGCGCCAGGCAGTAATTGATTTCACCCGCTCCCGCTCCGACCCGGACAGGCGCCGTCGTGTCGAGAAACTCTATATCGGCGTATCCATCGCCCTTTATCTGATCATTCTCGTCACTACCAGAACCTGAAAAGTGATCGGCACAGCGCTTGAGCACCTGTGGAGAAAACAGCGTTACACTCGGACCGGTCTTTCAGAAGAGGTATCTCGATAGAGTTACCTTAAAAAAACGATCCCGAAACCAAGAAAGGCGAGGTGGCACTGCCACTTCGCCTTTCCGGTTTTGCATCAGGTGTGGGAGGTTACAGCACTAGAAGTCCATATCCGGCATGCCGGCACCTGCGGATGATTTCTTATCTTCCGGCTTGTCCGTAATCATCACTTCGGTAGTCAGCATCAATCCTGCAATCGATGCCGCGTTCTGAAGGGCAGAACGCGTGACCTTGGTGGGATCGATGATGCCCATCTTCAACATGTCACCGTATTCCTCGGTCTGGGCGTTGTAGCCGTGGCTGCCTTTGCCCTCGCGTATGCCGTTGAGCACAACACTCGGCTCGACACCGGCGTTGATGACGATCTGCCGGAACGGTTCCTCCATCGCCCGCAGGGCGATTTTTACACCGATGTCCTGATCGGCGTTGGCGGTTTTGACTTTGTTGCGGATGGTATCGGCGGTGCGCACCAGCGCGACTCCACCGCCAGGCACAATACCTTCCTCCACTGCGGCTCGGGTTGCATGTAACGCGTCGTCAACCAGATCCTTCTTTTCCTTCATTTCCACTTCGGTGGCCGCGCCGACCTTGATTACCGCCACGCCGCCAGCCAGCTTGGCCAGACGTTCCTGCAGTTTTTCGCGGTCATAGTCGGACGAGGTCTTTTCGATTTCGCCACGGATCTGTTCGATACGTGCATTGATCGTGGTTTTCTCTCCGGCACCATCCACTATCGTGGTATTTTCTTTGGTGATCACCACGCGCTTGGCGTTACCCAGATCTTCGGCGGTGGTTTTTTCCAGGTTCAGGCCTACCTCTTCGGAGATAACCGTGCCACCTGTCAATACGGCGATATCCTGCAGCATGGCTTTTCGGCGGTCACCGAAACCAGGCGCCTTGACAGCGCACACCTTGATGATGCCGCGCAGGTTGTTTACCACCAGCGTGGCCAGTGCCTCGCCTTCGATATCTTCGGCGACTATCAGCAAGGAGCGACCGGCCTTGGCAACTGCCTCCAGTATCGGCACGATGTCGCGGACGTTACTGATCTTTTTGTCGAACAGCAGGACGAACGGCTCGTCCAGTTCCACCTGCATTTTTTCCTGGTTGGTGACAAAGTACGGAGACAGGTAGCCGCGATCGAACTGCATGCCTTCCACGACGTCCAGTTCGTTGTTCAGGGACTTGCCTTCCTCGACGGTGATCACGCCGTCACGACCGACTTTTTCCATGGCGTTAGCCAGGATGTCGCCGATGTCAGCATTCCAGTTGGCGGAAACGGTGGCGACCTGGCCAATCGCCTTATTGTCGTCACAGGGCTTGGAAAGCTTGTGTAATTCCTCGGTGGCCGCTCTTACCGCCGCGTCGATACCCCGTTTCAGGTCCATCGGGTTGAAGCCTGCCGAAATGGCCTTGTGACCTTCCCGGATCAGGGCCTGGGCCAGCACGGTAGCGGTGGTGGTGCCATCTCCTGCCACGTCCGCAGTCTTGCTGGCCACTTCCTTCACCATCTGGGCGCCCATGTTTTCAAACTTGTCGGCCAGCTGGATTTCCTTGGCGACGGTTACGCCGTCCTTGGTCACTTTCGGTGCGCCGAAACTTTTGTCCAGAACCACGTTGCGTCCTTTCGGACCCAATGTCGTTTTCACCGCATTGGCCAGGGTGTTGACGCCGGCCAGCATACGTTCTCTTGCCTGATCGGAAAACTTCAGAACTTTTGCGCTCATGCTGCTTTCTCCATAGTCTTATCCTGTTCAATCACAGCCAGGATATCGGTTTCCTTGATAACAAGAACATCCTCGCCATTCAGTTTCATTTCAGTGGGCGAATACTTGCCGAACAGAACCCGGTCGCCGACTTTCACGCTCATGGGGCGGGTTTCGCCATTGTCCAACAGTGCGCCGGGTCCGGCGGCTATCACTTCGCCCTGGTTGGGTTTCTCAGTGGCTGAATCGGGGATGACAATGCCCCCGGCAGTGGTGGTTTCTGACTCCAGCCGGCGTACTACGACGCGGTCATAGAGGGGTCTTATTTGCATGAGAAAAACCTCCTTCCTGTAGAAGACGATCTCGATGATTTGCTGTTGTAGGGAATTCAGGCCACAGCCTCGGGAGAGCCCTGTGCTGTGGTGACAACGCAAATGTGGGCGCGGGAAGGGGATTTCAAGAGCGGTGTTGGAGTATTTTTTCAGTTTCGGGATGGGGATTATTAACCTGTTGAAAATTAATCAGATTATCTGCGGTGAGGGCTGGCGGTCCGGCTGTAATGTCTTGTATCGATCGACCAGCTTTGATCCCGGTCAGGGGCTTCGACCGGGACTACCTATTCAGGCCATCCCGGTGCTGGTGTCGGTCAGCGGGGAGTCGGTACAAATCGGGTGCTGAAATCGAGCATGGCGTGAGCCAAGCCGGAGGAGCAGCTTCAGGAGCCGCTTGATCCAAAAGGGCGACTGTTTCATTTCCAACCTTTGGTTCGGGTACGAATTCCGCGCTCTTGTGATGGAGTTTCCGGAATCGATTTTCCGGTTTGAATTGACGGGTTTTTTTGACATATAGTAAGCCTGTCTGGTCGGCAGTTCGGAGGTATTCATGCTTTTGGATTTCAGCCAGGCTCCGGTGACGGAGACTTCCCTGGCCAGTTACTTCAAGAAACGCCTGACTCGCTATGCGCAGCGATTACGCCCACCCCCGCACGACGATACCTGCTGGTATCTGGGCAATGTGCTGGACCGGTTCGGTCGGAGCGATCAGCTATTTTACTACCAGGATGGGCACGTAACTCTGCGCCCGTTGGCCCTGCTCTACGGAGATGCTCTGCGGGCCAACAACGATCGGGAACGCTGCCTGTTGTTGCAGCAGTTGGGAGACATGGCGCTATTTCTTGGGGCCCTGTTTCCGGAGCGATTCGCCCGTCACGGCATACAGCGTGACTACTTTATCGGCATGGGTGGCAGTGCCTACGATTATCTGGCAGACAATGCCCGCCAGAATCGTCATATCTTTTCCGAACTGGCACACATGTTCGGCCGCATGCTGGAAATGGTGGCCGACGCCTGCGCCCGAACCAATGCCGTCAGTGCCGCCGACATCCTGGCTCTCTACCAGCGCTGGCTTGATACCGGTGACCCCCTCGCAGAAAAGCAGCTACGCTCCCTGGGCATAGAACTAAACGGCAGCCAGCGCCTGCAATAACCCCAAAATAGTGACAGATTTATTTTCCATTCCCGGAGAATAACGGAAAATAAATCTGTCCCTATTCTTGGGGTCAGGCGGCGCGGCCTTCGGCGAATTGCAGGCTGGCCAGCTTGGCGTAGAGGGGGCAGCTGAGCAGGAGTTCGCGGTGGGTGCCCTGATCGATGACTTTGCCGCTGTCCATGACCACGATGCGGTTCACGTTCATGACCGTGGCCAGACGGTGAGCGATGACCAGCGAAGTACGGTTGGCCATCAATTGTTCCAGCGCCATCTGTACCTTTCGTTCACTTTCGGCGTCGAGGGCGCTGGTGGCCTCATCCAGCAGGAGAATCTCCGGGTCCTTGAGGATCGCGCGGGCGATGGCTATGCGTTGTCTCTGGCCACCGGAAAGGCGAATACCGGATTCACCGAGGTGGCTGTCGTAACCTTCCGGCAGTTTATGAATGAAGTCGCTGGCGAAGGCCGCTTCGGCGGCGGCATGTACTTCTTCATCACTGGCTTCAGGCCGCCCGTAACGTATATTGTCCCAGACATTGCCGGTGAACATGGTGGGCTGCTGGGACACGATGGCGATGTGGCGGCGCAGCTCACGGGGATCCAGTTCCCGGATATCGATACCGTCCAACCGGATACTTCCGGTCTGGGGGTCGTAAAAACGCAACACCAGATCGAATAACGTGGACTTGCCGGCCCCGGAAGGACCGACCAGGGCGACACTTTCGCCGGGATTGATGGTCAGCGTCACCCCGTCCAGCGCTGGAGTTTCCGGGCGGGTGGGATAACAGAAGCGGATCGCGTCGATTTCCAGCAGACCCTGGAATTCGCCGTCAAGCTGCCTGGGATTTTCCGGCGCGGTAATCTCGTTTTCCGCTTCCAGCAGTTCCAGCAGCCGCTCCAGTGCGCCGGCGGCCCGCTGCAGTTCGCTGATCACCTGGCTGATAGCGCCCACTGCGGCAGCCACCAGCACCGCGTAGGCGACAAACGCAGTCAATTCACCCGCTGACATGCGCCCACTGATCACATCCTGACCGCCGACCCAGATCATGGCGCCCAGCGCCCCGAAAACCAGGGTGGTCACTACCGCAATAAGTACTGATCGCATCCAGATGCGGTTTCTGGCGACTTTAAAAGCCCGCTCCACCTGGTCACCGAACAGCCGGTCGTCGTGCTGCTGGTGATTGAACGCCTGCACTGTCTTGATCTGCTGGATGCTCTCGCCCACGTAGGCACCGACATTGGCGACTTCGTCCTGGCTGCTGCGGGACAGGCGCCGCACCTTGCGGCCAAAGTAAAGGATCGGTCCCACAACCAGGGGAATACAGATCAGTACCACGCTGGTCAGGCGCGGGTTGGTTATGAACAGCAGCACTACGCCGCCAACCAGCATCAGCAGGTTACGCAGGGCGATGGAGGCCGACGAGCCGACCACCGATTGAATCAGGGTGGTATCGGTGGTGATGCGCGAGGAAATCTCGCCACTGAGGTTGGCTTCGAAATACCCGGGATGCAGGTCGATAATGTGATTGAATACCGCCTTGCGAATATCCGCGGTGACCCGCTCCCCCAGCCAGGAAACCCAGTAGAAACGGGTGAAGGTGCCCACCGCCTGCAGGATGGCGACTATCACGAATCCGGCGACAGCCGTGTTGAGTGACGCGGTGGATCCGGCGGCAAAGCCGGAGTCGACAATGATTCTCACGTATTGGACCAGGCCCAGGGTCAGGCCTGACGTTACCACCAGGGCCAGCAGGGCGACTGCCATCTGGAGTTTGTATGGGGTCAGAAAAACAATGGCCTTGCGGAGCAGGGTTGGGGTTGGGGTGTGCATGCAAATGACTCTGGCAATGATGATCGGGGCGGGGAATCTACTGCATGTAGACCCGCTGATTTGCCCTGATAGTGTTATAAGTCCAGCCTTCCACCCGGCTGGCATAGCCGTGCGGCCGATAACGAACGCTGGCACGGCCATCCTCGCCGGCACAGGTGGTGATGGCGGTTTCCTGACGCCCGGGCAGGCGCAGGCTGCCGTAGCGTCGGCCACAGACGGTATCATAGAGCACGATACGCAGGGAACCGGCCGGGTTTACTGCGTACCAGGTAATCATTTCGACATTATCCGGGATCGAACTGGTACAGCCACTCACTGTGGTCACCATCACCAGCAACAGACCTGCTCTGGCAACTGCGACGGAGGGGCTGTACTTCTTAGACGAGATGGAAATTTTAGACGAGATGGAAATTACTCCTTAACCCGGTGCAGGGCGCAGAGTTTGTTGCCGTCTGGATCCCTGAGATAGGCCAGATAGAGTTTGCCGACCCGCCCTTCGCGGATGCCCGGCGGGTCTTCGCAGGTCTGCCCCCCGTTGGCCACGCCGGCGGCGTGCCAGGCGTCGGCAGCCTCCTGGCTGGAGGCAGTGAATCCGATTGTGGCACCGTTGCCGTGACAGGCAGCGTCCCCGTTAATTGGCCGGGTGATAGCGAAGATGCCCGTCTTGGTTATATAGAAACAACGTCCCTTGTCATCGTAGACACCCGGTTCGTAACCCAGTGCACCGAGGGTGGCATCGTAGAAAGTTTTTGATTTTTCAACATCATTGGCGCCGAGCATTATGTGGCTGAACATGGGCATACCTCATCGGGGGACGTGAGTGAGATCCGGCGCTGACTGCCTGCAGCAGAGCAGACAGCGCCGGAAGATGAATCGGACTATATACCAAGATGTGGACAATTAGTGTCCTGT
>JACKOH010000003.1 GCA_024234395.1 Pseudomonadales bacterium
GCTTCGTCGGCTTGGGAGCGGATCACGACATCGGGTCTCGTGCTGTCCAGGCACGCCTGCACAGCGGGCGTCAAACCGGGCATCTCGACATTGGCAGGTACGCCCTGTCCATCACCGCGGGTGTGCTGGTATATCCAAGTGATGGCATGCCAGAATGCAGTGCGACCGCCCACTTCACTGGCGCATTCCGCCAGGCGTGCGCCCTGGGTGGCAGCGGGTTCATGAAACGCCAGCGGCAGGTGATGCCATTGCCAATTCGCCTCGGGATGGGCATCGATCCAGTGTTTCAAGATCGGGAAGTACGCCTGGCAGTACGGGCATTCCAGGTCGGCGTAGGCGATCACGGTGAAGCGCGCATCGAGGCGGCCGTAAAGCCAGGGTGGTCCCGATGGCTCTGGATCACTTACCCGTGGGCTGGGACTGAATGACCAGACCAGGATGGCAACGAATACCGTCGCTACCGCCAGCACTGGCCAGATGTAGCGCCTTGTTGCATAGGGTGAACGCCACGATTTCTCCATGCAGTCGCACCTCAGCCAAAACTATCCGGCGGCAATGGCTCGATGCCGCGTGCCTGGTCGATCTTTTCCGCCACCTTGAAGGAAGCCTCCAGCTCGCTGATGCCATGCTCCCGCATCAACTGGTGACGTTCGGCTTTTTCTTCGGGCTCGGTCATCGCCATGGCCAGGTAGAGGCTCGGCGGCACGGCACGGAACAGGACTTCCATCGACTTCGACAGGATCACCCCTTCGCTGAACTTGCTGGACTCCTTGCGCGCCGACAGCATCAACTCCTTCTGGGCCGGATTGAGCTCGCGGAAGCGCGCCACCTTCTCCACCTCATCCGGGGGCATGGACAGGCAGATCCACCATTCGATCATCGACAGCATGGGCTCGGCGGCCTTGGGCAGGTCGTCCAGGTTCTGTGTCGCCAGCCAGAACCAGGCTCCCAGCTTGCGCCACATCTTGGTGATCTTGACGACATAGGGGGCGAGCAACGGGTTCTTGGTGATGATATGGCCTTCGTCGGTGACATTGACGATGGGGCGCCCCAGGAACTGATCGCGCTCGGCGATGTTGTTGACCGTGTTGATCAGGGAGATATAAGCGATGGAGAGCTGGGCGTTGTAGCCCTCGCGAGCAAAGGTCGCCAAGTCGACGATAGTGATGTCGGCCTCGGGCCACGGCGTGCCGGGGCGATTGAACATCTGGCCGTCCAGTCCCTGGCAGAACATGTCCATGGCGTCGGCCATCTCCAGCAAGCGGGCGCGGCGCGTCTCGGGCAGGGCCGTGTCGGCGCTGCGCTCGCGCAGGGCGTTGCGTACGTCCTCGGTCAGCACTGTGCGCTCGTCCCTCACGCAACGGCGGGCCGCATCCAGGATGCACTGGCGGATCAGGCTGCGATCGGCGCGGGTCATCCGCGCCTCTTCCTTGTCTTCCCCACCGGTGATCATCAGTCGGGCGGTGATCTCCAACTCGCCCAGCACATCGCGCTGTTCTTCCTCCTCCGTGCCGGGCGCTGTTGCTTCCTCATCATCCGCCAGCGCATCGGCATCCAGAGTGTGCACCTCGCCGGGGGTGTCGACCAGACGCCAGGCATCGCTGAACGGTGCCAGGCTCACACCGGCACCGGGGGCCAGCTTGACCCGGTGCACCGTCAGTCCCAGGCGCTGGGCGAAGTCCCCGAACAGGCCGAAGGAGTTACCGGCCTCGACAATGAACAGCCGTGGCCGGTAGATAGCCACCACCTGGTTGAGGATGTTGTTGAGGGTGGCGGACTTGCCGGAGCCGGTCGGGCCGAACAGGAACAGGTGGGCGTTCATCTGCCGGTCTTTTCGGTTGAGCGGATCAAAAGTGATGGTGCCGCCACCGCGATTGAAGAAGGTGATGCCGGGATGTCCGGTGCCCTGGTTACGACCCCAGAGTGGCGAGAGGTTGGCCGCGTGCTGGGCGAACATCAACTGGGTGTACCACTGGCGACGGTCCCTGGCCGGGTCGAACACGCCGGGCAGCCAACGCAGGTAACTGTTGAGGGGGGCGACTTCATCCTCCTCGCGCACCGGCTGCAGGCCGGCGTTGAGCATGACGTTGGCGAGCTGCAACCCGCGTGCGTCCAGTTCCGCCAGATCGCGTCCGCGTAGGTAGAACGCCAGCGCGCCGCGATAGAGTTTGTGGGCACTGCCGATCAGCGAACGGGCTTCCTGCACGTCCTGGCGGGCCTGCTCGGAGGCCAGGGTGTCGCCGACGGCCTTGCGGCCCAGGTGGTTCAGGTGGGCTTCGAGCACGTCCTGTGGTGTGGCCACCAGGGTCAGACACATCACCGTGTCATCGGGCATCTGGTCGAACAGGGCGTTGAAGGCATCTCCACCCTTGCGGGTCTCGCCAGTGATATGGCCCGTGGCCGGCGGCGTGCGCAGGCGGTCGAACACCATGACCCGGTGTGGCATGTCGTCGAAAACCCAGGTGCCGTTCTCCACATCGGAGCGCGGTTCGCCGAAGAACAGCCGCTGCGAGAAGTCCGTGCCGCTGGCCAGTTCGATCTCACCGGGCTCCGACGCCTGGGGATAGGCGGTCAACTGGTAGAAGCGCTCCTGGTCCGCTGCCGACGGTCCCAACAGGGTGGGATGGGGGTTGAACCAGCGCAGCAACCAGGCGTGGATGTCCGCGGCCTGAAGGCGACGGGCCTTGATGCCGGCATTGGCCAGACCGCCCAGCAGCCGGTCGCAGACCGTCGCCAGGGCGTGTTCCGGGGTTTGTCCACGGCGCCGGGAAGCGCCCGGCGCACGGCGATAGATCACCATGCGCACGCGCCGGGACTGGCCGCGCCATGGCAGACGGGTCACGGTGGTGTCCTCGAACAAACCGCCGGGCTTGGCGATGGCGCGCAGGTGGTGGGCCAGAAAGCGCTGGTAACGCTCACTGAAGGCGCTGCCTTGAGCTCGTGGCAGGATATAGTCGCGCAGGGTCTTCAGGTAACTGGACCAATCGGTCTCATCCTGGGCGTAGAGCTGCACCATCCAGGGCTGCTCGTCGAGTTCATCGAAGCTGTCCTGCAGGGCGTTTTCCAGCGCATCGCGGGCCTGCAGCAGCCACTGGGGCTCTCGCCCTTCGGTACCGATGGGCGTCAGCTCGAAGAAGGCCGCGACCGATTCGCCGTCATCCAGTAGCAGGCTTTGTGAATCCGGCAGGTACTCCACCCAGGGCAGCAGATCGACGAAGGATGGCTTGACGTCGTAGAGGCGCTGCTCGTCCAACTGCGTGGCGGCAGGGTGTACGGGATCACACTGGCTGCCTGGTACCGGAATGCCATGCTCGTTTAATGTCTCCACATGGCGCTCCCAGGCATCGGGTGGCTCCGTTGAAACCGCCTCAGCGTCAGGTTGTCCCTGGCGCCCATGCCATAACCGGGGCAGCGACCAGGCCATCAGTAATCCTCCACCCGCTCGCCGGGCAGGGCGTATTGCACACGCTGGTACAAGGGAAACACGGTGCTGTAGCCGGGCACCGGCACGGGGTCGGTGCCGGCCAGATGCGGGAACACGTACATGACCAGGTCTGGATTGGGCAGGCGCTTGAACTGGCTGTAGACCTCGTTCCGCGCCGTGCGGGTATAACGGGTTTGATCGACGGGCGCAGCTTGTACGTCTGCCGCGGTGAGTGGCCGGCGCAGGGACTGGCGTGCATCCAGTAGTTCACGGGCGGCGCGGCCACCGCTAGCCGCGGTACCCGCTTCACGACTCCAGATGTCGAGCATGGTTTGGCCTTCGTGGGTGAGCAGTTCTTCCTTACTCGTTGCACAACCGGCCAGGAATAGTACGGCGAGCATGAGAGCAGTGCCCTTGATACTCATTGGGCTAATCGAGATCCGAACCATGGGAGCCTCCGAGACGGTGATCGACCCGGCGCCCCTTGGCGTCGTAGTCGATGTTAAGGGGTTGCTCGATATGCACGGCCACCTGGGCACCCGGCTCAACGTAGACTGCGGCGAAGGCTTGGCCGTAGAGCTTGTTGACCCACTGCGACATTTCCTGCACACCGCCCGCCAGGATGCGGCCCATGGCCTCGTTGGCACTAATGCCGACGGTGCCAAGTGAACCGTCGCTGCCGATATAAGATACCTGCCCGCTGTCCGAGTCGATCAGGGAAGCCGCGCCAGCACCGGCTGCCGTGATCAGCGCTTGGGTGCCCAGGAATTGCTGGGCGTTGCTGCGCCGCTCGCCGGAGACACAGGGAATGCCATGGGGATCGCTGATCCAGCCGAGGCCATCGAGGATGTTGTCATTGCTCCGATTGCTGCTGTTATTTCTGCCATCCTCTTCCGGCAGCGTGCGGATGGTGCCGTCCTGGAACACGAAGGTGATCGACCGTATCTGGCCGCGCACGCAGGACAGCGTCCAATCCCCCGACGCGGTGCCGCTGACCACGGCACCGGCCACGTCGGGAAGCTCGATGCCGTTGGCGGTGAGGTTGTCGGGGCCGATCACCACCTTGAACGGATAGGGGTCGTTCACCGTACCGTCGATGGGGACCCGGCCGATCAGCGCCGTCATAGCGACCGAGCCCATCAGGGTGGCATTGGAGGGCACGGTGTAGACTGCCTTCAGTGGTGAAGCGCCGACCTGCCCGTCCGTGGCCCGACCCAGCGTTTCGCTGGCCGAGTCGATGGCGCCCTGGGCTGGCCCGAAAGCGTTGGGAAAGGTAAAGCCGCTGCGATTGTCATTGCGGCCCTCTGCGGGTCTGGCATCATCCGGTTCGATCCAGCGGACGCCATCGCCGAAACCCTGACCATCGCTAGGTTCGAGGCCAAGGCCGATGGGCAAATCCGCATGATCACCCTGACATCCCAGTCCTTCGAATTGCCGTTGGATATCCTGAAGCAGGCTCTGCGCCTGCTGCCGTTCGTTCGCCACGATTTCGCGATCCTGGCGTAGTTGGGCACGCTCCGTATCCAGCGCCGTCTGGATACGCTGCTCGATGGAGCGTTCACGCTGGCGCAGACGGTCGTTCTCTGCCTGCTGAGAGCGGTTGTCCGACAGGGCTGCTTCCAGCTCCTCCCGGAACTGCCGCACTTGGGCCACCAGGGTGGCCACCGTGTCGTTGGGGGTGTCCCCCTCGATGCCGAGAGCTTGCCTCTCGTCGGCGGACAATCGTGTTCCCGCCTCCTGCGGCGAGGTGCTTGGGCCGTGATCGCCGGAAAACAGTCGGATGCCGGCGAACACCAAGAGCACGATGACCGGGAGCATCAACCACTTGAGCAGGCCGTTACTGCGCATGATCCGCTCCCTCCGCGTCGCCAGCGGCAGCGGCTGCCGGCAGGTTGAGGGTGGCATCGATGGGGCTGATGGCCGGTAGCAGCGATTCCGCCAGGCCGTGGCCGCGGGTCACCAGGTAGACCACCGTGGTGCCCTGAGACTCGCCGGCTGGCCCCAGGTCAGGATGCTGGAATGTCGCTGCCAGGAAATTTCCTTGCAGGGCTCTCGGGTCCAGGTCGAGCCACCGACTGGCGGTATTGGTCAGGCGCACTGCGGTAACCCACTGATCCTCCAGACGCCAGGCGGCCAGCGCTTTGGCATGTACCGGTAAAGTGGGCAACAACGTGTCCAGTGCCAGGTCACGGCGCAGGTTCCCGCGCGAGAGGCCGCTCACGGGCTCGACGGTACGCAGTGGTGCGTACAGGCTCTGGGCTGCATAGCGCGTGAGAACCACCGGAATCGGTGTCTCCCGCGCGGGATCGGGTGGTGTGGCGGCCGGTGCATTGGGGGCTTGCGCACCCGTGCCGCCGTATCTTGTGCCGGCAGTCTCGCCCTCGACGATGCGCACGGGCTCCAAGGGTGCCTCCCCGTCTCGCGCGGCAATATCGATCAGAATCAGGGTGCCGTCGTCGGCGTCCTGCAACTGCAAACGTGTGGGCTCGATGGTGTCGTGTGCCAGCAGGTAGAGGGCACCGCCAGCGCTCTGCACACGCAGGCGATCGCCAATCGAGGCGGGTACACCGACGCGCACGTTGCGGTCGATGAAGACCACGCGCTCGTGGCCGACCACCAGGGGGACGGCCAGCGGCATGCGCTCCCACTTGAGGATTTCCACTGCCTGGCTGGTGGGTATCCAGCCGAGGAACAGCGCGAGACAGGCCAGGATGAGGAACGGACGGTTGCTCGGCACATCCTTGTGCCTCACCGCTGCGCAGCTGACGCGAAAAACTTTTCCAGAAAGTTTTTTCATGGCAAGTCCTCTACGGAGTCTCCGGTGCGGGGGATGCCGGAGGCGGTTCGGCGGCGATGCGCTGTGGTGTGCCGTCATAGCAGTCCAGCGCCAGGCCGAAGGGGTTGCGTTCGGGGTCGATGTCCAGGCGTACGACCTTCAGCGGATAACGCACCAGGGCGCGCTTGACCTGCTCGGTGCCGTAATACTCATCGGCGCTAACGTCCAGGGTGACGACCCAGTCTCGGTCGGACACCACCCGGACGCGCTGGGTCGGGTCATCGCCGAAGCCCCGCCCCGGAATTTCGTAGATACCGCGTACCCGCTGACGCAGTTCGCCGGTGCGCTGCCGCTGCTCGTAATCGAGCCGGAGAAAGTGCTGACAGCCGGGCGTCAGGTAGGCAGACAGCGCATGGATGTTGCGCGCGTAGTCGTCCTCGCCGTTGGTGGGCCAGCGGTTGAGTTGCTGAAAGATGTAGAAGGCGAAGGCATAGACGGACTCTGGTGGTACGTCCCACCACTTGCGCACGCTGCCTGATCGCAGGTCTGGGGGTACATGGATAGTGAGATCACGCGGGGCATTCCACCAGCCAACGCCCAGCACCAGGGCGAGGACGAACAGTGCGCCTGCACCCAGACGCAGTGTCCTGATATGGGCCTGTAGATGAGTGACCTCGTTCTTGAAGCGGCTCATGGTGTCCCCCTTCGGGTCGCCCAGTGACCCGAACGTGTTACCAGTGAACCGCCTCCGACGTAGGGCGAGAACAGCGGATACCCGAGCGCGATGCGCCACTGCAACTGGCGATAGAGCCAGGTGTCGGGGCGACCCCGCTTCCGACGCCGCAGCGCACTTCCGCCGGCAAAGACCCCAAGCGCAACGGTGGCCACGATCATCGACGGTATCAGCGCTAGGGTGGACGTCAGCCAGGCCAGCAGCAGGCCGAGCACCAACCCGACCAGGGCCGACAGGCCCACGCAAATCCACAGCTCATCCGCCGTCAGCCCCCGGACCACCACGGGCTGGCGGTTGAGTCGATGCGGCAGGAATGTCACCGTGTCGTCCTGTTGAAGTTCGGGCGTGCTAGCCATCACGGGACGCCTTTACAAGATGCCGGTGGCTTCGGTCAGTAGCCAGATACCCACGACCAGCAGGATCGCCCCGACCGCCACGGTGAGGCCGAACTGCCCCCAGGTCTTGCGCCCGGTGTGGATCTCCGAATAGGTGCTGTAGGCGTGGTAGCAGACACCGATGAACATCGAGGCGACCACGAGCAGTGCCACCAGCAGCACGATGTCGTAGCCATAGTTGCGCAGCGTCTCCATGATGCCACTGCCGGTGCCGCGCGACGGGTCCTCCAGCGTCGGCAGCCCCTGGGCGTGAACCAGCGGCACCGCGCTTGCCGAAAGCAAGGCGGCGGCAGACTGGCGGATGCGTTGAATCAAGCGGTTGCGAGCGGAGCGGGAAGCCATGGCGATGTCCTCATCGGGTCAAGACAACAGGAAAAAAGTCAGTACGACGTACATCGCGACGAACCGCACCGCGACACCGAGGAACTGACGTTGAGAGATGCGTTCTTCCGCCCAGCCCACATAGGCGGTGCGCAGGGCCCAGACACCCCATAGCAGCAGCACGGCGAAGACGAGGCTCACGAGTACGACGGACATATCCGACGCCGAGAAACCGGCGTTGGCCTGAAAGGCGGTCGCTTGAGCGGCGTTCATGGGTCGGCCTCCTCGGAGGCCTGGCGATAGCCGCCAAGCAGCTCCACGGGGTCACGGGGCTGCGCGCGCTGGGGAGCCAGGTAGTCGCGGATGCTCTGGCGAACACGCTTGATGTCCTCGCGCAGGCGGGCGTAGTCGAAGTGGTAACGACTGTCACCCTGACGAGGCAGGCTGGCACTGTGCTCGGCCAGGCGGTCGATCATGTCGAGCTGGCGGATCAGCGCCGCCAGTTGGGCATGCTCGGTGGCACCGTCCCCAGCCAGTACGGGCTCGATAGTCAGGGCAGAGACGGCCAGCAGCACGGCGATAGCGCGGTGCCATAGGATGTTGCGGCTGCTGTGGTGTGCCATCGTGCCATTCCTCGTGGAGCGAATAGCACGATGCTGTGGCATGCGGTCAGATTGCGCCGCAATGAATAGGAACAGAGTGACTACCGGATTTTACATGCCGGTGATATGAGATTAGGGAGCTCTGGTGGCAATTTCAGGCTGGTCAATGAAATGCGATAATCAGTAACCTCGAATTTGTGTAAGGCCTGGCGGGCGCCAAAGCGTTATGACTGATTTACATGAGCTGGTGAAAGGGATTATTGAAGACCTTAGGAAGCATCAGGGGAGTTCGCCGTCGTCTAGATGTGAGGGCGATAATTTTCCTCGGATAATCGATGCTGGTGATGGTCAGCAAATTCATGTTACTAGAATGGTCGACGGGCTAATCGCTGATATCGCCCACCAAATGATGAAGCGCGACGCCTCTCTGGAAGCACGCTTCTCTGTCAAAGATTTAACGGGATTGGTCCGTAAGGCCTTTGGCCCTGCCTTGGCCAAGATTGACTTGGATCGAGATGTTGATCAGAACGCAGCATTGGTCTTAAGCGATGTCGAGGAGGCAGTAGCCAAGGGCATAGATTGGACGTTAAAGAATGGAAAACTGGAATACTCGTTTGGATGCACATTATTTAGTTATGATGACATCGCTCCTATCGACATTGGCCCGGTTCGCTTTGAACCCCGAAAAATCTGGATTGATCGCAAGGCTTCAGACGGTCGGTTGGTTAGCGTGGGGCCAGATGGTCGCATAAAGCGATTTCCAGAAAAAATTGCGGATGGGCCAATTTCGAAAGTCACTCACCGTCGGATCACCCAAGTATGGCAAGGGAAGAAATTGAAGAAGCGGAAAGCCTCCTCTGATGCTCATGATGAAAAATTCATTCTTGAGGCTATTGGGGATTGCCAATATGTCTGCTCTATCAGTGTTCCTGGATTCGGAGTCGATGCAGGGCGGCACAAGGCTCTGATTTCAGCGCGGCTTGCTCTGGCAACCGTGTCGCTGCTCTGGGAAACACCTTCAGAGGTATTGAAAGGAATCAGCTTGCTCGCCGACCGAAAACACCAGTACGGCACGACACTTTCATTCACACCTGATGGTCTGATGCTCGCAAATAGATCGGGTTCCAAGCGATTACATGCTCCCTGGGTCAATAAGGATAAGCTGGAAGAAAGCATCAATGGGTTTGCTGATTGTTTCGCTGTCGCAGGAGAGGCAATCATGACCTACCTTGATCCGGCTGGAGGTAGTGAACGGCCAAAGTTGATGAATGCTATTGCTCATGCCTTGCTTTGGTTCTATGAGGGCTGTCGTGAAACGGTAGATCAAATTGCCATCGTCAAACTTTCGGCGGCCATGGAAGTTTTAACTGGAAAGTTAAGTCGAAATGGAAGCCAAGAAGCAATACGAAGGCTTATCGAGTCCTGTTTTGAAATAGACGAAAATAAAATCATTACCCGAGATGGTAAGACTATGAGGGAGGTTGTAGAGAAGATTTATAAAATGGGACGTACTCGGATGATCCATGGTGAGAATGAAGCACTTGGTAATGACTGGTCGATAGAGCGAGCTTCCGCCGAAAAGCTTGCTAGGTATAGCCTCGTGATCTACATGGGGCGGGTCTCTGAAAATCCTTCGTTTGATAATCCGAAGCAACTCTTTCAACAAGACGGCGGATGATCTTGCTCTGAACACTACCCCTAAAGATATTTTTTGAAACTTCCCGCCGCGATATCCATCACCACTCCCAGCAATATGGCACTGGGCAACAGGACCAGCAATGGGCTCACACTGATCGGCAGCGCCAGATAAATCGCCCAGGGAAGCACCAATAGCGGCATCACGGCGGCTTTCGCCCGGTGATAGACGAAGCCGGATTCGCGGCCCGCACCGAACCGACGGATGTCCCGACGTACGAGCCCGTCGACCAGTCCCACGAAGGCGGCCATGCAGAACAGCGGCAGCATGAGGCACAACACCAGCAAGCGCACCAGGAAGACCAGCAATATATACGCGGCGGCGATCAGGTAGCTTTCCAGGTGGACGTAGGCCACGCCCAGGTAATAGCGGAAGTCCCGGGTTGGGTTGACGCTCCCTGCGCGGGCCTGTGTAGCAGCATCCTGCATCCAATCCATCAGTCCTGTTTTGGCGAATATCCACTCATAACCGCCATCGACCAACCGGTGGGCCGTGCGCCCTGGCTCCTGTACCACCACGCTGCGCGTGAAGTGTGTCGAAAGCTGATCGAGCTCGTAATGCACCATGGCTTGGGCGTGATGCCACCCCTGTTCCGGCCAGAACAGGTGCATACCGATCCATTCCACCAGGATGCAGAGCAGCAAGGACCCGCAGAGTACGCCGAAGAAGCGAAACGGCAGTGTGACCACCGAGCCGACGACATTGCGCTGCCGCGTCTGTTGCCGCTGCGCGGTGGCTGCCGGATCACTCATGATGTCCCGGCCCCGTCGGTCTCGGCGGTGGTCATCTGTTTGAAGTCATCCAGCAGGTCGTCCGGCAGGCTTTCGTTCTGTAAGGCTGCCCTACCCTGGTTTTCCCACCACTCCCCAGCGTCGAGGTAGTGCTGGCGCATATAGCCGGCCAGCACCTGCAGATCCTTCGGCATGGCCTCGTCGGAGTTGGACGCTGGCAATGGCATGCGGATCTTCCACAGGTTGCCGCCTTCAAGCAGCGCGAAGGCCTGGCCCTTGGGGAGATTCACTACGTGGGCTGGTTCGATCAACGGCACGCTGGTGGTAGTGATGCGATCCTGGGTATTGGAGGTAAAGGCCGTATGCCCCTGCGGATCGGAGGTATCCGTTGCCCCACTAACGATGGATGTGGTGTAGACCTCGACCTTGGGCAACTGGCGGGTCAGCAGTTCGGCGGTGGCCGTTTCACGTACCCGCAGCATGAACAAGTTGTTGAAGTTGCCCACCACCTGCCCTGCCTTGGCCCGGTTGCCGATACGGGCCTCGATGTCGCTCAGGGTCTGGGTATAGGCCGTTACCTGAATCCCGGCACCACCGCCCTTGTTAACCAAGGGGATGAACTCGTCGCCCATCAGTTCGTTGAACTCATCGGCATGGACATTGATGGGGATTTTCACATGTGCGCTAGTCGAGGCACTGGGCAGGCCGTCGTCGATGCCGAACTTGTAGAGGTGCCCGGCCACTGATACCAGGTCGGAGAACATTGAGTTGCCCACCGCTGCAGCAACCTCGGCATCCGACAGGGCATCCAGCCCCACGTAGACCACGGCCCGCTTGCGAATGATCTGCATCCAGTCGAAGATCGGCCGCGGATCACGCAGGTCGGCATAGTCCGGGGCCAGCAGTTGGGCGATCTTGCCGGTGGTCAGTTTCTCCAGCAGTGGCAGGAGCGACGCGACGATCTTGTCGAAATACGTTCGGTCGTAGCGCACCGCCGAACGCAGCCCGTCGAGCACCGGGTCGTAGACCCGAACCTGGGACAGGTATTGCTCGATGGCGACCACGCGCTTTTCCCGTCCGACCATGTGACGGGGAATGTTCTTGTCGTTCAGCTTGCCTTCGAGCTGCACAATAACTTCCCAGGCTTTGGGTTCGGACTTGGCGAAGAAGTGCTGGGCGTACTCGATGAACAGGGCGTCGATGTTGATGACGTGGCGCTGGATCAGCAGGTAGTCGGGGCGCCGTCCCAGCTCCACCAGGGCGCGGGCGATGATGTTGACGAAGCGCCAGGCAAATTCCCGAAAGGCCGCGCTGTTGCCCTCGCCGGAGAGCTGGCCGGCGATGCGCGTGGCCACCTCCGAGATGCGCCCGAAGCGCCCCACCGCATTGTAGCGGGCGGAAATGTCAGGCCAACCGAGATGGAACACGTAGAACTCGCCTTCACGCCCGGCACGCTTGGCTTCCACGTACATGCGCTTGAGCAGGTCGGCATCGCCCTTGGGATCGAACACGATTACGACCTCGTGCTCGCCGTTGACCTTGCGGCGGATATCCTGGGTGATGCACAGCTCGGCCAGCCGGGTCTTGCCAACCCGTGTAGTGCCGAGCACCAGGGTATGACCGACTCGCTCGCCCAGTGGCAGGGAGACGTCCGTCTCCTGGGGCTCGATGCCGTGCAGGCGCGGCAGCCCGCCCACCGGGGGCAGTGGACGAACCGGATTCAGGAGGTGATCCCATGCGGTCACTCGGGCAAGGCTGGAAAGTGGGAATGGCGTAAATTCCAGCCGCTGCTCCAACCGGCGGACAAACCGATAGAGCGGCGTCGGTTCGACATAGCAGCGAAACTCGGGGCGATAGGTCTGCATCAGCCGATGCGTATGGCGCTGATCCCAGCGAAATCCCCTGCCGACGAACAGCCGTTGCTGGCTCACCGGTACGTCCCGGCTGGCCATCACGTAACGGGGGATGCGGCGAATGTTGCGTCGGTAACGCCGAATCATCCTGGCGTCCTGGTAGCGGATGGCGGCAAAGGTCAGAAAGCCCAAGGCTGCCCCCAGCCCCAGCAAGGGACTCAGGGCCAGTGACCAGGGGGCGAAGAGGCAAAGTGCAGCGGCACCGATACTGACCGCGACGCTGTACAGCTCGACGGCGGGTCGTAACATGACCTCCACGGCATGAGGCTGGGCCATGTCACTGCTCGATGCCCGTGGCCGTGACCAGCACCGGATAATGGTTGATGCCAAGACGGCGAGCCAGCTCATCGGCGGAGACCGGCGACAGGCTCAAACCCGGCACCAGGCGTCGCAGGTTGGCCAGGTCTTCCGAGGTTTCAACGTCGACCACCAGACCCGCGGCGCCCAATGCCTGCAAGTTGTCTGCTCGACGGCGCAGCCACGCCCGGGAGTACTCGTCGTCGCCCACCAGGAATAGGGGGCTGAGCCCCGGTGCCTGAATCGATCGGCGTTCCACCCTGCCCGGCGAAAGTAACGCTGACCTTGCCGGCAGCATGTCCGCCTCGCTGAAGGGCTGGGTTGGAGCCACAGGTTCCTCATCACGCATTGGTGGACGGACGGGAGAGTCCATCGGTGGTAAATCCAATGCCTGGTAGTACAGCAGCGCGGAGCCGCCGCCCCGGTCTTCAACGACGATGAGCTGGGTGTCATCGGCGGAGGCCATAAGGCTCGCCATCCCCAGCATCCAGCACAATGCTTGCAAGCGACGTTTCAAAGTGATCACCTCCTCGGGTTGGTCAGGGATGCCGGGGCACCGTGAACGCGCGACAGGTGCTGACGAACAACGCGGCGGTAGCGCGCGGCCGGAACGCCACCAGCCGGACGGTGATAGCGACCAATGGCCGGCAGCCAGTCTTCTCCCGATTTGTATTGCTCACGCAGGATGGTGGCGGCGATGGTGAGATTTCGATACGGATCGAGGAGATCGCAGGGATGCGCCACACGATGGGCGTGATAGCCGACATTGATCTGTCCAAGCCCCACGTCGATGCGGCTGTCCTGTCCTGCCTCAAGAGCTTTCTCCAGGTCGGAGCAGGCCGCCTCCATGGTCTGGAATCTCCGTGGCTGACCGGCGACATTCAGCGTCCACGGCCAGGGAATCTGCTTGCCGCGCAAGTGGGTACCGCTCTCCTGTAGGGCGATGGCATACAACACGGCGGAAGGCACACCGGCTTCATGGGCGGCCAGTTGGTAGGCCGGCGGCGGAATCTCCCGTGTCTCCGCCATGGCAGACGATAGAGCGAGCCCGCCAAGGCAAACGGCCACCAGATGACGAATGCTCATAGACGCCACCATTGCCCGTTGACCTCGCGCACCACAGCGGGCAGATCACCCTGCACACCGATGGATAGCCAGCGCCCCGCATCGTGGTTCAGGGTGATGACGCGCTCCCGTACTTTGTCCGGGTCTATCCCCATCCGCGCGGCCCACTGCCGAATGCGCGCATCCTCCTGGCGGCTGCCGACCATGTAGAGATCGAACGCAGCGTCTTCGGTCAGCAACTGCCGGACTTGCTGCTCGCAGGCCGGGCACCCTTCTTTGACGAAAACCGCCAGCCGTACCGACGGGCTGGCATCGGTGCTGACACTGCCCGTGTCAGTCAAGTCAACAGGTTGGAGTGTGGGGTACAGCCGTTGCCAGGCTGCGTCATAGGCCCGCTGATAGGCCAGCGTTTTCTCGACGCGGCGAGCTTCGGCCTGCACCTGTAGCTCTGCATAGCGGCGGCGCTCCTCGGCGGTGCGGGCTTCGATACCCAGGGCGGTGAGCGGATCGAGATTGGGTGAGTAGATACCCAGCGGCCCTTGCATCAATTGCTGATACCGCGCCCACTCATCGGCTTGTAGCCCCCAGTCCCTGGCCAGGCGTTCATCAAGAGCCGCGTCGCTAGCAGTGCGCTCCTGGCTTTGCACCACCCGCGAATCAGTGCTGGGAGCGCTCTGGGCAAGCGCAAAGGCGGGAGTCAGGGAAATAGTCAGTGCCACCAGAACGGGAGTCATATAGGGCTTCACGGTGGCCTCCTATGGCACGGTCAATGGCTGCGCCTGGCCATCGACACGAAATACGGCGGTGTTGCCGTTGATCGCTTCAAGCAGCCATCCGCCCACGGTTTCGCCGGGGCGAACTACTCTGGTTTCGGCCAGCGATTGAGGATCGGTGGGCGCGATGGACAAAAAGCGCTCCCCGCCACGCAGCTCGATACTCAGCACCTGGAACGGAGGTTCAGTGACGATGGGTTTGGCTGGGGCCGGGCGTTGTACCGGTGGCGCAGCGGGAGGCGGCGTTCGGCGAGCCTGCTGCAAGCGCGCTTCGAACTGATCCAGGCGACTTTCCAGCGGTGCGATGTCGGCTATGTCGGCGTGGGTGGAAACCACCTGTTCCATGTCGGTGAGCCGGGCTTCCAGGGGCTGGTAGATCGCAGCAAGGTCAGCGGAGGTGATGGGCTCGGGTTGATCCAGTGCGTCTTCCACCCGCTGGGCCAACTCGCTCAGTCGGTGATCCAGCAGCGTGAGCCTAGGCTCCAGCGTGTTCGACTGGATGTCGTCGGTCAACCGAGACAGGGCGACATGATCGATGATAACGGCGGCGCTGATAAACAGTAGCCAAGCCATCGCGGCAGCCTTCAGCAACCGGCCACGATTGGAATGCGTGCCGAATTGAAGCGTCATGGCAATGCCTCCAGGCTCGGCGTGAAGCACACCTGCCGTGCTAGGTCGTCGACCTGCAGCTCCCAGGCCGGTCCGGCCAGGGTCAGCAAGGCGTCATGGAGGAACATCGGCCCAAGCTGCAGATGGGCTGCCGGCAGAGGCAGCTCGTAGAGTTCTGCCACTTCGGGATTGTCATCACACAGGGAATACCCTGAGCGTTGCAGCACATAGCGCAGACCATCTCCCACCGTCGCATGCAATGTTGCTGTCATGGATACATCGACCACTTGCAGCAGGAGGTTGTGCTGGGCCTCCTGGGGTGTCAGTTCCACCAGCGTGTATCGACCATAGCGGGCTACCGGTAACCAATCGCTTGGTACCGGGGGTATCTCAGTTTCGACCTCGGGGTCCACCGGGGAAGATGAAACGGTTGACGTGGCGCATCCCATGCTCAGGATGACGGGGATCAAAAGACCTGCCATGAAGGCTAGGCGCCTGATTGAGCTATGAAGGCGGATGGCTGGCATACGATGGTTCCCCGGCGTTGTGTGCTGCCAGCATCACAGGAGAAGGCCGCCGTATTCAGCGGAAAATGGGAACTGTCGCCCTACCGGATTCTGATAGGTTGAATCGGTAGAGCTACATTGCTAGCACCGATACATTCGGTCATGATAACCACCGTATTGATAAAGGTCCGCATTGAGCCTGGTTGGGAGGGAATAATATGCGTGCTTTTGACCCAAAGCGGCAGTCGACATATTGAAAAGTCGGGTTTCGACATTGAGCCCACTCCGGCAACTTGATCCTATACAACACGATCCGTTAGTTTGTTCAATTAGTTGCAGCGAATCCGAGTGACCGCGCAGACATAATGGCGAAACGCAAGAATAGAGACGATTTCACCGAGAGTACCAAGCTGAAGATCGCGAAGCGCGCGGGTTGGCTGTGCTCGTTTCCGACGTGTCGCTCGCCTACGGTTGGTGCAACGTCAGACGGTGAAGGCGAAATCAATATCGGCACGGCGGCCCACATCTGCGCAGCTGCGCCCGGTGGCCCGCGTTACGATGAGATGATGTCGTCGGAGGAACGCTCCTCGACGAGGAACGGCATCTGGATGTGCCGTGATCACGGTAAGGCCATCGACTCCCCCGATCCGGAGTTCACTGTCGAGCAGCTGCGCGAGTGGAAAAGGCAGGCGGAAATCGAGTCGTGGCGGCGCGTGCTGCGCAACGAAACGCCGCGCGAGCCAGCGGTTACCGCGGACATGAAGTTGGCGGCGCGTATTCGGATCGCCGCAGAAGCAGATCTCAAGGTCTTCCAACAGACCATGAAATGGCCGTCCACCTCAGTCGCTCTCACGTTGAAAGTAGATGGGTTTGATGACCCAGTGACGACAAGAGCGCTCGCGAGGGCGGTCATGTCGCTAGATGATTTGATCCTCGTCGCCGGACCCGGTATGGGCAAGACCACGACACTCTTCCAGATCGCCGAAGGCATGCTGGCCCACAGCAACGGCATGCCATTTGTCGTGCCTCTCGGCGATTGGGCGACGGATGGCGCGACGGTTCTGGAGTCGATCCTCAAGCGCCCGGCGTTCCGTGGAATCTCAGAAGATGACTTTCGCAATGCTGCTGCCCAGTCTGGGATCGTGCTGCTACTCGACGGCTGGAACGAGTTGGACGCGCAAGCGCGGGTCCGTGCGCGCGTGCAGATATCTAGGCTCAAGGCAGAGCTGCCCGAACTCGGCCTCGCTGTGGCGACACGCAGACAAGCCCTCGACGTTCCCTTCGCAGGTACACGCGTCGATCTCCTGTCGCTCAACGAAGAGCAACAAATGCAGATCGCGGTCGTGATGCGCGGCGACGCAGGAGAGAAGGCTTTGGATCATGCTTGGCGCACGCCGGGCGTGCGCGAGCTTGTGACGATTCCCCTCTATCTGACAGCTCTTCTATCGCTCCCTGAAAACGCCCCGTTCCCGACGACCAAAGAGGAGGTGCTACGGCACTTCGTATCTGCGCACGAAAATGACGCGAGCCGCGCGGAAGCGCTGCGCACCACCGTGCAAGGATTCCAGCAGGACTATCTCGACGGTCTTGCCGTCTTCGCCACGCGCACGGCGAACACGGCCATCGCCGAGAGTAACGCGCGGCGATCGATCTTCGAGACGGAGACCCTGCTGGCCGACAACGGGCAGATCACGATCAAGCCGCAGCCCGACACAGTGCTCGACGTGCTCCTCAGCAACCACGTGCTGATGCGTATGGGCGACACGCCCGGCTATTCATTCCAGCACCAGCAGTTTCAGGAATGGTATGCCTCTCACTCGGTCGAACGCCGGATCATCACCGAGGTCGCCGATCCCAAATCGCGTGAGGCATTGAAGACAGAGGTGTTCAACCTGCCAGCATGGGAAGAAGCCATCCTTTTTGCGGTCGAGCGTCTGGCACGCGGTGATGCGCACCAGCGGGCCGCGTGTGGCAAGGCAATCATCGCCGCGTTCGAAGTGGATCCCATCCTCGCCGCCGCGATGATCTTCCGTTCCACAGAAGAGGTGTGGACGCAGATCGCTGCGACCACTCAGGGGCTTATGGCGCGCTGGCACGCGCCTGGGAAAGTGGATCGCGCTTTCCGCTTCATGCTCACGTCGGGCCGTCCCGAATTCCTCGATGAGGTCTGGCCTCTCATCACCGACGAAAACGAGCAGATCAGCCTCAACGCGCTGCGCAATTGCAGGCGGTTCAGATCTTCAATCCTTGGAGGGGACGCCGAGAAGAAGATCAGGGCTCTGTCTCCGAAGGCACGAACGGTCTTGCTGTACGAGATGGCCTCAAACAGCGGCATGGACGGCCTAGATCTCGCGACCGCGATTGCGAAGAACGACCCCGACCCTGAAGTGCAGGCCTCTGTCGTCGATGCGCTGGCGTTCCGGCGCGCCGATCGCCATGTGGCGGAGGTATTGCGAGAAGCGGGCGACCAAACTTTTAATCTGGTTGCGCGCAAAGGCCTCGTCGACGAGGTGAAGGACGAACAGGTTCGAAACGGAATCGCAGCGGCGCAAGAGCGGCAGCAGGTGGAAAAAAACTCGGTCGTTGATCGGTTGCGTATGATTGTGTACGCGCGGAGCTCCGAGGACCATAGCGCGGAACTGTCCCACATTATCAGCACGATAGAAATCGAACAGCGGCAAGACGCCGGGGTACAACTCATCTATGAAGCGCGCAGCCGCTATCCGCGTGCGGTCGCGGACGGCCTGCTGGCCCGCGTACGCGCGGGCCGTACACTGTTCTATGGTGCCGACGATCTTCTGGCGTCCGCCGGGTTCACGCTGGAAGACGACGCGCTGCTTCAACTGGCGCTGGCCGATCCCGCCCGCCATGACGATCGCGCGGAAGCTGCCGCGTCAGTGCTTGGGCCGATGGCCATCGGCCGCCTAGTTGACACGTTGCTCGACATTGGATCGCGTCTGCAAATAGACGGCAGATACGACCGTGCAGCGAGTGAGACTTATAGAGGACTGGAAACCCGCATCGCACATGTGCCGGGTCCAAGCCTTGTTGCCGCGGTTCTTTCGCGCTCGGCGCAGGCGGACAACGAAGAGGTAGCGCGGTTGGCGGATCTGCTCTCACGCCATCCCAACGGCGAGACCGATCGGGGCAGGCCGTTCGACGCGGACTCGGTTCTGGCTATTCAAAACCTAGTCGAAGACTGGGGCAACCGACTGCTCGCCTCGGGCGATGCGAAGCGCTGGCAGAAGGCCAACATCGCGACGCTTGCGAGCCGCGTGCCATCCGTGAATCTGCTGCCCATCTTGAAGCGGCTGCTGGACGACAATCTACAGAGCTACCGAGCTTTCCGGAGAGAAGCCGAAGCTGCCAGGTGGCGGCCGTGCGAGGCCGTGAATGAGGCTCGCATGCCAATGACACATGAGTATCAACGCGCATTCTTGGCGATAAAAACGTCGGAGACAGCCTCCATGATGCGGGACTATCTGGCGGACGAACATTTCGGTGCGCTCGCCGCACGGGTGCTTGCCGATCAGTGGCGAACCGTGAACGAACCACCGAAAGAAAAGCGCTTTCTCGGCGGCGTTGACTTCTCGGGTGTGAAGGAGAAACGCACGGCTCGCGCTACCAATCCTGACGAGACTTCGGCGGAAGCGGAAGTAATATTCGCCGCAATCGAGCGGCTGATCACGGAAGGCGCCACGAACGAGCAAAAGAAGCTTGCCGTAGAACTTGGCATCGTCGCCTCACAGCTGCCGCATGGAGGGCGTGATAGCACCATCCAGAGGCTCATCGTCCTCGCGCCGAGGCGAGCACGCGTCGATCTGCTCCTCAGCCTCGTACTTTCTGGCGAGGAAATCGACACAAAGGCTGTGGCCGATGGCATTGCCGAGACCTTCGAGGCGGCCAAGACTGAGGCATGGATACTGACGCAAGGCGAGGGCTATGAGCTAAAGGCGTGGTTGCGCCTCTTGCCGTTCGTGAACCACCCCGCAGAGGCGTTGGCCGTCGTTCGCGGCACGCCCCCCGCGCAACGTGAGCCGCGCTTTTTAGAGGAAATGGTAGGTGCCTTCGCCGATTCTCCTTCGAAGGAAGTCGAAGATGTCTTGTTCAAGCTCGCTGAAGAAGACGCACGCTTCTATGCAAACCATCACTGGCGAGCGACCGCCTTACGGCTTGGGACACGGTCTTCAGCGCGTCGCATCCTAGACCTGACCGCTCAGGGTGTTTTTGAAAGCAAGTCAGTGGATAACTGGCACTTGGTAAGGGAACTCGGGAGCTTGTTTGATGCTCACCCAGATTTGCGGGTGCATCTCTACAGCTTGTTGAAAGACGGGCCAATTTCGCCAGGACTTGAAACGCTTGCCCGCGCCGTCGCTGAAAACCCCGACGAAGAGGGACTGCTTTTGCTGGTCAGATTTGAAAACGATTACAAGCGTTCCTTTATCGACTGGCGAACCATCGAAAGAGCCATCACCGAACACGTACCGTGCGAAACTTGGAAAGGTGCGTACAACGTCGTGCCGATCCCTGCTGCCGAACTTCGCCGGAAGCTACTCGCTATGACCACAGACGGCAGCGGGTCAGACGTCGCTGCACGCTGTCTGAATCAAATTGACTCGATCAGGGATGAATACGGATCGCCCGAAGCCGAACCTCGCCATCCCGATCTTGCCTCTGGAAAGTCTTGGCCGATCATGATCCCTGACCCGCAGATGAATGAAGCAGAGTAAATCATAGCGCGCACACTGTTGGGACGGTTCGCGATTGGCCTGGAGCGATAACTCAGAAGCATCAGCAAAGTCTGTTGTTGACTGTGAAAGCAGTCATTCCAACTTTATCGATCAAAAAAGCGGCCTCCGAAGAGGCCGCCAAAGATCAAATTTTTGCTTAGTTCACCAACTGCCGCGCCAGCGCCACTTCCACCGAGTCGCCATCCTGATTCAGGACATCGAGCCCGGATTCCGGCACGTCTCCCGACGTGCTCTGTGACACGGTTATCTTCCTGGCCATCAGCCCCAGGCAGGTCATCTGCGAGGTCGCTGTATAGCCCAAGTAGATCACCTTGACTGGCTGCTTTTGGCCTATCCGCCAGGAACGGCGGGCGGCCTGTTGCAACGAGTAGACGTTGTAGCCCGACTGCATGAACACGATGGTCGGAAACTCCAACAGGTCCAGGCCGGTTTTCACCAGTTCCGGATTGGTGATGAGCACGTCGATGCCTCGATCGAGCTGCTCAGCGATCCAGTCTTCCCGGCGGGAGGCATCCACGCTCGCGCGCAGCACCGCCACCTTGAAGCCTTCTTGCTCAAGCAGCCCTTTCAGCCGTGACGTGGTGTCCCGCGTCCCGGTGTAGACGCTGTAGACCAAAGTCTTGCGACCGCCCGCCTTCTCCTCACGGCAGATATCGATCAGTTCCCGTTCCTTCGGCATGATCTCCAGGTCGGAGAACAGCGAAGGCGTGAACGCCAGCAGGTTGCGGGTTCGCGGGTGCTTGACCGTCTCCGCACGGAAGCAGGTGTCCGGCCAGGCCAGGAGCACGTTGAGCACTACACCCAACAGGGTCGTGTCGCGGCGCGCCAGGGCCTGCTTCAGCTCAGCGGTCAACTGCCCCGCCAAGCGTGAGTAGGCCTGCGCCTGCTCGTCGGCCATGGCCACTTCGCGGAACTCCTCGTCGTAGGGCGGCAGCACGTCGCCACCGATGTCCTTCAACTTGAGGAAGACTGTGAACGGCAAGACACAGCGCAGCACGCCCTTGGGACCGAAGCCTGGGGCCTTCACGGTTCGCACCGTGATCTTGCTGCCCTTCGCGGTCTTGTGGGCCGAGCCATTGCTCTCGGAGTAGATATCCTTGAGCACGCCGTGATCGCGCATGAACGCCATCGCGGCCGGCGTCAGGCTGCCTTGACTACTCGGTCGGTAGCCGTCTTCGATCATTCGTCCGGGCAAGGCGCGGAACAGAAGATAAAAGATGTCGTCGCCGTAGCCCCCCATCAGGGTGCCGGTGAGCAGCAGTGTCTTGCGCACCTTGGATGCCAATACGCCCATGGCTTGCCCCTGGGCAGAGCCCGCGTTCTTGTACTCGTGCGCCTCGTCGGCGATGAGCAGATCGAACGTGCCTTGCGGCAGGTAGCGTTTCACGAACTCCGACGGCTGGTAACCGCCTTCACCAAAGCCAAACTCCATCGAGGCCATGGCGCGTTCCATGCGCTGGGCCTGGCGGTCGGAAAACACCAACTCGCCGTCGTCACCCATCAGGTTGATGAATTCATACAGGTTATCGCCCAGCATGGAGGCCAGGAACGATTCGCCGAACCTCTTCATCAGTTTCTGGGCGGTGACTTCACCGATGGTGGGAATACGCTTGAGGGCCTTGAGTACGGCATGCGACTGGTCGTTGGCCGACAGGCTCCGGGGACGGATCAGCGTCCACAGCGCCGAGGCGCAGTGGCTGCATTTGCGACGGGATTCCTCCGCTTCGAGTTCGACCGGATTGATCGGCTCGCCGTCGAGATCGGTAATGACCTGACCACACTGCGGGCAGGCCCCCACGTCGCCGTGACGAGTACGACGGCTCACGAACACCGGCTTCCAGTGAAAGCCCATGCGCATGCGCACGCGACCAAGGACGAAGAACTCCGGCCCTTGGGACGGCACACCCAACTGCTCGCGCAGCTTGATGAGCTTGACCAGGGTATCCGGGCCATTGAGCACCCAGACCTTTGCGCCAGCCATCGTCTCCTGGATTTCCCGCCGCCACTTGTAGACCAGGTGGGGTGGCGAGAGCACCAGGGTTCGACGATAGCCTTCGGCTTTGAGCACGGCGGCCGTGGCAATGCCAACGGTCGTCTTGCCGCAGCCCATCTCGCCGTTGACGATCGCCGCGCGTTCGCCACGATCGACCAGCAGCTCGGTGATGGCGTGGACGACATCGGCTTGGGCGGGGAACAACTGCCGCTTCAAGCCGGCCAGGGTGGCCTGGCGATGCGCCCTTGCCTGACCGGTATAGACCGGCGGGTTGGCGTGGTTGAGGGAGTCGAGCAGCTCGTCACCGAATTCGGACACGAAGTCCTGCAGACTGATGTCGAGCGGGGATGAGGCATTGTCGAGCAGGTCGCCCTGCGCGGCGGTTTCAGAACAAATGTTTTCAGAACAAGTATCGAGGGACATGATGATGCTCCAGATAAAATTGGGGCATGCACCTCCCCCGATGGGGCGATGGCATGCCCCAGGGTTGGGAGAAAGTGGATCAGTACTCGTCAGGCAACAACAGCGTGGTCACGCTGCGGTTCCATTCGGTAATGATCCAGATCTTCAAGGCCGGTGTGACCTGGAAGGACGAGAACAGCCGATCTCCGTGCTTGAGTGCGGCGTCGTTGGTACGCCGATCCTCATCGCAGAGGTCGCCCCAGTCGCCATTCAGATGGCGCTGGAGATAGGGTCCGGGGTTGAATACCCCCCGTTGAATCAGGTCGTCGATGCCTTGGGTCATGACGACTTGGCCGGCCTTGAAGCGTGGTTGAGACAATGTAATGAGTGCCATGGTGATTACCTCTCAGAATGACGGGGCCACGGCACCCCACTGGGGTGACTGGACCCCGGTGGGTGAATGAAACAGATGGATGAAATGACGGCGAACCGTCTGTGAAACGCGATCAGCGGATGGTCAGCACCTGCCCCTGCGTTGAGGAGCCGGGTGTCATGTCCCAGGCGCGGATCACGGGGACGAAGCGGTCGGTGAGGATGCGCGTCTCGGCGACCGAGCCGTCATCCCGTTCCCGATACTCCGTGGCTAAGGATTTCTCCTTGTGAGTATCGCCCTTGACCACCAGCACCTTGCCGGTTCTGGAGGTCACGACACCGGAAATCGCACCGGCCGCGAGAGCCAGGGCGAGGTGCCAGTGCGACAGGGCTCGCGCCGGAGGCCGTGGAACTTGATGTACGGCACCCAGGTGCGTATCGAGCGACGGCCACAGCCCTTGCAGGCGCTGCACTTCGTCGGCGAACTGCTCAGGTTCGAGCGTGACACGATAAAAGTGCTCCGGCTCGCCGGACGATGCCGGCACGCTGTAGGGCTGAAACGGCCAGACATCGGGCAGTTCCTCGGCGTTGACATCACCTTGACCGATCTGCAGCAACAGGCTGCGTGCGGTCTTGGCTTTGTCGGCGTTCTGCTCGCGCTGCCGAATGCGCCGACCGAAGATCACCACCTGCTTGAATTGCGTATCCACCGCGCGGTAGATGCGCAGGTCGGCAAAATGGCGCGTCAGCCAGCCCACCAGTTCGGCGTCGAGCACGTAGCCGGGGATGATGAACACCAGCACGCCACCGTACTGCAACAGCGGCAGGCTGCGCTGATAGAACAGCTTCTCCAGCCTGGCGCGGCCCTTGCCTTGATAGCCGATGTTGCCATCGATACCACGGCTCAGGTCGCCATAGGGCGGGTTGAGCCACAGCAGTCCGAAGGACTGCCGTGAGATCAGCGAATCCATCAGATCGCCGTACAGACAACGATCGACCAGCTTGCGCGCATGGTCGGCGCGCTCTGCGTCGTACTCGACGGCGAAGGCCTTCACCTGCTCGCGCCCGAGGGCATGGGCGGCTTCGGCAATCGCCACGCCTTCGCCGGCGCAGGGATCGAGGATGCACAGGGAACCGGGTGACGGCGCCAATGCGGACAGGGCTCTTTCCAACGTGGGTTCGTCCGTCGGGAAGTAGCCGTTTTTGATGAAATTGCGGGCAAGCCGCGGGAACATGAGAGCCATGAATTTCTCCTGTCGGATAGTGGGAAAAGGATTGGGCATGCATTTGCATGCCCGGTGTGGGAGCGGTTCAGGCCACCCGCCGTAGCGGTTTGCCAGCATCCAGCTCGTCTTTCGCAACACCCAGCGTGCCGCTGCGGATCAGATCGCCCAGCGCCGTGGTCAGCGCCGAGATATCCAGGGCCAGCCGGTGGCCTTCCAGTCGCCCGAGAGCGAATGGCAGGCGCGTCAGCATCTCCTGTGACTGCAACAATGCCAGCACGGCATCGCGCCAGTGATCGAGCAGGGGCAATGGGCAGGTCTCCCGTACCAGCGCCCACAGGCGCCCGGTGTGGTCGGACCTATCCCTGGGCAACAGGGCCAGTGCGCTGGCATTGGCCTTGTCCGGCTTCACGCAGCGTGTATCGAACAACCATAAATGCACCATGGAGCCGAACAGGGTTCGTCTGAAGGCGCGGGTGGACCGTTTTTCCAGGTGATCGGCGTTGCCGACGAAGATCGGCACCAATACATCCTGCTCGGTGATTAGATGGAGTCGCTCCAGTCCTTGCTCCGTACGACTGAGAGTCAGTCGGGCTAGAAACTCCTGAACGGCAGTGTCGCGCGCCCAGATGGACAGAAAGACCAGGTTGCCGTTTTCATCGGCGACGCAGCCATCGGCCATCAGGTCGGGGCATTCGTCGATCCGAAACAACGGTTGAGTGGATAATGGTGTGGGCATGTGGATGTCCTCTTGAGTTGATAAAGAGGCACTCATGCCCATCGGGGCGAACGAGTGCCCCTTGGGATGGATGAAGGTCGGTGGAACGGTCAGTTCGTCATTGCCACCGGATTGTTGCGGGCATTTCGCCGCGCGTGATAGTCCCGGACGCCTTCACGCCACTCTCGACATTGCTCGGGCGCCATGTCGAGATAGCGCACGGGGCACGAGTAGTAGTACGGGTGCATGGACTCCTCCAGGGGTTTGTGGCCCCATTCGCCACCAGAACCCTGCAGCAAGTCGCAGCGGATGAATGATGTAGTCTCTCCGATGTCGAGACCGAAGATACCGGCTTGCTTGGCGGTGATGCGCACCACTGACCACAGCACATTGCCACGCAGGGCATGGGCAATGACGTCGTAGTACGCACGTTCGCCTTCTTGCGGTTGGATCAGTTCCTGGATGAGTTGAGCGCGGGTTTGCCGCGAGTAGTACCAGCCCATGGGAGTTCTCCTGTGAAAAAATGCCAGAGTCCTCCCCAACGGGGCGTGACCCCGGCAGGTGGTGGGAAGTCGCGCGAGGCGACGGTTGATCAGGCGGTGAGCCGGTGCCAGTCCTGGGACAGGGGCGCGAACTCGTAACCCAGGGCGCCGAGGCGGTCGCGTTGCTGGCGCAACAGCCGACGATCGACGGTGGCATCCAGTTTCACGACATCGCCCAAGGGCCAGAGTGGGCCGAAGAGTGTGACGTCATCGTCCTGAGAATCCGGCTTGGCCGGCTTGCTGGGCACGGCTGCACCGAACGGTGTGGTGTCGACCAGAGGGTCGTTCGCCTCCCTGTCATCCTCTGCTTCGGCGGGAGCCGTTGCAGCAGGCACAGGGGCTTGCGCTTCCTCGTCGATAGGATCGACTTCCTGCGGACTCAGCCGGTTGGCTTCGTCACTGCTCAGGGGGTCGATAGTCGACAGGGTCATCCCGCCCAGGTGGGCGCGGATCTCGATGACCATGCGGCCGCTGGTGTTGTACGTGGACGGACGAATCTCGGTGATGACGAAATCGCCCTCGTACTTACCCTCGCGGTACTGATCAAGCTCGGCATTCTTGATGACAAATTCGCCGATGGCGGTGGCGAGGCGGCCAACATTGAAGTCGCCGTTCCTGCCGTGGATGGTTCTGATGGCCAACTGGCCTGAGATAGTGATCATGGTTCAGTTCCTCGTGCTGAAGTTTGAGATAGGAAAGCAAGGCCCCGGTTGGGGCCTTGTGTGGCTCAAAACGACTCGGCCGGTACAGGTGCGCCATCGCCGGTTTCGGAAGTCACCGTTTCGGACACGGAAGCATCCTGAGCAGTGGCTTCTGCCGGCACGGATGGCGTGCCGTCATGCGCCGTTCCTTCAGCGGCCTTGGGTTCGGCCTTGTAGACGAGTTGACCGTCGACCTTGATCCAACTGACGAAGAGCAGTCGTGCCTTGAGGCTGACTCCCTGTTCACCGGCACGCTTCCCCTTGCTGTAGGTGAAGGTGTCGGCCCACAGGTCACCCAGGCGGAAGCCGATCAGTACTTTGCGTTCGGCCTCGACGGCCTGCTGGCAACGACGGATCAGATGCTGGGCCTCGCTGCCGGAAACGCGCACGTCGAAACGGCGGTATTCCGGTGAATCGCTCGGACCATTCAGCGCTGCAATGTCACAGGCAAGAAAGGCATCACCTTTACGGGGCGTCACTTCGCGAATGCGATTGAGATAACCCAGGCCGGTGATATGCAGGTCGAAATAGGACTTATCAGATGAAGGGTTCATGGTGAATCTCCAGATGTAATGAATAAACAAGCGGAGACACACCCACCCTGGCGGGGAGGTATAACCCCCGCGCGGGTCGATGGATCGGATGATCCTGGTAGTGCTGTGCATCCACCATCCCAAGGGATGGCCGTTCGCGCTGGGGATGCTGAGGCGAACTGGTTGGGTCACGCGGTCGGAACCGCGCCGTAGCCTTGAAGACCGTGGCTACCTGGGCATGTCGCTGACGCATCAGCGGAACATGCGGGCAGGGTGGCACCGCAACGTGTCGGTCGGCGACCTTCAATAGGAATTTGCGCGCTCCCCAATTGTTCGCAAAAAAAGAGCCCCAATCGGGGCTCAGGCATCAGTTGTCGAAAGTCGGCAACCCTTCCAGGAATGCCGCATTGGGATCGAAGATCAGGATGCGCACGTCTGCCTGGGCGGCAAGCTGCATCACGGTGATCAGGGGCTGTGGCACACAGGCATTCACCAACTCGTCATGCAGAGACTGTGCATCCCGACCCTCGACGAAGGTGAGGTTGTCGTCTACCCAAGGGGTGGCGATCAACTTCACCCCCACTGCGTCACTGTCGGGGATACGAAAGGCCTCGAACAGCAGACCAGTAGGCGTGGAAGCACTGGCCAAGTCTTCGAGATACTGAAGCGCCTCCTCGGGCAAGTGTCCGGAACTGATCTCCCAACACCGGCTGTAGTGGCCGGTTTCGAATGTCAATCGTCGCACGACTTCCAGGGCGGCTTCGTGGCTGTATATATCACCCACATGAACGGGTGTACCGCCATCATCCGCCATGACGGCATGGACGACGGTCTGCACCACGCCAAGGCTGGGACAACGAGCGTCGAGCTCACTGGCAACGTCCTGGCCTTCGGTGATCACAGTAAAGTCATCACAAAAGACGCATTCGAAGCGAGTGATTTGCTCATCTGTCAGATGAGCCTGTGAAGTATGCAGTGGAAGATAGGTCAGCGGGCAATCATCCTCATAGCGGATAGCCAGCAAGCGTTGAATGGACAGGCCTCGATAGCCTCGGATAAAGGGATTGTTTAAGGGGATCATGGGTGTTCTCCAGTAGAGGAAAGGTGGAGCCGATCCCCCACTGGGGATCAGACCCCAGGGGTTGAAGAAAATAGGCTGTTACCAGCCGGTATAGTTGAGGATCAGGTCGGCAATGACCTGACGCCGTTCCAGGTCCAGGCCACCAAGGTCAGACAGACCGTGGACGCCAACCCGCTTGAGCAGCGCACCGCCAATCTCGGCGTTGTAGAAGCTGACCATGGCGGCCAGAAAGACCCGTTCGCCGGAACTCATCACGCCAATGGCTTGATCGATAACCTCCAGATTCGGGCACAAATCCCACTTGTCCTCGGCCTGGTCGACATGGTCCTTGGTGCCCTTGCCAAACAGAGCGGGATTGAGCAGTTGGACACCGCGTTTCCAAGCATGGAAGAAAGCCTCGGGCGCCTGTGTGAAATGTCGATCATTGAGGGCAATCTGTTCCAGCATTGCCTGTTTGTTCATCGTGTTCATCGCAAATGCTCCTGATCGTTGAGACTCATGGGTGCGTCCGCTGTGTCCATGCGCCGGTTTTCAGGGCATGGCTGGCGGCGTCGTGAGTGGGGAAGTATTCGACGGACTCGCGCGAGACGGGGCCGTCATCGAAGGTGCCGAGGTAGTACCCGGCGGCACAGCGCAGCACCTGCAGAGGCAGGCGCTTGCCCGCATAAACCAATGCCATGGAGCCGGCCTCGGCGACCGGTCTGGCGGTGACTGGATAGATGGACATGGAACTCTCCATTGAGTGATGGGAAGCGCCACATCCCAGCGGGACATGGGATTCCCGTGGGGTGGATGAAGCATCGTCGCCCTGACAGGGCGATCGTCCGCGGGACGATGCGTGGCGGACTGGTCCGGTCGTCCTTGAACCACCAGGATGCAGCCTTGAAGACCGGGGCTGCCTGGGCATGGTGCTGACGAAAATCAGCAACTCATTGGGTCAAGGTTCCAAAGTCTTGCGGGTGTTGGCGAGGGAGAATTCGTTATTGAATTCGCCCTGTTTGGCAGGGCAAGTGGCAAGTAATGGTGGCCACGGGAAAAGCAGCCGAAGGCAGATGCCTTCGGCGTGGATGAGGTCACCACCCGTGGGCTGCACAGGGCCCGGTCGTCGTCAGAACCTGGCACTGTTCCAGCAAGCACACCCGGCCCGTGTCGTGGCTGGGGCCGGCATCCTCTGGCACACATCCGCGCACAAAGGGAGCCCGTTGTTTCGCCGGTGGGCGCCGGCGCCGAATACCGCTGACCCCGGAGGGTCTCCTGACGGCTCGCGCGAGCAGGCACAAGGCGTCAGGAGACCCTTCGCGAGCAGCGAAGCATTGACGAAGGGAAGATCCCTCGGGTCATGGGATCGATGAACATTGGCCTTCTCGCCGGCGGCCAAAACCGCCAGGCGCGCACACCGAGATAGAAGGTAAGGCGTGCTGGGGCACCGCGCGGGGTGCGGGCGTTCGCGTGAAGCCAGTTGATCCGGGAAAACAGTCATGCCGTTCTGGAGGATGAGCGCTTGCGCTTACGTCCGCGACGGCCTTTGCCGGTCGATTTGATGGGCAGGGTGCCCTTGCAATCCGGATACCGGCTGCATGACCAGAAGGCACCGTTCTTGCCGTGTCGTTGGCGCGTGGCTGCCCCGCATTGCGGGCAGGCTGGCCCTTGCGGCTGGGCGATCGTCAGGGCGGCTCCCCGGTACTGCTGCACCAGTTGCGCCACCCAGGCCGATTGCTTGTCGATAAAGCCGTCCAGCGTCATCTGGCCCGCCTCGATCCTATCCAGGGCCTGCTCCCAGATGGCGGTCGTACCGGGATCGGCGATCGCGCCGGGCACGGCATCGATCAACGTGCAAGCCGCCTCGGTCGCGCGGATCGCCTTGCCTTTCCTGGCAATGTAGCCGCGCGCCAGCAGGCCATTGATGATGCCGGCACGTGTGGCTTCGGTGCCGATCCCCGTGGTTTCCTTCAGTGTCTGCTTGAGCCGAGGGTCGGTCACCAGCTTGGCCACGCCTTTCATAGCCTTGATCAGTTCACCCTGCGTATAGGGCCGGGGTGGCTTGGTTTTAAGCGCCTTCAGCTCGACCTGTTCCAGTGAGCAGGTCGCATCGGTTGCAAGCGGGGGCAGTCGCTGACTCTGCGCGTCACTCGGTTCCACCTCGTGTTCATTACGGGGCATCACGCGGTGCCAACCGGGTTCGACCACCTGTTTGCCCACGGCCTGTAGCGACTGCCCGGTGGCTGCGAACTGGGCATGGGTCCGGTCGAACTCATGATGCGGCAGGAACTGCGCCAGGTAGTGCGCCCGGATGAGTCGGTAGACCGCCAGTTCCTTCGCCGACATGGCACTGACGTTGGCTGGCTCCAGGGTCGGAATGATGCCATGGTGGGCTGTCACCTTGCCGTCGTTCCAGGCGCGGGAGCGGATGCTTCGGTCCAGACCGTCGATCAAGGGGCGCAAGGCCGGGTCAGAAGCCGCCAGGGCGTCGAGGACGGTGGGGACTTCCGCCAGCATGCTTTCGGGCAGGTAGCCCGAATCACTGCGCGGATAGGTCGTCGCCTTGTGCGTCTCGTACAGGGCCTGGGCGATGTCCAGGGTCTCCTGCACGTCCAGTCCGAACTGCCGGGAACACACCTCTTGCAAGGTACCCAGGTCGAACGGTAGCGGCGGTGCCTCACGCACGCGCTCCGTTTCCACGAGGGTCACGGTGGCGTCACGGGCCTTGCTCAGCGTATCGGCGGCGCTTCGCGCCACGGATTCCTGCAGGCACCGGCCTGCTTCGTCCGTGCTGCCGTCAGGCGGTAACCAACTCGCCTTGAAGGATTGGCCTGCGTGGGTGAGGACCATCTCGATGTCCCAATAGGGCACGGCAACGAAGCGTTCGATGGCCCGGTCGCGATCCACTACCAGCTTCAGGGTGGGCGTCTGCACCCGGCCCACCGAGAGCACGCCGCCGTAGCCCGACTGTTGACCCAGCAGGGTGAACAGTCGGCTCAGGTTCATGCCGATCAGCCAGTCCGCCCGGGAGCGCGCCAGGGCTGAGTGGTACAGGGGCAGCGTTTCCGTTCCCGGCTTGAGCGCATCCAGCGCCTTGCGAATGGAGGTGTCGTTCAGTGCCGACAACCAGAGCCGCCGAATCGGCCCGCGGTAGCCGCACAGGTCGAGGATCTCGCGGGCAATCATCTCGCCCTCGCGATCGGCGTCGGTGGCGATCACCAGTTCGGCGGCCTTGGCGATGAGCTGCTTGACGATGTTGAACTGCGCTTTGGTCGAGGCCTTGACCTCGATGCGCCAGCGCTCGGGAATAATGGGCAACTGCTCGATCGACCAGCGCCGGTACTGCTCGCGGTAGGCTTCCGGCGGCGCGGTTTCGAGCAGATGGCCGATGCACCAGGTCACGGTGATACCTGATCCCGTGTAGCAACCGTTACCGCGCTGCCGGGCACCCAGCACACGGGCGATGTCCTTGCCCTGCGAGGGCTTCTCGCACAGATAGACCCGCACGCTGTACCTCCTTGCTCATGGTGGCCCCGGGACTGAACTGGCTACAGCATGGCGGTCGGTGAATGATGTAGCTGCACATAACCCGATCTTGCTGGGTTCCGGGTTTTGGCCTGGCATGATGGGTGACATGCGGGGTGGCATGAGGGGCAACATGCAGGGTGGGAAGAGTGGACGTTGATGGGCTTCGGTGGCGCTATACCAGTGGTATAACCGTCGCTGGCGCAAAGTGAGCGGCTGAAGGTTGGTGCAGCCGCTCACGGCCTTGCTCACTCGTCAGCAGGTGGCTCACTGTCGGGCTCCTTGGGCTCCTTGGGCACCAGGGTCACGCGCTCGATGCGATACGGCAGGATACCGACCCGGCGTGCCTCGATTTTGAAGGTCACGCGCTCGTTCTCCTCGGCGTCCTCCCACTCGTCGCGTACCGTCCGGCCTTCCACCAGTACGCGCATACCCTTCTGGTACAGCGTCTGCCAGTGTTCGGCGTCGCGGTGCCACAGCTCCACCGGCGCCCAGAAGCCGCCGCGGTCCTCGTAGCCATCCTTGACCGGTATGGGGTTGTCGAAATACACGTTCAGCCGCAGCAACCGGCGGGGTTCGTCATTGCCGTGGGTGAACTCCCGGTACTCTGGCGCAGAGCCGATATTGCCCTCGCCGTAGAAGTGTGTGCTCATGGGTTTGACTCCGTGGTGGCGTGCCCCTGGGTACGCCGGTGATAGGCCGCTTCGGCCTGGGCCATCTTGCCGGCGCAGTCCAGGGCCTGGCGGGCAATGCTGTGGGTGAGGCTGATCTGCATGTTCAGGGCAATGCGCTGCAGCTCCATGGCGTACAGGTCGTCGATCAGCGAGACGGGGGTCGCAGGGGCGGCGATCAGTCCCTCCCACAGGACGACGCCCATGGATGACCGGTCGAGGTTGCGCCAGCGCAGGAAGGTCGTCCCTGCGCCAGTGGTCTGCTGGGCCAGTTGCACGCCGAGCAGGTTGAACGGCACCTGACGGGCCTGGGGCAGCACGTGCCGCAGCGCCAGGCTGATCAGGTCGTCGCGCAGCCCGATGCATCGGTTGGCCCAGTCCTCCAGACTCCCCTTACCCTTAAAGGGTTTTAAAAGGCCTTTTAGGTAGGCAGCGTGTTCCAGGCGCTGGAAGTCCGGCTGTTCCAGGGGCGCAAAGGGCCGCGACGTACCAAGACGTATTGACTCAGTCATGCTGGCGCCTCCTCGTCTGGCGATACGCTGTCGTCAGCTTCGTCGTCATCCCCGGCCTTGTCGGCTGGCGCATCACTGGGAGATGCTGGCTTGGCCGAGGTATCTCGCGACGATCGGCGGTTGATCGGCGGCGCGAAGCGCGAACGGCGGGTGCCTTCGAGTACGTCCTGGGGCAAGTCTCCAAACTTGTCCCGTGCCGTCCGCGCCACCGCGTTGTTGGCCGCAAAGTCGTCCCGGCAGGTGCCGGAATAGCGGTACTGCTGGGCCAGCGAGAACAGGCTGCGCAGGGCATGCGCCCCATCGTTGAGCCAGCGTTCCAGGGTGCTGCGATCGATCAACGCGGTGTGATGCGCCAGGATCAGGCGGCGTGCCAGCTCGTCGTAGTCGGCGAGCAGATAGACCGCCATGAAGCCTAGCTGGGCATTGACGAACAGGGGCAGCTTGATGGGCTGGACGTTGAGGTTGTCCCCCAGGCTGAGGGCCGCCGGCACATCCGCCAGGGCCTGGTCCACCTGTTCGCGCAGGGCGTGCAGTCGTGTCCGGGTGTCGTTGATCTTCTCCTCGACCCGCAGCATCCACCAGTCCGAGTAGGGGTCGTCCTGTTCAGCCCCGCGCTTGAGCTTGTTCATGATCGACAGGAATGCGTTGAGGCCGATGATGCCCGGCTTGCCTTCCGAGGCGGCACGCCCATGCCAGATGCGGGAGGCGTGGTGGGTGTGCAGCGTCAGCGCCATCGCGCTGCGCAGCGATCCGAGGTTCAGTTGCAGAGATTCGTTGGCCATGTCAGCGACTCGCTGTGAAGAATCGAGCCGCCAGCATCGACAATGTCCGGAAGGCAGTCAGTAAACAAACCGCACTCACACACTGCCTGTTTCCGGAAGGAGACTGCGATAGCCATCGATAGCCTTATGCCACTGGCATAATTCCATCAAGTACTGCGGAACATCGCTTGAAGGCGGGCGATATGGGCCTTCGCCTGTTCCGGGTCCACTGGTTGAGCTGGGCGTTCAGTCTCGGTGTCTATCCGATGTGCTGGCGTCGGCGGTGGATCTTTCCTGGACGGGCCGACACCGGCCCACGCATGGAACTCTCCCCGGATGGCCCGCTGGATGATGCCAAATAGGTAGTTGGCTGGCTTTTGCACGTGACTGTCACAACAGCGAACGTCCCATTCGTCTAGCACGGCCTGTTGCAGTTCGCTGTCGACCTTCCTGAGTGCGAGTAATGCCCCGGCTTGCTGCTCGTCATCGAGGCGATGAAAACGCGGTGGCAGGTCCAGATATTCCAACTCGCGCAGTACAGTACGTACTTTATTATTTTTAATACTTCTTTTACGTACTGTACTGTCATTCTTCGGAATCGGAAGCGTGCCGTCTGACGGGGCTTTGCGCCCTGATTCCGATTCGGAAAGCGGCTCGTCGTAATGCCGTAGAAGGCCTTGGGCGCTTTCTACGGTTTTAGGGTTATCCACAGGCTCTTGATCACTGATATTGGCGTCCCAGTTCTGCTCGGCCAGCCGCTGCGCCATCACCTGCAGACGTGACGGCAGTGTCCGACCGCTGACCATCGGGTCCTCGGTGATTTCCCTGAGCGTATGGACACCGACGACCCGCACCGCTTTCGCCGAGTGTGTCAGTGCCTGGCTGACCAGCCCCAGGTATTCGGTGTCGAGCTGCATGGCCTCGAAGGGGGACAGCGGTTCGTCATGCAGCACGTAGAGGTTGCCCTGGATGCGTCCGGAACGGGCGTCCCGTCGTCGCCGCACCAGGCTGAGCCATCGGGTCAATCGCAACTGGGTAAGTGCACGGGCCACGGTTTCGTGGGATGCCTTGGCCGTACATGGCATCGATGCCAGGTAGGGTCGCAGGCGCTCGTAGGTGGGAAAGGCGGTCACGCCATCATCGTTCAGCAGCAGGCGAAACACCTGCCAGGCATTGCGCTCCAGGGGTGTCAGGCGGCGATCGAGGAACAGTCCCCTGGGAACACTCTCGTGACGGTTACCGCTGAACAGGAAGCCATCCTGTGGGGTGGATTCCTCCGAGGAGGGTTTCAGGTGTTGGGTGGCTTCATCGAGGAGCGCCGCCAGCGAGACGGGGCCTTGGGGTCGGCCGGGATCGTCGGTGGCCATGGCTTACACCAGGCCCTGATCGATCCAGCCATGGATGGTTGACCACAAAACGGAGGCTGGCAAGTCGAGGTCCTCGGCCAGATCCAGGGTGAGTTCCAGCATCGCCATAGAGTCATCGAGCGCGATGCCACGCTGCTTGACCTCGGGCTCCCAGCGCCGCCACAGCTCAGTGTCCTGTGCCTCGTTCAGCTCTGGATGACGGCCCTTGCGCTTGGGCAGGCCGAGAATGTCGCGGCGCAAGGCCACTTCCTGATGCGTCAGCCCGTAGAACTTGCTCACCATCTCGGTGCTGGCGCCCAGGCGCAGCATACGATCGACGGCGGCGATCTCCTTTTCGACATCCGCCACTTGGCGCAGCAGGCGCTGCAGCACGTCGCGGTTCACGGTCACCGAGCACCAGGGCACGGTGGCATTGATCAGTACGCTGACCAGTGCCGGATGTTTCAGGGCGCCCAGTTCCTCCTCGCCGAAACCCATGGCCTTGCAGCGACGCAACTGACCGTTGCGCAGATCGTGCAACGCCTGTGCGATCACAGCTTGGTTGAGTGGATGCGGTACCGACATGCTGCCTCCCGAAACCCTATGAACCGGGGGGCGTCGTGGTGTCCGCCCCGGTGCCCGATTCCAGTTCCACCAGGCGGCGCGATAGCCGCAACAGGCGAAACAGCTTGACCAGACCGTTGTCGCTCAGGCGCGAGACCTGACCGCTGCCTGTGCCCTGTCGCCCTTGCAGCAGTGGCCCCAGAGAATCCAGCAACCGTAGATTGTCGAGATCGCCAAGGGGGGAGCTCGATGACTGGTATCCCGTACTGAGTGCATGGAGCAGGGTGAGAACGGCCCGGCCGATCATCGGTACCACGCGGCCATCGGTGGCGAGTATGCTCATGTCGCAGATGAAACCGATGCCTGTATCGATCGGCTGAATGTGTTCGGCTTGGCCCGCCTCGTCCGCGATTTCACCGGCGAACTGCGCGATATGCACCCGTAGGCTGTCCGGTGCATCCAGTCCGGGCTCGATGTGCCAGACATCCGTGATGGGGTAGAGACCGCCCGCCTGCACGGGGATGGCCTTCAGCACGTTCGATGCGAAGTCCTCCAGTGCGTCGCCCGTCCTGTCGGCGACCAGGCGTTGGATGTCCTGCAACCGATCGGTCGTTGTCGCCGGCGAGACGATGTTCCCCGCGAGTCGTTCGTTCCGATCCTCATCCGGCGGTTCGGCGTTGTCAGTGGAGGCCGGGGATCGAGCGGGCTCCCGGGCCGGAGGTGCATCTTCCAGGGAGGGTTTTGAAACCGGCGCTGAAGTACGTGATGTGTCGGCCGGAGAGGAAGGCGGCTGGTGCGTTCTCTCGGGGCTGACGGGAGGCGGTGGTGCCTCGACCAGCGCTGGAGGGTGTTGGATCGGATCGCTGGTCAGGATGCGGTGACGGCTTTCGGGCTCCGTGATGTCCAGCGTTAAGGTGTCGTAGTCGACGTCAAGCAACTCCGCCATCTGCCCGATCAATTCGTCCTGTACGCGCCCGACCGAGAAATCATCGGCGGCGTGGTCGAATGACGCCAGCACGTCGTGGAACAGAGCTGGAAAGTCGATGCCCGAAGGCCGGTCCCCGCAACGGGCGTCCCAGGCTCTTGCGCTGGATTTGCGTAACGCCGACAAACGTTCGATCTGCGGTCGGCCGAGGCCGCCGTAGAGCACGGTCGGCATGGCGGGAAGCAGATAGGTGACGGCATCCTGCATGCGGCTGATGTGCGGCTGGGCGATGGGGTAACCATCGGCAGTGAGGCGTCGCGCCAACTCGGTTTGTGTCAACGTCTCGCCCGATTCGATCTCGTACAGCTCCCGAGCCTTCTCGATACCGAGAGCACGTTCGATGAACGTCAGTCCGCCATGCAGTTCGTTCTCGGCCAGATGGCCGGTCAGGGCGACGATCTCGCCCCGCTCCGACCACGGGCGGAACAGGCAGGGAATACGGAAGAAGCGTTCTTCCTTGGTTTCCGTCCATAGCTCTCGCAGGATGGCCAGTCGTGTGTTGCCCCCGTTGCGGATGATGTAATGTGACTCACCGGGCCGACGAGTGATGGCTGGCGGCGAATCGAGTCCGCGTTCCCGGATCGAGTCCTTGATCTCGTCGTACAGGGGGTTGCGTGTCACACGCGGATTGAGGTCATACGGCTGAAGCTGGTCCAGCGTCACCGTCATGGCTGTGTCGGCGATGGGGTCGCTCAATGCCTCAGCCTCTGGGCCGCTGCGCTGGAACTGGTCGGCCAGTAGCTTGTCAGCCATGTCCTTGGGGGTCAGCTCAGCCATCGTTGCCCCCTTCCTTGGCAGCCGCTCGCGCCTGTCGCCGCATGCGTGCGAGGGCATTGCGTGTGGACCGATGGTCACTGGGTGTCGAGCCCGTGTAGATCGCGGGTAGTCCGGGCTTGGTGAATCGCAGATGGCCCCCAGCGGTGCGAGTGACTTCCCAGCCTTCATTCAGGGCAAACTCGATCAGTGGCTTGAGGCGCTTGTAACCCCGCGCCGGAATGGGGAAGCGGTTCATGTGCCAACCCTCCGATGCGCACCGGCTCGCAACTGGTTGAATGCTGATTCCCAGGCGGGAAACAACTCGCAGGCCAGTGTGCGCATGGTGTCGAAGGCAGCCGGCGTGACTCGCCTTTTGGGGCGGCGGTACTCCACCCGGTGAACGGGCTGGGCCTGGGTCGAGGCACGGGGGTAGGCTTCGATGGCCGGGATGCTGGTATCGAGCACGACGATGCCTGGCTCAGTGGCAAACAGGTCGTGCAGCGCCTGCTGGATCAGCCGCGCATTGGCGGAGACCGGGTGAACTCGGTTGATGAGCAGTTGCAGCGGCGGCGGTTCGATGCCAAGACGCCGGTAGGGCGCGATGTCCCGCATCAATTGCAGGGTGCCACGGCGGAATTCCCGTGCTGCCAGAATCTCGGGCGTGACCGGAGAGAGGGCAAGGTCGGAGGCCAGTACCGCCATCTCCAGCAGGACGCTGCGTGCGCCCTGGGTATCGATCAGCAGCAGGTCATAGTGGGGGCGGAACGCCGGTAATAGATTGCGCAGCCGCAGCCGACCGTCGGGCGCATGCAGCAACAGGGTATTCAGTTGTCCCTTGTCGTCATTGGACAGTATCAGGTCCAGGCCGTCGATGACGGTGTGCGATATCAGGCGGGCATGATCCTGCTCATTGAAGGCCAGCAGCTCATAGATGCCATCCGGCGCATGGGACTGCAGCGTGAAATAGCTGGACAAGGTGGGCTGCACGTCCAAGTCGAGCAACAGGACGCGCAGCCCCGCATCGGCCGCGATGCCGCCCAGGTTGGCGGCCGTGGTGGTCTTGCCCACGCCGCCCTTGGTCGAAATGATGGATACCACCTGCATGTGTTTCCTCCTCGAATGGATTAGTCCGAAAAGGAAACGTCAGGTACGCTCGTTGAGGCGGTCTTCGATCCACTGGTCGATTTCGGCGGCATCCCAGCCCACGGCGCGCACACCCAGGCGCAGCGCCTTGGGGAACTTGCCCGCTTTCATCAGGTTGTAGATGTGCGCGCGCTTGAAGCCGGTCTTGGCTTCAACCTCGGCACGGCGCAAGATGCGGCGTTCGACCGGTTGTGTCGGGAGAGATTGTGAGGACATATTGAGCACTCCTGGACGCTCGTTAGCGTGTTGAGGAACATGCTCGCCATTTCATGCCCTGACGGTACGCATTGCACTGCAATTGCAGAAGACGGGTCTGCAATTGCAGTCAGTATGGATCGGTATTGATATGTTGTTTGGCAGCCTTGAACTTCGACCACAAGGTTCTTTCGCTGAGCCCTGGACGGCCTGGGTAGTAGGCCAGCAATGTGCTTATTATGGAATCAGTGGTGTTAAATGAAGAGTAGCGCTTGCCGCTAGGAGACTGACCAAGCAGCAACGTCAACAGACCGCCGACGATGCTGAGATAGGTGGCCTCGCTTCTGGTCGAAATATCACGCTCAGCCGCTTCCTGACTTTTGTTCTGTTTGCTCTGTAGGCGGTGTTTATCCTGCAGGATCTGTAAGCTTTGTTCCATGTCGGCAATCTTCAGCTTCAGCGCTTCACGATCGGCCAGCAAGACTTGCATGGTTTCGGCACTGATAGCGGGGTGCAGTTGTCGCTCCATGTCGTCGAACAGAAATTCAGGTTTTTGATCGGGATAGAATTGGGACATCCAGGCTTTGAGATCGACATGGCGAATAGTGAGATCAGGATCGTCGAGTAGTGTTGGATCGTCATGAGTAACGCCGCCTTTTCCGTAACGCAGTTCACCGTTTCTGAGGCCATCCAGGATGCGTTCGATGTTGAGCTTGAGCCCCGGCCACCTTGGGAAATCATTTGGGCCTGGCACGCACTTCCCGGCGAATTCACGAAGAATCTTGGCTTCAACCCGCATCAAGCTGCTCCACCGAATCGCGGCTTCGATTGGTCGATAAAAGATTTTGGTGTGCTGAGTGTCATTGTTCTTGCCCATTGCTCGTTCCAGCCACCTGGCCCTCCTGGCAAAGTGTTAGCGACAGTTCCCCAAGCCAGTAGAGGAGGTACCTTCCTCACTGGACAGCAGTTCACACATGGGTAGACTGACGTCAATGGCCAGTAGCGATAAGGCAATATAGGGAGTGCTGCAACACCCCATTTGTCTTGGATTCTTCGCTACTAGTGCTGGCTGTCCCACGCCACGAATCAGTGTTGGAAGATGTCTCGCTCAAGTAAAGACCCGTTGTATCTGAGCCAGATCCAGTGCGGTTCGATCAACCGAGTCAGACCTTCGGTGTCTGGATGCTGATCCATTCCTCTTGTACCTGAGACCACGTGACCGCGACTGGTCACCACAAGGACTGTCTTTAGTATGTACCGCTGGTGCGATGGAACTGGACCGGTCTCAATCTCGTGAGCAGAGGCGGCGGTGTGTTGCCTGGCAGGTCTAATGTCAGACTAAAAAAGAATGGCTACATGCGAATATTCATGATCCGACCTGATTTACGCGACGCATGAAGCTGTTCAACTGCTCGGACGGCTCACTGTCTGGCCGTAGCAGGTAGGTCGTCATCATGAACGGGTTGCCAGCCAGCGGTCTGATAATGACGTCCTTATGATGGGAGGCTTGAAGCCGGGCCATGTTGGAGAAGCCGACCCCATAGCCCGCAGCCACCAAGGTCAGCATCAAATCATGCGTGGCTACACGCTCTGCTACGACGGGTTCCGCATCAACCAAATTGAGCAGGCGGTCCAGTTGTTGGCTGCATCCCTGGCAAACTTCCGGGCGGCAGAGTACCAGCGGGTAGTTCATGACTTCATTCAGGGGTACTCGCTTATGCACCAATAGGGGATGTCGGGTTGGTACAGCCACTACCAAAGCATCATGCCAGACCGGCTCAGCGACGATACCGTCGACTACGTCCTCGGACAGCGCGAAGCCGGCGTCATACAGATCACTGCGGAGACCTTTCAGTTGCTGCGAGAGAGGTGTCTCAAACAGGCGGATCTCGACTTCCGGCTCCTCTTCCCGGCAAAGCGCCAGTAATGTGGTCAAACGACTGCGAGCGATGCCGTCGGACAATGCAATACGCAGTGTGCCGCGATAACCCGTAGCGGCAGCTTTGACGTTAGCCTTGGCCTGATCAATGCCCAACAAGACACGGCGAGCATCCTCCAGGAAGACCTGGCCGGCCCAAGTCAGCCGTGTACCCCGGCTGGCACGGTCGAACAGTACGGCCCCCAGTTCGGTTTCGAGTTGCTTGATGGTGCGCGACAAGGGAGATTGCTCGATATTCAGTCGTTCGGCAGCACGACTGAAGTGCAATTCTTCGGCGACGGCGATGAAATATCGAAGGTGGCGTATCTCCATGCGCTATGTCCTCTCGATCAGCGCCACCACAGTACGATCATCATGATCGAACTCCCGGCTGTCTAGCCGAGGATGGGATCGATAGACGCATCCCATTTATCGCACTCCGGCGGCTGGGCAGCACTCTTGCGGTGGCATCCAAACCAAGAGTGCTCGGCAATCGAAGCCCCTATAGCGGTCCGCCTCCCGCAGGGTGTTGCATCGAATGTAATCAGCACGCCGAATGATGTACGATTGACTTAATTAAGCGAAACCAACATTATCATAAAATGGACAGCTTTGCTGCTCTTGCAGATCCCACCCGCCGCCGGATCATCGAGACCTTGGCGCAGGGTCCCCTGTCGTCCGGTGAAATTGCCGGACGGTTCGATATCAGCGCGCCGGCCATCTCGCAACACCTAAAGGCACTACGCGCTGCCAGGCTGGTGCGAGTTCGCATAGCAGCTCAGTGGCGAATCTATGAGCTCGACGAGGAAGGCATTGATGAACTGCGGAAGTGGGTCAACAACATCAAGCGCTACTGACAACGGTTGAGGACTCGCACAACTGAGAACAACATGAGCATCGAATCATGATGCACTGCCCTGCCGCTAAGAAGCAGTGGTGACCCTCTGGATGCGGCGGAACTGGAAAGCTGATGGCTGAACTCTACGTTGTAACCGACCATCCGGCCGGGCTTGGGGAAACAACCTGCCCAATGAGAGCTCCAGGAGCAAGCAGCCACCCGCCCTACACCAACCAAGGAAACGATTTGCTTAATCGTACTGAATTCTGGCAGGATCAGGTACTTGGGGCGCAGGAATTTCATCTTTCCGGACTTTCGTTTCAGGAAGGATGAAATTGAACTTCTTGGGCAGTATCCACCAAGCGCTATCAGCGTCCAATCAAAGCCGCTGCGGAAGGGGGTACTTTTGGGGGTACCGACACGGAATTTTCGAACCTCAAAAAACCGGGAGCCCGCATGAAGCCTAGGGTCCTGGCCACCTTCGCCGACTTAATGTGTGATCAACGTCTAGGGGTGGAATCTTGACAATCAGCCCGAAAATGCCCAGAATTCGCGTCCTCAATTTGTGGCTACGTAGCTCAGCTGGTTAGAGCACAGCATTCATAATGCTGGGGTCGGTGGTTCAAGTCCACCCGTAGCTACCATACAAATCAAAGGGTTGCAGAGATGCAATCCTTTTTCCCGCTCTACCCCATTATGGGGGATGGGCATTCATGCTTACTTGATTGATTTTCCCATCAGTCCCGCAGTGGGTGAGCACTCTCAATCGCCATCCGCATTAATATGGCTCTACCCCATTAACGGGGGATGGGCATTCATACTCACTCGATTGATTATCCATTAATATGCCACGCGAAACGTCTCAATCCCCTTTGTGCGGGGCTCTTTTTCTATCCAAATCCTACGGTCTCTGCGCCTCGATCCGAAGTGTCTCAATCCCCTTTGTGCGGGGCTCTTTTTCTATCTTTGGAATATGAACCCAAACAGGCGGAAACGAAAGTCACTAAAGGGAATCTCTGCTTGATTCCCGTTTTACGCCATACTATAGGTCGCATCCATTACCGCTGATATTTCCAGTTTAGAATTCGATGCGTCAACAGAATCTGACCCAAAGGGCAGGACTTCCCATACAAGAGACATTACCGGCACGGGAGAACAGTGTGACCGCACTTCGGCAGCCTTACATCAGCCTTGCGACAAGAATCAGCCTGAGCATTGTGCTGTTGGGTACACTGGTTTTTATCGCGATCCTGGGAACAAACTATTTTCTGTCCCGGAACCTTCTCGAGGATTATGTCGCTTCACTGGCAGTCTCCACCGCTGACTCCACCGCCAATGAGATCGAAAGTATTTTTAAGGGCGTCGCTGGAAACGCAGATTCTCTGGCAGACATTGTCTCCCGAACGAATAGTAAACCTGAGCAGGTCCATCAGACTATTCAGTCCTTTCTCATCGCCAACGACGATATTTTCGGCATGACCGTAGGTTTGGAGCCAGGGGTTCTGTTCCCGGAATCAGGCGAGTTCTCCCCCTATTATTTTCGCGGTGATCAAGGTCTTGGCTACGCTGATCTTGCTAACCCGGAATATGCTTATCAATCCTGGGACTGGTATACGGTCCCCCGGGCGAGGCAGGACGCAGTCTGGTCTGAGCCTTACTTTGACGAAGGTGGTGGCAATATACTGATGATTACCTATTCCAAGCCGATCTGGAGCGTGCCCGAACGGGAGTTTGCCGGCATCGCCACCGCCGACATCGCCCTGGACTGGTTACAGGAAATCGTCAATGGCATTCAAATTGGCAAGACTGGATTCGGCATGATTATTTCAAGCCGGGAAACAATAGTTGGTCATCCTGATGCGACTAACAATATGAAAAGCCTTCAATCCCTGGTGGACACAGAACCCCTGGCCGTCATCAGAAATAACATCAACGCAAATTCCAGCGTCAACGCTCGTTACCTTAATATGCCATGCTGGCATACCCGAGGTGATTGCTGGACTGCCATTGAATCCCTTACCAGTATACCTGGCTGGAATGTTCTGATCGTTGTGCCTGAAGATGAACTGGTCTCGGAGATCAGCACATTGACCGGTAAAATCGCCGTTCTTGCCCTGCTTGGCCTGGCAGCATTTGTAATCATCATCCTGACTGTTACTCATCGCTTTACCAGGCCTCTTTCCAGGCTGGCGACAGCAACGCGGGATATAGGCGCTGGCAAGTTGGAAAACGTATTACCTGCCCCTGAACGGCACGATGAAATCGGCAGATTGACAAATGACTTTCAAGCGATGCGTGATTCTCTGAGAGACTACATTGCACAGTTGCAGGAGACCACTGCGAAACACCAGAAACTGGAAAGTGAAATGAAAATTGCCAGCGAGATCCAGATGTCCATGGTGCCAGGCGGCGGGACTATAAACATCAAGCGGGACACTTTTCAGCTCTATGCTCTGCTGCAACCCGCGCTTTCAGTGGGCGGAGACCTCTATTATGTGGTTCAGGATGGTAATGTTCTGTACTTTATTATTGGTGACGTTTCTGGTAAAGGCGTGCCAGCTGCACTTTTCATGGCCAAGACAACCACCTTGTTTACCGGGGAGTTACAAAACTTCGAATCCCCCGGCGCCGCGTTAAGTAATATGAATAATGCCCTGGTTCAGGAGAATAATGCCTGTGTGTTTGTATCGGCATTGTGTGGCACTCTGGATATCGCCAGCGGTGAGCTGCGAATCGCCAATGCCGGGCACATGGATCCAATCAGCAGGGTATCAGGTAACTGCAGCGAGATGCCTGTGGACGGTGGTCCGGTCCTGGGTGTTCTGGAAGATGCGGAATATCCTACGGTTATCCGGAAACTGAGCAAGGGGACAACACTGATATTTTACACAGACGGCATTTCCGAAGCTTTTAACGAACGGCACGAACAATATGGAACCCGCCGGCTGCTGCAGTTTGCAAGCCAGAACAGCAAGGATGACACCGAGTGTTTTACTCTCGACATCAGGGAGGATATTCGCCGCTTTGTGGGCGATGCTGCACAGTCAGACGATCTGACACTGATGCTTATCAAGTACGGCGAGTAGGGAACCTCTTACATGGACACCCCCCGTTTGCCAAGTGAATCCTATTAATAGCCTGTTCGTGGAGCTTTTCTCCTGGCCTCTCTGAACTTCGCCGATGGGTAGTCAGGCCAATGTTCATGCGCAGACCTGGTTATCCCTATATTTCTCGTCTCTGGTCAGCAAGGCCCAAGCGATCCTTGCCATCTTGTTGGCAGCATTCCATGATCTGGAATCAGAGCTCTCAATCGGCAATTCTCAAAGTTTATGGCACCTGACCTTCGTGCCCTACAGCCAGGATAACCGATTGTCAATATCAGCTACTTCCCGAAAGTGAAATTCCTCAGGGTTCTGGTCCCGACACCTTAAAAAGAATCAACGAACAGATTACCTTCAGATTTTTTTCAGCCATTCTCCATGGCGCAATACTGCAGAGAACCGGATGATGACCCCGAGTGCTCTGGGCGCTGAATCCGAGGTTTACCGGGTGAAGTCTTGTACTACGGATCCCGTTTGAGTCCGCCCGGATGGTCTTTGTTCTGCCCTTACCCAGTCTTGCGAGGAAGAGCGCGACGCCTCTTCATACTGCCAAAGGTCCCATAATGATACGAGTAATGGCGATTTCCGTTTTGTTCCTTACCTGCCTGTCCGGATCCCTCTCACAGGCTCAGGTTCCACAGGTGCCCTGGTCCCTGATTGAAACGACGACTCCCAGGGAGCCGTATGCCAATGCGCTGTTCGACCTGGCTGAGCAGCATTACCCAGCGATCTTCACTGGCCACCAGTCTACGGTCATCCTGGATGGCTACAGCACCATGGGCTGGGAGTGGAGTTGGATTTACCGCTACTATCCGGTCACTAAAACCTACCTGGCCTTGCAGTCGCTCGACTATTCCGTGTACATGTCTGGGCCTTCTTTTGGCCCTGATTTTATAAAAGCAGGTTACTATTTTGACCTGATGAAACTGTTCCCTTCCGGCATAATCCGGCCGGGCTCTAACCGGTGCGTCAACATCGGTTCACCCGAACCCGGCATTGCCGCCTTTTACCGGGGGATCGAGGACTTTGAAAGCACGGAAGACTACATAGTCTCCTGGGAATCGGGTGAGAATGGAGGCATTGAAGTCACAAGACACGCCGGTTCATTCCCCGACCACCTGCATTTCTACACGGAGAAAGAACACATCATAACCGCAGGGGGTTTGCGCTACCTGGCTTCTTCCAGCAGAACCTACACCGGTCAGGATCCCGAAATGGATCAGGTAGAGCCAGTCCCCTATGTCAAATCCAAAGAGTCGGTTTACCAGGCTCCAGGGCTGTTGCTGGGTCCGTCCAGCCGCTACTGCCTTGGTCAATCGTGGCTTTCTGCACCGGTGGCGAAGACAGTGAACTATACCTATGACCCTGGATCCATCGCGGGTTCCAAACAAACAGAGAGTGCTCTCACTGAGACGCTCTTTTCTGTCAATTATGTAATAGGCGTCAATATACCAGTCACGGTCCGGGCGGGGACGTTCAACACGGTGGCCATCTGGACGAATAATACTGCTCATTTCATCGACGTTGAGACAGGCATTCTGGTAGCTGGTACTGAACATATCAGGGATGCTCTGGACAGCCGCATAGAATCATGGCGTTGGAAGTACCGACACGAACAGGAACTCTACGCCATAGAGAGTTCGGGTATGTGTCCGGTGGAGCTTTGTGGCAATAACTGAGAAACCAGGGTAGCCGCCGATAATACTGCTCCTGAATAGCTCCAACTCCTCGTTGAGAATCCTGATGAACGACCATGGGGAGGATGCTTTCTGGTAGACCTGCCGGGAAAAGTATTCCCGCGCCATCGGCGGCTTCAATTGCCGGCAGTGTTCGTGGTGCAATTGGGAAATCGCGGGCATTCGCCTCAGTGATGGTGCCCGCCCGGTCCGTGGGCGTGGCCATGGGCCAGCTCTTCCGCCGTCGCTTCCCGCACGTCAGTGACGTCGACATCGAACACCAGGGTCTTGCCGGCCATGGGGTGGTTAGTGTCGATAGTGGCCATGGTGTGGCCTACTTTCACAACGGTGACCTGGCGATTGCCCTGCTTGGTGTGGATGATGGCCTGCATGCCCGGCTTCCATTTCCTGGCACCCTGCAGATGGCTGATCGGTACCCGCTGTTCGCTGACGGGCCGGGCCTCGCCGAATGCCTCGGCCGGCGCCAGAGTGACAGTGAAGCTGTCCCCGGTGACTTTTCCGGCAAGTGCCCGCTCAAGCCCCGGCATCAGTGCGCGCCTGCCGTGCATGTAAACCATGGGCTGGTCTGAAGATTTGTCCAGTTCCACGCCATCGGCGTCCTTCATTACATAGTGAAAACTTACGATACAATCAGGAGCAATCTGCATAGTCAAAGGCCTCGTCTGCCTGGGTTCTGCCTGTGGGCAGGCGGCGCATTCTCGCAGAAATGGCGGCTGAATACAGCAGGCCAGATCTCCCCGCGCCGGGCGCACTGAATTATCCGGTCGGCAGAGTCGGTTATTTGTTCATCGCCCAGCCCGGCCCGGCTCAGCTGCTTCGTAAGTGACACTGACCGGGTTGTTATTCCGTCAACGCGGCGATGTCCAGACTGTCGAAGTTGGCTAAAATCTCCTCAGCGATGCTTACCGTTGCGACACTGTCCAGTGCCAGCAGCAGCTCGAAACTCAGCTGGGTCGCGCCGCGGCGTGCGAGTCCTTTCAGGCTTGTCTTGTAGCCATTGGGATGCAGTCGGCAATCTTCCTGGAACTGCACGTAGGCCAGGTGTCCGTTGGGCCTGGTCTCTTCGTGAATTTCGCCAACGGCTACGACGCCGGGTTCAGTCCCGGCATAGGTTAACACCGGGGCAAGGGACTGTGCTGCCCGCACAACGCTTTGCTCAAAATCCGCGACGACCATCTCCAGCATGGGTGGCTGCTCGAACGCCGTATCACCCTTCAGGTTGATCCTGAGCAACGGTACCGCGGCCAGGTCGCAGGAGGGGCTGCGGCCCGGGAAGCTTTCAGCGTGCAGGTCACCGACGAAGGTTTTGCCGAATTCCGTTGCCATAACGGCCCACTCCCCGCGATCGAACGTGGTTTCTTTCGGAAACAAAGCAATGACAGCGGGCGGGACCGGATCTGCCAACGCCCGGGTCGGCAGGCAGGCAGCGGAAAAAACGACAACGTAAGCAAGACTGGCAAAAGCTGAACGAAGGGAATAGAGGTACATGGAATATGCTCTCAAGGAACAGATGCAGGCGCATCCACGGAGCGAGTGTAATTGAACGCGGTATCTTGTCGCCATCGGTTTGTGGTCGGCTGATGTGGTTTGCTGATTTTGTCATTGGCTGAGTTTTGGTTGAACGTAAGTCGGGCAGGTTGCGGCCTTCGGCTTCCAAGTGGGCGAGGAAGGCCGTGTAGAGCTGCTCGACGATGCGGAAGAGCAATGTCGTTTCCGGCTGGTGGCGCTGGTAACGGGTTGGCGCATCGCTGCGAGTGGTTCTGCGGACCAGGTGGCTGGCAAAGACACGTCGAAGTCCTTTTCGACAAGGTATCAATGCCAGTGTAGTTCAGCGTTCGGTGAACTTCGTAACCATGGTGAGATTCAGGTGGATGTTGGACAAGGTAACGAATTAATTTTACTCTCTATGGCAATATGGATTGGGATAAAAATTTTAATTTTTACGGTCAAAAACTCTTAAATACGGCTCAAAAGCAAACAACCGATTACGGCTTTGTCCGGTGATTTCTCTGAGTATTTGATGCTTACACATTAAAGCAACCAGTTCATTTGCCGGACGATAGTTGACTCCGCAGACCGTGGCTGCCTGATCAACACTCAGAATGGGCTGCTTGAATAATTTTTGCAGTAATAACGTTGCACTGGCAGCTCGCCGCCCGAAAGAGTTATGTATTAGGCTTTCTATTTCTGCTTTGAGCTTGATTATCGCTGTTAACGTATTCACTGCCTCTGTTGCGGCTTGATCCACACCCACCAAAAAGTACTTTAGCCATTGCAACATGTCGCTATGGGTGCGCACTCTCATCAAGTTGTCGTAGTAAAGCCCTTTATTCTTTTCAAAGTAGGTAGATAGATACAGTAGCGGCTGGTCGAGGATACCCTCACTGACAAGGTACAGGGTGATTAACAGTCGGCCTATTCGTCCGTTGCCATCCAGAAATGGGTGAATCGTTTCAAATTGGTAATGTGCTATGGCTATACGAACTAATGAAGGCAAATGAATCTGGTCGTTGTGCAGAAACTTTTCCAGGTCAGCCATTAAATCCGGTACATAGTCATGGGCTGGAGGGATAAATACCGCGTCAGCCAAGCTATTCCCGCCTATCCAGTTCTGACTGGTTCGGAATTCTCCGGGCAGTTTGTGTTCTCCCCGGACATCGGTAAGCAATGTTTGATGGGCTTGCTTAAGGATGCGCGCAGATAGGGGGAGAGCATTGAAAGATTCAATGGCCTCGTTCATGGCCCGGATGTAATTGTTGACCTCGCGCCAGTCGTTACGGCGTTCGGGGTTAATTTCTTCTTCGGGAAGTAGCGCTTCGTCGAATTTGGTTTCGGTGCCTTCAATTCGACTGGAAACAACTGCCTCCTTGGTAACGTGCAGTTGAATAAAGAGGTCAATATTTGGAACTAAGCGAGCATAGGAGTTTAACTCTCCAAGCTTGATGCCCGCTTTCTCTACCAGTTGATTTATCCGGGGCGTATCCCAAATCCAACTATCATTAATATGGGCGGGCAAGAAGTATTGATATTGGAAACCCTTGAGATATTCTCCGGAACGGAAATCCTCTAGCTTAATGACCATTTAACCTCCCTCCCCACGGGATCAAAGTGAAACAAGAAGGCTATTATTTCACTTTTGGATTTTAAAGTGAAATTAAAATCCTGTTATTTCATTTGAATTGGTAGAAAGGGATATGAGGGAAAACTCGTGCAGCAAGCCTTAGATACAGTTGCGTGAGATTTGCGTGTCTCATTGAGAAAAGTTGTGCACGGTACTGCCAATTTGCTGTGGGTGTCGAACTTAAATTAAATAAAATCAATTGGTTAAAAATTTCCAACCAGTTTCATAATGCTGGGGTCGGCGGTTCAAGTCCACCCGTTTCTACCAATTAAATTTAAGGCTTACAGTACTGTAAGCCTTTTTTATTTCCCGCCCCACCTCCGCTTAATTTAATCAAAAATCAGAATCTGAACCTCCGGGTTTCAGAAACTACTGTATTTTTACTCTGACCCCATTTATTTTGGCCTAATTTGTTTCTGCAGAATAAAGTCATGACCACTTCTACCATTCTCGGTGCCTGTCCCCACGACTGCCCTGACACCTGTTCCCTGATCACCACGGTGCAGGATGGCATGGCGGTGAAGGTCCGGGGCAATCCGGCCCATTCCCACACCAACGGCAGCCTGTGTACCAAGGTGTCCCGCTATACGGAACGGGTCTATCACCCGGAGCGGCTGCTTAATCCCCTGCGGCGGATAGGGCCCAAGGGGTCGGGACAGTTTGAGCAGGTGACCTGGAAGGAAGCGCTTAACGACATCGCCGACCGCCTGCGAGTTATTGTCACCAGCGATGGCCCCCAGGCCGTCGTACCCTACTCTTACGCCGGTACCATGGGCCTGATACAGGGCGAGGCCATGGCCGGGCGTTTCTTCAACCGGCTTGGCGCCTCCCTGCTGGACCGCACTATCTGCGCCACTGCCGGCGGTGATGGCCTGGTCTACACGCTCGGCGCCAAGGTTGGCATGCGGGTGGAGTTTTACGCTGAATCCCGAATCTTCCTGTTGTGGGGCACTAACTCCATCGCCAGCAACCTGCATTTCTGGCGTTACGCACAACAGGCCAAACGTAATGGCGCCAAACTGATCTGCATCGATCCTCGCCGGACCGAGACAGCGGAAAAGTGCGATGAACACCTCGCCCTTCTGCCCGGAACCGATGGCGCTCTGGCTCTGGCGATCATGCACGAACTGATAACGCATGACTGGCTGGATCACGACTATATCGCCTGTTACACCCTGGGATACGAGCGGCTGAAACAACGGGCACTGGAGTGGCCTCCTGAACGTGCCGCGGCGGTTTGCGGCATCACGCCCGAACAGATTCGATCGCTGGCCCAGGACTACGGCGCCACTGCCAGGCAAGGCGAACCCGTGGCCATTCGCTTGAATTACGGCATGCAAAGAGTACGTGGCGGCGGCAATGCCACCCGCCTGGTGTCCTGCCTGCCAGCCATGACAGGCGCCTGGCGACATCGCGCCGGCGGCCTGTTGCTGTCCAGTTCCGGTGCCTTCCCGGTGCGTAGCGCGGCGCTGGAGATGCCGGAATTGCGCCGCGATCCCGCCCCCCGCACCATTAATATGAGCACCATCGGCGATGACCTGCTGCGTCCTGCCAGCGCGCAGTTTGGACCTGCGATTCAGGCGCTGATCGTCTATAACAGCAATCCCGTGGCGGTCGCACCGCAATCCAGCAAGGTGGCGGAAGGGTTCGCTCGCGAAGATCTGTTTACCGTGGTGCTGGAGCAGTTCCAGACCGACACTGCCGATTATGCCGACTACGTGTTGCCTGCCACTACCCAGTTGGAACACTGGGATATCCATCGTGCTTATGGTCATACCGACGTACTGTTGAATCGTCCCGCTATCGCACCGCGTGGCGAATGCAAACCCAACACCCAGATCTTTCGCGAACTGGCCACTGCCATGGGCTTCACCGACTCCTGTTTCAATGACAGTGACGAGGACCTGGTTCGCACCGCCTATGGCGATCAGGTCAGTTTCGACACATTGCTGGGCCAGGGCTTCAGCTCCCTGCCCCTGCCGGATGCTCCCTTTGCCCAAGGCGGCTTTCCGACACCGTCAGGCAAGTGCGAATTCTTCAGCCAGCGGCTGGAGGACGAAGGACAAGATGGATTACCGGATTACCTGCCCAATTACGAAATCCCGGGCAGCTCCACCAGGTACCCGCTGGCCATGATCTCACCGCCGGCACGCAACTTCCTCAACTCCACTTTTGTCAACGTGATCAGCCTGCGCGACATCGAGCGGGAGCCGCTTTTGGAAATGCATCCAAGGGATGCCGCAGAGCGGGGACTGAGTCATGGCAAGCTGGTGCGTGTATTTAATGATCGTGGCGAATACCACTGCAGACTGGAAATCTCAGCGCGCGCCCGTCCCGGCGTGGTGAACGGCCTGGGAATTTGGTGGCGTAAGATGGGCATCGACGGACGCAACGTCAACGAGCTCACCAGCCAGCGCCTTACAGACCTGGGCCGCGCGCCGACTTTTTATGACTGTCTGGTGGAAGTTGAGATTTCGCACCGGGATGAAACGGGTCCGGCTACAGTCAATTGGACAGCGTAGAGAAATTGCTTAGAGCAACTCGATTCTAACCGGTTGGTCGAAAGTTCGACAGCCGTACCAGCGACGCAGACAGCTACAGGCGGCCCCGGAGGAGTTGTCTAGCTGGCGTCGCTGCTGTCACCGCCGATTGATGCGAAACAGATTTCCTGAATGTTCATTCCGGTAACGTCAGAACAAGAAATTCCGGCACCGGCTCGCTGGCGACGCTGATACCGATGTACTGACGTCCGTCGAGCATGTAAGTCATTGGCGCGCCGCGAGGCCTGGCCGGCAGATCCACCACGGCCAGTTCCTGGCCGGTCGCCTTGTCACGGGCCAGCAGTACGAAACCGTCGTCACGGTCCTGGGCATGAATCAACAGGCTGCTGGTCACCAGTACCGGGTGACGACCACCACCACCCAGTGGCGGCAGATCCAGTCCCTGCAATGCCGGGTGGTTCTCCACATCGAAGTCACCTGACCCGTTAGGAGTCTGCCAGGCTATTTCACCGGTATTCATGTCGATCGCGGTGATCGTTGAATAAGGTGGTTTCAGATAGGGCAGCCCCTGGGGACCGCGTATTCCGCCGAGGGAAATCCTAACGTAGCTGATGTTGGCCTGATCGGGACTGAGCTGTGACATCAGCGGGACAGTCAAACCGTCGCTGGACGGGATGTAGAGCATGCCGGTTTGTGGATCCACCCCGGCACCACTCCAGTTCGCACCGCCGCCAGTGCCCGGGCGTAATATTGTACCGCGATTGCCGCCCGGCTCGGTTAAAGAAGGTGGAGTAAACAAGGGCCCGTAAGTGTAATTCTGCAGAATCTCTTCTGCTTCAGCCCGCAGCGCGGGCGTGAAATCGATCAGGTCATCCACTGTCAGACCCTGCCGGGTGAACGCTGGCGGCCGGGTTGGGAAGGGCTGTGTCGGCGAGACCACTTCGCCAGGCAGGATGGCCGGAGGCACAGGACGTTCCTCTATAGGCCAGAGGGGCTCGCCGGTCACCCTGTCAAAAGCGAACACAAAGCCCTGCTTGGTGACCTGGGCTACGGCTTTCACCGGCCGGCCATCTATCACCACGTCCAACAGGTTGGGCGCTGCCGGTGGATCGTAATCCCAGATTCCGTGGTGCACCATCTGAAAATGCCAGACCCGTTTGCCGGTGCGGGCATCCAGTGCCACCAGACTCTGACTGAAAAGGTTGTCGCCCGGGCGATGACCGCCATAAAAATCGTCTGTTGCTGCTTCGATTGGTAAATACACATAGCCCAGTTCGGGGTCGGCGCTCATCATGGTCCAGACACCGGTATTGCCTACCGTCTGCCAGGAGTTCTGTTCCCAGGTTTCCACGCCGAATTCACCTGCCTGGGGAATGGTATGAAATACCCAGGCCAGTTCGCCGCTGGGAAGGTGCCAGCCGCGAATCCATAAAGGTGGCCGTTCTTTGAATCGGGGACGATTGGAAGTGATCTGTGAGGTTACCAGGATGTCGCCGACCACGATGGGCGGGGACACCACTGCCAGTGGCTGGCCGCCGCGCCAGTCAAGCACGTCGCGTTCGGCGCGCGGAATGCCGACGGTCAGATCGATACGCCCCTCCGCAAAGCCCGGGTCGAGAATGCCGGTGTCGGCATCCAGTGCCAGCACATAGGCATCTTGGGTGCTGACCAGCACGCGCCGCTTGTCATCCTGTTCCCAGTAGGCAACACCACGGGCGTGGTAACTGATGGGGCTCATGGTCGGCCCGGCCAGGTAGGACTCAGGATTGTAGCGCCACAGCGTCTCGCCGGTGCGGGCATCGATGGCGGCCACCAGACCGAGCGCGGTAATCATGTAAAGACGCTGGCCGATCATCAACGGCGTGCCCTGCAGGTTGTTGATGCGTATACCTGAATTGATTTCCAGCAGGGCATCAAGATCCAGGTCTCCGTCAATGGAACGCCAGCGCCAGGCTGTTTTCAGGGTTGCAAAATTGTCTGCGTTTATCTGATCCAGTGCTGCGTACTTAGTGGACCCGGCATCTCCGGCATAGCTGGGCCACTGGCCATCACTGACGCCCAGCTGGGCGGCAGCAATAACCGGCAGCAGCAGGGCAAATAGCAGAGTGGTGACAGCGATTAATGGGACAGGCCGTTGAATTATGTTGGCGTTCATAGGGTGGTTTCTGCTGGTTATTTGTTCAGGGTTCCTGAGCAGTTGTTGTTAAGTTCAGCGAGCACCGTGTCCACCTAACAGCCTGTTGAAAAACTCTGAGCTGGCACAAAACGGCGTTGAAATCTGGCTCAAAATGCTCATTCACGGCGTGTAAACTGCGCTTTTTCGCCAGATTTTGCCATGTCTTGCACTCACCTGAGGGTTTTTCAACAGGCTGCTAAGGGGAATTACCTTCCACAGTGGCGGACCGGAAGCAGTGCGGCTATCTGGAGAAGTTAACTTTCCGGGGCCTGGATTTCTACGGTAATGAGCAGGGAATACTCCAGATTACCGTGTCCAGGCCCGCTCAGACCTACCGTAACCGGCCCGGCCCGGTCGTAGCGGATCAGAACTTTCTACTTGCACTCCCACTGGTCGTTGAACCACGGGATAAAATGACCGGCGCGATGTCCTCCAAGGCCTACTCGTAAGCCAAAGCATGACACGGACCCTATTCATACTGTTGTCCTGGCGCAAACTGCTGGTACCGAAGGCGCCGTTGTTCATTCACCTGCTGCACCAGGGCCCTGACCTTCGCAGGGGTTTTTCTTAGCATCAGGCCCACAAAGCTGTCACGCTGCTCGTCCACGAGTCCCTGCTGTCGCAGCCGAAGATCTAATTTGCGTGTTCACAAGGAATAAATTTGATCGATAGATCAAGGCCTAACTGATTAACGTACTGCGACCACCCTATTTTCCTGCTTTATGGAGCAACGACGTGACGAATGAAATGGAGTAGCTGCGGGGCACAATTCTAATGTCAATTCGAACTACGGCGTGGACTCAACAGGCTATCTTCGATATACAGCCCGGCGTCCTTACTGATTCTGAAATAGAGATTCAATACCCCCTCTTCAGTTTCGCCAATTTTAAGTTCGCCGAACAGTGCCCTGTCTTCGATCGTAATGCGCCAATTGCTTTCCTGGTCGCTGATATCCTGAACAAGTTCCCAGCCTTGGTTAGTGAGCTGTTCCGTGAAGTAAATATGGACAAAAGGCGCAGTATGGCCTGTGGTAAGCTGGCTGGAGGTCTCATAATAACCATTTCCGCCACTGGATCTGGAGCCAATAATCGATCCCTGACTGTCTGAATTCTTCTCTAATGGGGCAGACAACAGGGGAAAATCCGCCCTCATTCCCCTGTTGTTTATCTGTTCCATGCGGTTGTACGATTCGGCAGCACTGGCGATCCGATCACCACAAGTGCTCCCAGACGAATCTATCGTTAGCTTATTACCGGAAATAGCGTACAGGTTGTCTGAACCACGCCTTAAAGCACGGATTGATAGCGCGCCCAGGTCATCGTTACAAAGGTTGTACACCGTGGTGAAATTCGCATCCGAAACAAAGCCGCGTTGCATCTGTGGCATTTTTAACTGAAGTACGTACGTATCGTTCTGGAGGGAGTCCAGGAGCAGGTTCAATCCCACCGATAACTCATGTCCACTGCTGAGAACGACCTGGGATAATCCGGCGTCAAGCATTGTCACTCCACCGACAACATCAAAATCGTCTGGAACAGTGAATTCTGGAAATGTCTCCGGAGGCGAATCATAGAAGCGAACTTCGCCATCAAACGGAATCTGTATTAACGCTTTTGCTAAACCAACAGGAATTTCTTGGTTCAATTCAGCAGCGTGAATACCAAAGGCAAAAATCGTGGTGGTAACAAGGGCGATACTGTAAATTCTTATAGTCATCTGGAGCAACCTCACATAAGTTTCCCAGGACATAAAAAACACTTCTGAAAATACTGGAGTCCATCCACGATCATTCATGCAGTTTACAATTTCTGCAACTGTGATCTGAGTCCTGGTTCCATCATTGTGATTTTTGACTCTTCTGTGCAATTCCCCAAGTATGGGATAAAGCTTTGTCCTGTCAGTTCACCTGAATCGCTATCTGGCCAATCCCAAGTTATTGTCCACCCGACTGACTCCCGCAGAGCAGTTCCATGTAATCAGAGGTTCCTGAATTCGAATACACGGTGTTCCTTTCCTTAACAGCGTGTTGAAAAACTCTCAGGTGAGTGCAAGACAGGGCAAAATCTGGCGGAAAAGCGCAGCTTACACGCCGTAGATGAGCATTTTGAGGCAGATTTTAACACCGAATTGTGCCAGCTGAGAGTTTTTCAGCAGGCTGTTAGGTGCTTTATCGTCTGCATTAACTGAGCAGCTAAATAAGAAATAGAACACTGATAGTCTGCTCCCGGTACTCTGGTGAATCTCTTGTGCCTTTTTTCATAAGGGCTTTTCCTCTCATGAATCAGACCCTCCGGTAAACACGAGGCTATTCAGGCCTGTTCTCGTGCCAGGTCAGACTGTTGCCTTACCGCCTTCTGCTCCACCACCAGCCCTCCCCCGCCGACATCAAACTACCTCGGTGAATACGCCCCTATAACTGAGGCTTCTGCATAAACTGTCCCCGGTTATGTACGGAAGCAGCAGCATATTTCTGCCTCAAGCTTATTGACACATTGGAATGCCGTGTTCACCTGGCTTGACATTACTGTGTGTGGCACAGTATAAATACTGTACAACACACAGTATGAGCATTGCATGACAACGCGAATTGAAACTATGCGCCTCGAACTCAGACGCGGCACACTCGCCCTTGCAGTCCTGCAAAGTTTGCAGCAGGAACATTATGGCTACTCGCTGCGTAAGTTACTGTTGCAGGCCGGCCTCGATGTAGAAGAAGGCACGCTTTACCCGCTCATCAGGCGCCTGGAAAGTTACGGATTACTGGAAAGTCGCTGGTCAGAAGGCGAAGGGCGTCGGCGACGTTACTATCGCATTTCAGAAGAGGGCAAGCAGACATTAGACGCTTTGTCAAAGGAATGGAGGCTGCTCAACGACGCGCTTAAGGAATTACGGGAGAGCAAAACATGAGTTTGATTAGCCGTTATGTGGCACAGGTAAAATGGTATTTGCCGGCACGGCAGCGCCAGGATGTAGGGGATGAACTGGCTTCGCTTCTTGAGGAGAAAGTCACAGACCAGGAAGCACAATTAGGCCGCAGCCTGACTTGTGACGAAACTGCCACCTTGCTGCGAGGTTTTGGCCATCCGCTGTCGGTGGCATCATCCTACACCAGCGCCGGGCCTCTTATCAGCGAGTCATTGCTGCCGCTTTACTGGCTGGCTGTGCGCTATATGGTGGCCATAATTTTCGCGGCTTACGCCGCCACGCTCATCTGGTTTTATCTGATGCGGGACCGCTTCCCCTGGCCGGGCTTTGACCTCGGTCACCTGATTAATCTTGGCATGTTCTATTTCGCAGCAATTACCCTGACATTTCATTTTGCCGGTCACCTGCTGGCGAAAAGAGACTGGCTGAATAACTGGAATCCGACAAAACTGCCTGACGCTGAAGCAAAACGTGAGCCTTTGTACAGCTCCGTGCTGGTAGTCTTGCTGCTGCTCGGCTGGTTTCGACTGTTGAACCTTATACCGGTTGAGCATACAGTCAGCGAATTGTCGGGCAGCTCAGATAACTGGCTTGCCACCTTTGTTCTATGGCTAAAAGCCCAGACGGTACTGGTCTTGGTGGTATATGCCTGGCTGTTGTTTCAGCCACACTGGAGCGCCATAAAGCGCCTGCTGATCATGGCAGCTGATCTGTGTGCAATTGCCGGCGGCTTGCTGGCTTTTTCTCTCGCTCGCACACAACCGAATGTATTTACTGGTGACCTGAGCGAAGAATGGGAAGCTACTATCGGGCCCTTGTTCCCCTTAGTCCCGGGCATATGGTTGCTGTGTGTAGCAATCAACTTTTTCTACGGCGGGCTGGTGTTATGGCGCCAGTGGAAATACAACCCGGGCTCTTGAGCCGCGTGCTGCCCATCGGCACCAGAGTTATCTACATCCTCCTGGACCGCCGGGGAGGGCATCCTGACGTGATGCCCAACAGACTCCTGCAGAGCATTTCCGTGTAACAGCCTGTTGAAAAACTCTCAGCTGGCACAATACGGCGTTAAAATCTGGTTCAATATGCTCATTTACGTTGTGTAAACTGCGCTTTTTCGCCAGATTTTGCCTTGTCCTGCACTCACCTGAGAGTTTTTCAACAGGCTGGTAATCAGAAGTTCCTTAACCACACGGTCCTGAAACCACGGGTCGTGGCGGCTGATCTGTCAGCAATCCAGCTTATCAGCGGGGAATCTCCACCAGTTCGACCCGACGGTTGCGCTCTCTCCCTGCGTCGCTCGTGTTGGAAAATACCGGTACCAGTGGACCTACACCATGTGGCTCAAGCATCGCCGCGGGGATGTCATAGTCTTCGCGAAGCGTATCGACCACTGTGCGGGCGCGATCTGCAGAAAGACCCTGGTTATAGGCAAAGGTTCCAAGTGAATCTGTATGGCCGACGACGTAAAACTGCTTGTCGCTGTTCTGTCGCAGATACTCCGCAATTGCAGACAGCGCCTGTTCTGATTGGGGTTGCAGTGTTGCCTGATCGAAGTCGAAATATAAACCATCCAGCATCACCCGGCCATATTCTTCGATATCATTGCCGATGGCCTCGGCATCGACCGCCACCAGTCCGGATTCAGCCGGGGCGACTTCGATGATATCGATAAGAGTCCCTATGTAGTCAGCGGCGTGCTGTTCCACATTGAGCACTATGTAAACCATTCCCGCCGCCCTGTCCTTGCGTGCCACGATGGTTCCTGCGCCGCCGGAACTGGATGTGCCGGCGAACAATGTGTTCACCTCACCGGGCGCGGTAGTCGGGTTTTCCATGAACAGCACCTGGGTCCAGGTTCGTGAGCCGAAGGAATTTCCACGTCGATCTACGGACATGCCTTCGCCCAGAATATCAAAGTTTTCCGCCTGCAAGGCATCGAGATAGTTGGTATAGATTTCCGAAAAAGTCCGTTCCGTTCCCTGAAACCGGTAGAAAGTACGGGTGACACGTCCCTGGATGTCGATCCAGTCGTCTATCGTCCGGTAGCCGGTTACCGGGCCCACCGGAACACGATAGGGCATGTTGTTTTCAATCTGCTGCCACCGGATATCCTGCCCTGGATAGCGGCTGATAAGTTCGTGTTCGACAATGCCGTCGATATCCTGAGCGAAAGAACGCTGGCTGGCCAGCGCGCAAAAAGCCAGTAGGAACGAGAATAATCGCTTAGTGTAAATCGAAGGGCGCATCGGTTTAACCTCACAGTATTTATTAACCCGGCGATTAACTATATCTGTTACGCGGCATAACGGATCTTCTCATGGCGAAAGTATTTCATCACACGTGCTGGTTTCTTCTGCAGCATCCGCATATGTGACCTTACTTTTTTCTTGAGCTGATCTTTTGTTCTTGCCGGCTTGCCGCTATGGACGCCGGCTTTCACATCACAGTTTAAATATTCGTCCGGATTTAACTCGGGCGAGTAGGATGGCAGATAGAACACGGCAATCTCATCTCCATGTTTCGCTAACCAGGCTTTGAATACCTTTGCATGATGCACTCGGAGATTATCCAGTATCAAATACACTTTCCGACCCGAAGCTTTGATCAACCGCTTGCAGAAATCGATGAGAATGTCTGTGTTCATTGAACCATCAAACACACGAAATCTGACTTTGCCCTGGTTCGTGACTGCAGAAACCATATTGGTCGATGAGCGATTCGCATTCAGCCGAACCACGGGCGTTTTGCCTTTCGGGGCATAACCTCTTTCATGCTGGCTATCATTTCGCATGCCGGTCTCGTCACCCCAGTAAATCTCGGCATTTTCGTGTTTCGCCATGGCCTTGATATCCGGATAATCTTCTTTCAGCCACCGTTGTACCGCTTTCGGGTTTTGTTCGTAAGCTTTTTTCACCGGCTTCTGCGGTGTCATGCCCCAGCGCTTCAGATAATCGCCTACAGTGCGAATCGGAAGATCAATGCCAAGCTTGGTCAAGACCAATTCACCAACGGCTTTGCGCGTCCACAACACGTAATCGAGCTTCAGCTGATCAGGCGTCTTGTCAACTATCATCGATCGAATCATCTGTTCCTGATCTGCCGACAACCGTCTGGCATCTCCAACTTTTCGACCGCCCCGGTTTACCTTGAGATGCTTTGCATCAAGTTTCAGCCAACGACCCACAGTATCAGCGTGCACGCCACCCAGCTCCTCTCCTATCTCTGCTCGGGTGAGTCCGCGTTTACGCAACCGATGTGCCATCCGGCGCTTCTCTTCAATAACCTCTCGTGGTAATTTTCTTGTATCAATTTTCGTTTCCATTTGTGGATTATATCAGATATTCTTTACCACCGGGTTAATAAGACGGGGTTTGCTTTCTTGTATTCAAAAAGTATTACAAGCACAGCGGAATTCTTGAAGCAAAGTAACTCGACTGTGAAGCGATTACAAGAACTCGAACGAGTATTTATGCGTGTTCTGGAAGTTCTGTCTCGGATCAGGAATACCAGATTTCTGGCAGAGGATTGACTAGCTGTTTATCGGTAGTCCGTTCAATTCAGAATGCGAGTTGGCTGTCTCACCCCGCCTTCCGGGCAAGGTTTTCAGTCGCAGTCTGTTGCGCGATCAGAAACCGATTCCACATACACCTGCATACCGACAGCTGCAGAGGCTTTCCTGTCTTCCGGCCTGTCTGTGATTGTTACGTCAGTGGTCAGCATCAGGCTGCTGTTTCTGGACGGGGTATACCTGCAGAACAGTTACAGCGAATACGGTTTCCGCCGCAATCCACCCTCTACCGTCGAACAGCTTCGTGACTTGCTTCCTGTCATCTGCCAACGGGTCGTCCGCTGGCTGATGCACCGCAGCAGTTCGTGAAACTGCTCGAGGTTCGGGCGCGTGTGGCGGAAGGCGTATTCGCCATTGGGGCCCTTAACATAGACTCCGGCAGAGTTCCAGTCTTTCAGGTTCAGGAAATACAAGTAATACGTGGCGCTTCAGGAGAACCTGATGTAACGGCAGTGGACAGTTTATTGACCGGACCAGTCAGGGTTGGACCCGCCAGTGCTACAAGCGGCAGGATGACAACGTATTCCAGAAAAACCTGTATCTGAATTCCAACGGCGTCACCGAAGAACGAATATTGCGCAGCTCACATACCATGGATGTACTCTCCGATTCGGCGACTCCAGTTACAATCAGGATATCGACCGCAACACGGTAGCCGGTAACGTTAACCTGCGTCAGCACACCCAATGGCGATTCAACTGGGGATTTCAGAATTTAGACCGCATCGATGGAGGTCTATTCAGGTAGGAAGTTGACGACATCGAAATTGAGATCGGTGATCCACGTTGCAACCTGTTTGCGGAATATGTCGATCATCACAATCTCTCCTGTCGCGTCGGCAGACGGAATGCCAGCAATAACGTCCGCTGCCGAAGTCGGACTGGGTATGCGGGCAAATCGGGGAATTCACTGCCACAGGAGATCCCGGCTCCCAAGCATTCATCAGCCCCAGGAAAGAGTTAGATCCGAATGATTTGTGGTCAGAGCTTGAATACTGCATTTTCAAGGAAACAGTGTAATTTTCTTCAGCCCCCTTTCATTTCCTGCTGTTTATACTTCGAACCTATTCTGATCAGAAGTGGGCTTTACACATCTCTATGTTTCCCGCCACCATTGCGCAGCTTACTCGCCAATATAACGTTCCTCTGCACGCGCAGTAAGGTTAACTGGTCCAAGTTGAAAAAAAGGTACTAAAGAATCGCCTGACATCGATACAAAAGGAGTCACAGCCTCTACTTCGATGACACAAACATTGATATACACTGTGCTGCCGGATACAGAAACAGCTTCATTTCTCCAGGCTCCGTCAAAGGTGATAGTTCCCTCGCCGTCCAAACCGGGAAGAATTACATTGCCAGCGCCAGCATTGTCTTTTTCAATAAGTGCTTCCGCCTGAGCTACGGCTGCTGCCCAGCCAGTTCCCGGGTCGCAATGAGGTGGGGGCGTCATCAAATTCGGCATCCGGGCCAGATAGCGCGCGCCGGTGGTTACCGCTTTGGTCAGAGTGTTCTCCTGGAGAAGAGCTCGTCCAAACTCAACCAGACCGAACAACAGAATCACCAGCAACGGCAGCAGAACGGCGAACTCGAGCAACGCCGCACCGCTTTGTAAAAAATTTCCTGCTCTGCGATCCGTTTTAGTCATAGATTGAATATCGACTAACATTATGAAAACTGAGCCGAATAAGGGTCTTTCCCGGTGAAATGACGCTCAAATCTATCTCCAAAGCGCGATCTTGTCCAGATAGAGATTCAGTAACTCTGACAATGCTGACAATCGAACAAACAGCGCTGGCAATCTGAATATCCACTTATTTCACTTTGCGCTGCCCCGGTTGTACCGTTAATAACAGGGATCCGCCGATGCAATTCTGTTAACTTTAAACACGGCAGATTACATTGAATTCAGGCGTTAGCAGCCTGTTGAATCACTCTGCAGGGGTCTGTCGGGCACTGCTGCATGGCGTGCTCTGCGAATGGCATTGCCAGTACCGAGCGCGATAACAACGCCGCAGTGCCCGAAAGGCGCCGACGGGGTCATCAGATGAGTTACATAATCAATCAGAAGTTCCCAAACGCTTACTGGGCGAGCGTCTGCAAAGAAGCGCTACTCTGCCACCGGACTGGCGAGTCGTCTTGGTTGCCGCAATTACCTGTCGGTAATCGATACCGGTAGGTAATTGCGGCACCGCTTCTGATTTCAGATTTGTTACGGGTATCGGTGGTCTCTAATTTACCGATAATACAGGAGATAACTTTCGCAGGCGCAGACGCGGCGCCGATCTGAAAAGGCAAAGACTGGCTAAACCGCTGATGAAGAGCAGAAACAAACTGGGCTCAGGAATCGAAGTTGAGTCAGACGCAGCGTTGTTGATTGCTACAAGCTGAAAATTGTCAAACGTCCATGCGCCACCGTTGACACTGGTGTTTTCGGTTGACAGCCTTACTCCGAGCGCAGTCCAGTTATTGGCGATGGCATTATTCAGAATGCTGGTAATATCAAAACTGAAAGGTGTACCGATCGTCAGCCCAGTGGTGCTGAAATTGCCGATAGACGCCGTGGCCGAAGCCGCGTAATCCGAAACTTCCTCCAGATTATTGCCAGCATAGGCGACTATGTCGATTTGACCATCGAAAGGAAATTTATTGAAACCTCCAAATAACCCATAACCTTGCGTGGTAAAGGTGAGGCTCACTGCGGTTGCCGCACTCTGGCCGGTAAGGTCAAATTCCGACAGGCCACGTACTTCCTCTGTTTCAAAGCTGCCAACCTCAGCAAAACCGGGACCGAAGATGTAGGCGTTTGAATCCGAATGAAAGTGCGTCCCTGTCCCTTGCGCACCTGGATCCGACCCAACTGTAAACGTGGTCCCGACAATTGGCGAAGCGCTGACAAAAGGCAGTACCAGCAGGCTGAAAACTGCTGCCAGCGTTGCTGCGACCTGTGCAGTGGCTAATTTTCCCAGTTTCTCGAAAGTCACTCTAATTCCCTCCCTGTGAACTTTCCATGCTGTTCGAGCTGTGCTGTTTCTAAGCACAGCGTGGATATGTAGTTAAAGCAAAAATCAAGCCATCAGCACATTTATTATTTTAAACAATAGGTTATGTAAGGTGAGGGATCTTTTTACCAGAGATTTGTAAATAATACTGACACGTCAATTGAGCCAGGCTTAAGCATGTAACACAAGGATCTCGATGACCTCTGGAGACGCTTGCTGAGAAGCCGTTTCAGCCTACATCGTGGTCCGTGGGAAATTGGATATGTATCGAGAGTTTGCTCTCCCCATCGATCGGTTTTCCAAAAATCAATTTAAGTAAACTCTGATATTCCAAATAGATCTGCCAAAGTCGGCTCAACCTACATCGTCTACCGTTACCGCTTGAGTGCGATAGGAACCGGTACCATTGGAGCACGTTTTGATAGAGGCGGAAATAGAAATAGTAACCAAGTCAAGCAGGTAGCTGTCGTCGTCGCTTAGTATTGAACGGAACCGATTCCGAGAAACGTAGCCTGTGCGCCGACGACGGTGGTTACGGTAACCACCATACCCGTCCAGAACCGGCGCCATGAGTTTCGATAGAGGAAGTGGCTCTGCATGGACTAGCACCTGGTGGTGATTGGGCACCAAGGCCCAGGTCAGACACCGACATTGATTTTTGACCACGCTCTTTCCAAGCCGGTCCGGGAATTCCTGCTAGTTGCAGGATCCCTCGAATATGTTTCGGCGTTCCAGGCCGTGCACTACCAGATTGCAGCACCCGCCCAAATTATGTAATCGGCACATCCCTGGCATAAAGAAAAGCTAGATCTACTGCCTGTGGAAAAACCCTCAGCTGGCTGCCGGACCAGTCAACTCAGCTAGAATTCCGCGCGTTAAATTGTTAAGTAGTTAAGTAGTTAAGTAGTTAAGTAGTTAAGTAGTTAAGTAGTTAAGTCGTTAAGTCGTGAGTGTCCCGTACCAGATCGGAGATTACGCCTTGAAAATGTCATCCGTTGTGCTGCTAATAATATCCCTGTTTGCTATTCAGGTTGCTTCCGCACAAATTCCACGTTCGGGGATTGTTAGAGATGGATACGAAGGCGCAGAGCTGCCTGGTGTCGCGGTCCTGGTTAAAGGCACAGATACGGGAACGGTCACTGATCTTGACGGCAGATACGAAATCAACGCCGCAGCGGGTGATGTCCTGGTTTTTCAACTTGATGGGTTTTGTTTGTTTGAAGCAACAGTAGGTGGCTCACAGTTGATTGACGCGCGTCTCAAACCCCAGTGTGAATGTTGAAGAGATTCTACCCAAAAGCAATTCGCCAATTCTTGATGCGCTGGTCGTAAAGAAAGTTACAGAACCAGGCGCGGTTGAGGGTGCGCCAGCCTGGAATTCAACGGATAAACTGAGCGCCCTGGTTCCAGCCACGGTGTTTTTTCTGGCATCACTGTTTGACCCTGTTAATGCCAATGGCGACCCCCTGGCTGCACTTCAGGTGGCTCAGTTGAATGGTGCCACTTATGAATTTACTCAATATCCCAGCGGCCTCATTCTTGCTGTGGACATGGAACAGCAGAAACTGCTGCTCACAGGCGCCGGTGAATCGCCCCGGGTTTACCGGAGGGTCTAATTCTTGAGAGGATAGACCCCTATGAAGAAAGGAACAAGATATTCACCAGAGTACCGAGAACGCGCTGTTCGGATGCTGTTTGAACAGCAGGATCAACACAGCTCGCAATGGGCAGCGATTAATTCAATAGCCGCAAAGGTTGGTTGTACGCCTGAGACGTTACGTAAGTGGGTCAAGCAGGCAGAGATCGATCAAGGCAAGCGAGACGGCTTAACTAGCGCAGATCGAGATCGGCTTAAGGAACTGGAACGGGAAAACCGAGAGCTTAAGCAAGCCAACGAGATTTTGCGCAAGGCATCAGCTTTTTTCGCCCAGGCGGAGCTCGACCGCCGACCAAAGAAATGATTGCCTTTGTCGATGCTCACAAAGAACAGTACGGAATCGAGCCAATGTGTAAGCAGTTGCCGATAGCTGTCTCAACTTACTATGAGCATAAAGACCGGGAATCTGATCCAGACAAAGAGTCCAACCTATCAATACGGGACCGTCACCTGAAGCCCGAGATCCAGCGCGTGTGGGACGAGAATCAGCAAGTGTATGGCGTCAGAAAGGTCTGGCGACAAATGAAGCGCGAGGGTTTCGTTATTGCCCGTTGCACGGTAGAACGATTGATGAAGCAGCTTGGTATCCAGGGTGTAAGCCGTGGTGGTGCCAAGTGCTGGACCACAATCAGCGATGACAGCCAGGACCGGCCCTCTGATCTGGTAAACCGTCAGTTCGTTGCTGAGCGGCCTAACCAGCTTTGGGTAGCGGACATTACGTTCGTAGCCACTTGGTCAGGGTTTGTCTATGTGGCGTTCGTGGTAGATGTCTATGCACGCGCTATCGTCGGCTGGAAGGTAAGCCGATCACTTAAAACAGAACTGGTACTGGATGCCCTGGAACAAGCAATCTGGGCCAGGAAGGAGACTGACAACCTGATCCACCACAGCGACCGTGGCAGCCAGTACCTATCGATCCGTTACAGTGACCGCCTGGCAGAAGCCGGCATCGAATCCTCGGTCGGCTCTGTGGGTGACTCCTATGACAACGCGCTGGCCGAAACGATCAATGGCCTCTACAAAACAGAGGTCATTCGCAATCCCAAACGGGGACCTTGGAAGACTATCGACGACGTGGAATACGCTACCCTGGAATGGGTCGAGTGGTTTAACAACAGGCGGCTGCTGGAACCGATTGGAAATATTCCGCCAGCGGAATACGAAAAGCAGTACTATGACAAAATTGAAGAGTCTGCCATGGCGGCATGACTCAAACTAAACGCCCTCCGATTTTCCCGGGGCAATTCACCGGGAACGGCAGGACGATTACCAACTTAGGCGATATCTCAGCTCTGCTACTGGACTTGAATATTCCCGACAAGGCGTTGCTGGCAGGATCTCAGGACGAAAAGGTACCCTGGATTGATCTTATACCCGAACTGAACCAGCCCGTTCTGTTTCGAAATACCTATTTCAATCTGGCCCAGACGCCCCCTGAAATTCAGACCATACTGGTGGAGGAGACAGTTAGTGCCAGGGATGAAAACAGCGAGACCCGTTTGCGCACAGAAATTGCCGAATTCAGTGGCGTGACCCAGAGAGCCGATTCTGTCGAGGCGTACTTCTTTACTTCAGACGGCTCAGCCCGTTTTCTGCAGCGCATTGAGAAAAGTGTGGAATCTACATAGACGAAGAACTGGTCCAGGCTTATACAGAGTCCAACATTGCCGAGAAGCCCCTGCTTACCCAGATTGAAGCCAACGTCAGAACCGGCGCAGTAGTATTGAGTACCGGTGCGCAGTACACGCAGGTGCGGGAATTCACTGTACCCAATCCTGGGATTACGCAGGACACGCTGCAATTCAAACCCAAGCTGACTATTACACTGAGTATTGAGGCACAGTAAGACACTGAAGATCCGCAACGTACCGGCGTGGAATTCATCGAAGTGAGCCTGGACGGAATTACGCATCAGATTATTGACAGGGAGTCCGGGCAACAGGTACAACTCCACAACTACAGATATCAATTTGAGGACTTCGATCTGGATAAGGATGGCTCACTGCTTAGGATGGACAGTTTTATTTTAACTTACTGAGTAATTCACGTAACAAGGGATATTCTCAACTTTACAGTCGGGATCGGGGAAGCTGAAGTAAGCACTTTCCACCAGGCATTGACCTTACTTGATCCAATGCGAAACTGCCTGGCGAGATCGCCGCATTCGTTCGGCGAGCTTGGTTGTTGTCAGCCCAAGTCCATGCGTTCCCCAAAGGCAATCCAGTGCTATCGTCATTAATCAATAGTTGCTTCGCACTCTTCTTCAGAAACCTGTTATTTTACTTCACAGAGTGCACAGGAATAACGATTCAACCAGTCGAGCGTCCATCTTGCATGGACTGGCAATCGTAGTACTGATGCCAATCAGACCGTCCCCAAAAAAAGCTCCATATTGTATCTGTGAAAGACTGTAAATGTAACGCGACGACAAAGATCCTGAAGGCTCCAGGCCTGGCAGAAGGAATTATTCTGAATCGTTCGAAACGGCCATCGTACGCGTAAAGTATTGATTAACGGCCCGCTGAAGATTATCCCGATTAATCAACAGCGGCGAGCCGTCATAAGTACTGATGGCGCGAACAATGTCCACGATGTCGGCGGGATAACAAGCTCTGAGTATACCGTTGCCCGACTTCAGACACAGCTCCCGCAAGGTGCTTGTGCTTCCCTGTTCAACAGGTATCCCCAGTTTATTCACAATGTCGCGAAATATCTGGTCAAAATCCTCCAGGCTGACTGATTCCACATAGATTTTGTTCTGTATACGCCGCAGAAATGCCTCGTCCGTCAACTCGGTGGGATCGAGATTTGTTGAAAAAACCACAATCATCTCAAAGGGTAATGCGAACTTCATTCCATAGCGAAGCGTCAGATAGTCGATTCGGCTGTCCAGTGGCACGATCCATCGGTTGAGCAAATAATGTGGAGAAACAATTTGTCTTCCAAAATCGTCAATTACCAGAACACCATTATTCGCTTTCATCTGCAACGGCGCCGCGTAGGTCTTGGAGCTCTCTTCCATTTCAAGATCAAGCATTTTCTGCTCAAGTTCTCCTCCAACGAAGACTCTTGGTCGTTTGCATCGGACCCACCGCGCGTCATCAGGATTATCCATGTCATCGACGGCTTCGTGAATCGAAGGGTCATAGACAACGATGATCTGACTGTCGAATTCCACCGCATAGGGGATCAGGACGGTGTCGTCGAAAATTCTGCCGAGACGTGTGGCAATACTGGTCTTCCCGTTGCCTGTTGGTCCATACAGGAAAATTGCCTTGTTTGAGATTAAGGCCGGGCCAAGCTGGTCTAGCAATTTGTCAGTGAGCACAAGGTCGGAAAAAGTCCGCTTCAGGTATTCGCGATTAAAGGTAAGTCGTGGCGCCTGGGATCGAACTACACGAAAGTAGGTTTCCACCGATACAGGAACGGGTCCAGAATATGAGCAGATGTCGAATCGCTCACTCGCCAGGTGGCGCCCCTTTGCGGTAAGCGTGAATCGGTAATCATTTCCATTCATGCCCGTGACTTCAAAAAGTTGTCGCTCCCTGAGACGATGAAAAACAATCATCAGCACTCCGAAGGGAAGCTTCAGGGATTCGCTCAACGAATTGATGTTGCAGTAGGTGCGGGTGTAAAGATGACGGAGGATGATGTCCTCCACCAGCGGTAAAGGAACGTCCACCTCCTCAATGGATTGAGGAGACCTGGGCACGTATGATTCATCGACGATGGTCGAATCCTGTGTCATCGGGAAATAGTCTTTATTGATGTCTATTCTTAGCAGCCTGCTGATAAACTCTCAGCTGGCTGCTATACGGAGTTAAGATCCGGCTCAAAAAGCTCTTTTACAATGTGTAATGCGCGTTTTTCGCCAGATTCTTACTTGCCTAGTACTCACCTGAGAATTTTTCAACAGGCTGTTAATTGTTGCTCAGGTTTCCAGTGGCTCCATTCTGATAACTCGTAAGTAAACGTTTAGGGTGTCAAATAACTCGAATTCGATGCGAAAGACATCATTGTTGATTTGCAGAATGTCCTGGTAAATTCCTGTTGTCATTTCAATTGAACCGCTGCAATCCGGATACTCCCCATTCTCATTCAAGGCTTCAGTTCTATTGAATGTCTTAATTTTGGCAATGCCAATAACTGCCTGCTCAATGTCTATGACTTCAAATGCAATATCATACTTCTCAATACCATTGAATGAACTCTGTTCGCCATCCGCCAGGATTCTCAAACACGAATAAATCAGTCCATCGTCAAAATTGAACATGCCGATATTGTTAAACTCTAACTCCAATGCGGGATCGGGCATTACCCCGCTAAAAGGCGCTGGCCAGCCTTCTTCGAGTGGCGGTGGTAATACAGTAACGAGTGCGGAATCAGTAGCTGAGTCACCATCCAGGTCTCTGATCCTGATAGTCACCGACGTAATTCCATCGCTGATGAATACGCTCATAGAAGAGTCGGTAGCGACTACCTGGTCGGCTACCAGCCATTCTATCGATGTAATCGCACTATCCGTTTCAGTAATTTCTGCCGACAAAGAGACTATTTCACCAGCAAACCCGTCACTATCAGATAAAGTACGGTCGCCTCCAATTATATTGACGATTGGCGGCTGTCCGGGTGCTTCGACAACGATTACCGTACTTGTCACTGAAACAGCCCCGTCGTTATCTGAGGCTCTGAATGTGATCCCTGTTTGACCGTCCGGGAGAGCGATTTCCACAGCGAGACCTGTCGCCACAACTTTAGAGTTTATCAGCCATTCCGTAGATTCTATCGACCCGTCGCTATCTGTTGCTGTAGCAGTCAGAGTTATTGACTCACCTGGAAGCCCGTCGCTATCCGGTATGGTCCTTTTTCCACCTACAATGCTGACTACGGGTGCTTCATATGAATTGGGATCACCAAAAACCGCAGTCAAGGCAAGGTCTTCTTGTAATGGGGCAAGATCCACCGTGGAGGTATTCGCAGAAAGCCCAACCCATTCTATCCAGCTCTCACCATCGTCTCCCACAGCCTGGATTGTCAACCTCAAGCCGTCCTGGATCGCAATTTCACAAGTGGTTTCGTAACAATCAAGAAACTCACCGTAGTTTGAATTGGAAATGAGTTCGGTGGAGAAAGTCTTAACGCTGGTGCCGTCCACAAAAGGCCTTACTACAATATGCCCTTTCCCCTCACGCTTCAGCGTCAGCAGATGTGAATTGCTGCCATAGATTGCCACCAAAGGATCTATGTCATCCTGCTGGGGTAGAAACGTTTCATTATTGAATGCATACATCAGCGCGGAAGCATCAGAAGAATGAGTCAACCCCATGGCATGGCCAAGTTCATGCATCGCCACCCTTCTGAAATCTGTTGAAATTGGCCTGACGTAACCGTCGTATACGCTCCAATTTACTTTGTCGTTGAATACGATGTCTGCTTTGGCGTAACTGTTGTCGCTGTAGTACCATTGCTGAGTGACTGCCAGCACTCCCGTGCCCCATTCATCGCCACAAGAGTCCGGGCGGGTTTGCGCGGAGTTGGTTCCAAAACTTTCACAAAAACCACTGCCTGATTCTCGGACAGTACTGATCTTAAATTGTGTCGGCACATCATTCCATCTCCTGGCGGCTTCTTCAAAAGTCTCTTTCCAGAAGTCATTAATGCCTTGCAAGTCATCTGTATAGAACGTTGTAGTTCCGCCGGGCCAGAATCTTCCGCTTGCTTCACCGGCCTGTATGTTTAAGGAGACATTGAGGCTTACAGCAAGAACAAATGCCATTGAGACATAATTAAGTTTCCTCATACTCACTTTCGCAATTCTCTGATTTTCTGTTTAAACTCTGTTACCGAAAGTCGAGAATCCGCTGTATCGTCGGAAGAGCCTGTAGTATCTCCAGAGGATGGAATCAGTCCTGTTTGAATACCCCCTGCGACCCCGGTGCTTAATTGCTGCGCTCCCAGGAGGCTCTGTCGCACCACGCCCAACACTGGCTGCCGGTTCCCCGTAATGACGTATCCGGCACGGGTTACGAGAAAGTGACCCTGCTCCCAACCTAACAGAGGGTTAATCAGACCTGGGGAAACCCGCTCAACAAAGTAAATTCCCCGTTCGTCGATTTCAGGAATTCTCACTCCAGTTTCCAACCTGATGCCGTTAACTTCACCACCAGTAAAACGAAGCGTCAGTGTTTCACCCGCCTCCACTGTTCCTACGATGACATCCTCAACGGAAAAGCTCACATAGGTATAGATAGTGTTATTGGTGTTTTGCTCAGCAGTAACGGACAAAACTACGCCTTCGAAGATCAATTCAGATAGATTGACCAGTTCTTCAGTTCCAATTCTTATTATTGTCGCGGCAGTAGCCTGAAGTGAAAAAGCGACGGATAGAGTCGCCAGAATGAACTTAAGTCCGTTTCTGAATGCTTTTTTCATGCTAATGACTTCCTGACTGGACACCTGAGGCCTGCCGAGTGTCGGATTGTTAGACAAGGTGTTACTTTTCTAGGGGAACTTCTACTGCATTAAAGCAGGCTCGGACTCTCAAGTAATGACGTATCTGGGTATATAGCATAAAAGTCCTTCAGATTCATAGTATAGATGAAGGTCGGAATATGACCGGCTTAGTGTCTTTGCCACGTTTAAGAAGCGCGTCACCCGGAGGAAGATCTACGCGACTCATTCAGAAGCCAAAACAGAGATATTTAACTTTATTGAGATGTTCTACAATCCGATCAAGCGTCATTCAAGCAACGGCGGGCATTCCCCGGCTATGTTTGAAGAGGCGTATTTTGAGAGATTAGAAACTGTCTAGTAAAGCCTGGGAAGTCCAGGCGTCGCAAAGCGAGGTATAAGAATCTGTACCTCCCACGCTCGACTAATCAATCAGTTTTGTGCGCGCTCGCCCAGATACGCACCGAGCATCGCGCCGGCAAGCTTTAGAGCTATCCAACAAGCTGCAGCAACGGTTAAGAACACTGTGATGTCACCGCCCATGGCGGGCACACTACCCAAATCAATTACCAGATAGGCCAGGATAGTCACCAAAGCAAACACCCTGGCGTTTCGTTCAGGGGATTTCCGGGCCAGCCAGTAGTTAAACACGAAAAAAGTAATAGGCCCCAGAATATGCGAAGACCAAGGCGCAATCCATTGCGCGGCCTCGACATAGAATTCCTGCTCATGTCCCGGCTCGATGATATAGGCATAGTACGCCACCATTGGAAAACTGGCTGTGATCGTAATCACCAGTGTTGCCAGCGCCACTCCAACCGCTTTCAGACAGTCTGAAATTTTCATTTCAACCTCAACAGATTCAGCCGACCAACCGCACGAACGATTAGTATTGCTCACGCGATGACAGGCCGGCTATTGTTTTCCGGGCTCGATGTACTACTGACTGATCGGCCAATAGACTTCCGTAACCCATTCAGCAGGGTTGGGCACCTCGCCAGGATCTGTGGCATAGTATTCCCACGGCGCACCAGCCACCTGATAGCCGTTTTCCTCGATCCATTTTTCAATCGCCGCATTGGTTGTAGGCAGTTCTTCGTAAGGCCCAATGTTTTCGGCGAATGCAACAGGCCCTTTGTAGAGTGCACCCACTTTGAATTCTCCGGTGACAGCATCCTCGCCTGCCGGTTGGGCGAGAGGCACAATAAACTCAATAGTCCACAAGCCAGGGCCGGTGTCCGCATAGCGCGCAATGGGATGTCCGGCGATAGCCAGGCCCTTCGCCATTGCATGGGTGAAGACTCTGCCAATGCAATCAGGGAAAACCGACGCAAACTCCATGCGCGCCGCTCTGGTTGACAGGTAAACAATTGGTTGTGCATTCTCAAGCACCTTGCATACGATCTTCGATGTCGACATCGGTCTTTTGCTCCTCGCGTTGGTATTGCAATAAAACAGCTTGGTACATGGCCCGATGGATTGCACCAGATCAGCATGCTTGTTCTTATCAGCGTCACTCGCCAGAATCAGCCCGGACTTGCGGTATTCACCGGGAGAACAGGCAATTTTGCGCCGGAACGCCCGCACAAATACTTCATGACTGGCAAACCCGACTTCCAGTGCTACGTCCAGAATGGATTTGTCGCTGGTCACCAGAATCGCAGCAGCGTGTTCGACCCTGAGCCGGCTCACAAACTGCTTCGGCGGCTCGGTGACATGAGTAGATGATAACTTAGTTATGAAATAGTTCTTGATGTTTTTTGCACATCTGAAAATTGTTCGTTGGAGAAAAAAGCCACAGAAAACTGGTTGTTGCGCACCGCTTTCTGTGAAATATCCAGTCTGGATCGAAGGGGATGGTTACAGGATTTATATAAATTCGACTCGCACCTCGCGCCCGCCGAGTTCGTATTCAATAAGGGAATTGACAACCACATTAGTGTAAGTGCCGGCAAAGTCAAAACCTAAACTGCAATCTTTCGCCTCCATACACGACGAAAATTCGCCACCTACTCGAAGATCTACTGTCGCATTGGTCGTGTGCCAGTCATCAGAGGCAGCATTCAACTGCTTTATATCTTCCGGAGTCGTGTACGCGCGCCATGCCACTTCAACCGGGGCATCTACAATGGTTTCTACATTGATTTTCATGCTAGATCCTTTGTGCGGTTATTAATTACAGTTAACGCGACGTACTTCTCGGGAAAACTCCCTTATTGATCCAATTTTATTCCTCAATTACACCCTATCCACCATACAAAACTGGCATTACTCATCGTTAATACGAGAAGCGATATTCCAAACATGTCCGGCAGGATCGACAATGCGGCCGACCCTGTCACCCCAGAACGCATCCTCAGCCGGTAATATAATCCGGGCTCCCCATTCCACCGCCCGCGCCATGATCGAGTCTACTTCATCGCCGTAGAGGTAATTGACAACCGATGAGCTTCCATCGGCGTCCGGCGCGCGACTGGCAAGATGAGGCGACTCATCATGGACCATCAACAAAGAACCGTGAATCTTGAGAGTGGCGTGTACAACGTTGCCATCTCCGTCAGTTCTTCGCGATAACTCTTCAGCGCCCAGGGCATTCACGCAGAACTCTACTTCAGCCCCAGCATCCTTGCACACTAACATCGGGATTATCATCTTGGGTTTCATATTACAGCTCCGGTCTGGCAGCGGCCGCCAATAGAGATACAAAATACCCACGACGAGATAGAAATTTCACGGTGCCACGAACCGTTTGAACTCGTTGTTTGTTGACACATTGAATCAATGCACTAATCGATGAATTCCCAGGTATCAGCACCGTCAAAAGTTTTGATGGGAACCGAAGTATAGCACTCTGGTGAAAACATCTTGAAATTAACACTAAGCCGTTCGCCAGGTGTTTTTTCAATGTCTTCGTAGTGGGTTACCCAACCACAGTTATTGCAATGGTAAAACTCAATCACTCTGTCATTCCAGACATAGGCGGTAACAGCGCCCGATTCGAAACATACCTCAGCTGTGGCTCTGGTGTAATGACCCCAAAGCGCTCCGTACCTGCTAAAAATTGAACAGGTACATTGCACCAATCTCTCGGGCAACTCAGAAACCGAAATTCAACGTTTCCGCAATGACAGGTGGCTGTCAACAATGCCCGGCGTTCCTCTTCGTCACTTGATTCCTCGCATAATGGATGCAGCAGTGGCTGCACTCTGTTTTGAATGAGTTGGTATAAGTCATTTTGTTCTCTCAAACTGAGCGATTATCACTCTTCGCCTGGCGCCGCTTTTATTTTTAGAGCCACTGTGCCATAGGTGAGCGCTCAACAATAATAACTCCCCTGGGCTGGCTGAAATGTAAATTTCGTCGGGATGCGTTCCATTCGCTTGTGTATAATTTCCTTTAGGGATGGCGAATTTCCGGTGGCTTCCAGGCACAATCCGGGTTGCGCCATTGTCCATCGTCATCGCATCCAGAACCCAGAAGGCATTTGCAATCTGTTGTACATCTGGATTCACCGGCCCGGTAGTGTCTACATGCAACCCTTGAAGCCCTAAACCTGGTTTTGGCGATCGTCCTCTTAATGAGCTTAGCCTGAAGGATTGGCCCAACAGCGCTGGCAGAAGATCCTATAGTATTTTTGAGTTGCTGCAGGGCGCGAACTCTTGCTTGTCCGCCACATCCCAGATTTGATTCTCACAATCGTCAAACGTGTCCCAGGCACTGTGCATATGCGCAATCTCATTCCCGGTTAAGACGCCTTTAACCAACAGCCATCTGTCATCCACCAACCTTGAATATTTCTTTTCATATATTTTCGTAAACTCTCGGCTGGCAGGTTTATGCACATAACGAAGGGCTCCCCCTTCCTGACGGCATCGTAATGTGCCAAAGGGTAATTGTCGATAAAACACTTAAAAGTAGTAGGAGTCCACATGACTATTAAAACGCTCGGTATCGATTTAGCCAAGAATTCTCTTGCTCTGGTCCGCATGGATAACAACCACAAGATCGTTCTTCGAAAAAGCACTCAACCGCCAGCGATTATCGCTCTTCATCGCTCAGTTGCCCGGTTGTCTGATCGGTGTGGAAGCCTGCTCGGGGGCTCACTACTGGGCCAGAGAGTTTGAAAAGTTGGGCCACCAGGTGCGTATCATTGCCGTCAAGTTCGTGGAACCATGCCGCAAACGGGGCAAGAATGACAACAACGATGCTGAAGCTATCTGCGAAGCCACCAATCGACCCGGTATCTGGTCAGTACTGGTGAAAACTCCGGAGCAACAAGCGGTTCTGACCGTGCATCGGCTGCGCCAGGGACTGGTAACCGATCGAACCGCTTTGTTGAATCAAGGATTGTGGGCGGAGGAAGGAAGCTTAGCGATCAAGTTGTTAAGTTGTGAGTGATGTCCCCTGTTATTCCAGTCTGCCAGGGAAGGTGGCCGGATAGCTCTCGGCCTGGTGGAGTGGATGTCGTACTTAAGCGCCAGAGGTAGCCTGGTTGCCGCTGGAAAGCGCATAAATTCGCAAAGAATCTGACTGATATTGAGATTGTTGTGGCTCTCAGTGCGCCGCCTACTCACCAAACTGGACAGCCACCCACTTTGGAAATACCGTTTGTTTTACTTTTATAAGAGAAAGCGATGTCCCTCCTGAAACACATGGAAACAATAAATCATGAACAGGGCGAGATATCAATTCTAAAAAAATGCTCAACCGGAATAAAAAGGTGTAACAGCCGGACGCTTTCAAACTTGCGAACGGGGTCTGTTTGTTGAAAGTGCGATGGCAACCGACACGCCAGGATAGCTATTAGACTCCATCGTTGGATTCTGGTTTCGATCATTTATCAATCTGTTAATCGGGATCTAAATCTTACCAGCCTCATTTTGGTAATGAGGCTAATAAAGCCGACCACAAACAGTGCGAATGAGCCTGGAACAGGTACACTGTTCGAACCTGTTATGTTCGTACCTGTCAAGAAAACCCCTGAACCCGAAGTAAACGGAACCGTGGAATCGATGCTAAATGTGGCTGTGTTAAGAGCATCCAGACTGAGATATGCAGGAAAACAGCAACCGGCAGACGCGCTGACAACCATTTTCGTGACAATGTCGAAGGAATTGATACCAGCTTCCAGGGCAAGCTGACCACTGATGCTGTCACTCAAGAGCAAATCTTCTAGACCGAACAATTCAGGTTTCGGCGTGCCGGGTGTTGATGTTAGATATTTGAATTCTTGAAAGAGTGCCTGACCGTTTGACACTGCACCTCCCGGGCCGCCCCAGGAATTCGCGCTGCCGAGGGGCCCGACCGTACCACCTGGAAATATATAAAGTTCAAAGAACGCATAAGTAAAATCAAATGTAGTAAAAGGTGGGTTTGAAGCTGAACCATCGAATCCGCCGGCGGAATTGACCCACATATCTACGGCAAATTCAAAATCCCAAGTGCTTGCTGCTGGCGCGTCGAAGGTTACTGTCTCACCAAACGCAGGGGTTGCCAATGCTTGACCGTTGGCAGGTATACTTGGTGTACCGATTGTCGTTCTTGCTTTTAAAGTGCCATTACCGAGATCTGCTTGAGAATAAAAAGAGGCAGCGCTTTCTGGAGTGCCGAATTGTCCAGTCGATATTGTGGAACCATTCTCGATAAGAGGGTCAACCGAACCGCCACTGGAGAGAAGGCCCTGACCCCGAACCCAACCCGCATTGGCAGTGCTGGAGAGAGTGAGACTGAGGACAATAAATTGCAGTGAAAAAACTTTGATCAAAGATGTGAGTTTCATGAATTACGCCTCTGTAAATGCTTTACTTAAAATGCTTTACTTAGTTACGTCTTAACGAAATACTCCGACTTAATGCTATAAGCAAATACTGTGCCAAAAACATACTTTCAATTTTCTATCAGGCAGTTACGACAGCCACCTACTAGCAAAACTATTCTGCTGTAAAAAAACCTGACAGAGTACCTAAAAGCCAATTCTCCACTTTGCTTTATGGATGCGTAAGTGATCCTAGCTTATTACCACGCTAATCTAGTGTCCTGTCCGGTTAATTCGTCGCATTTCAGCGTGCCAGCCAAGGTTCCTGGCAAGGCGCGCCTTGCAGGCAATGGCCGTAGCCCTTGTCAAAAGGCGCAACGCGGCCAGGGGTCTTGGCTGGCACGCCCTCCGGGAGCCTGCATAAAGCGCTGTAGCAGCGTTGCGACCCTTGGAAATACAACCAGTATTCCCTGCGGATCGCGCCTCACTACAGCGCTTTATGCAGGCTCTGAAATACAACGAATTAACCGGACAGGACACTAGAACGTAAATCGGGCTTGTATGGCTACCAGGCTGAGAGCAATCCGATCGCCTTCCGTGGCAGGCTTTTTATAAGCGAAAGGGTTGCGGTGGAAGACCTTTTTCAGCTCATTGAACAGCACTGATACAATGGTTCCGAGATCTTTGTCACCCGGTGGTCATTGGGAATCAGTTGTGTTTAATTTGCAAATCGGAAGGAATGCGGGGAGATTCATGGCTAGATAATGCTCAGGCCGTTGGCCAGCCGAGTGTTATCCAGCCACCGCCTCCGGCAGACTGTTGTGCCTGAGCTCTCCTTCCGTTGATTTTTCTGTTGAATCAGCTCTGGTCAAACAAGCCGATTTGCGACGTTGCCCGCTCGGGTGGTGGTTGAGCCCGGGAATCGTCGGGTTCCTTGTTTGTCAAATGTTCCAGAATCTGACGGATCACTGTGGGATCTTCAATACAGGCGATGATGCGCACCGGCCCCTGGCACCTCTCGCAGGTTTCGATGTCGATGTTGAAGACCCGCTTTAAGCGTCCAGCCAAGGTCATGGAGGCATGGCATTCGGCGGGGGTTCGGTCATTGGCGTGGCTGTCAGTCTGCTTTGTCCGCTGACCCCCTTTGCCCCACCCGGAAGGAGTGATGGCTACCTACTGCTTCGCTACGCTACACAGCACTTCGCGAAATTTCCCACGCATAACCGAAGGTGACGCGTGGTGAAATCTTGTCAGGTTCACCCTGAATCTGGGGACCAGTGCGGCCAATCTCGCTTTGAAATCCAATGGCTCGAAGATGACGTGGGTGGTACCGTTGCGGAACGGTGTCTTCAGTTGGTAACGCACCTTGCCGGTGGGGGTCGGCGACAGGTGCTGTTCGGAGATGGCGGGCCTGGCGATGTAGCGGCACAGCCGTTCGATCTTCTCGCGCTGATCGGCCCGGGCGGCGACTCCGGCATGCAGACTGAAGTCGGCCAGTTTGGCCACACGGTCGGAGCCCGATGGCAGATCGGGTCTGGGCGAGATGGTCTGCAGGGTGAATACCTGACGACCTTTCTGCGGACCTAATGCGATCCGGTAGGCGACCGAGTGATAGTGGATATCCTGGTGTGGATCTTCTTCCAGGCCATCCAGGGTGAGGTAGCTGTTGTCCTCATCGCGCTCCAGGAAGCGGGCCACCCGCTGACCGCTGCGATGCAGCAGGACTACCCTCAGGGGCGGGATGCGGCGGAAGCCGTATTGGCCATTGGGGTCCTGCAGATGGACGCCATCCAGAAACAGCATATCAGAGTGGATATTCAGATTAAGGGCCGAGCCGAAACGCTGGATCAGGGCGACGGCGCCGGTGTAGGCATCAGTCCTTGAAAGTCCTGACTGGTGGGCCAGGTGGGTGGAGGTTGCTCTGGTGACGATACCGAGAACCCGGCTAATCAGTTCGGGGTAGGCGGCAAACGATCAGGCTATTCACCAGTCAAAAGCGAAACTATTCCCTTCTCGGAAATCATTCGCCCCGTGAAAACAATTGAATGCCGTCAAGGTGTATAACGCTGATTCGTAAGCACTGGAGAGGTCGGTCTTTGCAGGACAATAAATCCATAACCATGAATCTGATGGCAGGCGTTACAAGCCATTGAAAGTGAATCGTACGCCAGCTGGAATTGTGCCTGGTCCCGATCAGTCACAGCTTTGCTCAATGCATCAAGTGGACCGGAAGAAAATTGCACAAGCATCTCCACGATCGATTCGCGTTTGAATTGAGGTCGCAGAGTGACTATGTCGGCGAATGCCTCCTTCAATGCGTCAATTTCGTATGCAGCCAGTTCCCAGTTATTTGCGGCGCCGGCATGCCAGAGCTTGCCATGATGAATCTGCAGGCCCTCCATCAGGTCTCCCAATCCGGGTACATAACGATTCGGATCTTTAGGAGGGGGTTGGGCTATAACCTGCTCCGGAGCAAAGGTTACTGCGAATAAAAACGCGAAGAGAACTGCTGTGCTCCTTATCAAATAATTCATACGCTGTTTACCTTCCTTCTCTACTCACTATTCTATTCACTCCTTCCAATTCTCCTGGTAAAACCGCAACTGTTCAAATCTGCATGTGTTTCGCGCTTAAGTGAATCAAAAGTACCTGTGATGTGAGATATTGTCCAGTACCACCATAAAGGATGTCGGACGTCGTATTCCGTGATGAAAATAAATCTGTCCCTGTTAAGAACCATTTATTTAACGTAGCTTGCAAACCACACGTCTGGACAAACAGCAGCTTCACAGATACCTTTGATTCCTCAAATGAATCCTGCACACTGCATTTACTTTTCAATCTCTTTCAGAACAAGAATAGCGAAGGAGCACAGTCATCACCATGTCATACTTCCGTTCCCGCCGCCGGTTTCTTCAGGCATCAAGTTTCGCGTTTGGCAGTGGCGCACTCACTGCAATACCTTCATCTCAGACGTCAGCAGCTACTTCGGATTCTGCAGCGAGCAAAGCCGCGCCAGAGGATGTTACCAGGCAGCTTGCGCGCTATCTGGTCTCTGCGGACTGGAACAGTATTCCAAGTGATGCGCGAGATGAAGCCGTACGATCTGTATTCAATTGGGTCGGTTGCTGCCTGGGCGGAGCCCGTGAACCCGCGACCGATCGTGCCATCAGCGCGTTGCAGGAATTCTCCGGAAACCCTCAGGCGACGATACTGGGGCGTCAGGAAAAGTTTGATATATTGCATGCCGCATTGCTGAATGGCATCACCTCCCACGCACTGGATTACGACGATACACATCTGGAAACAATCATTCATCCAGCTGGACCGGTGGCGTCGGCGATTTTGAGTCTGGGGGAAAGACAACGGATTAGTGGACAGGAATTTCAGCAAGCCTTCGTGTTAGGTGTCGAAGTGGAATGCCGTATCGGTAAAGCGGTGTATTCTTTGCATTATGACCGAGGATTCCATATTACCGGTACGACAGGTGTATTCGGCGCCGCTGCCGCGGCGGGAAAACTGCTCGGGTTGAATGAGCAACAGATGGTCTGGGCACTGGGTATCGCCGCCACTCAGTCGGCCGGTTTAAAGGAGATGTTTGGCACCATGTGCAAGCCGTTTCATCCAGGCAGTGCCGCACAGAACGGCCTGAAGGCGGCATTGCTGGCAGCCCGGAATTTCACCAGTTCCGAACGGAGCCTTGAGGCTCCCGAGGGATTTGCCTTTACCTACTCGGATGCAGTGGATTTTTCACAGATCACCGACGGTCTGGGAGTTACCTTTGAAGTCAGTAAAAATACGTATAAGCCATTTGCCTGCGGAATCGTTACACACCCGATCATTGATGGCTGCATTCAGTTGCGTAATGAGCAATCCTTGACCGATACCGATATTGAAAATGTTTCCCTGCGGGTTAATCCCCTGGTTCTCTCCCTTACCGGTAAGACGGCACCACAAACCGGTCTAGAAGCTAAATTCAGCATCTACCACGCCAGTGCCGCGGCAATAATCCGTGGTGCGGCCGGGCCTTTGGAGTTCACCGACGCCGTGGTGCAGGATCCAGCCATTATCAGGCTACGCAATCGGGTCAGTGCGACAGTGGACGAGTCGGTCAGTGAAGCGGAGGCGTTTGTCACCATCACCCTGAACGACGGCAGGATGTTTGAGAAGCATATAGAGCACGCAATCGGCAGCCTTGAGCGGCCAATGACCCGCGAAGCGCTTGAACAGAAATTCATGGGTCAGGCTGTCGTCGCTCTGCCGGAGCAACAACTGGAGAACGTTATGGCCCTGTGCTGGGATATCGAGTCGCTCGCTGATATCAATGAACTGACTGGGGCTACGGTACCGGCATGAGACTATATCTGCATCTGGCAGCCTGTTGATAAACCCTGAGTTGGCACTATACGGCATGAAAATCTGGCTCAAAATGCAAACTGCGCTTTTTCGCCAGATTTTGCAATGTCATAGGTCATCTGAAAGCAATTCATCAGGCTCCTGATCGAAAATTAAATCTGTCCCTGATAGCCTGAGGCCATTTAGACAAGTATCAGGCCGGTTTAGTTACCGGACAGAGTGGTACGTACCGCGGATTCCAGTCGCGTGAGCCCCCAACGCTGCCCTTCTTCGACGGCAGCATCAACACTCAACCCCCGGGTGTCGGCCGCAGACACGGCCATCAATGCGCCCACACGGTTGCCGCTGGCGCAATGAACCAGTACCGGTTGCCCGCTCATGGCGGATAGCATGCTACTGAGCGAGGCGGCATTTTCGTGGGTGACATCCTGGGCTCCGGAAATCGGTATAGAGTGATACATCATGCCAAGGGATTCCACGACAGCTTTTTCATCAAACTCCATTTCCGAGGCCGGGCGCAGATTGATCACATGCTTCACTCCGGCGTCGGCCAGTGCCTGGAGTTGTTCCTGGGTCGGCTGACCGGTCGAAAAAACCTGGGCTTCGGGCGACTTCAGGTTCATGAGGCCGGCATTGTTGACAAGATTCACATCCAGGGACTGGGCCTGCGCTCCGAGGGCTACCAGCAGGAGCAGCATGGCGGCCAAATGGCGCTGGATCAGGGTGTGTACGAGAGATCGGGAAAACATAGCAAATTCCTCACGGTCGGTATGAAAAGCACGCTGAATGCGCGTCGGTTTCTGGCTAATTTAACACGTCGAACGGAGAGAGGGGATCAAAATATAATCACTCTCTCCGGATTTCGATGCGGAACCTGCGCCCGATTATCAGTCCTCGCCGCCGGCGCATCTCAGGTAAGCACGCGGATTGGCTTCAGGAACGGTGCTACAACCTGCGCAGGCGTTGGTGAGTTTCTGATTCCAGCCATCGCAGTCAGCCACCGCTCAGAACAAACTGGGACTACCGAGCGCAAGGAATGGCATGGGCGATACCTGGCAGAAGCTTTCGCTTGCCGACGTCCTCATTAATCCGGGCAATGAACTTTTCGTCTATGTGAATTCGCCTGCTCCAGTCACTCTGGCGCGGCTCTGCGTGGCCCACCGCTGTGGGCGGGAATTGTGCGTAATGTCCAGGGCACCGAATGGTTGACTGTAACTCTGGGTCAGATCACCCCGCGAAGCGTGCGTTCGGGGCTGGGAGACGGCAACAGAATTTGAGTCGAAATTATTGCCACCCGCTCCCCAGAAAACTGCGACGATCTGCTATTGCTCACCGGGATTAAGCGGACTTTGGCGCCTTTCCCGGCCGGTGTGCTGACGGATGACCCGGCACTGCCTCGCAGCAAACCTGTCAGCTTCGAGTCGTGGCGAGTGATCGGACCCGCCACCATGTCTGTGAAGGCTTGGAGTGGGTGGTCCCGCTATTCACTCGCACGGTAAGCCAATTCTCCGTTAACGACACTGATGGAGAGCGAACAGTCAGTTCCTGCGCCCGGACCACGATAGCAAACGCGGTCTACGAGCCACTGGAAACTCTGTGAACGCCATTCTGAAAATCTGTTGTTGACAGCCACTTCCGCGCGCAATTAATATGCAGGACAGTTTAAAGCCGCGCCCGACGCGGTTTTTTTATATCAGCATAGAACTGACATAACTCACTAACAGGCTGCTGATCTCTCAACTTGATTTCCCAACTTTCAAATGCCTCAATGCCGCTCCCGGTATCTGACTTTCAGTAACCAGTAATTTCCAATCCCTGCGCGTGGCACCTTTCGTGCTAAGGGCAATGGATGATGTCGGCCTTACCCTCTGCATTTGCCACGACCGACGCTGATATTCCTCACCTTATTCGCCCTACCTGTTTTGATAGTTATTCACCTGAGGAACCTCTGATTACATGGAACTGACTGTGCTCTACCAGAGAAATGGTTTTCGCTACGGTCCCGGAGAATACATTTCGCTTAGCTGCCAGTTAATGAGGAGAAACAACATGCTTTCGAAAGCCAGACTGCAAACCATAATCTGTACGACGCGACCGGTACAGGCGCAGACTTTCTACACCGATACCCTGGGACTGACCCTGAAGGGTATATCCGACGGCGCCCTGGTATTCGATGTGGGTGGCGCAGAACTGCGCGTGTCTCCGGTACCTTCCTTAAGCCCCGGAGAACATACCGTGGTCGGATTCGCTGTTCCTGATGTGGATCAGTGTGTTGCCAGGCTGAAGGAGAAAGGTGTCGGAATGGAACGCTTTGACGGGTTTCCCCATGAAACCAATGGCACCATGGCCACTCCGGACAGATCTCGGGTCGCCTGGTTCCGCGACCCGGACGGAAACCTCCTTTCTGTCGTACAGTTTCGTTGAAGGACTGCCAGGCGAGAATGAAAAACCACGAATTCCATCGTTACCTACCGATGGGTTTCCGCCGCTGCAAGGTATGCAGTTCGATTATTTTCAATGCTGCAGACTGATCTCAGCCAGGCTAACAGGGGAATTAGGAACTGGAGAAAGGGCCGGGCTGGAGGGAATAATCCTTTCAGCCCGGCCGCAGTATTGCTGGTGACGGGAGATCAGTAGTTCTGTGCGGTGTTCTGGTTACGATCCTCGTCGTCGTCAAAGTTCGCCACCCCAGAGTCATCCTCACTTTCGTCGTCGGCATGCCAGTCGTATATGATTTCGCCGGAGTCGTTTTCCTGCGAAGTTTCGTTGTCGGCCGAAGATTTTTCTGATGCTGAGGGCTCTCCATAAGCTGAGGGCTCTCCATTCCCAGCAAACTCCTGCTCCCCGGCTTCTACGTCTGCGTCGCTGTGGAATTCGGCCCTGATGCCTGCCAGATTGCCGGAAAATTCTGCCGCCGCGGCCTGGATTCCCACCAGTTCTTCGAGCGCCGTCTGGCGTACATTCAGCCTGCCTTCATTGGCCTTGATCTGGCTACCGATTTCTCCCTTGAGTTTCGTCACTCCTTCCTTCAGCGCGTCCGCGTACTGCTTGATATAGCGGGCCAGCACGCGATCGGCATATTCCTTCTCCAGCACCGGCAGAGTCCGTTCGACGAAGTGACTGAAGAACTCCCGGATGTGCTCGATACCGGCACCTTCCAGCCGCTTCTGTTTTTTGGCGGCCGGGATAGCCTGCTCGCCTTCGACACCAAAAAACTGCTGGCGTACCTTGATGCCATTGCGGAACAGCAGCTTGTCCATGAAGCTCAGGTTCAATGGCACCCCTTCCACCGGCATTTTCAATTCCGGAGCCGGCATTTCGACGTCCTCCCCGAGACTGCCCAGCAGCTCACGGACCCGTTTCTCGACGCTCACACCGGCCTGACTCATCCGTTCCGTCTGGGTGGTACTGAAACGGGCTCCACCGTTGGAGCTGTCCAGCAGGGTTCGCAGACGTTCAAGTAATGCCTCGCGGTCCTGTCCCATTTCCTGTTTCAACAAGGGTTCCACGTGCCGGTGAATCAGGTCCTGCCAGCTCTCGTCATTCTGCATCCAGTCGTCGACGGCTTTCTGCAGCCCCTCACCCTGGCGGGCAAACGTTGTAGCCACCTCGCCGAAAATGCGGTCCTTCTCCTGCGCAAGATGGGAAAAATTCTCGCTCCAGTCCACCTTCTCAAGTTCGTTGAGAGCGTCGATCCGGTGTCGTGCGGAGTAAATTGCCGCGTTCAGCTCCTTGCACGATTCCTGGATGCCCTGACCAATTTCGGTGGCGGTATCCTGAATTTCCGCCTGAATCAGGTCAGTTGCCGCCTTCAGCGTGTCAGTGACGAAATCGTTCACGTAATCGCTGCTGTTAAGGTAGCTGGTCAGGTCAGCCATGAAATGATCGAACCCGTCGGTGGCAGCTTCTGGAACCGGCTCCGTTACGCCCTCTTCCTGCTCCAGCGCAGCCCCGGAAGCGACTGTCAGCTCCTCATCCGACTCACTCATCGCACTCGGGCTATCAGCCTCTGCCACGGGCACGTCGGGCTCGTCAGCAGCCGATACCGAATCCTCCTGACCGGAATCGGCCTTGCCCGCGCGATCACTGAGACGCCGTGACGCGGCTTTGAGCAGGTCGATGGTGTAGATGTTCAGGCGACCGTCGTCGATTGCCTGCTGCAGAGGGGCACTGACTGACAGAGAACGGAAAGCTTCGATGACTTTTTCCGGGTTGGAGCCTTCCAGGCTGACATGCAGAGTCCCGTCCGGCTGCAGGTCCTGCTTGGAGGAATCGATATTGGAAACCAGGAAAATACGACTGAAGCAGCCCAGCAGTTCCTCGAATTCCTCGAACACTTTTTCGAAGAACAGGTCATCGGTCTTGACCACGAATATCGCACAGGCTGCGGTATCCCGGAAGTCCTTGGTCATCTGGTCATAGCCGAATTTCATCCGGCTGTAGAGCCCCGGGGTGTCAACAAGGACGGTGCCGGATTCGCTCAGCGCCGGGGCCGGAAGTTCCACGTCCACCCTGCTGATGGCTTTTGGATGATGAACCTCGGGGACGAATTCCTGACCGGACTTTTCCGCTTCCAGGATCGCGTCCGCGAGGCTGGCGTGATCCTGCTGAATCGCGGCTTTCATCGCCACGCTGTCGGCAAATTCCCGAACCGTGCCTTCGTAGGTGGTAGCTTGAAAACTGTTCTTCTCCCCGTCCTGCACGTAAACCAGGGCCGGGTAGGTCGGCAGTCCGGAGACTTCACTGACGTAAGTGCCGCTGATGGCATTCATGAGTGTCGATTTACCGCTCTTCAGAGGGCCGAAGATCAGCAGGTAGGTATGCTGGTTGGCAATTTTTTCCTGCAAGGTCCTGGACCGGGACTGCACTTCCTGAAGTTTGGCGACGATCGAACTGAGGGGCTCCAGACCTTCCTCCCGTGACTTGCCGGAAAGGTTGCCGATGGCCGGATCCAGAATGTCAAGAAAGGGATCGAGCTGGTTGGAAAACTGTGAGCAGAAACTCTTCAATATCGTTTTCATGGTAACTGGTTTCTCATCAACTTCGGTGCATTGAAAGGGTCGGCCTGGAGCATTAAAAGCAGATGCCCCCCTCTGCCAGGCAATTCCCGCGTCAGCCGGGTGAACGGCTCGAGTGTGGCGGGCCGGCGCTGCGTCTTCCCTCCTGAATCCGCTATCGGCGGCACTCAGTTAGACATATCGACATCTGCAGGGAAGGATTCAGGTTTTTTTACCTGCGGACCGTATCCACAGCCCGGATCTTCCGGTCAGCCCCGGCTGGCCGGCGATGCCGGATCGTGGCGGTCCCAGCGCCGATATTCCGGCTTCTTGGCCAGGACTTCGGCGATATGATCCTGAAAATCTTTGGAAAACCAGTCGGATCTGAAATTCCACCAGTCCCGGAATCCCTGATTACCCATGTGGGACTGGCACTGGTTGGTCAGGCTTTCCCAGGCCCAGTCATCGACGAGCCCGTTCTTCCAGGAGTGGAACAGCTCTTCATATGGCCGGAACAGGCTCAGATACAGTGCTGAAAAACGCAGCCGGTCCGTCTCCAGTTCCAGGTTGGCGACGCCCCGCGAGCCGCGGGACAGAATATCCGCCACCCGTTCGTCTGCCGACATCTGCGTCCAGACGTTGTTCATCTGCGCCTGCAGCGACTGCACGGCCACCAGGCGGGCCTGCTTCGAGCTGCTGTTCACCTGTATGGCCAGGTAGACCAGCGAGGCAATCACCCCTGCTGCTCCCAGCAATTCGGCGATCGCCGCTATCGAATCCCAATTCATTGCGGTTGCCGCTCCCGGGCCGGCTCGCCAGCGGCCGGTTGCTGCGCAGTGCCATCCTCCCTGGCCTCGGAGCGCCCACTGGCCCATCCCTGGGTCAGGGTGATGTTATAGAAATTGACCAGCTTGTCCTTGAGCCGTTGCGAATAGGTAACGAAATTGGTCAGGGCACCGGCATCACGGCGACCGGGGTCGGCCAGCAGCGGCAACAGGTCGCGATTCACTTCGTTGATGGTCCCCTGCAGCTCCCGGATCGGTCCGCTGATGTCGGTAGTCTCGCCACTGAGCATAGAGCGGAAGATCTCGTCAAACAGGCTCAGAGTGCGGCTGGACAGTTCCCTGACCAGCATCAGAATATCGCTTTTCAGTTCGATGTAATGCTCCGACATCAGCTTCTTGGCGTTGAACAGGTCGACAATCGAGTCATGGATCTGAAACAGATAATCAAACTGGTTGATGATCTTGATCAGGTCCTTCGATTCGTTCTCGTCATCGATCACGGTAACTATTTTCGAAAAGTAGGCCAGATACTCCTTCTTGACGAAAGTAATGTACTCCAGGCGCTTTTCAGCGGCGTCATAAACGCCCCGATAGTTGGTTTCGATGCTCAGGGTAACATTGCTGTAATTTTCCTGCAGAAACAGGAACAGGTTGCGGTTTTCCTGTTCCAGTTCGTCCCGCACGTCGAGGAATCGGGTCTGGTCAGTAAAAACCGGCAGCTGCAGGCGCTGGAAGTCCATCTTGCCCTCGCCCAGCAGAGTATCGATCAGGCGGCTGAATGGCGTGATAAAAATGACGAACACGATGCTGGTGACCACATTGAACACCAGGTGGATCGAGGCCAGTGCCACCGCCGGATCCATGGTCAGCCTGTTCAGGCGTGATCCGAAAATCAACAGCACCGGTAAAAACATCGCTACGCCGCCGACGTTGAAAAGAAAGTGGCTCAGGGCGGTTTTTTTGGCCGCGATATCCATGTTGAACATGGCGATCAGGGCTGTTGCGGTGGTGCCTATGTTGGCACCGATAATGATGGGTACCGCGTTTTCAATGCCCAGCAGCCCCTGTTGGGTAAAAACGATCGCCAGTCCGGTGGTGACTGAGCTGGACTGAACGACGGCAGTGAACACACAACCGAAGAAGATCGCGAACAGCGGGTTCTGCGGCTGGGTCAACAGCTCGATCAGCCGGGCATTTTCCTGCAGGGGCTGCAGTGACGAAGAAATCAGATTGAGACTGAAAAACACGAAACCGAAATAGAAGACGGCCTTGCCGAAGATGGAATAGCGGGAACGCAGCAGGGAAAGAATGAAGCCGGCGATGATAAAAAACGGTGCAAACGAGGTCAGCTTGAAAGCGACCAGCTGAGCCGTGATGGTGGTGCCGATATTGGAGCCGAAGATGATGCCTACACTGTTCTTGAAGGAGATTACTCCGGCGTTCACCAGGCTGATAGTCACTACCGAGGTCGCGGAACTGGACTGAATGACGGCAGTCACCCCGGCCCCGATGAGGAGCCCCACCACCGGGATCCGCGTGGCGTGGGTGAGGGACTTGCGCAACCGGTCCCCGGCGATATTCTCGATTTCCTTGGAGAAGTGATCGAGTCCGAAAATGAACAGGATGACCGCCGACAGGCCGGCAATTGCGATGCTGAGCGTTCCCATTCAGATGACCCGAATTGACTGGAGCTGGACGGGCGAATCGGCCATTACCGTTCGACCACTTCGTTATGGCGGGAATGATCCTCCATCGCTTCAGCCGGTGCAATATTTGCTCTGTGGCAGGTAAGGAAAGTTTCCGCCGGCGCCAGCTGACCGGCGTTGATCGCTGTTATGCGCCAGGTGGGCGGGCAACAGCGGTCATCGACTGGAAAAGCATCCGGCAGCCTCTTTAATTTCCCGATTTCGGGCCCATAATTAACCCCGTAACCGGGCCAATCCGACGCCCGATCCTGCAGGAGTTATCGATGAAGCGAATCTTCTTGTTTGTCGCCACCAACCTGGCGGTCCTGATGGTGCTGGGCATTGTCCTCAGCATCCTGATGCCGGCCCTGGGCCTGGATCAAAGCAGCTACAGCGGGCTGCTGGTGATCTGTGCTGTGTTTGGTATGGGCGGTTCGTTTATTTCCCTGCTGATGTCCAAGTTCATTGCCAAGCGCAGTGTTGGCGCCTATGTCATTGAACAACCACGCAACCGCGATGAGTCCTGGCTGCTGGAGACAGTGCAGCGCCAGGCAGCAAAAGCCGGCATCGGCATGCCCGAGGTAGCCATCTACGATTCCCCGGAAATCAACGCCTTCGCGACCGGCGCCAATCGCAACGCGGCTCTGGTTGCGGTCAGTAGCGGGCTGCTCCGCAATATGACCGCCGACGAGGCCGAGGCGGTGCTGGGTCATGAAATCAGCCATGTCGCCAATGGTGACATGGTCACCCTGACCCTGATCCAGGGCGTACTCAACACCTTTGTTTATTTCTTCGCCCGGGTGGTTGCCAATGTGCTCAATCGGGGCAGTGACAGCGCCATGGCCTACTTCATGACCGTGATGGCCTTTCAGGCGGTATTTGGAGTGCTGGCAAGTATCATCGTCATGTGGTTTTCCCGTTACCGCGAGTTCAGGGCCGACAGCGGTGGCGCCCAGCTGGCGGGCCGGGAGAAAATGATTTCCGCCCTGGAACGGCTGCGCAGCAACCAGATGGAAAGCCAGCTGCAGGGTCAACTGGTGGCATTTGGCATTCGCGGTAAACACGCCTTCGCCGAGCTGTTCATGAGCCATCCGCCACTGGAAAAACGTATCGCCGCTCTCAAATCCGGCGCCTGAGCGGAATTGCCGGGACCGGAGTCCAGCCCATCTTGTCGGCATTGGCTTCGGTTCCGGCCCGGCCTTGCACTTTAGCGCCGACAATCAGCCAGGCTTGACCTGGCTCAAGAAGCGGTGCGCGGTATAAGCTGTATAAATGGCAGGTCCGCACCGGACCTTATCCGGCAGCGGATGTTCTGGCAAGATGGAGATTCTGCCAGACCAGATGACAACAGGGCTCAGCCGTGACCACCACCCGCATACTGCAAATTTCCGACCTGCATTTCGGCCCGCCATTCGTGCCCCAGGTGGCAGAAGCCCTGCTGCAGACCATTCCTGACCTGGCTCCTGATGCCATCGTGGTCAGCGGCGACCTGACCCAGCGTGCCAAACGTCACCAGTTCGAGGAAGCGCGAGCGTTCTTCGCCCGCCTGGCGCCGATTCCGCTGCTGGTGATTCCCGGCAATCACGACGTACCGCTGTATCGGATCTATGAACGCCTGGTCAATCCCCACGGCCTGTACCGGGAGATCATCTGTGACGATCTGAACCCGGTGCTGGAAGTCGGCAACGTGGTACTTGTCGGCCTCGATTCCACGGCACCGCGGCGCAGCATCTCCAACGGCAGGATCTACAAGGATCAGTTGCAACACGTGCAGAAAACCCTGGAGAACGTCCCCGCAGACAAGGTTCGCATCGTGGTCGCCCATCACCATTTCGCACCGGGTCACGATCGGGTCATCGATATCGGTATGCCGAAAACCCGGCGCGCTATCGAGTGCTTTGTGGATCACCGGGTTGAAATGATCCTGGGTGGTCATCTGCACCGCGCCTATATCGGTAACTCATTGGATTTTTTCCCCGGTCATCACCGCGACCGCGGGGTCGTCATCGTGCAGTGCGGGACTACCACCTCGAGTCGGGGCAAGGGCCGGGAACGGGACGAGAACTCCTTCAACCTGATCGAGACCGGGCCGGACACGCTGACTGTGATTCATTACCTCTACCTGGAAAGTACCGGAAAATTTGCCGCCCTGAGCAAGCATATATTTCCCCGCCATGGTCATCCTTTTAATACCGGCGCAGCAGGCTCGGGAGCAGTTGCTTCATGAAGCAGGTGCCGGCCAGACGTAACTTGCGTAAACCGCTGGTCCTGCTGGTCTCGGTCGCACTCCTGTTGACTCTCGCGTGGTATGTCAATAATTACGCCTCGCTGGATGTCCTTATCGAGCAGGAGCAGGTGGTCCGCGATGCCATCGCCAGCCACCCTGTAGAGTCTTTCTGTATCGGATTCGGTATTTACCTGGTGCTGTCCCTGGTGCCCGGAACCGGGGGCAAGGGCGTCATTTATGGCTGGCTGTTCGGCTTCTGGCAGGCGGTTACAATCGTCAGCGTGGGGCTTACCATTGTCGCTATGCTGATTTTCACCCTCAGCCGCTACCTGTTTCAGGAAGCGATCGAACGGCGCTACACACGCTTTCTGGAACTGATGAACCGGCATCTGGAAAAGGAAGGTGCCTTTTATCTGCTGACGCTGCGCATGGCCCATGCCCCTTATTCCATCGTCAATCCGGTCAGCGGCGCCAGCCGCGTAAAAAGCTGGACCTTTTTCTGGACCACTGCCGTCGGTCTGTTACCGGCCAACATGATCTGGGTCTATGTGGGGCTGCGCCTGCCATCACTGGAAGAACTGGCCGCCACCGGTCCTGACGCGTTTATCGATCTGCCGCTGATTGTCTCCCTGGTGGTTTGCGCGCTGCTGCCACTTGCTGTCCGGCTGCTGATCGCCCGATTCGGCATTCCGACAGGCACTGACACTGTTTCAGCCACCACGATCAGGAACAACTCCAAGGAGGCTCCATGATTACCGCTCCCGACCCGGCCCTGATCCGGGCCATCGCCGTACTGCTTGGCAGCCTGGTGATCGGCTCAATCGTCCGCTTTATCGCGCTGCGCAAGTCCGACCCGGACACCCGTAAAAAACGCTTCGCGAGCCTGAGAACCTGGTGGATGCTGGCTATTCTGATAAGTCTCGGACTGCTGGGCGGCAGATTGGGAATCAGCGTCCTGCTCGGTATTGCCAGTTGCATCGGCTGGTACGAGCTCACCAGAATGTTTGGACCCAGGGCTCAGGACCGGGTCGCGATCAAAGCTGGTTATGTAATTATCGTTCTTAATTACCTGGTCGTAGCGAGCGGATCGCTGTCACTGTTCCCCGGTTTTCTCCCCGTTCTGTCGTTGTTTGTAATTTCCATATCACTGCTGGCGAGGGGGGAGCCGGCGGGTTACATTCGCTCGGCAGGCGCCTTGCTCTGGGGGTTGCTGTTCCTTGGCTACGGCGTCTCCCATGCCGCTCTGTTGATGGTCCTCCCGGTCACTGCCAACGGTCCGATGGGACCGGCCGGCTGGTTTCTGTTCATCGTGATTCTGACTGAAACCGATGATATCTTTCAGGCAATTACCGGCAGACTGCTCGGCGCCCACAAGCGGCATCGGATTGCCCCGGTCATCTCCCCCAACAAAACCTGGGAAGGCTTTTTCGGCGGCATGCTGGTAATCGTCATACTGGCCCCACTGCTGGCACCCTGGTTGACCACGCTGGGCCAGCAGCCAGGCCCGCTGGCACTGCCTGGTCCTCTGCAACCATTGGTAGCGCCAATACTGATTGCCGTCCTGGTTTCCATCGCCGGATTTTTCGGCGACATCAACATGAGCGCCATCAAGCGGGATTCGGGAGTCAAGGACAGCAGCAGGCTGTTGCCGGGCATGGGCGGGGTAATTGACCGCATTGACAGTCTCACCATGACGGCTCCCATGTACGTGATGTTCCTGACCTGGTGGGCCGCTGCATGAACCCCCTGCCCGACCCGGAAGAACAGGCCGTTGCGCCGCCAATCCGCGATCGCTACCTGACCATACCCAACCTGCTCTGCCTGGTGCGCCTGCTGGGCTCTCCGGGCCTGATCCCGATTGCCCTGCAAGGCCGCAACGAGCTGTTTCTGTGGGTTTTCCTGTTCCTCGCAGCGACCGACTGGGTGGATGGCAAACTGGCAATCCTGCTGGATCAGCGCTCGGTATTCGGTGCCCGCCTGGACAGCTGGGCGGACGCCACGCTCTATGCCGCACTGGCATTGGGTGTGATCATACTTTACGGCAGCACCTTGAATGCCGAGCTGCCCTGGATTGCCATGGCCATTGCCAGCTATGGAGTCTCGACGCTGGCCGGGTTCTGGAAATATAAGCGCTGGCCCAGCTACCACACCCGCGCGGCCAAGACCTCCTGGCTGTTGACCGGCGTGGCGGTAGTGGCATTGTTCAGCGACTGGTCCATCCTGCCGCTGCGGATTGCCGCGACAGCGGTAATCCTGACCAACCTGGAGGCATTGCTGATCACGCTGATCTCACCCCGCTGGCGAAGCGACGTCACGTCGATTTACCATGCCTGGCGTGAACTCCACAGAACCGGGTAACGCGGACGCCGACGCCACTGCAGCCACCAGTCCCACCGACGGATATTTGAGATTCAGGATTCCCGCGCCAGGTAGCGTTCTATCTCACGCACCATGGGTTTCATGAAATAGGACCCTCGTGGTGTGATATCCACCCGTACCCCCTGGCCGGCGAGCTGAGCGGCCACCACCGGACCCACCGCGGCCACCAGGGTCTGGGCCAGGCCACGCAGTAATTCCGGCTCCTGGCCGGCCGTGCGCGCCACGCTCAGCAGTCTGCCAAACTGCGGCTTGCTGGTAAAAGCGATGAGATCGATTTCCCCGGCAAGCAGCTGCCCTATCAACTGTGTCACCCGCTGTGTATCGCTTTCGGCCGCATAAACATAGGGTGCCACTGTCGAGATGCCGGCCTGGCGGGCGGTCAGATAGTCAATCAGCTGCACATTGGGGTCTTCTCCGTAGAGCTGCACTCCCACCCGCGCGTCACGAAGTTGCAACGCATCCAGGGTAGCGATGATTCCTGCCGTAGTGGGCTGCTTACCCTGCAGATCCGGATCCAGGCCCAGTTCCTTGAGTGCCCGGCCCGGTTTGGGCCCGCGACAGACCTTGATGGTGACTGACAGCACCTGCGTAAAACCTTCCAGGCAGCCGGCGCGTCGCGCGAACCCGGCCAGGCGGCGGATTCCCTCACCGGTAAGAATAATCAGATAGTCTGGCGGGTCGGCTATGAATTCGCTCAGCCAGGATTCCACTGCCTGCCGGTCGGGGCTGTCCAGAATGGTTACCAGCGGGATACGGATCACGGTCGATCCACGACGTTCGAACAGGGCGGCCAGAACATCCAGCTGGCGACTTTCGGGCAACGCCACTGTGGTACCTTTCAGACTCGAAGCGACCGGGATTTTTATAGGCATGACGCTGAAGTTTTTGCGGTTTTGAAGGAACAGGCGTCACTATTACAAACAGGCGAAGGCAAAGCAACTCTGGCCGCTATCCAGGGGGCAGATTGTCAACCGCTGAACCGAATCGGTCGATTCATCGTAATTCAACAAACCCCCGCTATCTACTGACATGACCATGACCGACACCGAACTGCTTTCGCAGCGCGTGGTATGCGCCCTGAAAACCGCGTTTATCGGCGATGCCCTGGCCATGCCGGTGCACTGGTACTACAACCCCGCCGACATTTTCCACCAGTTCCCCGACGGCATCCGGCAGTTCGAAGATGCGCCAGAACATCACCCCTCGTCAATCATGTCGCTGCATTCCACCAGCCAGGGTGGACGCCGGCAACGTGCATCCGGATCGGCCAGGGAAATTATAGGAGAGGTAATTCTCAAGGGCAGGCGACAGTTCTGGGAACAACCTGGCTGTCACTATCATCACGGTATGACAGCGGGCCAGAACACGCTCAATGCACACTGCGCCAGGGTGCTGCTGAGAACTCTGGCGGAACAGGGCGGACAATACCATCAGGATCGGTTTCTCGATGCTTACATTGCTTTCATGACCGCTGACCCTCCCCGGCACCCCGACACCTATGCGGAGTCTTACCATCGGGGGTTTTTCGCCAACCTCGAAGCAGGTAAACCGGCTTCACGTTGCGGGGCAGTTACCCATGATACGGCCTCGATAGGCGGACTGGTCGGCATCGTTCCGCTGGCGCTAACCGGACTGCTGCAGGGGACGTCCCGTGCCGATGTTCAGGAACGCTGTCGACAGCACCTGTTACTGACGCACCCGGACCAGGACCTGGCGCAAATCAGTGGCTATCTGGTCAGATTGCTCGATGCGCTGTTGCGCTGCCAGGATAGAGACGAGGGCCGGGACATTCTGAATCAGTGTGCTCATGACAGTGCCGGACTGGATCTGCACAAGCTGACGAAAAAGTGTCGCAGTGATCGGGAGGTAATCGGTGGACTGTTTTCCCCGGCCTGCTATATCTCCGGTTCCTGGCCGGGAGTGTTATATCTGGCGTATCGCTACCTGGGAGAGAGTGATGCCGGGCTGCTGGCCAATGCCAATCTGGGAGGCGACAACGTTCACCGGGGATTTGTGCTCGGGTCCCTGCTGGGGTTACTGGACAGCACGGCGGAGATCCGCTTTTTCCAGCAGCTGAAGGATCGTCATCAGCTGACGCGGGAGTTCGAGGCGATTCTGCCGGAAACACGAATTCCCCAGGGCAGCACTCTCTGAGCCGGGGTCATCCGGCCGCGACTCCGGAATCATTGCGGGACTGAGCGTGCTTCCCGGTTACGAGAGGCCACGGTCCTGAGAAAGCTGACAGAATTACCTGCAACGACTACCATGGTGACATGGATACTCTTTTCGCTCTGTTTTCGGATCCGGCCGCCTGGGCCGCACTGGCAACGCTGACCCTTATGGAGGTAGTGCTGGGGATCGACAACCTGATTTTTGTCTCGATCCTGTCCAACAAGCTGCCGGAACACCAACGGGGCCGGGCGCGGCGGATCGGCATCGCCGGGGCACTGGTGTTGCGGCTGATACTGCTGGGCACGGTGGCGGTCATCGTGCAGCTTACAGATCCTGTTTTTACTCTGTTTTCACAGGCGTTTTCCTGGCGCGACCTGATTCTGATCGCCGGGGGGCTGTTCCTGGTCTGGAAAGCCACCACGGAGATTCACGAACACGTCGATCCGTTTCCGGAGGATCAGGAAGCTGGCGGCAGCACCGTTACCACCATTGCTGCCGTGGTCGGCCAGATCCTCGTTCTTGACCTGGTATTCTCCATAGACAGTATCATCACTGCGGTAGGCATGAGTGATCAGATCCCGGTCATGGTTCTGGCCGTAGTTCTGGCTGTCTCCCTGATGCTGCTGGCCGCCGAACCGCTGGCCAATTTTATTCACGCCAACCCCACCATCGTGATGCTGGCGCTTGGCTTTCTCCTGTTGATCGGCACCACGCTGATCGCCGACGGCTTCGGTGCGCACGTTCCCAAAGGATATATCTACGCAGCCATGGCCTTCTCCGCCTTCATCGAGGGTCTTAACATGATGTCCAGGCGGGCCCGTCGACGTCGCCTTGGCCTGAACTGATCTGCAGCGCCGGTGTGTCCAGCAGTTCCGGAAATCAACTGGCTGCTACTCTATTTTGCGGGCAATCGGGCCAGTACCGGAATTCAGTTCATTCTGTAACATCAGGTTTCCATCCGCATCGATTACCCAGTAATCCCGCATCTGAAAGGTGTTGACTCCCGGATCGATGTCGAAGCGTCTCCCCAGCGGGGAAGACGACTCCACCAGCGGTGTCCTTCTGCTGCTGCCATCGTCATACTCGGTATCCAGAAAGTATTTGCCGTTTTCCGCAACGATGGTGAGAGTACTGAAGAAAATCGGATTACTGACATCGTCCCGCCAGCTGCCGACAACCCCATCGGCTGGAACACCGGCAGTACTGCCGGATCCCGAACCACTGTCCAGCGCTGCTGTGGAACCGGACTGCCCGGAATCGCCGCAGGATACGAGGAACAGGTAACAGAGAAAAATAGCGGGTGGTCTCAGCATTTTCATGACACAGGTCTCCTGTTTGACGGTTGAAAATCTGAGCTTCATGACCCGGTTGCTTTGCCGCTTCACTGATCCTCGACAACCGCCGGATCAGCGAACCGACAATGGGTCCGAGCCTATAGCAGCCTGTTGAAAAATTCTCAGGTGAGTGCAAGACAAGAAAAAATCTGGCGAATAAAGCACAGTTTACACGCCGAAAATAAGCATTCTGAACCAGATTTTAACGCCGCATCGTGCCAACTCAGGGCTACTCAACAGGCTGCTGAAAATTCCACGGACTTCCCCTACTGCGAGCAGCTGCCACCGCCCAGGACGCAGAATTTGGCGCAATGCGGATGGTTCAAACGCACTGGTTGCCAGGACTCACTCAGGGTTTTGCCCAGGTTGAAACGCTGGTCATAAGGCAACAGGGTACAGGCCATCACCGACAGGTGATCGTCGCCCTTGTGTTTGACCACCATACGGGAAGACGCACACATCATATCGGCAGGGTCCTTGTTCAGGATTCCCCAGCAACTGGTAGTGATCTCCGGCACCTGTGCGGCAGTGTCCATTTCCGGGAACAATACCAGATCGCTTTCATCGTCGGCATCAAGCGCAATAGTCTCCCGCTCAAAAAGTTGCGCATAACCTCGGCGCAGGGAAGTCTCCTCTTCATCCCAGAAGGTGCGGCCCGCGACGCTGAACGAAAAGCCATTCTCCGACAGCCATCGTAGACCCCGGATAGCCGGCTTCCAGGACCGCTTGCCACGCTCGCTGGCATGCCTGGCTTCCGTATAGTGATCCAGTGACACCCGCAGCTTCAGGCGCTCACCGTACTGCTGCCGCAATGCTGTCAGCTCCCCATCGTGACGTAGCATGGTATTCATGGCATTGGTCAGCACCAGCACCCGAAAGCCCCGTTCCAGGCACAGCGACAGGATCGGCAGAAAGTCATCGTTAAGGAACGGTTCGCCGCCGGTAAAACCGATTTCACCGGTAGGAAAATTCTGCTCGGCAATTTCATCCAGCAACCCTCTGACCTCATCGGTACTGATATAGGACAAGCGGTCGTTGGTTGGCGTGGACTCGATGTAACAGTGCTCACAGGCGAGATTGCACAGACTGCCGGTGTTGATCCACAGGGTTGTCAGGTCCTGGGGATAGACCGAGGCACGCGGCTCACCCTTGGCGGTCCATTCCGGATCGGTGAACGGAGCCGTGCCGGAGGGTATCTCTTTCAGCTTCAGGGGGTCGGAATTCATCGGCGACAGTCTCGCTTCAGCAACAGGACGAGGTGGATGATCCGGCTGGCTCCGCTTCCGTTCGGTCCTGATAGGGTATCTCGGTACCGCAGCCGGGGAAAATACCGAAATGGGTGGAGAAGTCGCCGTAGAACTCGAAAAATTCCCGGTAGCGGGTTGCGGCCAGCATCAGCCAGGAATTGCCACAGACCGGGACAATTTTACCCAGTTCGAACAGATGATGGTCGTCGAGCTGAAAACGGGTCGGTTGCTCGTCGACTCCCCCCAGGTATTTCACCGCCTGCCCGTAGTCTTCACAAGCGGGCTCCAGTGCCGGCAGTTTGAACAGCCGGTGGGTTACCGAATAGAAACGATAGCCCTCGGTTTTACGCTGGACGGATTCGTTATCAATGGTCAGGCGTCGGGACTCAACAATGCGGGGATCCCCAAAGCCTGCCTGTCTGGCCAGATTGAGAAAATCGTTCCAGTAAAGCGCGCCACTTAGGCATTCACCATACAATTCCCGGTCGTTGACCAGCTCGGGAGGAATCCGGCGATCACAGTAAACATCGGAAAAATAAAATTCGCCACCTTCCTTGAGAACCCGCTGTGCCTCACTCAATACCGCACGTTTGTCGGCCGCCAGGTTGACGACGCAATTGGAAACTATCACGTCGAATTCCGCATCGCCGATACCCGCACCCCGCAAGTCCTGAATATTGCCCTTGACGAAGTCCACATTGGCAGCGGAGAAACCGAATTGTTCGCGGTGCCACTCCCGATGCCGATTGGCTACTGCCAGTTGTTCATCGGTCATGTCGATACCGAGCACATACCCGGACTCACCGACCAGTTGCGAAAGCAGGTAGCAATCCCGACCCGAGCCGCTTCCCAGGTCCAGCACCCGCAGACCCTCCAGGCAGGTGGGTATGGTCAGGCCACAACCATAATAGCGGGTCAGTACCTCCGGATGAATTTTTTTCAGGCCGGCACGGATCTGATCCGGCAACCCGGTTACCGTACAGCAGGCGTTGGTTTTCAGGTCTGCGCTACTTTGCAACTCCCGACCGTAGTAATCCTGGACTTCCTGTTCAAGCAGATCGGTTTCTTTCAGCACGCTGCACCTCTTGATTGATTCTGTTGTTCACCAGCTCGTACGAACGCTCTGGCGTCATTGTAGCCAGTGGCGTCAGTAGTCTCAGTCGGGAACAGCCCTGACAGCAGTGGCAGTCGGGGGCTGGCAACCCATAACGTAAACGGGGGACTGAAGTCGGTCCGGTTGTTATACTGATACCAGAACGGGATTGTACCGATTTTATTGCCCCGACACCTCTCCCGCACACACTGGATAGCGGACAGTCTCAGGACTGGCCGACTGCCGCCGGCGTAACCCGCCGACCTCAACCCGTCTGTCAGCACCAGGAGATCAGCATGGCTGCGAAAACACTTCCCTATCATGTCAGGACCGGAACCGGTGACCGATTTGAGCTCGAATTCCCGCTGCATCCCGATACCAGGGAAGTGGTGCGGATAAGTCAGTTGCTTTCGGCAATTCTTGCGGCCATCGACCATGACATTGCCACCATGGGGGAAACCAGCAATGGCGATGTTCTGCAGGCTGTGTCCATGGCCTTGGCCATCCGGGCACGGATGATCCATGCACCCTTTGAGACCGCTGCCGGTCTGTCTCAGCAACTGGTCGACCAGGCACTGGAAGCAGTAGCCCGTTCCGAACGACTCACCCCCCGTATCGGCCATGCCTGAACCCTCCGCCAACCTTGTGACCGGCGCCAGCTGTCCCGACTTGCAGGGAGTGCCTCCTGCCCCGTAACAGTGTCATTCCTGCACCAGGGCTGTACAATGGCAACCAAGCTATGGAACAAGACCGGAAAGACAACACGTCCCCTCACTCGGTTTTGCATCGCGGCGTCGGCAAGCTCGTCAGGCCTCTGCAGTACATCATCCGTGATCAGAAAACTGCCAGTCTGCTCCTGCTCGCTTGTGCATTAATCGCGCTGGTGATCGCCAATTCCCCCTTGTCTTCTATCTATGAAGAATTGATCAGAACTCCCGTCGGTGTGGTATTCGGAGATCATCGTCTGACCATGAGCCTCAGACACTGGATCAACGATGCACTGATGTCACTGTTCTTCTTCGTCATCGGCCTGGAAATCAAGCGCGAACTGCTGGTCGGCGAATTGCGCAAAGCCGATCGGGCGATACCGGTCATTGCCGCGGCAATCGGCGGCATGGCGGTGCCGGCCCTGATCTTTGTGCTGATTAATCAGGGTCAGGACACTCTGCATGGCTGGGCCATACCCATGGCGACGGATACCGCCTTCGCCATCGGCGTCCTTACTCTGCTGGGAAAGCGGGTACCTTCAGGCCTCACTGCCTTTCTGCTGGCTCTGGCCATTATCGATGACATGGGTGCTGTGCTCGTTATCGCGCTGTTTTATACCAGCGACCTTGACTTGCAGTATCTGGTCCTGGCGTTCCTGGCATTGTTGATTCTGCTGATGGCAAACCGCGCCGGGGTACGCCATCCTGCCGTCTTTATCTGCGGCGGCAGCCTGGTCTGGGCCGCCATGCTGGGATCCGGTGTCCACTCCACACTTGCCGGAGTGCTGGTTGCCCTGACGGTACCGGCGCGACCTGCCAGAAGTCCCCGGCACTTTGTCAGAAAGAGCCGCAGGCTGATCAACGAGTTTGTCCGCCGCATTCAGAACAGCAATGAGGAAAATCCGGTACTTGCCGAACAGGACCACCACTTCCTGGTGGAACGACTGCAGGAAACCGCAAAACAGGCCACCACGCCACTGCAACTCTGGGAACGTACCATGGAGCACCCGGTAGCGCTGCTGGTTCTGCCCGTGTTCGCACTGGTTAACGCCGGCATCCCTCTCCAGGGACTCAGCCTGGCAGACGTGCTGAGCCAGCCGTTAGCGCTGGGCATCGTACTGGGACTGGTGGCAGGCAAGGTGGCGGGCATCCTGATAGCGACCTCGCTAATCGTTAAATTGGGCTGGGGTCGATTGCCGGGTGGCATGCAGCTGAAACATACGATCGGTCTCGGCCTGTTGGCCGGAATGGGATTTACCATGTCGATTTTCATCGCCGGTCTCGGCTTCGAAAATTCGCCGCAAGAATTGGTAGCCGCCAAAACAGGCATTATTGCCGCTTCTCTGCTCGCGGGCTTACTTGGATTTATGTGGCTGAGATTTCTATCCTTTCGGTCAAATACCTGAGGGGCCACTGATGAACAGAACAGGAGCAACCGGCAGCCATGTCTGAGCGTCCACTAGTCATCGCCCTGGGCGGCAATGCCCTCAAAACCCGGCCCGGCACGATGGAAATCGACGGCCTGGAACCAGTCTGTGAAACACTGGCCGGACTCGCTGGCGACGGCCTGGTTATCACTCATGGCAGCGGCCCCCAGATCGGTCTGCTCGCGGATGGCGGGCCCGACCAGCGACACACGACCCTGGATGTGCTGGATGCCGAGGTGGAAGGCTGGCTGGGATATCTCATCGAGCAGGAACTGGACAACTGGCTCGAGTCCGGTCACTGCGTCGCCACGTTGTTGACCCGGATCGAGGTGGACGCCAATGATGCGGCTTTCAGTCAGCCGTCAAAACCCGTAGGCGGCTGGATATCGGAGGCCGAGGCGAGACAACTGGTGGCCTCTCGGGGCTGGGAATTTCTGGTGGAAAACGGCCGCTGCCGACGTCTCGTCCCCTCTCCGTATCCCCGTCGTGTTCTCCAGCTCAGAGTTATCGCCGATCTGTTGCGTGAGGGTCATACTGTCATCTGCGCAGGAGGTGGCGGCATTCCTGTGGTTCGCAGCCAGGAGGGCAAACTGCAGGGAGTGGATGCGGTAGTCGACAAGGATCTGGCCAGTGCGTTGCTGGCCAGTCAACTGCAGGCGCGACTTCTGGTGCTGGCAACCAATGTATCCGGTGTTTATCGCAACTGGGCTGACGGGAACCGGCATCTGATTGATTCAATTTCCTGTCGGGATCTGGCTGGCTTGCAGTTACCACCCGGTTCCATGGGTCCCAAAGCGGCGGCGGCAGTTGATTTCGTCAAAACCACGGGAAATAACGCTGTCATCGGTTCGCTTGACGATTTATCCTTGCTGGTGGAACAGCGGGCAGGCACGCTGGTTGTTCCGGACTGAACCCCAGAAATACCGATGAGTAAAAAAGATCAATACCAGCCCTATCAGATTCCCGGCACCCTGGCTCGCTATGAACCACGTCTGGAAATGCCCTGGCAACAGGCGTTGCTTTGCATTGATCTGCAGGTGCTTGGCTGCCGCGAAGGGTATGGAGTTTTCGAGAGTCACCGTGACGCAGGGATATCAGAACATTCAATACAGTATTACCTGGACCGCGTTGATAATTATGTGATTCCGAATGTGCAGAAATTACAGGCAGCCTTCCGCAAAAGCGGCTGTGAAGTCATTCATTGCCGGATTCAGTCATTGACTGAGGACGGCCGTGATCGCAGCCTCGAGCACAAGCGATTGGGTCTGCATGCTTCGCCCGGTTCCGAGCTGGCCGAATTCCTTCCTGAAGTGGCACCGATAAGCAACGAAATTATAATCAACAAAACTGCCAGTGGCGTTTTCGTGTCCACTAATCTGGAATACATACTGCGCAATCTCGGTGTGCAGAAACTGTTTGTCAGTGGCGTTTATACCAACGAATGTGTCAGCAGCGCAGTACGCAGCGCCAGCGATCTCGGCTTCGATGTCAGACTGATCAGCGATGCCACAGCTGCCATTACCCGGGAGTTGCATGACGCTACGCTGCTGACCACGGATCAGCGCTACGCCAGGGTCGTCACGACCAGTGAAGCGCTCGAGGAACTGACTATCGATGAGTAGGCGCACTGTTACCCACGGTTTGTTGGCACCTGGAACCTGGAGCCTTCGCTATTGAATGTTGCTGAACCGGGTTACCGGACACCACCACGGCAGACCAATGCCGCAGGCACTTTACGCACAGTCGGATTCGAACTGGAGTTTACCGGACTGACCCTGAGCGAGGCGGGCCAGGCAGTAAGCAAAGCGCTGGCTGGACAACTCACCGGCTCAACGGCTGCTGAAATGCAGATCGAGACTGAGGAGCTGGGGACATTCCTGGTGGAAGTGGACTGGAGTTTTCTGAAAAAGCTGGCCCGGGAGCACCAGGACTATCAGCAGGAACTGAGCATGCTGAGCGACACAGCCAGCCTGCTGGTCCCGGTCGAGGTAGTCTGTCCACCGCTGGCAATCAATTGCCTGTCCAGACTGGACAGCCTGGTAAACCACTTACGACAGGCAGGAGCACGGGGTACCGACGACTCTCCTTTTGCCGCCTATGGGGTCCACATCAATACCGAAATCCCGGAACAGTCGGCAACCATGGTCGACGCTTATCTGAAGGCTTTCTGCCTGTTGCAATGGTGGCTGGTCGATAAACACCAGGTCAACCTGACCCGGCGGATCACGCCATATGTGGATCTTTATCCGGATCGCTATCTTAAGCGGGTGATAGCGTCCCGCAATCCGTCCCTCGAACAGATTATTTCCGATTACCTGCACTACAACCCGACCCGCAACCGGGCGCTCGACATGTTGCCGCTATTCAAGGAAATCAACCCCGCGCTTATAGAGGAAAGTATTGACGATGCCCGCGTCAAGGCCAGGCCCACCTTTCACTATCGTCTCCCCAACTGCGTAATCGACGCTCCCGACTGGTCCCTGGCAGAATCCTGGAATGTCTGGTGCCTGGTGGAAGAACTGGCCTGTCAGCCACAACAGCTGGCCATGCTCTGTGATGAATTCCTGCTGAGTTGGCGTCCGGCTTTTGGCGTCGATGAGAGTGCGTGGATAGCAAGGATCGAACAATGGCGGAAACAATCCGGATTGGCGTAACCGGAAACAGCCGCAGGGTATCGCCCAGTTGGCTCTGTACCGCGATGGCACTGCGGCTGGCAGGCGCGACGCCGGATCGTATCAGTGTCAGGCACGACCCGGGACATACTGATTTCCAGGCGCTCGTTATCGGTGGCGGGGATGACGTGAGCCCGGAGCACTATGGTCATGACATCACCGAAAAAGTGAAGCCTGACCCGGAGCGGGATAGACTGGAAATCGACTGGATCAGAAGAGCGCTTAGCAACAGGATCCCATTGCTGGGAATCTGCCGGGGTGCGCAATTGATCAATGTGGTGCTGGGCGGAACTCTGTACCAGGACATCCGCCCCCTCAGAAACCACACGTACAATCGACCCGGGCTGCTGCCCACCAAGCAGATCCTGCTCCAGGCCGACAGCCTGGTGGCCAAGGTGTGCGGCCGGCAGAGACTGCGGGTCAACAGCCTGCACAACCAGGCAATCCATGAGCTTGGTGAGGGACTGCAAACGGTGGGAATGGATCTCGACGACATTGTCCAGGCGGTGGAGTATCATCGCGGCCCGGCAATTATCGGTGTCCAGTGGCATCCTGAGTACCTGCTTTACCTGCCCTCGCAACTCGCTCTGTTCAGATGGCTGGTGGAGGAAGCCCGGTGATCGGCTCGTATCTGCTGCTGTTTGCCAGTGCCTTCCTGGCTGCAACTATCCTGCCATTTTATTCAGAAGTCATCCTGTTCGCCTTGTTACGGGCCGGCGGGGAACCGGTTTCACTGGTCGTCGTGGCGACTCTTGGCAATACTCTCGGTGCAGCGGTTAACTGGGTCATGGGCCGTTACCTGCTGCATTTCCAGGACCGTCGCTGGTTCTATTTTAAGCCCGATCAACTGCACCGGGCACAGGACTGGTTCGGAAGATACGGTTACTGGACCCTGCTGCTGGCCTGGCTGCCCATCGGAGGCGACGCATTGACTTTCATTGCCGGAATCATGAAAGTCAGGTTGACGGTATTTCTACTGCTTGTAGGAGCCGGCAAGGCTGCCCGCTATATCATCATTGTTTATTTGAACGCCTGGTCAGGTATCTGAACAGAACGTCGCTGTCTTCACCGCATACAGGAGCCAATACAGGGCTTGCTCAATGTGTGTTATGCTGGCAGTGAACAGAAGAATGGGAGGTTGTCGTGATGGAAAAGAAAGTCACTCCGGAAGACATGATCAGCGATCCCTCAGATCATTTCAATCACCCGATCGAAGTGTTGCAGCATAAGAAGCTGACCATGGAGCAGAAGCAGGCCATCCTGGAATCCTGGAAAGTCGATGAACAGGAGATTTCCACCGCCACTGCAGAGAATATGGGCAAGACAGACAATAACCGGCTTTCCGAAGTCATTGATGCCCTGCAGAAACTGACCGGAAAATCCTGATATAGGCTGAGGTGCGTCAGATGTCAAAAAAGTCCGGAATGCCTGAAAAGTCTGGAAAGCCTGAAAAACCAGCACTGTCACAACAGACGGACCTGTCACAACTGGCGAAACAGACGGAAAAGTCGAAAAAACCAACGAAAAAAGCCAGGGTATTTCGTGAACAGGTCAAGGATCGCCATACCAGTCATTGGGATCTGGATTACCTGTCCAGGGCCGAGCTGGAACGGCTGATGCTTGGCGATCGTTCATCTGAATCTGCCGAAAAACCGACACAGGACAAGCATCAATCTGATTGAGTTCTGACTGAGTAGCGGCAGACCCCTCGCCTCCGGACGGGGGCGCGGGCGAAACCCGCAGCTGAGATCCGCCGAAAAGGCGGCGGAGTAACCGGTCACCACTCCAGCACTACAAATCGCTGTCCGGCACTGGTCCGGATCAGTAACAGCGCTCTTTGCCCGGTGCCGCTGTCACGCAAAATGCGTTCAAAGGCAGCCGCGTTATCCACCGGGTTGCGGTTAACTTCCAGGATCACCATTCCCGGCTGGATACCGGCCTGATCGGCCGCCGAGCCCGGTGTTACCTGGCTTACCACCACTCCTCTGCCAGCGTCCATATTCAACTGTCGTGCCAGTTCAGGGGTGAGCGTCTGCACCGTCAACCCGATCTGCTCGGAGCTTTGCACGTCATTTCCCACGGCAGCGACCGGTTCACCTTCCAGCGCCCCAATGGTGACATTCAAATTCAGCCGCTCCCCATTGCGTATTACCGAAAGTCTGGCTCCGGTACCGGGTCTGGTGAGTGAAACCTGATTCCGGAAGCTACCCACATTGAGCACCGGATTGCCCTGGTAACCCACCACGATATCACCCTGCTGAAGCCCGCCCCTGGCGGCAGGTGAGTCGGCAGCCACCTGGGCCACCAGAATCCCCTGGGTGGAATCCAGATCAAAAGACCTGGCCAGATCGGCAGTCAGGTCCTGGATGGTGATGCCAAGGTAACCGCGTGAAACTTCTCCGCTGTCGATCAGTTGGTTGGCAATGCTGCGAGCCAGATTGCTGGGAATGGCAAAACCGATGCCCATATAACCCCCGCTGCGACTGGCTATTGCGGTATTGATCCCGATTACCTCGCCGTCCAGGTTGACCAGGGGTCCGCCAGAGTTGCCCGGATTGATCGCAGCGTCGGTCTGAATGAAATCCTCATAATCACTGATGCCGAGGCTGGTTCTTCCCAGTGCACTCACCACGCCGACCGTAAGGCTGTGACTGAGACCGAGTGGATTACCGATCGCAACCACCCACTCGCCGACGACTAGATCCGCTGAGTCACCCAGTGACAGCGCCGGAATGTTCTCTCCTTCAATTTCGATGACGGCAACATCCGACTGAGGGTCCGTTCCGGTGATCCTGGCATCGAACTCGCGCCCGTCATTGAAGGTAATGGTTATGGTGTCGGCCCCTTCGACCACGTGATTGTTGGTGAGGATAAACGCCCGGGAACCGCGCGGGCCGCCGTCCGCCGAGAACACAAATCCCGAACCCTGCCCGACCGCGCGACGAGGGGCACGAGGCTGTTGGGGGGTATCCGGCAGTGGCTGGCCAAAAAACCGTTCAAAAAAGTCATCATCGAACGGTGAGGAGAACTGGCTCTGGCTGGGCTGCACGGCCTGTTCGGTGCGCACGAAGACTACTGAAGGGGAAACTTTCTCCGCCACCGAGGCAAATGCCCGACTGGTTTCACGCAGACTTTCCACTCCGTCCTGGGCCACGGCGGTAAAACTGAAAACTGTCACCAGGATGGTTATTGCAAGCCGTTTCAGTGAATCCATAAACTCCTCCTTAACTGACCCTCAAGGTGGCGCGACACCGGCTCGACCGGGCACTTGCTAAAAGTGCTGAGATTTTTTCAACAGGCTGCTAACTGAATATAAGTAAGAGATGGGTGCAAATCGTCGGATTTCAAGGCCTGCAGTCCGGGTCCGCCCGCCGGGAAAGCCTACCCACAGATTCCGGTCCAGCAGCCTCCCGGTCAACTGATTTCACTGTCACGCGTTTATGAGTTATAAGGGTTGTTATAGACGCCACGCTTAAAGGAGGTTGTTATGAAACCGATGATTTTACTGGCTACCCTTACCCTGACAATGATCCTGGCAGGCTGTGCCGGCGACTATGAGCGTCCCGATATCCGTGAGCGGCTCCTCGGCATGGGCCTGGAAATGGGTGAGAGCGATGTCAATATTCCCCGTTACCGGGTCAATGGCTGGAACTCCATTGATGATTACAACCTGATCATTACGGCTGGCGTCAACGACCGCTACCTGGTGGAATTGGGAACCCCCTGCCAGGGTCTGAGAAGCGCATTTTATGTTGGCTTTACGACCCCTGACTTCGGCCTGGGACGGTTCGATAACATCCTGGTCCGTGGCATGGACCGCAGACCGGAGCGGTGTCCAATCACCAACATCACCCGCCTTTACCCGATCGACGAATAAGCAGTCGCGGGCCGGTCAAAAAAAAGCCCACGCAACCGTCTGGTTGCGTGGGCTGAGTCACCCTGATGCACGAGGAATCCCTTGCGAGGTGTCAGATTCTGGGATGGGGGAGAGAGGTACCCCGGAAACCAACTCCAGATTCGTGTGCATGCACCTTACATAATGCACTAGTCGTGCCAACATTAGTCCGGTCCGGAAAGCCAGCTTTTGGGGGACTTGCGCGCTGACGACCATGTCAATCAGTTCCAGAATGAGGCGCCTGCGGGAATATTGCACTCAATCTGTGCCGAGCCTGCCCGGATTGCCAGCCATCCTGGGTAATCCTTAATGAGAGCGCCGACAGGTTAAATCAGTGCATCAACAGCGACTGAAAGGTGCCAGTTCACATTCCTGTGGAAGGGGGCGCTGGGAATTGCTCTTGGGCCCGGAAATCAGCACAATCCCATCTTCATGAAGCAAACTCAATGCCTCTGCCGCGGGGATGTTAAACTTCCCTGCAACCGCTCCAAAAATTCAGGCCGCCGATGACCGTCCCTTACACTCTGGAAACTGGCTCCGCACCGTGTCTTTCCCTGCATGGAGACTGGACCCTGGACAATTATTCGTGGCTGCTCGCGGCTGCGCAGCCCCTGCCCGGTTCCATCGATTCCCTGGATGCCAGAGGGATGACGGCCATGGACACCGCCGGCGCCACGGTACTGTTGAATCTGCTGGGAACTGAACAGCTGGGTAGACTGGCGTCCGATGCCATCGGACTTTCTGACGAACGCAAGGCCCTGTTGATCGCCGTAGGGAAATCGGTGGCGACGCAGAAGTCGGGCCCGACATCACCACCGAGACAGTTCGGGGACAGCCTGGCCAGACTGGGCGCTTACGTGGTAAAGGGAAGTGCTGAAATTCTTCAATTTCTGAGCTTTCTGGGCCTGGCACTGGCAACGCTGTTCAGACTGTTGCCCCGCCCGGACCGCTGGCGGTTCACCGCCCTGATTGCACAGATGCATCAGACCGGGTTGAACGCCGTGCCCATTGTAATGTTGTTGAACTTCCTGGTCGGCGCCGTGGTGGCCTTTCTCGGTGCCACGGTACTGAGGGAGTTTGGAGCCACCATCTACACGGTTGACCTGGTGGCCTACGCCTTCATGCGTGAGCTGGGAGTTCTGCTGGCGGCCATTCTGCTGGCCGGCCGCACTGCCAGTGCCTTCACGGCACAGCTGGGATCCATGAAGATTAACGAGGAACTGGATGCGCTCAAGGTGCAGTCCCTGAACCCTATGGAACTGCTGGTGCTGCCCAGGATGCTGGCATTGTTACTGGTGCTGCCGTTACTCGCCTGGCTCGCCGCTATGGCCGGTATGGCCGGAGGTGCGGTGGTGGCGGTAGCCACCCTGGATGTCTCCCTGGCCAGGTTTATCGGTATCGTGCAGGAGATCCCGCTGAGACACTTGCTGCTGGGCCTCAGCAAGGCCCCGTTTTTTGCCGTGGTTATAGCCCTGATAGGCTGCCTCGAGGGCTTCAAGGTAGGTGGCAGTGCCCAGTCGCTTGGCGAGCACACCACCAGCAGTGTCGTCCAGTCCATCTTCGCAGTAATACTGCTGGACGCAATCGCGGCGCTTTACTTCATGGAGATGGGCTGGTGACGAATCGGGAAGCCGTGATTCAGGTGCGCGGTCTGTGTAATCGGTTCGGCCGCAATTCGGTGCACGAGAACCTGGACCTGGACGTTTACCGCGGAGAAATACTGGCCGTGGTGGGCGGGTCCGGAAGTGGCAAATCGGTACTGTTGCGCTCCATCGCCGGTCTGCGCAGACCAGACGCCGGACAGGTCAGAATCCTGGGCGGACGGACCGACCTGGAGCGCAGTATCGGCGTATTGTTTCAGCATGGCGCGCTGTTTTCCTCGTTGACGGTGCGGGAAAACGTGGCGCTGCCCCTGATCGAACTGGCCAGCCTCAACCGCCGCCAGGCCAATCAGATTGCCGACGTCAAGCTGGCCCTCACCGGCCTGCCGGCCCATGCCGGCGACCTTTACCCCGCCGATCTTTCCGGGGGCATGATCAAGCGGGCGGCCCTGGCCCGGGCGCTGGCGCTGGATCCGGCGATTCTGTTCCTGGATGAACCTACTGCCGGGCTCGATCCGATCGGGGCTGCAGCCTTCGACAGCCTTCTGGTGACGCTCAGGGATGCCTTCCAGTTGACCGTGTTCCTGATTACCCACGATCTTGATACCCTGTACTCGGCCTGCGACCGGGTGGCAGTCCTGGCACAGAAAAAAGTACTGGTGGCGGATTCCCTGGAAGTGGTCGCCGCTACCGAGGACGCCTGGATTCAGGAATATTTTCATGGCCCGCGCGGCCGGGCTGCAGCCCATACCGTTGCGCGCAATAATCACCCGGACCACGGAGCGAATTGATGGAGACCCGTGCACATTACATCCTCGTTGGCCTGTTCACCCTGGCCGGGCTGGCTGCCGCACTTGCCTTTTCCCTGTGGCTGGCCGGGTCGGGAGGTGAACGGGAGGTCTATTATTACGATGTCCTGTTCCGGGAAGCCGTTTCCGGTCTTAATGTTGGCAGTCCGGTACAGTACAGCGGCATTCGGGTTGGGGAAGTTCAGGAATTGAACCTGGACCCGCAGGACCCGCGTCTGGTCCGGGCCCGGATTCAGGTATCCGCTTCGGCACCGGTCAAGGTGGACACGGTGGCCCGGCGCTCACTCCTGAATATTACCGGCGCTTCCGCCATTGAACTCAGTGAAGGACTGCCGGAAAGCCCGAGACTGACCTCGAGTAACGGCGTTCCGGAAATTGAAGCCACCCCTTCCTCACTGTCACAGTTGCGAGTAACCAGCGAGGAGATGCTGGTCAGTGCATCCACGCTGCTGGAGCGCGCCAACCGGCTGTTTTCGGACGACAATGCCAGCCGTGTATCCCGGGTGCTGGATAATGTGGATGGCGTGACTTCAGTGCTGGTGGCACAGCAGCAGGTCCTGCAAAAGGGGCTGGAAGGCATCGCCCAGAGCACCTACACCCTGAACAATGTCCTGACCCGTATCGACCAGCAGCTGACCCGCTATGACGAACCCATGCTGGAAGGGGTAAGCAGCGCCATTACCGACCTGCAACAGGTTACGCAGCAGCTGAATACCATGCTGGCGGACAATTCCCCGGCCCTGACCGCGGGCATGCAGGGCTTCGCCGAACTGGGCCCGGCCATGCGCGAATTGCGCAGCATCCTGACCAATATCGATACCATGACCCGCAGACTCGCTGAAGACCCCGCCAGCTTCGTGCTGGGCAACGAAGCCATCAGGGAATACCAACCATGACCAGACTGCTCCTGCTGACACCCATGCTGTTGTTAGGCAGCTGCACCATACTACCGGAACAGGCTCCGGTGGATCTCTACCAGCTGCCACCATCGACTCTCGAAGAGTCACTTGGCGAACCGCAATTGCAGGGCCTGCGGATTGCCCGCCCGCTGACCAGCGAGGCGCTGAGTGCAAATCGCCTGCTGATCATGTCGGATAGCAACCAGTTGCAGGCTTTTCCCGGAATGCGACTCGCCGCACCAACGCCCCTGCTGTGGCGCGACTGGCTGCTGGACGCATTCTGGCGCGATGGCCGGGTGCGGGCCCTGAGCGCCAGCAGCGAAGGTCTGCAGTCCCAGCTGGAACTGGGCGGTATGCTGAGAGCCTTCCAGATCCTGGGTGATCAGGCCAGACCGGAAGCGTTTATCCAGTATGACGCCACCCTGATCAACACGGTGGGCAGAATACCAGTTGCCACCCGACGCTTTGAAGCCCGCCAACCGCTTGGTTCCATGGCCGTTGCCGATGCCGTCGATGCACTCGGTCGCGCTGCCGATCAGCTGGTGCGTGAATTAATTGACTGGACTATCGAACAGGGGCAGGTCAACGACTGAGGTCATTGCCCAGCGGGTCAGCGGGCTTCAGTTCAACATCGAACGCACTGAGCAGGATAATCAGGATAGCGCAGGAGCGATCGATACAGCGGATGCAGCCAGGAGCGACCGAAGCCGCTTCCTGACCCTTCCGACAGAATCCGGCTGATCACGGTGCGGATCCAACCGGAATAGAGAACTCAGCGGTTACCGCGCGGGAGACGGGGAGGCCTGTGCTCAAGGCGTTCACGCATGGCCTGGCGCTGCTCATCGGTCATATTGCTGCGTCGTTCCTGCATTTGTGCTCGCCGGGCTTCCCGCTCTTCCGGTGTCATGCTGGCAATTTCTTCACGACGCTGTTCCCGCGCCGCACGCCGTTGCTCAAACTGCTCCTGACGCTGTTCACGCAGTTCAGCCCGTTCCTCGTCAGACAGGTTGGCAAGCTCCTCGCGACGGCGCTCGACGGTCTCTCGGCGCTCTTCCCTGCGTTCACGCGCCTGGGCCCGCAAGGCTTCCTGTTCTTCGGCGCTGAGATTGGCGAATTCTTCGCGCCGCTGTTCGTTGCGTTCACGCCGTTCTTCACGCAATTCCTGGCGCTTGGCCTGACGATCCGCAATCTGCTCATCGGTTGCCTGATCCTGCGCCAGCACCAGTCCCGGCAGGCTGCCGGTCAGCACGACGGCCGCCAGCAATGTCACTGTTCCTCTAACTGCTTTCATCGGTTACCTCCACTTTGAAATCACCGTCCCTGGTGAATGTCTCCTGCCTTTCCTTAACGCGGGGTCACGCAAGTGGTTGACCTGGAGTTTTTAAACCGATCAATTCCCGAGTGATTATCAATCCTGATAAATCAGTTCTCCGGGCAGCGATTCCTCTTCGGAATCTTCCAGTTCGTCGCCATAGCCCACCATATCATGCAGAATCAGATAAAGGGCCGGCACCAGAAACAGGGTAATGACAGTGGCAAACAAGACTCCCCAGGCCAGCGATATGGCCATGGGGACGATGAAAAAGGTCGCCGGGTTGGCGGTGAGCATCAACGGCACGAGTCCGAAGAACGTGGTGGCTGAAGTCAGAAAAATCGGCCTGAACCGCATGATTCCGGCCGAGGTAACCGCCCGTTCAATATCGTATCCCCGGGCCCTCAACCGGTTGATATTGACGACCAGCACCAGGCTGGCATTCACCACGACACCACTGAGGGCAATAATTCCCAGCATCGAGAAAAACACCAGATCGGCCCTCATGATGAAGTGACCAAGAATGGCACCGATCGCGCCAAACGGTATCACGCTCATGATAATCAATGGCTGGGTATAGGATTTCAACGGAATAGCCAGCAACGCGAAAATGATGATCATCGCCAGCGGGAATGTCGAGAACAGCTCCGACATGGAGCGCATCTGCTGTTCCCCTTCACCCCCCAGCACCATGTCCACATTCAACCGCTGGTCCCAGTCGTCGTGAAATTTCTCAATCATTTCCCGACGCACTTCGTCCGGTTTGACAACCGTACGGTCGACATCGGCAACCACCGTGATCACCCGTTTGCCGTCTTCACGCCGGATACTGGAAAAGCCGTTGCCAAGAGAGAAATCGGCAATACTGGAAAAAGGAACTTCGGCGCCTGTGCCGGTGCGAATCAGTAATTCCTCCAGGTTGGCAAGCGACTTCCGTTCCGCCTCCGGATAACGGACCATAACCCGGATGTCGTCGGTACCGCGCTGAATACGCTGCGCTTCCGCGCCATAAAAAGCCTGTCGCACCTGGGTTGCGACCTCGTTGTTGGTCAGCCCCAGGTTCTTGCCTGCCTCGTTCACCTGGATCACCGCTTCCTGTTTGCCGGCCCGGAACGAGTCCGTTATGTCGAAAATTCCGGGATAACGAGCTAGTTCCGCGCGCATCTCGGTGGCGGCTATCTGCAGGGCCTCCTCGTTGCGGCCTTCAAGCCTGAAATTGATGGCTTCACCGGCGGAAAACACATCCGACACGAAAGTCAGCTCCAGGGCATCGGGAATCTCGCCCACCTTCTGTCGCCAGCGGTCACGGATCATTTCCGAGCTGAGCTCACCGCGATCGAAGAATGGCGTCAGGTTCATGACCACCTCGGCAATATGACTGCCGCCGGGGCCGCTGCCATCCGAAGGTGGACCGCCGCGGGCAGCCCGTTGTCCGATCACGGTCAGAACATTCTGTACCACCCGGTCGGTTGAGGCCGGCGCCTTGCCGGCAGCCTTGAGATCCTCAAGTTCCCGGTCCAGTTCGGCAGACAGTTCAAATGCCGCCTGTTCCATTTTCTCGACCGCATTCTCGGTGGTACTGACCGCGACACCCTCCGGCATCTGGATGCTGCCGTAGACGATGTCGCCTTCGACGCCCGGCATGAACTGAAAGATTACCCGGCCGCTCAACATCAGTGCGAAGGTAAGAATAATAACTCCGGTTGCGGTTGCCCAGGTGGCGTAGCGATACTGGAGTACCTTCACCAGAGCATCCCGGTAATTGTGCTTGGCAAAGCGCTCCATACTGCTGGCGATACTGCCCTGGAAGCGCCCCCAGAATTCCACCAGCAGCGTTCCTTCAAACAGGTAGCCACGGGTCTTGCGATGGGCGAGGTGGCCCGGAAGCACCAGTTGGGATTCAATCAGGCTGGCTACCAGGCAGAACACCACAACAGCACCGATGGCGTTGAAAAAAGCCCCCATGGGGCCTTCCAGCAGCAGGATAGGCAGAAACGCAGCGATGGTGGTGAGCACACCGAAGATAACCGGTATGGACACTTCCAGGGTCCCCTCAATCGCGGCTTCCTCATTGGAGAGGCCTTTGCGTTCCCAGGCGTGTACCCGTTCCCCGACCACGATAGCATCATCGACTATGATGCCCAGCACCAGGATAAACCCCATTACCGTCAGCGAACTGATCGACAATCCGGCGGAGGGGAAAATACTCAGCGCACCGGCGATCGCGATGGGTATGCCCGCCGCCACCCACAGTGCCAGCTTGAAACGCAGGAACAGGGCCAGAATGAACATTACCAGCAGCAGACCGGTGTAGGCATTTTCCGCTACGGTACCGATGCGATCCTGGGTGGCCACCGCGGCGTCATTGATAATGGTGAGAGACAGGTTGGGCGGTAGCGTGAGTACTTCATCCTCGTAGTAAGCCCGAACCTGCCGGGCTGAGGCGACGATATCTTCGTCCCCGACCCGCAGTACTTCGATGATTGCCGCATTCTCCCCGTCGATGCGGGCATCCACATAGCCCTCCTGGAAGCCATCACGGATATCGGCGATGTCCCCAAGCCGCAGCTGTGAACCGTCGGCAAAGCTGCGGATAACAATGTCAGCGTATTCGGTACCCTGGTAAACCTGGCCTTTGGTGCGCAGCAGAATTTCGCCGGCATCGGTCCTGATGGTCCCACCGGGCAGGTCCAGAGACGCCTGACTGATGGCCCGGGCAATCTGGTCCAGAGTCAGACCGTATTGCCGCAACGTGAATTCGGAGACCTCAATGGAAATTTCCAACGGCCTGATATACTGGATGTTGACCGTAGAAATACCTTCCAGGTCGAGAACATCGTTGCGGATATCCTCCGCGTAGCGTTTCAGGGTCAGGTCATCCACGTCTCCTGACAGCGCCAGAGACAGGACGGAGCCGGTGCTGCTGAAGGCACGCACGATCGGCTTCTCCGCTTCCTGGGGAAACGTGACGATGGCATCGACCTTGCTCTTGATGTCGTTCAGTACTCGGTTGAGCTCGGCACCGGTGGACAGCTCCAGGGTGGCGTCGCAGCCGCCTTCCCGCGCTGTGCTGGTCATCCGCTCGATATTTTCGGCACTCTCCAGCGCTTCCTCCAGGCGCAGGCAGATGGCCGATTCCGACTCGTCCGGTGTTGCTCCCAGGTAGGGAACACTGACCTGGATCATTCCCATGTCGACGTTGGGAAATTCCTCCTGGTGCAGATTGAAATAAGCAATGACACCTGACGCCAGAAAAATCCACATGAGTAGATTGGTGGCGACCGGGTTCTTCACAAACCAGCTGATGATGGTCCTCAAGCGTGTTCTCCTGAATGCTTTGGTATCAGAGGTGCTCTCTGATTCACTAGATCAATTCACGTACCGGATGGACTGGCATGCCGTCATAAACTGCCTGAATCGGGGAGATGCAGATCAACTCACCGGGGCGGATGCCGCCGGAGATCAGCACCGTGTCTTCCTCCAGGCGCAGAATTTCCACGTCGCGAAAGTACATTTTCTTTTCCGCATCGACCACCAGAACCTGGCTGTTGTTTCGAATCACGCCTCTGGGCAGAGCGATGACGTTATCGACTTCGCGCCCGCCGATTTCCGCCTGTACGTACAGGCCGATAGGCAATGGAATATCGGCGGACCAGCCGGAACTGGCAGTACGATCCGGTTGATTCACCCGGATGATCGACTGCACGGCGTTACTTTCCTCGTCGATGGCGGCCTCGATTCGCACCAGTCTGCCTTGCCATTGATGCTGCTCGCCACCATACATGCCCGTCAGTCGCACTTCCGGTGCGCGGTCACCGGTCAATTCGCCACGGAATCCCAGTGGAATATCGAGAAACCCCAGTTGCCGGATAGCCAGAGGAACCCGAACTTCGACCAGATCGGCACCGTATAACACGGCGACGTTCTGGGCGCGGTTGATAAACTGACCCAATTCCACATCCTTGCTCTCGATAACAGCGGTGAATGGCGCGGTCAACTCGGTTCGTTCCAGATCCAGAGTAGCCTGCCGGAGACTGGCCTGGGCGTCGGCCAGTCGCGCCTGGGTCACGGACAGGGTCCGTTCGGCTTCCTGCAACTGGGCCTGGCTGGCCAGGCTGCGCTCAGCCAGGTCGCGGGTACGTCGCAGGGTGTCTTCGGCAAACGCCAGTTCGGCCTCGGCCTGCTGCACACTGGCACGTCCCCGGGCCGCCGCCGTTTCGTAGTCGCTGGCGTCGATACGCAGCAGCGGTTCACCCGCTTCGATAAAGCCACCAGGCTCCAGGGCGGGCGAGACCCAGCTCACCGGACCGGCTACCGGCGCCGACAGGTTGACCCGCTGCGCTGCCTGAACCTTACCCTGGGAATGCACTGTGAGCTGAGAAGAACCCAGTGTGGCCTCCACGACACGGACCGATACCGGCTGGATTTCCGCGGCTGTTTCCTCAATCTCGGTTGGATTTCGGATCAGCAGTATCGCAATGGCGACCGAACCCGCCAGTATCGCGATAGGCAGTACAATCCTTTTCATCTAAGAGCTCCCGCTAGGGGGAAACTGCCGATCAGGTATCAGCGGTCCCCAGGTTTGAATTCGGTTAAAGTGAGCGGGTTGCGCCCGGCTTTCCCCTGCTTCCAGTAAATTGTGATGCAAAAATAATACCGTGTTGATTGTGTCAGCTCCGGGTCAGACCACCTGTCGTCGCAGCGCTTCGCGCATGCCCTGCAGCGCTTCGCGCATGGCGCGGCGTAATTGATCAAAATGCGTTTCAAAAGCACTGGCTGCCAGGGCGCCGTCCTGACGATTGAAGGCACGGGTCAGGGTCTTGACCAGTTCGGTTCCGGCTCCCGCCGGCAGCCTGGGCCGGATATTCAACTGCAACATGGGCCCGAGAACCTGGGCCTTGACATCATTGCCGATCAGCCTGGCCACCAGGTTGTTGTCGATTCCGGCCATGTAATCCAGCAGCGCCTGCCAGTGCGGCTGCATCGCCTCGAAGTCATCGGCGCACTGGGCAATATCTACGAGCATCCGTTTCAGCTGGATCAGCTGCTCCACACTGGCCTGCTCCACCGCTCCCCTGACTGTCAGCGCGGTCAGCATCGAGAAGATCTCCAGAAACTGATCCACCAGGTCCGGATCGGGGACTTCCTCCAGCGCCAGCAGCGGTCCCAGGACCGCCAGACTCGCCTCTTCCAGTGGCCGGACCCGGGCACCACCAGGCTGAATTTCGATAATTCCCTGCTGTTCCAGCAGCGAAAGCGCTTCCCTCACGGCGCCTCGACTGACCCCAAAACGGGCAGCCAGGTCACGTTCGGAAGCCATGCGGTCGCCGACCCGAAAGCGGCCACTGAGAATCTCAGTGCGCAGCCTCCCGGCAATCTCGTAACTGACCGAAGTCGGTGATGTCATGAGCTAGCTCGTGAAAGTCGGGGGTGGCTGCTGAAAGCCACCCCCTGGTCTGACCAATTTGGTCGGACCAATATAGTGACTTCCCAGGAATAGTCAATCACTCGCATCATATTCAGATGAGTTAATCGATAAAGTGCGGCTGATTCGGGTTCGACAGACAATCAGTCAGGTCGTGGGAGCCCGTGTAACGCGGCCAATCAGGTTTCAGGGTGCATTGGGAATGCGGTAGGTAATCTGCAACTCATCGGTGGCGATACGCCTATCGCCATCGAACTGCGGCCGGAAGCGGATCAGCTCCAGGGCATCGCGGGCGTCCGAACGCAGACGGGAATTGTCGGTGTTCGCGTCAAGGATCTTCCTGTTACGAGCTTCACCGCGGGAATTCAGCCGGAACTGGATATCGAACTCAGCCATTGGCACCTCATCCGCCACCGCCAGGGCCGCTGTGGGAAGGGCCGGACGCTGGGCGCTGGCCAGAGACTCGTTCCAGGCGACGAACGTACCCAGGTTAATCCGATCCGGCGCTGAAGAAACATCGTAGCCGCGTTGGTCCTGGGCACTCAGTGCAACTTCCAGGCGGGTATGAAATTCCGGTTCCGGCAGCGCTGACGGACGGCTGAAGAACTCGGCAATTCGATCCTCGTTGACGCCGGCGGCAGCCAGTTGGTCCATAGCCTCCCGATAGCTTCGCGCGGCACTTCCACGGTCCAGCAGTAATTGGAAATCCGCCTCATAGACAATCGCCATGGCCTCGGCCTCAGGGTCGTCTGCGGAGCTGAGGATTTCGCGAATCTGTTTGATCAGCCCCAGCCCCTCAAGCCGGGCGCGCCGCAGTTCCTCCTCGAGATAGTTGCGTGGTCCCCGGCCGGGAACCGGGGAGTAAATGTATTGTTGAATCTGATTCAGCTGATCTTCCATGTAGTAGCCACCAATGATGGCACGCCGGGCATCCAGTCCCAGTTCATCGTCTGCATTAAGAATCGAGTACACCCGGAATTTTTGAACGGCGCTTCTGTAGAGCCATGGAATCAACTGGGGATTGTCGGTATCGAAAGTTTCTTCCGCCAGATTGAGGTTCTGCCGCTGTAATTCCATTGCCTCGGTGAAATGCTGCAGTCGATTGGCTTTATCGTCCAGGTAAAGTGCGGTCAGGTGCCACTTGATCAATTCATCCCTGGCTTCTAGCTGGACTGCCGCGTTGTCAGTCTCGTTCTGGCTGAACAGATAATGCATGAACTCAAAGCGCTGGGTGACCGACTCCCAGTCGCGGCGGCGGATATCGTTCCTGATCGCGGTTTCAAGTACCGGGATCTGTTCCAGGCTGGCCGGTCCGTCCAGGGTGCGCAACAACATCAAAATGCGGTTCAGGTTGGCATCCACCTCGTCGTAGGCCTGTAGTTCGATCAGTACGTCATTCAATCCATTCAGAGGCTCCACCAGACTGCGATCATAGGGCCCGAACTGCAGCTCCTGCTGGACAATCTGCTCCCTGAAGCGGTCCACTTCACTGCGTAACCGGATGCTCGCTTCGAGCGCCGAGGCAAATGTCGGTGGGCTGTCACCAGCGGAATCTTCGGCGGCAGACAGCCCCCCGCTGAACAGCATGAGCAGTGTCGGGACGATGAAAACTGAAAAGTATCTGGCGCTGGCAGAATACATGGACTATGAACCTGGTGTGATTAGGGGATACCGATAGGGACCGGACAAGCCGGCAGTTCTGTACAGCGATCGGCTGCCCTGGTCGAGAATAGCGAAGCGGCTGACGTATAACAATGCCTGTCGGACCATTTCAGACTTGCCATTCTGACCTGGTCATTAGACACTGTTCCGCTATGCAACGACCAGCTTTATTATCATTCAGCCTTGTGCTCAGCCTACTGCTCACGTCCAATGTCGCTGCGCAGGGGCCGCAGAGCCGCAATAACCGCTATGGCGCCGCCTACCTGGAGGATCTGTACGATATTGCCGGCGAATTCGCATTCGTCCGGATCCAGTATGACAGCTATTACGACAGCGGCTTCTACGGGGGCCCCTGGGCCACCGATTTCCCCGCTTCCGACGAGAACTTTCTGCGTGGGGTGTCGCGCTTGACCAATGTCCGGGTCATGAGCCAGCCCATCGTCCTGCGTTTCGACGACAAGGAAATTTTCGAATACCCGTTCCTCTATGCCCTGGAAATGGGACGCAATGGCGGCCTGTCACTCAGTCAGGCGGAAATCGCCAATCTGCGCGAATACCTGTTACGGGGTGGCTTTCTGCTGATCGACGACTTCTGGGGGCAACGGCAATGGGATGCGTTCTACCGCGACTTTTCCCTGCTGTTCCCGGATCGGGAACTGGTGGAACTGACTTCCGGACACGAAATCTACCGGACCTTTTACGATATCGAGGGTGCCCAGATGATTCCCGGCCGGGGTGGCCGCCAGGGTTTCGGCCAGGCCGGTATCGACGTGGCCAGCAATCACGCCATTCTCGACGATCAGGGTCGGGTAATGGTACTGATCAACTGGAATTCCGACATGGGTGACGGCTGGGAACACACCTATGACCAGTGGTATCCTACCCAGTATTCCAATTCGGCTTACCAGCTTGGCATCAACTATCTGATTTACTCGCTCACCCACTGAGCGGATCCTGGTTTCCCAATCCTTGATGCTGACAACATTTATTTTCAACACCATCCTGATTTCCGCTGCGGTGGTGATCCATTATGAGATTCTGCACCTGCTGTCAGCGATCATTCCCAGGCTGGCTGTGCAACACCGCTTGCGGGTGATTATCGGTGTGTTCGGTACCCTGCTGGGACACGTGGTGGAAATCTGGATGTTTGGTATTGCCTATTTCCTGATGGTCAATTTCGGGGATTTTGGATCACTGCAGGGCAACTTCGACGGCAGCCTTCTGGACTACGTCTATTTCTCCTTCACGACCTACACATCCCTGGGTATCGGCGACGTTGAACCACTGGGTGATATCCGCTTTCTGGCCGGCCTTGAAGCGCTTACCGGCCTGTCCCTGATCACCTGGAGCGCGTCTTTCATGTTCATTGAAATGCGCAAGTTCTGGGAGTAATTCCAGGTTCCGGTAATCTATGGGACCTGTTCCTGCCGGTTCACCGGGGACGGTCCGAAAGACAGCCAGGTGCCCTGGAAGCTGGCAGCATGGGCATCGGGCCGGCTCCAGTCACAGACCCCGGTGGGAAAAACCTGGTCCAGTTCGGCCAGTTGCTGGTCGCTGAACTCGACGGTGTAATCAGTCCGGTCCAGCGGCTTCAGGCGGCAACTCACCGTGGCGTTGGCCAGTGGCGCGCCGGCCACATGGCGTGGGGTGAGATAGACCGGATAGAGTTCACCACAACGCCCGGTATTGTGCACGCTCAACTGTTCATGCAGGTTTTCCCGCTCGCTGCCGCTGTAATCCCAGCAATTGTCGGTAAGCTGATAAGGCTTGGCATTGACCACCTTGATCGCCTTGTCGACGTCATTGTGATTGGCCTGCACGGCCATCAGCCACTGATCCATGGCGCGGAACAGGTCACCCAGGTCCGGTTCCTCCTCGGTGAATCCCCACAAGCCACCGACGTTCATGACGTGATTGTCCGCATGTCCATTGGCCTCGATCAACCGCTGGCGGGTGCTGAACTGGTGAACGATCATGTGGATATCGCCACCTTCCCGGTGATCGGTGTAGCTGCGGTAGTCGATTATCGGGGTTTCCCGCAGACCACCCCCGCCATAGAGGATCCGGCCGGTCTCGAACGCCTGCCTGGTGGCGTGGGCGTCGGCCCGATGGCGATCCGGGACATGATTCATATCACGATCGAAGCCGCCTATGGCCCGGTTCAGATCGATAAACTGAGTCACGCTGATGGCCCCGTCATTGAGAGCAGCCAGGCCGTACTGGACACCGACATTATCGAGCGGGCGGGCCGCGCGACCCGAATTCTCCGCCAGACCATAGACATTGACGGTGTGATCATAGACCGTGGCGCGGACGCCATTGTCCAGGGTCGGTCCGTAACGTCGTGACTGCAGCGCTTCAATACTGACCTCGCCGCCCTGTTCCTCGAGCGGTGTGTCCACCGAATAAATCGGATCCAGTCGGGCTGCGCCCTGGGCCAGGTTCGGAATACTGCCCCAGGATCCAAACCCGGAGACCGCCCGTTGCTGCTCCCTGGTAAAGCCCTCCGGGTTGACCTGGGTAAAGTAATAATTCAGCAGGCGGGCATCGGCCAGGGTAAATATTGTCGCCGAGGTAACGTCCGGAAAACTGGAGGACACGATAATGCCGTCGAACACGCCCGGGTAATTGTCGGCAGTCTGGTGGCTCTGATAGGAGCCGCCGGATCCCCCGGTGCCGATGGTATAAATTGGATCGCCATAGTGCTCGATGAAGCGCTCCTTGACCATGATGTGGGTTTCGGAAGCCAGCAGATCGTTACAGTTCTGGCCGAACACATTCAGGGTCGCCGAAGTGATGGCATAGCCCATTTCCAGCAACCCTTTACGCAACACCCCGCCGGTCCGGTTGCCCTGCTGATACCAGCCGCCGCGACAGCCGCCACCGTGGGTGTAAACCAGCTTCCCGTTCCAGCCGGAACTGCGATTCCAGGGGTCGGGAACCTGCTCCTCCGGGTCGTAGAGCATGGCTATTTCATAAATGGCGCGATTGACGGTACCGGTTTCCACCCTGACCACGAACGGCTGTTCGTGGCCATCCGGCAATACCACGGTAGCCAGGTCCTCCGGCGCCGGTGCGGTGGGATCGACGGGGTACGGCTTGAAAGCCTGATCGGTCTCAGAGTAGTAGACCGTGTCCACCCGGGTAGCCACCGAACAGTCAGAGTCCAGCGGAGCACCCAGGGATTCCCCGGTAACCAGCTCGAATTCCTGAGTCTGGCAATAAAACGGCTGTTCGTGGGGCCCGGAAATAATAGGACCGGTTACCGGGTAATTGGTCAACTGCAGCGTTGCCGACGGCCGTGCCGCATTACCGGACCAGGCCGCCACCTCGTTATCGCCCTGCCTCAGGCCGGTCAGCAATGCCGTCATACTGGTGCCGCCAGGTTCCGGTCGCAAGGTTGCGGTAACGTCTTCTCCATTGAGCTCGAGTCGAAGAGCGGCGGGTTGCTGTTCAGACCAGAGGACTCGCACCAGCACATCACCACCGGTCACCAGCCAGGACTTGGTCGACACTGCCTGCAGACTGAGCGCAGTGGCAGCCGGGCCGGTGTCTGATTGCGGCAGCAGCACCTCATCACGCCCGACACCATCCGGAGTGCAGCCGGATAACAGCAATATCGAGCCAATAAATTCTGCCAATAGCGTGACTGTTCTGTGCATCCTGTTCACCGATTTCCTGATTGTTCTGATTTTCAAAGGCGATACCATTTTTTAAAGGCTGTGTCATTCTCGCCACTCACCCCGGTATTGTAAAGCCGCGCGCCTTCCCTCCAAAGACCATGCAACAAATTACCGCGGCCTGCTGCCTTCCGTTCCGGCAACTGGTACACTGCTGACTATCCCCCCGACTGCCTGACGATGAAGAAGTATGAACTCCAGGAATAAAATCGACTACGTGGAAGTCACCGAGACAAAGTCTGTAGCGATCGACAAAAAGTGTGCGAAATGCCGCAAATCCATCTGCTGTAATTCAATCAATCAAAAAATTCCCGCGCCGAAATCAATCTACGATTTTGATCACCTGCTCTGGCAGGTGTCACACGAGAATATCAATATTTTCAAGGACGCTGACGGCTGGTTCCTGCACGTTCACTCGGCCTGCGCACATTTAGGCAATGGCGGAGTCTGTGGAATCTACGAGCGACGCCCGATGGTCTGTCGCGACTACAACAACGATTACTGTGAGTTCGATGAATCCATCGAGGAAGCCGCCGAACACTTTTTCTCCACTTACGAGCAGTTGGAAAAATACTGTCGTAAACGCTTCAAGAAATGGGACAAACGGTTTAAAAAAGCCGGTTACGCCTGACGGGCTGCCAGGGTGCTGATTTAACTTCGCACCTCACGCGGGTAGAAATTTCCTGCAGGCGAAAACCACCGGCACTGGAAACAGGTGTAAGCATGCCGGTTCAAAAAATATTTACAATCGGAGCCGCAATATTGTCGATGCTGGCTTCGGTAAGCGATGCCCAGACCAGCGACCCACCACCCGTCGCCAGTCTGGAACAGGCCCGTGCCAGTCTGCAGCAACTGGACGGGATGGCTGCCGACTGCATGGCCCAGGACCGGGACCCGGAAAGTTGCAATCCGTTCCGGATCGCAATTAATGGTGACCTGCTTGACGCCTACCTGGAAAACTGCCGGGTCGCCAGAGAGTGGCGGGATCGGTTCGTGACTGAACAGGTCGCAGCCGGCGATCAGCGCCCTGCCACCAATGACTCTCAGGCCCTGTTGGGTTACCTGGTGGACATCGAATACCTGTGTGGTGAGAACGCTCTGGTCAGAGCCACTGAATTCGTCGTGCCTGCCTACCGCTCCCTGGGCAGAATCGACACTGCCGCCGGGCTGGAATACCGGTTGGACAGCTGGCGCCAGCAGCAGTTGCAGGAACGGGAGCGAACCCGGCAGAAGCAGGCCGTTTCGAGCCAGGAACGGCGTCGGCAACAGCAGACTACGCAACAGTTCGAGCGCCTGGAACTGGAATTGATCCGTCAACAGACACAACCCCGCTACCCGCGCTGAAACAGGCAGGCAGTGGCTCAGTACAGGATCAGAAAATTTCCCGAAGGTGTGATGGTGGCAGCGGGCGAACTGTTGTCGGGAATGAGGATTTCGGGCTTGACTTCGGCTGCCACCGGCTTGCCGGTATCATCGAATAACTGCCAGTTAAGCGTACCCCCACGGGTAAAACTCACTGCCTCTCCCCAGGCGATCAGCTTGTAGCCATCACTGCTGAAGGCGATGGACGGATTCTTCTGACGGGTGCGGGTGGCAGGTTCAGCGACCAGGGTCGGTGGCGCGTCAGTGCTCATGTTGAGCTGTACAATCCGGCTTTCGGTTTCAAAAACCAGCCAGTTGTCGTGCTGGTAATCCCGGGCGATGTCGTTGGTGCTGACCGGGCAGGCCGACAGCTCCCATTTCTGCAGATCATGCAATTCGGCATAACGCGTGGCTGGTTTACTGTCCTGCAGTTCAGCCACAGTCAGCAGCTGCATGTGCCTTCCGATGCCTTCTATCGCCGACCGGTAGGCCACGGTGAATTGCCCGGCGGAGTCATAGTCAAGCGCCAGGCTGCAACAGGAACAGGCTCCCAGGCCCGTGTCGCCGATCTGTAATTCCGGCGTGAAAGTATCACCCCCATCGCTGGATATCCTGGCGTAAACGGTACGCTCGTCCTCGTGGGTCAGGGCACCTGCCGCCCAGCTGATGGCGACACTGTCACCCAGCGCGGCAATGTCCGCACCGGCATCGACACCCTCCAGGTTATCCACCACCATCTCACGTCGGGGTTCAAACTCGGTACGTTCCGGGTTCGAGCGGGTATAAAAGAACTGCGACGGCCGGGATTGATACCAGACTACGTGAACACGCCCGCTGCCATCCACCGCAAAATTGGCCCGATAGATGGGATCGGCGTGATTGAAGGATTGACTGGACACCAGCCGCGCCGGCCCCCATTCGAATGACGCCGCATCATACTGCCGGTAAAACAGGTCGCCTTCACGGGCCCGCGGGTTTCTGCTGCGCTTGCGGAAATACAGCAGGTGGACATTACCATCCGCATCCTGCAGCAACCGCGGATGTAACCCGCCGTCGGGGGTGGACTGAATCTCCACGCCTGACTGGGCGTTGGCAGCCGAAGCCGACCACAATAACGCGCAAAGCAGCGCACCGAGAATCCAGCGGAAAGGGGAAATCGAGTCTTCGGATCGTGCCAGGTGATTGATCATCCGGGGTTTAACTTTCCCTGCATTGGTTCAATAATAAGCGTATCATAATTAAGACACGTCTGATTAATTATGACACTGCTCTGGTCTACGGAGAATTTTAAGAAGAAAACGGCGACCTGTCGAACCAGGTTACAGGTGCCGGACAATGCCCGATATTGCCAGGCATGCCAGCCTGGCCAGTCAAGAAGGATCCTTGCCCATGAACGCCTTGCCCGTGAATAATATATACCAAACCGCCTGCCGTCTCCTGATCGCCGGATTCTCAGCATCGCTGCTGCTGGCCTGTTCCCCCGCCGACCAACCGCCGGTCGCCGGTACCGGTGAACCCGCCGCCGGCTTTAAATTCGATACCTCCCTTTCGGTTGCCGACCTGATGTCCCTGGTTATCGATCCGGCTGCAGATTCCCTCTGGGACAATGCCGGCTGGGTGGAGAGTTCGGCCGGTTATGAAGAGCTCTATCCTACCACCGACGAAGGCTGGGATTTTGTCCGCGCCCAGGCCGCACTGGTAGCTGAAACCGGCAACCTGCTGGCGCTGCCCGGTCGTGCCGAGGATAACGATGCCTGGATGGTCTACGCTGAGGGCATGGTGGAAGCTGGCAAGCTGGCCATGGACGCAGCACAGCGTCATCACAACGATGATTTTTTCCAGGCTGGCGCCCAGCTCTACAATGTCTGTCGGGCCTGCCACCAGTCCTACAATCCGGATATCGCCTCCCGCTACGTGGATGACGAGCCGCAGGCATCGCCCCAATGACCTATAACCTATAACCTATGACGTCCAAAAGCAGATCTTTACGGAGCCGGCTGCTGTGGCTGGCCGGCGCACTGCTGCTGAGTTCGCCGGCCCTGGCTCACACTATTGCCAGTGATGACGCCAGTTTCGTGGTGGGAGTCGATGGGCCGGCGATCCTGCCCTTCATCTACCTGGGTGCCAAACACATGGTGACCGGCTACGATCACCTGCTGTTCCTCGCCGGTGTCATCTTCTTCCTCTACCGACCCAGGCACGTCGTTCAGTATGTCTCCCTGTTTGCCCTGGGCCACAGTATTACCCTGCTGGCGGGTGTACTGGCCAACTGGCAGGTCAATGTCTACCTGATCGATGCGGTCATCGGCCTGTCCATCGTCTACAAGGCCTTCGAAAATCTCGGCGGCTTCCGCCTGCTGCCGTTTCAACCCGACACTCGGGTGGCAGTCTTCGTATTCGGCCTGTTTCACGGTCTTGGCCTGGCAACCAAACTGCAGGAATTTGATCTGTCGGAAAACGGCCTCATTACCAACATCATCAGTTTCAACGTTGGAGTCGAAATCGGACAGATCCTGGCTCTATCGGCCATTTTCCTGTTTCTCAGTGCCTGGCGAACCAGCAGCAGCTACCTGAAGCACGCGTTCACCACCAATACGGCACTGATGACCGGTGGATTCCTGCTGACCGGCTACCAGTTGGCGGCTTTTTTCCTCACCCCTGCCGTCCTCTAGTCCCTCGCCTGCGGAGTCACCCTTGAATACCGAACCAGCCAATGTCCCGGCACCGTCACCAAGAGCATTGTTTATAGCGGCCCTGGTGGCAATTGGAATTGCTGTTGTAATACTGTTCAGCGTAATACTTCCGGCCGAATTTGCCTACGATCCATTCCGGATCGGGCGGCTGCTGGGCATAACCGGACTTTCCCAGGCCCAGGACCAGCCCCTCGAAGAACAATTGCAGTCCTATAGCAGCGATTACGTGGAGTTCTACCTGGAGCCATTCCAGTCCGTCGAGTACAAGTACTCCATGGACCTGGATGCCCCGCTGGTCTTCAGCTGGGAGGCCGACGCCGAGCTCTATTATGACATGCATGCCGAGCCCGCCGGGCTGGGCGGGGAATTTGCGGAAAGTTATGAACAGGGCACGGCCAGCAACCGATCGGGAGCCTATCACGCGCCGTTCACGGGCATTCATGGCTGGTTCTGGGAAAACCGGAGTCTGCGTGACGTGGAAGTGCGACTCTACGCCGCGGGATTTTTTGTCGGTTCAACCGTCTTCAGTGGCAGCGTCGAGTATGACCGCGAGCTTAAACCGGTAACGGAGCTGAATCAGCCCGCCGTCCAGTGACCGGTTAAACCGGGAACTTGCAAAGAATAGCCCGGTAAACGCAAAAAAGCCCACGCCGCAGATTGCGGGGTGGGCTTTTTATTACGCGTTATTACGCGTAGTAATTACCAGTAACTAGCGGACCGGGTCTCACTCCGTCAGGTCCGGAGCGAGACCATCGCCGTTCGGGCGTTGCGACTACTGATTTTCGGTCGGATCGGAACCGTCGCGCGGGGCGCCGGTACCGGAAGAACCCATGAACAGTTTACGTCCGTCCGGGAACGTGATGTCGCGGCCGTTAGCCCGGCACTCCGGCTCGCACAGCCGGTCCTTGCTCTGGTAGCCGGTAACCACGATATCGGTACCCAGCTGCAGTGAGTTACGGTTAATCCCACGGCGCAGCAGCGTATTGGGTGTGCCACCCTCAACCATCCAGGGGCCATGCTCCTCGGTGCTTTCCGGGTCGGTATTGTCCAGGTGAATCCAGGTATGCGGGTTAATCCACTCTACCCGGGTGATCGGTCCGCCCAGCCGCACCGGCAGGTTTGCATCAAACTCAGCCGAGAATGCGTGGTGCGCAGTGGCCGGAGTCTCAACAGCGGCAACTCCGGCCGCGACGACGGCGGCTACTGCTAGTAACTTGATTTTCATAGGTTTACCCCTTCTCTCGTGTATCCTGGGTGACAAATTGGTTCGTCGATAGTCGACTTGCTGCGACAGTCCGCTTTATAGACCCGGCTTTCTGTCAGGATAGTTCAGCTCGCATCAACTGTTTTCGGAACTACCTGCTCACCCTCGGGAGACTTATCAGTCTCGTATCTGTTTACCGGTAAAACACCAGTTCTTGTTATTATCCAAACTCACACTAGAGTCTTTTGTACAATCTAAAGTTGCACAGGCTTCAGCACAACCTTTTTCAAACAGCTTTCAGTAAGCCCTAGATACACCACTTCATGAGCAAGTGGAAGCACTTTGCGGCCAGCTACGATCCATTGTATATAAAGACCCGCAGAAATACCAAAAATCGTAACTGCTGCGGGTCCCTGTTCTTTCCTTACTATGCCGCTGCCTACTGATTCTGTTCCTCAGCCATTTCTTCACGGAGCCGCTGCTCGAATTCACCGCCTTTGCGGAATTGACCGTACATCAGTTCTTCCACAAACTCGACACACTTGAATTGCGGCAATTCATAGCCTTCTTCAAGACGCCGGTACAGCGGCATTGAAATGGTCCAGGGACGCTCAAACACCTGCGGATCTTCCATGGTGGCTTCGTACATGATGACATTCTCATCGACCATGGTGTACCGCTCGGTGACCTTCAACTCGTAAGAGTGATAGTTGCCTGCCCGGTCAAACCAGGTGCGGTCATCCAGGCCGGAGACTTCCACCACGAAAGTGTCGCCATCCCAGTAGCCATAGGACTGGCCCATCCAGGAATCCAATGGCGCCGGACCGGGATCTTCCAGGAACACATTACGCACGGCTCCGGCAAAGGAGTAAGCGATGAAGAACGCACTCTCACTCTGGAAAATCTGGAAAGGATGCGGCATATAGGTAGCGCGCGGCACACCCGGCATATAGCACTTGATCTCCGGATCGCTGGTCAACCAGTTATCGCGATTCTCATTGCGGCGGGCCAGGGCCTCGGGCTTGTAGGGAATAGTCCCGCCTTCCACGACACCAAAGCTGGCGGGCACCGCGCCGACTGCGCCCAGCGCCACTACCTCGGGAGCAGGAACCGGGACAAAATCACCGGGGACCAGCTGATAGGCGGCCTTGGGTGGCGCCGGCTCCAGATTGTCATTGGCGTTCATCAGCACCTGCCAGATTCCATTCAGGTCCGGCTTGCCATTGGGGGTACGGGGAATAGTGCTGGCAGCTTCTGCGGCGAATACTACCTGATCAGAAACTGGCCTGGGGATCTGCGCAGACTCACGGTCAGCCGGAGAACACCCGGCAACGATCACTGCGATTGCTACGAGCAGCCCTTTTGATTTCATAGTAAAACCCTTTTTTATGTTCTTTGTTTTCTTGTTTAGGCGGAGGGACGATGTAACCACTTAGGCCCAGGTCTGTCAAGCCAATCCAGCGCCGCTTCTAACCCGCTATCCGCCTGCCTTGAAGGTAATTTTTCCCTTATTTATCAATCCATTGCGCAATCTGTAAAAAGCCGTCCGCTAGCTGCGGGAGGCCGCTTCCCGGGTCTGAATCAGGTGTCGGTCAGGACCCGACCCGTCCCTGCAATCAGGTACCCGGTACAGGGACCGGGGTCAGGGTTTGGCCGTTGCCACGAATGTGCCGACTTCCTGCCCCTGAATTACCACCACACCACTCAACCTGCCGTCGTCGCGCCGGGAACCGGAATAAACGATAGCCCCGCCGATAGCATCGCTGTTAAAGCTGAATTCGAATTCGGTGCCGTCGGAAGACCCGGTAACAGCAGTCTGGCCCAATTGACCGGAATAATTGCCGGTCAGGCTGCCATCACCCCCCTCGCTCAGGGTGACTGCAGCGTTGCCGCTGCCGAGCTGGCCCAGCGTGACCGCGAAATCCCAGTTGCCGGACACATCCGCCCAGACATTCGACACCACTCCGGACAACGCTATCAGCGCCAGAGTCGCGACCTTACTGCCTACCTTACTGCCAGCCAATCTATTGACTATGGTTGTACGCAACAGTTCATTCATTTACACATGCTCCCCGTGATCATGAGGTTATGGAACGCCAATTCCTTGTCAGGTACTCGGCGGTTCGCCAGGCCAGGGCCTGGACGGTCAGAGTAGGATTGCGGGAACCACTGGTTCCCATGACCGAGCCGCCGAGAATTCCCAGGTTGGGCACTTCATGGGCAAAGCCCCAGCGATCGGTGACATTGGTTTCAGGGTTGTCACCCATTCGCGTACCCCCGTAAGCATGGGTACTGGCACCCATAGCCCCGCCAAGGCCGCTGCGCACAATTCGAATGGCACCGGCTTCCCGGTACCATTGTTCCATTTTATCCTGGGCAAACGCGGCAATTTTTACTTCGTTGTCCGCGTAGCGTGCTGTGATTCGGGTTACCGGAAGTCCCAGCGGATCCTTGACTGAGGGGTCCAGATCCAGGTAGTTGTGTGAATACGGAAGAGTGGTCTTCTGAATATAGGAAGAGTTGGTCCGATCGGCATTCTCCATGAGAAACCTCTTCCATTCCGAACCCCAATTCCTGGAGACCATGTTAAATGTACCCATCCGTGCCGCAGTCATGGGCCGGCGGTCAGTATGCGCCCATAGATTGGCGCCACCGATGAAGTCGACACTGGAGTGATCGAAATTATCGTCCGCCCACTCATCGAGTGCGGTACCCTGAGCCGGCAGCCCGTACCAGTTCTTCAGATCGTGAGGGAAAAGAGCAGTCACCGGAGCGCCCTGGTGATGGCTCATATAATGCCGCCCCACCTGGCCACTGTTGTTGGCAAGCCCATTGGGAAATGCAGCAGATCTGGACAACAGCAACAGGCGGGTATTCTCATAGGCATAACTGGCCAGCAGCACCACACTGGCCGGTTGAAAATAGAATTCGTTGCCACGCAGGTACTCCACGCCGGTGACCTTGCCGGCCCGGTTGGTGACAATTTTTGTTACCCGGGAATGAGTCACTATCTCCAGGTTACCGGTGTCCATGGCCTTGGGAATGGTGCTGAATGCGGTGGAACTCTTGGCCTGCACATGGCAACCGCCCTTGTTACAGAATCCGTGATACATGCAGGGCGATCTGCCATCGTAAGGTTCAGTGACAATAGCCGCCGGGCCCTGAAAAGGATTCAGGCCCATCCGACGTGCCGCATCGCTCATCATTTCCGTAAACGGCGAGCTGCGCAATGGCTTCATGGGATATTCGCGCTGTCTCGGCCCTTCAAATATATTACCCTGTGTATCGATTCGGCCCTGAATATTTCCGGCTTTCCCGGAAATCCCAACTGTCCGTTCCACAATGTCGTAGTAAGGTTCCAGCTCATTGTAATCCAGCGGCCAGTCTTCGACTGTCGACTCGGCCGGCAGGCGGGACGCTCCGTAGCGGCTGGTTGTTTCACTCACCACTTTGAAATCCCAGGGATTGAGTCGCCAGCTCTGGGCCCAGTAGTGCATGCTGGTGCCGCCCACGGCGTTCATCATCGGATGGCCGCCCTGCTTGGCAGTGGTGTTGGAAAAGGCGCGCACGGTAGGCGCTTCCTGGGCAGCCTTCTGAACCGACTGAGGCCAGTTACGCTGGTTATTGCGCAATTCATCGGGGGCGAAGTCGCGGCTGCTGAGCCAGCCGCCCGCTTCCAGGCCGATTACATTGAGACCGGCCTGGGTCAGGGGCAGTACTGCCACACCGCCGGCTGCACCGAGACCCACTACCACCACGTCGGTGCCGGGAAGATTAATTGCCATTGCCGCCCCTCCCGGTCGATGCGATTACCTTGGTGAATGTCGGGATATCGTAAGCCGACTGATGGGCCGGTGCCAGATCGCCTCCCTGGGCCACCTCGCTGGCCGAAACCCCGATCCGCACTCCCGGATAGCGGAGCATGTCCCAGCCGATGAAATCCTGGTTACCACCATAGTAGGGGTCGCTGAAGGTTCCCTCGATGGTGTGGTTTCTCACCATATTGAAAAAACCGCTGCCGCTGGGGTTGAATCCCGGCACCTGGCCTTCAATTACCGTAAGCAGAATGTTGTCCTGCAATTCCGGCGACAGCCGATGGAACGGATGGCCGTGCAGACGGCGGGCATAATCGTCGATGGCTGCCAGTCCGGAGCCGTAATTGTCCCGTGAGGCAGCATTATCGGAAGCGAGCGAGCGATCGATGTAGTGCACCGCCCGGGCTTCCCGGGCGCCTGGCCCATTCTCATCGGACGGGATAATCCGGTCGGTGATTGCCTCCAGAGTCTCCGCCTCGGCAGCGGTAAGCACTTCCAGTGCTTCCCTGCTGCGAGGCTGTGAAACCGGCGTGGCGCGATTCTGGCCGACCACTGCCTGGGTGGCAGCACCACCGCTGGCAACGGCCGCGCCCACCAGGCTGGCACTTTTCAATAGATTTCGTCGCGAGGGATTGGCCGGCGACTGGTTATTCTTTTCAGCCATGTAATTCTCTCCCAGCAAAACTTGTCGTTGCACAGTCGCCGCCTGTTGCGGGCCGCGTCTGCGTGACAGCGAGCAGCGTAGCAAATCTTTAAAACACTGTATATCCGCCGCTGCGGCAGGATTCCGGCCGGCTGATCAATCCACCTGCCAGGTGTTGCCACTGTGCAACAGCTGCTTCAGGTCGCCCCGTTCCCGGCTGCGGATGGTTAACTGCTGTTCTCGAACGTCTTCCACGTAACCGTTCTTGCGCTCACTGTAGAGTACCCCGATCGCCACCGGAAACTCCGGGCCGGTCATGGTACTGAGCAACCGGGCGATGACCTTGTTACTCTCGTCATGCACCAGCAGGTCATCCACGTTGACGCCCCCCTTGCCAATTTCCACCACTTCCAGGGTCAGAGTCAGGGTATTGAGGCGGATACCGCGGTCCCGTTCGGCACCGAATATCAGCGGCTTACCGTGTTCAATCTCAATGCGATTGTCTGCCGCGCTCTTTTTATCCTTGACGTTTTCGAATACGCCATCGTTGTAAATCGGGCAGTTCTGCAGAATTTCCACGAAGGCGGCACCACGATGCTCGTAGCTGCGGCGAATGCAGGGGCCCAGGTGCTTTGCCTCGGTATCGATGGATCGGGCCACAAAGGTAGCTCCCGCAGCCAGCGCCACTTCGCATGGGGACAGTGGCAGATCGATGGAGCCGGTCGGTGACGAAGGAGACCGGGTACCCTGCTTCGAGGTCGGGGAATACTGACCTTTGGTGAGACCATAAATCTCGTTGTTGAACAGCAGCACCTGCAGGTCGATGTTGCGCCGCAGCACATGCAGCATGTGGTTACCACCGATACTGAAGCCGTCGCCATCACCGGTCACCACCCACACGTCCAGCTCCGGGTTGGCCAGCTTGACGCCGGTGGCAATGGCCGGTGCCCGACCATGTATGGTGTGGAATCCGTAGGTGTTCATGTAATACGGAAAGCGCGAGGAACAGCCGATCCCGGAAACAAAAACCTGGTTCTCTTTTGGCGCATCGAGTTCCGGCATCAGTTTCTGAATTGTTTTCAGAATTGCATAGTCCCCGCAACCGGGGCACCAGCGCACTTCCTGGTCGGTGGAGAAATCTTTCAGCGTCAGTTTGGGCAATGCCTGATTCATGACTAGTCGTTTACCTCCGCGAATTCCTGGTGAATTGCCGCCATGATTTCGCCTATTTTGAACGGTTGTCCAGATATCTTGTTGAGACCTTCCGCAGGTACCAGATATTCCGAACGAAGCAATCTGACCAGCTGCCCGGTATTCATTTCCGGCACCAGTATCCGCTCATAGCCTTGCAGCAGGTCGCCCAGATTTTTCGGCAGCGGGCAGAGGTAGCGGATATGAATGTGGGAGACGTCAAGGCCGTCGGCCCGACAGCGCTTCACTGCCTGGTGAATGGCACCGAAAGTCGAGCCCCAGCCGACCACGGCCAATTTGCCCGTGGTTGCACCCAGGATCACTTCCTGCAACGGAATATCATCGGCAATGCCGGCAATCTTGGCCTTGCGCAGCTCGGTCATCTTCTGATGGTTGGCCGGATCATAGGAGATATCGCCGGTATCGTAGCTGCGCTCGATCCCGCCGATACGGTGTTCCAGACCCGGCGTGCCGGGTTTAGGCCAGACCCGTGCCAGGGTGGTTGCGTCCCGCAGGGAAGGCCTGAAGTCCTCCACCGGCGGCTGATGGCGGACCGGAAACGGTTGCAGTTCCGCCACGTCCGGTATCTTCCAGGGTTCTGCCGCATTGGCCAGATAGCCATCCGAGAGCAGCATGACCGGTGTCATATAACGGATAGCCAGACGCGCCGCCTCGATCGCCACTTCGAAGCAGTCGGTGGGGCTGCTGGCAGCGATTACCGCAATCGGGGTATCACCGTGTCGGCCGCCCAGTGCCATATTCAGGTCCGACTGCTCAGTCTTGGTGGGGAGCCCGGTGGACGGTCCACCCCGTTGGGTGTTGACCACAACCAGAGGTAACTCGGTTGCGGCCGCCAGGGCGATCCCTTCGGCCTTGAGCGCGATTCCGGGACCGGCACTGGAAGTGACGCCGAGGCTGCCGGCAAACGAGGCGCCAATGGCGGCACAGACGGCAGCAATTTCGTCCTCGGCCTGAAACGTGCTGATCCGGAAATTCCTGCGGTTTGATAACTCGTGCAACAGGTTGGATGCCGGGGTGATTGGATACGAGGCAAACAACAGGTCAATTTCGGCCAGCTCACTGGCCGCAATCAGTCCCCAGGCCAGGGCCGTGGTGCCGGTGATATTCCGGTAGGTACCCGGTGGCACCCTGGCCGGTGGTATCCGGTAAACGTGAATTCCGGAGGGTAACTCGGCAGTTTCGCCAAAGGCATGGCCGGCATTGAGAGCGGCGATGTTGGCCTCGGCAATTTCGGGCTGGCGGGTAAACTTCTTCTTCAGGCCCTCAATAGTGGCGGTGCGATCGCGATCGAACAGCCACATGACCAGGCCCAGTGTCCACATGTTCTTGCAGCGCAGAGCCTCCTTGTGACTGAGATTATAAGGCTCCACCGCGGCCAGCACATGCTTCGATATATCGATATTCAGGACCCGGTAGGCGTCCAGCGAACCGTCTTCCAGGGGGTTGACCTGGTATTTGGCCTTGGCCAGGTTTTTCTCGGTAAAGGCGCCGCTGTCGACGATCACCAGCCCGCCATCTATCAGATTCGGCAGATTCGTGACCAGCGCCGCCGGATTCATGGCTACCAGCACATCGATCGCGTCACCGGCGGTGGTGATGTCGTTGGCACCGAAGTAGATCTGAAAGGCGGAGACCCCGAACGTGGCACCGGCCGGCGCCCGGATTTCGGCGGGGAAATCCGGAAACGTCGACAGATCGTTGCCATACAGAGCCGTCGCCTGGGTGAAGTTGGCACCGGTGAGTTGCATACCGTCGCCGGAATCGCCGGCAAACCGCACCACGACATCCATCACCTGTTTCGCATCCAGATGATGTTCGTCCAGTTTTTCTTCGACCAAATCCATAAATTACCCTTACCGCACTACTCATTGCGGCTCGGTGGCGGGGCGCCTGCCGGGATTCCAGGAGGATCTGCGGGCAGTTCCCATCGAGTACTGCCGAACCGCAGGAATCCAGATGGAATAAAAGAGGGCGGATTCTAGCAGATTATTCCTGTCGGGTCTTTAGCCGTGCAGGGCAGAAACCCTGCATATCACAGGGTTTTCCAATGACCGTCCCCGACCCATGGACCGGGGAGGATTCCGTTATCCGGGGTCATTCAGCATTGTTCAGTAGCCCACCCGATGCCGGGGCTTTTCCCCGCCGTCACCACCTCTGCTATGTTAGCCAGCTGTACACTACCATTATTGGAGCTTAAGCATGGCAGCCACTGAGAACTTCCTTCCAGAACCCGGCACTTACCGCCATTACAAGGGCGGTCTGTACGAGGTTGTCGGCGTGGCCCGGCACAGCGAGACCGAGGAACAGCTGGTTGTCTACCGTCCGCTCTACGGCGAACGGGGACTCTGGGTCAGACCGCTGCAGATGTTCTGCGAAAACGTTCAGGTGGACGGAGTCATGGTCCCGCGTTTTGCATTCCAGGACTGACCACCTCGGGAGGCGAGCCGGCTGCCAGGAGCCCCTCGTCCGCGGCCCGGTCGCCATTCCCTCGAAAGCCGGCTGTTGCTGTGCGCCGCCAGCTTATTCAGCGCGGCGATCTGCCGATCTAGAGACTTGAGAGCTGCCGCTACCCTAGCAGCCTGCTCCGGCCTGTGAAACGGGCCACGGCCGGCGACGCTCCGGCAAGGTAATTTAGTAACATTCAGATAGACCATCCGGCTTTGATGATTCAGTTGATTTCTCTTCGCAACCTGCCCGTCACTGGCACCGGCTCCAGCCATGGCTCATGTCCTGCCGACGAGTTATCCACACGCACCGGTCGTCGCACCAGACCCGGGTTCGGGGTCTATGCCGGCATACTATTGCTTCTCAGTCTGTTCAGCCTGTTGGTGGCGCCAAGTCCGGCCAGGGCAGCGAACTCGCCCTGTCAGATGGCCGCCAATGGAGACTTTCTCCGGGCGGACGGGCGTGCGCGCCAACCCTGGAGCGTCAAGGTCAATGGCCAGCCGGTGGTCTATGTGGAGCGTTGCCTGATCGATCACCTGCTGTCGTTTTTCCCGGAAGAGCTGCGCTTCAGCCGCCTCGGCGCCGGTAAATCGTCCCGGGCCATGGCTCAGCCTGCACCCTGGAAAACCCCGGACGGTCGAGCGATCCTGACCCTGTCACCCCAGTCCCGGTTTCAGCTGGCCGCTGCCATCATGTACGTGGAAAGCCAGTTTCATCCCAATGTGGCACCAAGTTCCGCAGGCGCAATCGGCGCATTTCAGGTTCTTCCCACGACCGGGCAGCAGATTGGCCTGCCACGCGTGCATGATCCCGGGACCAATCTCCAGGCCGGACTCAAATATATTCTGTATATAGAAGAGCAGATCGCCAGGCATTGTGAATTCGAGGAAACCGGCAAAGAACGTTCGATGGATTACCGGAACCTCATTGCCGCTTCCTATAACGCCGGACCAGGCTACCTGGCAAATCGCGACTCGGCTGGCCGGGCGTGTCGGCTCGAAGCGTTTCCGGAATTCAGCCGCACTGAATATCTGGAGCGGTTTCAGCAGGCACTGGGCTATCGGTATCTGTCGGCGCGGCTGCGCTACGATCCCGCTGGCGCTTCATTGCCGCCTCGATAGTCAGACTAGTGTCCTGTCCGGTTAATTCGTTGTATTTCAGAGCCTGCATAAAGCGCTGTAGTGAGGCGCGATCCGCAGGGAATACTGGTTGTATTTCCAAGGGTCGCAACGCTGCTACAGCTCTTTATGCAGGCTCCCAGAGGGCGTGCCAGCCAAGACCCCTGGCCGCGTTGCGCCTTTTGACAAGGGCTACGGCCATTGCCTGCAAGGCGCGCCTTGCCAGGAACCTTGGCTGGCACGCTGAAATGCGACGAATTAACCGGACAGGACACTAGCAGCCTGTTGAGATACCCTCAGCTGAGAGTTTTCAACTGACTGCTGACAAGGCGGTTTGCAGATTGCCGATGACTCCGTCCCGGTCAGCGGCGGGCCGTCTCTGCGGTGTGCAGACTCGTGAGAGCGTCGCAGGCAAATACCACGATAAGGGCGTAAAACGGGGTAAAGAACCGGTCCCAGCTGGCTACCAGCGGAAACATGAACAGGTAGACCAGCAGTGTCGGCAGGAACAGCGCCACGTAGGGAGCCAGTTCAGAACCCCGCGCTGTCGGCAACCAGATGACAAGCATACCAATCAGTACAAAACCGGGCAGAACCGTCTGCACCGCCCCGCCACTGGCGACTGACTGCGTTATCGCACTCAGCAGCACATGCAGATAAGTTGGTGCTGAAAACGGCGTGGAGAAACTGTCCAGGTCATTTATGGATGCCACAAACGTATGATAGAACAGGCGCCACCAGTCATGATCATTGATTCCGGCAATCAAAAAATAGAGGATGACACTGGCGGCCAGTGCCGCCGCGGGTGGCACCAGGGTTCGGTCCAGGCGACGGGCATTCTGTAGGTATGCCGACAGTAGCTGCCAGAGCAGAAGCAATGCCACAAACACGATATTGTTAATGCGTACGGTGATTGTCAGCAACAGCAACAGGTAGCCGACAATCCGCCACTTCTTCACCGTCATCGAATAGAGCGCAGACAACAGCAACAGGGTCGACAGATTGTCGGGCACCGGAATCCGGGACAGATCCACCACCCGCGCGGCGGGAATGAAAACTGCAACCAGCCCGAGGCTCGACCACGAACCCAGAAACCGACGGAGCCAGGCAAACAGCAGGCCGGTCATCAGCAGCCCGGGAATGAGTGACATCAGCATTATCGACTTTACCGGTGTCAGGCCGACTGTGGTTAACAGCCGGTTCAGAAATATATAGCCGGGCTTGACCCGGTATTGAGGCAACTGACTGTAGAAGTCGCCGGCATCGCTGGCCATGCGTGCCGCGTAGGGACCGGACACCAGGGCATCGTATGACGGCCCCGGCAGTGTTTCCCGCAGGATCGAATAGGTGTCGGTGTGCAAGTCCCGGGGCGTCAGGTCCGGACTTTCAATCGCAGTGGCCACATACGGCACCAGGTCCCAGGTGTAAAGCGGCGACCGCAGCGCCTGGACGGCAATACCGAGCAACAACAGAGCAAGCATCAGGATGGCAGCCACCTGGTTTTTGTCCAGTTTGTCGCGGATATTCATGGGCTTAAGATCACAGTTTCGTTTGCCTACCCTAGGCGTTCAAGGCCACCGCGGCGCGCCAGCAATCGCCTGACGCCGATTGCGCAAAATCAGAAGCAGGCGGCCAGGCGGCGTTCCGGGGGCCGCTTTGCGGGCCAGAGCGCCCTTATAACATTTTCGGGACCCCAGCCGTGAATTTTTACGCCGGTCCGGCCTGGCTGTCGAAATCAGCGGAGATCCTTCGATCCTGACCGATATAAAGGGCATACGAGTCAATCCCGCCAATCTGGAGCAACCTGACCTTGTCGGTAACGATTTATTATGACGGTGACTGTCCGTTCTGCGACCGCTACGCCCGCCTCCTGAAATTGCAGGAGTCAGCAGGAACCGTTTACCTGCGAAACCTGCGCGAACACGATGAGGCCCGCCACTGGCTGGAGCAGCAGGGCTTCGATCTCGATGAAGGCATGGTCGTGGAACTGGACGGCAGACGCCTGGCCGGCGCCGATGCGGTCCATGCCCTCGCCCTGCTTTCCACGCCGAGCGGCGTTTTCAATCGCCTGAACCGGGTGCTGCTTGGTTCTCCAATCCTGAGCAGTTTTATTTACCCGTTGTTGCGGGCCGGCCGGTGGCTGGTGCTGTTCCTGCTCGGTCGCACCGGCTTTGTCGCACAGGACGCAGGCATCCAGGCCCGAACTGCCCTGTTCGCGCAGTTCTTCGCGCTGTTCTCCTTCTTTCATTTCTTCAACTATGCGCTGGAGTATGGCCGCTTTCCCCCCGGTGTCGATCTACTGGTCCTGCTGGCGGCGGCGGTGGCACTGTTCTTTCGACCGCGCTCGGCCCGTCTGCTGTGGTTGCTTATGTTCACCAGCACGGTCAGCGCCATTGTTCAGGCACCTGCCCATTCCAATCACACCCTGATGAGAAATATCCTGCTGATCGGATACTGGCTTTCATTCGGACTCACCTGGTCCAGGACGGGTGACCGGCAGGAGATATTTCGCCGCTTTGCTCCGGCCGGTCAGGGCGTCCTGCTGGTCATGTACGTATTCGGTATTTTCCACAAGCTGAACAGCGATTTCCTGAACCCCGTCACCAGTTGTGCAGTCGCCCTGTGGCGGCAGATGCCCCTGCCCTTGCGGCTGCTGGACGGCACGCTCGTCGATTACATGACCATCTATGGCACCTTCGTGGCCGAAGGCGCCCTGATCGTCATGTTGCTGTCACGCCGCCTGCGTTACCTGGGAATCTGCGGCGGCATCCTGTTCCACATGTTACTGGCTCTCAGCGGCTACGCCATGTACATCACCTTCACAATGCTCTCCATCGCGATGCATACGCTGTTTCTGGGCAATGAGGCGGCTCTGGCAATCGTTCGTTCGGAGGAGATGAAGGTAATCCGCTCCAGGCTGAGAGACCCGCTATATCTGCTGGCCCTGCTGGTACTGGTGGCAGTGATGGCACTGGCGGCGGCGAATGGCGCCAATTCCCTGGTCACCCTGCTGATGCTGCCGGTGGTTCTGCCGTTCTGCTGGCTGGTGGTCCGCTATGGCAGAACCAATGAGTCCCTGGTTGCCGGCGACTCGATTCTGTCAATGCGTTCGGTCGGCCTGGTAACCACGCTGTTGCTGTTCGTGAACTGCCTGCTGCCGTATCTTGGCCTGAAATCCGCCCAGGCGATCAACATGTTTGCCAACCTGCGGCTTGAGGCCGGAGTCAGCAATCACCTTATCATGCCGGTGCCTGGCCCGTTCCACTACCTGGAAAAGGTGGCCATTATTGAAGACGCCGGCACGGACAATGTGCTGCTGAGTTACCTGCACAACGGCCATGCCATTGTCTACTATGACCTGCTGGCGAGACTGGAAACCCTGCCCGACAATACCGTGAGCTTCACCCTCGACGGCGATCGCTTTGACCAGGTCAGGGCCAGCGATTTCAAGGACGACATAAGCACTGTCCTGCACCCCCGCTGGTTTCGAAAATGGTTTCATTTCCAGCCGGTGATGTTGACCGAACCGGAAGCCTGTAACGTGTGATAACCGGCCTCCTTTAGCCACTTTTCTCACTGTCTGCCTGTCCATCCCTCGCACCGAGACCTGGAATTGGCAACTCCACACCTCGCACCAATCGGGTGATTGATCGGTAATCCGTGCACCTGATCGGTTCCCGAATCAGGGTTTTCTGGCCCCGGATTCAGTTTTCAACCCCGGCAAGCCCAGACAAATCGTGTCATCGGTTTCTGTGGCGCGGCTTTTGCTTGCCGTAACGGGTCCAGCCGTCTGGCTCCATCAGCACTGGCGATTCCACTTACGACTCGTTATCCAGGGAGACTGCCATTGATTTCGCAATCTTTAACCCGCAGGGCATTTTTGCGGGCAGCTACGGAAAATGCACAGAACTCGTTATTGATTCTTTCGGTACCCTCACTCCTGCTGGCCGGCAAACAGGCCCAGGCGGCGATGGCGACGGCTCAGCCATTTTCCACCCTGGGCGTCGAAGAAGCGGCTACCCTGGAGGCAATCGCCTCCCGCATCATTCCATCTGATGAGACACCTGGCGCTGCCGAGGCCGGAGTTATCTACTTCATGGACAACATTCTGGGTGGCAGCCGGGCCGAGGTTCTGCCGGAAGTCAGGAAGGGTCTCGCGGAGTTGTACTCGGCATCGCTGGGCAGATTCGGCACTGGCACATTCTATATTCTCAGCCCGGAACAGCAGGATTCACTGCTGCGTGATATCGAACGGACCCCGTTTTTCAATACGCTGCGTTACCTGACCATCGCCGGTATGTTCACCATGCCCTCCTATGGCGGCAATAAGAACCGCATAGGCTGGCAGTTGATCGGGTTTGAGGACCGGCACGTCTGGCAACCCCCTTATGGCTATTACGACGCGGATTACATGGAGAAAGGAGCATAACGATGGCACAGGCATCATTTCCGACCCGGGAAGAAGTGGATTTTGTAGTGGTCGGCTCCGGCTCGGCCGGTGGCATCGTGGCCCGGGAGCTGTCCATGGCCGGCTTTTCCACCGTGGTCCTGGAACAGGGGCCCTATCTGCAACCCGGAGACTTTACCCATGACGAATGGGCGGTAACCCAGGATGAACAACTGGCCTGGGGGCCGCGCAAGGGCCATCCCCAGACGTTCCGGCGCTATGAACACGAGAAAGCGGAAATCTCCAATCGCGCCGTACTGGGTTATGCGCACAATGTGGGTGGCAGCAGCGCACACTTCTCCGGGAATTTCTGGCGCCTGCGACCGGTGGATTTCATGGAACGTTCGCTGCTGGGTGAGATACCCGGCACCAATTTCACCGACTGGCCGATCACCTATGAGGAACTTGAACCTTACTACACCAAGGTTGAATGGGAGATAGGCATGTCCGGCCTGGCGGGCCCCTGGGACCCACCCCGGTCCCGCGACTACCCACTCCCTCCGCTGCCGGTAAAGTCCTCCGGCGTATTGCTGGAACGGGCTGCAAAGAAACTGGGCTGGACTGCCTATCCGGAGCCCCATGCCATCCTTTCCAAACCCTTCAACGGTCGACCCGGCTGTGTGAACTGCGGTTTCTGCCTGGGTTTCGGCTGCGAAGTCGGCGCCAAGTCTTCCACCGCCGTGGCGATGATGCCGCAGGCGCTCGCATCCGGTAATTGTGAGCTGCGCACCGGCTGCACGGTTTCCCGGGTGGATACCGACGACAACGGCCGTGTGACCGAAGTGGTGTACTGGGAAGAGGATGGCACGGTGCAGGCCCAGAAGGCGAAAGCCGTGGTGCTGTGTGCCAATGGCGCGGAAACCGCGCGCCTGTTGTTCCTGTCCGAATCCAGCCGGCATCCGGACGGGCTGGCCAATGCCAGCGGCATGGTGGGCCGCAACCTGATGTTCAATGGCTCGTCCAGTGTTGCCGGACTGTTCGAACATCCCGTCAATGCTTACAAGAGTGTGCCCACTACCCGGGTAATCCATGATTTCTACAGCATCGATCCCAGCAACGGCTTCTACGGTGGCGGCGGCATCGATGCCCGCCACCTGTCTCGGGGTCTGCCGATGTCGGCCGCCCTGGGAACCGGCAGGTTCAGTGGCGCACGTTGGGGCAGCCAGTTCAAGAAAGATATCGCCCGGGAATTTACCCATGCCTGCTCTTTCAATGGACATACTACCAGCCTGCCGCTTTCCAGTAATAATGTGACACTGGACCCGGACGTCAAGGATAAGTGGGGGCGCCCTGCACTTCGCACCACGTTCATGAACCACCCGGACGATTTCAAGACCATGAAGTTCTTCCTGGATCGATCCGTCGAACTGATGGAAGCAGCTGGTGCGACACAGATCAGCGCCAACTACGAAATGGAGGGGCAGACCGGCGGTGTGCACCTGCTGGGCACCTGCCGTATGGGCAACGATCCGGCTACGTCCGTAGTCAACAAGTACAATCGTGCCCATGATGTGCCCAACCTGTTCATGGTAGATGGCAGCAGCCTGGTGACTTCCGGGCGCGGACAGCCCACCATGACCATCATGGCGCTGGCGTTCCGGGCCGCCGATCACATGATTCAGGCAGCGCAGCGGGGCGATATCTAAAATTTCTTTTAGGAGATCAGCATCTGGTGGGCGAGAGCTTTTCTGACACGTCGTCAGAACTCTCGCCCCCGGATCTCTTCCACCGATGCAGTGAGAGCGCCGCTTTTTGCAGAAAAGCAATAAGTACAGTAACGCGATGGCTCGATCGTCGAGCGGGCCGGTCCGATGAATTTTTCTGCAGTGGGCTTCTGACCCTATTTCCTGATCAATTCCATAAGCCCGCCGGAAATCAGCACCGACGTATCATAGAGTGCCACGGCCACACTCAGACCATTCTTGCAGGCCAGATAGCGAGGCTCCCAAACCGGCTGAAATTTCGCTTTATAGTTACGAAGGCCATCGAAATTATAGAAGTCTTCACCAAAGTGGTAGACCAGGTTGCCCAGTTTGTGCCATTGGCCGGCCAGTGGACGATGCTCAAGCCCTGACAGTGGCGCCATACCCAGTGAAAACCAGACATACTCCTGAGACTTCGCCCACAGCAACAACTCGATGAACAGGAAATCCATCACTCCTTTGGGTGCATCGGGGTGATAGCGCATCAGGTCGATGCTTATATCCTCTTTGCCACCGCTTTTCCAGATATTGGCAAATGCCACGACCGCACCTCCGACTTCGATAACGGCGCAATCAAAATGGCGCAGGTAATTTCCCGAGAAAAAGCCCAGCGAAAATCCTTTTTCAGCAGTATGTTTAGCCGCAAGCCAGGCATCGGAAATTACCTTTAAGCGCGGAAAAAGTGCCTCCATCTCAATTGCCGGTACAACTCGAAACGATGCCCCTTCGCGGAGAATGTGGTTGCGTGTGTAGCGCAGCCCGGAGCGATTACTTCCTTCCAGAGAGAAAGATGCAAGCTTTACCCTGGCCTCCTCGCCCAGCTTGGTAAAACTGTATCCCATGTCTACGAATGCAGGGAAATGTCGGTCGGTAATCTGGTAAAATACACAGCGCAAATTCTGCGCATCGGTGAACTCACGGAACTGCCATAACATTTCCTCCAGGCAGTCAGGATTGCCCCCCGGCTCACCCAGTGCAATGGCGGAGTGACCTGAAATCCCATACATCAGGAACGCGTCTCCAGAAGGATGGAAGAGAAACTGTTTGTCACCCAATAAGGCGATATTGGAGTAACTGTCCGGGGTAAACTGAAGTATGCGGGCCACCTGGGAAAGATCTGCGTCGGATTCTCCAGTGCCAGTCCAGGAGTTACCGCGCAACAACCGGGTCAACCCAAACAGACACAATACCAGCGTCGACAGTAACATTGCCCGCAACATTCTTGACGCGTCACCGTCAATAGTGAACTGCCACCAGAGCTCATTGGAGTAGTCCACATTACGGTGAATAAAAAAGCCCAGCAATAAAGCCGACACCAGCACCAGACTTATGTTGAGATTCCACTGTAAACCGAACGCCTGATCCAACATGGATTTGCCCCGGTAAAACTGACCGCGTGCCAGCCAGAGAAGCAACGACAGCGTGACCGGCCCCAACATGACAAAGCCGCCGGACTCAGCCAACACAAGACTGAGGACAACAGTTGTCAGAAGCAGTATCAGGGCCATTTGCAGGGCAGACCGCAGGCGTCGATACAGCCCGCGGGCAATGACCAGTAGCAACGCACCAACAATACTATTGGCCATGTGGGAAAATTCCAGCGCGCCAAGCGGAAACATCCCGGAGAATCGCTCTTCACTTTGCACATCGAACGGAATTACACCTTTAAAAATCAGCAATGCGCCCAGCAGGAACACCGCTGCTCCGACAGCCTGTGGAATTATGCGGGCAGGCCAGTCGAAACCCTGTTTTACCCACTCATTAATCCGACTCCGATTGATGCACAGTTCACGAACGATAAGCAGCATCAGCGCAATCAGCAGCGGCAGCCCAAAATAAAGCAGCCTGTAAAGCAGCATGGCGCTCAAGAGATCAGGCAACGGCACAGCGGGTAGCAGGAACACCAGTACTGATTCAAAAACTCCCAATCCTCCTGGCACATTGCTGACTGCTCCCACCACCAGGGCCAGCAGGAAAACTCCCAGGAAGAGCAGGTAGGACACTGGATGTAGCGAGGATACCAATAGATACAAAACGCCGGAAACACTGATGATATCTATAGCTGAAACCAGTAACTGCAAAAGTGCCAGTGGCATACCAGGTGGGCTCAGCGAAATACCCTTGGCCCGTAACTCCGGCTTACCGTCACTATTCCAGATCAGGTAACCCGCCGGGAATAACAATGCGATAACTCCCACACCTCTCATCAGTAGCGGACTGGCAATCGATGCCAGTTCCTCGCCTGGCAACAACAATGCCGACAAACCGAACAGCAGTGCACAGCCGAGAAAGAATGTGACAGATATGAAAATCACTACGGTGGCAATCTGCGCTCCCGAAGCTCCGAGCAGGGAGTAGGATCGGTAACGAATGGCACCACCGGACAGGGAGGCAAGCCCGACATTGTGACCGATGGCAAAGGCAGACAGGGATATGGGCAGTACCTGCCGAAAGGGAATTGACAAACTGGCATAGCGTAATGCGAGTACGTCATAGCCGGTCAGCAGCAGATAGCCCGCAACCGTCACCATAACCGCCAACAGCACCCTGTCCACAGGCACCTGCTGCAGAGAAACTCGTATTGCCTGCAAATCAGCTGCTTCCATTTCCCGAAACAGGACTACAGCAGCAGTGACAAAAATTGCCGCTGGAAGGAGCAGTAAAAGTTTCTTTCGGTCAGCTGTCATGTCACTGATGCGAATGGACGGCCAGCCAGGACACCGGTATCAGTCAGGGTTTTCATTGCTTGCCGGCTCCTGCAGGAATCCCAGGATAACGTCGTTCAATTCCCGGCTGTGCCAGATCAGCAGATCGTGCCCTGCATCACGCACAATCGCCAGGCGGCTGTCTGGTATCGCGTTCTGCATTTCCTGCAGATGGGGAATGCTCACAATGTCATGTTCGCCCGCGATGAGCAACACGGGATTGGCAATTTCCGCCAGGTCCGATAACCGGATCTGAGGCAGTGTTGTCCAGAGAGCGACCAGTTCATCCTGCAAGGTCTGCCATTTTTCAGGGTGAGGAGAAGACAGCCGATAGGCGAGCCAGGAAATGAATCCAGGCACATGGTCGAACTCACTATCAGGGCCGGAACTGATCCCCTCCGGAGTTCTATTGGCACTTATAGCGACCAGCTTACCGATTCTTTCGGGATGTTCCAGTGTCATGACCAGTCCGGTTATGCCACCGTCGCTCCAGCCGACTACGTCCGCTTTCGGAACGCCGAGGGAATCCATTACCTGAAAGACATCGGCCGACAGTGTGTGGTAGGTAAGGGAAAGGACTCCGCGACTGCTACGTCCCTGCCCCCTTGAGTCGGTGGTGATCACTCGAAAGTGCCTGCTGAGCTCAGGAATCTGCCCCATGAAAATCTCACTCAGGCTCGCACCGCCGTGCAATAGAACGACAGGCTTCCCTTTCCCGAAGATCTGATAATGGAGTTGAGCCTGACCTGAGCGGACCTCGCCCCGGGCGGTGACGTCGGCCTGAAATAGACGCCAGCCGATAAATTCAATCAGCGCCTGTTCCGGCTCAGCGAAAAAAGCCATCAGACCTGCCACTATCACGATCACTAACAGCGAGCCTAGCATTTTGGATCTGCTGACGATCTTGCCCATGTCCTTTATGTTTCCCGGCCTGTTGTTCCTTAAGACAACACATTGACCTCTATTGCTGCAAGAGGAATCAGATCTGACAGTTCGGACACCAGTAGAGCCGGCGTGATGAAACCGTTTCTCTGAGGATTGCGGTCCCGCATTGATAGCAAGGTTCTCCCTGGCGACCAAACACGGCATGACGAAACTGACGGCGTGTCAAACCGCGTTTTGCAGTTGTCTTACCCGGACCGGGGAATTGGTAATGCCCCGCTGGCGATAGGCTCGCTGACTGATGAGTAAGCTGCTGCGCGCCAGCGCATTGACCTGCTTGCGTTGCAAGTCGCAGGGACGATGCCGGGGTGCAATGCTGGCCTGGTGAAGGATTTCCGAGCGAAGATAGTTTCCTACTCCGGCGAGAAAAGCCTGGTCGAGGAACAGTACTGCCAGGCTACGCCGATGGAACGAGGCAGACAACAGGCGTGCCGCAATTGTACGCCAATTCAGACCGGGGTTGAGAATGTCTGGCCCAATCCGAGACAGAAAAGGGTGCCTGGCAACCCCGTCGTTGTCCAGCACCGCGATGTCTGAAGCACTGTAGAGCAGAGCACTGTGTTGCTCGGTATGCAGAGCAAGCCGCAGGGAACGCGCTGTAGACGGGTAGTTGCCTCTGTGCCTGACGCACCAGCGGCACGACGAATCTCGGGACCTTCCGGCCTGACGGAAGGTCTCACCTGCCCGCCGTGCGGGGCAGTGTGTTACCGGTGAGGGTCAGGTACATAACTCTGAAATAAAGTCTTAATCAGCAGGCTGTGGCATATCCGGCGAGGTATCCGTCCGTCGCTGGTTGTCGACCTGCTGCAGGGACGCCAGCATTCTGGCCACCTGCTCGGGGGAACCGGTTTTCCTCGCTATCAGATTGTAGACGACCGGCACCACGAACAGCGTTGTTATAGTGGTCATCAATACCCCCCAGAAAATAACTACGCCCAGCAACACCCGGCTCTCGGCCCCCGCATCCGTAGCCATTAGTAACGGGACGGCGCCCATCAGTGTCGACAGTGCGGTCATGAGAACCGGCCGGAAGCGCTGGTCACACGCCTCCATTAGTGCCTGACTGAATTCTTTACCCTCGTCGCGCAGCTGATTGGCAAACTCCACGATCAGAATGCCGTTCTTGCTGGCGATTCCTACCAGAATGATCAGGCCTATGTTGGAATAGATATTCAGCGAATTGTCGGTCAGGAACAGGCCCACCAGGGCTCCGAAGATTGCCAGAGGCACAGTTGTCATGATGACCAGCGGGTGGATAAAACTTTCAAACTGTGCTGCCAGTACCAGGAAGACAACCAGCAATGCAAGCAGGAATACCGAAGTCAGCCCCCCTTCCGAATTACGCAGGTCAAGTGACTCACCCTTGTAGTCTACCTGGGCATATTCGGGGAGCTCCTGGGCTACCACGTTTTCAAGAAAGGTCAGCGCCGTATCCAGATCCACGCCTGGCGCCAGTCCAGCCGACAGGGTGATGGATCGGATGCGGTTATAGCGATTCAGTGACGTGGGACCGGCGCCGTTGACGACCTGGATCACGTTGGCGAGTGGAATTAACTGACCAGAGGTATCGGAGCGCACGTATAGATTGGTCAAATCGTCCGGAGTCGCGCGCTGCGTATCCTCAGCCAGCATGATCACATCATATTCTTCACCTCCGTCTACGAATGTGGTGACGCGACTTTCACTCATCATGGCCTGCAAGGTCTGGCCGATGGCCTGAGTTGAGACACCCAGGTCGGCTGCCCGAATCTGATCTACCGAAACATTCAACGCCGGTTTGGTTTCTTTGAAGTCGGAGTCGAGTCGGGTAAAAAGTCCACTTTCCCGGGCTCGTGTGATTACCAGATCCCGCCACTCGACCAGCTCGGAGTAACTGCGCCCGCCGATTACAAACTGAACCGGCTGGCCACCTCCTCCACGACCCAGCCCCGAGCGCATGAACATAAAGGCCTGAATACCCGGTATCTGGCTCAACTTTACAGTCAGCTCGCGCATCATTGTCGCCGTATCCTTCTCGCGCTGCTCCCAGTTTGGCAGGGAAATTATTGTCATGCCGCTGTTGACACCACCACCGCCTCCCCAGCCGGGAGTCATGGTTACAACATTGTCAATCTCACCCGCCTCAACGTAGTCAAGCACTTCGTCCTGGATAGCGTCGATCTGTGCCTCCATGTAATTGATGTTAGCGCCTTCGGGCCCAGCCAGACTGGCGAATATAACCCCCTGATCTTCACTGGGAGCGAAGGCTACGGGTAATTGCTCGATCAGCCAGAAAATAGCCAGACCAACAAAAAGTAGGCCGGCGACAATCATCCAGCTGTAGTGCAGACAGACCTTCAATGTTTCCAGGTAACCTCGCTTTAACCAGGAAAACACCCGATCAACCCTGGCGGTAAGAAAACTTTCATGGGCCTGGGTTGACAGTAGCTTGGAGCACATCATCGGCGTCAAAGACAATGCCAGTACGCTGGAGATGATTACCGCACCACTAATTGTGACTGCCAGTTCAAAAAACAATACACCGAGATTGCCTTCCAGGAACACCACCGGAACGAATACCGCCACCAGTACGGCTGTGGTGGCAATGACTGCAAAGGCGACTTGTCGCGATCCATTATAGGAAGCCAGCAGCGGCGCCTCCCCAGCCTCCACGCGGCGCTGGATGTTTTCCAGCACAACAATTGAGTCGTCCACGATCAGCCCCACGCACAATACCAGTGCCAGCAGTGTAATAAGGTTTATGGACAGATTGAAACCGGCAAGAACGATGAATGCCGACAACAGACACACCGGTATGGTCACTACCGGGATTAACATGAATCGCAGGGAGCCAAGAAACAGGTAGATGACTACACTCACCATGATCATGGTCATAAGAATTGTGGAATACACCGAAGAAATGGCTTTCTCGATGAATTCAGCATCGCTGGACGATGTCACCAGGTCCATATGTTCAGGCAACGTCGGCCTGATTCGTTCCGCCAACGCTTCGGAACCGCGCAACACCTCCAGACTATTGGCATTGGACTGCTTGACAATACCGATGCCCACAGCTTCGACACCATTGCCCTTGTAAATGGAGCGGTCATTTGCAGAGCCCAGCTCCACTCGCGCGACTTCGCCCAGCCTGACCAGAGAGTTGTTGTCACCGCGGGCAATGACCAATCGCTGAAAATCTGTAACCGACTGATAGACCCTCTCAACACGGACGGAAAACTCCAGGTCCGTAGAATCGATCCGCCCTGCTGGTAACTCGATGTTTTCGCGCCGGAGCGCATTCTGCACGTCGGTAACTGTCAGTCCACGTGCTGCCAGCGCCAGTCGGTCCAGCCAGATACGCATGGCAAAACCACCGTTGCCGCTGACGGTCACATTGGACACACCTTCAAGCACCGCGAACTGATCGACAATATACCGGTTGGCATAATCATTGAGTTCCAGGTAGGACAGTTCACTGCTGGTCAGGTTGAAGTACTGGATCGGGCGGGCGTCACTGTCAGCTTTTGATATCTGTGGCGGCTCGGCGTCTTCCGGTAGAGTGCGCAGCACCCTGGACACTTTGTCACGAATGTCATTGGCCGCAATTTCAATATCGGTGCCTACTTCAAACTCAACTGAAATTCGGGAGCTACCGTCGAAACTGGACGAGTTGATGATTTCGATACCGTCGATACCGTTGATCTGGTCTTCAATGGGTTCAGTGATCTGCGTTTCTACGATTTCCGCGGCAGCGCCCGGATAACTGGTACTGATCGATACCACCGGGGGACTGGTATCCGGATACTCCCGCAACGGCAGGCGGAAGAAGGACATGATGCCGAATGCGATCAGCATCAGGCTGATCACGGTAGCGAATACCGGTCGCTTTACTGAGACATCAGAGAGAATCATTGCTGCTGCCCTCGTCGCGAGATGCCACCGTTGCCGCAGCAGCAGCCACCGCCAGGCTTCCGTCTTCAAGCGTGGAAGTCGTCAGTGGCTGGACGGTGAAGCCGGGTGTCACTCCTGCGACACCTTCGCTGACCACGCGTTGTCCTTCCTTCAGCCCGGAAACGATTTCCACGACCCCGTCGCGGCGGCGTCCCAATTTTACAACCTGTTGGATTACTTTATTTTCCGGATCCACGCTATACACGAACTGTCGACCTTGCGAGGTCACCACCGAGCGCTCCGGCACCACCACCACCGACTTCTCGTTAAAAGCCAATGATACCGTCAGAAGCATACCGGGTCTGAGCAGCAGTTCTGGATTGTCGATCAATGCCCGCACCGACACGCTGCGAGTGACCGGGTCGATCCGGGTTCCCACCACCGAAATTCTTCCCCGAAAAGAACGACCTTCGTAAACGATACTGCTGGCGTCGATCGTCTGCCCGGCTGCGACCTGTGCCAGGTAAACTTCAGGAATATTGAAATCCAGCTTGATAACCGACACGTCGTCAAGAGTCGAGATCACTGTGCCCGGGGTCAGCAGGCTGCCAGCGCTGACGTTGCGAAAGCCCAGAAATCCACTGAAAGGGGCCCTGATGAGGCGATCCTCCATTTCAACCAGCACGCCCTCCAGCCTCGCCTCGGCTGTTTCCAGTGCCGTCCTCGCCTGGTCATATTCGCTGGCAGCCACCAGAGCGCTGGCGGACAGGGTTTCCAGTCGCTGGAGCTGCCGCTCTGCATCCCGGACCATCGCCTGGGCCTCAGCCAGCCGGCTCGCTTCCGCGGCGTTGGTCAGCTCCACCAGAATGCGCCCCTGTTCGGTAAAGTCCCCGTCCTCAAAATGCACAGCGCTGACGGTTTCCGAGACCGCAGCTGTCAGGTCCACCGATTCATTGGCCACGGCTGTACCTACTGACTCGATAGTGTCCGCCATAAGCCTGCTTGTCACTATGGTAGTCCCCACCACCGGTGCCCGGCTACCGAAGCTGCCCGGAAATCCGCCGGTCCGGCTGCTCTCCTGGGTCGCCTTGGCATAAACCAGGTAGGACAGCAGGGCCACGGTGAAAGCAATCAGCAACATGATCGGATGGCGCAGTAACACAGGCATGGCAATCTCCAAGATCCGGACTTCCGGATGTGGACTTTCTGATAGAGAAGGGAGCGGGCGCCGCAGATCTGGCGCAGCGGTCAATGCGGGGATACGTTCAAGAGGCGGGTTCCGGTTCAGTCGACGCGCTGCGCTGCGCAAAATTCCCGGATTACAGGACAAACCGGGGCTTTAAGATGCCTAGCAGCCTGTTTGGCTAATTGCGGTCTGCCAGTGCCCGGCTGAGTGGCCGGTGTAACAGCGTGACAGTGAACATTGGCCACTTTTCCGCTTACCCCTGTTTCGACTGCCGGTCTTGAACGGGATATTTCCCTGGCCTTTTTAAGGCGCACTGAAGTGCGCACTTATTGAATCACCCCTACCAGCAGGTCTGATGATCCGACCTCTTTGACCTGTCTCTTCCCATGAACCCGGTCAGTCGCGCTTGTCGGTTGCCTGGGAATAACGTACCGGACTGGTATGGCGGATAAGCTGGCCCCGAGACTCCAACTCTCTGGACACAGAAAGAGTGTACCAGGACACAGAATCTTCGAAGTTCGGTAATTCGTTGCTGACTCTCGAAACCAGTTCTCGAAATTTTATCGGATTACCGTCAAGAACCCTGAGAAGCGCCAGGGCTATCGCGTGAAACTTGTCAGCATCGATGTATACCGGCTTCTGCCAGCCCTTACCCATCAGGGCTATGCGATTATTCCGAGCACCAGAGGAGTTCACCGCAGGCCACCTTGACAGTGCAGTTTCAAGTAAAGCTGCGTCGCAGCAAGCAGGATGCCGGTCCGGGTTTAGCCGGATCGCTTATTCCAACAATGTAACAGCCGTCAGTAAGGGTATTCCGGCAACCTTGGCTGATTTGGTAACCATTCAGGCAACTCTGCCCAGTTGTCGCGATTAGGCATCTGGATCTGCGGCAGGGTTTCTGCATTCAGAACCATCTGGTCATCATCGATTACGCCATTCAGCCACAGTAGAAAAGCCGTCAGCGAATAGACTTCATCGGCGGTCAACGAACCCTCCTGGCCCAGAGGCATGCCGCGATTGATAAAATCCCAGATCACCGGTGCGTAAGGCGCCCGGATCGGCAGAATTCGGCCCCAGCGCCAGGGGTCATCCGGAACCGCCATGTCCGGCTTGACCAGCCGCGGCGCCATACCACCGTGTCCGTCTGTGCCATGACAGCCCGCGCAGCCTTTTGACATGAACAGTTCGGAACCCTGATCCGCGTTGCCACTGCCCGCAGGAAGTTCGTCGCCGGTAACCGGCGCAATAGCGATATCCCAGGCTGCAATTTCAGCGGGGGTCGGTGCCCGCCCAACGCCATAAGTCGGCGACTGTGCCTGGGCGGCAAAGCCCAGCAGCGATATCAATACCGCAAGAATCTTAAGCGATTGCATTGTGCACGCCCCCATCGCTATCGATCCGCCAGGGCTGAATCGAATTATCCTGACCCTTCACACTGGGAGGCTGGTCTTCCGGCTGTCCCCAGAACCTGGCCACTTCGGCTCTGGAGGGTTGTACCTGACCGATCTCGTCGATGCAGCGCGACTGCAGCTCACAGGGCTTGCCGTCCCACGTCCAGCTGAAGCTGAAGGCGGTGTGAGCCATGGGCTGCGGTTCGCCTCGAAGGTCGGCATCGAACCAGTTGCGCCCGCCGTCGGTAGTCACTTCGACCCTGGCCACGCGACCGGCACCGGACCAGGCCAGCCCGCGAACCTCGTAGAATCCGGGGCCAGGAAGCTGCTGCCCGCCCGATGGAACCGTAATGACCGATTTGGGACCGATCTGCAGGCTCAATGCAGCGTCGGCGGGATCCTGGCGCAAATGTCCATAGTCGTTATAGGTCATGTAAAACTGGTCCACGACCTTGATTCGTCGCAGCCATTTCACATTGAGAATGCCCTCGCCACCCGGCACGATCAGCCGCAGGGGAAAGCCCTGCTGGGGCCGGACCGGTTCACCATTCATTCCGTAGCAGACAATGCAATCGGCCATGGCCTTGGACATGGGGATACTGGAAGCCCCTTTCACCTCCTCGACACCCTCGGCAACGATCCAGTCACCGCCCTCCTGGACCCCGGCCTCTTCAAGCAGCGTGGATAGCAGCACACCGGTCCATTCCGCACAGCTCGTCATTCCGTGTGTTTCCTGGACTGTCACATGGCGTCGGCTGGCACGATTGCCAGCACATTCAATGAAGTGCAGGCGGGTTACCGAAGGCAGGCGTTTCAGATCCTCCATCGTAAATACCAGCGGATTGTCTACCATGCCGTGAATCATCAACCGGTGCTTGGCCGGATCAATATCCGGCACAAAGGCCCCCCGGGTCGTGCCCACGTAATGCAGTGAAGTCGGCGTGACAAGCCCCACCTGATCCTGGAGCGGCGTGGCAATATGGAAATCCAGCCCGAACACGTCAGGAGAGGGACGCCCGCCGTGGGGAATACGTTTTGAAGTGACAAACCGGGAACGCTGACCGTAGCCGACCAGTTCCTCAGTTCCCCGCAGCTGGGCTTCGGGCCCGGGGAGCTGCCCGGATGCAGACCTGGCGGTGGCGCCCAGCGCCGCAGCACCCGCCAGTGACGCACTCTGCTTCAGGAATTCCCTTCGATCTGTTTTTCTTGAACCCACGGTCTCCTCCTGCCAACTATTGGCTTTAAGAACCCTTGATTAACAGGAATCAAAGGTACTTTTATTATTTTGCGAGGTTTACAACCATTGGGGTCGGGACAGCGACTCCGATCCCAAACAGGAACCCATACACTTTCCACTGACCGAGTATACGCCTCGATTGTGGAGTTCACCAGCCAGGTGCGGAACCGTTGTCTCGGGATGCTGTCCAACCCCGGGTTACAGGAGCGATCCCCGGGCATTCGAAACCTGTTCCGGACAAATGGTCACGGGCTTTTGCCCTTTTTTTGTCGCACCTAACTGCGGCATTCAGTTCCCGGTAATGGGATGCTCACAATCTTATTTGCCTGGGCATTAAGACTGCTCAGGCCTCGACTGATTAACAAGAACGCGGAGTTAGCTGCCTGTCAGACAATGGCTGGTGCGGGAGGTTCTATGAACTATTACTGGCATGATCTGGTGGGAAACCTGGGTGTCACGATGATCGTGCTTGCCTATCTGGGTCTGCAGATCGGCCGGCTGGACAGCCGGTCACTCACCTACTCACTGGCCAATGGAGCTGGTGCTGCGCTGATCCTGGTGTCGCTGTACTTTAATTTCAACCTGTCCTCGTTCCTCATCGAGATCGTCTGGTTGATAGTCAGTATTGTGGGTATTGTGTTAAACCTCAGGCGAAGATGACGGATAAACCCGCCTGGAATCTTGAGATACGTTCGGTAGTCTTCGACGCTGAGCCCCTCTCGTTTTTCTAAATTCCATACGCTGCTAAAGAATCGGCATCCAATATGTGGGATCAAAAGTGGATGTGGTCAACGTCTTCAAGATATTCCAAAACGATCTCCTCTTTTCCGACACGCCAGGCAATCTCCAAAGCAACATGAGGCAGAACCCTGGCTCGCGCGTCAGGTGGACTGCAGAGGAAGGCTTCTGTTCAGAAACGCGCAGATCAATACACAGTCATTAAGTTCGTTTTGTGAAGTGGAATGGAAACGGGTCCGCCGCGGGGCGGCGGACCTGCCCCCCGGGCTCATGGAGCTGCGGTGAATCGGGTGCCCGAGACTGACGGACAGCCCGCAACGAAAACCCGGTTACCGTTGAGGTCGTAGAGCTCCGAGATTCCGGAGCCATGATATTCCGCGCCGTCCTCACTGACCCACACTTCATTGGTGAGCACGGTCGTACCTATCAACTGTCCACCGGGGTTATAGCGGAAGAACTTGAAAACGGAGCTGTAGGAATTGCCACCGAGATACTCCCACACCATCATGTGAACCGGAACCGCTGGCGAATTACCCGGCACCACCTGTCCGGTTCCGCCCAGTTCGAACTTGTGCATGGCCGGGAATGAGCTGATGTAGTCCCCAGTGTCACAGTTGTAAAGATCGACCGTTACGTCCCAGACTCCGACTATCCTGGAGCCCCTGGCATTGGTCAGGGCGTTGGAGCCAGCCTGCGCGAAAGCTGTCCCGTACGTTGCCAGGACTCCCATTGTCAAGGTGGTTGCGATACGGATAATTCTATTCAGGCGTTTCATAGGTGATTCCTCACAATGATTAATAGGAAGGGCAACGGTATTCCCGGTCCACAGGTCTGGGCCATGGAGAATGTCTGGTGAATGCCTGAAGAAAAGCTGAAGGTTGGCTGTGCGCGGCTGATAGGTGGAGGTGTAACGTAACGGCAGAATCTGAACAGGATTATGCGTACCAACAATGAACGATGGAAATCACAGGAGATACAAACTCATAGCAGGACTTCTCGCTCAGCGCGAACTTGATCCGCAAGAGCGGATGGCCGGGCAGCGCCTGGGCACTGACAGGCGGGTTCGTAATTCTGCTGCGCGCAGGATGGTGATCAGAGAACCAGGGTTTGAACCAACAGGCTCTATCGAAGGGCTGGAGTGCCTCAGCCTGAAGTTAGCAAGATCCATCGCAACCTGCTGAATACCCTTATTTTTTTGGTGCCGGTAATAGGAGTCGAACCTACGACCTTCGCATTACGAATGCGCTGCTCTACCAACTGAGCTATACCGGCATTGCAATCCCCCGGATTGGAGCGGGTATTTTACCTGAAAACCAGCAAAGTCAAAGTGGCCCGGGCAGTACCGCCCCGTATAAGCTGCATTTCCGCTAGTCGGTCGCTCCGGCAGCCTTTCGCGCCTGGCGCTCAGCCCACAGCCGGTCGAATTCATCCTGCTCCAGGTAGGTAAAATTAACCCAGGCATGGCCCATTTCGTCCACCGCCCTTTCCCCGTAACCAACCCACTGGCGCGGGTCGGGTGCGTCGGGATTGTTATCGGTATTGTCATACCAGGCGGTAACTACCAGGGTACTGCCGGCAGGGATCAGCGGGGCAGCGTCGTCGGCGTAAATATAATTGTTGTTCCATTGCCACTGGAAGTTGTCCACGTAGCTGAGCAGCTCCCGTCTGCCATCAGGGTAAATGACTTCCAGGGACATCCCCTTGCCAACCCGATGCAGGTGCGGTTGAAAGTTTTCCAGGCGTGCCGGTGCTTCGACTACATGGAACTGCTGCAGCATGGCAGTCTCATTGGGGCGGATATCGATGCCCCCTTCGCCCAGAGCACTCAGCGACCGCAGCACGGTAGGGTGGCGCGGCTGCGTATTGCGGGGATACAGCCAGACACCCAGTTCAACCGTGTCGCCCTTGATTTCCTGACCAATAGCATGAAGATGCAGATCCCAACCTATCCTGGCCCCTGCTTTTAACAATTTGCCGGTGCCCGCTGGGAAAATATCTCCTACTTTACCGATGGCCCATTCCATAAAGGGCTGATCCTGCAATGCTGCTGACTGGCCGGTCTCCTCGGATCCGGGTTCCCCAGCCCGGTCCTGTAACTGGTACAGCAGCACGTGATGGACCGCCCTGCGCCCCAGTGGATAGGAAGGCCTGACTTCCATGCCCTGCACCCAGCGGTCTTCGGTGAGACCGGTGTCCACGGTCGGCCGGAACCATTTGTCCTGAGTGGCTGCCGCCAGGTCGAACGGAGCGGACCGGACGATGAGATCGGGTTCACGGCCATACACATCGCCCAGTTGCCAGCGATTGGGATCGGGAAAGCTGCGCACCGCTGGCAATGCCGCGTCAGGGCCGGCAGGGGCGCCGGAGTCCACCCAGTCCAGGATGGTCTGGCGCTGACGCTCAGTCAGACTGAGGTCATTTTTGTAATCCTGAATTCCGATTACCGGATTCAGGTGCCAGGGAGGCATCTCGCGCGCCGATACCCGCATTCGGATCAATGGTATCCAGGGCTGAACCTCTTCGTAGGTCAACAGTGCCATCGGCGCGACCGAGTTGGGCTGATGGCAGATCTGGCACTTGTCCTGAAAAATTCCCGCTACATCTTCAGCATAGTTGGGATGGGGGTAATCCTGGGCAATTCCTGCGCCCCCTGCCAGCAGTGCAAGTGCTCCCAGGCTAATGCGAACGATCGTTCTACTCTGCCACTGCAACATCAGTCTCACCTTGCCCGGCCGGATCTCCGCCAGGGTACCGACCCTGCCGGTGGCCTGGATTTATCGGGTAGTTTTTTCAGCAACCGAAAGGGCGACTTCCGGAGTGGAAACATCTGCCGAGCCGACAATCTCCACGTCGATGAAGGAGTTGGTCCAGCAACACTGTTCAGCTCCTGAGGTGCCACTGACATCACTGGCCAGTGCCCGGATACGGTAACGGCCCGGCGTATCGAAAATGGCGGTCGTGGATTTAGTTGACCGGTTGTCATCCTCCACCCATTGCAGGCTGGGATCTGCGAAAACCACCTGTCCCGGACCGCGGAATTTACTGAATCCCAGGTTGGCGATGGCGTTTTCTGTCAGTCGTTGATCCCGTTCCCCACCGCGTGCGTTACCCAGCCCGTCGTCTTCGAGCCAGACCGAGAAGCGAACCGGCGCTCCCACCTTGCCGTACAGAGGCCCGGTTACCTGCCCCCCAGGACCTGCCGAGGCTTCGTCCGAGACACTGAAACGGACTCTGGGCGGCGTATTGCCCATGATAGTGGGCCCCAGGGCATCGATCCGATATTCCGCTCCCAGGTTGGAGGGTATCGACACCTGCTCACCGCGGATTCTGAGAGTCCACCACACTTCACCCCGGTAGCCTTCGGGAATGGTCACTGAAAACGTGCCGGGATGACGCCCGGGTTGAAAGACTTCAGGTTGCGCCTGTGCCACACTCTCAGGCTCCAGCCTGTTATCCGGGCCGATGGGAATCTCCAGAATCTCCTCCGAGTTACGATTGTAGTAGCCAAATGACACGCTGATGGTGCCGTCCTGATTCCGGTACCAGCCTTCGTAGGCGGGCGTGACCGTATCCCCCCGGGGTACCTGGAACGGGCGTGAGAACCGGGGCAGCTCCTGGGCGGGGACCTGGCTGCCGGCGACGGTCAAAACGGCAGCAACTATCAGAACCGCCTGCCTTTTCAACATGGTTTTTACCTCATTTGCACTACCCGGGATGGCTGCACCCGGTCATACTTGCCGAATGCCTTGACGCCAGGCCGTACACGGCGCTTCCTGACGCGTTCTGCCAGACCTGGAACCAGTAATTCACAAACTCGTTAAGGATTTATGACGCACAGAAAATAGGCCTGCAAAGGTAACGATTCAACCACCAACCTGTAGCAAGGTGTGACATTTGAATTTTTGAAGCACTTTCATTGACTTAGGTCAACAGCGGCAGGCTGCGACAGATTGTCGCGGCGGCCGGGTTTGCCACTAAAAGTTGCAATTGAGCGGTTTCCAACTTGATCCGCTTCTGTTTATACTCTCGCCTCTTGGAACTTAACGGAGCCAGAAACATGTATAAGAAACCGATATTTACACGAGTTGCCCGCACCCTGGGAGCTCCCACTATCGCGCTTTTCCTGGCTGGCACATTGGCTGTTAATGCCAACGCCCAGGACCCGTTAACCGCCGAATACCCTGAAGTTGCCAAACTGCTGGACGCTTTCGATATCACCGAAGCGGCCATGTTTGACAAGCTGGTTGCTATTAACAGCGATCCGGCGACCCGGATCGCCCGTAACCAACTGGAGCTGCATTTCATTGAAATGGCCAGCATGGATGATATGGGCCACGGTGGACACGGGGGTGGTCATAGCGGCCACGATATGGAAATGCTCGCCGGTGGAGCCTATGGAGAACAGGAAACTGCGGCACGTGCAGAGCTGTTCCAGATGCTGCGCGCCAACCATTCTGAAGAGGAAGTACAGAACGCCTACCTCAATAGCGGTGCGATCAATCGCCATACCGCAATGGTGTTGACCCGAGGTCGTCAGCTGCGGGATCGTCTGTTCGAGATCTACGTGGACGATTCGGTAACCAACAAGCTGCGGGCAGTGAATGCCGCTATCGACGACTACCTGAGTGACGAACGTCATTCGGTTTCGCCGGTGGCCAAAGAATTCTCCCTGGTGGGAGACAATCCCCAGGCAACTGCCTTTGCAACAGCTTTCCCCAAGCTGAGCGCGTTACAGTGGGCCAACCGCTGGGCCACCCTGGCCGCTCTGGAATCGATCATGATCGAGTACAGTGATACCCAGTTCCGCAACACCATGAACACAGTCCTGGAACGTTACTGGAACAAGGTTGGTTCGGAAGGTGGCATGACCATGTTTCCTGCGCCGGCGGAACAACCGACTGCAGCGGCGATAGCTCCGCACCTGTACAGCTTTCATCCCCGCGCTTCCATTATCCTGGACAACCTGGGTCGCCTGGAAAGCATCATTTTCGATGTGCTTTCCTACCCCAACCTGGATAACCGCGAGGAGCTGATCGGAACGGCAGTGTCGGAATACACCAACAAGGAGACTCACCTCTCTCAGGATTACGACTACCTGCTGGCTGCACTGCGAGGCGGTATCTACAACCAGGGCGGACCGGCAGTCGGTGATCTGGAGCGCTCCGAGCGCAACCGCTCCCGCGACGAGATGGGTCACATGCACACAGCGATCATGTCATCTCCTCAGTAAGTCCTCCCCGCCGCTACCAGGCGGTAACGTAGTTTCAAAAAGCACCAGCCCCGGCTGGTGCTTTTTTTTTTGGCCCGCCAGTTTCAGCTACTCATTCTTTCTGTCTGGACCAGTAGAAATTATCCCCACTTACTCTGACGTGTTTAGCCAGGCGCCAAGCCGGCGGACAGCGGTCTGCATTATCACTCAGAGGCCCGACAATTTGATTCAGATCAAGTTGCAAATGAAAAATCACAGAAAAAGCGCCAGGTGCGACTTTATGTCACACTCGTTGAACACCCACTCTGCTTTATAGTGCTCCGCCATAACTACTATAAAAATCTGACCAGTTAACGAGTTCAATGGAGTAGATAACCATGCCTTACCAAAAGTCGCTGACGCTGGCCATCGTGGCGGCGGTCAGCCAGATCAGCCTTGCCGCAGAACAATCCCAGGCTACCAGAACCCTGGAAGAAATGGTCGTAACCGGAGTCCGCATGGACTCACCGCTGAACGTGGTGACCAATCCTAAAGCGCCCCGACAGCCGTTGCCGGCCCACGATGGCGCCGATTATCTGAAAACCATTCCCGGCTTCTCGGTCATTCGCAAGGGCGGCGCCGACGGCGATCCGGTATTGCGCGGTATGGCCGGCTCGCGCCTGTCGATGATGATGGATGGCGAAATGATCCTGGGGGGCTGCAACAACCGCATGGATCCCCCGACCGCTTATATTTTTCCGGAAGCCTATGACGCGATCCGCGTCATCAAGGGCCCGCAGTCGGTCCAGTTCGGCCCCGGCAACTCCGCCGGCGTGGTACTGTTCGAACGTAATGACACCCGACCCATCGAATCCGGCTGGGACGTTCATTCCAGTGCGGTAGGCGGAAGTTTTGGCCGTCACGACGCAATACTCGACGCTTCCTTGAGCACCCCTGACTTCACCTTGCGCGGTACCGCATCAGATTCCGCGCAGGACAACTACGAAGACGGGGACGGCACTGAGATCCATTCCGAATATCACCGTTGGAACACCCAGCTGAGCCTGGCCTGGACACCGGACGATACGACTCGCCTGGAAGTGGGAGCCGCCCGCAGCGACGGCGAAGCCGCCTATGCCGACCGCGGTGTGGACGGTTCTAAATTTGCCAGGGAAAACTACAGCATCAAGTTCGAAAAGCAGAACCTGACGGCAATAATCGAATCGCTGGAAATGAACGCGTTCTATAACTACGTTGACCACGTGATGGACAACTACACCTTGAGGGAGCCCGCCGGCATGATGGCCACACCGATGGCCATGAACCCGGACCGGGAAACCACCGGAGGCCGGCTGGCCGTCACCCTGAAGCCGGAACCGCAGTATAACGTGGTGCTGGGTTTCGACACCCAGGCCAATGAACACACCAGCCGCAACACCATGAATCAGAACATGATGCCCTACCAGGATATGGCACGCAGTCCCGATGCCGAGTTTACCCAGTACGGGGTGTTCGGTGAATTCAGCTGGGATTTCAGCATGAACAGCCGAGTCATTTCCGGGCTGCGTGCCGACCGCTGGCAGGCCACGGACAAGCGTCAGAACATAGCCCTGAACATGATGATGTCGATGCCCAATCCCACTTATGGAGATGAAAGGCAGGAGACCCTGAAAAGCGGATTCTTCCGCTACGAAACCGCACTGAAGTCAGGCACCACGACTTTCTTTGCCGGAGTCGGCCACAGCGAGCGCTTTCCTGACTACTGGGAAATGATCGCCAAGGAAAGCGAAACATCGGTCAGCGGGTTTTATATCGATCCGGAAAAAACCACCCAGTTGGATGTGGGCTTTATGTACCAGTATGGTGGCTGGGATGGCAGTGTGTCGGTTTTCGCCAACGAGATCCAGGATTACCTGATGATCGAATCCGGCTATCAGAAGCCCGCCATGGGCGGAACCCGGTCCACGTCCGTGGTACGAAACATCGACGCCCGGACCTGGGGTCTGGAACTGGACGGAGTCTATCGATTCAGTGACAACTGGCGCACCGAACTGACTCTGTCTTCGGTACGCGGTGCCAACGACACCGATGGTCGGACTCTGCCGCAACTGCCGCCCCTGGAAGGGCGTGTAGGCGTGTATTATGACAACAGCATCTGGTCCGCCGGGATGATGTGGCGCAGCCTTGCCGCGCAAGATCGTTACGACCTGAATCGCGGCAATATTGTCGGCCAGGACTTCGGTCCCACGGCATCCGCCAATGTCCTGTCATTGAACGGCGGCTGGCGTTATTCCGACAACCTGATGTTTACCGCCGGGGTCGACAATGCACTGGACGAGACTTACGCGGAACATATCAGCCGCGCCGGTGCCTCCATTGCCGGTTTTGACCAGACCACCCGCGTTAACGAGCCGGGCAGAATTGTCTGGCTCCGAGCCCAGCTGACGTTTTAGCCGGCCTGGTAATTCCAATACTGAGAAGTGGGTTCCCCGCAAATCAAAAGGAGAGCACCAGCTGACTGGTGCTCTCTTTTTTAGCCTGGCTTGTTGTCTCACTTCTTTGATCCAGAAGGAAACACACGCCTTCCCGCGACAAGCCTGCGGGTATAGGGGATTTCTCAGCTAACGGCGTTCTTCCCAATCAACAGGGCCACCTGCCGCCACCGATTTCGATCTGGCTTCCCGCTATTGCAGCTCCAGCCGCCGTTTGAACTCCTGCATGATCTGCGCGTACAGCTCCTTACCCAGGAATTTGTCTTCCACGCCGCTGTCCACGTTGGGATTGTCATTGACCTCAATCACATAGCCCTTGCCATTCACTTCCTTGAGATCGACTCCATACAACCCATCACCAATTGGCCGCGAGGCAGCCAGTGCTGCCTGCAGAATCGGCTTGGGCACTTCGAAAGTGGGCAGCGTATCGAAGCCGCCGCTCACCGAGCGGCTCTCCCCGTGGCGATAGATCTGCCAGTGCTTTTTCACCATGTGATAACGGCAGGCATATAGTGGACGATTGTTGAGGATGCCGATGCGCCAGTCAAAGCTTGTATAGAGATATTCCTGGGCCAGCACCAGACTCGATTCCTGGAACAGTTCGGCGGCTGCGGTACGCAGTTCTTCCAGGGTTTCCACCTTTTTGACACCACGTGAGAACGATCCGTCGGGAATCTTGATCACGATGGGAAGACCCAGTTCCTGAGCCGCTTCCTCCAGTCGTTCCGGATGATCCCGGTGCAGGATCAGGCAGCGCGGTGTCGGCACCCGATTGACTTGGAACACGTTGGCTAGGTAAATCTTGTTGGCGCAGCGCACGATGGACTGGGAGTCGTCGATCACCACCAGGCCTTCCGACTCAGCACGCTTGGCGAAGCGATAGGTATGATGGTTGACCGAGGTCGTCTCGCGGATGAACAGGGCATCGAACTCGGCCAGCCGGAAGATGCTGTCCGGTCCGATCACCTCGGCATTGATGTCCTCGTCACGGGCGGCCTTGATAAACTTGCGGATTGCCACTTCGTCGCTGGGCGGCATGGGATCGTCCGGATTGACCAGGATCGCCATATCGTACCTGAGGTTACGGTTGTTCTGACTGTCCTTCCAGACCCGATTACTGAAGCGCTCCAGTGCTTCGGCAAAAAATGTCTGCTCCTCGTCGTTGAGATCCAGGTGGCTGCCTAATTTTAGTTCGGTAATTTCCCACTGACTCGTGTGCCGCAGGCGAATCTCCAGAATCGGACAGGGAAACCGTTCAAACAGCAGCCTGGCCAGCGACCGAAAGTTCGGGTCCTGCACCTGCCCGAAACAGGACTTGACCAGCAGCTCCTGATCCCCACCACCATCGAACTTGATACGGCCCAGAATAGTGCTGGCCGAGCCCAACTGAATCCCATACAGCAGCGGTGAACTGAGTTCATTGATCACCCGACTGGACGGGATCACCTTGTGCGCCCTGGCTTCGGAAAGCAGGGAACAGTAGTACCCTTCACTGAGATAGCTGTAGTCGCTGCAGATATTGATGACCCGGACCCGCTGCTCCCGCTGCTGGGAGAGGGAGAGATAGTCATCGACACTGATCACCTGGTCGCTGGGGTAATACGGCGCCCAGTCTTCCGAGCGGTTGAGAACGATTAATACCTTAGACATCGGCGAACTCCCTGACAGGGAAACAATCTGTACACGAATGGTCAGAACCGGAAAAGCGGCGAGACTATACGGCAAATCCCCGGGACCGCCCAGTTATTTTTTTGCAATCGGCTGGAGCCTGTCACAGTGTGCCCCAGGGCAGACCGCGAGGGAATGTGAATTCGATGCCAGGCAAGCCGGCAGGGGGTACATCACAATCCGCAATACTCTTGCACACTGTCATTCCACCTCACCCTTTACAGAAACTATCGATCTACTCGGTCGGTCTGATCGAATTATTCAATTTTACCCGCCCGGCTTAAACCCGTACTGTCTACAAGGATAATTCAGGCCCAGTCCTGATATCTGACACCCGCAGTCCCGACGCAGGACTGGCGGCTCGCAGAGAATAACAAGAATGCGCGGAACAGTCCGAACAGCAGTAATCTGCTGCCTCAATGCTCCTCCAGCTGATTCCAACCGGAATACCGGCATCTCTGTCCCGTCAGAAGAATTCCACGCTGCAAAAACAGGAGCAAATCCATGAGCAGATTATTGCTGCTATGTTTCTGCCTGGCGGCTGTTCAGCTGCAGGCACAGCCGCTGGGGCTACCGGCGGTACCCATCCCCGCCAACAATCCCATGAGTGCTGACAAGATCGAACTGGGTGAGCGCCTGTTCAACGATGTGCGTTTCAGTTCCACCGCACAGATCAGTTGCTCCACCTGTCACGATGCGGAAAAAGCCTTCGCCGATTACCCGTTGAGCGTATCGCTTGGCATTCGCGATCTGGCCGGCACCCGCAATGCCCCGACCGTGGTCAATGCCGCTTACAACAAGACTCAGTTCTGGGACGGCCGCTCTCCGGACCTGGAGGACCAGTCCCAGCATCCGTTCGTCAATCCAGTGGAAATGGGGCTGCCCAATCACCAGCCTATTCTGCTGGTCATACGAAATGACCCGGACTACCGGCAGGCGTTTGACCGGGTATTCCACATCGAAGCGGGCGCGATAACCATGGAGCACGTAAAAATGGCCATTGCCGCCTTCGAGCGTACCCTTGTTTCCGGTGACAGCCCGTTTGATCGTTTTTATTTCGGCGGGGACGATACCGCAATGAGCGACGCGGCCAAACGGGGATTCGACGTATTTCTCAAGGACGGCCGCTGCGTCTCCTGTCACACCATCGAACAGGATCATGCCCTGTTTACCGATCACAGATTCCACAATATCGGCATCGGCATCAACGACATGGCAGGCCGGGTGCCCGAGTTGTCCTCCGCCTTCATGCTGGCCAAACAGAGGGGCACCGACGTCGACGTGGCAGTGCTCACCGACGAGGACACCTCACATCTTGGCCGCTTTGCCATCTCTGACGATGTCGCGGATATGGGTGCCTTCAAAACCCCTACCCTGCGTAATGTCGACGTCACGGGACCTTACATGCACGACGGCAGTCTTGAGACGTTGCGCGAGGTGATCGAACACTACAATAACGGCGGGGTAACCCACCCCGACGATGCGGTCAATCCCTATCTCAGCGGCGGAATCCGGCCACTGAACCTGACTGAGAAGCAGATGAACGACCTGGAAGCGTTTATGAAAGCCCTGACCAGTCCGCAATATGTCCGTGGAGGTAACCAGGAATGACCATGAAGCGCAGAAACTTCATCAGGCGTGCCACCACCACGGCGATTGCCGGAGTCCTGCCGGTCAGCCTGATCCGTATCGCCGGCGCCCAGGAATCCGCAGATTTTACCTTCGCCTATATTTCCGATTCCCACATTCAACACATCGAAGGCAACCGCTTCGTCAGAAACTTCGATCGCGGCCTGATCAGCGCAGTGGCCGAAACCAACCTGATGAATCCGAAACCGGACTTCGTCATGTTCGGAGGTGACCTGGCACAACTGGGTACCCGCGAAGAGCTGGACCACGGTTTCGAAATCCTGTCCGGACTGAACGGTCTTCCACTGCGCGGAGTTCTGGGGGAACACGATTATTACCTGGATCTTGGCGACTACTGGCGTCAGCTGTTCGGCGAGCACTACTACAGTTTCGATCACAAAGGCGTGCACTTCGTGGTGCTGAACAGCATCCTGACCTTCGACGACTGGACTTTCAACCGCTGGGAGTCAGCAGAACGCCGCATGAGCGAAATGGCTGGCCTGGACAATCCCAACGGGTCGCCGTTTATGGTGGGCGAAGCCCAGCGTCGCTGGCTGGCAGCAGACCTGCAGAATATCTCCAGAGACACCCCCGTGGTGGTGTTCTCCCACTCACCGATTCAGAAAATCTACAAGGGCTGGAACTTCTGGACCGACGATGCCGACCAGGTGCAGGCCATTCTGGCGCCTTTCGACAGGGTCAATGTCATCTATGGCCACGTTCACCAGATTCAGTACAACCAGATCGGCAACATCGCCTTCAACTCGGTGATGGCGACCGCCTGGCCCTGGCCGTACCCTTCCAGCTACGCCAAATCGGGCAGCCACGTACCGGTAATGACCGTGCCCATGAATCGCGCCGATCCGTTTTCGGCCAGAGACGCAACCGGCTGGCAGTTGATCAATGTCCACACCGGCCGGGTGGATCTGGAATACACCCTGTACGACAACAGCAATCGCACCGTGTCATGGAACGGAGCCAGCGGGCGGCCGGAGGACACCTCCTACCAGGCTCCAGCACTCCGCGTACCGCCGCAGAATCACTACTAGAGCAAGGGGAACTGTAATGAAAATTCTATTAATCGGAATGGCATTGCTGGCATCCGGCCTGGTCATGGGCGATGAATTCACGGCAGCGGATGTGGAACGCTGGCAGCAGCAGTATGAGCAGGTCGCCGCCAGAGGCCGGCAACTGTTCACCGATCCCGCGCTGGGCAGCAATAAAGTTGTCTGCGCCCAGTGCCACCCAAACGGCGCCAACACCCATCCGGAAACCTATCCCAAGTTCCAGAAGCAGCTGGGCCGGGTGGCCATGCTGTGGGAGATGATCAACTGGTGTATCCGCAATCCCCTGGAAGGCGAGGAGCTGGCCGCCGATGACCCGGACATGATCGCCCTGCAGGCCTATATCCACAAGGAACGGGAAGGCGTCCCCCTGGCTCCCGGCAAACACTGACCCCATAAATAGGGACAGATTTATTTTCCATGGCTTTCAGAAAGCCGCTTTCCACTGCTCGGTATCGATGAACCAGCGTTCCTCGACTATCCTGTCACCGTTGAATTTGAATAACACGGCAAGCTGGGAATTCGCGACTTTCTCTGCCTTCCATTCAACGATCGAGACCACTTCATTATCGCCTTCGATCTGACGCAGCCCGGTTATTTCGAACCCCGGTGGCAACAGGCCGCCGAGACCATTGAGAGCCTCCCGGAACGCCGATCTTCCGACCAGGACATCAGACTGTCCCGGCATTACGAAGTTCATGCTTTCCTCGTAATCAGCCACCAGCGCATCGAAATCTCCGGCGCCGACCGCATCCCAACCTCGTTGCACTATTTCTGCAAGACTCATTTTCCAACCCTCATTCTTAAGTTTTTCGTGACAGTGGATTGAGGCCGCAACTCCAGTAATCCGGCAACCCCTGCTTACTTATTGTTCAGTCACTTTCCTCAATGGTGAGAATATCTCATAGTCCCTTATTTCAGGAAATTGCTCAAGCCACGACAGCGCGAGTGGTTTGACATTCGCCCATCCGTCCAGCTCGAAATCGACATCTCATTTTGCAGCCTTAAAAATCCCGCATCCAGAAGACCGTTGTTGTAGGCAACCTGGATCGTCAGCCAGGTGTTACAAAGCATATTTACAAACGCGTACACCTGATCCCGTTCTTCCGAAGTCAGCTCCACTGATTTCTGCATCGCTGTCCTGAGGGAGGAATCACATACGGTCATCTGGTTTAACCTGTCGAATGATCCGGTGATCTTTTTGGAGGCATTGAAGCGGGAGATTTCATTGGTCTGCTTCAACTGATAGGCAACGTAAATGAGGGTAACGAAAACCGCGACCGCCCCGATCATTTCTCCCAGCGCACTTACCACTTCCCAGTTCCCAGTTCATTGCTGTTGTTTTTCCATTACGGGAAACGACATTGGGAGACCATAGCATAAGACTCAAACCGTGACTCGAGTCAGCCTGGAAATTGACGAGTCCCATTTGACGCCGCTTTGATTGATGACCCTTTGTTTGACAACCCGGTGTTTGACTACCCTGTATCAGCTGCCATAATTTCTGCGGCCCTGGAAGAAACCGGCTGCCTGGTTTCAGCAATCAGCAGCCACTTAAGCTGGGTTTAAGCTATTTTGGTTATCATGATCCGCTGACCGGTGAATATATAAATTTTAACGCCCGGTCCTGTGCACAGGTTAGGAAAAGAACACTTCGTTAAAATAACAAAAACCGGAATCTTGCCTTGTTCAACTCAGTATTACTCTACGCAATGGAATTGACCGCCATCCTGTCCGCGTTGCTGCTCGGACTTGGATACCTGAAAGCGGGCCCGGACAAACCCGCCGGTCGAATATTCGCCCTGGGTGCCCTGTTTGGCATACTCTACCTGTTCGAGGGCATGGGACGTGTAAACGTCGATCCGTTTTTCCGTATCGACATCTCCCCCTGGCCGTGGCGACTGCTGGTCCATCCAGCTGTGCAGGCAGTTCCGGGACTGTTCATGGCCTACTGCTTTCACGTCTTTCAGGAAGGACGCCGATTCCCGCCGGCATTGACCCTGTTGCTCTGTCTTCAGGTTGCACTGGAAGCAATAGTGCTGCTGCCGGAAGGCGGTATCGACCTGCCGATACCGAATCCACTCAGGATCGGACTGGATATCATGCAACTGTTTTTCGTCAGTCTGGCGCTGTTCTGGACACTGAAAGGCTGGAGTGACGACCTGGTACAGGAGCGCCGCCTGCTGCGCTGGCTCTCGGTGTCACTGCAGGGGCTCATGGTATTTATCGTGCTGGTAATCGAGAACCTGCTGGTAGCAAACGGGGTGATCGACATGGAACAAGCCCGGCTGCTTACAGTTTCCACCATCACCTGTGTACTCACCGCCATTTTACTGGCAAGCATGAAGATCGACCGATTCGCACCAGGCGAGCCGATAAGCCAGCTCGCTGTAGGCACAGAAAAGACTGAATCGGGCAGACTCAGCCGGTTGACTAACGATGATTTTGAAAAGCTGTTTCATTATCCCAGGCTGCACCGGGAAAGCGGGCTGACAATTTCCAGCCTGGCTGCCAGGCTGAACCTTCCTGAGTATCGCCTGCGCAAGTTTATCCGTAACTCGCTGGGCTATCCGAATTTCAACTCCATGCTGCATCGTTACCGGATCGACGACGCCTGCGAGCTGTTGGCGGACCCGGCCAGTCTTGATATACCTATCCTTAAAATTGCCATGACTGTGGGTTACCAGTCGGCAACCCCCTTTAATGTCGCCTTCCGGGAACTTAAGGGTGAGACACCTTCTGAATTTCGCCGGCGTGCACTATCCATACCAAATCGTAGCTGATTCCCTTCGCCAGGCGGTGTTCGTCCTCCGCTCACAGGTTCAATGCAGAGACGGACAGAATCACTCCCAAATCAATTTTCACGCGGTCCATAATGTGGTAAATCCTTACCAGTCTCCAGCGCTCCCAGATCCGGTGCCGAGCCGTTGTAATCATCGTTGACATTGGGCAGGAGCAGTCCCCGGTCCACCGGTGCCGACCCCGGTACCAGTCTGAAATCAAAGTCGTCTGCTGCATAGACATTCTGCAGGTTTTCAATATCAGCGGCATCCAGAGGAGGTACGTCACGAAACACTGAATAATCGATCATTATGCTGTGTTCATCCTGCCCGGTAGCCTGGCTGTATTGCGTCAATGAAGAAAACTGCCTGGTTTCAAGATGCGGGTTCCTGCCCGGTCCCGGGTAGTCGGCCATGACACCTTCGGGAGGCGTATTCCAGGCAAACACTCCCGCCTTACCGGGGAAGGAATAGAAACCATTGAAATCGGATGACGTGTAATTGGTAAAGCTGCTGATATCAAATAGCCGGCCGGCAGCATTCTGACCGAGTATAAGATTATTGCGCCAGTGGGAGTTCTGAAGGGATCCCTCGGTTTCTGAAAAAATCGTGTTGTTATAGAAAATTACACCTGCCGCTCCCGTGGTGAGCCGGGTTGATCCACCCGGCAGGTTATAGGCGATATTCTGTATCCAGTAGACTGGACCTCCCATGGCTGGCTGGTTACACATCGCGTGTGAGGGATGGTTGATGAGCATGTTGCGCATGACCCTGACATTGTGCATGCTGCCGTCGATCTCGATAGGATTGTCATGACTGTTGGTGATGTAATTGTTATAAAAATCTATCGACACAGGGCGCCTGTCCCAATACTCCCGAGGCGGATATTTCGGGCCATAGACTCCGGTCCCCGATGGTTCAGTGCCGTCAGGATTTCCATAAGTCTCCACATTGATGCCGTCGTGGAAATTGGCTATGTAGTTGTAAGCCACAACGTGGCCGGGTCCATAAACCTTTACCGCCACATAGGAATCCATGGCCGGAGGATGGCTCTGCCCGTCTACGCCATCAAAGCGTGCCCACAGCTCCGGATCCGACCAGCCTATCATCCGCTCAGGATCATTGCGTCCGTAGAACCGGTTGTCAGCGATATAAAAATTACTGGAGCCACTGTAATTGGTGAAAACTCCGGCACCGACATTTTCAAACCTGGAATTTTTTACGGTCAAGCCTTTGGAACCGGTGATGAACTGGGTGCCGGCCAATATGGCTATTTCCGTGTTGCGAAAAGTAATGCCTTCGAAATAGTTATAGTCAGCTGCTTCAACATTGAACAGGGTGTAATTCCCGGCTCCGTCGAAGATCACTTCTCCATCTCCGGCCGCCTTGATGGCTATGGGCCGGTCCGCCGTGCCATCAGCGGTCAGAAAGTATGTCCCCGCCAGCGGCATGAGCCGGTTTCTATCGCTGGTGGTGTATTCGTAACGGTCGTACTGGTACAAACCGGCATGCACGAGAATGGTATCGCCTGGCCGCACCCGGGGCCGACCGGTAGTTGACCAGTCGGTTCCCGAGCAGCTGAAATTGTAGGCACACAGCAGCCCTTCAAAGGAGGGTTCCAGCTTCTCGCCCCTATAGCCATGTGGATAGACATGAAAAATGCGCCCCGCTGAATATGGCACCGGTTCGGGGCGCGTACTGACAATCAGGGTCCGGGTAGACTCGCCTTCCACGCCATCGGGGTCCTGCAGAGTGAAGCGGGCCTCGTAGGTGGTATCGGCAGTGAGATTCATGATGCTACCGGCGAACATGGGCGGTAACTCGACATCGAAATTTACCCGTGCATAAATGCGTTCTCCCCCAATCCTCAACATGGGCAACGCATCATGCCACTCGGTCGAGCCTTGCTGGCGGTAACTGACGCTGACCGTCGCGTTTCGATTATCATCGCCGCGGATGAACCATTCGAAACCCAGATTCTCCAGAGTTGGAGGCTCCACAAACAGTTCATCTGCGAACGTCTGGTTCTGGATGCCGGCATCGGTTTGAGCAATGGATTGCATCGGCAGACAGGCCAGAACCGAAGTAATGATAATTGCCTGCAGGCACAGCGGATTTATCGTATTCACCAGTATTCTCCGGTTTAATCAATTTGTGTGAATTGTCAGGCTTTACGGGCGACCGTCAGTTCTCCCACCGCCGTGCCGACAACCTGAACATCGGTGCCGGCGGGAATTTCCGAATCACTGAGCACGCGCCAGTCCACCCCGGAAAATCGAACCTGTCCCGGGTGGTGCCTGGAGATATCGGACTCCAGGGTGAAAGTGTGGCCGATCAGATCCGAGGTTACCGGTTTGTTCTCGACCTTGTCCTGCATCCGTTTCAGAGGTTTCCAGAGCAATGCCGCCCCCAACAGGGTCAGGAAAGCGACTCCGACCAACGCACCGGCCAACGTCTCGGGCAAAATACCTATAAACATCAGCAGTCCCGCGGCCAGACATCCCAGACCGATGAAGAACAGCACTATTACCGCGAAACCCAGCGCCATGACCTCGATAGCGAGCAGCGCCAGGCCGATAAAGGTCAGGATTACGGCCATATTATCTTCAAGCCATTCCACTACCGTTTCCTCCCTGCCCGCTCTGCGACCCGGTGGAATTGGGATTCCTGCGATTCATCTCATTGATGATTGCCATGCCCTGCGCCACCAGGCTGGCCGCATCAGTTCCGTTTTCAGGCAGCAGCACCACCGAGGACTCCCGGGCAATGGCCTGTTTGGCCTCGATGGCCTTGGTGGCCAGATCCAGTTGGATAGCCTTCTGACCCTCCACGGTATTGGCTGCTTCACCCACCTTGCGTAACGCTTCGGCCTGGGCTTCGGCCACCGCAATGATCGCCTTGGCCTCGCCCTCGGCGCGAAGAATCTGCTCGGCCTTGTCTGCTTCCGCCGCCAATACCACGGCCTGCTTCTGACCTTCCGCCACATTGATGGCGGATTGCCGGTCACCCTCGGATTCCAGGATCTGGGCGCGCTTGACCCGCTCGGCTTTCATCTGTGCTTCCATGGCATTCATTACCGAGGAAGGCGGGACAATATCCTTGATCTCGTAGCGCATCACCTGGATACCCCAGGGTCCGGATGCCTCATTGATGGAGCGCACAATATTGGCATTGAGGTGATCGCGCTCCTCGAAAGTCTTGTCCAGCTCCATCTTGCCCAATTCTGATCGCATGGTGGTCTGCGCGAGTTGCGTCACGGCAAAGATGTAGTCATCAACTCCGTAAGTGGCCTTGTAGGGATCGAGAACCCGGAAATAGAGCACACCGTCCACGGTGAGGGAAATATTGTCCTTGGTAATCCCTCCCTGGCTGGGAATATCCACTGCCTGTTCCTTGAGCGAGCGGTTGGCTGCCACCCGGTCTATGAACGGCAGGATGAAATTGAGCCCGGCCTCTTTAGTCGAGTGATACTTGCCGAATCGCTCGATGATATAAGCCCGGTTTTGCGGCACAAACTTGATACCTGATCGGAGAACTCCAATGATCAGTAAAAGTAAGACACCGGGGACAATCAATTGGGTCGGATCCATGCTGGTTTCTCCATTCTTCGGTTCGGGCTTTGGTCCGGGCTTCGGTTCAGTGCCGGCATCGCGGTCCTGATGATCCCAGGTAGCGGTTGCCGCAATTTTCGTGGGCAGGTACTGCCAGGCATCTTAAATTGGCGGCGAGTATAAATACAGCGTTAAGCAGTATTCTCTGCACCTGCAGGTCCAGAGGCCTGGAGTTATCGACCGGCGCCGCCCGGACTCAGTCCAGTTTGGCCAGATCTCGAACGGCACCCTTGTCGGCACTGGTAGCCAGCATAGCATAGGCTTTCAAAGCGGCGCTCACCTGGCGCGGCCGGTGCTTGACCGGCTTCCAGCCGATCCGCTCCTGTTCCGCTCGCCGACTGGCCAGTTCCTCGTCGCTCAACAGCACATCGATGCTCCGGTTGGGGATGTCAATGCGGATGCGATCACCATTGCGCACCAGGCCGATGGCCCCACCGGCCGCGGCTTCTGGAGAGACATGGCCAATGGAAAGCCCTGAAGTGCCGCCCGAAAAGCGGCCATCGGTAAGTAACGCACAGGCTTTGCCGAGACCCTTGGACTTGATATAGGACGTGGGATAAAGCATTTCCTGCATGCCGGGGCCGCCTCGCGGGCCTTCGTAACGCACAATCACCACGTCACCGGCTTTGACCTTGTCGGCCAGGATATCGGCAACTGCCTCGTCCTGGGATTCGGTGACGTAGGCTGAACCTTCAAACACCAGGATCGATTCGTCCACACCGGCTGTTTTCACCACGCAACCATCCACTGCGATATTACCGCGCAGAACCGCCAGGCCACCCTCTCTGTTGAAAGCGTGTTCCAGAGAGCGGATACAACCGTTCTCACGGTCAGCATCGAGGCTGGGCCAGCGCGCCGACTGACTGAATGCCACCTGGGTGGGAATACCGCCGGGGCCAGCCTTGTAGAAGGATTTAACCGCATCACTGCTGGTCTGCATTATGTCCCATTGCTCCAGCGCGGCCGCCATGCTGCGGCTGTGCACGGTAGGCAGACTGGTATGCAGCAACCCGGCGCGATCCAGCTCGGCCAGAATGGCCATGATGCCGCCGGCCCGGTGCACGTCCTCAATGTGGTACTTCTGGGTATTCGGGGCCACTTTGCACAATTGCGGAATCTTCCGTGACAGGCGGTCGATATCCGCCATGGTGAAATTCACCTCGGCCTCCTGTGCGACCGCCAGCAGGTGCAGGATGGTATTGGTGGAACCACCCATGGCAATGTCCAGCGCTATGCAGTTTTCAAACGCTTCAAAACTTCCAATCGAACGCGGCAGCGCCGATTCGTCGTCCTGTTCATAGTAACGCTTGGCTAACTCCACTATGGTCCGGCCGGCCTCGAGGAACAATTGTTCGCGGTCGGCATGGGTAGCGACCACGGTGCCGTTACCGGGCAGCGACAGCCCCAATGCCTCGGTCAGGCAGTTCATGGAATTGGCGGTGAACATTCCCGAGCAGGAACCGCAGGTGGGGCAGGCACTGCGCTCGATTTCCGCGACATAGTCGTCCGACTTGGAACTGTCGGCAGCGATCACCATGGCGTCGATCAGGTCCAGCTTGTGATCCGCCAGCCTGGTTTTACCCGCCTCCATGGGACCACCGGAAACAAAGATCACGGGAATATTCAGCCGCATGGCGGCCATCAGCATGCCCGGCGTGATCTTGTCGCAATTGGATATGCAGACCAGCGCATCGGCGCAATGAGCATTGACCATGTACTCCACGGAATCGGCGATAATATCCCGGGATGGCAGGCTGTAGAGCATGCCGTCGTGGCCCATGGCGATGCCGTCATCGACCGCAATGGTATTGAATTCCTTGGCCACACCACCGGCCTTTTCTATCTCGCGGGCCACCAGTTGCCCCAGATCCTTCAGGTGCACATGGCCAGGTACGAACTGGGTGAAAGAATTGGCGATGGCGATGATCGGTTTGTGAAAATCTTCATCCTTCATACCGGTGGCACGCCACAGGGCGCGGGCCCCGGCCATGTTACGGCCGGCGGTGGAAGTCTTGGAGCGGTAGGCAGGCATAGTCTGAGTCTCGTTACTGTGTCCTTGATCAGGCCGGCGATTTTAACAGAAGTGATTACGGAATGGCTCAATGTGACGGATTGTCGGTCACCGCTGACAACTGCCGACGAATCTGATCCCGGCGACCGCTGTGGCAGTTCAGTTTTCAGCCGCTGACGTTTCTATCGAATCCGGCGGCACGTAAGAATTCCTTAAGACTGGACTGTTAGCGTGGTAAGCCTCTCCATTTCCTCTTTTCAGGTGGCCAAAGTGATCCGTGGTGGCAGTATTATCAGCCTGGCCTGCTTCCTGAGTGGCTTGCTGATCTCACAGACGGCACTGGCCCAGGCTGCCTCCCGACTGGATGAGAATTGTGAAATCGTTAATACACCGGCTGACTCCGGATTCGATTTCACTGAAGCCATCTCCCGCTGGGGCACGCGGGATTCCTTCGACATCGATAACGGGCACTATCATGTACGCAGTATCGTCACCAATCAACTGCCGATCTTCGATGAAACCAACCCCGATGAAAACATTTCCCTGTATCGCTGGGTAAATCGTATCCACCTCGACACCAAGCCGGGTGTCATTCGCAATCAGCTGCTGTTCGAACCCGGAGAGGAAGTGGATTCGCAGATGTTGTCGGAAAGCGAGCGTCTGTTACGCAATCAGAAATACGTGGCAGAATCGAAGCTGCGGGTGCTGCGCAAATGTGGTGATACAGTCGATCTGGAAGCGGTGACCCGCGAAGTCTGGACCATGACGCCCGATATCTCTTTTCATACCTCCGGCGGCGACACCAATTTTCAACTCGGCGTTCGCGATACCAATTTTCTGGGTACCGGCCAGAGAGTGAATGTCAGCTATACCAACGATCCGGAGCGCACCTCATACGGCATTTTCTTCGAGCATCCTGACTTTCGTGCCCGTCGTCGGGTTCTCAAACTGGCCGCCGCTGACAATTCCGACGGTTCCGTCCTGCAGCTACAGTATGCACAGCCGTTCTTTTCCCTGGATAGCCGCCACGCCTGGGATCTCAATCTGGACAAGACCGATGAGGTGCTGACCCAGTACCGTTGGGGAGACAGGATTACCGAGGTGGATCACAGCAAGGAAATCGCCGAGTTTTCCTGGGGGTTCTCGCCGGGCCTGCAGGACCAGGTGACGCAGCGTTACTCATTCGGATTCCGGCATGAGAATCATCGTTACGGGCCCGGAATCGAACGTCCCTCCCCGGCACTGCTGCCTGCGGATATCTCTTTGAATTACCCGTTTGTGCAGTACGAAAGAGTGGAAGACAACTATGCTGTCGGATATAACATCAGCCAGATTTACCGGACCGAAGACCTGCATATCGGCAGCTGGCTGACTACCTCACTGGGGTACAGCCCCGGCGGCGACGGTCAATTGATCTTTTCAGGCCTGTATCGCGACACTCTGCTGTTCCGCCCCAAAATGCTGTTGCAGTGGCATGCCGACTGGTATGGACGGCTGAATCAGCGCAGCGGAGACTGGGAGGATACCGTCGCCAGCGTGGCGCTGGATTTCCATCGCGGCCAGACTGAGAATCGAACCCTCTACATGGGGCTTGCCGCAACTCATGCGATAAATCTGAACGCCAGCCAGCAGGTATTCCTGGGCGGAAGTACTGGCCTGCGAGGCTACGATTCCCATTACCTCAACGGAGATTCGGCAGTACGCTTTTCCATCGAGGAGCGGCTGTTTACACGTTACCATCTGTTTCAGCTGCTGCGTGTAGGGGTCGCCGGTTTTTATGATGTGGGGCGCGTGTTCGGCAGCACCGAGCCCAATGGCAATGACCTGTATCAGAATGTCGGCTTCGGGCTGCGACTTTCACCCAGCAAATCGGACAAGGGCAAAGTGATACATGTGGATATCGCATACCCCCTGAACAATCACCTGCCGGGCGGCAGAACGCCACAGCTGGTGCTGGAGGCCAGAGAGAGCTTCTGACGACACAGCCAGACCCGCCACAGCAGAGCCCTTATTTTAGTCGATACTGTGCGTTGCGCCCGCCGCGCAAAATTTATTACTGCCTTCCATCCTGCCATCTGACTTACGGTTTCCCACAACTCCTGAATAGCGGCTGAAACAGACATTGTCAGCTCCGAAAGTGGCTCGCGACAGCTTTTCCTTATACTGCGGCGTGGTAAACTCAGTCATTGTCTGACCGGTTGCTTGCCTGCAGCCCGACCACATTCCGGTGATCCTTCTCATGAACAAGCTGCTGGGAGAACTGCGACGCCGCAATGTATTCCGGGTGGCCACCACGTACCTTGTCATAGGGTGGCTCATCGTGCAGGTGGTTGACACGCTGAGCCGGCCGCTCGGTTTACCGGATTGGATTCTTACCCTCGTTTTTATCATTCTTGCCACGGGTTTTCCCGTGGTCGTGGTTTCTTCCTGGACATTCGACCTGACTGACAATGGCGTTGAACATACCGATCTCGCTGATCCGGATCAGCAACCAGCCGTCAGTTCAGCTTCCGGATTGAATATTGTGCTGATCAGCGCACTCGCCATCGCACTCGGTTACTTTATCTGGGAAAGCCGCTTCAGCAGTCCGCTTACCATGGTGGATACCCAGGCTAATACTTCACAAACCCCGGATCCTGCCGCTTTCCGGTTAATCACGGACAAATCTATCGCCGTCCTGCCATTCGACGATTTCAGTCCGGACGCTGATCAGGGTTGGTTCGTCAATGGCCTGAGTGAGGAAATAGTCAACGCTCTGGTCAGAACAGCGGACCTGAAGGTCGCCTCCCGAACCTCCAGCTTCGCCTTCAGGCGGTCTGATCGGGATGCGTCCGAGATTGCCTCACTCCTGGGCGTGGCGCACATCCTGGAAGGTCAGGTGAGACGGTTTGAGGGTCGCCTCAGGGTAACGGCCCAACTCATCCGGGCCAGTGACGGAATTCATCTGTGGTCCGACACTTACGACCGCAGTACCGAAGATGCCATAGCTATCCAGGAAGACTTGGCTATCAATATCTCAAAGGCGCTGCAGACTGCCATGGACCCGCAGGCCCTGGCTGCTATGCAGGGCGTGGGCACCCGTTCCATTGCGGCCTACAATGCCTACCTGCAAGGACTTTCTTATGAACCACGCTGCGTGACCGATTACCCCGACGAGTGTCTCGCCTCCTATGTAGAAGCCATCCGACTGGACCCACTGTTCGCAGAGGCCCGCTTCCGGCTGGCCACATACTGGTCCAATTACCTTGACGTGACCCTGATCCGGCCGGATCCGGGCCTGAGCTATGAACACATCCTGTCCCGTTTCCAGGAACAGGTCAGCGAAGCCATCCGATATTCGTCCAACCCGGTGGATGCGCTGAAGTACCGGGCGCTGCAGGCACAAGTGGATTTGCGGTTGCGCGACTTCCACGACCTAGTCATTCAGTATCTGGAACAGCGTCCCAATGACAGGGAAATGCTCAGCACGCTTATCCGGCTGGAGCTGGATCTGCAGTATCCCAGGGAGGCCGTTGAACAGATTGAAAAATTCCTTACCCTGATGGGTCCGGACAACAGCCGTCTTCCGCTGCTGATCATCAGCAGTTACCGGGCCGCTGATTTCGATCTGGCCACCGAATTATCTTTACGTGCCATGCGGGAACGGCCCACCGACAGGCTTTTCCTGTACCAGGCTCAGCGAGCCCTGCTGTGGTCAGGTGAGTTGGCACAGGCAGCTGAAGCGGCACGACTTTATCGTATCAGTCCAACCAGTCCAGTCCCGTTGCTTGCCGAAGCCTACAGGGACCTGCTGGTCGATATTCGCCAGGCCTGTGCAGAGAATCGCACTGACGATGCCAATCGGTTGTTTGAGACTCTCGCACCAAAGAGTGACCAGGAACCCGGCTATGACCGGACGTTGCACTGGCTGACACTCAAGACCCTTGGTCGCGATGAAGACGCCGAATTGCTCCTGCAGATTTACAATAACTCCGGTTCGATTCTGCCGTTATATTCGTTTATCAACTACCCGCAATTCGATCCAGGCCCATTTCCTTTCCTGATGCAGATTATCGATCGCGAAGCGATCATAAAGGAAGTCACTCCCGTACCGTTTGCCTGTGTCAATCCGGCCAACGACCGGGACATTGATCCCCGCTGAGTTCTACCGATGTTTCAGTTTTTACCCCGCACAGTCATCATCCTGGGCCTTGTTTCCTTTCTGAACGATACCGCCAGCGAGATGATCACCCCGTTGTTACCGATATTTCTCACCGCCAGTCTGGGCGCTGGCCCTGCCGTCGTCGGTTTGGTGGAGGGAGTCGCTGAAGCAACCGCCAGCCTGCTGAAACTGGTATCTGGCCGCCTCGCGGACCGTGGTTGGAATGCCAAGCGCCTGGTGCTGGGTGGCTATGGCCTTTCCAACAGTGCCCGTCCACTGATTGGCTTGGCGTTCGGCTGGGTCTGGGTATTGCTGCTGCGTTTTCTGGATCGTGTAGGTAAGGGACTGCGCACTTCGCCAAGGGATGCATTGATTTCGGCCAGTACCTCGAGCGGGATCAGAGGGCGGGCCTTCGGCTTTCACCGGGCCCTGGATCATACCGGCGCCGTGGTCGGCCCCTTATTGGCGTTTGGGATGCTGAGCCTGGGAATCGAGTTGGAAAAGGTATTTCTGTTGTCCGTGATTCCCGGCCTGCTGGTCATGCTGTTGATCGGCTATGGATTACCTGACAGATTAACAGTTGTCACAACAACCGAACCTCCTGCAAAACTATCCTGGCTCGGACTGGACAGCCAGCTTCGGGCACTGATCATTGCGGCAGGCGGACTGGCACTGGCTACTACGCCTGAGGTGTTCCTGGTCTTGTGGGCCCAATCTCACGGGCTCAAACTCGTCTGGGTCCCGTTGCTGTGGTCAGCTGCCAGCGCGATAAAAATGCTGGTGGCGATACCAGGCGGTTACCTGTCCGATCACCTGGGTCGATTGCCGGTTCTTTTGATCGGATGGGGTGCGAGATTTGTCCTGCTCGTGGCTCTTGCCTTCAGCCCGGACAACATCGGTTTAATCTGGCTTCTGTTTCTGGCCTATGCCGGCAGCCTGGCACTGACCGAAGGTGCCGAACGTGCCCTGGTGGGAGATTTCGCACCAGCCGGGCAGAAAGCGACCGCCTATGGGCTGTACCATATGGTCAGTGGCCTGCTACTGTTGCCAGGCGCGATCCTGTTCGGAACCTTGTGGGAATGGCTCGGTGAAGCGATTGCTTTTCTTACTGCCGCCGGGCTAACAGTCATTTCGATTGCCCTGTTGTTGCTGGTTGTTTCCAGACACAGTCCAAAAGTTCATTAGACACCGACAGATCATGACAAACTGTCCTGTTCGACCTGTTATCAACTGTCTCCGGACCTTTGCATCGGGTATCACCGGCTTGAAGTTACTGGCTATCCCGTGCAGACTTTCTTACAGACCCCGCCCCGACCGCGCTTTTTGAGGACAGTTTAATGGACAATCCGAAAACCCATGGCCCACCCTGGATACGTCCCGACATTCAGCAACAGATTGACTGGCGTGATCGGGATATCGTGATTTCCGTACCGCCCAAAAGCGGTACTACCTGGACCATGAATATCGTCTACCAGTTGCTGCAGGGTGGCAAGCGGGATTTCCAAGACATCTATGCAGAGGTCCCTTGGATCGAATTTCTTGCCCACCCTGAACAAACGGTACAGGACATTCTGGACCGGGTCGAGGCCATGCCGGTTGGAATTCCGCGCGCCTTCAAAACCCACTCGGCACCGCCCGGAATTCCTTACTTGCAACCGACGTCTGACCGTAACGTCCGCTACCTTGTAATCGCCAGGAACCCGGAAGAAGCCATGGTGTCCTTCAAACCGTTTATCGAGAAACATACCGATGAGTGGTTTGAGCTTTGGCAGGTGCCAAAACAGGCTATGACGCGTCAGACCTTCCCCGGGTTTTATCGTGAAGTGCTGGACGGCGCCATGGGCATGCAGGGGATGTTTTTTCAATTCATTTCCGCCTGGTGGCCTTTACGCCATGCCCCCAATGTTCTGCTGTTGCATTACACCGAAATGAAAAAAGACCATGGCGGATCGTTGCGCAGAATCGCGGAGTTTCTTGAGCTGGAGCCGAGCGCAGACCAGTGGCCGGTGATCGAGGAGCTGACCGGTTTCAATTGGATGAAGCAAAACACTGAAAAATTTGAAATGTCAGCCCTGCCCGGTGTTCCGATTCTGCAGCGAGGTGCCATGATCAGAAAAGGTCAGGCCGGTTCGGCCCGGGAGGATGGTATGACATCGGAAATTGCGGCGCATATTCGAGCAATAGGAGAACAGCTCTGTACCGATCAGTATGCTCTGAACTGGTTGTATGAAGGTGGTGACTACAGCTGAGATCGACATCCAGGTGAGGTCAGTATTTTGCTTACTGTGTTGCGGCATGAGTGACAACCTGTCAATCATTCATCTCGACAGCTTTTCATCCTGGCAACAATCCGGAATCCATTATCAACGGCTCTGCAATTGAATAACAAAATAGACCACCACGGTCACTAGCAGTGCCACGGCGGCAAGCACAATCAGTGCCTTCATCAGTAGCCTTACAGGTTTTCTGAAAACCACGGCCACCACTGCCGGCACCGCAACGGCCGGGACGTGGTACCAGCCTGGCGCCGATTCCGTCACTATATCCAGCGTACGGGCCGGATCAGCGTAAGGATTGTCGATTGGCGCAGACAATCCGAACAGCGGAGCCAGCAGTAGCATCCCGACATAGCCAAAGAAGGTGAAAGTCACGAGACTGAAGAACGGATGCGCGAACAGGCCGACGAGCATTGCCATCAGGCCGTCACCGAACTCTCTGCCAGCGTCTGCCGACTGTTTCAGATTGGCCTGGTTGTGCGCCAGTTGTTTGGCACGATCGTTACAGATCGGGCAGCTGGCTGAGCTGTAGGTGGCACTGTACCCGCATTTCAAACAAGGCATCGGATATCTCCTGGGTCCTGGAACCGGAGGGAATGAGAACGCCCGATCAATAGATTGAACCAGTTCCGGTGAGTCTAACGGCTCTCTAATTGAGCCTGAACCTCAGCGGTTCTGGCACCGGCAAGAATCCCCCGCATGGCATAGTTGCCTTCATGACAGGCGTATTCGTAGACCGGCCCCTCGGTGGCGTGATAACTGAGCTCCGCGGTCCAGGGCTGGCTGTACAGATTGCCATCCTCGACCGTAAAGCTGTAGACGATCTCAGTATCCGAGTACCGCTGGAAGCGTTCGATAAAGTGGCCTTCCGGAGTAATGCGGATAGAACTTTCGGCCATCTGTTCCGGTTTGACATTTACTGTTTCAACCACCAGCACGTCGCCTTCCCACCAGCCGCGGGAATCTCCCAGCCACTGCTGAAGCACCAGAGGTCGCCGGTGATTTCTCGCTTCTTCGGCGGAACCGTAGAGTGGAATAATTCGAGCGTCATGCACCATTTCGGTCAGGATCACGAAGTAGTCATCGGTCAGTACAAACTCGTAAGTACTGTTATACAGCGTGCCCATCATGCCTGGCCCGGCCGTGTTGCCGAACCCAATCAGGCAACGCTCTGCCAGGGGCATGGCTTCCGGGCCTTCATTGCCCCCGTTGCCAGTCACATACCGCAATCCGAACGAGCGTGAACCCAGGGATACCCGTGGTGTCTCCAGTCGCGGCACGCGGCCGTTCTCCGGATCAATGATCAGGGAACTTCGCAATTCCCCGCGCACCATCGCCAGTGACGAACCCGGATCCGTCCAGAAACTGTTATATCCGCGCAGCCCAAAATCAAAACTTCCCGCCGGCGGCAATCCGGTTTCCGGATCGACAGCAGCACCCTGCTCAACCTGCTCGGCTGACAGCCCGGGTACGGTTGATGTATTGGCAATAATGACCCGGGCCTCTTCGGGCGTGACCACCAGTTTCTCAACACCACGAGGGCGGGTCAGCCCGGTTAAAGACTGATTGGTCCAGGTTCCGCTAAAATCCGGATGATTTTTTTGGGCCAGCGCAATATTACTCGACAGAACTAGGCACGCCCCGAGGCCAAGGGATCTGACCAATTGAGAATAAGAAGACATCATAATGGCTCTCCTGAGATCCGGGACCGGCACATCCCTGGACGGCCCTGCAATGTGGTTATTGCTCAACTTAGCCCCGCCGCTGGGGAAAGTAAAGGCTTGAAGGGAGAAACTGCGGCGAACTGGCGACTACCGACGCTGCATTAAAGACCTGGCATCCGCCCCAGTGTTGCCATCGCTTCAGTCACGATCTGCAGATCCAGCAGAAACTGATCGATTCGCTTGAACTCATTGGCGTTATGCCCGGTGTACTTCTGGTCCGGCATCGCCAGGCCGAACTGCACGCCATTGGGCAGATCATGGATTGAAGTGGCACCGGCCGAGGTACCGAATTTCCTCGGCATGTCCAGGGTCTCGGTAGCGATATCCAACAGCGCATTGACCCAGGCGCCTTGCGGATTGCGGTACATGGGATCGGCGGCACTCAGATCGAAATCCACTTCCACCCCGCTCGCAGCAGACCAGGCCAGCAGACTGGACTCGATCTGTTGCAATAGTTCAGCCGGCTCTCTGCCGACCGGCAGGCGCAGATTGACGGCCAGGCGCAGGGTCTGCTCTCCATCTCCAATAAATGTGACTGCAGTGGTCAGGGGCCCCATGAACGCGTCACTGTAGGCGACGCCAAGGGTGTTGCCCAGATAATCCAGCCCCCAGTTGACCGAGGCATAGTGAGCAGCATCGGTTATATGGTTGTGCTGAAACAGCTGTTGCAAGTCCATCTGGTGCAGAAAATCCAGCATTCTGGATACCGGATTGACACCGGATTGAGGCTCCGACGAATGCGCGGACACCCCTTGGACGGCCAGGATTACCCGGTCTGATTCCGCCCGCGCCTGTATCGAGAAATTGGCACCGTTACCTGCCCGGTACAGCTGCCCTGCCTCTTCCAGCGTGGCAGCGAGTTGTTGCGGGCGGGTGGAAAGAATGGTCGCGGTGGCCGCTGACGGGATCTGATTGGTCGCCAGTCCACCGGTAATGTGGATGATCTCCGCACCCTCACCGGATCCTCGCCGGACCGGGAAGCTGGCCATCACGGTACCGAATCCTTTCTCGGCAATGACTACCGGGTAGGAGCCATCCAGGGCAATGTTATAGGCCGGTACCGGGTTGCTGTCGAAGTAATAAGGAATCGCCTCCCCGATGGTTTCCTCGGTGGTATCGACCAGCAACCGCAGAGTTCTCAGCAGATCCAGGTGCTGTTCCTGAATGACCCGCATCGCGTATAAAGACACCACGATTCCATTTTTGTCGTCTTCGGTTCCGCGGCCGTAAAGGCGATCGCCTATACGGGTGACCTGCAACGGATCCAGCCGGGTTCCGTCCTCCAGAACCCAGAGTTCCGGATTGACTGGAACCACATCCGCATGGGCATGAAAGCCGACCAGTTCGTCGCCCTCGCCTGCCAGCGTGATCTCATAGACACGATCGTCGACGTTGCGGAACTTCAGGCCAAAATCAGTTGCCAGCGCGGACAGCACCGCAGCGAACCTGTGAAACTCGGGATTTTCATGCTGGGGAATGTTCTCGTCCTGGTAGGTGGGAATTGCGACCAGCTGCTGCAAGGTCTCCAGCGCTGCGTCTCCATAGCGTAACCGGGTATAGATCCCCAGCAACCGGTACAGAAGATCCGACTGGGCATCGTTCAGATCCCGGTCACTGCGATAGGCGGATATGACGTTGGCGGTTTCGGCGGTGACAGCAGGCGATCCGTTCAACTGATCGAGGAATTGCTCAAATCCTGTCACCGGCCGCGATTCAAAGTAGCCGATGACCTGTTCAATCTGCTGCCGATCCAGATTGGCGGACGTCCACGGTGAAATCAGCAGAAGCAACAGTGAGACAAAAAAGGCAGAGTAGTGTCGAGTTGTAAACATGGCGTGAGGGAAGTGTCGTTGCGGTGGAACTGCGAAAAATTCAGTGTAGCTGCCCGCGGCGTCCCTGTCGACCGGCACCAGGTCGGAATTGCTCCCAACCGGGTCTGACAGGCTGACCGGAAACGCATACCGGACTAGCGATCCGGGTTTAAAACCGGACCGGGTTGAGCACCGGCAATCAGGGCGCCACGATGTTGATATTGTCCAGGCCGTTGTAGCGGTCAAGGATCGACTCACCGGCCGGGTAACCACGTTCGGACAGGATGTAGGCGACAATATCCGTGTATTCGGAATCCAGCAGAGAGCCGGGATTTTCGGCCGGCATCTCCGCGACAATCGCAAACCAGAAATCCAGCAGCGGTTTGTCCTGCCAATACTCCCAGATATCGGCGTAAAACTTCATGTCGTGGCAGGTTCCGCAGTGGGTATCGTAGACGACCCGGCCGGTCTCCGCCTGGGATTGTGTAAAAACTCCATCTTTGACTGTCAGTTGCTGCCCATAGACAGCGGATATTGACAAAGCCGACAGTAAAGCCATCGCCGATAATACTTTCCCGGACAATCTGAACACTTGGATTTCCTTGAAGGTCGAATTACTGATTCAGTATCCCACCGATGCAGTGCCAAATCCACTTCTCAGGATCAGTTATCATTAAGGAAGCTCCTTGAGCGATGAGTCAACCATAGTAAACTCGGATCTCAAGCCCACAATCCCTGGTTCGCTAATACGTTAACGCCTATGTCCACCAGCGATCGATTCCTCACTCATTCCGTTCACAATCAGCCAACTCCACTGACTGATTACAATGCCTGGCTCACCGACCAGGCGCTGATCGACGCCGTGGAATGGGAAGGCGGGCAGTGGGCTGCCCCTGTCCTGTCGGCCTACGGCGAACTGGTGGGCGGAGAGATGATGGAACTGGGTCGGCAGGCAAACGGTAATCCACCCCGGCTTCAGGCATTTGACCGCTACGGCCACCGTATCGATGAAGTCGATTTTCATCCCGCCTACCTCGAACTCATGGGCCTGGCCACGAGCCATGGTGTCCATAACCTGTCCTGGGTCAATCCGGGTCAGCCGGGAGCTCACGTGGCCCGCGCCGCGCTCCTGTATTTATCCACCCAGGCCGACGCCGGTACCTGCTGCCCGCTGACCATGACCCATGCCGCAGTTCCGGCACTGCGACATGCCCCCGATCTGGCCACCGAATGGATTCCGAAAGTGACTGCCAGCACCTACGATCATCGTTCTATCCCGGCGACCCGGAAATCCGCCTGCACAATTGGCATGGGGATGACGGAAAAGCAAGGTGGGTCCGACGTTCGCAGCAATACAACCCGGGCTCATCACCTTCATATGGGCGAATACGAACTGGTCGGTCACAAATGGTTTTTCTCGGCACCGCAAAGCGACGCACATCTGGTACTCGCGCAGGCGGAGCAGGGTCTCACCTGCTTCCTGGTTCCGCGATTTCTTGACGACGGCAACCATAACGCAGTGCGGATTCAACGTCTGAAAGACAAGCTTGGCGACCACAGCAATGCCTCGTCAGAAGTTGAATTCCAAGGTGCTCTGGCGCACCGGGTCGGAGCGGAAGGCCGGGGCGTGGCGACAATCCTCGAAATGGTCGCCCTGACCCGGCTGGATTGCATGCTGGGATCGGCAGGCCTGATGCGGCAGGCCCTGGTGCAGGCTCTCAACCACACGCGCCAGCGCGAAGCCTTCGGCCGTCTGCTGATCAGGCAGCCACTGATGGAAAATGTGCTGGCCGACCTGGCCCTGGAAAGCGAGGCGGCCGTCGCGCTGGCACTGCGTATTGCCCATGCAGTGGATTGTAGCGGCACGGATCCACATGAAGCCGCTCTGGCCCGTATCGCCATGCCAATCGGCAAATACTGGATTTGCAAACGCTGTACTCCGTTCATTAACGAGGCCCAGGAGTGCCTGGGCGGCCTGGGCTATGTGGAAGACACGGAGTTGCCCAGGCTGTACCGTCAGGCACCATTGAACTCCATCTGGGAAGGTAGCGCCAATGTGCAGTGCCTGGATGTGCTGCGCGCGGTACATCGCTCTCCAGAATCTCTCCAGGCTCTGTTCAATGAACTGGAAGCGGGACATGGTTTGATTCCTGCTCTGGATAGTGAGATCGATAACTTGAAAAAGGCCTTCAGTCAGCACAAAGACATGGAGGCCCAGAGCCGATACCTGGTCGAACGCACCGCTCTCGCCCTGCAGGCCTCTATTCTGCTTCGCGCCGGTGAGGAGCAGGTCGCCGAGGCCTTTTGTCGCTCGCGACTGGGAGGCGGACATGGTCTTGCGTTTGGTACTCTGCCGGCTGACATTTCGTTTCAGCCGCTGCTGGAGCGAGCCATGCCAGCAGCGTCGGCGAGGTAGCTTTCAATCGGACTGGCTTTGAGTAAGCCGCGGATTTTTCACTTTCGAGGAATGCAGCAATGACTTTTTTTACCAAACGCTACCATCCACCGGGAACCCCGCCCGGAACGCTTACTCAGATGCCGGCGGAAGAAGCCATGCCACTTCGAATCCGGCTCATCGATTACGATAAGGATAAGGTTACCGTCAAGGACAATGTGGAAGCTGCTGATTGTCATGCCTTCCTGGCAAGCAGCAGTTCAACCTGGATACATGTGCAGGGCCATCCCACCGAGGCAGCCCTGCGTGAACTGGGCAGTGCCTTCAGCCTGCATGCTCTGGCCCTGGAAGATGTCCTGAACACCGGGCAACGTCCCAAGGTTGACAAGTTCGACGATCAGCTGTTCATCATCATGAGCCTGCCCACTATAGAGGAAGACCGCGTCACCATCCAACAGGTCTCGCTCTTTCTGCACAAGACTTTTCTCATCAGCTTCTGTGTCGGTGACTTCGCTCCTTTCGAACCGGTAGTCCGGCGCCTGCAGGCGGAGGGCAGCCGACTGCGCTCGCGTGGTGTGGACTTCCTGCTCTACAGCCTGATCGACCTGGTCATCGACCAGGGCTTTCCGGTGCTGGAGGATTTCGGCCTGCAGCTTGAAGATCTGGAAGAACAGATTCTCGAGTCCGTCGGGCGCGAGACTCTGCACCGGATCCACACGGTGAAGCGCGAACTGATTCTGCTGAGACGTATGTTGTGGCCACAGCGCGAAGCGGTTAATCAGCTGCTGCGCGGTGACTATGAAACAATCAGGGCAGAAACGTTGATCTATCTGCGCGACTGTTATGACCACACCATTCAGGTCATGGACCTGTTGGAGACCTACCGGGACATGGCCGGCAGCATGCTGGATATCTACCTGTCCAGTGTCAGCAACCGAATGAATGATGTGATGCGGGTTCTGACTGTCATCGCGACAATTTTTATTCCGCTCACCTTCATCGTCGGTGTCTACGGCATGAACTTTGACCGCACTGCCGGTGCCTGGAATATGCCGGAGCTGGGCTGGCCCTTCGGCTATCTGTTGATCTGGGTGGTGATGATTCTGATCGCCGTCCTGATGGTAGTGTTTTTCCGCCGGCGCGGCTGGTTCTGATTGCCGTCCACGACAGGCTGGTGCCGGACCACGGAAAACTGTGGACATCAAACACCCGGCGGGATACCTTTGAATTCAGCAATACGCATCCAGATAACCAGAACAACAAGGGACCCCGGATTCCCAAGGAGCATGCGTCATGAGCAACAGCAGGAAAATTGGCTTCGGTATCGGCGCAGTCGTTGTGGTCGGTATCCTGGCCTGGATGTTTACCGCCCCGTACCTGTCCAATGAGGGCCTTGGCCGCACACCCGGAATCATAATCGGCGGCGCGCTGACCGAGCCCCCGGCCGATTTTACCCCCTTGAATGACCAGTATTCCGGGCCGCTGATGATGAAGCAGGCCGGCTTTCCGCCCCTGGTGATCTATCTGTCCTGGGTGGGAGCGCCGGGAGGAGTTATCACTGCGACCCGGCCTGACGGCGGTTACTGGGCCCAGCGCGTGCGCGATCGCGGCGGCGACGGCCTGTTGCGAATCGGCGATCAGACTTACGAGATGACCGCTACCGAGGTGCTGGGCAGCGAACGGCTCCCGATGATGGCACAGTGGGCAGCGAAGGCCGGCAGGACTCTGGATGAACCGCTTTATCCAGGCTCGGAACTGTTACGCGACTGGGAAGTGTTTTTCTGGACCCCTCGATCCTGAACCATGCAGACTGAGGCAATTGGCCGGGATTGAATCTCGAGCTGCCGGATCAGTCCCGGTTAAGCACCAGAAAATCAGTGTTGGCCAGGATATCCTTGTCGCTGTCATAGAGACTGGTCTGAATCTCCATCAGGCCAAGCACGGTATGGAAAAAATTGTCATGGGACAGTTGCCGGTGGCGGAGGGTATCTAGCGCCTGCCGGTCAACCGGATAACTGTCACCGAGCCACAGCAGCGAAGCGACATGTTTCTGGCTGTCGGGAGCCAACAGGTAGGGTAACCCATGCAGGTATACGCCACCTTCCCCAAGTGACTCGCCATGATCACTCATGTAATACATGGCGGTGGCAAATTCGCCGTTATAACGCTCGAGAAAACCGATTACCTGATCCAGGAAATAGTCGGTGTAAAGTACGGCATTATCATAGGCGTTGACAATTTCCTGCTGACTGCAGGACTCCAGCCGGTTTGACTGGCAATAGGGCTGGAAAGTGGCAAATTCCGGTGGAAAGCGCTTGAAGTAAGCCGGGCCATGATTACCCATCTGGTGCAGGACGATTACGATATCGCCGTTTTCCTGCTGACCGATGTACTCATCGAGCCCCTCCAGCATGCCGATGTCACGACATTCCTCGTCACAGACCGGATTGTTTCCGGGGTGCCGGAAGTCTTCAAAAGTCGTGGCATGGGCTACCCCTTTGGAACTCGAATTGTTGTCCCGCCAGAGCACGCTGACTCCGGCATGGCCCAGCACATCCAGCAGGTTTTCCTGCAGATTCGCCTCATCCAGGTCAAATTCCGTGCGCTCCTGCAGGGAGAACATACAGGGCACCGAATAGGCGGTTGCCGTGCCACAGGAATACACCTGGTCGAAGCTGACCACGTCGCGGTCGATCAATTTCGGTGTGGTCTGCCGTGCATAGCCATTCAGCCCCAGATGATCGGCCCGAACGGCCTCACCGACCACCAGAAATATCAGTTCCCGGTCCCGGTCCTCAACTGGTATGTGCGCATCCAGCCCCAGAGAGGTGATTTCCCGATTGCCGTCTTCGAACGCCGTATCCATGAATTTCCCGGCCGAGTAAAGCGCGGTGACCGGATTGGCGTAGTAACGTAAGATCTTGTGCTCACGGAAAAAACTGGCATAAAACGCAGAGAACGGCAGCAGACTCACTATCACCAGTACCATGGCCGCCCCTGCCAGCCTGACCCGGTTCCAGATTTCACGGCCGAAACTGTGACAGACGATACGCGTTTTCAGGATCAACAGGGCCGGCAAAACACCCAGCAGCAACAGCGACAGCAACAACCCAGGATTTACCAGGTCACGTACTTCCCGCGTATCGGTTTCGGCCACGTTCGTCAGCATCGTGGTATCGATAACGATGTTATAGCGGTTCATGAAATAACTGGCACCGGCTGCGGTGAATATCACCAGTATCAACACCGGCTTGGTCAGGAATCGGACACACAGCAGGGAGAGCACCAGCACCGTGGCAGCAAACAGGAAAATTGCCAGCGAGCCCATGAACAGCAGCCCGCCGGGCTGATCGGCAAACTCGAGATAGCTGTTGCGGAAGAACGCCAGGTTGTAAAAAACCGTAAAAAAACCCGCCACCAGCAGGATCAACCTGCTGATCGAGAGGGTCAACCAGGGACGTGACTGTGACATCAAAGGGTACTTTTCTGATTGGATGAATGAAGCATAACCTGTCGAGCTTAGGAAAGGCTTAACAGCCTGCTGACGGCATGCCAGACCGACGGCCGAAACATTACAGGGTTGCGGTATTTACAACAGTAGAGACTGACAGGAAGGAAAAGTTCCTTAAGCCTGTCTTAATACCGGCACGTTAGGCTTTCTCCATGTCCAGAATCCGCATTACTCCCGAATTTCTTCGCTGGCACCTGTATCTGCCTGTGACGGTGCTGTCGCTGGCGCTACTGGTCGTTGCCTGGAGTGGGCTGGACCTGAAACTGGCCGACCTGATCTATCATCTTTCCGGCGACCAATGGTCCCTGCGCTTTGCCTGGCTTACCAACGGGGTGATTCATGAAGCGGGCAGGTCCGTGGTATCCCTGGCCGCGCTGGTGCTGCTGGGATTGTGGCTGGCCAGCTTCCTGGTTCCGGCCCTGCGGTCCGGTCGCGAAGGCTGGCAATTCGTGCTGATTGCTTCGTTGCTGGCGGCCCTGGCGATCAATGTTCTCAAACGCGTCACCCACATGGACTGCCCCTGGGACCTGTTGCGGTATGGGGGCGAGGAACCCTATTTCAGTCTATTTTCGCGGCTGCCACCGGGCAAGGATCCCGGCGTTTGCTTTCCCGCCGGTCACGCCAGCGCAGGCTGGTCCTGGCTGGCGCTCTACTACTGGGCGCTGGAGTACCGGAGCAGGCTGCGCAAACCCCTGCTGGGGCTGGTTCTGACGGTCGGTTTCGTGTTCGGATTTTCCCAGCAACTGCGGGGCGCCCACTTTATTTCCCACGACTTGTGGACACTGCTGATCTGCTGGACGCTGATCACCGGCGTCTATCTGCTTTTCTACCATCGTCCCTTTCTGGCGGAACTGGCGCAGCAGGTTGTACGCCGATTTACCCCGCTGAAAAGCCCGCAACGGGCAGACGACTAGCATTCTGTACCACGGCCCGACTGTCGATACTGGACATGTCCCGGCCACAGAGCTACCTTTTCGACATCCTCAGGGTGCGAAGGCACCGGGATCCGCCTTTCAATGGCAATCCTCTCACTAACCGACAGCGAGTGTAGATACCGTGCTCAGGCAACAGGCCGACGAGTTGTTCAGACAGGGTCTGCAATTCCACCGGGAAGGCGCGTTGCAGCAGGCAGCGCAATGCTATGCCGACGTACTGGCCCTGCAGCCTGACCACTACCTGGCCCTCAACAATGCCGGCCTGCTGGCCTGGGATCTGGGCCGCTCCGAGCGGGCCCTGGTGCTTCTCAATGCGGCCAGGGCACTGGCACCGGAAGATCCGGAAGTATTGAAAAACCTGGCCCGGGTGCAACTGAAACTGGGTGACACCGAGTCAGCCGAAAAAACTTTTCAAGACGCCCTGTCTCACAGCAGGGGGGATTCCCGCCTGCTGCTGGAACTGGCCGATGTGCTGTACGACCGCGGCAGAATCGACGAGGCAAAAGATCTGCTGGAGGCGCAGCTTGAAAAGACCCCTGCCCCTGTGCAGACCCTCTTCAGGCTGGGAGTGATCTGCATGCGGAAGGGCGATCATGCCAACGCAGAGAACCGGCTCAGGCAGGCGCTGGCCCTGGAACCGACCAATAGTCAGATACTTAATCAACTGGCGGATCAGTACCTGCTCAGCAGGAAGACCGATCAGGCAGGAGAATGCCTGAATCTTTCGTTACAGCATGATCCCGGCAATACCCGGGCGCTGGCATTGCTGGCAGTGCTGTTCAATCTCGCTGGAGATGAACAGCAACTGTTTCAACTCTACCGGCCAGATCGACTTCTCAGAGAAACATTCGTTTCTGTACCGAACGGTTATGCTTCGTTGAAGGAATTCAATGCCACCCTGCTGGCCGGCATCACACAGCACGCGGAAATGCGCACCGAGTCAGATGACCGGGCCACGACGAACGGTCTGCAGAGCCGTTCGATCAGTGCCCTGCCGTTTGCCGCCATGACCCGGCTTAATGCAATCATCAGCGAAGCCGTCGCTCACATGCAGGAGCGCTGCCTCAGCGATGATCTTGCCAGCCTGCCCTTCAGCCAGGCCCTGCCGGAGAGCTACCGCATCGAGTCCTGGCTGGTCCGCCTGCGTGACGGCGGTTATCAGAAGCCGCACGTGCATCCATCCGGCTGGTTGAGCGGCTGCTATTATCTTGAAGTGCCGGACGCGGTAGGCCGGGCCGGGTCCGACGCCGGTTTTCTTGAGTTCGGCCGCCCCGAAGACATCTACCAGGTTGAGGCACCAGCCATTTTTCATGCCTATCGACCGTCGCCCGGAGGGCTGGTAACTTTCCCTTCCTACTACTGGCATAACACGATACCTTTCAGGTCGACCCAGGAACGCATCTGTATCGCCTTCGATATAAGACCCGCGTAACCGGGGCCGGGGGTTTTCAGAAACTCCCAGCAGATTATTTAAGTCAGCTGTCAGGGAAAACCCACCAGGAAAAATACAAAAACACAAAGAGGTACGGATCATGGCTTCCAATTCGGATAAAACAGTGCTCATCACCGGCGCCAGTCGTGGCATCGGTGCCGCCTCGGCAGTTGCTGCTGCCGCGGCCGGCTGGCGGGTCTGTATCAATTTCCGCAAGTGCGGTGAGGAAGCCGAAAGCCTGGTGAGCAGAATTCAGCAGGCCGGTGGTGAGGCCGCCGCCTGCCAGGCGGACGTCGGCAATGAAGCCGAGGTTCTGTCGCTGTTTGAATTTGTCGACAAACGGTTCGGCAAACTCGACGCCCTGGTCAACAATGCCGGCATCATCACACCCAGTTCCCGGCTGGTGGACATGGACTGTGCAAGGCTTGAGCGCATTTTCCGGGTCAATATAACCGGCAGTTTTCTTTGTGCCCGGGAAGCGGTGAAAAGAATGTCCACGCGACTCGGCGGAAACGGCGGCTCGATCGTTAACCTCTCGTCGGCGGCGTCGCGGCTGGGCGCACCGGGTGAGTTTATTGATTACGCCTCCAGCAAGGGGGCAATCGATACCTTCACCCTGGGCCTGGCCAAGGAGGTAGGCGCGGAGGGCATAAGGGTCAATGGTGTCAGACCCGGCCTTATCGAGACCGACATCCATGCCGACACCGGCGACCTGGGCCGCTCCGAGCGGCTGCGCCCCCTCGTTCCCATGCAGCGTATCGGCACCGCCGATGAAGTGGCGACCTGTATTGTCTGGCTGCTTTCCGAGCAGGCTTCGTATGTGGCCGGGGCACTGCTGGATGTGTCCGGCGGGCGCTGATCAAGATCTGGTATTGCTGCATTAAACAGGCTGATATCTGAATTAGCTGATCCGCGTCCGGCAAACCAGAAAAATAATCAGAGAATTACGCCGGCAATTAGAAATCCCAGTGCAGCTACGCCTGCTGCAATCAGCGCATAGGGAAGCTGGGTGCGCACATGATCCACATGATCGGTGGCCGCAGCCATCGATGAGACAACCGTCGTGTCGCTGATCGGCGAGGCATGATCGCCGAATACCGAACCGGACAGTACGGCGGCCAGGAACAGCGGTGCGGAGACATCCAGCGACAGAGTGATCTGCATGGCCAGCGGAATCATGATGGCGAAGGCGCCCCAGCTGGAGCCGATGGAAAAGGCGATGGCACAGGAAGTCAGGAACAGGATGACTGGCAATACGCTGACCGGGATCGCAGCCTGGGCCACGCCCGCCACGTAGACACCGGTGCCAAGCAGGTTGGCCACGTCGCCGAGGGCGAGGGCAAACAGCAGGATCATGGCAACCGGTAGCAGTCCACCCGCACCGCGTAGAAACGTTCTCATCAGCTCCTCCACGCTCAGTCGCCTCGCAGAAAGCGTCAATAACCAGGCGCTGGCCAGTGCCAGCAGCACCGCCCACAGCACCGAGGTGGAGCCGGACCCGGCGCTGAAATCACCGTCGCCGGTGACAAAGAGTGATACCGGCATGGATACCACCATTACCACGATCGGTACGATCATGTAACGGGCCTTGTCCGCCGCAACGGCCTGCTCGGATTCCTGCAACAGCGACGGGTCGACCATGGGCGTGGCGTTAGGCCACAAAAGTTGCCCCTCGCGGGTGCGTTCGGCCGCCTTTTTCATGGGGCCGATATCGAGGTTGCGGACGATAACCACAGCCACCAGCAGGATTGCTGCGATCGCATAAAAATTCAGCGGCACGGCGGCCACAAACACATCGACAGGATTGGCGATTCCCGAAGAACTCAACAGGCTCAGCACGATGGCGCCCCAGGCATTGAAGGGCAACATGATACATACCGGAGCTGAAGTGGAATCGATCAGGTAGGCCAGTTTTTCCCGGGACAGTCGATAGCGGTCGAACAGTGGCCGCGAGATGGCGCCGGCCACCAGCAGAGTGATATTTGACTCGATAAAGATAACCAGACCCGTCACATAAGCCAGCCATTGCGCCCGGCTTGGCGAATTGACCCAGGCCCGGTTTTCCAGCAGGTGAATAAACCCCCGTACCCCACCGGCTTTTTCGATGGTACCGATCAGCCCGCCGATCACCAGCGTAAAAACCAGCACCCGCGTATCGCCGGCATCGGAAAACACATTGATCACGCCATCGACGGCCTGGGCCAGCCCGGTGAGGGGATTGACGCCGTTGAGAATGCAGAATCCCAGCCAGATGCCTATTCCCAGGGAGAGAATCACCTGGCGCGTCACAATCGCCAGCGCGATCGCCAGCAGCGGCGGTAAAACCGAACTCCAGTTTGGATCAGACATTGTCAGGGCTACCGGGATTCAGAGGCATGCGGAAATCGTGAAATCAAAATCGAAGCGTCCAAAACTAGCCTGATTGCAGGGGAAAGTCCAATGTTCCGGACCGACCCTGCCCGTACCAAAGCAGTGCCGGTGCGGGCAGTTTGCGCATTTCCCCATCGCTTTTATCAAGACAACCTCTCGAGGCAACCGTACTAGGCGACCGCAGGAATGGACAACCGCCGGCAATCCGGCTACCTTCTTGAGGAAATTGCTCTATGAGCCGGAATGATCTGCCGGAATCAATCGGGTATCCAGGATAGTCTGAACGACTCAGACACACTTGCCGGCAATTTGCGTGTCATGGCCAGGGCAACTGGTCCTGGCACCCTGCAAACGTTTCTAACCCAGGAGGAAAGCGTTTCATGCGTAAACTACTCAGCCTCGCGACAGCGACATTGGCCTGGTCAGCGACTTCCCTGCTCCATGCCCAACTGCCACAGCCCGACTGGAATGCCGTGGAAGAAGAAACCCTGACGCATTTTCGTGCCGCTCTTCAATTCGATACCAGCGATCCTCCCGGCCGCGAATTACCCCTGGCGGAATATCTACGCGACGTGATGGAGGCGGAAGGTATTCCCGTGGAAATGTTCGCAACCGATCCGGACCGGCCTAACGTGGTGGCGCGGCTGGAAGGTTCAGGCGCGGAACAGCCGCTTTTGATCATGGCCCACACCGATGTGGTCAACGTCGATCCGGAAAAATGGATTTTCCCGCCTTTCAGTGCCACCGTGGAAGACGGTTACGTGTATGGCCGTGGCGCCGTCGACGACAAGGATAACCTGACTGCCGCGCTCATGGTGATGCTGTACCTCAAGCGGCTTGATATACCGCTGGCCCGGGACGTGATTTTCCTGGCCGAATCCGGCGAGGAAGGCGCGACCCAGTACGGTATTGAATACATGGTCAATAACCATTTCGACAAAATCGATGCCGAATTCTGCCTGGCCGAAGGCGGTGGTGTAACGCGCTCCAACAGAGAGGTGCAGTTTGCGTCGGTACAGACCATGGAGAAAATTCCCTATGCCGTGGAACTGGTGGCAACCGGCGTGGCCGGCCATGGTTCGGTGCCGCTGCAGACCAATTCCGTGGTCAGGCTGGCCAGGGCGATAGCCTCAGTCGCCGACTGGCGCACGCCGGTGCGCCTCAATGAAACCACCGCAGCTTATTTCGAGCGCCTGGCGACAATTTCATCGGCCGCGGATGCGGAACGCTACCTCGAGGTGCTGGATCCAGGCCGGGCCCGCGGTGCCGATGAATACTTTCTGGCCAACGAACCACGTCATGCCTCCATGCTGCGTTCGTCGCTGTCCCCGAATATTTTCGATGCCGGCTACCGGATCAACGTCATTCCCTCTGAGGCCCGTGCCACGGTGGATTTCCGGGCCCTGCCCGATGAGGACATCCCGCAGTTTCTGGACGAGATTCGCCGCGTGGTCAACGACCCGGCAGTGACTGTGAACCTGGGAGTACGCAATACCCGGCCTGCGGGTCAGTCCCGGCTCAATACGGTGGCTTTCTCGGCGATCGAAGCCAATGTGAACAGTCATTATGGCGTCATCACGCTACCGACCATGAGCACCGGGGCCACCGACATGGCCTATCTGCGCAATGCCGGCATTCAATGCTACGGTATCGGTCCGGCTATCGACCAGGAAGACGGGCCACTGGGATTCGGTGCCCACAGTGACCAGGAACGGATCCTGATCAGTGAGCTGCACCGGTTTGTCCGATTTAACTGGGATCTGGTGCTGGATCTGGCAGCGGAGAAATAATTTCGCGGCTGTAACACTCATCAAACTGATAGAAGTAGAGGCTGGTCAGCAACCGGCCTGTCGCGTCAAGGCGGATTTCAGCACACGATAGCCGACTGTCGTCCGCTTCACTTTTTTCGCTCAGCCAACGCGAAGGGTTGCTGAATCCACACGCTCGGAGCGAACCAGACACACAAGTTCAATACACTGCCATTATGGAACAACTGGAAACTTTCCTGTCCGCCTTCGCCGCCTTTATGTGGGGCACGCCACTGGTGATCCTGCTGGTGGGCGGTGGCGTTTACTTCATGGTGCACTCCCGACTGCTGCACTTCCGCTACCTGGGCCACGGCATCGATCTGTTGCGCGGCAAGTATCACAGCGACGCGAACTCGACGGCTGGAGACGTCAGTCATTATGGTGCCCTCTCAACGGCACTGGCCGGCACCGTGGGCCTGGGAAATATTACCGGAGTCGCCCTCGCCATTACCCTGGGTGGACCCGGCGCCGTGTTCTGGATGTGGGTGACCGCACTGGTGGGCATCTCCACCAAGTTTTACACCGCCACCCTGGCCATCCTGTACCGGGGTGAGGACGACAGCGGCAAGTTGCAGGGCGGGCCGATGTACGTGATCCGTGAAGGACTGGGACGCCACTGGCTGCCGCTGGCGTGGCTGTTTGCGGTAGCGGGGATGCTGGGAACCCTGCCGGTATTCCAGGTCAATCAGCTGGTGCAGTTACTGCGCGACGTGATCGCCGTGCCGGCGGGGCTGGTTACCGCCGACAGTCACTTTCGCTTTGACTTTATCGTCGGCGTGACATTGTCGGTGGTGCTGCTTGCAATCGCATTGGGCAAGGTTCAGCGGGTATCCGCCGTCGCCGAAAAACTGGTGCCGACCATGGTGATATTCTACTTTGTCATCACCGGGTATCTGCTGCTCAGCAATATTTCGGAGATTCCCGCGATGCTGGGCCTGATTTTTACCGACGCATTCACTGGCAGAGCCGTCTCCGGTGGCGTCATCGGCGCAGTGATCCTGATTGGTGTGCAGCGTGGCGCCTTTTCCAATGAGGCAGGGATCGGCACCGAATCACTGGCTCATGGAGCCGCCAAAACCAGCGAACCGACCCGGGAGGGGCTGGTCGCCATGCTGGGCCCCATCATCGACACCCTGATCGTCTGTACCTGCACCGCGCTGGCCCTGCTGGTGACTGGCGTCTGGCAGGGCGACGCCACCGGCGTCACGCTGACATCCCAGGCCTACGAGCAGGTCTTCCCGGGATTCGGCGCTTACCTGGTGCTGATCATGGTGGTGGTATTGAGTACAACCACGGTGCTCACCTATTCCTACTACGGCAGCAAGTGCATGGGCTTCCTGTTCGGCTCGCGAACCGAAAAATATTATTTGTGGGGATACATGGCGCTGGTGACCGCCGGCGCGGTGGCCTCGCTGGACGCCGTAATCAGCCTGCTCGACGGCGTCTATGCCGCCATGGCAATCCCGACCATGTTGTCCACGATCCTGCTGGCACCCAGGGTCAGGGCGGTGGCGCGGGACTATTTTCAACGCTTCGATGCCGGGGAATTCGAGCCGGAGCTGAGCGGCAGAGAGTAATCCGCAACAGGGACAGATTTGAAATCTGTCCCTTTGTCCACCGCACCGGGAATTCGAGCCGGAGCTGACCGGCAGAGAGTAATCCGCAACAGGGACAGATTTGAAATCTGTCCCTTTGTCCACCGCACCGGGAATTCGAACCGGAGCTGACTGGCAGAGAGTAACCCGTAACAGGGACAGATTTGAAATCTGTCCCTGCTTTATGTTTAAGCCGCAGGCCACACTTGTCTTTCTGCGCGCACAAGCGTTGAATATGACGTTGCCGGTTATCTGTCACCGGTCAATCACTTTACTCAAGGAGGTCCATCATGAAGAAGATGGGATTTCTCTCGCTCACTATCAGGTCCCTGCTTATTTCCACATCTCCAGCGCACAGTTAGCAGCTTACTCACGATCAATTGATTGAACGAGGCCAGTACCTGGTCAAAATAGCCGGCTGCAACGACTGCCATACAGCGGGTTATCTGGTGGCAGAAGGCGATATACCTGTGTCCGACTGGCTGAAAGGCGACATCATGGGTTGGCGCGGCCCATGGGGCACGACTTACGGTGCCAACCTGCGAATTTACATGCAGTCCCTGAGCGAGGCGCAGTGGGTGGCGGACGCCAGGACCCTGGTACGACGCCCGCCCATGGCCTGGTTCAACCTGAATGCCATGAATGAGGACGATCTTAAGGCCATTTATCACTTTGTCAGATCCCTCGGTGATCCCGGCGAACCAGCGCCGTCCGCACTGGCCCCGGGAGTGGAGCCGCCACCGCCCTTTGCCACCTTCCCGTGATCCAGTTCAGGAACGGAGTCTGAAACTGGGAAGGGACAGATTTTAAATCTGTCCCTTTTTCCACTTCCACGGCTCACCCCGACCAGGGACAGATTTAAAATCTGTCCCTATTTCTTGATGACTTGCGGCAGCGCGACCCGACATGGTTAGATTGCTGTTCAAGCGAAACCTGATTTATTGCGCTTTTGCAGCGTTTCCATGTTCCAATGACCGGAACCCTGACCTGGAGGCATTACATGTTAACCGAACTCTTGCCCGGCGCGGTTCTCCGGCGCCTGCTACAGGGCTGCCTGCCGGCATTGCTGTGTCTGGCAATTCCGCCCTCTACGGCCCAGGACCTGGACAATGGTGAACAGCTGTTTCGCACCCTGTGCGCACGCTGTCACGGTATCCTCGGCGAAGGGGGTGAAGGCCCCAGCCTGAAACGGGCCCGACTCGACCATGCACCCGATGACGAAACCCTGCTCTCCGTAATCTCCGCAGGCATTCCAGGAACCGGCATGCCGGGAGCAAGACAACTCAGTGGTGGCGATGCCCGGGACGTGGCAGCGTACGTGCGCAGTCTGGGACAATTACCGGAAGAACCCGTGCCGGGCGATGCGCTGGCCGGACAACAGATTTACGAGACCATCGGCAACTGCGCCAGTTGTCACATTGCCAACGGCGTCGGCACCGGCATAGGTCCGGAACTGACCGATGTGGGCCTGCGGCGCAATGCCGCCTACCTTCGCCAGTCGGTGCTCAGCCCGGATGCCGATCAGCCCCGGGTGGTGGATCGATTCCGCGGCACACTGAATGCCTTTCTGACCGTGCGCATCGTCACCGAGCGAGGTGCCTACGAAGGCATGCGTATCAACGAGGACGCTTTCTCGGTTCAGATGCGCGATATCACCGGCAGAATTTACTCGTTCGAAAAAGCAGACCTGATCAGTTACGAGAAGGCATTCGGACATTCCTTTATGCCAGGTTACAGCGCCGCGCTGAATGAACAACAGACTGACGATCTGGTTTCCTACCTGATGTCGCTCAAAGGAGAAAACCGATGAGACAGGGCTCCCCAACAGTATCATTCCTCTCACTGTTCATTATTTCCTTCTTCGTCGGTACAGAATTGCTTGCCGATACCAGCTACCAGGCACTGCTGGCCGACGAGGAAAACGGAGCGGACTGGCTATCCTACTCCGGGGGTTACCGCTCACATCGGTTCTCACCCTTGAACCAGGTGACTCCGGAGAACGTGAATCAGCTTAAAGTACTCTGGGCTTACCAGATGCAGCCCACCGGCATCAATGGTGCGGGTCTGCAGGAAACCACCCCGCTGGTTGCCGATGACATCATGTACCTCACCGAATCCCCCAGCAGTGTCACGGCGCTGGATGCCCGCACCGGCAGGATGCTGTGGCATTTTGTACCGGACATTTCCAACGAAGTACTCAACATCGGCTTTCCACGAATCAACCGCGGTGTCGCCCTGGTTGACGGAAGCGTCTATGTGGCGACCCTGGACGGCCGTCTGTTCGCCCTCGACGCCGGCACCGGTGCGGTACGTTGGCAGACCAGGGTGGCGGATAATGCCGTGGGCTTTTCCCTGACCCTGGCGCCGCTGGCCCTGGACGGTAAGATTATCGTCGGCGTTAGCGGTGCCGAAGCCGGTGTGCGCGGTTTTGTCGACGCTTACGATGCCAACAGCGGCAACCGCCTGTGGCGAACCTTCACAGTTCCGGCACCGGGTGAACCCGGCAGTGAAACCTGGCAGGGCGACGCCTGGCAGACCGGTGGCGGATCCACCTGGCTGACCGGGTCCTTCGACCCGGAACTCGACCTGTTGTACTGGACCACCGGTAACCCTGCCCCCGACTGGAATGGCGATCTGCGTCCGGGTGACAACCTTTTCACCTGCTCGGTGCTGGCTCTGAATCCTGATACCGGTGAACTGCGGTGGCATTTTCAATACACCCCACATGACACCCACGACTGGGATGCCAATCAGATCCCGGTACTGGTGGACGGGGAATTCAACGGGCAACAGCGCAGATTGCTGGCTCTGGCCAATCGCAATGCGTTTTATTATCTGCTGGATCGGGAAACCGGCGAATTTCTGCTGGGCGAGGAATACTCCTACCAGACCTGGGCAGAACGCATCGGTGACGACGGTCGGCCCATCGTATTGGCAAATACCGATCCCACCCGTGAGGGCAATGTGGTGTGGCCGAGCCTGCAGGGTGCCACCAACTGGTTCTCTCCCTCCTATAATCCTCGCACCGAGCAGTTCTTCGTGTCCAACCGCCGCATGGGCGCCATGTACTTCAAGGCAGACGTGGATTACGAACCGGGCACTCCCTTCCTGGGCGGTGGTGAACAGGCCTTCGACGGCGACAATGCCTCCGGCGCCATTGTCGCGCTCGATGTGATGAGCGGTGCCAGACAGTGGGAATTTGAACTGCAGACACCCCCCTGGTCCGGTGTGATGGCCACCGGTGGCGGCCTGGTGTTCGGTTCCAGCAATGAAGGCAACTTTTTCGCCCTGGATGCCAGGGACGGTCAGGCCCTGTGGAATTTCAATACCGGGGCACACATCAGAACCAATCCCATGGGATTTGCAGTGGATGGCAAACAACGGATTGCGATCCTTGGCGGCCAGACCCTGTTTGTTTTCGGCCTGGAATAGCAACCTGCTGAAAGACTCCCATACCATCCCGGCTCCTGAGTTGGTTCGCGATGAACGGGTAATGGCGGGCACTACATTTGACGTTGACCTGGAAAACGTCCTGATCCGGCTGGCCGCTTCGATTCGTTGTTCCACCCAGGGATACTGCCGCGATTTTTTCACGAGCACATGGCCTGTTCGAATTCCAATTACCCAGGTATAGGTTGGAGACCAGCTCTATGATATTTCCTTCCGGTTTATCAATGAACTGAATGTTTACGGCGACCTTCAGATATCCGCTGTCTCCGACCCCGAGGCGCCGTTTGCCACGCTTTGCACAAAATGCTGTATTAACAAGTGTTGTTTTTATATTATGAACAGTCAATAACCCTGTGATTAATACTCCGGTTCGCCATAAGGGCGCTTACACCGCCAGGCAGTTTCATCACAATTCTGGGCTGGGCCGTGTGGTTGCCGGTACTGGGAATTACCGCTGCCGGGGGCAACCTGGTAACCTGGACTGGCCATCATTCTCGCACTGGGATACTTGTCGATTACCGGCAGCACTATTGCCTTTGTAACGTTTCTGGCTTCGTTCGTCGAAGATCTTGGAGCGGAGACAACTGCCTGACTCCGCATCGCTGCCCTTGACAGCGGATGTCGGTCATTAACGGACTGGACAAAGCCCCGCTACGGCGATAACTTTGTTTGCTCCTGAACACTTCCGGTTTGGTACGTGGCTATCTGAATTCGCCAGGTCGGCCCGCCACCGATCCTGAAGGTTCTATCGAACGCCTCCTGTGGGGATACTGCGCGGTTGCAACATAGCCCTCCTCCGGCCACCGGCACGACTCGAAAACAAGAAGACAATAAGAACTAGAGAAAAAACAAGAGAGATGCGCCATGAAAAGACGTCGATTTTTATCCGCGACAGTGGGAACCGCGCTGGCGCTGCCACTGCTGGCTCACAGCCAACCCTTACCGCAGGCAGAACCGCGGGACTGGTCCGGCAGTTCCCCCCTGCGCTATCCGGATCCGGATCTGATTGCCCTGAATCCGCGCTTTCAACGCTATATTCCGTTTAACACACCGATCATGCGGCTGCACACGGGTACCCTGTGGGCGGAAGGCCCAGCCTGGAACGGCGTGGGCAGGTACCTGGTGTGGAGCGACATCCCCAACAATCGCCAGTTGCGCTGGATCGAGGACGATGGCCGTGTTTCCGAATTTCGGCGTCCCTCCGGGCACAGCAACGGCAATACCTTCGACCACCAGGGTCGGCAGATTTCCTGCGAACACAGTGGCCGGCGGGTGGTGCGATATGAGTACGATGGCAGCGTAACGGTCATTGCCGATAGATTCCAGAACTATCGGTTAAATTCACCCAATGATGCAGTAGTGGCAGCGGACGGCGCTATCTGGTTCACCGATCCACCCTACGGTATCCGGGGCAATTACGAAGGCAATCAGGCCGAGTCGGAACTGCCCAATGCCGTGTATCGGGTTGACCCCGACAGCGGCCGTATCAGCCTGGTCACCGATGAGATCGGCGCCCCCAACGGGCTGTGCTTTTCACCGGATCAGAGTCAGCTGTATATCGCCGATACCGGCAGTGGCCGGGAGATCAAGGTTTGGGATGTGAATGGCCCACGGCTCGGCAACGGCCGCCGTTTTACCCAACTGATGCTGCCCGGCACCGGGTCGGTTACCACCGCCGATGGTATCCGCTGCGATCTGGACGGTAATGTCTGGTGCGGGGCAAGACCCGGTGTCCAGGTGGTCGCGCCTGACGGGGAGACCATTGGAGTGATTCGACTGCCCGAGGTCTGCGCCAATCTCTGTTTTGGCGGCAACCGGCGTAATCGCTTGTTCATGACTGCCAGCCAATCACTGTATGCAGTGTATGTGAATGTCAGTGGAGCCGGGCTGGCCTGACCGGGTGGTGCGGTACCGACGCCAGGAACCCCGGTCAGTCACTGCCTTTTTTAACGACACCGATTCAGCACAGACGAAAACAGAACGGCGAGGCCGCAGTGGAGCATACCCCATGTCAGATTCAGATACATCGTGCAATCCGGGGCTGATAATCGATATAGTCAGCATCCATCAGCAGGATATAACGACCTCATTTCCCTCATCAGTTACGGCAACACATCAAGCCGGTCGGACACTTCCTGTCCGGTTCAGGTCTGCAACAGTGACGATTCTATTACTGCTGCTGGGCTTCGTCGGAAGCGACGCCCGCAGCCAGGTCGGTGCATACAGCCCGGTTACCCAGGATAGACTGAACAATCCGCCAGCCGGCGAGTGGCTGAGCTGGCGGGGAAATCAGGATGCCTGGGGTTACAGCGGGCTCGACCTGATTAACCGCGACAATGTAGCGCAGCTGGAGCTGGTCTGGTCCTGGGCTATGGACGATACCGGGGCGGGCCAGCCGGCTCCCCTGGTGCATGACGGAATTCTGTTCCTGCCGGGCCCTCGCGGTGTGGTGCAGGCCCTCGACGCCGCCAGCGGTGATCTGCTGTGGGAATATCGCCCGGGCATAACCGGTTCGGTAGATGGCACAGCGCGCGCCCTGTCCCGGGAGGCGTTGGGCGATGCCGCCATGCCCGCCACCGCCTTCGCCGGCGTGGGACGCGGTGTGCAGAAGAATATCGCCCTGTTTGGCGAGAGGGTCTATGCCGCCACGGAAAATGCCAGCATCGTCGCACTGGACGCCCGCACCGGCCAGCTGGCCTGGGAGACTGCCGTGGCCGATCCGGCCGAGGGTTTCTATTACACGGCCGGGCCGGTGATCGCCGACGGTGTGCTGGTAACCGGAATAACCGGGTGTCAACGCTACAAGGTTGCGCTGTGTGTAATAACCGGCCACGATCCGGACAGTGGCGAGGAACTGTGGCGTACCTCAACCGTGGCGCAACCGGGAGAACCCGGCGGAGATTCCTGGGGCGATCTGCCCGCCGAATTTCGCGCCGGTTCAGACTCCTGGATCGCCGGCAGCTACGACCCGGAAACCGGGCTGGTCTATCTGGGCACCGCCCAGCCCAAGCCGTGGGCCCGGGCTGCCCGTGGCACCGACGGCGACGCGCTCTATTCCAACTCGACCCTGGCTCTCGATCCGCATAGCGGCGAAATAGTCTGGTACTTTCAGCATCTGCCCGGCGAAACCCATGACATGGATGAAGCGTTTGAAAACGTACTGGTGGATTTCGGGCCGCAGAAGTCGCTGTTCAAAATGGGCAAGCTGGGAATCCTGTGGCAACTGGACCGGGAAACCGGCGCCTTCATCAAGGCCACCGACATCGGCTATCAGAATCTGGTCGATGTGAACCCGACCACCGGGGCAGTCCGCTACCGCGATGGCATGATTCCACGCCTGGGTCAGCAGCTGGATTTCTGCCCCAGCACATCGGGCGTAAAAAGCTGGCGCGCCATGTCCTATTCGCCCCTTAACCAGGCGCTTTATATTCCGCTCACCCTGAATTGCGAGATAGGAACCTTCGGCCCGGTGGAAAGAGCACTGGGTGGCGGTGGTACCGGTCCGGTGCGACGCCGCAACTACCCACATCCCGATGCCGGGAACAATCTTGGCGAACTGCTGGCACTCGATCTTCCGGGCGGCACCGTCAAGTGGCGTTACCGGCAACGGGCGCCATTGAATTCGGCAGTACTAGTCACGGCCGGGGAGCTGGTTTTCGTCGGCGACTGGAACCGTTACTGGTATGCCCTGGATGCCGAATCTGGCGAGCCGTTGTGGCAGACCCGATTGACCACCTCGGCCCAGGGATTTCCGATCAGCTATGCAGTTGACGGCAGGCAGTACCTGGCCCTGCCTGTGGGTGTCGGAGGCGCCAGCTGGTCCAGCTCGCTGCCCAGGGAATTGGCGCCGGAACTGGCCCGGCCACGCAATGGCAATGCGCTGTTTGTTTACGCACTGCCGGAGCAACGACCATGATGCCACACAGTCGAAAGGTTGCCGGCCTGGCAATGCTGCTGCTTTCCGGATTGTGGCTAACGGCCACAGGTCAGGATAATGGGGAGGTCATATTGCAGGGTATCTACACAGCCGACCAGGCTCTGCGTGGCCGGGAACTATACCTGGCCAACTGTTCGTCCTGCCACTCGACCGATCTGCGCGGCAACAGCAATGCCCCCAGCCTGGTAGGCCTGAGTTTCACGTTCATCTGGGAGGGACGCAGTGTTGGTGAATTTTTTACTACGATTCGTGAATTAATGCCCACCGACCGTCCGGCCAGTCTGCCGGTCTCCAGCTATGCAGATATTCTGGCGTTCATCCTTAGCAGCAACGGTTATCCTGCGGGTAATGCGGAACTTTCAGCTGACGTCGATTACTTGTCTGGCGTCACAATCACGGCGCCACCCTGACCGGGGTCCTGACAGGTCAAAATCAGAACCCCGACCACTTTCTGCCAAAAGAGACTGACCCTGAATCCTATTCCTGACGCTCGGCGGAGAATGTGCCCATGGCGGCACCGCCACCAAAATCAACAGTCCCCTTGATCGTGTTGTTCTCAACAGTTCCCCGATAAGACGCCGAAATACCGTAGTCAGGTAGATCGTGCGAAAAGCTGACGGCTGTATCGTCAACTTTACCGTTGACCGGGGCATTGCCGGCATCACCTGAAATACTCCCGGTCAAGTCACTTCCCTGTTGCTGCAAAACCACGCTCATCATTCCTGAGCCCTGATCGGTCATCACCGTCATTGTCCAGGTTCCGGTGACATCGGCTGCCATGGCCGGTTTTGCAAATGCAGCAAAAAACAACATCGCCCCAAGATACCTCAAGGTGCCATTGGATAACTTGAAAGTGCTCATTTGGAACATAAGATCTACCCCCTCTTTTATTATGGTACTGAATCAGGAACCCGTGACTGATTATAGGCTTGATAAACGGTTTTGAAAATTAAGGAACCTCTGAACATGCATACTCTAATACGCTCTAAGATCTACAGGTACTTGTTTCCAGCGTAACCATTTGGGATAGAATACCCGGGTGAGCAAGTACCGTACGGCCCCAGCCCCGTCACCGGACATGCCCGGCGGCATCCCCTACATCATTGTCAACGATGTGGCGGAGCGCTTCAGTTTCTACGGTATGCGCGCCATCCTCGTCATCTTCATGACCCAGTACCTGATGACTGGCAACGGCGCTCTGGACACCATGAGCGAGGAAGATGCCACCTCGTGGTTTCACCTGTTTGTTTCCACCGCTTATTTCCTGCCCATACTGGGGGCGATCCTGGCAGACGCCTTTCTGGGCAAGTACAGAACGATTATTATTCTCTCGCTGGTTTACTGTGCCGGGCATTTTTCCCTGTTTCTCGATGATACCAGGATCGGCCTGTTTCTTGGCCTTACCCTGATTGCCATCGGCTCCGGTGGCATTAAACCCAGTGTCGCTTCCAATGTCGGTGACCAGTTCGGCCGATCCAACCAGCACCTGCTGTCCCGGGCCTTTTCCTGGTACTACATGGGTATCAATATCGGCTCATCGACTTCTTCCCTGTTGACCCCCTGGCTTCTGGAGCACTACGGTCCTTCGGTCGCCTTCGGTGTACCGGGACTGTTCATGCTTACAGCCACCATAACCTACTGGCTGGGTCGCCACCGGTTCGTGCACATACCGCCGGCCGGCCGCTCCTACCTTCAGGACATTACCGGTCCGGACGGACGCCGGGTAGTGAAACGGCTGTTGTTTATCTATGTGCTGGTGGCGGCTTTCTGGTCACTGTTCGACCAACAGGGCAGCACCTGGGTCCTGCAGGCTGAAAATATGAATCGCACGGTGATGGGCTATGAATTGTTGCCTGCCCAGATTCAATCCGCCAATCCCTTCCTGATCCTGATCCTCATACCAACGTTTACCTACCTGGTTTATCCCGCGATGGGGCGCTGTTTCGAAGTGACCGTAAGGCGCAGGATGTGCATCGGCATGTTTGTCGCAGCGACACCATTCCTGGTTACTGCCTGGATCGAAGCACAGATCCAGGCTGGATTCGTTCCGCATATCGGCTGGCAGCTGCTGGCCTATCTGCTTTTGACCACCGCCGAAGTAATGCTGGTAATCACCTGCCTGGAGTTCTCCTATACCCAGGCACCGAAGCGAATGAAATCCTTTGTGATGTCCTTTTTCTACCTGTCCATCTCCGCCGGCAACCTGTTTACAGCGCTGGTCAACCAGATCATTCAGAATCCCGATGGCACGAGGAATCTTGAAGGCGCCATGTATCATTTATTTTTTGCGGGATTTATGGGGCTGGCGGCCTTAATCTTCCTGATCTATATGAGTTATTACCGGGAAGAACACATTATCCAGGATGAAGCGGGTTCTCCAGGCCCCCTGAATGAAAAAAATCTACCAGTACAGCCAGAGCCGGGCACTATTTGAACGCGCCCGCCGGGTAATCCCCAACGGTATTCCCGGTCATTTCAATCCCGCCGTGCAGAAGCCGGCTGGGACTTATCCTTATTTCGTTGCTCGCGCAGCCGGCGCTCGCTTCTGGGACGTGGATGGCAACCAGTTCATCGATTATATGTGTGGTTATGGTCCCATGATCCTCGGCTACGACAATCCGGTCGTCGAGGAAGCGGTACGGGCCCAGGTAAGCCGCTCCGACACCTGCAGCCTGGCGTCTCCGATCATGGTGGAGCTGGCGGAATTCCTGGTGGACCTTATTCCTATGGCCGACTGGGCCTATTTCGCCAAGAATGGAGCCGACGCTACCAACATGGCAATACTGATTGCCCGTGCCGCCACCGGCCGGCGCAAGGTTATCGCTATCGAGGGCGGTTATCATGGCAGCTCGCCGTGGATGCAGGCGCCGGGCCGTACCGGTATTACCGCTGAGGATCATGCGGAGATACTCCGTATTCCCTGGAATGATCTGGCTGCCCTGCATGGAGTATTGGATGAGCACCAGGGTGAAATAGCGGCATTTATCGCCTCACCCTATCACCACCCGGTTAACCAGGATAACCAACTGCCCGCCGACGGTTATTGGCAGGCAGTACACAAACTGCTGAAGCAGCATGGGATCGTCTCCATCTGTGATGATGTGCGTGCCGGCTTTCGACTCGACATGCGTGGCTCTCACGAATATTTCGGTTACACACCGGATCTGAGCTGCTATTGCAAAGCCATTGCCAACGGATATCCGATTTCTGCGCTGGTGGGAATCGATTCGCTCAGGGATACGGCCGCGGCAATTTTCCAGACCGGCAGTTTCTGGTTTTCAGCTGGCCCCATGGCAGCGGCACTGGTCTGTCTGCAGGAACTGCAGCGCCTGGATGCACCGACTCGAATCCTGGCTACCGGCAGGAAATTACTTGACGGACTGGTAAATATCGCCAGGGAACACGGTCATGAGCTGATAGTCAGCGGCATGCCATCCATGCCTTACCTGCGGCTTGCTCACGAGGACGGAATCGGGTTTCACCAGGCTCTGTGCGGTGAGTGCACCCGGCGTGGGGTATTTTTGACTTCACACCACAATCTGTTTATTTCCGCCGCCCACAGCGATGCCGATTTGCAGCTAACCTGGGATGTTTTTGATGACGCACTGGCGTCTATCTGACCGTCTCGATAACTTGTCATTGCCGATCTCCGGTTCTTGCTGCAACAGGTTTATCTGCTCTGTCGGAAAGATCAGCTTGAATTGGCCTGAGACGCACCGGTAAGGGGAAGCAGTTGCCTTGAAGAAGCAAGGCAGACGACCAGAACGGCCGTCTGCCTTGCTGCAGACACAGAAAGAAGCTGTCTTACTTCACTTTCTTGTTGATCTTGGTGATCGCCCAGGTTGCATCGCCATCGTCCACTTTGGAATGCTGGACGTTGACAAACAGGGTCTTCGGGTCTTTTCCGAAGTAAATGCCGGTACCTTCGGCGGCATTGTCGGTCAACGAAGCAAACAGGGAAACTTCATCTGCGGCACCGTCACCATCGAGGTCCGGACTGGCAATCCAGATGTCGGAAGGATTGTTATCTTCAACGATGATCAGTTTACCGTCCGGAGTCTGCGCCAGGTTATCCGGGTTATCGAAACCGGTCGCGCCACCCGCCTCAACGGGAACATTCAGACCTGGCCTGACATAGTCGGTCACGACCAGTGAGTTGAGGTTCACAGCCAGCACACGTCCATCGAATATTTCTCCGGTAGTGCCGCCATTCGTGGGGCCTTCAGTCACCGCAACATACAAGGTGTCCCCGATGATCTCGAGGTCTTCCGGACGGTTGTAGCCAGTGCCGCCAGCAACGGTTCCATCAACCCGGGCAAAGGCTGGATTGATTGGGCCTACCCATTCACCCTGACCGGTGCCATTGGCGCCACCAGTGACTTTGAGGACGAACAGCTGCCCGCTGCTCAGGTCGCCATAGCTGTCGGGGACAAACCGGTAGACGCCGCCACCATAACCTTCACGCTCGCCACGGAATTCATCTACAACGTAGACAGAACTGTCCACGCCAACCTGAACACCTTCGTGTGCCAGACTGCCAACGGCCGGGCGTTCTATGACATCCAGGGCTACCGTCGGGTCATGCTGGTCGACAACCATTTCGAACAGGCGGCCGCCAGTGGTTTCTTCGGCGAACAGGACTGTCCCCCACGGAGTCCATTCGATACCGTCCAGGGCATCGTAAGTTGGGTCTTCGGCGATGACTGTGGAGATACCGGTATCCAGATCAACGACGCTGACCGCGCCGCCCCGTTCCTCGTTACCTCGGACTTCATGAGTACGGTAAAGGAAGCGACCGGCGTGTTTGCCAGTTTCATTGACCGTGTTCATGTCGTGCCAGTCGTTGCTGTTGGGACCGGTAGTCGGTTCGGTGTAAATATCCAGATCGGATTCGTCGGAAACAATATACTGAACAAAGCCCTCCGGAATCAGCCATGGCGCTGCCGGATCAAAATCGCTGCCATTGCCCACTGCAGACTTTTCAATCGGGGTGAAACCAAACGGACCGGTGTCACTGCCCGGACCGGCAAATGAATAGGTGGAAACGGTAGCGGCAATAGCACACGCCAACAAACGCTTGGAAATCATAGGATCCTCTGTTTTTTGAAAAGACCAAAATCGAAAACAGCCGCTTCTTGCGACTATTGTTTACTCGGATCGAGTGGGTCCCAATGGTGAGGATTCCAGGTGACAAACTTGTGAAAGTTAAATTACAAATCCATGAATATTTATTGACAGACGAAGTCATAAATAATTCATATATGAGCGGCTAACAGCCTGTCAGGCTGGAACACGACAATGCCGGGATGCATAGCCCAGGAAGAAAAGAGTGAATTAACAGCCAGTTGAAAAACTCTCAGCCGGCACAATACGGCGTTAAAATCTGGGTCAAAATGCTCATTTACGACGTGTGTAAACTGCGCTTTTTCGCCAGATTTTGCCTTGTCTTGCACTCACCTGAGAGTTTTTCAACACGCTGTTAATCAAAAAAAACCACCAGGACAAATGAGACGAACTAGGAGAGTTTCAGAAGGAAAAGAAACAAATCGAATTTATTTCTGCAGGCAGCGAAAAATCCACCCGACTAATCAGTTCCATTAAAAAGGGCTAGCTGGCACCAGCCTGCTCCAGGAAAGCGACTACCCGCTGGTAGCGTCTTGCGCGGGCAAAGTCCAGTGCGGTTTGCCCGTCCGCGTCTTTCAGATCGATATCGACACCGGCCAGTACTGCCAGTTGACAGGCCTCCAGAATCGATGCCTCGCGGTCACGGTCTATTTGTCCGGCTCTGCGTTCCGGAGTTCCCCAGCTGACCCGCAGGCGCCGGTTCCCCATACCCACGGCGGCCATCAACACGGATATCTCCCCTTCATCGGCGATATAATTATCGCCCATGCGCTGGGCGGGATAGCTGACGTGGTTGACCAGTTCCGGATCGGCACCGGCATCAAGCAGTGCGCGCATAATAGCCGGCTCGCTGAACCTCGCAGCGAGCCACAATGGGGTGGCCCCGACCAGGGAATCGTGGAAATGATAGTCGGTGGATTGGCGGCGGGTCGGAGTGGGCTTTTCCAGAATTGCATTTGGATTCGCTCCTTCGGCTAACAGCAACTCCACGGCCTCCAGATTACCTCGCAACACGGCAACATGCAGAGGAGTGTGTCCACTGGCAGCAAGATCCACGTCCGCTCCCTGTTGCAGCAGCAGCTTCAGCAGAGCGGTATTGCCCCCGTGCACTGCCAGGATTGCCGGAGTGAGTCCGAAAGCCGACACTGCATTCACCTCACTGCCACCGGCAAGCAGCGCCCGGGCGGATTCCAGATCACCTGCACCCGCCGCAAACATCAGTGGCGTATAGCCTCCCTCATCGATCCAGATCTTGTAAGCTGGGTGACTGTCCTGTTCTTTCTCTGTCTTGACGTACTCTGTATGAGTTTCGGTCCTGGCATTCACGTCGGCCCCGTATTCCACCAGCGCTGCTACCACCTCGCCATGACTCTGCGCCGCTGCCCACATCAGCGGAGTCTGCAGCCGGGTTACGGCAAGATTAGGACTGGCGCCGGCCGCCAGCAGCAGTCGTACCACTTCTACATTACCGGTAATGGATGCCGTCATGAGCGGCGACTCACCCGATGTCAGTGCCAGTGACGGATCCGCGCCGGCATCGAGTAACAGGCGGGTCATCCCGGCACTGCCGTTTTCGGCTGCCAACCACAATGGTGTGACACCGAGATCGGTACGGGCATTGACCTCGGCGCCGCTGGCGATCAGTTGCCCGGCCATAGCGACATTGTCATGATAGCTGGCCCAGTGCAGGGCCCTGGTGCCGTCACCATAAGCCTGCTCGACGTCGGAACCCCCGAGTATCAGACTTGTCAGGACCTCCCAGTCTGCACTTCTTGCCGCTTCCAGCAGAGGCGGTATCGATTGGCACCATGCAGGGCTGGCGAGAAAAAACGTCAGTAACAGGGTCAGGTATCTCAGCTTTTTCATTGTGTAATGGGGCTCACAGGTCACAGAGAATCGACTTCAATCGGTTCAGATTTTCATCCTGCCAGTCAGGGTGCCGAACTCGTCAGATAATCAAGGGGCCGGTACTGGATCCGATTGAATCGACAGGTACATTAAACTTATCCAGCAGACTGACCAGCAGGTTTGCCATGCTGGGTTCTTTGTCGTACTTGATATGCTGTCCGCCGGGCAGCCACCCGGCGCCACCGCCCACCAGCATCACCGGCAGATTGACCCCTGAATGAACGGTACTGTTGGAAATGCCACAGCCATACAGAATGGTCATGTTATCCAGAAGATTGCCATCCCCTTCCGGAATCGCCGCCAGCTTGTCCAGGTAATTGGTGAACAGTTGCATGTGGTAGATATTGATCTTCGACATGCGCTCCACCAGTTGCGGGTTGTTATTGTGATGCGACAGGGGATGGTGCGCATCGGGTACGCCGATCTGCGGATAAGGCCGCGCACTCTGCTCCTTGCTCAGCATGAAGGTGATAACCCGGGTCAGATCGGTGCGCAGCGCCAGGACCTGCAGGTCCTGCATGATCTCCAGATGATCCTCAAAGACCGGCGGCACCCCGGCCGGTTGTGCCAGTTCCGGCAGGTCCAGATCGATCTGTTCTTCCGCCTTCTGAATTCGTCGCTCCACATCACGAATGGAATCGGTATAGCTCTCCACCAGATGGCGGTCTGCTGCACCCAGCTGACGTTCCAGCCCTTCCAGCTTGTCCAGTACCGCATCCAGAATGCTGGCCTGCTGGGACAGCCGGGCCTGGCGAATATCCTTTGAAGTGCTGCCACTGTCGCCAAATAGTCGTTCAAATACCGCCCGTGGATTATGTTCTGTGGGCAGCGGATCGGTCTCGCCACGCCAACTGAGGGTATGGGTATACACACAGCTAAGGTTAACCGTGCAGGCTCCGGCCAGCGCCGGCGCATCCATTGACAGTTCCAGTGAGGAAAGCTGGGTTTCCCGGCCCAGCACCCGCGCCAGCAACTGGTCCATCGATACCCCTGCGCGGATATCGACTTCGTTGCGTCCGCCGCGACTGACACCGGTGAGAAACGAGCCACCGGCACCGGCATGCGCCAGATTCCAGTTCGCTTTCAATCCGGAGAGCAGCAACATTTTATCCCGGTGTGCCGCCAACGGTTGCAGGATCGGGGTCAGTTCAAAATTGCGTCCGGTAGTGGCCGGTGACCAGTATTCCATGGCCATGCCGTTAGGCACATAAAATGTTTGAAAACGATGCACTGGCCGGCTTGCCCGCCCCTGGGCCAGTGCCGGAGTCATGGCATCGAGCATCGGTAATGCCAGGGCGGTTCCTGCGCCGCGCAGCAGGGTACGGCGGGACAGGGTTTTGCCGGTAATCAGATTGACTTTGTTGGTATTGGAATCTGACCTGATTTTCATGATTGCGGATCCTCATTTTCCAGAGCGGCTCGGCTCATCAGGAACGGTTCGCTGGTTACAATGGCGACAACCAGTGATGACCAGCTGTAGTTCTGTGCAGCGATTTCCCTGACGATGCGACGGATCACCGGTTGATCGTAATAGTCGACCCGGCGACCCAGTGCGTAGGTCATCAGTTTTTCGGTCAGCGTATGAGCGAACTGATCGGGTCGCCCTGCCATCCAGTCACGCAGATCGGCGAAGCCTGAAAATTCCACACCGCCGGGATAATTACCCTTGGGGTCGACCGCGTTACCCGCCTCGTCGAATTCGCGCCAGGCGCCGATCACATCGAAATTCTCCAGGGCAAAACCCAGCGGATCGATCACCGTATGACAGGTGGAACAGATCGGGTCGGCGCGATGCCGCGCCAGCCGTTCCCGGATTGAACTGGGTGCCTGGCCGGCTTCGGCCTCGGGCAGAATAGGCACGTTGGGCGGTGGTGGCGGCGGCGGGGTCCCCAGCAGGTTATCCAGCAGCCATTTGCCGCGCAGCACCGGTGAGGTGCGGCCCGGATAGGAAGTTACCGTGAGCAGCGCGCCCTGACCCAGCAGACCTCCCCGCTTGCTGAGTTCAGGAACAGTCACCTTGCGGAACCGGCTGCCATAAACGTCGTCCACGCCATAATGCCGGGCCAGTCGTTCATTGACGAATGTGTAATCCGCGGTCAACAACTCCATGACGCTGGCATCCTGGGTCAGTGTTTCAGCCAGGAACAGCTTGGTTTCCTGTCGGAATGCTTCAATCAGGCTGAGATCATAGTCAGGAAACAGCACCGTGTTGATCTGAACCTCGTCGAGCCGCCGCAGGTTCAGCCACTGGGAGGCAAAGTCCTCGACCAGGGTTTCGACGCCGCGTGGGTCCGCCAGCAGACGTCGAACCTGGTGCTCCAGAACCGCAGGATCGGAAAGCACGCCCTGTTCAGCCAGCTGCAACAGTTCCGCGTCCGGGCTGCTGCTCCAGAGGAAAAATGACAGCCGGGAAGCCAGTTCCAGATCGCCAAGGCGATACAGCTCACCGGGAGCAAGATTGGCTGGCGGCACATAACGGCGAATCAGGAAATCCGGATCGCTGAGCATGAATTCCAGGGCATACTGAATGCCGGCATCGAAGCTGCCACCCTGCTCCCGGCCGGACCGATAGAAGCCCAGCAGCAATTCCAGATCCCGGTCCGACACCGGATGGCGATAGGCCTGGTGCGCCAGACCGGTCAGTATTTCACTGGCGCAGGAGGATTCCTCGGCAACCCGGGCCGGATAGCAGGTAAAAATCCGCTGCCGGCTGGGCGAGTCACTCTGGGCAGCATCAATCGCGTAGGGTCCACCGATTTCCAGGGTATGAACCTTCTGATAATCCCGGTAAGCCTCGTCGTTGGCATACAATCTGCCGCCCTGGACCGGCTGGGGCACACCCTCGGACACCAGCTGCTGCCGGACAAAAGCGACGCTAAGCAGCCGCGGGCCGGCGTCGATGTGAGTGTCGATGACCAGGTCCTGATCGGCCTCCACCAGCATGTATTGTTCCCAGTCGATCGACCCGGGTTCGCCGGTCCCACTGAAACTGAGTGGTGCCGGGGTGCCGGGTGCCTCGCCACCGATCGTGAATCGCTGTAACAGCCGGCCATCAAGGCGCACTTCCAGTTGTTGCGGCCAGCCCAGTCCCTTGATGTAGTCCTGGTAGTTTCGTTCCAGGCTGATGCGCAGGCGATAATTGCCGGCCACCGGAAAATGGTGAGTGACAGCCAGGCCGCCACGGGAACCGAATGGCGTCATTTCATTCTGGCGCCAGGCCTGGGACATGAACAGTGGCACTTCGTAGGTGGTCAGGCTCGGTCCCAGGGGGGGCAGCCCGGTAGCCAGGCGGGTAACCTGCCGCGCCACCGACATGTAGCGCTCCATGTGCGAAGTGGAAAACGGCAGCGACGCGGCGACGTTGTCAAAACTGCCGTCAGCGGTTGGATCGCCGGGCAGCAGGTCCATGACGTCCACCTCCAGCCCCAGCAACCGGTTGACCGTGTTGTTGTACTCGTAACGGTTCATGCGGTGCAGAGGTGTGACTCGGCCCGGATCCGGAGCCGCCGCCCAGGCCGCGTCCAGTTCGCTTTCCAGCCAGCCGGTCATTTCCTCATAGGTCTCGAACGCCGGTCGGGGCATGCCAGACGGCGGCATCATATGGGCACGCAGCTTCTTGACCACTTTCTCCAGGGCCTCGGCGTGATCGCCGACATTGGAAAAATCCACCGACTGCAGGGAAAAACCTGCCGTTGCCAGGGCGTCGTTGTGGCAGGTCAAGCAATAGGAGTTGACCAGTTGCTGCATCTGAGCAGCGCCGAATTCCGGTTCGGCGGCATGAAGACGGGGGGATCCGCTGAGCAACAGCAATCCGGGAAGCGCGATCGTCACGAATTTACGCACCAGCCGCAGTACCAGTCCCTGCGAGGCGTTGGCGATGCCGGGCGTCTCCGTGGGAAAATCGCAGCTGGGTAGCTCGGGGGGAAACTGACCGGGGATAACCCTTTTCACGGGCCGCTCCTCTCTTGTTTATTATTTTTTTTGTTTCTAGCTTATTCTTATTTTAACTTATTGTTATTTTTGACTTTTACTTGGCTTGTTCTGTTCGCCGCTCAGGACGAAGATACGAGGCAGTTTACTCCTTTTGCTCGGGAAGTCCTACCGATACCCGAATATAGTTGGCTGATCGCTGTTGGCCTCAGACACCCACTACAGCACCCTCAACAACCGGTGATCAGGATTCGTCACCCGCAGCCGGATCCAGCTGCTTGTGCAGCTCTTCCAGATATTTCTGTCGGGTAATCAGGATCACTTCATCGCCGCGCTCGATCTTCTCACTTTCGTCCGGGATAATCAGATCTTCATTCCGGTAAAGACAGATAATGCGACTGGTTTTAGGCAGTGACAGGTCGGCGATGGAACCGACATGTTCCTGGCGTGCAACGAAGGAATAGGTACTGGTGTCGTAGCGGAACATAGTGGACAGCTCCAGCGGATCGCGGCCTTCAAACAGATCCGCCAGGTGTCGGCCGATGGTCTGGGAGGGAATAATAGTCGCGTCCAGACCCAGTTCAATGCAGATATGCTGATAACTCGGATCTTCTATCTGGGTAACGACCCTGGCAAAACCCAGCGACCGTCCGACCAGACTGGCGATAATATTGGTCTGGTCATGGTCCGAGAGACAGTAAAGCACGTCGGTCTTCTTGGGATCCGTTTCCCTTAACAGGGAAGGTTTGCTGCCGTCTCCCAACAAGAAACCGCAATCAATTTCCTTGCTGATCGCGTCGATCTTGTCCTTTTCCCGCTCGATGATGACCACTTCATGCTTGCGCTCCAGCAATGACCTTGCCGTCATGACCGCAATCGGGCTCGCGCCGACAAACACTGCTTTCATTCGACTTCCTTCCTTTTGCCAGCCCAGTTGCGAGCATACATCAGGACCAGCAGGGCGATGATCTCCAGGCGGCCGAGTAACATATCAAGACTCAGTAACAGTTTCAAAAATAGTGGCATATCGCCGGAGGTGATGCCAGTGCTCAGGCCGACCGTGGCGGTTGCAGAAACCACCTCGAACAATGCGTCCAGGGGCTCATAGCCATAGCCGAGAAACGCCAGCCACGACCCTGCAACAACGCCGATGAACAGCAGAATCAGCAGCAGCACCCGCTGAATTTCTGCATCCTCCAGCACCCTGCCACCGAGTTTCGGATATTGAACCGCTTGTGGAGGCATGGTGCTGCGCTGCAGCAGAACCTGGATCAGTTTTAACAGAATCAGCAGGCGTATCAATTTGATGCCTCCAGCAGTGGAACCGACACCGCCGCCAATGAACATCGAGAGAATCATGCAGAATCTGGTTCCGTTATCCAGAGTTCCGATATCGAGACTGCTGAAGCCTGCCGTGGTCTGGGTAGAGATTCCCAGCAGCAGGGCGTGGAGAACACTTTCCCGAAACTGTATTCCATTACTGTAGTGCAGGGTAAGAGTCAGTATCGATGCCAGCAGTAGCACTGCTGAGAGCAGGGCCAGCAGTTCGACGTCCCTGAGCCCGGTTCGCCAGTTCTTCGAACAGAGTACATGATAAAGCGGCAACGGAACGGCGCCGCACAGACACAGGCTGATAATCGCGAATCGGGAAGACCAGTCGGGAAGCCCTCCCAGACTGTTTTCGAACATGGAAAAGCCACCGGTGGAAACCGCAGCCAGCACATGGGTCACAGCCATCAGGCCATCGCCGGAGATCAGCCAGACACCGACCATGCCAATGAGAGTCATTACGCCATACACTATCAGCATGCGACGGGAATGAATCCGCGTTGTGGTGGCGAGAGTATCACCTCCCAGAGGTTCACTCAGGCTCCTGCTGGTCACGTGGTGTTCCATTACCAGCGCGACGGACAGGACCACTATCCCCAATCCCCCGTACCACTGCAGCCAGGCCCGGGCGAACAGGAACGACGCGGATCGATCCGCCAGGTCTGTCGTGGTGGACAGACCGGTAGTCGTCACGGCAGAAACTGCTTCAAACAGGGCATTGGAAAAGGTCAGGCCGCTGCTCATCAGAGGAAATGTCATCAACAGTGGGGAAATCACAAAAGCCAGTGCGATTATGGTCAGCGCTTCATTGGCCTGAATCTGCCGCGGTTCCGGAATCTTTCGCGATAGCTGCCAGCCGATAATCAGCACTGCCACGACTAAGAAGTACCTGAAGGCTATCGTAAAATCCTGGAACAGCAGCGCCACGCCAAGGAGTACCGTCGTCAACATTGCCAGCATCAGCGCCAGCTGGCCCAGGTACTTTGCCAGCACCGGTAGCCGAACAGCGTAACTGAGACTTGTTGATCGATCATGCATGAAAACGGATCCGTCAGTTGTCGCTGTCCTGTATAAACAGGTCAAAGGACACGGTAGTTCATTGAACTAGGGGCGCAACAAAGTAATTACGTCGCTCATGACAGTTTCAGTGCCCTTGGTCCAGCCTACCAGTCGATCAGATTTAAAAAAAGTCCAGGCTGCTAACTTAATTGCGGAAAGTTAATTTGATCTGTTTACAGGCTACGTGATTCAGACGCTGCTGGTCAGCGCATCCTTGTCAGTGACCGGCAAAACAGTGTCATGGTCGGTAACCTGCTCTGATGACGAAGGAACAAAGCGAAGTGCCGTTACTCTCAATTTCCGTTCAGACATCGGGATGACGGGAGATGAACCCTGGACCCGCAGTGCCAGCGGCTTTGTTCAATGTGTGGATATCCACTCTTCGATTTCCGTTTATCGAAACTGAAGGATACCAGGAACTCCTTTTCCCCGGCCGCAGACCCGGGCAAAAGCAGTTTCCCGGGGGTGGCCAGGTACCGGCTCCGGCCGATTGCGCCATTTATCAGACGCAGTCCTGGCTTTGGATCTCGTAGACTTCCACCGGTTCGCCGATTCCCTTCAAAGAGTGCCTGCCCCGGGAACGGATTCTAACCGGCTCGTTGTCCAGGTACTGGATAAAACTGGCAGTGGCCAGAAAGCGGGTACACAGAGTGGCATTCAGCCCTTCCAGCCTGGCGGTAAGGTTTACCGGCTGACCGATAGCAGTGAATTCGCAGCGTCCCTCTGAACCGATCTCCCCCGCCACTACCGACCCGAAATTGGCTGCCGCACCCGCTGCCAGACCTAATGGCTTCAGTATTCCGTTCGAAGCCTGTTCGATTTTCAGAATAGCTCTTGCCGCATCGGCGCAGGGATTCGAGGTCTCGCTGTAAAGCCCGAACAGGGCCAGATAACCGTCGCCAAGAAACTTGTTCACCATGCCACCTTCCGCCTCGACGATCCGGCAGACAGACTCAAAAAATTCATTGAGCACTCCGGTTGCATGTTCCGGTGAAACATTCTCGGAGAATCCGGTAAAGCCGCGAATGTCGCCGAACACGATGACGGCGCGACACAGGGAGGCAGGGATTCTGCCATTGTCGCTCTGCTCGATCCTGGCGACAATTTCCGGTGACACAAAACGGCCGAAATTCTGTTGCAGTCGCAGGCGGACAGCCTGGGATTTCCCATAGTTGACGAAGTAATTGTTCAGGGAACGGGCCGCTATGGCACTGGCTACACCCAGGGACAGCAGGACACAGGCTTTCATCAGGGTAACCGGCAGGCCCAGGCTGGGAATCTCTGCTACCAGAAACGGGTCAGGTGTAACAACAACCAGGTAGAGGATGACAAACTCCAGAGCCGAGACCGCCCCGGCGAACAGACCCAGCATTGGCTGCAACCTGAACGCGGTTATCATGGGGACCAGTGCATAGGCCATGGGTGGCATGGAGCTGAGCGCATAGGCTGGTCCCTGGGTCAGTCCGTCGAACAGGATGGCAGCCGACACCAGCGTGACCTGGAGAAACACATTGACGTATTTCAGCGACGGCGAATAAAGCCCCCGGTTGATCATCAGAATGATGATCCCAAAGGCCGGGACCGTGACTGCGACCAGCACTGAGATCAGCCGTACCAGCTGCGGATTAACCGACTCACCCAGTCCCAGAATAAAGAAAAGGTAGGTTGAGGCAATCACCGCCAGCCAGACACTGCAGGTTATCTTTTCGGCCCGGGCTTCCCGCTGGTCAAAGCTGTTTTCGCCGGTTATTACCATAAATCCCATCCTCAATATGCTGCATCAGCCAGTCATTACTCAGAAGCGGAAACTGGCGAACAGCGTGTGCAGAGCCAGGTCAAGGCGCGAATTGGTGTATTCCCCTCCCGCCAGCAGACTTTCCCTGACCCCGAACTCTGATCCCTTGCTGTATCGGTATCCGATATCAAGCTGGTAGCCGGAAAATCCGCTCGTTGAAAAACCCAGGGATAGTGAGCGATCCAGAATGGCTCCGGTCATTGGGGTAAAAGTGGCTTGAGGAACCGGGACCTCATCAATCCCCACTCCAGCTCTCAGTGTGGTCGCTGCCCGAATCTGATACCTGATGCCGAGTTGAATACCAAGCTGATCCTTCCAGCCCAGGGGTGCGGTATCGTCGATACTGTCACTGGAAAGGAAATCGTTCAGTTCCTCATTAGTGCCTCTGGTCAGAACCAGCGGCAGCCGATCGAAAGCCGCACTCCAGTGAATCCAGTCCAGCTGCAGGCCCGCAGTTAGCGAGTCAGTCACAGACCAGGCCAGTGCTGTACTCAAAGTGGCCGGCAACGCTGTTTTTACCAGCGCCCGGTAATTGAAATCCGACTGAATTCCCAATCCCAGCCTGGACAGATCGCCACTGAGCTTCCCGCGGCTTTCAAAATCAGTCTGGGCACTGTAGGAAAGGCTGAAATTTACCTCGTCGGTAAACCGGTAACGGACTCCGACCTTTCCGGATGCAGCCAGATCATCCGCTTCCAGGTCCACCAGCACCTTAAGGCCGGTCAGTACCGGATGGGTCTGGAAAATGTAGGGTGCCTGTAGAGTGTTGCGGTTATACAACAGCCCCAGGGAGGCACCGAGTGAAAGTTGATCCGAGATTTTAAAGCCGATTCCCGCCGAAGTTTCCAGCACCACGTATTCCGATAAATGACGCTGCCGTCCGTAACTCACATTCAGCGTTCCCGGAGGATCGACGAAATCAAATTCAGCCCGCAGTGCCGAACGCAACATCACCAGGGCACCAATGGTAACCCGGGAATCCTGCAATGGCAGAACCAGAGCGGCCTCGGGAATCAGCCCGGGGCCAGGTTTGGCCTTGACCAGTTCGCTGCGGCTGCTGCGAAACTTGGCATCAACCAGGACTGCCTGTCCACCAATCTGAATCGAACGATCCTGGCCACCCAGAAGTGCCGGGTTGTTGCTCATTGCGGCCAGGGGATCGGTAGCCAGAAGCGAGACGCCACCGCTTCCCAGGGCCGCTGCACCGCTGGTAGTTCGCAACAGATCGTTTGCCAGCACCGGCGACGAGCAACAGGCTGTCGCCACGAAAACCAGCAAGAACCCGGCTAACACTGTAGCGGTTACGGCGTCCGGTTTCTGGCTGCAGCGAGGGATTTCCTTTCTGGTGGATCCGGCTTTGGAAATTGCTGCACCAGCGATGTCCATGAGGACACCGTTGAGACTGAAATTACCAGACATGATACGCGAATAATTCCTTATTTTTTGTGAGGTTACTTTAGATACCTGAGATATCAAGTTGCTGATGGTAATGAAATTCCGTCACTCGATCAGAATCCATTTCACAATTTGACGAACCTCTTTGACGAACCTCTGCATAAATCTGGAATTGTTCTGTATGAACCTCTCATTCGTGACTGATCATTTTCCCACGAATATCATTGATGCCCTCCCGGTCAAGGAATCTGATCGACCAGCTTGCGAGCGGCGACTTCCGCTCCGTCGGCCTGCATAACGGCAGCAAACTGTGCCGTGCGCTCAGCTATTGCTGATTTCAGACTAGCGCTAAGAGCCCCGGTCAATGATTGTTCATCCGCCGTTCCAAAGGGGTGAGCCACGCCGATTCCAAGCGCCTGAATGCGCTGTGACCAGTAGGGCTGATCATAGAGTTGGGGGATGATTACCTGCGGTGCCGAGGCCCGGGCAGCAGCCGTGGTGGTGCCGGCACCGCCGTGATGAACGACTGCAGCAACCCGCCGGAACAACAGTTGCTGATTGACCTCGCCGATTGCCAGGCAATCCGCTTGCCCCTGGGGGACTGAAAGTTCCGCCCAGCCGCGGGAAACAATGACGCGACGCCCCACATTGCGGGCCGACTGGATCATCGCCTCATTCAGCCCCGGAGTGACACGAATACTTCCGAACCCGAAATAAACAGGCGCCTCGCCGGCAGCCAGAAACTCTTCCACCTCGGCATTCAATGGCTGCGCGTCATCGATCAGCCAGGGGCCCGTCTGCCAGACGCGCGAGTCGCCGGTCCAGGGCGCCAGGGCCGGGTCGGCTGCCAGCCACGGCGCCTCTGTCAGAACGTGGCTGCGCACATCCGCCAGCGGTGGCAGCTTGAGCCTGTTGCGATTGCTGTTGAGTGCTTCCAGCCACATGCCGTTCCAGCGGGCCGCGTCCTGGTCCCAAAGGCTTTGAAAGTCATCAGGATTGTCGTTGGGTACTTCACCCAGCCTGGTGAGGACCGGCGGGGCATGATCGCGGGACGGCAGGACACAGGGACTGTAAGCGACGAACGTGTAAGAAATGCCCAGGTACCTGGCCACCGAAGGCGCGGCGATCTGCAGGGCCGTGGCACCCAGTATGGCATCACACCCGGCTGCCGCCTCGAGCAGAGTTTCGAATTGGTTGTTTACACTCTCCTGCAAGACCAACCGCAGCTGTTCGGGATCAGGGGGCGCCGAGGGTGGGCCGGCTTTACCGGTCTGACGCAGTTCCGGCCCTATCGTTGTCACCGTGAAACCAAGATCCTCGATCCACTGACGAAAATCCGGAGGCACGCAGAAATGCACCGCCTGATCCATTTCCCGCAATGCCAGAGCCAGCGCCACCAGGGGTTGCACATCACCCCGTGAACCGATCGTCGACAGCAATATCCGCATTTGATTTTCTCCCGGGCAGGCTGAAAGAGGCCGCCAAGTATGCCTCAAACGAGAGGGCTTGCTGCAATCCGGAGGGACTGAGGTATACTGAAGCCACAGGGCATCGACCTGTTTCTTTCTGGCACATTTTTTATCGAATCTCAGGGAGGCCAGGCTTTATCAACTGGACTCTCCTCAGCATTTTTCTTTATATCCTGCTGCAATTACTGATCTGTCTGGCGGTCATGCGCCGCATGCGCGGCGAACAGGATTATCTGCTAGTGTCCTGTCCGGTTATGCATTGTGTATTTTCATCCTCGGCCTGTTTTTCGCCCGTCAGCTGTGGCGACGCGGCCTGACCACCCTGGGCGATCTATACGTGCAACGCTTTGGCAGCGGCGTCAGTCAATTGGCAGTGATTGTCATGGTACCCACGTCAGTGATCTGGGCGGCGGCCCAGATCCGTGCCTTCGGCCAGGTCTTGTCCGCCAACTCGCAATTGACCGTGGACTATGCAAGCGGTTTCGCGGCACTGATAGTCATTGCCTACACGGTGCTTGGCGGGCTGTTGGCGGATGTCGTTTCGGACCTGGTACAGGGAGTCGTGCTGATCGCCGGGCTGCTTATCCTGTGTGTCACGGTACTGTTCAACGTTCCGGAAAGTGCCGACCTTGCAAGCGCCCTGACACCGGAGCGGCTTGCCTTGCGTGCTGACGGGGAAAGCTGGTTGTCCGTCATCGACGGCTGGTCAATTCCTTTTATCGGTTCCCTGTTCGCGGCGGAGCTGGTCAGTCGCATGCTGGCCGCCCGCTCTCCCGGTGTGGCAGTGGGAGGAGCACTGACCGGCGGTTTGATCTACCTGCTGATCGGGTTGCTGCCGCTGTCCCTGGGATTGCTGGGACCGGCACTGATCCCGGGTCTGGAGAATGGTGAGCAGATTCTGCCGTTGCTGGCCCTGCAGTATCTGCCCAACTGGTTGTACGTGATATTTATCGGAGCACTGGTCTCCGCGATACTGTCCACCGTGGACAGCGCCCTGTTGAATGCCGGGTCGCTGGTATCACATAACCTGGTGCTGCCCTACCTGCCAGGGACCGATGAGCACCACAAGGTCCGATATGCGAGACTGGCCGTGTTCAGCTTCGGGATCATTGCCTACGTGCTGGCCGTCAACGCAGACAGTGTTTACGGACTGGTGGAGGAATCCTCGGCGTTCGGCTCGGCCGGCATCTTCACCTGCTGCCTGATGGGACTGACGCAGCGTCGTGTTGGCCGGGTGACAGCCACGGCGACTATTCTGGTCGGAATGCTCAGTTATGGAACCCTTGCCTATCTGACCCAGGTAGAGTACGCCTACCTTATCTCGCTGCTGAGTGCTCTGATTACCTTTCTGACCCTGATGTGGTTTGAACCCGGCGCAGTAAATTCCGGCCGGTCTGTTCCCAACAGAATTACGGTTTTGCAGTAACATGTGAAATCGTTTAAGGTCTGCCCCGTTACCCGCGGCCAGCGCTTTGCTGAGATAAGGGTGTGTTGATACTCAGGAGCATCCGAGCATGCTAGACAGATTCTACAGATTCAGCGAAAAGCGCCTTTTCTGGTACCTGATCGCCGGCTATTTTTTCCTCATGGAAATGATTGCGCTGTTTTACCAGTATGTCCTCGACTGGTACCCGTGCGCATTGTGTGTCCAGGTCAGGGCCTGGGTGTGGGGTGGCGTGTTCACTGCGCTGGCGACCTCCTTCGTCCACCAGAAATTCTGGCTGCGCTGGGCCGGATTGACTCTGACCGGCGTGTTCCTCAGCGGAGCCTTGTATACCAGCTGGTATGCCTGGGGCGTGGAACGGGGGACCGTGGTCTCCAGTTGCACCATGGGCGCCGGATTCCCCGAATTCATGCCGCTGGACCAGTGGATTCCCTTCCTGTTCCGGGCCGACGGCTTCTGCGGACAGTCACCGCCGATGCTGTTTCTCAGCATGGTGGAAACCCTGCTGATCACCATCGGCCTGCCATTGCTTGCGCTGCTGGTGATCTGGCTGCTCAATTTCCGGGAAATGAGCCGACACGCCTGAGGCGTGCGGCTCCCGGCCCCTGCTGAACAGGCGTCTTAAACCAGGCTAATCAAAGTAATTCCCGGCCCAACCGGCCGCGCATTACCCGCTGACCGTTGTCCAGCACATAGTCCGGACCGATGGAATCGATGGTCGGCGTACCGCTGCCTCCCATGGTGATCAGCAGTTCCCGGTTTAACAGATCCAGTACCCGTTCGACACCCGCCTGCCCGAATGCCCCCAGTCCCCAGCAATAGGGTCGACCGATTCCGACCGCCGAGGCCCCCATGGCCAGCGCCTTGTAGACATCGGTGCCGCGCCGGAAGCCGCCGTCGATAATGATCGGGATTCGGCCGTTCACCGCGGCTACGATTTCCGGCAGACACTCGATAGTACCGCGTCCCGTTTCCGTGGCGCGGCCGCCGTGATTGGATACCACGATCCCATCCGCACCGTACTGCACGGCCAGTGCTGCGTCGGCGCCCACTTCGATGCCCTTGATCAGCACTTTCATTTCGGTGACTTCCTTCATCCGGCCAATGACGCTCCAGGTCAGGGCCGGGTTGTTCAGCCCTACACCGCGCATATCCAGACCGTCAAATATGGGCTTGGCCCGACCGGTGTGGCAGGAACTGCAGACCCTGCTATCGGTGCGGGTCATCACACTCTGGGTCTCGGTATTCCGCCCGCCCGGCAGATCGATGGTCAGACAGACCGCCGTACAACCGGCCGCCTCGGCCCGCTGCAGCATGGCCACCGTGTATTCCCAGCGATCGGTGGGATAGAGCTGAAACCAGATGGGTTCACCCTTGGCTTCTGCCACCCGCTCAATGGCCGTCGAGGACTGAGTCGAGAGGATCATGTGATGCCCCTTTACGGCCGCTGCCCGGGCCGTGCCTAGCTCTGCCTCGGCATGATAGGCGCCCTGGCTGCCGACCGGACAGATAAAAATGGGGGAACTGGCCTGGGTTCCCAGCACATTCACGGAAATATCCGGCTCGCTGACATCCACCAGCCGGCGGGGTCGAATCTGGAACCGAGAGAAACCGGCCCGGTTTGCCCGCAGGGTCAGGTCATCGTCGACTCCGGTAGACAGGTAACCGAAATGGGCCGGCGGGATCTTCTCGCGAGCGATGGCTTCCATCTCAAACACGTTGATGACTTCGGAAGGGTCGGTGAGGCGCTCACCCAGGGTTTCTTCGACCTCCTGGGCAAAAGCGGAAAACTCGCTCAGCAGCGGGCTGGCTGCCAGAAATTTTAGGAATTCTCTACGGTAGGTCATTGTGCTCTCCAGTCTATTCTTATTAGCAGTCTGTTTTTGATTGTCGGTTTTATCAGTCCCGGTTATTCCTGTTGCCTGTGCAGTTATCCGCGGCGCAGGCTGGCCCGTCCATTACTGGGCAGTTCGGCCTGTGGCGATGCCTGGGAAGCCGCACAGACGCGGATAATCGGCCATAAATCAATCAAGTTATCCGCGCCACTGTCACTTGTCCAGCGATTCAGGCAGATCCGGAAAGTCGCTATGAAAGCCCCCACGGAGACCGGCTGCAAGGGTGACCCGGCATGGACTTTGGAGGACACCTCCGCTAGGCTAGCTCACTGAACAGCAGCAGTTGATCATTCCGGCGCGATACCAGGGACGCATCTTGCACCGGTAACCGAACCTTCACGGAGGTAACTTCGATGGATTCCCGGCCGATGACCGCCCTACTGATTAACACTCGACCTGATTACACCCGAACTGTGTCCACCGCTCTGGCCCTGTGCGCGCTGTTGTCACTCGCTGTTTCCCTGCCGCTGGCAGCCCGGCCGGATGAACCCTATCAAGCCCCACGCACTGAGTACGGCGAACCCGACCTGCAGGGAGTCTGGGGCGTCCGTTTCAACAGCCTGCTGGAACGTCCTGAAGGACTGCCACTGGTTGTCCCGGCCGAACAGGCAGCCGGCATTGCGCAGGTTGTGTACGAGCGAGGTGGCCTGGCCGGCAATACCGACCCGGACATCGACAATTTTGGCGATCAGCGACTGGCCAGAGTGAATGGTGAGTATCGAACTTCGGTAATCGTCTATCCGGAGGACGGCAGGCTGCCCTATAACGAGCGGGGCCTGCGCGAGTCCGCCTATGGCTATTTTAATGGTATCGGCTTCGACCATCCGAAACAGCGACCGGGCGTGGAACGCTGTATCGAGGCCTGGGCAGCGCCACCAATCCGGGCGTTTTCCTATCAACTCTACAACGGCATCGTGCAGACTCCCGGAAAGATCGCCATCGTCAGCGAGGAAAATGCGCCGCTACGGGTGATTCATATGGACGGGCAATCCCGGCCCGATGCGATCCGCACCATGGAGGGCCATTCCATCGGCCATTGGGAAGGGGACACCCTGGTCGTGGAAACCACACACTACGATGGCTCCACTCCGGCTCGCGCTACCATGGGTAGACCAATGCTCATCAGCAGCGAGGCCCGGGTGACCGAACGCTTCACGCGGATCTCGGAATCGGAACTGCTGTACCGCTATACCGTGGAGGATCCGGTTTACTATACAGAGCCGTGGCGCGGTGAATTTTCCATGCTTCGCGACCCCAGGAACCATATCTACGAATACTCCTGCCACGAGGGCAACTACAGCATGACCGGAGCCCTGCGCGGAGAGCGGGTAGTGGAGTTACGGGCTGAATTCGGGCTGACCGACTAGCAGCTGTTACCGGGATCCAACAACGGGACGCATGCGCCGTTGTTGGATCCCACGAGAGTTTCCCACTCAAAAGTTGTAGCGAACGCCCAAACCGTATGTAGTGCCGTACTCGTCGTATTGTGACAGCCGACTGGTATTGCCGAAGTAGTAATATTCCGGCTCGTCATTGAGGTTGATCGCCTCACCGGTAATGGTCAGGTTGTCATTGAACTCATAGCGGACGGTAAGATCCACTTGCAGATGGTCATCGGTATACCGGTCGTACAATGCGCCATCGCCGATTTCATCAAGGTATTTGCTACGATAGTTGGTCGCAAGTCGAACATCCCAGGCGCCCTTGTCATAACCAAGAGACAGGTTACCGGTGTGTTTGGCCTGCTTGAAGAAAGGCACGGTACGCTGACCATTCACTGAGTCCGCCGGCAGATCGGTTTCCCCATCCGAGTAGGTATAGTTAGCAACAAACAACAAGCCATTTTCCAGGGCTGTCTGGTAAGACAGTTCGAACCCGTAGATAGCACTGTCATCGACATTGATGAAGGTGCCTGCCACATCCCAGGTAGCACCGCGGAAGTAGGCATCGGTAGATTCCACTTCCACAATGGGGTCCTTGAGATCCTTGTAGAAAATACCCGCGCCGAAGAAAGTTTCCAGACCGGTGTAGAATTCATAGGTCAGATCGAGGTTCCAGGCGGTGGTAGGTTCCAGATCCGGATTTCCGCCTTCGATCTGATTGTCTTCCGTATCGATAACGGCGCCGGCGGAGGACTCCTTGAATCCAGGACGGATCAATGAACGGAATACCCCAAAGCGCACAATCTGATCGACTCCCAGGTTGTACTTGATATTCAGGGACGGGGCCAGGAAGCCATAGTCGTTATCGAAATTCACCGGACCAGTGAACTGGTCTCCATCGAAGTTTTTGCCCCGGTAGTTGGTGCTGGTAGCTTCATAGCGCAGTCCATAGACCCAGGTGGATCTGTCCAAACTTGTAGTCGCCATCATATAGCCGGCAACTACATCTTCGTCAGTGCGCCAATCCGCCGGGATGGACTCGGCGTCCTCATCACCGCTGAACTCCCAGAAGGTTCCTGGGCTGTAGCAGGGAGTCCCGTCGGAAAGTGCTACGGTACCGGCTCCGAGATTACTGTTGAATGCTTTGACCTGATCGTAGGTCGCCGTGGGGCCAGGTAAACCACTCAGGAAATTCTCCGGAGTGACATAGGACACGTCACTGAGGAGCAGGTCTTCAACCGGCTCGTAGGAGCAGAATTGCAGATTCTGTTCCTTCTGCCGCTGCCGGATTTTGAGACCGTATTGCAGATCTGTTTCTTCATTCAGCTCATAAATCACGTCGATCCTGCCGCCGTAATCCTCGTCGGTATTCAAGGATCCTTCTTTCTCCCAGGCTTTTAACTTGAAAATGGCCGGATCATAGAACTCGTTCGGAAACGTTATCACGGGCTTCCGGGGATTCGAGTTGTCATAGGTGATCGAGCTGTCCACTGTATTGGAGCGGAAAATGGCAGACTGGTGATCACGGTCATCCTGTTCCGCTGTCGAGCTGAACAATTCTAAACTTACCCGGTTTCGATCATTGAACTGCCACTCGGTACCCAGTTGCAGAGAGTCAATTTCCCGTACTTCTGTTCGGTTTCGACTTTCGGTGTCGACCTTGCTGTCTGCGTAACTGAACACGGACCCATTGATCACCGGGTCGTTGTCTTCCAGACCGTCACGGGTTTCCCACTTGGCCCGCCACTCTGCATCGGTGTATTCATTATGGAACAGATGTGCGTAGAAACGGTTTCCGGAATCGGTCTGGTAATCGAGGTTGAGCACCACACCCTGCCGCTCGCGCTCAAGGTCGTAGAAACGCATTTCGTAGTCATCGTTGGGCGCCACTTCGGACCAGCCACCTGCTTCGTTGTTGTGGGCAACGATGCGTCGGGTCTGATCGCTCAGTACCAGGGCAGCACCAAACTCGCCATCTGCCACTTCCCAGCGATTGGCGAAAGTAGCAGACAGTTTCGGATTGCTGCTGTCCCGGGTCAGTTCGTTTCTTGACGTTTCCGCTTTAACCCGGAAAAACAATCCGTCATAGGAAAAAGCGGTGATGGTTTCGAGGTCAATGGCACCGCCCAGACTATCGGCATCCAGATTGGGAGTCAGCGACTTGTGTACCGTCATACTGTCCAGGAGGTCCGCAGGAACACCATCCAGGATCATTCCGCGCCGGTCTTCAGGCGCCGCCGTGCTGACGCCGTTGATGGTCATGGCATTCAGGTCTGTGTTCAGGCCCCTTACGGAAACATAGCGCCCTTCCCCCTGGTCGTTTTCCACCATAATCCCGGAAATGCGGCGTAGTGACTCCGCCACATTGATATCGGCAAAGTTGCCAATGGCGTCAGAGTCAATGACGCCAACCACGGAGTTGGCGTTACGTTGTTTCTGAATTGCACTGGCCAGGCTGGCCCGGCTGCCAACCACAACGATTTCATCGAGGTCGACCGGCTGCTGCGCGCCTACTTGCGCAGCCAGCGCCATGCCGACCGCAACGGCGAGGCTGTCTGGAAGGAAAGAGAACGTTCTGCTCATTTGAATCCCCTTGATAGATTGTTGAAAAGAGCGCGAAAGACTCTAAGCAACTAAAGTGACAATTTAAGGACATTCAAATCACAAACTGATAAAAGGGGCCAGTTACAATTATTTATTACAGAACTGTAACATTACGTTTTCCTTACCGGTTGATGACAGCAATATAAGCACTTCCTAGTGTCCTGTCCGGTTAATTCGTTGTATTTCAGAGCCTGGATAAAGCGCTGTAGTAAGGCGCGATCCGCAGGGAATACTGGTTGTATTTCCAAGGGTCGCAACGCTGCTACAGCGCTTTATGCAGGCTCCCGGAGGGCGTGCCAGCCAAGACCCCTGGCCGCGTTGCGCCTTTTGACAAGGGCTACGGCCATTGCCTGCAAGGCGCGCCTTGCCAGGAACCTTGGCTGGCACGCTGAAATGCGACGAATTAACCGGACAGGACACTAGTCGAGAGACAAAGCCGAGCGAACCTGTTGCCATGAAATGAATTTGAAGTTCTGCGAACTCCTGGGACGACGATTGTATCCATCCTGTACAACCAGCATCCCATCTGGAAAAGCGGAAGTCCTGAGCAGGCTGCTTATGTCGAGGCCATCGGTCTCTTCAGTTCCGTCAACTGCGGTTGTCTCGCTGTCCACGACCACAAAACTGCCCCGATAATGGTACGGAGGCAGCCGATCAAAGACCGCATAGCTGTAATTTCCCTGACTGGATACCACCAGGTAGCCACGCGCGCCGTCCAAATACAGACTCATACCCTCCACGTCGGCGACAAGACGATTCCCATCAATATTGGCCAGGCTCTGTAAACGGGCGGGCTCGAGGTGATTGGCCTGAATTAAGCGAATCCCTTCGTCTTCAACGCCAATGAACAGTCTCTGGTTCGCATCGTCTGCCACACAGCCTTCGGGCTGGCTTGGCACGGTAAACTCCCGCAGGAGCCGGGAATCAATGCCGGCCAGATCAGTGCTGTCAGCACGCGGGATCAATAGCCATTGCTGATAGCGACCATCGGTATCGTTGACAAAGACCTGCAAGCCGAACTCGTTGCTGAACATACACAGTCCATAGGGTTCAGTTAGCCCTGTCTCCACCTCACTGTCCCGCAACCAGGTAAGCCGCCCTTCAAGGTCGATGGCAAACAGACTGATGGTATTGGTGGTACGATTACTGGCCGCGGCTATGGCCGACCAGGTACCGCCATCGGCAAGCATACGCAGATCCACATTGTTGGTTCGTCCCGCCGCGACGGATTGTACCCGTTCACCGGCCAGGTTATAGACTTCGATCCCGAACTGTTTGTCGGTCCCGATGACCAGGCTTGCCTCGGGATTTTGAGGATGAACCCAGATCACCGGATCGTCCGCGGCATCGTCACGACTGGTAACGGGGGTCGTCTCAATCGCCGCCATTACCCGCTGGGCATTCGGTGGCGGTGGTACGGACGGAGCGCTGGTACAAGCAGTTACCCAGCAACAAAATACTGCAATCCGCAGGGGACGAACACATATCGACATCAGTCCCTCTCCAAGAGCAAGGAATCAACCGGACAGGACACTAGCGAGTAATTGTGACAGCAGCATTACTCAGCGCTGCAGGCTGGCATGATCGGGAACACGGGATGGTACTTATGCAGCCCTTTCGTCAATTCAGGTCATTGCCTCGAGCGAGAAAAACTACTTCTGGCAAGCGCAGGATATTCCACCAAACTGAGAGTCTCTCAACAGTCTGCCTGCGCTCATGATTCCCTCCGATTCCAGTTCACCACGGCGTTTCAGAAAAGCGGACATCCACAAGCCGATTCGATAGCGTCTCTTTTGGCTGCACTGAATCTGATTGCGCTCGATCCAGGCGAGACAATAACTCAACTTTTCTCTGGAACCGGACTTCGGTCCCTCGCGGCCTGTTCAAAAGGCGAAAAAACGGTTGACAACAACTACAAACGTAGTCAGTATTGGCTACAAATGTAGTTTTTTTATTATTAATCCACTGCCGGATGCGGCAGTTCAGGCTCAATCGCGGGAATCGACTGGTAACAACTCTATGCTGTCATCACTATTGAATCTCCTGGCCAATGACACCGCCACATCCCTGTCATTTTCATTATTGCTTCAGGTCAGCCTGCTGACGGGGCTTGTCGTCTTACTTGCCCTGAGTCCGGCACTGAAGCGGCGTGCCGCACTTCGCTATGCCCTGCTGCTTTCAACTCTGCTGGCATTACTTCCAATGGCAGCCCTGTCGGTCTTCACCCACCTGAATGAACAGGCCCTGCTGGTACTACGGGTTTCGGAGGCGTTTGAACGCCAACCAGACCCTATTGCACAAGAGCACCCGGCAGCGGACCCGGCTGCCATGGTGGTGGCACAACAGACAGACTGGCCCGCGTTTGCCAGCGACTCCGGGGCAGCGAAGGCAGCCAGGACAGCGCAGGTTTCAGTCGCTCAGGTACTGTGGTTGACCTGGTTGTCAGGTACTGTCCTTGCCTCTCTAAGACTGCTGGGTTCAGTCCTCAAACTGCGTCGACTGGTAGCAGAGTCCCGGCCGGTTCCGGCAGATTTCAGACAGAAAATCCTGCCGCTGCTGCATCGGCAGCAACCGGGCGGGCCTCGGATACGCCTTTCCACTGCGGTGTATGGGCCGGTATTAATTGGCTTCCGACGTCAATTCCTGTTGTTACCACAAAACTGTGTAAACGTTCTGAATGATGAAGAATGGCGGTCGGTTCTAACCCACGAACTGGCCCACTACCAGCGCGGCGACACCTGGCAGAATCTGCTTCAGAAATCCATTGTGGCAGTGTACTGGTTTCATCCCCTGGTTCATCTGATGGACCGGATGCTCGACCGGGCCCGAGAAGAAATCTGCGACAACCACGTTCTGGCCAGCCACAGCCCCTGTACTTACGGCGAAGCATTGTTGCGGCTCAGCCTTTCGCAGAGCAGCTCATCAGCGCGTCCGCAAGTCCACCCTTACCTGCCCGAATCTCTTGCCCTGGGCATTCTGGACAACGAATGGAAACTGGAACACCGGATCCGGGAACTTTTAAACACCAAACGGGAGAAAAGCATGAATCTGAACCGATCTGTACATAACGTTATCCTGGCCCTGGTTGCCAGCACCGCAGTTTCACTCACTCTTTTTCAGGTGATGGCGGCAGAAAACACCGCCCGACAGGATAACCTGACGGATACGCGACGTGAGCAGCTCGAGACCACTCAGCAACAGCTCCAGGACCAGGAAAGAAGTCTTGACCAGCGCGCCGTAGAACTGGACAGGCAACAACAGGCGCGGGAAGAAAGACTGGCACAACTGCAGGAACGCCTGGCCGAGCGGGAGCAACGTATTCAGGAACAGGCCCAGCTCGATAATGGAGAACTGGAGGAAAGCCTGCGCCAGATGGGCCAGGAATTATCGATGGTGTACGCCGAAGTCCGCGCCGAGCTGGAACAGCAGGATTTCAGCAGCGAGATAAATGGTGCAATGGAGGAAATACGCCAGAAACTGCAGATGCTGGAAACTGAACAGTTCACTGACGAGCCCTACGTCGATATCACCCGCCAGGCGCTGGAATCGGCATTGCAAAGCCTCGAAACCATCAACGTGGTGGAATTGCGGGAGCGGATACTGCGATCGATGGAGATTCACCCTCTGACGCCGGATGCCCCCGAGCTTGATTCCGAATTTGAAATTGAAGCACCTGCACCTGTGCCTGCACCCGCAGACCCGGCCTGAGAGGATCAGATTCGATGGACAGGAAAACTCCCTTATCCCGCAGCGAAAGACAGCTGATGGAAATCGTCTGGGATCTGGAGGAAGCCAGCGTGGCCGAGATCAACGATGTGCTGAACCGGGAACGCCCGGTGGCCAGGAATACCGTGCGCACGCTGCTGGAACGGATGCGGGAGAAGGGCTGGTTGAACATTCGCAAGCAGGGACGCAGTTTCCATTATTCCCCGACCGTGCCCCGTGAAGTGAACCTGGGGCAACGGGTCGCGGAAATGGTCGACAGGTCCTGCGGCGGCAGCCCGGAAAAACTGATGATGGCACTGCTGCACTACCGGGGCCTGAGCGACGAAGAGACCGCCAGGATCCGCAGCCTGCTGGACGCCGCCCGGGACCGGGACGAATCCTGACCTTTCTTGCGGCGTAGTTCCCGACCTTGCTGCAATCGGCAGCTTGTGCAGAATTCAACCTGCTCAGGCAGCGCCGCAGCCAACGCCCCAGCCCCGCTGATATTGACCTTATATCAAAAGCCCCCGGGAGTTCTGGCCAATGCCTGCACCCGGGCCTGGCTCCCCCACCCACCCGGATGTTTCCCCCGCCAACAAGGCCTGGACAATTGTCCTGAGCAACGATACCTTTAATAGTTTTCAGTGTTTCCAGTCCGGCAGGATGGCCGGGCGCGGCGACCGCCCCGGACTGCTGAGTGTTGCGGTTTATGGGGGATTATGATTGATTGTCGACTGGTATTCTGGCATTACGGTCTCCAGAGGCCGGTTGCGCAGGTTTTAACGACATCATATGAGGAGAATCATAGATGATAACAACAAGAAGAGTGATTTCGTCATTGACTGTGGCTGTGAGCACGCTGTGCCTTGCTCCCCTTGCTTCCAGCCAGTCAGGGACAAGCGTCTATCAGGGGGACTGGCCGTATTATCACGGCAGTGAATTCTCCCAGCGCTATTCCCCCCTGGACCAGATCAATGCGGACAATGTCGGCACCCTGGAAGTAGCCTGGCGCTTCTCCACGGCGAATTTCGGGCCAACCACGGATTACAACAACCCCTCTACGCCCCTGGAAGTCGATGGCGTCCTTTATGCCGACATCGGCAGCACCCGTAACGTTGTGGCCCTGGACGCCACCACCGGCCAGGTTCTCTGGTTATGGCGCCCCCAGGAGGGTGATCGCTATGACCATGCACCGCGTAAAGGTGCGGGCCGGGGAGTAGCCTTCTGGACCGACGGCGATTCGTCCCGGGTAATCGACGTGACGCCCGGGTATCACCTGGTGTCGCTGGATGCCAAAACCGGCATACCCGACCCCAATTTCGGTACCGACGGCATCGTGGACCTGATGATCGGGCTGCGCAATATCAACGATCCCAGATACCCCAACAACGATATCGGAATTTCCGCCCCTCCGCTGGTCATGAACGATGTGATCGTGGTAGGTGCCGCACACTCGACCGGCGGCCGACCGCGCTCCAAGTCCAATGTTAAGGGAGATATCCGCGGCTTCGATGTGCATACGGGTGAGCTGTTATGGACATTCCATACCATCCCCGAGCGGGGCGAGATCGGCTATGAAACCTGGCTCGATGAGGGTGTTGAATTCACCGGCAACTCCGGAGTCTGGGCCCCCATATCCGGCGACCCCGAACTGGGTATCGTTTACCTGCCGGTTGAAGATCCCACCGGGGACTACTACGGTGGTGACCGACCGGGTGCCAACCTGTTTTCCAGCGGCCTGGTAGCAGTGGATGTCAAAACCGGAGAACGTCAGTGGCACTACCAGTTCATCCACCACGACATCTGGGACTGGGATGTTCCCTCGGCGCCAGTGCTGGCCGATCTTCCCAATGGCCGCAAGGTGGTCATGTCGGTGACCAAGCAGTCCTTCGTCTACACATTTGACCGGGTTACCGGCGAACCGATCTGGCCAATTGTGGAACGACCGGTACCGGCCGGCGACGTGCCGGGTGAGTGGTATTCACCGACCCAGCCTTTCCCGACCCGGCCGGCTCCCTTCGACCGGCAGGGCGTTTCCGAAGCCGACCTGATCGATTTCACTCCGGAAATCCGCGCCATGGCGCTGGAGGCTACCAAAGGATTCCGTCTCAGCCCGGAATTTTACACGCCACCGTCCCTTGCCGAATCTCCGGATGGCACTCAGGGCCTTTTGAGCCTGCCGTCTTCCACCGGCGGTGCCAACTGGGAGGGTTCGGCTATCGATCCGGAAACCGGCATTCTCTATATTCCCTCACGAACCCAGTTGCAGATACTGTCGCTGGCGAACAACCCGGATTCCGATATTGCCTACAGCCAGGCATTCGGCGTTCGCGTTCCCCGGGTGCAGGGACTGGATCTGATCAAGCCGCCTTATGGTCGAATTACCGCGATTGACATGAACAGTGGTGACCATCTGTGGTGGATAGCCAACGCCGACACCCCGGAACGAATTCAGAACCATCGGTTGCTGGAAGGTGTCGATCTGCCCCGCACCGGTATCCCGACCCGTTCCGGCGTGCTGGTTACCAAGACCCTGCTGTTTGTGACTGAAGGCACCGGCGGCCCTGGCGCCAGCCCGATCCTGCGTGCGGTCAACAAGCAGACCGGCGACATCATCGCGGAAGTGGAACTGCCGGACAATCAGACCGGCCTGCCTTTCACCTATGAGCAGGATGGCAAGCAATACCTGGCCATGTTCGTAGGCGGGGGTGGACGTCCGGCCGAACTGGTGGCGTTCACACTGCCCTGAGCGGTTCTGTCACGCCATTCAACGGTTAGCATAGTGAGGGCCGAGGGGCCGGGTGGGGATCCACCCGGCCCTTTCTTATATGGCGGTCTGACACAATGGTAGCGGCCTGATTCCCGGACTGCGGGACTGCGCTGGCTGGAGGTAAGCCAGATCCTTTGCTCCTGCCTCTCTTTACCCGTCAGGTTATCCGTCTATCTATTGGTCTGCGCCCCCTGTGCTGTCCTTCCTGCCCGTCATGCGGATTCCACTCCGACGGTCTGTTCCGCAACTTAAAGGCGGTGACAGCGATAGTACATAACCTGTATCCTTCGTAACCTGTTAAATGTTTTAAATAATAAATCGGGCGTTGACACGGTGTCGATCTCTCGTGATTGAACCGGGCCTGTATTAATAAGGAATCGACATGGAAAAAATCAACCGACAATGGATACTGGCCAGGCGCCCTTCCGGGCCAGTGGTCCTGGAAGACTTCGAGTTGCGCGAACAACCTTTCACTGCCCCCGAATTAAAGCCCGGAGAGATCCTGGTTCAATCGCTGTTATTCCGCTGCACCCCGGCCATGCGTACCATGATGAAAGCCAACAGCCAGTTCATGCCACCCATGCCGGTGGGAGAGACGGTTCGCGGTTCGGCTTCTGCCCGGGTGATAGACAGCGCCCATGATGACTATCCCGCAGGCACTATCGTTTCCACCATGCCGGGCTGGCAGGATTATGCGGTTGTCGATGCCGGCCAGATGCCCCCGGGACGGAAGCCGGACAATATATCCCTGGAAGACTTTGAAGGCGTTTTCGGTGGCAACAGCATCACCGCTTATTTCGGCCTGCTGGAGGTCGGCGACCCGCAACCGGGAGAGACTGTCGTGGTGTCGGGGGCCGCCGGTTCAACCGGGTCTATCGCCGCCCAGATCGCCAGAATCAAGCAGTGCCGGGTTATTGGAATTGCCGGTGGTAAAGAAAAATGTCAGTGGCTGAAGGACGCCTGCAGACTCGATGCGGTTATCGATTACAAGTCTGAAAACATCGAATCCCGGTTGCGTGAATTGTGCCCCGACGGTGTCAATGTGTACTTCGACAATGTGGGCGGTGCAACGCTTGATGCAGTAATAGAGAACATGGCCCCATTCGGACGGGTGGCTGAAATCGCCATCGATGCCTCCGCCAATGAGGCCTATCTTGCCGATGGTTACGGTAACAAACGGGTTGCCGTGGTGGATACCATGACCGGCGCCTTCAAGCGTTACTGGGGCGCCTACGGCAATACCCCTGCCGACGATTTCATCACCTATGTGCCGGGTGAACCACTTCCCCAGCAATTCATAGGTCCTGTACATTGTGCCGAACCTTCACACGACGGCCTGATCTATGTCTGTGACCGAGGTGCCGACCGCATCCAGGTATTCCGTCCCAATGGCACCTTTGTGAAAGAAGCGCAGGTCGCTCCCAATACGCTCGGTGCGGGAGCCACCTGGGATATCGCCTTTTCGAGGGATCCCGATCAGGAATTTATCTACCTGGCAGACGGGTCCAACATGAAGGTTTACGTGATGGACCGCCAGAGCCTGGAAGTTCTCTACGTGATCGGTGAAGGGGGTCGTCAACCCGGGTTGTTCTACGGTACTCACAGTATCGTGACTGACTCGGAAGGCAATTTCTACACCACCGAAACCTATGAGGGTAAGCGGGTACAGAAGTTTGTCTACCAGGGCATGCGACGCCTGGACCTGATCGACTCCGGTCCGGCCTGGCCAGCCAGCCGCATCGACTGAACTGATTGACGCGGCAATGAAAAAGGCCGCTACCCTGATCAGGGTAGCGGCCTTTTTTAATCAGTACGGTCAAAGTATAAGGATCACAACATCGTCGAAATTACACTGCCTGTTTGCCGCTGGTTCAGCAGAATCGAACAGGTGCACTCGCAGTTTTTCAGTACTACCTGAAACAGGAGGCAGGCTTGCCGGATTTCAGCAGATCCTGGCACCTTCGGTTCAGCGATGCCTAATCGCTTGATCAAGGCATCGGTGAGAGCCTGGCATAGGCTGCATCGGTTTGAAATCGACTCTGGGCACTGGAATTGAGGAGGGACGGACCGTTGAGGGCTCGAGCGACGGGTGATTGCCGGCCTTACTGCGCATTTACCTATCGCCTGAAATCGGCGCTCCGGGCCTTCAGCGGATCCAGCGCCTGGTTCATGTTGTGTAATTCTATAGGAATTGACCCCTCCCGGCTTCCTACCAGATAGCCGATCAGGGTGTCGCCCCATGTGTACTTTTCCTGCATCAACTGATTTATCCGCGCGCTTTTCTCTGGTCGCCTGACGGCGGAATAGATTGCGGTGTTACCATTGCGGGTAATCTGGAAACTTTCATTCGCCTCGATCCGACTGAACCAGCCCGAGCCGTCAGTGCCGACCCGCAGGTATTGATAACCTTCGTCATCTACTATCCACAACCGGGTGGTCACCGCTTCACCATTCTCATCCGACGTGCGTAGCTCCACCACTTCTACCCGTTCGGAGGCAAGGAATTGCAGACCAACTATCGAGATTGCTACTGCCAACAGAATTGCCAGAGTCCAGGCGACAAATTTCATGGTAAATCCTCGGGTGTGGATTGATAGGAGCATTTAGTTTAATATTAAACATATTAACTTTAAACTATATGCTTATACTTATCCTGTCAACGATTGAATCGAAGTTTCCAACGGAGTGTTGATTGATGGTTAAAAGAAGAGCTGATGAAAACAAGGCTAATGGAAGTCACCTTGCAGAGGGGTTCCCGGGTAGCCTCAACAACGAAGCTACGGCACTTTTCAGTTTGTTCAATGAAATCGGTATCATTGCGCAGCTGGCAGGAAATGAGTTTGAGCGTTGTCTGCCGGATGGGCTCACCAACTCTCAGTTTGGCGTGCTCAACTGGTTTGTCCGGGTGGACAGTGCGGCGACCCCGGGGCGCCTGGCCCGGGCCTTCCAGGTAACCGCAGGCGCGATGACCAATACCTTGAAAAAGCTTGCTGGCAAGGGACTGGTCAGGGTGCAGCCGGACGCCCAAAGCGGCCGCAGGAAGATTGTCACCATCACACCAGAGGGAAAGGCGCTGCGGGAACAGGCCATCGAGGGTACCAGACCCCTGTTGATGGAGTTGGCCGGACAATTTCCGAAGGCTCGTATACAAAAACAGTTAAAAGAGCTACAGAAGATTCGCCAGTACCTGGATGAAAGACGTTACCGGGTGTCCTGAGGCATAGCAGTCTTTTGAAAAATGAACTGGTTTGGGACTGACAATTGACACGAACGGCAGCCATCGGCGTCACTTTGGGATCTACGCCGTTTTCGCGCCACTCCTTATCTGTCGTTCTAAAAAGATCTCTGCATTCACCCAGGTCAAAAAAAGCCGCTACCCCTCCGGGTAGCGACTTTTTTATTTCCTAACAGTTTCAACGTCGCGAAACCGCGCTGGCCGATCAGCCGATCTTCAATGGCAGCCTGGTGTAAGTCTTTCCTGTTATGGCAGCCAGCGCATTGGCGACCGCCGGGGCGATTGCCGGTGTACCCGGCTCTCCGACGCCGGTCGGCGGCAGATCGGAATCCACGAAGTAGACTTCCACTTCGGGCATGTCGCTCATTCTCAGAACCTGGTAGTCATGGAAATTACTCTGATCGACCAGACCGTCGGTCAGCGTCAGCTCGTCGCCCAGTGCCGTGGACAGACCCAGTGCCACAGCGCCTTCCACCTGCGCCTTGACGATATCCGGGTTGACCACGGTGCCGCAGTCGATAACTGCCACCACGCGCTCTACCTTGAAGCGGTCTCCGGCTACTGAGACCTCGACGATTTCCGCGACGCTGGATCCAAACGAGGAATGCACAGCCACGCCCTGGCCGGTGTTGGCGGGGAGGTCCCTGCCCCAGCCGGCTTTCTCGGCGGCCAACCTGAGTACGGCGCTTTCCTTGGGATTATGCTCAAGCAGGGAAAGCCGGTACTCGACCGGGTCGATCCCGGCGTTGCGGGCCAGCAGATCGATGAACACTTCCTTGCTGAACGCGGTGTGGGTATTCCCCACGGAGCGCCACCACTGCACCGGAACCCCAACCTTAGGCGAGTGCAACTCCACCAGTCGGTTAGGCACATGGTAGGCAAGCTCGACCAGCCCTTCGACTGACGACACATCGACTCCCTCCACCACCGACATCTCCGCCAGCGGCGTACCTTCCATGATTGACTGCCCCACCAGCCTGGCTTTGAAAGCCTGGGGTTTGCCATCCGGTCCGAGCGAGGCGGAAAGCTTGTGCATGAAGGCCGGGCGGTAAAATCCGCCGCGGATATCGTCCTCGCGGGACCAGACCAGTTTCACCGGAATTCCGGGGTGCTGTTTGGCGATATTGACGGTTTCCACGATGTAATCGGAAAACGGATTGGCGCGCCTGCCGAATCCACCCCCGGCGAACAGGGTGTTGATTACCACATCTTCCGGGCGACCGCCGATCATTTCGGCAACCACCATCTGATCGATGGTCTGGAACTGGCAGCCGTACCACAATTCGGCGCTGTTACCGTTAATCTGTGCAACACAGTTCATCGGTTCCATGGGCGCATGGGAGAGGTAGGGGAATTCAAAACTGGCCTCCAGGTATTCCCCGGCGGCGCTCAGTACCGACTCCGCATCCCCTTCCTTCTCGGCCAGGGTTCCGGAAGTTTCCAGCAATGACCGGTACAGCTCCGCCAGTTCCTTGCTGCCACGCATTTCCGCGTTACTGTCGTCCCACTCAACCTTCAGGGCTTCCCGCCCCTTGCTGGCGGTCCAGTAATCCTGTGCCACCACTGCGACGCCGGAATCTATTTCAAAAACCGCCTGAACGCCATTTACTGCCAATGCTGCAGAAGCATCGAAGGAGCGCACCTTGCCACCGAACCTGGGAGAGTGCGCGACCACGGCCGTCAGCATGCCAGGCAATTGAACATCCTGAGTATAAAGTGCGGTGCCGGTATTCTTGCCGATGTCTTTGCGGGGCAGGTCCGGGTTGCCAATGTAGATAAACTCGGAGGGGTTCTTCAGAACCAGCGAGTCGACTGCAGGAGCAGTCTGAGCGGCAGCGGCAGCGGCCAGTTCACCAAAGGTCGCCGAATGGGGTCCGTGCCGGACAACCCCGGCCGCGACACTGATATCGGCTACCGGGACATTCCAGTGTTGCGCCGCTGCCATTACCAGCATGGCCCTGGCTGCGGCGCCGGCTTCGCGCATCTGCTGGTAGGAGTTTGCCATGCCGGTGCTGCCACCGGTCGCCTGCAGTCCCATGCCGAGATTGGCGTATTTTTCGGTGTCGGCCGGGGCATGCTCACAGACGATCTGGGACCAGTCCGCGTCCATTTCCTCGGCGACACAGGTGGCCAGCCCGGTATAGATACCCTGCCCCATCTCCAGGTGCTTGATCAGCACCCTGACCTGGTTGTCGGGGGTGACACTGACAAACGCGTTGTAGCTCAGTGCCGGTGTTCCGGACTGCTGGGCCAGCGCTGCACGAGGGTCGAGGCGCAGGCCGATAACCAGTCCGGCGCCGCCCAGTCCGGCCAGCTTGAGAAACTGTCGTCGTCCTGGCGCGTGTTGTTGCAGATTGTTCTGAAATTTACCCATTAGGCCACCTCCCCTGCATTGATTGCGTCGGCGGCCCGCCTGATACCGGCCTTGATGCGTGAATAGGTGCCGCAACGACAGATGTTGCCGGACATGGCCGACTCGATTTCGGCATCGCTGGGGTTACTGTTCTTCGCCAGCAGCGCCGAAGCCGACATGATCTGGCCGGACTGGCAATAACCGCACTGAGGAGCCTGGACCTCGACCCAGGCCTGCTGGACAGCACGCGCGGCGTTGCTGCTGAGCCCCTCGATAGTGGTAATCTGCCGGCCGGCAGCGGCGGAGACCGGCAGCACGCAGCTGCGTGAGGCTTCGCCGTCGATATGGACGGTACAGGCGCCGCATTGCGCCATTCCGCACCCGAACTTGGTGCCGGTCATCCCCAGGTGGTCGCGAACCACCCACAGCAGGGGGGTGTCGCCATCGACATCCACCTCGAAGGTCTGACCGTTTACATTTAGTGAATAGGACATGATCACTCCTGTGTTTATTATGAATAACTGCCTGATGAATTCCCTGGTTACCAGTTTCCCTGGATCAATCACTGAATATAGCAAAAACGTTAAAAGGTTTCATGGATAGGGTGTCCTGGAGGAGTTGCAGACTGCCTCCTTGAAACGCCGACCTGAAGTGGAATAACAGAATACAGGTTTTTCTCCAGTCTGTGAGAGAACCTCTGATTGATTGGCGGCCTGTTAGTTAATTCTGGCGGCGGAAATCACCGACTGATTCTGCTGATTGGTTCCGCTCAACCGCATGCCGTCTACCGATAGATGCATCAGGTCGGACAACCCGGTACTCCACCTGAGCTCCAATTCCCCGGTTTCCTGCGAGCAGGACCAGATGCCGACCACCGCGGGCACCGGGTTTACCGCCACTGGAAACCAGCTGAGGCCGCCGCCTTCGGCAATGGTCACCGTGCCACCGGTGGTGAGCCAGTCCCAACGCCCTACTACATCAATACAGGGGTTAATGGATCTGACCGAGTCATTGGTTTCACTCTGTTGCAGAGAGAGGAAACCCAACCCCAGTCCAACTACGCTCATCAGAGCGGTAAACAGAACAACCAGGGGATGATCACCCCAGTTTCGCCATCCCACGATAGAGACATTCTGAGCGGGCTGGCGGGAATCCGGCTGCCCTGCATCGACACGCTCTTGTTCAGTAGCGGTGAGGGCTGGCCCGGTCCCGGTTTCCACCTCTTCCGCACCCTGTCCGTCGTTACTGTTCACGACATCGGTTACCTCTCGAAATAGGTATATCCGTTAAGGCTGGCGGAAAAGGCGTCAACGACCGACTTCCGTACACTGGCGGAAATCTGACCCTGCTGCACCGCCTTCTCGGCGGTGCGGCGGAATTTCTCCAGCAGGTTCTGGGGATGATATTCCACATAGCTCAACACATCGAAGATACAATCGCCGCGGAATTCCCGGGCAAATTCGAAGCCACCCTCTTCGTGGATCCTGACACTTACCACGTTGGTATCGCCGAACAGGTTATGCAGGTCGCCGAGTGTCTCCTGGTAGGCTCCGACGAGAAACACCGCCAGGTGATATTCCTCACCTTCAACCAGGGGATGCAGTGACAGCGTGCGTAGCGGACCATTGGGGTTGGCAAAGTGGTCGATCTTGCCATCGCAATCACAGGTCAGGTCCGCCAGGATCGCCTGCCGGTCCGGCTGTTCATCGAGACGCCTGATCGGCATGATAGGTAGCAACTGATCGATGGCCCAGGTGTCGGGCAATGACTGAAACACGCTGAAGTTGCCATAGTAGATATCACACAACAGCTCAGGCAGCACTTCCAGCTCCTGGGACACCCGTCTCGCGGCGGGCAGCAGACGGGCAATCTTGGTCAGCACGGCGCGATGATACATATCGCCCAGCGCCCGCTCCCTCAGACCCAGTTGTCCATGCCGGAACAGTTCGGCGATTTCATCGCGGTAGTAGACGGCGTCATTGAAACATTCCTGCAGGTTCTCCACCCGGGCGTTTTCCAGCACCGACTTGAGGTTGGCAATCAGTTCATGGGTATCGTCCGGCAGGGTCTTCGGCAGTTCGACCCGTTCCGACTGTCGCACATCGAGGATATTGAATAGCAGTAACGAGGAGTAAGCCACTGTCGCCCGGCCGGATTCGGTGATAATAACCGGATGCGGAATGTCGTTGGAATCCAGGGTCTCCAGCACCGCTTCGACAATGTCCGCACAATACTCACTGATGCTGTAGTTCATGCTGTGGGTGCTGCTCGACTTCGTTCCGTCATAGTCCACGGCCAGCCCACCGCCCAGGTCCAGGTAGCCCATCGCCGCGCCTTCCTCGACCAGGCTGCAATAATAGCGGCAGGCTTCCAGCACCCCGGACCGGATATTACGAATATTGGGAATCTGGGACCCCAGGTGGGTATGCAGCAGCTGCAGACTGTCGAGCATATCGGCCGCCTTCAGGGCGTCCACCACGTCGATCAGCTGACTGGGTGTGAGACCGAACAGGCTCTGGTCGCCGCTGTCTTCCGCCCAGTGTCCGTCGACCTTGGTACTGAGCTTAAGACGAACGCCGATCAACGGCTTGACCCCCATGGTCCGGCTGCGTTCGATAATGATCGGGACTTCGGCAAGCGTTTCCACCACGAAGAAGCACTTCAGCCCCATCTGCACGGCGTACAATCCCATCTCAATGAATTCGGAGTCCTTGTAGCCATTGCAGATGATCAGGCTTTCCTGATCCTGAATATGTGATAGAGCGATCAGCAGTTCCGCCTTGCTGCCGGCTTCCAGGCCGTGGTGGAATCGGGCTCCGAAGTTGGCAATCTCCTCGATCACGTGACACTGCTGATTGACCTTGATCGGGAACACGCCGCGGTAGACATTGCGATACCCCGCATCCCGAATAGCCTTCGCGAAGGCTTCGTTCAGCGTCCTGATACGGTCGTCAAGCAGGTTCTCCACGCGCAATACCACTGGCATTTCCATGCCACGTTCCCGCATACCCTCGACAATGTCAGTCAGCGATACGCTGATCTTTTTGCCGTTAATCGTGGCGACCACGGTCACCTCACCCGCCTCGTTGACATCGAAATAGCCGGCGCCCCATTCGCGGATGCCATAGAGTTCCGCGCCGTGCCGCGAGGTCCAGTCCTCCGCCTCATCGTGGGGAGGTTGGCCAGCCACTCCGACTGACTGGTCGAGCTGTGAGATTGGAAAAGTCATGTCTTTGTTCCGTAAGCAAAAATCCATGTGGTAGGCTCACCATGCACGGTACCGGGCCAGCATGTCGAGGAGCACAAATTTTAGGAAGACTGACCGCAGCCGTCCAGCATTAAGAATGCCTTCTCAGGCGGGTTTCCCGGCCCCGCCAGGCTCACTTATCAAACAGTCGGGGGTTGTTGCTGATAAACTTGTTTATCCACTTTTCGAGGAAGGAATTCCCCTCGTTCTTCCTGAGAAACCCCCAACCCAGGATCGCGATCGTGGCTGCCCCGATGCCGTCGACAATCAGGTCCCACATGGTATCCACCAGACCGCTCTTCTGCATAGTGAGACCGAAGCTCTGATCCATGGCAAATTCGAATATTTCCCAGAGCGCGCCGACACCCATGGCAAACATAAAGGCGAACAGTGCCACAAACTTGGGCTGCAGATGCAGGTCGATATCTTCCTTTTCGTTCAGTACATAGACCAGCAGAAACCCGAAGATTCCCAGCAGGAACCCGGACCCGGTGTGCAGGATTACATCCCACCACCAGAAGCGGGTATAGAACCCGCGCACCTCGCCCAGGAACAGTGCCATGTAGACAAACACCACGGCCAATGATTCGAACTCATAGGGTATCACCACCTTGAAATGACTGCCCAGCAAGGTCGGCAGCCAGGTGACAAACAGGATTGCCAGCACTTCGAAACTCGCCTGGTAGCGGCCCTGCACGAGCAGCAGCAGCGCACCGATCAGCAATACCAGTTTCAGAACCAGGGCAATACGGCCGTGGATGACGCGGTAAAATCCGCGTCTTCTTTTTGGTTTCATCGTGCTGGATCAGCGCGTTGCGGTGACTGTTCCGGGCTCCCCAACAAGTCGCTGACCCCGTAAACCCGGGCCAGGCTCTGCAAGCGCGGGTTCAACCCTTCGATATGGGGACGCCGTTCCGGTTCTGACACACTGGCCAGCGCCGTCAGCAGCAGCGCCAACGCGGTGGAATCGGCATGTTCCAGACCACTGCAATCGATCCTTGCCACACCATCGCACATCAATCTGGTGAGCTCCCGATAGGCCTGACGCGCATTGCCGAACGTGAGCCGACCGGACAGCGACAACACGCTGCTGTCCTCGTTCAGCAGTACCGCGGTCTGAATGGTTTCCGGTTTGCTCACAACCCTTACGCCCTCAGTTCAATGCCTGCTGTTTTCCGCTTTCAGGGTCTCGATCAGCCCGTCGAAGCCATTCCTGGCAATTTCGCTGGCGAAGCTGGCCCGGTAATTGACGATAAGACTGACCCCGTCCACCATGACGTCTATCACCTGCCAGCGCTGGTCGCGCTTCTCCATGCGAATATCAATCACAGTGCCACGTCTCCCACGGCTAGCGTCTACTTCGACGCGGACCAGCGCCCGTTGCTCGCGGATATCGCGAGGCGTAATCCGGATGTTGGGCAGATCGGAGCGGAAATCATAGGAAACATTGGCATAGGTTCTGATCAGCAGGCTGCGGAATTCCCGGGTCAGGGATTCACGCTGAGCGGGAGTCGCGTCCCGCCATGGCTGGGCTACCGCCAGCTGGGTCATGCGCTCGAAATTGAAATAAGGAGCGATTCGTTCCTCCACCATGGCCTGCAGCCGATCGCCATTATTCCGATAGAGCTCCTCGTTATTCAGAACTTCCGCGAGCGCGTCCCTGACCGTGACCTGCACCATCTGCACCGGATCGAGCATGGCTGGTTGTGCATAAGTCGACGGTGGTATTCCGGTCACAGCCAGTAAAAGAATGCTTATGGCAGTCAGCCTCCACCAGTTTCTCAAGTCAGAAGCACTGTTCATTGGTCCCCCTCGCTGGCTGCATTGAACATGAAATTGCTGATCAGGTTCTCCAGCACCATGGCCGACGAAGTCAACCAGATATCGTCGCCGTCGGACAGGGTTTCGGTGTCGACGCCAGCCTGCAGACTGACATACTGTTCGCCGAGTAGACCGGCGGTGAGAATGCTTGCCGAGGTGTCGCTGCTGAACGGAAACTGCTCTTCGATTTCCAGTTTCACCACGGCTTTGAACGTGGTCGTGTCAAGGTAAATATCTGCAATCCGGCCTACCGTGACGCCGGCGCTGCGTACCGGGGCCCGCACCTTGAGACCGCCAATGTTGTCGAATTCTGCGGTCACCGAGTAGGTTTCATTGGCGCGCAGCGTGGTTTGATTGGCTACCCGCAGCGACAGAAAGACTATGGCAGCGACGCCGACCACGATAAACAGTCCGACCCACAGATCCAGCATTGAATATTTCATGTCAGATTCCTCGAAACATGAACGCGGTTAACACAAAATCCAGTCCCAGCACCAGCAGTGCGGAAATCACAACGGTCCGGGTAGTGGCGCGGGAGACACCCTCGGCGGTGGCCGTGGCATGGTAACCCTCGAAGACCGCGACCAGGGAGACGGCAATGGCAAATATGACGCTCTTGTCGAAGCCGTTCATGATGTCGAGCCGAAAGTCCACCGAGTCCTGCATTTCCGACCAGAACATACCACCATCCACGCCCAGCAGGTTAACAGCCACCAGGTAACCACCCAGGATCCCGGTTACATTGAAAATCGAGGTCAGCAGAGGAAGTGAGATCACGCCGGCCCAGAATCGCGGGGTGACCACCCTGGCGATGGGTTGAATTGCCATCATTTCCATGGCGCTGATCTGTTCGGTTGCCCGCATCAGCCCGATTTCGGCGGTAACTGCCGACCCGGCCCGACTGGCGAACAGGATGGCGGACAGCACCGGGCCGAGCTCTCTCACCAGTGACAATGCCACGACCATGCCAACCACCTCGCCGGAGCCGAACCGGTCAAGCGTGTCATACATCTGCAAACCCAGCACCATCCCGACGAACAGACCGGATACTACGATGATCGCCAGAGACAGGACCCCGACAAAGTAGATTTCCTTGATAACCAGGCGCGGGCGTCGCAGACACATACCGGAATAATAAACGGTCTCCAGCAAAAACCGGCCGGCGAGCCCAACCCGTGAAAACAGCCCGTTGGCTTTCCCCCCAATCCCGGCCAGGGGCTGCAGGAGCATCCGGGATACAGCACCTTGTTTTTTAACTTGTGAGTCCATAATTGCAATCCCTGCGCAGCTAGTCGCCGTGCCCGGGGAAGATCATACTGGCATAGTCTCCGGTCGGGTAGTGAAAGGCCACCGGGCCGTCAGCTTCGCCCTTGATAAACTGTTGCACAAACGGGTCACTTGAGGCGCGAATCTCTTCAACCCGGCCATGCGCAACCACCCTGCCATCAGAAATCAGGTACACGTAATCCACAATATCGAGGGAGGTGGCCACGTCATGGGTGACGATGACCGAGGTGGTACCGAGGGCATCGTTAAGCGTTCTGATCAATTTGCTCACCACCCCGAGAGAAATTGGATCCAGCCCGGCAAAGGGCTCGTCATAGAGAATCAGCATGGGATCGAGTGCGATAGCCCTGGCCAGTGCCACACGCCTGGCCATGCCCCCGGACAATTCCGCCGGCATCAATTCATGGGCGCCGCGTAAACCTACTGCATGCAGTTTCATCAGCACCAGGTCGGTGATCATCTCTTCCGGAAGATCGGTATGTTCGCGCATCTGGAAGGCAACATTTTCGAATACCGACAGATCGGTGAACAGGGCGCCGAATTGAAACAGCATCCCCATCTTCCTGCGTAACTGGAACAGATCGTCACGGTCCAGTTGCGGTACCGCAAGCCCATCCACCATCACCTCGCCACGGCTCGGCTTGAGTTGTCCTCCGATCAGCCTCAGCAGGGTGGTCTTCCCACAACCACTGGGGCCCAGGATCGCTACTACCTGGCCCCGCCTGACGGTGAGATCGATATTGCGCAGCACCAGGTTGTTTTCGTAGCCGAAGCTGACACTCCTGATTTCAACCAGCAGGTCCGGAAGTAGGGATTGGGAAGAATCGGCTGACATGGAGTAACACAGAATAAACTTGCAACTCGCTCACTTTATCATTTTTGCCCGCAGCGATTACAGCCCTGGTACCACCAATCTGCAGAGAATTTGATCCAGCCCAGCCTTGCCAGGTTCTTTTCACAGCACCTTCGGGTCAGGGATTTGCCCAGCGTCTCAGCAGGTTATGGTAGATACCGGTCTGAGCGACAATGGCTTCATGGTCTCCCAGTTGTTGACGCAACCGGTGGATCGACATATCCAGGTCGAATAACAGAGTTCGCTGACCATCGTCCCGAACCAGGCTCTGAACCCAGAAAAACGCACAGACCCGTTCACCGTGCGTTACCGGGGTAACACGGTGCAGACTGGTGGAAGGATAGAGCACCAGGGAACCGGCCTTGAGCTTGACCTGATGGGCACCATAGGTGTCGTCGATCATCAGCTCACCGCCTTCGTATTCTTCAGGTTCGCTGAGGAACAGGGTCGCCGAGAGATCGGTGCGAATCTGGCCGGCGCCCGGTATATGACGAATGGCATTATCAACATGATTGCCGAAAAAGCCGCCGCCACGGTAACGGTTGAAAAGGGGGGGGAAGACCCGTTGCGGCAGGGCAGCGGACATGAACAGGCCATTGCCCTGCAGGGCCCGGAGTATCTGCTGCCCCTGTTCCCTGGCCAGCTTCGAGTCCTCCGGCAACTGCTGATTGTGTTTGACCCGACCTGATTGATGACCGGCGGTTACCTTGCCGTCCACCCACGTGGTATCCAACAGCGCCGCCCTCATGCGGGCGGCCTCGTCACTACTCAGGATTCCGGGAATCTGCAACAACATGACCGGTCTCAGAAACTGAAAGTGGAACTGAGCAGCGCCAGCCTGCCGGTACCGGGAATAAAATGTCCCCCGCCCACGAAATCGATGTAACGCTCGTCGGTCAGGTTCTGAACATTGAATCGGAAGCTGAGATTGTCACTGACCAGGTAACTGGCTGATGCCTCATAGACCCAGTAGTCCGGAGCCTGCCGCGCATTCGCGGTACTGTTGAAGCGTTTGTCGACAAACAGCGCGCCCAGGCCGACCTGAAAACGCTCGCTCAGATCATAGGTACCCCACACATTGAAGGAATGCCGTGGCGAGTTATCCAGTTCATTTCCTATTTCGGTTGCATCCCGGCTGTCGGTCACCTCGGTATGCAGGAAGGTATACCCGGCATTGAGATTCAGCTTTTCTCCCAGCCGGCCTGCCACGCCCAGTTCCACACCTTCTACCAGTTGTTCTCCCTGCAATACCAGCAGGTCGGTGGGGTCATCCGGATCCTGGGTTCGGGCATTGGTTTTTTCCGTGCGGAACAGCGCGGCATTCAGGAACAGGTTGCGGTTAAATACTTCCCACTTGGTGCCCAGTTCCAGGGTTTGGTTCTCCTCCGGATCGAGGTCCGCGATTCCGGGTTGGCGGCTGCTGGTGGAAATTGACAGTGCCTCAGCGGTCGGGTTGAACGAGGTGCCGTAACCCAGGTATACGGAGCCCGCAGAAACCGGTTTGTACACGATGCCGGCCCGATAGCTGAGCATCCGATCGGTTCGCTCAAGCAGTGGACTGCCGTCCGGTGTGTACTCCAAGTGAAAGTGATCCCAGCGCAAGCCTCCGTTTATCTGCCATTGTTCATTGATCTGCAGCGAATCAGAAAGGTAAAAAGCCAGAGATCTGGAATCGGCAGTGCTGGCGGTCCCGGTGCGCAAATAATTTTCCAGGTAGGGATCATAAGGGGTCGGGTCGAACAGATCAGTAGACGGCGAATCCTCACCGGTCAGAACCTGGGTTAAGCGCTTCTCGCCTTCCAGGTTGAATTCGGCTCCAAGCAGAATGCGGTGTTCCCAGTCGCTGCCCTCGTTGAGAGTCAGATTGACATTGGTCTGATTGCTGATGATATCGTCTTCCTGGTCGCGGTATTTTTCGTCGCTGCGCCGGATAGCGGTACTGTCATTGCCGATAAAACGAGGCGCTGTAATCATGGAGTCCCGATCGGTCAGCCCCCACCGGGTGATATTCTGCAACACCAGCCTGTCACTCAGGATCCGTTTCACTTCCAGCGTTGCCAGCGACGTCCGGAGCTCCTCAAAGTCCCGTGCTTTCAGACCGTACCAGTTGGAATAATCCACGGGCGGCGCCTGATTGGCGTATGCGGCCAGCGGCACATTGTCGGCCGGGACCCAGGGAATACCGTAGTCCGGTACATTGTCCTGTTGCAGATGAAACAGACTGAACACCAGTTCGGTTTCCGTACCCAGCCCGAATCCCATGGAAGGGGCAATGCCGGAACGTTCGTTGCTGACCAGATCGCGTCCGGGAATGTCCTGACTGTGGTACAGCACGTTGAGCCGGAACGCACTGTCATCCAGGTTTGCCAGCGGTCGATTCAGGTCGACAGTGGCACGGGTAAAGCTGTCTCCACCAACGGTCAGACTGGTATCGGTGTACTGCTCCAGTCCCGGTGCCTTGCTGACCAGGTTGATAGACCCGCCAGTGGAGCCGCGCCCGGAATAGTCCGAAGACGGTCCCTTCACGACTTCCACCTGCTCAAGATTGAACGGGTCACGTGTATAGCCGCCGAAGTCCCGCACGTTATCCACAAAAATATCGGTCCTGGCGCTGAAACCCCGGATGGAAAGCTGATCTCCGGCCGGCGTACCGCCCTCGCCGGCCTGCATGCTGATTCCCGAAACGTTACGCAGCACGTCACGCAAGGTCGTTGCTGCCCGCGCATCGATCAGGTCCTCGGAAATGATGTTAACTGTCTGCGCCGTGTCCAGCAGCGGCCTGGTAAAGCGCAATGAATCGGGGTCACGGTCGTAACGCTGACCCGACACTTCGATTACCGGTGCCTCGGTATCACTTTGCGCCTGCGCTCCGAATGGAGCCGCAGCCAGCCCGGCAGCCAGGGTTGACGCAACGGCCAGGAACAGGGCTGACTGGCGCTGTGGGTTGCCTGCTGATTGATCTTCCATGGAGAGAATCCTCATGTCGTTTGCTTGATTTGCCTGAAGTGGTGACTGTTTCCACACCCGCTTACTTGATCACTAATGAGAATCATTATCATTATTAAATGAGAGACATGTCAACAGTATTGATAATAAAAATGAGAACCATTATCATTTCAAAAATTGCAAGGGAGCCGTTTATGATTCGCAAGGTGTTTTTCTGGGCCCACCTCTGCTGCGGGGTGGCAGCCGGGCTGATTGTGCTGATGATGTCAGTTACGGGGGTGATCCTGACTTACGAAAGACAGATTACTCACTGGCAGGAGCAGCGGGCTTACGGCTACCAGCCTGCGGCCGGGGAACAGCGCCTGACGCTGGATACTTTGCTGGCAACTGGCGCCCGGCATGACTTCGAGGCTACCTCACTGATCCTCGCCAGCGACCCGACTGAACCGGCCGTTCTCAGTGCCGGCCGATCCGGCCGCCTCTACCTCAATCCCTACTCCGGTGAAGCTTACACGCCGGTCGATGACAGTCTGGACCGGTTTTTTTCCGCTGTTACCGGCTGGCATCGCTGGTTCAATGTCAGCGGCGAAGGCCGCGATACCGCGCGCGCCATAACCGGCGCTGCCAACCTGATGTTCCTGTTCCTGGTGCTGAGTGGCATCTACCTGTGGTTGCCCGGTCTGATTCGCTGGACCACAGTGCGTGGACGACTGTGGTTTCACCGTAATGCGAGGAGCGGTCAGGCCCGGGACTTTAACTGGCACCATGTGTTTGGTATCTGGTCGGCAATACCGCTGGCCGTAATTGTGGCGACAGCCACCGTCTTCAATTATTCATGGGCCAACAATCTGGTTTATCAACTGGCCGGCGAGGAGCCACCGCAACGGGGAAGCCGCAGCCCGACCCCGGTGGATCCTGAGGTGAACATCGGATCGGCTGCAGAATCCCTGTCTCTGGAATCGTTGTTCGCCATTGCCCGCCGCAGCGAGTACGCCGGCGACTGGCGGACTATGACGCTTAATCTGCCTGCTTCCGGAGCTGAAACGATCAGCATTTCCATCGATCAAGGGAGTGGCGGTCAGCCGCAGAAGCGGCATAGTCTGAGCCTGAACCGTGAATCGGGAGCGCTGGTTGCCTGGGAACCTTTCGACAGCCAGTCCCCCGGCCGGCAGGCCCGTTCCTGGGTCCGGTTCCTGCATACCGGCGAAGCACTGGGACTGCCCGGCCAGACGATTGCAGGCCTGGTCTCATTCTTTGCCGTGATCATGGTGTGGACCGGTCTCGCTCTGAGCCTGCGCCGCCTGCAGCGTTTTCTGCGTCGACTTCGAAGTAGCCGCGTGAGCAACCCGGACAGTCGCTCGTCGATATTGGCAAAAAGCTCATCCTGACAAATTCGCAGGCCGTGCAGCGCCGGTTTAGTACTCGGGTGACGAACCGTAGTGCGGGGGCCGGGTCGGGACCCTGCCGGGCCTGGCAAAGGGTTTACAGGGATCCGGTGCAAAGAATAACAGCCTCTTGTAAAACTCTCAGATGAGTGCAAGACAAGGCAAAATCTGGCGAAAAAGCGCAGTTTACACGGCGTAAATGAGCATTTTGAGCCAGATTTTAACGCCGTATTGTGCCAGCTGAGAGTTTTACTACAGGCTGTTAGGTCAGTACTGTGACAAAGCCAGGGCGCCTCCAACAGGGCGCCAGCAAATGCGTTAGACTTACCAGAGTCACGAGTAATTCAATTCGCGTTTGACTCAGGAGGTCACTATGCTTCGCCTCTCTCGATCCATTTCTTTTTCCTGTTTATCCAGCAAGCCGTTTTACTGCTCCCTTCGCGCCCGGTTGCCCGACAGACTTGTCAGCCTGCTGCTGAGCGTGCTGATCCTGTTTGCCCCGGCATGCTCGGCACAGGGGGGCAGCGATAATCCCTTTGTGGAACCCATTCAGACCGATACCGGTGTGGTAGTCGTCGATTATGTCGAATTCGCCCGGATTCCCGATGCCGGGAACGGACTGGCACCGCGCCTGATGCACATGCTGGCGACACCGGACGGAAGCAGCCTGATGGTGAGTACCATGCAGGGCAAACTGTACCGTCTTTCCAACGATGGCAAATCGATTACCGAGTTCCTGAACATTGCCGCCGACCGCTGGGCAATCCCTGTGCAGTCCGCCGGCAGTGAAAGGGGCCTGCAGAGCTTCGCTTTTCATCCCCAGTTCAATGAGCCGGGCTCACCCGGCTATGGCAGGTTTTATACTTACCTGGATACCGCCGACACCGATCCGGAACCCGACTTCGAATCCGGCGGATCGCGGCGCAGCCATGACACGGTTCTGCTGGAATGGACTGCCAGCGACCCGGATGCCGCGGTGTATGAGGGTGATGCGCCACGCGAACTGTTCCGCGCTGCCCAGCCATTTCCTAATCATAACGGCGGGCAGGTCGCCTTTAACCCGGTCGCTGCAGCGGGCGACGAGGATTACGGATTGCTGTACATCGGTCTCGCCGATGGTGGCTCCGGGGGCGATCCGCTGGGCTCTGCCCAGAATCTTGGCAGCGCGTTCGGCAAGATTCTGCGTATCGACCCGCTTGGTTCCGACTCCGTCAACCAACGCTACGGTATTCCTCCCAGCAATCCATTTACCAACGATGGCGATCCACAGACCCTGGGAGAAATCTATGCCTACGGTGTACGCAATCCCCAGCGTTTCAACTGGGACCCGCAAACCGGTCGCATGCTGCTGGCCGATATCGGCCAGAACCAGGTTGAAGAAATCAGCCCGGTCACTGCCGGTGCCAATCTGGGCTGGAATCTGTGGGAAGGCAGCTTCCGCTACGTGGATCGGCAGGTCAGCCTGGACAGCCCCCGCAGTGCTCCCGGCCTGACCTGGCCCGTGGCCGAATACGATCACCGGGATCCGCTCTGGCGTCAGCGGCAGGTTGCCGTAACCGGCGTGGCAGTGTTTCGTGGTGATGCCATACCGCAACTGCGTGATAAAATCGTGTTCGGAGACAACCCCAATGGTGAACTGTTCTACGTGGCAGCCGACACCCCGGCCAACGGTGGCCAGCAACAGATCCGCCGGATCCTGCTCAATGACAACGGCACCGCCAGGCCCTTCTGGGAACTGGTCAAGGCCAGTAGTCGAGCTCAGGGTCGCGATGTAAGTGAAGACACGGATCTGCGTTTCGGTCTGGGTCGCAACGGAGAATTGTTTTTGTTGAACAAGCGCGATGGTCTGGTCCGCAAGTTGTTACCCGCAGGAACGGCTGACCATTGATCGACCGTATTTTTGAATGACCGAAGAATCAGTGGCGTCGTCATGGTCGTTGCCAACCTGATTGAAAGCACGGAAACTGAACATGACAGTCACTATTCTCTCGGTAGATCAGGCCGCGGTTCTGGTAAAAAGCGGGCAGACTGTCATTGTCGGCGGCTTCGGGGTGACCGGTTATCCAACCCGGATCCTCAACGCCCTGGCCGACACCGATGTAACCAACCTCACCTACATCAGCAACAACGTGGGGGAACCCGGTATCGGCGGCGGTCTGTTATTGCGCCGCGGTAGGATCAGCAAGGCTATCGGTTCTTTCTTTACCAGTAACCGGGAGGCCGTGGAAGCGCACCTGGCGGGTGATCTGGAAGTGGAACTCATTCCCCAGGGCGACCTGGCCGAAGCCCTGCGGGCCGGCGGCGCCGGCATCGGCGGCTATTACACACCCACCGGGGCCGGTACAGAACTGGCAACAGGTCGGGAGACCCGTATTATTGATGGTATACCCATGGTCCTGGTCAAACCCCTGCGTGGCGATGTGGCGCTGATCCGGGCCTGGAAAGCCGATCGCGCCGGCAACCTGCAGTATCGGATGACCGAAAACAACTTCAATCAGGCTGCCGCCACTGCAGCAGACCTGGTGATCGCCGAAGTGGAACACATTGTTGAGGTGGGAGACCTGGACCCTAATTTTATTCACACTCCAGGCTGCCTGGTGGATGTCCTGGTGGAATCGAAGCTGGAACCTTCGATGCTGGGCTCTTCGGCAGACGTGGCGGGGAGCCGCAAGAAGGTGGACGTCGCGCGCATGGCCATCGCCCGCGCGGCGCTGGACGAGTTACGACCGGGTGAGGTGGTCAATCTGGGTGTGGGGATACCCACCCTGGTGGCTGATCTGATCACCGCCGAACATCGGATCACCCTGCATTCGGAAAACGGCATGCTGGGCGTCGGACCGGAGCCCGAAACCGGCGGTGCCATGGACTATCCGATCAATGCCAGCAAGGTGCCGGTCACGGCAATGCCCGGTGCCAGTTACTTCGACAGTGCCACGTCATTCGCATTAATTCGCGGCGGTCATATCGATACGGCAATTATCGGTGGCCTGCAGGTAGACGAACAAGCCAACCTTGCCAATTGGGCTATCCCCGGCAAACCCCTGCTCGGGGTCGGTGGCGCCATGGACCTGGCGATCGGTGCCCGGAGACTGATCATCGCCATGACTCACAACGACAGGGACGGCAGCTCAAAGCTGGTTCCTGACTGCACGCTGCCCCTGACCGCGGCGGGGGTTGTGGATGTAGTGATTACCGAACTGGGAGTGTTCAAATTTCGTAATGGCCGTCTGACCCTGGTGAAGCTGCAACCGGGACACAGTGTCGAGGAGATTCAGCAGCATACCGAAGCTGATTTCGACATTGACCTGTAACTGCGACCTGTAACTGCGCTGGCTGTCAGGCGCAACTGTTCACCAGTTAGTGGGTTCTACAGTCACAAGAGGAGTGTCCCTATGTCCATAGATATTACCTTCACCCTGAGCAACGACGACCTGAAGAGATTTGAGGAAATCGTCACCAGAGCTAAACAACGGGTTGAACAGGAAGACCATGCCCGGCAGGTGGAAGAAGCGGCAGCGCAGCTGATAGAAAAAGCCCGTAACTCGGATCTGCCCCAGTTCATCGAAGAGAGACTGCTGAAGATTGAGACCCTGCTGAATATGGTTCAGGATACGGAATGGCAGCTCAGTAACGAGGATCGCAAGCGAATCCTCTCGGCCCTTTCCTATTTCAGCGATCCCGAAGACATGATTCCCGACGATATCCCCGGAGTCGGCTTCCTTGATGATGCGATCTATACGGAAATCATCATTCAGGAACTGGATGCGGAAGTACGCTCCTATAATGAGTTCTGTCAGTACCGTATCGCGGAGGAAAATCGGCGCCGCAATCGGGGCCTGGACACCAAGGTAGGCCGGGAAGACTGGTTGGCTGACAAGCGCTCGGTCCTGCACTCAAGGATGCGGGCACGTCGTTCCGGAGGTTCAAGCCGGGGCGGCTGGCGTACCAATTTCTTCTAGCAACGGTTGCAATCCCTCCCTGACCACACCCCACTCAGGCAACTACCTCACCTCAGAGGGTAGTTGCCAGTGAGGAGTGTTGCGAATTTAATAAGCTAGCTTATAATAAGCAAACCTATGAATAGTTCTGACAAACCCACCTGGGGCTTCCTGATCCATGACGTGGCCCGGCTGGCACGCTGGAGTTTCGACCGCCAGTCCCAGGATCTGGGCCTGACCCGTGCCCAGTGGTCCGTTCTGGCCCACCTGAATCGCAGTAATGGAACCCAGCAGAATCTGCTGGCTCAGTTGATGGATATCAAGCCGATCACCCTGGGCCGTCACATCGACCGACTGGAGGAAAAAGGCTGGCTGGAGCGGCGGGACGACCCCTGCGACCGGCGGATCAAACGGGTTTTTCTGACCGACAGTGCCGCCCCTATTCTCGAAGCCATGGAAAGCGTGGCTCAGAAAGTTCGGAAACAGGCCATGGCGGGAATCGGTCGGCAGGAAGAAGGTCTGCTGATCGATATTCTGACCCGCATGCGCGATAACTTGTCAGACCAGTAACGAGGAGTAATTTTGAGCACTTCTGAAGTAAAGACCAAGAAATCCCCGGGGCTGTTACGTAAAATCCGGCACCTGGTCCTGCTGTTGCTGGGACCGGCCGTGATTGCCGTGGGCGGCGTCTTCCTGTATCTGCACGGCGGCCGGTACGTGAGCACCGACAATGCCTACGTGAAGACCGAGATCCGATCCATCAGCAGTAACGTTGCGGGCATGGTGATGCAGGTACTGCCCCGGGAGAGCCAGTGGGTAACAGCAGGCGAGTTGCTGCTGAAAGTGGACGACCAGCCATTCCTGATCGCCGTGGCCAGGTCGGAAGCCAACCTGGCCACCGTGCGTGGTGACATCGAAAGTCTCAAGGCGGAGCTGGAAAACCGCCTGCTGGAAATTGCCAAGGCGGAAACCGACCTGGAATTCCGAACCCAGGAGTACGAACGGATCCGCAGCCTCTACGAACAGAATTCCATCTCCGGCGTTCAGTACGATCAGGCCGACTATGCGAAGCGGTCGGCGGAACGATCGCTGGCTGAAAAGCGCCAGGCCCGCCAGGTGCTGGAAGCACGCCTGATCGATCCGGCCCTGCCCACCGATGTGCACCCCCGGGTCAAGCAGGCCCTGGCCGAACTGGAGAAAGCACGCCTCGACCTCAGTCACGTGGAAGTACGCGCACCGGTTGACGGCGTGGTCGCCAACATCTCCACTCACGTTGGCGAAAACGTTATAGCAGGCGCGCCATTGATGAGCCTGATCAACAGCAAGGAAGTGTGGCTGGAAGCCAACTTCAAGGAAACCGACCTGACTCACCTGCGCATCGGTAAGACCGCCGAGGTTTCCATCGACACGTACCCGGATCAATCCTGGCGAGGCACGGTTGCCAGTATCTCTCCTGCTACCGGCTCGGAGTTTTCCCTGCTGCCAGCTCAGAACAGCACTGGCAACTGGGTGAAAGTAGTGCAACGTATCAAAGTGCGTATTTCGCTGGACGATTTCCAGAGCGATCTGCCGCTGGCCTCGGGCATGAGTGCCGAGGTCAGTGTCGATACCGGGCATCAGCGTACTTTGCCTCAGCTTGCCCAGAGCCGTTAACCCGCCAACTGATTTATGAGCGCAACCGAAGCAGAAACCGTCAGCCACCCCGGCATGTTGACCGCCGCCATTATGCTGGCCACCATCATGCAGGTGCTGGATACCACCATTGCCAATGTGGCGCTGCCACACATGCAGGGCAGTCTGTCGGCTACCCAGGACCAGATCGTCTGGGTGCTCACTTCCTATATCGTAGCCTCGGCGATTATGACCCTACCGACCGGCTGGCTGGAGGGCCGCTTCGGCCGCAAGGCGGTCTACCTGACCGCTATCAGCGGATTCACGCTGACCTCTCTGTTGTGCGGAATGGCCGGTTCACTGGAACAAATGGTCCTGTTCCGGGTTATGCAGGGATGCTTCGGCGCTTCCCTGGTACCGCTGGCACAGGCCACGATGCTGGACGCAAACCCGCCGGAAAAGCGCGGCAGCGCCATGGCGCTGTGGGGTGTAGGTGTGATGATCGGCCCGATCCTGGGACCGACCCTGGGCGGTTACCTGACCGAAAATTATAATTGGCGCTGGGTATTCCTGATCAACCTGCCACTGGGCATCGCCGCCCTGTTCGGCGTCATGATGTTCATGCCCCAGACCAAGCGGCGGGAACGCCCGTTTGACAGGATGGGCTTTTTCACCCTCAGCCTGGCAATCGGTTGCGCGCAGCTGATGCTGGACCGAGGCGAGCACGTGGACTGGTTCCGCTCCAGTGAAATTCTGCTTTACCTGGCGCTGGCGGGTTCGGCCCTGTGGATGTATGTCATCCATACCCGGGCTGCAGCACATCCATTCCTGTCGCCGGAAATCTTTCGGGACCGGAACCTGGTTACCAGCCTGTTTTTCATTTTCTTCACCGGTATCATCCTGCTGGCGACCATGGCGCTGCTGCCCCCCTATCTGCAGAATCTGATGGGTTACCCGGTGCTCGATGTGGGCATCCTTATGGCACCCCGCGGGATCGGCACCATGGTGGCGATGATGCTGGTGGGACGTCTGGTCAACCTGATAGACCCGCGAAAACTGATCCTGACCGGGCTGTTTTTTACCATCAGTTCCCTGTATCTGATGACCCGCTTTTCCATATTTGTACCAGCCCGTGACCTGATAGTAACAGGTGCCCTGCAGGGCTTTGGCCTGGGCTTTATTTTCATACCACTCAATACCATTGCCTTTACTACGCTGGCCGCCGAACACCGATCCGAGGCCGCCTCGGTGTTTTCACTGGTGCGCAATCTCGGCAGCAGTATCGGTATTTCCCTGGTGATGGCAGTTCTGAGCCGCAATCTGCAGGCCAATCACTCCTACCTGATGGAGAACATTACTCCTCACCGGCTTTCGTTCGGTTTGCAGCAGCTGCCCCAGTCGCTGTTGGATTCAGCGGCCGGGGCATTCGCCATGGTGGACATGGAAGTGTCGAGACAGGCTGCGAGCATTGCCTATCTCAATGACTTCAAGCTGATGATGTGGATCGTCCTCGCGTCGGTACCGCTGGTATTCCTGCTGAAAAACCCACGCGCCAGGCCCGTAACCGCCTGACTGTCAGTCGATCTTCACCAGGCCGATCCGGTTCGAGCTGCTCTGGTGAATGAGCAGGTTACCCTCCTGCGTTACCCAGACATTGCGAACGATGCCCACCCCGGACGGAATCGGCCAGCTCTGGAACTGTTCTGTGCGCGGGTTGAATCGCACCAGCGCATCGGGACGCATGCCGGACTCGTTGTACCAGATGACATCGTCGATGACAGCTATCGCATAGGGGTGAGAACTGGGACCGCTGGGCGAATCCCATTGACGGATTGCTCCGGTCTGCGGATCCAGCCTGCCTATCTTGCCCAGCGTTGAATTGACAAACCAGACCATTCCCTCACTATCCAGAGACAGCCGCCGGATCCGGGTTCGCGTATCCGGGACTTCATAGTAGCGGATTTCCATTGAATCAGGATTCAGGGCCCCCAGTTTGTTGGTGCCGTTATAGGCAATCCACACGGTGCCGTCCTGCGCCACCTGGATGCCATAGGGACGCGGCTCAGTATCGATTTCCACCAGTTCGCCGGTAACGGGATCAAGGCGCCCCAGCATCGCCGCTCCCTGGGCAGTGAAGTAAAGATTGCCATTGGGATGAAACGTTGCCGAATGCGGATCCCGGGCCCTGGTCTTATACTCGGTGATCAGCCCGGTTTGCGGATCGAGTCTGCCGATCGTGGCATTGCTGTTGCCGGTATACCAGATATTGCCCTCCGCATCCGGCACGATGGTATGCGGCCGTGCCGCTGGCGGTAACCGGTATTCCTCCATAATCCCGCTTTCCGGATCGAGGCGACCGGCCAGGCTGGCCCACATGCCGGTCCACCAGATCGAGCCATCCGGTGCCTCGGCCGGATCGCGGCTGCGCTGCCCCAGAGTGGGGACCGTCCATTCTATAATCTCGATATTCACGTCCCCGGCGATAAGCCTGGGGCGCCTGGAAATGTCCTCAGGGAAATGCTCCGCCAGATAACGGGCCACCGTTTCAGCCTGGGCGTCGGGCAGTTTGATCATGGTGGAAAAGACGTCGCGCCAAGCCGCAGCGCTGCCGTACCCTGCTGATCCGGTTATGGTTGCCGTGGTGTGGCAGCTAGTACAGAGATTCTCCACCAGCAGTTTGCCAGGTCCTTCGGGTAATGCCGCCGGGGCCGGCCGCTGGGCAAATGAAGCCTGGGCGACTGCCAGGCTGCCAAGCAGGCAGGCAAGTCCGGATATTCTTGATGTTTTCATTACTGGCACCTCATCAGAGTCAGGAAGCCGATTGACTCCCCGATAATCGGCAACTGTAAACCCCGGCATTTTTACCAGTCCATCCTGGCCCGACGAAATTACTGAAATAGCCGACACTCCGATTGGTGTCGGCTGCGGATACGGAGTGGCAATCAGGGTACCGCGCGGCTCCCAGCCCCGGCTGATCCTCACTGCGGTTGCGCTCGCACCGGCTGATTCCGAACCGGTTCTAACCACACCGATTTCCCAAAATGTGGTGAAAATCGCCACTGGCAGCCACGGCAGGCCGGGCAAATGGGAATTTAACTGCTAATATTCAATAGGTTAAGTTCTGGCATCAAACCTGCTTGCCTACCAGATAGTTATTGAGAACCTTAACCATGGCAAGGAGTAACCATCATGATCCGGGCAACCAGCCAACAGGGTGAATTAAGTATGACGGGTAAGTTTCTGGGTCTGCTGCTGTTTGCGCTGCTGTTCGTGATTGGTCTGCTGGGGCTGGTGCTGCCGGTAATTCCGGGCCTGCTGTTTCTGGTACTGGCGCTGTTTGTGCTGAGCCGAATATCGCCACGCGTCGCTTTTCTGGCCAACCGCAATTCCTGGATGCGTCGTGCCTTCCGACGCCTCGGACACATTCGCACACTGCCGGCCCGGGACCTTTTGCGACTGTCGTTCTGGGTTGCTGCCCGTGCGGCAGTATCCGGCGCGGCCGCAGTCGGACGGGGAATCGGATCGCTGTTAACCCGTCCGGCACGTCGATTCAGCCGTTGACAATCCTGGATCCTGTTAGTAACAGGCTGCCAAGGCGCTACTGGTACTGAACCGGGTGGGTGGTGATCCTGACCCTTGATTCCATATAGGTGATGGACTCGCCGTCAATTTCACTGAACCAGTGTGGCGTACCGGGTTGCAGAACCAGGACGTCCCCCTTGCTGACCCGGCGTGCCAATCCGCCCTGTATGCCGTGTTGAGTGCGGATAATATTGGGATCAGGTGATTCTGCCAGCGGCAGACTCAGCACGCCCCCGGTTACCAGCGTCCCGCTGCCCTCCAGAATCCGGTAGATCTCCATGCTGTAAGGATGCATCACGGCGTAGTTTGCCACTGTGCTGCTGCGCCGCCTGACCGAGATCCCGGGTGCCACCGTAACGGACCAGCCACCTGCTGAAGCCGACGCCGCAGCGGCCTGATCCAGGCGGGTCATGATCTCACTGTCAGGCATGTAGATAGCCGGGGGTGCACCGCTTTGCCGGGCCAATCCCAGACTGCAAAGCAGCAATGTCAGTAGTAACAAGGGACGGGAAGCTTTCATCGACGAACTCCTGGCGATCTGCCTGTTATTATTGGAATTTTCGAGCCGCCGCCTGGCAGCGGAACTGCCCCGGTTGGCGGGTACCGCCCGGGAGATCCACGTACCGCTGACCGCATCAGCTGCGGGACTGCCCGGCGGGTTTGGTATCGATCTACGGCCGGACCGCTCCCAACTTAGCATACTTCCGGGGAAATACACTCAGAAAATCCATCTCCGTCCGGGACAGAACTTTCCCAACCTCCGGAATCTGCCGGCAACCGTTGACCAGGCTCAAGAAAACCGCCGGATACTGATGAACCTCTAACTGTCGCTTGTTATCCTGTCAACCTGGAGAAACAGAAATTATCAAACGGTTCGCAGGGCGAGCAGGACGACTGAAATGAAAAGGGTATATACCGCCGATAACCGGGCACTGGCCTGGCACATCAAGAACATTCTGGAATCCAATACCGTGGCAGCGGAAATTCGCAATGACACGCTGCACTCGGCTCAGGGTGGCGTTCCGGTCAATGAATGTTATCCGGAGGTCTGGGTTGTTAATGACAGCGACGAGGAAACGGCAAGGCGGCTGATCGAGGAGCAGGTTGAATCGGTGGTGGCGGAAGAAGCGCAATGGCTCTGTGAAAATTGTGGCGAGACCAATTACGGTCAGTTCGAGCTATGCTGGAACTGCCAGGCCGAGCGTTCCTCTCAATCCTGACAGAGATTGTGTAGCTGGCGCCGTTGGTCGGCAGGTTCTCCGGAATTTCAGCGAATTACGAATGGGCTACCCGCTCACGCTCCCGGATCAGCTTAAGCTGGCGGCGCGCGACATGCTGAATCAGCTGTTCCTGCTGTTGCGATTCGATGTCAAATTCAATTCTGGTTGAATAGATTGCCTTGCCACTGTCCCAAAGCGTATCCACATGGACCACATCTCCCCTCACGTGTAACCCGCTGATCGCTGTTTCCAGTACCAGGTAAATTTCCAGTCGATCACCCGGCTTTAATTCGACTTCGCTGTCAAAGGCCATACCCGAGGCACTCAGGTTGACCTGGATATCGCTGTACTGATGGTCGTATTGGTTCATGATCTCCTGCTGAGTGGGCCGCAGCGAAGCAGACAGCAGGTTGATCTTCTGATTCAGCAGGCCTAACACCCTGGCAAATGAGGGTTCGTTCTTCCACATGCTGTTCAACACCGAGTCCAGCTCTGATTCCACCATATTAAGCATTTCCGCATCGTCGAGGATATCGGTTGAAAGTTTCAGATCCGGCACCTGTGGTTTGAGTAACTGGAACGACAGATCTATCGTGTCCGTAATGCGAAAATAGCGACGTCTTTCCTTTGACATATCTAACCCCTTATCTGACGGCGTTGAGTTCAGACTGATCGATCTGCAGAGTATCGAGCAGGTCGTCGTCAGTTCCTTCCAACTGCTTCAGTTCCCGCGAAGTCGCCTCGTCCAGTTCCTGATGGATGACAATTTCCACGCGACGGTTCCTGGATCTGCCTTCTTCTGTTTCGTTTGACTGATAAGGTCTGGTGTCTCCGTAACCAACCACCATCAGTCGTTCATCACTTACCATACCGTTCTTCAACAGCTCATTGGTCACCGACAATGCCCGTTGCGCCGACAGGTGCCAGTTGGAGGGAAACTCCGGCGTCGAAATCGGCCGGTCGTCGGTATGACCCTCGATGGCAATCCTGCCGTCCACCTCCCCCAGTATGTTACGCAACTGGGTGAGTACAGGAACAAAGTCGTTGTTCAACTCCGCCGATCCGGAATCGAACGAACCCTGTTCCCTGATGCGGATGGTTATGGAGCGGAAGCCGGATTCGATGTCGATAAGATCATCGTTGATTTCCTTGCCAAAGGCCTGCTCCAGCTTATTGACATCCTGCTGGGTCTGTTCGGCGAGAGAATCCAGCTTGTCGATCAGCAGCTGCCGTGCGGCCTCCTCTTTTTCTTCCTCCTGGCGGGCCGGGCTGTTCAGGTCGAATCCCATGTCGGCCTGTCCTGTCTGCAGAGACATTTCCATGTTCTGTACGGTCTGCTGCTGGACCACATTTTCTGCGGTGGGAGCCGGACGTCCGGAACTGAACTCATCGGCAATCACCGAGGTCCCCATTGGAATAGACTGGGCCACCACGTCACGCTGAACCCCGAATGCATTGGCCATGGAGCCGGCCACCAGTTTGTATTTTTGTGCATCCATCTCCGAAAAAGACAGCAACAGAACAAAAAAGCACATCAGCAGCGCCATCATGTCCGCAAACGTGGCCATCCATGGCGGTAAACCGGGTTTGACTTCATCCTGTTCCATAACCTGCCCGCTTAAGCCGCTTTTTCCTTTGGCTCGTCCTTATCCAGATTTCGATTCTTGGGATTGACATAGACCTTGAGCATCGACTCGATGACACGCGGGTTCTGCCCTTCCTGAATGGCCAGCACGCCATCGAGACAGATCGAATTGAGTTTCTCCTCCTCGGAGCGGCGGAGCTTGAGTTTGTCCGCCATGGGCAGGAACACCATGTTCGCCAGAATTGCACCGTACAGCGTAGTCAGCAGTGCCACCGCCATGGCCGGACCGATGGACTTGGGGTCGTCCATGTTAGACAACATTTGCACCAGTCCGATCAGTGTTCCGATCATACCCATCGCCGGTGCCACATCGCCGCTGGCTTCGAATACCTGCGCTCCGAGCTTGTGTCGGTCACTGATTTCCTGCTTGTCCTTGGTCAGCAATTTTCGGGTGTCTTCCGGCGAGCTTCCGTCTATCAGCATATCGATCCCCGACTTCAAGAACGGATTACTGATTTCGATATTTTCCAGTGCCAGCAGCCCTTCCTTACGGGCCAGAGAGGACATTTCAACAATCTGAGGGATTATTTCCTCCGGCTTTTGCAGTTTTGACCGGAACGCATTGACCGCTACCTTGAAGGCACCGAAATACTGAGCGAGCGTGAACTTGACCAGCACTACCATCGCGGTACCGCCCAGGACAATAAACAGGGAAGGTGCGTTGACAAACATGCCGGCGGAACCGCCGAGAAAAATCGCCGCCAGGACTACTGCGAATGCGCCGACCAGGCCGAGAAGCGTAGCTAGATCCATTTCTTCTTAAACTCCAAAAATTTTCTCATTCCCAATGCCCAGAACTTAGGAACGATCATCCACCCGCTTTACCGCTGCAACGACAAAACTTTTCAGACTGCAATGTGAGGCTGTGTAGCCGGACCATCAGCCAACTCAATAGATTCGATACATCCTGCTCTACGACAGGCCAGCACAAAGATTGACCCTTTAATCTCCTAAATTTGAAGCAATTCATACTTTTGGCAATTCATTCACGGATCTACTTCAGGAAAGCCGTAACAGGTCGTAGGAAATCAGCAGTAACGCGGGGATAACCGGCATCGCTCTTGAACGGAGCCCGAAACTGACCCGCAATGTCACCTGATGGATCCGGCAGGAGCGCTGAAAGTGAAAATAAAACTGATTATGATAATAGTTGTTAGCCTGCTGGTTGTTGGCGGTGGCGGAGCAAGTGCCTATTTTTTCGTGCTGAAGGACAGCCCGGCCGAGGACGCAAGCCTGGCTGAGGGGGAGGAAGCTCCCGCACCCAGGCCCGAAGAACTGCCTCCTGCTCTCTATCACAACCTGCCGCCCCTGGTTGTAAGCGCCAACTATGAAGGACGGTTGCGTTATCTGCAGGTAAAATTGTCGGTCATGACCCGCGACGAGGATACCCTGGATCGACTGTTCGATAATACTCCCCTGATCCAGGACTCACTCATCATGCTGCTAGGTAACTATGAGTTTGCGGAGCTGGAAACCACCAATGGCAAGGAACAACTGCGCCAGCAGGCACAGGCAAAGATCAGCGACCTGATTCACTCTTCCAAGGTGGAATCGGTGCTTTTTACCGGCTTTGTCATACAGTAGACCGATAAAACGTGCGATCCCACTGTTATGCACTTGATAAAAATGTTCAGTTTCTGGCACAATCCGCGGCCAATCTTCGGGGGAAGATAGGGAAAATGTCGGAGCGGGAATACTCCAGAGAGTTTCAGAAGGAGGCGGCCAAGCAGGTCGTTAGACTGGATCACTCCATAAAGAGTGTTTCCGAACGCCTTGGCGTGCCGGAAAGCAGCCTGGCGCAGTGGGTAAATGCTTACATCAGGGATTCCGAAGAGCAGAAAATCGATGCGCTGGAAGAATTGCGCTTCGAAAACCTGCGCCTGAAAAAGGAACTTAAACTGGCTCAGGAGGAGCTGGAAATTCTCCGGCGTTCTTCCAGATTTCATCCAAGAGTCGAACGCAACAGGTCTTGAACCCGAAGAACCTGATCACGCATATCATCCGGCGCTGGCTGGCTTCAGCAAGGCGTCAAGTGTTTCACTTTCAATTATTTCCTGCATCAATGCCTGAACGCCGTTCATGAATCGCGCCGCCATTTCCTCACAGAAAGCTCCGCGTTCGGGAAGCGGATAGGTGTAAAACACCGAAAAGGTCTCACTGCCTCCCAGGGAAGACTGCAGTTCAAGACGAATTACCCAGGTTCCGCTGAGCAGAGCCTGCTCAAATACCTGATCATAGTACAGGTCCACCTGCTTGAGTTCCCCTGACAGTTGCACCGGCGCGTCAGGCGCGTAAATTTTCGAATCGGCCAACTGCTCGATAAGGGCGCTTCTGATGTAGTCTGAGAACCGGCTCAAATCTCCGACGCTGACCAGACCCTGTTCCGGGAGGCATTCGAAGAAAATCTGGTCGGTGATACCGCTAATTCCTCCCGGTCTGACGGGAGTGATCTCGCCTACACTCAGTTGACTGGTAACCCGACCCGCCATCCGCGGAGGCATAGCCTGCACAGTGTAACGGCCCGACGAAAGTTCTGCCGGGCCAGCGGCGATGGCCGGGTTCTGTCCCGACATTCCGGCTAACAGAATGGCGACGCTCAATCCCGGTACTCTCAATACGAAAATCTCCACTGCAGGAGGGAGGCTGCTTTCGACAGCTTAATCATTCCAGTCATAGCATCTGATCGCCTGCTGGCGGCGCTCGTCATCGCGCTGGTTTTCAAGCAGACTCACCTTGGCAGCTTCGACAAGGCGGGTTATTTCCCGATTCATGGTAACCAGTGCTGCCAGGGCTTCGATTACTTCCGGAGAGTCGTCTGCGTCACTTTCGGAAAAGCAGGCTGCCAGTTCCAACTGTCGTTGATTTTCCAGTTCTTCAACCACTGCCCAGTCTCCCTGTTGGGCGTAAGTGAGGATTTTTTCAGTGCTACGTAGCAATCGAGCCAGTCGAAAGCGCTTACGGGATACGTGCATTTCGTTTCGGGTTTTTTCGTCCAGAATTCCCGAGGTCACTACGCGTAACATCAGGCACCCCTGGATTCAGTCGGTATGGCATCCCACCCCGATTTAATCTGTTTGATCAGGGATGCGACTTCGGCGACTATCTCACTACTGGACTGAGTATTGGCTTCCAGCAGGCGCCGTTCGATATAGTCATACATGGCACCAAGATTGGCAGCGATCTCGCCACCCTTTTCATAATCGAGGCTGGCGCGCAGTCCGTCCACGATCTTGATACTGGCGCTGAGAGCCTGGCCTTTCTCTGCCACATTTCCCCGTGCAATGGCGCCAGTTGCCCTGGCCAGTTTCTCCAGCAGGCCGTCGAACAGCATGGTGACCAGGCTATGCGGATTGGAGGAGGAAACACGCGTTTCGACTTCAATTTTCTGATAGTGGTTTACACCATAAAGATCTTGCATATTCTCACTTCCCAAATTGTGGAGGTTGAAAATTAAACAGCACGCTGTACTTTCCCGCTGTTACCAGGGAGACGCTATTTGTCTTTCCCGGTATTCGGCGGCAACAGGCTGGCCAGTTGCTGCTCAAGATAATTACTGGTGTTCTGAAGCTGCCCCAGCAAAGTATCGAGTGCATTGAACTGTGCCGTGTAACGCTCACGCACGGCCTCCCAGCGTAACTCCAGCCTGGCCTTACGCTCTTCGATATCGTCGAGCCGGTTTTCCAGCGAATCCAGGCGGTCATTGAGAGAACCCTCGGTATCCAGCAGGCCCTCCATCAGGTTGTCCAGCCGTGCTGCGATGCCCCGGGTAAAGGTGACGGTTCCCCGACTGCCTGTGGTATCCCCTGAAATTTCCAGCCGCAGACCCTCGGCATCCGAATCACTGCCAGCGAGTACTATGTTTCCGGTGCCAGTAACCGGGACTCCATCGAGAGTGGCTTCTACGTCGTTACCTTCAACTCCCGACCCGACGGTCAGACCGAGACTGGAGGGCATATTGGTATCCACTGAAACGATCTCGACACCGGAACCACTTCCCTCTGACGAGGAGGTGAGTATCAGGCTGTTGGTTGGCTGGTCGTAACTGACAGTGATTGACAGCCCAGCGGCGCTGATTGTTGAGCCATTGTTGATCCGCGTCTGCACTTCCAGTGCCAGGGCTTCACCGCTGCTGTACATCCCCTGGGACAGGGTAATGGAATCCTGTACGCCATCGACAGACAGGGTCAGGTTGTCATTATCTCCATCTATGACCACATTGCCCCCACCGCCGAAGTCAGGCAAAACCGGATTGCCCTGGAAATAGCCTGCGGTGGCCAGCGCGGTAACGACAAGTTCGTAGCTGCCTTCCGCTGTGGCATTGCTTGAGCCAATAAATGAAATACCAGGATCCGCAGGCTTGCCGTAGGAGGCGAACAGTTGCATCAGCCGCTCCGGCTGCTCCGCCAATGCCTCACCGAGCCGGGTATCGTTAATGGTCAGAGTTCCGTCGGCGGTGGTGGTTATCCCGATCTCCGCCAGCGTGGAAAACGAATCACCGGCAAGAGGAATGGCACCACGCAGAATGCTTTTTACCTGCCCTTCCACCGAACGAAGGGTAAAATCGCCCACCAGTGCAGCAGCCCGATTGGTTTCCGGGTCATAGGCGGACAAGGCATTGGCTACCTTGATGAACTGATTATAGCCGTTCACAAAATCATTGATGGCAGTCTTGACGCCTGCCGAATCGGCCTGCACGGCAACCTGCACGGGACCGTCTGTGACTTCCCGCAGGGTCAAACTCAGACCCGCGATTGCTCCATTCACACTATTGCTGGCGCTGGTCACCGCCAGCCCATTTATCGACAGGTTTGCGTCCTGAGCCGCAACGGTCTGCTGCAGGTTTGTTGCCGACTCATCAAAAGCCAGCTGGGACAATCCGGTGAGGTCGGTACTGTTGCCGTCATTGTCACTGACGCTGATCTGCAGGCTGTTTTTCAGTCCGGTAGCAGCGCCGGTAAACAGGAGCCTGTAGCCGGTTCCGTCATTGACGATAGACGCCGTGACACCGATGTCGGCCTCATTGACAGCCGCCATAATTCCTTCCAGCGTGTTATTGCTGCTGTCGATCTGGATCGTTGCCGGACTGATTGCCTCATTTCCGGTAAAGCCGTTGTAAACATCCAGATTATTGTCGTAGTCGGTGGTGCCGAATCGAAACGTGAGGGTACCGGTTCCCAGAGCAGTTTCATCGGCGGTGGCCACAGCCGCGCTGGCCAGACTGTGAGCACGGGCAAGTTGCGTCACATCGATGGAATAGCTGGCTGCGGCAGCATTGCTTCCGGCGCTTACCTGAAGCGCGGCAGCATTGGAACTGGTTGCTTTTTTCCCGGAAAAATCACCCAGCGCAGTCAGACCCGAGAGTGCTGTTTGAAACGAAGAGAGCGCGCTTTTCAGCGACCCCAGCGCTGAAAACCTGGCCTGATATTTTGCCGCCTGACGATTGAGTTGCTGATCGGGTCCAGCCCGTTCTGCGGCCACCAGGCTGTCGACAAGACCCTGGATATCCAGGCCGGAACCGAGACCGGTTGCAGTTATCATTTGCCTTACCCTCTATCACGCTGAGGCTGAAATACAGAGAGTTCTTCGCGGACCTTCACGGTTGCTGACACCACCGGCGTTGCTCTGTTCAAAGCCGGGACGAACCGTATTTACGAATGCTTGGAAATTTGCAACATCCATACCAACAAGGGGAATTCAGGTGTCCTGATCAAAGAACAAACCCTTCAATACCGTGTCCTCGCCTGGACCTTGCACTTCGGCCAGCAGCTTCGCCAGTGCCAGCATCTCTTCCATTGGAATCTGGCGTACGATCTCATCGGTTTCCTCATCGCGCACCGTAACAATGCTCCGGTTCAATCTTTCCTCGATGGAAAACTTGAGTCGCCTGCCCGAGTGCTTTGCAAACGAACTGGCATTTTTTACCGCTTGACTCAGTGAGGACTGGGTCGCAGCGTGTGATACCACTTCGCCGGCCCTGCGTTCTGGCAGTGAGTTGCCGCCGGTGGCAAGATCATGCCTTCCCTGAGAGCCGCCTGACGATCCGGATTGTGTGACTTTCCTTGTAGAGCTGCCGGATGACATACCTGATCTGCTTAATGACGTCATGCTCCCAGGCCTCCATTCTCTTCACCGGCGACATCACTTTAATAACCCTTACCGAAAGCGCTTCCCTGTGGCTTTCAGGCCTGGTACTGCTGATGGATGCCGACGCAACCCGCCGGCATCCATCAGAGCATTTTTGTGCTCTCGATTAACCGAGCAGCGACAGTACGTTGGACGGCAGCGAGTTGGCCTGGGCCAACATGGCAACACCGGCCTGCTGAAGTATCTGCGCCTTGGTCAGGTTGGCAGTTTCAGCGGCAAAATCAGCATCCATGATGCGCGAGCGGGAAGCTGACAGGTTCTCGGCGGTAGTGGTCAAGCTGGTTACTACCGATTCAAAGCGGTTCTGGATGGCACCGAGAGTCGCCCTTGAACTGTTGACGCTGGTCAGTGCCGCGTCAACGGCAGTGATAGCGGCTTCGGAGCCGGAGACGGTGGAGATATCAACCGCACTCATTGCGGTACCGGTACTGGCAATGGACACAGCGCCGGGAGCAAAGGCACCGGCAAAAGTCACATCACCGGTAACGCCTGATGGTGCCACATAGCTGATGTCGATTGTGGCGCCAGTTGTAGCTGCAGCCAGACCGTAGTCTGCCGCTGTAGCGAGGCCACCAGCAGTAAATTCGACAGTGATATTTCGGCCATCGGCGGCGGTCAGAGCAACGCCGGTACCGTCATCGACAGCAGACACACCGGTAACAGCCGATTGTGCGTTGATGGCTTCAACAGCCAGGGTCCGGTTGGTGGCTGCGTTCTGTGAGTTGGTTACGCTGATATCCAGGCCATTGATGGTAATCACGTCTGTATCAGCGGCAGCGGCAGTAATTGCAGAAGCCGTGCCAGCGACGCTAGTCACATCGGCCGATGCAGTCAGACCTTCGATTCCGGCAGCATTAATCGCATCGGCGAGAGCCTTGGCATCGTTGGCAATCGTACCGAGAGAGTAAGTAGTACCATCGATGTCTACAGTCTGTGCGTTAGCCGCATCATCGGCGGTACCGATGCTCTGATTGATCAGAGAGAAGCCAGCGTATTGGCCCAGCGAGGACGCTCGGGCGCTCGACAGTCCGGAAATGGAGATAGTTTCACCGACGTTGGCACCGACCTGAAAAGTCTGGGATGAGAAAGTACCATCCAGCAGGTTTACACCGTTGAAATTGGTTTGCGTGGCAACCCGATCGATTTCTGCAACCAGCTGATCCACTTCCTGTTGCAATGCGGCACGGTCGGAAGCACTGTTGGTGGCGTTCGCTGACTGCACTGCCAGTTCACGAATACGCTGCAGGTTGTTGGTAACTTCGCCCAGGGCGCCTTCACCCGTCTGGGCCAGGGAAATACCGTCATTGGCATTTCGGGCTGCCTGATTCAGGCCGCGGATCTGCGCGGTAAAACGTTCGGAAATAGCAAGACCCGCTGCATCATCTTTGGCACTATTGATTCTTAGTCCAGAGGAAAGACGCTGCAACGAAGTACTTAGCATACCCTGAGATCGATTCAGATTTCTCTGCGCGTTCAAGGACGCGATATTGGTATTAATTACTTGTGGCATTTTGGTTTCCTTTTCTGTCCCTTCAGTGGCTTAAGCACCCTGCAGAGATCTTTACTTTGGGTTAAACACTCACAGCAAGATTGCTGACATGGCTCTCTACGACATCCCCACGAATTTCCTTTACCTGAATTGGCCTTTTTCAACCATTTTGTTAACTCGAACACCTTTTATGCTATTTTTTCAGGTGTTTTTGCTCTTAACTGGTACAGAATCCGTTTTACTCACGCGGTACTGACCTTTTAACTTGTCCGTGGACATGCCTTCACCGCGATGCGAACCTAAAGTTTTATAACTGGCTGCCGCCAATTGATACGGGTGTCCTCGAGCCGTGATGCGAGAAGTAAAGGCGCTGAAAATTCCTCACCTTTTAAGCTCGAAGCCTGCGCTGGCGCGTTGAGAAAGATGCCAGAACGGTAATCGGGTGAGAAGCCGCTAGAGGTATTGGAACAGGGTCAAACCCGTGGTTCGGATATAAGCCTGCTGGGCTGCCTGCAGAGAGGTCAGTTGCAGATTGAAGCGACTGATCGCCTCGGTGAAATCAAGATCCTGGGTATCCGACAAGGTGGTCTGCAACTGCAACCTGAAGTCTTCATTCACCTCGTTGAGAGTTTCCAGGTTGTTGAGACGCGCGCCGATACCCGCTCGTATGGAATTGATCTTTTCCATGCCCTGGTCCAGGTTGGCCAGGTTGCTGTTCAGAATATTGTGAAAGCCGGCGGCACTTGCGGCGTCGGGTGTCGGCTGGGCCAAGGCGTCAGCAATAGCTTTTACGGTGCTGAAGATGTCCTGATTCTGTGCGGGCGTGACTACGATTTCATCGCCATCGGCCGGCATTCCGCTGACCGCAAATTGAATCCCGGCGAAGGCGATTGATTCACCTTCCTCGTAGGTTCCACTGGCGACCAGATTGCTGGCACTGTCTGTCACGTTGTAGGTGACCGGATCACCAGGTAATAGTTGACTGAAAGCAACCGTGTAAGAATCTGCGTTGAAACTTCCAGTCAGGCCGAATGAACCGATCACTGCCGTGCCGTTATTGGCCGCACCGGCACCGACCTGTATCACGCCGTCTCCGCCAGGAATAAGTTGAAAGACTTCCTGACCGTGGTCGCGGATGGCAATCTGCTTTCCATCGCCAACCTGCAACAGGCGCTGCCCCTGGTCTCCCTGGTATTGTACTGATCCGCCGGTTGCCACGAAGGGGGGCGATTCGACGCGAAAACCGCCGAAAATAAATTCTCCCTGGGCGTCGCGGGTATTCGCCAGCGCGATCAGTTCGTCGAGGCGCTGATAGATTTCCTGGGCGATATTCTGCCTGGCGGCGCCGGCATTGGTATCGTTACTGCCCTGAATGACCAACTCTCGGACTCGTTGCAGAGTGTTTAACACATTGCCCATCACACTCTCTTCGAAGGCCAGCGACGTTTCTGCCAGAGTACTGTTGCGCTGGTACTGGTCAATGCCACCAAGTCGCGCCTTCAGATCCAGCACTTTTACCGCAGCAGCCGGATCCTCCGAAGGCTTGCTGAAGCGCAGCCCACTGGCCAGTTGTTGCTCAGTCTGCTGCAGCCTGGCCTGCTGATCCTGCAGAAAAGTCATGCCTCGCTGGTAAAGTTGTAAAGTGGAAATTCGCATTGTTTAGGAGGTCCTGGCTCGATTTTACTATCGGAAAGAGTTGATCAGCGTCTGGAACAGTTCATCGGCGATTTTAACCAGTTGCGCGGAAGCCTGGTAAGCCTGCTGATAGCGAAGCAGGTTGGCCGCCTCCTCATCGAGGTTTACGCCGGAGACACTGTCCTTATAACTTTCCGCCTGTTGCAACAGCGAAGTTTCCAGGTCCAGGCTGTTGCTGCCCTGATTGGTGGCGATTCCCACCTGCGCCACCATCGAGGCATACTGTTCCTGCAGAGTATCTGCCTTACCGTTGGTGAGCGGCTGACCCTGCAGCGCTCCAATCAACAGGGCATTCCGGTTATCCCCGGTTGCCCCGTTGTTATTGCTGATCACGAAAGTGTCCCCATCCTGGGGTATCCCATTAATGGAAAAGTCGATCCCGGTAGTCCCCAGAACCAGATCCTTCCCGGTGGACTCGGTTACCGGATCATAGGCCAGCGGGGAAATACCACCGGGTCCGCCGCTGACGATGAATCCGGGCACCCCCGCTCCCAGGGCATCGGCATCAAACGTCAGGGTAACCGGGGTAGCCAGCGGCAGACCCGGAGTGACCGACGGATCGACGGCCAGCCCTGTCAGTTGAGCGGATCCTGCGTTAGCGGCAGTAGTAACCGCCCCTACCGGAGCGGCGGCCGCAATCCTTCGTGGATCGGAAACTACCAGATCGAATTCCGAAGCAGCCGAGCGTGCCGGATTGAAGACGAACCGGTCTCCAGCTACTGCGGTACCACTGCTCACATCTACGCTGATTCCATCGAGCACCAGGGGCCCGGAGCCGGAAACCGACGTGTTATCCGACACCCGGATAAGGTGCCAGGAGCTGCCATCATAATTGAGTTCATAATTGCTGGGTCTGACTTCAGTGGCATCGCCAAGAGTCACGGTCGGGACAGTGGATCCCGAATTGGAGGCAGCCGGGGCTACCGACACATTGACCGGCCTGAACAGATTGGTTCCCGGATCTCCGTTCAGGTCCATGCCGGCGCGATGCTGGGCATTGATCGACTCACCGAGCCCCAACGCAACCAGGCCCAGTTGCGACTCCGCCGGCAGCAATACCCGATTACGAAAGTCCAGCAGGCCCTGGAGTTTGCCGCCGGTAACGAATCGCTCGGAACCACCGCCACCGGCCAATCCCTCGATACCCACTTCCAGCAGCCTCGCGTCAAGACTGTTAGGGCTCAGTTTCAGGTGTGTTACTTCTTCACCAACCACCAGTGACTGCCCCTTACCGATAAAGACATTGACGGAGCCGTTCTCCTGCCTGACTGTCGATACCGCGATGCGCTCCGACAGCGCCTTGACCAGCCGGTCGCGCTGATCCAGCAGGTCGTTGGGAGCCGGACCGGTGCCTGATGCCGAAGCCTTGACGATCTGTCTGTTCAATACACTGATGCTGTCGGCGATACTGTTGATATCGGAGACCGTAACCCGCAGCTCACTGTTGATTTCGTCATTGAGACTCTGAATGGAGTTGTAGAAGCTCTGGATTCGATCCGCCAGGTTGCCCGCTTCTCCGAGCAACGCCTGACGTTCCGGCAGCATCGAAGGATTGGCTGCCACATCGGCAAAGGCCCCGAAAAAACGCTGCATGGAGGAACTGATGCTGGTGTTGGAGTTGGCCAGCATATTATCCAGCCGCGAACTGTAATCAAGAAACGTCTGGTAACGGCTGGTGCTGGCGGTAAACTCCTGAACCTGGGAGGTGAGAAAGTCGTTGGTGGATCGTTCGATGCCGGTAATGGTGGAGCCGGTTCCGACAAAACCAAAGCCCAGGTCCTGCGTCGGCGTGGTACCAAAGTGCACAGTCTGCTTGCTGTACCCTTCGGTATTTACATTGGCAATATTGTTTCCGGTGGTGGTAATGGCCCGCTGCAGATTTAACAGCGAGCTGGCACCCATTTTCAACACATCGACCATGATTTCCCCCGTTTCCGGGTCAATTCAGACTACGGGCGGGAGTCGCCCGGAATCGTTGCCGGCTCGTTATTTTCCAGCTCCGTAAAAGAAACAGTGGCAGCTATCTGTTGTTCTATCAGGTCTGCCAGTCCGATACCTCCCTGCCGGGAAAGATCCAACGCCAGCTGCTTGTCAAACATGTCCTGATAGTTGTCCAATTGACTGCTGGCAAACAGTCCGTCCCTGGGTACGGCATCACGCATCGCTTTCAGCATCATGCCAACAAACAGCGACTCGAACTGCCTCGCAACCTCCTTTACCGCCGCCGTCGGTTCGGAACTGGCCTGCAACCGCAGGCTGGCCAGTCCGGAGAAATCGGTATACACATCTGCTGCTGTCGTCATTGCTCTTCCCGACTAATTACGGTCGAATCCGAATTTCCTTAACCACTTCACGCTTTAGCCCGGGGAACTAGATAACAATCAGGCGGGCCCGCAAGGCCCCGACCTGCTGCAGGGCTTCGAGAATTGCCACCAGGTCGCTGGGGGATGCCCCTACCTGATTCACTGCCCTTACCAGGTCATCCAGTGACACGCCGGGCTCAAACAGGAACATCCGGTTTTCTTCCTCTTCCACGTATATTGTCGAGTCCGGAACCACCACGGTATCCCCATCGCTGAATGGTGCTGGCTGGCTGACGAACAGGTCCTGATCGATGGTGACGGTGAGACTGCCATGGGCCACGGCTGCTTCCGTAACCCGGACTTCTGAGCCGATAACCACAGTGCCGGTTCGCGAATTGATAATCACCTTGGCCGCTGCCGAGCCGCTTTCCACCTGCAGATTTTCAAGCTCGGAAATGAACGCCACTTTCTGATTGACATCCAGTGGCCCTCTGACACTTATCGACGAGCCGTCGACGGCGAATGCCGTGTCAGGGCCGAAAAACCGGTTAATCTCATCCGCCATGTTCATGGCCGTGGTAAAGTCCGGCTGATTCAGGTTGAGGGTCACCGTCGGGTCGCTGGCAAATGGATTGGCCACTTCGCGCTCTACCATTGCACCGTTGGGAATGCGTCCGCTGCTTGGAATATTGACGGTTACCGAGGAGCCGTCTGCGCCTTCGACTCCGAAGCCTCCCACCACCAGATTGCCCTGCGCCAGGGCATAAACCTGGCCGTCGGCACCTTTCAGAGGAGTGAGCAGTAACGACCCTCCGCGCAGAGCCTTGGCATTGCCGACTGAGGATACGGTCACGTCGATGGTCTGCCCGGTCTTGGCAAACGGGGGCAGTTCGGCGTGGACAAGTACCGCAGCGACATTGGTCAACTGCGGGTTGATATTCTCCGGGATAAGCACGCCAAGCTGGGCGAGACTGGTCCTCAGACTCTGCACAGTGAACTGGGTCTGGCTGGTCTGATCACCGGTACCGGGTAAGCCGACCACCAGTCCGTATCCGACTAACTGGTTGGCACGGACACCTTGAATACCGGCCAGATCCTTGATTCGCTCAGCGTAAGCAGTGAACGGCAGGGTGACGGCGCAACAGAACAGCAATGTTCGCAACAGTCTGGTATTAAGAGCTGACATGAGTGGTTATCCTAGAATGGCCACAGCGGGCTGAAAATGATCCGCGACACCCAGCCGGGGGAATTGCTGTGGCTGTTGGCACCCTTGCCGGCATAGGTAATCCTGGCATCGGCCACCTGGGTCGAGTAGAGAGTGTTGAAGGCACCGATGTCGATGGGCCTGACCACGCCTTCCAGCTTGACGTACTCATTGGCCTGGTTGATGCGGATCCATTTCTCTCCCTCCACCACCAGGTTACCGTTAGGCAGTACCGCGTGCACGGTGACGGCGATACTGCCGCTCAAGCGATTGCTCTGGCTGCTGCCACTCTGGCCCTCGAAGGAACTGCCGCCTCCTACGTTATAATTGAAATCGGGCTTATTGAGGCCACCGATAATCGGAGTATCCAGATTCAACTCGGTGGAGGAATTAATGCTGTTATCCATGGAGTTCTGACCTGAGGTTTCCTCCACCAGAACTATGGTCAGAATATCCCCGATCCGGCGCGCCTTGGCATCCTCATACAGAGCCAGGGCAGTATCCGCCTTGTATATCGCACCGTTGCCACCCCTGGGAGCGACCAGCTGCAACTGCTCGTAGCTGGGAATCGAATCGTCCATCCCGTCATCAGGAGCACTCTTGCAGGCTGCCAGCCCAGTTCCAAACAGCAGCGTCAATGCCAGGATTTTTGCGTTCTCGCTATTTTTCATGCGCCGTGAACCTAAAGGTTATTGGTAACAAACTGCAGCATCTGGTCGGCCGTGGATACCGCCCTGCTGTTCATTTCATAGGCACGCTGGGTTTCGATCATACTGACCAGCTCTTCCACGACATTGACATTGGACCCTTCGATATAGCCCTGCCTCAATAAACCAAGCCCATTCAATCCAGGGGTGCCCACCTGCGGAGCGCCGCTGGATGTGGACTCGACAAACAGGTTGCCACCCATAGCCTGTAAACCGGCCGGATTGATAAAGTCGGCCAGTTGAATAGTCCCCATCTGGGTTACGGCTGCCGTGCCTGGCAGACTGACGGATACGGTACCGTCCGTTCCAATTGTGACCGACTGGGCATCGATGGGAATGTTAATGGCGGGTTGAATCGGATAACCATTCGGAGTCACCAGCTGTCCCTGGGCATCGATCTGCATGGATCCGGAGCGGCTGTAGGCGAGGCTGCCATCCGGTAACAGCACCTGCAGGAAGCCATTGCCCTCGATCGAGATATCCAGAGGATTCTGGGTTTGCGAAGCTGCGCCCTGGGAAAAAATCTTTTCGGTGGCCATTACCCGCACCCCGGTTCCCAGCATCAGGCCGGTCGCATAAGTCGTATCCTGAGATGACTGGGCGCCGGGCTGGCGCTGATTCTGATACAGCAGATCCTCGAATACCGCGCGACTGCGTTTGAAACCGGCGGTACTGGCATTGGCCAGGTTATTGGATATAACCGACATCTTGGTCTGTTGAGCGTCGAGACCGGTCTTTGCTATCCACAATGCCTGGGTCATTATTGTCTCCTGAAAACCCCGTTCGGTAATCCGCAATCCACTAGTTTGTGGCTTGCCCCCTGTTTAACAGGCCGTTAACTGAAATTCATTAGTTCCGCCAGCGAGGCGCTGTTCTCGTCTTCAGATCTCATCAACTGAATCTGTGCCTCGAAGCGCCGCGCCAGGTCAATCATCTTGACCATTTCTTCCACTGCGTTGACATTGCTGCCTTCCAGGCTACCCGACACCAGTTGCGTCGTGGCACTGGCAACGGCGGTTTCACCGTCGGGCAGGTGCATCAACCCGTCTTCACCACGCTGCACGCGGGTCGGATCCAGCTCCACCAGCTTGATCCGGTCGATTACCGCCAGGGTATTGGCTGGCTGACCAAGAGGTTGAATTGAAAGCGTGCCATCGCCGGCAATCTCGATATTCGCAAATGGCGGCAGGGCGATCGGACCATTGTTTCCCAGAACGGGACGTCCGGCGCCATTGGTAAGCTGTCCGAAGACATCCACCTGCAGATCACCGCGCCGGGAGTAGGCTTCAGTCCCATCGGGTCCCTGGATGGCAATCCAGCCATCCCCCTTGACGGCGACGTCCAGATTTCTGCCTGTGGATCTGACATAGCCGGCGGACAGGTCTGGAGTGCTGAACGCCTGGCGACCCTCCTCGGTATCCATCAGGTAGGAGAGTTCAGCACGGAACCCGTCGGTGCTGGCATTGGCCAGGTTGTTGGCATTGACTGCCTGTGCCAGCATGATCTGCCGGGCATTCTCCATGGCGGTGACGTAAACCTGGCTCATCTATTTCCCCCTGCCGCTAGTGGATCCGGAGTGACTGCCATCAGCGTAAATTGATGACGGTCTGGTTAACGGCGTCCTGGGTCTGGATAACCTTGGCATTGGCCTGAAAATTCCGCTGCGCCACGATCATGTTGACCAGTTCCTGGGTGATCTCCACGTTGGATTCCTCCAGGGCACCAGACTGTACCAGGCCCAGGCCACCGGCTCCGGGGGCACCAAGGATCGGCTGGCCGGAAGCAAACGTTTCAGACCAGACGTTGTTCCCGATCGGCTGCAGACCCGAGGCATTGGAAAAATCAGCCAGCGCCACCTGGCCCAGGGCTCGCGACTTTCCATTGGAGAAGCGGGCAAACACGATGCCGGTATCACCCACCTCAACGCCGGTTAACTGGCCGGTGGCATAACCGTCCTGCTGAATGTCCGACACGCTGAAAAAGTCCCCGTACTGGGTCAGGTGTGACAGGTCGATGATGAAATCCTGGGTTGCTGCTCCGTTCGCGGCGCCGGTGCTGTCCAGCGGCGTCCAGCCACTGATATTCAGTTCAAAAGGCAGGCTGGCGGAATCGATCAGGCCGGTGTCGGTAAATTGCAGAACATCCGGTCCACTCTGTGACACACCATCAATCAGCGTATGGATTTCCCATTCATTGCCGGTGGCAGTCCGGGAAAAATACAGAGACAGGGTATGTGCGTTACCCAGACTGTCATAGATGGTGGCAGCCGTCGAGGCGTTGAACATGTCGGCATCCGGGGCGGTGGGAGGCAGGGCAAAGGCGTCAAAGCCGGCTCCCGGCCAGGCCACTGCCGGCAGTACCTCGCGGGAATCCAGGTTGGCGGTGAATTCAACATTGCCGGTGGCGTTGGGCTGAATCTGCGAAGTATCGATCTTCAACTCCGAGATACCGCCTGACGTATCGCCGTCAGTATTGGTATTGAATACCATCAGCCGGTGACCGCTGGAGTTGCCCACATAGCCCTCCCGATCGACCTGGAAGTTACCGGCGCGGCTGTAGACCTGTGCGCCATCGTCGCTGAGGACAAAAAATCCTGTGCCGCTGATTGCCATGTCCAGCACATTGTCAGTAAAAGTGATATTGCCCTGGGTAAAGGACTGGTTCACGGACTTGACCTGGACACCTTTGCCGATCGCGTTACTGCCCGTTCCCAGCTTGCTGGTTGCAAACAGGTCGGCAAACTCACCGCGGGAAGACTTGAAGCCGGTAGTGCCGGCATTGGCGATGTTATTGCCGATGATGCCGAGGTTTGTTGAGGCAGCCTTGATACCGGAAATCGCTGTATCGAATGACATGTCTTACTCCTTGTTCCTGTTTAGCTGTTATTTGAATTCGTTAACCTGGGAGAACTTGATGTCCTGGCCATTATCGAGCTGCAACAACACCGCCATTTTTTCCCGGTCTACCGAAACACTGGTAACTTCGTTGTATTGCTGCATGGGAAGGCTGACCTTTGAGCCATCGACCCGGCCCTCCGCCACGATCAGGTAGTTACCCAGCTCCGCCTCACCGCCGCCTTTCAACACGCCATTCCAGGTGAACTGGTGCGACCCCGCCTTGATATCTCCCAGGGCGATGGTGTTGACCAGATTACCGGTACCATTGTAAATATTGACGCGGGAATCCTGGGTGTCGCTGTCGGCTATCAGGCCGCCAGAAACTGCCTCGCCCGGCGTGTAAAAGGCGTTCAGCATCGTGCCCGCCTCACTGAGTACTTCACGGCCTATCAGCTGGGCAGCCATCATCGCCTGCGACGTGAAAAAATTGTTCACCAGCCCATTGAAGGATTCATTCATGTCGTCGATGCCTGAAACCGTGCTGAACTGGGCCAGTTGTCCCAGAAACTCGGCATTGTCCAGCGGCTTGGTAGGATCCTGATTGTTCAACTGTGCCACCATCAGGCGAAAAAAATCTTCCTGCCCCAGTTCCTCCTTCGGCTTGCCAATCTGCGTAGTGCCCGGGTTATAAGAGCTGCCGAATACCTGTTCCAGACCTTCCATGCTGTGTCCCCGCTACCTGTCCGGCAGAATTACCTGTTGCCCATATTGAGAGTCCGCAGCATCAACTGCTTGGCGGTATTCATGACTTCCAGATTTGACTGATAAGCCCGGGAGGCCTGCATCATGTAGGCCATTTCCTCCACTACGTTGACATTGGATAAATAGATATAACCCTGCTCGTCTGCCAGCGGGCTTTCCGGCATGTGCTTCCTTTCCACCGGCGCCGAACTTTCTGTATAGCGTTTCACCTTGACCCCGGCGGTTTCCCGCCCACCGATCAGCGGCCCTGGCCCACCCAGAGTCCTGAAACTGTTATTCAGCATGGCGGCAAACTCGGGGCGGCGTGCCCGGTAAGCCGACTGCTCGGACCCGCTCACCAACTGGGCGCTGGCCATATTCCTGGCAATGACATCCATGTGGATGCTCTGGGCACTGAGTGCCGTGCCGGTAATCCTGAACGTGTCAGTGATACCCATCAGCGTTGTCCTCTGATTGCCAGCCGCAGGCCTGCAAATGCACCTTCCAGAAACTGCAGCGAGGCCTGATAGCGGAGAGCATTTTCCGCAAATACTGCCTGCTCCACTTCCGGCTCGACACTATTGCCCTCCACCAACGGCTTGGTGGGAACCCGGTACTGCAGGTTTCCGAACCGGGCATCGGCCGCTCCGGTGAGGTGTCCGGAACTGGTGGTGCGCAGGCCCGGTTCGGTGCCTTTGGCCAGGGATCGCATCACCGAATCAAAGTCGTAGTCACGAGCCTTGTAACCCGGTGTGCCCTCATTGGCGATATTGGCTGCCAGCGCCGAACTGCGCTGCGAATGGAATTGCAGTGCAGCGGGATGAATCCCCAGGGCGCTATCTATCCAACTCATGATGCGACTCCTAAACGCGGCCCGGTAAGCCTCTGTTGATGTATCGATGGACGGGTTTTCTGCATTTTCTTTGCGTCCTTAGTAATCACTCACCCAGTCCCCTTTCCCGGTTCCTTGCATCACCCGTGCCAATCAACTTTTCAAAAGCAATATCAATTAGTTATGAGATATCCCGGGTTCCAGGCCGGCTCCAGGCGGCAAACCTTTACCGGTCAGGCGGCAAGCGTTGCCGCCCCGCTTTCACTGGGCTCCCGCCAGATGCCGCGAAGATCGCCCTGAAGGCGGTTTTTCTACCATTCGTATGGCGCTGAAGCCCGCCGGTGCGCTAACCGGAGCCGACTCCCGTGAATACAGCCCGAGGTGCTGGCATCGGAATAAACTCTCAGCTTCCCGACACTGGCATGCAGATTGCAGCTAACTGTAATGAAAAGTGAAACCCGGACAATTTCCGCGAAAAAACGGCGTTTCTGCGCCATTGATGCAAGCCATGAAGGTCAATATTTTGACAAAGTGTCGAAACAGCCTGGTCTCCGCTTTGATTGGCGGGCTCCTGGTATTACAGCCTGTCCAGTCAGCTGCCGCCGACAGCGAATCACATGAGGCGATTCGCACCGCGGCGACCGAGTTTGCCCGCCGACAGATTGACAAAACCGGGCTGTCCGACATCCAGGTCCAGGCCGCCGGTCTGGACCCCAGGCTTAGACTGGCCGCCTGCGAAATCCCGCTGGAAGCTTTTTCCACCAGTAAGAGCGGGCAATTGGCCCGCACTACGGTGGGCGTTAGATGCAGCGGCCGGAACCCCTGGACGCTCTACGTCCCGGTCACCATCGAGGCGCAGGCGGATGTCGTATTCACCCGACGTCCGCTGCTGCGGGGCGAAGCACTCACCACCGAGGTCCTGGAAATCCGCAAATTGCCGTTATCCCGTTTACCGCCCCGCCACCTGAGCAGCCCGGGTCAGTTGGCGGGAATGGAGACCACCCGCCCCCTGCAGGCCGATACGGCGTTGACTCTGAACGCGGTAAGGGCGAGGCAACTGGTGCGGCAGGGGCAGGAAGTCGTCATCCTGGCGGTCAGTGGCGGTATTCAGGTTCGAATGACCGGTGTCGCCAGGCGCAGTGGCTCGCAGGGAGACCTGATACCGGTACAGAACGACAGCTCAGGGCGCACAGTGGAAGCCGAAGTACTTGACAAGAGCACCGTAAGGGTGAAGTTTTGAACCGGTTAACATTTACTAAAGGTTTTCCGCCTTGCGGTCGTAGAGGAATAGTATTAAGGCCATGAGCAGGGAAATACGTATAATGTGCCTATCAGCGACGCAGCCGTCGGCACCGGAGTTTTCTCGATGAGCAATGAAATCAATACCGGCAAGATCCCGGCGAACCTGGTAAGTGGCAAGAGCCACAAGACCCAGCAACTGGAAAATTCCAGGACCGGCGCGGCTAAAACCGCCACCTCAGGGTCATCTTCTGCCACCGCCGACAAGCTCAGCATGACCGACGACGCAGCGCGACTGCAGCAGCTCGAAGGCCTGCTGAAAAATGCTCCCCAGGTCAATAGCACGCTGGTTGCCGAAGTCAGCCAGTTGCTTGCCGACGGCAAGCTGGAAATCAATCTGGAGCGCATTGCCGCCAATCTTCTGGAGAAGGAAGCCGGCATTACGGACCCGGACCGGTAACTCGAGTGCCGCTGTAGGACAACCCTGCTGAATGGAATTTCAATCCGATAAAAAATCGACTCTGGCCCGGTTGTTACGGGAAGAAATCGACAGTGCCAAAGCGCTGCTGCAGTTTCTACAAAAGGAAGTTGCCAGCCTGGCCAGCGACCAGGCCTTTGTCGACCTTCAAAGCGATACCAAGCTGAAACTGATCAACATGCTTCAGCAGGCCACCGGAGCGCGGATGCAGTTTGCCGCGCAGAATGAATTGCCCCTGGGGCCTTTGGCATCGGCCGATGGGCTTACCGGCCCTGACTCCGAACCCCTGCAGTCTCTCTATTCACACCTGACAGGCCTGGCGCAACAGTGCTTTGAGGAAAACCGCCGGATCGGTAAGCTTATCAATCGCCGCACCCGGTTCGTCACTCGGATATTGGACAGCGTCACCCCGGGGGGTGGGGATTCCCGGGCAGTCAGCTACGAGGAGAGCGGCAGGCCTTCCAGTGCCCGCCGCAATAACCTGCTGGATCTTGCCGGGATTTAGCAGCGTGCTGATAAATATTCAGGTGCGCGCGAGGCAAGGCAAAAGCCGGCGAAAAAGCGCAGTTTACACGCCGTGAATGAGCAACTTGAGCCAGCTTCTAACGCCATAATGTGCCAGCTGAGGGTTTTTCAACAGGCTGCCGGACTGTGTATTCAGGCATTCACCGGCACAAACATCAGATCGACACCCAAATCCAGAAACAGCCGGTACCCCCGTCGCTCCAGCGTGTCCTGAAGGACTGCCCTTCCCGCATTATTCTCTATGGTTATCAACCGAAACCTGAACCGCTCGAAGTCGATAGACTCAAGCACGTCCAGTTCCGCACCTTCCACATCGATAGAAAGAAAATCCACCAGCCCGACCTGCGGGTGATTCCGCATGATCTCCCCAAAGGTCATGGTCTTTACGGTAACCTGCTCCAGTTCCAGGCCCTGCTTTTCCAGGCCTTTGCGAATACGCTCCGGCATCTGCTGCTGCAGGCCACTCAACCCGAGCCGCTCGGAAACCTTGACGAAACCGGCTTCGCCTGCGGCCAGGCTGGAAACCGCAACATTGTACTTGCTGCAGTTTCTGTTACGGTCCAGCAGGGCGAATATTTCGGGAATCGGCTCGATACAGATCCCGCTCCAACCCAGTTGTTCCAGCAACCAGGTATTACTGATCTCGACACCATCATAGGCGCCTATATCGACAAAGAAACCGTTCGGTTTACCATGAAAATACAGATAAGCGATCAGATCCTGTGCAGAATAGCCCTTGAAGTCGAGACCGAGCTGCTCCCTGATTATATCCGTGACCGGTCGGTAATCGTGAGCTTCCAGAATTGCCAGCAGGCGCTGCAAAGTTTCCGGTTGCCTGATCGCCTCAGCCCGGGATCGCGTCACCATCTGCCTGAGTGCCGCTCGCTCGAAGTAGTGCCGGGCAAAAAGCTCCCAGGCCCTGGTGCGCACGCGAACCGGGACGGTGTGACGCCAGAGGTTTCTGGCAAGCGTGAGCAGGCGGCCCTTCAAATCTGACTTCCTTGTTGCTGGGTAAATCGCATCATGGCATTGTCAATTCCGCGCTTCCGGTTCCCGGAAGCTGCGGCACTATGACTATCGCTAATCGCGTCGTATCACTCTGACCGATTGATGAATGGGAAACACCGGGGGCCCGAACTGATTGTAGATCGCCACATCCGCGGCATCACGGCCGAAGCCGATTGCCACATAGCCGCCCTTGACATCGGACTGCATTGCATCAAAGGTGTACCAGCGTCCACCTACAAAGGCCTCGAACCAGGCATGCAGGTCCATCGGCTTCAGGTCATAGCGGTAACCGACCACCATCCGGGCCGGGATACTGAGGGCACGACTTAACGCAATCCCCAGATGGGCAAGATCACGACACACCCCGGTCTGTCGCTGATTCACTTCCACTGCCGAAACCGGCACATCGCTGCCTTCCGGTTGATAGCGGATCGTGGTACGCAACCACCCCTCGATGGCGGCCACCTGATCCCAGCCGAGTGAACAGCCGGCGGTAATTTCAGCGGCCATCTGATTAAAGCGGTCCGATTCGCAGTACCTGCTGGGTAGCAGGTAGGCAAGCACTGCATCAGGCAGGTTCTGAACTTCTACAAACGGCGCGCCAGGAGCCAGGTCGACGAACTCGGTGGTTCTAACTTCCGACGCTGTGGAAATCGAGAACGGACCGGCGGGCGCAATCAGCCGTTGACAGAGATTACCGTAGCTGTCCGTGAATTCGAATACCGGAACCGTCACCGAAAGCTTGTACTCTTCCTGGGTAACCCACTGCTGGTATCCGCTGCGAGGTCGCAGCATCAGAATAAAGGGTGTGGGAACGGGGATCTCGAACTCAAACTGACAACTTGTGAGTAAAAGCATTGCTGGCAATCAAGGTTCCGGTAGCTGGTGAATCAGGACTTGCCGGGATTATAACGTATTCAGATCCTCATCCCTATGCGCCACCAGCAGTAGTTCGCCCTGCCCGTCAACTCTGAATTCGCCGTATTTGGCCGCGTTGTATTTCGACACCTGACCCTCTTGAAAAAAGAAGGCATTGGTGGCGAATTTTACCAGCCCGTCCCGAATCCGGTATTGCATGACGAGCTGATTATCCGGCAGTGTCTGGCCCGTGTAGAAATCCTGAAAACTGCCAATTCCACGGTCGTCGAGCGCCACCACGACCAGGCCGTTTTCCGGTCGGCTTACCATTCCGCTGTTACCGATGTCGCGCGCAAGCTGGAAGAACAGGCTCATGTAGTCGCCCTGCAGGAGCGAACGCGGGTCGCGGGGCGCCAGTTCCAGGTAGACTGTTCGACCCCGTTCCAGAATTTGTTCCTTGCTGACGATGCTGTAGTTGCAGGCCAGCAGAATCAGCACACAGGTAACCAGCACCGACCATCGGTTCAGCCTCTGTACCGCAGCGCCGGCTGTCGGCAGTAACGGTGCGGAATTCAGTTCTTCCTCGGTCTGCGCATACGGTGGCGACAACCGGTTACGGATAAGATAGGTGCAGAGAAGCAGAATCCCGGTTCCCATCAGCACCAGTGATTTGAACAACAGTGTCTGGTCAAGATGATAGTAGTACCAGGATAAAAACGTCAGCAATGCGGCGATCCCGATCGCCAGCAGAAAATTCCGCTGGGTTGCAAAGCCAATCAGCAGGATCAGGACGGCTACCGCGCCGGAAGGAACCAGCAGAACAACGGCAAGAAAGGCGAGCGATGCCAGACCGCACCAGATCAAACCCTGCCTGCCCGGCACAAAAAGTTGTTCATCGAACAGGTGTTTGACAAACAATCCATATACCAACAGCAGCCCGCCGCTGTTCAGCACGGTGACCCATTGTCCGGACGCCGTACCATGCCAGAACAGGAGATCATCGATGTAGAGCAGGTGACCGTTCAGGTGCACGAGAGCCAATGCCAGTCCCAGACCGATCGCCTCGAAAAGATGTCGGTCTTTTCTCCGGGCGTGCCCCCAGTTGCGCTCAGACAACCAGATTGCCGCAAACCCGACCAGCACCACCACAGCGCTCACCTGGGCATAACCAAGTGCTGCCAGGGCAAAGAACAATGCCACCGCGGCAAGCCAGCTGCAGATCACCCGATGCAGGAAATTGGGAACCACGGCGGCCAGAGCCGCCTGCAGGACTGTTAAGGCGAGTAGAGGCTGAAACCCGGTGCCGCCATCATCCAGCCAGTTGATTGCCAACAGTAGCTGCCCGCAAAGACTGCAGGCCAGGGCAAGCTGCTGTAAAAATTCGTTGTCACGCACCTGCCTGAAAATGGTGAAGGCAATACCGAGCAGGAGAAATCCGACCACGCTGATCAAAACATTTTCGGAGGAAGACCAGAGATCGGACAAAGCCATCGCGAAAAAGCCGAACAGGAATAACGACGCCAACCAGCCGGCAATACCACTGATCGTTCTTATGTACCAGGGAGAGTGTCCTTCACTGGCCTCCGGCATCGGGCCATCGACCAGCCGGTTGGCCTGCAACCGCTCCCAGATTTCTCGCGCCAGTTCTGGCTCAGTGCTGGACATCGGTCTGCCCCTCCCCGCGGCTTGCATCGCCTGGATGGCCATCCGGCCGGGAAAGCCTTTTCAGCCACATTACCGCGGGCGTGGACACGCCTACAGTGATGCCTGCCAGCAGGATGAATCCACCACCATCAAAATTCTGGCTGAACAGAATACGCGCAAAAAAAGTGACAATTACGATGACAACACTCAGCGTGCTGGCGGACACCAGCAGGAGATCCCGACGAAGAAAACGGTAGGAATAAAGGTTGCCGACTACCCACACCGGGAACAGAATCGCTGCTATCAGGCCACCGGCCTCCCAGTCAAGTATCGTCACAATAACCAGGCAGGCAATACTGACTCCGGCGGCAAGCATGCTCACTCTTGCAGCATGGCGATTCTGCAGCCCGCAAAGCCTGCGGAGGTTTTCCGGCAGCCGCCTGGACAGGGCACCCTCCAGATAAAGCGCTTCGAGCAAGAGGCCGATCAGTAGATTGAATGATAGAGACAGATACAGCGAAACCTCCGCAAAGGAGAATACCCACCAGCTGGTTCGGAAACTCCGGCAATAAAGCACCATGGCCATCTGACTGACTGCCAGCCCCAGTATCCACAACGTACTGGATCGACCCAGCAAGACGAATGGCGCGCAAAGTAGCGCCCAGGTCGCAAACAGTTCCCAGGTATCGGCACCGGTCTGGTAGGTTTGCCCGATGAGCGCGAGGAATGCCCCGGTAAGTACAAACAGTCCGCTCATCAGGGCGGTTCGAACTTTCCCGTTGTCGGTTCTGACAAAGAAAAAGCCCAGGGCGGTCAGCACAAAAACCGATTCCATCAGGAGAAACTTCGAGAATTTCCCCAGTTGTTCCCAGTTGTAGGCAAAGAAGAAGATAATGCCGGCGCAGGTAGCGATAATGCCGCAGAATAACAGGGCGGTCCGGGAGAAAGTCAGCCACTGCTGCCGGGTCGGTCCGGCACCGGCGATGTGCATGGCTGAATCCAGATTATCCGGGTCGATAATGCCCGCTTCAGTCCAGTCGAGTACCAGTTTCCGAACTCGTGCCATATTCGCACCCGATCCATTGTGATTTTTGACTAACGGTCTGTTGAAAGTTGAGCCTTCGAGCTTATCCCGGATCAGGTAAATCGGAAATTATTTTGCGAAAGTATTGGCAGACGCTACCAGGCAGTCACGTAAACCGCGACTCAAAAACCCGCATCAGTAGTTTGATACGGATTCCAGGCCCGCAGGCTGGGTGGCTGCAGCGATGCTGGCCTGAGTCGTCGCTGCCCGAAGTCAGACGATATCGTTTTCGTTCATTTGATTGCGCAGTTTGATACGCAGTCGACTCATGGCCTGACTGTGAACCTGGCAGGCGCGCGACTCGCTGACATCGAGAACCTCGCCGATTTCACGCAGATTCAGGCCATAATCGTAATACAGTGCTACCACCAGTTTTTCCTGTTCCGGCAATTGACCGATCAGTTCCGCGAGTCTTGTTTTAAGCGCGTCGTAGTGGATTCTGTCGATAATTTCGTCTTCATCGGTCACCGGGTGGGAAAAGACATTTTCGTCATCCAGGCTCAACAACGTGCAGCTGGCCACTTCTTCCAGTAACCCGCCGTACTCCTCCAGGTTCAGGTTGAGTTCCCGGGCAATTTCCTTGTCAGTCGCTGTTCTTCCCAGCCGGTTCTCGACATCCTGAATCGCCTGGGCGACATGGCGGGATTTCTGCTGCACCGAACGCGGCACCCAGGTTTCACGGCGCAGTTCATCGATTATTGCACCGCGAATACGGATGTTGGCATAGGCCTTGAAATCCACGCCCGGTTTCGGCTCATACGAGCGCACTGCCTCCAGTAACCCGATCAGCCCTACCTGAATAAGGTCATCCACGCTTTTTCCGGCTGGCAGCCGGGCTCCGATATGATGGGCGATGGTGGTGACCAGCGACATGTTATCTTCGAATAGCTGGTCCCGCGAAAATCGCTCGCCCAGTTCGCGGCTTTGAGCACCTAAATTCATGCTACCCCTCTTTCGTACGCGGATTTGTGGTGAGCGCCCAGTGCCTTCTCAACAAAAAATTCGATGAACCCGTTAGTGCCCGGATGTCCAGGCAATTCAGTCAGGCGCCTGGCAATCTGCTGAAAGGCAAGACTCGATACGCTATACGGATATTTATCGGTGACCGCGGCACGGGACTTGACCGCCGCACGTAAATTTTCATCCTGAGGAACGAAGCCCAGGTAGCCGATTTTCACTTCAAGGTAGAAATCGGCGACATCGGCCAGGCGCGTATACAGTGAACGACCATGGGCGGAGTCCCTGACCATGTTTGCCAGCACCTGGAACCGCTTCACTCCGTGTTCCCGATTGAGAACCTTCATCAGTCCATAGGCGTCAGCCAGAGACGCAGGCTCATCGTTCAGCACCAGGACGATTTCCTGAGCCGCCTTGGTGAAACCCAGGGTTCCCGGAGCAATACCCGCTGCGGTATCCACAATCAGGACATCGTAACTGCTCTCGATATCGCTGAAAGCCCTGATCAGCGCCATCTGTTCATGACTGGACAACTGCGCCATGCGGCCTACTCCGGACGCGGCAGGCACGATGTGTAACCCCTGTGGACCGGGAACGATGATGTCCTCCAGTCGGCATGCTCCCGCCACCACATGAGACAGATCCCGTTGCGGCTTGAGATTAAGCATGATGTCCACGTTGGCCATGCTCAGGTCGGCATCCAGCAGCAACACCGATCGGCCGCTCTTGCTCAACTCCAGGGCCAGGTTGATGGCGATGCTGGTTTTTCCCACTCCGCCTTTACCACCGGAGACCGCTATTGTTCTGACGGGTAACGGTAAACTCATCGATCAGTATCCTTGCTTTACTCAGTCTCAGTTACTGCTTTGCACAAGCCGATTTATGCGCTGGCCTTGCGTCGACTTTCCACCTGTGCCATCGCATGGCGATAGGACTGGCGGATTTTCCTGGCGAAAAACTCACCATCGGCGCGCACCAGATCATCCGGAATCATCTGACCGGTCCCCACATAGGCAACCGGTAACCGGTAGCGGATCAGCGATGACAGGATGGCACCGATGGAGATATTTTCATCGGTTTTGGTAACGATCGCGGCCGCGGGCCTGAGCCGCGAAAAGGCCCGGATTGTCTCATTGATTACCGACTCCTGAACGGTGGCACTGAGCACCAGGAACGGAGTGATTTCCCGTTCTCCCTGCAGGAATGTAGCTAGCTGAGCCTCAAAATCCCGTTGCCGTTGATTCACGCCGGCGGTATCGATAATCAACAGCCTGCGTTCGGCAAAACTCTCCATGGCCTGCGTCAATTCCTCACCGGTGGCCGCTACTTGCACCGAAAGACCCAGCGAGCTGGCCAGTGACAACAGCTGTTCCCGCTGGCCTACGCGCAGGTCATCGGTAGTAATCAACCCTACCTGGTTGCGTCCATGCTTCCTGGCAAATTCGGCTGCCAGTTTTACCGCGCTGGTGGTTTTTCCGACACCGGTAGCACCAACCATGGCAATAACACCGCCATTCTGCAGCGGGTCCGGTGCGGGCTTCTTCAGTGTCTTTAACAACATCTTGATGACTTTCTGCCAGGCTTCGCCCAGGTCAGCACAGGGCAACACTTTGTCCACCAGCTGAGTAGCCAGATCATGATTGATGCCGGTTAATTCCAGCCGTGACAGCAGCGCCATCCGGTTGGGTTGGCGATCCCGGGACTCCCGCCAGGCCAGTTGGGCCATTTCCCCTTCAAACAGTTTGCGTAGTCGACCCAGTTCTTCCTGCATGTCAAGCAGCGAGCGGGAATGGCTCTTGATTTCCTGTTCCTGCACCTGCTCCTTGCGTCGCAATTGTTCTTTCTCACTCTCAATATTGGCCAGCAGTTCGAAAGGGAAATCCTTAAGCGAGCGACGCTCTGTCGCAGGGCCCTGAACTGCTGTCGGCTCGGTTGCAACCGGTGTCTCGACGCTGGCGCTCAGCTGCTCCACGTCGTAACCGCTGGCAGCCAGCACTTCCAATCTGCCGTCAACTTTCTTGCTTGAAATCAGCACGGCATCCCGACCCAACTGCTCGCGTACCATGGCCATCGCCTGCTGCATATTATCCGCCTGGATTTTTTTCACTTTCATTGCCAGCTCCGAGTACTTAGTCCACTAATACTGGAACCTCTGATTAGTCAGAGGTTCCTTGATTTCTGATCCGCTTTCCGTTTTCATGCCGCCCGGGACTGGGCTTGCCCGGCGGTCCCCAGTACCTTGATCTGCTTATTACTGGCCACTTCGCTGAATGCAAGCACCTTGAGTCTGGGTAGAGACGTTCTGGTAAATCTTGACAGCCAGGATCGGACCGGGTCGGATACCAGCAGCACGGGAATCTGACCGGCTGCTTCCAACTGCTGGCTGAGCGATTGAATCTGGTTCAACAGCCGCTCTGCGAAGCCGGGTTCCAGACCGCCGACACTGCCGGGTTTGTCGGATACCACCGAATCGCGAATCAGCTTTTCAAATTCCGCGCTGAGGGTGACCACTTTTATTTCCTTGTCCATGCCGACGATACCTTGGCAGATTGTTCGTCCCAGGTTGATTCGGACAGCCGCCGTGAGAATTTCAGGATTCTGGTTCACCGCACCATGCTCGGCCAGGGTTTCCACGATTGTGCGAAGATCTCTGATCGGTACGCCTTCTTCCAGCAGGTTCTGCAGAACCCGGAGAACAATGCCCAACGACAGTGTATCGGGAACCAGACTTTCCACCAGTTTGGGTGCCGATTTGGCCAGCGTATCCAGCAGCTTCTGAACTTCGTCGTAGCCGAGCAGTTCATGGGAATGGGTCTTGATGGTATGGCTGATGTGGGTGGCGATCACGGTGCTGCTGTCAACCACTGTGTAACCCTTGGTCTGGGCATCTTCCTTTTGCGAGGAATCGATCCAGATAGTATCGAGATTGAAGGCCGGGTCCTTGCCGGCAATGCCATCCAGATCACCGAATGTCTGACCCGGATTGATGGCCATCTCCATCCCCGGATGTACCTGTCCTTCACTCACCGGGACGTCCAGCAACGTTATGCGATAGGCATTGGGTGCCAGACTCAGGTTGTCCCTGATATGTACCGGATGCACCAGAAAACCCATATCCTGGGAAATGCGTTTTCGCACGGCCTTGATTCGGTCCAGCAGTTCACCGCCCTGATTACGGTCCACCAGGGAGATCAGTTTATAACCGACTTCCAGTCCGATAATGTCAACACCCAATACGTCATCCCAATCCAGGTCGGCTGACTTCTGCTCCTGTTCGGAGTCTTTGTCTGACTGCTCCTGGTCCTCCTGATTCTGATCAGCGTGCCGTGACACCACGTAGGCAATGGCAAACAGTCCGGCACACATGAGCAGAAAGATCATGTTCGGCATGCCCGGAATCAATCCCAACAGCCCGATGACGCCACCGGTAACCAGGAAAACCTTGGGGCTCTCAAATACCTGATCAAGCACCTGCCGGCCCATGTCGCTGGAGGAACCCACGCGGGTCACAATCAGTGCTGCCGCGACGGATACCAGCAGTGAGGGAATCTGTGCGACCAGGCCGTCCCCGATAGTCAACAGGGTATAGTTGGTGGCAGCCTGAGATGCCGATAGACCGTGTTGCAATACGCCGATGGCAAAGCCACCGATTATGTTGATGAACAGGATGAGAATGCCCGCCACCGCATCGCCACGTACAAATTTACTGGCCCCGTCCATGGCGCCATAAAAACTCGATTCCCGGGCAATCTCATCGCGTCTTTCACGAGCCACATCCTGATCGATGAGACCCGAGTTGAGATCGGCGTCGATCGCCATCTGCTTGCCGGGCATGGCATCCAGGGTAAAGCGCGCGGTAACTTCAGAAATGCGCCCGGCACCCTTGGTCACTACTACAAAGTTGATGATCACCAGAATTGAAAATACCACCAGACCTACCGCATAGTTACCGCCGACCACAAAGTCGCCGAATGCCTCGATAACCCGGCCCGCTGCGGAGGTGCCATTATGACCTTCTATCAGTACGACCCGGGTGGAGGCGATATTCAAAGCCAGCCGCATCAGGGTCATGATCAACAGTACACTGGGGAAAACACCAAACTCCAGAGGCCGATGAATGTAGACGGCGACCAGCAGAATGATCAGCGACAAGGCGATGTTGAAGGTAAACAGAAAATCGAGCAGGAACGGCGGCAATGGCAATATCATCATTGCCAGCAATAGAATTACCAATAGCGGTGCACCGACGCCGATTAACCGCCAGTCGATACCGAGAAATGCGTTCTGCGCTGTCAGGCTGTTACTGCCGGCCATCAATCAGCCTCCTGTTTTAGTTCACTTGTGTACTCCTCCGGCACCGGGAGGTCCTTCGGTTTCTTTGGCCGGACCCCACCCCGTTTTTTAACCTGTCGCAACTGGAACACATAGGCCATAACCTGCGCTACAGCCAGGAACAGATTCCTGGGAATTTCCTGGTTCAGCTCCGTGGAAAAATACAGTGCTCTCGCCAGTGGTGGCGCCGAAAACAGCACCACGCCGTGTTCGCTGGCAATTTCCCTGATTCGCGCGGCGATCAGATCCTGTCCCTTGGCCACAACCCGGGGTGCGCCACCGTCGGCCTGATCGTACTTGAGGGCTACGGCAAAGTGAGTGGGGTTGGTAATCACCACATCCGCTTTGGGCACTTCACTCATCATTCGTTGTCTGGCGAACTGCTGCTGCTTGTCCTTGATTGCTGCCCTGACCTCAGGCCGGCCCTCGGTTTCCTTCAGTTCATCCTTGACTTCCTGACGGGTCATGCGCAATTGAGTGCGGTATTGCCACAGTTGAAAGGGCACATCCGCTGCCGCGACCAGTACCAGAACAGCGCTGAAACCAAGCAGACAGGCGATCGCCAGATTACCCGCTGTACTCATGGCGTCGGGCAGCGGCCGCAATGACAGGCCGACTATCTGATCCAGCACCAGATAGAGAACGAAACAGCTGGTAGTGAAAACCAGCAGGAACTTGCCGATCGCCTTGGCCAGTTCCATCAGTGACCGGACCGAGAACAGGCGGCCCAGTCCCTTGAGAGGGCTGATCCGTTCCAATTTAGGTGCCGCCAGCGTAATGTTGAATACCCAGCCTCCCAGGGACAACGGACTGAGCACGGTGATGGCAGCCAACAGGGCAAACAGCGGCAGCAACAGGTTCAAAGCGGCGAAGGCTGTGTCACCCAGCCGGCCGAGCAGGAGCGATTCCGAAAAGGCGGCTTCACGGTCAATGGTGAGATTTTCAATAAGCAGCTGATTGATGCTCTGAATGATACCGTGGCCGAATATCAGCATACCGACTCCGGCTGCCAGCAGGGACATGACCGTGTTCAATTCCCTTGAGCGGGGAACCTGCCCCTTCTCCCTCGCATCGCGGATTCGTTTGGGGGTTGCCTGTTCGGTTCTTTCCTGACCCTGAGTCTCTGCCATAGCGCTGGATCCTCAGTTCACCAGAGTGCGCATGAAATCAAACCCGACCGCGAAAAAACTGGTCAGCGTCGGAAACAGCACTGGAATGGAAAATAGAATGAGCACAAAGCCGGCCAGCATGGTGGCCGGGAAGCCCACGGCAAAAATATTCAGTTGTGGTGCAGCCCTGGTCACTACGCCGAAGGCCAGATTCACCAGCAGGACACCCACTATGACTGGAAGTGCGATCAGAATTGCCGCAACGAACAGCTCGGCTGTAAACAGAGCGACGTTGCCGAATATTTCCGCAGCGTTGAACGGCTCACCCACCGGGATTGAGACGAAGCTTTGCACCAGTACATCTATCAGCAGCAGATGACCGTCAACTGCCAGCAGGTAAAGTGTTCCGATAATGAGGTAGAACTGGCCCAGCATGGTGACCTGAACACCGTTCTGAGGATCTACAGAAGAGGCAAAACCAAGTCCCATGGTAGTAGCGATCGCCTGTCCGGCCATCACCAGAGCGCTCATGACAATCTGCATTATCAACCCCATAACGATTCCGATCCCCAGCTGCTGAAGTATCAGCAGGAAGCCGATTGCCGAGAGCGGCTCGATCGGTTCCAGATAAGGTAGCGAAGGTTGAATCAGCAGGGTAATCAGCAGGGCCAGGATAATCCTTACCCGCACTGGAACGGAACGAGCGGAGAAGACCGGGGCCACAGCAAACAGAGCGCTGATACGCAGGAACGGCCAGAAGAAATCTCCTGTCATGGCCATGATGTCGTCGATCGCTATTTCCATCGTTCAGCCGATTAATTCCGGGATCCTAAAAAACAGCGCTTCCGTAAAGGATACCCAGTAGTTGAGCAGCCACGGACCCATTACCGCCAGCGCGATAACCAGAGCCAGTAACTTGGGAATGAAACTCAGCGTCTGTTCCTGAATCTGGGTCGCTGCCTGGAGGACGCCCACCAGCAGACCCACCAGCAGTGCTGCCAGTAGCAGCGGTCCGGCCAGTGCCACTACCAGAACCAGTGCATCCCGTCCGACTTCCAATACCGTATCCTGATCCATCATTCTTACCTGCTGCTAAAAAACTGCAAAACTTGATGCCAGCGTACCTACGACCAGCGTCCAGCCATCCACCATGACAAACAACATGATCTTGAACGGCAGGGATATCAGCATTGGTGACAGCATCATCATACCCATCGACATGAGGATGCTGGCCACTACCAGGTCGATCACCAGAAACGGAATAAAGATCAGAAACCCGATCTGAAAAGCGGTTTTCAATTCACTGGTGATATAAGCCGGAACCAGTACTCTGAATGGCACCTCGGCGATGCTGCCGAACTCCTGGTAGCCACCCATTTCGGCAAACAGGGCGAGGTCCTGCTCCCTTACCTGATTGGACATGAACTGATGAAAAGGTCCGGTGGTTTCCGCCAGGGCGGAATCGAAATCCAGAGTCTCCTCCATGTAGGGAGCCACTCCGTTTTCATAGGCACTGCTGAAAATCGGACTCATCACGAACAGGGTGATGAAGAAAGCCAGCCCGATAATGATCTGATTTGAAGGGGTCTGCATCAGTCCCAGCGCCTGCCGCAGAATAGCCAGTACCACAATAATCCGCGTGAAGGATGTCATTGCCATCAGCGCCGCCGGCAACAGACTGAGCAGTGTCATGAACAGCAATACCTGTAGACTGACACTGTAGGACGTACCTCCGTCCGCGGTAGCCTGCGATGTAACCAGCGTCAGATCAGGTGTCGCCGCGGCGGCCACTCCAGGGAATATCGCCATGGCCAGCAGTGTCAGGGTGACCGTCTTCTTCATCTTCTTGGTTTCTTTATCATCTCGGTTTTTTCATGAGCGTGACTTTTTCATCAACGTGACTTACTTATCATCGTGGCTTTCTCACCAATTCGGCTTTCTCGTCATCTTTGCTTCTGCAACATCTGGCCCAACAGGCTGTTGAACGATCCGGTTGGGTTTTTCGCAGCAGGGCCGGTGTGCCCTGGGTCAACCGGCGATCTGAGATCGTGCACTTTTCCTATCCGCCCCGGACTGGCGCTGATGAGGATCTGCTCTTCCCCCACCTGAACCAGCAGCAGCCGGTCCTTACTGTTAAGGGCCAGGCTGCCCACAATCCTGATTACACCTCCGCTAGTGCCAGGCACCAGGCTCAGGCGTCGAACCAGTAACGACAATCCAACGATGATTGCCACCACCACTACCAGTGCAACCAGCATCTGCACCATGCTCTCCGCCCCCACCAGGGCGTCCGGTCGAACCGGCTGCCCGTTCGCTTCCGCGGCCTGCAGTGGGTTGCCTGGTGAGGCAATTACAATGATTGCCATCCCCAGGGCCCGACGTACTGTTTTCCACACCGGTATCGCCCTGGCCTGTGCCTGTGCCTGTGCCAGTGTCCTGAGTTGCTGACCGTTCATCAGTTCCTGCCTGGCTCGGTACCGGAAGGAACCGTAATTTCACTGATCCTGACGCCATACTGATTCTTCAGACTGATGGCTTCACCCCGGGCTATAGTGCGTTCCCCGACTCTCACCTTGATCTGGTCCACATAGACATTCTTCAGCGGCACAATGGAACCCCGCTTCAAGGTCATCAACTGCTGAACTGAGATGTCCTGACGTCCGACTTCAAATTTCATCGTCACCGGCACATTCCAGAATCTTTCCACGCCATGGGTGTGCCTGGACTCAGCTACCGCCAATGCGGTACCGGGAGTTGCTGGGCCTGCTTTGGGGGCAGGAACCACATGGAGCCCGGTGTCGCTGCCGATATTCTTCGAACCCCGGCTGTCACTGCCGGTATTGCCAAGCTGCGGAAAAGCCTGGGCCAGCACTTCGGGATCCTGCGGCTGTCCGACTTTATCAGTGCTCATTTCCTGAAACCTCCACGGGCATGACTGGAAGGCAGAATCTCCAGACCGATCCTGCCATTGACTTCGCCCATTCTTGCCTTGAATTTTGGAACATTATTTACTTTCACATCCACCTGATCCGGTGCAGCAATCGGTATGACGTCTCCCTTACCCAATTCCAACACCTCCCGCAGGGAAAGCTGGGCTCCGCGCAGCTCACCGGTTACAGTCATCTCGAAATCCCGGGCCTGGCTGGCCAGTGCGACGCGCGCGGAAATACCCAATTCATTCAATCGGGACCTTTTCTGCCGGAAAATGGCATCCACGACAGAACCGGGCATGACCAGATGAATGAGGCCTCCCATTCCGGAAAATTCAACCCGGAAGGGCCTTATCATCAACATGTCCGTATCGGCATAGGCAGAGAAGTGCGCGGGGTTGGTTTCGGTATCCACAATGGTGATTTCGTGATCGGCAAACTCGGTAAAACCCTCCCTGATCACCTCGGCCACGGTTCCCACTATCATGTTGATCAGGCGCTTTTCGGTATGACTGAATTCCCGACCTTCAATGGGAGTGGCCCGGGAACCGCCACCAAAGAACACATTGACCAGGGCCGAAACCAGGCTGGATTCCAGGATGATCGCGGAAACACCCACCACGCCGGAAAGAGTAAAGCAGCTGATCGCTGTGGGCAGCTTCAGAGTGGTAGCGAAATCCTGGTATTTGCGAATTTCAATCCTGTCGCGCCTGATTTCGACACTCTTGTGGAGGATGCCCAGGAACCGGGTACTGAGTCCGGCCTGGATGTGATCATCAACTATCTCCACATACTGGGTCCAACCCTGAATCCGCGACATACCGCTGGTCAGGTCATAAGGTGAATAATCCACCTCATTGAGTTCACTTCCCGCCGGCCGGGCACTATTCGCTACGCCGTTCATCAGGGCGTCGATCTCGTTTTCAGAAAGCAATTCACTCATAATCGGTTGCTACCGGTTTTTCTACCCGACCATCGCGGCCGCATCTTCACGCAATTCGATCTTGCCGTCGTCGGCTAGCTTGCGGGCCGCGGCCAGAACTTCTTTCTGCGCCGTTTCTACATCGACAATCTTGACCGGTCCCAGCTCCTCCATGTCTTCCTTGAAAATGTCCGCGGCCCGGGACGACATATTCCGCACCACCTTGTCCAGAATCTCCTCGTCTGCTCCTTTCAGGGCCACGGACAGCTTGTCGGTGGACACTTCTCTCAATAACGCCTGGAAGTCGCGATCCGGTATCGCCTTGAGATCTTCGAATACAAACATCTGTTCCTGAATGGCATTGGCCAGTTCCTCATCCACACTGGTAATCTTTTCCATCAGGCTCTGTTCGAAGGCCTTGTCCAGGGAATTGAAAATATCCGCCACATTCTTAACGCCACCAACGGTTGTACCTCGCTTACTCACCACGCCTTCCACCTGCTTTTCCAGTGAGTTGTTCAACTCCTGCAGCGCCGTGGGGTCGACTGTGTCAATCTCCGCCATGCGGATCATCAGTTCCACCACCGAACTCTCCGGCATAAAGGACAACACCTCCCCGGACAACTCGGGCCCGAGATAGGAAATGACAATTGCCTGTATCTGAGGGTGTTCATTCTGGATGATGCCTGCCACAAGTTGTGGCTCCATCCATTTAAGCGCATCCAGACCCCTGGTGTTACCGCCCAGCATGATTTTGTCGAGGGCCGCCTTGGCAGCATCCTTGCCCAGTGCTTTTTCTAGCACACTGCGGGTGTATTCGTCGGCCATCACCCGGATGGATCCGTCCTTCTCGTAGTCTTCCAGGAAACTGGTAAGAATCTGGTTTACTTCCTCGGTTGACATCTCCTTCATTCGGGCCATTTCCACACCAATCTTCTGCACTTCATCGGGGGTCAGGTGTTTGAGGATGCCAGCAGCGCCGGCCTCGCCCATGACCATAAGAAAGCGTGCAGCTTTTGCCGATCCGCTGGTGCCTGGTCGCCTTCTTTGAACTCTGGCATTCATACGGAGAAGTCGGATCTCATTCTGAAGTCGTCGAGGCCGCAACCTGTCGATTTTTCGACAGTGTCGGTTTTGTTGGCATTGGTTTTATTGACATTTCCTGCCCTGGTTTACTAAAAGTCCCGCTAATTCCTGTACTTGGATTCCCTCGCAAAGTTCAGGCCCGGTGCGATGATCAGGTTCCGAAGGGAAAACGCAAAATCCATGCCATCGGCTCGGGGCTGAGGCAGAACGGGAGCAGCAAGTGCAATAAAGCACCCGTCACTTCCCTGAATACTTCCCGTCATTAATTTGTAATCTCCCATTTAATTTAAGAGTTTTCCCACATTTATACTAAGGTATCCCGCCGACCTGCCGATCCTGAGGTAAACCACAGTAAATTCACTGAATTACCGGGATACTCCGGGATTGCGGCTGGCCCGCGTGAAGGCGCGCTTTCGAGAGTTGGCTTTCGAGACTTAAGAGAAACACGATAACCACAAGGGCAACGTATGACTGGTGAAGTACTGTTGATAGCCGATGAGCAGGAAGTCATCACTAAAACCACTGCGTTACTGGAATCCCTCGACCACCTGGTAAGTCATCTCGAAAGCAGCGAATTGATCGGCAGCCTGTCAGGCAGGAATCCGGTTCTCACCGCGCTGGTGGCGCTGGCAGACCGGAGCGCGGAGAAACAGGCGATAGCCGCCCTTCGCTCCGAATATCCCATGCTTCCTATCTACCTGCTGCGTAGCGATCGGGATTTTTTCCAGGAGACTCCCGAAACCCTCGAAGTGAGTGGCTCGATACGCCTGCCGGTTCGCTATGGTGACTTGCTGGAGATACTGAAACAGGCTCGAATGAAGGCATTGCAGAATCGCGAAAATGAAAATCATGCAGCAGGTCCCAGGCTGATCGGTACCAGTCCAGGAATCAAGGCCATCCGAACGCTGATTCGTCAGGTCGCAGCAACCGAGGCCAGCGTACTGTTGTCCGGGGAATCCGGCACCGGTAAGGAAGTGGTGGCTCGAAATATTCACGCCCTGTCACTTCGCGCCGATCGTCCCTTCGTGGCCGTAAATTGCGGGGCAATTCCACCGGAACTGCTGGAATCAGAGCTGTTTGGTCATGAAAAAGGGGCGTTCACCGGCGCTTTTCAATCCCGTCCTGGCCGTTTTGAACTGGCCGAGGGTGGCACCCTGTTTCTGGACGAGATAGGCGATATGCCGCTCAATATGCAGGTCAAGTTACTGCGCGTAATACAGGAGAAGAGTTTTGAGCGGGTCGGCGGCAGCCGGACCCGGATCAGCAACGTCAGACTCATCGCCGCGACTCACCAGGATCTCGAAAACCAGATTGCCGAGGGTAAGTTCCGCCTCGACCTGTTCTACCGGTTGAATGTCTTCCCGATCGAACTGCCGGCACTGCGGGACCGTAGTGAAGATATCCCGCAGCTGATCAACGCCTTTATCAAGGCCAGGAGCGGTCCCACGCAGGAACCAATCAGCTTTGCCGGCGACGCCCTGCAGACACTGATGAATCATCCTCTGCCGGGTAACGTGAGAGAACTGGAGAATCTGGTGGAACGGTTAAGCATTCTGCATCCTGGCGAAACTATTGATTGTGCCAAGCTACCGGTGCGTTACCAGCAGCACGGCTCACTGCAATCGCCGTTGACCGAGTTGATCCGGGCCGACCAGGTCCGCGAGGTTGCAGAGCTGCCCGCCGCTAATGGCCAGAAAATAAACCTCAAGCAATACCTTGCTTCCCTGGAACGTTCACTCATCTGCCGGGCACTGGAACAGTCGGACTGGGTAGTCACGCGTGCAGCGCAGACACTCTCTGTGCGCAGGACCACGCTGATAGAGAAAATCCGCAAGCTTGAGATCAGGCAACCCCGGGGCCAACAGCGAAGCTCGGTGCTCTGAACAGACGGCACCGTCAGCGGTTGACGGAATCCTGACCGTAAATTTTTCGACCATCTGCGGCCCCAGCCTGCCAAAAAACCGACATATCCATACCATCTCTTTGTTTTATGGTAATTTTTTTATTGGCATAAAGATTGCTTTTTCCTTCATTCAATAGTGAATCCACGCAATCGCCGGCCGGAACGCGCTGCATGAATGCATCAGTCAGTACCAAACATTCCATAAGCCAGCTGGAAGAGGCGTTTGGAATCTTCAACCAGGTTTCAGCTGACCTCGGTACCATTTACCAGGAGCTGGAGTCCAGCGTCGCCGGCCTGAAGGAAGAACTTGCTGCGTCCAATTCAGCCCGCATCAGGGAACTGACCGAGAAAGAAAAACTGGCGGCCAAGCTGTCCTCCCTCATGGAGGCATTGCCGGGAGGCGTGCTGGTTCTGGATGGCGAAGACCGGGTCAGGGAAATGAATCCGGCGGCCCTTGCCCTGACAGGACGCAGCTGTATCGGCGAGAAGTGGCAGCGAATAATTGAGCAGATAGCCGGAACCACCCCGCTCTATCAAGGTGAAATATCGCTACGTGATAGCCGCCGGGTAACGATTACCAGCAGCCCGTTTGGCAACGACGGTGACCGTATTGTGCTGATTACCGACATCACTGAAAATTTTCTTCTCAACAACCAGGTAAACCGGGACAAACGCCTCGCCGCCCTGGGTGAAATGGCTGCCCGGCTGGCACATCAGATCCGCACACCGTTGAGTTCCGCGATTCTCTATCTCTCCAATCTTTCCAGCCTGGTGTCGGCAACCAAAGCCGCCGAGGCCCAACGGCCCATCCGCAGCATTCAATCTCAGCTAGGGCAGATCGAAACCCTGGTGGAAGGGATGCTCTCGTATATCAAGGGTGACATCGTCGGCAGCCGCAGCTTCTCGCCATTGAAGCTGCTGGAGCAAGTCCGGCAGGCCACCGCGATGCAGGCAGAGGCCGCCGGAGGCAGGCTCGTAGTACTGCATCAGGAAGATGATTTTGAAATCCGTGGTGACCGGGAAGCCCTGTTCAATGCGCTTGGCAACCTGGTGATCAATTCCGTTCAGGCAGTAACGGGCGCACCGGAAATCATCCTGAGTCTGGCGCGGAATCGGGACCGGGTGGAGTTCAGCGTGGCCGACAATGGCCCGGGTATTGACGAACAGTACCGGGAACAGATTTTCGATCCTTTTTTTTCCACGCGTCCGGGAGGAACCGGACTGGGACTGGCGGTGGTTATGTCAGCGGTAAAGGCTCATGGTGGAGAGGTGAAACTTGAAACCGCCAGCACCGGTGGTGCTCTTTTTACTCTATCTCTGCCCGCCGGAACGGACCACGAAACAGCGGTCAATGAATCACGGTGAACGGTAGCGGCACTGGACAAGCGATGCGGGAAACAGAAATTTTGTGAAGTCGACCAAGCTTTCAGGTAAACGAGCCATGGATAATCTTGCGGTGCTTGTAGTGGAGGACGATACTGATCTTCGGGAAGCACTCTGTCAAACCCTGGAAATTTCGGGATATCGGGCACTGCCAGCCGAGAGTGCTGCGCTGGCCCTGGAGATTCTCGGCAATTGCCGGCCGGCGCTGATCGTCAGTGATGTTCAGATGCCCGGTATGCAGGGTGATGAGTTGCTCAGGCAGGTCAAGCGACAGTTTCCGGAAATTCCCTTTGTACTTATTACCGCCTATGGCAATGTTACCAAGGCAGTGGAAGCCATGCAGAACGGCGCCGCCGATTACATTGTGAAGCCCTTTCAGGCCGAGGTGCTGATTGAGATGGTCAATCGCCTGGCCGAGTCGTCAATTTCCGGCGGCGACGCCAGCGGCATGGTGGTCGAAGACCGCCGCAGCGCCGATATTGCCGAGCTGAGCCGTCGCGTGGCGGCAACCGATGTGACGGTGATGATCAGTGGCGAATCCGGCAGCGGCAAGGAAGTGTTCGCAAAATTCATACATCGACATTCGCCGCGCAGCAACCAGCCTTTTGTCGCCATTAATTGTGCGGCCATCCCTGAACCCATGTTGGAATCCATCCTGTTTGGCTATGAAAAAGGTGCCTTCACTGGGGCCTACACGTCCCGGGCGGGCAAGTTCGAACAGGCCAACGGCGGCACGCTGTTGCTGGATGAGGTTTCGGAAATCGATATCGGGCTGCAGGCCAAGCTGTTACGGGTAATCCAGGAAAGAGAAGTGGAACGCCTGGGCGGCAGTCGGGCCATTGAACTTGATGTCAGGTTGATCGCCACCACCAACCGCAACCTCAAAGAGGAAGTGAGTGCCGGTCGCTTTCGTGAAGATCTCTTCTACCGACTCAATGTGTTTCCCCTCCATCTGCCGTCCCTGCGCGAGCGTCCTGCCGACATTCTGCCGCTGGCACGAAGTTTCATCGGCCGATTCGAACCCGGCAACGGAATACAACTGGACGATAGCGCCGAACAGAGTCTGTTGCGACATGCCTGGTACGGCAATGTCAGGGAACTGGAAAATGTCATCCAGCGTGCCCTTATCCTGAAGACCGGCAGAACCATAACCGCGGATGCCATCGTCTTCGAGACACCTGACTCGGTAAGCCATTCCGATCAGCCGCCGGCAGCGGAGGACGATCAACCCCAGCTGGCGTCCAATCTGAAGAATCGCGAGAAGGAGATCATTCTGGAAGCCATCGTCTCGAACAGCAGCCGCAAGGAAGCCGCGCAGCAACTGGGCATCAGTCCCCGAACCCTGCGCTACAAGCTGGCGCAGTTCCGTAAGGACGGTACCAGCCTGCCCCGTTTCCCCAGTGACGTGAAAGCCTCGTGAGGACTTATATATGAGTGATGTCAATATCGATCAGGTCCTGAACCAGATGCGAATTCTGGCGCAGAACAACGTGGTTCCCGAACTGAACACCACCGACCGGCCTGACTTCGCGGCCCTGCTCAATGACTCCATCAAGCAGGTCAATAACCTGCAGAGTGAAGCCCGCGAACTGCGCGATGCTTTGGTAACCGGCAAACAGGGCGTGGACCTTCCGGAGGTCATGGTAGCGGCCGAAAAGGCGTCGGTTTCCTTTGAAGCCATGACCGAGGTGCGGAACAAATTACTGTCCGCCTACCAGGAAGTCATGAACATGCAGATCTAGACCGGCACCCGGACTCAGGACGTTAATTAAACCATGGCCAGTGCTTCGACCTCGAATTCCCTGTTTGCGCAGCTCAACTCCCTGAGCCAGCTCAGTCTCGCCCGGCAACTGGGGTTCATGTTGATACTCGCTGCCAGCATAGCGCTGGGCAGTGCGATCGTGCTGTGGTCCATGAACCCGGGTTACACAGTGCTCTATACCGGGCTTTCCGATCAGGATTCCTCCGCCGTGATGGCCGCTCTCGAACAAAATGGCCTGACTTACAGGATCGACGGAGCCAGCGGCATGATCACGGTTCCGGCCGACCAGTTGCGGCGTATAAGGATGCAGCTGGCTAATCAGGGCCTGCCCCGCTCCACCAGCCAGGGATTCGAGATTCTCAATCAGGAGCAGGGATTGGGCACCAGCAACTTTGTGGAACAGGCCCGCTACAATCGCGCTCTTGAACAGGAGCTGACCCAGACTATCAAACAGATTCGCGGGGTCCGCGATGCCCGTGTGCACCTCAGTATCCCGCGCCAGGGATCCTTCATTCGAAATACCAGAAAGCCCAGCGCATCGGTGATGATTGACATCATGGATAGGCAGGTTCCGGGCGACACACAATTGTCAGGTATCGTGCACCTGGTGGCGTCCAGTGTTGCAGGCCTGGAAACCTCCCAGGTATCCATCGTCGACCAGCGAGGCACGCTGCTGTCCGACCGGGACGACTCGGAGCTGGGCAACACCACCGAGGCAATCCGTTTTACCCGCAACATTGAGACTAACTACAGCGAGCGTATTCTCGACTTGCTGACTCCCATCGTCGGCAGCGGCAACGTAAAGGCCCAGGTAGCCGCCAGCATCGATTTCACTGCCACGGAAACCACCGAGGAAACCTATAACCCGGAAACCCTGGCGGTCCGCAGTGAACAGCTGGAAGAGGAAACCGCCGACCTGAACGGCGAATCGGAAACGGTTGTACCCGGTGCCGTGGCCGCCAATCCGCCTGCGGATACGGGCGACAGTGAGAATCAGACCAGCAACGATAGCAGTCGCCAGACCCGAACCAGCACGGTGCGCAATTACGAAGTGGATCGCAGTGTCAGCCATATAAAAAAGACACCGGGCGCTATTCAGCAACTATCGGTGGCTGTTCTGGTGGATCTCTCGGCCAGCGCCGCCGGTAGCATGGACCAGGAAGGCGCCAACGCCAGCACCGCCAACCTGCAGGCCAGAGTCGACCGGCTCACGCAGCTGGTGAAAGATGCTATCGGGTTCAACGAAGCGCGGGGTGACACGGTAAGTGTAATCAACGAGCCGTTCTTCTCCAGCGAGTTGCCGGAACCGGAAGCCGTTCCCATCTGGCAACAGGCATGGTTTTTCAATACCGCGAAGCAGGCGGGTGCGGCACTGGTGGTACTGATGCTGATTTTTGCTGTTTTGAGACCCGCGCTCAAGGCAGTGGTATCCAACGGCAAGACAGTCCCTGCCAGGAACCAGGCTAACGCGGCTGGCAGCGGAGCTGCCGATGAATTTGGCGACGAGCAGGTTCAATTGTCCGGTCATGCCGGTTCCGCCCAGCTCGCCGCCCCGGCAGGCAGTCCTGCCCTTACCTTTGACGACAATCTGGTCCGGGCGCAGAACCTGGTAATGCAGGAACCAACCCGGGCTGCACGCATGATTCAGAACTGGTTGGCTAATGAATAATTTCAGCAAGAAATCCGGCAATCTCGACGTTTCAGCCTGGGAGACCCCCCGACTGATCAATCACAATGCCCCCTCTCCCGCCGTTTCCAGCAGTGAGATGGAGGCCCGCCAGGAAGTCTACGAGCAGGCGTTCCGGGAAGGCTATGAACATGGCAAGGAACTTGGCCTGCAGGAAGCGGAAGATCAGCTGCGGCTGATCGAAGAACTGCTGGCCGCACTGCGTAAACCCTTTGACGAGCAAAGCCGCCAGTTGACGGAGGTGCTCGTGCAGCTGGCCGGCAGGATCGCCCGGGCCATAGTCGCCAGGGAGCTTGAATCCAGTCCCGAGACGCTGCTATCTATGGTGCAGCAGTCCCTGTCGTTACTGGAGAACAGCGAACAGGATGTCTTCATTCACCTGAACCCCCACACTGCTCAGACCCTTCGCAGTCTGATCAGCGACCGGGAAGTGGCCCGCAACTGGCAGATCGTGGATGATCCACACGTGTCGCTGGAAGACTTCCGAATCCGTTGTCAGGATTCAATAGTCGACGCGGACCTTGATGCCAGGATCAGGCTGGTAGTCAACCAGGTTCTCGACCAGAAACCTGATACCAAGGAAGTATGACCTCCGGCCCCTCCCAGTCCCCGGTGCAGTCGCGTCTCAGCGGAATCGAGGCGCAGCTGCGGTTCTGTGTCGACCGGGTAACCGCCCCGAAGTTGCCGGTCGAAGGACGCATTGTCCAGATGAAGGGGCTTACCCTGGTGGCAGCCGGCTGTCAGGCGACAATCGGCAGTCGCTGCAAAATCATTCTGTCAGATAGCAAGGAAATCGAAGCCGAAGTCGTTGGCTTTGCCGAGGACAACCTGTTCCTGATGCCGATCGGCAGAATCCATGGCCTGATGCCCGGTGCCCGGGTAAAACCTCTGCCACACTATCCCGAAGTGGGAGTCGGCAACTGCCTGCTGGGTCGGGTTATCGACAGCCAGGGCAATCCCATCGATGCCAGACCCCAGCTCAGGTATGAGAAAAACATTCATCTGCTCGGTCCTCCGATCAATCCGTTCAACCGCATGCCGATCGACCGTCCTCTCGACGTCGGTGTACGCGCCATCAACGCCCTGTTCAGCGTCGGACGTGGTCAGCGGATGGGCCTGTTCGCCGGCAGCGGCGTAGGCAAGAGCGTGTTACTGGGACAGATGACAAAAAATACCGAAGCCGATGTGGTGGTGGTCGGATTGATCGGCGAACGTGGCCGCGAAGTCCGGGAGTTTGTCGACAATATCCTTGGTCGCGACAGTATCGACAAGGCCGTAGTAGTGGCTACGCCGGCCGACGACCCACCGTTGATGCGCCTGCATGGAGCCTGGCGGGCCACGGCGATAGCCGAGTACTTTCGCGATCAGGGTCTGCATGTGCTGTTGTTGATGGATTCACTGACCCGTTTTGCCCAGGCACAACGGGAGCTCTCTTTGGCCATTGGTGAACCTCCGGTCACCCGCGGTTATTCACCCTCCGTGTTCGCCCAGTTGCCGCAACTGGTGGAACGGGCGGGCAATGGTGTGCAGTCTGCGGGCGGTTCGATTACCGCGTTCTACACGGTGCTGGCCGAGGCGGATGATCAGAATGACCCGATCGTCGATGCCACCCGGGCGATTCTTGATGGCCATATTGTGCTGTCCCGGGATCTCGCGGAAGCGGGTCTGTTCCCCGCCATCGATGTGGAGGCATCGATCAGCCGGGTTATGAACGGCATTGTTGAACCTCGGCACCAGGAGGCCGCCACACGCTTCAAGAAGCTCTACAGCGTTTATGAGAAGAACCGTGATCTCATCAATGTGGGCGCCTACCGGCCCGGGGCCGATCCGGAGATCGATCTTGCCATCCGGTATTTCCCCCGGTTGCTCAGTTTTATTCAACAGGGCCAGACCGAGAAATCCACCTACCAGACCAGCCTGACCGAACTGTTTGAATTGTTTGACAGGAAGGAAGCCCATTGAAACGCTCGGAGCGAATTGACAGGCTGCATCGCATCAACAAGCTGCAGGAGGAACTCGCCGCGGCCAATCACGGGAGCGTCCTGGCCCGCTACGAAAGTCTGCGCAATCAGCTGGACAAGCTGCAGGACTACTGGAGCGAATACAGTGCCCGGCTTGAGGAGCTGAAACAGTCCACCAGCAGTGTCCGCGACCTCCAGGAATATCACCGCTTCCTAGGCAAACTTGAGGAAGCCATAGCGCAGCAGAGTATCGAACTGGAAGCCTGTGCGGAGGCCCTGAGCAGTGCCGAACAGGAACTGGTCGAGCGTGGTGTGGAAGCTAAAAAAATGGAAAAAGCCAGCGCCGGGATCCGTGAGCAGGAGGACGCGAGAGAGCGTCAGAAGCTGCAGAAGGAAAGTGACGAACTGGCTGCCAGCAGATTCTGATGCGTAAGCGCAATCGGGATGTTTTTATTGACACCCGTTACGGCTGGAACAATTATTGCTTTACTTATTGGAACATGAGCCGGACCGTTTATTGAAACTCATGCCGGAACCTAAGCTGACGGATCGTCGATGACAGTACTGATTAACTTCAATCCACCCGGCCTGCCGGTCGAATCCTCCCGGAGCACCGCCCGGGACAGCGCATTGCGCTCTGCCGATAAAACATCGGCCGAGGAGAACAACAGCGAATTCGCGCGGCTCATGAAGGCTCCGGGTGTCGAACCGCAGACGTCTCAACGACAAAAGCTCGACACTCAGGGGAACCCGCTCAGCGGACCGGAGCGGGAAAAATCGCAATCGGAACCGGATGCGGAACAGCCTGCTGACGCATTGTCCAGCTCTACCTCCCCAGCAGAACAGCCAACGGCTCCGGCCATCTCGTCCGAATCGAATTCCCATGCCAATGATGTTACTCGCCAGCTGTTTGCTGAAGCAGCGGAAGCCATGCCTGAATCGGAGTCCAGGGCAGCGATTCCCTCTTCCTTGGTGGACCGGAAACGAGAAACAGCCAGTTCGGTGGCAATCAGGACTGCCGCCGATACCCGTCCAGCAAAGCCGGCATCGTCCTGGAACGCAGCCCGGGATCCAACCCGTTCTACATCCGACGCGCTTACTTCCAGGGTCGATGTACAGTTTGAACCAACCCGGGCTATGGCAAAACTGACAACGGAATCGACCGGCCAGTCTGGACTGGCTCACTCACAGGCACCAGGTGATTCTGACGAAACACTGCATTTTCTGGAGCAGTTGAAGCTGGCCCGCCATGATGAGAGCCACCGATATGCCTCATCGGCAGAACAGAATCCCGCAACGAAAGTTATTGGGAATGCTCAGGCGGAACCGGGACGACCGCTGTCCGCCAGCGAACCGACCCCGACAGGCTCAGGCAGTCAAAAGCACAGTGTCAACGGGTTGGAACCACTGCCAGCAACCGCCAGACCTCAGCCAGCGCCCGGTCAGGCCGACGGCGGGCCGGAGATGAATTCCACCACCACGGACGCCGGCAGTCCGGGCGGCAACAATAACGGCAATGCAAGCGGCAACCCGTTACCCACCGGCGGCAAACCTTTGCCGTCGGTTCTATTGCAGACCAATGCCGCTGAGGGTCCCGGGCTGGCTGACCGGACTGAGCTGATGACGCGGGCGGTGGGCAATTCGAGATCCAGATCCGGAACTCGTGAAATGCGGGAAGCCTCCGTGATCGACCGATCTGCAGCAGCCGACTTTCGAAACCCTGCCAGCGACAACAGCTTTCGAATCGTAAATCCGGTACAGCCGGCCGCAGCAGGCAGCGACGTTCCCCAGGCTGCTCAACCTTCCGGGCTGGAATCGCAAACGAACTCCTTGCTGGCGGGTTCCCAGGCGGCCGACAAACCCGGGTCAGCCAGGTTGACCATGCCGACAGGCCTGAACAACAATGCCGGCTTTTCGATTCACATCCAGCCGGACAGCCCAGCCTGGAGCAGTCAACTGGGTAACCATATCCGCTGGATGAATAACCTCAATCTGTCCTCTGCCGAGCTTAAGCTCAGCCCCGCCGAACTGGGGACGCTGGAAATCCGGATCTCCGCCGACGATGATCAGACCCGGGTGAGCTTTATCACCAGCAATGTGGCGGCAAAAGAACTCATCGAGTCTTCACTGCCCCGGCTCAGGGAGTTGCTCGGACAGAGTGGGTTGTTGCTGGAACACGGTGATGTGACTCACCGTGAAGCAAGCCCCGAAAACTCCGGCAATCGCAATTTTGCCGCTTCCAGTGCACCACTGGAATCACTGCGGCAGGAAAACGGCGAACCGGAACCGGCCTTTTATCCGCGCCCGGCCAGTGACCACAGGATCGATCATTTTGCCTGACCGGCACATTACCGAATTTAATCAGACCACCAGGATTCACCGATGAGCGACACCACAGATTCCATTGACCCCACAGGTTCTACCGATCCCTCCCTGGCCGCGGCGGAGAATTCAGCGCCGCCTGAACAACCGGTTGCCGCTCCTGAACCTGCAAAACCGGGTGCCGCTGTGGGCAGTGCCGAAGTCAACCTTGAGGCCCTGCTCAAGGTTCCGGTGGCGCTTTCCATCGAGGTAGGGCGCCGCAGGATGCGGCTGGACGATCTGCTGGATACCGAAGAGGGGACGGTAATCGAACTGGACAAGCTGTTGAATGAGCCGCTGGATATCCTGGTGAACGGCGCCCTGATCGCTCATGGCGTGATCGTCCTGGCGCAGGACCGCTTCGGAATTCAGATTACCGATATTCTCAGTCCTGAAGAGCGGGCCCGAACACTCTGACGTTCCGGCTCCCGCCGGTGCAGGCCCGCAGTCTGCCTGTTAAACAGGCTGTCAGTCTTCCAGCCTGGCAAACAGCTGCGCGGTCCAGGTAATGGATTCGATATAGCCTTTGATAAGATCCTGATTGCTCAGGTTTCTTACCGTGAGATTTTCCCAGTCCCCCTGTTCATAACGGGTTATGGTCTGCAACAGACTGCCGTATTCTCCATCCCCGGATACCAGTGCATTGACGATATTGTCCGCCAGGGGCAGTTGCCTGAGAATTGATTCCATTGACTGATCCATGATTGCATCAATGGAGGAAAACAGCCCGGTGATAAACCCGGTTTCTCCGTTGTAGCCACATTTGGCCGACAGAGTCTGCATCATCCGCGCCCGGCGCAGGCTCTGGGACAAAAGCTCCTGTGGCTTGTCGTCGATATCGGTTAATACGATGATACACATCCAGTCCCTGATGGTTTTCAGGCCCAGGGCCACGATCGCTTCCCGCACCGATTTGATTTCCCTTCGGAAATTGTAGAATGCCGAGTTGATAATACGCAGGATCTTGTAGCTGATTCCCACGTCTTTGCTGATCAGGCTTTCCAGTTCCGAGATGTCGCAATTGGGATCCTGCAACTTGGCGAGGATCTTCAAAACCGACAGTCGGTTAGGCTTGATTGATTGACCGGTAAGTATCATCGGTTTACAGAAGTAAAAGCCCTGGAAATAATCGAAACCCAGGCGCTTGCAGAGTTCGAATTCCTCGTGAGTTTCGACCTTCTCCGCAAGCAGCTTGATGTTTCTGGCTTTCAGCGCCTTGATTTCAGTTTCGAGTTTACTGACATCACAGCCCAATATATCGATTTTGACGATGTCGATAACATCGAACAGCGGTTCCTTGTTGTCGGTGAAAATATAATCGTCCAGTGCCAACTGGTAGCCCTTGCGGGACAGCTTCTGCAAGCCATTGACCACAGTCTCATCCACCACCACATCCTCGAGTACTTCCACCACCAGGGATTTGGGTGACAACGGCAGGGGGATTTCCTCAACCAGAAATTCCCTGGTGAAATTGACGAAGACCTGTCGGTTTTCGGCAATTTCGTGGATGCACATGTCGACAAAGGCATTGAGCAGAACCTGGCTGCTCGCTACGCTGCCGTCCTTGACCCGGGCCATGTTGTCTCCGCCGCTGCGAAACAGCAGTTCGTAGGCATACACAGTGGAGTTACAATCGAAAATCGGCTGGCGCGCAATGAAGATGTCGTTCTTTCCGGTGGGCTTCCTTTCCGGGTGAGTGGACTCCAATGTAACTGCGGGAGCTTTTGCGACGACTTGTGACATTCACAGATTCCTTGTTCTTGAGACCAGCGGTATGGCTGGAGTCTGGTTGTTAACGTTGTAAACGACATTCCAGCGAATGAACTTTAGCGACGGCTGACGGATTGATGAACTGATTCGCAGTTCCTCGTGCCAAGTCGCTCAAAATTGACCCGGCGCCCGGAAAACTGCCGGGAAATAACGCAGAAACCCGATCTTTTCGGGGGTAATCGGCTGCCTGGAACGCGCCCAGGGATTCTCTTGCGGCCCCGCTGACAGATTGTGTGACCGGATACCCCTGTCCACCAATTCGATGCCGGGGAAATCACCGTAGGTGCAACTTCCAGGCCCTGTTGCTATTCTTTGTAATCCCCAGAACTGCAGGTTATGAGTGTGCCATGAAAGCGATTATTTACCTGACCGTCCTGTGCAGCCTGAGCAGCCTGCTGCACGCCCAGAGCGACTTTGAAGTGACTGAAGCCGGCATCCCGGAGTTGCAGTCTGCGCTGGCCAGCGGCCGGGTGACATCGGTGGAACTGGTACAGAAATACCTGGCCCGGATAGCGGCTTATGACCACCAGGGTCCCGGCTTAAACAGCCTGGTACGGATCAACCCGGATGCCGCGGAAATCGCTGCCAGGCTGGATACTGAGCGACGGCTTTCGGGACCGCGGGGCCCCCTGCATGGCATCCCGGTTATTATCAAGGACAACTACAACACGGTGACTGTTCCGACCACCGGGTCATCGGTCGCCCTGGCCGGATTCACACCGACTGCCAACGCCACCCAGGTGCAGCGCCTGATCGACGCTGGCGCCATCATTCTGGCCAAGTCCAACCTGCATGAGTATGCCTACGGGATTACCAGTATTGGTTCACTGGCAGGACAGACCCGCAATCCTTACGATCCGCGCAGGGTTCCAGGAGGATCCAGCGGCGGCACCGGAGCCGCGGTAGCGGCGAGTCTGGGCGCGGTGGGCATGGGCTCCGATACCTGTGGCTCCATCCGTGTTCCGGCGGCGTTCAACAACCTGGCCGGGCTGCGCCCGAGCAAGGGATTGAGCAGTATCTACGGGGTCATGCCTCTGTCTCACACGCAGGATGTTGCCGGGCCGCTGGCCAGGTCTGTGACTGACCTGGCGATCGTGCTTGATGCGGTGGCAGGCTATGATCCACGCGACGTGGCGACAGCCTATATGGCCGGTCGTCCGGCACCGGGATTTGTTGCGAAGCTGAGCAGTGAATCGCTTGCCGGTTTACGGATCGGCCGGCTGGAGGACTATTTCGGGCGGGCAGACAATGCAGTAAACGGCGTCATTACCGAGGTTCTCGAGAAGCTGCAGGCCGCCGGCGTGGAAATCGTCGATCTCGATACTCAGAATCTGGCCCCCCTGCTCGCTGGATCTGGATTAATCGGTCACGAATTCAAGGCAGACCTGAACACTTATCTCATCACATTCGGCAGCGAAAGGATAAGCAGCCTCGACGACATAGTTGATGCCGGACTCTACCATGAGGCTGTCCAGGGTGCCCTGACCCGCAGTCGCAACAGTGCTTTCAACGAAGAGGCCTATCTTGAGGCTCAGCTGGCGCGCGCGCAATTACGCGAACAGCTTGAGGATATCCTTGCGGCCAATGATCTGGACGCTCTGGTCTATCCACCGATTGGTCAATTGCCGGTATTCATCGGAGAGTCGCAACCGGGCAATAACTGCAGCCTGAGTGCCAACACCGGCCTGCCGGCAATCAGCGTTCCGGCCGGTTTTTCGACCAACGGACTGCCAGTCGGCCTGGAGTTGCTGGGTGGCTTCATGAGTGATGCGCGACTGGTGTCTATCGCCTACCGGATCGAGCAGCTGATCACCCCACGGCGGATTCCGATTGCCACTCCGCCACTTGAAGCGGGCCTCGCTCCGCCTCCCATGCAGGCTGAATGGCATTACATCGAGTCGGAAATTAACCTGGCAGCAACGCTGAGCTACGATCAGACCCGCCGCCAGCTTTACTATGACATCACCAATACGGGCAGGAATCCGGCCACCCTTTATGCACTGACCCTGATGATCGACAACCCGCCACTGGGTCAATTGAATGATCCCCAGGTGGCAAACCTGATGCCACCGGAATCTGTCAACGCCGAGGGGCAGATTTTCGCAGACGCGGAACTGCACCAGGCCATTCTCGACGGACGCCTGCACCTGCGACTCTTTACCGCGGATGCTCCAGGCGGCTTATTCGACATCCTAAATTTTCAACCCCGGTAACCGTTCACTGCCAAAAGTAAAGGAAGCCCGTCACCCGCTTGCGATGTCAATTCAGACCGGGGTTGCCGGCCCTGGTTACTTTACTGCCGGTAAATTGTCTGTCGTCTCATGCTGTGACAGAAGTCTCTCTGCCGCCTCTCATTAACAACCACTCTGCGCAAGTGTCCGGGTCCATGAATTCACTGGAAAAGCACCCGGTAAACTCGTTACACTCGGCAGGCGAATAGCCATTACCCTCTCAGATGACGGCGCAGAAAGAATTACAAGTTCCCGCCTACCGCAAGCGCGCCGGCCGCCGCCGGAGCTGCGCTGCGGCCCTGGGTGGCAGCCTGCGCCCGGTACTCATGTCGTTGTTCTCTCCGCCCACCCTGTCCCAGTCCACCGGGATGACCGCGACTGCAAACGATAGAATCCCGGCATCGGCTCCCGACTGGGATGGTTTAAAGCGGGACACCCGGTATTTCATCGGAGCTCAGGTGGCTTCGCTGGGCGTGCTTTACATCATGCCGGAAGAAGTCAGCAGCTGGAGCGAGGATCAGCGGGACAATTTCAACCTTAATCAGTGGCGGGAAAACGTCTCGAATCCGCATTATGACGAGGACGATTTTTACCTTAACTACCTTCTCCATCCTTACTGGGGTGCCAGCTATTACGTCCGCGCCAGGGAGAGAGGATACGGCAAACTCGACTCTTTCTGGTATTCCACATTCCTGTCCACCTTTTACGAAGTAGGACCGGAAGCCCTGTTCGAGCAGCCTTCCATCCAGGACCTGATTGTCACGCCGGTGTTCGGGGCCTGGCTGGGCGAATACTTCATGCACATTCGTGATGGCATCCGACAACAGGTGGAGAGTCGCGGTTATCGTACTTCCGGTGAAAACTGGGCCTGGTACCTTACGGACCCCCTGAGTGTTATCAATGGCGGAATTGATAGATTACTCGGTAACAGGGCCGCGCTCAGTTTTCAGCCGCTGCTGGGAAGCGGCCTGGTACCTGCACAACACTCATTGGAAGGCATTACAGGCAGTCTGGTTCCGGCAAATCTGGCCGGCATGGTCCCGCTGGGTATCGGCATAATGCGAGGTAATGCATTCGATCTGCCAGGTCAAAGAACCGGTTATACTGCCCTGACCTCCGCCTTTAGCCGCGCGGAACTGTTTGGAATCCAGCACAATGTTGGGTTCAGCCTGTCCCTGAGCTGGTAGTTGAACCAGGCAACTGCTTCCCGGTCCGGTTTAGCGCCAGCGCCTCACAACGCTGTACCCTGGTTTTTCACCGGGTCCCCTCTCAGGAACTCCTTTATATCCAGCGCCGGACTTTTGCCTTGTAGCGGCGATACTGCTCGCCGAATTTCTTCTCCAGGTATTCCTCTTCCCTGACGATGGCGGTGTGAAAGACTACAAATGCCGATGGAATGAAACTCAGGGACATCCACAGGCTGTTCTGGGACAGACCGATACCGATGGCAAGAAAACAGAATGCCACGTAGATGGGATTGCGGGAAAACGCATAGGGACCATGATCAAGAACCCGGGTAGTCGGTTCCCAGGGCGCGATGCTGGTCTGGTGTTTGTGAAACATCAAGCCAATGGCGAGCAGTGCAACAATGGCCAGAACACAGAGTGTGGCGCCTGCAAACCGCAACAGTAACGAATCGGTCAGGCGCACTGGCCAGACCAGGTGCAAAACCAGGCCCACCACCAGAAACGCCACGAATACCAGCGGCGGCGGGATGCTCACCGCCGGTCCTTTGTGGTCCCCTTCCTGAGCGGATACCGGAGTCTCCTGCGAATTCTGTCGTCGGGCACGGTCCTGCTCACTGTCAGTCATGGCAACTCCCTCTGGAGATAAAAAAAGCGGGCTTACCAGCCGCCGCCACCGCCGCCGCCACCGCCACCCCCGGAAAAGCCACCGCCGCCCGAACCTGAACTGGAACCGGGGGGGCTGGCGGCCGAGGAAATGGCGGAGGTAAAACTTCTGCTCAGCTGGCCGCTGAAGGCGACCGGGTCGTGAACGTTGAAATGACCGTGGTACCAGGCCGGCTGGTAGCTCTGATTTCCGGACGCGGCAAGCCCGGCAAAAACCGCGGAAAAACGTTCAGCCCAGGGCTGCTCAACACCCAGCGCAATGGCAAACGGCAGGTAGCGTTCGAACAACTGTGGAGTCAACTCGGGGGATTGCTCGACAGGATGCCTGAGCGCTAGATCGTCTTTCTCGGCAACTTCCAGATACAGCCTGAAACCCTCCAGTTTGTCCAACAACAGTCTGCCTCGCGGAGTAGGCGCTTTCAGAAGCCAGCTGAACAGGACGATCATCCCGGCTGCCAGAACCGCCAGCACTACGACGGCTGGGGAGAAGCTGGCAAAGACGCCAACCGCTGCGAGCATCAGAACCAATAAGAGAATTCCAGGCAGAATCAGTGCGGTGTTCTTCTTGAAATACAACCCCAGGTAATCCCGGCGCAAGGCTTTGCTGTGTGCACTCCGGGCCTGCGAAATGAGCCTGTGGTTGCTGTTTTTCAGCTCGACCAGCCTGCCTTCAACAAACAACCGGTTCAACAACTGCTTCTCTCCAGCAGCCAGAACCTTGTCCGATTCAGCTTTTTCCAGGGAATACTCGTCGCCCTTTCTGTCTATCTTCACATGCCCGTTGACCGCCAGGTTGATTATCGCCGCGGTCAGGGTACGGTTGTCATAGCCCATCCTGGTTATATAGCGGGCCGAAGCCGGCGAATAGCCGGACGGCGGCTGGTAGTGAGGGAAGATAACTCCCGCCTCCGGATCCCGCCCGTAGCGATGCCACATGGCCAGCAGATACGCCAGGATCAGTGCCACCGCCACCAGGGCCAGCAACAATCCCAGATTATCGGTCAACAGAAATCCCAGCTGTTGCAGTTCCGGCGGCTCGACGACCACTCCCTTCGGCCAGGTCATTACCAGGGTGAGCCCTTCCTGAGGCCGCAACGGTCTCGATGTTTCAATACTGGCCCCTCCGTCGAACACCGAGACCGTGTATGCCTGCCCGGCTTCCCCTTCCGCGCCGGTGTAACCCTCCATGGTAATCTGCGTCGCGGCCACCTCAGTCGGCAACATGACCCTGGCGCTCACCGATGCAATGACGAATTGCCAGTCATTACCGGTGACATTCCAGTACAGCTCGTCGTGATCCTGAAAGTATCCCAACTGCCGGTTTGTTCTGTAACGGATGGTATAGCTGTATTCCCCTGGTGCCAGAAATACGTCCTGCGAACCCACATAAACCCTGACTCCATTGCTCCGAGACTCGGTAAACCAGGGTTCCGGCTGACCATCCCGCAACACGTCCAATACGTCGAAATCGACTACCACGCGATTGCCAAGGCGGTCTTCATAACGGGTCGGGAAATCACGGTAGATGCCGCGCTGGATGGCTACCCCCTCGGCCCGGACGCGTAACGTCTCCGTGACGTTCATGGCGCCGTCTTCGAAAATGTGAATATCACTGCCGAAGGAAAGAATCCGTTCCTGGGCGACAGCCACCGTAACGCAACCCGAAAACAATAACAGGGCGAACAGGCGGGTCAATCTGGTAGCCGGAAACAACATCAGTCGAGGGCCGCGCTTGGCGCCTCCCGCTGCTGATTCTCGGTGATGGCAAAGTATTCGGCGGGCTGGAATCCCAGAGGCCTGGCCAGCAGATTATGGGGAAACGACTGAATCCGGGTGTTGAACAGGCGGACCGCGCCATTATAAAAGCGGCGGGCATACTGAATGTGATCCTCGACCTCGGTCAGTTCTTCCTGCAACTGACGGAAGTTCTGATCGGCTTTCAGTTCCGGGTAACTTTCCGCGACCACCACCAGCCGCTGCACCGCTCTGTCCATTGCTTCCTCAATGGCAGCCTTCTCTGGCAGATGCCGCGCCTCATCGCTGCGGGTTCGCAACTCGGTGACTGCGGTCAGAGTCGCCTTTTCATAGCCTGCATAGGCCTTTACTGTATCGACCAGACTGGGCACCAGGTCATGGCGGCGCTTGAGTTGGACATCGATATCGCTCCAGGCTGCCAGGACCTGATTGCGATCCCGGACCAGGCGGTTATACATCCAGACGCCGGCCGCCAGGAGCACTGTCAGTATCAGAACACTTGCTGTCATGGCAGCAGTATAGAGTCTGCCGAAGGCAATGAGAACCTCACTGCCCCGGTCCCGGAAAAGGGATTGATTGATCGATTCGGATGAGGGATAGTTAGTCTCAACAAATTCCCAAGAGAAGGAGTATCACATGTGTGACGAAATCACCCAGAAAGACGCCGATGAGTTCAGCAAGCGAAACGGCTTAACCCGCCGCAAATTCAACAAGATCTCGGCCACTGCTGCCCTGGGCGCGATGCTGCCTCCGGTAGCCAATGCCGGACCGGTTTCGGAGCGGGATGTGGAAATCACCACCCCCGATGGCGTTGCCGACTGTTACTTTGTCTATCCGTCCATGGGACAGCATGCCGCGGTGCTGGTATGGCCCGACATCCTCGGCCTGCGACCCGCCTTCCGGGAGATGGGCAAGCGACTCGCCCGATCAGGCTATGCAGTATTGGTGGTGAACCCGTTCTACCGGGATGCCCACTCACCGGTAGTGGAGCTGGGTGCCAGCTTCAGCGACCCGGAAACCCGCGACCTGGTTATGCCGATGGCCCGCAATCTCAATGCCGACACACATTTCACGGACGCACGGGCATTTGTATCCTGGCTTGACCTGCAGCCGGAAGTGGATACCCGGCTCGGTGTCGGGACCACCGGCTACTGCATGGGCGGCCCGATGGTTATGCGCACGGCGGCGGCGGTTCCCGGCCGCGTTAAAGCTGGCGCCACATTCCACGGTGGTGGACTCGCCACGGACGCACCGAACAGCCCTCACCTGCTGATTCCCCAGACCACGGCTGCCATGTTGCACTGCGTGGCGGAGAACGACGACGCCAATGATCCAGACGCCAAGTTCAAGTTACGGGAAGCCTACGGGGCAGCCAGGCTGCCGGCGGAAGTTGAGGTATATCCCGGCACCCTCCATGGCTGGTGCGCCATCGACTCCCAGGTCTACAACCATGATCAGGCGGAGCACGCCTGGAGCCGGTTGCTGGCGCTGTTCGATAAGGCACTGGCCTGATCCGGCCGTGCCTGACGAGCCCGACCCGAAGACTGCGTTTCCAGACTTCTTTATGAGTGAGAAGGTACTTATGAGAAAGTAAGAATGGAAAAGTACGAATAAAAAGGTACGAATGAATAGGTTCGAATAAGAATAGGTTCGAATAAAAAGGTACGAATGAAAAGATAAGAGATAAAAAAAAGCCCCGTCACTACAGCAGCGACGGGGCTTCTTTTCGATCATTAAGCAACGCTAAAACTATCTTATAACCCTCCGATTCAACTTCTCGCCGGGCTTCTGACTGAGAGCTCACCGGGCTGTTACCGCCTCATCCAGCTGGCCATTCTCCGGCTCCCGGTCTCCGCGAGACCGATGAAAACCCCGGACAGCCCGGCAGCGAACCAAATTACCGGTCGGGTCAGGATCTATCATTCACCGGCATTCATTCACCGACATTGACTTTCTGGGTCCAGAAAATATCGATATTGCCAAGGCTGTTATCCTGACGATTGGAAAACCAGCTGAATGTCTCACCACCCGGGGGCAGGGCCGGGCACATATCGTTGGCATCGGTATTGACCCGCGGTCCCAGGTTTACGGCCGGTCCCCAGCTGTTGACACCCTGCTGCATGCTGCCCCACAGATCCATGCCGCCGAGTCCACCCTCCCGGTTGGAGGTGAAGTAAACCATGCCGTTGGTATCCTGAGTAAAGTGAAATTCCTCTGCCGCGGTATTGATATTGGGTCCCTGATTGACCGGCTCCATCCAGTTACCATCGGCGTCCGGGCTGGAACACCAGATGTCGGACCCGCCATAGCCGCCAGCCCGCATTGAAGCAAAACAGAGCGTCTTACCGTCCTGCAGGATGGCGGGACAGTGCTCGTTCCCCTCGTTGGTGCTGATCGGATATCCCAGCATTTCCGGTTCAGTCCATTCCCCGTTGACTTTGTGGGTTACAAACAGATCGGTGGCATTGCGTGGACTGCTGGAAGCCAGCCGGTCGGACTTGAAATAAATGGTATTGCCGTCGGCAGTAATCCAGGGTTCACGATCGTCGCCGCGACGCATGGGATCGACGTCGGTAGCCGGTGCCGCATTGATAGGCAGCCCCATGTTGACCGGTGAATTCCAGGTTCCGGTGGTTTCATTGAAGGTGGCGATGTACAGGTCCTTTGGGTCTCCAGGTGCGACTGCCATATCTTCCCGGGCGCTACAGAAGACCATGGTTCCGTCGGCAGCAAAGGAGAGCTCACCTTCGGCCCACATGGTATTGATCGGTTCGCCGAAATTATGTATCGCCAGATCCACCCAGGAATGCTCCTGTGCCTGGCCCTGGGCGCCTGCCAGCAGACCGCAGACCCCCAATAACGACGCATAAACGCCGCCTTTTCCGTTCTTGAAATTCGACATCACGCTTGCTCCTTGATTGATTTGTGAAATTGCTTTCATGCAGTCAATACCTGCCAGTCCAGGACTAGGAAGAATACTCGACGCGGAACGTCCACCAGCGGTCGTTGCGCGGTTCACCGGGCGTCGGCGCGCCCACCGGATTGGGCAGGGAGTTCAGTTTCAGGTCCCGCGCATGCCAGGCCCGATCCATTTCCGCCTGGTCGGTCACGCGGTTCAGTACCACCGGATAGACCACTCCTTCAAGTCGCAGTCGTGCCGTTTCATCGCTGCCTACGTGGGCTGCCCAGTATTTGGTGTCACAGACAGAGCAACTCAGGTACAGGTTGCCGTCCGGAGTGGCCATGCAGTTGAGATTGATGGAATGCGGGCGGATGCCGGCCCAGATCTGAATTTGGCACAACTCCACCTGATTGGCAAAACGCCAGTCGTCGACCGGTTGTTCGGGTGCCTCCCCGAACAGAAATCCGCCCGGGGTGAAATCGCAGGGGCAGATGGATGAATAGACCATGAACCCGGCCAGTGCGATTACCGCCAGGCCGGCCACTCCGCCACCTACCAGGATCGGCAGCCGTGACTTTCGTTCGCTCGAGACTTCACTCATATCGGCTCTCCAGGGTACTTGTCATTATTATTACTCAGCGACTGAGGGACTCCCAGTCTAGAATAAGCGCCCCGGGGAGGTCTACCCCAATGTATCTCCCGGGGGCAGCCTGACCGGTCGACACTATTGATTATCACCGGATGACTGTCACCAGAGGCCATCCGGGACCACCCCTGCTACTGTGGGTGAAGTATCTGAACGTCGCATCGACAGTTGCCCTCGGCATCGAAGAATGGCGACGGCAGTCCCTGACGGGTCAGTTTCCAGACCAGCAGCTTCCCCAGAATCGTCATCAGATAGCCGATCGGAGATTTCAACCTGCTGCCCTGTTCAGGTATCTGTCCCTCTGCCTGCTTGGGAAACGCCAACGCCATGACCGGACCGAAACGCTCCGTGGTACGCTGTGGAGCGACGACAAAGTTATGAATCACTCCGACAAATGGCAGGCTGGCAGGGCCGGTATTACCGATCGGAGTATTACAGCATCCCGCGTACCAGCGGAACAGACCCTTGTCGGTCAGGCGAATGCAGCGAAGTTGATCGAGCCCTTCGGTAAGCGTAATCCGTGCCGGCGGCAACTGGTAGATTTCCGTACCACCGGCAGCGTCCAGAACTTCCGAGTCACGACCGAGAAAACGGGCGAATTCCCGGCAATCTCTGCAATAGCAGATGACATGGCACCCGGACCCGGGTTTTACCCCGCTGGCGACTCCCCGCATCTGCCCGCAGCGACAGCCCAACTGGATGGTTTCAGACTCTTCATCCTGGTTCATAACGCGTTCTCGACGGCCTTGCGCGCATGAATAGCCGTGGTATCGAATAGTTTCACCGAAGTATCCTGCTGACTGATCAGCAGGCCGATTTCCGTGCAGCCCAGTATCACTGCCTGGGCACCGTCCCGTGCCAGCTGGTCAATAATCCGCAAATATTCCCGGCGCGACTGGTCGGTGACTCTGCCCAGGCACAGTTCCTGATAAATTACTCCATGCACCAGTTCACGATCGGACTGCTCAGGAACGATTACCTCGATGGCAAATTTTTCCTGCAGCCGCCCCTTGTAAAAATCCTGTTCCATGGTGAAGGCTGTTCCGAGTAGGCCGACCCTGGATATCCCTGCAGCGTTAATGACTTCAGCTGTCGCGTCGGCGATATGCAACAGGGGAATCCGGATAGCGTCCTCAATAGCCGGCGCGACTTTGTGCATGGTATTGGTACAGATCAGCAGCATATTGGCGCCACCGTGCTCCACCTGTCTGGCGGCGGCAACGAGGCGGTTCGTAATCTGTTCCCAGTCCCCGGCGCGCTGCAGTTCCTCGAGTGGCTGAAAATCCACGCTGACCAGAACGATACTGGCCGAATGCAGCCCACCCAGGGCCTCCTTGACACCCTGGTTGATAGCCCGGTAGTAGCCGATCGTACTTTCCCAGCTCATGCCACCCAGCAGTCCGATTGTCTTCAAGAATGTTTCCCCCCTTGATAACTATGAAGTTAAAGAAACCTCAGATTGACAGACTGTCAATTACTCGTCCCAGATACCACCAATGGTATAGGGGCTGTTCTTACCGGCAAAAAAGGAACCGGTCACATATCGATAATGACGGTCCAACCCGTCGATCAGGTTCATTTCCGTGCTGTTCAACTCGATAGCCGCCGCGTCGAAGTTGAGTTGCAGGCGTTGCGGATTGACCGACTTGGGAATCACCGAGGTGCCGCGGTTGACAGCCCAGGCGAGCAGAATCTGGGCCGGAGTGGCGGCATGAGCAGCGGCCAGTTTGCGGATCACCTCGATCTCCAGCATATCCGGTTCGTCCTTGGCCCGGAATGCCGGATTGCGATCCCTTGACCCCAACGGCGAATAGGCTGTCAGGACGACATGTTCGCGGTCGCAGTAGCGTTTCAGCTTGCCCTGCTGCAACAGCGGATGCATTTCCACCTGATCGACACTGGGTCTGATACGTCCTGCTTCCAGCAGCAGTTGCAGCTTGCGGGCACTGCAATTTGAAGTGCCGATATGGCGGACCAGGTGTTCATCGACACAGGCTTCCATACCGCTCCAGGTCTCGGTCAGCGGCACCTCGTCCAGAGTGAGAAAATCATCTCTGGAATGGGGAAACGAGACACCATTGCGGAAAGCCACCGGCCAGTGGATCAGATAGAGGTCCAGATAATCGAGCTGCAGATCGGCCAGCGTGTTGACCAGCGCCGGCCGTACCTGTTCTTTTTTATGTGAATCATTCCATAATTTGGAAGTTATCCAGAGTTCCGATCTCTGCACCTCACTGGCACGCATGGCATCGGCCAGGGCCTGACCTATTTCCTTCTCATTGCCGTATATTGCAGCGCAATCGATGTGACGATAGCCTATCCTTATGGCTTCCCGGACTGCCTGGTACACTTCTCCCGGATCCGACTTCCAGGTACCCAGCCCCAATGCAGGCAGGCGATCCCCGTTTGCACAATTCAGCGTCCTCATATTCTCTCAGTGAGGATGTTCCAGAAGATGCTGGCGCAACAGATCCTTGCCGTAGTCGTTGCCATTGGGTGTCCGTACCACGGTATGAATATGGTCACGGGTTGGAGTACCGGCTGGATTTTTCTGCAGTGTACCGACCGGATTCTGATGATCGAACTCGATCAGAATAACCGGACTGTGTACGCGGTAGTAAAATACCGCATCGGGGTCGACACCACCTATCCAGGCGAACCAGGTGGAATCCAGGTGCTGAGCGATGTCACTCAAATGTACCCTGGCCTGTGGTTCGGTCATGTTTCCCACGTACAGACCGATCAGCTCCAGCAGGTGCTGACGTTGCACACCGGTAAGCTCTGACCCGGGAATCCCCTCGTAGTCGAGCACCAGGTTGTCCTGGTTGGCAGCCGCCAGCTGATCATTGCGCACCTTGTCCGGACTCAGTGTGGCGCGTGAGCGCTGCCCGGCATCAAGCGCCTGCATGAAAGCCAATCCCTGGTCCTGCTCCTCCTGAAGAATTACGTTGCCGGCATATTTTCCACTCTCGGTAAAGACCGGCTCCCCGCCCCAGAAGGCCGGCGTCATCACGATCTGGTCACCCAGCACAAAGTAGTTGATCACCAGGTGATGCCCGTCCAGTTGCCAGCCCCACGGTTCGGTAGTGGAAGGCAATCCCATCAGCGTGAAATAGTACTTCTCCTCACCGTAGCGGATCATGTCCTCGTTCAGATCCAGCAATGCCTGTTCGGTGCGCATGATATTGCGGGTCAGATTAAGTCCTCTGGCGCTTAACGAGGCCCGTAACAGATCCCAGGCTGCCTCTTTCTGTGCGGCGTCCATCTCTTCCAGGCTGATCCCATGACGGGCAAAGATCCCCACGTCCACATTGGACCAGTTCCGCCACTCGGGGTCGTCAACCGCGAAGTGACTGCGACTGAGCTCCATGGGATCCAGGGTGGCAAGAAAGGCGTTGGCCGCAGCAACCACCGGTGCCGTCGACACGCCAGTGGTCTGTACAGGAAACAGCCCGGTCTGCAGGCCAGCCGAAGTGTGCACCCCCTGGAACGGTTCACCCATGGCCTCGGCCGCACCCTGCGAAAATATGCGCTTCATGCTGAGCAGGGAATCCGGATACTGGGCCTGGGCGCCAGCCTGCTGCGACACCAGACAGAGACTGGCAAGAAGCCAGGTGGACAGTTTATTGATCATGGCGGCATTTCTCCCGGGTTGAAGGATTGTCAGGGAATCTCTGATTGATTATCGTTTGTTCAATAATTCAGTTCACGATCTTGGGCAGATAATTGCTTCACGGGCCGGGTGGTGCCTTCGCGAAAGCCTCGATCAGCCGGATCAGCTGGGTAATATCGCGCAGGTCGGCAATCTCCGCAGGTGAATGGCTGTAGCGTCCGGGCCAGGACAGCCCGGCGTTGGGGGCGCCAAAAAAAGTAAATTGGGTACCGTCGGTGCTGCCCTGGGTCAGTCCAATCTGCACCTCGATACCTGCCTCTTCGGCGATGGTCCGATTTCGGGCCAGCTCATAGGGAGTGGCCAGGCCGCTGTTTTCCACCGACCTTAGCACCGGGCCGGACCCCAGCGGTGCAAAAGCGAAATGTGGAGACTCCAGTGGCGTATCGGATGTCACGAAAGTGTCAATACTGTAAACCCTTCGGGTTTCCGTACCCAGCTTGCCCGCCAGCTCCCCAGCACCACGCAACCCGCCTTCCTCGCGGACCGACCAGGCAAAAATGACCCGGTGATCAAGCTCTGATGGATCCAGATTCTGGATCGCCAGCAACAACGCCGTGGTGCCGACCCGATCGTCCATGGAGCGTGATGCATAGCGATAGGGGCCCATACGATAGCCCCGCTTGTACCCGGTTATCCCCATCCCGACCCTGACTCCGGCCTGTTCCAGCTGCGCCGCATTCATGCCGAACCAGGCCTGCAGACCCGCTGGCTGCTTCTGTTGTGGCTCGTCCCGGTTAAGAAATACGCCGCGCAGCTGAGCCGGTTCCGGGTCGGAATTCACGTCACTTTCGGCATCCAGTTGCAACAGCGCCGGCTGGCCTTCCCAGGCGGTTGCTACCGCACCACCCAGGCGGGTCAGGTTGACTGTGCCATCGGCTTCGATACCGTTGATTTCCCACCCGACCTCATCCATGTGCGCCACGAATACCGTGGCCTCCCCCTGTTCAGGTCCGATCTCCACCCACAGGTTACCCAGATCATCCACCATGGCCTCGCGGCGTGCCCATTCCGGTAACGCGTTATACACCAGGTAGCGCACCGGGCCCTCATGGCCGGGGACTGCGGACAATTCGGCGAACTGATCCAGTACCACGGCGGTCTCCATCATCGTGTTAACGTCGAAACGGCGCCCCCAGCGTGATGGTTCATCATTCAGTGGGACAGCCGGAGCCGGAGCGGACTGCCAGGCCGGCACCGGGGCGAACGGGTTGATGGTCCGGGCCATTGACTCCAGCAACTGCTGGGCTGATTCGCGGGAGATTCGCTCCATCAGGGCATCGGGATTTTCAACCTGGGGCGTAAGCCTGACAATCGTCTCGATACCGACGCTCTTCAGCACCGCGTCAAAACGACTGTTGATACTTTCAACTACTTCCAGCCCCGCTTCCACCTGACCCGGGCCGAGCAGCACCAGGGAATCCGCCGCGCCGAGAAAACGCAGCGCCGCCGCCAGCCCGGTCCAGCCGAACACCTGCTGGGTACTGAGTACATAGCTGGTTCGACCCTGTTCATTGAGACCCGCCTGGCCCGCTGCAAACACGGCTGCGCACCCGGTCCGCGCACCGGCCCTGGGGCCAGCAACCTCGTCTCCGTAATACCAGGCGGGCAGTTGCCTGATAACCGGATCAAGCAGCGAAATACCCAGCTCCTGCACTTCCTCTGCGGAAGACGCTCCCACATCCAGCCACAGATCATCGGCAGTGACCAGCGCCGTCTCGTTGCGGTGTTGGGCAGCGAAATGGCCGTTGGCTACTGCGGAAACTCCCAGCACCGGGCCATTCCGGGTAAGTATGCGCAGGTGCTGGCCTTCGTGGGCCTGGTCCCAGAGTGGGTGACTTGACCCGGCGCCGATGCGGTGCAGGCGCAGGTAACCCTGGGCGGTAATCTGGCTGACCGCGTAGCCATACGAATCCAGGGCACAGGCCACCACCCGATGCGGCGTGCCGCTGCCGACACTCTTGACCAGGTTACCGTAGCGATCTGTCTGCCAGCCGGGGAAATTTTCCTGCAGTAATTTGGTCGCATGTTGCTCATGACCGGTGGGGGCATCCAGTGCCAGCCAGGAAGCCAGGCGCGCCAGGTCGGTCGGCTGGGCCAGAACACCCGGAGCCATGACGGACGCCAGCAGCAGTGCTGCCAGGGTCAGAAGAAATGTTTCGGGCAAGGAACGCAGTTGGTTACTGCGCGGATTTCTATGCTGCACAATGGACATAGCCGTTTCTCGATATCTCTTTGCGAATACTCTTACTGTGGATTGTGGATTGTGGATTCTCTCGTTCCGATTGCGTCCGGGAACGGTCCGGTTGACGGTTGTCCGACTATAACGCAGATACTGCCCTGGAAACAGCAACCGTGCCACGTCAGCCCGACATGGCAGGCATTGCTGCGTCCGCTCAGGGCACCTCTGATTTACTGCTAGTGCTCCAACCTGCAGTCAGGTTCACTGACCAGGCGACCTGCCGCCGGCCTGCGTCGGCCGGTCAGGGCAGGTCAAGCGGGCCAGTCCGGACGGTACCTGGCGGGTACCACCGGGTTGAAGTGGGGCTGGACAACGGTTACGACCCTGGCCTGCACACGATGCCGGCCAGTCGCGCCAGACAGACTCCTGCAGATCCGTACCACGCAGCAGAGGGTCCTTATATGGACAACAGGGTGGCAAGCGGATACCTTTCTGGCTTCCTGGGTCCCGGCGACGGGATAAATTGTTGGCAGTGGCGGTTAGCTCGAACATGGCGGAACTGGGTAATGATATTCACAGGGCGGCAGCACTGTTACGGACTGGTGAGCTGGTAGCAATTCCCACCGAGACAGTTTACGGTCTGGCAGCCAATGCCCTAGACGAGGATGCTGTGGTCGGTATCTTCAGGGTCAAGAATCGACCCCGCTTCGATCCTTTGATAGTGCACGTAGCCGAAGCGGAGGCCTTTTCCCGCTATGCCGATGACATTCCTGCTGCCGCACTGGCCCTGGCCGAACAAGTCTGCCCGGGGCCGGTGACTTTTCTGTTCCCCAAGAAATCACTGATACCGGACCTGGTAACCAGTGGCCATCCCACGGTAGGCCTGCGGATACCCGATCACGCTATGACGCTGGCATTATTGCAGGCGCTGGATTTTCCGCTGGCCGCTCCCAGCGCCAATCCCTTCGGGTTCGTCAGCCCCACCCGGGCCGAAGATGTAGATGAGCAGCTTGGTACCGCCATTCCCTATATCCTGGACGGCGGCCCCTGCCGTATCGGCCTGGAAAGTACCATCATCGACTTCTCCACCCCCCAACCGGAAATTCTGCGCCTCGGAGGCCTGTCGCTGGAATTCATCGAAGCCTGCCTCGGCCAGTCACTGTCGGTTCGTACCGGCAGCAGTAACCCGCGGGCGCCGGGCATGTTGAGCAGTCATTACAACCCGGGAAAGCCGGTCCGGGTCGGTAATATCAGACAACTGGCAGCTGCGCTGTCCGACCGGCAACTGGGAGTACTGGCGTTTCGGGAACCGGTGCCTGGCATCGAGCCGGACCACCAGCGGGTCCTGTCGCCAGGCGGGGATCTGCAGGAAGCGGCACGCAATTTTTTCGGCATGCTGCGCGCCTTCAATCACCTGCCAGTCGACCTGGTGATCGCCGAATGGCTTCCGGAAGCAGGATTGGGTCGGGCAGTGAACGACCGCCTGCGCCGGGCTGCTGCCGGGCCGTGGAACTCTGCCGGCTCCGGGTGATCGAGACCTGATTATTCGGCAGCGCCGCAGCAGCTCAACAGCAGTTGCTGCCTGCCGGTGCATCCAGGAACCGTCGGTGTCGAACGCGACCTTATGACGGAGGCCGAGAGCCAGACATGACGCTGGAGCCGGCCGGTCGCCTGCCCAGCATCCTTCTTACCAGGCCCACCCAGACCGGCCCCAGGAACAGGGTCAGGGCAATGGTGGCAACGGTCAGCTGGTAGGAAACTTCGGTGACAATCATCACATTGAGTCCGATGGCCGCCAGCACGAAACTGAATTCACCCACGTGTGCCAGCAGTGCCCCACCGTACACCGAATCCCAGGCATCGACACCAAGTAGTTTCAGCAGGCCGGCATTGATCAGCGTATTGACCAGGAGGACAAGTACCACCAGAAACACAACTTCAACCCAGTAGTCCAGCAGAAACCGGGTATCGATCAGGGCACCAACCGAGGCAAAGAACAGCGCAACAAAGATAATCTTGATGGCTTCCAGTTTGTTATCGATCCAATGAAGTTCCTTGGTTCTACCCACCAGCATGCCGGCGAAGAATGAGCCCAGCGCCGTGGAAAGCTGCAACATGCCGGTGATAAAGGCCATGGCAAAACAGAACAACAGGGCTGAGAAAACCTGCAGGTCCGGCTGAGCGCTCAGCCGGTCCATCACCGGAAAGGAAAGCTGATCCCTGCGTACGACCCAGAGCAGCACCGAGACGATCAGAACGCATCCGGCCAGCTGACGCCAGAGAGTGAAAACTTCCACGCCTTCCCCACCCAACAGGCCCAGGGTTATCAGCATGGGGACCACAAACAGGTCCTGCATCACCAGAATGGCAAGCAGATTCTGGCCGATGGCGGTACCCATCTCGCCCCGCCCCTTGAGAAAGTCCACCACCACCGCCGTACAACTCAGGCTGATGACGAAGCCCAACAATACGATGCGCGCCACAGGCCAATCGAACAGCAGGCCCAGCAGGCCCACCGCGGCGACCGAGAATAATACCTGGAGTAAAGTGCCCAGCACGGCAATTCGCCATTTTTCGATGATCTGTCTTGGCGAAATCTCCACACCGATAAAAAACAGTAACAGCACAACACCTACCGAACCCAGCTGGTTCATCAGGTCGGTGTCGGATACAAACCCAGTTCCATGGGGACCGAGTAAGGCTCCAGCCAGGATATAACCGGTAAAAACCGGCAACCTGATCAGAGACATCAGGAACCCGAGGCTGAGGGCGATTAAGGCGCAGATAACGAAGTAGATGATTATCTGGTCAGTCAGCATTTAAGGAACCGAAAGCTAGCCTGACAGTGCGGGAAACAGGCCACGCAGACCATTGGCCATGATCTCCACTGCCAGGGCGGTGAGAATCAGGCCGAACAACCGGTTCATGACATTCAGTCCGATAGGACCGAGAAACCTGCCGATCGGGCCCGCCAGCCTCAGTACCGCCCAGACGATCACGCACACCAGGAAGGTGACCAGAATTACCCACAGCAGGTGATTTTCCGCACCCGGCCGTTGCATCTGAATGATCACAGTACTGATGGACCCCGGCCCGGCCAGCAGGGGGATGGCGATTGGAACTACGGCGATACTCTCGTAACTCTGGGCCGCCTCGGTTTCCAGCGGCGTGGTACGCATCTGATCGGGTTCAGCGCGCAGCAGGGCCAGGCCCATCAACAACAGGATGATGCCACCACCGACCCGGAATGACGGCAGGCTGGCGCCGAGCACCGTGAGAATGTTTTCGCCGAAGGCGGCGGCCAGGGCCAGGACGATAAACACCGTCAGAGCGGCCAGATTGACTGCCTTGTTGAGCTCCTTTGCCTGGTAACCGGCAGTCAGTCCGAGCAGGATTGGAATCACTGCGAAAGGGTCGAGAATTACCAACAGCGCGGTAAAGAAACGCGTGTATTCGGTAATATAATCCATCCCGACTTTTTCTCCAGAAATTGTCTACCGGTTACAGATCGACCAGGCACCTTACACAACGTAAGGACCGACGCCAGGGAAATTCATTGCCAGAAGGACCCGTTATACACAGTCTGACCGGGCTTGAAAAGCAGTTCTGCCGTTACCGCGATGGCAATCTGGGGTCCGGGTGGCCGCGGAATCAAACCACTGGACCCTGGCAACCGGACTGTTCTATCCTGACCGTGTTATTGGCAGTGGACAGGCTAACACGATGCTTCAACACCCATTCAGATCACCCGGATTGTCTTTGGGCAAATTCCCTCTTGCCCTTGTGACTCTGGTAGCAATCGGTGTTTCTCCCTGGTTGGCTCCAGCCATGGCCCAGGAGCAGGCGCAGTACCTGCGTTTTGCGGTCATGGCCCTGTCTGACAACAAGGCTTCCCGGGTGGAATTTGAAAACCAACTGGTCAACCGGATGGCGGAAAACCGCTATGACGCGGTTGCCAGTTACGCTCTGATTCCCGATCTGGATACTCTCCAGTCAATGCCGGTCCGCACCCGTATGCTGGATGCAGGCGTACAGGCAATCCTGATCCTGCGCCCACTGGAGGTGCCTGAAGGCGATATCCTGACACCGCAGCAACTACAGATCAGCCCCGACGAATTCAGCAGTGTATCGCGCTTTATAAGCGCCTACCGGGGTGACAGTTTCGAAGTGCGCACGGTAGTCCAGATCGCCGGCTTTCTGCTGGATCGGGATGCCTCCCGGCTGTTCTGGCACGGCGTGATCTGGCTTGACGACAGCGTGGAAACAGAGCAGAACAGAATCGACAAGATCGTCGACCTGGTACAGTTCAACCTGGACAATTCCCGCAATGCTCTGAGACTGCAACTGGGTCTGCCGACACTGCCGTGAAACCCGGCACCTCGGCAGGGCTGATCAGTGCCCGGAGGATGCGGACCGGTTCCTTTGCCGGTCCTTGAAGCTGAGCTTTTCCCGTTTACGTTTCTCGATCACCGCCTCCATGGGTTGGCCGATGTGGGCCTCACCACGCTTCCTGGCCAGTTGCACCTGGCGCTCCCGCTCGGCGAACCGCTTTACCTGCTGTCGACTGTGACGGTCGTAGCAGTGGGGACAACTGACGCCTTTCTGATAGTGCTCACTCTGCTTATCGGTTTCATCGATCGGCATGCGGCAGGCATGGCACTGGTCATATTGACCCTTTTCGAGATCGTGATTGACGGTAACCCGGTTGTCAAAAACAAAACATTCACCCTGCCACAGGGACTCGCTGGCGGGGACTTCCTCAAGGTATTTGAGAATACCGCCCTTGAGGTGATAAACCTCGTCGAATCCCAGCTGCTTGAGGTAGGCAGTGGATTTTTCACAGCGTATGCCACCGGTGCAGAACATCGCCACCTTGCGCTGCCGGGACGGGTCGAGATTTTCTGAGACGTAGCCGGGAAATTCCCGGAATGTTTCGGTTGCGGGATTGATCGCCCCCTGAAATGTACCGATCTGGTATTCGTAGTGGTTTCGGGTATCGATCAGCGTGACGTCGGGGTCTGCGATCAGCCGGTTCCAGTCCCTGGGCTCCACGTAGGTACCGACAATATAATTGGGATCGATATCCTCGACGCCCATGGTCACGATTTCTTTCTTGAGCTTTACCTTGGTCCGGTAAAAGGGATTTTCTTCGGCCAGGGATTCCTTCACGTCAATGGCGGCAAAGCGCGGATCCCTGCGGATCAGCCCGATGACTGCATCGATCCCTGCTCTGGGCCCGGCAATGGTGCCGTTGATGCCTTCCCTGGCCAGCAACAGGGTTCCCCGCACCTGATTGGCGAGCATCGACTCTCTCAGCGGATCGCGGAATGATTGATAATCAGGAAAACGGGCGAAATGGTACAGCGCCGCAACGACAATGTTGTGGTTCATGGCGATTCCTCTTTGCGCTGCGGAGCGTAAATCCGCTGCAAGTCAGTGACGGCGCGTATTCTAGGGAACCGACGGGGCAAAGTCCAACCCGGCAGACAGGCAGAGAAATCGATCAGTGACACGGATACCCTGTCTCACCGGCGGAGGAAGGTTTCGCTTAAGGCGAGTGGCCGATGGTTCCGAAACACCTCCGGTAAAGGGGAGAATTTTACTCTACTGCCCTGCAGCGTTATTCTGTGTTCTGACACAGCGCGCGGAGGCGACGAATTTCGTTGCCGGCAGCATTTTTGTGCAACCGAGGGTCATGACCATTGGTTTCAAAAAAGCTACGGGAAAAAGTCGAGACACTGCTGGAAAGTGTCGATATCCGGATCGGTGGCGACCGGCCCTGGGATCTCAGAATCCATGATCCCCGGGTGTTCGATGCCGCCGCATCTCAGGGTACCATCGGTGTAGGCGAAGCCTACATGGAAGGCTGGTGGGACTGCGAAGCGCTGGATGAGTTTTTCAACCGGATCCTGCGCACCGACCTTCCCGCCCGGGTTGCCTCGTTCCGCGACCGCCTGTTCCTGCTGAAATCCTACCTTTTCAATATGCAATCCGGCAGCCGCGCTTTCAAGGTGGGACGCCAGCACTACGATGCGGGTAACGACCTCTATGAACGTATGCTGGATCGCAGAATGATTTACAGCTGCGGTTACTGGCGCGATGCCGACACGCTGGATAGTGCCCAGGAGGCGAAACTGGATCTGGTATTCCGGAAACTGGGATTACGGCCCGGCATGCGGATTCTCGATATCGGTTGCGGCTGGGGCGGTGCTGCCGGTTATGCCGCGGAAAAATACGGCGTTGAGGTGGTTGGTGTCACCATATCCCGGGAGCAGATGGAACTGGCCAGTGAGCGGTGCCGGAATCTGCCGGTGGAAATTCGTCTGCAGGACTACCATGCGTTGCACGAGCAGTTTGATGCCATCTATTCGATCGGCATGTTCGAACATGTCGGACACAAGAACTATCGCCAGTACTTCAGAATTGTCAGACGCTGCCTGGCCGATGACGGACTGTTCGTGCTGCATACCATCGGTAACCGTCACTCCAATGTGGCAACCGACCCCTGGATAGAAAAGTATATTTTCCCCAATTCCGTCACCCCGTCCATCAGGCTGATTGGCCGGGCAACCGAAGACCTGCTGGTGATGGAAGACTGGCAGAATTTCCGCAATGACTATGATCGCACCCTGCAATCCTGGGACCGCAATATCAACCGTGCCTGGGACGAATTGCCCGATTACGACGAAGCCTTTCGCCGTATGTGGCACTTTTACCTGATGTGTTCAGCCGGCTCATTTCGCTCGGGAAACAACCAGCTCTGGCAGATTGTCTTCTCGAAAAACGGCACCCCGGAACGCTATGATGCCCCCCGCTGAGTGATCCCCTGGCGGAATTTTTCCAGTCCTGAATCCAAAACCCCGCTGCCGTGCATCTACTGGGAGAAGAACAAATAATTCCCACGTTTTCAGAGGAGCAACGGGCAATGTACGCAGATGCCTTGATCGCAATAACGGCCATACTGGTGTCAGCATCCGCCTTTGGTGGATTTCTTTACTATCTGTACAAGGCGAAGACCAGCAAGCTGCAAACCCTGGTCAAAATGGCTGAGCTCGGTGGCAGCGGTATCGATGCCGAGACGATAAGACTGCTGGGAAATACCGGCAGTGGTTACAAACAGGATCTGAAGGTTGGTATTATCTGGCTGGCCATCGGCATTCCACTGACTTTACATATCCTGTTCGAGGAGCCCACGGGCGTATTTGCCGCACTGATACCGGTGTTTATCGGGATTGCTTACCTGATATCCGGCAAGTACCGGTTACGCGAACCAGACTGAGGATGCGCTGATCAAATCCCTGTTGAACAACGAACGTCTGTACATACTCCGCGCCCAGCTGTTTCAGGACAGCCGGGCGTTTTCCAGCCTTGTCCGCATTCACCAGGGCAGGATTCGCGCCTAACTGCTGCGTCTTGCCCGTGACCACGATCGCGCCGATGACCTGGCCCAGGAGACCTTTATCAAGGCGTTTCGCAAGATTGGCAGTTACCGGAATTCCGGCTCATTTTCCGCCTGGCTGTTCAGCATCGCCCATAACTGTTTTCTGGAACAACAGCGCTCCCGGCAGCGCCGCCAGGAGGTCTATCAACAATTTGGGCAGCAGGTGGAGTTAACGGCAGACCGCTTTGAACACGTAACCGGTGAGCAGCTTGACCTGGAAAGAGCTCTGCTGCAACTGAGTCCGGAGCAGGCGGCGGCACTTACACTCTGTCACAGCTATGGATTCAGTCACAGCGAAGCCGCTGAGATTCTGAAGATCCCCCTGGGCACCCTCAAAACCAACATTGCCCGCGGTAAAGAGCGGCTGCTGCGGATTCTGGACGCAGCACCTGGCGACGCCGGCGAAATGAAAAGCGTCGGTGACGGATCAAAAAGCATCGGTGACGAAATGAGAAGTGTCGTTGACGGGATAAAGAACGTCGGTGACGATATAAAAAAAAAATCGGTGACGATGCAGGAAGGATCAGATGATAACCTCCAATCCACAGGATAGCCTCGACAGCCGGCTGGCCCGGATCGCCCAGGTAGCGGATGCCGGTTTCAGCCAACGCGTCGAGCACGAATTGAGAAAGCTCTCGAATGTGCGGACCCGGATTTTTGTCGGCGCCGGACTTTGCTGGCTGGTCCTGGCGCTATTATTCAGGTCGGCGCCCGATGCCGGGATGCTGCAATTTCTGACGGTCGACGATTTCACGACTCTTCGTCAGGCGCTGATTCAGCAATTCGGCGCACTACTGCCGTTCCTTCCCTCTCCAGGAACTCTGTTGATGCTGACACTGGCGCTGACCGCCGCTGCCGTGGGCAGCATTCTGGTCAGGGACTGAAAACCCTCCATCGTTGTGTGCCGAAAACCGCTTCTGGGTCTGAAGGGTTGACGTACGCTTCCTACTGAAAGACACTCGGCAACCCAGTTGAACTTTGAATCCGGAGCTCCAATGAAACCATTCATCCTCCTGTGTGCCGTGCTGGCAGTACTGCAAAGCAGCGGTCAGGCACTGGCTGACACCAGCGCCCTCTTCATCGGTAACAGCTTTACTTACGGCTATGGGTCCGCAGTCAGATTTTATCGGGCCGACACCGTGACCGATCTCAATAATGAAGGCATTGGCGGGGTGCCGGCCCTGTTCAAGTCTTTTGCCGATCAGGCAGGGCTCGATTACGACGTCTACCTGGAAACCCGCGGCGGAAGCGGTCTGGATTTTCACCTGGCCAACAAGCTCGGAGTGATCGGGCGTCGCCCCTGGGACCAGGTCGTGATGCACGGATACAGTACTCTGGATGCCGACAATCCGGCCAATCCGGACAAACTGGTTGCCACGGCGGCGCAGATGACGGAATTTCTGCGCGGCAAGAATCCACAGGTGGAAGTCTATCTCACCGCCACCTGGTCCCGCGCGGACCAGACCTACGTCCCCGATCGTCCCTGGAGTGGCCAGCCCATTGAGCAGATGGCTGTCGATATCCGGGCCGCCTACGATCAGGCCGCCGCTGCACCGGGTGTGGTCGCTGTCAATGGTGTCGGCGAAGCCTGGACCCGGGCCATGCAGCTGGGCCTTGCCGATCCCAATCCCTACGACGGCATCGATGCCGATAAAGTCGATCTGTGGACCTGGGATCATTACCACGCCAGTTCCTATGGTTATTACCTGGAAGCCCTGGTGGTGTTTGGCAATCTCACCGGCCTGGATCCACGTTCACTGGGTGAAAACGAGTGTTCGGGTTATGAACTGGGCCTGTCACGCAGCCAGGTCAAAACCCTGCAGCAGGCTGCGTTCGAGCAACTGGCCAGTGACGGTAGGGTAACGCCGGCGCCCCTGGAGCTGCCCAGATCGGTGAACCCGGAACATTGCGTTAACTGACAGTTGGAAAAGGAACCTGTCCCTATTTACAGGCGCTGCCGCAGCAGACGCAGAATTGCCGAGCGGTTATTGGCACCCTGATTGGTCAGGATCACAAACGGATACAGGCCATCCGGACCGGGGATATAACCGGCGAAGTTATACACCCCGGTCAGGGTTCCGCTCTTACGAAGCACCCCGTCCTCCACCGCCAGCAGATCGGCAAAGGGTTGGAATACCTCGAGAATGTGCAGCATTGCGGTGCCACTGCTGCGTTGTTCGCGGGACAGACCTGAGCCCTCCTCCATCAGCAGGATCTGCGGATCGGTTCCATAATTTACCCCGTACAGGGCGGCAAGCTGTTGCTGCAGTGCCTCCCTGGCGGCACTGCTGGTGGCCGGATAGCCGGCTTGTTGGGCACCCAGGGTAAGGAAGATCTGGTTGGCGATGAAATTATTGGAGTAGCGCAGCAGTCCTTCCAGGGTTTCCCGCAACGAATGGGAACTCGGGTGACGATGCAGCAGGGTCCAGTCGTCAGTAACTGCCTGCTGATAGAACTCCGCATCCTTGACCTGGATGCCGACGCCTTCAAGAAACAATCGGAACAACTGCTGGACCTGGCGCAGACCGGCGCCGGGATCATCGCCCAGATTGATTCGCTGCGCAGCTCCTGGCGTCAGTGATGCGGCCAGTTCCCGGGCCAGCGGTGTCAGTGGTGTCTGGGACTCCCCGGAAATCAGCCGACCTGCCTGGTCCCAGGCCAGGTTCACGGTGTTGAAATTTACCGCCAGGGCACTGTTCCGGGCACCGTATGGCTGGTCTGTATAGAGTTCCAGGGGCAGATCCGGATTCGCCTCAAAAGCCGAGTCATCCACGACCAGGCGGCGAACCCGTTTGAGCCCATCCTGAGCCAGGTGGGCGGCAATGCGGTCGAGCTCCTCGGATACCAGAAACGGATCTCCCAGGCCACGAATCAACAGATCACCACTGTCATTCGTGTAGAAGAGCGTCTCGAAACGAAAGTCTTCACCAAGGGTAGTGAGCGCCACCTGAGCCAGCGGGATTTTGAGCAGGGAAGCCGGTATCAGCCCGGTATCTGGATTCAAGCTGACCAGCAATTCTCCATCGGGAGACTGCAGCATCACGCTGCCGTCTCCCGCCAGCGCGGCGATCCGGTCCTGCGCCGCCACCGGTGCGGACAGGCCACTGATGCCCAGCAGCAGTACCAGTGCCAATCCGCTGAGGGTAGTAACGGAATAATTCAGAGCGCTCATACTCCACTCTCGCAAAAAGGTCAGAATAAAGAGTTACCCCGGCTATTGAAAGCCGGTTTTCCCGGATCAGCGAGCCAGGGCATCCGTCTGCCGGATGTCGATCGCGATACGCTCGGTGGATGCCCAGTTGTTATGTTTTCAAGGTAGCGTTTACGGACACAGTAAACGTAAAATAACGGCCAAACAATAAAAGCCCCGCCAGGTTGGCGGGTATCAGTGCAGCTGAGGTTCCCTCATGACAGGCAATTCCCGGGTCCGTGTGTCACTTTTCCCACTCGCCCTGCTCCTCCTGGTGGGCAGTCAATCCCAAGTGTTCGCCCAGATGGAGGAAGACACCACGATCATCTATCCAGCCAGTTATTTTGCGGAATATGCACCGGTGACCGCCCAGGACATGCTGGATCGTATTCCGGGTCAGGGTCAGAATACCGGCGGCGGCAACCGTTCCGGTGGCAGCCGTTCCGGACTTTCCAGCGGCAGTGGCGGCAATGCGTCATCGGGAGGTCGCGGCCTCGGTGCCGGCAGCGGTGGCAACGAACTGCTGGTGAACGGCAAACGCGTGGCGGGAAAATCCAATCAGACCAGCGATCTGTTACGGCGGATCTCTTCCAGCCAGGTCCAGGAGATCCAGATCATCCGCGGAACCTCGGGTGATCTGGATGTGCGCGGCAGCAGCCAGGTTGTCAATATTGTGCTGCTGGAGGAACTGGCCTCCACCAGCATCTCCTACGATCTCAACGCGGAAATGTACAAGGACGATACCGTGCAGCCGGGCGGCTCGGTGTCGCTTAGCAGTAGTGCCGACCGGCTTTCCTACCAGGTCAGCCTGACCAGCCGCAGTCGCTATGAGCACCAGGTCAGCAACGAAGAGAGTATCCTTGGTGATATCTCCCCCAACGACCTGGTTCATGAGGAACGGGTTCGTGATCAGCGCAATGACGAAATAAGTACCAATCTTGCCTATCAGTTCGGCAACCGCAGCAGTGTGAGGCTCAACGGCCTGTACGCACAGAATGATGCCCCAACCGATGTCGATCGCCGCACCACTGACTTGCGCTTCGCCGGGCATCCGCTTACCGTCGAACGGGAGGCCATACCCAATGATCGTCACAACTGGGAGCTGGGTGGCGACTACGAACTGGACTTCAGTAACGGCAGCCGCTTCAAACTGCTGGCGATAGCCAACCAGGACAACAACGTAACGACGCGGGAGCGCTTTCTTCAACAGGACGATACCAGCGAGCAGAAAAACCTCTACCTGCACACCGATGCGGTCACGGAGGAACGCATACTGCGCAGTTCCTACACTTTCGACATCGTCCAGGATCAGAACGTGGAGATGGGCATCGAGCGTGCCGTCACCACCCTGGACTCGAGCCTGGCACTCGGGCTGCTCTCCGGCACTGCCGCTCCTTCGGACGCGGTTGGCGGATTGATTCCCCAGGACGTGAACAATGCCAATTCCACAGTAGAGGAAGTTCGCTACGAACCTTTCTTCATCCATAACTGGTCACTGAACGAGCAGTTGACGCTGGAAAGCACGCTGCTATACGAAACCTCCGAAATCACCCAGACCGGCGACGTACACAATCAACGGGATTTTGATTTCATCAAGCCGAAGGTCGAACTGCGTTACGATGTCACACCCCAGCTGCAACTGCGTGGCACTGTCGAAAAAGTCGTTAATCAACTGAGTTTCGCTGATTTTGTAGCCGCCAACGATGAGCAGGACAATGATTCCAATACCCTGGCTGGCAACGCGCAACTGCGCCAGGAATGGATGTGGCGTTATCTGTTCGATACCGAGTACCGGCTGCCTGACGACGTTGGCGTGTTCAGTGCAGAAATTTTCTATTTCAAACACCACGATGTCATCGATCGGATGGATGCCTCACCTTCTCCGGACAAACTGGTTTCAGTAAACGGGAATATTGGCGACGGCTGGGAATACGGCACCAACCTGTCGCTGAGCATGCGGATGGGTATTATCGGTATGCCGAACCTGCTTGCCACCTCCACACTGAACCTGCAGGATTCGGAGGTGACCGATCCGTTTCTTGGTATCAAACGTCGATTCCAGAATTATCAGCGGGGCCGCTTCACTTTCCAGTTCCGGCACGACGTTCCGGAGTGGCATATGAACTGGGGCATGGATTACTTCGATCGGATAGATGGTAATTTAAGGAAATATGATATCGATGACATCGAAGCCATTGTCCGGGATCCGCGGGTCAACCTGTACGTGGAAAAAGTGGATCACTTTGGCCTGACCTGGCGGTTTGAAGGTGGCGGACTGATTGACGGCGCCCAGTGTCGTAAACGCCAGCGCTTCGATGGCCGGATTTCCAGCGGTATTCTGCAGGAAATCGAGCATCAGTGCTCCCGTCCCGGCCCCACCTATAATCTGCGGGTGAGCGGGACAATCTAAGGAACCTCTGAGTAAAGCAGGAAACTGCCGGGTGCATAAATCATGAAATTATTCAGCTCCAACAGGAAGCAACCACGCAAAGCCGGACGAAGTGGCCCCGACAGTGTCGCTCTGTGGATGGTTATCGGCATGAGTATCGGCATTGCGGCTGGAGCTGCACTTGACAATATTGGTCTGGGTATTGCCCTGGGTTTGAGTCTGGGAGCCGGTATCGGTTCGGTACTCGCGGAACGCAACAAGGCGGAAACCAGCGACTCCGGATCTGAATGAGGTTACTTGTTCCGTAACGGCCTGTTCGGCGAAGCGTTTCTACACTTATCAGCGACCGCCGCGTTGAAGCGGATTATCCCGACCCTCCTGGTACTGCCGACGAGCCACCACGTCATGCTATGCTGAAGTGGTTGCCAGGAGTGACATAAAAATAAATATTGCTGCGCAGCAACTGCCTGGCTGCCCGCTTTCAGCATTCCGCGCAACACTGAACCCTCACACAATTCGAGGCATTTCCCATGACCAGATTCCTTGCCGCTGTGTTTCTTTCACTGAGCTGTTCTTCCGCTGCCTGGGCTCAATACGCGCCTCAGATAGAATTTGAAGCGCAAGCGGATTTTTTCGCTATCCCCGCAGGAATGAATTTTGGCGAGGTTTCTGCAATCGCCGTCAATTCGGAAAATCACGTGTTCGTGTTTCACCGTGCCAGTCCGTCCGGTGGTGGGCCGGCCTACGGAATTTCCGCAGCACGCCTATGGGAGTTTGATGCCACAGGACACTACCTGCGCGAACACGGTAGCGGGCTGTATGCCTGGGCCTTCGCTCATGGCCTGCGTATCGATGCAAAGGATGACATCTGGACCGTCGACAAGGGCTCCAACATGATTGTCCGTATGAATCCCGAGGGCCGGGTGGTGTGGGTATTCGGACGCAAGACAGAATCCGTTTCGGAAGCGGCCCGCCCCTTCGAGCATGTCGATACCCCCAGACCTGCTGAAGACGGCCGCTTTCGTGAACCGACCGACGTAGCCTTCGATTCCGAGGGCAATATTTACATCAGCGATGGATACATAAATTCTCGCGTTGCGAAATATGATGCCAACGGAGACTGGGTCAAATCCTGGGGCGAACCCGGGCGGGGCCCGGGCCAGTTTCGTCTCCCCCACAGCATCGTCATTGACAGCGACGACAATATCTATGTGGGCGATCGTTCCAATTCCCGCATCCAGGTATTCGATACCGAGGGGAACTATTTACGCGAGTTCAGCGTGGCGACGCCGATCCGGCCTGGATCCAAAGCAGTCAATGGCCCAACACCGGCGGACCTGGACAATGTAGCCGCCAATGGTGCTCCCAATGCTCTTTGCATACCGCCGGGGAGCAATATAATTTTCGTCGGTGAGACCACCTTCCCCGGACGGATTATCAAAGCCACGCTTCAGGGCGAAGTGCTGGGAACCATCGGTAATTCCGGCCGTAATCCAGGCGAATTTTCCGGAGCCCATGGCCTCGCCTGCCCATCGGAGAACCTCCTGTATGTGGCGGAGACTTCCAATTCCCGGGCCCAGAGACTCGTTCTGAAATAGTTTTACAGGTTATTGTAGGCTAGGGAACCTCTGATCGCCGGCAATCAGAGGTTCCTTACTTCAGCCTCAGCGGAGACATTCAGGTAGCAGGGCACTCCGAAAACACCAGGAATCCGAATTGCGATTCGATAATCGGCTGCGGGTCAGTCACATTGACGCGGCTGTAGTAATAAACATTGACGCCTACCACACCATTGAAAAGCGGCGGGCCAACCTGCGCCCCGGCATGGATATTTATGGTTTCAGCATCCTCGCCAAATGTGGATTCTGCCCCATGAAAAGAAATTCTGACATTTTCACCGACCTGTTCCGCGGTGCCGCTGAGCAGCATGGGGTTGTTTGGAATACCGCTTTGCCTGGTAATGAGCCCATTGACGCTGAAGTGACCGTCTCCGACATGAGATATGCCCAGATTGAGATACTGCGTATCTTCTTCCGGTTCCTGGTTAACCATGTTTATGCGCCAGCAGAAAGTACCAAGAAATTCAGAGGCAGAGGCAGCATTTAGCGGCAACAGCAACAGCAATGGGCTGCAGACCAGGATTATAAATCGGGTAATGTTTTTCATTAATGTTTCCTATGTTTTATTTTTTTTGAGAGGATGCCGCCGGCCCAGCAAAACAAACACTAATTTGGCATCGACTCGAAGTGTACTACGGATATTCTGACACCACAGCAACATCAGATTACACCTGGATACCTCATCTGCCTGCCTCAGGGGCCCGGCTGGACAACTCTCGTAAACGGTCATACTCGTTTTTGTACTACCGGGGATCAGAATTGACCGCCAGAACATTCACTGTTAAAAGAACGTAATGAATAAAAACACTAACAGCCTGTTGAAAAGCTCACAGGTGAGCGAAAGACAAGGCTAAATCTGGCGAAAAAGTGTAGTTTACAAGCCGTAAATGGGCATATTGAGCCGGTTTTTAGCGCTGTGTTGTGCCAGCTCAGAGTTTTTCAACAGGCTGCTAACCATTGGAGGTCAAACATGATCCAAAGTCGCTGCCGAACCTTGTTCCTGTCTGTAATTGCCGGTGCAGCCGGACTGACAGCTCCGCCGATACTCGCCCAGTCACCGGATCCGGCAGAACTGGCGACCACGGTCCAGGACGGATTCACTATTGCCACGGTAGGCGACCTTATCATTGCCTACCCCATGGAGCATATGCTTGCCGACCCTGGTTTCCGCGAGGTAGTGGAGCTCATTCAGACCGCTGACGTGGCAACCGGAAACCTGGAGACCAACATTATCGACGGGCGGACTTTCCGGGGATCCCGTGGTGGAGGCTTTGGTGCGGAACCCGAATCCGCGCGCTCACTGGTGGAGATGGGCTTCGATATCGTTGCCCGCGCCAACAATCACGCCAATGACTTTGGCCGCGAAGGTCTGATCGAGACTTCCCGGCATCTGGATGCCGCAGGCCTGCAATACGCCGGTTACGGGGAGACCTACTGGGCGGCGCGCGCAGCACGCTTTTTTACCAGCAAACGCGGACGGGTTGGGATGGTAGCCACTTCGGATCATGAACCGCGGGCAGAACTGGCGCGTGGGGAATGGCCTGGGGTTGGCGGATTGAGCCCCCTGCGCGTGACCCGATATTTTATGGTACCGGAGCAACAGTGGGACGCGATCAGGACTATTCGCGATGCCTTTCCCAACGGGACGTTCCACTACGCGAGAGGTGTGAATACCGACTCGCAGGTTGAGTTCCTGCAACAGCAGTTTCGCAGGGCACCCCCCGGTGTTACCAGACCCTATTATCATTTCGAGATGAACGACCGGGACCTGCGAGAAGTAGTGGCATCCGTTCGCGAGGGTAAGATAAGGTCAGATTTCATTACCGTGGCGATTCATGCTCACCACTTTCTCGACGCCAAGGGTGGCTACCGGGGAGAAGGGATTTCGGAAGCAGAGCATCTGGACACCAACTCCAGCATAGCTGACTACCTGCCGGAGTTTGCCCATGCTGTCATCGATAATGGCGCAGACCTGTTTCAGGGAACCGGTGTTCACGCCCTGCGCGGAATCGAGATCTACAAAAACCGGCCCGTGTTCTATGGTCTCGGGGAATTCTTCAAACAAATGGATGTCATCGGTCTTTCCGGTCGCGGCGACCCCCAACGCGATGTAGGTCCCAGCGGAGCGGAATTTCCGGTCAAGTATGAAAGCATCATTGCGATCAGTGAATACTCCGGGCGCACTCTGAAGGAAGTGCGCATCTATCCTATAGAGACCCGCTATGAGGAGGAAAAGCTGTCCCTGCGAGGAATTCCCCGCCCGGCGCCACCGGCAGTGGCAAGACGAATTCTGAGCCGTCTACAGCAGCTTTCTGCGCCACTCGGCACCACGATCGAAATCCAGAGTAACATCGGCATCATCCGACCCTGATGAATAATTGGAGTCAGAGCAGATCCATGTAGTCAGAATTTCCTTAGAGGACTTCCAGAATCCCGGCGCCGAAAGTAAATCCCGCTCCAAATGCACACAGCCCAATTCGTTCCCCTGCTTTCTTGCCTTTGATCGCCTCCGGTAAACACAGGGGAATGCTGCTGGAAGAGGTATTACCGAATTCACTGACGCGGGAGAATACATCGACCTTGATGCGGTCCTGAATCGCATCGATGATTCTCTGACTGGCTTGATGGGGAACCACGAGGCTGACTTCCTCCATTACTATAGACTCCTGCTCGCAGGCCGCCAACAGGATTTTCTTCATTGCCCGTACTGCCTCAGAAAACACAACTCTCCCCTCCATTGTAATGAATCCCTGGCCTTTGACTGGAACTCGCAGACTACCTCGGCGATCCCGTTTGCCTGATAGTACGGGTCTTCTCAGGTTACACAAGGCTGGCAGATCCTCACGGCCGGTTACGAGCGTAGCAGTGGCAGCATCGGCAAACAAAATATAAGTATCAAAATCTTCTGGATCGAGTAGCGGGGAGAGAACTTCCGTTGTTATCACCAGGACATTGGCCCCCGGTTTATGTGCAATGCAATCGTAAGCCGCTTGTAAACCATAGAGGTAGCCGGAGCAGGCGGCAAAAATATCGTAAGCCTGAATGTTGTGATCGACGCCATCGGACAAGTGTTCCAATACCTGACAGGCCAGAGATGGACTTACTTGTTCGGGGCTCGTGGTACTACAAACGATCAAGTCTATATCCGACAGAGCCAAGGGGGATTTTTCAAGCAGCTGGCGGGCCGCCTTGACCGCCAGAGTCAAGGCCGATTCATTTCCGCCAACCCAATTGCGTGATTCAATACCGGAAAGTCGCAGAATCTCGTCTCCAGTGTGAGACTCGTCGTCCTTCAGGTTTGCAAGAATGAAGGCATTGTCTATGCGCCGGGAACCAACAGCAGTCTCTATATCGGCGAGTTTGACTTGTTTTCCGATCCTACCTGCAGATAAAGGTGATCGCTTTATATCCGCATGGCGCCGGCTCAGTAACGGCAGTTGCTTGAGCGGCAGGGCTTGCATTGACGCGGATTTCACTGGCTCCCGCGTCACAATTGCCATAACCGGATCGCCCACTTTCACTATATCGTGCTCGCTGACGCTTATTTCAACGATCCTTCCGGTCCAGGGTGAAGTCATTTCCACTACACTTTTGGCTGACTCGACAACCAGGATAAGATCACCTCGTTCGACGTCTCCACCGACAGCAACCGGGATTTCCAGCACCTCCACGGTTTCATCGGAAGGACCGGAACCAATAGCGGCGACTATCGCCCGGTCGACCCCAACCTGACTTTCAGTTTGCCAGTCCAGATCAAGATCCAGCAGTTCGGCTGCGGTGGCAAGAATGGATTCAAAAGACGGCAGCAGTGCGCGTTGATTATCGAAGTTGAAGGGCAAGTAGGAATCGGGGCCGGTAATACGCCGAATGAGTACCGGTCTGGTAGCGGATTCCGCTACTGTTGCCGCCACTTCTGCACCGAAACCGCAGGTGTGCGTATTCTCTTCCACGACAATCATCCTGCCGGTTTTCTGCACCGATTTCAGTACTGCCTCCTTGTCCCAGGGAGAAATACACGCCAGGTCAATCACATCACAGTCAATTTCCAGTTTCGACAGTTCTACTGCCACTCGCAGGCATATCTGCAAGGTATTTCCCCAGGCCAACAGGCTGAGATCATTGCCCTTTCGAACTTGTATGGCGTCGCCGATGGGAAGGAAATACTGACCGATATTCTCCGGGGCCCGGTCCTCGGGCCTGTTCAACGCGTTCTTGGGATAGAAAAAAATGCTGGGTCGGCCAGAAAGAAAGGCAGAGTTCAACAGCCCCGCAGCATCACCGGCATTACTGGGATAAAACACGTCCAACCCCGGCACCTGAGCCATCAATGCCTCCATGGACTGAGCGTGAAAAGGCCCCAGACCGGGACGGTATGCTCCACAGGCAATCATCACGATCACAGGTGCCGACCACTCACCATTGCTGCGCCAGTACAAAGTCGCCAGCTCGGACATAATCTGATTGAGGGCGTGGGGAATAAAGTCTGCAAACTGGATAAAACAGACCGGTTTGTCACCTGCCAGTGCTCGTCCGATTGACAGACCTACAATAGTGGATTCCGAAAGCGGCGAATTCAGCACCCGCCCGCTGAACTCGTTACTCAAGTCCCGGGTAACTCCAAACACATCGCCTTTGGGATCCTCGATATCTTCACCATACAGGAATACAGAGTGATTGCTGCTAAGGTGGTGTCGCAGCACACGGTTGATCGCCTGACGCATGGTACAGTTCACAAAAGCAGGTTGGCAGGCTGCCGGGTTGAATTTTCCCTCCAGCACATCCGGCAATGCAGCCTTAACGGTCTTGACTGCTGTCGGTTGACCACCCGATTTGGCCCGGGATTCTTCCGCCGCCAGACGAATCTGGATTGCAGATTTAATCTCATCCAGCTGTAGATCGGTAATACCACTTTCCAACAGGGCGTTTTCCAGCCGCCCAAGCGGATCATCTTCCAGTCGACTTTGCTCTAAGTCATGCACCGAACGATAAAGGCTTTGATCGTCGGCATTGCTGTGATTATCAAGCCGACAGGTTCTAAAAATCACGATGGCGGGACCGCGACTGGCACGTACCTGCTCAATAACCGGTGCAAGGTGTTGTCGGGCCTGAAGTACCTCACGGCCGTCGACCCGGTGAATCGGTAATCCGTAAAACTCTTCCGGTTCCGCGTCGGGGTGTGAGAAAAAAGTTTTACCACGAGTCTTCGTGGATACGGCCAGCTGATTGTCCTGAATAAAAAACAGCACCGGCAATTGCGAACGCACCGCTTCGGCGATCGCTTCAAGCACCTCTCCCTGCTGGGAGGTGCCATCACCAATCGAACACAACACGATGGGATTGTCAGGCTGGCTTCTGATTGAGGTAGCCACCCCCACGCACTGCAGAGCCCCATTGCCCACCGGTATAGACATATTCATGACATTGCGTGCGCGACAGGACGTGAAAGGATTCATCTGTCGCCCGCCGGAATAAGACTCCGCGTTGCCATACAGCGCATTAAGAAATTCCTGGCTGCTGACACCCCGACCCAGCAACAGGGCTTTGTCGCGATAATGGCAACTCAGCCAGTCCTGGTCCTGTAAGAACTCATTGAGTATCGCCGAACTCTCATGCCCCGAACCGGAAATATGAAACCAGGCTTCACCGCGATTGACTGCCGCCAACTCGAATTGGTCCAGTAAGCGGGCGGTTAGCATGACGTGGTACAGGGCGAGCGCTTTTTGGGGTTCCAACATGGAATAGCTGAGTATTTAAAAGAATCAGGTAATGGTCACGACAGGTATTTCCTGCCTCTCAAGCTCGCGAAATTGTACACCAATTGCGGCTGCGAAACTTACCGAATGCCACGGATCTGGCTTACCGGGCAAATTGGATCGAGGAACGGTGAATTACTTTATTTCAGAGCCTGGCTGCCAATAGCCCGACATCCGGGCTGTCGGAAATGAAGCCGGGCAACGGCCGATGGCAAAGATACCCACGCCGCTTTCTACAGGTCGGCAGATCCTTCAGAACCACGATATCGCTCGGGCTGCTGGCGCTCACGGTCCCGACGCGGCCTGGCAAACAGTTGACCTTCGACCAGCCCTGGCCCCGGGTTGTCTACTTGACCTCGGTCAACGTTAGTGATCCGTCGAACAGCGATAGCCCGTCGTAGTCAATTAACTGAACCAGTCCGCTGCCATCGGTCAGGTCAATGGCAATATCCAGTGAGAAGAAATCCACCGCCAGATTGCATATCAGAAAACTGCCGGTCGTGAAATAACAGGTACCGGTGGCTGGAAAGGCATCGCCGAGATCGTCCAGTACGATCCCGTTTGCCGTAACAAACCGAGTTCCCTCGTTGAGATCAAGCACTAATTGATCTTCGGCGTCGGTTCCGAAATCGATACCACTCATACGCCAGGTAGCAGCATAGTCCGAATCCGCGTAAACGTTGAAACCCCACATTGTCAGCAAACAGAACGTTATGAATTTTTGCATTAGTCTTTCTCCAGAAAAAAATTGTGAAGTTTTGACGATAAGTCCTTCAAGCACGCTTACTTGGACGGTCCTACACTCGCAGGAATCGATCCAAGTTTCAAGTGGAAGATATTTTCGGAAAGCGATTTCGAGACCCATACCGAGCGAGGCAACATCTCAGCAGCTCCAGACAGGCCCCACCCCATAGTGGGTTCAGGCAGGACTGCTGGCTTCCCTGACCTGTCGTGCCATCCCGACGCATGTCGGTGGCAAGTCGTCATGTCAGTATGCCTGGCACTACGAAGGGCAATTTCAAATTATCATAGGTTACCTGGACATTACATTTTCCGGCCAACGATAATCGCAAAGTAGTCGCTGGGTCTTTATAGCGGTATCATACATTCTCAGCGTTGCATTTTTTCCGTGATCTCTTGTATGCAGGTTTAAGACCAGTGCGACTTTTGGCAACCGAGTGTCGATGCTTTGGGAAAAATTGAGAGTTGCCATTGTATTGGCAGATGACAGAGGTTTCCCAGCCATGAAATCAACAACGATCCTGGCAATTGTCTTCGCTTTAACCGGCAGCATGGCATCGCCCGGACCTGAGGACAGTTACAATGTTCCCAGGACTGAATTCGACTTTCCGGACCTGCAGGGAGTCTGGAATTTTTCTTCCAATACATTAATGGAGCGCCCAGAGCGTTTTGGTAACCAGGAGTTTCTTGAAGCTGAACAATTGGAACAGGAGCGCAAAAGGATCGCGGAATTTCATGCTGCCGCGGAGGCCAGGGCAGCGCGACTGGTGGTAAATCCCAGCGCCCCACGACCCGGGGACAGCGTTGGCAGTCGTAACGACTTCTGGAACGAGGGTGCCGGTATCGGTAAGAACAGTAGAACCTCGCTGATTGTTTACCCGGAAAATGGCCGCTTTCCCGCTCCAGCCCAGGGTGCTGAAAGGCAATTTGACAATCTGAGCCGCGACATGCCCGGGACCAGACCGGTTCGCACCCTCGTAGGTGGTATTGGCAAGGATGGGCCGGAAGATCGCGGCCTTGCCGAGCGCTGCATAGCCGGTGTGAATTCGGGACCACCGTTCACACCCAGCCTGTATAACAATAATCTGCAGTTAGTTCAGGGGCGCGACACAGTGGTTATTTTAATGGAGATGGTTCACGATGCCCGCATCGTATCGATCGTCGACAAACCTGATTTGCCGGATAATATCCGCTTGTGGTCCGGCGATTCCCGCGGCTGGTATGAAAATAACGATACCCTAATTGTGGTGACCAAAAATTTCAACGGTTTGCGACAACCGATTAATTACAGTGGCGTGGGCAGCAATTACGATACAGTCCTGACTGAGCGTTTTACCCGTACTGGTTACAATTCCATGGAATACCAGTTTACGGTTTCAGCCCCATCCGCTTTTTCCGGAAAGGTATCCGCTATCATTCCTCTAACCAAGGTGGCAGGCCGAATATATGAATACGCCTGTCATGAAGGCAACTACAGCATGACCAATCTATTACGTGGGGCACGTATTGCAGAGCAGAAAGTCACCGGCAGCGAGCAACATATCATTCAGTGATATTTAACTGGATCGCCTCCTGATTGTAAACAATATTTCCAGCACTGGTCGTATAGCCGATAAAGAATACATAGTTGCCAATTAATTCGGAAGTCAGCGTGAGTTCACTCCCGAATAGTTCCAGAATGTTGATTGTATGCCTGGCGCTCAATACTACCTCATCAAAGGCAATCAGGTTTCCTACGCTTCCGTCCCATGGCACAAGGCCATCGGGAGTAATCAGCAGGAAACTTGAGCCAGCCGCTGCAACGACGAAAATCTCGCTGTTGGAACCAATGTCTTCAGGTTCCGGTTCCAGAATTGCGTAAATCCGAATAGAGTCTCCAACTTTGAAATCCGGTGTAAAGGAAACTCCGCCGTCCGATGTTATACCTCCTCTTATCACTGCGCTGGTGGTATTTCCATCGCTACTGAGAGTAACTATTTCCGGTGGCGCATTCGGTGGCAGAACAGTCACTGCGACCATTTCACTGGTCGAATCACCGTCATCGTCAGTTGCTTTGAAGACTACGGCTGAGACTCCGTCGGGAAGGGCAATATCCGCTGTTTGCCCTGTTGCTACCAGTTGGTTATCAATCAACCATTCTGTCGTATCGACGGTGCCATCACTGTCCGTGGCAGTCGCGTAAAAGCTCACGATCTCGCCGGTAGTGTCGTCCGCATCAGCAATCACTCTGTTTCCGCCTGCTACAGATACGACAGGTGCTAAGTTAGGGACTTGCGTGGAAGCGGCTGAAACTATTTCCAGCAAATTGCCATTCGCTGCAAAACTGTAACTGATAGAACTGCCATCGTCGTAAACGACGCCAATCAAACGGCCAACAGCATCGTAACTGTAGGTCTCGCCAGTGACCGTTAAGCTGAAGAGAAGACCCAGGACCAGAGTCGCCAGAATGCCTGTTGTATGGAGGTAAAGTTTTTTCATTGCTGATCTCCAATTCATCTGGGCACCGGGGCTATGCCGCTGGCATCATTCAGGTGTTTTAACTGCAACTCCGCCCGATGGAGGTTGATGTTGTCGGTAACGCTACTTTGCAGAATTCCAGTGGACCATTCTGTACCACCAAAATACACATTCACCATTTCCCCAGTAAACGTGTTACATGTGCGACCATTAAAAACACCGTAGGTATCCCAGGGTCCACTACCCTTAATAGCCGATTTGGACCAACTGATTATACTTCTGGATTCTCCGCTTTCGGTTGGACCGAGTTCCTTGATTCTCTTTTGAATAAAATCGCCGGCGGGAGTGCCAGGGGCCCTGTTTTCCAGGCCAACCGAGCTGAAGTCAACAGCGGAGAGCATCGCTCGTGCAACCCGCTCGTCCTCAACTCGGCCACCACCGATCAAGTTCGGATCAGTGACACTGCCGTCGACGCATTGACCTGGCTTGAACTCCACAAAAAATGTGCCCCTTCCGTTTAAAAGAACCCCCCCGCTGGACCCACCGCTTGAGCCCCCTCCACCTTCGCGGTAACCTCCTTCGCCGAAGGACACATTCAGCGTGCCGATTATCTCCCCCCGCTGCCATACATCCACTGTTATATCCGTATGGGTGCCATCATTGTTCACCTTGGCGTTGAGTCCACTCGGATCCCCGAACAGGATCGGGTTCATCCGCGCATAGCCGTAGACGTTGGCTTCGCCGGGCACAGGGGAACGCCGCGCCGGATCTCGCGTGAGAAAACGCGCTACCACGGCATCGTAATAGCGTGCACGAATGTAGTAGAGCCCGGTCGGCGTTTCCTGCATAGCACCCATCTGACCCGCGAAGGTAAACGGATTGTCGGTGTTGCCAGTTTGCGCGAGCAACGTACCGAAAGGAGTATAGGCATAGGCGTCAGTTACGGTACCGCTGTCGTCCGTAAGATAAAGCGTGTTTCCTGATGCATCAAAATGATAGAAGTGCCGCGCATCGTCGGCTGCCTCGATGCTGTAGAGCAGAGCACCACCAGGGGCATGCACGTAGTAGCGCAAGTCGCTGCCTCCCTGACGGACTATCGAAATCGACGGCAGTGTCAACGCATAATTCCACACATAGGCCCGACTCACCCCTGAGCTGGTGCGTGACAGACGCCGTCCCAGCGCGTCGTAGGTCATCGAAACGGTGGCACCGTTATCCAGGTAAGACAGCAGTCTGGAGTCCATATTCCAGTTGTAGTTGCGCCCCCCCGTGTCGAGCAGCCGTCCGATCGCATCGTATGCGGCGCCGGAGAGTTGTGAGGCTGCATCGTAACTCATTGTTATCGTTCCGTCGGGGAGCGTGCCCTGAACCGGCAAATTGCGCGTTTCTGAAGTGATACGACCACGGCCATCGCGCTGCATCGACAGCGAAGACAAGGGTGTAACGGCATTTTCCTGAATGCCGGTCACCTTGTCTTCGGCGTTGTAGGTGTAAGTGGCAGTGACACCGCTCGGGCGAGTCATTGAGGTGAGGCGAGATGCAACATCATAGTTGAAAGTGGTTTCGCCTCCCACCCAATCCGTAACTTTAATCAGGAGATCCCGCGAATCGTAGATGTAGTTCACTGTCTTGCCGGGTGCAAAACTTACCGAGACCATGCGGCCTCCGGCATCCCGTTCGATATCGATGCCATTGCTCGAAATGATTTCGCCAGTCTTATCGTATGCCAGCGTCAGGCCAGTAGCCGCAATCAGTTGCGACGCCTCGTCATAAGTATAATTCAGGTCCGTGCCGTCGGAGTAAAGTTTCCGCGTGAGATTGCTGCGCGCGTCATAGCTTAATTGCACGCTGCCCAATTGCTCCGGGTAGTTTATCTGGGTGAGACGATTCCTGTTGTCGTAGGTCATGGTTGTGGTGCGACCAAGCGGATCGGTGGCACTTAGCTTGCGGCCATAGCTGTCGTATGCATGGTTCCAGTCCTGGCCATTCTCGTCAGTCAACCGCGTGAGCAGGCCGATGTCATTATGTTCGAGTACGACCTCGACGAGCCCGTCACCCTGACTGATTCCCGAGAGGATACCGCGTGGGTCCGCAGAAAATTCAGTCGCTGTCCCGGTCGGGTCGCTGAACCGCGAAATCCGGCCTGCCGGGCTGTAGTCAAAGGTCCATGTCGCATTGTCCGGGCTGGTGGAGCTTATCGTGCGACCCAGATCATCACGCTGGTAAGACCACGTGTTATTGAGCGGGTTGGTGCGATTGAGTGCGAATCCCTCGGAATCGTAGGTTTGCGTCCACTCATTGCCGGCGGCATCGGTGATCGAAGTGCGACGGCCTGCCGGATCATAATCGAATGTGAGGGTGTTGCCGTTACGGTCAGTCCGGCTCGCAATGCGGCCTAACCCATCGAAGCTGCGTGAGGTGGAGTTGCCATTGGGATCGGTTACTGAAACCAGCCGGTCCATCGCATCGTAACTGTAATTTGTCACATAGCCCAGTGGGTCGGTTATTGTCGTCAGGTTGCCGTTAGCATCGTAGGTGAATGTGGCGCTATTGCCCAGTTCGTCTGTTTCGCTGAGCATATTCCCGGCGCTGTCGAATGTGTAACTGCGAGTGCTGCCATCAGGATGCGTTACCAGGTCGGCCCGCCGCAACGCGTCGTAGCCGAGAGTCGTGGTGTTTCCGGCGGGATCAATGATCGAACTGACGGTACCGTCTGCAGTGTAAGCAAAAGTGCTGGTGCCACCGGCAGGGTTCGTCATGGTCAACACCTGGCCGCGGGCATTGTAGGTGACACTGGTCTGCCTGCCGCCGCGGTCTGTGAAGCCGGTCATATTGCCATTGGTATCGTAGGTCATGTCCTGTGCCGATCCGTCCGGGTATGTGACCCTGGTCAGGACCCGGAATTCGATGCCCTGTTGCACTTGCGACGTGTAGGTATAGTTACTGACAGAGCCATCGGGTTCCGTGTAACTGCGCAATTTTCCGCTTGCGGGATCGTAAGTCTGCCGGGTTGTATACCCGAGGCTGTCGGTTTGTGATATCACTCGTCCAGCAGAGTCGTAACCGTACGTGGAGGTTTCTCCAATCTCGTCGGTGAGTGAGACCAGCAATCCATCCGTGTTGAATTCGTATTCCCTGGTGTTACCCAGCGGATCCGTCTGCACGGTAGTTGAATTGGACCCGTAAGAGAAGTGGAAACCGTTCTGGTTACCATCGGACTGACTGCTGACAAGACCGTCATCATCCCACACCTGGGCGGTCAGCGTGTTACCGAGCGGGAGTACCTTGTTTGTCATCAGTCCGACATCGGCAGCAGCATTGTCGTACTCGTACCGGACTTCATTGCCGCGTACATCGATAAACGAGGTTAAGTTTCCGCCCGTGTAGGCAAACTGCACAGTTCGAATTCCGTCGCTGACACTGACGATTCGATTATCCTCGTTATACGACATGGAAAGGCTGCGACCCAACGCATCGCTAACTCCAATGAGGTTTCCATTGTCGTAGGTCAAAGTCTGGGTATTGCCGGACCGGTCCTGGATCGAGATTAGAATGCCGGCATCGTCGAAATGATACAATCGGCTCTCGATCACATCGCCCAGGGTATATCCAGCGTCGGTTTCGACTAACTGATAGCCTGCGAAAGTTGGCGAAATCAGTGAATAGGTGTTTCCAGATTGCTGGAAGGTCAGGATTCTGCCACGATTGTCCGTGACAATTATCTCACCGTTGTCGGGTCCGCTCAGGGTAAAGTGGAAATTGTGCAGCCAGTTGTTGCCCAGTGAAGCGGTTGACCGCAATCCCGATGCGTGATAGCGGCGAAAGACAACTGGTAACGGGCCGCCAAGACTGATGTCCGGGCTTTCTTCCATGAAAAATTCGCCACTGTATATCGCGATCGGGTCGGTCGGCGTTACCGCTGGTGTCGCAGTGTTCGCTACCGTTGTAGCTGGTAATTTAGGTTTAATAATGGTGAGAGTGACCATCTCTGTACCTGCGTCACTCTCTCCAGCATCCATTGCCTGATAACAGGGGTCGCTGGGACTTGGTATCGCTGGTCCGTGTGCCCATTTAAGCGTAATTTTCACTTCATCGGGTAACAGGCTCGAGCTCTGCAAAGGTGTGACCACAAACAATTGCGAGCCGGCAATCTCGATGGGGCCGGCGGGATCAACCTTTACTGCAGTGTCCGGATCGACGCTGATAGTAACCAGGGACGGGCAACTGAAACCGCCAGGATCGAGCAGTACGAAGGATGCACTGGCATCCTGATCATCGGGATCATCAATTGTAATTTGATGGGTGCTGAGAGTGTGTGCGATTGCTGAGTGCGATAAGCATGATGTGATCGCTATCAACAGGATAAAGTACAGTTTTGGCATACTAGAATAGCCAGACAGTAGCAGGTCACTGTTCTTCACTCGGCGATAGCTGGACATGATCTGTTCTCCCTAAGTAAGTGCGATTGTGTGCTTCAACCGGAAACCCACTTTTTGTTATTGCCGATTCCAGGCCCTCGGTATGACGAAAGGGATCTGAGTCTCGGTAAGCCTCTCTGCACAATCCTGTCGCGTTGAATATACTGCATTTCCTTGTTGCAGGCCCCGGCCTGTCGATTGACATCGACAGTCGTGGCGCCGGGATCGTTACTGGACTTCTCTGATGATTAACTCACCCACTTGATAATCAATTTCTAAAGGATTACCGGGATTGGTTATTTCACCGCTGATCCTGCGTTCAGTGTAGCCATCATCCAGGTTGGTCACGGTCACGGCAAATCTTCCATCGGCGAAAATATCCACGGCCTCCATTGCCTCGAACTCCCGTCCGCCCCAGTTCACATTGTAGAAGCCGGTGACCCATTTCCAAGAAGGGCTCAAGTTGGTGAAGTCCTCGCTGATACCATTACCCGGCAACTGGTTTTCTGTCGTTACAGTGGCGGCGCCTCCGCTCGAATAGATGACCATACCCGTGCGGACTAGTTCTTCCGCTGATATAGGCTGCCCTTCCAACGGTGTAACTTTAATGACATCCCGGTTGAACACCTGGCCGTTGGCGGAATTCTCCACGGTTTCTTCACGGTCTATCCAGATTTGTCCGTTAAACGAAGTTGTTGAGGGTAAGTCCGGTTTGCTTCTTGTCACAATGGTGAGCACGGCAGCGGTGGAATTGATTGCATCCAGGGTGAACGTCTGCTCCCGCCGGAATGTCTCAGTTGTAATGCCGGTGGCCTCATCAAGGACCGAGTCGATATACGTATCCCTCATCCTTGCCGAGTACGCAACAGGCGGTTCGGTTGGTACGGTACTGTAATCGGTGGTAATGGCAATATAGTCCGCGAAGGTACCGGGCTCTGGTTCCGGCCAGGGCACACCCTCTCCGGTCCCGGGGCTAGACAGTTCATTATCCAGTCCGAAACCGATAAGCAGACTTTTCATTCCCTGCAGGTCGATCACGGGCTCGCCGTTCAGATCTGTCGTGTAGAAGATATTGTAGCTGGGCAGGTGAGTGGCCAATACCGCGCCGGAATTCAGTGCCGTGTCGAAGCAGAAGAAGTCCTCGCCCAGCTCGATGAATTGAGGAAACAGAGGCGAGGGGAAAAGACCGGGTGCCGCCTCGGAGGCCAGATTCGCCAGAAAGTCATGCGGCAGGCAGGCCAGGAGTTCCGAAGGGGAGAGCGATTGCAGTAATTCGAAGTCTTGCTCGGAAAACACCGGCTGCTGGGTCACTTTCCTTGGACGGAGGCCTTGCTCGACCAACTGGTTCAGCCTCTGCTCGTCAATCAGCGGCGGTTTCCCAAATGCAGCCAAGGGGTACAGTGTGACATAATTGTCTTTCTGCTGTTTGAAAGTGCGACGCTGCGGGTAAAACCCTTCACTTTGGAAAATGAGTGTCACGTCGCCAGGCTCCAGCCCGCCGATGGAGAATTTCCCGTTGATATCAGTCATTGTCGTTACGGAAGGCATGTCGTCTACAGTTACAGTCACCGTGACCTCTGGCAGGGGATCTCCCTTCATATCGATGACCGTGCCGGATACATCCTGGGCGTGCGCCAGAGGAGTAAGCAATAAAGCGACAATCAGAAAGCTGAGCAGGTCTATTATTTTTTTCATTTTCAGGACCTCGATTGCTGGGAGGCAGAGAACGGGACTTGGAGAGACCCCGTCTCGCCGTGAATTAGCAGCCTGTTGAAAAACTCTCAGCTGGCACAATACGGCGTTAAAATCTGGCTCAAAATGCTCATTTACGCCGTGTAAACTGCGCTTTTTCGCCAGATTTTGCCTTGTCTTGCACTCACCTGAGAGTTTTTCAACAGGCTGTTAAGGGAACCTCTGATTAACAGGCAGTTAATTATTGAGCAGATCCATAATTAGTCAGAGGTTCCTTAGACGTTATAATGGTAGTACGCGAGAGTTACTACCCCGCTTAAATCGAAAAAACAGTGGATTATTAGCATTATTCAACAGACTGTCCGCTTTTACAACGATTGGGAAAGTATCCATTTCACTACGAGAGATAATCCTCACAACTCAGGCCTGGGCGGAACTGTCTGCAGGATGAATACCTGGCGGCCCTTCTGCGGGCCTGCTGCGACCCGGCATGCCGCACCGTTCCAGGAAGCGGACCACACTTTGGCTGATGGCATGGAGCAAGTCATGAAGCTGTTAGACGGCCATAATGAGGGATACGGCGGAAGCCGTATTCACCATTGGGGTCCTGAATTAAACTCCGTCCAGAAACAACACAAGGGAATGAATGTTTATATTCGGGGCCGAACCGAAACGCTTAACAGCCTGTTAATCAAAGTTACAGCCCCGCTGCGTGCTTCAGGCTGGGGACGCCCTGCCTGGTGCGCCAGGTGGGTGGAGATCGACCGGGTGACGATACCGAGTATCCGGCTCATCAGTTCGGAGTAGGCGGCATGCCGGAAACGCAGGGGGAACGGGACAGTCAGCACCCACTGGTGGATGGACCTGGATGGCAGTACCTCGTCCACTTGCAGGGCAGCGTTTTCCACGATACGGTGGGCGCCTTTTAAAACTGGGGAGTCATGTAAAACTCGGGATAAAAATCTGCGATATGGCAGAGTTCAATATCGATGCCTCCGACATTGGTAAAATCACTATTTGTCACGGCACATTTATCGATAAAACGTTGAGTCCGTTCGGCATGTTTCGAATTATCCATTAGCTCGGTCAACAGTTGAGGATATTCAGTCGCCCGTTTGTCCTGCAGTGCAAGGAACCACTGCGTCAGGGTTTCAATTAGTCGATCGGCGCGCTTCATTGTAAGTGGTGGCGGCATTGATACCCGTAGCGAGTCAATAAACGCTTTTTGCGAAGCGGTAAGACTGAGAGGCTTTCTCAGGTGCACACTTATTTCCGTAAGTGGTGTAGTCAATACGTCCAGGAACATTTCCGGGTGCGCGGCATATTCACGTTGGCAGCTTGACGGTGAGAGACCGCCATTGGTAATGGCTCTTACCATATCCGCTATATTTACCTTGCCCAGATTGTGGTCGAAGTGAGTGCTGAATGGAAAATTATATTTATAGTCTACACCGCAGAGGGAAGACGGCGGCATCAACTCGGCGGCGGCAGCATGCTCCCCACAAACCACCGGCAGCTCCGCATAGCTTGCTTCAATCAATACACGTCCAAAGGTTTCCAGGTTGGAGGTACTGGGAAAAATCAATAAGTCAAAGCTTCGGTAAAGCTCCCAGATGTCCCTGTTTTTTCGCGGTAACATGTACTCAAAGTAATCACCTTCGCCCAGGGCGCGATGAATCTTCTCTTCAACGGAAGTGGGTGAACAACTTTCTGAATGTACTTCACCACAGGCAACCAATTTATACTTAGTGTTTATTCCACACTCTTCACTTTTAGCACTCTCTCCATTCTCACGTTCTCTGCTAGTCGTTCCGTTTTCCAGATTGAGCCTGATCAATAGCTCAACCAAATCAGGGAAATTTTTGTCTTCTGATAGACGACCGATATAGCCAAGGCAAATGGTCTCCTTATCTTGCGCCAATCCACTTCGGGCAGGTAATTCGTCGGGGAAGCAAACTGCCAGTGGATAACAACGAAAGGTATTTCCTTGTTTTAAAGCAGGAAATAACTTTTCGTATATGCCGCGGGTATAGTGACTGGCCACCATTAATATGTCAGTTTCGCGTAAGTAGGGAGTGCAGAGATACTCTTGAAAAAGATAACTGCTCCAAATTGCAGTACGGACATCACGTAAAATCCTGAATGACAGATTTAATTTTTCACGCAAATAGAAATAATAATGAGCATGTGGTCCAACGTTGCTTACCACGTAATCACAGCCAGACAATTCCCTGCGGGCATAATTCTCATCTGCAAGGAGCCGGTTAAAATCGTGAAAAGAGATAGTCAGATCAACCGACGTATTGTCCTGAAGAAGCCTGGTAATGTTTTCATGCGCCAGGTTTACACCATCCTTTTGCGGCAATAAAGGATCGGTTATGTAGTTATACAGCGATATCCGCACTTGATCAGGCCGCTTTGTATTCCTGCAAATAGAACTTCATCTATTATTCTCAATTTGAAATTTTCCCGCTGTCTGGGCTTTAGTTCAAAATCGGGCTATCGTTCGAATAAAAACGCTGACTCAGGCCAGAACTTTGTAAAACTATATCAACTGATTAATGGCTTCCAATGAGTCAACATCGATAATAGTTGGTGACAAATCGCAATGGTATTTGACAAACTCAATTGCCTGCCTGACAACCTCATTATCCAGAAACAAGGGCGGGGCTTCTAACACTGAAAAAGTGGAAAATTGTCTGGCCGGTAATCCGAATTGCAATATTTCACGTGGGCTCATCAGAATCAAGCCCGATTCCAATTCCCTGTCCAGTAAAATCCCTTGGCCACTGTGAAAAGCACTGGGTGGTTTCCAGCCCCGCTGCTCCCCTTTTATCCAAAAGCCATCAGCTGTGGAATACCCATTACAACCAAGCTGTTGGGCCAGTCTATTACACTGTGGAGCGAACTCAGCCAGAGTTTTATGATTTATGAGCCCTAAATGGAGCGGAATTTTTCCATCCTCTGGTACCGCGTGTTGCAGAATTTCCTTAAATATTTCTGGCGTCTGGCTAAATCCAATCTGAGGTTGTGCGTTGACTTCCAGAATAACTCCGTTCGTTTCTCTCCATGAGTGCTTAATGTCTTTTAAAATCAAATCAATACCAGCTATATCGAGGCCCAGTATTGTCGCTACTCTGATTGCCAACTCGCAATTGTCTTTATGCACATTATCAATCGGAATAACGTTATGAATGCCGCCAGTGGAAATATTTGATTTGCGTCGAAGCAGGACAATTTGCCCTTCCTCAGGCACTGATTCGGTGTTCAGCCCCCGCTCCTCCAGTAATCCGAGCGCTTCATCATCCAGCTGCAAACGCATTTTACCGGTTCGGCGTAGTGCGGATTGGTATTGCTCACGCGACTGTTCTACCTTAACCAGATCAGCAACCGACTGTTTTCCGTTACCTATAATACGCCCCGGGGTCCTTACCATTATTTTTATCACCCGGCCGTGCAACACGGTGATTCTATAGTCTTGACCAGCGTAGTGCCTTTCCACGAGGATTCGATTTGATACTTCCGATGCTGCCCTATAAGCTTTGAGGAAACTTTCTTCAGAGTTCAATCCGGCGAACACCCCTTCTCCCTGATCCTTGTCAGCAGGTTTCACCACTACAGGGTAGCCCATTCTACTGGCGACTTTTATGGCATCCTTTTCATCACAAACCAGACGATGGTCCGGTACAGGTAACAGGTGCTTTGCCAAGACCTTTGCTGTCGCCAGTTTGTTGCCCGCCAACATTACGCCCATTCCAGAAGTCTGATCGGTGACAGTACTGACAAACCATCGACTATTTTTACCCAGTCCATAGCAACAGTTTTTCGCTGCCAGGGTGTGACGGGGAATGTCTAACTCGTGTGCCGCTCTCTGCAGATGAATCGTATTGGTGCCAAAATTGGAATAATAGTCGAGTGCTTTTCGAAGCAGTACCAGTTTCTTAGCCAGCTGCTCCAGGATTTCCTGGCTATTCGATTGAGAATATTCGACACTCGCATTACAGACCGCGAATATCCAATCTAATGCTTTGATTGACGTTTCAGAAATTGCATAAGGGAAAGCAAAACGGCAACGCCAGAAATCTTCCCCCTTAGAATCAAGTTCAATCTGAACTACAGTGCAGGAATCGAATACAGGTATGTTTAACTGCTGTTGCAGCCTGGAAGACCAAAAATGAAGCCTTTTGACCAGCCTTTCAACCAGATTCTGCCCACCTAAGGACGTCCTGGTACCTGGATCATCAAGCAAGCGGGAAACAAGGTTTTCAAAGCCGAGCAATTCTTCTTCAGTGAAATTAAAAATCCTCAACTCACAGAGTATAGTTGGCTGATCCAAACCAAAAGCCAAACCTTCAAAGCGGTGCAAGACCTGGCAGGACTTCACTATATTTTTTTGAGACACGATTGAATTATTAGTCACTTCTTCCCTTTGACCGCTACATCCCAACCCAACAGAAAATGGTGCTGATCTTTCTTTGATCAGAAATTAAGATCTAAGGAACATCGTCTGCAGGCCAGAGCTGTTCAATAATTAATCAGAGGTTCCCTAAGTAATGATTTACCATTGGCTCCGTCTGGAAGCGACTTACCCAGCAATGCGGCAATTGTTGCAGGAATATCCTCAAGCTGACCATGGGAGCTGACCAACCTGTTTTCTGATTCCGCCGTACGTATCATGAAGCAATTTTTAATTGTTGAACCTTGCTTCTGATGACCGCCTGGCCGGAAAAAAGGTATAGGCCCGATCCGCCCAAGAGTCGGGCTGTCGACAGTATCTGAAGGCAACTCTTCTCGAAATAGTACGATTAAATCTGCTGGACTCTGCTTAGTATCATTTTCAAAAGGGTCTTGTTTCACTCTTAACACATTGCTGACTATTTTCTTGCCGGTTCGCGCATCAATCACTTGTTCGAGCATTTGAGTAATCTCGTCACACACGGCATCGTAGTGTTCTATTTCTATTATCCCGCCTTGTTCTCGACCTTTCACGTTAAGACGAATGCTGCCGTCTGCCACACTGGGCAAAGCAAACGCTTTCATCTTTGGCCAAAGTGGCTTGTACCAATTAGTCGGCTGCCAGCTAAACGTATCGTTCAGTCCTTCCTGCTCCAAGGGAGACTGCAGCTCAGCGTCACCCTCGGATGTGCGCAGCTTCCACACTTCGTGCTTCCAGTGTTCTAAAAAATTAAGGCCCGGTTCCGGCACTTCATCGCCAGCCACTCCAGGAGCAAGTGCCGCCTTGCCTGGAAAACTCCATCGGTACAAGAGCTCAGGTAAAAAGACGCTGCGCGGATTCTCAAGCCCGTCAGAAACAACACTATCGATTGTGTAGAAGACAACTGTCGTATCATCTTGGCAAGACTCCACCAGCTTCCCGATTTCCACATCCACACTCTGATAAACTTCGAATAACAAATCCGAATCTAACTGCTCTCGCAAACCCTGTATCGGGTGCTCCTGACTCATGTGCCAGAGTGTGTGACCTGCCACGTGAATTTCACTGAAGGCGGTGATAAATAAATCCCAGTCATATTGGTTCATTAAATCTTCACAGATTCTACGTCGCGTCTGCGTCGACTGAACTATTTTTTCCTTGAAAACATTCAACTCTTTCAAATCATAAGCACTTGGAACTCGATAGGATTTGCCGTACCTGCCTTCCCTGTCGTTATAAAAGGCGATCGCGCCTTCCTGTTTTGGATCAGTACCGTAGATATCTTCAATTTTTGAAATCAATTCTTCGGGCCGAGAATCTGAATAAGTCTCGTTCAATTCCGACGCCCACCCTACCACTTGTACCCCGTTTACTTGCTCTGAAATGGCAACAGGCAGGTCAAACATGACGACTTTCACATCGTCCAGAGAATAGAACGGAGGGTAATCGTGAAGATTGTATAGACAGTTGTTGTGGTTGTGGTAATTACCTGGATTGTAGTTGGAAAGCCAGTAGTCCAGTTTCTCGATACTGATACCGGTCAGAAAAGGAAGCCAGGAATTTTGATTGCTGTGCAATTTATCATGCACAACATGCCCAAACTGGCTCTGCTCTTTCAGTTTTTTCAGATTGGGCAGTAAGCCCTGTTCTATCCAGTCTTCAAACAAATCATTGGTTGGCCCGTCGATACCAATAGCCAAGACTCTGCTTTTTGTATTCATTCGCTAGTTACTCTCTGACCGGAAACAGTCTGTATGCCACCAAAATGTTTTTCAATTAACTGTATTTTTATCGGACTTAGTGTCGACTTGTTGAATGCGCCTAAATTTTGTTCCAAATGCAAAGGATTTCCCGTCCCCATCAGAACACTGTGTATTGAGGGATTGCCAAGACAATACCGATAGGCCAATTCAGCCACTGAAAGTCGCTCTTCACATTCGTTCAGCAGTTGGTTCAGTATGCTTTCCTCATCGAAATGCCCATTCAGCTCACCACTCTCAATCAGCTTTCGCACGGTTTCAAGGAAATTGTCTTCATCTCGCAAAGCCTGGCGCACAGCAAACATTCCCAATACGCCGATATTATTCTGATTAACCTGATCAAACAGCAGTTCCTGAGCTGAAAAATTAAACACGTTGTAACCAACCATGATGACGTCCCATAAATCATCCATCAGGGCAGTTTGCAGCATCTGATGCCGGGTATCTGATTTGAACGCCTCGGTTATACCGCAAAAGCGAACCTTACCGGCCGCTTTGGCTTGCGTCAAACTCGGTAAGAGTTCTTGCACAACCCGGTCATACTCCCCGGGAAATACGCCATGAAAGCTGAATATATCAATGTAATCCACTCCCAGTGCTCTTAAACTGTCGTCAATTGCCTTGGAAAATTCAGCCGACGAAACCTGATGTTCCCCGTAGGATACTGAGCGTTTGCTTGAGAGGATAATTTTATCCCTTGCCCGGTTTTTCAAAGCCTTGCCGATGGCAGGTTCAGTGCCGTTGCGTTCTGAAGTATCCAGCAGGTTGATTCCAGCATCCAATCCCTTATTCAGCAGTTGAATAATTTCTTTTTCCGCCTTGCCTTGCTTCAAGCCCAGACAACTCAAACCTCCGCCGCCAAAGCCAGCGACACTGACTTGCAGGCCGGTACGTCCTAACGTGCGTAACTCCAAAATTTCTACCTGCCCCTGCCTGCCTTTAACTAACAGGTTGCTAAGTTATTCCTGCGTTTTACCTGTCTTTACCAACCCAGCCTGGTCCCATCTTCCGTCAGTCCATAACCTTTGTGCGTAGTCCATTGTAATAATCACCCCGCCCGGGCTCACCGGATAAGAGCCTATTGAATACCAGGCTCAATCGTTCGACGTTAACAGTAACTTCGTTTACGCGATGGTTAATGCTCGAAGGAAAAATTAAGGAACCTCTGATTCACCGGAGTTTCCTTAAACTGTCACCACCTTTGGCTTCCACCGACAAGGTTGTTGACATTATAGATATTTTATTCAGCCGGCAGAAACTCATACCAGGTATATTCATCAATGCGGTGAAAATTGCGCCCGCCGTTTTGGGCTAAGCGACTTCTGATTAATACACGCCACTGTCATAACTATTGCAGTGAGCATGAGTATGATGAGCCCCTCCGCGGCCCCGGTATATGCATTGAGCATTACAGGGTAAGCGTCGATTTTTTTTACAGTTTTCAACCGGAAGAAAACGTAACTGCTTGATTTTCTGACGGTGGCACATTACTTGCCTCTGTTTTACGGAGATAAGGTCAGGCAGAGGGTTTTCTTATGCGTTTCTTCAGAGCCGCGCTCGCGATGAGTTGCTTTCTTGTTGCCTCCAGCGCCTGGAGCCTCGTCATCACGGAAGAGATCGCCGTGCTGCACTCCGAAATCAATGGATATACGGTCGTAAATTTCGGTGGCATCAGTATCGGATATATTCCGGCGGGGGAGTATGCCTCTTACGGCGTGAGCAACGACTCCGCTATCGACGTAATCGCCTTCGCCGTATCGAATCCAGATACGGAATTCGCGTTCGTAAAGTTTCAGACGGGAGACCTGTCTCCCTGGTCTGCTTACGATCTTGGAAGCGATGAGTGGGGTACTCAGCCTGTACTGGGTCTTTCGCTCGTGAATATCGCTTATAGCCTCGCAGGGATTTCGTGGGATGGCACGCCGCAGACCGCGTTCGGTGAGTTCTCCTTTATTCGGCACGGACACGAGAGCGAATCTCTACTTCGCAGATACTCTAGGCAGTGAAATCGGTGCTGGCGACACGGTCCTGCCCGGCTATTTTTACTTTTCGCCGACGGCTTTCTATTCGGACTTTGTCGCGATCGGTGTGACGCCCGGCTCGTTGACCTCCGGAAATTTCACGGCCGATAACCTCTTCCTGATTTCGGGCACGGCCAATGTCCCGGGCGATGGCGGTGATGACGACGATCCGGTCAGTGTTCCCGAGCCCGGCACATTGTTACTACTCTTTTCAGCTTTGATTCTCATGGCTTTGGTACGCTTGCTAATCGCAAATAAAAAAGCAATCTAAGAACCAGGGCGATGTTCAGAGATGGGCACAGTAAGCCGATAGGCCGTCAATTTCAGCGGTAAATCATAGAAGGCCGTTCTGTCAGTCAGCAAACCCGGGGTAATCCGCTTCCGTTTAGCCGCACATTCAATAAATCGGGTTTGCCAGCCAGCATCAGTCCGGGTACCGGCCGGCCACCGTTCCCTGGCAGACTGTGAGCTCCCTGCTTCCCCTGTTGTTATCTCAGGCATGATCGAACAAATCCCTCTGCGGCGGGGCTCGCTCCGTCAGATTTGCAGATCGTTGAAACAAATAAATTGACAACTGACACATTCCACATTTATCTGATTCCTGATACGAGAACGCCCGGGATCAGGCGCTGCTCCCGGGCGTTGTTTATTGCTACTGTAAGTGTACTCAGGGAGTAATGGTTACGGGCACGTAGGCGTTGGTCCAGCAGCACTGGTTGTCGAACTTGCTGTCCGGTGCGGAGAAGTTGTCCACTCGCAGGCGTACCACATAGTCACCCGGTACCGGGAAAGTGGCCTGGGTGGTCACTTGTTCCCAACCATTGCCGTCCTGCCGTCCGCTCTCACCGGCATCCTGCCGGTCTCTTTCACGCCCGGTAATCCTGGCCTGATCGAATTCGGGCACAGCCGGTCCCTGATGAAGAATCCATTCGGTACCTACCGGGTAGATGAACCGGGGCAGTTCCGGGTATTGCTCGCGCACGCCCCGGTCCTGCACATAGGCAGTCAAGGTAACCGGCTCACCAACCCTGGCGGTCAGACGGGAGGCATAAATGCCTTCCCGGTCTGTGGACTCCATTCCGTTCGGATCGAAGCGAATTGCCGGGTTGGTGGAACCAAAGGCGGCGGGGTCAGGGCTCATCTCGTAAGAGGTCGAAGTGGCACGTCCGGGTACGGAATAGGTCTGGCCTCCTGAGGTCAGGGTCCATATCACTTCAGTACCTGCCATATCGGCAGGTACGGTCACCGCGAAAACACCACGTTCCTGAATGCCCACGAAACCGCCCCGACGGTAAGTAGGGAAGTGAGTCGGTTGCGCACCGTCGAACCTGGCCGGTTCGAGCTTGTTATCGGGGCCCAGAGGAATATCCAGGACATCTTCCCGATTCTGGTTTGCAAACCCGAAAACCAGTTGCACGGAACCATCCGGATTTCCTATCCAGCCGTTAAACATAGGCGCGATGGGTTCACCGCTGGCCTTTCGTGAAGCTAGCGGAAAATCCCTCAGGTGTGCGGGTAACTGCGCATACAATGGCGCCGCCATCAGCCCCGAGAGCGCTACAGCGAGCGCTCCGGAGGCAAATCGTCCTAATCTGCTCATCGATCGACTCCTAGCGGCTGGCCATATTACGCTGATCACGCTCTGCGCGTTGAGTCAGCTGTTCTTCATAACCTTTCTCGTCCAGGTGCGTAATCGCGATCCAGGCGTGAGACATCTCATCGGTAGTCCGCTGGCCGGCTCCGACCCACTGATCCGGATCCGGATTCCTGGGATTGTCGGCGGTATTGTCGTGCCAGGCAGTCAGAATGATGACTGCACCCGCCGGCAGCAGCGGCTGGTAGCCTTCCTCATAGGTATGGCTGTGATTCCAGCCGGCATTCCAGTTTGAAGCCTGGCTGATCACCTCCCGTCGACCGGTCTCCGGATAGAACACCTCCATGGTCATAGCCACACCGCGCAGATGCATGTGCGGCTGCCAGCTGTCGATACGGACCGGGTGGTCAAATGAGTGGAAGCCCTGGGTCATCAGCTTGCCGTTGGGCGGAATCAGATAGTCGCCACCACCATCGATGAAGTAGAGGCGCAGATCCTGCTCGTAGGCAGTCTCTTCGTTAAAGTTATCTTCTTCATCGTGGTACCAGATACCGACGGTAACCTGATCGTTGGGAACTGCAGTACCATTGGGGAAGTAGTGAATGCTCCAGCCAACTTTGGAATTGGCAGGTGCGGTACGACAGGCACCTTCAGGCACCTTTTCACCCAGCTTGCCTACAGCAAATTCCGAAAGACGACCTGATTGTATCCATTCACCATTTTCGTCCTGCACCATGAAGTGAGAATTGGCATGGTGAGTGGAACCGATTGCTTCCTTGGAAGGCAGGGTCTCCACAGCCTTGATACAACGGCTTTCGGTGATACCCGAATCCACTTCCGGTTCCCACCACAGATCCTGTCCGGCCGCCGGAACGTCCCACGCAGTAGATTTGATCACGTGATCAGGTGGACCGAGTTCTGCAGCCAGTCTCCATTCACCGACCGGAGGAAATTCCTTGGGTGGGGGCAGGTCTTCCGGATTACCCAGGGGAGATCCGGCATCGACCCATGCCACGATAGTGTCGATCTCGTCCTGGCTCAGACGCCAGTCATTCTTCAGCTCCTGGATACCGATATCCGCGTCATACTGGTACGGCGGCATCTCTCGCTCTGCCACTTTCATACGGATCAGTGGCGCCCATGGGCGTACTTCTTCATAGCTGGTGAAAGACATGGGTCCGATCTGACCCGGCTGGTGACAGATCTGGCAGTTATCCTGGATGATCCTGGACACTTCATTGGCATAAGTGGGGTGGTCAACAGCCTGTTCAGCAGCGCCGGCCAGGGCAGGCAACAGAGCTGCTGCAGAGAACAGCCCCAGCAAATGGGTCTTCTTCATGGTTTACTCCTCGTAAAGTCAACTGACTCAAGCACTACGCTACTGCGGGTGGACATTCCCAGCGTAAAAAAAACGCTCGGCGTAGTCGGTCTGATGTGCAGGCCGACACTGCCAAACGTTGCTCGGGGCTAAGACTATCAGGATTGAGTGAAGCAAATTGTAATAATGTTTCACAGCAATGCCCGATTATGGGGCATTTTTTAACCAACCGTTATGCGGAGGATTCCGCCCGGGTTCCCGGGTCGACAATGTCAGGAATTTCGTCCCTTGTCGGGATATTCACCGACAGCCCGGAAGGTAGCAGCCGGTTGGAGAATTTGACCACTCCAGCAGGCCCGGATGGATGGTAACTCTGTCACATGGAATTAATTAAACCTGCCCCCTGATCAGGGCTCCACTTCCGCATTCGCTATCGCCACCAGCTGCAGCAGAATGGGACTGTCGCTAACAAGCTTGAACTGGAGCGTATAGAGTCCTCCGAGTACTGAGGCAGCGGGTATATTCAGTACCGCATTGGCAAGGTCGAATCCGTTCTCACGTGGTACCGGTATCCGGATGTTGCGTAACCGGAAATCGGTCAGTTCGAAAATGACCGGTTCAATGCCTCGCAGTTCTATTACCAGGTCCAGAAAATCGGCACCGACATGGACTGCCGGTACGGTAAGGATGCCATCGTCGTAAACCGCAAGCGTTGGAACCAGCCTGTCGCCAGTCAGTTCGTCAGTCTGAGGATCGCGATCAGCAAGGTATTCGTCACCGTTGCTGAAGCCATCGTCATCCGCATCGAGGTCGTCATCCGCCAGCAGCGGATTCAGCCCATTGTCGGTCTCCCATCCGTCAGGCATGCCGTCATCATCCGAGTCGCCATCGTTGGCACGGGTTCCCGCCTGAAACTCGGCAAGATTGTTCAGCCCGTCCGCATCCCGGTCCAGCAGCGCATCGTCGCTGGCGGGATTCAGACCATTGGCCAGTTCATAACCATCAGAAAGGCCGTCATTATCGGAATCGATTGAGTCAGCCAGCACCGAAGTCAGCACATAGCCAAGATAAAACTCCCTGGTGGCAGGCGAACTGGTCATGGCCACCACATTGAAGTCATCGTCAACGTTCTGAAACAGGGTTCCCTGATTGAGCGCCTTTAACTGAATGAGCTCACTGGCGCCTGGCTGCAGACTGCCAAGCTCACAGGTAAGCAGACTGGCGACCGCGGTACACTCCCCGTCCGATACGCTGAAATCCATCAGCGTCAGCCCGGCTGGTAACTGATGCGTCACCTGAACGGAATCGGCACTGATTGCGGCGGCCCCAACGGTCGGCGCCAGATTGGTTACTTCCACGCCATAGCTGACTTCATCGCCTGCCGAAACCAGGTCGGCTGATGCGATAACGTCAAGTGCCAGTGAAGCCAGATTACTGACGCTGATCTGTGCGCTCTGACACCCCTGGGCGCCCAGGTCGTCGGTGACGCACACCGTGACGGTTCTCGTGCCAGGCGATTGAAACACGTGATTGGCAGTGATAACACCCGGGGATCCCTCGTTAACCGGCGCCACAACCAGGGCCTTTCCTTCGTCAAGTGGTCCCCGCTGCGAGCTGGTTCCATCACCCCAATTTATGGACACGAAGTGCTGCTCGACGAGCTGTGGTTTTATTTCGTCATCGTAAAAACTGGCCAGCAGACTGAAATTAAAGCCGGTCGCAGCAGACTCGAGCCCCAGCAACTCCAATTTCGGTGGGTCGTTGACACCGGTAATCTGCAGTTCAATGGTTGCAGCTGAAGAGCTCAATACTCCATCATCGGCAATAAAAGTAAAACTGTCAGTGCCGTGAAAATCACTGTCCGGCTGATACTGATAGCTGGCGCCAGTGCCCGTCAGGGTGCCATGCAATGGCGCTTCGACAATCTCATAGGTCAGCACATCCAGTGGATTGACATCGTCACTGCCTATCACACCATCCGGGTCATCAGCAGTCAGCCCAATATCGACAACCTGATCTTCAAGTCCGCTAAAGCTGGCAGGATACGCTTCCGGGGGCCGGTAGTTTCTGGCCACGTTGATGGCAATCTGGGCCGCCTCGCTGCTGGCCAGGCCGTCAGACGCCCGGAACAGGAAAGAGTCGGTATCGCTGTGGAACGCAAAGTCCGACACATAGGTGACAGTGGCGGAACTGTCGGAGATGTCTTTGAGCGGCGAAGTCTCAAAGACATGCACAAAACTCTCTGCCTGATCGACTATATAAAAACGCGTGGAGTTGACACTGACAGTCTTCGGACTGTCGAAGTTACCCAACAGAAACCCCGGTTCAGTACCCTGATTGATGCCTGTACCGGTAGAGATCGCCTCGCCGGCGAAACTGCCATCGGGAGCAAACCGCTGAATGCGCCGATTGGCATAATCGGCCACGTAGAGGATATCGTTCGGATCCAGGGCAAGGTGCAAGGGTGTGCTGAACTGACCCTGGCCGTCGCCATCGCTGCCGGTAGTAACAAAGCAGGTCGTATCGGTGCAGCTGTATCCTTTGCTGCGCTGTCTGGTTTCGTCACAGGCATTGTTGGAACTGCTGTCGCATTTACCCAGCCAGCCCACGTATTCGCCAGGCACAAAAACTTCACTATCATTAAACAGCGAGGGTCCGAACTTGTGGATCTTGTCTGCGCAACTGTCCGCCACATACAGATTGCTGTCTGAATCGATTTCGATGGTGAATCCGGAGCGAGAGTTCACCGCCGTGCAACTGGTCAGAAACTGTTCTCCGTCCATAAGGGCGCCGAGGTATTCGTTGGCACCACCCCCGTCACGGATATCGAAGACAAACACCCTTCGCTTGTCGGTCACAAAGACTATGCCCTGCTGGCTGTCCACTCTGGCATAAACCAGCGATCCCGGACTGATCTGTGGAGCCGAACCGTAATTGAATTTCCAGGAGGTATCACACTGAGTGCTGTTGGTACCGAAGTCGGTGGAACAGCGTTTGAGAAACAGGTCGGTGCTGCTGCCGCTTCCAACCCGGTCACTGAAATAGATGTGCCCGTCGCGATCGAGAACAAACTGCTCCAGGGTATTACTGTTCATGGACACCTGCCCGAGGTAGTTGCCGTCTCTATCCCATTTGGAAACCCGAGGATTGACTTGACCCACTGACGAGCTGACGTTGCAGGTCCAGTAGTGATCGAAGATATACTGAGTGCCATCGTCGGTAACATGCAGATATATCGGTTCGAACACCGCATCCCAGCGGATCCGGTCGGGAGAGCAATAGTTCTGAAAAACCCATTTGGAGCGGGGCGAGGCAGTCAGGAAACCTTCTCCAAACGGACCTTCCGGACGGGTTCTGTAATCTTCAATAAAAAACGGATACAGCGGCGCAATAAACTGACCGTGCTCAGGCTGTTGCACGATCCTGAAGCTGAGCGGATCGGTGCGGTCATCGACGATGTCTGCGTCGTTGCCGGTCAGCACGATGTCGACCGGCCTGGCAGTCAGTGTGTTCACCGTGGCTGGTGTGGCGACCGGCGCTGTGTTGGTACCTGGCTGTTTTACGGTAATAAGCTGGCTCCGGTCAGTCATGTTGCCGCTGAAATCAACGGCCCGCCAGATGACCTCGGTACGGGAATTGACTGGAAAGTACACCGGACTGTCGTTACTGACCAGTGGCTTGGAATCCGCCAGGTCAACGACCAGCGGTACCCCCAGATCGATTTCCTCTCTGTTTAAACCCGCACCGGGTGACTCGATAACCCGGCCTGCGGGTGGAACCATGATAGGTGCCTGGCTGTCCTCGACCACAATGGTCTGCTGCAGCGTCGCCGAATTGGACTGATAGGCGGGATTGGGGCCCAGATCCCGGACTGTCCAGGTCAGCGTCGAAGTTCCCAGGGGAAACAGTACCGGAGCATCCGAGGAAAGCGAATAGTCCCTGCCACAGGGGTCACTGGCGGAGATGGTATCGAACAACTGGTCCTTTACGCGCTGGTAACTGGTGCCGCCAAAGTCCGTGGCTTCCAGGATTAACACCGGCGCGGTGGTGGCGATCAGTGGATCCCGTACATCGAAAACGGAGAACCGTTGAATATGCTCGGGCCTTGCATTGATCACACTGACAACACCGGTGTCAGTCGAATAATCGATCAGCGTCAGACCTGCTTCAATCGCAATATTGGCCAGGGTTTCATTGATCTGTTCCTGGAAGGTGGCCTGCCTGGCTGCCTGTGCAGCACTATCGTCGCCCAGACTGGTGACTGACTTGCCGTACTTGACATTGGTAATACCATAGATAACTACCGGCATGACAATATCGAACAACGGTGAAATCTGGGTCTCAGCCTGCCACTGGAAATAGTGATTCCCGGCCGGGAACAATACCGTCTGAGACTGATTCGTGCGGGCCAGTTGCACGGGACCCAGGCTGGAAACACTGACAGTCACATCGGTATTCGCATGACTGACGGTTGGCGAACCCAATGGCCCCCAATTCGACACCAGTGGCAGGATATCCCAGATACCCAACAGGTTTTTGTACTCTGCCTCGGACTGCGGCAGCGTCATTCGGTAGTAACACTGGTCCGCCGAGTTCGGCATGACTCCCAGATCTGCGGGTGCGGTAAACGGAGCCCGGATGTACTTGAGTGCTATGTTGGTCCCGTAGGTCACCAGTTCGGCGGCATCAGAGACACCGGGAGCCGGAGTCAATGACACTGGAAGCGCCAGATTGTGGGTGCCGATCAGGGCGATAATATTGTTGCGCAAATCCTGGTTGTCATCGGCCCGTCCGGTGGGAGAGAAGGCCAGGATTGCCAGACAGAGCGAGGCGCAACAGCATCGCCGTCGCACTCCCGCTCGCCGCAGGGGTCTGTCATCACACTTCATCTTCAGCATTGTCCGTTGCCCCTGCGACGCAATCCCGGGTCACCACATTGAAGCGTAGTCAGGCTTAATCCTGACTGCTCTTACCAGCCGACCGCCTGGCCATCCTTGCGATGGTCGGAACCAGCCCGATAGACCCCGTTGACCGGGTGGTCCTCGTCGATACTCTGCTGGTCAAATACCGGTTCAGGAAGGCTGGGATCCCGGGTAAACAGGATCCCCTGATAACCACCGACCGCGCTGCCATCGACACTGCGCAACCGATGTCCCCTGGCAGACAGGGCAGGGCCGACCAGACTGTACAGTGCATCTTCCAGGGAAAGCACATTGCTGTTCTGATTGTGGGTAAAGCGTGCCGCGTCGGTGGTCATCTGCACATTCATGCCGAGATCGATCACGTTGACCATATGCTGGGCATGGGTTTCCGGTTGCACCGAGCCCCCCATGTTGCCGAATGTCATCAGCGGCTCACCGTCCCTAGTAACGAATCCGGCAATGATCGAATGAAAGGGACGTTTGTGTGGAGCAACGACGTTCGGATGGCCTTCATCCAGGGTAAAAGCCACGCCACGGTTATGCAGAATCATGCCGTAAGGTGGAATCGTGACACCGCTGCCGTAAACGGAAAAGACACTGTGGATGAGTGACACCATATTGCCCCAGCGATCGGCGGAAGTGAGGTAGATGGTTCCGCCGTCCAGACCGCCTTTAACCGAAGGTTCCGAGGCTTTTGCCATATCGATACGATTGCACAGGGTGGCCGCGTAGGATTTTGACAATAACCGGTCAATCGGCACATCGGCAAACTTCGGGTCGGCGTTATAAGCCTGCAGGTCTGAATAGGCGAGTTTTTTGGCCTCTACCAGCATGTGCCAGTAATCGGCATTTGATGGACCCAGCGCCGCCAGATTGACCTCATGAACCGGTGCGCAGACCTCCAGAATGTTCAGCATTTCCAGCGCCGCGAAGCCCTGTCCCGGTGGCGGCAGCTCGTGGACGGTATAGCCGTGATAGTCGGTGGAAATCGGCTCAATCCATTCGGAACGAAACTCGGCGAGATCCTCGTGAGTCATCACCCCGCCTTCGCTCTGCACTTTGGCGACAATGGCATCGGCAATCGGTCCCCGGTAAAACGCATCGCGTCCCTGCTGCTGAAGCAGGTGCAGTGCGTCAGCCAGATCCGGATTGCGGATCACGCTGTAGAGCGGAGGTACCTGTCCATCGTCGAGAAATACAGCCGCTGAATCGGGGTCGCTGTTCAGCTTTTCCTGGACGCTCAACAGATCGCGGTGACGTCGTTCAGCCTGGCCCCAGCCCTCTTCGGCCAGCTGCGCAGCCCGCGCCAGGGTTTCCTGGAACCCTAGCGTTCCGAACCTTTCCAGCAGTGCGTCATAACCGGAAACGGCTCCCGGCACGGTAGCGGCATTGACGCCGCGTCCCGGTATCTGCTGCACACCCAACTGTTCCTTGAAGAACGCCGGAGTCCAGCCCGCCGGTGCCCAGCCGGCCGAGTTGAGGGCGTAGAGCTTTTTATCCCGGGCACTCCAGACCAGCGCAAACAGATCCCCGGCCAGACCGGTGTCATTCTGGGATGTGACATCCAGTACCGCCGCAGCCGCCACAGCGGCGTCGATGGCGTTACCGCCCTGTTGCAGTATCTCCAGCCCGGCCTGCGCCGCCAGCGGGTCGCTGGTAGCCACCATGCCGTGACGGGCCAGCACTTCCGAACGGCCCTGGGCAAGCCAACCCTGCCCTCTGGATCCCGGAGCGGCGACCACTGTTGCCGCAGGATTGGGTGAGTCGGACGTGGGGATTCCGAAAGGATGGTCGGACTGGGCAAGTGTGGCTGGATTACCGAAGACAAGGAGCAGGGGTAGTGGCAAAAGCGTTCGGACCCAGCGATTCGGGTTGCAGGACACACCTTGTGAAAACATGGGAATTTCTCTTGGTTATTATCGATGGTCCCTTAATCTTACAGTTTTCGCGCAGTGCGTAAAGCGGTGATTTTCCTGCTGCAGAGACTTCTGCAACGAGTTGCGGCCCCGGTCAGCTTCTCAATCCAGTTGAAAACTATTAAGCTTGAGCGCGGTGTGCGTATCGTTGCCTTTCTGTTTCCAGGCATGGCCCAACCTGGCTTTTCGAAGTCGGGACCAGCGGGTACCTGTGGTAAATGGCAAGCAGTCAGAGGTTTGACAATTGCGTGAAAAGCCCGGCGACTGAAGCTGGAGAAGATCATTAAAAAGCGACGATGGTCTATTTTTCCAGAGACACGCAATGAACCACGCATCCATACTCATCATCAGAACTCACCACTGCGCTTCACGCCAATAACAATAAGAAATGAGGTTCGCCATGCGATTACCAAGTCTGCTCATCAGCATCATCAGCTTAATGCCACTCACCCCGCTTTTCGCACAAAACCCGTTCGGAGATGTTTCCAATGAACCGCGTCCTTCCGAGTATCTGCTCTGGAGCGCAGAGACGGTAGCCAGCATCAAGGCTGAACTCGAGCAGGGACTTAAGGATGGCAACGGCATCTGGGGAACAGGCTTTATCTACAAACGTGTGCTGCAAGCCGCTGATCACCGACCGCACAACATGTCCATCGTACTCCGCTCCGGTTACACACAGCCGGAGATTCACGAACTGAAGTGGGACATGTACGTGATTCTGGATGGCTCAGGCACGGCACGCATGGGAGGTGAGCGTATCGGCTGGATAGACGGCCTGCCACCGGAACAGCAGCATCCCGAATTACAGGGCTACAGGGAATTCCAGGTCACCAAAGGCGACATTATGCACGTGCCAGCCCGCGTGTGGCATCAACTGGTGACAGAAGAAGGTTCGTCGATCACTTATGCCCTGATCAATATTATGGAAGAGGAGTGACGCTGAATTTTATCAATTCGGTATTTGCTTCATCTATTTTCCTCTCATGCTACAGCCAACGAATTCAGCAATCAGGAATTACTTCCGAGGTGGAACTCATGGAAAACTTCGGGGATAGAATAGTGAGCGGGGTTCCACCTGTAGGAATAATGTTCTTATCTCACGGCACAGCCAATGGCGTTATTCCCGAATGAAAATTCACTCTAGCTATGGGTGATAACCAGCGCCCTATCTTGATTGAACTATCCGACCATTCAACATTACACGCTGCAAGTGTATTGCGCGTTACAAATCGAGCAGATGATTTAGCGTTGGCAGTGATTTTGAACGAGAAATGGGTGTCAGGAGCCGTACCAAACGCGGCACCCACACCCACTCTGCTGACAAATCTGCGAGATTAAGTTTCAATTCTGCAAAATCTTTCAATCGCCTTCAGGATTATCCGCTATTGCTCTGGGTCGCAATCAAACCCTGTTTACTGCGTTGGCAATTGAATCGAGCACATCCTTGATTACTGAACGTGAAGAGGCGATGTTCATACGAACGCGTCCTTCGCCGCCGGTACCGTAGTCGGAGCCCGCATTGAAGTACACACCGGTCTCGAAGACCAGCCAGTCACGGAAGAAATGCTCCGGCGTCCTGGCATTCTGCTCTTTCGCCTGTTTCTCGGCATCGAGTGCAGCCATGGTCTTACTGAAATCCAGGAAGGTCATGTAGGTGCCTTCATTGCGGGTGTAGCCAACGGTCGGCAAATTGTTCTTAATGTAATTCTCGATAAAGGTGTGATTCTCATCCATATAGGCATTGACCTGGTCGAACCATGGACCTCCATGATTGTAAGCGGCTTCCGTAGCAACCACACCCAGGGTGCTGATTTCGGCGCGGTGGTACCGGTTTACACGATCCAGCAGCTTTGGATTCTTGGAATAGTAGAACGCGTTTTTCATGCCTGCCAGACTGAAAGTCTTGCTGATGGCGCTGAAAGACACACTGTTATTAACCACCGCCTGATCAGGCAGACTGGCGAAAGGCGTGAACTTGTGGCCGGCGCGTATCACATCACAGTGGATTTCGTCGGACAGCACTATCACATTGTTCTCCAGGCACAGCCGGCCCAGTTGCAGCAACTCGTCCCGCTTCCACACATTGCCGGTAGGATTCTGGGGATTGCACAGAATCAACGCGCGCACATCCGCCGCTCGCAACCGTGTCTCGAGGTCGTCAAAGTCGAATGTGTAACGACCGTTTACGATCTTCATGGGGCTGTCCACGGTCTGCACACTGGCGCCACGAGCCATGGAATAGAAGCCTGAGTAACAGGGGGTGGTTACTACCACTCTCTCGTTGGCCGGAACAAATGCGCGCAGAGCGGCGATGACACCGGGATAGACACCGTCGGACAATACGATCTGGTCCGGGTGCAGGTCTTCCCCCTTGCGCTCACCGTTCCATTTCACGATGCAATCTTTCAGAGTTTCAGTGCCGGTCAGGTACCCGTAGTTATGGTGGGCAATCCGTTCCTGCAGGGCATCGGTAATGCAGGGTGCGCATTCGAAATCCATGGAGGCAACCCCCATGCCGTATTTGAATACCCCGTCCGGGTAATTCTGCGGTGGTCCGTCCCAGCGGGAACAATTGGTGCCTACACGACTGTAAACGGTGTCGAAATCAAAGGGGCCATTGTAACTGCGGGCATTGTGTGCGGATTGGGCATTGGCGTTAGTCGCCGCACCGGCGCCAGTAGCCCCCGCAAGGGCGGTAACGCCTACATTCTTGATAAAGGACCTGCGGGACTGACTTCCTATGAAATGGGCCATCGTTGTCTCCTGCTCTTATTAATATAGTTGGTGACCTTCCCTGGCCCGGATTGTCTGGCAAGTTACAGACCTAGGAGCATAGTACTTCTGCATCCCCCTCTCAACAGTTATTGAACCCAAAGTCAGGGAATTACAGGGTCGGGCAAAGAGCGGCAGGGATGCACCAGTTTGGGGCTACGGTTTGTGTAATGCGTTAGCACTCGGGTGGGAGTGGCTTTGGTTTTTTCATGCCGCTCCATTTTGTTACACGGCATAATGGCGGCGTGCCAGGCAATCGCTATATGCTCTCTGCCCGGTTTTCGCAAACGCGGCGGGTTCGGGACCAGTTTCTGACCACGCAACTGCAGGTCTGTCCCGGACAGACCTGCAGTCCCCGCATAGTTTTCAGGAAAATTTTACAGCGGCCGGATCTGCACACTGCGAAATCGCACCGTGCCGCGCCCCCACTGCAACGCGATCGGCCCGCTGGCAAATTGGCTGTCTTCCGCTTCCGCGGTGGTGACGCCATTCAATACTGCTTTCAATTGTGCACCGTCTGCCGTGATCTCGTAGGTGTTCCACTTGCCGCCTGCCTTGGGGTAGGGTTCGGAGACCGGTGCGATATGCACGATGCCTCCGGTCCCGAAGCTCAGATCAGGTCGCTGATCGAAGACATTGGCTTCATAGCAGCTGCGATCGGTAATGACATCGGGATCCTGGCAGCGCAGGTAGATGCCGCTGTTGGCATCGTCGCTGACCCAGAATTCCACGCGTAACTCAAAATTATCATAACTTTCTTTGGTCACCAGGTAGCCGGGACCGTCGGCGCTTGAGGTGGCGCCCACCATCCCGTCGTAGCCGGCCCAGTTGGCCGAACCTACGCGGTTGAAATTGTCCATTCCCGACGTCCCCTCGAGCAGCGTGATCCAGCCGGCGTCGGCACTGAACACGACCGGGCCGCCCAGGGCTGCCAAAAGTCCTGTGACCAGAAGAAAAGAGCGTGATGACTGTTTCATGTTGGAACCCCTTAGTTCTTATGTCCTGAATGCAGTAATGTCTGACCGACCCGGAGGCTATAAAGATAATTTCTGTACTGAATATACACCGCTATTCGACATTACCCAAGCGCCTACGGGTCGTGCACAGCCACCAGGCAGAGTGTGGGTCGGTGAGTTGCCGGCTAACAGCGCCAGATTAAACCCGCCGGCTGTCCGGGGCAGTCAAAAGCACGCTGTCGGTGTATGCTACAAACTGACATCGACTCTGCCGGGCCCTGCTTTCGTGCGCTCCCACCTTCTGCAAAATTACCGCACCCTGATCGTACTCGGGCTGGCCCAGTGCTTTGGCATGACTGCGGCACCGATACTGGTCCTGCTGGGCGGCCTCGTCGGTACTCAGATTGCCCCTTCTCCGAACCTGGCAACCCTGCCGATTGCCGCCCAGGTCATCGGCATTGCCAGCGCTGCGATTCCTGCCTCTCTGCTGATGTCAAAGGTGGGCCGCCGGGCCGGATTCCTGTCCGCTAACGCGGTAGCTATCGGGGCCGCCCTGCTGGCAGCCCGGGCTCTGTTCCTGGAATCGTTCGTGCTGTTTGTCGTTGCCTGCTTTCTGATCGGTAACTACATAGCCTTTCTGCAGCAGTTCCGCTTTGCTGTTGCCGAATCGGTTTCCGAACGGCAGGTACCCCGCTCTCTCTCGCTGCTGATGCTGGCCGGCATCGTGGCTGCCCTGCTGGGTCCGGAGGTGGGCCGACGCTTCAGCAATGTCGAGGGATTACCACTTTACGTGGGTTCCTTTTTCGGGCTGGCCGCCATGCTGTCTGTATCGTTTCTCATCCTGTTGCTGTTTTACCGGAATTCGGCGATCGAAGCTCAGGGAGACGATGGCCCGGTTCGGCCTGTGACCCGGATCTTCGGCCAGCCCGGGCTGATACTGGCGATTACAGCCGCTGCGATGAGCTACAGTCTCATGGCGCTGGTCATGACCGCAACACCGGTGAGTATGCATGAGCTGGATCAGCTTTCCCTCAACAGCACCACCCGGGTCATTCAGAGCCATATCCTGGCCATGTACATTCCCTCCTTTTTCAGCGGTCTGCTGATCTCCAGACTGGGGGTGATTCGTATCATCAGGGCCGGTTTCGTCATTATGCTCATCTGCATAGTGATCGGATGGGGCAGGCCCGATCTCATTCACTACTGGGGCGCACTGGTGGCACTTGGAGTGGGATGGAATTTCCTGTTTCTCGGAGGTACCACGCTGTTAACCAGACATTACCGGCGATCTGAGCGGTTCCGGGTTCAGGCGATTAATGACTTTACGGTGTTCGGACTGCAGGCAGTCGGTTCACTCAGTGCCGGCGTGCTGCTCTCGTCCATCGGCTGGAATGGGGTAATGGGTTTCGCCCTTCCCGGTCTGCTGCTGCTTCTGACGACTATCCTGATTGCCGGCAAAAACCTGTCACGGGGCGCTGCTGAATCGGTGGCTTGACAACGATCGGACCGGTCTCCTGGTCCCGATGCCACTTCCAGGGACTCTACCTTTTTCACTTCAATCGACAGACGAGCCTTGCTCAGCAGACCACGGGCAGCTTTCCGGGCTGTCCCCATTCGCACCAGGAGCCGTCGTAAACGGACAGATCCCGATACCCGGCCTGATAGGCAGCCAGCGTCAGAATGCAGGCCGAGAGGCCCGATCCGCAGGTAAAGAACAGTTTCTGATCGGGTGCTGCCGTTGCCTCCATGATCGGTTTCAGCGCTTCCACGGGCTTCATGTAGATATCGTCAAGCACCTGCTGGAAAGGCAGACAACTGGCACCCGGCATATGCCCGCCGCGCAGATTGGGTCGTGGTTCGGGGTCTCGGCCATGAAAGCGGCCTTCTGAACGGGCGTCCAGGATCGCACAGGAATCATCGTTCAATATCTGATAGATCTTCAGAGCATCACAGAAACTCCCGAACTGTTCGTGACTCTGGAAGTCTCCTTCTACCGGGGCCTGATCAGGAATCGTATCGACCAGCTCCAGGTCGGCCAGCTGCCAGGCCACGGCCCCGCCATTCAAGACCGCGACGTTGTCATGCCCCATGGCACGAAACATCCACCAGGCCCGGGGGCTGGCGTAAACACCGGTATCATCGTAAATCACAATTGCGCTGCCGGCATTGATTCCCAGTCTTCGTACCTGCTCACCAAAGCTCTCTGCATCGGGCATCATGTGCGGCAGCGAAGCATTCTGATCACAGATTTTCCGGTCGTAATCGAAGCGCAGTGAACCGGGGATATGCCGCGCGGTGGAGCCAGCGGGTAAAGTCTGCCGGGTGAATGGTGCGATAGGCGGCACCGAAGCATCCAGAATAACCAGATTTTCGGAATCAAGGTGATCACGCAGCCACTCGACGCTGACCAGCGCTGAGGGTACTTTTATCTTACTCATGAGAATGGCCCGACGCTCCTCGTATCAGTTGTTCCGATCGGTCTGTTGCAGGCGAATCCGGCTGGAACACGCCGCTTGCGCTTTGGTTTTCTTATGATCCCGATAGGCCCTGTACTTCAATTGGAATACAGCCCTGTTACAACTTCCTCTACAGTGCCTGCAGAATCTGGCGCAGCTTGGCTTTGAGCTTTTCCCGATTTTCCGGCCCGATGCGAATCATCTGTTTCTGGATATCCGACATGCTTTCAATCTCACTGTCGGCGTAAAGGTACATCACGGATGGTTTGACCAGTTGCAGGTTACCGCCCACATCGTCAGTGTCGAGCACATTGCGAATGGCTCGGCGCAGGGCATTGTCGAAATTCTCATCGCCGTAACCCAGTTCCGCATAGGCCTGCTGAAACAGTGGGCGAGCCAGGCGGTAAAGGTTCATGGCCTGCTCGGTATCGATTGCCACCAGTGCGTTGACCGCCTGGTCAAAGCGACGATAGCCGGCAGGATCCAGCTGGAACAGATTGTCATCAAGGTTGCGAACCGGGAATTCGCCGGGTACATTTCGATAAGGCAGGTTGTTCTGGGGCAGCTGGTTGCGGCTCAGGTTGTCCACGAGGACCACGGTCCGCCTGATCAGCTGTTCATCGGTGACCTGGCGCAACAGGGCGGCGCCATCAGCCAGTTGCTGAACCCGTTCGGCAATGAATGCATCGCTGGCATTCAGGGAAGGCAGTTCGACCGGGGCGGGCTCGACTTCCGCTTCGGTCACCGGCTCCGCAACGACTTCGTCAGGCGGCCCGGGCGCCGCTGCCTGCTGTTCCGGTTCCCCGGCAGCGGGCGTCTCTACTGCCGGCGCAGCTGGCTGCGGGCCCGCAGGTTGCCGCTGAATCGGCTGGGAGGTTTCCGGTTCGGCCTGTACCCGCTGCGATTCCGGAGGCGGTATGACAATGGTCGTGGTCCCTTCCGGTGGCTCGTAAGTGGCGCCCAGGTACACCAGGTACAGCAGCGTCGACATGGCAAAGACGGCGATCAGCAGAAAACTTTTTGCACCCATGAGTCAGTCCTGTTTTGCAGGCCGGTACATTTTCAGACCAAACAATTGTGTCACAGTCGCCTTTCGGGGGACAAGGCGACAGGTTGGTGAGGGAGTGATGATCATTCGCCGGCCAGACTGAAGTCTTCTTTTGGCCACATTTACTTCTTCGCTCTATTTATTTCGCCATGTTTGCGTGGTGACTTCCAGCAACCATCAGCATTGCGCAGTAACGCAAGAGAAGCCCCGAAAAGCCCCTGACCGGTCAGATAAATAAAACGGGGCCATCATCGATTCGATGATGGCCCCGGCTCGATTGGCGTACAGGACGCAGTGGACTGTCAGTTGTCGGAGACCAGCGGAAAACCCAGCTCCTGCATGGTGCCGACCAGGTCAGCGCCGGCCGTTGCAGGGTTGGTCTGCCGGTCGATTTCCAGAACCGTACCGTCACTGCCGATGTAGTAGGTCCAGCGGTTGTTCAGACCGCTTGACCCCAACACTCCGTAAGCGGAAGACATTTCCTTGCTGGGATCCGACAGAATCGGAAAGCCAGCCTGGTGTTCCTCGGCGAAGGCGGTGTTGGTTTCCAGGTCATCGACACTGGCCATGAAATAGGCGACATCGAACCGTTGAATTTCTCGAGCACTGTCACGCAGCGCTTTACATTGCATGGTTCAGCCACCAGTGAAGGCTTTCGGAAAGAACGCGATGACTACCGGTTTTTCACCCAGAAACTGGGACAGCGTGTAAGTCTTGCCATCCGAGGACTGAAGGGAAAAGTCCGGCGCCTTGTCGCCCACTTCCAGTGCCATTGCTAGCGGACTCGCCAGCAACAGCGCGCTTAACAGACTGCTGGAGAGCAGCTTTAAGCGATTGCGTGCAACATGGAACATGAACACTCCTCTGGTTGTGAATCGAGTTATAAGGCATGAATCCACCGGGGGATAACGGGGCCGGAAGTTCCAGCTCCCCTCCGGGGACTCAGCCTCTGTTATAACAGCCTTCAAGGGCAGATGACAGGGGTTTTATCGCAGCGGCCGGATGGGTCAACCTGGCCTGAAAGAGCCTGTCAGAACAACAGGCTGCGACGGGAATTGCGCTGGATGCGCAGGAATTCAGTCTCCAGTTCACGGATTTCGCTGTTCAGACGCTCCCGGTCGGAGCCCGGGAAGTCCGGATTTCTGGCCAGTATATCGTTGAGGTTCTGCAGCGAAACCTCCACTTCCCGGATGCTGCGATTCACCATCATGCGCTTGCTGTCCCGCTGCGAATCCCGGTAGCGGGGATTTTCCCGCTGGATGCTGTTGCATTGCCGCACCACGCCACCCTGGCCATCGCTGACATTGTTGCAGACAGTCTGGTAGACGTAACGACTCACCGTGCCCTCAAAAAACTGATAGGGCGTTTCAGCCAGCACCCGGGCCACCTCAAGGTCGGCATGCGATTTACCCCGGTAAAGCGGTAACAGGGACATTTCACTGTACTGCGGAACGGCCTGAATGCGGGCGATACTGTTGCTATAGATATCGCTCAGTTCCTCTGCCTCGCGACCGATGCCCCGGTAGTTTTCGCTCAGCAGGTTTTCCCGCATGGCGCGCAGCTTCCAGTCTCCCAGCTCGGCGACAGCCAGCGCATAACGGGGATCGGCCGGCTGGTAGAGCCGGTTCTTCAGGTAATAGCGCAGCTGGTTCAGGTCGTCGGCCTGTTGCCAGTCCGACGCGGCGAGACTGCCTTCGATCAGCTTGTCGATATAGGGTAGCTGCTGTTCGCTGTTCAGGCCGGCGCTGATCCGGGTCAACTGAAAAGCCTCCCGGTACATGGCCAGCGCCTGTTCCAGGTCACCGATTTCCTGGTAATAAGCAGCCAGGTCCGCATACATTTCCACCAGCGACGGATGGTATGGCCCAAGCTCGCTCTGGGTCTCTTCAATCGCCTGCTGCCGGCGCTCCAGCTCCCGGGTAATCTCCAGGGCCGTGGGTGAGTCCGGCGCCAGTACCGCAGCATCCGGCAGCGGGCTCTGGTCGGGCGCCGCCAGGGTGCCGCGCATCAACACGAGCAGCACCACCAGCAGGCCGGCAGCCGGCCACTGGTGCTTGGACATCAAGCTTGTAGATGCTGTTGCTGTCATACCTGCCTTCACTTTCAGACTCTTGGGTATTACCAGTGTGCACTGGTGGTGTGGGTGACTTTCCACCCTTTCCAACGCCCTTACAACGCCTCTCCTAACCCGCCCCTTATCCTGCCCTTATCCTGCCCGAGTCCTTCCCCGCGCTCTCTTGCAGTGATCTCACGACAGCCGGGAAAAGTCAGTAACGATGCGGGATTCGGGGCACCTCAGCCAGTTACGTCCAGGCTGATTTGACGCTTCACATTATACATAGCATCACCTGACTTAACCCTGCATTAACCGGACCGGAAGCAGTCAGGGTTCTATGCTCCCGGTGCCGTGAGCAGCCTCTGTGGGGCGACCAGTGGAATGGGTCCACAACCCGCATAACCCTTGACCTCGAGGCTTTTTACACCCATCCTCGGTCAGGTTTCCACCCAACGGTGACGGCATTTGTCAGGAGGAATTGATGCGAAGTCTACTGAGTCTGCTGGGAATACTGTCGATATCCCTTTCCAGCCACAGCGTCGGCCAGGTGCCTGACGAACAGAATCTGCACGAAATCGCGGCCAGTGTCTCAGCGCGGCGTATCCAGAGGGATGTGGTGCAACTGGTCAGCTTTGGCACCCGCCACACACTGTCCATGACCGATTCCGAGGTCCGTGGTATCGGTGCCGCCAGGCGCTGGATCAAGGCTGAATTCGAACGGATATCCGCCGCCTGCGGCAACTGCCTGGAGGTGTTCTATGTGAGTGGCATGGCGTCCGGTAACCGCATTCCGGAGCCGACCGAGGTGGTCAACGTGATCGCCCTGCAGCGGGGCTACCTGGACCCGGACCGGGTCGTGCTGATGAGCGGCGACATCGATTCCCGGGTCAGCGATCCGATGAACTCCATTTCCTACTCACCAGGCGCCAATGACAACGCCTCCGGCATGTCCGGGGTGCTGGAAACGGCGCGGGTCCTCAGTCAGTACCGGTTCGCCGGCTCCATTGCCTATGTGGGGCTGTCGGGCGAGGAACAGGGGCTGCACGGCGGTGCCATTCTCGCCGACTATGCCATCGCCAATGGCTGGAACCTGCAGGCGGTACTGAATAACGACATGATCGGCAATATCACCGGGGTTAACGGCGTCACCGACAACACCACGGCCCGGGTATTTTCCGAGGGAACCCGCTATGTGGAAACCGAAGAGGAAGCACGGCAACGGCGTTTTCAGGGCGGCGAAGTGGATTCGGCGTCGCGCAACCTGGCCCGCTATATCGATGAAATCGCCGATCGCTACATACCGAACCTGGACGTGATGATGATATACCGGCTTGACCGCTTCGGCCGGGGCGGCCATCACCGGCCCTTCAATGAAGCGGGTTTTCCAGCGGTACGTATCATGGAAACCAACGAGAATTACACCCAGCAGCATCAGGATGTGAGAGTTGAAAACGGCATCGCCTATGGTGACGTGCTGGAACACGTCAATTTTGACTATGCTGCCAAGCTCACCAGCCTCAACGCCGTTACCCTGGCCAGCCTGGCCTGGGCACCGTCACCTCCCACCGAGGTCTCCATCCGTGGCCAGGTCAGCCCCGATACCACTCTGAGCTGGACCAAAGTTCCCGGCGCCGCCTCCTACCGCGTGCACTGGCGTCTCACCACCTCGCCGACCTGGACTTACAGCAGAGAGGCTGGCGATGTCAGTGAATTCACTCTCGAGAACGTGGTAATCGATAACTACTTCTTCGGGGTTTCCAGCGTGTCTGCCGAGGGTTTCCAGAGCCCGGTGGTGTTTCCCGGTCCGGCCGGGTCATTCTGAGCCGGCATCCTGACGCATGACAAACCGGGCCACCTGGGTTACTCTGCGAGGTCCGGTGGTGTCATACGCTGGTTTATTCTGTTCCAGCTGTTTGCTGGTCTGCACAAAATAAAAAGAGATAATAAGAGGTACCGAGAATGATTAGTTTCAGATCACTGATTCGGACCCGATCACCCAGTCCGGCAGCCTTGTCCGGTCTGGGAGCGATCCTGTTCTGTCTCACTTTTTCTAGTTTCGCCCAGGACACCATAGAGTGGACGACCCTGGGCAATGACTTCGCCCATACCCGATATTCCCCGGCCAGCCAGATCACGGCCGAGAACTTCGAGGACCTGGAAGTGGCGTGGGTCTGGGATGGCGCCAGTTTCCAGGCCCAGAGCGGCCGCTCCACCCCCAGCTACATCAATGGACGCCTGTACACCGTGGCTGGTTCCCGGCGTCATGTCATCGCCATCGACCCCAAAACCGGGGCAACCATCTGGTCCTACCGGGAGCCGGACACCGGGCGCTGGGAATACTCCATGCGCGCCGATTATGGCAAAGGCGTAGGCTACGGCCAGGTCAATGGCCGGGACGTCATTTACATCGTTTCACCGGCGTTCTTCCTGACCGCGCTGGATGCGGAAACCGGAGCTCCACTGGAGGGTTTTGGCCAACAGGTACCGATTGAAGGATTCCCGGAGACTGGCGTGGTGGATCTGCTGGCCGACCTTGGCCATCCCTACGATCCCTATGAAGGCATTCCGCTGGAACGCGGCTACATCACCTCGTCCTCGCCACCCATCGTGGTCAATGGCGTGGTAGTGGTGGGTAACTCGGCCGAACAGGGCTATCACCAGTCCCGTATCGAAATGGTACCGGGTGACATCCTCGGCTATGACGCTGTGACCGGCGATTTCCTCTGGAAATTCAACGTGTTGCCTCGCCCTGGCGAATATGGTCACGAGACCTGGGAAAATGACGCCTGGGAATATACCGGCGACATCTCCTCGTGGGCGCCGATCTCCGCCGACCCGGAGCTGGGGCTGGTCTATATTCCCACCAACGGTGTGACCATCGATTATTACGGCGGCCATCACCCGGGGGATAACCTGTTCAGCACCAGCCTGATCGCGCTGGATGCCCGTACCGGTCAGCGCCGCTGGCACTATCAGCTGGTGCACCACGATATCTGGAATTTCGACACCCCGACTGCCCCGATCCTGATGGATGTGAACGTCAACGGGCGCATGACCCCGATCGTGGCACAGGCCACCAAGCAGGGTTTTACCTACGTGTTCAATCGGGAAACCGGCGAACCCATCTGGCCGATCGAGGAACGACCGGTACCGCAGTCGACAGTTCCTGGTGAGAAGCTGGCCGAGACCCAGCCATTCCCCACCAAGCCGGCGGCTTTCGAGTATCAGGGTGCCAGTGTCGATCTGCTGGCCGACTTTACCCCGGAAATTCGCCAGCAGGCACTCAATGCGGTAGCGAATTTCCAGTTGGGCCCACTATTCAATCCGCCGATCCAGCGCAATCATCCGTCCGGCAAGCTGGCCGCGCTGATGTGCCCATCCGGAGCGGTGAACATTACCCACCCGCCGGTGGCGGATCCCAACAGCGGCATGATGTATATCATTTCCCGCTACAGCTGTAGTGCGCGCCAACTGGTGACCGGAGAAGAAGCCGATACCTACTACGAGGCGCCGACCGGGGTTACCCTGTCCCGCTATGCGGCAGCCAGTGGCGGACCCTCACCACGGCATCCAACCGGCATTCCTTTGTGGAAACCGCCTTACAGCCGGATTACCGCCATCGACCTGAACACCGGTGAACACGCTTGGATGATCCCCGCCGGCTACACGCCGGATCGGGTCAAAAACAATCCTGCCCTGGCAGGTGTCGACATCGGCAATACCGGATCCGGCGCGGTCGGTCCCATGGTGGCCACCGAGACCCTGCTGATTTACGGCAACGTGGCCAGTGACGGCACCGAAATGCTGTATGCCATCGACAAGGCGACCGGTGCCCAGGTCGGCGCAATTGAAGCGCCCGCCGCCAGCCGTTACGGCATGAGCACCTGGGTTCACGAGGGCAAACAGTACCTGATTCTGCAGACTGGCAGCACCCTGACTGCCATGACCCTGCCGAACTGACAGCCTGACCTGGAAAGCGCCGGGCACCGGACCGCCGGTGTCCGGCGCTTTCACATCACCCTGTTCATTCTGGATTTCTCAACAAGGAGTAAAAAGCAATGAAGAAGTCTGTACTTTTCATGTCCGTGGCCACCCTGGCTGCGGCAGGAACCCTGGCCACCCTGCATGCCCAGGACAACGAGATGAGCTTTTTCATCACCAGCGTCGGCTCCGGAGCCGGTGCCAACCTGGGCGGCCTGGCCGGTGCCGACGCCCACTGCCAGGCCCTGGCCGAAGCGGCAGGATCCCAGGGTAAAACCTGGCGTGCCTACCTGAGCGCTCATGCCCAGGGCAACCAGCCGGCAGTCAACGCCCGGGACCGCATCGGTTTCGGTCCCTGGTACAACGCCCGGGGTGTGATGGTGGCGGAAAACCTTAATCAGCTGCACAGTGAATTCATGAACCTCGGCAAACAGACTTCATTGACAGAGCACGGCGCGGTGGTCAATGGCCGGGGAGACTCCCCCAACACCCACGACATCCTGACCGGTTCTACCCTGGACGGCCGTACAATCGACGATGGCCAGAACCATACCTGTAACAACTGGACCAGCAGCGCCGATGGCTCCGGCGCAGCCCAGGTCGGTCACCATGACCGTCAGGGCGGCGGCGCCAATCCCAATTCGTGGAACAGCGCCCACGGTTCCAGCGGCTGCAGCCAGGCAAACCTGGTTGCCACCGGCGGTAACGGTTATTTCTACTGCTTCGCTATCGATTGAGCCGGCAGAACACTTGCCAAAAAGGGGACAGTCCCTGAGGGACTGTCCCCTTTTTTCTGCGCCGTCTGACCGGGCGGACCCGCTAACGCCTAGGAGCAATTCTATCGCTTCGAGGCGCTCCGCGCCGGAGACACCCAGCACCCTGTTGAGGTATCCTGTCGGCGAATTTCGGCAAGGAAAATAACAATGAAACTATACGGGTTCAGCCAGTCCCGCTCGTTTCGCGCATTATGGGCGCTGGAGGAAGCGGGGCTGGATTATGAATACATCGCCATCAACTTCGGCAGCGAAGACGGTCCTCACGGCAGCAGAAGCCCGGAATACATGGCCATCAACCCCCAGGGCAAGGTTCCGACACTCATCGATGGCAGCCTGACGCTGACCGAAAGCGGCGCCATGTTGAATCATATCGCCCGCAAGGCACCGGAAAAGAAGCTGATACCTCTCCATGACGAGGAGATGCTGGCCCGTTATGAGAATTTCCTGTTCTTTGTGCTTTCCGATCTGGAACAACCCCTCTGGACCAACGGAAAACATCGTTTCGCATTGCCTGAGGAACAGCGCGTTCCACAGATGCTGGAGACGGCAACCTGGGAATTCGCCAAGGCGCAACGGGCGCTTCATCACCAACTCGAAGGCCGCAAGTTTGTAGTGGGTGATCACTTCAGTGCTGCCGATATCCTGCTGGCCCACACCCTGAACTGGGCGGACCGGTTCAAGTTTCCCGTGGACAAGGAACTGCTGGAATACCGGGATACGCATTTTCAACGCCCGGCGGCACAGAAAACCCTGACGATCGTTTCCTGATGGTCACGTTCCTGCCCGCTCCGCCGATCATTCACCGACCACTGCTGCGCTGGCTGTTGCTGGTTGCGGCGCTGTCGCTGGTGTGTCCGGTAAGTGGTCAACAAGCCGTTGGATCCGGAGTCGGGATTCGACCTGACAGCCAGGAGTTTTTCCTGTTACAGGCTTTTCACGCCCGTTATGCGGCAAAACGGCAGGCACTTTATCATCTGGGCCTGCTGACGGAACAGGCGAGTCAGGGCTATCGGGTCAGTGCGGTACTGGATGGCTTCCCGGCACAGGCCGCGGGTCTGCGCAGAGGCGATCTGCTGATCGCCATGGACGGTGAACCGTTTGATCCGATTCTGAGCTTAAATCCCCGGATCGGGGATGGCCGATCCGGGAATGTCATGGAAAAGCCGGGCGGACCCGGCCCCATTGAGTTGAGCTTCCGCCGCAATGGCCAGCCCGATTCAGTGGTGCTGGAACCCGTGCATGGAAACCTGTTCGATGCCTATCGCTCGGCAATGACCAATTCGATGCAACAGTTCAGCAATGGCAACAAGGTCATTGGCTACATCAGACTGTGGACCCTGGATCGCTCGACTGACGGTCTGCAGACTTTCAGACAGTCACTGGCGGCGCTGGACCATTGTGACGGACTGATCGTAGATGTGCGGGACAGTTACGGTTTTATCAGTGCCGAGCACCTGGACCGGTTCTTCCCCACCCGCAACAGTTATTTTCAGATGCAGGGCGACAACCCGGACCTCTGGCAACACCCGCAGCGGGAACGCCTTACAGATGACTATTACGGGCGTGCCATGGTCGTCATACAGAATCGCGGCACCCGTGGCGGTATGGAATTATTCAGCTACCAGCTCGGCAAGCTACAGCGCGTGGTCACGCTGGGAGAGCCCACCATGGGAAAAGCCGGCCGCATAGTCAGCGACCGCAGCACGAACTCTTTACGCTATTTGCCCGGCGATGACATCCTGATCGATGGAATCAGCCTCGAGTCCAGTGGATTTGTTCCGGAACAATCAGTCGATTACCCTCTTTCCAGCTCGCCAGTTTCGGATCCCCAGTTCCAGGCGGCGATGATGACTTTAATGCAGATCATGTGAGGATTGTCGGGTTATGGCAATGGAAATCGAACGCAAATTCCTGGTCAGGGCCGAGCGTTTACCGGTCCTGGAAAATGGGATCTACATCGAACAGGCCTACATCCCGACTACTAACGGAACCACGGTACGGATCAGGCTGGCCGGTGAACTCGCCTTTCTGACCATCAAGACCAAGGCCAGTGGCTTTTCCCGTCGCGAGTACGAATACCAGATTCCGGTTGCCGATGCCCAGGAGATATTGCAGGAAGCCTGCCCGATCGGCCATATTGAAAAACGGCGCTACCTCATCCCACAGGATGCGCTGGTCTGGGAAATCGATATTTTCGGTGGTGACAATGAAGGCCTGATAGTTGCCGAACTGGAACTGGAATCAGAACAGCAGGAGGTCGAACTACCGGACTGGATAGACCGGGAAGTCACCCTCGACCCGCGGTTCAGCAATTTCAGCCTGTCCCGGGTGCCCTACAAAAGCTGGCCACTGCAGGAGGCACAGGCGGGACAGTGACGGAGTTCAAGCTTCAGGGTCAGATTTTCAGTAGGCAGCCTGTTAGCTGACCAGTCAGTCAATATCCAGCGGATGTTAAGCCCGCTGCTAGTGTCCTGTCCGGTTACTTCGTTGTATTTCAGAGCCTGCATAAAGCGCTGTAGTGAGGCGCGATCCGCAGGGAATACTGGTTGTATTTCCAAGGGTCGCAACGCTGCTACAGCGCTTTATGCAGGCTCCCGGAGGGCGTGCCAGCCAAGACCCCTGGCCGCGTTGCGCCTTTTGACAAGGGCTACGGCCATTGCCTGCAAGGCGCGCCTTGCCAGGAACCTTGGCTGGCACGCTGAAATGCGACGAATTAACCGGACAGGACACTAGGAGGACAGTGGATCCGGCACGGTCCATTGCAACGTTCGATAGTCAAAACCTTTTTCGATGGTCGGTTTGACAATCGCGAAATAGGGAGAGGCGTCGAAATCCCGCGGGGTGTAATGAGTGAAATGCGTACGGTAATAGGCTGGCACCTCACCGTCGTCACCCTCCTCACCGAGACGGGGCAGGATCGGGTAATCAATCAGTTGAAACGCCTGGGCAATGAGGGTCGAGCAGATCGCCCGCGTGGGTTCCCCGCTGCCAAGTGCCAGCATTGAGCGCCGGTAACGGTTGGGTACCGCCGGCCGCTGAATCAGGAATCTGACCAGATCAAAAACATTCTTCAGATCATACTGATGCCCCAGTTTGCTGCAGGCGAAGTCAATGACGCGCCCGGCTTCTTCCGGGGTCAATCCCACCGGACGGCAGATCCGAACATTGAAGCGACTGTACTTGGCCAGCGGTACCAGGTGGACTCCCTGCTGCAGATCGGCCTCCAGCAGCAACGGCTGATCAGCGCTCTCGCCTCCCGTGCCGACAAACAGGCAGGCATGGGACCAGCTGGACTGGGTCAGGTACTTGATCGCAACGCTGATACGGGTGTCACCTTCCACCAGCAGAATATCTCCCGGCCTGAGTACGCCGGCAACGGTTTCCATGGCGACGGTATCGAAACGCTGGTAACCCGGCAGGGACTTACTGAGATAGGCTGCCAGGCGGCGCCCCATAGCTGATCTGAAACTGTTGGTCATGGTAACGGGCAGGTTCCGGAACTCCGGAACCTGGCCTCAACTCCGGGTTGTCATCACTGATCGGTTATACTAGCCTCCTTTTTTTAATCACCGCAATCCAGTTTCCAGGCGATCAGCACAAGGAGTCTTCTGATGCAGACTTACAACAGATTTTTTATCAACGGCGAATGGATGGAGCCGGCGGGCACACAGACTCTTGACGTGATCAATCCCGCTTCCGAGGAAGCGTTTGCCACTATTGCCCTGGGCACTGCTGAAGATGTGGACAAAGCCGCCAGGGCAGCCCGCGCCGCTTTTCCCGTCTGGTCGCAATCAACGGTCGGGGACAGACTGGCAGTCATAGAAAAGATTGTCGCCGGAATGAAAGCCCGCGGTCCCGAGCTGGCTGCTGCCATTTCCAGCGAAATGGGGGCACCCATGACCCTGGCCAGCACTGCCCAGGTGGGGGCCGGCATCGCGCATTTTCTTAATATTATGGCGATTCTCAAGGATTATCAGTTTGAAGAGATCCGTGGCACTACCCGCATCGTCAGGGAACCGGCCGGAGTGTGTGGCTTTATCACGCCCTGGAACTGGCCACTGAACCAGATTACCTGCAAGGTGGCGCCAGCTCTTGCGGCAGGCTGCACGATGGTACTCAAGCCCAGTGAGGAAGCCCCTGTCAGCGCTTACCTGCTCACCGAGATAATCGCCGCTTCGGGACTGCCCGCGGGAGTCTTCAACCTGGTGAATGGAACCGGGCCGGTGGTCGGCGCCGCCATTTCCGCCCATCCTGAAATCGATCTGGTGTCCTTCACCGGTTCAACCCGGGCTGGCCGGGAAGTCGCCAAAGCAGCAGCCGACACCATCAAGCGTGTCACCCAGGAACTGGGCGGCAAGTCCGCCAATATAATCCTCGATGACGCCCCCGACTTCGCCCGGGCCGTCAAGGGTGGCTGCATCAGCTGTTTCAACAACAGTGGTCAGTCCTGTAATGCCCCGACCCGGATGCTGGTACCCAGATCCCGTCTGCCGGAAGCAGTCGAGGTGGCCCGCGCCACTGCAGCGGCCACTCTGGTTGGCAATCCCGGTGACGAGAAAACCCGCATCGGGCCGGTCGTCAATGAAGCTCAGTTCAACAAAATTCAGGGCTTGATTCAGAAAGGTATCGAAGAGGGTGCCGAGCTGGTGGCCGGCGGCCCGGGTCGACCGGAAGGCCTGGACCGGGGTTTCTACATCAAGCCCACGGTATTTGCCAATGTCAGCAACGACATGACTATCGCCCGGGAGGAAATTTTCGGCCCGGTACTGTGCATCATTCCTTTCGATGACGACGAGGACGCCGTGCAAATCGCCAATGACACCGATTATGGACTGTCCGGTTACGTTTCCGGCGAACCCGCACATGCCCGCGCTATAGCCCGGCGCCTGCGCACCGGCATGGTCCACCTCAATGGGGCGGGCCCCGACTTCAATGCACCGTTCGGCGGGTACAAGAAATCCGGCAACGGACGTGAGTGGGGACTGGAAGGATTCGAGGAGTTCCTGGAAACCAAATCGATCCTCGGTTTCGATGCTGCTTGAAGATGCAGGCAAACCATTCGCTTGCCAGGCCGGCCGGGACCGGACCACTGTACAGATTCCCTTAAGGTAAGACCATGCGGTTCGGGCAGATAGTCAGGGAAACCGTGATCGGCGTCCTGCAGAACAGGGACGCGCTGATCCGGTCCCTGCTGGTTCCAGTGGCTGGAGTGATCCTGATAGAGCTGATTTCCCTGCTGCCTCTGAACCCGGGAATCAGAATCCTGTTGACGTTGCTTGAGTCGGCATTGGCAGTATTGATCACCGTCACAATCAATCGAGTTGTCCTGCTGGGTCCTGCTTCAACCGGTTATCGCATTCTGAATCCATGGACCAGGCGGGAAACACGCCTGCTGTTCTTCATGTTCGGTCTCGGCATGATCTTTGTCATCCCCATACTGGCTCTATTTTTGCCGAGAATTCCCTTTGTCAGCCTGACTCTGCTGGCGTTGTGTTTCTGGCTCGAGGCACGGCTGATACTGGTTTTACCGGTAACAGCGGTGGACAGGCACTTCTCCTTCAGGGATTCCTGGCAGGCCACGCGAAATTACCAGTGGCAGATGCTCGGTGTGGTATTTTTGATCCCGCTGACGCTGGGTTTACCCCTTGCCATGATCGGCGCCCTGGACTACTCGGCACCACTGGTCACGCTGCTTCGAATTGTACCCGGTGTCTTTGTAATCGCCGCCGTGGCGGTAACCTTCAGGCAGATTGAACTGGAAACCGGACCGGGTGGCTCCGAAACTGGAGAGCAATTCGAAACTTTCTGAACCTGCTCGGGCACAACCCGATAATGCAACGTACAAACATTAAGGAACCTCTGATTAATTATGAAACTACTCTGCGGGAGTCTGTCGGGCACTGCTGCTAGGCGTCGTGCGCAGGGAATGGCCGTAGCCCTTGCCAAGTGCGACAACAACGCAGCAGTGCCCGACAGGCCCCGCCCGGCGGGGCCTTCAGACGAGCCCACTGGCTTCGTTGACTTGCCTTGACAGGCCGACGCATGCCGGCGGCAAGTCGCCTCGTCAGTGAACTCGTCTAAAGGCCAGAGTAATTTCATAATTAATCAGAGGTTCCTTAACAATAAAACGGGGCTACCATGACTCTCAAACTGACCAAACCCGCCATCGACATCGGAATTATCACTCGCCAGCCGGAGACCATGCTGGCCTTCTACCGGGACCTGCTGGGGTTGCCCCTGGAAGCAACCATCCCCATGCCGGGCGGCGGCACCATGAACCGGCTGAAAGCTGGCGACAGTATCGTAAAGATCATCGCCACCGAACCGGAGCCTCCGGCGGATGCAATTAGCGGCGGAATTCGTGCCGCGACCGGTTACCGCTACTGGACTCTCCATATCACCGGCCTCACCGCGACAGTACAGAAACTTGAACAGGCCGGAATCCGGATACCGGTAGCACCCCGGGAGATCCGCGAAGGAGTCAGCATCGCCATGGTGGAAGACCCGGACGGAAATTGGGTGGAATTACTGGAACAGCAGTGAAGAATCATCCGAGACTGTAAGCCGTCAGATAGAAAGTAACCCAACCGACAGTGGCAGGAATAGTGGCGCCTGTTTGTGGCTGCGGACCGCAGACGTACATCCATGTACGCTCGTTTTCGACGTCCCTGTCTCAAACGTCCGCAGCCACAAACAGGCGCCACTATTCTTCAAGCATCCGTGAAGGTTCCGGAATGCAACGTTCCCAGATGATAGTCTCGTTAAGCAGAATATGATCGGTAAAGGCAAGCAAGAGTAATCCATTAAACAGGGCTGCCATTAGACTCAAAATTACCAAACCCGCCAGCCAGACTGTGACTGGTTTGAGTCACTGGAACAGAAGTAACGATTCAAGAAAGAAATTCCTATCTCGTCTCGAAGCCTTCACTGAAGCTAGAAGAATTGGCGAGAGCAGTTGGTGACTGCGGACGTTTGAGACAGGGACGTCGAAAACGAGGCGGATTAACCGCTCCTGCGTTTTCCGCACTTCCGCCATCCTTGGCGGTCGCGCACAGGGACGTGCGTCTGCGATCCGCAGTCAGCAACTCTTTTCGCCGATTCCTGCCACCAAACTTAAGGACTCCCTATCCCCAGGGAATCCAAACTACGAGTTTCGTTAGCTTAGCAGCCTGTTAGCTTAAAGAGATTGAAACACGCCAGGAGCGCAACCAGGCCGACCCCGGTTACGCTCATGTCGTTCTCAGTTTTAGACTAACCGGCAAACAGCTTACTGAAATTGCGGCGGCTGCGTTTTTTCCAGTGACCGCGATGCCAGGCATCACTGGCCAGCAGCGGCAGCACACTGGTCGCTTCGGCGAATACCATCTGCTCGCGGGCAATATCCACCTTACCCCAGGAACAGGCTTCCTTCAGTGTGGAGCTGGAGCAGGCACCATCACGGGAGTCAGCGACGGTAATCTGCACCGCATACTTGTGCATATCCACTTCCTTGCCAAGAATTTCGGCGCACACCACGGTGTCCTGGACAAAATTCTTGGGTACACCACCACCGATCATGAGCAGTCCGGTGGTACCGGCATTGATCTTGATATCGGTAAGTTCCCGAAAGTCGCGGATTGAATCCAGGGTGACATGGCGGTCCGGCGATTTCACCTGATGACTGACCAGTCCAAAGCCGGCACTGGAGTCGGTGAAAGCAGGACAGAAAATCGGCACGTCATGGCGGTAGGCCGTCTCGATCAGTGATTCATGCTTGCGGGCATTCTTTTCACACCAGCGTCCCATCTCGCGGATGAATTCACGGGACGAGTACGGTCGAGGTTCCAGGCTGTCGGCAATCTCGCCGATCGTATGATCACAGGCCTGCAACTGTTCTTCGTCGATCAGGGTGTCGTAAATACGGTCGATGTAAAGGTCCCGCAGTTCCCGGTCGTTGAGAAAGGAATTGCCCTGGTAGTGCTTGAATCCCAGCGCCTCGAAGAAATCCATGTCGACGACTGTGGCACCGGTGGCCACTACCGCATCGATCATGTTGTATTCGATCAGGTCGGCATACAGCTTCATACAACCACCCGCCGAGGTGGAACCAGCCACGGTGAGGATTATGCTGCAGTCCTCATCGGCCAGCATTTCGTTGTAGATTTCCGTGGCGCGTGCCAGATCCCTGGACGTGAACGACATTCTGTCCATAGCCTCGATAATTGGCCTGGCATCGAATGAAGTAATGTCGATATGCTCGACCTCACGGTCCAGTAACTCTGACTTGCGATCTGCCTGTGGTTTCTGCTGCGCTTGTGTCATTGCGTTTCTCCCGGCGTTTGCCCGTTATCCTTTGCGCTGCTATCGATGATAGCAGTCATGCCTGCCACTTCAACCGCCCGGGATTCACCGTAGAGGGAAAGCAGCGGTTGGTCACTCACACTTGCCAGCAGGTAGTTGCTGAAACCGTTGAATTCGGTTCGTAATTGCATGCTGTAAGCACCCAGATTGCCGATCTCGATGTAGTCCCCTTCATCGATATCCACAGGCAACAGAAAGGGACCCGGCATATAGTCCATACTGTCGCAGGTGGGACCGTAAAAACTGAATTCCTGCAGCGGGCTTTCGCCTCGCTTAACATTCCGAACCCGTTCGACCGGATACACAAATCGGGGCTGTCCGGCATCGAACAGGCCACCATAGGTACCGTCGTTAAGGTACAGGGTCTGATCCTTACGCATCTCCACACGAACTACCAGCGACGCACCTTCGGCGACCAGGGCCCGGCCCGGTTCGCACCACAATTCGCAGGTTTCGCTGACCGGCATGGTTTCAAAACAAGCACTGATGCGGGCAACATAGTCGGCCAGCGGTGGCGGTAGCAGATCCGGGTAAACCGACGGGAAGCCGCCACCAACGTCGAGAATGTCGATGATAACACCGGACCTGCGGATCAGTATCGCCACCTGGTCCAGCGCCTCCGCATACGCGTCAGGTTGCATCAGTTGTGAACCGGCGTGAAAGCAGATACCCAGGCGTCTGGCGACCTGGCGGGTGCGCAGCAGCAGATCGGCCGCTGGCCCACCACTGATGCCGAATTTACCGGCCAGTTGCAGGCAGGAGTGTCGATTGGAGACCGCAACCCGGACCAACAGGTTGAGATCCCGGGCATGGCCAGTCTCTTCCAGGATTTTATCCAGCTCCGCAGGGCAATCCAGGGAGAAGTCCCGTATTCCGTGATCGAAGTAGGCGCGGCGGATGGCAGTACGGCTTTTCACCGGGTGCATGAAAGACATGCGGGCGCCGGGCAGCTTTGAACTGATCAGTTCAATTTCAGCCAACGAGGCGACATCGAAATGCTGCACGCCGGCGGCAGCGACAGTTTCGACAAAAAAGGGATTGGTTTTTACAGCGTAAAGAACGCGTCCAGGAAAATTATCCTGAAACCATCGGGAAGCAAGGGTTACGGCTTGAGGCCGCAGGCAGTAGACAGGATACTCGGGACGAGTTGCACATACCATTGAGTAGGCAGAAATGAATTCGTGCATTTCATAAAACCTCCTATGCGCAGTTGAACAAGGCGCCAGATCACTGCTTCTGCTTCCATTGATATCCGCAGTGGGAAGCCGAAACTGCTCGGCACTTCTGGCGAGCGCGGGATTTTAGGTTATTTTGAAGGCTTGTAAAGAATTTTTTCGCCTTTGCAGCAATTATTTCCCCCGGCCTCGCCCGGGCCCCTTTCGAATGGCCGCAAAGCCAGGCATGACGCGACCTCCAGCAACGTGCAGCGGACCTCATACCGTGCTAGTCTGATCCGCTTCCACAGGGCATGAACCTGGCGATGAGGTGTGAATGCTGATTACTATCTGGTTGCTGCTCGGCTTCCTGCTGGCAAGCGTCTGTATCGCGATTTTGAAACACGCTCCCGAATCCACCGCACGCCGGATGATGGCGGTCGGGCTGGTTGTGGCAGCGCTGATCTATCTGCTGTTTACCCTGCCGGGTGGCGACAGCAGCTGGATGGGGATAGAAGCACTGGGCGTTCTGCTCTATGGCCTGCTGGCCTGGCTCGGCCTGACCAGATCGGTGCGGTGGCTGGCGGCTGGCTGGGCGGCGCATCCACTCTGGGATGTACTGCTGCACCAGGTTATTTCAGGTAGCCGTTACGCGCCGGAATGGTATGTCTTCTTGTGCCTCAGCTTTGACGTGGTAATAGCCATTCACCTGTTTACAGCCCCTGACCGAATGCCGGTCGAGGCCCGCACCGATGCTCCCGGCAAAGTGAAAACGTCATGAATATCTGGGTCGATGCCGATGCCTGCCCGGTGGTGATCCGGGATATTCTGTTCCGGGCTGCCCAGCGAACCTCCACGCGCCTGACCCTGGTGGCCAATCAGCCTATGCAGACACCACCGGGAGAACTGATCCGCTCGCTGCAGGTAGGTGCGGGGTTTGACAAGGCCGATGAGGAGATCGTTGCGCGAACCAGCCCTGGCGACCTGGTGATAACCAGCGACATCCCTCTGGCCGCGGATGTCATTGCCAAAGGTGCACTGGCGCTGAGCCCGCGTGGTGAACTGTTCGATGCGAGTAATATCCGGGCCCGGCTGAACATGCGGGATTTTCTGGATTCCATGCGTTCCAGCGGTTTTGATACCGGTGGCCCCCCGGCCTTCAACCAGAAGGACCGCAAACAGTTTGCTGATCACCTGGACCGGCTGTTGGCGAAGTCCCGACTGCAGAACGGAGACCGCGAATGAAACCCCGGGTTCTCGGCACCAGGTATGACCGGATTGCCGACTGGTGGCACCGGCACCACCAGGATTCCCAGTACGGAGTCGCTCAGGTCCGGCGGGCACTGCAGTTCTGTAAACCGGGCGGTAGCGCCCTGGATGTCGGATGCGGTGCCGGGGGTCGAATCGTGCGCCTTCTGCAGCAGCACCAGCTGGCGGTAACCGGCATTGACGTATCGGTGGAGATGATCAAACTGGCGATCGAAAATCACCCGCAAGAGGTGTTTGCCGTGGAAGACATCTGCCAGTATTCCAGCGCCGAACACTATGACTTCATTGTCGCCTGGGACAGTATCTTCCACCTGCCGCTGAAGGAGCAGGAACCGGTAATTGGCAAACTTTGTGCCTTGCTGAAGCCGGGCGGCGTGCTGATCTATACCTGCGGTGATGCGGTGGGTGAACACCAGGATACCTGGCACGGCCAGACCTTTCACTACAGCTCCATCGGTATCACCGGAAATCTCTCCCTGCTTGCCCGGCATGGCGTGGTCTGCAAGCATCTGGAGCTCGACCAGTGGCCGCAGAACCACGTCACTGTTATCGGACTGAAGGAAACAGAACAGTAAAGAACTTGACCAGAGAGTGTGCCCCAGGCGAATCCGGCAGAACCGGTGGGGTGTGTGGTTCAGCGCAGCGTGGTAAGCCAGTCTGCGACCCGATCCCAGTCGAGTCCGAACATGTGCGGTTCGCCATAGAGTAGTTGCGCATCCAGTTTTACTCCGGCTTCCTGCAGGGCCTCGACAGTCTGCTCATACTGCATGCCCCAGCCCAGTTCGTCATCGCTGCCGATGCGCAGATAAACAGGCATACCGGCCAGTGACTTCAGGTTGTCGACATCCCGCACCAGGGCCGGCACCGCCATGATCGCCCGCACTTCGTCGGGGTGTCGGCGGGCAATTTCCAGTGCCGACATGCCGCCGGCGGAAATTCCCGCCAGCAGGGTCTTGCCAGCCGCCACGTCGTCCCGTTTCTGCACTTCACCAATCAGTTCCCTGACGCGATTGACGTTGGCACCGCGAAAAGAGCGGTTATCTGGTGAAATCGGAACCACCACGGCCCAGCCGAGATTGGCCAGTTCCCGGGCATAGAATCGGTAAACTTCGTAGGAAATGGGCGCATTGCCCGAGCCGCCGCCCATGAATACGGCCAGCGGCCAGGGAGCGCCGGATGGATCTGTCTCCGGCAGCGCCAGAAAGTACTGGATGGTCCAGCCGTCCTGCAGCTCCAGGCGATCCTGCGCCTGGCCCGTTAAGGGGACCAGTAATACTGCGCAGAGACAGAGCTGAAGCAGACGCACGACCGGACCCGGTTAGTGGTCGTGACCGCCGGAATGCACGTGACCGTGCTCGATTTCCTGCGGAGTCGCTTCCCTGACTTCCACCACTTCGACAGCAAAGTGCAGGGTCTTGCCCGCCATGGGATGGTTGGCGTCGATGGTCACGTTCTCGCCATCCACCTCGACCACCCGGACCTGGCGCTGCTGTCCGCCTTCGCCCTGGGCGATGAAAGTCATGCCCGGTTCGATATCCTCGACACCCTGGAACATCTGCTTGCTGATGGTCTGAATGAATTCGTCATTGATTTCCCCGTAGGCGTCTTTCGGCTCGATAACCGCTTCGAACTTGCTTCCGGCCGTCTTGCCCTGCAGCTCACTTTCCAATCCGGGAATGAGATTGTTTTCACCGTGCAGATACGCCAGTGGCTCGCGTCCGTCGGAACTGTCCATTACCTGGCCTTCATCATCTTTCAATGTGTAATGAATCGACACCACGCTGTGTTTGCCAATCATCAATGTCATGTTACTTCCTTCTGTCTAGTCAGTTTCGGGTCTGGCGGGGAAAATCAGCACGCGGCCATCAGTTTCCCGATTGCAGATAAAAGACTATCACGTCTGGGCAAGGATTGCGCTTCCGTGAGCCGATTATTGCCGACCGACGGCCTGCCTGACCGGCGCGTTCCACGAACGTTCGGAAGCTGTTGTGGACCGGTCCGGCACTATTCCTCGTAGAGGGAACCGAAGCGGGCCTGCAGCTTGCGCATACCGGACAACCAGCGATCATAATCGGAGGTCTTGCGCTGCATATAGGTGAGTACTTCGGGATGGGGCAGGACCAGAAAGCGCTCCTCCGCCAGCGTCTCGATTACCGTTTCAGCAAGCTGCTCCGGCTCCAGCATCCCGTCCACGCCAGCCACGCCGCCATTGCGGGTATTGGCCGTCATCTCGGTACGCACGGCCTGAGGGCACAGTACCGAGACCTTGATCCCCCGGTCGCCATAGGTAATCGACAGCCACTCGGCAAAACCCACCGCCGCATGCTTGGTCACGGCATAGGGTGCAGACCCGATCTGGCTCAACAGACCTGCCGCCGAAGCGGTGTTGAGCAGATACCCCTCACCACGCTCCAGCATGGCGGGAAGCACGGCCCGGGCTGCGAATACATGGGCCATCACATTGATCGACCAGATTTTCTGCCAGTCAGCGGTGGCGATTTCCTCACCGCCCGGTATAAAGATCCCGGCGTTGGAGCAGAAAAGATCGATCACGCCGAAGCGTTCAATACTGTCCGCAACCAGCTGTTTCAACTGTTGCTCGTCGGCCACGTCGGCGACCAGAGCCAGGCTCCCGGTGCCGGAAGCGAGACTTTCAGCCACCCGCCTGGCCCCTTCCCCGTTAACGTCAGAAACCACAACGGCCCTGGCTCCCTCTGCAGCGAACTTTTCGCACAGCGCCTTGCCGATGCCACTGGCGCCGCCGGTAACCACCACAACCTTGTCCCTTACCTGCATTGCTGCCCCCTTTTCACGCTGCTAACTGATCATTCCCTTCAGCCTCTGCGAGATTATCTGTTCCGCTTCGGCGACTATCCGTGTGATCAGCTCCTCGCAACTGGGAATATCGTCGATCAGGCCGATCACCATACCGGCTGACCAGATGCCATGTTCAAGATGGCCGGATTCAAACAGCTCCCGCCCCCGCGTCCCCTTGACCAGTGGCGCGATCTCGTCAAAATCGGTTGGGCCCTGCCGCCCCTCAATCTCCAGCACCTGGCTGGCCACCGAGTTCCTGAACACTCGCGCCGTGTTACGTAACGTTCGGTATAATAACGCAGTATCCAGCTCGGTGGCGTCGACCATGGCCTGTTTGACGTTTTCGTGAATCGGCGCTTCACGGGTCACCATGAAGCGGGTGCCCATGTTGATTCCTTCCGCACCGAGCGCCAGTGCCGCTACCAGCCCTCTGCCATCGCCAAATCCCCCGGAAGCGAGGAATGGTATTTTCAGACGCCGCGCCGCCAGCGGCAGCAGAATAAGATTCGTGACATCATCCTCACCCGGGTGACCGGCGCATTCGAACCCATCGACGCTGACCAGGTCGCAACCGATACTTTCCGCCTTGAGCGAATGCCGCACCGAGGTGCATTTATGAATGACCGTAATACCGGCTTCCTTCAGTGCTGGCAGATAGGGCTGGGGATTGCGGCCGGCGGTTTCGACAATGGTAACCCCGGACTCGATGATGGCCGCGACGTAGTCGTCGTAGGGCACGGGTCTGATGGTCGGCAGGATAGTGAGATTGACTCCGAACGGCTTGTCGGTCAGCTCCCGACAACGCCGGATTTCCCTGCCCAGGGCTTCCGGATCGGGTTGGGTCAGGGCGGTAAGAATACCGAGTCCTCCGGCATTGGACACTGCCGATGTCATTTCGGCGCGGCCCACCCATTGCATCCCCCCCTGAACGATCGGATGCTCGATACCGAGCATTTCAGTCACTCGTGTCTTGATCAACTTATGGCCTCTTACGGTAAACGCCTGAATTAGCGGGCCCAGGGCGCCCAGGCTCAGCGCGACGGCTAGTTTACGTTGTAACGTTTTGATACGCAAAGACGGGGGAAAACCCCCTGTCCCTGTGTTATAGTTGGGCGCCTTCAAGCCGGGTCAGGCACGAGAAAACCATTACCGGACACGATTCCGAGTTCGCCACGCCGACCTGATTGCTGTGTTGAATTCAATAAGGGAGAGACACATGGTACGTAAACTTCTAGTCAGTAGTATTGCGATAGCCACAGCGGTACTGGCTCAGTCTGCCGGTGCCCAGGTGGGTCCAAGGGATATTGAGGAAATAGTGGTGACCTCCACTACCCGTCGGGCCGAATCACTGGGTGACATCAACGCCAGCGTGGCTGTATTGAGTGAGGAAGAACTGCGCCGTATTGCCCATAGCCACTATCAGGAGGCTTTGAACCGCCTCCCAGGTGTGAACATCAGCCGTAACAATGGGCAGGAAAGTCTGATCGCCATTCGCTCTCCGGTTCTGACCGGCGCCGGGGCCTGCGGCTCCTTTCTGGTAGCCGAACAAGGAATTCCCCTGCGCGCCGCCGGCTTCTGTAACGTCAATGAGATGTTCGATTCCAATACCGAGAACGCCGCGCGTATCGAAGTGATTCGTGGACCCGGCAGTGCCTTCTACGGATCCAATGCTCTGCACGGCATGATCAATACCGTGCTGCCTGACCCGGAACAGCGTATGGATGTTACGCTGGAAGTAGGCCCCTGGGGTTCCTACCGGGGTGACGCCGTGGTCGGGTTCGACTCCGGCAACTTCAAACATATGTTCCTGGCAACCGGCGAAAGCTCCGATGGCTGGCAGGACGACAGCGGCGTAGACCAGCAGAAACTCAGCTGGGTTTACCAGTACCAGACCCAGAGCGGATTCATGCTGGATGGGGGTTTTACCCGTACCAATCTGAATCAGGAAACCGGCGGCTACGTGGAAGGATTTGAGGCATACAAGGATAATTCCCTGCGTCAGACCAATCCGAATCCTGAAGCCTACCGGGACAATGCCTCGTTTCGCGGCTGGACGCGGGTAAGCAAGGAACTGGATAACAACTGGGAAGTGGTGTTCACACCTTATGTGCGGGAAGTGGACCTGAATTTCATCCAGCACTTCCTGCCCGGACAACCGACCGAGGACAATTATCACCGCAGCCTCGGGATGCAGTTTGCCAGCTACAAGGACATGAACGACAACTCCTACCTGGCGATGGGTCTGGACATGGAGTCGACTTTCGGTTCCCTGAAACAGTTCCAGGACAATCCGACGGAAGGTTCAGCGTTCCTGCGGGCCACTATCCCCCAGGGCAAGCACTACGACTATGAAGTCGACGCTTTCCAGATCGCTCCGTTCATCCACTACCAGTACTACATCAATTCACAGTGGGATATGTCACTGGGGCTGCGCTGGGAACAAATCAGCTACGATTACAACAACCTGATGCTGGATGGCAGCACCAAGGACAACGGCGAGCCCTGCGGATTCGGCGGTTGCCGTTACACCCGACCTGCCGATCGCGAGGATGACTTCAGCGAGTTGTCACCCAAGCTGGGAATCCGCTACCGTTTTAATGACCAGCACAGTGTAGAAGCCAGGGTGCAGCGCGGGTTCCGCGTCCCCCAGTCTACCGAACTGTATCGCCTGCAGGGTGGACAGACGGTGGCCGATCTCGATTCCATCCAGTTGGACAGTTACGAACTGGCATTCCAGGGTAACAGCAACAATTGGGAATACTCGGTGACCGGTTACTACATGGACAAGACCAATGAAATCGTCACCGACAGCGCTCGAGCAAACGTGCTGGGCAACGACACCACGCACCGTGGAGTTGAACTCAGTGGCGCCTATCGGCTGACCGAGAACCTGCTTGTCAGTGGTGTCTATAATTTTGCCAATCACACCTATGAGAAAGATGCCGCCTCAAACGGCATTCTCGAAGGCAATCAGATCGACACGGCGCCGAAACGGTTCGGCAATTTTCTCGTGAACTGGCAGATCACTCCCACGGTGTCCACGGAACTGGAATGGGTGAACATGGGTGAGTACTACACCAACCCGGAAAATACTGCCAAGTACGACGGCCACAATGTCTTTAACCTGCGTACCAACTGGGATGTGAATGAAGACCTGAGCCTGTCCCTGCGGATTCTCAACGTAAGTGATGAGGAATACGCGGAGCGGGCCGACTGGACTTCGTTCGGCGGTGACCGGTATTTTATCGGCCAACCCCTGCGGGCGTTCCTGTCTGCCAGCTGGAGTATGTACTGATTCACAGCTGCAGTGAACTGAGTAAAAAAATGCCGGCTTTTGCCGGCATTTTTGTTTTACAATCGAGGCTTTCAGCTTCGCTCCCTAAGCTCTCCGATCAACGTCCAGAATGACATGGAACCGGAAGATCCGTTACTACTTAATGAACCGCGCCTGAGAGCATTGCTGCGCTATTTCAGCGCACAGTCTTTCAACCCCGGGCAGCGGATTCCTCACCCCGACCAGAGGGTCGATGAACTTACCCGAAAGACCAGCCAGACGTTTCGAAAGGCCTCGGTGCTGATCCCGGTGGTCAAGCCCTCACCCGAAAGCCCCAGCCAGATTGTCCTCACTGTCCGCTCCCCGGAATTAAGCAGTCATGCCGGCCAGGTAAGCCTCCCTGGTGGAACCCGTGAAGTGCAGGATACTGACGAGATAATGACTGCACTCCGAGAGGCTGAGGAGGAAATTGGCCTGGCCCCGGAATCGGTACAGGTTTTAGGAAGACTCGGTCAAATACTGCTGCCATCGGGATTCGAAGTCACTCCGGTTATCGGGTTGCTGGAACCGGCTCCGGTGCTCAGACCCTGCCCGGTGGAAGTGCATGAAATCTTTACCGCGCCAACCAGTCTATTGATGACTCCCTCTTCCTATCTCGAGTCAGCCATGGATTATCGTGGTGAGTCACGCAGGATTCTGGAATTGCATTACCAGGGTTTCCGGGTATGGGGTGCAACGGCCGCCATTCTGCACCATCTGGCCTGTGAGCTGGAATCCCTGGACGCGGTGAGCGGCAAAGCCTGAGCGGGCTTATTCCTTATTGATATCGAACTGCGGGTGCCGCACTTTATTGCGCCCTTCACTTTTCGCGGCATACAGAAGACTGTCGGCGCGATCGATGAACTCTCTCGCGGTGCACTGGTCGTCCTTGCGATAGACATCGACCCCGAAACTGGCAGTTAAGCGGATATGCGCATCACCGATGGCGATACTGCTGTTCTCTATGAGGTGCCGTAAGCGATTGGCGAACATTACGCCCGCGCCGAGAGGGGTGTCCGGCAGAATCAGGGCGAACTCCTCGCCTCCGTAGCGACAGGGAATATCCAGCCGGCGAATGGCGTTGCGGAGAATCTTGGCGACATGTGCCAGAGTTCTGTTACCGGTCTCGTGCCCGTATTGATCATTGACCTCTTTGAAATGATCAATATCCATCATAATCAGGGTGGTCGGTTGATCGGACCGGCGCGAACGCTCCATCTCCAGTTCTACCGCCTGGTAGAAGTAGCGGAAGTTGAACAGGCCGGTCAGCTCGTCGGTACGCACCAGCGCCGCGAGCTCCTGGTTTTCCTCCCGCAAGCGCTGCAGCTCCCGATAATGGGGACAATTCGCATCTCCTGCCGGGCACTCGCTGGTGGCGTGAGTCACTGACTTTTTCAATTCTTGAAGATCTTGCATCGAACCCGAATTAAACCTTTCTGGAAGGCTTGCTACGCTTTCGGCCCAGAATTCACGGTAGCACAAAACTCTGCTGCCGGGAACTTCTCAACTTCTGGCAACCGGACTCAAACTTGCTGGACAGTGAATTCTGGACCGGGACACAGACGGTTTGCCATGTGGGCATGGTAATTGATCCCAGCCGGGGTTTGAAAGGTATTGAGGCTTAAGCCGTGACTGTGTTCACGCAAACCGGCGCTGTACCGGAACAGAAGACCCTGTAAGTGCCGGTGGAATCAGGCTGTTCCGGCATTTCGGGGCTCAGGACTCCTTGCTGCCGCCAGCTTCCTGGAACAATTCCCGCAGAAAATTGCGCAGTGCCTGATAGGCCCGGCGCTGCGCCGTTTCATTGTAAACGGTGCCGAAATCAGGATTATTGGCTTTGGGATTAGTGAATGCGTGCATGGTGTTGCCATAGGTGTGCAGTTGCCAGTCGACGCCTGCTGCGGTCATTTCCTGTTCAAACGCGAGCACCTGTTCCGGAGGTACCATGGGATCGTCATGACCATGAAGACAGAGAACGCTGGCGGTGATTTTCCTATTGTCGATCTCTCCGGGTGCAAAAATTCCGTGGATACTGACAACTCCCAGGACATCCGCACCGGCCCGGGCAAGTTCCAGTACGCACATGCCACCGAAGCAGTAACCGATTGCGGCGATTCTGGAGGTATCTATGCCTGGCTGTTGCCTGGCGCAATCCAGGCCGGCGAGAATCCGTTGGCGCAGCCTGCCGCGATCAGACGCCAGCGGATTCATCAGCGCCGCATTACCTTCCGCGTCGCCATCCTTGCCGAACACACCTTTACCGAACATGTCCAGGGCAAAGCCTGCATACCCCCACTCAGCCATCCGGTCTGCAGCCCGGCAGGCAAAATCACGCCGACCGGTCCAGTCATGGGCGACCAGTACCAGGGGCACGGGCCCGGTGGCGCTATCAGGCAGGGCCAGGTATCCCTCCAGCAAGGTTTCCCCGTCCCGGTATTCAAGCAGTTGATTGCTCATGGGGTGAATCTCCTGTGGTTAGCGAGTCGGTGGGTTGCCGACCGTTATCCGGTTGGATCCCGACTCCGGAATCGCCAGTTTCGGGCCGGGTCTCAGAGTTGCTCCATAATCGCTTCGGCGGCACTGACAACGATCCCACCCGGTGGTTCAATGGCCAGGTGCGTGACCTTGCCATCATCAACGATCATGGCGAATCGCTTGCAGCGAATACCCAGGCCAAAACCGCTGCCATCCATTTCCATACCGATTGCCTTGGTGAATTCGCCATTACCATCCGCCAGCATGTGTATTTCGTCAGCATTCTGAGCCTTGCCCCAGGCACCCATGACAAACGCATCGTTGACGGCCATACAGGCAATCGTGTCGACTCCCTTGGCCTTGATCTTGTCGGCATTGACCACATAGCCCGGCAGGTGGGTCATCGAACAGCCCGGCGTGAAAGCACCCGGCACAGCAAAGAAAACCACTTTTTTACCGGCAAAAACCTCGTCGGTCGAAACGTCCTGGGGGCCCTCTGCGCCCATCACCTTGAACGTACCGGAAGGTATCTTGTCACCTACTTCAATCGTCATTGTAATCACTCCTGGCTGTTGGCTGATGCCCGCCAAAGCATGCAGGTGCCGGCGGGATTTCCGATATCGATCGGGTCCTTCATGTTAACAAACTTTACCTGCTGTGGGCACGCGGTTACTCTAGGCGCTGGCAACTCATCGACAGTCCCGGGGCAGGATTTTGGATACCTTGTTTTTCTGGCTTTCCAAGCTGGCCTGGCTGGCGATTTCGCCAGGCAATCTGCTGGTTATACTGCTCCTGCTGGCCTGGCTGCTGTGCATTACCCAATGGGAAACAGCCGGCCACCGATTGCTGGGCGTCACCACACTCCTGATTCTGTCAATCGCCGTGCTGCCGGTCGGCACCTGGCTGCTCTTTCCCCTGGAACAACGCTTCCCCGTCGCGGAACCCGGGCCGCAACCGGATGGCATCGTGGTACTCGGTGGCAGTTTCTCCATGTCGGTTTCAGATAGCCGTCAACAGGTCGAGCTCAACGCCACCAGCGAGCGCCTGCTGGCGTTTCTGGAACTGGCTGCGCTCTATCCGCAGGCCAGGCTGGTGTTCACCGGGGGCAGTGGTAACCCGGCGAACCAGGAGCTCAGGGAAGCTGACCTGGCCGAGGAATTATTCGCCGGGCTGGGACTCGACCCCACACGCGTGGAGTTTGAACGCGATTCCCGCAATACCTACGAGAATGCGCGCAACACTCTCCAGCTCGTGCAGCCACGAGCTGGAGAAAACTGGCTTTTGATCTCTTCCGCCTTTCATATGCCCCGCGCAATGGGAGTTTTCTGTCACCAGGGCTGGGACCTGCGGCCCTATCCGGTTGATTACCGGACATTTGCAGAACCAGGATTCAGACCCGGCCTGAGTCTTACCGGTTCCCTGGAAACCGTGGAAACCGCATTGCATGAGTGGGTGGGCCTGCTCGCCTATCGGGTGACCGGCAAGACAGACCGACTGTTCCCGGGACCCGACCAGACCTGCCAGACGCCGGCCAGTCCGGACTGACCGACTTCGTTTCAGAACAGACTGCGAGCCCTGTCGCGCAGATTTTCCACCTGATCTTCAACCTGCTGTTCCAGCTCCTCGGCCTGCTGTCCGGCGCGCTCCCGGATCTGCTGCACCCCCTCGTCAACCTTGTCCCGCAACATCTCCACGTTGGGCAGATCGGCAGCCACCAGTTGCCGGTTCAGAGCCTCAAAAATCTGCCGGGCAGCCTCGGCCACGGTGACTGCGGCATTTTCCTGACCGATGTTCTGCAGCCGGAGATCCGGAATGCTCACCTCTGCCGATCCCAGGGTAGACCTCACGTTCACCTTGGGATTCAGCATCTGGAAGTCGCGGATGATAATCCGCTTGCCACTACCCTCCCCGCCGGACTGCGATCCACCACCCCCGGTGGCGCCGATATTGGCCAGCAGGGTGCGGATATTGTCGGTGCGAATCCGGGTTTCGTAGGTGATAACCGGGTTATCTATAACAATGTGATCGATCACAACCACGTCGGAAAATACCGAACCCACGTCGACTCCCACATCCAGACCACCCAGTTCCATGGCATACGGTTCATTAAAACCTTCCGGATTGCGAATCCTCAGCTCCCGAATACCACCATTCCCGCTGAGAGGTGAGACACCCACCGAGCTAACGGTCACCGGGGTTTGCAGCACTCTTGACCCGGCTGTCTCGATGCCGCCCTTGACGATCGAGTCAAAAGCAAAGAAAACCACGCCGACACCGATGATTACCAGCAATACCAGTGAAATCAGTATTTTTTTCATAGCAGTTCCTCGGCTGTTCAGTCATTTATTCACTCGCCAGCGAGTGATCTTCAGAAATTGTACGCCGAATCCACTCCAGGTGTCGCGAGACCCGCTCATAGACCGCTATGGCGCCGTAACTGCCCTGAGTTTCCTCGCTGAACGACGCACCCATGATCTCACCCACTGCAATGCCCGCCAGTAGCCAGCGGTCGTCCTGTCGCAACAGCGCAGGTCCCCCGCTGTCGCCCAGTCCCGGCATACCTTCCAGATCAAGTGCGCCGGATTCCGGATCCCGGGGATCGTCAAATCGGATCAACAGGCGCCGGTCCGCCAACTCGATCCGGTTATGCGCCATTCGAAACAGGCCATCATCGTATTGACGCCCGGTGGTTCCGATGCCGAAAAATCCCCAGCCCAGCAGACTCACTGTCCGACCGGACTCCCCCGGATCGACGTTCAGTGCAATCGGACCCGGATAGTCAAGCGGCTCGGCAAATTGCAACAGTGCCAGGTCCACTTCGGCGGGTGAATCGGGCTGATAGCGGGGATGCAGCACCAGCTGCCGGATCTGTCGCTGGCGACCCGCCACTTCGACAACGAACCGGTGCTCGGAATTCAGCGTCTGCTGCAACCCGGTCTCACTGGCACAATGGGCGGCGGTCAGGGCCCACTGCGGGTCAATCAGCGTAGCGACGCAGACCTTGCGGGAGCCCTGTCGTTCCAGGAAAAAAATCGCTGGAAAGTCACTTTCCCTGACCCGGTAACTGGCGTAACTGCGGTCATGACGAATGATAATGGCGTGGGCAGCATCAACGGTGAGCAGCGCCAGAATACAGAGCAGGCTCCAGCGCAGGCGGAATTTTCCGGCAACTCTAGTCTCGCTCATCCCGCTCAGCCCGTTGATCCTGTTCCACTTCGTCGTCAGCCGGTTTACGGTCGTCGGTGTGATATTGATGAAATTTGCGCAAACGGCGGAAATTGGGCCGGTAAGTCCGGGTCTGGCTGATTTTCAGAATCGTCAACAGACGGTGAATCATCACCAGAATGGCCAGCAGAATAAATCCCAGAATACAGGCGGCCAGCCACTGCTCGACGGTCCAGGTGGCAGGATCTGTCATCAGCTCACGCATGGTTATTCTCGCCCCCTAATCTCCGATCAGAAAATGAATGGATTGTTCCACCAGCCTGATCCGCTCCCAGGGATCATCCAGTTCCAGTAATTCCTGCTTGATTTCCAGTGCCACCGGAATCAGCTCGCTGAGGCGCCAGCCAAGATCCCACAGGTTGTCATAATCGATTTCCAGGTTCATTTCCTGTACCACCGGATGCTTTTCCAACACCTGAAGTAACTCCGTCAGACCGGCCATTTCCTCACCAACCTGGATTTTCTTCTGTCGCGTCGCGCCATTTTCCGGAAAACTTACCGCGCCGACAAACAGCCCACTGTCACGTTGCCAGTAGCGGTCGATCTCGAATTTACGGTCGCCCTGCACGATTATACCGAGCAGACCGTTGTCCAGTTGATCCCAGTCGATAATCCGCGCCAGGGTTCCCACCGGGTGCAACTGCTGGGTCCTGCCCGGCTTGAGCACTTCCTCCCCCTCTTTCAGCAGGGTGATGCCAAAGCCGACGTCGTTGCGCAGGCAGTCGGTTACCAGATCGATGTAGCGCTTCTCGAAAATCTGCAGCGACAGTTTGCCACCGGGAAACAGCACCGATCGCAATGGGAACAGCGGAATCTCCTGCAGCTCACTCACGGCTGGCTCCGCTGGCCTTCAAGGCGTCCAGCAGCTTCTGGTGAATCCCTTCGAACCCGCCGTTGCTCATGATCACCACATGATCGCCAGGTCGGCCCTGTTCCACCAGGTAGCGGACAATTGCGTCCACCTCGTTCATCACCAGGGCGGCGCCCGACGACGCAGCGGCCACTGCGTCGAGATCCAGGCCGGATTCCTGAGGACGCTTCCACAGCACCAGGTCGGCACAGGCTGTGGATTGAGCCAGCTGATCCTGGTGAACCCCCATGCGCATGGTATTGGAACGCGGTTCGATTACTGCGATCAGGCGAGAGGCACCGGGTTCTTCCTGCAGGCGTGCGGCGAGTCCCGCCAGGGTGGTCGCGATGGCAGTTGGATGGTGGGCGAAATCATCGTACACACTGATGCCACGAACTTCGCCGCGCAGCTCCATGCGGCGCCTGACCCCGGCAAACCTGCAAAGCGCGGCACAACCGAGTTCCAGGGTGACTCCGGCGTGGTGAGCGGCGGCCAGTGCTGCCAGGCCGTTTTTCACGTTGTGCTCGCCGGTCATCGTCCAGTCGACCGGTTCGCTGCTGACCTGAATTCCCGCCTCCCCATTGGTAAATTTCTCCACCTGGAAGCGCCCTCCGGCGGCATCAAGAATCCGGGCGTTCCAGAACACACCGTCAGTAACCGCCAGTTGTTCGCATTGCTCACGGCCGACGTCGACTCCGGTTTGCTGAATCGGGGTCCAGCAACCCATCGCCAGCACTTCCTCGATGTGTCGCTCGCCTCTGGAGTACAGGATCAGACCGTTGGAAGGGACGGTCCTGACCAGGTGATGGAACTGCTTCTTGATGGCGTCCAGATCTTCGAAAATATCGCCATGATCGAACTCCAGGTTGTTCAGAATTGCAGTGCGTGGGGCGTAATGAATAAACTTGGAGCGCTTGTCGAAAAAGGCGGTATCGTACTCGTCCGCTTCCACCACAAAAAACGGTGCTTCTCCCAGGCTGGCGGAACTGGGAAAGTTGCCGGCCACGCCGCCGATCAGATAACCCGGATGCAATCCGGCGTACTCCAGAATCCAGGCCAGCATCGATGTGGTGGTGGTCTTGCCATGGGTACCCGCCACTCCCAGCACCCAGCGATCCTTCAACACCCAGCGGGCCAGAAATTCGGGGCCTGAACAATAGGGCAGACCGCTGTCGAGCGCATATTCCACGGCGGCATTACCGCGGCTCATGGCATTACCGACAACCACCAGGTCCGGAGCCGGCTGCAGATGCTCCGGTTTATAACCCTGGCAAAGCGCGATGCCCTGGGCTTCGAGCTGGGTACTCATGGGCGGATAGACATTGGCATCGCTGCCGCTGACCTGATGGCCCAGTTGCTTGGCAAGCACCGCCAGGCTACCCATGAAGGTGCCGCAAATGCCGAGGATATGAATGTGCATGATCGTGGTTCCGGAGTTCCCGCCTGTTGGCACCGCGTTTATAACACATTACCGGTTTCCTTCCGAGACACCCGCTCGGACTTGGAGAAAGTGGTAAAACTGCAGATAAACAGGTAACTTACTGGCAATTTGATGGCGTAGACGATAACCTCGTTACAGGTGGGACTGTCAGTCAGGACCGGCAGGAGGAGATTGCACCTGGTGGTCGTGATGAGCAGGCCGCTGCTCCGCCGCGATTTGGTTTCAGGATGAAACTGAATTGTCCGAACCTCACAGATCAGGTTCCGGAAATTGCCGGCAACTGCCAGACTCTGACTTTCAATCCGACCCGGTGAAATCTTCTGTGTTCAAACCGGATGATGCTGCCTGTTGCCGGATACATGAAAACTTTGCATGCATGCAGTGCGTAAGTGTCCCTATCAGCAACGCTAGATCAATGAAAACCAGATCACCAGGCGGGTTCGCTATTTGCTTCCAATTGCTTAAAATACCACACTAAACTGCTCTCACGGGGAAACCAGAATGCCCACAACGTTCAGAAAGTCGAGACTTGCCAGAGCCATTTCCTACGGTTCGATCCCGGTGCTCGGCCTGATGGCCCACCAGGCCATTGGCCAGCAGCCTTTGTTCGAAACGATAATCGTGACCGGTTCCCGCCGCGAGGCCGACGTGCAGGAGATTCCGCTGAACATCTCTGCAGTAGGCGGCGAAGACATTCAGGATCTACGTCTCGATGGCATCGATAAAATCTCTTTCTACGTGCCGGGACTGACGGTTGTCGATCGCGGCCCCCGGAATCCGGTGCCCGATGTACTGGTAAGAGGTCTGAATACTGCCCAGCTGGGACCGGGCTTCGACGCCAGCACCGTAGCCACCTATTTTGGCGAACTGCCACTGACCCTGGACGTGAATCCGGTCGACCTGGAACGGGTGGAAGTACTGATCGGGCCACAAGGCACACTTTATGGCCAGGGCACCATGGGTGGAGCAATCCGTTACATTCCGCGTGTTGCCAGCACCAGTGACGGATTCACAGTGGATCTGCGCGGTAATTCCTACCTGAATCGGGAAGCGGATGACTTCGGTTTTGATTACGGCCTGACGCTGAATATCCCGCTACTCGAAGATAGCCTGGCAGTAAGAATCAATGCCGATCGCAGGGATGATCCCGGCTTTATCGATTACAACTACGTGGTCCGGGAAGGCGGCGTGTCGAATCCGGAACCGGATTTAAGCGACCCCTCCGAGGTCAATGCCAACCTGCGCCGGGTCGAAGACGCAAATAGTGAGGAAACCGATTCACTGCGGGTCAACCTGCACTGGACTCCGGTCGACTGGCTGGACGCCAACTTCTGGTACTACAAGCAGGAGACCAACGCCGGCGGGCGACAACTCAATCATCGCGTCGCCTTCGATTCCGGTCGCTACGAATCAGCTTACCGCTATCTGGAACCTTTCGATTACACCAACAAACTGCTCAGCTTCGACGCCAAGGTAGACCTGGGATTCGCCGAAGCCACGCTGGTTTACGGTGATGCCGAGTATGAAGAACTGGGGCAGCGGGATCAGACCGACCTGCTGCTGGATTTCGAGTACGGTTATGAGTTCTTCCCGTCTTTCTCCGCCTTCACCCGGGAAGTGGCCGATCAGGATGCCCAGACTACCGAGATCCGCCTGGTATCCACCTATGACGGACCGGTATCGTGGGTACTCGGTTATTTCAACGACGATGCCCATCGCAGGACTACCAGCGAAGAGTTTACTCCGGGCTTCGATCAATGGGCATACGACAACTGGGGGACCGAGGGGCTGCGTCCTGACAGCCTGGAATACGTCGAAATGTTCGACCAGAATATCGAGGAAACGGCGTATTACGCTGAAGTGACTTACGCCTTCACCGACGACTTCAGTGCCACCATCGGCTACCGCAACTACGAGTTCGATACCGATGTGCAGGGCGGCTTCGGCCTGCCATTGGCCGACACAATCTATGGCGGAGCTCCGGCCGATTACTGTAGCGTCGAAGCAGCTGGCGGACCGCTGGCTTTCGCGGCACAAGTTTTTGCAGGAGATCCCCAATGTGTTGGTGTAGGTGAAAATTCCGGCACCGACAGCGGCGATCTGTTCAAGTTCAACCTGGCCTGGAATTTCTCTCTGGATGGGCTGGTGTATTTCACTTACTCTCAGGGCTATCGCAACGGCGGTCTGAATGCGGTTCCCGAATGTACGCCCGAACAGATTAACAGCGGCGAACAGGAACTGTGTGCCCTGCCGGAAGAGGTATTTATCGATCCGGACACCATCGACAACTACGAGATAGGCTACAAGGGCCTGATAACCGATAACATTTCCGCTGCCGCAGCACTGTACTATATCGACTGGCAGGACCTGCAGGTGGCTACCACCACCGAGTTCGGCAGTCTGCCCATTACCGGCAATGGCAGTGAAGCTGAAAGCAGAGGTCTGGAACTGCAGGGTCAGTGGATCATCAACAGCAACTGGTCCACCTCGCTGACCTATGCCTATACCGATGCCAAACTGACCGCGCGGGCACCCGGTCTGATCGGCCCCTACGACGTACTCTCCGGGGCCAGGCTCCCCGGTCATGCCCGGCATCAGGGTTCCGCGAACATCAATTATGATACCCAGGTTTTCGATGGCTGGGATCTTACCGTCAACTATGGTCTGGTGTTCTCCAGTGACGTCTACAACATCGCCGGCGGCGGCGATGATCCTCTAGTGGATGCCGCGTTCAACGATGAGCCTGGAGACTGGGGCGGCGAAGCAATTCCCGGTTACGACGTTTACCATTTGTCCGCCACCCTGCGCCGGGACGCCTGGACGCTGCAGGCCTACGTCGACAATCTTTTTGACCGCTACTATGTTACCGGTACTCGAGGGACACGCCGCTTCCTGGCCAACGAAAGCACCGGTCCGGGACGCGACGTCGCCGGTTTTACCCTGCGCAACTACGGACAATATGTTGGCGCACCAAGAACCATTGGTTTGCGCGCCAGGTACCAGTTCTAACCCTGACGGCAACCCGACAGAGGGGATAATTCCTCTGTCGGGTTGTCCGGACCTCACTCGGCAGGTGGCAGTTCCATCGACCGGTTTCACCTGGTCCCGACCGGAAGTGCTCCACTACGGATTTGCCTTGTCACCTGACACCCCCTGACTTCAGAGTAGTGAGTCATTGACAGGGCAGATCATGTGGATGAGATTGCCACAGATCACGCATAGGACAACCTGGATTTCGTGGACAGCAAACAGGTCGATCAGTTAATGCGGCAGGCGGTCGAAGCCCTCAATACGGGCGACTACCGGACCCTGCAGCAACTCTGTAACCAGATATTGAATCTGGACAAGAACCGGGCTGACGCCTGGTTTTTTATGAGCCTTGTGGCCGATGCCGGGCGGCGGCCGGACCACGCCCTGAAGTTCATAGACCGAGCGCTGAAGCTGATTCCGGACCACGTGGAATACCTCACCCAGAAGGCAAAGCTGCACAGCCTGCTCAACCATTATTCCGAAGCACTGGAAACGGCGGAGTTGGCCAGCAGGGCCCGACCTGACCAGGCCATCGTCCTCGATACCCTGGGAGTCGTTTATACCCGCCTGGGAAAATACCAGCAGGCCCGTGAACTTCTGCAGCGGGCCGTCGATCGGACTCCGGAAAATCCCCAGTTTCAGTTCAACCTGGGATCCGCCGAGCAATTCCTTGGCAATGAAACCGCAGCCCGGGTTGCCTATCGCAGTGCGATTAAGCTCAAACCTGATTTCTGCCGGGCTTACTGGGCGCTGTCGGAATTGGAAAAAGATCAGCCGGAGCCGGGACGTCTGAACGACTTACTCACCCTGCAGGCCTCCTGTTCGGACAGCGCTGATCGACTTTACCTGTCACATGCCATTTCCCGGGAATATGAAAAACGGGGTCAATACCGCAACGCCTTCGACTGTCTGGCAGCTGGCAAACAGCAACGAAAAGCGCAGCTGCATTACTCGGTAGAAACCGACCTTGCCCTCTTTAAGACCCTGGAAGAAACGTTCTCCCGCTCACCCCCCAGGCCGGCAGAAAACGATGCGCTGAACGGTCGCGCTATTTTTATCGTCGGCATGCCGAGAACCGGAACCACGCTCCTGGATCGGATTGTCAGCAGCCATTCCCGGGTCACCTCACTGGGAGAACTCCAGGAATTTCCCCGCGCAGTAAAAAAGATTGCCGGCACCGGCTCGTCACTGGTTCTCGACAATGAATCGGTCAGCAAAGCCGCCATGGCGGAGATGCACGAGATCGCAGCGGTGTATAGGAACATGCTTGGCGACAGGATCCCCACCGATAAGCGGTTTATTGACAAGCTCCCGCTTAACTTTCTGACCGTCGGGTTTATTATCAATGCCTTGTCAGAGGCCAGGGTAATCTGTCTGCGACGCAATGCCCTGGATACCTGTCTGAGTAACTTTCGCCAACTGTTCGCCCTGAATTTTTCCTATTACAACTATCATTACGATCTGGCCGACACGGCCCGCTTCTATGTGGCTTTCGATAGTCTGATGAAATTCTGGCAGCTGTCGTTTCCCGACCGCTTCCATCAGATCAATTATGAAAACCTGGTGGACAATCCTGAAAATTCGGTCCGGGAAATAATGGACTACCTGGCGCTGGAATGGGAACCGGGCTGCCTGAACTTTCACACCAGCAACGAGCCGGTGGCAACCGCCAGCGCCTCGCAGGTCCGACGCCCGTTGTACAGAGATTCGGTTGCGCGCTGGAAAAAATACGCAGAGTTCCTGCAGCCGGCCATGGAGATCCTGGACCAGGCTGGCATCGAATACCGGTAATGTGAATATTCAGGGCTTGAATATTCGCCCATTAACCGGTCAGTGCAAGGCCTGGCAGCCTGTTTAAAACTCTCAGGTGAGTACAAGGCCAAGCAGAAAGCGCGGTTTACACGCCGTAAATGTGCATTTTGGGCCGGATTTTAACGCCGAATTAACCGGACAGGACACTAGTTACCCATCATCCAGATTTCCTTTTCATCCAGTGAGCGCTCCCGGTTCATGAGCGTCCAGTCGGAATGTTCGTCCAGAGCCGATTGCCCCAGTGCGAAAAGAATCAGGCGTTGCTTGTCGAGATCGTCACTGGCCAGAAGCAGTCGCTGATGGGCATTGTCGAAGATGCGATACATGAATTCATACTGCTTGATCAGTTCCTTGGTCCCCACCGCATAGGTGTATCCTTCCCGCACAGCATAGAGCAGCAGTGTCGAACCCATGATGACCCAGAGTACGGTCTGGAAGACTTCCGGCAGCCGCTGGCCTACCAGCAGAAAGCAGAGCACCGTCACCACGTTGATACCCAGGCTGAGGCGGCCCAGACGTTCGGTCAATTGATGTCGTTGCAGCTTCTCCTTCGCCTTACGCTTGTAATAGCCCAACTGCCCGGTCTTTTCCGAACCCACCCACTCATCGATAGTAAACTGTACTCCGGAGGGCTCTTTGTTGGGGTTGGCATCACATTGAAACCCGGCAACCCGCATCACGTTTCGAATCCAGCCAAACTCGGGATCTTCGCTTTGCAGAAAAGAGTCGTGTGTGAATTTCCACTTGTTCTCACTGGTCACACCGGCAACCGCCCAGTAAAACTGCACCCGCAGCCCTTCGGCCAGGGTCCGATAATCCAGATATTTCCGGTGCCAGTCATTACGCTTGGCCCAGGTCTGGGCTCCGAAGGCAACTGCAAAAAACACCAGAAACGCATACAGAAAAGACTGCAGTGATTCGAAATCCGAATAGAGCAGAAACATCAATCCCATCAGGAAGGCCATCCAGTGCGTGATGGAAAGCGTTCTCAGTACCTTGCGCTGAAAATGCATGGCCAGCCAGTCCGCCATGTTGTAAATCCGGTCGATCTGCTCGACTCCCGCCGGCAGGCGCTCATCAGCATGATTTTCAATCAACGGCCACTTTTCCGCCTCGATCTGCTCGACAAAAGCCTGGGCATCGCGACTGAACTCAGAGGCCCTCCGGAAGATCAGCTTATGCTGGCGCGGCAGTTCCCTGGAACGCGGATGATCGGGGTCCTTGGTATACCAGCACCAGTCAATCTCCGGATTCCCCCCCTCCCGCCTATCCTTGTGACTCAGCCTTGAGCAGCTGATGTGATAGACCAGGTCACTCTCATCGTCCAGCATCATCTGCTGGGTTTCAACCAGGTTGGAAGTAAACCCCTCCATGACATCGTCATGGTGAAACCGCACCACCTGGGCCGTGCCGCCCAGCGCATCGGAGGGCCGCCCATCCCAGATCGCCAGGAGAATGTGGCAATGGGCGCTGAGAAACGTGCCCATCGCCGCGTAGGGATAGGAGACCTGCCAGTTGTGCGGATCGAAACCTTCCGGAGCCGGCGGAATTTCATGGGTGAGATCGAATACCTTGGTGGCCTTACTGCAGAAATATTCAAATTTAGCCAGCGTCTCTGCACTGCCGAAATCTCCCCGGTATTCCTCCATCGACTTAGGCAGCGGAACCCAGAGTTCCAGAGATAATTCGTCGGCCACCTCAGCCACCAGCAGGTCGGCGCCTTCGGCCAGCGGGGACATGACGGTTAGTCTGCGGAAGGAATATTCTTTCTGTAACTGCTGGAACAGCGAACGCACCTGTTCCCGTATCAGAGGAATTTCTGCAGGCACCAGATCCCGATGGCCGGTGACGGCGACAACAAGTGGGAGGGTGAAAGACTCTATCGGTAAGTTTGCTTCCGGCGACACGACTGACTGAGAACCTGCGAAATTGGCGCAATTTCGGCTAATTTGAATCCTTGTTCGCCCTGATCAGGTCACTTAGACTCATCAGCTTCGAACGAAGTATACCGAAATACGAACTTGAAAGGCGACGAGCCGTGATGCTTCATTGTCATTCCCGATTTTGTATTCACGGTGACAAATCCGCAACCTGCTCATAGTTACTCGCAGCCTCCGGCTTGCCCCAGGCCCGATACAATGCCACAACCCTGTCCAGGGCGGCCTGAATCCGCACCGGCCGGGCACCTCCATTGTCGCGCAGGGCTTCATAGGAGCTGACCAGCAGCGGTTCGGCTTCGTCGTACCTGCCGAGGTTGGCCAGAGCGCCGCCCTCCAGGGATTGTGCCCACTGGGTTCGCCAGTGGTCCTCTCCATAAGCTGCGTTGAGTATTTCCCTGGCAGAAGTTGCCATTTCCAACGCCTGATCGGGACGATCTGTCTCCAGCAGCAGCACCGCCATGCCTGACTGGGTGATGCCCAGATCAGGGTGGTCGGGTGGCAGGATCCGGCCGATCATCGCCAGCGCCTCATCCAGCATGTCTTCCGCTTCCTGGTAATCTCCCTTGTCGATCAGTTTCTCAGCCAGATTCTGCAATCCGTACGCTATATCCGGATGGTCACCACTGTAGGCACGTCGATAAGCATCCAGGGCCTGTCGGGAATAATCCAGTGACTTTTCGAACTCTCCCTCGTCGTAATAGACCAGTGACAGATTATTCAGGGAATTCGCCACCAGCGGATGATCGTCACCCAGTGCCTTTCTGCGTATGGCCAGGGCCTGCAGGTGATACGCTTCGGCCTCGTCATTTTCGCCCTGGTTGTTAAGTATCACCGCGAGATTGTTCATGGTGTCAGCCAGTTCGACGTGGTCGTCGCCCAGCAGGCGGCGCTTCATTTCCAGGGATTCCCGGAACAGGCTTTCGGTTTCGTCGAGACGCCCCTGCTCATAGAGAAAGAAAGCCAGATTGTTGAGACTTTCCGCCAGGTCCGGATGCACGCCTCCGGGAGTCAGCCGCCGACGCATCTCCAGCGCTTCCCTGAGCAGGGGTTCTGCCTCCTCCGGGCGCGCCTGAAAGGCGATTGCCATGCCCAGCTGATCGAGACTGTAAGCCAGATCGTAACTCTGAGCGCCTGGTTCTGTTCGCTGCAGGCGAATCGCCTCGCGTAACTGCTCTTCGGCCGCGGCAAAATCTCCCTGCAGGGCATAAACTTCCGCCAGACCGCTGCGGGCCAGGGCCACTTCCGCATCGCCAGCCTCCGGCGACTCTTCGAGAGTGCGGATAGACTGCTCGTAGAGTTCCACCGCCTGTTCAAATTCCGCCTGCTCGCCAAGCAGCTCCGCGATATTGGTCTGACTGCGGGCAACAGCCGGGTTATCCGGCCCGAACAGGGCCTGCCGCGTTTCCAGACCCCGTTCCAGCAGATCCCGGGCCTGGGGGTAAAGACCCAGGCTCCGGTAGACGGTGCCCATGGTATCCATCAGGGTCGACTGAATTTCCGGTTGATCGGTCAGCTCGAATTCGATTCGCCGGGCACCACGGTCGAGAATTTCACGGGCCGTGATGGTATTACCGAGTGCTTCGCTGGGGTCCGATACTTCAAACAGCTCGACCATGAAATTAGTGGTCTGCTGAGCGGTTTCCGCCTCGATTTCCGCCCTCACCCGCTGCCGCTCCGCTTCCTGCTGAGCCAGGAATGCCGCCACCGCGAGACCGCTGGTGATGACCATACCGGTAATGGAAGCTACCGCCACGGTAATCATGCGCTGCTGGCGGCGGTGCATTTCCCGTTGCGCCAGCTGGTCGAAACCGACTCCCAGCATGCCGGCCAGCAGCTTTATCTTGGCGTTATTCCTGCCGTCCTTGTTCTTCCGTCCGTCAGCAGCGATCGGCTCGGTACGTTCGTCACTCAGGTTGCCCTCGGCGTCCAGCTTGTAGCGCAAGGCCGGGGGAAAGCACTCCTCCTCTTCCCGCCCGGGCATGTCGGTGGCATTGGGCTCGCCGCCGACGATGAGGCAATAGATTCGATGTTCCCGACCCAGGCGTTTGAACGCCAGGATCTCCTCGTTAACCCAGTGGGACCGGGCGGCCGCCGGGGAACAGATGATGATCTGGCAGGCGGACTGCTCAAGCGACCGGGTCAGCAGCGAGCCCAGGTCGGTGGCACTTGGCAGCTCCTCCCGGTCACGGAAGATTGGCGCCATCTTGCCAGGTACCACACCGAACTCGTTGACGGTCCCTACCAGTTGTTTGGGAGGTTTGTAAGACTCCAGCGCCTTGTGCAGCCAGGCCGCCCAACGGTCGTCCTGATGACTGTAGGAGATAAACGCCTTGTATCGGGCATCGTCGAAACTGAGTGTTTTAAGTCCGGCCATACCGTCCACTATTGAGAGGAGAAAACCACGGCAACGATAAGACCCCTACTAATGACAGAAATTCACTTACTTTTCAATCTTTTCACCGCCAAAGCCCTGCGGATCCTCCTCAAGTGTGGAGATAAACCGCCGGGTATTGAAAACCACGTCGTCTTCACCGAACTGATCGAAAGGGTTTTCCAGTTGCGTCCGAATGTTCACAAGTGCCGTCAGCACGATCGAAAACAGTACCGGCATGACATACAGCAGACCACTGGTGTATTCCTGTCCTGAGTATGCAAAGTATGGGCCGTATAGGACCGGCACCAGCACTACGAAAAAATCGCCAAACATCTTCAAGGTTACTGGGGTGCGGTACTGGTAGATGTGCTTGATCGATTCGAAGGCCAGAATCATTTCGTTCAGATAGTTGTTGACGCGCGAGACTTCAGTCGCTGCCATTTTCTGCTGCCGCATATCGGTGCGGATAAACCGGGATAAATCCGAAAAGGCTTGGTAGACCTGCAACTGATTGTCCTCGATTGCGCTCTGATCACTGGTCAGCAGACGAACGAGGTTGTCAAACAGGGACTCCAGTTTATCCCGCATCTGACTTAATGAGCCCGGCTGCGGCTGTTCTATCCAATCCCGCAGCGCCAGGAAAAGCGAGCGCCCATTGGATTTCAGTGTTGCATAGTCCTTGAGAGCCTTCTCCCGCCGCTCGTAGGCACTGTGAATCGAAAAGACCACTGGGAAAATGACGGCGGTCAGCAGAAACGTTACCGAAAAATTTGCCATCAGGCCGTAATGGCTGCAGGTCCAGGTCGAAATAATTGCTAACAGGACAACAACTGCTGTTCTCAGGTTGATGATCAATAATAAACGGTGCATGAATTCTCCCTGGGACAGTATTGCTTTAGACTAGGGCCGCCATCGGAGCAGGCTGACGACTGCAAAACCGCCAGAAGCTAGTGTTTCAGGAATGTGTAAGTAAGATGACAGACTATCCAGCATTTCTGCCTCACAACTGGGCATTCTGCACTGATTTAAACAGCTCTTTGCACCATTATGAGACGTCTTGTCCTGGGGTTGTGTCAGCGAAGCGCAAGTCCATGGATGGCAGTTTGTTTCGCGTTGACCGTTCTTAAACTGAAAAGCGGGTCGCTCGTTATGTTACTGGCCATTGGCATCAAGTTTGCTCAACCTGGTGAGCAATTAACCAACTGGAACAGGCCGTAATCATGATGTCAGGCACGCCTCGTCGGGAATCCCTGTCGCCGCAACAGCTGCTGGAAAGACTTTCCTGGCGGACCAAACCCGGAATCCTCGGTTCTCACCCCTCCACTCCCCAATCGATTCTTGCCCTGCTGGGATATTTTCTGGATGACCGGGAATCGCCCACCCCTTTCCCGGGGCGGGACATGCTGGTGGACAACCATGCGTTCGAATGGGGAGCTGCCCCTCCCCTGGAGAAGGTCATTTCCTCGCGTACCGAACTGGATCTGTTATTGAGCCTTCCGGAAATCTACCGGCAGAGTGTTTCCGTAATCGAGCCCTGGCCCAATGTAGGCATCAATCTTAAGGGTGAGGCCGTGCGCGCATCCAAGAACATCGCTTACGTCCTGCAGCAGGTTGCCGATTGCGACACCATTCTGTATCCGGTCTGGCAGAGCGGCATCGCCAACCCCTGGCGGCTCGCCAACGTCCTGAGCGCCGGTATCGCAACGGTGGTTCAAGGCGGCAATCCTTCCGTTCATGATCCATCCAGTTTTGATGGCACCCACTCCAGTCTCGACGACATACTGTCGCTGATGGACCAGATGCTGATGCGACGCTCTACGGGCAGCGGCCCTTGTATCTTTATCTGCCTCGGCCATCAGCTGGTGGCAGCTTCTCACATCCGCCTGATAAAACGCGCGGTCCGGGAAGTCATGGACCTGCCCACCCTGCCACTGGATTCTGAAGGGTTTGCAATCAGCTCGCTGCAGCGGGTCTGCCAGCGCATTGCCGAGATCGGCGAATCGTTGCAGATCATCAAGCAGGGACAGGTGGTTGCCAGGGGCTGGCACGACAGTAAATTTGCCGTGGCACCCAACGAAACCATGGAGATTGGCACACGCAGGCTGCTGCATTACCGCCGGCGCCAGCCTGCCGACCATGTCCCGGGAGAACTGCACGATACACATTCGCTCATTGCCGATGAACTGGAAGGTGTCATCGACACGCTCATTCGCCTGGAACGGGAACTCAATATCGAAATGTTCCATGGCGACGAGGTCAATGAAGAAGCCGTGCTGTTTGCCAATTGGGCTTACAAGTTATTGCACGATACGATCGTGCCGATCCGCTTCAAGATCGCCATCAGCCCGCTGTCGTGGCTGTTAAACCTGCCTTATGCGGTGGAAATTCTGGCCCAGACCCAGGCAGACGAAAACAGCTGGACCGAGGCGTCCAATACCTGCATCTACTACAAGGATTGGGAAACCCATACCATTCGCCGTTCCTTTACCTGTCAGTTCCATCCTGAGTTGATGGCGGATATCCGCGATGTCGGTAAGCGGGACGGGCCCCGTTACGCGGAACTGAAAGACAATGACGGGGTACGTCTGTTTCTGCGCCTTTTGTACCACGGCATGCAGGAATGACCGCCCGGGCAGGACGCTGAATGGCGGAAACCAGGTTCTGGGATTTCTCAATCGGCTATTACTCCCGGCCGGGAGTCGCCGATGTCTGTCTGCAGTTACAGGATGAGCGGGGGCTGGACGTCAACCTGCTGTTGTTGTGCCTGTGGTACGGTCAATTCCGCGGCATCCTTTCCACACAGCAACTGGACCCCCTGCTCGAGTTTTCCGACTCCTGGTCCGCCAATGTCGTCACGCCGCTGCGACTGGTGCGACGCTGGATCAAGACTGTAACTGGCATTGCACAGCCTCCGGAAGCCGGCCTGTTGGAACTGCGTGAACAGGTAAAGAAACTTGAGTTGCAGGCAGAACAACTGCAACAGGATAGATTGCAGGAGCTGCTATCTGCCGAACGGACGACCTCGGACAATACCGGGGTCGAGGCTGCAGAATTCAACCTGCGCAGTTATCTCAACAGACGGGCGATTGCACCGGACACGGCTCTCGAAGCACAACTGCAGATTCTGTTGGGTGCTTTTAATTGGCCCAGGGGGAGTGGACAGAGGAGCTGATCGGGAAAATGAAACTGGCACAATCAGGCTATTCCAGGAAGCTCTGGCTGATTCCTTAACCGGGCCTTTAAGCGCTAAGCACTGGTGCCCTGCCAACGTTTGACCAGACCGGTATCCAGGTCGAACAGATCCAACAATCTTCCCACGTGGTGATCGACCAGATCGTCGATGGTTTTTGGCAGGGCATAAAAAGCCGGCATCGGTGGTGCCAGGATCGCCCCCATCTGACTCAGTTCGAGAAGCAATCGGCAGTGCCCGACATGAAGGGGGGTTTCCCTCGGCACCAGCACCAGGCGACGACGTTCTTTCAGCACCACATCGGCCGCCCTTACCATCAGGTTGTCCGCATAACTGTTGGCGATACCGGACAGGGTCTTGATGGAGCAGGGTGCGATGATCATACCGGCGGTTTTAAAGGAACCGCTGGCCAGGTTTGCGGCGATGTCATTATTGGAATGAACATGATCCGCCAGCGCCTTGACGTCGGCAATGGACCACTCGGTTTCGATACCGATATTCAACTTCGCCGAGCCGGACATTATCAGGTGTGTCTCCACCTCCGGTTGTCGCTTGAGCACTTCCAGCAGACGAATTCCGTAAATAAGCCCGCTGGCTCCGGACAGTCCGATTATCAGTTGCATGGAACCCGCTCTCCCGCCTCCAGATGAAGCCAGATTGTTGCATCATTGCCACCCAAATACCATGGCACCGCCTGATTGCATGGATTCACAGGGTTCCATTGTTGATCTGGATCGCCGCGATGATAAGATGCGGGGCTGAATCCCACTCCAGAATAACGGTATCAGTATGGCAAAAGCGAATATGTTTTACGCCCAGTCGGGCGGCGTCACCCCGGTTATCAATGCCAGCGCCTGTGGCGTCATTGAAACGGCCAGGAAAAACCGCGACCGTATCGGCAAGGTCTTTGCGGGTCGCAATGGCATCATCGGCGCACTTCGCGAAGAACTGATCGATACCGGTAAAGAAAGTGCGAAGAGTATAGCGCAATTGCGCTGCACCCCGGCCGGAGCGTTCGGTTCCTGTCGCTACAAGCTGAAGAGCTTTACTGAAAGCCGTCGTGAATACGAACGGCTGATGGAAGTCTTCCGCGCTCACAATATTCGTTACTTCCTGTATAACGGCGGCGGCGATTCCCAGGATACCGCCAACAAGTTCGCCCAGTTCAGCAGTCAGGAAGGATTCCCGATCACCTGTATCGGGATCCCGAAAACCGTGGACAACGATCTGCCCGTCACCGACAACTGCCCCGGCTTCGGCTCGGTCGCCAAGTATGTTGCTGTCTCCATCAAAGAAGCCGGCCTCGATGTGGCGTCAATGTGCGAGAGCTCCACCAAGGTTTTTGTACTGGAAGTGATGGGCCGACATGCCGGCTGGATTGCCGGAGCCGCTGGACTTGCCGCGGAACAGGAAGGTGATGCTCCCCATATTATCCTGTTCCCGGAAATTCCCTTTGCCAAAGACAAATTTCTGCGCAAGGTTAATAGCTGTGTAATGAAATATGGCTATTGTGCCATCGTGGTCTCGGAAGGCGCCCAGTATCCGGACGGGACTTTCCTGGCGGATGCCGGCAGTCGTGACGCCTTCGGTCACGTGCAACTGGGAGGCGTGGCGCCTTTCCTTGCCAACCTGGTGAAGGAGGCAACCGGCTACAAATACCATTGGGCGGTATCCGATTACCTGCAGCGCGCTGCCCGCCATATTGCCTCGGCAACCGACGTCGAGCAGGCCTACGCCATGGGTCAGGCGGCAGTGGAATTCGCTCTGGCCGGCAAAAATGCCGTTATGCCCACCATCGTGCGCGGCAAAGGCAAAAAATACAGCTGGAAAGTGGGTGAGGCCAGGCTCGAGGACGTCGCCAACGTCGAGAAAACCATGCCGAGGAACTTCATCAGCCGCGATGGATTTCACATCACCGATGCCGCGCGGGACTATTTTTCCCCGCTGATTCAGGGCGAAGATTACCCGCAATACAAGAACGGCATTCCTCAGTATGCCAGACTTAAAAATGAACTGGTGGCCAGAAAACTGAAAGCCTGGAAGGACTGACGGGATTCCATCGTGCTTTCAGGGGGACAGGCGCCGGATTTCCCAGCTGCCATCTCCCTGGCGCCGGTAGTGAAAGCGGTCGTGCAGTCGGTGTTTGCCACCCTGCCAGAATTCGATTTCATGAGGAATGACGCGATAACCTCCCCAGAAATCCGGCAGCGGAATTTCGCCCTGGGCATACTTCTGTTTCAGGGATTCAAACTGATTGAGCAGGAAACTGCGCGAGGTGATAGCTTCACTCTGTGCTGAGGCCCAGGCGGCGAGCTGGCTTTCCCGGGGTCGGCTGAGAAAGTACCGGAGCGAGTCCGCGGTGGAAATCTTTTCTGCCACTCCGCATACCTTAACCTGACGTTCTATATCGTGCCAGGGAAAATGCAGACTGACATGGTGGTTTACTTCGATTTCGCGAGCCTTGCGGGACCGGTAATTGGTAAAGAATACAAAGGCATCAGCTTCCATTCGCTTGAGCAGTACGATTCTCTGACTGGGCTGACCTTCTCCGGAGACGGTAGCCACGGTCATGGCGGTCGGGTCCTTGAGCTCCATCTGCAGCGCCTGACTCATCCACAGGTTAAACTGCTCGATGGGCTCGTCGAGCAGGTCCTCGCGCTGCAAGCCTCCCTGCAGGTATTCCCGTCTAACCGACTCAAGATCCATGCCTGTGCACCCGGACAGCGTAGCTAGCGGACAAAATCACCGTAGTCCCAGAGCTGTTCCCGCTTGGTACCGGTGGAGTAGTAGAAAGTTCCGAAGCCATGACGGTCGTTGGCAAAGAATCCGCCTTCGTAGCGGTTGCCGTTTTTCCAGCGGTATACTCCCTGACCGTGGTACAGATCGTTCTGAAACTCCCCGGTGTAGTTTTCGGTATGCTGGGACAACCAGAATTCGGAATGTTCATTTTCGTTCCAGCGACCGATGTTCACGAAGTAGGAACCGTGACCGTGGCGCTTGTCGTCGCGCCAGTCACCGATGTAGAGATCTCCCTTGCCATCGTAATACTTGCCTCGCCCATTGCGCTTGCCCGCGGCCCAGTCACCCACGTAAACCGCTTTCTCGGTAAAGCTGAGCGGTTCTTCCAGGCGCCCGTAGCCATCGAACCGGCCATCCTTGAAGCTGCCACGATAGACGGCAGTTCCGGCGGGGGTCTTGAATTCCATCGTGCCGCGACCATTCTCACAGTCACCGTAGACACATTCGCTGGAAATGACTTCCTGCAGGGGTTGCGCCTGCAGGGGTTGAGCACCGAACCACTGCACTACCAGCATCACGGTGAATAAATACCCTGTCCCGGATCGATATAACTTCATAGCGTTCTCCAGGTCTCCTGATTTCAGAACTGCCGGGACCCATGGTGGCTCCCGGAACCGCACCGGTTTTCCGGCCGGAAGATGAATTGAGCACTTTGCTGAGCTGTGATTATATAACGATCATGGATGCCCCGGGGAACCTGCAAGCTGTTGGCTCGTGGTTGCGAGACAATCATTCTGTCGAAATTCTGCAATTCGAGGCAGTGGCAGGCGGCTGCATAAACCGCACCGGGCGCCTGACACTCTCCAATGGCCGGCGTCTGTTTGTCAAATACCAGACTAAGACACCCGCGGACTTTTTCGCCGCCGAAGCTCATGGCCTTGGCTGCCTGCGCCAGGCAACCGATTTGCGGGTTCCGGCGGTAGTTCACGCTGACCGGGAATTTTTGCTACTCGAAGACCTGGGCTCCGGTGCGCGAGTCGGTGACTTCTGGACCCGCCTGGGGGAAGGGCTGGCCCAACTGCATCGGGATAAACACACAGAATTTGGGCTGGAACGGGACAATTACTGCGGCCTGACCCGGCAGCACAATCCCACAGTCAGGGACGGATTCGATTTCTTTGCCAGACACCGGCTCGACGAACTGGCAGACCGGGCCCGGCAGACCGGACTGCTGGAGAACCGGGATCGGCGGCGACTGGAAATCCTGGCGGCCACGCTACGGGACTGGCTGCCGGAACAGCCGCCGGTGCTGATTCACGGCGACCTGTGGTCGGGCAATGTGCATTGTGACGGCAGGGGAAATCCGGCCTTGATCGATCCGGCCTGTTACCGGGGCTGGGCCGAAGCCGAGCTGGCCATGACGACCCTGTTCGGCGGCTTTCCCGAGTCGTTTTATCAGGCTTATGAAGCCGCTTCGGCAATCGATCCGGGCTGGCGTGAACGGGCGCCGCTGTACAATCTCTATCACCTGTTGAACCACCTGTTACTGTTCGGCGGCGGTTATCTGGCGCAGATCCGCTCGGTGCTCAGCCAGTATGTCTGAAGTACACCGACCGGCGTGGTACCGGCAATAGTCCTACTGACAATAGGGTGACAGAATAGAAAGCGAGTCAAACCCGGCGCAGCACGTTCAAAGGACTGACGCTGACCACGCGCCGCGTTGAGTTCAGACCCAGCAGGCCGATCAGTACCATACCCAGCAGGGGTCCGGCGACCCATACCCAGAAATGCAGGGTAAAATTCTGTTCAAAAATAAACTCCTGCAGATAGTAGAGGCTGGCCTCGGCACCGATCGTAGCGATAATTCCGGCGACCAGGCCAATGCTGGCAAACTCTATGGCCAGGCTGCTGAGAATCAGCCGCCGGCCGGCGCCCAGGGTCCGCAGGATGGCGTTTTCCCGGAACCGCTCATCGAGGGTCGCGTTAACACAGGACAACAGAACCAGCGCCCCACAGGCCAGCACCAGCAGAGAAATCAGCTCGATGGCGGAAGTCACCTGGGCGATGATGGTCTGGATCTGTTCGATCAGTGCGTCGATTTCGATGACGACTATGGTCGGAAAGCGGCGGATCAATTCGTTCAGCAGAATTTTCTGGTCCTGTTCCATGAGCGCGGTGGAAAGATAGGTTGCGCCGAAATGATCCAGCGTGCCCGGGGAGAAGATGAAATAGAAATTGGGCTGCATATTGTCCCAGCGGACACTGCGCAGACTGGTGACTTCCGCTTCGAAAAACTGGCGATTGGCCTCGAATTCGATCCGATCGCCAATCTCGACACCCAGCCAGCGGGCATAATCCTCTTCCACTGACACCAGCCCGGGTTGCGCGTCACTGCCCCACCAGGAACCGGCAACTATCTGGTTTTCGGGCGGCAACCGGTCGGTCCAGGTGACCTGCCGGGTACCGACCCGACCGCCCCGATCGCCCTCTCCGCCTTCTCCCTCCTGGTCTTCCTCCCCGGCACCGGAAGCGGACGCTCCACGGGCCTGTTCTCCAGCCCGCTCCGTGACATTGCCCCGCTCGTCCTCGTTATCCCGCCGGGGATTCGGCTCTTCACCGTTGATGGCGATGGGACGCGCTCCCATGATCGGGAAAAAATTGTTTTCCTGGATCCCATTTTCATCGAAAAACGCCCGGATTCCCTCGATCTGGGACTGGGTGACATTCATCATGAAATGATTGGGTGTGTTCTCCGGTAATTGCGCCTGCCAGTCATCGATCAATTCGGTGCGCAGCAGGGTGAGCACCAGCAACGACATGATGGTGATGGAAAATACCAGCACCTGCAGGACATTCTGTTTACGCCGGCGCCGGGTCGCGGACATGGCCAGCTTCCAGGCACTGCCGGCCCGCATGCCGACCGAGCCGCTGGATTTGAGCAGCAGGTAGGACAGTGCCGACAGCACCACCACGATACCGGCCACCGACGCTACCAGCACCGAGGTGAGGATCAGGTCCTGGCTGTACCAGAAAATCAGGAATATCGAACCCGCTATTCCGAATAAATAGGGCACATTGGCACCGATCCGGTTCTGGTCCAGGTCCTTGCGCAGCACCCGCAATGGCGACGTATGCCGCAGAGCGAGCAGCGGCGGCAGTGCGAAAGACAACAGGCAGATCAGCGCGGTAAGAGCACCAATGACGAACGGCTGAAAACTCGCTGCCGGCAACTCCACGGTTAGTATCGATGCCAGCAGGCGCAGGATAAGCTGGTGTATCAACCAGCCCAGCAGGCTGCCGACCACGATGGCTATAGCCGCCAGGGCAAGCTGGATGGACACGTAGATCGTGGTGATCTGATTGGAAGTACAACCCAGTGTCTTCAGAATAGCCACATAATCAAAATGACGCTCGCTGTAACGCTTGGCAGTCAATGCAATAGCCACTCCGGCCAGTAAAACGGCGAACAGACTGCCCAGCATCAGGAAGCTTTCCGCCTTGTTCAGGGCGTCGCTGACTTCCTCGCTTTCGTCTCGTACATCCCGTAACCGGAATTCACCGGCAGAAGCTTCCCGGATCCAGCCGCTGTAAAAGTCCAGTTGTGCCAGGTCCCCCGCAAACAGGTAGCGATAGCGAACCCGGCTGCCCGGTTGGATCACGTTGGTCGCCGGCACGTCGGCGATATTCATCATCAGGCGCGGGCCGGCGTTGTCGACCATGCCGCCCTGCTGACGGTCCGGCTCCACCACGATGATCCGGCCGACCCGCAGTTCTGCCTCGCCCACATAGACACTGTCGCCTATGTCGATGTCCAGCGCCGGCAGCACCCGCGATTCCAGCCACACTTCGCCGGGAGGAGGGCCGCCTGTAACCGGATAACCGCGGACGAACGGCGCGTCGGCGGCGATAATTTCACCGCGCAACGGGTAGGCAGCGCTGACCGCTTTTGCCGCTACCAGCATGTTGCCGGTGTCGGAGAAGGCCATGGAAGTAAAGGAGATTGTTTCCGCGGTCTGCAACCCCAATGAGCGTGCTTCTTCGAGCCACTCCGCGGGGGCTTCGCTACGCCCGCTCAGCACCCGGTCGGCGGCCAGCATGTTGGCGGATTCCAGCAGCAATGCCTGCTCCAGGCGATCGGTAAACAAGGCGATACCGGTGACCGAGCTGACAGCCATTACCAGCGCCAGAAACAGAAGGCGCAACTCGCCACCCTGCCAGTCCCGCCACAGCATTGTCAGAGACAGGCGCAACAGGGAGCCCAGATTGCGGCTCTGGTTGAAATCCACTTCAGCCATGAGCGGACTCCGCAGCAGTCGCGGCGCTGACTATCCGTCCTGCCGCCAGATTGATCTGCCGGTCGCAACGGCTGGCCAGGCGGTCGTCGTGGGTGACCAGCACCAGTGTGGTGTCGTATTCGCTATTCAGGTCGAACAGCAGATCGATTACCCGGGCACCGGTCGCCGTATCCAGATTGCCGGTCGGTTCATCAGCAAACAGGATGCGCGCCTCCGATGCAAAGGCCCGGGCAATTGCCACCCGTTGCTGCTCGCCACCGGACAACTGATTGGGATAGTGATGCCAGCGGGCTTCCAGGCCAACCCGGCTAAGCAGGTTCCTGGCCTTTTCTCCCGCCTCCCGGTCACCTTTCAGTTCAATCGGTAACATGACGTTTTCCAGGGCAGTCAGACTGGGCAGCAACTGAAACGACTGAAACACGAAGCCCACCAGCTGTCCACGCAACAACGCCCGCTCCTCCTCGTCGAGACTGGCCAGGCTGTGACCATCGAGAATAACGTCACCGGAGGAAGGACTGTCCAGACCAGCCATCAGTCCCAGCAGCGTGGATTTTCCGGAACCGGAGGCCCCGACTATTGCCACCGCCTGACCGGCCTCGATATCCAGGTTCACGTGGTCCAGTATGGTCAGGGGTCCCTCGCTGGTGGGGACAGTCTTGGTCAATTCCTCGGTGTGTATCATCATCTGTCTCTGGCCTGCGGCTGCCTCGCGACTACTCACTTTCCGTCACTGTCCGCTTTCAAATTTCCACTTTCCACTCGCAACTTACCATTGTCCACTTGTTAGTTCTTATAATCCATGATCCCTGCTGTGCCATCCATGACTGGCCAGCGACCATTGGCCGGCAACCGGCCTACCTGGCAAATGCAGGCATTATAGGCGCTTTTCCAACGGATTAGTGCGGGCACTGATCCCCTTAATACGTTATCTGCCGCTTGCATAGATTGCATCGGAGTCGGTGCCGGTTAGAATTGGGATCAAGCGGAAAACAGCCTTGATCAGGAATTCTTCCCGGTTACCGGTCAGCGCTGATTTTCGAGCCACACACGAGACTTGGAACAGCGTTTGTCAACATGAAACACATCACTCCAGGCAGAACTCTTGCTATCGCCGGTTTCACTCTGCTGCTGGGCCTGCTGGTTGCAGCACGTGCCAGCGCCGATCCCACGCACACCCTGATGGTCTATGGAGACAGCCTCAGCGCCGGCTATGGGATCGAGGAATCTCAGGGCTGGGTGGAATTACTGAAGCAACGGGTAGCCGGTGCCGGCTATCCTTACCGGGTAATCAACGGCTCGGTGAGTGGCGAGACCACGACCGGTGGACTGACCCGCCTGCCGGCCATGCTGGAGTCGTATACGCCGGACCTGGTGATCCTGGAGCTGGGTGGTAACGATGGCCTGCGTGGTCTGCCACTGAACGCGATTCGCGAAAATCTGGTGGCCATGGTGAAAATGGCGCAGTCGAGTGGAGCCCGCGTGCTGTTGGCAGGGATACAGATCCCACCCAACTACGGCCCCCGCTACACGGAACCGTTTTTCCGTCAGTTCGAGGCAATAGCCGGGGAGCTGGAATTGCCACTGGTACCGTTTCTTATCGACGGCATTCCGCAACATCCTGAGCTCATGCAGGATGATGGAATCCATCCGGTGGCGGCCGCCCAGGGTATGATTCTGGACAATGTCTGGCCGGTACTGGAGCCAATGTTGGAATCGGCCGGTTGGGAAGAGTCAGCAGAGCAGACCGCGCCCGGAGCCTGACCGAACGGGAACGGGAAAAATATAACGCGGTGACTCGCGATCGCTACCGGTCCAGGCGGTAATACCCCTGATCAGCCTGAATCCTTGCATCGTCGGCCCGCCGGGGTGAGCGATCGAAACCGTCCGTTCCGGTATTGCCATAGCGGCGTTGTCGCTCCAGCACCGGACTGCGGTGGCGTGATTCCTGATCCAGACCCCGGTATCGATCCTGCACCGCCGATCGGTGCTGCCGATCAGTACGCTGCGAATCCGGAAGTGAAAGTCCCAGGTTTTCATCCCTCACGTAACGGGGACCGCGTCCAGGTGGCTGAATTACCAGGATTGCCGGGACCGGCACCTGTCCCGGATAAACTGACTCTCCGTAAAACTGGGCACGCAGCTGCTCGTAGACCAGTGCCAGTCTGGCGAATTGATTCTGTAATGACTGGGTCGAATTTCTGCCATCGAGGCGGGCCATCGCCGCTTCCACGCGCTCATAATAACGGCTGACGTCACTGAATCTCAGGCGCAGGTAAGCACTGCTCCGGCCGCGCTGGAGGTAATCCTGTAACTGGCTGGCCTTGTCGGCCAATTGCCTGATGTTGTGCTCGACACTGCCGGAACCGGGAATTCCAGCCACGTTGAAGGCCAGATCATGGCTACTTTGCTGCAGCAGCCCGGCCAGCTGCTCGGCTTCCTGATGGGACGCGATGGCCAGAGTTGGCAATAGGGAAAGCAACACTGGCAACAAAATCCTGCTCATTTCAGCCTCCTTGTTACCATTCTCACCACCACTATGCGGCCTGGTGCTGGCGATGTAAAGCCGGGCCGGCCAGCCCCGGGTCTGTCAAACCGGGATTGCGGCCCGGTCAGCGGTCCCCGCCGACTGAGTAACGATGGCGCCAATCGGCTTCAACCTCATGAAAAACAAAGGGTAAACCTGTGTGACTGTCACCAAATGGTAATCCCGCTGTCGCCTGATTGACACAATACAGGCTTACTGTGAACACAGCATGGCCACAGTGGAGAAACTCTTGCTTAATGCGCTTTGCAACCTGGATACTGCCGTTTATCGCCGTGTGATCAGGCTTCAGTCGCACAACCCGACGATTCGCTGGTTACGACTGATCTCGCGCAGCGGCGATGGCTATCTCTATGCCGCGTTCGGTCTCTGTCAAATCCTTATTGGTGACCCGAAGGGCCTGCTGGTGCTAAAGGCAGGGCTCATTGCGTTTCTGTTCGAACTGCCCTGTTTCATGGGACTCAAAGCCCTCATCAAACGCGACCGACCCTTTGTGCAGGTGCAAAATTCCAGTGCCGTCATTACCCCGGCAGATAAATTCAGCATGCCATCCGGACACAGCGCCGCCGCCTTTCTCATGGCGACACTGGTTGCTTCCTGTTACCCGCAATTTGTCGCAGGCGTGCTGGGTTGGGCGACACTGGTGGGTCTGTCCCGTATCGCACTGGGTGTTCACTACCCCAGCGACGTCTGTGCCGGAGCAGCTCTGGGCAGCAGCTGTGCAATGCTCGGCATGGTGCTCAGCAGCTGATCACCCGGCTGCTTCGATGATCGACTGATAGCGCTTGATCACCGTTTCGATGCCGAAATAGAGTGCCTCCACTACCAGGGCATGCCCGATTGACACCTCCAGCACTGCGGGAATCCGCAGGAAATCCGCCAGGTTATCCAGATTAAGATCGTGGCCGGCATTGACCCCGATTCCCAGACTGCTGGCACAGGCCGCGGCCTGGCGATACCGTTCCAGGACTTCCGCCTGGCGTCCGGTGCCATGGGATTTCGCATACTCTTCGGTATACAGCTCGATGCGGTCAGCTCCGGTCCCGGGAACCTGCTCTATCATCTCCTCTGCCGGATCCACGAACAGGCTGCTGCGAATACCTGCCGCGGTCAACTCCCCGGTCACCGATTGCAGCAGACCCAGGTTGACGCCCACCTCCCAACCGTGATCCGAAGTCAGCTGGCCGGGCTTATCCGGCACCAGCGTGCATTGCGCAGGCCTGACCGCCAGCACCAGATCGAGAAACTCGCGGGACGGATACCCCTCGATATTGAATTCAACCCCGTCCCGGTCCCGCAGCAGTGCCGCAAGATCGTGTACATCCTGCCTGCGTATATGCCGCTCGTCGGGCCGGGGATGAACGGTGATCCCCCGCACACCCAGCGCCAGGCAGTCATCCACAAAACCGGTTACGCTGGGATAATCCCGCCCCCTGGAATTGCGCAGCAGGGCAATCTTGTTGACATTGACACTCAACAGCGTCATGAAAACTCCTCTGCGGTGAAAAAATCCCGCGCCAGTTTATAGAACACCTGGGGTTTTTCGGCATGCAGCCAGTGCCCGGCCCCCATCATCGTCTTGATCCTGGCCGCTGGAAACAATAGTTGAATCCGTGGCCAGTCCTGTTGCGTTATATAGTTAGACAAGGCCCCTTTTATGAACAGGGTAGGATTCTCAAACACTCCGTCTGCAACCACGCCTTCCCGGAGCCGGGCATAATTCGCATGCAATGCCTTGAGATTGAAACGCCAGCGATACCCGTGTGCCTCCCTGACCAGATTACTGGCCAGAAATTTGACCACCGCGAACTCGCTGATATGGGCCGAAAGAACCTCTTCGGCCTCGGCGCGGGAAGCCAGGCTGCCCGGGTCCACAGCTAACAGACCCTGGAAAACATTTTCGTGATCACCCCGTTCTTCAGCATAGGCGACCGGCGCGATATCCGCCACCAGCAGTCGTCTGACCCGTTGCGGGCTGCCCAGCGCCAGCTGCATCGCAACCTTGCCTCCCATCGAATGTCCCAGCAGATTCACATCGGCCAGCGCCCGGGATTCAAGGAATTCCAGGACGTCACCTGCCATCTCGGCATAACTCATGGAATCGGTATGGGGGGACTCGCCATGGTTGCGAAGGTCCAGTCCATAGACACTGAATTCGCTGGCCAGTTCGGCAGCATGCCAGCTCCAGTTGCGTAGATTGCCGAACAGCCCGTGCAGAACCAGCAGGGGTGGCCCGGCTTCGGAAAATTGCCTGAAATTCAGCCGCATCGCAAACCGAACACAGCGGGACGCTCAGTCCCGTAACCGTGTTTGTTCAGAGCCCAGGTTTCCCCCGATTCAGCCAGTGGTGAAGACCGTGCAGCGGGTATCATGGAATGGCTCTGATCAGCTCGAGAACATCGTCGTGATGGGTCTTGGTTTTCACCTTGTCCATGATTGCGGCAATACGGCCTTCCCGATCGATAAGAAAGCTGGTGCGCAGTATGCCCATAAACTCCCGACCCATGAATTTCTTGAGCCCCCATACCCCGAACTTCTCGGCGATCGCATGATCTTCATCCGACAGCAGGGTGAAATCGAGATTATCGCGCTCGGCGAATTTCTTCAGCCGCGCCACCGGATCGGGACTGACGCCCAACACCACGGTATCGAGTTTCTTCAAAGCGGAACTGCTGTCACGCAGTCCACAGGCCTGTACCGTACAACCCGGCGTCATGGCCTTGGGATAAAAATAGAGCAGGACATTTTTCTTGCCCCGAAATTCTTTAAGACTTACCTTGTTGCCATCCTGATCCAGAAGTGTGAATACCGGAGCGAGGTTGCCGACCTTGATTGCTGCCATCATTGCGTCCCTGGAAAGTGAAAAGTGACTCTGGCGGCAGATTATAACGGCTGATCTGGTTATCGGTAACCGCCATGCTATGATCCGACCATGAAAAGACCAGTAAAGTCTGTTGTGGTACTGACCGGTGCAGGAATTTCCGCCGAATCGGGTATTCGCACATTCCGAGCAGCCGATGGGCTCTGGGAAGAACACGCCATCGAGGATGTCGCCACGCCGGAGGGTTTCGCTCGCAACCCACAACTGGTGTACCGCTTTTACAATGAGCGGCGCCGTGCCCTGCAGGTTCCCCAGGTTAAACCGAATCCGGCGCACCTGGCACTGGCAAGATTCGAACAACGCTGGCCGGGTGACTTTCTGCTGGTTACCCAGAATATCGACAATCTCCATGAGCGGGCCGGCAGCCGCCGGGTCATCCACATGCATGGCGAACTGCTGAAGATGCGATGCATCAACACCAACCTGGTTTTCTCCACCCGTGAGGACTTCGATTTCGACACCGAGTGCCGCTGCTGCCGCAACGTCGGCAACCTGCGGCCTCACGTGGTCTGGTTTGGTGAAATTCCGTTCCAGATGCAGGAGATCTATCAGGCACTGGAGCGTTGCGACCTGTTTGTCGCCATCGGCACCTCCGGCAATGTGTATCCAGCCTCCGGTTTCTATCAGGTGGCCAGGCAACACCATGCTTATACGGCCGAACTGAACCTGGAGCGGACCGGTTCCAGGTTTGACGAGCACCTCATCGGCAAAGCTTCGGCGATCGTTCCGGCATTTCTGGACCGGGTACTGGCCACAGCATTGGCAGGTTGCTGACTAGCAGCCTGTTGAAAAACTCTCAGCTGGCGCAATTCGGCGTTAAAATCTGGCTCAAAATGCTCATTTACGCCGTGTAAACTGCGCTTTTTCGCCAGATTTTGCCTTGTCTTGCACTCACCTGAGAGTTTTTCAACTGGCTGCTAGTGTCCTGAAATGCGACGAATTAACCGGACAGGACACTAGAGGCGAAACCTGAACTGCTGGGGCGCCAGGCAGACGGAATCGCTACACGGCTGAACCGCTAACTGCAATCCGGCACTGGCTGCCAGCCCGTCCACTTCAGTGTCTTCCGCTACCAGGTCAACCAGCATTTCAATCCGTTCTCCATTGAACACCTCTTCGCCAGAGGCATCCGTCACGGACTGAGTCTCCATTACCGGAGTGCCCAGCTGCCAGTGCTGCTCCTCATCGTCGAGCTGCAATTGCAACGGCGCGCCGCCGGCGCTTTCCGCAACCTCCCCGGTTACATGAAAACCGGGTAGTGACGCGATATTGAAAACCACTCGGTGACGGCCGCCCCGGTCATTGTCGCCGCCTGCCTCCGGCGTCGCCCGCCGACTGCTGATCCGCACCACGCCCTGCCCGGCGTAACGTATCGGCAGGATGGAACCCTGTGACTGGTGCTGGAGGGCCCGCAACAGGGTCACGTGACTGGGCGGAAATTCGTCCAGCTGCGAGCTGGCAGCCGAAACCGACTGCTGAAACAGGCGTTCATAATCAAGCCTGCTGTCGTGCTGCCTGAATTCGAGAATGGCCCGGCGTTCCAGCAGCAGGGCCAGGCATTGGGTTGCGACAGCGTAAGAGGAAAGGGTCGCACCATCGGCGGCGCTGCAGGAGCGGGTCAGTTCCGGCCCACTGCCATGGGCGGGCCCCAGGAAAAAACCACCGTGCTCGTCGTTCCAGAACAGGACTACCATGTCGTCCATGAGATCGGCTGCCCTTGCCAGGTAGGGAAATTTCCCGGTGCAATCGAACAGGGTAAGCAACGCCTCACACAGGTTCGCGTAATCTTCCAGCTGGGCTGCCACGGACGTTTCACCGTTCAGAAAAATGCGCCGCAGCTCGCGCCGGGCCGGGTAATTGTCAGCCAGCATCGCCTGGACCGCCCGTTCTGCCGCCTCCAGATAGCCCCGTTCACCAAGTTCCCAACCGGCTCTCGCCAGGCTGCCCGCCATGGCCGCAGCCCAGGCAACGATCAGCTTATCATCACGCAGCGGCGCTATCCGCTGCTGACGGGCATCCAGCAGTTTATTCAGCAGCGGATCCAGCTGCGCTTCCAGATCCTGGAATGAACCGTCCTGCTGATAACTGTCCATGGCACTCTGCAGGGCCAGGATATTGGCACCTTCGAAATTGCCTTCCGCGGTCGGGCCATAAAGCCGTTTGACCAGTTCCAGTTCCCGGGGCTGCAGAAGTTCGCTCAGTTGTTCGGGGGTCCAGATAAAATACAGGCCTTCCTGATCCTCGCTGTCTGCGTCGGTGGCAGAATAGAACCCACCGTCCGGGAGCTGCATCTCCCGCAGCACATAATCAAGCGTCTGTCGCACGATACGCCGATAAAAAGGATTGGCAGTCAGGCGCCAGGCTGTCAGGTATACCAGCGTCAGCTGCGATTGGTTATAGAGCATTTTCTCAAAATGTGGCACCAGCCACTGGGCATCAGTGCTGTAACGGTGAAAGCCCCCACCGACCTGATCGTAGATACCGCCGCAGCCCATCCCGGTCAGCGCCCGGTCCAGGAATTCCATCTTGCGCAGATCGCGCTGCCTGGCCGCACCGTCCAGAAAATACAGCAACAGAGGCTCCTGCGGGAATTTCGGCGCCCCGGCCAGCCCACCATGGTGCCTGTCTTCCCGCTCCAGCATTCGGTCCGCTGCCAGGGTGATACTCTCCAGGTCCAGCTCGCGGACTTCCTGGCGGCCCCGCAGTACCTCGGTGATTCCAGCCGCAGCCCGTTCGGCACTCGCCTCCAGTTCCGGTCGCTGTTCGCGCCAGAGCTGGGCAACACGCTGCAACAACGCGGCGAACTGCGCTGGGGGAAAGTAGGTTGCTGCATAGAAGGGACGGCCATCGGGAAGCAGGAAATTCGACATGGGCCAGCCCCCCTGACCGGAGATCAGCTGCGTTCCGGTCATGTAAAATTCATCGACGTCGGGAAACTGCTCCCGATCGAGCTTGATACTGATAAAGTCCCTGTTCAGCAGCTGCGCGATTTCCACATTGTCGAAACTTTCCGCCTCCATCACGTGACACCAGTGGCAGGTTGAGTAGCCGATGGACAGGAATATCGGCCGCTCCCCCCGGACAGCTTCGACAAACGCCTCCTCCCCCCAGCCAAACCAGTTAACCGGATTGTGAGCATGCTGCAGCAGATAGGGGGAATCCTCCCGGATCAAGCGATTCACAAATCGCGGTCGTCCGTGCTCATCCCGGTGACGGGTGCGCACCTCGTAGTTACCGGACTTGTGCTGCTCGATCTGTCTTAAGGAGTGTTCGAGAGTGTCGCTCATTTGGCACCTGTTATCGAGTAAATTTCAGCTTCGCAAGCGTGCCTGCAAAATAACACACGTGCGCACAGAGAGAGGAAGAACTATGCGGGAGATCGGCAAATTATCCAGGCAGGAACGTCCGAACCTGGCGCCGCCGGGACAAGCGCAGTCCGCTACTGCGGGGCCCCGTGCCGGACCGCCAATGCCGGCCATAGAATCGATTCGTGGAATTTTTTTCTCAGCGGGTGAACCAGTGCCGGCTTCGAGGCGTATTCACTATTAACCGCACCTGTCAGCCTCGGGCTGCGAGACCTGGATTCCAGGGTTGGTAACGGCTTACCCTTCGACCCCTACATGTCTTTCCCGCATTTTCGTAGGGGTTTTTTTATGCCTCGAAAAATTACCGAAGAATACTCCGGGGTCTGCGAATTTATCTGAGGCCATTACCGTTGCTACCGGTCCCGGCCCGTACAAACGGATTTTCCCGTAACTCCTCGCCTATTGTAGTGCTGGGGCCATGTCCGGTGATCACCAGAGTCTCCTCATCCAGCGTATACACCCGAGTCCTGATGGATTGCTCGATCTGGGCAAAATCCCCATACTCGAAGTCGGTGCGGCCGATCGAACGCTTGAACAGGGTATCACCGGCGATCAGTAGCCGGTATTTTTCGAACAGAAAGCACAGTGAGCCAGGCGTGTGGCCCGGCGTGTGCAGGGTAACCCCGCCACAGCAGCTCAGTGCCTCGTCATCCTGCAGCCAGTGATCCGGATCCGGCTGGGGTTGATAGGGCACCCGAAAACGCTGGCACTGTCGTTCCACATCGTCCCACAGAAACTTGTCCTGGCGATGCACGGAAATCGTGGCACCGGTGGCGTTTTTGACCTGGCCAGCTGCCAGAATATGATCCAGATGGGCATGGGTGTGAATTATATCGGTAATGGTCAGACCCAGGCGGGCAACTTCACTGAGAATGAAATCCGCATCACCGCCGGGGTCCACGACGATTCCCCTGCGGGTGAGAGGATCGCCGATAATGCAGCAATTGCAATTGAGGGGACCGACGGGGAAGGTCGAGAACAGCATTTTATCCGGCAATGTCATACCCTGGCCTCGAGCGAAGGCTGAAGCGGTAAACTGCTGGCCGTAAAGCGCAATCCCCTGCTTCCAGAAAAAAAAGAGGCAGTTCCCGGCACCCGGGAAAAGCTGAGGCATGTTAACACAGGCCAGCCAGCCGACCCTGCAGATTCTCTGCCTGCTGGTTCCTCCCGTGCTCCAGCGAATCATAATCGGGAAATGCCCAGGCAAAAAAAAGGGAACCCGAAGGTTCCCTGTTAAAGTCTCAAGAGAGCTGGCGAAAAATCGCCATTCAGGCCGGACTGGGGGATCCGGTCAGCTGTTCAGTCGCAGGTTCTTCCGTGGAATCACTTTCCAGAATGAAATCCCGGGCTGCTTTCACCGCGTCGGTGCGGTTGGCGAAGAACGCGCTGTCAGACAATGCGCTGTCGCAGTTAAGCCCCGACAATACCTGGCGGATCCCATCGTTCATGCCGGAGATAAATACCCGCTTGTTGGCGGCCTTGGCATCGATACTGACCGTCTCCACTGCCCGGGCTGCGGAAACGTCCATGAACGGCACCCGGGTGAAATCCAGAATCAACGCCTGCCGGCCCCTGGAGCGCTCACGCACATGGTGTCCGACGTCGGCGGCTGCACCAAAGCTGAGCGGACCACCAAAATCGAACAGGGTAACCTGCTTGCTGCAGTGCTTCAGAATTTCTTCCTCTTCCTCGGTGTAGTTCACCGTCATGTCACTGGTGATATTTCCCAGCGCCTTAAGCTGGGCATCTGCCATCTGCTTCACGAATGCCAGCGATGCCATGACTACACCCGCAGCAACCGCGGTGATGAGATCGACAAACACAGTCAGGGTCAGTACTATCACCATCAGCACAAGGTCCCAGCGCGGGCCACGGTGGGCACGCTTCAGGTAGCCGATATCGATGATATCCCAACCGACTTTGACCAGAATGCCGGCCAGTACCGTGTGCGGAATCTGGGATGCCAGCGGGGCCAGGGAAACCACAATGGCCAGCAGCAACAGACTGTGAGTCATGCCGGAAATCTTGGTTTCACCGCCGGTCCTGATGTTCACCACCGTACGCATGGTGGCGCCGGCGCCGGGAATACCGCCGAACAGACCGGCAACGGTATTACCGATACCCTGGCCGATCAGCTCACGATTGGAGTTGTGCCGGGTGCGGGTCATGTTGTCGGCCACCAGGGAGGTGAGCAGACTGTCGATTGAACCCAGCAAAGCCAGGATAACGGCCGCTTCGAGTACGACGAACAGCGCGTCGCCGGACAATGACGGTACTACAAACGATGGCAGACCGGTGGGAATTTCACCCAGGATCGGCGCACCGGAAATAACCAGGCTCAACAGCGTACCCACTACCAGCGCCGCCAGCGGTGCCGGAACAATCTTACCCCAGTGCTTGGGCCAGTTGAAGACGATTCCCAGGGTCAGCAGTCCGAGGCCCAGTGCCACAAGATTAGGATCCATCACCGCGCCGGGAATTGCCGACAGGGCGGGGATGGTGCCGCTGCCTTCCGGTTCATGCCCGAACAGGCGGCTGGTCTGCAGCGCAATAATGATACAGCCTATTCCGCTCATGAAACCGGAGACAACCGGGTAGGGCACCAGCCGGATGTACTGACCCAGCCGGAATACCCCAAACACGACCTGAATCAGACCCGCCAGCACCACGGTGGCGAAAACCAGTCCGGGGTCACCATTGAGGGTTCCGTAGACTCCGGCAAATACCACGATCATGGGACCGGTGGGGCCGGAGATCTGAGAACCAGTGCCTCCAAACAGAGACGCAAAAAAGCCGACGATAATCGCCCCGTAGAGACCGGCGATCGGTCCGGCGCCGGAAGCCTCGCCAAAGGCCAGTGCCAGCGGCAGGGCAACGATACCGGCGGTCAATCCCCCATAGAGGTCACCGCGCAGATTATCCGTTCTAAAACCAAACATAGTTGAAATCCTTTGATTGTCTGAGCGCAAGCCCGACCGGGCGATTACGCTGATTTAAGGAATTGCTGATAGCGTTCGTTAACCGGCACAAAGGTGTCGCTATCTTCGCTGTACGCATCGATAGTGCCGTGCTTGATGTCGTAGACCCAGCCGTGCAGTTCGAGCTGACCGGTTGCCAGTCTGGACAGTACCGCCGGGTGTGTGCGCAGGTGTTGAAGTTGCAGCTTGACGTTTTCCCGCGTCACGTCTTCGACGGACCTGGAATCGATCTGGCCGGTTTTTGCGCGTACGTATTCAACCGCACCTCTGGCGTGATCCAGCCAGCTCTGCACGTGCGGAAGATCAGTCAGTGCCGACGGATTCAGTGCCCCTTTCATGGCACCGCAGTCGCTGTGCCCACATACCACGATGTGTTCAACGCCCAGTGCCATCACTGCGAATTCGATGGATGCAGTAACACCACCGGCAGTTCGCATATGAGGAGGGACAATATTCCCCGCGTTCCGGATAATGAAGAGATCTCCGGGTTCAGTCTGCGTCAGCAGGTTCGGATCGATTCTTGAGTCCGAACAGGTGATAAACAGCACCTCCGGGCTCTGCCCGTTAGCCAGTTCAGCAAACAGTTTCTTGCGCTGTTCATAGGAAGAAGATTGAAAACGCGCTATTCCGTTGATCAGTTTTTCCATTTGAAAACCCCTTGAATACAGACAGGTCAATTAACACGGAGGAATGTTAGGGATTTTAAAATGATAAGAATATTGCCTAATCTCGTTATTCGTTATAGATTTTATCTATCACCTAAATTGACATCAGCAAGGATCAATTCCAATGGACACCCTGGAAAACCTGTCTCTCAAGCAGATTCGTTATTTCACTGCGGTAGCCGAACAGGGCAGTTTCAGGCAGGCGGCTTTTCGTCTCAATATCACCCAGCCTACTCTCAGCAACCAGATTGCGGCACTGGAAACAACCCTGGGCGTGCAACTGTTCGAGCGCACCCGCAAGGGGATAAACACCACTCCCCAGGGTCGTGAACTGTTGCTGAGCGCCAGCCGGATTCTGGAAGAAGCGCAGGGGTTTACTACCCAGGCCTCACTGCTGTCCGGCGGCGGCCTGGGCACCTATCGGCTTGGCGTCACCCCGACGCTGGGGCCCTACCTGCTTCCGCACATTCTGTCACCGATTCACGAGCGCTATCACGATCTGAAATTCTATGTCCGGGAAGACGCGCCAGGTGTCCTTGAAACCGGATTGATCAATGGCCAACATGACCTGATCCTGTCAACCCTGCCTATCATGTCCACTGAACTGGTAGTTGCGCCGCTATTCCGCGAACCCCTGAAACTTGCTCTGGCCAAGGATCATCGCCTGGCGTCCAAGAAACGTATCAATCGCATGGATCTGCTGGGCGAACCGGTGCTGACCATCACTGAACATCACCTGTTCCACCGCCAGATCACCGAACTGTGTGAACGGGTCGGTGCGGTAGTGCGACGCGATTACGAGGGGACCAGCCTGGATACCCTGCGGCAGATGGTGGTCATGGGAATGGGTATTTCGTTTTTACCGGCGCTCTACGTAAAGTCGGAAATCCGGGGCAAAAAGGAATTACGGGTTGCCGATGTGGAAGGCATCAACGTGGTGCGCAACCACGCACTGGTGTGGCGGAACACTTCGCCGGTCCGCAATTTCTACCGCCAGCTGGCAGACATGATCCGTGAAATCATCGAGGAAGATCTGGCCGATACCGTGATGCCGGTCAGTCAGATTAAAAAATCCGTTAACTAGCAGCCTGTTGTCCGGGTCGAGTCCGAAATGGATTCCGGTCTTTTACCAGCCAGGTTCCCAAAGCGAACAGCCCCAGGATCAACAGGGCAAAGTACACCGGGAATGCCATCAGTGACTGGATGAAGACCAGGGTCTGACCGGCGTCTCCAGCCGAACCGGCGGTGTCATTCTGGCGCAGAGCGGCGATCAGGAAGGTATACAGCAGACTCGCCAGACCCAACCCCAGGTTGAGAGCCAGGCCGCGGAAACTCAGCACGGTGGCCCGGTGCGAGGAGTCCACTTCCCGATTGATGTAGTAACTGGATTGAAAACTCACCAGGCCCATCATCGCAAACGCCGGGATGGCGAACAGTACTCCGTAAAAAGGTACTGCCAACATCAGGCCGACCAGGCCAACCATCAGACTGGCGGCAAGAAAGAAGAAATTAAACAGCGGCGAGTGACTGGAAACCAGGTAGCGGGAAACCCGGGCATTGACGATCCCAAGCAGCGACATTCCAGCTCCGATCACCCCGAACCAGGCTGCGGGTATCCCGATTGTCCGGTAATACTCGCTGGACAACACCACGAACTGCCGGGCGACGCTATCCAGCACCAGTGTTCCAAGAATGACGAACAGCACGAACCGATGCCCGAGGGTCCAATCTGCAGCCGCCAGAATCTGTTTAAACGGTTCCAGCAATCGTTTCAGGCCTGTGCCCTTGGTGGCAGTCGGAGTGACGCCTCCCCTGTCCCTCAGATCCACTTCCTGCAGCCCCAGGGTGATTAACAGCAACAGGCAGGCGGAAATGAAAGTGAGCAGAATCGGCGCCTTGATAATCCATTGGGGTGGCAGACCGGAGACCAGACCCAGCCACGCTGTCACCGCATTGACCAGGTCCGCGTCGAAGACCAGGGCGCCAACCACCATGGTGGAGAAAAACCCGATCGCCACCATGCGGGTTGTGCGTTCCAGCAACGACGCCCATTCCTGCTCACGACCCAGGGCCTTGAGCGAGTCATAGACCAACGCCTCATCGGCTCCGCTGGCGGCAGCCTCGGACAATCCGGAACACACCCGATTGACCAGAAAAGCATAAAACAGAAAGCCGGATTCGCCGATCGGGACCCACAACAGCACCGCCATCTCCACCACCATCAGCAGCGCGGCAAATACAATCAGGCGTTTGCGGCCGAGAATATCAGCCAGCGCACCGGAAGGGACTTCGGCCAGGACGATGGTCAGTGCCCAGATCAGGTTGAGGATTGAGAACTGTTCAAGGGTCAGACCGTAATCCAGGAATAAGACGGTAAACACCGGGTAATAAAAGCGCGCGCTGTACAATACCCGGAACAGCACGAACCTGCTCAGATTGCCTTCCAGGTTTTCATGCTGAGCCATTAGCCGGATCCCGGGTGAACTTGCCACAGACACATCGGATTCAGGGCAGGTCCGCCAGCCAGTCCGCGACTGCCTGGCTTATCTGATCCGGTGAGTCTTCCTGGAGAAAATGATTACCCGCTACCGTGACTTCTGCCTGATTAGGAAAGCGGCGACAGAATTCCCGTTGCGCGCCGGTCAGTATGGCGCCGGGTTCCGCATTGATAAACAACTTCGGCACAGTACAGTGACTCAGCCACTTTGCATAGTCGGACACGATAGCCACCACGTCTTCCGGTTCGCCATCGATAGGGATCTGCCGGGGCCAGGTCAGGGTGGGCCGGCGGTCCTCGCCAGGATTGAGAAACGGTCGCCGGTAAACCGTCATTTCCTGCTCGCTCAACTCTCTTATTACCGAGCCAGGTAATACTCTTTCCACGAAAACATTCTTCTGCAGGATCATTTCCTCACCGGCCGGTGATCGAAAGCCCTGGAAGATCCGCCGCGCCGAATCGGGCCATTCTTCCCAGGTAAGCGGCCGGACGATGGCTTCCATGTAGCAGATTCCCCGTACCTGCTCGCGATGGCGATTACACCAGTCGAAGCCCAGGGCGGATCCCCAGTCGTGGATAACCCAGGTCACCTCGCTGTCGACTCCCAGCAAGCTCAGCGCCTTGTCGAGGTAGTCCCGGTGTTCCACAAAGCGGTAACTTTCCGGTCCGGAATTATCCAGTTTGTCCGAATTGCCCATGCCGATCAGATCGATAGCCAGGCAGCGGCCCAGACTGGCGAGCTGCGGCATGATGTTGCGCCACAGATAGGAGGAAGTGGGATTGCCGTGCTGAAAAACGATCGGGCTGCCCTCACCAACCTCCACGTAGGCCATGCGCCTGCCGTTGACTTCAACGAAGCTGGCCGGTAATTCCTGACTGCCTGGCATTGCTTTTTACCCCCTCTCCTCTGCAACAAATCCCCGCTGATGCCAGCATTTATCGGGACGCTTGAGACCTGCAGGACACTGCTATAAGCTACGGGAGTTCCAGGCTGACAGGATCCTGCGCGCAACCGTTACAGAACCCTGAGGGAACTCACCTGCAGAAGTTACCAGAGGCGAGGCACCGGACGCCAGCAACATTGCAGCTCACGGACCGGGCTGACCGGAATCGCGCCATTCAGGAAAATAACAACCAGGAAAATAACAACAATTTTCAGGAAAACCAGCAGTCAGCACTGCCGTGAATACCCGCATCAGTGGCGCGTACATCGGTCAGTTCTGAACCAGGAGGAGTAAGCATGAACACAAGAATCATAATGGGCCTGTTAGCGTTCGGCCTGATGCTCAACAACGCCTTTGCCCAGGATCGACTCGCCATCGAGCGGGTCAAGGAAGGCCTTTACAATATTACCGGTGCCGGAGGCAATGTCGGTGTCCGGGTGACATCCGAAGGCGTGATCCTGATCGATGATAAATTCCCCCAGGATTACGATGAAATTCAACGTCTGGTTAGCCAGGTCAGCGACCTGCCGGTCAAGTATGTCATCAACACCCATCATCATGGCGATCACACCGGCAGCAATGAGAGCTTCCTCAGTGTCGCCGAAATAGTGGCCCATCAGAATGCCCGTGACAACATGGTGCGAGCCGATCAGCCGGGCCAGCCGCGCATGGTGTTCACCGATGAAACCGCAGTCTACCTGGGTGGTGTCGAAGTGCGCGCCTTCTATCTTGGCACCGGCCACACCAATGGCGACGCCGTGGTGTATTTTCCCGACCTCAACACGGTGCACGGGGGAGACCTGTTGCATGGCATCGCGCCTTTCATCGACTACGCCAATGGTGGCAGCAGTCGCGGCTGGGTAACCACCCTGAACAACATGTTGACCATGGATTTCGACACCGCCATCCCCGGTCACGGCGCCGTCATGACCCGCGATGACGTCATCGATTTCAGAAACCAGATGGAATCGGTGCGCAGCTACATGACCAGCCTGATCCGTGATGGAATGCCCAAAGGTGAAGCATCGGTAAGAATCAGGAACGAGGCACTGAGCTGGACCATGGTCGATGACGGCCTGTTCATGCAGCGCAGCATTCCCGGATTTTACGACGAGATTGCCGCAGAAATTCGCCAGTGAGGGAACAGGCGGCGCTTCCGCGCCGCCTGTCTACCGGTTATTCCTGAGCTGAACTCCTAAGCCCGATTCCTGCGATAGCGAAGATAGCTGCGCAGAAACCAGCCAATCAGAATACCTACCAGCAGGATCAGCAGGATCATCAGGGACCGGGGCATACTCATTGACCAGAACAGGAACTGGATTTCCACAGTGGCCACGTTCTGAAAAATGAACAGCAGCACCACTGCGCTCAACAGTAGTATGGAAATCAGTTTACTGTTTTTGGTCATATTCCTATGGTCTCCCTGGCAGCCTGTTGAAAAACCTTCAGCTGGCACCAAACAGCATTAAAATCTGGCTCAAAATGCTCATTTACGGCGTGTAAACTGCGCTTTTTCGCCAGATTTTGCCTTGTCTTGCACTCACCTGAGAGTTTTTCAACACGTTGCCAGTTGCATTGCATAGCCGTGGTTTTCCGTCTACTGCCGATCTGCATGACGGCACCAGCAACGGTAAACAGTACGCGCAGCAAAATCAACCGGCTGACCAGGCCCGGTTGCCAACCCAGCCGGGATACCGGATCATCAGCAATCGAAGCTGGAGGACAGTGCCCGAGGTCCTGCAGTGGAAACCCACGCCGTTCAGGTACGCTTAAGGAGAGCGTAGCTAGGCTTGGTTTCCATACCGGGCGTCAGGTGGATCGCAAAACCGGCTGAAGCGGTGCGGATCTCAAACCCGGCCGACGCCATTAGCGGAGGAGCGAAATGGAAAATTACGACACCATGCTGGGCACCATCGCCCTGACTATGGGTGCATCCTGGGCAAGCGGCATCAACCTTTACGCCGCACTGCTGGTACTCGGCCTTGGCGGCATGACCGGCAGTATCGACCTGCCACCCGACCTGGAAATGCTGGCCAATCCTCTGGTGGTCGGAGCTGCCGGCATCATGTACCTGGTGGAATTCGTGGTCGACAAGGTACCTGGCGTGGACACCGCCTGGGACGGCCTGCAGACTTTCGTGCGCATTCCGGCCGGCGCGCTGCTGGCCGCCGGCGCGGTGGGTGACGTTTCACCGGTGATGGAAGTCGCCACCGGGTTAATGGGTGGTGGACTGGCCGCTACCAGTCATTTCACCAAGGCCGGTACCCGGGCCCTGATCAATACTTCACCGGAACCGCTCAGCAACTGGGGTGCTTCGCTGAGTGAAGACCTGGCGGTTTTCGGGGGCCTGTGGGTGGCGCTGAATCACCCGGTCCTGTTTCTGATATTGCTGGCAGTATTCATTGTCCTGGTGATCTGGCTGCTGCCGAAAATCTGGCGGCTGCTGAAAGCCATCTTCCGCAAACTGGGCAGCTGGCTGGGATTGGTCAACCGGCAAGCGGCCCCGGGTCCGGCGCTGACTCCGGAAACCTCTGCATTGGATGGTGAGCTGACCGGCCAACTGACCCGTTTAAGTAAACTGCATCGGGACGGCACCCTTACCGACAGCGAGTTCGAACTGGCCAAGCGCCAACTGCTGGGCGGCTGACGTCAACCTTCCACCAGGACATCAACTTTCCACCAGGTAATGCCGGGACGCCACCGGTCGCATCAAGGCATTTGCCACCAGAGCGATGGCCAGCAGTCCGGCCATCAGGTACATGGTGGAGTTGTACAGGCCGCTGGTCGGATCGGCCGTTCCCGCGGGAGCGATCTCCATCAGTCGCGCGATGTTGACCGAGTTCTGTGCTACCAGTAGATCCAGTTGTTCCAGAGGCGCACCGAATCTGGCCCGAAAAGCCTCCGGATCAACCACGCCCGCCAGTTCGGCAATGGCCTGGTTCACCGAGTGCTGCCGTAACGAGGTTATTGCCAGGGGCCCCAGCACGCCGGCGGTGCTCCAGGCAGTCAGGATGCGGCCATGGATCCCACCCACGTAGCGAGTGCCGAAAATGTCGGCAATATAAGCCGGGATCGTGGCGAACCCGCCGCCGTACATGGTGAAAATAATCATGGTCGCGGCATAGAAGTAAACCAGCCAGATAACCGCCGGGCTGGCACTCACCTGCTGCGCAGAATAGGGTACCGAAAGGTACAGAACGATACCGAGCAGAAAGAAAATCAGATAGGTGTTGCGCCGGCCAATATAATCGGAAGCACTGGCCCAGATAAACCGGCCAACCATGTTGAAAGCGCTGATCATCACCACGTAGGTAGCGGCAAAGGCGGCATCGACAATTTCAGGCAGGGTAGTACCGAATATCTCGGTAATCATGGTCCGGGCTACACCAAGCACACCGATACCCGCGGTGACATTAAGACACAACACGATCCATAACTGATAAAACTGCGGGGTTCGCAGGGCCTGATCCAACTCCACGTTGCGACTGGTGATCAGTCGGGAGCGCGCTGCCGGAGCAGGCTCCTGCCAGCCTTTCGGTTGCCAGCCCGGGGCGGGCAGACGATAGGAAAATGCCGCCAGCAACATCACCGCCAGGTAGATCAGCCCCAGCACCAGGAAGGTCTGCGCCACGCCTGAGGCGCCGGTACCCACCAGATAAACCCCTTCCGGACCGGGCAGGGTCATGTCCCGCACTTCATTGGCTCCCACCACCACCACTTCACGCAATTGGCCGCCGATTTCGGCGAACCGCCTGCCCGCCTCGGTAACCGGGTCTACCTCGGACACTGCTCCCAGGTATTCAGGGGCCCGGTAGAACAGGCGGATAAAGGCCTCTTTCATGGGGGTACCGATCATGGCACCGCCACCGAATCCCATAATCGCCAGGCCAGCGGCCATGCCCCGCCGGTCAGGAAACCAGCGGATCAGGGTACTGACCGGTGAGACATAGCCCAGCCCCAGTCCGCAACCGCCGATAACGCCATAGCCCAGGTATAAGAGCCATAACTGGTGTGTCAGAATACCGGCCGCACCAACCAGGTAGCCACCTCCCCAACAGAGAGCCGCGACCACGCCGACCATTCGCGGGCCGACCCGCTCCAGCCAGCGGCCACCAAAGGCTGCTGCCAGACCCAGAAATACGATCGCCACCGTGAACACCCACACTACCTGACTGAGACTCCAGTCGTCGGCGGCACTGGTGACGACACCGAACACCCGGGTCAGGGACGGGTTATAGATACTCCAGGCGTACACCGATCCGATGCACAGGTGAATAGCAACCGATGCCAGTGGCACCAGCCAGCGATTGTAAGCGGGTGGCGCGATGATTCGCTCTTTGGCAAGCAGGCCTGGCATGGAATCCCCCTCGACACGTCCTGGCGTGTTCTTTTTATTGACGCACGCCTGCCCGGCGTGCCCCGGTCAGGCAGTTGCCGCCAGCCGGTCCTCGTTGATCTGATTCGCCTTGTGGTAAGCCGGCCGGTCTGTGGCCCGGGCCACGTAGCTTTCGAAATCCGGCTGCCTGGGTATCCCGCCGAAGGTCATCCCCCAGTGCAGATGCGATGCCAGGTAGACATCGGCAGCGGTAAACTGTTCACCACACACATATGGACCCTGCTGTAACGCCAGCCCGATGGCATTGAGCACCTCTCCATGGCTCCCGAACCCTACCGTGCCCTTCCGGTCTGTGGGAACCTCCCAGCCCATGGCAGATGCCGTGATGGATTGTTCCAGCGGTCCGGCAGCGAAGAACAGCCAGCGGTAATAGTTCGCCAGACCCGGCGCCCCGACTCCCGGATACAGACCTTTATCTGGAAATCGCGCCGCCAGGTAGGCAAGGATGGCGGGTGTTTCGGTGACCACAATTCCCGCGTGGGTGATGGCGGGGATTTTGCCCATGGGATTGACGGCAAGATACGCTTCCGAGCGGGTCCCGGCTGGCCCGTAGTCCAGCCACTGAATCTGGTAGGGTTCATTCAATTCCTCCAGCATCCAGTGGGCGATGCGTCCCCGGGACTGGGGATTGGTGTAAAAAATCAGGTCTGTCATGACATTCTCCTCGTCGGATTCTGCTTCCGGGGACGGCGGCAGGGACCGGTTCCACCGGGCATTGGAGTCACAGGCATTGCCCGGTGGGCTGCCGCGCCCCCAGACGATACTTGACTGGCGAGCGCTACGCATCTTTTTTGTTATGCCGTGGCGGCTTTTCTGCCACCACGGCGGATTTCCTGCTCCCCCTGCCGATTTCTTCCAGCCCCGGAAGATTTTCCATAAGCCATGAAGATGAGTTACGCGATGGACCTGTCAGGTTTCGGGATGGCCCCGACAGCGGCTTCCCATAACAGCTCCCAGGCACCGCCTTACATTTCCAGACCAATGGGAGTACGCTTGCGCTAAAGCACCTCTGCTGGATTATGGAACTATCAGGACTATGATTCTCTATTATGCCCCCCTGTCGGTCGCAATCGCGTCACTTATCGCCCTGGAAGAGGCCGGTGTGGACTACGAGGCCTGCAAAGTCGATTTCAAAACTACCGAACAACGCTCGGCGGACTACCTTAAAATCAATCCCAAGGGCCGGGTCCCGGCCCTGGTCACGGAGCAGGGAATCATTACCGAGACCCCGGCGATTCTGACCTATATTGCCCAGATTCAGCCCACTGCCAACCTGGCACCCATTGCTGATCCCTTTGCCTTCGCTCAGCTGCAGGCTTTCAACAGCTATCTCTGCGCCACCGTGCATGTGGCCCATGCCCACAAGTTGCGCGGCAGTCGCTGGGTAGACGACCCGGCGGCAATCGAGGCGATGCAGAAAAAAGTGCCCCAGACCATGCAGGAATGTTTTTCCCTGATCGAAGCGGAGCTGTTTCAGGGCCCGTGGGCGATGGGTCAGCAATACACGGTGGCCGATGGCTATCTGTTCACCGTCTCGGAATGGCTGGAAGGAGACGGAGTGGATATAACCCGCTTTCCCCAGGTGGCGGATCATAACCATCGCATGCGCCAGCGACCGGCGGTACAGCGGGCCCTGCAATACCGGCAGAGCGTCTGAACGTTACCCGTCCGCGCCGCTTGTTTAATAACCGAAGTTGAGTTAGAAAGGCTCCTGAATAGAGGGGCTAAACCGCCCACAGAAGGCATAGCGCGCCAAGCGAGGAATCTTATGCACCCGTTAAAGCAAGTAACCCAAATTCTGATTGCCGCCAGTCTGCTGACTCTGGCGGCCTGCAACCAGTCACCGGAACTGGACAGCGACATCCTGGCCCAGGCTGACATTCTCAACCTGCTGGCACCGGAACCCAATATCATGTCCAGTGGCCAGCCTAGCCAGGAACAGTTTCAGGTCCTGGCCGATTCCGGCGTCAAACACATAATCAATCTGCGCCCCCCGGTGGAAATGGATTTCGACGAAGGCGCCCTGGTCGAGTCCCTGGGCATGCAGTATCACTCGATCCCGGTCGCCGTGACAGCCGGCATCACCCGCGAGAATGCCCAGAGCCTGTATGACCTGCTGGAGGACCTGTCCGGTGAACCGGTGGTCATCCACTGTGCCTCGGGACAGCGGGTTGGCGCACTGATCGCGCTGTCTGCCCAGCAGAACCAGGGTATGGACGCTGAGGCCGCCATGGAGGAAGGACGTCGCTGGGGCCTGAGCAGTCCGCGCCTGACGCCGGTGGTGCGTACGCTGCTGGCGGAGACACTGTAACGAGTGCGGCCGGCCGGCAGCAGCGACGTCAGGCAGCTGGATTAAGTCCTGCCCGCGCTGGCTCCGGGCGGATGCTGGGCTGTCGCCCTGAACCGCTACCGGGATAGGGTCGTACTCACCGATTGGCAGGACAGACCGCGATACAGTATCGCCCTGGTCTGTCATAATATCCTGCTATTTTTCGGGTCGCTCCTGTTAGCGCGGGGCGACCGGGCGCCGGACGTTATCCGGTGCAGACAGGTAACCAGATTCGAATCTCACAACAAGGGAACCCCTAGGGAACAAAGAGGAGACATTTATGCTACGTAAACTTTTTCTGCTGGCCACCAGCGGCGTGATCCTGTCGCTGGCCAGTCTGGCAAGTGCTCAGTCCGACATCTATTACTCTGCCCGCTATGACTACCGCGTGGAAACAGTGGTGGACGGCCTGGTCCAGCCGTGGTCGCTTGCCTGGCTGCCCGGTGGCGACATGCTGGTCACCGAGAAGCCCGGTCGACTCAGAGTCGTACGCAATGGCCAACTGCTGCCGGAAGCCATCCCCGGTACTCCGGAAGTACTGTACAACGGCCAGGGTGGTCTGTTTGAAGTGCTGCCCCACCCCAATTTCAATGAAAATCGCTGGGTCTATCTGAGTTTCTCCAAGCCGGTAGGTGACAGCTCCACCACCGCCGTGGTGCGCGGCCGTTTCGAGAACGACCGGTTAACCAACGTGGTGGAAATTTTTGCCGCCAAGGCCAGCGGCCGACCCGGTCATTACGGTGGCAAAATGGCGTTTGATAACGACGGACACCTGTTTCTGTCCCTTGGTGATCGTCAGGCCGACCCCAACGTGGATCAGCTTCATCACCCCGCCCAGGATACCTCCAATCACCACGGTGTGATCGTACGCCTCAATGATGATGGCAGCGTGCCGGATGACAATCCGTTCGTCGGCGACAGCACCGCCCTGCCGGAAATCTGGAGCTATGGCCATCGCAGCCCCCAGGGCCTGGCCTTTCACCCGGAAACCGGTGACCTGTGGATGACTGAACACGGTCCCTTTGGCGGCGATGAGCTGAACCGTATCGAGCCGGGCAAGAACTATGGCTGGCCGGTGATCGGACACGGCCGTAACTATGTCTCCGGCAGCCCGATTCATGAAGGACTGTACAAGGAAGGCATGGAGCAGCCGGTACACTTCTGGGTACCGTCCATCGCCACCTCCGGCCTGATGGTCTACACCGGTGACAAGTTCCCGCTCTGGTACGGCAGCATCTTTGCCGGCGGCCTGGCCGGTGAGGAATTGGCGCACCTGATGCTGTCAGACGACTACCGCAGCGTGGTTGTGGAAGAAACCCTGGCCTACGGCATGGGTCGAATTCGCGATGTGCGGCAGGGACCGGACGGCTACATCTACCTGGCTATCTCCGATCAGCGCGGTCAGCCGACCCGCGTGGTGCGCCTGGTACCGGTGGAGTAAGCACACTCCTACCGAAGCTCAATCTGTGTCAATAAAAAAGGACCCTTCGGGGTCCTTTTTTTACTGCTCGTTCTCCCCGCCGCCCTATCTTGTAAGTTCCCAGTCCCAGCTCAAAAGATCGCTCAGGTATTCGTAGTCGGTCCAGTCGAATTTCAGCGGCGTGATGGTGATGTAGCCGTGCTGCCAGGCCCAGGTATCGGTGCGGGTATCGGTGGCCTGATGCAGAGTCCGGTTGCGGCGATACACCTGGCGGCCCGGTTCCTCGCTTTGCAGGTCATAACTGGCGATGGACAGATAGGATTCCCCCATGCGCCGCACAGCTACACCCTGTATCTCGCCTCGGGGAATATTGACCGAAATGACCACATCTTCGGGGAATCCGGAATTCCGTAATCGCTGTACCAGGTTGGCAGCAAAGCGTGCCGATGCCTGGTTGTCCACACCGCTGGTATCCTGGGATACGGCAATAGCGGGAAGCCCCTGGTAGAGCGCCTCCATGGCAGCTCCGACGGTCCCGGACAGATGGGCCACGTCACCGACATTGGCACCCTGATTGATACCGGAAACCACCAGATCTATGGGCCGTTCCGAGCCGAGCACAAAAATCCCCCAGCGCACCGCATCGGCCGGGCGACCGTGAACCGCATAGCCGAACGTTTCCCCATTTTCCTGCACGGTTTCCACGACCAGTTCTTCACCTACCGAGGCATGGCTGCTGCCGGACTGGTTTTCCGCCGGAGCGGATATCAGGACTTCCACATTCGGCAATTCGGCGAGCGCGGCTGCCAGGGCAGCCAGCTGCGGGGAATTAATGCCATCGTCATTGGTTACCAGAATCCGGAACTCCTGAGCCCATCCCGGCGGAGCAAGCACCCCCAACAACAGCGTTAAAGTGGTGGCAGTAAAAACATTCCGAAACAGTTGCATGGTATTCCCCCCAGACAGATTAGCAACGTGAAACCGGCAGGTTTCGTGAGTCTTCCTCCCGATCGCCCCGCTCAGAGCAGGGTATCCAGAATCAGATTGGTGGATTCGATCAGGCGTTCATCCCGCTCCCGAAGATCCGCTTCGAACGCGGTTCCGGTCAGGTGCTGCAGACCCTGAATATAGCGCACTGCGATTTCATTAGCCTGCTCGACACTGAACTGCTGGTTTTTCTCCGTCACCATGCCACGGGCGAACTCCTTGGAAAAGGAAACCGGCTTACCGTCCCGGGTCATTGGCCTGCCGTTATCGTCCTGGCGCCAGAAGCGACTGGAATCCATGGTATACACTTCATCGGCCACCACCACGCGGCCCTCGGCATTAATACCGTGCTCGGTCTTGGTATCGACCAGGATCATGCCCCGTTGCGACAGGTATTGGGAGACCATGCCAAAAGCCATGATCGAGGCATTGCGGATCTGGTTATACCGGGCCGGCGTACAGATGCCGTGTTCGAACAGGTAGGCGGGATCGATGGTCAGATCCACCTTGTCCTTGGTACTGGGAGTATCCATCACGTAAGGCAATACGCCGTTCGCTTCCAGTCGGTCAACCTCGATCACATGCCCCGCATAATTGAGTATTTTCTCACCGGCCTGCTTCGCCTTCAGCCAGTGCTGGTAAAGGGAAGTGGAAGTGCTGCTTTCGGCATTATAAAAACGCAGCACATTTTCCAGCGCCACCAGGCGTAGATTCTCGGCCGGAATGACCGTGGCGGCAGGCTGCAGGCCGGGCACCGCAAACTGCGAGCTTCCCAGTACCGGTTCCACCAGCTTCAGCATGTGGTGGTGGTTGATGGCGAGTACCTGATCCTTGAACGGGATGGAGCCGCGATTGACATCGTGAGTGGAGATCCGGTTGTTTCGGAACATCAACCTGATCGGGACTCCTGCATCGGTAGTCAGCGCGTCCCCCAGCACCGAATCCGAGACCTTGCCTTCCAGGATTGTGCAGCCGCGCAGACGGGGCAGATCGCCGTCTTCAATAATCTGGCGAATGGAACGCCCGTGCTGAACCCGGGCTCCGTACCCGGCCACCAGTTCTCGTATCTCGTTTTCACTCAACATGAAACAGGGTCCCGGCCGCTGCACTCGGGGGCGAAGCGCAAGGAGGCCATGAAGTCAGGGTTGCGAAACCACTGAGTATTCAGAGGTTCCTAAGTTCGAATTTTCCAGCGAAAGAGGGCAAGCATAGTGTAAAGATTTACAGACTACAACTGATGGTTGTTGTCGCCCGGGGCCAGCATCCATAGCACTTGCGTGAGTGCCTGATAATTTTCGGAGCGGGCTCGACTGTTCGGAATAATCGATCCATTTGACCTCCAGAAACGTATTTACCTGGCGATGCGACAACTACACACTTGCGCCTTCAGTTCAGACCGGGGGCTGAACCGTTGCGCAGTGAATCCGGGCCGGCCTGAATACAAAGCAGGCTTTCCGCAACACCGCGCCGTCAGGCAGGAAGCGCCACATGCGACATTTGAACTACAATCATCTGCTCTATTTCTGGACCGTCGCCCGCGAGGGAAGTATCGCCCGTGCCACTGACAGTCTGCACCTGACACCCCAGACTATCAGCGGCCAGTTGAAACTGCTCGAGGAAGCGATAGGCGAAGCACTGTTTAATCGGGTCGGCCGTGGTCTGGTGCTGACTGAAACCGGTCACCTGGTTTATCAGTACGCCGATGAAATCTTCACTCTCGGTGCCGAACTGTCGTCCCGGGTCAAGACCGGGCGTGTGGTAATCCCCGCTGTGCTGACGGTGGGCATCGTCAATGCCATTCCCAAGCTGATCGCCTACCGGATCCTGCAGCCGGCTCTGGACTCGGAACTGCCAATCCGGCTCGAATGTCGGGAAGGCAGCCTGGAATCGTTACTCGGTGAGCTGGCAGTCCATCGCCTGGACCTGATTCTTTCCGACTGCAGTATTCCGGGGGGGCTGAATGTCAAGGCCTTCAATCATGCGCTGGGGGCCAGCAACATCGTCCTGTACGGCACCCCGGAGCTGGCCAGCCGCTATGCCGGCGGATTCCCCGCGTCTCTGGACCGCGCCCCGATGTTGCTTCCCATCCGCGATAACCCGATTCGAAGAGGCCTGGAGGACTGGTTCGACCAGCACGATATCAACCCGACGATCGTGGCGGAATTCGAGGACAGCGCGCTGATGAAAGCGTTCGGCGCGGCTGGCTCAGGACTCTTCCCGGTGCCCGCCGCCACCAGCAGGGAAGTGGAAAAAATGTACCAGGTCAAACCCCTGGGGGAACCTTTACCGGTCAGCGAGAATTACTTTGCCATCTCTCCTGACCGCAAGCTGCGACATCCGGCTGTCAAACGCATTATCGACACGTCCCGCGAGCTCATATTCGACTAGCAGCCAGTTTGCGCTGCCATTGCAGGGAACGCCGCAGCCTGGTCAGCGCCCCTTCCAGCGCCACGGTCAGGTTATGCTGCTGGCTGTTCACCAGATGCCAGCGACCCTGCCAGTCCCGGGCTCGCAGTTCGCAGCGGATAACCGGTTCCGGTTGCCCCGGTCCATCAGTCGACTCCAGAACCGCCTCCAGCAGTCTGACACTGGCCAGGGATGAACCCAGCATAAAATAGATACGCGACTCGATCTGCGGATCCATATCCGGCGCGACCTTATTTCTGATGGTGATGGTGGACATCAGCGTCTCCACTGGTTGTTACCCCTTCACTATAGGCAGCTTGCGGCTCAGGAAATATCCGTTATTCCTGACAGTTCCCTTCGAAATTGACGAAGCAAGAGTGAGCTTGATTCCGGGCCTGGTACGGATCGGCGTTGAAATCGGAAATTTCGATCAGAGTTATCTAAATTATTCGTTTTACTGATTGAATAGTGGCTTTTAGTATCACTTCCTGGTGATCTTAATTGTTTCTTGAGTGAGAGAGGACGATCGAATGTTGAAGAAATCTTTATCAGTGGCCGTGGTTGCAGCCTTGGGCGTGACGGCCCTGGCTCCGCTCACCCCGGCGGTGGCGCAGGACAACATGGTGAATAACAGCTACTGGTGGCCGAATCGGCTGGACCTGAGCCCACTGCGCATGGGAGCTCCGCAATCCAGTCCGCTGGGCAGCGATTTTGACTATGCCGAGGCCTTTGAGAGCCTCGACATGGACGCCCTGAAGGCAGATCTGGTGCAGCTGATGACTACCTCCCAGGACTGGTGGCCGGCGGATTTCGGTCATTATGGTCCGTTTTTCATCCGCATGGCCTGGCACAGCGCCGGGACCTACCGCACCATCGATGGCCGCGGTGGTGCCGACGGTGGCAATCAGCGCTTCGCTCCGCTCAACAGCTGGCCTGACAACGCCAATCTGGACAAAGCCCGGCTGTTGCTGTGGCCCATCAAGGAAAAATACGGACGCGCCATTTCCTGGGCCGACCTGATGATCCTGGCGGGCACTGTCGCCATGGAATCCATGGGTTTTGAAACCCTGGGCTTCGCCGGTGGCCGCACTGACGAGTGGCAGCCTGAGGAGGTGAACTGGGGGCCGGAGGGCGAATGGCTGGCCGCGGATCGGCGTGATGACAGCGGTCGTCTGAACGGTCCATTCGGTGCCACCCAGATGGGACTCATTTATGTCAACCCGGAAGGTCCGGGTGGCAACCCCGACCCGCAGGCCGCTGCGAACGCCATTCGCGAGGCGTTCGGGCGCATGGCGATGAACGATGAGGAAACTGCCGCGCTGATCGCCGGTGGACACACTTTCGGTAAGGCTCACGGCGCCGCCGATCCGTCCCAGTATGTCGGGCCGGAGCCCGAGGCAGAAGGGTTGACCGCGCAGGGCCAGGGTTGGCTCAGCAGTTACGGCAGCGGCAAGGGTGCTGACACGATTACCAGCGGCCTGGAAGGCGCCTGGACTATCGATCCGGCTGCCTGGACCCACAATTACCTGGAAAATCTGTATGCGTATGAATGGGTGCAGACTCGCAGCCCGGCCGGCGCTGTCCAGTGGGAACCTGCCGATGGCGAGGGTGAGAACCTGATCCCCGATGCCCACGACGCTTCCCGCCGTCATGCTCCGATGATGTTCACCACGGACCTGGCTCTGCGGGTCGATCCCATCTACCGGGAAATCACTTCCCGCTGGCTGGAAAATCCGGAGCAATTCGAGGATGCCTTCGCCCGTGCGTGGTTCAAGCTGACTCACCGGGATATGGGGCCGACCAGCCGCTATCTGGGCGACCTGGTACCGGATCAGGAATTCGTCTGGCAGGATCCGATTCCGACCCCGGACTATGATCTGGTCAATGATCGTGACGTAAGCCGGCTTAAGCGCGAAATCCTGGAATCCGGACTGACTGGTCCTGAACTGATCCGCACGGCCTGGGCTTCGGCTTCGACCTATCGCGAAACCGATATGCGTGGTGGTGCCAACGGCGCCAGGGTCCGCCTTGCGCCGCAACGGGACTGGGCAGCCAACAATCCTGCTGAACTGACCCGGGTACTTGGAGTCCTGGAGCAGATTCAGGCCGACTTCAATGACAGGAGTTCCCGCAAGCAGGTCTCCCTGGCCGACCTGATCGTACTTGGCGGCGCCGCCGCAATCGAACAGGCGGCTGGACAAGCCGGCTACGATGTCGATGTCCCATTCATTCCCGGTCGTGGTGACGCCACCCAGGAAATGACCGACATGGAGTCTTTCGCAGTGCTCGAACCCACTGCGGATGGGTTCCGGAACTACTTCGCCGCCGGCAACAGTCGTTCTCCGGCCGAGATGCTCATCGAGAAAGCCGCACTGCTGGACCTGACCATTCCGGAAATGACGGTACTGGTAGGCGGTCTGCGTGCCCTTGACGCCAACACCGGTGGCGTCGATCACGGTGTATTCACCAATCGCCCCGGTACCTTGAGCAACGACTACTTTGTCAACCTGCTGGACATGGCGACCGTCTGGAGCCAGTCCGATGCCGAAATGGGACTGTATGAAGGACGCGACCGCAGTACCGGTCAGATCAAGTGGACTGCGACACCGGTGGATCTGATCTTCGGATCCAATTCCGAACTGCGGGCGGTCGCCGAGTTCTATGCGGCAGACGATTCGCGGGAGCAGTTTGTCCGTGACTTCGTCGCTGCCTGGACCAAGGTGATGACTGCAGACCGCTTCGACCTGGAGTCCTAGTTCCGGGAGCCGGAGCCCCGGATATTGGGGCTCCGGACGACCCGCAGAGCAGTTCCATAATTAATCAGATGAAATGGACACCGCCCTCCCCAAATCGGCATCAAAGTGCCATAGTTGAAGCGTTACCCATCAACTAACAGAGAGGACGGTATCCATGGACAAGATTAGCGTGATTGGTTTGGATTTGGCAAAGAATGTGTTTCAGGTACATGCGATTAGTGAGAATGGTAAGACCGTGCTGCGCAAGCGACTCTCTCGAAGCCAGGTGCGGAAGTTTTTCGCGAAGCTCCCACCCTGCCTTATTGGCATGGAGGCGTGTGGCGGCTGTCATTACTGGAACAGGACGTTGAGCGGGTTAGGTCACCAGGTAGGAATGATGGCTCCGGCCTTTGTGAAACCGTACCTGAAATCGAATAAGAATGACCGCAACGATGCTGAGGCGATCTGTGAAGCGGTACAACGGCCCTCGATGCGGTTCGTGCCCCTTAAAAGTCCAGAACAACAGGCCGTCTTGCATCTGCACCACGCTCGGCAGCAACTGGTCAGTCAGCGCGTTGCCCTGAGTAACCATCTCCGTGCGGTCTTGGCGGAGTTTGGCATTTGTCTTCCACAAGGCACGAACAGTATCTCGCAGCGGTTGGCTGGCATCTTGGAAGATGGGGAGAATGAGCTGCCGATGCTCACCAGGTATCTGCTGGCAGAGCTTAAGGCAGAACATGATCAGTTGATAGATCGAGTAAAGCGCCTGGAGAGGCAGCTGAAGAGTTGGCACGAGAACAATGAGCGGAGTCAGCGGCTGGAGACTATTCCTGGCATTGGCTTGCTCACTGCCTCTGCGCTCGCGGCGACTGTTGCCGATGGGGAGGGGTTTGGTAATGGACGGCAGCTTGCTGCGTATCTGGGGTTGGTTCCTCGGCAGGCTTCATCTGGTGGCAAAGAGCGCTTGCTGGGGATCAGTAAGCGAGGTGATGGCTATTTGCGCAGTCTTTTGATCCATGGCGCCAGGGCGGTGATCCACCATGTGCGACGACGCCTGAAGAAGGGTTTACCAGGTGGCAATCCGTGGGTAGAACAGTTGCTGCAACGCTGCCATGTCAACGAGGTCGCTGTGGCGTTAGCCAATAAGATGGCGAGAATCGCCTGGGTATTGTTAACCAGGCAGGAAACCTATCGGTTAAGTCGGGGTAGTGCGTGAACACAGGTCTGAAATGCCCCTGAAATAACGAGTAACGGAGGTCATCCAACGATTGCATAAGTGAAGCTATGACGAAACAGGTCAGACCGCGACGGGTCAAACCCGAGGAACCTCTTGAGGTGATAACCTCTTTGATCAGATAGGGCCCCGTCGGCGAAGTTCATAGAGGCCAGGAGCAAAGATCCATAAACAGGCCGGATGTAAGACTGCAATCGACCACTATTCGTCAATGGAATTCACTTGGCAAACGGGCGGTGTCCATGTAAGAGGTTCCTTAAATATAAACGGCGACAAGAGATTGGCGCCGTTTTTTTATGCAGGTTTTTCTTAACCAGGCCCATTGTTCAAGTGCATCGATTCGTGTAACTATTGACCGGGTCTGAAGCTCTCAATCATAAGAATAAAGGACTCCACTATGCATCATTCAATCAAATGGGTAACCCTGCTGCCTGTTTTCCTGTGCGGCGTCGCGGTAATCCTGAACCTTCAACCTGCCAGTGCACAGAATAACCTGGAGGCGGTCAGGCAGCAGTTTGTGGGTAGTTACGAACTGATTGGCTTTGTGAGTATCGATGAGGACGGCCAGGAAGTGGATCGGGAGTACGTAGGCCGTATCATGTACGATGAATACGGCAATATGGCAGCTCAGGGCATGCCTGCGGATCTGCCTGACCGCGCCCGCGATGCCACGGAAAATGTTCAGGCCGGCTTTGCCTACTGGGGATCGGTGAGTTTTGACCTCGACCGCGGTATTGTTATCCACCATGTACAGGGTTCGCCAACACGCGGCAGCTGGCCCGGTTCGGACAACGTCCGGTATTTCGAACTGCGGGACGATCTGTTGATACTTTCAGTTAAAAACAGCGAAGGCCGTACCACTGCGAGATTGACCTGGAGAAAATTCAAGTAAGCTCTAACGGCCCGTTGAAAACTCTCAGGTGAGCGCAAGACCAGGCAAAATCTGGCGAAAAAGCGTGGTTTACACGCCGTAAATGAGCATTTTGAGCCAGATTATAACGCCAACTTATTGTGCCGGCTGAGGTTTTTCAACAGGCTTTGTTAGTTATTGTCCCCGAGAGAAAAGACCCACAGCGTCGCTCCGGCAGCCGGCAGATTGATACCTGCCGACTCACGCATGGTGCGGGTATGGATGCCCCCGGAGTTGGTGGCGACAGCAACGTACTGCCTACCGGAAGCCAGAAATGTCACCGGATAAGAATTGACAGCATTATCCAGGCGACGTTGCCACAATACCTGCCCACTGTCCTGATCGAGCGCCTTGAACCAGCGATCCACCGAACCGATAAATAACAGGCCGCCGTCAGTGCTCAGGTTGGCGGCTGCCTGGGGACCGGGCTGGCGTACACCCCAGACTACATTTCGGGTATTCAGATCCACAGCACTGATAATGCCAAACATGCCTTCCGCGTCGGGATCGGGGTACTTCTGCCAGCGCTCCCCGGAACTGTCGTCGCGACAGGTATCGGAGAGCGGAATGTAGAGAATGTGCGTGTTCGGATTGAATGCCGTCGCCTGCATGTTGCGGGCACCCAGCCAGTCGGGACAGATTCCCGGCAGGGAATACTGGGTCAGCTTCGCATCCAGTGCCGGCACTGCGCTGGGAAACAAAGTCTTGGTGCCGGTGCGGGGATCGATTTCGGCGACGACATTCTGCATATCGAGGTCGAAAGACCAGAGATATTCGCCGGTGGCTGCATCCAGAGCGTCGAAGATCCCCAGTTTGCCACCGGTGACAACAACCTTGCGCATCACACCGTTTACCGGTAATTCCAGAATCTGCCGCTCATAGGCCCAGTCGTGATCCAGCTGGTCATTGGCTGCATGCTGGTAAAACCAGATCAGCTCTCCGGTATCGGCATCGAGCGCAACTGTGCTGTTGGTATACAGTGCGTCGTTATTATTGAGCTGATCTTCCGGCCCTTTGCGCAGACGCTCTGTATCATAGGTTGGTGCTGGCCCGAAGTACACCAGGTTCAGTTCCGGATCAAAACTGCCGGGTATCCAGACCGATCCTCCGGTGCGCTGTTCCAGTGTCAGACCGTTCCAGGTGTCACCACCCGGCTGACCGGGCCTGGCGACTGTCCAGAATCGCCAGGCTTCCGTCCCGGTTGCCAGGTCGATGGCGAGAATGAAGTTGCCCCCTTCCACTGCCTGGCGTCCGGTCAGACCGATGATAGCCTTGCCATTGGCGATAACCGGTGCACTTTTGAACCAATGGCCATCCTCCCCGTTCAAGGCCACCTTGTGATCCCAGACCGGTCGACCATTGCGGGCATCCAGTGCGACCAGATGCATGTCCGATGTGGGAACGAGCAGCAGGTTACCGGAGATCGCCAGGCCCTTTTTGGAATCCGCTATGCGCCCCGGCTCCAGCTGCCGTTGCCAGCCCCACAGCAGTTCGCCGCTGGCGGCATCAAAAGCCTGCACCACGTCACCAAAACTGTAGCTGTACAGGATTCCGTTGCGTACCAGCGGAACCATCATGTTGGCGCCTTCCGGCAGCGACCAGGCCCAGGCCAGTTGCAGAGATTTCACGTTGTCCCGGTTGATCTGTTGCAGAGGGCTGTGGCCCCAGGCATTCAGGGTGCGTCGCCAGTTGAGCCAGTCTTCAGCGGGGGGATCCAGCAGTTCAGCCCCGGTAACCGGGGTGAACTTCGCCAGCAGTGGCGAGTCGGCAAGGGGTCCCCCGGTGTCATAACGTAATTGACTGGTCGTGACGCGAGGCAGATTACCCGGTTGAGCTGGTGGAAGTGCAATTCCGGTCAGTGCGCTCAGTTGTTCGGGTAGTGGGCCACCTCCGGCACTGATTCCATTCTGCCTCAATAGAAACGCCAGCAGTGCGGTATAGGTACTGTCACTCAGTGAGTCTTCAGCACCCGGTGGCATACGCCGCAGATTGTCGGCCAGGTCCGCCAGGGGCTGTCCAACCCAGCGTTCGGCAAAATAGGTACCGCTCAGTGCGGGAATCAGCGCCAGGCCCTGCAGAACATCGCCATGACAGGTGGCGCAAACTGCCATGTACGCCTCTTCACCCTGTTCGGCCTGTTGCGCTGTAAAGCCGGGAAATTGCGGTCCTGAATCGGCAGCAAGTAATGGCGCGGAAACGGGCAGACCGATAACGATTAAGAACAGAACGCAGGCTCGCAATCTTGACAGTATTCCCGAGCTCATGGCCCTGCTTACCTCTCTACCCTATTACTTTATTCTACATTCTACTTTTTATTCTGATTCTGCTTTCGTGCGTCTTTTCTTACGTCTCTTCTTACTTATCGTTCTTTTTAACCAGGCTTACTCAGGCTGTTTCGCGATTAGGTTCTTTTCGGCTTGCTAATTTTATCGGTACCAACGCCATGCCACGGCGCGGTGTCAGCCGCTCCGTCAGTTCAGTGGCCACAGCGATAACCTCTTAACGCCGCAGCCACTGTATTTATGCCGCCTGGATCAGTCGGTGGCGAAACAATAAAGCAGTCCGGCGCCGCCGACACTGACCAGGTTCTCCTGAGTGCATCCCGGGGTGCCATGAGCGGAGTTCCAGGGGGAGCCCGGGGTCATGAATGAATAACGGTCCGCGTGCCCCACTCTGGCACTGCCCTCAGTATTGCTGGTCCAATTGTTACAGGTCTGGTCCTGGCCGGCGGGATAACCGGTGCCATCGATACGGGAACCGGTCAGGACATCATGTTCCGAGAAATCCGGATCGCCGTCGATACGCGAGGCAAACTGGTTGCCGTTCTCGTCAAGCGTAAACTCCCAGTTGAAATTGGAATTATCGTAATGCAGGTTCTCCACACTGGTGGCCATGACCACCCCCCGGGAATTGGCCCAGGGTCCGGACCCGATCCGGTCGCGGGCATTCACCGCACCGGGGCCCTGGGTACTCAGATAGGCTGCCCAGGTACGATGTCCGGCGCCGGCCGCAGTGGCCAGAGTCTGGCAGTGAGCATCGGCACCGGCTAGGCCACCGAGATTACCGCCGTCACCGATGCCGACACTGGTAATGAAGAAACCCATTTCGGGCGGCTCTTCGTCCTGCTGCTGTGCCACCAGAGTCAATCCCGGTAGTGCCAGAACACCGACAGAAGTTAGCAATGCGGCAATGGCTTTCTTGTTATGCGTCATGATTCCTGACCCCGCTACAATGAATGAAACCCGATTCTAGCAGCAGGATTTGACCGTTTCGCCACCTATTGATCGGCATAATGCAGCAGTTCGACGCGCACACCGTCCGGGTCCTCGAAAAAGGCATAGCGTAAATTCTGGAACGGCCGCGAATCACTGATCAGGGTAACCCCCATCTGCTGGAATTGGGAACTGGCCACCACCACGTCCTCCACCTCCCAGGCGAGATTGCGAACCGCGCGGTCTGCAGACGAAACGACTTCATCATCGCCGGCAGGAGAAGCCAGCAACCAGACACCTTCGAAACGCAGGCCGTCCAGACGCCCCTTGAATGACTCCCTGACCCCACCCAGCTTGCTCTGGTACCAGTCCAGGGTTGCGGTCGGATCCGGGACGCGCAGGTGGATATGATGGAAATCCGGCCACTGGGGATCCTGCACCAGCTCGAACTTGACTCCCCAGGGGTCTTCCACATAGGCCATCGGGAAGAATCCCTCGATATTCCGCATGGGGCTCAAAACGGTGGCGCCGCTGTCCTCGAGCCTTGCCATTACCGCGGCCAGGTCAGGAAATGACAGACCAATATGGTCGATCACACTGCCGGTGCTGGGACGAATTTCGTCGGTGGGAATAAAACGGAAATAGGTGTCGCCAAAATACACCAGGCCATCGCGTTCTTCACCATCAAGGTATTCGACATACCACTGCCGGGCGCCATCAGGATCGGTCACTGCGATGTGCAGATTGTCATACTTGACGGTATCAACCGCACCCTGTGCAGTTACCGACAACAGGAATCCGCAGCATAGGGCGACCAGCAGCAATACGACTTTGTAAAGTGGGGGTAGAGTGTTTGTTCGCTGCATTGTTCTTTTCCTCTTCTGTTATTTAATTGTTTTGTTTTTTTTGGAAGCAGTGATTCCAAGCAGGCAGAAAGGTCACTGGTGCAATCAGCGGGTAGCGTTAACCTCCGTCCGTCACAGCAGCGCCTTGACCGGCTGCTGGTTAAAATGAAATTCTTCCAGGTTTACATCGTCCAGTCCGATCTGATCGAACGGGTTCTCCAGGTCATCCTGTACGTTATAAAGGGAAATCAGGATAAATCCATGCACCGCGCTTAATATGTAGACTATCCAGGCCTCCCCTTCCTGCATGTCGAATACCAGCGTGGGAACAAAGATAAACGGGAACATGTAGATAAAAACCAGACAGTAGGCGCGCAGACTGATCGGCGACCCGTGCGTACGTATCCCGATTGTATTCTCCATGCTTTCCTCGATGTCCTTGAGGAAGCGGATGATTTTCATTGCCACACCACTAGAAATTACGTCCCGGTTCTGTTGTACCAGCTCGAATATTTCCGACAATCTGGCTCGCACCACGTCGGCTTCATAGCGCTGGCCCTGCAGGGCATCCAGAAACAGGCGTGAAATTCCCTGCAGACGCTCGGCCACGTACTCTTTCTTCTCATCATCCAGCTTCTCGATGAAAGAAAAGGACAGATAGACCGCGTTCAGGGAGGACTTGAACACACTCAGCAGCTTGATGATTTCATCGCGCCGGCGAAACGACTGGCGGATAGTAAAAACCAGGGGAAAGATAACCGCGATGCTGAACAGCGTGATATTGAGATCGTAACTGAAGTCGAACCTGATACAGAACCAGGCGATCAGCAGGCAGGTCAGCAGCACGCTGGCGGTCTTGTTGTTGATGATGGCGAGATACTTCTGCACGATATTATTTCCTGGCGACTTCTGGTTATTATTCTGATTACGCAGCCGGTCCTGCAGACCCGGGTCGGGAATCCCCGCCACCGGGGCCCACAATTGCTGTACCCGCCCGGAAAAGGATACACTCAATCCGGTGTTGCGGAAAAGTCCATCAACTGCCGGCCACAACCACGGGGTCCAATCATGATCCGAATCAGCCTCCTCGTATTACTGGGAATTGTACCGGGCATAGTACCGGGGATAGTACCGATTATGCCGCTGCAGGCCGCGGAAACAGCTCCCTTGTTCCAGTCTCAGGAATCCCTGGATATCACGCTGAACGCTCCATTTGGAGATATCGACAATGAACGGGACAGGGAAGAGGAATATGAGGGATCGCTGAGCTATCTCGGGGCAGACGGTCAGCCGGTGCTGCTCGATGCCGGCTTTGAAGTCCGGGGTAACTACCGCCTGCGCAAGGATGTCTGCCGTTACTCACAACTCTGGCTGGACCTGAAACGGGGTCAGGTGCCCGGCACCCTGTTCGAGGGCCAGAATCGACTGAAGCTGGTTGTCCAGTGCCGGCCAGGTGACCGCTACGCCGATTATGTGGTGAAGGAATACCTGGCTTACCGGCTGTACAATGTGCTCTCTGAAACCAGCTTCAGGGTCCGGCTGGTTAACGTGACCTACAACTACAGCGACGACCCGGGGGAATCCCGTACTCATCAGGGACTGCTGATCGAACACAAGGATACAGTTGCCGAATCAGCCGGAGCAGAACACGTCGAAGAAAACCGGGTCGGCATCAGCACACTGGATCCGGTCGCAGCCACACGGGTGGCCTTGTTCATGATGATGATCGGCAATACCGATTTCTCCCTGACGGCCGGGCCCGAAGACGACGAATGTTGTCATAATGCAAAACTGCTGAATCGTGAAGGCAGCCGGTACATTCCGATCCCCTATGATTTTGACGCCTCGGGATTTGTCAATGCCACCTATGCCGCCGACCCCAATCCGTCATTGGGAATCCGCAGCAATCGCACCAGGTTGTATCGGGGCTACTGCGTTCACAATGCCATGGTTGCGGAAGTGATACCCGAATTCAATGCCGCGCGGGAAACCTTCAATGAGCTGCTCAACGACCCCAGGCTGAGTTCCAACCGCGATCGCAGAAACAGCATCAGTTATCTTGACGATTTTTTTGAACTGATTAACGATCCCGACGAAGTACAGGACGAAATTCTTGACGACTGCCGCGACTAGTACCTGAGCGGACAGATACCTTGCCATGCACAAGCTAATTATCAAATTCAGTCTGCTGCTCCTGTCCGCTGTTATCGGCAGCGGGTTGTTTGCCGAGGATAGCTGGCAGGATGTGTCGCGAATCGTTGCCGTGGGCGACGTGCACGGAGACTATGACAATTTTTTCAAGGTCCTCCAGCAGGCCGGCATCATCAATCGACGCGGCAACTGGATAGCCGGTGAAACCCACCTGGTGCAGTTGGGCGACGTGCCCGACCGCGGTCCCGATACCGACAAGGTGATCGATCTGTTGAGAAAACTGGATCGACAGGCGGTGCGGGATGGTGGCATGGTCCACGCCCTGATCGGGAATCACGAGGCGATGAACATGCTCGGTGACCTCCGCTATGTCCATCCTGGAGAGTACCGAGCCTTCGTGGATCGTAACTCCAACCGCCTGCGTGAGCGTTATTATGACCTGGTGGTACAGAATCGAAAGGCGTCCGATCCCGAATTCGAGGCCGATCAGGAATTCCGCTCCACCTTCGAAGAACAGATTCCTCCCGGCTATGTGGAACACCGGGTTGCCTGGTCACCGGGCGGCGACATTGGTAGCTGGGTGTTACAGCACAACGCCATCATCAGGATAAACCGGGTACTGTTTCTGCATGGAGGTATCAGCCCCGGGCTGCTGGCGGAAGGCCTGAACATGGACCAGATCAATGCCGGTGTCAAAGACGAGCTGAGTCAAGGCGAAAACGGACCTCCCGACGTCGAAGGACTGGCCACTGCGGAAGACGGTCCACTCTGGTACCGGGGACTGGCCACCAATTCCGATGAGGCGGAGGCAAGTCACGTGGAAGCTGTGCTTCAGCATTTCGACGTGGACTACATCGTCATCGGCCATACGCCTGGTCTCGGGACCATCGTCCCTCGCTTCGGCGGTAAGGTGCTGGTTATCGACAGCGGGATATCCGGGTATTACGGTGGGCATTTATCCAGCCTCACTATCGAGGACGGCGGACTCTTCAATACCCAGGAAGGCGAGCGCCTGCAGATACCGGTGGGTGATGACGACCCTGTCCCCTACTTCGAAGCGGCCGCGGCGCTGGAACCGGACCTTGAAGCGTTGCAGCGGTATCTGCAGAACCTTCAGCAGACCGATTAACGTACGCTGACTGTCAATTTGCCAGACCGGGATGGAGTGCAATCCTGGCACCCTGGTGAGAAGGTTAAGTCAGAATATCTGAACGTTTTCAGGCTGTTGTCCAGTGTCACAGTAACGGCAGGCAGCGGACAGGATTAGGAAAAGTGCTGTTTGCATCGTCTAACCGGGAATCGGCAGCTGACTGAAATTTGAATAGCGCCATGTGCTCAGCCATAACCCAGCTGAGACTGCGGAATAAGTGGTGATTTTGCCGAATTAAATTTACAGCCTGTTAAGCGCTTTGACGCGGATTCCAATAAGGCTGCGGGCGAAGCGACAGACTCGCACCCACCTGTCAGTTTTCGGTATCGCAGTGGTGGGCACAAGGGGGGCACAAGGGGGACTAAGGACCGTAGTAGTTAATGCCACAACCGACCGGGAATGGAGTGAATGCCCGGAACTTCGGAAAGAGCCAGGCGATTTTCAACATTCCCACCCGAAGACATGTCGACACTTTGAGTCGGCACTTTTAGAAGAACAATAACAGGACTCTAAAAATGACTATTTCAATGCTGAAGGCCGGGACAGCGGCCACCCTGATGACACTGACAATGGTGCTGATGATACCGCCTGCCCTCGCCCAACAGTCCGATCTGCCCAGGCTTCTGTTTCTGACTTACGCAGGACTTTATGCGCATCCCAGCCTTGCCGATGCTGAACGCGTGGTAACACAACTGGGGCAGACAGGAGGTTTTGAAGTTACCACCAATCAAGGTTACGCGGTGGCACGGGACGCCATGGACCTTTCCTATATAACCCGCGAGTACCTGAATCAGTTTGACGCGTTGATGCTGTTTACCAACGGAAACTTGCCTATGGCGGATTCTCAGAAGCAGGCGATACTGGACTTTGTAACCGCCGGTGGCGGGTTAATCGGTACGCATGCAGCGGTACTGACATTTTACGACTATGCCCCTTTTGGTGAGATGCTGGGCGGCTACTTCAAGGGGGCGGTCGGGCAGAATCGCCTTGTCGTGCTCACTGTGGAAGATCGGGATCACCCGGCGACCCGTATGCTGGGCCCCAGCTGGCCGGTCGTGGACGAGTTCTACCGGTTCGGAACCGCAGCCTGGAACCCGGCGACGCCGGACGCAAACGTCGATGAATTATTCGGCTTACCGATTCCGGTGGCATTTTCCCGGGAGCGGGTCAACGTGTTACTGAGCATCAACACCGCTCTCACAAACCTGGAAGGACTGCCCCTGCAAGCCGATGGCGACTACCCCCAGGCCTGGTGGCGAAACTACGGCGACGGCCGGGTCTTCTACACGGCGTTCGGCCACGAACCCGATACCTGGAATTACAACAAGGTTTTCCAGGCCCACCTGCTGGGCGGCATCCGCTGGGCTCTAGGCCTGGAAAACTGAAATAGGGACCGAAAATAGGGACAGATTCGGAAATAGGGACAGATTTATTTTCCAAGAAAATTAATCTGTCCCTATTTTTGGTCCCTGTTTTCGGTGTCCCTGTTTCCGCGTCCTTAGTCCAAGCTCTGAGTACAGAAAACTATCCGCCGATTTTCACGTAACCCTGACGCCCCAACTCAATTAACGTGGTCAAGGCCCAGTAGTCGACCTGAATCTCATCAAGCAGATCACTTTCCTCGATTCCACGGGCCAGCACACCCTGACCACAGAGGTGGAAGGTGACGCCGGCCTGATGAAGCTGCCTGATCAACTCGATGTTGGGGTTGTCCTTGCCATTGTTACGAGCTTTGAACTGGTCATTTTTTAGCCCGATAAGTCCAGATCCCTGATGCATAACAACAGCGATTTTCCGATTCTCCTTGGGTACTCCAAGGTTGGCCAGCGTGTTCACGTACCTGGCAAGCAGCGGCAGCATCGGGTAGGGATCGTCCAGGTTGTCGTCGGCCATGGCAAAATCAAAAACCACCTTGTACTCGGTGTTTGCATCGGGCGTGAGGTGTGCTCCCGGGTAGTCGCGGCTCGCAGGATAACCGGGAATGGGAAGCCCATCCTGAGCAAATGCCCCATTAAGAAAAACAAGGGACAGCACAGTAACCAACAGAATATTCAGCTTTTTCATTGTGTTAACCTCCGGGTGTGTTTGCTTGCAGGACTGGATCCCAATCAATACAAAAGCTTACTCCATTTCACCCGACTTTAAAATTCGCCAACTTCTTCGCTCCGCCGCAGAAATGGGGTCAGAGTAAAAATGCAGTGATTCCCAAGGAACTACTGTATTTTTACTCTGCCCCATTTATTCCTGGCCCCGTTTATTCAGGATCGGCATATTCCTTTACCGGTTTCCCGAGAATCAAAGAAATGAAATTGTGCGTTGCCACCAGCAACTGCCAGACCAGCGAACTCACCGCTATGTTGTCGGCAGGAAGCAAACCCGCGAATGCCACAAGATTGGCTATCATGATCACCGTTCCAGCCGGGAACAGTAGTGTATGCAACCAGGAAACTCGTAACAGCCCCAGTCCGTGTTGCGCCGACGCATAAATATTTGTTGCCATAACGATGGCGATCAGCCCCGACGACAGGCGCCACATTAACTCTGAGTCAGTGAGATAGATGCTCAACAGGTAGGGAACCAGGCTCAAGAACAAAGCGGAAACGGCGGCTCTCAGCATTGTTCTGAACATGGTCCGTTCTTCGGCAGACCACAGATCGGTACGGTAGCGGAATGCGGCGACAATACCGGTAAAACCAACCAGGGCAACAGCTATTTGAGAAACAGTTGAGAGAAATTCCTGATGTTCCAACAGAGTGACTTCGCCGATTGCTTTCTGGGGATAATACTGCATCGTAAGAAAAAGTCGACCACAAACCCACTCTTTGAGTGACGTGACACCATGGCGCTCCACACCCCGGTATTGCAGCTTGATAAAACATTTGGGGTCAGGGTAAAAATACAGTACTGTATTTTTACCCTGACCCCAAATATGAATCCGAAAAGGAATACCGCATGCCGGTTCTGAAATGCTTTTCTGCAGCCTTGACCCGATCGACTTTCCTGACCCTGATCTCCACATTGACCATTTTGGCCACAGGTCAGGCCATAGGCCAGGACACCTCCGATGACGGATCCACGGTCATTTACCCCGCAAACTACTTTGATCAGTGGGCACCCCTCACAGCACAGGACATGCTGAACCGGATTCCGGGACAGACCAACAGTGGCGGTGGAGGAGGAGGACCACGGGGACCGGGCGGCGGAAATCCGTCAGCAGGCGGTCGCGGACTCGGCAGCGGCAGTGGCGGGACTGATATCCTTATCGACGGCAAACGCACCGCTGGCAAAAACAATCAGACCGAGGGCCTGCTGAGCAGGATTCCAGCCGACCAGGTCCAGGAAATACAGATTATTCGCGGCACCTCGGGCGAACTTGATGTAAGAGGCAGCGGGCAGGTTATCAATGTCGTGCTGTTTGAAGCGCTGTCCTCAAACAGTGTTTCCTGGGATGCGACGGCTGCCATGGCCCAGGATGGGAACTTCACTCCCAGCGGCTCGGTCGCACTGAGCGGGCAGCGCGGCGACTTAAACTATCTGCTCAGTCTGCGCAGCAACCCCCGCTATACCCACTCCCGAACCTTCGAACATAGCATACTTGGTGATTTCAGCCCCAATGACACAGTCCTCGAACACCGTATAAACGATCAGGACAACAACGAGCTCAGCATGAATCTGGGCTTTGAGCTTTCGGACAACAGCAGTATGCGGCTCAATGCACTGTATGCCGTCAGGGATACTCCCACCACTGTAGACCGATACACTACAAGTCTTCGTACCACTCCGGCCAGCCTGACCGTAGAGAAGGAAGACAACCCCTATGATCGGGATAACTGGGAGTTAGGTGGAGACTACGAGTTATCCCTCAAAAACGGTAATCGGTTCAAAGTGCTGGGAATCGCCAACCGGACCAATCAGGATTCGACCCGCCAGCGCTTCAAACTGCAGGATGACAACGTATTCCAGAAAAACCTGTATCTGAATACCAACAGTGTCACCGAAGAACGAATATTACGCAGCTCGTATACCATGGACGTACTCTCGGAACAGAACGTGGAATTTGGAATTGAGCGCGCGCAGACGATCCTGGATTCTCGACTGTCGCTGGGCCTGTTGAGTTCCACCGGCACACCTTCCGAGGCTGTTGGCGGCCTGGTACCACAGCATGTCTCCAATGCCAATTCCCGGGTGGAGGAAATTCGTTATGAACCCTTCATTATCCATAACTGGACAATCAGTCCCAAGATGTCGCTGGAGTCCACTCTGCTTTGGGAATTCTCGGAAATCTCTCAAACCGGCGATGTCAGGAAAACGCGGCAGTTCGATTTCATCAAACCAAAGATCGATCTCCGCTATGACCTGACTCCTTATCTACAGCTGCGAGGAACTATCGAGCGTATCGTCAATCAACTCAGTTTCTCTGATTTCGTCGCCTCCAATGACGATCAGGATAACGACCGCAACACGGTAGCCGGTAACGCCAATCTGCGCCAGGAGACCCAATGGCGATACACTTTCAATACCGAGTATCGTCTGCCAAATGATGTCGGGGTACTGAACACCCGGATCTTCTATGCCGACCACCAGGACGTGATTGATCGCATCGACGTGTCACCCAGCGACACCAATATTCAGTCCGCCAACGGCAATATTGGCGATGGCTGGGAATACGGTGCCGACATGTCCGCCAGTATCCGCATGGGCATGATCGGACTTCCCAACCTGCTGGTGTCACCTACACTGCTGGTCCAGGATTCCGAGGTTACCGACCCCTTTCTTGGTATCGAACGCCGTTTTCAGTACTACATTCGTGGACAGTTCACCTTAACGATCCGCCACGACATCCCTCAGTGGCGATTCAATTGGGGATTTCAGAATTTCGACCGTATCGATGGCGGGCTATTCCGCTATGACGTCGATGACATCGAATTCGAAATCGGCGACCCGCGCTACAACCTGTTTGCCGAATACGTCGATCGCCGCAATCTGACTTACCGGATCGACATACAGAATGCCAGCAACAATGTCCGGTGCCGCAGACGGACCCGCTATGCCGGCAAGATCTCAAGCGGTATTTTGTCAGAGATCGAAAATCAGTGTACTCATACCGGGCTGGATTTCAGCCTGAAAGTGAGTGGCACCTTTTGAAGGTGCGCGTCAGTTGGAAATAGCCGGAAGTCGCTTGGCATAATTAGGGTCAGAGTAAAAATACGGTAGTCTTTGCACTTTACGATATTGTTACTCTGATCCCAACTATTTAATGGGATAGAGCCAATCAATCGAACGAGTATGAATGCCCATCCCCGTTAATGGGGTAGAGCCGCAATTTTATTCAGGAGGGAGGGAAGTATGGTGCCGCCACCAAGAGTCGAACTCGGGACCTGCTGATTACAAGTCAGCTGCTCTACCACGGCTGAGCTATAGCGGCACTGTTGAAACGTTTTTGCAGCTGGAGAGTTTCGGGCCTCCTTAACCGCGCTGACTCGAAAGTCAGCTGCTACTCTCAACCTCGACGGCTGAGCTATAGCGGCACTGTTGAAACGTTTTTGCAGCTGGAGCGTTTCGGGCCTCCTTAACCACGCTGACTCGAAAGTCAGCTGCTACTTTCAACCTCGACGGCTGAGCTATAGCGGCACTGTTGAAACGTTTTTGCAGCTGGAGCGTTTCGGGCCTCCTTGACCGCGCTGACTCGAAAGTCAGCTGCTACTTTCAACCTCGACGGCTGAGCTATAGCGGCACTGTTGAAACGTTTTTGCAGCTGGAGAGTTTCGGGCCTCCTTAACCGCGCTGACTCGAAAGTCAGCTGCTACTTTCAACCTCTTAAGCTGAGCTTACACGGCATCCCGACGATTTTAGTCAGGGCGCGAATGGTACACAAGCCCGGAGTGGCAAGTCAATACTGATCCGGGGCCGGGGCCACCCTCTAAAGCGTTGATCATCCCCTACTGGATAGGATAGCTTAGACGGGAGAAGTTTTATCACCAGCCGGATCTACCTCACTTCCAGGAAAGATTTATGCCCAGCGCCGTCCACATGCCTGCATGGCAGCAATTGCAGACTGCCCGCAACACCCTTGTTGAGCAGAAAACCACCATCCACCAGCAGTTCGAGAGCGACCCGCTGCGCTTCGACCGGTTTTCAGTGAAGACCCCTGAACTGGTGTTCGACTACTCGAAAAACCTGCTCACTGCCGATATCCAGCAACTGCTCTTCGACCTGGCCGATCAGTGCCAGTTGCCGGTCGCGATTGACCGCATGTTCACGGGCCAGTCAATCAATCCCACGGAACGGCGCCCGGCCCTGCATGTGGCTCTGCGCGGGCACCATGTGAACGGCCTGGAAAAGGAAGTGGCGGCGGTGCGGGAGAAAATGGCGGAATTCGTGGGAGCCATTCGCGGCGGCAGCTGGAAGGGCTGTTACGGCGATACCATCACTGACGTGGTTAACATCGGCATCGGCGGTTCCCATCTGGGGCCGGCGATGGTGGTGCGGGCACTGGAAAACTTTGCCGTCGGCCACGTGCGCTGCCACTTTATTTCCAATGTCGATCCGGCCGCCGCGCTGCGGGTGTTATCCCGTCTCAAGCCGGCCTCCACCCTGTTTATCGTCGCGTCAAAGTCCTTTTCCACGCTGGAAACCCACCAGAATGCCCTGCTGGCCCGGCGCTGGTTCCTGGACAACGGCGGCGCGGAGCGGGACCTGCGCAAGCATTTTGTCGCGGTCAGCAGCAACGTCGAGGCGGCCGCCGCTTTCGGAATCGACGAGAAGAATATTTTCCCCATGTGGGACTGGGTGGGCGGACGTTACTCGCTCTGGTCCGCCATAGGCCTGCCCATCGCTCTGAGTGTCGGCATGGACCACTTTCGCGAACTGCTCACCGGCGCGCATCATGCCGACGAGCACTTTCGCACTCAACCCCTCTCGGACAACATCCCGGTGATTATGGGACTGCTGACGGCCTGGTACGGAGGGTTTTACAACACCACCAGCCAGGTGGTTCTCCCCTACAGTCAGAGCCTGGAACTGTTTCCCGCCTTCCTTCAGCAACTGTCCATGGAAAGCCTGGGCAAAGGCGTGAACCTGGCGGGTGACGCGGCGGAGTTGGATACCGGGCAGGTGGTCTGGGGCGCACCCGGAACCGACGGCCAGCACTCTTTCCATCAGCTGCTGCACCAGGGCACCCGGATTATTCCGGCAGACTTCATCGCGGTGGCGGCCAGCCCGGGTAGTGCTTATCGCGAGCAGCAGGACCATCTGCTGGCCAACTGTTTCAGCCAGAGCCAGGCGCTGATGGACGGCAAGTCCCTGGACCAAGCGGTCGCCGAACTCAAGGCGGCGGGCATGGATGACAACGCAGCCCGGGAACTGGCCCCACACAAGGTGATTCCCGGAAACCGGCCCAGCAATACCTTCCTGCTCCATAAGCTCACGCCGCATACTCTCGGCTACCTGACTGCCCTTTACGAGCATGCCGTGTACGTACAGAGCGTCCTGTGGGACATCAATGCCTTCGATCAGTGGGGTGTTGAACTGGGCAAGAAACTCAGCGGCCCAATTTTCAGTGCCCTTGCCGACCCGGATAAGCAGGGCGACTTCGATGCCTCCACCAACAACCTGATCGCCATCTGCAAGACCTGGCAGGAGGACTGATCGCTACCGTTTCCATGTCGTCGGCACTGATCAGAACCGGCAACAACGCTGACACCGAGTGGCTGTACCAGTTATTCCGGGACACCAATCGCGGTTTCATCGACCTTACCTGGGGATGGGAGGAACTGCTTCAGCGCGAAGCGTTCTACGCCAATCTGCCTGGCAGTCAGTTCCGGGTTCTGTCTCTGGACGGCAACGGCATCGGCGGTTACCACCTTGCCCGCAAGGCAGACCATCTCTGGCTGGAGATGATTCTGGTAAAGCCGCAATTCCAGCGGCGGGGATACGGAACTTTGATGATGAATGAAATCGGCAAACAGGCCCTCGAGGCGCAACTGCCGGTTCGACTCAACGTACTGCGAATCAATCCGGCCCGACACTTCTACCTTGCTCAGGGCTTCCGGACAATCACCGAGGCGAAAGGCAGCATGAAAATGGAATGGCAGGCGTGAGGAGTTGCCAGTCTCCGGACAAGGCAAGACAACCCAATTCAACCCGAACCGGGTGCCGTTTCAGATTTCCTGCGCCTTGACGGTAAGTCTCTTGTTGATGAACCAGATAACACTGACCAGAAGGATCGAGTAAATCTCCATACTGGGCAGCAACTGCAACGAGCCAACTCCCGCGCTGAGGAAGATGCCGGGCAGCAGCGAAGCCAGAATAACCCGCCAGTAGGTCAATTCTCCGGTTCGGGACAGTAATACCCACACCGGCACGCCGTACAAAAGCACGGTCGGGTACGCAATCATTGCTCCGACCAAACCAGTCAGCGAGGCGCCGAAACTGTAGGACCTGTATGGGACTCCCTCCTCAGCAACCACATACCAGTTCAGGAACTCCAATGCGTGGACAACGGGCAGCATGACGACTGGCGCAAACAGGAATCCGTATGCGTGCCCGGCTTTCAGAGGTAAGCCACGCGGTTTATTTTCTGAATCTGAAATGATCGGGATTGCAGAGCCGTTCGCAAAACCGAAACTTCGCAGAGCGTCTAAAACGGCGCCAGCTTGCTGATTACGCCGCCGTTGGTCACCACGCCGGGTGTAATAACCCGGGCATTGATACCACGCAGCTTGAGCTGCTTGCCCAGATCGGAATTCACAAACAGCACCGCATCGCGACCGAATCGCTGCTTGAACTTGCTGCAACCCAGGTGTGGCTCGCTGGTCACTTCCAGTACCGCTTCACCGACCTTGATTTTTGTACCGGCCGGTAAATTATCTTCGCTGAGATCGAAATCCACGAACAACTGATCGCCGGCCAGCGGCCAGCGCGTCATGTCGCCAGCAGTGAGACTGTCGATGACCCGGGAGTTCATCAGATTGATCTGCATATCCAGGTGACGCTGACGCTGTGCTTCCCGGCCGGACCAGCGCGCCGCCCAGTTGTCCCCGACCAGTCCCAGCTCCACGCTCAGTTCCGCTTCCGGCAGCACCTCACGCTCGCCCACCGCCGGACGGCAGACGATCATTTTCACCACCCCGTCGGATTGTGGCGATTGCCGGATTGCATCCAGAGCCCCGTCGAGCAACTCACGATTCACATGGATTGTCATGCGCTGCTCTCCGGAGCTTCTGTGCGGTTGTGTCACGGATCTGCCACCCGGCCTGATCGGCCAGTAACATTCAGTTGAATGGACCGGCCGGACTAATACTGATCAGCCGGGGTCTTGATGCTGGCGTAAACCCGGGTGCTGCCATCGCGATTCAGCTGAATGACATCGTAAGGTGCAAAGCGGGCGCCCATTTCCATGCCGACGCTGCCTATGGGCATTCCCGGTACGGTCAGCCCCCTGGCATCGACGGGCGGATTGTCCAGGAACTGCCTGACCAGTTTAGGCGGCACATGACCCTCGAAAGCATAGCCTGCGGCGCTGACAGCCGTGTGACAAGACTGCAATTGCGGCGTAAAACCGTGTTCCAGCTTGACCGCATTGAGGTTACGGGGATGGTGTATGGTCGACTGGAAACCGTGTTCCGTCATCTGGTTGATCCAGTTGACGCAGCAGCCACAGCTGGGATCCTTGTGCACATCCAGTGGCGTGACGCCGGAATCCTGAGCGAATGCCCGCGGAACCAGGCTGGAAACCGCCGTTACGGCAAAGCCGGAAACCGCTGTACCAAGCAGCTTTCTGCGCGTCAGAGGGTGTTTAAACATGGGTAACTCCTGAAATTTTGACGACTTCTTCAGACCTGCATCAGGTCTGTGATCCGTGTAATCCTCGTGCTTCAGGTCAAGGATAAAACGAATTCCTGATGCAAGGAAGGGCGGGAGGCTGCTCAATGGCTGCCTGCGCCCCGCCTTTACGTCAGTAAAGACCGCCAGAATTGCGATTCGGTTCCCCTGCCGCAGTCGCAGCCGGCCCACTCAACGACTGGAGACGGGCAATTCAGACCAGGCCGCGTCACGTCTTCATCAGATCGAGAATTTCCCGGGTTTTGGCCCGCATCAGTTCGGTATCACCCCGAGATTCCACGTTGAGACGCACCACCGGCTCGGTATTGGACATGCGGATATTGAAGCGCCAGGTGCCGAAGCTCATGCTCAATCCATCGGTGTGATCCACCGACTCGGCGCTGGCCGCGTAGTGGGATTCGAGCTGTTTCAGCAGGGCCGGGGGATCACTGATCTCGGTATTGATTTCGCCGCTGGCGGGAAACGCCGCCATGCGCTCATTGACCAGTTCCGACAGCGACTTGCCGGTCTCGCTGATCAACCCGATCACCAGCAGCCAGGGAATCATGCCGCTGTCACAGTAGGAGAAGTCCTTGAAGTAATGATGGGCACTCATCTCGCCACCGTAAATGGCGTCTTCGGCGCGCATCCGCTCCTTGATGAAGGCGTGCCCGGTCTTGCTCTGAATCGCTTCGCCTCCGTGACTCTCGGCGATTTCGATGGTGTTCCAGGTGAGCCGGGGATCGTGAATGATCCTGGCACCCGGGTGATGTTCAAGAAACGCCTGGGCCAGCAGGCCGACGATGTAATAGCCTTCGATAAAACGGCCGCTCTCATCAAAGAAAAAGCAGCGGTCGAAGTCTCCGTCCCAGGCAATCCCCAGGTCGGCCTGGTTGGCCTTGATCGCGTCGATAGTGGGTGGCCGGTTCTCCTCGATCAGTGGATTGGGTACACCGTTGGGGAAGTTGCCGTCCGCTTCATGGTGAACCTTGACGAAGGTCACAGGCAGCCTGTCCTCCAGCGCGTCTATCACAACACCGGCACCGCCGTTGCCGGCATTACAGACGATTTTAAGGGGTTTGATCTGCGCCAGGTCGATATAACTCAGCAGGTGCTCCACGTAGGCCGGCCGGGTGTCCTGCCGGGTCACTTCGCCGCTTCGGGTCGCCTCCATGAAGTCACCGGATTCGGCAATGGCCTGGATTTCTTTCAACCCGGTGTCGCCGCTGATCGGCTTGGACTCGGCGCGCACCATTTTCATGCCGTTGTAGTCCTTGGGATTGTGACTGGCAGTCACGGCGATACCACCATCGGTGTGCAGATGGGCGGTGGCGAAATACACCTCCTCGGTGCCACACTGGCCGATGTTGATCACGTCCACGCCCGACTCGGTCAGGCCGCGGGTCAGGGCATCGCAAAGGTCGGCACTGGTCAGGCGGATATCGTAGCCCACCACCACGGAGGCCGGCTTGAGGAAGGTGGCGTAAGCCCGGCCGATCCGATAGGCAATATCTTCATTCAACTGATCGGGGATGCGGCCCCGGATGTCGTAGGCTTTAAAGCAGGTGATTTGCATTGTTATGGTCTCCGCCCGACCGCGTCAGTCCTTGTTCGGGTAAAAGTTTTCGTAATTGTAGTTGGTGGCTTCCATGAAGCCCTTGACACTGCCGCAGTCGAAGCGGCGGCCCTTGAACTGGTAGCCGATCACCCGGCCCTGTTCGGCCTGGCGCATGATGGCGTCGGTAATCTGCATTTCACCATTCTTCCCGGGTGGGGTGGTGCGGATTAACTCGAAAATATCCGGGGTCAGTATATAACGGCCGATGATAGCCAGGTTGCTGGGGGCATCCGCCGGGTCGGGTTTTTCCACCATCGATTTCACCCGCCAGATGCGATCCTCTTCCATGTCTCCGTCGATGACACCGTACTTGAAGGTTTCCTCCCGCGGGACTTCCTCGATGGCGACGATGCTGCACTGGTAGCGCTCGTACAGCTTGACCATCTGGGTCAACACGCCGTCCCCTTCCGCCACACAGTAGTCGTCGGCCAGGATCACGGCAAAGGGGTGTTCGCCGATCAGTGTTTCACCGGTCAGGATGGCGTGTCCCAGCCCCTTCATTTCCACCTGCCGGGTATAAGAGAAAGTGCAGGTTTCGATGATGTTGCGGATCTCTGCGAGCAGCTCCTCCTTACCGGTACCGGCAATCTGGTGTTCCAGCTCGTAGTTGATGTCGAAGTGATCCTCCAGGGCCCGCTTACCGCGCCCGGTCACAATCGCCATGCCATGGATGCCGGCGGCCATGGCTTCCTCGACTCCGTATTGAATCAGTGGCTTGTCGACCAGCGGCAGCATCTCTTTCGGCATTGACTTGGTCACCGGCAGGAAACGGGTCCCGTAGCCTGCGGCCGGAAACAGACACTTCTCGATTGTCGCCATAGTCACACTTCCTCCTGTTGTGGTTTCCATTGTCGGGTTTAAGAGCAGCAAATTGCTTGCCAATATCGGCAGCACGTTGGGTAAATGCACCAAATTAGGAAGCCAGGCAGAAAATGGAGCAACGGCCTGCACCGGGTTAAACCATCGTAATCAGGTTTTATCGACGCGCCCGTAAACGTCGTCGAAGCGCACGATGTCGTCTTCTCCCAGGTAGCTGCCCAGTTGCACCTCAATCAGCTCAACCGGCTCCTGACCTCGGTTTTCCAGTCGATGGCGGCAACCCAGGGGCAGAAAGATCGACTCGTTACCGCCGAGCCGGTGGACTTCGTCATCGCGGGTGACCAGGGCCTCGCCACGAACAATGGTCCAATGTTCTGCCCTATGATGGTGCATTTGCAGGGAAAGTGCCTGCCCGGGATTCACGATGATGTGTTTGACCTGGTAACCCTCGGCATTCTCCAGCGAGCGATAGGATCCCCAGGGCCGGAAGACCAGGTCATGGTGCTGGCTCTCATGGCGTTCCGCCGCTTCCAGCATGGCGACGATCTTCTTGATCCCCTGTACCTGATCCTTGCCGGCCACCAGCACCGCATCGGAGGTTTCGATGATCACCGTATCCTGAATTCCGACCGCCGCCACTACCCGGGAACCGGCCTGAATGTAGCTGTTACTGACCTGTTCCAGCAGTACATCGCCACTGATCGCATTGCCGTTGCCATCTTTCTCGGCGACTTCCCAGATAGCCGTCCAGGCTCCCAGGTCATTCCAGTCCGCATCCAGCGGTACCATGGCAGCCGCGGCAGTCTTTTCCATAACGGCATAGTCGATCGAATCGGCCGGGCAGGCAGCGAATTGCGGTTCCGGGATGCGCTGATAATCCTGATCGGTGGCAAGGGCGGCAAAGGCCTCGCGACAGCAGTTCAGCATCTGCGGTTGATGAGCCTGCAGTTCGGCGAGAAACACCGAAGCCCGGAACAGGAACATGCCGCTGTTCCACAGGTAGTCACCACTTTCCAGGTAGGCGCGGGCCGTTTCCAGGTCCGGTTTCTCGACAAAACGCGCCACCTGAAAAACCTCGGAATCCTCCAGCGCCGCTCCCTTCCTTATATAGCCATAACCGGTTTCCGGACTGTCCGGCACGATGCCGAAGGTGACCAGCCGGTCCTGACGCGCCACCTGCTCACCAAGCCGGATCGCTTCGTGAAGGGCCGCCTGGTTACTGATCAGGTGATCGGCGGGGAGGACCAGCAGAATCGGATCTTCACCTCCGGCAGTTGCACTCAGGGCGGCCATTGCTACCGCGGGAGCGGTATTGCGCCCTACCGGTTCGAGCAGCAGGGAACTGCCGACGATGTCCAGCTGCCGCAGTTGTTCGGCGACCAGGAAACGGTGGTCGGCATTACAGATGACGATTGGTGCCCCCAGCGGTTCCAGCCCGCGCAGCCGGGACAAGGTACCCTGGAACAGGGAACCGTCCTGGCCCGGAAACTCGATGAACTGCTTGGGTAGAAGCGCGCGGGATTGGGGCCATAGGCGGGTTCCGACCCCGCCGGCAAGAATTACCGGTACCAGCATCAACTCGTTCCTGAAATTTAAAATGGACAACGTAGCGCGTTATTGCCGGACTGGCGGCCCGCCGCGCTCTCTCCTGACTGTAACGGCGCAAGTCTAGCAGACTTCACAGTGCCGATAGCGGACCCCGTTCATGGTTACCGACAGTCCGGACCGGGCCGGCCCATCTGATCAGGCGCAAACCGATTGACTTTAAATCGCGCACACCGGAACTTTAACCACTACAATAGTGTGCATCTGCGTTGGTCAGAGATCGAGACACGGTAAAAACCGGTCGCTTAATGCAGACTGTTCCGCTAATATCGCAAACTTTTCAAAATCCCGGTCATTAGTGCCGGAGAGTGGGTCCAACCGATGGCTGAAAAAAACCCGGATTTCGTTCCCAAACCTTCCTATGAGAAGGAGGAATTGATCGAGTGCGGCTATGGGAAGCTGTTCGGACCCGGCAATGCCAAGTTACCGGTCGGCAATATGCTGATGCTGGACCGCATTGTCGAAATCAGCTCCGAGGGCGGCCGCTACGGCCGCGGTCACATAGTCGCGGAACTGGATATCAATCCCGACCTGTGGTTTTTCGAATGCCATTTCCCCGGCGATCCGGTAATGCCCGGCTGCCTTGGGCTTGACGCCATGTGGCAGCTGGTCGGCTTTTTCCTGGGCTGGCGCGGCAACCTGGGCAAAGGCCGGGCGCTGGGGTCCGGTGAAGTGAAATTCTCCGGTGAGATCCTGCCCGGGGCCCGGAAAGTGGTTTATGATATTTCCATGAGCCGGGTCATTGAACGCAGGCTGGTGATGGGTATCGCAGACGGTACCGTTTCCGTGGACGGAACCGCGATTTACCAGGCTAAAGGCCTTAAGGTCGGTCTGTTCAGACCGGACCAGAAATTCGATCAAGGGGAAGCAGAGAAGTAACCATGCGACGTGCTGTAGTTACCGGCCTGGGCATTGTTTCATGCCTGGGAAATGACAAGGACACGGTCACCCGATCACTTCAAGAAGGACGCAGCGGCATCCGGTTCAACCCGGAATACAGGGACATCGGTATGCGTTCCCAGGTGTCGGGATCCGTCAAACTCGATTTTGCCGAGCTGATTGACCGCAAATTATTGCGTTTCATGGGCGATGCGGCGGCCTACGGCTACCTGTCCATGAAGGATGCCATCCAGGACGCCGGCCTCGAAGACCGCGAAGTTTCCCATGAACGCACCGGCATCATCATGGGTGCCGGCGGTTCCTCTACCGAGGATCAGGTGGAATCGGCCGACATCATGCGCGAAAAAGGCCTGCGCCGCGTGGGGCCCTATCGGGTAACCCGCAGCATGGGCAGCACGGTGTCCGCCTGTCTGGCCACTTCGTACCGTATCAAGGGCGTTAACTATTCCATCTCTTCGGCCTGCGCGACCAGTGCGCACTGCATCGGTAATGCGGTGGAACAGATCCAGCTGAACAAGCAGGACGTGGTCTTCGCCGGTGGTGGTGAAGCCGAGCACTGGACCCTGTCCCACATGTTTGACGCCATGGGCGCCATGTCCACCCGCTTCAACGACACGCCCGAGAAAGCATCCCGCGCCTTCGACCGTGATCGCGACGGTTTCGTGATCGCGGGCGGCGGCGCAGTGCTGGTCATCGAGGAACTGGAACACGCCCGCGCCAGGGGTGCGAAAATCTATGCCGAGGTCACCGGATACGGTGCCACGTCCGATGGCTACGACATGGTGGCGCCCTCTGGTGAAGGGGGCAAGCGGGCCATGCAACTGGCCCTGAAAACGGCTGCCAGACCGGTGCAGTACCTCAATACCCACGGCACCAGCACCCCGGCCGGGGACATCTCCGAGTTACGCGCGATTCGCGAGGTGTTCGGTGACCGGCTCCCGGCTATCAACTCGACCAAGTCACTAAGTGGTCACTCACTGGGAGCGGCAGGTGCACACGAGGCGATCTACAGCCTGTTGATGATGGAAAACCGCTTCATCTCCGCTTCTGCCAACATCGAAAATCTGGATCCTGAGGCGGAAGGCATGCCCATCGTGCTGGAAAGACAGGACGACGTAACCCTCGACTGTATAATGTCCAACAGTTTTGGCTTCGGCGGCACCAATGCCTGCCTCATCTTTGAACGACTGGCAGACTGATCGTCAGGCCGGCCATTGCTGGACGCTAGTCTCATTAACAAGGCTGACCGGAATATGACCAGCAAGCTGTTTACCATCGCCCTGTTGCTTGCCCTGTCTCTCGGTCTGGCACTGCCGGCCACGGCCCAGCTGTTGCCGGGCAGCGCCAACAGTGCACTGGGCCGGGGCGATCGGCCGCGTCCCCTGCCTATGGAGCAGGCCTTCCCGTATTTCATCAGCCTGGTGGACGATCGCACTGTCGAGGTCACCTGGCAGATCGCTCCTGAGCACTACCTCTATCGCCACCAGTTCAATTTCGCCCTGCAACTGCCGGATCAGGACAGTCCCCGGCCGCTCAACTTCGAGCTTCCGGACGGGGTGGCCAAGACCGACCCCTTCTTCGGCGATATCGAAGCCTATTACGGTCTGGTAACCGCCCGGCTTGCCGTCGATCCTGCCGTGCCGCAGGGCACCCTGCTGCTGATCGACTACCAGGGCTGTGCCGAATGGGGCTTCTGCTACCCCCCGCAATCGACCAGCCAGCCATTGAAACCCTGACACGGGTTCACAACGCAGGAACAAAGCGCCGGAAAACTGGTGAAAAATCGGTAAATTTCTGAGAAAATGCGCCGATCTTTACTAGAACCTGCCTGGCGTAAGGCTTTCTGACGGGATTTCTTCGAAAAATGGCAAAAATTCTGGTTCTTAATGGACCGAATCTGAATCTTCTTGGCGACCGCGAACCCCATATTTACGGCACGGACACCCTGGCCGATATCAATGGTCGCCTGGCCGCGATGTGTGAGGCCCAGGGCCACCAGCTGGACTCCCTGCAGAGTAATGCCGAATATGTACTGATCGACCGCCTGCACGCTGCCCGCAAGGACGGCACCGGCTTCATCATCATCAATCCCGGTGCGTTCACCCACACCAGCATCGCGCTGCTGGATGCGTTTCTGGCGGCGGAGATCCCCTTTATCGAGGTTCATCTGTCCAACCTGCACCGTCGGGAGGCATACCGCCAGCATTCCTACCTGGCCAGCGCCGCAGTGGGCACCGTTGTTGGACTGGGCGCCCAGGGCTATGAACTGGCGCTGCAGGCCGCCTTTCGCAGGCTGGCACAGGGAAACTAATTTATCGACAACCCCCCCCAGTTGAGACCCGATAATGGATATCAGAAAAGTTAAGAAACTCATTGAACTCATCGAGACGTCCGACGTCGCCGAGATTGAAATCCGCGAAGGTGAAGAGTCGGTCCGTATCAGCCGCAACTCCGCGGTGATGCCGGCCCCGGTCGCATACCAGCATGCCCCCCCGGCACCGTTTCAGCAGCCGCCAACCGCCGACTCGGGTGGGCCGGCACCGGCAGTGGAACCGGTTCCGCGCGGCAAAGAAGTCTTGTCGCCGATGGTGGGTACCTTTTACCGGGCACCATCGCCCTCCTCTCCACCGTTCGTGGAAGTGGGTCAGACTGTGGAGCCCGGCGACGTGGTCTGCATTGTCGAAGCCATGAAAATGATGAATCAGATTGAGGCCGAACACGGGGGTGTGGTGGAGGCCATTCTGGTCGAGGACGGTGAGCCGGTCGAATACGATCAGCCACTCATCCGGATCGCCTAGTCAAGCGGAATCAAGTAGCCAACCCATGTTCGATAAAGTACTCATTGCCAACCGGGGCGAAATTGCCCTTCGCGTGCTCCGCGCCTGCAAGGAACTGGGCATCAAAACCGTGGCCGTGCATTCCAGTGCCGACCGGGATCTCATGCACGTCCGCCTGGCTGACGAATCGGTCTGTATCGGCCCGGCAGCGGCAGCGGAAAGTTACCTGAATATCCCTGCTATTATTTCCGCCATGGAAGTCACCGATGCGGTGGCGGTGCACCCAGGCTACGGCTTCCTGTCTGAAAATGCCGACTTCGCCGAGCAGGTGGAGAACAGCGGTTTCACGTTTATCGGCCCCAGGGCCGACACCATCCGCCTGATGGGCGACAAGGTCTCTGCCATCGAAGTCATGCGTGAAGCAGGCGTGCCCACGGTGCCCGGCTCCAATGGCCCGGTCGATGACAATGCCGACCGGACCCTGGCCCTGGCCCGGAAAATCGGTTACCCGGTCATTATCAAGGCGGCAGCCGGTGGCGGTGGCCGCGGCATGCGGGTAGTGCACAGCGAAGCCGCCCTGCTGAAAGCAATCTACGTCACTCAGTCGGAAGCCAAATCCTACTTCGGCAGCGGCGTGGTATACCTGGAGAAATTCCTGGAAAACCCGCGCCACGTGGAAATACAGGTAATCGGGGACGGCGAAGGCAACGCCATTCACCTGGGCGATCGGGACTGCTCTCTGCAGCGTCGACATCAGAAGGTTATCGAGGAAGCGCCGGCGCCTGGGATACCCAGTGCCGTTCGCGAAGAGGTGGCGCAAACCTGCATTCAGGCCTGTAAGAATCTCAAGTACCGCGGTGCCGGCACCCTGGAATTCCTCTATGAAAACGGGCAGTTCTATTTCATCGAGATGAATACCCGGGTCCAGGTTGAACACCCGGTCACGGAAATGGTTACCGGCGTCGACATCGTCAAGGAACAGCTGCGAATCGCGTCCGGAGAACCGCTGTCGATCACCCAGGAGGACGTCGCCATTCGCGGTCACGCCGTGGAATGCCGCATCAACGCGGAAGACCCGGTGTCCTTCCTGCCCAGCCCGGGGCTGGTGGACCTCTATCATGCTCCCGGTGGCTTCGGCGTGCGGGTCGACTCACACCTGTACAGCGGCTACCGGATCCCGCCTTACTATGATTCCCTGGTAGCGAAGCTGATCACCTACGGCGCGTCCCGGGAAGAGGCCATGAGCCGGATGGAAAACGCCCTGGACGAACTGCTGGTGGATGGCATCAAGACCAACACCCCTCTGCACCGGGACCTCATCAGGGATCGGGAGTTTCGCGCCGGCGGCGTGAATATCCACTACCTGGAAAAGAAACTTTCTCTCTGATGCCCTGGCAACTGCTACGGCTGAGAACCACTCCGGATCAGGCTGAAGAATTCGAGCAACGGTTATTGACGGCGGGCGCCACCTCGGTGACGCTCGCCGACGCCGAGGACCAGCCGGTGTTCCAGATCGAACCGGGTGCGACGCCATTATGGGATTCGGTTCAGCTGAGCGCCCTGTTCGATGCCGACGCCGACCTGCAGCCGTTGCTCCGTGAACTGCAACAGCGACCTGGATCGGACCCGGCGGATGAATCCGCCATCATAGTGGAAAGTGTGCCTGATCAGGATTGGGAGAAAGCCTGGATGGATCGCTTTCATCCGCTGCAGTTCGGAACGCGGCTGTGGATCTGTCCGAGCTGGCTTGAACCTCCCGACCCGGATGCAGTGAACATTCTGCTGGATCCGGGCCTGGCCTTCGGTACCGGCACTCATCCCACCACCGCACTGTGCCTCGAATGGCTTGAACAACAGGATCTCAGTGAGCGGCTGGTCATCGATTATGGTTGCGGCTCCGGCGTGCTGGCGATAGCCGCCGCCCTGCTGGGGGCCGGAGCGGTACTGGCAGTGGATAACGATCCCCAGGCCATTCAGGCCTGTACCGCGAACCGGGATGCCAATGGCCTGGATGCGGAGCGCCTGGCCTGTTACCTGCCCGAACAGTTCCCTCCCGGCTCGGCTGGTCTGCCGGCCGACGTGTTGATTGCCAACATCCTGGCTGGCCCGCTGGAGCAGCTGGCACCGCACTTTGCAGAACTGGTGAGGCCAGGAGGCGACCTGGTCCTGTCCGGGATTCTTCCAGACCAGGCCGAACTGCTGTTAGCCCGTTACGAGCACTGGTTCGACATGCAGGCCCCGGTCGAGCGTGATCAGTGGACAAGACTTTCCGGGACGAGACGATATAGCTAGGGTACCTCTGATTTATAAGAGAGGGGCGCTGGCTTGCAGACGCGTTCTCAGACCAGGTGATTTGCCACCGGAATCCCGGAAATGTGACCCAGGGTTGATCTTGGACGGCCACGTCTGGCCGGTAGTAGGCATCTGGTGGTATATCTTGCTACAACCGGGATATTACAGGTATCGATAGCGAATAAACTCGCAGTTGCGGAAACATGGCATTACACGTAACCCAGTGCCCACGTTGTGAATCAACTTTCAACACCAGCGCCAGAATGCTGCAGGCAGCACACGGTCTGGTGCGCTGCGGTGCCTGCCTGTCCATCTTCGAAGCCGACCGGAACATTGTCGATCCGCACTCCAGCGCTTCCAACGACGAACGGGAACACCACGAGGACGGTTCAGTCTTTATTTCCGCCCCGGAAGACTACTTCAACCCGGCGGCTTTCCTGGCCAGTGACGAGGACCGGGAATCAGCCGCCCCGGATGACGACTGGGGCCAGGATGAAATTCTGTATGCCAAGTCCGATGTCAAGGACAGTGACTTCGATGTTTTCGCCGTCGACGAAGAAGAAGAGCAGTACTCGTCGATCCGGGAGCAGGTGACCGACAGTAATTTCGATGTATTCGATTCCCCCAGGGCCCCCGAGGCCGCGCCCAATCCGCATAACGATGTCCAGAATCACGAATTCGATATCTACGACGCCGGAGAGCGGAAGCTAAGGCCGCCCGAGCCGAACCCTGACGAGAGTGACGCGGAATACCAGGTCCGGGCCTCGTTTAACTTCGATTCCGCCTCGGCGGCATCAGGATTCAGCCTGTCCTCGCTGCTGAGCAGTCTGTTTCCAGGCAGCGCCAAAGGCTCCGGGCGAGACCAGTCCGCCCGAACGGCATCTGCTAAGACCAGGCCCAAGTCACACGATGACAGCCTCGCAGGCGTCGTGATTCTGCCCGAGGGACCCGATGCCGCCACCCTGCTGGCAGCACGCAAGAAAGCTAACGAACAGTCAAAAAATCAGCCTGCCGGCGACGCTATTGAATCGGACCACGACTCTGAATTCCTGTATGATGACGGGGATTTCGAACCTGTCAAAAGCAGGTTCCTGGATGCCGGCACTGTCGATGCCGAGCACTCACCCGACAACGTCGGGCCGAGTGAAGCTCAACTCAGCGACGAGCAATTCGCCGCAGCTCTTGCCGCCGACGCGGAATGGGAAGAAGCGGACGTCGAACTGGATGAAAGATCGTTCGTGATATTGCCCGTAGACCCCTATCAACCCTCAGCTTTCCGGAGCCATACTGAAGACATGCCCGACCGCCCGGAGCCCACTGGAAACAGCCCTGCAACCCCCTCGAGCGGGAAATCACCCGGCCCCACGGGCAGCCCCGTCAATGGCAGGCAGCAGGACCAGTCGGGGGCCGCTGGCATGCCCATGAGCGCAGCTCCTCAGGCTTCCGACTTCCCGGATGACCAAACGACTGCCGGGGTACCCGGACCGGATGAGCAATCGGAGCAACTGGAAAGTGGTAGAGATCAGCCATCCGGGAAACGCCCGAGTGGATCCGGAAAGGACGAGATCCGGGCCCGCATCACGGCCAGCAGGCTGGATGACCAGGACGATCCCTTCGAGCAACTGAGTGAAGAAAATCTGCGCGCCATCCGGGATGTGGACAGCTCCCTGGAACTGGAACACCGGAATGGCGGTCGCGGCAAGTCCAGGATCGCCCTGCTGACTGCGACTTTCCTGCTGGTGGGCCTGGTGATTGCGCTGCTGTATTTCTGGCTGCGGTTGCCGGTGCTGAGCCAGGACCCGCGCTATCGCCCCTGGTACCAGTCGGTCTGCGAGATTCTCGGTTGCAACCTGCCACCCTATGTCAATCCAGCCGAGATTGTCACCGACAACTTGGTGGTGCGCAGCCATCCGGACCGCGCCGACACCCTGGAACTGAACGCCGTATTCCGCAACCGCGCCGAGTTTGCCCAGCCCTTCCCCCTGATTGAACTGCGATTTACCGATCTCAACAATTCCACCGTGTTGTCCCGGCAACTGCTGCCCGACGACTATCTGCCACCCGCCCTGCGCGGTCTGCCGCTTATGCCATCCGGCGCACCGGTGCAGATTACCCTGGAACTGGAAGACCCGGGTCCACGCGCGGTTAACTATCAGCTCGGATTCAAGGCCGCGCCACCCAGACCCGGTTCCTGAAGTTTTCAGCTTTGACCTGAGTGATCAGGCCGGTACAATAACCCGCTCTCCACCACTCTAACCTGGAACATGGAACTGAAGCCTATTCAGCTTGGCGACTTTGTGATCGCCAATCCTCTGCTGCTCGCCCCCATGGCCGGGGTAAGCGACAGCCCGTTCCGGGAAATCTGCAGTGCCAACGGCGCCGGCCTGACCGTGGCGGAAATGTTAACCAGCGACAGCGAACGCTGGGGATCAGAGAAAAACCGGCTGCGCCAGGTAAAGCCCGACATCAGTGGACCCCAGGTCGTGCAGATTGCCGGTTCCGATCCTGGTCTGATGTCCGAAGCAGCGATACTAAACGTCGCCATGGGCGCCGACGTCATCGACATCAACATGGGCTGTCCGGCCAAGAAAGTACTGCGCAAGGCGGCCGGTTCGGCTTTGCTGAAAGACCCGGCCCTGGTGGAGAGGATACTGCGCGCGGTGGTGGCGGCGGTGGATGTTCCGGTCACGCTGAAGATACGCACCGGCTGGTGCCCTGAGTCCCGCAACGGAGTCGAAATCGCCAGGCTGGCCGAGCAGACCGGAATCCGCCTGTTGACCGTGCACGGCCGGACCCGTGCCTGCCGTTTCCGCGGACAGGCGGAGTACGATACCATCGCCCACATCAAGCAGTCGGTATCCATACCGGTCATCGCCAACGGTGACATCACCTCGCCGGAGAAGGCCAGGCTGGTCCTCAGCAACACCGGCGCCGACGGATTGATGATCGGCCGGGGCGCCCAGGGTCAGCCGTGGATCTTCCGCGCTATCAGCCATTACCTGAAAACGGGTCGCCTGCTGCCGCGACCGGACAGCGATTCGGTAAGCGATATTATTGTCTCGCACCTGGAAAAAATCTTTGCTCTTTACGGTGAGCACAAGGGCGTCCTTTTCGCCCGTAAACATGTAAACTGGTACACCGGACAGCTGGCTGCGCACCAGCCCGAAGCATCACCCTGCGCCAGGGAGTTCTGGCGCCAGTTCAGCGGGCAGCAGACACCCAGCGGGCAGTTGAGTGCCCTGCGTGACTATTTTACCGGCCTGACTGCTTTCGATACCCTGACTGACAACAATAACAAGGGGATTGCTGCATGACTTCCCAGGACGAAGCTCTCCTGTTCAGGGCTACCCCGGTCGAGGGCCTGAGTGATTTTATCGAAACCGACAAACCGGCAACATTACGCGAAGAAGTGAAGCGATCCATGGCGGCTTATTTCGACCAGCTTGGCGGTCAGGATCCCACCGAGATATACCAACTGGTCATGAACGAGGTTGAAGCACCGCTGCTGGAAATTGTCATGCAGCGGGCGGATTTCAATCAGTGCAGGGCTGCTACCATGCTCGGAATAAACCGTGGTACGCTGCGAAAGAAACTCAAACAATACGGACTGTTGTAATCCCAGCAAACCGGGAAGTGCCGGCGCAAGGGATTCCGGCGACCCCGACCAGAAACAAGATCCAAGATATTCTATGACATCAGCTAAACCTGCTGCCGTGCGTCGGGCATTGATCAGCGTCTCCGACAAAACCGGCATCGTCGAACTGGCAAGATCTCTCAGCAAACTCAATATCGAAATACTCTCCACCGGTGGCACTTATCGGCTGCTGACTTCGGAACATATTCCGGCTGTCGAAATCTCCGACTACACCGGTTTTCCGGAAATGATGGACGGCCGGGTCAAGACTCTGCATCCGAAGGTTCATGGTGGCATCCTGGCCAGGCGCGACATTGACACGGAAATCATGGAGCAGCACGGCATCCCGCCTATCGACCTGGTGGTAGTGAACCTGTATCCATTCGAAGCGACGGTGGCAAATCCTGACTGTGACCTGGCTACCGCTATCGAGAATATCGACATAGGTGGCCCGACCATGGTGCGGGCGGCGGCCAAGAATCATGCCCATGTGGCCATTGTGGTCAACCCCGAAGACTATCAGCCTCTCGTGGAGCGCCTGCAGAACGGCGATTGCAGCCTGGATCACGATTTCCGCTTCGACCTGGCGGTCAAAGCGTTTGAGCACACCGCCGGCTATGATGGCGCCATCGCCAATTACCTCGGTAAGCGGCTGCCACAGACGGACAGCGACAATGACCGCACCTTTCCGCGCACCTTCAACAGCCAGTTCCTGAAAAAGCAGGCCATGCGATACGGTGAGAATCCCCATCAGCAGGCCGCATTCTACGTGGAAAAAAATCCGCTGGAAGCCAGCATCGCCACTGCCGTTCAGCACCAGGGCAAGGAACTGTCCTACAACAATATTGCCGATACCGACGCGGCCCTGGAATGTGTCAAATCGTTTTCCGAACCCGCCTGCGTGATCGTCAAACACGCCAACCCCTGTGGCGTAGCGGTAGCCGGATCCATCAAGGCTGCCTATGACCTGGCCTTTCAGACCGATCCCACCTCGGCTTTCGGCGGCATCATCGCCTTCAACCGGGAACTGGATGCTGAAACCACACGGGAGATAATTTCCCGGCAGTTCACCGAGGTGATCATTGCTCCTTCAGTTTCTGAACAGGCGTTACAGATTGCGGCGGAAAAGAAGAATGTGAGGGTTCTGTCGTGCGGAGAACTGCCGGCAGAAGCGGTGGCCGGATGGGATTTCAAGCGGGTTACCGGTGGGCTGCTGGTGCAGGATCGGGATATCCGCCGGGTCAGCCAGGCGGAATTGAAAGTGGTGACTGAGAGAGCGCCGACTCCGGATGAGCTGCGCGACCTGCAGTTTACCTGGATCGTCGCCAAATACGTCAAATCCAACGCGATCGTATACGGTAAAAACAGGCAGACTATCGGTGTGGGGGCCGGCCAGATGAGCCGGGTATACAGCGCCAGAATTGCCGGTATCAAGGCAGCCGACGAAAACCTGGAAGTCCGTGGTTCGGTGATGGCATCGGACGCCTTCTTCCCGTTCCGCGATGGCATCGATGCCGCCGCCGAGGCCGGTATCACCGCCGTCATTCAACCGGGCGGCTCAATGCGGGATGACGAAGTCATCGGCGCCGCCAATGAACACGGTCTCGCCATGGTATTTACCGGCGTGCGGCACTTCCGCCACTGACCGGGAAGGCTCCCGGCCGGAATCCCGGCCAATGGATTTTATCAGGAGAACAACACGTGAAAGTTCTGGTCCTCGGCAGCGGCGGCAGAGAGCACGCCCTGGCCTGGAAGGTGGCGCAGTCGCCACGAGTTGAAAAAGTGTTCGTGGCGCCCGGCAATGCCGGCACGCTGCTCGAGCCGGGCGTGGAGAATGTGGCAATCGACGTGCTGGATTTCCCCGGCCTGGTGGAGTTTGCCAAAGCTGAACAGATTGAACTGACTATCGTCGGCCCGGAAGCGCCGCTGGTAGCCGGGGTGGTGGACTACTTCACCGAGCAGGGACTGGCCTGTTTCGGGCCCTCCGCCAATGCCGCCCAACTGGAGGGTTCCAAGGCTTTTACCAAGGACTTCCTGCAGCGTCATGGCATCCCCACCGCGTCCTACCGGACTTTTGAACAGGTGGATGCGGCGGTCGCCTATGTTCGTGAACAGGGCACGCCAATAGTTATCAAGGCTGACGGCCTCGCTGCCGGCAAAGGTGTCATCATCGCCTGGAATGAAGCCGAGGCCACAGGTGCCATCGAAGATATGTTGTCCGGCAACCGGTTCGGGGCTGCCGGCCACCGCGTGGTTATCGAGGCGTTCCTGAGCGGCGAAGAGGCCAGCTTTATCGCCATGGTGGATGGCAAACACGTACTGCCCATGGCCACTTCCCAGGACCACAAGGCCCGGGATAATGGCGACCAGGGTCCCAACACCGGCGGCATGGGTGCCTATTCCCCGGCTCCGGTGGTCGATGACGCCGTCTTTGCCCGCATTATGGAGCAGGTTATCGAGCCCACGGTAAAGGGTATGGCGGCTGACGGTAATCCCTACACCGGGTTTCTTTACGCCGGCCTGATGATTTCCCCGACCGGTGAGGTCAACGTGGTGGAGTTCAACTGCCGTTTCGGCGATCCGGAAGCGCAGCCGGTGATGATGCGCCTGCAGTCGGATCTGGCGGAATTATGCCTGGCGGCCCTGAGTGGCGACCTCGACACCCGACAGGCCAGCTGGGACTCGCGTTGCTCCCTGGGTGTGGTGCTGGCCGCGGGAGGCTACCCGGATTCCTATCACAGTGGCGATGTCATAACCGGTCTCGATCAGCCCTGCGGCAACGACCAGAAAATTTTCCACGCAGGAAGCAGGATGGAAAATGGCCAGGTGGTTACCAACGGCGGCCGGGTTCTCTGTGCCACGGCACTTGGCAATAGCGTAACCGAGGCGCAACGGCGGGCCTATGAACTGGTCGACGGTATTCAATGGAACAACGTTTACTTCAGAACTGACATTGGTTATCGTGCCATCGACAGAGAAAATCAGGAGTGAGAACCCGTCGTCATGAACGAGCCACGTCACCTCAGCCCGGTCGACAACCTGTTACTGCAGTTTGATCAGGCGCTACGAACCCTGGTTCCAGGCAGCAGCCAGGCGGGACGCGACTATCCCGCCAATGCCCGCATCGAAACCGAACTGGAGGACCGTCAGCGGCGTCATGCCGCCGGCCTGATGCGGATCAATCACACCGGTGAGGTCTGTGCCCAGGCGCTCTACCAGGGTCAGGCTCTGACGGCCAGGCTGGAGAATGTCCGTCAATCCATGGAACAGGCTGCCGGCGAGGAAGTGGATCACCTGGCCTGGTGTGAACAGCGCCTGTCCGAACTGGACAGCCGCCCCAGCCTCTTCAACCCGCTCTGGTACGCCATGTCGTTCGGCCTGGGCGCGGCAGCCGGCCTGGCCGGGGATAAGTGGAGCCTGGGTTTTGTGGCGGAGACCGAAAACCAGGTCTGCGAGCACCTTGAGGATCACCTGCAGAAACTGCCTGAGTCAGACCAGAAAAGCCGGGCAATTCTGGAACAGATGATCACCGACGAACGGCAGCACGGAGAAACCGCAAGACTGGCCGGCGGCGCCGACCTGCCGTTCCCGGTCCGCCAGGCGATGGCCGCCCTGTCCCAGGTAATGAAGAAAACCGTCTACCGCCTCTAACCCAAAATAGGGACAGATTTATTTTTCTCAAAAAAGGGGACAGATTTATTTTTCTGGAAGAAAAATAAATCTGTCCCCTTTTTTGGTTCACTCGTCTTCGAGAATCTCGAAATCGTGGCTGATGGCTACGCCGGCTTTTTTCAGCATAATGCTTGCCGAGCAGTATTTCTCGGCGGAGAGTTCGATGGCCCGTTCCACCTGAGTGGGATTCAGCCCCTTACCGCGAATTTTGAAATGCAGGTGTATGGACTCGAATACTGCCGGTACCGCGTCGACCCGTTTGCCGGTGACTTCCGCTTCACAGGAGGTGATCGGCTGGCGGGCCTTCCTGAGGATGGAAACCACATCGTAAGAACTGCAGCCGCCGACACTGACCAGCATCATCTCCATCGGCCTCGCCCCCATATTGCGACCACCTCCTTCCGGTGAGCCGTCCATTACCACACCGTGCCCACTGCCTGTTTCAGCCAGGAACATGACATTTTCGATCCAGCGAACCTTGGTTTCCATTTGTGCCTTGTCTCCGCTTGCAGTTCTTGCGTACTGACATTGATTAATCCCGGGTACCGGGATTTCCCTCCGGGCGCGCAAGCGTAACACATGCCGTCGAGAATAAGGAACCAGCCGGGAAAATCGAGACAAGCCCCAAAACACGCGTCAGTTTCGTTACACTAGTGCCAGCAATGTTTTGAATCGGGATCTGTGGACTGATCCGCCACCATGTTGAAAACCTTTGAAAACGTAATCGCCCTGTTTCTTTCGCTGGTTATCCTGCTGACCGGGCATGGCCTGCAATTGACGCTGGTCCCCTTATACGCCAATGCGCTAGGGTTCTCGTCGCTGATCATCGGCATCACCGGCTCCTTTTACTTTCTCGGCTTCGTGGTCGGCTGTCTGTCGGTACCGCGGCTGGTTGCCGCTGTCGGACACATCCGTATGTTTCTGGTGCTGGCCTGTACGGCCAATGCCGCATTATTACTTCTCGGTCTGTTCGACAATCCGCTGCTCTGGATGCTGGCCCGGTTCACCACCGGCTGGGCGCTGGCCGGTCTCTACATGATTTTCGAAAGCTGGCTGAATGAAAACGCCGGCGTGGAAAACCGTGGCTTTATACTTTCCACCTATGCTCTGCTGACCTTGTTGGCAATTGGTGCCGGACAGCTGCTCTCCGGGATCAATCTGGAATTCCGCGATCTGATTACCCTGGCGGCTATCTTGCTTGCGCTCGGTTCCGTTCCAGTGGGGATCACCCGCAGCAAGGCTCCGGCGCCGGTACAACTTTCCGGGTTTCAGTTTCGCGCGGTAATCCGTTCCTCCCAGGTTGCGGTACTGGGAGCGTTGACAGCGGGATTCGTCACCTCGGGTTTCTGGGCCCTGGGTCCGCTGGTGGCTACAGCACACGGCGTTCCGGTGGAACGGGTCGGGATATTCATGGCGCTGACTATTGTCGGCGGGGCACTGGCCCAGCTCCCCGCCGGCAGACTGTCGGATCGCCTGGATCGACGCCTTGTCATTCTGTTCATGGTGATTATCGCGGTTCTGGACTGTGCCGCGGTGGTGACCCTGTCCGCCCGCTACAGCCTGGTGATCTACCCGGCGATGATGCTGTTCGGGGCCACCACCTTTCCCCTCTATTCCCTCTGCCTGGCACATGCCAACGACAATACCCGACTCAACCTGCTGCAGGTAGGGAGCGTGATTCTGCTGATGCAGAGTCTCGGCGCCGTAATCGGCCCCCTGGTTATCGCGACCACCATTCAGCGGATCGAATCCGGGTTTTTTATCGCGGCGGGAACTGCATTGGTGGCCCTCACCCTCTGGCTGGTAGTCCGCATTTTTTACCACAATGTGGATCGGCGCTTTTTTGAGCCGTTCCATGCCGTGCCCAGGACCACTCAGGAGGCCCTGGAACTGTCCCAGCCCGACGAAACTGACCAGGCTGCCTGACTTGTTCCCCCGCCATTTCCATTGGCCAGAGCTGTGGAAACAGGGCCCACTCGCAAGTCCGGCCAATCTGACTGGCTGCTGACCATTGCCGTAGTCGGTTTCATCGTGATCGGCGCTTATACGCTCTATACCGCCTAACAGTCTGCCAAGCCATGCCTGATACTCACCTGAACCGTCAATCAGGTTCCTCAGATCCAGGCCAGCGCGCGCTCTATGATCGCAGTTGCGTTGGACTGAGCGCATTCTCCGTGTGCAATCAGCAACCGCTGCGGGTTCCAGGCCAGCACCCGGTCCCGGGCCAACCTGGCGGCTCCGCGCCTGAGAAAACTGAGACGCCACTCCCGCGGAGTGCTGCCTGATTCGCCCACCAGTCCATCCAGCTTCATCAATGCGCCTTTAAAGCCGGTCATCGCTGCTGGCGGATGCCGTTGAATCAGATCGCCGAAAATGGCAGTGCGGGAGGCACGGTGAAAAAACACCACCTCCTCCATGACCGGTGAGCCGTGAAAAATGACCTGGTCGATTTCCCCCTTCCAGGCCGGATCCGGCTCATCCGTCAGCTGTGCATCGAAGTGAAGCTCCGGCTTACGCCTGGCTAGTCCAGGCGGGGCGAACAGTCTTGCGTCGGGCCAGCGTTCCTTCCAGGCGTGCAGAAACAGATGGTGTATTTTATTGGGCGAAACCAGGTAACGGACCACACCCAGCGCCTCAATCGCCTCTACCAGGTGCTGATTCAATGCCACTGGAGACCAGACCCAGAGATCCCCTCCCGCGAGCCGGACAATGGCCATGCGGGTGGAATAGGGAAAGCCGTAAAACGAAACGACTGGCCCATCGGCGACAAACAGTGAGGGTCCGAATTCTTCCAACACAGGTTACCTTTTTCCGTTCGCGGAATTGCCCGGCGCACCGGCCCCGGACAATCCCTTAATGCAGCGGTTCCCCGCTAGTCTCCAGCCGCCTCGATAGCCGTGTCGCCGGACTCTTCATGTGCCGCCGCGTAACTCTCGGAGACCCGTCTGGCGAGGGCATTAATGTGCAGTTCCCTGAGGCGAAGCAATGCCTCGGCGGGCCCCCCCTGATTAAGCCTGATCAACTGCTGCTGCAGTGCCAGTTCTGCTTTCCAGTCCATTCCCTCCTGGCTGGTCAGAACCCGTTCAAATGCCGCGTCGAGCGCGACCAGATTCTCCCTGCTATTATCGCTGCTGAATGCCGCAGCGGCATTGCCAAGTTGTCTGAGCTGTACCTGTTCGACCGGATCGCTGAGACCGGCTGTCCACCGGGAAGCAATATCCCGGGTATTGCTCAATGCGCTTCCCAATTCAGCCTGCGCCCGCAGAAAATCGGCAATCACCAGATCCAGTGATTCGACCGCCCGGCCCAGGGCTTCCGAGCTGGCCACGACATCAGCCCGCGCATCGGTATTCAGGAATACGGGCGGATGGCTCAGTGCCCGGGAGTGTCTGAGCAGTTCAATATACTGATGTTGAAGAAAGTCAAAATGGGCCACTTCCCCGCGACGGATCCGCTCCATTTCCAGGGCGATCCGTTCTTCGCCTTTCTCCACCACCGCCAGCGCGTCGAGATACAGGGCGTGGTGATGGTCCGTCTGCGCTGCTGCCGGTCCCGCGAACAGTGCGCCGAACAGGAAGGCGGGTAACAGTCCGGATTTACCAAACCCTAGGCCAGTCTTTATCAACCTGATCATCTTAAAACCCCTCCTGATTGCCGTGATGTTGCCCGTGATTCATCTGCATCATCTGCTGCATGTGTTGCATGTGCTGGTGCATTCCACCCGGCGAGCCGGCGCCGCTCATGTCGTGCTGCATGCCACCCATGCCTTCCATGCCACCCATGCCTCCCATGCCACCCATGGACTGACTGTCCAGTGATCCGAGAAAGACGACCAGGTCACCGACATCGGCATCGCTGAGTTCGCGACCGGCGTTGAGCCGGCCCATCAGCCGCACTGCCTCTTCAAGCGACCGGACGCTGCCATCATGAAAATAGGGCGCTGTCCGGGTGATATTCTGCAAGGAAGGTACCTTGAATACCTGGCGGTCCTGCTCGCGTCCGGTTCGACCAAACAGTCCCTCGTCCCGGACTCCCGGTACCAGCTGGTCATCAAATACCCTGGCACTGGCCAGTTTCTGATAGGAGTTGCCACCGAGATTGATGCCGTTGTGACAGGCTGCACAGCCCAGGTCGTTAAAACGCTGCCACCCGCGCAGCTCCTGCTCGGACAGCACCGGCTCACCGCTGGTCAGATAGCGATTGAAGCGGGAATCGTTTCGCGTCATGGTGCGGACATGGGTGGCGATGGCATTGCCCAGATTTGCCGCGGTAACACCGTCCGGGTAAATGGTCGCAAACCGGCCGGCATAATAAGGATCCGCAGCCAGCCACTGTAATACGGCATCCAGATCATGTCCCATTTCAACAGGGTTGGAGATCGGACCGAGGGCCTGTTCATCGAGGTCGAGGGCGCGGCCATCCCAAAACTGCCGAAAATTGAATGCTGAATTAAAAACCGTCGGAGCGTTCCTGCTGCCGATTGCACCGCCGATGCCCCGGGATACGGTCTGCCGGTCTGTACCGCCCATCATTCCCATGTGACAACTGGCACAGGAAACAGTCCCATCCCGCGACAGGCGCGCCTCATGATACAGGTCGAAACCCAGCGCCTGCTTGTCCGGATCGAGATCAAAGGTTGCCAGGGCCGGGGTCGGGCGGATAACCGAGTTGGCTGCCGGGTGCTCCGCTCCGGCACCGATCCACGCGGGCTCCCCGCGAGCCTGGAGAAAATCCCGATAGGCCTGCTCTGCCGTTTCATCGGCCTGGCTGTTCAAGGCCAGCACACCGAGAGACAATGCCGCAACGATTCTTAATCTCATCATCATTTCCTCTCTCTTTCAGTATCAATCGAATCAGCACAACTGATCCAACGTCTGCGGCCAATTTGATACCTTTGGTAACGTAATTCAATGTGACATATTGCCGCATCGTGAATCTGCCGGCTGTTTCCGAACCCGGTTAATGACTCCTTAAGCAACCTTTGATAACGTCGATATACGGATAGATCCCTGAATTTACTGGCTGGACCATACGTTCCATAAAGGAGGCAGCCCGATGTCGGCGGAATTGCATGCTCTCACTCTCGTCACCATCCTGACTGCGCTGATCTGGATACCTTACATTCTGAATCTCATCCTGGTCCGGGGACTGATCAATGCGGTTGGATACCCGGAAAACCCCGCTCCGCTGGCACCCTGGGCCAGTCGCATGAAATCGGCTCATGCCAATGCGATTGAGAACCTGGTTATTTTCGCCACGCTGGTCCTGGTGGTGGAAATAGCCGGTCTGAACAATGCAACGACAGCCCTCGCCTGCACCGTGTATTTCTGGGCTCGCGTAGTGCACCTGGCAGTCTATACCCTGGCAATTCCCTGGGCCCGTACCCTGGCTTTCGTCGTGGGTTTTCTCTGTCAGGCGACTCTGGCAGTGCAGATCCTGTTTTGACACCAGACTAGTGAAACCGCCTATCATGGAGCAGATTAAGGAACCTCTGATTAACTGGGACGATTTTCAGAAAGTTGAACTACGAGTCGGCACCATCGTAGAGGTGCAGGAGTTTCCGGAAGCGCTTAAGCCGGCCTACCGGTTACGCATCGACTTCGGTGAAGAAGTGGGGGTTAAAAAATCCAGCGCCCAGATCACCGACCTGTACAGCAAAGACGAGTTACTGGGCAAACAGATCGTGGCAGTGGTCAATTTTCCGGCCAGGCAGATCGGACCGTTCATGTCCGAATGCCTGGTTACCGGATTTCATCGCCAGGACGGAGCCGTGGTACTGGCGACACCGGACCTGGAAATCGAAAACGGAGCACGGCTGGCCTGATCGCCGCACTTTGATAATGCTGAAAAGTAACGACCGTGGTTACGACAATGCAATAAGGGAATAAACCCATGGGTGATCCAAGACTGGTTTTACGAGTCAGATTCAAGTCCATCCTGCCGCTGAACGAAGTCATGCAGGTTGTCGAAAGCCGTGCTGACGAATTCAGGGCCCGGTCGGATCTGCAGCAGAAGAATTATCTGCAGGGCAGGAACACCGCTCAGGTCGCGGGACTCTGATTATGGGATTCACAACAGGCATGCGTCGACTCTCTGCAATCCGAACTGAAAGCTACCATTGGCAGGGCTTACCAGGCCGAAGGCGAACCCGATATCGAGATCTATGACGTGCTCAAGATTTTACGGAGCTGACCCGGAGAATTTTTTGAAACCAGCCTTCCTCATCAGTCTGGCATTGCTGGGAACCTTGCCCCTGGTAACCTGTGGCCAGCAGGATCCGGTGCCCGGCTCCACCGCGCCTGTGATTCAGCAGTTGCAGGCGGAATTACTGGCCAGTTTCCCGGCCGCTGAGGCGGGTCAGGGAGCGGCGGCCGACCAGGATCACTTCTATGCCATCGTGAACACTGCCATCGGCAAATATCGGAAGACAACCGGCGAACAGGTGCTGCGCTACTCGGGACCCCGTGATGGACTGATCCGACACCTGAACAGCTGCCTGATCGATGACTCGCAGCTACTGTGTGCAAACTCCAATTTTCCGGAAGTTCCGATGGCCAGTTCCATCGAAATATTCGATGCCGATACGCTCTCTCATTCGGGCAGTTTCAGCCTTGGTGTCATGGATGAGGGATCGCTCACCTGGTTTGACCGGCTCAACGACGGCTGGGTCGCCGGATTCGCACATTACAGTACCGGCGGCGGAGTCCCGTTCAAGGATCAGTCCTATTCCTCGGTGGTAAGGTTTGATTCCAGTTGGCGAAGAACCGGTGGCTGGATGATTCCGTCCACTGTGATTGCCAGAATGGATCCCATGGCGGCATCGGGCGGCGCGCTTGGCCCTGACGGCCTGCTCTATCTTACCGGCCACGACCGGCAGGAAATGTATGTTCTGGCAGCTCCGGCCATGGGTCCAAAGCTGGTGCATATCGCGACTGTTCAGATCCCGTTGGAGGGGCAGGCTTTCAGCTGGGATCGTACGACTTCCGAACGTGTGGTGGTCGGCATCAGCCGTCCCAATCGCGAAGTCCGGTCTTTCCGCATCCCTGAACCGCAGCTCCCGGAAGCGACCTACCCGTTGAACGATCCCCGGGTGACCGAAGTTCCACCGGCTTTAAGGCCGTAACCGATGCCCTGCTCAGGCCTGATTGCCCGGAACTTACGTGGGCGCAGAAAAGAAACCGCTCGTTATTGATAAAAATTTAATTTTTCTGCCGATTACCTAGTCATTGGGAATCAACGCGATTCCTGTGCTGTCGCGCACACGGGAAGTGCCCGGCGGAACAATCAAAGCAGAGGGCTGCCATGCTTTTCAGCAAAGGCACTCATTACCGAGTTTTACGGAGGTCTGCCCTATGGCACTAATGGCAATAACACCCCATATCCAGGACCTGGATAATTTCCTGTCCCATTGCCATCGCAAACGCTACCCCAACCGGGCGACGATCATTTACGAAGGGGACAGCAGCGATACGCTGTACTACATCGTCAGCGGCTCGGTGTCGGTGGTGCTGGAAGACGACGACGGCAAGGAAGTGGTGGTAGCCTACCTGAATGCCGGCGACTTTTTCGGTGAGATGGGCCTGTTCGAACAGACCCGTGAACGCAGCGCCTGGGTGCGTGCCCGCAGTGCCTGCGAGATAGCGGAAATCGGCTACGCCAACTTCAATGCCTACACCCGTCAGCATCCGGAGATCCTGTTTACCATCGGTAAGCAGATGGCAAGCCGGCTGCGGAACACCACGCGCAAAGTAGGCGACCTGGCCTTCTTCGACGTGACCGGCCGGATCGCCCGGACCCTGATCGATCTCAGCAAGCAACCGGATGCGATGACTCATCCTGATGGCATGCAGATCAAGATCACCCGTCAGGAAATAGGCAGGATTGTAAACTGCTCAAGAGAAATGGCTGGACGGGTTCTGAAAACTCTTGAAGAACAGGAACTGATCAGCGTATCCGGCAAGACCATAGTCGTTTTCGGCACCCGCTGACCTTCACCAAGACGACAAACAGGCCAGCTCAGGTTGCACCAGTCGCACCTGAATGCTGGCTTTTTTGTGTCCAGGGGGAATGCATAAGCGGGAAAATTCCGCGGCCTCTACAAACCGGGAGCGGAGCGTTTTTTTCTAATCGATCCAGTCAGAACCAGCGCGGCACTATCAGCAATACTATCCAGCTCAGCAACACCAGCATCAGACTGAAGAACACCGCCGCCGATCCTGCGTCCTTGGCCGCCTTGGCGAATTCGTTGTACTCATTACCCCAACGATCGACAGTGCTCTCGACCGCCGTGTTCAGCAGTTCCACGATCAATACCAGGAACAAAGGAGCCACCAGCATCAGTTTCTCGATACCGCTCTCACCCAGCCAGAGTCCGAGTGGAAACAACACCACAAAGGCAATCATCTCCTGACGAAACGCGGATTCTGTCTTCAGGGTGGCATTAATCCCGTCCCAGGAATTCAGCATGGCAGGAATAAACCGCCCGAACCCGGTGCCTGACCGGCTTTCCCTGGCCAGGTTGACGCCGCTCTCAGATTTACCGCTTTCGTCAGTCATCGCCAAACATTATCTCCCGCAGTCTCTGCCCGGGTCGTTCGGCGCGCATGAAAGTCTCACCGATGAGAAAACCGTAAACGCCCTTCTCCTCCATACCGACCACATCGGCACGGGTATGGATGCCACTTTCGGTGATGACGGTACGGTCTGCCGGAATAAACGGTAACAGGTCAAACGTGGTCTGCAGACTGGTATTGAAACTGTGCAGATCCCGATTATTGATCCCGATCAGCCGATTGCCGAGTTCCAGCGCGGTCTCCAGTTCGTCCCGGTTATGGACTTCGACCAGCACCCCTAACTGTAATTCCCGCGCACACTGATACAGCTCGCGCAACCGGACATTGTCGAGAGCGGCCACAATCAGCAGAATACAATCTGCACCCAGCCACCTGGATTCCACGATCTGGTAGGGATCGATCATGAAGTCCTTGCGCAACACCGGTATCTCACAGACCGACCTGGCCTGGCGCAGAAAATCGTCATGACCCTGAAAAAATTGTTCATCGGTCAACACCGAAAGACACGTGGCACCTGCCATTGCGTAGTCACGGGCCAGCGCTGCCGGATCGAAGTCGGGCCGGATCAGTCCCTTCGACGGTGAAGCCTTTTTTATTTCGGCGATAACCGCAGACCGGGCCGCGGCTGTTTTCTCCGCGAGGGCAGTTTCGAACGGTCTCAGGGATTCCGCGGCAGGCAGTTCCCGCTGTAACTGAGAAACGCTGCGCTGTGCCTGTCGCTGGCTGACTTCGAGCTGCTTCTGCGCCAGGATTTCCTGCAGTATGGTGGCATCACCCACGATCGGTTTCCTTTCCTTCAGGCCGCAAACGACTGACTGACAGCGGCAAGCTGTTCGAGTTTCTGCAGCGCCTCGCCACTGGCCAGAATCTCCCGGGCCTTCTCCACACCCGCTGGCAGACTGTCGACGATGCCTGCCGTATAAATCGCCGCGCCGGCGTTGAGGGCGACAATTTCAGATGCCGCCTGATGGCCGTTGGTGAGGGCCTTTTTCAACAATGCCAGACTCTGTTCTGCACTGTCGATCTGCAGTTCACGATAATTCTCGTGCAGCGGCAATCCGAAATCCTCCGGTGAAATCCGGTAGGTGGTGATTTCGTCATTCTTCAATTCCCCCACCCTGGTGGCTGCTGAAATACTGATCTCGTCGAGACCGTCCTCGGAAGAAACCACCAGCACGTGCCTGCTGCCCAGCTCCTTGAGCACTTCCAGCAGGGGCAGAATCCAGTCCGGATCATAAACACCCAGCACCTGGTTGGGGGCCCCGGCCGGATTGGTCAGCGGCCCCAGCAGGTTGAATACGGTGCGAACACCGATTTCCCGTCGTGCCGTAATAACATGCTTCATGGCGCCATGATGACTGGGAGCGAACAGGAACCCGACGCCAACCTGTTCCAGCGTCTTCGCGACCTGTTCCGGCGTCAGTGACAGTTTGACACCGGCGGCCTCCAGCACGTCGGCGCTGCCACTCTTGCTGGTGGCGCCGCGATTGCCGTGCTTGGCCACCCGGGCTCCGGCACAGGCCGCCACCAGAGCGGCGGCTGTCGACACGTTGAACTTGTTGGAACCACTGCCTCCGGTACCGCAGGTATCCACCAGGTGCTCCCTTTCCTGCAACTGCACCGGCGTCACCAGTTCACGCATGACAATAGCACCACCAAGCAGCTCCTCCACCTGCACTCCCTTCATCTGCAGGCCGACCAGAAAAGCGGCATTCTGGGCATCTGTGGTATTGCCAGTCATGATATCCCGCATCACCGCAGTCATCTCAGCGGCGCTGAGATTCTGGTGTGATGTGACTTTCTTGATGGCTACTTTGATATCCATGTTCCGCCCCGTCTTGGTGTTCTTCAGATTCTGATGTTCAGGAAATTTTCCAGCAGCCTGTGGCCATGCTCGCTGAGAATCGACTCCGGGTGAAACTGCACACCCTCCACCGCCAGTTCCCGGTGCCGGACGCCCATGATCTCGTCCAGCCCGCCCTGCTCATCTTCCGTCCAGGCGGTGATTTCCAGGCAGTCGGGAAGCGACTCCCGGTCGATCACCAGGGAGTGATAGCGGGTCGCCGTAAAGGGACTGACGATGCCTTCGAAAACCCCTTTGCCGCTGTGGTGAATACGGGAAAGTTTGCCATGCATGACCTGCCGCGCCCGGATGATTCTGCCGCCGAAAGCCTGCCCGATACTCTGATGGCCAAGGCAGATTCCCAGCAGTGGCACGATACCGGCAAACTGCCTGATCACCTCCACCGAGATGCCGGCTTCGTTCGGGGTACAGGGTCCCGGCGAAATCACGATCTGCTCCGGGCTCAGCTCCCTGATTTCCGGTACGGTGATGGCGTCGTTCCGGTAAACCTGCACGTCGGCACCCAACTCTCCCAGGTACTGCACCACGTTGTAGGTAAAGGAGTCGTAATTATCGATCATCAGAATTCTAGACATCATAACTCCTTGAATTATCTAGAGTAACAGTTGATGATCGCTGGTCGTTACTCACTTTGTTATACACATTGACACTGGATTCCAGCGGCGCACAGACTGCAATATCCGGTTGATTGGAAACTGACACCACAGGAAAAAACGCCACTTCGCGTTTATGCAGTGAGCACTCCAAAATCAGGGTGGCTGAATACCGGTCGTCAACGCAAACCGCCGCGCGCCACGATGCCGTGGCATATAAGCTATCGTCTATGACGGAGGTTTGTAATGGCATCGGGCAATCTCCTTTGGTCCTGGAGCCGCCGTGCCGGAGAGCCATCTGCTGAACCTCGCCTACCGGTACGGCGGCAAGGTGCGGTTTGAGGCCGCATCGACGTGCCGCTTCCTATTGGAAGCGCCACCACAGAGCAACGTTGATCGAAGCGGTACGGGTCATGGCAGACCGAAGTTTAGTTAACCGGAGCTGTGCGCGGACATGCCGAATACAGCTTCATAATCATCACTATTATAACACGTTCCGGGCATTTGCCGTCTATAGTATTGTGCTGTTCACTCGGGCACTTCGACCCGGCCAAGAGAACTGTAGGCGCAGACACAAGCCCGCAAACTCCTAGTGACTCCCACATCGATAGACGGATTCGCCGCGGCGTGTTGGGGCCAGCAATGGCAGCAAAATTGTTCGTTATGTGAAATCGTTCAAGGAACTTAAATTAGTCAATGCCTATTATTGGGCGGCGATATCACTTACAGCGACACCCTAAAGACAAGGAACTGTCAACGGGTGGTCGCGTTCATTGCGTTGCGCCTTGTCCCTGGAGTACTGCTCCACAGTCAGCGGAAGCTAATCGGATAGATGTCAGTTCCATCAAGGGAGAGGAATCGGCAAAATAGTCGGTCCGCCGGGCAGTGTTTTTCCAGGCTAGTGGGAAGATTGCGTTATGGTGGCGTTAGCAGGGAGGAATTAACGCATGGAGTTACGCCATCTTCGATATTTCATCGCCGTTGCCGAAGAGTTGCATTTCAGCCGCGCCGCCGAGCGACTCAACATCGAACAATCCCCTCTGTCGAGAACCATCAAGAACCTCGAATCCGAACTTGGCGTGCTGCTTTTCGAACGAACATCCCGAGGCACGCGCCTGACGTGGGCCGGAGAGGTCTTCCTGGAAGATGCTCACCGCGTCCTGCTTTGCCTTGACCAGGCCAAGGCCAAGGCCAAAGCAGCAGCCACAGGCTACCGGGGTACACTGCGCATAGCGTTGTCCGACGGAATCGCACGCAGTCGTTTGACCGCCCTTCTGGCACGGTGCCGGGAAGAGGAACCCGAAGTCGAGATACGGTTATCGGAGATACCCTTTTCCAAACAACTGAGGGGGTTACGCAATGACTTGTATGACGCGGGCTTTGCCTTCGCCGGTGAGGTTGAGGACGGCATAATCGCCAAGTCAGTCTGGCATGATCCCCTGGTGGTAACCGTCCCTTCCAGACATCCACTGCTGGCGCACAAACGTGTGCCACTCCATGAAGTCGTCAACTACCCACTGGTCCTCTGCCACCCGGAAGTCTGCGCGGGGTGCAGCCAGCAGTTGGACAAAATGCTCTGTTCGGTTGACACGCAGCCCGTCGTCGCCGAGAGAGTGGCTACGCACGACCTGATGCTGACCCTGGTTGCCGCGGGCTACGGCGTCGGGTTTTCCAGCACAGCCCATATCGAGGACTGCCGGCACAACGATATTGTAACGAGACCTCTCGCCGGTCGCTCGTTCATGTTGACTACCTACCTACTGCGGCCAGACAATGAGCCTTCGGAGCAGTTGAGCAATTTCATCCGCCGCGTCAACCACGTCAGCGCCTGACTGCACGCTGCGCCATCATTCTTTTTCGGTCTTTCACCAGACGTTAGAAGTATGACAAGCCCAGCAGGGTCATACCTGAGTCGGGTATACCTGGCAATATTATGTGACCTGCTTAACAATTCTCCTGTGGTGCACCCGGTCATCATTCAGACCTTTCTGGTCTCGCTGCCGTAGAATTGCTTTGTAAACCTCTGGACAGACCGGATACGTCTTTACTCTCGCCCAATGAGTTCTAACACTCGTCATTAGCGTGGGTATGCGCCAGTTCTGGCAAAACACTGACGCGTGACAATGATGCGGAATAGCTGTCCATATACACGGTTAGCGCTCCCACTCATTAACGTCAAACTACCCATCGTCGAATAGTTGTCCAGCCAGTCGGAGCAACAGGTCCGTAGGCAGGTGACCTGTTGATACGTTGCCAGGAGGGCCGGGTGGCTGAAACGAGACATGGGGAAGTCCAATCAATCACAGCATTCGAAAGTCTTCTATCGTCCAATCGAGGTAGCCATCCGCTGGAGTGGCCTGATGCGGTTCGAATCTCGCATACTCCGCACACTGGGAGACAAAAGCATTCCTGGCCCTAACGACTTCCCCAGGTGGCCGATGCTGCGGCTGAACATGGAACGACTTTACGACGCCTTCAGAAATGGTGAGCTACCTTACGGGAAATCCGGCATTACCTGCGATGATCCCGCATTGCTCACTGATCCAGACCTTACCGTACGGCACGTCGATCTGAAAACCTGGATGGCTCACTATTATCCCGATCAGAAACCGGAGTTTCTGTTCGATGGGATCGAGCGTCATCTACATCCGGCAATCAGTTTCGACAGCATGCAGGCTCTACTGGTTGATCGCGAAGCACTCAAACTGCAGCTGGCCGAACTGGAAAAGTCCTTCAATACTCTCAACGAACAACACCGCTTGCTCTGCCAGCAAACAGAAAGCAAAACGGGCAACGACCACCCCATATCCCTCCGAGGTGAATCTACCTATCTCAGCATCGTTGGAGGCTTGTTGACCCTGCTGCTTGGCCAATCTCCAAGCGGCAAACGGTATTCCTCATTCGAGACCACGGACTCCATCATCAGCGCCTTGCTGGCTCACTATCCGGGACAGCCCGGGATCAGTGAACGTACGCTTTGGGCAAAGTTTACCGCTGCAAAAAGACACGTAAACGCTGATCCAAACTGACTGCAACTGCAGTCAATCTACCTGCAATTGCAGTGTCATCCCATCAAACTTGCTTTTGAATACGGAGCACATTCTTCAACACGCTAATGAGCGTAAAGGAGTGCTCACCATGTCTACACAGACCAATCAGGTAATTCACTTCGAGCGCCGCATACTGCGCCGTGCCGAAGTCGAGGCCAAAACCGGCTTCAAACGCGCACACATCTACAACTTGATGAAGGCAGGAAAATTTCCCAAGGCACTGCGCTTGGGCGTGCGCGCGGTCGGCTGGGACTCTGTCGAGATCGATGAGTGGATAGCTGATCGCCTTCAAGAACGCACCTGACCCTTCCCTTTCGTTTGCTTCATTCCGGGAGGAGAAGCCATGCAGGTGCTATCCATCATTTCAACCAAGGGTGGCGTGGGTAAAACAACTACAGCAGCCAACCTGGGCGGCTTTGCTGCCGACGCAGGGTTGCGCGTGCTATTACTGGATCTGGATGTTCAACCCACCTTGTCGAGCTACTTCGAACTCAAGGAGCGCGCACCGGCCGGCATCTACGAATTGCTGGCTTTCAACGAACAGGATGTCTCTCGCCTGATATCCCAGACCTCGATTCCAGGGCTGGACCTGGTGCTGTCCAATGACGACAAGGGGCAATTGAACACGCTGCTCCTGCATGCACCGGATGGACGATTACGGCTACGCAACCTGTTACCGATTTTCCGCGCGCACTATGACTTGCTGCTTATCGACACACAGGGAGCGCGAAGCGTCCTTCTGGAGATGGCGGTGCTGGCATCCGACCTGGCTGTGTCACCGGTTACACCGGAAATACTGGCTGCTCGGGAGTTCCGGCGGGGAACACTGCAACTCATGCAGGACATCGCACCTTATCACCGGCTCGGCATCGAAGCCCCTCCGTTGAGGCTGCTCATCAATCGCGTACATGCTGTCTCCAGCAACGCCCGACTTATCCAGCAGGCACTTCACGACCTGTTCCACTCCGAGCCCGGCATAGTCGTGCTCGACACCAGTATTCCCGCCATCGAGGCATACCCACGCGCCTCGACCTTGGCGATGCCAGTGCACCGCGTCGAATACCGGCGTCCTACCGGGCGAGTCACCCCAGCAGCCTTTGACACCATGCGCGCGCTGGCGAGCGAATTATTGCCGGCATGGAAGCCAGCGTTCCTACGGCTGCAAGCCGGCCAGCATCGGGGGCACAGGCATGAAACGGACTGAAATCCACCATCGGGGAAACAAGCGCCTGAGACCCCTCATCGAATTTGCCCTGAGTGAGGGCTGGGACGTTGCGCGCACGCCGGGCGGACACCTGAAATTCACCAAGCAAGGCTTGCCTCCGATTTACACCGGTTCCACTGCCAGCGACCATCGCGCCGACCGCAACGCACTGGCCCGACTCCGCCGTGCAGAGAGGGCCGCCATAAGGGTGTGGGACCAAGATGGCTGAGCTGACCCCAAAGGACATGGCCACCAAGCTGTTGGCCGGACAGTTCGAACGCAGTAGTCCCACCGCTGAAGCACTGAGCGATCCCATCGCTGATACACCCATGACGGTGACACTGGATCAACTACTGCCTTACGACCTCAATCCACGCGTTACGCGTAACCCTCGTTACGATGAGATCAAGTCCTCGATCCAGGAGCGTGGCCTCGACACGCCGCCCGCAATTACCCGTCGGCCTGGAGAAGCACACTACATCATCCGCAACGGTGGTAATACCCGACTGGCCATCCTGCATGAGCTATGGAGCGAAACGAAGGATGAGCGCTTCTTTCGTATTCCCTGCTTATTCAGACCCTGGTCGGAACGCGGTGAAATCATCGCGTTGACAGGCCACCTTGCCGAAAACGAGTTGCATGGCGGTCTCTCTTTCATCGAACGAGCCCTTGGGGTGGAGAAGGCCCGCGAACTTTACGAACTGGAGCTCGGCCATACCTTGACGCAGACCGAACTGGCGCGGCGACTTACCGCCGACGGCTACCCCATCACCCAGCCTCATATCAGTCGTATGCAAGAGGCAGTGTCTTATCTGCTCCCTGCGATTCCGTCCGTGCTTTACAGCGGATTGGGACGCCCGAAGATCGAGCGGCTGGCGGCCTTGCGTAAAGCTGGCTCGCGCATCTGGGACGCCCGCAACAGCGGTAGCGATCCCGGTGTTGATTTTCCTACTCTGTTCCAGGACGTATTGGCGTCATTCGAGGGTGTTGTCGATGAATTCTCAGTCAAGCGTGTACAGGACGAACTGATAGGACAGATGGCGGAATTGCTCGATGCCGACTATGACACCTTGACACTGGAAATCACTGAATCCGAGAGCCGCCAGAGCATTCTTACCAAAGAGTCAGTTCAATCAAACTCTGGACGGGAAGAACTCTCTGCTCTTCCAATATCGATACCCTCGTCGCCGGCAGGAACTCCCCGGAGCTCACCCGCCTCGGCTGAAGCAGATCATTCACCTTCAACCAGTCGGACGAAGATACCAGAGAATACACCTGCGGCATCGGAGCCATCCGATTTCAATGAAAATCACGAAGTCACAGAGCCACCGGATAAGGAGAAAGACAAACGTCTCAATGACCACATCGTGACACCGGCACCTACCACCGATCGGCTGCAGACCATCCAGCGACTGGTCGCGGACCATATGGGTGACACGCATCAGGATTTCGAGGCCAATGTCTTGAAAGCCATCCCGGTGCAGGCTGGAGGCCTCTATCCAATTTCCGATGTCTGGTATATCGAACCTGGATTGGATACTCCGGATAGTCTGCGTGTGCATATCGCGCAGTTCGCCCGCGAGATCGCGGATGAGGCTGATCAAGCCGACCGAGTCGAATCCGTTGCCGACGGTATCGGCTTCACTTGCAATATGGACAACTCTTCCATCGACTCGCTTACGATCCCACTCACTGGCCAGACGGTTCTGACGCTACTGCAGGCTCTCAGTGCCGGGTACCAACCGGTACCGGAGGTGACGGACACACTCGACAATCTGCGGTTGATGGACACCTTGGGACTGCTCTTGCAAGGACGGAGTCATGGCAGCAATGTCCAGGTTTCGCGCCTGAGCGATAACAGTCTGGTCAAACTCTTTCGTCTGCTGCGTCTTGCCCGTCGCTTGCTGGACCTGGAGTCGAATGATGCCATGAACACCGGTGCCCAATCAGGGCCATAGCCGCTGGAGAACACTATGTCGGCACCTCATCCTCTCAACCAGGCCGTAATTGCACAGGCGCTTCACGACTTGCGGAACGGCCAACTGCGCCGCTGCAAAGCCATGGGCTTTGGCGAACAGGAACTGGACGCGCTCAAACATCCTGCGCTGGTCAGTGTGTTGATCAACGCTACTGTGCCCTGGTGTTCAGTGAGAGTGAACAGTGACGTGCTGCAACGTCTGCTGCGTCAGGTAGCGAATGTCGAACAGGAAATTGCCACGGTTGATCGCATGCTGAGAGTGGGGGCAAGTACGGAGATGGTAAGCAAGTTCTTCGGACTCACCCATCAGGAAGTTGCCTTGCGCCGGGATATTATCGGTTTACCCAAGCGCAAAGGTCGCCATCGGGTACTGAGTGAAGAGCAGGATATACAACTGTGGGAGCACTGGAAGCCGGCCATCGAGCAACGCGGAATTGCCCTCAACGATGACATGGCCATGCTCGATCTCACACTGGACCTGGCTGAGGAACTTGGCTTTCCTGCATCCGTCATTTGGTCAACGGTCCACTCATGGATTGAACAGGATCTGGTGTGAACCATGGGGACCAACAGCACGCCACATGGTCCCACGTCACTATCGGCTTTGCTCGACGAAGCCGAAAAGTGTATGGAAAAACGCGACACAGGAAGAACGCTCGCAGACGGCTTCCTGTTCAGCGGCAACCGCCACGAGAGCGTGCCCCGATCTCTTTTTCTAGACCAGAGGCTAACCCCGTTGGAGCGGAACGCCTGGCAAGTCTTCCGGATACTGCTCAACGATGATGGCATCACTGCCTTTCCGACTTACGAGAAACTGCGTCCCTATCTGGCGTCAATGCCACTGACCTCAAAAGCCTCCCACGAGACAGTGGCTCGCGCACTCACGCTGTTGCGACTGACGCGCTGGCTCAGCCTGGTCCGGCGACGGCGCAGTTCAAAGACCGGTCGTATCCAAGGGAATCTGTATGTCCTGCATGACGAACCCCTGTCTCCCTTCGAAGCCATGCAGATCGATCCCGAGTACCTGGATCTCGTGGGCCAGTCACTGACGCATGCGAGCAAAACCGTACAACTTGTCGGCAACCAGGTACTTCAGGAGATTTCGGAAGATCCTATGCTGAGGGGCCGACACCTGCCGACACGCCTGCAGGTACTGGTGCAACGCCTGGCAAGCCAGGGCATGGGGCCTAACGAAAGTTATCCACAGGACGAAGCAGTTCACGAATCCGAAGCAGGCCATGAAATCCCTCTTCGGAATGAAGGCAACCTGTCTTCGGAATCCGAAGCAGGAGGAAAAACCCCATTAGCCGGCGCTCTTCGGATTCCGAAGCACGACAGTACAGTACGTAATAGTAATAAAAGTATTTATAAAGTACGTACAGTACAAGAGCTTTCAGAAAATCTGCATCTGCCAGACTACTTCGCTACGTTGAGAGATGAGCAACAGAGAGCGGCTTTGGCTGCCTTGCGCCAGGTGGACAGCGCCTTGCGTCAGGCAGTGATCGACGAGTGGACCGTTCGCTGTATGTCAGGCGATGTGCGCAACCCGGCAGGCTATCTCTTTGGTATTATCCAGAAGGCCATTCGTGGTGATTTCAAGGTTTGGGTGGGCGACCTGTTGGCCAACACACATGTTCCTGCTCATTCGCCCACCGCTGCATCATCGACAAGCGCCTCAGCACTGGGACAAGAGGACAGCGCGAATCAGAGAACTGCCCATGACCACCTGGCGGAGTTGCGTAGCCTGATCGATCTGCCCGATCAGTTCTCTCGCTAACCCACGGATAATACTGCCTGGATTTTTTCCACCACGCCCAGCACGTCGTTATACCACTGGCATAACACTGTGAGCAGCAATCCTTGCTATCGCCTTGCCGCATGTCACCGCCAGCAATACGGCTATCACGCAGTTCGTTTTGTCCACAGACAGCCTTCCCGTGACGGCTGATACTCACCTTCGTTTCGCCAACAGGAGTCGCCTTATGGCCAACGACCTGAATATGAATCTTGGTTCCCTGCGAAGTGCCATGACACTGACGCTACACACCCATCATGCCTCGCGCATCTGGCATGGCAGGTCTCCATCGGAAGGCCGGGCTGGCATTATCGGCCTCAACGGCTTTCTCTCTATCATGAACAAAATGAAGCGCGGTGCCGAACAGGACGACCCCTATTCGGACTGGTGGTTTTTGCGTATCGAAGACAAGCTCAACGACACCAAGAGCCGGCTTCAGGCGCTGCGCGAACAGGTCGATCAGGCCCTGTCAGACGTCCCCGCAGCGCTGAGCCTGGGCGAAAACCTGAACGTGCAGCCGATCAAGCTGCCTCTGTTTGTCAACGCCCAGCTCGGTTTCATGGCGGTATATCTGCTCGCGGACTACGACGAACTGGCCCGTCGCTTGATCCTGGCGCATCACACCGCGCTGATCGATCGCAGCACTCTGGAGCGTTGGCTCAACGAAGGAGCCCACGCATTGCGCAGCCTGTTCTCCCTGTCCCAGCAGTACCGGTATTCCGGCACCTGCCGGGATGACTTTGCCGCCAACAATGCAGCGGCCCGGGCAGCCCGAGAGAAATTCGGAGAACTTCCGCAGGACGTGCTCGAAGGCACACGCCGCTCGCGTTTTGCGCCGCCGACCAACCGACACGCATCGAAAAGCGAACAACCCGGCGCGAATAGCCAGCGTGCAGAGCCAGACAGCGAGCCCACTGACGACGGAGATGAGGACGACACAGTTTCCGATGAGGATGTGCCAGCATGACCCATACGCCTCACCATTCCACTGGCACAGCGGTGCGCTTCTCCCCCCTGGAACACACGGACTTCCAGCGACTGGAACACGCTGCTTACCTAAAAGGCCTTTTAAAACCTTTTAAGGGTAAGGGGAGTTTGGAGGATTGGGCCAGCCAGTGCTCAGCTCTCAGGGACCACCTGATCACACTGGCACTGCGGCGAATACTGCCCCAGGCACGCGGCTATCCGTTCAACCTGCTCGGTGTGCAACTGGCCCAGCAGAGCACTGGCGCAGGGACGACCTTTCTGCGCTGGCGCAACGTCGATCGATCCAGCATGGGGGTCGCGCTATGGGAGGGGCTGCTCGCCGATCCCGCGACACCGGCCTCGTTGCTCGACGATCTCTACGCCATGGAGTTGCAGCGCATTGCGCTGAACATGCAGATCAGCCTCACCCACAGCATTGCCCGCCAGGCCCTGGACTGCGCCGGCAAGATGACCCAGGCCGAAGCGGCCTATCACCGGCGTACCCAGGGACACGCCATCACCCCCAAGGAGTCCACGACATGAGCACGCATTTCTACGGCGAGGGCAATATCGGCTCTGCGCCAGAATATCGGGAGTTCGCCAGCGGCAACGACGAACCACGCCGGCTTTTGCGCCTGAACATCTATTTCGACAATCCTGTGCCAACGAAGGATGGCTACGAAGACCGTGGCGGTTTCTGGGCACCGGTGGAGCTATGGCATCGCGACGCCGAACACTGGCAGACACTGTACCAGAAAGGTATGCGCGTGCTGGTCGAAGGCCGTACGATTCGCGATGAATGGGAGGATGCCGAGGAGAACGAGCGCGTCACTTTCAAAATCGAGGCGCGACGGATCGGGATTTTGCCTTACCGTATCGAAGCCGTCTCACTCGCAGCCAGGGAACAGGCAACCGAGCCACCCCAGGAAGAGTGATCCTGCCGCACTTGTCGAGCGGCTGGACCAGTCGTCAGTCGCTCACTTTGCGCCAACACCGCATTATACCAGTGGCATAACACCACGGCAGACCGCAGACTACCACCTCCCGTCTGAATGCCGCTGAAAGCCGGGCTCACGCAGCACCGCCTTGTTTGCTGTCAGACGCTCATCGACCAGCCATGCTTGGGCCGGCTCAATACATACCCCTGCCATGACGAAGGAGGTGAATCGTGCGCGTCTACCTGTGCGAAAAACCATCTCAGGGCAAGGACATTGCCCGTGTACTGGGTGCCAGCCAGCGCAGCTCCGGTTGCTATACTGGCTCTGGAGTCACCGTCACCTGGTGCATCGGTCACCTGATCGAGGCCGCACCACCGGAAATGTATGGCGAGCAGTACAAGCGCTGGTCCATCGAGCAGCTGCCCATTATTCCCGAGCGCTGGCGCATCCAGGTCAAGACCGCGACGAAATCGCAGTTCAACATCGTGAAACAATTGATTGGTCAAGCGAGTGAGCTGGTCATTGCCACCGACGCTGATCGCGAAGGCGAGATGATCGCCCGCGAGATGATCGACTTGTGTAATTACCGCGGACCAATCCAGCGCTTGTGGCTGTCAGCCTTGAACGATGCGTCGATCCGCAAGGCGCTCGGCGCGCTCAAACCGGCAGTCGAAACGCTGCCGCTGTATTACTCTGCACTGGCGCGCTCACGCGCCGACTGGTTGATCGGCATGAACCTGAGCCGATTGTTCACCTTGCTCGGACGACAGGCCGGCTACGGCGGGGTGCTGTCGGTGGGCCGCGTACAGACGCCGACGCTGAAGCTGGTGGCCGACCGCGACCGCGAGATCGCGCGCTTCGTCTCCGTACCGTTCTGGGCCATCGACGTGTTGTTGTCCCATGCAGGCCAGTCCTTCACAGCGAGTTGGATACCAGCGGACGGCACCACGGATGCTGCAGGTCGCTGTCTGCAACTGCCGGTGGCGCAGCAGGCCGTCGATCACATTCGCGCCGCGCGCGAGGCGCAGGTAGTGTCGGTGGAGACCGAACGTGTGCGCGAAGCACCGCCGTTGCTGTTCGACCTGGGCACCTTGCAGGAGGTGTGCTCGCGGCGGCTTGGGCTGGATGTGCAGGAAACCCTGGACATTGCACAATCATTGTACGAGACGCACAAGGCAACGACCTACCCGCGCAGCGACTCTGGCTACCTGCCGGAAAGCATGCTGACCGAGGTGCCGACGGTACTCGATGCGCTGCTCGCGACTGATCCCGGCTTGCGTCCACTGATCGCTACGCTCGACAGCACACGGCGCTCGCGCGCCTGGGACGACACGAAGGTGACGGCACACCATGGCATCATCCCCACACTGGAGCCGACCAAGCTCTCTGCCATGTCGGACAAAGAGAAGGCGGTGTACGAGCTGATCCGGGCGCACTACCTGGCGCAGTTTCTGCCGCATCACGAGTTTGATCGCACCGTGGCTCTGCTCACTTGCGCCGGACAATCGTTGCAGGCCGTTGGCAAGCAGGTGGTCACACCTGGCTGGCATTTGGCACTGCCCGACAAAAGGCAAGATGAAGCGGGCGATGAGCCCACACAGCGCAGCCAGATCTTACCTGCGCTCGCTTCCGGCACGCGCTGTACCGTCGATCAGGTGGCACTGAAAGCACTAAAGACGCAGCCCCCCAAGCCATACACGCAGGGCGAATTGGTCAAGGCCATGAAGGGTGTGGCGAGGCTCGTCACCGACCCCAAGCTGAAACAGAAGTTGAAGGAGACAACGGGCATCGGCACTGAAGCCACTCGCGCCAGTATCATCAACGGTCTGTTGGCCCGCAGTTATCTCGTCAAGAAGGGGCGCACGATCAGAGCCTCTGATGCAGCTTTTACCTTGATCGATGCAGTACCGGCGGCAATCACCGATCCGGGTACCACTGCGATTTGGGAGCAAGCCCTGGACATGATCGAGGCGGGCCAGATGACGCTGGACGCCTTCATCGAAAAACAATCCACTTGGGTTGCGCAATTGGTTCAGCAATACTGCAGTATCACCTTGTCCATCAGCATTCCCGACAGCCCAGCCTGTCCGCTGTGCGGCTCCGCAACGCGGCAACGCAGCGGCAAGACCGGCGCCTTCTGGTCATGCAGCCGCTATCCCGACTGCAAGGGCACCGTGCCCATCACATCCTCTGGCGGCCAACGCAATGCACCGCGCAAGCGACGACGCCGGTCATCGCCCAAGGCGAATTGATCCAGTACTGACACGAGTAGTTTCCCTTGCCCTATGGGGCACTCCCAGCATGCCTTCCCTTCTGCAACGGTGTGCCCGCTGCGCGGCCAGTAGCCGTGCAGCGAGAAGGCAGTTTGTCCACGAGCCGTGTACAACAAGGCTCAAGCTGATCGGCAGTTCTTCCGTTCGCTTCGCTGGGTCTCCTGGCGGCTTGTTCCCCGAAAACGAGCTGCCAGGAGACCCTTCGGGGTGACCGGTACTCGACGCCGGTGCCCGCCGGTGAAACAACGGGCTCCCTTTGTGCGCGGATGTGTGCCGAAGGATTTCGACCCCAACCACGACACGGGTCGAGTGCGATTGCTGACGCAGCGAATGGCTTTGACGACGGTCTGATCTGCAACAGCCCACGGGTGGTGATTCTCGTCTCCGCCGAAGGCTTACGCCTTCGGCTGCTTTTCTTTTCTCCTCACATTCCACTGCATCAGTACATCACGCCGAGTGCGTAATCCGGCATCCACTGCGAGCGGATTTCGGCTCGCCAATGCACGCCAAGATTCCGAACCTATACCTCATGCGTCGCTGACCATCGTCAGCACCATGCCCAGGCAGCCCTGGTCTTCAAGGCTGCACCGCGGTTTTCCGCGTTGACCGAACCAGTCCGCTTCGCATTGCTCCCGCGGACGATCGCCACGCCCTGGCGACAATGCTTTTTTTCCGTCCCACAGGAGGTCGCTTCGTCCCCTCGGGATGTGGCACTTCCCATCCCTTCAAAGGAGAACAATATGTCCTTCAATTCTGTCACACCCACGCCCGCAGCCCCTTCGGGTTTGCTGGCTGCACATGCAGGAAAACGCTTGCCTTTACAGGTGCTGCGCAGTGCCGCCGGGCACTACCTCGGCACCTATGACGACGGCCCCGTTTCCCGCGAGTCCGTCGAGTATTTTCCGACCCGCGAGGCCGCTCGCCATGCCCTGGACACGGGTACATGGACGCAGCGCCAACACCCGTAATCCCATCTATCCATCAGGAGAACTTCATCATGAACACACTGATCGATCAGGCGACTTTCGACGAGATCGCCCGCACCAACCAGCATTTCTCGAAAGCACCTCTCGCCTTCTTCCATGCCTGGAAGCAGGGCGTCGAGCTAGTCGGTCCTTCGTTGTTCGGCAAGGGCACCCAGGCTTGCCTGGACCATGCCGTGGAAAAGTGGGACTTGTGCCCGAACGTCGAAGCCATCAGTAACGCCATCGGCGTGATGAGCTCCGGTGAAAAAGTGTTTCTGGCCGCAATGGTGAGTTTTTACAACTCCAAAGACGGCGGTGCGCTGCTGAAGCGTATCGGTGTTCACGGTCTCGCTGACCTGGGCGGCCTGGATCTGCAACGCCGCAAGATCATTGCGGAGCTGATCCTCAACTACAACGGCTGGTAATTCCGTCTCGCCGTTTCTTTCAACCCCACGAGGGACATGCGTCCCTGATGGGGCCATGTCTCTCCTTTTTTCCAAGGAGCATGTCATGTCCCAAATACCCTGCATAGCCATCGTCATCGAAGGCGGCCTGGTTCAAACCACCCTCATCGAGAGCTGGCCCGATCAATTCCCGTTACCACGCATTGTCGTGGTCGATTACGACAAGGACGGCGCTGACGAAACCGAACTCACGGAATTCACCATTGGCAACGAAATCGTGGAGGCGCTATGCCACATCGAAGTGCCAAGCGCGTACGAGTCCTTCGACCAGCCGGCCCTGTCTCCCTGCACGGTACTTGCCGCGCTGGAAGATACCGGCGACTCATAAAGCCACAACGTCTTTTCTCAATCACCCCCCGAGTCCATGTGGGTTCGGGTCTTTCCCAAGCGGATGCCATCGTCCGCCTGGGCATGGCTCCGCGTTTTCATCTAAAGGAGCCCATCATGGCCAACAACTACTACGACGCCACCGGCGTCTTGATTCTCGATCAGGTGACACCCGTCATCACAGCGCTGTTCGGCGCATTCAATCTGGATCAGACCTATCCCGGCAACGGCGAGGTCTATATCGCCAGAATCTCCGAGACCAACGACCCGCAATGGGACGATGTACTCGAAGGCTTGACCGATCTGGCCAACGCGCTGAAATGTCCGCTTCCGGCGGGCTATGAAGTCAGTATCGAAGGCTATCTTCGTAACTTGGTGAAACATTTTCACGCCGAGGATAACGAGGATCTGGAAAATCTCATCCAACACCATCCCTTCGAGGACGGCGCCGATCTGGCAGCATTGTTCCTGATCGCGACATGCTTTGACGACGGCCACGGACTCAAGGCCATCAAGTTCGAGAGTGCCTGGCATTGCAGCAAGCCAAGACTGTTCGAGTTCGGTGGCGAGAGCATCTTTATCAGCCGAGAAATCGTACTGTACGGTGCTTCCTCACGCGCTCTGGAACTCGGCCATGACCTTCACGGAGCTTTACTCCAAGGCAGTCTGGACGAGGCTGCCGATCGGCTGGCGTTGGAAACTCTCAACGTCCTGTCCGGCATTAGCGATGATGTCAAGCGCCAGACGCTACGCCAGAAGCTCGCTCGTAAGCTGCTGGGGGAACACAACCCCTCTCGCGGCGATTCACCGACGGACCGTCTCTGACGCACGCTGTCGTTTCTTCCCATTGGGGCCAATCCCCAGCAGGGGATTGGCCCCGCCTTTCCTCTACTGGAGAAATACCATGAAACCCAATCCCAACCCTTTCATCCGAGGCTACAGCAGTCTCTCTATTCAACGCTTGCTCGCCATCACCTACGAGGATGATTGCCCGCTGACTTATCTTCCGCTGCACGATTCGCAGTCCCATCTGCGGGACGATAAGATCGAACGGTTCGAGTGCATCTTCTGCGATGACTTCGCGCTGATCACCGAAGGCCAGGATGTGCCGGACGAACTGGACGCACGATGCCAAAGCCATGGTATTGCGCGCACGGTGGTCTATGCCGTCATGGCCGACGACTTCGGCACGCCGGTGCATGTCGGCGACACGTACTCCAAGGAAGCGGCTCGCGAAGTGGTGCGGCGGCTGACCTTCGAGACCGGCTTCTACAGCCGGTGCTGGGAGATCAGCTCCGGGCACATACCCGAGGCAACGAGGCAATACCTCGAAGACCTGGCCGATGCGTCCACGCTCACTGGCTTGCTGTTCGAGGCCTTTCGCATTCCCGACAGCGATGCGGTGGGCGTGAAGCTGATCGCCACGCCCTGGACCGATGCGAACCTCGAAATCGTCGATGGCCGCAATGCCCAGGCATTACACAACCAGCAGGCGTATGCGTGTGTCCCCGAGCCGTTGATGACTGTGATGCACTTGGCCGCCCTGGCCGATGTGCGCGTTCTGATCTTCGATCCGAACGCCGCAATGCTGGAGGATTTGCCTCTCTACGAAGACTGACCACCCCTCCACCTTGAGCCCCTTCGCGGGGCACTTTTTTTTCACGCCCTGGAGGAATAAGGACAGTCACGAAAGCCCATTGACAATCGCTGACCCTTTACAGGTCATGCCACGCTGCGGCCATGTTCCGCTGATTCCGTCAGCGACATGCCCAGGTAGCCGTGACCTTCAAGGCTACGGCGCGATTCGCGCTGGTTGTTTTCTTACACGACGCCTTTGTGCGTCTTTTTCCTCAACCCTCAAGGGACATGCCTCCCTTGCCGGGTGGGAGTCCCTTGGTTTCCACAAGGAGTCTTCCATGGATACTCAATCCATTCGCGCACAAATGCCGACGCTGGTCTCCGGCCATGTGCCACGCAACATCCGCAGGTTCAAGTTCAACATCTTCGATGGACAGCCCAAGGTTTCGACGGCCTGCGCGCCGATACGCCGGAGGAAAGAACCGAGTACACCGGGGACGGTCGTCCTTATGTCATGACAACCCACGTGCTGGGTTCGGCACCAGCGAAACTGCCGATTCCGCAGCCACGGTGTCCCGAGCTGCAGGAACTCATCAATCAACTGGAGCAGTTGCCCGCCCCTGATGGCTTCCGGCGCATCACCCACCTGCTGGTGGATGCCGGCGCAAGGGACTTCACCTGGGTCGATCCACTGCCCAGCGACATCATCGCGACACCGCCAGCGATCGGCTTCACCGTCGCCACAGCGAAGTTTCAGGGCCAGGTCACCGTGCTCTACGAGCGTGGTGATGACCTCTACGCGGTGG
>JACKOH010000004.1 GCA_024234395.1 Pseudomonadales bacterium
AAAGGGCCTGGATGAAAGGGGCAGGATGAAAGGGACAGAATGAAAGGAGCAGGTTGAGAGGGCCGGATAGAAAAGGCCTGGCAGACAGGAGCAGCCACGTCTAACAGGCTGCTAAATAGATACGCTGGTGCTCAGCTATCCTGAGCTGTCCTCTGACCTGGCACGATGAACAGATCCGTGTGCCCCACCCGGCAGGTCCCGCTGGTCACGGTTGACAGCCTGAATCGGGTCCAGTCCTCCAGTGCTGAGGCGTCCAGTTGCGCGTCACCCGCCACGGCATGACTTATACCCCGGATCAGTTCGCTGATCAGTCTGTCATCGCTGTCATCGAGTTGCCAGGGACTGCTGCCCCTGCTCACCGCAAACCCGGCCTTAAGAAATGAATGTTCCAGATAATCGGCGGCGTCGGGGCCTAGCGCCCGGCCAAAGCCTTTATCACGCTGCTGGTCGCGATTGAACGCGGCAAGCACGACCTGGTCCAGCGGATGGGCCGGCGTCCAGTCCGTGGTTCCGTCATAATTCAGTGTCGCATACAGGCCGCAGGGCGAAGCCAAGCAGCGGGCCTGCAGACGGGCAGTCAGGGCGTCGAGGAAAGAGGCGGAAACCAGATCGAACAGGGCCGAGGCGGTGATCAGGCGGGCACGGTCAAGTGGTAATCGATCCACATCGGCGAGATCGGCCTGGCTGGTGATCAGGTTATGGGTACCGCCGTGGCGACGCCGGGCTTCCGCCAGCAGAACGGGATCGTGATCCACAAGGTGCCAGGTTGCACTGACTGGATCATGGTCTGCCGAGCTTGTCAGAGCACGCAGGGTGGATCCGGTGCCGGCACCCAGATCGACGACGACGGGATCGTCGTTGATCAGACCAGCTGTGGCAATTTCTGAACCCAGCCACTGTCTGGCCAGCCGACTCAGCTGCGGGTCGCGGGCCCGCCGATCCGCATCTTCACGCAGGTTCAGCCAATCGATACTGAATCCACTCATCAACACTGCTCCTGTTCAAGGCGCTGCACCTGCTCAAGCAGTTGCAATACCCGTCGCGCGCAGTCGTCCCAGTCGGGCAGGGCGGCCGCCGCGGCCCGGGCGCCTGCCTGCAGTTTGTGCCGCAGAGTGGCATCGGTGAGCAGTTGCTGCAGGGCTTCACGCAGTGCCCCGGTGTCGTCCGGCGCCACCAGCAGACCCGCGGTGTCGGGGACCAGGTCCGGAACCGCGCCGGCTCGCGCTGCGATCACCGGCAGACCGGCTGCCAGCGCCTCGGCGAAGACCATGCCGTAGCCTTCGAAGCGGGACGGCAGCACAAACAGGTCGGCATTGGCGTATTCGCTTGGTAAACTGTCACTTGAGCCGACGAAGTCAATGCGCTCAGACAAGTGTAGCTCCCGCACGCGTTGCTCAAGGAAAGCCGCCCAGCCGGGATCGAACTCACTGCCGCCCACAAAGCGCGCCTGCCAGGGCAGAGCGGTCAGGGTGGCCAGTGCTTCGATCAGCACATCGTGAGCCTTGCGCCGGGTCAGGGTGGCGACTGTCAGCAGGCGTAGCGGGTTTCCATCACAGGCGGCAAACGGCATCCGCTCGGTTCCGGGCAGGGCTACCGTGATATGTTGCGCTGATACCCCGAACCGGGAGATGAACAGTTGCCGGGTATGTTCGCTGGTGACCACTACCGCGCGGGTGTGGCTCAGGGCGCTTTGTTCCGAGTGCATAAAATCCCGTTGTTGGGACGCATCGAGTCCCGATTCCAGTGCCAGCGGATGATGACACAGGGCCACCAGCCGCAGCCGTTTTGCTTCGGCTGCCGCCAATCTGTCCATTACGCCGAATGCCAGCCCATCGATCACTACCGTGGCACCATCCGGTAGTGTCGCCAGTACCCGGGCGGTGGCCTCCAGCGTCGGCGGGTCCGGCCTGGGGAAAGTCGCGGCCAGGGAGATCGTGGTGACCTCGAGCCCCAGCCTGCGCAGTCCGGCGATCAGGCGCCGGTCGTAGTGATAGCCTCCGGTCGCGGTGTCGAGATCGCCCGGGTAAAGGAAGTAACAGGAAAAATTTATCACCAGTGCTCTGATCCGTTGCCCCGTCGGACGCGTAACGTCATTATCGCCAGCCATGTGGCGTGTCTGCCCCGGGGTGCCAGGCTTGCTTCGATTCCGGGCCCGACATACTATTGATTAATCTGCGGTTCCCTGAACCGTCTATCCAATCTGACGAGGGCATGATGTCCAAACTTTCAGTGACCCGCAAGGCCAGTGCCCGGATTCCCACCGCTCACGGTGATTTTCAATTGTGTTATTACACCAACACGCTGGACAGCAAGGAGCACCTGGCCTTTTTTATGGGGGATCCGGCCAGTGTCGATCCGCTGCTGGTCAGGGTGCACTCAGAGTGTTTCACCGGCGATGTGCTGGGGTCCCGCCGCTGTGATTGCGGCGAGCAGCTGGACCGCTCCATGGCCATGGTGGCGCGCGCCGGAGTGGGCGTGGTTCTTTATCTGCGCCAGGAGGGTCGGGGTATCGGCCTGCTGGAGAAGCTGCGGGCCTATAATCTGCAGGACGAAGGCTTCGACACCGTGGATGCCAACCTGATGCTGGGTCATGAAGCCGATGCCCGCGACTACTCTGTGGCGGCGCTGATGCTTGAGGATCTCGGAGTACGGTCAGTGCGCCTGATGACCAATAATCCCGCTAAGATCAGCGCCCTCGAGGCCGCTGGTATCGATGTGCGGGAGCGGGTGTCTCTGGAAGTGGCAGCCAATGCCGACAACGTGGACTACCTGATGACCAAGGCACAACGTATGAACCACCTCCTGCATGTCAAATCCGTCAGTAGCCCGTGAACCGATGGACCTCAATCAACGCATTGGGCAGTGGCTGCAAAGTACACAACAGGAATTTTACGCGGAGAATAACGGCGCCGGCCCCGGTGACCGACCACAGGTAACGCTCAGCTTTGCCCAGAGCTGGGACGGCAGCATCACTACCAGTCCCGGCGAGACGCTGGTATTGAGTAGCGAGGCGGGCATGCAGATGACCCATCAGCTGCGCAGCCTGCACGACGGTATCCTGGTAGGAATCGGGACGATCCTGGCCGACGATCCCCGGCTTACGGTTCGCGAATGGACCGGCAGTAATCCCAAACCCATCGTTCTGGACAGCCAGCTGCGTATGCCTCCCTCCAGCTGGCTCTGCAAGAATGCCGATCAATTGTGCTGGGTGCTGACCACGCAGCAGGCGGCCGGTGAACGCGACGACTGCGAACTGATCGTGGTACCCGGTGACGAGGCCGGCAAGGTCGACCTGCCGTCCGCGCTGCAGGAACTTCACGCCCGTGGAATCCGCAGCCTGATGGTGGAGGGCGGCGCCTCCATCATCACCGCTTTCCTGCGCGCGGGACTGGCCGATGCTATCGTGCTGACCGTGGCGCCGATGCTGCTGGGGGGCTATAACGCCATCGGCCGACTCTGTGAAGCGGGTGGTGTGCAGAAGCTGCCCCGCATTTCACCGCTGCACAGTCAGCAACTGGGTGATGAGCTGTTTGTCTGGGGGCGGTTGCATTACGGCGAGGTAGAGCGGTGAGTCGGCACACTGGAACAACCAGAGCGTCACAGCTCTGGTTCACGTCTCCTTATCGTGTCGAAGTTCGCGAGGTCGCTCTGCCGCCACCGGATCCGGAGCAGGTGCTGGTCAGGGTCAGTTTCTCAGCGCCCAGTCCCGGTACTGAACTGCTGGTGTACCGTGGCCAGTTGCCTGCCTCAATGGCGCTGGACAGTTCCCTGGAAGCGTTGCAGCAGGCGGCTGATTATCCGCTGCAATACGGGTATTCCTGTGTCGGCGAGGTGCAGCAGGTCGGCAGCGCAGTCGATCCCGCCTGGCTGGGGCGCCAGGTGTTCTCTTTTCAGCCTCACTGCAGCCATTTTCTTGCCACGACCGATGCCCTCCAACCGGTGCCGGATGACGTGACTGCCGAACAGGCAGTCTTCCTGCCCAATATGGAGACTGCCATCAATCTGGTTCAGGACGGGCAGCCATTGATCGGCGAGCGGGTCCTGGTGCTCGGCCAGGGCATCGTCGGATTGTTGTTATCGGCCCTGTTAGTCAGACATCCGCTGCAGTCGCTGGTCGCCATAGAAGGGCGGCCCTGTCGGCAGGACCTGTCCCGGCAGCTGGGCGTGCCGCGCGTACTCGCTCCGGAACAGGCCCGGGACAGCATTACGGTTTTTGGCGACGGGCAGGCAGCCACGAGCGGTGCGGACCTGATATACGAAGTCAGCGGTCACCCGGAGGCGCTGAACCTGGCAGTACACCTGAGCGGATTCGCCAGCCGCATCGTCATCGGCAGCTGGTACGGTAGCAAGCCGGTAGCTGTCGAGCTGGGCGGAGCCGCGCATCGTAACCGGCTGCAGCTGATTACCAGCCAGGTCAGTACCCTGGCACCGGCACTGAGCGGTCGCTGGGACAAACAGCGCCGTTTTGAACTGGCCTGGGAAATGCTCAGGCAGGTTGATCCGCGGCAACTGGTTACCCAGGTTCTGCCCCTGCAGGAGGCAGACTCACTGTATCGCCAGTTACACGAGGAACAGCCCGGCATTCTGCAGCCACTTTTTCACTATCCGGAATGAAAGGTTTTTTATGTATAGCGTAGCGGTTACCCGAGATTTCATCGCCAATCACTATCTCGTCGGCGGCGACTGGGGAGATGAGAACAGCCCCCATGCCCATCACTATGTCCTGGAGGTGTGTATCGAGAGCGAAACCCTCGACCGGCACGGCTACCTGGTGGATATTGTCGAAATCGAGGCGGCCCTGAAAACGGTAGTGGATTATTTCCGCGACAGCATGCTCAATGACAAACCGGAGTTTGCCGGCCTCAATCCCAGCCTGGAACATTTTTCCCGGATTCTCAGCGACAAGCTGATAGCCGGAATCAGTCCGCCGGGGAATGGTTCGCTGACGGTGAAACTGTGGGAAAACGAGAGTTGCTGGGCTGCCTATCGAAAGTCGTTCATGCAGGCTGACTGAGCGAACTCAGTCGATCGGAATGCGAATGGTCCCGGCTTCTGAAGTCGTCGGATTTTGAATCCCGGTGGTTTCAGTACGCCGCAGACCGGCCAGGCACAACAGACCTATCAGCAGCACGACGACGTCGCGCAGGCGGGTCAGCACAATCAGTCCCGCCGCAGCGGACAGCGGCAGGTTCAGGTACGCGAACGACCACAGCAGTGAAGCCTCGATGGTGCCGATACCACCGGGCATCGGCAGCAGCATCGCCAGGCGCATACCCACCATGATCAATACCACTCCAGTCAGGGTCGGCGCCAGGTCGAGAAAGCGCAATAACAGGGTCAGTTCCAGCAGCAATGCCCCCCAGCCGGCCAGGGCCAGGCCTACCGCCAGTGCGAGACGGGGTTTCTGCTGCGAGAAAGACTTGCGCAACAGGGTGACCAGAGCCTGCCAGCCCTGGTTCTGATCAGACTGTTGGTCCGAGCGCCAGCGTTGTCCCATCTTCCGCAGTCTTAAACTCAACCAGGCGGGATGCTTCACGATCACGCTCACTATAACCAGCATCAGGAGCAGTACCGTCATCAGAATGGTCGCGACCTGCAGCCAGGTGGCAATCGGCAGAATCGCGGTTCCGAACAGGGTGAGCACACCTGCCAGCAGTACTGCCATATTGATGAAGGTTTCCAGAAAGCGGTCCACGCCCAGCACGGCGATGGCACGGTGTAACGGGAGTTGCCTGTATTTGTGCAGCCAGTAGAGCTGCAGCGGTTCGCCTCCGAAATGTGGGCCGGGCGTCACGAAACTGATCAGGCTGGCGGACTGACGCAGCCGAAACAGAAACCCCAATGGCAATGCAGTGCCCATGGACAGTGCCAGCAGCTGCCATCTTTTGACTGCCAGGTATAAAATAGTCACGTTGATCAGTATCCAGAGCAACCAGTCTCCCGGCGCCAGCAGCCCGATCCCGGCCAGCATATCCTGGACCGGCAATTGCCGCAGGGTCCAGACCACGAGCAGCAGGGCTATCAGCCACAGTGCCAGATGAAGAAATTCGGCAATCCTGGTCATGAAACCACTTCCGGGGTTGCCGGCAGCCGCCCGCTGACACTCAGCCAGTCACGCCAGAAACCGAACAGCAACGGCAGCATGAACAGGAACCCCACCGGCCGGGTCAGTTCGCCTGGTAGCGGTGGCCACAGTGCGGCAGCCACCAGCCCCATCTGGAAACCCGCCAGTTGTCGACGCAGGGTGCTGGGCGGCAGGGGATATACCGGTTTACCCTGCCGCCGTCTCCAGTACAGGCCTGACTGGAACAGGTAATAAGCCACGCTGACCAGCAGGTAGCTGGCGTACAGCCTGCCATGCAGGACCGCCAGCAAAGGCGCGATCAGCAGCCCCAAAGCATCCAGTGCAGTATCCAGTTCGCTACCCAGTTGCGTGGTCTGCTGGCGGCGCCGGGCCAGGTAACCATCCAGCAGGTCGCCCAGTGCCGCCAGGGTGTAGAAGGCGGCGGGAATAAACAGGGTCCATGCCGGCAGCTTGTTCGACAAAAACAGAAAGCCGGCGGTCGCGGCAATCAGCAGGCCCCGCATCAGGGTCACAAGGTTGGCCACCCCGAGAGTCGGCTGGAGGCCGCCATCCACGCTCTGGCGATTTTTGTGCAGCCGGCGGTTACACTGCCAGATCACAAAACTCCAGCAGACCAGGGCGGCGGGCAGCCAGCGCAGGGTGAACGGGCCATGGGTGGCCGCCGACAGGACGGCCGCAAGAACCAGCAAAAACCCTGCACCGAGCAGGGCCATGCACCGCAGTTCGCGTTGCAGACGCGGCAGAGGGTCTGGTATTGCAGGGCCAGGTAGTGAGAAGATAGTGACGCTCCTCGACAAAGTCAGGATCTGAAGTTTTCTTTGACTGCCCAGTATACGTTCTGCCGCGCCATCGGGACCAGTGATGCTCAGCGGCCGCTGATCCACGGCCCCAGGCACAGCGTAACCACCTGAATTAAACAATGCCTTCAGGCTTTCCATGCCGGGCAGTCTGTCCTTGTCACCGGTGCCTTGAACCGATCGGAAAGTGCTTTGATCTGCAGGACTTACAGACTCGCGCAAGACAGGAACTGAAAAGGACCCCTATCATGATTTTCCCGCTCCGGGGCGTTAACTACCCGACGTGTGCAGCGTTCCTGAAGCTGGGAGCCTGTCTAACGTGCCTGGCCACGCAGGCGGTCCTGGCGCAGTCGGAAAGCGGATCCGGAGATGATCAGACGTCCTTCAGCCAGGCCTGGCTGGATTCGAAGGCCCGGGAACTGGCCCGGCAGCAATTCCAGCCGGCTGTGCTGGATGCCGATAATCCGCTTCAGGCTCTGGATTACGATCAGTACCGGCGCATTGTGTTCGATCCCGATCAGGCGATCTGGAGAGACACCGGGCTGCCGTTCCAATTGCAGATGTTCCATCCGGGGTTTCTGTCCACGACGCCGGTGACCGTCCATCTGGTCGCAGAAGGAACCGCAAAACCGTTACCCTTCTCAACCGAGCTGTTCGACTATCACGCCAGCCTGCCTGCTATTGACCCTGCCGACGTCGGGGGATTCGCCGGCTTCCGGATCCATTACCCCATCAATACTCCGGAGCGCTTCGAGGAATTTCTGGTGTTTCTGGGTGCCAGTTACTTTCGGGCGGTCGGCAGGGAACAGTTTTACGGGCTGTCGGCCCGGGGGTTGGCGGTCAACACGGTCGGTCCCGGTGGCGAAGAATTTCCGCGCTTCTCGGAATTCTGGATCGAGCGTCCCGACCTGCAGGATACTCAAATTGTTGTTCACGCGCTGCTGGACAGCCCGTCGCTGACCGGATCCTACCGGTTTCTTGTGACGCCAGGTGAAAGTACCCGGATTGATGTGGATGCGACTCTGTTCCCGCGCCAGGATCTGCCGCGGATGGGCATCGCACCACTTACCTCCATGTTTCTGTTCGATGCCACCAACCGGAGCCGTTTCGACGATTATCGCAGCGCCGTGCATGATTCCGATGGTCTGCAGTTTCTGCGCGCCAACGGGGAAATCGTCTGGCGGCCACTGACCAACCCCGGCCGTTTGCAGGTGTCTGCATTCGCCGACACCCGCCCGGTCGGGTTCGGGCTGTTGCAGCGCCACAGTGAATTTGCTCACTTCAACGATGGCGAGGCCCGTTATGACAAACGTACTTCTCTGTGGATAGAGCCGTTGGACGACTGGGGAATGGGACACCTGGAACTGGTGGAGATTCCCACAGGCGAGGAAACCAGTGACAATATCGTGGCTTACTGGCAACCTGCCGGGGGGCTCGAGGCGGGTGGCGAATACCACTTCCGTTACCGGATGGTGTGGGGCTACGATTCACCGGTGTCGCCAGCCCAGGGACGCATCGTGGAAACCGCAGCGGGCGCAGTCGACAAAAGCCCGGAGCGGGTTTTTGTTATCGACTACAGTAACGGTGACCGGATCCCCGGTGTGACCTCTGACCCCGCGACGGTAACCATCAATGCAAGCACCAGTGCCGGGGTCATAACCGACATCAGTGGGACCCTGTTGGAACCAACCGGTCGCTACCGGGTTTATATTAAACTGGATCCGGACGGAGCCGAACTTGCCGAATTACGGGTTACGCTGGAAGCTGGCGGACAGCCGTGGGGAGAAACCTGGTTATACCGGTGGACACAATGATGCAGTACTCACTTGCGACGCCCCCCGCGGCGCCTCTGACCATGCCCACCCAGGTGCTGTCCCGCCACCAGGGTTCCCGGGTCGCCGATCCCCGGCGGATTCCCTGGCTGGCCCGGCTGCTTACCTTTGGCGGCAGCCTGGGGCTGACCGCGACGGCTGGCTGGCAGATGTATTCCCTGTTGCCGTTGAACAGCGAAACAGCACTGGCCTGGGGAGTCACCTCGCCCTGGATCGTGACCCTGTTATGGCTGCTGCTGGGCTTGTTCATCGTCACCTTCGGCTGGGTGGCGCTGACCGCCATGGCAGCTCTGTCCGGCCTGCTGGTCCGGCGCAACTGGCGGCAGGCGGCTCCGGACGCTCCCCTGCATGGCCGCACCGTGCTGTTGATGCCGGTTTACAACGAGGATCCGGTCAGCGTCTGTGCGGCACTGTCCGCGATGGCGGAGGAACTGGCGGCGCTGGGACTGGCCAGACACTTCGAGATTTTCGTGGTTTCGGATACCACCGATGCAACCATCCGGTCCCGGGAGGCAGGGGTTGTCCAATGCCTGCGTGACCGGCTGGTGACGGTAATGCCGGTGTGGTATCGGCGAAGGGACAGCAACACGGCGCGCAAGGCCGGCAATATCCGCGATTTCGTCAGCCGCTGGGGCAGCCGTTACGATTACATGGTGGTGCTGGATGCCGACAGCCTGATCGCCGGCGACACCCTCGCCACGCTGGTACGCGAGATGGATGCCGATCGCGACACCGCGATTCTGCAGACACTGCCGCGGCTGTTTAATGGTGAAACCCTCTATGCCCGCCTGCAGCAATTTTCCGGTGTCATCTACGGCCCGGTCTTTGCGCGCGGCCTCAGTGCCTGGCAGGGTCATGACGGCAATTACTGGGGACACAATGCCATCATTCGCGTGCGCGCTTTTGCGGAGTCCGCCGGGCTGCCGAAAATGCCTGGCCCGCGGCCCTTTGGCGGCGAGATTCGTTCCCACGATTTTGTCGAAGCGGCGCTGATCCGGCGGGCCGGCTGGACCGTGCGCATGCTGCCGGAGTTGCCCGGTTCCTGGGAAGAGTGCCCACCGACACTGCTCGACGCTGCGGTTCGCGACCGCCGCTGGGCGCAGGGAAATGTCCAGCATCTCGGTGTGGTGACGGCGCGGGGTCTGCGCTGGCCCAGTCGCGCACACATGTTGATGGGGGTCATGAACTACGTCACCTCGGCACTGTGGCTGGCCCTGGTGGTGGTCGGCCTGGCCTTGAGCACGGTGCTGGCACCCCAGTTTTTCACCGGATCTGACGATGCCGCCTGGCTGCAGTCCGGTCAGTTGCTGTTCAATGGCGAGCGCATGATTGGGTTGTTTCTGCTTACCATGACCCTGCTGCTGTTGCCCAAGCTGCTGGGAATTGCCGGCGCTCTGTTCGGCCGCCGGCGTCCGGGTCTGGTTTCCCGGATCAGACTGCTGTTGGGCGCTCTGGTAGAGCTGCTTTTCTCGGTATTGCATGCACCGATCGTGATGATGTTGCACAGCCGGCATCTGTGGGAGATCGTGCGGGGGCAGGATTCCGGCTGGTCCGCTCAGCAGCGTCGCGGCAGGTCGATTGCCTGGTCGGAACTGCTGCGCCGGCATGGCGGCCAGACGCTGCTAGGCCTGCTGATGCTGGGCCATCTGGCCTGGCTGGCATCACCGCTGCTGTACTGGATGCTGCCGATGATCGTCGGCCTGGTTCTGGCATTGCCGTTGTCGGCACTCAGCGGCAGCCGCCGGGCCGGTGGCTGGCTGGCGCGGCTGGGATTACTCAGTACGCCCGAAGAGCTGTCGCAGCCGGCCATCATCCGGCGTCGGAGAATTCTGAGCAGCCAGCTGGAAACTGCAGTGGCAGTGCACGACCAAGCTGCAGGGAAATCTTTCCCAGCCTGAGTTGACCGGGCGCTTGCCCGACTGTTTGACTGATCCTGGGCGAAGCACCTTTTTCAGCAGTCTATTGTTTCAGTGCCTCGAACTCAAAACGCAGAGCGACTTCATCGCCGACCAGATTTCCCGCCACGCCATAGTCCATTCCCCAGTTGCTGCGTAACAGTGTGGTTCGGGCCGAAATTCCCATTGTTTCCCGGCGATGTCCGAACGGATAGTCAGCATGCTTGTTGAGGGTGATGTCCAGCTCGACCGGGTGGGTGTTACCGAGCAGGGTCAGGTTGCCGGCCAGGGTACCCCCGTCGCTGTCACCGGAACGCGGCGTATAGCCGGTTGCTTCGAAGACGATTACGGGATGGTTCGCCGCGTCGAGAAATTCGCCACTGCGCAGGTGATCGTCCCGGCGCTGGTGATTGGAAAAGACACTGGCTGCCTGCACTTCCACGCGGCCGCCGCTCAGCTGGCGAGCTTGCGGGTCGTAGCGAAAATGTCCGGAAGCTTCGAGAAACATCCCGAGCTGGTGCTGAAAGCCCACGTGTTCCACTGCAAAGGCAATTGAAAAATGTTCCGGGTCGATTTCCCAGTCGGACGGTTCCGCCATGGCGTGGACTGTCGTCAGCAGCATCAGGGTCAGCATGAAAAGGCAGTAGGAAAAAGTGTTGTGGAAAAAGAAACGCGAATGACCTGGTCGAATTCTTTGCATGAATGCTCCTCGGTGTGGTGTCGCGACAGCGGATGCTATGGCGTTCCAGCCGGTTCCGGATCGAAGGTGAATTTCCGCCGCCGGCAGGAGTGTTTTGACTCCTGGGTTCACCGGAAATTACGGTGCGCCTGACTCAGCGGAGCTCTATCCGTAAAGGATAGTGAAGCGCTGTTTCATCGTCAAACTCAGGCGCGGGAAGGGGCTGGAATCCCGGAAGTCAGCATCGCATCAGTATCTGGGAATCGGATTCACCCATTCGGGGTCATAGGTCGTATCCACCACCTGGCCGCTTTTAATCACCAGCGTGACCTGTCGGGTGGCCTCGATGTTGCTCAATGGATTGCCGTCGACGATGGTGATATCGGCGTACTTTCCAGGCTCGATACTGCCCAGGTTCTGTTGTTGACCGATAACTTCGGCAGCCCATAACGTGGCTCCCTGGATTGCCTGCATGGGGGCAATGCCCATGTCGGTCAGCAGTTGCATTTCCTGGTGCAGGCTGAGCCCCGGCACAATCTGCGCGCAGCAACCGGTATCGGTGGCGGCGAGAATTTTCCCGCCGGCCTGGGAGTACTGATACAGGAAGCTGACCACGTTGGCGTAGCCGGCCCGGACCCTGGGCTCGCGCAGCCAGGCAGCTCTTGCCTCGTCGGGGATAAAGGCCAGCGCCGGATCTTCAACCAGTTCGTGAATCAGGGGTGTCCAGTCGTGCCAGCGTTCGGTGCTGCCGGACCAGGACAGCACCAGGGTCGGATTCACATACACATCCCGGGCAACCAGGTACTCGATCAGCGGACCGAACAGGTCCGGATTGACGGCCGCCTCTGACGTGGTATCCGAGGGACGGGGATTGCGTCCTTCCTGCTTCAGCAGGGAGCGGGCCATGGTATCCATATGTTCCATGTGCCGCATACCCATGGCGACGGCTTCACGAATATCCTGTGTGTGGCCCAGGACTCTCACACCCAGATCGTCGGCTTCCTCAAGCACGGCGCGCAACTGTTCATCGGTAATAGTGAGGTCGACTTTTATCTGGTCTACACCCTGCTGAACCAGATTGCGGACATAAGCACGTGCCTCTGCCACTGTTTCCACGCGGCCTTCGTTGGCAGGCGCTGAATCCGGGCCGGTCAACCGGGCACCGGATACGAACAGGCGCGGGCCTTTGATACGCCCGCTCGCCAGGGCATCGCGTTGCTCAAGGCTCCAGGCGGTATTATTGTGAATATCGGCGAGCGTGGTAATTCCATAGGGAAGGAACATGGGCACCTGATAGTCACGCAGGTGCAGGTGGGTATCGATAAAGCCGGGAAGTATGGTCTGTCCCTGCAGCGGAATCACTGTCGCTTCGGGAGGAATGGCAACATCACCGCTGCTGCCCACCGCTTCGATGCGCTCGCCCCGGATGACCACGACAGCATCGGGAACCGGCGGGCTTCCGGTGCCATCGATGAGCATACCGCCCTCCAGCACCAGCACCGATTCCTGGGCTGAGACGACCGGGATGCCGAGAACGAACGCCAGTAGGCCTGATATTATCCAATGCTTCATGGCACACCTCTTATTCTTATCAGGCCTCCAATGCTACCTCTAATGGCCGGATATGCAAGCGTCGGACGAGTATCCATCCACATTAGCAACCACTAAACGGCGAAATTCTCCGTCGTGTCCGACAGGCTATTTGCTTCCTGCCAATGGTGCGAGGTCACCGGCTAAAAGTAGACGATCGATACAGAAAGTGTCAGTCAGGTTTCTAGGAGGTTAAGTAGTTCATACGGATTCCACTTTGCGTCTCCCGGATACCAGGGCCGAACGGCAGGCAGCTCCCATGACGATATCGCCAGCGGTATTGACGGACATTATCCGGGTACTCAGGCTGATACGCGCTCAGGTGGACATTTCGCCGGTTCACTTTTATTCTGGGAGCCTGATTCTGGTGCCGGATCGTGCCTGCTGGAATGGCCCATTCCAGGTTCCGCGATGACCGGCTGATCCGGGTCGGTGCAGGCGAACCTGAAATCGATATGCGGTTAGCAGCCGGGGACGCGTTAAATGAACCCGAAACCTGACGGAAGTGTAACCATGCCTTTTCGAACCTCTCTCGTTCTGTACCTGCTGATTCTCGCTGCCGGGCCTGCCTCCGCTCAGGAGGTTTTGCGGGACTTTCAGCCATTAACGCAGGAACGGCTCAGCCGGCCGGACCCGGCCGACTGGATCATGTGGCGGGGTAATTACGAAAACTGGGGCTACAGCCCGCTCAGCCAGATCGACCGGGATAACGTGCAGACGCTGCAATTGGCCTGGTCCTGGACTTTCGAGCCGCCGCTGCCGGGCTCCAACGGTATGCAGGTGGAACCGGTAGTCTATGACGGTGTGATGTACCTGCGTCATGCCAATGAAAACTACTCCGCCCATGATGCCGCCACCGGCGATATTCTATGGCGCTATTCCCGGCCACTGCCGGAACCGATTGTCGGAGGTCAGATCCGGCTTACCATTGGCCGGGGCCGGGGCGTGTTTCTTTACCAGGACAAGTTGCTGGCGCACAGTACTGATGGGATGCTGTTTGCCCTTGACCCCCGAACCGGCCGATTGCTGTGGGAAGTGGCGATGACCGACTTCAGGGACGGTCAGCAGCCCAGCGGTGCTCCTGTGGCATTTGATGGTGTGGTGGCGATTCCCTACAACTGTACAGCATGGACCGCACCGGGCCCCTGTCACCTCTCCGCCTACAGCACCGATGACGGTGAATTACTGTGGCGCTGGTATACCAGCCCCGTTCGCGACGATCCCATGCATTTCACCTGGGGTGACGATCCCCAGGTTTATCCGCTGGAATCCCGGCGTAATATGTCACCCTGGATGACACCGGCAGTAGACAGTTCCCGGGGTCTGTTTATTTTCGGCATCGGCTCAAGTGCCCCCCAACAACCGGACTTTGCCGGGACCAATGGCGAGTGGCCCGACCGGCTGTACCAGGGCTCCACCGTGGCGCTGGATCATCGTACCGGCGAACTGGTCTGGTGGGCCCAGCATCATACCGATATGTGGAACAATGATTCCGTATTCGATCGCATACTGGTCGACTCGGCGGTTGATCCGAGCCCACCCGGGGCCCTGGGTATTGCGTCAGGAATTGACACCACGATAGTCAGGCAACTGGTTATTGGATCTTTTTCCAAGGATGCCATTTTTTATGCCTACGAGCGCAGCGATGGCAAGTTTCTCTATGCCAGGCCGACTGCCTATCAGAACCTGATACAGGCTTACGATGGGGAAACCGGTGCCTACCTGACCAACTCCGATGCGGTCATTCCGGCGGACCCGGACCACGAGGCGATGATCTGCCGGGAAAATCGTAATATTCCCCAGGGAGCGTACAGTCCCCTGACCAATGCCTACTACGCACCGGTGTTCAATGGCCGATGCGGAATTACCAAGGTGCGTTCCATGACACCGGATCTGGAGTCCGGCTACAACACTTCCACCATAAGAACGGTTCCCAGTCCGGCCGGCAACCTGGGACAGCCTGAAGCGATCGAAGTATCTACCGGCAGAACACTGTGGCGGCAGGAGCGCCCGCTGCCACTGAATGGCATGCTCACGACCGGTGGCGGTCTACTGTTCGCCGGCGACGCCAACCGCCGATTTTATGCTCTCGATCAATGGACCGGTGACACCCTCTGGCAGACCATCCTCAGCGGTGCCACAGACATGGCCCCGATTTCATTCGCCGTGGATGGGCGGCAATACATCGCAGTGCTGGCCCCAAGCGGCACTCAGGACACGCCATCGCATGCGGCACAGAATGGAATTCAGGTTCCCACCGGCGGCGGCAATTACAGCCCCACGCTGTTTGTATTCGCGCTGCCCGAGAGCAGATGAGGTGGCGGTAGAGGTCTGCCAGGCCGTTATCGCCGATGCTTTTGAAAAATAGTAATGTCTCCCTGCGCTTCCACAGTTCGGGATAGAAATGTGATTTTTTCGTGATTGGCATGTGAATACTCCTCATTAGGATTCGAATTGGAAGTTCCCGGGTTCCCGCCGGGTTCCAGATCAGTCACTAATTCGGAGAAGATAAATATGCCTAACAAGTCACTCGTTTTAATCGGAAGCCTTCTTACCGGTAGCCTGCTGTTCGCCAATATCAGTCGCGCGGACAATGGCGTAATGCTTGAAGTCACCATTACCAATCTTACCCATGGTCAACCGCTGGCCCCGGTGCTGGTGGCGACTCACGAGCCCGGTGTCGCATTTTTTGAAGAAGGTGAGGCGCCCAGTGATGAATTGGCCTGGCTGGCGGAAGCCGGCAACGGCCAGCCTATGGCTGACTACCTGTGGACCCTGGAGGCCGTTGACGACGTGCAGATCAGCACCGGCGGTCTGACCTTCCCGGGTGATTCCACCACCGTGCAGGTCTGGGCACAAACGCCCAACGACCACATCAGCGTTGGCTCGATGCTGGGTGCGACCAATGACGCCTTCTTCGCCATCAAGGATCTGCCGTTACCCACCAAGGGCACGAAAACGGTCACCTACATGGCAAGCGCCTATGATGCCGGTAGTGAAACCAATGATGAACTGGCCACCACGGTTGCCGGTCTTGGCGGAGAAGCCTACTCTCCCAATGACAGCGGCGAAGGCTTTGTTCACATTCACAGTGGCATTCATGGAATCGGCGATGCCGACCCCGCGGTGCTGGACTGGCGGAACCCGGTTGCGAGGATCATTGTCAATCGGGTGAAATAATGACGTTCCTGCGGGAGCGATTCGGGTTGTTGGAAGATTAATGGTGTTCGACTTCCATCACCTGTAAGGTATCAGGTATCAGGTATCAGGTATCTGGAATATGTCGGGTCTGCGCAGGCAGGCCCGGCATTTGATTCAACTTTTCAAAGCTGATGCTGACGGTCAGACCGCTGAATTTCGGTTTCGAGGCCTGTAAATATTTCTTTTCACAGCTGCCCTGGACAGGGCGTTCGGCCCGGAGACGGCTGAATAAAAAGCATCTGTATTAACCCTTGCCGTTCCTCGATGGCAATGGTTAAATCGACTGAATCTTCGGTCCGGAGGTGAAACATGCTGCACATAGTCAAGCTAATCGAAGGCAGGTATCCAAAGCAGGCAAACCCCCTGATTACGGGACTGGTGGTCACGTCGGCCGTGACACTGCTTGGTGGGGTCTGTCTTCTCCTGGTCCGAACTTTCGCTTATTAAGTTCGAAGCGAGGGTCTCTCAAGCGAGTAGCAGAGCAACGATTGATGTAGTAATAAGCAGAAGTAAAAGCTGCAATTAGCGCTGCAATTAAAGCTGCAAGTAAAGGAACAATCATGATTAACAATCCTGCCCTAAAAAGTGCTGGTGCGATCCTGCTGAGTGTGCTGGTGGCACTGCTGTTATTGAGCGCCATTGAAGGAATCAGCGCTGTGCTGCACCCGTTTCCAGCCGATTTTGATCAGACTTATGAGTCAATGGCTCAACATGTGGCAAATTATCCGGCCTGGGTCCTGTTCCTGTTGGGTGGTATCGGTTGGGGGCTGACGGCTCTGGCAGCCAGTTTTCTTGCTACCCGGTTTGGTGCCAGACGACATCCGGCACACGGCATGGCTATCGGAATTTTATTGGTCGCCGCGGCAGCGTTTAATATATCCATGCTGCCTTACCCGAACTGGTTTGTTCTGGTTGATGTGGTACTGTTGCCTCTTGGTGTTTATCTCGGAGTCATACTGGCAAGGGCGGGAACGACCGCCAGCAGCAGTTGAATCTGCCATCTCTGAACCGGCTCGTAATTAGAACACCGAACACCAAATTTCAACTGCTAACCGCAAAACTCTGAACGCCAAAGAGTCCCCGTGCTCAGCTGGAAAGTTTTCCAACAATAATAGGTCATTGCCCCCGTGACTCGCGGGGGAACGATACTCAAGGAGAATACCGATGGCGCCTCGACTGATTACTCTCTCGCTTTTCCCAGGTTTCCTGCTGTCTCTCGCGTTACCCCATGCAGTCGTGCTGGCTCAGGAATCAGTGCGTCCTGACCTGCAGGGTGTCTGGAGCAATGCCTCGTTGACCAGTCTTACGCGCATGCCTGGAGTCGAGTCGCTGGTGGTGACACCGGAACAGGCCGGCGTGATCGCCGCGAGCGTGCCGATAGGGGGTATTGAGGGTGGCTTTGATGAGGGTGACGGAATCAATAATACGCCTGACGTGGCCGGGGACGACTTCGGCACCCGAGCCTACAATAATTTCTGGGTCGATCCGGGTGCCACCCTCGCACAGGTCAGGGGTGAATACCGTACTTCCTACATTATCGATCCTGAAAATGGGCAGATACCGTATCTGGAAAACCCCACTACCGACTTTCGGCCGACAAATTTCGGCAGCCGATACGTAACCGGTATCGGCGATGCCTCCGGCCCCGAAGCTCTGCCCCTGGCCGAGCGCTGTATTATCTCTGATCGCAGGGCTGGTCCGGCAATGCAGAGTGCCCTTTACAACAACACCTATCAGTTTGTTCAGACTGACGACTATGTCGTTATCGATGTGGAGCAGATACACGATGCCCGTATCATTCCAGTCTTTGCATCGGCTGAAGAAGCCCGCGCCGGTCATCGTCCTGAAGTATTGATGCCCTACATGGGAGATTCCGTAGGCTGGTACGAAGACGGTGTCCTGATAGTGGAGACTGTCAATGTCAATCCTCAACAGATGCGGGAAAGCCCCACGGCGATCACGAACAGGGGTAAGGTCACTGAGCGCTTTGTCCGTCATTCCGACAGCGAGATTGTTTACAGTTTTACAATCGAAGACCCGGCGCTTTACAGTCAGCCCTGGACCGCGGAACTCAGCTTTTATGCCATAGAAGGGCAGCTCTATGAGTATGCCTGCCACGAAGGGAATTATTCCATGGCCGGGATTCTCGCCGGGGCACGCAGACAGGATGTGGATAATCGTCAGGAATCGCCACTGAATCGTCGTTAGCAGTCTGATATCTCACAGGCTGTGGTCCCGCTGATCCGGCGTTAAGTACGGTAAATACCGTGGCAATCTATTCACCGAATAGTCTTGCTGGTATTGATTTCGGCTAACACGGCGTTCCGGTTGTGGCAATTTTTGTTTTTGCGGAGCAGGTCACACGGATGAACAATGACTAGCACAGTCCGCTCCTCAAATACCTGCTAATCTTCCTGTTGCACTCGTCAGGGACCGAAACTGAGATGTAATGGAATGGGGACCCACCCGCCGCCAACAGACCGCGAACTCATCAAGGTCAGATCCGACAGGATTGAGTTGGGCATGTACATGGCCAACGCGGATCGCCCCTGGTTGGAAACACGCTTCCTTTACCAGGGGTTTCTCGTGGCGAATGAGAATATTCTGAAGGAAGTCCGCAGGGAGTGCCCATTTATCTACGTGGATGTCGGGAGAAGTCTGCATTCCCTGAATCTGCAATGGTTGCGAGGTCCTGTCAGCCGGTTGACGAATAAGGTTCCGTCAAAATCCAATATTTCTCCGCGGGATCGCAAATTGATAAGAACAGCAGATCCCGGACGGTACGAAGTCAAAAAATCGGTAGTGGAAGTCTTCGACAACGCTTACTCGAAGCATCAGTCCGGCCTCAACTCCATGAAGGAAGTCCTGCGGGATATCAAGCGGGGGGGAGGCATAAGTGTTACCAATGTGCGCCGCTCGGTGAAAGCCTGCGTTGCCAGCATTGTCGAAAATCCCAATGCCATGTTATGGCTGACACGATTGCGAAACCGGCACGAATACACCGCCGAGCATTGTCTGAATGTGGGTATCCTGGCAATCGCTCTGGGGCGTCATCTGGGTCTGGATGAGACTGCGCTGGAAACCCTGGGGTTATGCGGTATGTTGCACGACGTGGGGAAAATGCAGATTGATCAGAGCATCCTGAACAAACCAGCCCGGCTCACCGAACAGGAATTTGCTGTCATCAAATCTCATTGCGAACTGGGCAGAAAAATTCTGGAAGCAGACAGTGATCTGCCGAAGGAAGCCATAGAAGCGGCCTGGGGGCACCACGAACGTATTGACGGTACCGGCTACCCCTATGGCACCAAAGCCAGTACGTTAAATCTTTTTACGCGAATCATCTCAATCGTGGACGCCTACGATGCCATCACTGCCAATCGAAGTTACGATAATTCCAGACCGGCAACGGAGGCTATCAAGATTTTATTTTACAGCCGGGGTTCTCAGTTTGACCGCTGGCTGGTAGAAGAATTTATCGCCTGCCTGGGAATTTACCCGACTGGCTCACTGGTCGAACTGCAAAGCGGAGAAGGTGCCGTGGTAATAGACAGTAATAAGAACAGCCGTCTTTATCCAAAGGTAACCATCGTGCTCGATGAGCGCAAACGTAATCGCCAGCCGCTTGTTGTTGATACCAGAGACTACGAACGAAGCCATGACTCCCGGACGATCCGGACTGTTCTGGATGAAAACGAATTCAATATCGACTACGAGTATATCTTTTCCCACTTTCGTCTGATCAACAAGCCTGATCATCCTGCAAAGACTGTATCGTTTGGTAAATAAAGGAGCTTCTGATTATCGTTCCTTATCTGCAATTATGAATTCAAAGAGGCAATTTTCGTATGGCAGAATTTATACTGGATAAGCGAAGTCACATTTCCGACCGGCGCAAAAATGCGCTGGATAGACGCGAGTGGGTAGTAAGCCTGGATAATACTGTATCCGCTCTGAAAGGAAAGATAGTGGATAGACGATGTAACACTTTCGACCGGCGTGGAACAGCGATAGATCGGCGGGGCAGCCTTTCCGGACCACGTGGAAATCATCTTTATCTCGTTCACGACCTGTCTACGTTCTGCAGGCATCTGCCGGAAGAGGAGTATTGGATCAAACTCGGCGTTCACGACGATCTTCTGTCGGCTATGGAAAAGGCTCTGCAATATACTGCCAAGGCCTACCCCTGTGATTCCTGTCTTTCCAATCGTGAGCAATTGCACTTCAGATCGATGTCAGAGACCGCTTACTTCAAATAGCAGGGTAGTCGGGCTGGCTCGGAGTTGATGGCTTGGTTGCGTGCTGAGGTAGTGGCGGGAAGTGATTTTCTCCACGATGACAACACGCCGAACTCAGCCGACGAAAGTCCAAATCGCCGGATAGCGATCTGATTTCCAGAACGAAATCAGAGGCTTTTTGTTGGTGACGAAAACTCTTTGCCGGTTGCCTGATTGAGGCATTTCTGTTCTAATTACCGTCAGCACCGATTTGCTCCAGCTTGCGGGGTGCTTAAAAAATACCAGCTAAACCGGAAAGAATAATGAACCCGATCCGGCTGTGCTGGACCGGGTTTTTTATTGGGCTGATCCCCCACACAAAAAAGATCGGGCATTTGTCTACCAGCTTGTGCGCCCGCGCTGATGCAAAGCACTAAAAGGAGTTCAGCATGTTAACTCAGTCAGGATTTCTCCATTCAACCGAGGAGTTGCCTCAGCAAAGGTTATTCCCCGCCCAGTCGTCGCCTGACGAAACCGATATTGAAGTGGATTTCCCCGTGGACGCAAGCCTGCTGGGCTTGCCCGAAAAACCGGAACAACACAGTCTGTATGTGGCTTCCCTCGAGTGGACCTGGTTACCGGTGCATATTTGTCAGGATCACTTCTACCTGAGTTGGGATGGCGGTCGCTGGTATCTATGGAACCGATACCTGGATGACCTGGATCAGGTCGACTTCGGGGTGGAAAAAGGGTTTATCTCACTGCAGCCTAGCTGGGTTCTGCGAGCCTGTTGCAAACTCGGTAGTCTGAACCGACGCAAGGCAGCCATGCACCTGATGAAAGCGTATCTTACTTGCGGGCTGCGCGATGTAGCCCCGGCTCGCTGCCCTCTGGTCGCCAGCGAAGGCTTGTTATCCGACGCGGAACTGATTGCGTTCTGTTCTGCAGGATGAACCGGTGAGAGCGGTTGCCAGTGCTTTGATGCGTGGGCTGGCGGTGTTCAGGCGTAACGAGCAGAAAGCGGGATTCGCCTGAGTAGCAGAGATTAAATCCCGTTCTCCTCGCCGTGCCGGGAAGATTCCAAGCTGTTGACAGTCACAGACAGCCCCTTTAAAGTTGCAAATGATAATAGTTATCATTAGTAATAATATTATCAAAAGAAATCAATTCTTACTTGCTTGTTATTAACGTAATAGGTTTTTTCAATGAAGTACTTACAGAAAACGGTGTCGCTTGCCGCTGCTGTTGCAATGGGCATTGCTTCCAGTTCCACGCTTGGACAGCAGAAGGCCCAGGACCCCGAACCGGCAGACACGAAGGATTCGGGCGCCACTGCGGAAATCATGTATGTCTATGGTACCCGTAACAGCTACCGGGAAGACGAGAGCAGTTCCGTCACCCGGACCTCCACCGCGCTGGAGGATATCCCACAGTCGATTTTTGTCATCACCCGGGATGTCATCGACGACCAGGCCATGAACGGTCTCGGTGACCTGGTCCGCTATGTGCCGGGCGTTTCTATGGAGCAGGGTGAGGGGCACCGTGATGCACCGGTATTCCGTGGCAATATCAGCACTTCGGATTTCTTCGTCGACGGCATGCGGGATGATCTGCAGTACATCAGAGATCTTTATAACGTAAACCGGGTGGATGTAATCAAGGGCTCTTCCGCACTGGTCTTTGGTCGTGGCACCGGAGGCGGCGCGCTCAATCGGGTCAGTAAAACCGCCAATGGCGAGACAATCAGCTCAGTCGACTTCGGCGCCGGCATGTATGGCTATTCCCGGTTCGCTGCAGACTTCGGTGGCGAGCTCTCCCGGGATGTTGCCGGTCGGGTCAATGCCGTCGTAGAGGAGAGCGACAGTTTCCGGGACGAAGTGGAAATTTCCCGGCGCGGTATCGCGCCGACAGTCCGTATTCAGGCCACTGATGCAACCCGCATCGATCTGTTCGCGGAAGTGTTTTCCGATGAGCGCACTGTTGATCGGGGGGTACCGTCCCAGGACGGTCAGCCCTGGCCGGGCGCTGTGGATACCTTTTTCGGTAACCCGGATCTTTCCAACAGTGAGATCGATGTTGCCACTTTGCGGGGTGTGGCCACGCATGCTTTTGGCAATGGGCTGACTCTCCGCGCTGCGCTTTCCTATGGTGACTACGGGAAATTCTACGAGAATGTGTATCCGGGCGGCGCGGTCGACCCACTGACCGAGTCGGTTCGAATCAGCTCTTACAACAATGCGACTGACCGGCAGAATCTGCTTGGCCAGGCCGATCTGGTCTGGGCAACATCGCTTGCTGGACTGCGTCATACTCTGTTTTTCGGCCTGGAGTCCGGTCGCCAGGAAAGTCAGAACCGTCGCGTGAATAGCGATTCCGGCATATTCAGCCTGGACAATCGGGGTCGGGATCTGGTGCCGGATTTCTCGGTCGCCCCGGCCCGCGACAACACCAATGACCTGGATCTGTTTGCCGTGCTGGTCCAGGATCAGATAGAGCTTTCCGACCAGTTCAAAGCCGTGGTGGGACTGCGTTGGGACAGCTTCGATCTCGCCTTCAATGACCGGCGGCCGGGAACCGCAGACTTCGGGCGTAAGGATAACTTTGTCTCACCCCGTGTCGGACTGATCTGGGAACCGCTGGATGGCCTTTCTTTCTATGGGAGCTGGAGCGAGGCCTTCCTGCCCCAGTCAGGTGAGCAGTTCAGTTCTCTCAACGTGACTACTGCTGCGCTGGAACCCGAGGAGTTTGAGAACCTGGAAATCGGCGCCCGCTGGATTCCCAACAGCAGGTTGCTGCTCAGCGCGGCGCTGTACCAGCTGGACCGCACCAATACCAGGGCGCCCGGACCGATACCGGAAACGGTGGTGCTGACCGGGTCGCAACGTGCGGAAGGCCTGGAACTGGCCTTGCAGGGAGAGTTGATGCCAGGCTGGAACGTCATAGGTGCCATGTCGTTTCAGGATGCAGAGATTACCTCAACCACGAGTTCGGCGCCCTCCGGTCGTAGCGCACCCCTGGTACCGGAATTCAGCGCGTCATTGTGGAACCGGGTAAGTCTGACCGATCGACTGGATGTTGGGCTCGGCATTATTCATCAGGACCAACAGTTTGCGTCCATCAGTAATGCGGTAGTCCTGCCTTCCTACACGCGAGTCGATGCGGCACTTTTCTACAGCCTGAACGAGCGGTTTGATATCCAGTTAAATCTTGAGAATCTGGCTGATGAAGAATACTGGTTTACGGCTCATAACGACTACAACATCACTCCCGGCTCGCCGGTCCAGGCACGGCTGAAAGTTTCAGCCCGGTTCTGATTGAAGCCGCGGCCCTGCGCAGTAAGTCTGTTGCCGGGGCCGTGCCATCACCTTGGCCAGAGGTTCTTAATTGATGGTGATGGGGCATTTCTGCAGCCTGTCACAGTTGGCCAGGGCCCGTGATTTTTACTACCATTCCAAGGACTGATCAGGGCAGTCTGAATGGCAGTCTCATGAGCGACAACGACACCAATTCCGGCACACTTTCCAAAGGTCGAATTCTGGCCTGGAAACAGTGCTCCAAACGCCTGTTTCTGGAAGTCTATCGTCCCGAACTGGCGGTCGAAGACGAACAGACAGCGTACTGGTTTGCCATGGGCCGGGAAGTGGGCAGGGTGGCGCGCAGTCTGGAGCCCGGAGGCGTGCTGATCGGCGGGGGCGGGGAAAGAACGGTTCAAAGAAGCGGTAACGAGGGCCGTGGTGTATCCCCGGATCTGAGCTCAGCTCTGGAGCAGACGCGCCTGTTGCTTGCTGTGCCTGGCGGACCAGCTTTATTCGAGGCGACCTTTCAGTATGATGACGTGCTGATCAGGGCAGACATGGTAATCCCATCGGAAACCGGGCTGGTGCTCCGAGAGGTGAAATCCGCCTCCCGGGTGAAGGACCGGCATCTGGATGACTGTGCGGTTCAGAACTGGGTCATGGCCGGTGCGGGGTATCGGCCTGACCGGGTCGAACTGGCACACGTGGACACTTCATTCGAGTATCGGGAGCCTGATAACTACGAAGGGCTGCTTGCGTGCAGGGACATCACTCAGCTGGTGTCGGTGATCAGCAGGGATGTTCCCGACTGGGTGAGGGGCGCAAAGCAGACTCTGAATGGACCGGAACCCACGGTCACACCGGGCCTGCAGTGTACCGATCCGTATGACTGCCCGTTTATCGCTCACTGCTGGCAGGACGTACCGGACTACCCGGTCAGCTCGTTACCGGACAAGGGCAGGATTGTCGATGAGTTATTGGCGCGGGGCATTGAAGATATCCGTGATATTCCCGCAGGCGCGTTGACCAGACCACTGCAGCAACGGGTCAGGCAGGTGACCATCGACGGTAACCCGTTTGTTGACCCCGAAGCCGGCAAGCGTCTCAAGGCATTGCCTTACCCACGCTTTTATCTGGATTTCGAGACGGTCCAGTTCGCCGTACCGGCCTGGCTGGAGACGCATCCCTATGACCAGTTGCCATTCCAGTGGTCCTGCCATATCGAACGCGAGCCCGGTAAGCTCGAACAGGCCGATTTCCTCGATACCAGTGGTGAGGCCCCCATGCGAGGCTTTTCCGAACAGCTGTTGACGATACTGGGGCAGCAGGGACCTGTCTTTACTTACAGCAATTTTGAACGCCGTATTATAAAAGAGCAGGCCAGGCGTTTCCCGGAGCTGGAGGCGCAGCTTTTTGCCTTGCTGGATCGCCTGGTCGACCTGCAGAAAATTGTCAGACAGAGTTACTACCATCCGGCCATGAAAGGGTCCTGGTCCATCAAGGCAGTACTGCCGACCATTGCACCGGAGCTGGATTACGGTCAGCTGGAGGAGGTGAAGGACGGGACCGGGGCGCAGATGGCTTACAAGGCATGTATTGCATCAGGAATTGGCGAGGACCGCAGGCAACAGCTTGAAAAAAGACTGAGGGAGTATTGCCGGATGGATACGCTGGCTATGGTGAAGGTGGCCTGGTATTTTCAAGGTCACCGGCAATTGGGATAGACTCAGGTTTCAAAATTTCCATAACGCGCTTATCAGTATGCTGCCTGTCAATTTTTCACGTTCATCTTTCATGTCGCTTTTTATTTCGCTGGGCTGCAGTCTGGTACTGTTGCCGGTGTCCTTAGCCAGTCGCGCTGCCGAAGACTCGTATCCTGCCGTGGCGGCGAATGTCAGTTTCAGTGCTGTTTTTACGCTGCCGTTCCGGGACAGTGATTACCGCCTCAACTACGGCCCGGATCCGTTGCAATTCGGACAGTTATGGCTCCCGGAAGGAGAGAGCCGCGGCCTGCTGGTGTTTATTCACGGAGGTTGCTGGCTGAACGAATATGAAGTCGATCATGCCCAGGCCGCTGCAACCGCTCTGGCCGCAGCGGGTTACGACGTCTGGGCGCTGGAATACCGGCGCACCGGCGACAGCGGAGGCGGCTGGCCCGGCACCTTTGAGGACGTGATCGCCGGTATCAATTACGTTAACAACCTGGCTCAGTACGGTGTCACCACCGAAAGACTGGCCCTGCTGGGCCACTCAGCCGGTGGTCACCTGGCGGTGCTGGCAGGCGCGCGCCCGGAACTGCTGACGGTCGAACCCGACCTGGTGGTGGGCCTGGCGGCCATCACCGATGTAATCAGTTACTCCCGGGGAGACAACAGCTGCGAAGTGGCAACGCCGGCATTCATGGGTGGCAGCGCTGAAGAGCGGCCCGCGGCCTACGCCGAAGCCAATCCGGTAACTTACGGCGTGCACCCTGCCACGGTGCTGTTTCAGGGGGATGTCGACCAGATTGTGCCGCGGTCCCAGGCGACACTGCCGGGAGCGCAAACCCGGCTCAGTGAAGGCGCTGGCCACTTCGACTGGGTGCATCCCGGGACACCGGCGTTCCGGGAGTTGCTGCAGCTACTTGCTGGCGGGCTGTAATTGGATACGCAAAAGATCATCAAGCTGGATGCCAACGATAAACTGGCTGCGCGTCGCGGCCTGTTCAATCTCCCTGAAGGCATTATCTACCTTAATGGCAACTCCCTCGGTCCGTTACCGTTCAGCGTACCGCAGCATCTGGAGACCGTGACGAACCGGGAGTGGGGAGAGGACCTGATCAGCAGCTGGAACAGGCATGGCTGGATCGATCTGCCGCAACGGGTCGGGGAAAAAATCGCCCCTTTGCTGGGGGCGGAAGGTGGCCAGGTGATCTGCTGCGATTCCATCTCTCTGAATCTTTTCAAGCTGCTGGCCGGCAGTCTGCAACTCCGTCCCGGCCGCACCCGCTTGTTGACACAAAGCGATAATTTCCCCACCGATCTGTATGTGGCCCAGGGACTGCAGCAGTTACTTGGTGACTCGCGTTGTCAGCTCGAATCAGTCGAGGCTGATCAGCTTGCTGCTGTGCTGAGCGACGACGTCGCGGTAATGCTGCTGAGTCACGTCAACTTTCGTGACGGCGCCATGCACGATATGGCGGCACTCACCCGGATGGTACACCAACGAGGCGCACTGGTGATCTGGGATCTGGCCCACAGCGCCGGGGTCATGCCGCTGCAGCTGGATGCCTGGAACGTGGACTTTGCGGTCGGGTGCGGGTACAAATTTTTGAACGGCGGTCCCGGCGCCCCGGCTTTTGCTTATGTCAATCGCAGGCATCACGAAAAATTTACCCAGCCGCTGTGGGGATGGATGGGACACAAGGCGCCTTTTGAATTCGGGAATGACTTCATTGCGGCAGAAGGTGTCAATCAGTTCCTGACCGGCACTCCATCCATTCTGTCACTGGCGGCACTCGACGCAGCGCTGGATTGCTTTGTAGAGCTGGAACTCAACCAGTTACGGGAAAAATCCCTGGCACTCGGTGAATGCTTCCTGGAACTGATGGAGCAACAACCGGCACTGGCGGAGTTCGTGCTGGTTTCACCGAAAGAGGCCAGCCGGCGCGGCAGTCAGCTTTCCTTTGCCCATCCACAGGCCTATGCCATCTGCCGCGCCTGGGCGGATGCCGGCGTGATTGCCGATTTCCGCAGCCCGGATCTGCTCAGAATCGGCTTTTCGCCATTGATAGTGCGCTTTGCAGAAATTGAGCAGGCCGTGCTGGCGCTGGCAGAGGTTGTACGTAACGGGACCTTCCGGGAAGCCAGGTATCAGCAACGCCTGAAGGTCACCTGAAACCAGTTCGATGCCCCTGGATGTCGCAATTTCAGCGGGTTCAATGGCTATCGGGGTGGCCCCACACCCGCAAATTTTACAATCTGTAACAGCCCCCGGCCGCCGGTCGCAGTTTGATTGAATTGGCCTGCCCCCTGGTTTATGCTTGAGTGCCATTTTTTCAGCAAATGAGAGAAATAACATGACAAACAATAACATTCTGAAGTCGGCCTGCCTGGCCCTCTGCATGGTACCCGCCCTGGCGTTTGCCCAGGCTGACATGGAGCCGGTCAACGACCTGCCCAATCCTTATATCACCCAATCAGGTTTTTTCAAGCTGCCCGCGGGTCGCGAGTGGGGCTCTTCCAGTACTGTGGAAATCGATCTTGACGGTGAGAGCGTCTGGGTAGCGGAGCGCTGCGCCGGCAATGCCAATGCCTGTATCGAGAACCCGGATGTCGACATGATCATGCTGTTTGACAAGGACGGGAATCTGGTACGCAGCTTCGGCGCCGGCTACATCACCTGGCCGCACGGTATCGAGGTCGATCCCTGGGGTAACGTCTGGGTTGCCGATGCCCGTGGTACCGACATGATGCGCGGTTACACCGGCGAGTCTTACGGTCACCAGGTACACAAATTCAGCCCCACCGGCATTCACCTGATGTCTATCGGTGTGAAAGGCGGCGGCAGCAACGGTGAATGCTGCTACACCCCTAACGACGTGCTGGTCGCACCGGATGGCTCTATTTTCATCGGCGAGGGTCACACCAGCGCCGAAGGCACTCCGAACGCAATGTATAAGTACGATCCTCAGGGCAACCTGATCAAGAAGTGGGGCACCTGGGGTTTAGAGCCGGGTAACTTCCGTCAGCCGCACAGCCTGGCCATGGATTCCCAGGGTCGTCTGTTTGTCGCTGACCGCGGCAACAACCGTGTCCAGATTTTCGACCAGGACGGTAACCTGCTGGATGTCTGGCATCAGTTCAGCCGTAACAGCGGCATCTACATTGATGACCATGACGTGCTGTACGCTGCCGATTCGGAGTCCGGTTCGGTCAACCCGGAACACGGTAACTGGCTGCGTGGCATTCGCGTAGGCAGTGCAATTACCGGTGAAGTGGAATTCTTCATTCCTGACCCGCAGCCTGACTGTCGCGGTACCTGCACCGCCGAAGGCGTGGTGGCTGACAAGCACGGCAACATTTTCGGTGCCGAAGTTGGTCCGGTCGGTGGCATCAAGCGTTATGTCCGTACGGTGAAGTAAGCGCGGTTGAATCCGGCTTAGCCTCCCAGTCAAGAAACCCGGTCACTTCAAGTGACCGGGTTTTTTATTGGCTGGTGCCTGACCAGAAACACGCTGTTAGTTAACCTGAAAATAATGTCTGGAAGAGGAATCACTGCAGGTCGAGCTGTTACAGGCACTTACAGTCCACCAGTAACTATGACCGAGTAAAAGACCAGTTGCGACAAAACTTGTAGTTCCCTCAACCTCGATGTTGAACACTGACTTGTTCAGGGTGAAGTCACGCAGACTCAACTTGTAATAATCAGCGCCTTCCACGGCGTCCCACTTCAGTGCGGTAGTAAGGTTGGCAATGACGGGTATAGGCGGAACCGAGCTTCCCGGACCCACTACTACAGGGGTATCGAGCGGATCGGAAACAAACACTTCAATCTCGTCCGTGTACAGACCGGGTGTTTTATCAATACCCCCGTAGCCCGCTATCTTGAGGAAATACGACCCGGGGGGCAGCTCGGTTTCAATACTGGTAATATTACCGAGATCCAGTGACCCCGTGTACTGACCGGACTCCAGACCATATCGAGCGATGTAACCGGATGCGCCAAACACGGTGCCCCAGCTGATAGTCACTTTTTCATCTTCAACCAGGACATTGGCGTCAACCGGAGCAGAGAGCGGTGAACTGTTGGGACCAACGGTCACTGCAATCTCCTGAGAAATCTCGCTTTGGCTGAACTGATTGAATGCTACAAGCGCCAGGTAGTAGGTGTCGTTTTCAAGGTAAGTACTGAAAGTAGTCGAGCCGGCACTATCGAATTCGGAGGTATAGACTCCAGGGCTGACTCCGAGCAATACCCGGTAGCCGCTGGCATTGGATACCGAATTCCAGCCAATATAGAGTTGATTGCCGGATACAGCTCGCTGAATACCATCCGGTGGCATGATATTGAACGAGGCGTCCTGGCAGTCATCGGGAGACTCCCAGGGCACATTCAACCCGTAACCGGAAGCCCAGTACCAGGGGTCATAAATAACCGCCCCGTAGTCACGACGCTTACATTCGTTAAACGGGTCATAGGGCCGGTTCATTGAACGAAACCAGTCGCCACCGGACGCGGCATCGGTTCTGAACCGGGGTCCATTGGGAGCAGGGTCTTCATCCTCCGGAATATCCACACCGTCGTTACCCCAGCGCCCTTCAAACCAGATCCAGCTGTATGGGTCTTGTTCCAATGCACCCAGATCGATGAGTACATAGTCCCCATTCAAATAATCCAGGGTACCGCCATCGCCCCAGTGCAAATCCTTGACGCCCGAATAGTTGGTTTCTCCAGCATAGGCATAAGATCCGTGCCCACCGTTGGAGACGAAAACAGAAAAGTGATCAGCTGAACGCGTCTCCTCAAAAAGTTCATTGGTCCAGGTATACCTGTTTGCCTCGTTGTAGGCAGAAAAGACAATTTCTCTGGGATTCGTATCGGCATCCAGAAATACGGTGACACTTTCCCAGTCACCGGGGTGATTCAGAAACCAGTCGTTGTAAAAGTAAAAGAACCAGTACTGAATAGCGATTGGAAACAGATTCTGGGAGCCAGTGTCCCGAAAGACCCGAAAATAAACGGCAGGCGTGCCGGCACGTTCTTTAAAGGCGAGTTTTTCGTCCCGTTGGCCACTTTCCCATAGTGGAGAAAACAACAGACTATTACTCGCCGACCTTACGCCAGGAATACCCAGCAAATTGACATAGCCCTGGAAGTCCAGCGGATAGTCACCCGGTGGAATATTATCCTGCCCCACAGTCACGGTCGATTTAAGCCTCAGGTCGACGGTCGCCTGCGGATTCGACGAGAGTAGATTGTCTACGCGCATCGGGTGATAATCACTGAAGCCGTATTCGCTATCCAGGAGATCGACCGCAAATCCGTCGGAGTTCGGCGCCGACAGGTAAATCATTGGTGCGAAGCGCGAGGCCAGACCGAAGTCCGAGACTGGGGCTTGGGCAAGGGCAGTGCTGGAAGTTAACAGGCAGAGGGCTAGTACGCCAAAAAGTTCTGCTTTGAGGTTTGAGTGGGTAGTTTTCATCATGGGTACTTTGAGGATTTAGAGTTCCTATCACAATAATTGAAGGAGCAAAGACACTCAACTCCGTATTGGAAAGGTTTGAACCAGTTCAATGTCCAGGAATGTAGAAGGTTTTCGCACTTTTCGACCTGCATGGCAACGGTTTCACACCTGGTCCGGAGACTCAGGCTCGTGACATGTCACCGCTTTTCCGTCGTGCCGTGTCAGAGGCATCGAAAATGTTCCCGGTACAGAGATTGGATTGCCTGGCTCAGCCAGTCCAGAGTGCCTTCTGCGCCTGATCGAGCCTGCATCACTCGATGCTGGGTCAGAATCCGGTTGAGGGTGATACCACAGAAATCATCGGGATAGCAATCACAAATCTGCTGGGCCTCTTCCGGGGCGTCACTGGCAACTTAGGTCCTTGTCAGCGGTTCGCTCAGGCCGTGATTGTCGTTGGGATTGATCAATGGGGTCAGAGTAAAAAATACAGGGTCTCATGAGCCTCATTGGTGCGGTTGCAATCCCGGCAGCCATAATTTATACAGGCTGATTTGCAGATTGTTCAGAGGCAGGCACCTCTTACCCACATACCGGCCGGGTAGTCGTTTCAAGCCTGAACCCCCAGTGCCAGATTCTTATCTATTTCGCCTGAAACCCGTTTGCGTCGCCAATGTGTTGGTAGAAGTGAATTTTCAGTTCGAGGTCATGTGCCACATGGAGACAGCCTGGAAAGTGTCAAGCAGGAAAGATTGATATTCTGAAGATTCGGTTATCAGAAGCCTGCTTGCCGGAATGCGTCCTTGATACGCTTCATTACGTGTTCGTTCGTACTCCTCTGATTAATGTCGAATTGCGCCGGCGTGCGCTTTAATTCAGTTAATTTCTCCCAACTGGATTCGTACTCTGATTGATGCCTGGAGGCAAGCACGCCTCGCTGCAGTTTCACAATTCGGAGGGAGGCGAATAACTGTTCCTGGTGTGTCCAGATAAGGAGTTGTGGAATGCCCGCGACCAGAGACTGGGCTGCAGTGCTATGGTTGCCATGGTTTATTACATAGTCTGCCTGTTGAAATGCGATGCTCAGATTTACGGGTTTATCAACGAAACAGACTTTGTCTTGAAAACGCGCGATCAGTTCAGATGGCAACGATCGCGCATAAAGCAACACGCGAGCGTGTCGCTTTATCAGCATATTGAGGATATCCGGCAGTTTAGGGAAATAACCAAGATAGGCAAACACTTTGGGGCCTGAGCCATCAGGCCAGACCGGCTCCAAGCCCTGATTGGAAAACTCGATTCCAAGATACTGTCCATCGGTTCGAATTCCAAAGTGATCCAACTCGGGCAATGTCAGCAGCAGTTGTTGGTCACATTGCTGGTAAATTTCCTTTACTGACTTAATTGGAGTGCGCCCCAGATCCTGCTGCAGCCGATTGATACATGCCAGCAGAGACTTCTCGGACTCCAGCAGTCTGCGATAATGCTGTTCCGTTTTCGCAACACGCGGGAAGACACCGAGGAATATCCCGTCTGTGCGTGGAACCATAAATCCGGAACCAACCGCCCACTTTTGCCATTCCCTGTGCAGACTGGCAACAAGTGCCGAGGGTGCATGCTCGTAGATCACCAAATCCGGTGCCACGGTATCAAATATAGATTGCCAGGCAAGATAAAGGCCGGTGAGCTCGTGGTGATCGGCAAAAACCTGTCTCTGGATCAGTTGTGTAAAACTGATTGTGGGAGATTGGGAAGGAATGCGTGAATGCCGAATCAACGGTGCCTGAAACAACTGAATCGACGTGGGATCCAACACGGTCGCCACGTTCTGAAGCTCCCGAACCGCAAGACTGACTGTGTGCCCTTTCGCGACAGCATGGTCAATAAACAACTTGAGATTGGCCAGGTGCCCAAGGTTGCTGCCCATTTCCCAAACACATAATATTCGTGCCAATTTATTCAACCTTTCCTGAACACATTGAGTTGGATGCTGGCCTGTTGGAATATCTGGAAATCAAATGGAGGGATCAGTGTGGTTCGCTGTCTTCTGTTTCAATTGGCCAGGACCATTAGCATGTTACGAATATATGTTGCGTTCTTTCCACAACTCAACATAGCTGTTGCTGCCCGGGATTCCTATATCTGCGACATTCCCAACTACAGCGTGGGTTGGTTTTCGCAGCCCGACAAGGCCTAATGGCGGGAGAGCGAATCCGCGTCTATATCTTTTATCTTTCACATCAACAACTTGTCCTATTTTGATATTCTTGTTCACGTTGTGAATGGCCACAGCTCGCCCGAATACTGTCATAGTGGGACAAAGAGGGTTTGTTCCGTAATATCTGTTTTCATAGTTTCTGATAACTTCTTTTATGGCAGTGAGAAAAACCGGGCTGCCAGGCGCCGCATAAAGAAACGCAAGCGAACAGTTCCATGGAGCATCCCAGAGGCCTGTTGATCGGAATAATACGAAATCCAGTTTATTCTTATCTGTGAACACCGATTCGGGACTTACCAGCATCCTCACACCTGCATCGATGTACCAGCCCCCCACAACGTAAAGCAGGCAGTACTTGAACAGGTCTCCCTTGTAGGCAAAGGGCCTTAGGCCTTGGAACGCATTCCGAACAGCGCTATTAAAGTGCTTGGCGACAAAATTTTCGGCTTCGGTCAGGTTCCAGCACCTGTATTCACAGGAAGGGAATGCCGCTCTGACTGAAGCCGTGGCAACTTTGGCATATCCAGTCACCGGCGCCTGAGGTAGATCACCGAATACAACCTGGTGAACCTTTCGAATCATGTCCATCGATTCCATTGTTGGGTGTTTTTCGGATCAATCAGTACAACGATTCCGTACTCTCGGGCAATCTATTGCAATCATGAAAGCTAGCTTACCACGCCGTAATTCCCCGCCGGTAAAAAACTGGAACGAGGACTCTAACAAACTGTATTATAACGTCTCTGAATTGTAGGGAGTGGGTAAATAACAATAATGGTATCGAAAATAGATATGCCGGATCCGAATATTGTAGCAACAGCAAAAGATTCCGGTGTTGCAGTACTCCCAGGTGTTTTTTCTCAGTCTGATATAGACAGTGCCCGCAAATTAATTCTCAGTAACCTGCACTTGATGAAAAATACACGGCCAAATCCCTGCTCGCGACATCTGGCGGGATTTCATCGCTACCCTGAGCTTGAGCCGCTGCATTGTATGCTGACGGGCCATAAGTATATCCAGTCCTATCTTACCCGGCTGTGTGGTGATCAGGTGCGCACCATCGGTCTAAGTGACATTACGGTCAATCGTTCACAACAGTGGCATAAAGATCTTCTAAGGGGGAAATTTCGTCATTTACTTGGAGAGCATTCGAAAAGCTCAAGGTCTCATGGGTTGCTGTACAAGGTAATTGTTTATTTACAGGATTCCAATTCGCTGCTGTTTATCCCTGGCTCACATAAACAAGACATAGCCCTGGACAGCGACGAGCGGGCTATCCCTAAAGACATTTCCCAGGTGAGAGGGATCAGCACGCGAGCCGGAGATGTTGTGCTTATTGATATATGTACTACCCACCGAGGATCAGAAGAAGAAGCATTCATGTCAGATGAAAAAGCGGCAAACCCGTCCATACTCATCTCCACCGTTTTCGGTGCCGTAGATAATGAGTTTACCAATATTATGGAAGCGGGTAACGCGATTCGACTGAGTGAATGGATGCACATCAGTTAAAGTGCGGTAGGCCAGTCTGCTCTGTTTCTTTCGCAGGTTATAAGTTTCAGTACACAATGCTTAGCGTCTCTACACTTAGATCCAATTTCTCGCTGAGGCCCTGGTGGATGAGCGTGGTGATGCTGTTCTGCGCTTACATGGCCTTCCTCTACGTCCCCTGGGATTTTCTCTCCAAGCCGGTTACCCAGGCACAGGAAGTCTGGTTCGGAATCCTGCTAAGCGGGTGGACAGCGAAGGCGACCGAGCCTTTACATTTTCTCATCTATCTGACCGGTGCCCTGGGATTCTGGCGAATGCGGAGCTGGATGCATCCGTGGGCTGCCCTGTATGCCCTGCAGGTGGCAGTCGGCATGCTGGTATGGAACCTGGTGGATGAACGGGGCGGTGGATTACCCGTAGCACTCGTAAGTGCCGTACCATTCCTGATCCTCTCTGTCCTGTTGTGGCGGGCCAGAACCGGATTTTCTGCCCAGCAGCCTGTCGAAAAAAACTCAGCTGGCACAATGCGGCGTTAAAATCTGGCTCAACTGCTCATTTAGGGCGGTTAAACTGCGCTTTCTCGCCAGCTGTTGCCGTGTTCTGCGCTCACCTGAGAGTTATTCAACAGGCTGCTGGTGGGCCTGGCCTGACAATTGGACAAAGTCCCCGATTCTGGATAACGTGTAACCATCGAAAAACGGACACCTCAGTCTGATATACAAAGTTGCAAATCTCCACTTCGGGAGTTCCGCCTCATGCGCCATGTCACTTCGCTGTTGTTACTTGTCTTACAGGCACCCGCCTTTCCTGTTCAAACCGGCTATGCCCAGGGCGGTGCTGGCCAGGATACCCTGCTGGGTTTTGACGCCGCAGGAACTGCTGCCCAGCGTGCGTTGGAAACAGACTTCGATTCCCGAATTTCTACGGCCGACCTGGATAACTGGTTACGAATCCTGTCTCGGGAACCCCACCACGTAGGATCTGAAGCCGGCCGACAGGTAGTGGATTTCGTCGCCCGGCGATTTAGAGAGTGGGGCTATAACGTGGAAATCGCCGAATACGAGGTACTGTTTCCCTCGCCCCGCACCCGGGAACTGGAACTGGTGGCGCCGGAATACTTCCGGGCGTCCCTGACCGAAGACTCGCTCGTGGAAGACCCCAGCACCTCCCGCATCGACAACCTGCTGCCTCCCTATAACGCGTTTTCCATTGACGGCGAGGTGGAAGGAGAACTGGTCTTCGTAAATTACGGTACGCCTGCCGATTATGAGATTCTCGATCGCTATGGGATTTCTGTTACAGGGAAGATCGCCATCTCCCGCTACGGCGGTTCCTGGCGCGGCATCAAACCCAAACTGGCGGCAGAGAAAGGCGCCGTTGGCACCATTATTTATTCCGACCCGGCTGACGATGGTTATGGGGCAGGGGATACCTACCCCGATGGCCCGTTTAAGAACGAGAGTGCCGTGCAGCGTGGTTCGGTGATGGACATGCCCACCTATCCGGGCGACGTGCTCACCCCATTCGTTGGGGCGACTGCTGAAGCACCGCGCCTGCCACGGGAAGAGGCTCCGACCATTACCGAGATTCCAGTGCTGCCGATTTCTTACCGCGATGCTTTACCGTTGTTGCAGGCCATGGGCGGTGAGGTCGTGCCTGCGGAGTGGCGTGGTGGACTGCCAATCACTTATCACCTTGGGCCAGGACCTGCGCGAGTGCGAATGAAGCTGGAGTTCAACTGGGATATGGTCACGGCCTATGACGTGATCGCTCGCCTGGAAGGTGCTGTCTACCCGGAACAGTGGGTGATCCGCGGCAACCATCACGATGGCTGGAATCATGGGGCCGCAGATCCTCTTTCCGGCCTGGTCGCACTGATGGGAGAAGCCAAGGCCGTGGCAGAGCTGGCTGCAGCTGGAAGCCCGCCGGCGCGCACCATCGTTTATACAGCCTGGGACTCGGAAGAACAGGGGCTGATCGGTTCCACCGAGTGGGTGGAAGAGCATCTTGCCGAGCTCGATGAAAAGGCAGTCGCCTACATTAATACCGACGGCAACAGCCGCGGATTCGTGAACATCGGCGGCAGCCACGTGCTGGAAAAACTGGCCAACCAGGTGATGAACGATGTCACCGACCCGCAGACTGGTGTGTCGGTAGCAGAGCGGCGCCGTGCCCGTATCGAGGTTAACGGCAACGCGGAGGCCCGGTCCGAATTGAAGAGTCGCGCCGATCTGCGTATCAGCCCGTTGGGCTCCGGCTCGGATTACACTCCGTTTCTGCAGCACCTGGGTGTCGCATCGTTGAACATTGCCTTTGGCGGAGAGGGCAACGACGGCTCCTACCATACCCTCTATGACACCTACGAGCATTACACCCGATTTCGCGACCCGGGTATGGTCTACGGTGTAGCCCTTGCTCAGACTGCCGGGCGTGCGACCCTGCGTCTGGCCAATGCGCCGCGCGTCCCTTTCGAATTCACCGGCCTGGCAGATAATATAGCGTCTTATGTCGATGAGATCGAAGCGCTGGCCGCCAGCATGCGCGAGGAAACCCGGCAGACCAACGCCCGCATTGACAGCGGTGTGTATGCCCTGGCCCTGGACCCCACTCACAGCTTTGGGGCTCCACTGAAAAAAGCGGAAGTGCCTTTTTTCAATTTTGCGCCATTGAAAAACGCGCTGGTCGAATTGCAGAAGGCAGCCGGCGCTTACGCAGAAATTGATCAGAGCAGCGCCGCTTCGGAAGGCCAGAATATCCTGCTTTACACCAGCGAACGGGAATTGACCCGACCGGATGGACTGCCCGGGCGACCCTGGTTTACGCATCAGATCTACGCGCCGGGCTTTTATACCGGCTACGGCGTCAAGACCTTGCCCGGGGTACGGGAAGCGATTGAGGAGCGCCAGTTTGGGATTGCTGAAAGCGAAATTCAGACCGCTGCCGGAGTGCTGAGGGGGATGGCGGAGCGGATCCGAGAATTGAGTGAATAGACTGTCGGCGGCGGGAGTATTGCGAGGCCAGTTGCGAACTCGGTTGTGAACTCAGTTGCACTGGCAGTCTGTTGATATCGAATTGATCGTCGCCGGATTCGGCGCTGCTATAGATTACGGACCAATTGATAAAGAACAAGACAACTCTTTCCAGTTATACGATTGCCTGGCTGCAGATTCATTTCTGCGTGTTTCTCTGGGGTTTCACGGCAGTTATAGGCAGAGTGATCAGCCTCTCCGCCATGGAGCTGGTATTCTGGCGCATGCTGCTGGTGGCCGTTTTGTTGATGTGTCTGCCGCGGGTATGGCGGGGTCTCAACCGCCTGTCGCGACGTTTGTTGCTTGGGTTTTCCGGCATTGGCGCGCTGGTTGCTCTGCACTGGCTGGCCTTTTACGGCTCGGTCAAGCTGGCCAACGCCTCGGTCGCCGCTACCTGCATGGCGACCCTGCCGATCTTCATGTGCTTTATCGAACCGTTGATCACCGGCCGGCGATTTGCGGCGAAAGAACTGCTGCTGGGTGTGTTGATACTGCCCGGTATGGCACTGGTGGTAGGCGGTACACCCGCGCAGATGAACCTGGGTATTGCCGTAGGAGTCCTGTCGGCACTTCTGGCGGCAGTGTTCAGTGCTTTCAACAAGCGTCTTATCCTGCAGACCGATTCGCTGACGGCAACCGGGCTGGAGATGCTGAGCGGGATGCTGGTGATGCTGGGCATTATCCTGCTGTTGGGGTTGCTGCCCACCGGGTCCGGTTCGGACAGCGCAGTTCTCGTCACCCTGGATCAGCTCAGCCGAGTACCTCCCCGGACCGATATGCTGCTCCTTGCGGTTCTCGCCCTGGCCTGCACCCTGCTGCCATTTGCACTCAGCCTGAAGGCGATGCGTCACCTGTCAGCCTATGCTGCAGTGCTGGCAGTGAACCTGGAACCGATTTACGCGATGGTGCTGGCAGCGCTGCTACTGGATGAACAGCAGGAACTGAATGCCTCGTTTTACCTCGGCGCGGCGATCATTCTCGCGGTAGTCTTTCTGTATCCCTTTGTGACCAGGAAGGAGCGACAGTGGCAGGAAGTCAGCCCTCAAACCGTCGCTTCAGCAGTCCCGCAGACCATGAAGACTACACCAATCCAGTAGTCACTGTGGATCTCCTTGTGCACTGACTGACACCAGTATTTTGACCGGTCCGGCACAGAGGTGTAGGGTAAGCAGCTGGATACAACAGGAAGAATCCTGATGAAAAAAGAACTGTTAGTGCTGCTGACTCTGCCCTGGATCAGTACCTTGGCGGCTCAGGCGCAGGAAGTGTGGGCCTGCTTTGATTCCCGTATCAGCGGACTCGAATGGCAGGTTAGTGGCTGGGGTCAATTGACCGGTCGACCTTCAAACTTTGTGCTGACTCTTAATGGCCGCGACTCCTCCATTTCACTGAATGGCGAGAGTACGCTGCTTGACTGCGAGCTGACGATTCTCCCACAGATAGTCCGCTGTCAGGACATATTGGGTATCCAACTGCTGTTCAACACAGTGACCAATCTTGGCACTTACTCGTCTATCGCCGGCGGCGTCATCGGGCCGGGAGATGATGGGATTCGTGAAGATATTCAGATTAAGACGTTTCAGTGTAACCGTGTCAGAGCGACCCCAGCGCTGAAGCTGCACCGGTAACTTGAACAAAAGATCCAGCTCAACAGTCTGTCTGATCTATTGCCAGGTTACCTATTGCTGCAGAATCAGTATCCCGGATCATTCTGACCAGCCTTCGCTCAGAAATCCTCGTCGCTGGCAGTCAGCGTTTCGGTGGTTCGGGAATCCAGTGGTGTTCCGTCCCCGTTCATGCCCATGGCTTCATAGCGGCGCCAGCCGGCCAGGATACCGGTGAGGCCATGATTCCCTTCATGGCAGGCGTACTCGTATATCGGGTCTTCGATATGGCGCAATGGGAAACGGGCGGACCAGCTCTGATCCCAAGTACGCGGGTCGGTAACCGTGAAATCGTAATCCAGGGTCTGGCCGTCCAGGCGGGTGATGCGTTCCTCGATTACTGCATCCCGGGACAGCCCCCGCGGGTTGTCGTCGTAGAAGAAGTTCCGCGTCTCGATCACCAGGGTATCACCGTCCCAGCGGGCGATGGAGTCACCGTCCCAGCGGCGAATGTTGCGTGTCTGATGGGTCCCGGCGAATGGGATGATACGGGCACGGTGCACCATTTCGCTCAGGATCATCACATGATCCGGCGTCTGTACGATCTGGACATTGTTGTTGTAGGAACCAGGCACCAGAGGTGGCCCCGCGCCGTTGCTGCGGATGCAGCGATCCGCCAGGGTGCGGGCTTCCGGCCCGAGGCTCAATCGTTGCGCCTCCGAGCGGGCGCGGGCCCGATCCCTGCCCATAGCGTTTAGCGACGGGACACGGCCATTGGGCGGATCGTAAACCAGGGAAGTCCGGTAGTCCGCCACAGTATCCCTACCGCGTTCATACCAGAATTCGTTGTAAGAGATCACACCGGGCGGATAGCCGGCTCCGCCCACCGAATCAATGATCAGGTCGCGGTTCTGGCGACGGTTTTCGAATGCCGCCCACTCCCGGGCCTGTTCCGCTGTCAGTACCTCAAAATCGGCGAGTTCCACCGGCCGGTTCAATGGTGTCAGGGTGCGATAGGTGTAGGTGCCCTGCAGGTCAGGCGCTCCATAGGCGGTTCGCGGCAGAGTAGACGACTGTGCGAAGAGGCCGAGGGAGGTAGTCAAAAAGAGGGAAAATACTGCCGTTGTGGTTAGCGTTTTAGTCATGAACGGCCCCGATTGTGGTTATTGATATAGGGATTACTGAACGCTAACAGATTTTCGGATTGGTGTCATATCGTTTTGCCGGCTACGCTTTGTGACTGAACCAGACACAAGGAATGTAGGATGGCCATTACTGCCTTTAACTATCCCTGCTTGAAGGTCACCTGCTCCTCACTGATAGATTCGCCCGCCATGACGCAACCAGCCTGCAATGTGTCGCTCACGGGGATCCCTGTGTGTGAATGACACCACCTTGTGAATTCCATCTTTAGTCTCTAATAGAGAAATGCTGCTGATCAGCAAGGTCTGAAGGGGAATAAGCTCAGCCCCCTGTTTCAGCTCTCCAGGCGCTGCTCGCGCTGTAACGCAATGTTTTAATAAGGCTTTTCTATCAATCTGTATATTTGAACTCAGGAGGGAGGATATTCCAGGCAAGGTCTGGTTGCCACACAGGCTGAGCTTTGGAGGACTCATCGTTCATAAAACGTCCATGATAGTTTTTTTACCGACATACTTGGAGGAGGTGTCGATGAGATCGACGCGTCAATAATACATGTCGGTGGCTTCCAATTATGCGGATATATCAGCGCAAGCCTTCCCTGCCTTGGGACCGTACGAGGAGCTCCGCCGCCACGGGGTAGTGGTCGGACGGCCATCGCCCGTCCACACTGTGCAACACCGTGACGGCGCGCCTCACGGTGACGGGTCCCCCGACCAGGACCCAGTCGATGCGGCCCTCGCGCCCCTCCGGTGGCGGGTAGAAGCCGTTCGACGTCAGCGCGGGTCCCTCCCGCTTTTCCGCGATTACCCAGGCGTCCCTGAGGCCATCGCTCGTCGCGACACGCCATGCCTCACTCGTTTCTGCAACGGCGTTGAAGTCGCCCATGACAACCACCGTGCTCTCGGGAGGGAGATCCGCGATGTGCGCGTTGATCTGCTCGGCGGACCGGAGCTGGCGGGGGCCACGACGCAGCGTGAAGTGCGTGTTGTAGACGTACAACTGTCGGCGCGTCTCGAGATGATGGAAGCGTGCCCACGTGACGATGCGGGAGACCCGACGAGGTTGCGCGGGCGGGTTCGGGTCGTCCGCCAGCCAGAACGTGCCGGATTCTATGGGGACGAGCTCTCCGTATTTGTAGAAGATCGGGGTCGCCTCGCTCAGCCCGCGGCCTCCGTTCAGACCGCGGTCGACGCCCACCCATCGGTACTCGGGCAGTTCCGACTGCAGAAAGTCGATCTGTTCGGCAAGGGCCTCCTGGAGGCCAAGAACGTCCGGGTCGGAAGCTTTAATGGTCTCGGCCACCAGCTCTTTGCGCCGCGGCCACACGTTGTCGCCGTCCTGCCCGATCGCGGTCCGGATATTGAAGGTCATCACGTCGAGTCCGAACGCCGTGTCATCCGACTCCGCCTCCTGGGCGAGGAGCTGTATCGGGCTGGTCGACAGCAAGACCGCGGCCAGCGCATGGACAGCGTACCGACGCAGCGTGCGCTTCACTGGCGCCCCTCCTTGCAAGGGAGGGGCCAGTAGCCGAGGAATCCTTTGCGGTACGGGAAATGGACCAGGCCCCTGCCGGTGCTTTCTAAGGGTCGCCATTGACATCACTGATCCTTGCCGCGCGCAGCATATTGGTAAGCGCGTAATTGCCTTCGTGACAGGCAAATTCATACTGAGGTTCCACCTGCCTGCTCATGTGAGTCACCACCGTCATGTGATCGCTGAACGTGGCGGGGTCTTCAATGGTAAATTCATATTCCATGGCGTCTTCACCGATCCTGGTGAAGCGTTCAGTCAGCACCATCTGTTCAGCCGAGCCATAGGACTCGGTGCGCAGAAACAGACTGGCCAGTTTCCCGGTAAAGTGCGTTGTCACGACTACCAGCGTGTCCCCCTCCCAATGACCGCGGGAACTGCCGGTCCAGGTTCGCAGGCGCTCATCCGGCCTTGGTCGTCCGTCAAGGGGAATGATACGCGGGTCATTGCCCAACTCGGCCTTGATCACGACGTGATCCTGAGTCTGCACAATACGGATATTGTTGTTGTAAGCATTGGCCTTGATATGGGGGCCGCCACTCTGGGGGAACATCAGGCAGCGGGTAGCGAGCCCAAAATCCTCAGGTCTGTCGCAGGACACCGCTCCCCAGGATATCCGCACCGGTCGCTCGGCCACTATAGCTCCGCCGTCATTGCACCCATCGATATAGGGCGGTGAGCGCTGCGTAATCGAATCGGTTCGAGTCGGAGGAATCCGGCCATCAGGCGGGTAAACAATCAGGGAGGTGCGAGGATTGGCAACGGCCGACTGATAATCCGACCAGAAATAGTTGTAGGCGCCTGGATCATTGGTTTCCTCCTCCAGCACCACGGTACTGATAGCAGTTTCACTTTGGTCCCGACGTTCGGCGCTGGTCTGGAGATCACGATTGCGGGCGGTAATCTCTTCGTCGGTAAGAAACAGCCTGTTGCCAAAACGGGCAGGCCGCTGGAAGGGGGTGGAGTCGTCGAAGTTCCACACGCCTTGAAAATCCGGGAAGTTGTACTCGGTGCGGGGTGCAGAGTTATCCTGAGCTGCAGTAATGCTGGAAAGCGACAACAGCAGCAGCCCGTTGAGATAGTGCGGACGCATGAATAGACTCCGTGCCAGAATCTTCGAACAGTGGTTGGTTACGCTACAGCGAAATCAGCTCTCTGTCCAATGTCTCGACACCTTTGCTGACGATTGGCAAATTGCATTTTTGTATTCTGAGCGACCTGTTTTCCAACTTGCTATTTTTGAACAGGCTATAACCTGCAAAATACTTTAAAGTCCACTGAGCAGGAAAGCCATTTTCTGTAACGGATGATTCTTGACTGATAATAAAAAAGATCGCAGTGGTAACCGGTGCCAATACCGGGCTCGGGCAGGAGTCGGATAACAATTGGACCTGGTTTCGGGGACCCGTCAATTGTTTGAAAGACTCTCTGAGAAATTGGTGCTAATTCAGGGGAAAGGTCAAGGTGCAGCAACCGCACTTCAGGGCGTAACGGGTCAGGACCAGATTGAAGTCTTGCCGTGTCTCGCGGGCGCGGTTGAGCAGGCGAGCGCGAACTGACGCAGCCATGTTGCGCTGGTTCATTGCAGGCTTTCCATATCGGGACGCATGACATTCGCCACCCGGCACAGCGTGGCATAGCGCCAGAGTTCGTCCATGCTCACGCGCCTGGCTCGCCATGCATCCTGCAGTGCTTCCATCGCGACATCTAGGCCGACCTTGTTGCGGAACTTGAAACAGTCAGCCACGGTGCGGGCGACGTTGGTTACCCGCACGGTTACACCATCGATCTGGTGCTCCTCGATGCCATCGGTCAGCGCGGCTCCCGAGAAGCGCACGATACGCAGTGGAGGATAGTCCATCTTAAGTGCACGCGCCTTGTTTGGAATCGCCAGCCAGACTTCGAATGGTGACTGCGTGGTCAGATTGTGTACCTGTAGTGCTGACAGAAGGCACACGATGGCCTGCGGACGTTTGCGTGCCATTTCAGCCAGCATGCCATGCTCGGACACTTTACGATCAGGAAGGGCATAAAGACCTCGGCTTACGCGGGTGAGCAGCCCCTGCCGAACCAGCCGTGTGAGAGCAACTCGGGGAAGACCCAGCGCATCAAGATCGCGAGGACGTATGAGGCCGCATTGTGCTGCAAGTTTCAGGATTGTCTGGTATGAGCTTTCCATGGCGGCATGATGTTGCATTTCGTAGGTAGATGTCTATATATACCGACAAAAAGCAACATTCGAGACAACAGTATCAGTCAGTAGATAGCCACTGATCCCACAACTCTTCAACCCTTTCGTCGCGGTTTCGCTCTTCCTGTTGGCACGGCATTCCGTGGGTCTTCCGGCCACGGATGTTTTGGGTACCGCCCCTTCATTTCTTTTCTGACGTCCTGGTAGGAGTTATCCCAGAAGCTGGCCAGATTCTGAGTGACCTGCAATGGTCTACCGGCGGGGGATAGCAGATGGACAGTGACCGGTACCTGGCCATTGAGGACCGTGGGTGTGTCAATGCAACCAAACATTTCCTGTAGCTTGACTGCCAGTACCGGCGGTGTCGCGGTGTAGTCAAGCGCGTAACTGGAACCGGAAGGCACCTGCAGGCGTTGCGGCGCCAGAACGTTCAATTGTTGATTCTGTTCCCATGTCAGTAACGAGGTAAGAATTGATTGCAAATCAAGTTTCTTAAAATGGCTTAGCAGGTTGATGGGTTCGAGGTACGGCCCGAGCCAATCCTTCAGGGAAGCTAGCAGGTGTTGATCGGACACCTCAGGCCAGTCCGTATTTCCAGTAGTGGTCCGAACCAGTTCGACGCGCGCCTGCCATTGTCGGAGTTCCCTGGTAAAAGGTAAGATTTCCAGTCCTGAGGTTTGAATAGTTTTTATGAGGGCTTCCTGCTTGGCGTCAGCCGGAACCTCTGAGAGTTTGCTGCGGCTAAGAATCAGAGCGCCGATCTCTTGTCTTTCTTCGGCGATGAAACGCTTTGTTTTACCGTCCCACTCGACGACGGTGTTGCTTGCAATCTGGTCCGCAAGTAATGAATCAAACAGGGTTGCGTCCAAGGCAGCAGCCGAGTGAATTGTGTCGCCTTTTGATCTGGCACTGCCGCCGACTTCAGCAACCGCCAGCCACTTCGATTCTCCAAGGCTGTGGTTTCCTGCGAGGCTTACCCCCCGGCCGTTCGCTAGTTGAAAACCGCCGGCGTGTCGACGCCTGGCAATTCGATCAGGGTAGGCACAGGCAATGAGATATCCTGTTACCTGATCGTGCTTTATCAGTTGCGCGTCGGGCTCAATCTTCAGGCCGCTGATCTGCGCTCTGAATTGTTCGGCGAGCTGATGGCTACGACGAAACCAGCCACGGTGCTGGTTCGGGCATGTCGATTGTTCCGTCAGGATATCGAGTCTGTCATTCATATCAGGCGTGTCCCGACCGAATGGATCGCGATCGGAGAGGATGCTCGCAAGAAGGCTGGCGGTGTCTGCCCGCCCAATCGATTGGCCGCATAGCAGCATGTGTGCAAGACGGGGGTGAACGGCAAGGCCGGCCATCTGAGTCCCGTGCTCGGTTAGTCGCAGGCCGTTATCACTGTCTACGATCGCGCCGAGATTGGTCAGCAACGCTACTGCCTGCAGCCAGGGACCGCGACCGGGTGGGTCCATCCAGGCGAGTTCGTCGGGGTCATCGATGCCCCATTGCAGGAGTTGCAGCGCAACCGGGGCGAGGTCGGCATTCAGTATCTCCGGCGTTGCATGAGGAGCCAGCTGATCCTGCTGGCTTTTTGACCAGAGACGATAGCATTTTCCCGGGCGCAATCTACCGGCTCGACCCATTCTCTGGATGCTCGATGACTGGGAAATCCTGCGAGTATGCAGACGGGTCATGCCCGATGTCGGGTCGAACACCGGTTCCCGGGCCAGACCCGAGTCGATAACAACATCCACACCTTCTATAGTTAAGCTGGTTTCCGCGATGTTGGTTGCAAGCACGACTTTACGTTCACCGGGGTTTGCTGCCGGAGCGATGGCTGCCTGTTGTTCTTCCAGTGACAGGTTTCCATAGAGAGCGCGCAGCTTGACGTCGCTGATTCTTCGACTCTGCAGTGCTATGGCAAGCGAGTCTTCCACTCTCCTGATTTCGCCCTGGCCAGGCAGGAATACCAGAATACTGCTGTCGGGATTGTCAGCCAATGCCCCTAATATTGCCGTAACAGTCTTGTCGTGGATGGAGTCTTTCGGCTGGCTGGATTTACCGTAGACGATGTCTACCGGGTATTGTTTCCCTTCGCTCCGCACAACTGGCGCCCCGGTGAGTTCTTCCAGTCTATGGCTGTCGAGCGTTGCCGACATGATAAGCAGTTTAAGCGGATCGTCCTCCCTGAACAGAGATCTTCCCTTCAGGCACAAGGCAAGGGCCAGGTCCGCGTCCAGGCTACGTTCATGAAACTCGTCGAAAATAACCAGCCCCACATCGGCAAGAGAGGGATCCTCCTGCAGCATGCGGGTGAGGATGCCTTCTGTAATCACTTCGATTTTCGTGGAAGACGAAACCCTGGTATCAAGTCGTATGCGATACCCCACGGACTGGCCCACCGCTTCGTCAAGCAGGTCCGCCATCCGGTGGGCCGCAGCGCGGGCTGCAATGCGGCGTGGCTCCAGTATGAGGATTTTCCTGTCGCCCAGCCAGGGTTCAGCTGCCAGTGCCAGAGGGACAAGCGTGGTTTTTCCGGCACCGGGTGGCGCCTGCAGAATTGCTTCGTGGTGGCGGTTGAGAGTCGACTTCAACTCTTCGAGGATTTTGGTAACCGGCAGATGAAGGTTGGAGCGAAGCAAAGGCATGGTCTTGACAGGGAAGACGGGGTCACCCGTTAGTATAGCGCAGAATCAGCCTGTTCCTGGCGTCATCGTCCGGCTTGATCGGGCTGTTCGAATAGGAATATAAAGGGGGGTGGCGCTGCAGTATATACAGAGCTGATGATACAACGCCAGATAGAATCACAGAGTACGATGCTCTGCTGATCCCTGGCCTGCGCCCCATTTTGAGTACCGGCCATAACCCAGCCAAGTCCACTTCAGGCCCATTGAGCGACGGGTGAGGTGGCCGCAATTCGCAGCTTTGAATACAGGATTCAGCGTGTCAGAGGCAATCCAACAGCAGAAATTCTTTTCCGGTTAGCTGATATCCGGAAAGGCCTCTCTCAGCCACTTTGCAAAGTTACGCTTCTGCTTGAACCTCTCGAGCATTTCCCCGGCCAGGACAACAAATGCACCGTCCAATTTCTTCGGCAGCTGTTGCCTGCAGGATTTGAGGATGTCGATGGCGGTTTTATAGCTCTGATTATTACCCTGCCTGACATGGAACGCAGCGAGTCTGAAGTATAGCGGCAGTGTCCGGTCCGGGAGTTTGTCGTTGGACTGGGCAATATGCAGCAGCAAGTCAGGATTAAGCGCCTCCGACTCGGCCAGTGCCAGAGCCTCCTCGGCCTGATCGGAGAATAGATGAATTTCCGCCGAGGTATTCAGTGCCGCCTGTTTCTTTACCGGACGATCGCCTGCCTGTGATTGAATATCCCGCAGCTTCGCCAACGCACTTTCCCTGATGGCATTTTCCTTGCCCGCGCCAGGGACACTGACAATATCCTGGTAACGTTGCAGGCTGGGGTCTTCGAGGAACTGCCTCCAGCGGGCTTTCAGCACGGCGTCGTAATCGCCGGCATGGGACCAGATGGCGATCTGGTTTTCCTCCAGTGCCGCCTGGCTGTGATAAGGTTTGTTGCTGTCTTTTTCTGCCCTCCGGCGCCAATACAGCGCCTTGTCTGCCTGGTTGTTCTCCAGGCACAGCGCTGAAAGCTCCAGAAAATCTCGGAATCCGGTTGCGGTTTTTACCTTAAGGGCGATCCGGGCTTCGTTGTCGTCGGCTCGTTCCGCCTCCTTCAACAACGGCTGCTGCAGGCGCCAATAGACAAACTTCTGATCCCAGTCGTCGTTAGCCAGGGGTGGCAGCTTGTCCCATTCGCGGCGGATGATGGCGATGAATTGCTTCCGGCCTTCGGTGCCCAGCACCTCCGCATATTCATCCGGTATAGCGGGATAGAGATCGACGACTGGCTCCGTATAAAGTCCATAGAGATAGCCAGCCAGCCTTTCGGGCTGCATGTCACTGCGCTGCAGGGTTTCCAGATGCAGCGATGTAAGCATTTCCACCGCAAGAAACCGAAAGCCGCCGGAGTCGTCGATGGTTTCCAGCGCCCGCTCGATGCGCGCCATGGCGTAGTCGATCAGCTTGAGTGCCTGGTCGGGGGAGAGTGCCTTTAACTGCGGCGTGAGCGTCTCCAGGACACTTTCCACCGACTGGAAATAATTGCGTACCTGGGCATAGCGAAAAAGATGCCTGTTGTAGGGGATGGCTGCGGTGATCTGCTTTTTGATGGCCTTGTCGTCGAACGAGCCGGCGGCAATGTCCGCCTGAACGCGCAGGGCGTTCAGGCGTGGCCGGTCGCAGGCCAACAATTCCAGCGTCAGATCCACCAGGGCCTGTTTCTCCCAGGTCAGAAGATAGGCGGGCAGCCGGTCTTTCCCGGTGCTTCTTTTCAGCTGGTCCTGCTGCTCGAGCTCGCCCCGGTAGGCCATGGCCGTGGCCACGCAGTGTTTGCAGAAGTCGAAGTTCTCCGAGGCGGGGCAATCGCAGGAGCCTTCGAAGACGGCGGCGGTGTGCCGCAACGTGACACGCCAGGTCTCGGTGCCTTCCACCAGCGCGGTGATGGTCCTGCCGCGGCGTTTGAATTCGGCCACGTGTCCCTGTTCGTAGTAGGCTTTGCCGCGTTTGAAGGCGCCAGGACCGGCCAGTTTTTCAAGGAGATTGTCGGTGATGGCCTTCATGGGGCGGAGGGTGAGGTCTTCATTTATTCGGGCAATATAGCACAAGCAAAAGTGAACCTTAGTCTCGTTTGTTCAGTGGCGTGGACAAAACACTATCCACTTTATCAAGGAGTTCCACAGCCTTTATCAAGCAAGGCTGCCAGAATTTGCTGCGCGCTTTGCAGCAGGAACTGGTCAGCCTGGGTTGAGACACAGCAGTAAGTGCTTTTTATTATCGTCCCGCATTTACTGGCACTCAGTTTGATGGTGTTCTTCTACCCTGGGTTTGAGAAAAGCAGCAGGGCATTGAGAAGTATGGCCGTGAAAGTGCTATCTATAAGAGAAATGGCCGCTTATCGGTCGAGGCCAGGAGTCACGGCTAAATCTCGGGATTCATTGCCAATTCCGGCCATTTATCTCATAATCCGGTCAGATTCAGGAAAATGTGAACAATATGCCCACGCCAATGGGGTACAGCCATCTTGTTAATCGCTACTCCCTGCGGGTTTTACCGCTCGCGCAGGAAGCTTCGATTGCCACTGATATAAAGGGGCGGGAGATCCGCCAGCAAGGCGGCAAGCATATCGCCCTGTTTGAGCCCAAATACCAACCGGAAGACAGCCTGAAGGGTCATCTGCAATTTGCTCTTCGCTACGAAGGGGTCAATCTGCAGATACTGACGCTACTATTTGCAAAAACCGGAAAGCAGGACCTTACAGATTGGATCAGTAATAGTCCGGAATCCCGTTACGCACGAACAGCCTGTTTTCTCTATGAGTGGCTTACCGGAAAATCACTACAGGTACAGGATCCCGTTCCATCGCGAGCGAGCTACGTTAAGATCGCCGATCCGGCTCTGCAACTGGCATTTCCTCACGGGGAAAAACACAGTCGGTTCCGTGTCCAGAACAATCTGCCCGGAACACGTAACTTCTGTCCGCTAGTGCGCATGACAGATTATCTGCAAGGGATGATAAGCGCAGATTTGCGCCGTACTACAGCGATGACTCTCGAACGGTACGACCAGGATCTACTCCGACGAGCAGCAGCATACCTGTATCTAAAAGAGACCCAGTCCTCGTTTGAAGTCGAACGCGAAAAGCCGACGCCACAAAAAGCACAGCGATTCGCGGATCTATTGCGACAGGCAGACACCCAGGAGCCTTTGATAATGGAAAGGTTGGTGAAACTTCAGCAGGTGGTTGTTGATCCGCGCTTTCACGAATTCACCTGGCGTAAGCAACAAAATTGGCTAGGGAAAGATTTAGGATACCGACAGCAAATAGATTTTGTCCCGCCACGCCCCGAGGACGTGCCAGGTTTGATGACAGGTTTGCTTGCCATGGCAGCCGAATATCAGAACCTGGGTAATGGACGCATACTGTCCAGCCCTGACCCGGTCATCATGGCGGCAGCAATAGCCTTCGGTTTTATCTACATCCATCCATTTATGGATGGCAACGGGAGAATCCACCGGTATCTGATTCACGACGTGTTGGCAAAGGCCGGTTTCACGCCTCGTGGTATCGTCCTACCTGTATCCGCCGTGATCCTGTCAAACCTCGACGAATACATTGCGACACTGGAGCAATTCTCAAAACCAGTCAATCAATTGACCGACTTCGACCCCACGCAGCCAGAACTGTCAGCATCTGGAAATGACTCAGTCTTTTTCTGCTACCCGGATCTGACAGCCCAGGCGGAATTTCTCTATAAAGTGTTAGAACGAACCGTTGCAGAAGATCTGCAGTCAGAAATCGACTATTTGTTAGGATTTGATCGTGCTGTAAAAGCCTTGAATGCGTTCCTGGATTGGCCCGCCCACAGTATGGAGCTGTTTATCAGAGTTGTTCGAGAAAACGATGGCACCTTGTCGGCCAACAAGCGTAAAAGTCACTTTGAGTGGATGCGCGATGAAGAGATTCACGAGGCTGAGCGCCTGGTAAAGGATGCCTTTGTAAAATAGGTATGCGAAAAATCGACCCACTTTACATCAAAAAATAAGCGAAACAAGCAGTCCTGGCAGATAAATTTTGGTTCCCTAGTGTTAACTCTCTGAATACCTGGCAGTCCAATGTCTTACTATTCTGCAAAACGTCGACACGTCAATATTTTTAATTCTGTTTCAGGGCAACAATACCCTGATCAACCCGGTCTTCTTCGGTCCGAGCTGCCACGCGACGCGGCGCTGGCGCCACGGGAAGGCGCCGACCTGGCACTGCGGGAAGGTGCTGCTGACCTGGTGCTTCGGGAAGGCGAAGAAGCACGCGGTCGATTGGATGAACCGTCGAACGACTGACGCGAACTTCTGGACGGCGCAGCACGTCTCTCGGGAGCAGACGCACTGCGTCGCGCCGATGGCTGGCTGATCTGACGAGAGGGATTATACGACGGTGCAGCCCGTACGTTACTCGAACTATCGCTCCTCAGGCGAGGTGTATTACTTATCGCTCTGCGCGCTTCCTGGGAAGACCGTAAAGCATTGGATGAACGACGCTCGGTGTTTAATCGCGCGGTGTTACGTGGCTGGATGTTTTCTCTGCTGATTGCTGCACGGTTCGATTGTTCCGGCGCGCGCACACTGCGATTTGTAAGCGCCGCACTCGAATCCCTGTTGGTTCGAGTCTCCCGGTTCAAAGTTGTCGAGTTACTCGCACGGTTACTGGTGTTCCTGGACGGGATTACCACATTGCTTAGCGATTGCTGAAGCGAAGCGGCACTTCTCGAATTGGGGGCCAGAGCATTGGCTCGTGAAGTTGTAGCGTCTGTCGTGCGTCCACGCGCGACTCGATTGTCACTATTGTTACTATTGTCTCTATTGTCACTATTGTCACTATTGTCGCGAGTGCTGCGAATGCGGCGCTCCTCCCCGTTGGCAGAAGATACCGCTCGCGAGCCGGACGTGCTTCGGTTCGAATCGATCGCGGAGCGTCTTACACTGCGATTACCATTGTCTGTCGAGCGGCTTAACGCTGCACTGTTACGGAGGGCGTTGCCACCGTTCAAGGTCGACCGACGATTGCCGTTGCCGACTGTCGCAGAATTGCCGCGAACCCGGTCAGGGACGTCAGCGGTTGAGCGGGCGCCGCGGGGTTCATTACCTGGCGTTGCCGTACGCCGACGATTATCGCTCACGCTGTTCGCCAGGCTCTGGCGCCCGTCCCAGTAGTCGGCTCTGCGAATATTACGCACGCTATTGGAAAAATCACGCCCGCCGCCATAGGTGCGGGCAACCCGTCTCTCTCGATCATAACCCGGACGCGAGCCATAGTTGCGCTGAGGACGCCAGTAACTGCCATCGCGGGCCCGGTTGCGGACCTGGAGTCGACTATTGTCCACGTAGTAATTATTGAACACGTTAATGGTGGGCCGGCGGTAGTGGTAACGCGTGTCGTAGTAGCGGCCATAGTAGGGATGACGGTAATAACTTGGGTGGTACACATGAATATGGTGATCATGCCACCCCAGCGAGAACGCCGTCGTTACGCCCCAGAAATAACCCGAGAAAAAACTGTAACCGTAGTCGTAAGGGTAGTAATAGACTGGGTATCGTCGCGGATAATAGTAATACACCGGGCGCGTCTGATAGATGATGACTTCACGTGGCTCGTAATAAGGCACGTAAACAACCTTCTCGTCCACCTGGGTAATTGTGATGACTTCGTTTGCCCTTTCGACGACCTGGATTTCATCTGTCTCGAGATTACCTGCGTCGTAGGCCAGCGTGCGGAAGTCTGCGATTGCGTTCAGCACATCGGCCTCTTGCGCGATAACTGCTTCGCCCAGCTGCCAGGTCCAATCGATATCCGCATCCATCAGACGAATAACTTCCGGGTAATTGAGCAGCGCGATGACAGACTCGTCCCAGGACTCATCCGGCTGCAGCGTATTGTCCTGCTCGAGGTTATCGAGGAATCGTGCCGCCTGCACAATTTGCAGCGGGTACGCAGAAGCAGGCAGGATGATCGCCAGCAGGCTGTCGGGATAGAGGGCAATCGGGCCGACGAGTTCCTGTAACTCGGTGGCAGAAAAATCAGGCAGAATGGGTTCTACGATGATCTCGGTCTCGACCGTATCTGAGGCCGCGACGGCCGCATTCGGACCGATCTGTGCATTTTGTGCCTGCGCTGACCCAATGCCCAGCAGTAGTGTGATGAGAGCCAGGAATAATGTACGAAAGGCCATGTAACTCTCTGTATTTATTTTATTTATTGTATTTATAGTCATAATTGTCACCTCGAATCGTCGCACCCACTAAGGGACATTATTTTCGAGTATGCCTGCGTCAACCTGAACAAGCGCTTAACCGGTCAATTATATTATTGGCATAAGTCGTTCCAGAGATCGCAACCAACAGGTCAGCCTGGAAGCTTTTACGGGTTTGCGTAGGGATTCTCATAACCTGCTGGCAAAACTCTTGCGGGATCAGGCCGCAAATTCACCCTCTCTACCCACTCCTCGACCGGGTGCCCATCATGAAAGGCTATGGAAGGAACGACGATAGTGTTGCCTTTGCTGACTTCTCTCTTGTTTTAGCTGCAAGCGCTGAGCGGCTAGAACCTATAAATTAAGCTCGTGTTAAGCCGCTGTCCCTCAAATTGTTAATCAGCAATAGGCGGAGGCGCGCGTTGAACTGAAAATCCCGGTAAGACATAGCCTGGTGGTTGGCCGGTTCTAGTGTGCGTAAATATGTTCAGCTGGAAAGTGGAGTTTCATTATGAAAAAAATTATTTGTGCAGTTGTCTTGATGTTTGGATCTTTTGCCAACGCGCAGGAAGAGTACGCGTCGACCTGGGAAGTCTTCGGTCTGTACTTTGAAGATTCCGAGGTGGAGAGTCTGTTGCTTGATGTGCGCCTGGGCCCTCGATTTGTTGCGGGTAACGGAATATTTGTGTTCCTTGATGGCAGCTCGGTAGCGACATCGGGAACCTGCTTCGTAACTACTGTCGATACCGTGTTCTGCAATTTGACACTCGACTATCAATCGGTCGCAATCGAATTTGACTTATTCGATTTAAATGGAACGGGTGTCGTAGTCGATCACGACGGCTTCGTTATCGAAAATGGCGAGTTGGATTTTATCAATATCAAGTAAACTCGAGACCGGGTGGCTGGCGCACGTTGATGGTTTTGCGTAGCCACCGCGGTTGGGGTGTTGATTTGCGCCGGAACGTGGCTCATTAACTTTGCTCTCTGAGTTAGGCAGCGACGTCACGAAACAGGGTAGGGTTTATGACTATCCGGAATTGTCTTTGATCTGGAGGCGGGGGAAGCTGAATTGGGTTTCAAACTATCTGATATTAATAAATAAAGTAGAGTTCAAGTTTCGTAGATGTTGCTACATGTGTTGCTATGAAACGTTGCAACCCTCAGACTGGCACCCCGTCAGCCATTCCGCCAGGCCGCGCCGGGTCCAGTATTTGCGAGTGCTGGGCGGCGGCTCTATTTCCACGGTCTCAGACTCGCGGCTCGCCTCGTAAACTCTAAGTCCTTTCAGACTGGAATCCGGGATTTTAGCACCGGAGTAGTCAATGCCGATATAGCGGCTGAACCTTGGCTTGATAAGTTCTGGCATCTTTATAATCATCATGCCTGTGAGCCTCGTTTGTTCATTGGCGTGGACAAAATGCTATCCACTCGATCACGGAGTTCCGCTGCAAAGCTGCCGATCATGGTTGCCGTAACAGCTTCCGCGTTTTCAAGATCCCAAGAGTCAACGTACTCGGCAGGGTCTTCGAGGATTTCCACCAGATGAGCACGAACCCCTCGCAGCCATTCATCCTCGGTTTTGAACCGGCTGGCCATTGCGCCGAGTTCGGCCTTCAGGGTGTCCGAGACTTGGGAGGCGCTGACAATAATGCCCCAAGGCAATTCTGTCAGATCGTCGGTATCCATAAAGTCAATTCCTGCATGGAGTTGAATCTACTTGGTCGGTACTTGGTCGGTGAGGCGGGCGGAAGGTCGGACCAAGCCGTGTCGTGGGCTTCCCATGAGTTGTTAAGCGGTGCTTAATAGCTCGTCTCATCCTTGCGTGGGCCTCATGCCGTAACCATGTCGCAAGCCGTGTCGTGAGCCTGTCACAAGTTTTGTCGTGAGTTTGTCGCAAGTCACCCCGGAAGTTACCCAGGAAGTCGATAGACCAGCTGATTGGTCGCCCCCTCGGCTGTAATCAGGTTCTTGTCCAACATCCCCTTCAGGTCCCGCTGCAGGCTGCGGCGGTTGACGGTCGGGCAGAGCGCTTCGAAATCCTGGATAGTCAGCTTGCCGTGCTGGAGGAGATAATCCAGCGCCATGCCCTGCCGCTCGTTCAGGCCGTGCTGCTTCACCAGCACGTCGCGGCGGATGACCTGCTCGCTGCGTTCGCGCACCTCGATCATCTGGGTTTCCAGGCCGGTGACGAAGTAGTCGAGCCAGCCGGTCATGTCCATGCCGTTGTCGCGCACGCTCTGGATCGACTTGTAGAAGGTCGGCCGGTCGCGGTCGTAGTATTCGCTGATGGTGAACAACCGTTTAAAGTCGTACCCGGCCTTGTAGAGGCAGAGGGTGGAAAGCAGCCGCGAGGCGCGGCCGTTGCCGTCCAGAAACGGGTGGATATGCACCAGCTGGAACTGGGCGATGCCGCTAACCAGCACCGGGTGGGTATCGAGTTCAGCGTTCAGCCACTTGACCAGTTCCGACATCATCACCGGAACCTCCACCGCCGTGGGCGGTGTGTAAATGACCTGTCCGGTGCCGGAATTGACCACGTAGTTCTGGATGCGCCGGTATTCCCCCGGGGCGGCGCTGCCGCCGCGCACGCCTTCCACCAGTTTGCGGTGGATCTCGCGGATCATCTCCTCGGTGATTGGGTCGCCGCTGTCGAGACACTCGGAGACAAACTCAAAGGCGGTGCGGTAGTTAAGCAGCTCCCGCGCATCGTCCGGGTCGGCCTCCGGCACCGCTTCACCCTTCCACAGCCGCTCTGCCTGATCCAGGGTCAGTCGGGTGCCTTCGATGTGGGTGGTGTGGTGCGCCTCCAGAATCAGCGCCTGCTCGCCCACTTCGCGCACCCAGTCGGCGGAAAGTTGCGCCGCGTCCAGAAAGCCCCGCGCCCGCTCGATGCGGGTGATCGCGGAGGTCTGTCGGTTGGTGATGGTGAATTGGGGCTGGAAACTCATAATTTTGCCAACTCGCCCTTGAGGCTGTCTTTGCAAAACTGCTCGAACTGCCGCTGTGTCAGCTTCGAGGGGATGGTCTTGCCATTCTCCCAATGGTTGACCGTGGCGAAACTCACACCGAGGGCGTGGGCCAACTCCACCTGGGAGAGCGCCAGCCGCCACCGCACCTCCTTGACTGCTTCCGGGAAGTTTTCGGGTTGGCGGATCATGGCCATTGGATATCTCCCGCTGATTGGACCAGGCGCAACAGGCCGGGCGCGACATTCCACTGGTGGCCGTCGTCGGTGGCGACGCTGATCATCAGCGTGGTGGCGCGTGCCTGGGAGATGAGCTTGAGCCGCTCGACGATCAGCCGGTTGAGAAAGAGCAGGTCCTCTTCGTTCAGACGCTTGATCGCCTCGAAGGCGGAGACGCGGTCGACGATCTTGACGCTGCTGGGTTTCATGACTGCGCTCCCTGTTGATGCACGTGTGTTGCTATGAAATATTGTTGAAGTCTTTACTGTTTGATGTTCCATCTTGTACGGAATTTTCGTCATAAAAGTGTATCTGATAGCCCATCGCTTTATATCCCTTTTCACGCTTACTGAACATGCGTTGCAGCATAGGAAGGGATACATCAACATAATCGTATATTGTAACTTGCTTCTTGCCCTCCACCTCGCGATGGATTCTTCCAGCGTACTGGGCCAGTGATCCTTTCCAAGCTATGGGCATGGCCAGGAAAAGCGTGTCGAGCCTTGGCAAGTCGAAGCCCTCACCAACATATTTACCAGTGGCGACGACTACCTGTGCTGTGGGGAGTTGCTCAGTGGCCGCTTTGCGTTCTTTGGCCCGCATTGCTCCTCTGAGGATTACAGAGTCAATTCCACTTTGGTTGAGAAGCCGATTGATGAGTTCTGCATGTTCTCTTCGTTCCGTAAGCACAAGAGGGTGTTTTTCGTCTGTTATTTTCTCGATGACATCGTCGACGATTCGCTGAGTACGTTTGTCATCTTCCGTCAACCAGCGATAGACGTCAGTGATTCGTGGCCTTTGCCCTGAGTTTGTCAGTTCAATGGGCGGTTGGTTAGGCAGTCGGGTGACAACGACGTGTTGTTCAAAGTGTTCCGAATGCTCTGATTTCACCTTGTGACGCACCGGCCCGGCAGTCATGAGAATAATTTTCTGGTGACCATCCTGTCTATCCGGAGTCGCAGTTAAACCAAGAATATATTTCGCGCGCACTTCATTTAGTACCAATTCGAAGCGCGGGGCGGAAATATGGTGGCATTCATCCACGATTATCTGGCCATAGTCCTGCACTAGTGGATCTACAGTGTTGTCTTTCTTGTTGATAAGGCTCTGATAGGTGGCAATGTCTATTTGTCCGGTCGGGTTTTTCTTACCTCCGCCAACTATACCGATATCAATATCTGTTAGAAAAGAACTCAGGCGCTCCCTCCATTGGTCCAGTAGCTGGCGATTGTGTGTCAGGATCAGTGTGTTGGTCTTGCGTTTGGCTATCACCCCGATCGCAGTTACCGTTTTGCCGAAGGCCGTAGGTGCATGTAAAACTCCGGTGTCGTGTTTGGTGATGGCGCGTACCGCTGCGGATTGGTTTTTTTTTAGATTACCCAGGAACTTGAGTGTTTTCAGCCGCTCACCTGGTTCGCGTTTGTCGTCAATGGTCGCCGTAATCTTGTACTCATCAAGTAGTTCAAGGGCTTCATCCAGGCAACCGCGCGGGATAGCCAAATAGCCCTGTTCAATGCGAGCGCAGCTAATGAATCTCGGGATATTGTGAGTCGAAAACCGCAGCGCCTGGGTCTTAAAGAATACCGGATTGGAGAAACTCGCCAATCGTCGGAGCCTGGCTGCAAGTGGTGCCGGTATTTCATCGAGCTTGAAGTAGACATGGTTCGCCAGTGTGATGGTTAGCTGCTCGGGGCAGTTATCGATCTTCTCGGGTTTAATCTTGGCGCCTTGTTCCCATGGAGGTCGAGAATCGATGATAAGTTGCCCTGACGTCTGCAATTCACTTGGTGCCAGCTTTCCTATCAATTCAGTCAGCCGTTGGGGGGAAACCGTTTCTATTTTCTCCAATTGCGTCCACTGGTTGTTGAAGGGTTGCAGTGACTGATCGACAAATTGACTATTTCCGTGCTGCCTCGCCTGCCTCTGCAGTGGAAGCGCAATGAGGTTCCCGAAGCCGCCTTCCGGCATCATGTCCTGATTGGGAAACAGGCGATCATAGGATTCGAATGACAGGTTGGGATGAATTTCCATTGCCTTGTCGAGCAGTCCAAATCCCAACAATCTGGCTTCGCGGGCGGATACTGGTTGAGAAAAGAAAACCCAAAGGTGAGCGCCATTTCCAGATCGCGAAATCTCAATCAAGTGCGGGATCTTGTATCGATTGCAAGCTTCCGACATGGCTTTTACAGAGTCTTGCCAGCCATCTTTGTCGAAATCGGCGGCCAGTAGATGGCAAGTGTTGTCTGGCAGGAGGGGATAGAGCCCGACAATGTGCCTGCCTGCCAGATGGTCGTAAATTGCTTGGTCGTCCAATGCCTTGTATCGTCGGTTGGGGCATTCATTGCATTTGATGTTTGGCTTTTTGCAGAGGTCCGGTTTCCACTCGTTGTGACAGGCAATGGAATAACCACTGCGACCTTTCGAATTTTGCCATCGGGTGGCAAATACATCGTCTCGGCCTTTAAAAAGCCGCTTGAAGAGGGTGACCTTTTGATCGACTGATAGTGACTGAGGTTCTTGCGTAGTGGAATCTCGCGGGGTTGTTCTCTCCGCGTGAGGCTTCGCCAGAAAGTCGCGTTCGGCTTTTAAGGATTCGAGTTCTTGCTCCAGCGTGGCAATTCTCTGGTTTATTGATTGGAGCGCTTCGGCGATGGCACTCTCTCGACTGTAGCAGAGTAGTCTAGGTGCAGTGGAGCCAAGCATTGTAGGTAGCTCAGACTCTTCGGGATTGGGATGAACAATATCGCCGAATCCAATATCAATCTGCATATTGATCCTGGCAGAATCAAGGTTGCCACGAAATCGAACTCGGATTCCCTGATAGTCTGCATCTTCTGTTATGCGTTCAGTTTGAATCGAACTGACGTCGAAATTCAAGCCGTCAGGATCAACCGCGACGTTAAGTATTTCAATGATCTGTGAAACAATGTTGGTTTCATCGTTGCCGGTTTTTCCCAGCATATCGATATCCATCGTTGGCCTGATCTCCGGTGCCTGCCACACTCTCAGCATCAGAGCACCCTTGAGAATAAAGTGCTGTGAATATGCTGACCTGGATAGCCGATATAGAAAACGCTCCATAGCATAGTATTGAAGCAATTCAGCGAAAGGCCTCTTATCCTTTCTTGCACGATTCAACAATTTCTGGCGTACAGAGGCTGTGATATTTTTTGGCGCACTCACAGTGTTGCTTCCAGGTAGGGGCGCATAATTTTCTCTACGCGGCAGACTCTTGCATACCAAATTAGTTTGTCGAGATTAAAATTTTTACGCGCCTTATAGAGTTTTAGTGCTTCCAGCACGACATCCATTCCGAGCTTATTTCTAAACTTAAAGCAATCTGCCAGCGTTTTTTCTGGGCAGTAGATATTGATTGAAACGCCATCAATCTGATGCTTTTCAAATCCTTCTTTGAGTGCAGCTTCAGAAAATCTGTGTACGCTAATTGGCGGATAATCAATACGAGGAGTTTCTGCGCCTTTGGGCAGAGCAATAGAAACCGTATGCGGAATTTGGGTAGTGATTTCGTGATATGCCAGTGCTGACACGAGGCAGATTATGGCTTGTGGAACCCGCTTAGCGACTATTACCAGATCGGGATTGGAAATTTGTTCCTGCTCTGCAAGTCTGTAAACGCCACGAGACAGCGTCTCAAGTTCGCCTGTATCTCTGAGGCGATACAGCGTCCGAGGATGAATCCCCGCCCGTATTGCATCCATTGTGCGGATAGTTCCTCCCAACTCTCGGATGGTATCAAGGGCCTTTTGGCAGGACTTGCTGTGGGCAGGCGTCACTGGCATGGATAATAAACTCTATAATAAAATATATATATAGGTAATACTATCCGTATTCACTGGAGGCGGCAAGTGAAGGGCCATGTGGGTAATTGCTTTGGATTCAGCGGGTTAACATTAGATCAATGGATCTAAAATATCAATAAAAACAGAAGGTTAGTTGACATTCCCTGATTTATAAAAGCAGTTGAACTGTACCTTTTGTGTTTTGATTTCGTTGCAGCTGTGGCATCCAACAAACGGTAATGTTGCATACGGTGTTGTATCCAAGGTTCGCATAGAAGAAGAACTACGGTTTTATTTTCTGTCATGAAACCTACTAGCTACGGAAACACAAGCCCGCCAATCCATACATTCTTACCTGCCTCTGATTTCTCTTGGAAGCTCTGTCTTGCCTAAAAATAACATATATGTTATCAATCGCTCATGGTCGGCGTAAAAGAATATGAACAGGAGGACGGGAAGCATCCGTTTTCTATCTGGTTTGATTCCCTGAATGTTCAAGCGGCATTGAAGGTTCGCACGGCCATTGCCCGTATGAAGCCGGAAATTTCTCTAATGTAGAAACAGTCGGGCAGGGGGTGAAGGAATACAAGGTTAATTTTGGTCCAGGTTACCGTATTTATTTTGGCAATGACGGTGACAAACTAGTAATACTTTTAGGTGGCGGCACTAAGAAACGACAAAGCCGTGATAGCAAAACCGCCCAGATACTTTGGAAAGAGTATAAGAGTCGAAAGAGAAAGGGTAAGTAAAATGCCATTAACACGAGATTTTAGAGAAACTATCCTTGAGCGAGCCCAGAAAGATCCAGAGTTTCGCGTTGGATTGCTCACAGAGGCCGCAGAGTGCATTCTTCGCAACGAAACCGACGAGGCTAAATCTCTACTGCGTGATTACGTGAATGCGACAATTGGATTTGAAGAGCTAGGACATATCACGCACAAGAAACCTCAGAGCCTAATGCGCATGCTTAGCGCTTCGGGGAATCCCAGTTTGGATAACATATCTAATATCATGTCCACACTGCGTCAGAATGAAGGCGTGGAGTTACATATTCATGCGCAGTAGTTGATTTGATAGCGGTAACAAGAGCCAGTGCAGAATGTTGATCCAGTGCGTTCATGGCAGGCTTTCCATATAGGGACGCATGACATTCGCCACCCGGCACAGTGTGGCATAGCGCCAGAGTTCGTCCATGTTCACGCGCTTGGCTTGCCATGCTTCCTGCAGCGCTTCAATGGCGACATCGAGGCCGATCTTGTTGCGGAACTTGAAACAGTCGGCCACGGTGCGGGCGACGTTGGTTACCCTAACGGTCACACCATCGATCTGGTGCTCTTCAATGCCATCGGTCAGCGCGGCTCCCGAGAAGCGCACGATACGTAGAGGAGGATAGTCCATCTTAGGTGCACGAGCCTTGTTTGGAATCGCCAGCCAGACTTCGAATGGTGACTGCGTGGTCATATTGTGTACCCGCAGCGCCGACAGAAGGCACACGATGGCTTGCGGATGTTTGCGTGCCACTTCGGCCAGCATGCCATGCTCGGACACCTTGCGATCAGGAAGGGCATAAAGACCGCGGCTCACGCGGGTGAGCAGCCCCTGCCGAACCAGCCGTGTGAGAGCGATACGGGGCAGACCCAGCGCATCAAGATCGCGAGGGCGTATGAGGCCGCGTTGTTCTGCAAGTTTCAGGATTGTCTGGTATGAGCTTTCCATGACTGCATATTGTTGCATTATGTAGGTAGATGTCAATATATACCGACAAAATGAAACAACTAAGGGAGAAGAATCAGGCTGTGAAAATGCAGAGATGGCAGTAGCTGAACTCACCACCTAACCGGGTGCCGGCGCTGCAGTTTTTGCTGATGCTTAGTTATTGTTGTTGGTTTCTGTGTTGCTTTCCTTGCGGAGTGGCTGCTTTATTCAGCGCTCTGATCAGCTTTCCAGCGAACTTTGATGTATTTGCCTTTTCCCTTCGGCAGGTCTTTTCTGTCCTGGAGCTGGCATTCAAACCCAAAAGAATAATCGATTTTGACAAGCAGAACCTTATTGAAGTTACCCGCACGCTTCACCATGACAAGGTCTTTTTTCTTTCCCGGCGATATGGTTTTTATTTCAATCCAGTCCTTGCCCATCCTGCCGTCAGATCCGGCATGGCCCGGACTGTGACGTTTCAGGCCGAACCGGAGTTCTGCGAATAGTTCGCCCAGTTCTCCCCATATCTGCAGGTACCTTCCAGTTTGCTCGTAATAACTCTGTGCAGTGTTTACCAGATCCTGAAATATTTCGGCTACCTCCTGATCAGCCTCCGGAAATTCCTGTTTAATATCTCGTAGTGTTAATTGTCTGTTGATCCAATCCCAGCTGGTCCATTCACCATCTTCGTAAATGGCATCGGAATAGTGTTCGATCTTCCTTCCTGTTCCGGAGCAGTACATTGCCACCTCATTACCGGTTGTAAAAATACACTGTTAAGGGATAGTTGCGTCGGTAGTTTAGGTTGGCAAGAAGCTGAGCTTTAAATTGTGAGCTACTTGCCATTTGGGGATACTATTCGCTCCCATTCCAACGTCTACTCAGGATAATTCGGATTGCTGCAAATTCCACGTGTTAAACGGGAATGAGTTGGGGTTTACGGGACGCGCCAGGTATTCTGGTTGCTGGCTTATTTTTTTATATCAAGCGCTTTCAATGTGTATTCTGGCTGGTGAAGGCCGCACGATACAGCGTCGGTTGTAGCGTCACGAAGTCGTCGATTGCGCCTCTTAATTGAAACAGCCTAGCCTTTTCGCCGAACCTATAGACCCGATAGAGGCTGTAGCGCGTGGCCTGTTCACGTGAGAATGCCAATTCGTTGTCGGTGATAAGGAAAGGTAGTTCCTTCCCGCTGTTGGTGGTTTTCACTTCGATGAAGTGCTCCTCGTCGCGCACGATATCGCCCTCGACCTGAAAAGAGCGGATGTCGTAGCCAAGCCCATCGCCTTCGTCCTTGCTGCTCCAGGCGACTTCCTTTGCCAGGTCGCTGCGCCCTAGCTTTGCCAGCCGATACTTTTCGAATTCCAGCACGAATCGTTCTCCCGCTTCGCCGAGGCGGCGGTTTCTGGCTTCCCGCTCCACGTAGTTGGGCTTCCGCGCCAGGAAGCGGCGGTTGGACTTTGCGGCGGCGGCCAATCTTTCCGGCAAAACTGGGTCGAAGACAGTATCCCAGTTCGTTACGTAAGGCGTTTGCGTCGTGTCCTGGACCTCGTTGGTTGCAGAGATCGCATCGATGGCATTTTGGTGCGCTGCCAGGTAGGCCAGTACGACCTCTTTCAATTGCTGTTGGTAGTTGTACCGTGGCTTATACCCGGCAATGTAAGGGTAGCCCATCTCCACCAGCACAGCGCTGATGTTCTGGTGCTTGAACTCGACTGACCCTGATGAACGATTATTGAGTTTGGCCGCGAGCGCGCGGCGATGTTCGGTTTTGTTATAAGTCTCGCCGTTGAGCTCTTTGAACAGCATGGCAAAGTAATCGGCGACGCAGGCTTCGCATTCGAGCCAGTCCCAGCCATCGACTTCCAGCAGCTGTTGGCGAGTCTCGGTGGTGATGTCCAGGTTTTTGTGGAGCGCCGTCTTTAGCAGCTCCCGCACCACGTAATTGCCCAGCAATTCGAATAATTCGTCGTCCAGGTAGGCTAAGGCAATGGTTTGCTGAATGATGCCAGGGCCGCTTGCCGTGGTGAGTGCCTCATATTGGTCGGTTTGACCCGGTCGCACTTGATGGTGCCAGAAGCTTTCGCTACGTAAGTGAAAGAAGGGTAGGTGGGGATTGTCGCGATCCTGCGGGCCTTTGAGCTGGTCGAAGTGTCTGGTGAAGGCGGTGGTCAGCTCGGCATTGTAGGGAATCCGGTTTTCTGTAATGACACCGGATTCGATCAGGTCCATGACGGCCAGCAGCATGGCAATCTTGTGCGGGCTAACATTGCCTCGTGATTTGTTGGGATTGAGGCGAGCAAAGGCGCTTTCGTACTGCAACAAACTCATTGCCTGTCGCTCCAATAATCCGCCTTGTCCGGAATCACCCAGCGCACACCACCACGAGGGTCACGTACGTCGCCTCGGTAGCGGGGGATGAGGTGAATGTGAAGATGATACACAGTTTGACCGGCGGCGGGGCCGTCGTTGATGCCGATGTTGTAGGCGTCTGGGGAGTAATCCCGCTCCAGCACAGATTTAGTTTGCGCCAGTAATTCCAGCAAGGCATGACGCTCTTCCTCAGACAAGTCAAAGAAGGAAGCCATGTGGCGCCTGGGTATGATCAAGCTGTGGCCGGGCGAAACAGGGAAGCCATCCCGGATCGCGAATCCGTGTTCATTACTGGCCAAGACCTTGCGCTCTGCAGGCCGGTCTACCAGAGCGCAGAAAGGACAGGAAATTGTTTTAGGGGTCGATGTCATCTCATCCCATTTAGTTGTCAGCCGGCCAATAGGTTCTCGCCAGCGGAATCAGCGCTTTGCCCTCGATATCGAAGGTCTCGTAGTAGTCCACCAGCAGCTCGGCGAATTTGTCGATGTCGACCAGGCTTACCGGGATAGGGGCGGCGTCAGGCAGGCAGTCCCTCCGGAAGACCCTGGGAATACTTGTCACTTTGTACTTCGACGTCTTTCAAAGTCGCGCCGGATTTCTTGGCTTCGATGACACCAGCGGCCTGGCCGTGGATATACAGCAGGTAATCGGCGAATCCATAGCCCTTGCCAAGCGGGAAATCACGAATGGCGACACCTTGGGCCGCATGGATGTTGGCTGCGTTGGCATCACACAGGTACCAGCCAGCTTGGGTGGGCAGGGAGTCGGTTTGTTGGCGAACTGGTTGTTCTGGAGTCATCTTTTTGGTTGTTTTTAGTGATTCCCGGACTTTAAGGGGAGATGGGGGATATGGCAACCCCGCTTCGCCCGGCTACACTGCGTTTCGCTGGGCTACGCGGGGCTGGCCCCGCTGCTTTGGTCGATTGGTTTCGTCGGCTCGCTTGCGTCTGGCTCCGGCATTTGGTACCTGGTGTTTTGGCGGGCTACGCCTGGTGAGCCCCGCATTGGCATTAATGGAAAGCTCCGTGCCCTTCGAATTTGTTCGTGGAAAGGGCCGCGCTCTTTGAATTTGTTCGTGGAAAGGGCCGCGCTCTTTGAATTTGTTTGTGGAAAGGGCCGCGCTCTTTGAATTTGTTTGTGGAAAGGGCCGTGCTCTTTGAATTTGTCTGTGAAAAGGGCTGTGCCTTGCGAAGCCGGCAGGCGAAGCAGGGTGGCCTCGCGTCACATTAT
>JACKOH010000005.1 GCA_024234395.1 Pseudomonadales bacterium
TATCCGGTCCCTTTGAAAAGGGTCCTTTTCCGATGGGCTCTTTCAGACGGGCCCCTTCAGACGGGCCCCTTCAGACGGGCATAGACGTCTCCACTGCCAGCGTCGATGCCCTCAAGCTCGGTCGCGATATCCCGGGCGCCGAGCCAGCGTTTCGCGCGCAATCGATGGGTTTCCCCGGCCGCCAGGTTGAACTCATACTCTCCCAGTTCACCAAGCCGGCTTACGCAGGCCAGCGCGGAATCAATTGCCGCCGGGATGTATTCGAACGACAGGGCCGCCAGCGGTCGCGACAATCCCTGCAGGACCTCCAGCTCAAATCCCTCCACGTCGATCTTGCAGAACCGCGGTTCGCCGTGAGTTGCAATCAGCGTATCCAGGGTGGTCACCGGCACTTTGACTTCCCGATCCCACCTGACCCGGCTGAACGAGGGGTCGCTCTGCACCCGGGTTTGCCACTGCTGGGACAGGGTAGTGACCGTGGGGGTACGGGTACTGATAAACAGGGTCGCCTCGCCAGGCTCGGCGGCGACCGCCTGCTCCACCAGCGTGACCGAGTCATCCGCGCCGTACAGGCGCCGCAGGGTCTGCATCAGCAGTGGCTGAGGTTCGACCGCTACGATGCGGGCTCCAAGTGACCGCCATGCGCGCAGACGATTGCCCACATGGGCCCCGATATCAAAACAGAGATCCCCGGGGTCGATAAATTGCCCGTAACATCGGCGCATGCGTGCCTGGCGTCCAGGAATCCCGTAATACATCAACAGCGATCGCCACAGACCCCAGCGGCCGCGCCAGTCGCTTCCAGTCTCAACCTGGTCAGCCACTACTCGGCAGCCCCGGACGGTCCGGAAAAGGCTGCCACGAAACGATTGCGCAGACTGTCCATGGGCCACACTGGCGCATCGTCTCCGGGCAGCATGCCTGGTTGCCAGTGCCAGTCAGCGATGGCATCGATCACGGCCGGATCACGGGCAATCAGGTGCACCGGCACCTGCCTGGCATCGGGATCCCCGGAGACCATCGGTGCGGGGGGATGGTCACCCAGCATCAGGATCACCAGGTTTTCGTCGCCGTACTGTTGCACATAGGAGACCAGGGTTCTGAGCATGTACTCGATAGACTGGCGGTAGTGAGAGCGAATCGAATCCACTTCCCGCCACACAGTCTCAGGGCTCGGTCCGGACTGCGCCTGGCTGTCAAAAATCCGGCCGTCACCGACCTGATCCCAGGGCACCAGGTGGGCAACCGGTGTCCACGGAGCATGGGAGGAAATCAGCGCCACCTCCGCCATTACCGGCTGGCGCCCGGTGCCACTGCGCTCCCGCTTCTGTAACGCGGAAAGCACGTACTGATCCGGCATGGTTACCCAATTGAAAGGCAGCCCCTGGTAGCCGAAATTGTGCGCATTGTAGATGGTGTCATACCCATAGTACTGCCCCTCGGGCCAGGCCATGCTGATAGCGGGCATGGCGGCCACAGTGCGCCAGCCGGCACCGCGGAACAGCTGGTTCAGTGTAACCCGATCGCTGATCACCAGCGTTTCGTAGCGCGTTTCACTGTCGATCCACGCTCCGGACAGGGTGGAGGCATGCGCCAGCCAGCTGAGGCCGCCTACCGTCGGCGAGGTGAGAAAGGCGCTGCGCGCATACACGCCATCGGCGGCCAGGGCTTCGCCGGCCTCGGTCAGGGTCGCGGTGACCGATTCGGCGAACGGCTCCCGATCGAGTAACACGCGGCCGTAGGATTCCGCGAAGACGATATAGACATCCTTGCCGCGCAGCCGGCTGAACAGCGGCTCACCGGCCCGATCAGCCAGTTGGTCTTCATTGACCGTCTCGGCAAAATCGCGAATATCATGGACGCTTTCCATGGTATCGCGACCATGGGCAACGAGCTGGTCCCAGGCAAAAGTTCCAGTCCGGGACCAACCGGCGGCGTTCAGCGCACCCCAACCCAGCAACAAGACCAGCAGCGTCAATGCGGATGCCCGTGGCGCCACCCGCAGGGCAACCTGGACCCGCCCCAGCATGGCGAAGGCCAGCCAGGCCAGCAGGGCACTGACCAGAACCAGGACCACTCCGACCGCAGTTGCAGCCAGATTACCGAGCACGCCGGTCAACAGCCGGCTGCCATCTGCCAGCAGATGAGCATCAAAAATCAGGTTGAAAGGTCGACCGAATATCTCATGAGTGACCAGGTCGGCACCACGCAGCAGTATGCCGAGGCCCAGCAAAACGGCCAGCACTACCCGGCTGACCGCGGCCGCCCGTCCAGGCGCCAGCAACAATAGTCCGATGACCATGAACTCAAGGGGAAAATAGATAAATGCCGACCCGTTGATCCAGGCCAGGCGATTGGGCAGAGTCAGGGCCACGAACAGGCCAGCAAAGGCCACCAGGGTAATCAGGCGCCGGGCATGAAGACTGAATTGCACGGTTGAACTCCGGGAAACGGCAGTGGATGTAAAACAGTATACTGACGAAGCAGCGATTCAGACTAGTGCTGGTTCCCGGAAGCTGTGGATCAACCTGGCGGCCCACTCAGGTAAATTTCGTTGGTATCCTGTCCTATCACCCCTTTCGGAATAAAATTCATTGCCAGCGACTTGCGGATTTCCCGGTACTCGTGCCGATTGACCTTATGGCGCAGGTAGGAGGGAAAAATCAGTAATGAATCATTGCCCAGCTCGAAAATGTAGGACGGGCCATTGAGCGCATTGTACGAGGTGGGCTTTAAATCAAACTGCGGAGCAACCGGCTTTTCAAAAGTAATCTTGGATTTGTTATTGCCTTCCAGCCCGAAATAGTAAACCGCACTGAACATGGCATTACCATGGTTGTGAAGCACCGAGATCTTGTTGGCTTCAGTGCGGGTAAACCAGGAGGTGGTCATATAGAACTCGTTTTCATATTTCATGAAACCGGTTGTATATTGATTGATGATATCGACGAAAATTTTCTGCAGATCCCTCTCGTCGTCCAGCACCTTGAGATTCCTGCCTATCTGCAGAAAATAGTCCGCGCAATCGTCTGCATTGGTACTTTTCCACTCCTGTCTGGCATAGAGCGTTTCCATCCGCTCGCGATCCACACCGAGCTCCCGGTACTCCACGATAGGTTCAGGAAAGATGGGAAGTAATTGCGATTTCATCCGAATAATTCTCCAGGATACTATTGGTACTGCCTTCGAATAGATGTCCGGCTGGCGGCAAGCGCCTGTATAACTGATTTCACCGGATTGAAATTGATCTGCATCAAGCGGGTAACTGATCCAGTCTTTTCCTGCTCAAAGCGATGCGGCTCTGCCCCGGCTGGCGACCAGAACCACCGGAACTGAGAATTGATGCACTGCTCACAAACGGGCGACCTTTCAGGCGCGGCAGATGGTAATACGATATTCAGGCAATTTCCAGCATACTCCCGCGGCAACGGGACCGGTCAGGAGAAATTCCTGGCACGCGTCTGAACCGGAGTAAGGTGGATGACTTTCCGACCAGATCGAGGCCACCACCCCCTGCACTGCATATTGCCACCGGCCGCTCTCTGCGGGACTACCTGTCCACTTTGCCATTAAGCTGGATGCCAGAGTTCAGACTGGCGGTATTCAGATACTCCAGCGATCCCGGGTCTGCATTACAGACTGCTCGAAAGATCGCAATGGATGCTGCATCAGAGGTCGATGAGGAAGCTGTCGGCTGGCCGGGAAATTTATGATAAAAAGTGTGAACCAGTTCACATTATTCCAATTTTCCACTACCTCCCGCTTCATAATGAACGTTCATTCTTTTTTCATAACAGCCAGACAGACTCTACAAGCTGGTTGTTTTAATTAAGATTTTCAGAGAACAGCACGCAGCCACCGGGGTTTTTCTGAACTGCAATTTTTATGGCCCTGCGCTTTACTTTCTGAAAAAGCAATACACACGAATTCAGCAAGGCTGAAAATCTGTCTGACTTTTGTAATTTTTCACTTGAATTCCGTTTCTGATTATTGAGTCGAATCAGAAAGTTATCCTGCAAACGGCGCGCAGGGAAAAGCTCCGCTTCCAGAATAGCTAACGACAGGAGGCAATCATGGAACTGGGAATAGAATTCGAGGAACAACTGGCCGGCTACTTCAGCCTGAATGCACTTAACCCTGAAGCTGGTGAACAGAAGGGAAAGTCATCCAATCAGCATCTGGTAGTCCATACCCGGGTCACCATCGAGGATCTTCATCGCTGGCTTGAGACCCGGAGCTGCTCAGGCAATCTGAATGGCACTGTCGATTTCCCGCCGCTTGGGAAACATCTCCCGATCCAGTCCGGCCACATCGGCCTGATTAATACCAACGATCTACTGGATATCGATCTGCTGATCTATGAAATGAATTTTCGGGCGCGAGGTCAGGATTATTTCCTGACTGGAAAGAAGCAAGTATCACATGATCACTGCCCGGACAGCTGGCCGGATGTAATGACAGTCTATGCGCAGTTGCATGAAGGCAATGACAGGGATGCACCGATAACAGGAGCCGGAATATTGAAACTCGAATTGGACGACCTGTTCGATATGCTATCAACCATCACCGTGATGGGCACCGACTCGGTCCCGGAAAAAGCCATTGCTATCAGACAGTTCGGTAAGCTGTATCTGGGTGAGCTCTGGAAGACCTGTTCATCTTTCGTCGGATCTGGAGAGGTCTGTGGAACTTCTGATTAGCACCCGTTGGAAAGCTTTCAGCTGACACAATACGGCGTTACAATCCGTCTCAAAATGCTCATTTACACTCTGTAAACTGCGCTTTTTCGCCAGATTTTGCCTTGTCTTGCGCTCACCTGAAAGCTTTTCAAAAGGCTGCTGTATTGTGGGATTGCTCGGCGGGAGTCATGCGGATATTGCTGTAGGCAGAGCATAAGTTGCGGAGGGGGCCTCATTATTTGTGAATCTGAAGTCTGCTGAACCCTGTGGCAGGAATTCAGTACTTCAAACCACTCATGGAGGCCCGACCTCCACAACAGCTAAAGCTCTTTAGCCAAATACGCTATGGCCAGTTTCGCAACAGCTGAAGCAGCCATTGGCGGTGGGATAAATACTCTTTGCCTCCTCTATTGCTTCAATGCAATGGTTGAATTCTCCGACGTAGGTACGATTGGTCTCCATCGGCATATGATGGCAGCCATCAATGTGAACTTCATGATCTCCATTCAGTAACTCCGTTTTTTCAACAAAATAGCTTGACATGTTCGTACTCCTGCAAGATACGGTGATTGAACATAATGGCTTCGCGATCAAAGCTGAAGTGAATTGTTAACTCAGCAGTTAATCGTCACGCGAAACTACTGAAGTAGAACGCGCGAGATTGGATATTGTTTTTGAATTGATCCAAATTCTGTGAAGCAGGTCTCGTTTCTTCGATAACCCGGTTAAGCCCGTTCAGCGCGCACGAATGACGTGAATCATCCCGGATTACCATAACGCCCATTATTTCGCTATCTGCCTGAGTTACTTACATTCCCTGTGAAGGAAATTTCCCCAACTACAGCCTTTTCAAAGACACTTTTTCATGCTCATTTTAATGCCTGTTTATTAAAGACAACCGGCGCTCAGATACCGTTTAGGGAGTGCCGGGAGTAGCTTTTGCAATCTCCACCCCGAAGCGGCGCCACTGATTTACCTGACAAATACCAGGTAGGGCATCAGCAGGCGACTGAATCGCATCAGGAAATTGAAGATCGGTACGCCGAACAGGCTCAGCAGAATCAGGATCAGGAACAGCTGGGCGCCATACCTGCCGTTGTAATAATCGAAGCGTTGCCGCAGAGTGTCAGGGAGTGACCAGGAAAGAATATAGTGTCCGTCCAGCGGTCCGAAGGGGATCAGGTTAAACAGCATCAGCAACAGGTTGATCTGGGCCATGAAGGATAGAAACATGGCCTCCTGATCCGACACGCCTGAGCTGTTGCGATAGAGGTATTGCAACGTGTTGATGGCCGCAACCGCGAGCAGCAGGTTCATCAGCGGACCGGCGGCGGCGACCGCGGCACTGCCCCAGGGGTAACGGAGTTTACGCTGACTGGTCGGCACCGGCCGGGCGTACCCGAATCCCACCAGCACCACCATCAGCAAACCCATGGGATCTATGTGCGAAACCGGATTCAGGGTCAGGCGGCCCATTTTCTGGGCGGTGTCGTCTCCCAGCAGCCAGGCACAGGAAGCGTGTCCAAACTCGTGCAGGGTGAGCGAGAAAATAATCGCCACCAGAATTGTGAAGAAGACCAGGTACTGGCCGGACAGTAAAAGTGGCAACATGGTAACAACTGCCTGTTTCAGGTGACTGGGCGCCTAAGGAACCTCTGATCAATCTGCAGTTCCATAATGCCGACCAGCGGAGGCTGGAGAAAGACAGCATAATTACAGGTCGCAAACTGATCTGCAACAGCAAAGACAATGCCGGTTGCACGCAGGTGACTCGGAGTAATCAGCTCAGGGCAGCTTCCGCGCCTGTATTTTTCTTCCCTTGACTCCCCCTTCGACCAGCATTTTCAGGGCAGTGTCTGCCGCCTGCCGATCCACGGCGACATAGGCGACGGTGTCGAACAGGGTGATTTTGCCCACCTGCGCGCCACTCAAGCCACCTTTGGCTGTCAAGGCGCCAAGCAGGTCCCCGGCCCGGAGTTTGTCCTTGCGGCCGCTATTCACCATCAGCGTGACCATTGGAGGATAAAGTGTGAAACCTGGCTTGTCCGTCAGTTCGACAATGTTCCCCAAGGTGACGTGGAAGCCCTGGGAATCTTCGATGGCACGCAACTGGCGGCGCTCCCGGTCACTGAACAGGCTGACTGCCAGCCCTCTGCTGCCGGCCCGGCCGGTCCGACCGATACGGTGAATATGTACCTCCGGATCACGTGCCAACTCAAAGTTGATCACCGCCGCCAACTCCTTAACATCCAGCCCGCGCGCCGCCATATCGGTAGCCACCAGGATCGAACTGCTTTGGCCCGCAAACCGGGCCAGAACCTGGTCCCGCTGATGCTGCTCGAGATCGCCGTGCAGGGCAAGGGCATGGAATCCGTGCTGTCTCAGGGTATTCACCAGCTGCTGACATTGCTGCCGGGTATTGCAGAACACCAGGCTGGACGGAGGCCGGTAACGGGCAATAATCCTGACCAGCATCTCAGCCCGTTCAGCATCCTCCACCGGGTAGAAAACCTGGTCGATATCCGGACCTCCCCCGCTGCTCTCGATTCGCAGCTCCACAGGCCGGGTCTGCACGTTGCGACTGACCTGCCTGATCGAGTCCGGAAATGTTGCCGAGAACAACAGGGTCTGCCGGGTGACTGGCAGGTTCGCGATGATCGCCACCATGTCATCATAAAAGCCCATATCCAGCATCCGGTCTGCCTCGTCCAATACCAGGGTTCGAACCGAATCGAGTCGCAGCGACCGCTTTTCAAGATGTTTGAGAATGCGGCCCGGCGTACCTACCACGATATGCGGACTGCGCTGCAGAGAGGCCAGTTGCGGGCCCATCGGTCTGCCACCACTCAGGCACAGAACCTTGACATTGGGGATGGCGCTGGCCAGTCGACGTATTTCGTTGGCTACCTGTTCGGCGAGCTCCCGGGTGGGCGTCAACACCAGCGCCTGGGTACGGTACTCCTGCGCATCCAGCTGGTTCAGCACACCGAGAGCAAACGCCGCGGTTTTGCCGCTGCCGGTTATGGCCATGGCTATCACGTCATCGCCTGCCAGTACGACGGGCAGCGCCTGCTCCTGCACCGGGGTCATGGCTTGATAGTCAAGCGCGTTCAGACTGGAAAGCAACTCTTTTCGAAGTGGCAATGCGTTAAATTCAGTCTTCATGGCAGGACCTTTGAGTGGCGGCACGCTTTGAGTGGCGGCGCGCAGGATAGCAGAATCCAGGACTAACAGCCTGTTGAAAAACTCTCAGGTGAGTGCAAGACAAGGCAAAATCTGACGAAAGAACGCAGCTTACACTCCGTAATTGCACATTATTGCGCCGGGTTTTGGCGGAGTATGTGCCCGCTGAGAGTTGTTCAACAGGCTGTCAACACATCTCAACCATTGCATGCCGGACCCGATTACCGCAAGCTTGCCTGCCCCGGACCGGAATACTGAGTATGGCACTGAAACCGACCATCTATAAATTCAAAGTCGACCTCAGCCACCTGGATCGCCAGGTGTATGAAACGCTCAACCTGACTCTTGCCCGCCACCCTTCGGAAACAGCGGAACGGATGCTGGTGCGACTGCTGGCATTCTGCTTCAATGCCCGGGAACGACTGGAGTTCTGCAAAGGCCTCAGTAACCCGGAGCAACCGGACCTGTGGCAGCTGGGACTGACTGGCAACCCCGAACTCTGGATCGAGGTCGGAGAGCCGGCAACCGAACGGATCAGGAAAGCCACCAGGTTGGCGCCGTTCGTCGTTGTTTACTGTTTTAACAGCAAGGGAATCTCTGATTAATTATTGAACAGCTCTGGCCTGCAGACGAGTTTACTGATGAGGCGACTTGCCGCCGGCATGCGTCGGCCTGTCAAGGCAAGTCAACGAAGTCAGTGGGCTCGTCTGAAGGCCCCGCCGGGCGGGGCCTGTCGGGCGCTTCTGCGTTGTTGTCGCGCTTGGCAAGGGCTACGGCCATTGCCTGTGCACGACGCCGAGCAGAAGCGCCCGACAGACTCCCGCAGAGCTGATCCATGTAATCAGAGGTTCCCAAGGCCGACACCTGGTGGGAACTGAATCGTCACGACCTGATCGGTCTTTCGGCAGCAATATTCCAGTTTCGGTGGCAGGATATCCAATTGCTGGCCGGGTGGCTGGAACGCACCATGGATCTGTCCGTGACCATCAGTGAGGGCTCAGCCTACCTGGCCACGGCTCAGGGTGAATGCGAACTTCCGGTTCAGCAGCTGCAGTGAGCCATGTGAACCTCAGGCAGGCATCGCCAAAGGTTCGATCTTGCGTTTGATCAACGCCTCAATAGCCCGCAACTGCTTGTTCTCCTCACTGGACACCAGGGAAATAGCCTGCCCGCTGGCGCCCGCCCGTCCGGTGCGGCCAATGCGGTGCACATAGTCTTCCGGAACCTGGGGCAGGTCGAAATTGATGACCAGGTTCAGCAACTCGATATCGATACCGCGAGCCGCGATATCGGTAGCCACCAGCACCTGAACCTTGTTGCGCTTGAATTCGTCCAGAGCGCGGGTGCGCTGAGCCTGACTCTTGTTGCCGTGGATGGCAGTGGCGGAAATCGAGTCTTTGGCCAGTTTTTTTACCAGCTTGTTGGCCCCATGCTTGGTCCGGGTGAAAACAAGAACCTGCTCATGAGTGGCGGCCAGCAGTTCCGTCAGCAGATCGGCTTTCTCGCCTTTTTCCACCCGCAACAGTTTCTGGGCAATGGCGTCGACAGTGGAATTCCGCGGCGCCACATCGATCTCCACGGGCCGGCGACAGATACTGCCGGCAAGTTGGCGAATCTCCTTCGAGAACGTGGCGGAGAACATCAGGTTCTGCCGCTGATTTGGTAGCAGGTTGAGAATCCTGCGAATATCCCTGATGAAACCCATGTCCAGCATTCGATCGGCTTCGTCCAGGACCAGGATTTCCAGCGCATCAAAATTGACGGCACCCTGTTGATACAGGTCCAGCAGACGGCCAGGTGTCGCCACCAGCAGATCCACACCGCGGCGCAGAATACGCAGTTGCGGGTTAATGTTGACGCCACCGAAAACCACCGCCGAGCTGAGTTGTTCGTTTCTGCCGTAGGTAAGAATGCTGTCGTGTACCTGGGCAGCAAGCTCCCTGGTCGGAGTGAGGATCAGGGCGCGAACCTGGCCGGGCTTGGCGCGCGAAGTAATGTACAAATTCTGTAGAATTGGCAGCACAAACCCGGCTGTTTTCCCAGTGCCGGTCTGCGCGGCAGCCATGACGTCGCGGCCTTCAAGAATCGCTGGAATCGCCCGTGCCTGAATAGGTGTCGGTACGGTATAACCCGATTGTGCAATGGCACGCAGCAGGGAGTCGGATAGTCCGAGAGAGTTAAAAGTCATTTATATCAGTTTCTCAAATATAAGTTGATCTGAATGGCAAAACGATTCAGCCCTCCATCTGTTATGGAAACACTGTTTCAAAATGCCAATAAAATTGTGCCCGCTTGCCTGGCAAACGGGGTGCACGGGTGTGCAATCGATAGATAAGTTTCAGAGTTCGATATCGCAGAACTGCGATGGCAAAACCGGAAAGCAGGTTAAGGGAGCCGGGTGGAACACGCCTCGGCAATATGACCTTTAGCTATTGAGTATGCACTCGTCCGCCGCAATCCGGCAGGACTGGCGAGCACTATAACACAAATGCCTGGCTGTAGCTCTCTGTTTTAGATGATACCCGGAATTGTACGGACCTGATCGGCCGATGAGCCTGGCAGAGAATGGCACGCCGACCGGAACCGCCCGGCTGTCATCGCCAGCCGTGATGCGTTACTCTGAGATAAGCTCATGGCAAATTTTCAGATCACCACGACTGACTTCACGGTTTTGATAGTCTACGTGCTGGGTACTCGCCTGCTGTTCGGTTGGTACCTGGCGCGGAAGCGCCTGCGGGCGACGTCCGAGGAATACTTTCTTGCCGGACGCAACCTGACCTGGCCAATCATCGGTTTTTCTTTCTACGTCTCCAACATGAGCGCCAGCACTTTCGTTGGCCTGCCCGCGTCCGGCTACCTGCAGGGAGTCGCCGTCTATCACTACGAGTGGCTGCCGGCACTGATCCTGATCGGCTTTGCCCTGTGGTTCCTGCCCTCTTTTCTGCGCGCTCGCGTGTTCACTGCACCGGGGTTTCTGCAACGTCGCTACGATGCGCGTTCCAAGCTGGTTTTCTCCGGGTTTCTGCTCCTGGCAAATGTGTTTATCGACGCGGCAGCCGCACTGTATGCGGGTGGCATGATCGTCAATGTGCTGTTCCCCGGTATCCCGTTGTGGCAGACCGCGCTGGTAATCTCCCTGCTCGCGGGCCTCTATATTTATTTCGGGGGACTTGACGCCGTGGTGCTCAACGACGCCCTGCAGGCCTTTATGATCCTGGCCGGCAGTATCTCTATTGCCCTGCTCGCGTGGAGTCAGATTCCTTCCTGGGATACTGTGGTCAACGGGCTCCCCCCGGAACACCTGCATCTGATTCGATCGGCTGGCGATGCATTTCTGCCCTGGCCCGGGATAGTGAGTGGCGTACTGATCGTTGGCATCTATTTCTGGTGCACCAACCAGTTCATCATTCAACGGGCTCTGGGAGCACGGAATCTTGATCACGCCCGCTGGGGTGCCCTGTTCGCGGGGGCGTTGAAGCTGCCTAACCTGTTCCTGCTGATTCTGCCGGGCGTGATGGCCACGGCCCTTTACCCCGACCTGGATAATCCGGACCTGGTATTTCCCACCCTCGCCTTCGACGTGTTGCCGGTGGGTCTGCGCGGACTGATGCTGGCGGCGCTGGCTGCAGCCATCCTGTCCAGCCTCGAGTCCATCTACAATTCGGCTGCGACCCTGTTCACTATGGACTTTGTCACCACCTTCCGACCCGCCATCGAGGACCGGAAACTGGTCGTAATCGGCCGCCTGGCAACATTGGTGTTCATGGTGCTGGCGGCATTGTGGGCACCACAGATTGAGCGCTTTCCCAGCCTTTGGCAGTACCTGCAATCCATACTTTCCTATCTTACGCCACCGGTCGTGGCGGTATTCGGAGCCGGTCTGTTATGGCGTGGTGCCACGGCGACGGCCGCTTTCACCACGCTGCTGATTGGAATACCGCTCGGTATCATCGGCTGGCTGGGAAATGAAATCGGTGGCTGGATGACTATTCATTACCTGTATGCCTGCGGCCTGCTGTTTCTATTCAATCTCGGACTGATGGTCGGCCTGAGCCTGCTGATACCGCAATCGATCGATGAATCCGCAGCGACCCTGGTCTGGGACAGGTCGCAATGGCAGGCCGAAACCCGACATCTGGCTATAGGTGCCTGGTACCGGAATTACCGTTACCTGGCGACGCTGCTGCTGATCCTCATCGGTTTAATACTGGTCTGGTGGTGGTAACCAGCGAGGCGGTATCGCAGGCTGTCAGACCGCGCGCAGCTCAGCGGTTCACCGGCACTTGAGAATTGCGGATATTCTCGAGAGCCTTCCGTCGTAAACGGAATTCAATGCCATTGACCTGACAGTTGATCTGCTCCAGTTCTCTGACAAACTCCGCCAGAATCCCTCCATCGGGAGAAACCTGGACTCTCACCGAGGTCCACAGGGTCAGCCCGGCCGGAACAATTCCTGCAAAACACATCGTAATCCTGCCGTCACCCGGCACCTATTCGCGAACCCAGACCCAGGACACCGCAAGCAGCTGGATACAGCTCAGGATACTTCCGGTCAATAACACGAGATCATTAAAGCCATTGATAACTATACGCCCTCACTGCAATATAAAATTCAATGGAACCTCTGATTAATTATAGATCTGCTCTGCGGGATTCTCTCAGACGAGCCCACTGACTTCGTTGACTTGCCTTGACAGGCTGACACATGCCGGCGGCAAGTCGCCTCGTCAGTAAGCTCGTCTGCGGGCCAGAGCGATTTCATAATTAATCAGAGGTTGCTTAGAAAGACAATATTGTAAAGAATTCTTAAGGTACTGCTTTTGGCGTTTTTTCAAGGCATTTTAGATAAGAGAGTACACTCCAGCCAGCCACGCCAGATAGAAGCGCCACTACTATTTCTGACAGCTTTCTTGGCCATTGTAGGAATATTGCTATTTACGCAAGGCGATTAATTGGCTACGTTCAAGGTCAACTGGCCTGCAGTTTTTTCATCGGCCAGAGCGTCCTGCAGTCTATCCTGCAACCTGAATAATCAGTCATCTACCGACCAGCACGCCAACAACTGATAAGAGTCTGAAATGACCAGTTTACGTGCACCAGGACTTGGACCGATCGTCGGTCATACTACTGCAACCAGCGTACGAATCTGGATTCGTGCATCAGATCCCCATGACTTCGGATCGCGACTGGACGATACCCACCGCTCCATCGGAGTCATCGCGACTGTCGAACAGAACGGCAAGCTGCTTCCGGATCCACGGGTTTTCTACTTCCGGCTTCACCGGGAATTCGACCGTACCGGGACTTTTGTGCTCGGCTCGGACATCGGCATTCATAGAAACTGGAGTGCCGCTGAAGACAATCCCTTCGCGCACCCGCCTCTTCTGCCTGGCACCCGTTACAAGGCAGTCACCGGAGTACTGACGCTGGACGATCCGTTTCCGGTGGATATGGTCCTGAGCGATGCCGAATTGGCTCACTATCTGCCGGAAGGGAAAGCCTGGATTGGTGCACTCACCCAGCTCATGACCGATGAACAGGAAAAATGTGCAGCCACTTTTACAACTTTTCCTGACATCGCTTCGTCCGGTTCTGTTGCCTCGCTCTCGTTTATCCTCGGGTCATGCCGTTATCCGGGGCTGCTCTGGAAGATCAAGGAATCCGACCGGATATTCGGGCCATTGCTGGATGAGGCCACCGGCAATGGGATTATGAACCGGGGCGAAGTGACGCGCGATCCGATTGCCTTTGTCTTCATGGCCGGTGATCAGATCTACGCCGACATGTTGAACCGCCATATTCCAGTGGGCCTGGCAGACACTTTCGAAGAATTCCAGCAGCGCTATCACGAGACTTTCGGCTCCCGGAATATGCGCAAATTGCTGCGCAGTGTCCCCATCTACATGATCCTGGACGACCATGAAATTGAAGACAACTGGCACCAGGACCGGCTGGTCAGGACCGAATCACGCAGAGTCTTCAACCTGGCCATCGGTGCCTATATGAGCTATCAGTGGAGTCACGGGCCAAGAAGTTTTGGCCGCTATCTGTTTTCACGCTTTGAGTGTGGTGGCTACCCCTGTTTTATCCTCGACACCCGCACGCAACGCTTCCTCGACGATATTGAAGATTCCCTCGATGACAACTATCTGCTGGGGCGACCCTCACTGGCTGCGGAGGAACCCAATCAGCTGGATCTGTTGCTTGACTGGTTGCAGGAGACGCAGAAAAACCATGGCAACACACCCAAGTTCGTGGTGACTTCAAGCGTTTTTGCGCCAAGCCCAATGACTTCGAGAACCAATGGGAAGCCGGCTCAGGACTTGGACAGAGCGGAAATCGTTAGATTGCGGCGCAGCGATTCCTGGCCCGGCTTCCCGGAAACCCGCAAGCGATTGCTGAAGATGCTGCTCAATTTCAGCGTTCAGAATGTGGTGTTTCTTTCCGGTGATATTCACTGCTCAAACGTCGCGGAAATCCGTTTTTCCAGTTCCGAACAGGCGCAAAAGATCAAGGCCTTTTCAATTGTCTCATCAGCACTCTACTGGCCATTCTGGTTCGCCGACGGCGATCCCTCGCATTTTGTTCACGACTCCGCGGCGGACGATCAGCGCGATACGTTTCATATCGATGACAGCCATCGCAAGGATTACCGGGCGTGGAACTTTACCCAGGAGGATAATTTTTCGCGCATCGATATCGACCGGGAAAATGCAACGCTTTCGGTGCAGCCGTTTGGCAATGATGGCAGAAAAATTACCTACACAAGGGGCAGACATACCCGATCTCTCAAAGCCGTGCTGCAACTGGAAAGTTGGTAACAACGGGAAACGATTATGGCATCAGGACTTCAATTCAAGGCAACCAGGGCCGGCAATTTCAGTCCCAGCGCCAGCTCATCGGAGAAAGGCGCGAACGCGGGCGAAAGAGCCGGCGACAGGCCTACCATGCACGCCAAGGTAACTATCGCCGACATGCAGGCCTTTGTCGACAATCCGGACCATCCCGGGAACCTGAACGACAGTGTCCATTTTCCGCCTCTTGGTGATGATTTGCCGGCGACTGACGAGGTGTTCAACCGGGTCGGTCCCGCCGGCAAACCGAATCTGAAACAGAATATTCTCTTTAACTATCAGCCTGTTTAAAAACTCTAGGGTGAGTGCAAGACAAGATAATATCTGGTGAAAAAGCGCAGTCTACACGCCATAAAGGAGCATTTCGAGCCAGATTGTAACGCCGTATTGTACCAACTGAGTGTTTTTCTACAGACTGCTATTCCAAGGCACTGAAACAAGCGAGGGAATCGACCAATGAGCAAACTGAGTGAGGCAGTAGGCAAACTGGGAGACCACATCAACGACCTTTCCGAATTGCGCGTGCAAACAGTGACCGGTGACGTAAAGGCGGTAATTTCCAAGAACAAGCTCAGCGACCTGCAGGATCTTCTCAAACCTTCCGGCACCGCTTCCAGTTCCACCGCCAGTCTCAACCTGGTACTCGATACCACTATCGCCTTCGACGGTGACTCTCTGAATTTCATCGACACGGACCTGGCCACCGAAGAAGTCACGTCCATTCATCGCGAGGCGCTGGAATCGGGTCTGAACCAGCGCAAGGCGATTGTCGAAATGTTCAAAAGCCTGCTGAATTAAGCCATGGGTCTGGCGGCATATCCTCAGGAGCTTGGCAATCCCGGCAACTGGTTGCAGGTTGACGCGGTGGATCGCGTCGCTCGTCTTGGTGACCTGATGGAGGAAGCCGAGACAAGGAACGTTTTCGATGGCCTGCCGACCGGTTCGCAGAGTACCCGGGAAGACTGCTATCTGTTAAGGGGTCAGGTCATCGCCGAGCGACTCTGGCTGCTGGGCTACCTGGATGCCGATTCAAAACAGGCAGCAAGCCAGTCTTTTAAAAGGGCCAGAAAGACCCGCTTCATTCCTGCCGTCAAGGCGTTTCAGTCTGACATGGGGTTACGTGTCGACGAGTGGCCGGGCCCGATTACCTGGCAGACTCTTGCGCAGCTGGTCAGTTTTGAAAATGACCGGCTGGAGCCGGATTGGGTGCAGAATCCCGCTGCCTTTCCCGCCTTGTTGCGGGCGGCCCAATGTCGACTCTGCGTCCTCGGGCTGGCTGCAAACCTGCCGGCACGCAATTTCACACAGGTAAGCCCTGCCGCGGTAACACGCTTTCACCAACTGGTTTTCGCCTTGCATGCCCTGGACGACCGGGAAGCCGAACTGAAACTACTGACCAGCGGGAAACTGACCCGGCAATCACTGATGCTGCTGCTCGATCAGGATCGCCTGATTGTTACCCTGTCACAGGCCTGGTCCCTGCGGAAAACTCCCGGGGCAACCCGGGGACAGAAATACTTCCGGTTTTTTTACAGCCAGGCAATGGGCGACCTGTCACGGGCGGCTCTCAAGGCGCTGGTCAACAGGTTCATTTACCGGATCACCCTGGTGGAATTCTGGCTGCTGGGTTATGACGTCGATCTCGGCAACAGGTCGAATATCGAGTTTCCCGTCAGGGGCTGGGGAACCGGTCAGCCCGGTGGCCGGGAGGACGAATCCCTGCGCCACTGTCTGGAGGACTTTGCCTGGCGCACCGGGAGCTCTGTGCACAACTGGCGCAAGGCGATCGTTCCGGAGCTGTTTATCGAGCTGGCAGCAGTGCCGGATCCTGAAAATTCGGAGCTCGACAAGGCCCTGCAAAGTCACTTCTGCAGTGAACAGGAAATCACCTCGGCGCTGAGCGATGCCCGCCGGCAGGGTCCGCTGAGGCTCTGGGATGGCATGAAAAGAATTGCCCGCTGGCTGGCGAAAATTGCCGGAAAGGCCCGAACCAGTCTGAAAGACTGGACCACCAGCCTGGCCAGATTTTTCTATCACCGGTCGCTGGAAGCTTACGACGCTGTCAAATACGCCGTGTCCCTGGTTGTGAATTCACTCAGCAACCTGGACGGGTACCGTATCCGGGAACCCGATTTCATCGTCCTGGTCAATCCGGACGGCGATCACGGAGTCTGCATCAGTCCCGGCACCAACAACCAGCGCTCACTCCGGCTGGTGCGACGCCTGCGTCTGGAATCTGCCCGCTTCGCGCTGGCGGCTCAGCTGGTTGGATTCTTTCTCGGTGCCCTGACCAGCAGCCTGCTCTCCAGGTGGGCGGCGTTGGCACGAACCCTGTATGACAACGCGAAACGCTGTATTGAACTGGTGCAGCAGATTTATGCCCTGGAAAAGAGTCTCGCGGCCAACAGTTAGCCGGCAATTCCCACTGGCAATGGCCCACCAATTGCGGTCCCACCTCGAAACCTTACAACCTGGCACCTTGATTTGCCCGGTCATAAAGAGTATTACTGACGGACTGGTCAAGCTATTCACTATCGGCAACCGATTCCGGGCAGCCCACTCCCGCCAACTTTCCACCGGGAGCAGAATATCCAGGGACATCATAGCAACCAGCGAAATAACAAGAACCTCACTCAAAAGGAGGCCGTCATGCAAGCGACTCAGAAGCTCTGCATCGCCGGGTTGATCCTAACCGCTGCTCCGGGGTTACTGGCGCAACAGGACTGGTTAAACTCATTCACACCGGATGGCCAGCCGGACCTGCAGGGCGTCTGGACCAACCCCACCATTACCCCCATGGAGCGACCTGCTTCGCTGGCCGACAGGGCCTATCTTTCCGATGACGAAGTGGCAGCTCTCGAGGCTCGCACCGCGCAGCGCCGGCAGGAAGCGGACGCCAATATCGAGGTATCCGATGGTGGCGATGTCGGTGCTTACAACCAGATCTGGCTGGACTCCGGTGATACTGTCCTTTCCACCGGTCAGACCTCGCTGGTGGTGGATCCTCCAACCGGCCGCGCTCCGATCCGGGAAAGTGCCCAGCAGACCCGGGACTATTTTTTCGCCCATGTGGAGGATCACTACCGCTACCACACAGTATGGGATCGCTGTATCACCCGGGGTGTACCAGGCTCGATGCTGCCGGCAGGTTACAACAATGCCTATCGGATTATTCAGACCCCCGATACCGTCACCATTGTGTATGAAATGATACATGACGTGCGCATTATTCCATTGGACAAGAGCGAACACATCGACGGGAGGGTCAGGCTATGGATGGGTGACTCGGTGGCACACTGGGAGGATCAGACCCTGGTGATCGAAACCACCAACTTCAACGATCGGGGTATGATCGCCAGCAGTGCCGCGGGCGGCCGGCTGAAAGGCGTGCCGGTCACCGACGACCTTCACGTGGTGGAACGCTTCACGCGCACCGCTGAAGACACCATACTCTGGGAAGTCACCGTCACCGACCCGGAAATCTATACCCGCCCGTTCACCATCTCGATGCCATTGACCAGGGATTCTGAGTATGTCATGTATGAATACGCCTGCCACGAAGGCAATCATGCAATTGCCAATATTCTTCGTGCCGGCCGGGCGCGAGAAGCACGAGAGACTCGAGAAGCAGGAGAGACAGGTGACGGAACAGCTCGCCGGTAAACTGCTGAACAACAGCCGGTTCAATGACCGGCTTTTCGGAAACCGATACACAGGGACTCTGTGATTGAACAGGCTGGAAACCCGCGAACAAACCATTCACTGTCCGTATTGCGGCGAATCCATTGCCGTGATCATCGATTGTTCGGTTCCGCAGCAGAATTACATCGAGGACTGCCAGGTTTGCTGTCGGCCGATAGAATTTCAGGTGGACATAACAGAGTCCGGTGAACTTTTTGTAAACGTGTTTACCGATGACGACTAGCAGCCTGTCAATAGCCAATCGCCCACCGTTCAGATTGAAACCGGAGTTCCGAACGGGAGTCCGGCTATACCCGCGACCGCAGATTGGACATGGCATCGATCAGGGCACCGATCTCATCCGCCGCGGTAAAAACCTGGGGCGTCACCCGTACACAGGCTCCGCTCTCCAGCCCATAGCGGGCTACGGTGAAAATACCGTAATCCTGTTCCAGTATCTGCTGCAGCGCCTGGGCATCTTGTGCTGAATTCCGACCCGCCAGCCGGAACGAGGCGATACCGCTCCAGGACTGCTCATCACCGGCACCCAGCACTTCTATGTGACTCATCTGTCGCGCCTCTGAGGTCCACAGATTGCGCAGGTATCTGAGTCTGGCTTCCTTATTGGCGCCGCCCAGGGCCTGATGAAAATCCAGCGCTGCCGGAATCGCGAGGTTGGCGGCAAAGTTGGAGGTGGCGGTATGCACTCTCAGGGCAACCGACCGATTCTGCGGATCGGATTCACCTGGATACGGAGCCACCCGTTCCAGCGATCCACGGCGCATGTAAAGAGCACCGACTCCCACCGGTGAACCGATCCATTTATGCAGGTTAAAACCGGCCCAGTCCACTTCCAGTTCCGGCAGAGTGAAATCGACCAAACCCCAGGACTGGGCACAATCGCAGATAATGTCGATTCCCCGCTGCCTGGCCTCGCGACTGATTTCCCTAACTGGAATGATCAGTCCATTCTGATTGCTGGCATGGGTGATTAACGCCAGCTTGAGCTGAGGATGGGCCAGGAACGCCTCCCGGTAAAGACTGAACAACTGATCCCGACCGGCATCATTGGGAATCACCAGGCGGATCGCCTGGACTCCACGGGCCTGTTCCAGCCAGCGCATGGTGCTGATAAAGCTGGGGTAATCGATATCGGAATAAAGAATCTTGTCGCCCGGTTGCAGGCCACGATACTGCAGCAACAGCGCGTGAACGGCCTCGGTGGCATTACGGGTGAGAACTATCTCATCGCTTTCCACCCCCAGCGCCGTCGCCACCCGCCGGGTGCTTTCCTGCAGATCGGCCGGGTACCGACGCCGCGCGTACCAGGAATTCCGCGTGTTAACCATCTGCGTAGCCTGCTGGTAACTTTCCAGTACCGGCCGTGCCATCTGGCCCCAATAGCCCTGCTCCAGATTGACAATTTCGTCGCTGCGATCGTAATAGTCCGCCACCTCGCGCCAGAATGCCTCATCCCGGGCCAGCCGCGGGGCTGACTGTCCTTCCGGCAGAACCGGTGTGGCAAAGCCGGACTCGGCAGCCGACGTTACCGGAGGCAATCCTCCCGTCAGCATTCCAAATCCAGTGGCGCCCAGCACCTGAAGAGCACGACGGCGCGGCATGCTGGCAACTTCTTTATGGATGGACATGGTTCAGACTCCGGACAGATTCCCAATTCCGGCCCAGTCTGACAGACTTGTATGACAAAAGCAGGTCCCCGGGGGCACGGGGATTTTCACGATCGCCGGACGAACCCGACCACCACGCCTGAGCAGCTTGCCTGCCAGAACGCCACCGACCGCGCCGCTTCCTTGCGGGACTTCATGAATCAAGAGTATGATTCCTGAAGAAAATTCCATGAATCCGTGCGCGGACGAAAGTAGCTGTAATCGCCTATGCCTGAACAAGCCACCATTCCCGAAGACCTGCTGAACGATTCGGACATCATTACCAACCTGGAAGACATCATCCAGTCATTTGCCTGCTCGCTCGACCTGGATGAAGCCCTGAAGGCCTCTTTGGGCAAGATTCTTGAATACACCCGCGCCGAGGCGGCATCGATTTTCCTGCTCAACGGCGACGACGAACTGGTCTGCCAGGGCTGTGCGGGCAAGGTCGATATCCAGGATCCCATGCTGAAAGTCGGCATGCAGGTGCTGAATCAGTCCATCAAGGAGTCCCGCTCAATCCTGGTCAGGGATACCCGTGAGTCAGGTAATTTCCAGCTGGAGCCCGGCCAGGAATCCACGATCAGCACCCGTTCGATCCTGTGCGCCCCGCTGGTCATTCAAGGTGAAACCATCGGCGCCATCGAATTGATCAACCGCATCCCCTCTCCCAGCAACCCGGAAGGCCTGTTCGACGAGTCGGATTCCCGCCTGTTGAACCTGCTTTGCGCCTCTGCCGCCCTGGCCATTCACAATGCCATCATGGCGGCCGAAGTGCTCCGTTCCGAAAAAATGCAGCAGGAACTGACGATTGCCCGTTCCATTCAGGAAAGTTTTCTGCCCGGGTACGATGCCCGACACCCGATCGTCGGGCTCAACGTTCCGGCCACCAACATGTCGGGAGACTTTTTCGATTACCAGTTGCTGCCGAACGGCAAGTATATGTTCAACATCGGCGACGTATCCGGTAAAGGAGTCGACGCGGCACTGTTGATGGCCAAGGGCAGCAGCCTGTTTCACTGCCTGGCCAAATCCCTGGACTCACCGGCGGCGATTCTGAGAGTAATCAGCCAGGAACTGCACGAAATGACCACCCGCGGGCTGTACATTACCATGATCGGTGGCACTTTCGATCCCGAAACCCGTGAGGTGAAACTGGCCAATGCCGGGCACCCGCCAGCGATTCTGCATCACAGCGACGGCCGTTTCGAACTGTTCGAATCACTCAGCCCACCGGTGGGTATCCTGGCGGATCAGCAGTTTGAGGAGGTCTCCTTTTCGCTGGCAGACGGTAGTCTGTATTTGTATACTGACGGTTTGTCGGAAGGACTGACACGCGGCGCGGAGCAGGCCGGTGGACAGGCAGACGAAGTGGAAAGCCTGAAATCCCTGATCGAGCGCTGGAGTCAGTTGCCGGCGCAGGCACGACTGGAAAAATTCGTCGAGGAAGTTTCCAGTACCGGTTCACGATTTGATGACCTGACCGTATTGATAGTGGGGAATCAGGACCGCGACCCAGGTTCGCAAGGATAGTCTGCTGCAAAACAAAGACAGACCAGTCAGGCCAGTAAAGCGGCAGCAGAACACAGGGATTTGAATATCAGCAGTGCAGAAAAGCAGTTTGTTGTCGTCAAGGCTCAAGGACCCGATCAACCTGTTGGATAATCAATCAGCGCGCGGAGTTATTCATTGTGGCAGCCACCAAGCTTCTGAATTTTACTTTTCCTGCCAGTCCTGAACATCTTTGCACCGTTAGAACCAAATTACGCGACACCCTGGGCAGTGCCAGATTTCCCCAGGAAACAATCGACTGTATTGTGCTGGCTATCGGTGAAGCCTGCATGAACATCATCCAGCATGCCTACTGCGATGGAGACTGTGGGGATATCGTCCTGGAAATAGTCCGTCAGGATTCCTGCCTGGTATTTCGCCTGACCGACTTTGCCCGGCACAAGTCCAGGCAGGAAGAGATGCAGTCCCGGCCCCTGGATGAAATACGTCCTGGAGGGCTCGGGTGTCACATAATCAATGAAATCATGGACGAAGTGGAACTGCTGGACTGTGGCAACCGACAGGGCAATATCCTGCAGATGAAAAAGGAATTGACCAGCTGAGACAGCACCGGTTCCAGCCGTGAAAACCGCATGCAAGAGGTGAGACGCATTTGAAACATGAATTAGTGAACAAGCCGGACTTCGATGTGCTTGTATTAAGTGGTGACATCGATCTCCACCACTCCCCTACCCTCAGGGAAAGAATTCTGTCGTCGCTGAAAGGTGGTCGACCATTGCTGATCGACATGCAGGAAGTGAGTTATATCGACAGTTCGGGGATCGCCAGCCTGGTGGAAGGGTTCCAGACCGCTAAGAGTTCCAATCTGCATTTTGGCCTGCTCAGCATCAGCTCTCCGACCCTGCAGGTGCTGGCCATTACCCGGCTCGACAAGATTTTTTCCCTGTACGAGACCGAAGACAGCTTCATAGAAATTCTGGAACTCTGATCGCATAACCCCATGACTCAGGAAACGGCAATTGAAATTCGCGACCTCGTCGTGGAATATGGGAATCGAAGAATCCTCAATTCGATCGATCTCGATATCCCGCTGGGCCAGATATCGGTAATCATGGGCGGCAGTGGTGCCGGCAAGAGCACCCTGTTACGCAGCATGCTGGGGTTGAAAAAGCCCACTTCCGGCGCCATCCGCATGCTGGGAACCGACATCTGCACTGCCAGTCCCGGACAGCTGCAGGAATTCCGTAAGCAGATGGGTGTGGCCTTTCAGGGTGGCGCCCTGTTCACCTCCATGACCGTGGGTGAAAACATTCAGCTGCCGCTGCGACAACATACCAGGCTGGACGAGAACACCATACAGATCATGACCCGCATCAAGCTGGACATGGTCAACATGCTCCCGCATGAACATCTGATGCCCTCCGAATTATCGGGCGGCATGACCAAACGGGCAGCTCTGGCGCGAGCCATCATTATGGATCCCAAGCTGCTGTTTTTCGACGAGCCCTCGGCGGGACTGGATCCGATCACCTCGGCGGAACTTGACGAGCTGATCATCAAGCTGAAGCAGTCCATGAACATGACTATCGTCGTGGTAACTCACGAACTGGAAAGCGTCTTCAAGATCGCCGATCGAATCGCCATCCTCGGCGATGGTGGGCTGATCCTGGCCGGCACGCCCGAGGAAATCCGGGCCAGCGACGATCCCCGCGTGGTCGGCCTGTTGAATCGGACGCCGAGGCAGGTCAATGTGGATGTGGATCAGCACCTGCGACGACTGTCCGGGCTGCAAGAGGCTTCTGATAAGAAATGAAAACTGTCGAATCCCTGGGAAGTTCATTACTCGCCTCGCTGGAGCAGACCGGCCGCACCTTCCTGCTGCTGCTGATTATCGCCTATCGGATTGTGCAGCCCCCCTATAACCTGTATCCGATTGTTCGGCAGATTTACTTTATCGGCGCCCGGTCACTGGGCGTCATCGTGATTTCCGGGGTGACCATCGGCATGGTGCTGGGATTGCAGTTCTACAACACCCTGGAGCGCTTCGGATCGGTGGATATCCTCGGCTCGGCGGTCGCCCTGAGCGTCCTGCGGGAGCTGGGGCCGGTGATGACAGCCCTGATGGTGGTCGGCCGGGCCGGCTCGGCAATCTGCGCCGAGCTGGGCATCATGCGCATTTCCGAGCAGGTGGATGCCCTGGAATGCATGGCCATCAACCCGGACAAATTCCTGGTGGCGCCGAAGCTCCTGGCCGGTATTATTTCCGTACCGCTGCTGACCTGCGTCTTCAGCGTGGTGGCGATCTTTGGCGGTTATTTCGTCGGCGTGGTGCTGTTCGGGGTCTCTGAAGGCTCTTATCTGAATGGCATGATCGACGCAGTGGTTTGGAGCGATGTGCGGCTGGGCCTGGTCAAGTCGCTGATCTTCGGCCTGCTGGTAACGCTGATCTGCTGCTCCAAGGGATTCTACATTCACCTGACCAAGTCCGGTTCTCTGGGAGCGGAGGGGGTCAGTTACGTGACGACCGACGCTGTGGTAATCTCGTCCATAGCCGTTTTGTTTAGCGATTTTCTAATTGGTGCCATTCTCTAACAACGGCAGTTTGCTGCTGAAGGGACTGCGTCTGGCTGCACTCGGCTCTTCTTTCCGTGAGAGTGAAAATTATGAACAAGATCAATGTCCAGCTGATTACCGGAATCTTTGTCGTCATCGGCATCCTCAGTTTCAGCTACCTGGCCATTACGGTGGCCGGCGCCTCCTTTGTCGAGCAGCCGGGTTACAACCTGAGCGCCCGCTTCACCTCGGTTTCCGGACTGCGGCCGGGGGCTGTCGTGGAAGGTGCCGGGGTCAGGATCGGCACCGTATCCAGCATCGAGTTCGACCCGGAGTCTTTCGAGGCCATCGTAGAATTGCGCATTAACGACGGGGTCCTTGTGCAGGAGGACGCGATTGCCGCCATCCGCACCCAGGGCATTATCGGTGAGAAGTACATCAAGATCGTTCCAGGTGGCTTCGAGGAGTTGTTGACCGACGGAATGCAGATCTACGAAACCGAATCGGCGATCAGCCTGGAAGAACTGGTCAGCCGCTACATCTTCCAGACCGAAGGGTAACCGGGAGACTGCCATGTCTGTTTTCAAAAAAGCAGGACGCCTGGGGCTGACGTCACTGGCGGTGATAAGTCTACAGTTGGGTCTGGTCTCCCAGGCCGGTGCCCAGGACGACGATGACGACTTCCTGGAAGAGGAGGATTTCTTTGAATTCGACGAGGGGCCGACCATCGCCGACCCGTTCGAGTCGATCAACCGGGCCACGTTTGCGCTTAACGACTCCCTGTATCGGGGGGTACTGAAACCGGTTGCGGTGGCATTCCGCGTCGTGCCGGAACCGGCCAGGGTATCGCTGTCCAACTTTTTTTCCAACCTGGGCACACCGATCTCCGCCATCAATGCCCTGCTGCAGCTGGACCTGCCCAACGCGGGCACCGAGGCCTCACGTTTCGTAATCAACTCGACCATCGGTATCCTCGGACTATTCGATCCGGCCAGCAGTATGGGCCTGGAACAGGATACCGAGGATCTGGGCCAGACTCTGGGCCGTTATGGCGTAGGACACGGGTTCTACGTGGTGATTCCTTTCCTGGGATTCAGCAGCCTGCGCGACGGCCTCGGCAGTCTTGGCAACACCGCAGCCGACCCGATCCTGAATCCGCTGTCCAGCGGCGAAATCATCGCCCTGAACCTGGCGGAGGCGGAGACCGCCCTGTCACTTGATGCCGATACCTACGAGGCCCTCTACGACAGCGCCATCGACCCCTATATCTTCTTTCGCACCTCCTACATTCAGAATCGCGCCGGGCGCGTGGAAGAGTGAAATCGGCAGCCTGACAAGCGGAAGGGGCCTGACCATCGGGGCTGCTGCCGGGGAACTGACGGCAGTGGATCAACTACATGGGGTAACCGACCGGCAATATTGAGTCCGGCCGGCGTAGGCGTATAATCCGGAGACAGGCGGGAAGCAGGACTTCACCGAATTATTCCAACAAATCCGGGACCGGTTCCGGAAGAGGACGAATCCATGGGCAATATACTGAACAAGGCCTCGGCTGTGGGGCTGATACTTTGTGCACTACTTTCCAGCAACGCGATAGCACAGTCCAGCCCCAGTAAGCGGGTTGAGGGCGTGGTCGAACAGGTTCTGACCATTCTGCGCAATGAGAGCCTGGCTGCAGAGGCCCGCCGCGACCAGTTGAAGACCGAACTGGGCAAGGTGTTCGACAGCCGCGCCATGGCCCAGAGCGCCCTGTCCACCAACTGGCGCAGCGCCAGCAGTGAGCAGCAGGACGAATTCCAGGAACTGTTCCGTCAGACCCTGGAAAACACCTACATCGGCCGGATCGAGGCCTATACCAACGAAACCGTCGAGTACCGGGCCGAAGATATCGACAACAACCGCGCCACCGTGGAAACCACGATCGTTACCGCAGCCAACGAAATTCCGGTGAATTACAAGTTGCGACTGCGCAGTGACGGCTGGTATGTCTACGATGTGGAAGTGGAGAACGTCAGCATGATCAGCTCTTACCGGGAAACCTACCGCAGTGTCGTGCGACGGTCCGGGATGGATAACTTGTTGAGCGAGATGCGCAAAAACGTCGAAGAGCTGGGAGCTGCCAGCGGCAGCTAGGCCTCTTCAGCCACCTACCAGGCAACTCTCTGCCCGGCTGTCCGGGGCGCATCACTCCGCGCTCCGGGCCTCTGTTTCTGCCCCGGTGCCGCGCCGCAGTAAACCGCCCGGTACCGAAATCACTCCAGCTACTTCTCAGACCCCAATGCCCTGATCAGGTGAAGCCACTTCTACCGCGGGTCAGGACCCGTTCCGTCGAACTTCCTGGCAAACCCCAGAGGCAGCTGGAAATCGTCGCCAGCTCAAAACAGATTATGGACTGCTTCGCCAACAGTTTGCTGGTTTGATGCGGCCAATCGGGTTTCACAGCAATTCCCGTACTTGCAGGAAACGCGACTGGATGAAGAGAACCGCTGCTCTGAACGCCCTTCCACCGGCGTAGCAGCGTAAGCTGCTGATAAACACCAGCGGCCGTGCACTGCCAGATTCGATACTCTCGGGCATTTACCGGTACACTTGAGATAGCCGGGAAGACCTGGAATGTTCACTGTCACTGGAGATACCGTAGTCTCCGCCCGGGATGGCACTCCTATTCCCGGACAGGATACGGGCATGGAATCTGAACAGCTGCAACTTCTCTATAACCTGACTACCGCACTTGGGATCGGCGTATTGATCGGCCTGGAAAGGGGTTGGAAGCAACGCCAGGCGGGCGATGGGGAACGTATCGCGGGAGTGCGTACCTTTGCCCTGATCGGACTGCTGGGTGGCAGCAGCGCGATTCTCGCAGAACAGCTGGGGCCTCTGGTTCTGAGCCTGGTGTTTCTTGGACTGGCCGGGGTCTGGGCCGCGGTCTACGTCTCCAACCTGAGAAATGGTTCCCATGATGTCGGCATTACCAGCCTGGTGGCCGGCCTGTTGACCTTTGTCCTGGGTGCGCTGACTGCGCTCGGCGATGTCATGATTGCCGTGGCCGCCGCAGTAGTCACCACGCTGCTGCTCAGCTACAAGCCGCGGATCCACCGCTGGGTCGGAGCGCTGGACGCCGACGAACTGCATGCGATTCTCAAATTACTGCTGATTTCGGTGGTGCTGTTACCCATTCTTCCCGACCAGGGTTACGGACCCTGGCAGGCGCTGAACCCTTTCACCATCTGGTGGATGGTGGTATTGATTGCCGCCATCTCCTTTGTCGGCTACTTTTCCATCCGCATCGGTGGCACCCGGCGCGGTATCCTGTTCGCCGGGCTGTTCGGGGGCCTGGCTTCCTCTACTGCCGTGAGCCTGAATTTTTCCCGCCAGGTAAAGCACGACCGGGCCCGTGCCGAAGTATTCGCACCGGGCATTCTGTTGGCCTGTGGCACCATGTTTCCCCGCATGGCCATCGTAGCCACGCTGATCAATTCAAGGCTGCTGCAACCGCTGTTACTGCCAGCCACATTGATGACACTGGTAATCGCGCTGCCGATTCTGTACCGCTGGCGCCGACTGACTTCAAGCACCACGCCGAAATTGGAATCAGTCATTGATAATCCCCTGGAAATCGGTTCGGCGCTGGCATTCGGCGCCCTGCTGGGCCTGGTCTTCCTGCTCAGCGAGGCGCTGCAGCAATGGGTCGGAGAAACCGGCCTTTTGGCCCTTGCCGCGGCTTCCGGCCTGTCCGATGTCGATGCTATTACTCTGACCCTGGCGCAGGAAAGCCAGCAGGATATTCAGCTGGAAGTCGCAGCGACCGGCATTCTGATTGCCGCCACAGTGAATGGCCTGGTCAAGGGTGGCATGGCTTACCTGATCGGTGGCCGGGTACTGGGTGTTCAGGTAGGTGTGCCGCTGTTGTTGAGCGGCATCGTGGGACTGTGCAGTGCCTGGCTGTGGATTTACTAGCGTGGACGCGATGTGAACACCAGTCACACAGCCAGCGTGGAAATAATCACCGGCTGGCCCAGGCCACGGCGGGTAAGTACAATCGGGATTTGACCCGGACCAGGAATCCAGCATGAACGAAAGCAATCAGAAAATCGCCCTCTTCATCGACGCGGACAATGCCCCGGCTGGAAAATTCGAGGAAGTCCTGAGTGAAGTGGCCAAGTATGGCGTGGTGACGATCCGCAAGGCCTATGGCAACTGGAAGTCGCCGACCCTGAAGAAGTGGGAAGAACTCCTTCATGAGTATGCCATCCAGCCGATCCAGCAGTACGATCTGACCAAGGGGAAAAATGCCTCGGATATCGCCCTGGTCATCGATGCCATGGATGTGATGTACACCCGGGAGATCGACGTCATGTGCTTCGTCTCATCGGACTGTGACTTTACTCCCCTGGTTACCCGGGTTCTGGCCGAAGGCAAAGTGGTGTTGGGATTTGGTGAACGCAAAACACCGTCGCCGTTCGTCAATGCCTGTTCCCGCTTTCTGTACCTGGATGAGGAAAAGAAAGCGGCCCGGGTGAATACCCGCCCCAAGAGCATCAAGTCGGATTCCAAATTGATCAATCTGTTACGCGCGGCGATCGAGGCTAATGAAGATGACGAGGGCTGGGCGGCCCTGGGCCCGGTGGGCTCGCATATCTCCAACAAGTCCTCGTTCGACAGCCGCAATTACGGCTTCCGAAATCTGAGCAGCCTGGTCAAGGCTATTGATCTGTTTGAATTGAAACGGGGTCCCGGTAATTCGTACCAGATCCGGGATGTGCGGCGCAAGTAAGACCCAAACAACTCCCCATTTACCGGCTATTTGTCCGAATTTGGCTGCTCAGATGAAGGAAACAGGTTAACAGCCTGCAGCCTTTAAAGGCGCCTCCGATTTTGTTAAACTATTTGCTCAAGTTTGTGCGCACTACCGAATTCTGGAACGTAAATATAAATTAAATATAAATATAGTTGTATAGATTCATAGCTGTATAGATTTATAAATGCATAGATACATAGACGTATATATATAGAAGTACAGATACAGCCATCCAACGCATCCTGCTCACGCAGTTGCCTCGGTGGCACAATTTTTAAGGAAACCTTGATCCGGCTGCACTGAAATTCTGAACCGTATTCAATCAGTTTATTGCTTTCGTTGAAAACGTTAGAGCACTACCTAATCGCAAGCCCCCATCTCAGCACTCTATTCGCTGCGTCCCCCACCCACGCGTTCGAAACACTTTGTACGCTGCCCGGCAGTTCTGCATTCACATCCTCTGTAACTGACACTTTTTTTACCAGGCCGGAAACACTTTCTATCATCCGTTAACCGGAGAGCCATGACCCCTGAACAACCGCAGAAACTTTATATCGCCCTGATCAGTGTCCATGGCCTGATCCGGGGTGAGAATCTGGAACTGGGCAGAGATGCCGATACCGGTGGCCAGACCAAGTACGTGGTGGAGCTGGCCAGGGCGCTCGGGGAGCTCGATGAAGTGGGTCAGGTGGATCTTATTACACGCCGTATAGTGGATCCTTCGGTCAGTGAAGACTATGCCAGGCGCGTCGAACCCTTGAACGAGCGTGCCCGTATCGTGCGGATAGATGCCGGGCCGGAAAGCTACATCGCCAAGGAGAACCTCTGGGATTACATTGAGAATTTTGCCGATAATGTACTGGACTGGTTTCATCAGCAGGCTGACATTCCGGATCTGATCCACTCCCACTACGCAGATGCCGGCCAGGTCGGTGTTCAGCTCAGTCATATCACCGGCATTCCGCTGATTCACACCGGCCACTCGCTGGGCCGCGATAAGCGGCGAAGGCTGCTCGCTACCGGATTGTCCCTGGACGAAATCGATCAGGTCTACAACATGTCGCGGCGGATCGAGGCCGAAGAGGAAGTGCTGGCCAATGCGGACCTGGTGATTACCAGCACCCGCAATGAGATCGAGGATCAGTACGAGATTTATGACTACTACGATCCCGACAGCATGGCGGTCATTCCGCCGGGAATCGATCTGGAGAAATTCCACGCTCCGGTGCTGGGCGAACCGAAGCCACCGGTAGCCAGGGACATCCGGCGCTTTCTGGACGAACCGGATAAACCCATTATCCTGGCGTTATCGCGCCCGGATGCCCGCAAGAACATTTCCACCCTGCTGGAATCCTTTGGTGAATCGCGGCGCCTGCAGGAACTTGCCAACCTGGTGATCATCGCCGGCAACCGCGAGGATATCCGCGATATGGAAGCTGGCGCCCAGGCAGTGCTCACCGACCTGCTGGTTGAAGTGGATTTTTACGATATCTACGGCCGGATCGCCATACCCAAACAACATGCCTCCGACGAAGTCCCGGCCATTTATCGGCTGGTAGCCAGTTCCGGAGGCGTGTTCGTCAATCCGGCTCTTACCGAGCCGTTCGGACTGACCCTGCTGGAAGCCTCGGCCAGCGGAATTCCGGTAGTGGCCACGGAAAACGGCGGCCCGGTGGATATCATCTCCAACTGCCATAACGGGATCCTGGTCGATCCGCTGGACAAGCAGGCCATGACGGATGCCCTGATTTCCCTGCTGACCGACAACGCCAGCTGGCGGGAACTGTCAACTGCCGGTCTGACCAATATCCCCCGCTTCTACTCCTGGGCAGCCCATGCCTCGACCTACCTGGAACTGGCGGTTCCCCTTATCGGCCAGACGCCGCTATTACCGAAGAAGCCGAAAACCCGGCGGCCCATGCAGGAACATAACCGGGCCATCTTTACCGATATCGACCAGAATCTGCTGGGCGATCCGGCCGCCCTGTCGGAATTCCGGGAACTGTTGAAACAACATCGCAATACCACCACCTTCGGTATTACCACCGCGCGCCGCCTGGATTCCGCGCTGACCGCTCTCAAGCAATACGAGATCCCGATGCCGGACATTCTCATTACCAGCCTCGGCACCGAAATCTACTACGCTCCCAAGCTGACACCCAGTGTCAACTGGCAGAATCATATCGATCACTCCTGGAATCGCCGTCAGCTGGTGAGGCTGCTGGAGAATCTGCCGGGACTTGTATTGCAGGATGCCGCGGAGCAGAGTGATTTTAAGATCTCGTTCCATTACCGGCCGGACCAGCCCAACACGCCCTCGATACAGGAGATCCAGACCCTGCTCAGGAAGGAGGAGCAAACGGTCAATGTGATTCATTCCTTCGGAGAGTTCGTGGATATCGTGCCGGGTCGCGCCTCCAAGGGCCTGGCCCTGCGCTATATCTCTTCACTGTGGGATATTCCTCTCAACCACATCCTGGTAGCCGGCGGTTCCGGAGCCGACGAAGATCTCATGCGTGGCAATACGCTGGCGGTGGTGGTGGCCAATCGCCAGGAAGAGGAACTGTCGGATCTGATCGACATGGACCGGATTTATTTTGCCAGCAGGCCCTTCGCCGGTGGCATTCTGGAAGCAGTCGATCACTATCGATTTCTGGACGTCTAGGGATTGTCATGTCTGAACGTTACCTGCTCTGCACCGACCTGGACAGAACCCTGCTTCCCAACGGGCTGCAACCGGAGTCCGCCTGCGCCCGGCCCCTGTTCCGGAAACTGGTCTCCCACCCCGAGGTTCACCTGGCCTATGTGAGTGGCCGTAGCCTCGAACTGGTGCTTCAGGCCATTGCGAAATGGGACCTGCCGCGACCGGATTTCATACTCGGTGACGTGGGCTCGAGCATTTATGAGCAGGCTGGGCAGCACCGGGAAATTGCCAATCCTGCGGGGAGCGAAACCAGGCCCGACCAGTGGCGACGCCTGGAGCAGTGGGACCGGGAAATTGCGTCTGACTGGAACGGCAGCTCAGTCATCGATATTGTCACACTGTTGGCCCCGGTTGACGGACTGGTGTTGCAGGAGAAGCACAAGCAGACCCGCTTTAAAGTCAGCTATTACGTTGCACCCCAGGTCGACGACAAGGCAATGCGTCAGCAGATGCAGACCATTCTTGCCAATGCCGGCATCAGAGCCAGCCTGATATGGAGCATCGATGAAGCCGAGCAGTTGGGATTACTGGATGTCCTGCCGGCCAGCGCCACCAAGAGACACGCCATCGAGTTTCTGATGCGGCAACAGCATTTTAATCCGGGCGAAACCGTATTTGCAGGCGACAGCGGTAATGACCTTCCGGTGCTGGTCAGCCCGGTCCAGTCGGTACTGGTAGCCAATGCCACTGTCGAAGTCCAGAATCAGGCAGTACAGGAAGCCGAGGCATCAGGACAGGCAGCGGCTCTCTATGTTGCCAGGGGAAATTATCTTGGCATGAACGGCAACTACAGTGCCGGTATTCTGGAAGGATTTGTCCATTACATTCCGCAGGCGGAAAATTGGCTGCAGGAGGCTTCACCATGAAGCGTCGGCCAGTATTATTCGGTGAGATGTTGTTCGACCGGTTTCCTGATGGCCAATCGGTACTGGGCGGCGCACCATTCAATGTGGCCTGGCACCTGCAGGCTTTCGGCACCGATCCTTTGATGATTTCCAGGATCGGCGCAGATGAAGGCGGCAGGAAGATTCTCGAAACAATGAAGGCCTGGGGCCTGTCCATCGAGGGTATTCAGATAGACAGCGACCACCCTACCGGGGTGGTGAATGTCACGCTCGAAGGTACTGAACCGCATTATGAGATCGTCGAGGACAGCGCCTATGACTTTATCGATCGGGCCCGGCTCCCCAGGCTTGCCGCTGATACCATCCTCTATCATGGCAGCCTGGCCTGCCGTAACCCGGTATCCAGGGCCGCGCTTCTGCAGCTGAAGGAGCAGGCTGTGGACCTCAGTTTTGTCGATATCAACCTGCGTAAACCCCACTACCGGGTGCCGGAAATTCTGGAGCTGATCCGCGGAGCCGACTGGCTGAAACTGAACGAAGTGGAATTCCACGAAGTGTTTTCACAGAACCCGGATGCATCGCAGGCACTGGCAGCTCAAATGGATGCGCTGCAACTGGACCGGCTGGTGATCACCCGGGGAGAGGATGGTGCCGAGGTGCGAACACGCCGGGGAACACGATTCTCCGTGAAACCGGCCCGGCCGGATACGATCATGGATTCGGTCGGCGCCGGGGACGCATTCAGCAGCGTTCTGCTGCTGGGACAGATCGCGGACTGGAGTATCGAGGAGTCGTTGCAACGGGCCAGTGAATTTGCCGAAGCCATACTCGGAATCCGCGGAGCCACGATCAACCGAACTGAATTCTATCGACCATTTATTAACCAATGGGGGCTCAGCAGGGACTGATGTACGAGCAGGTATCGCATTCCTTACTAAACCGTATTCTCAGCAGGGTGTCGCCGGAATTACAGGGTGACGAAAAGGACCTGCTTACTTTTTATATTCGCCTTGGCGCCAACTTTTATGCCATTCACAATCTGTTCAGTACTCTTTACGGCGAGCGTGAAGATTTCGAGCAACAGCTCACCAATCTGGTTGAGCGCCTGGCACGTGGTTACCTGCAACGGCCAGCCGACCTGAAGGAACTGGATGGCTGGCGTGAAAAGGATTACAACTGGTTTCTCAGCCAGAAGTGGACCGGCATGGCACTATACTGCAAAGGCTTCGCCGGAGATCTCAAAGGGTTGAATACCAGGCTCAACTACTTCGAAGAACTGGGCGTCAATCTGGTCCATATCATGCCCATGCTCAAGTGTCCGGAAAAAAACAGCGACGGCGGTTATGCGGTCAGTGATTTCCGGCAACTCGATCCGCGGGCCGGCAGCCTGGAAGATCTCGACGCCGTTACCCGGGAGCTCAAACAACGCGATATCCTGCTGGTGCTGGATGTGGTGGTGAACCATACCTCCAACCGGCATCAGTGGGCTGAGGCGGCCAGGCAGGGTGACTCCAGGTACCAGGACTATTATTACCTGTATGACAACCGGGCTATACCCGACCAGTTTGAGCAGACCATGCTGGAAGTTTTTCCCACCACGTCGCCCGGCAATTTCACGTGGGACGAGACCATGCAGAAATGGGTGATGACGGTTTTTCACGATTACCAGTGGGATCTGAATTACCATAACCCCGAGGTGTTCATCGAAATGATCGACATCATCCTGTACTGGGCCAATCGGGGTGCCGACATCATTCGCCTCGATGCCGTGGCCTTTCTATGGAAACGTCTGGGCACCAGTTGTCAGAACCTGCGGGAAGCGCACCTGTTACTGCAATTGATGAAGGACTGCTGCCAGGTCACCGCGCCCGGACTGCTGTTCATCGCCGAAGCCATCGTCGCTCCCAGCGAGATCAATAAGTACTTCGGTGAGGATGCGGTCATCGCCAAGGAATGCGAGATCGCCTACAACGCCACCTTCATGGCGCTGCTGTGGGATGCCATTGCAACCCGCAACTGCAAACTGCTCAACCAGGCCATCGCCAACCTGCCGGTTAAGCTGGATCAGGCCACCTGGCTGAACTATGTGCGCTGCCACGACGATATCGGCCTGGGATTTGCCGATTCGGATATCCTCCAGGCAGGATACGACCCAGGCCAGCACCGGAAATTCCTGGTGGATTTTTATACCGGTAATTTCCCCGGATCACCTGCCCGGGGCATGCCGTTTGCGAAGAACGAAAAAACCGGCGATGCCCGCATCTCAGGCACCCTGGCCTCGCTCGCGGGGCTGGAAAGCGCGCTGGAGGACGCGGACTCGGAACAGATCGACCTGGCGGTCAGGCGGATACTTCTGCTGCACAGCCTGATCATGTCCTTCGGCGGTATTCCGCTGCTTTACTATGGCGATGAACTGGCCACCATCAACGATTACGGAAACCTGGCGGATCCGGAAATCGGCTACGACAACCGCTGGATCCATCGGCCACAGATTGACTGGAAGCGGGCCGAACAGCGGGCCCAGGCAGGAACAGTGGAGTACACCGTCTTCGAGGGGCTCAAGGAGATGATAGCGGTGCGCAGGGAGACCCCCGCATTTGCCGATTTCAATAACCGTGAACTGCTGAACACCGGCAACGAACACCTGTTTGCCTTTATCCGATACCGGACCGATCTACCCAAAACCAATGTGCTGGTGGTCGCCAACTTTGATGTTCAGGCGCAGGGCATCAGCTGTGAATTCCTGCGCCAGCATGGATTTGCCATACCGGAACGGCTGACCGACCTGCTAACCGGAAAAACTCTGGAAGTTGTAAACGGTAATCTGCTTCTTCCCGGCTGTGAATTTGCCTGGCTGTCTGAGACCCAGTAAGCGCACCGGCTGTGTCTCCCGGCTCCTTGGCAGTGTGACTTCCGCCTGATTGATGCCCCGGGTTAACGGCCTGTTAATTGGACGCACTGCCATCCCAGGAGTTTCGCAGGGCAGCAGCCTTTAACCGGGCCCGGTTCTCTGCTGACGCCGCCGGTTCCGACTCGCCGAATATCGCCCGGATCCAATGACCGTCGGTAGGATTGGGAAACAGCACGAACTGCGATCCAAAGTGCTGGCTGTCGGCTTCCATACCGGCGATGCGCTCCTCGACGTCGGTCAGGTAATAGCGCCGGGAAAAATCATTGAGGTTGTCCCCAAGCATCACCACGACCCGGTGAGTGTCCCGAATACGTTCCTGGACCACTGCCTTGTTGGAAGATTCCCGCAATACGGTCAGGTGTTCCTGATCGGCAAAGGGAAAACCTGCCGTAACCAGATTGTCCAATGCCAGGGAGAATGTCTCCTCGCCCTGATCTCGACTGGTTATGTAGAAGACCTCCACATTGTTGTCGTAACAATAGCGCAGAAATGCCAGTGCCCCGGGACTGGGCTCGGCACGGTTGGCGCGGACCCAGTCGTCCCAGCTGCGGTCGTCGAAAAAATCCAGATTCCGGGAAATCAGGTAACCCCAGTAGGCATGGGACAACAGCAGGGTGTCGTCCACATCCGCGATCACCGCCAGAGGTGGGTCCCCCGATGCACGTCGCGCCAGCGCCGCTTCCACCTGCATCCTGGCAATATTGAAACCCTGGTGATACAGGGCGCGGTACTCGGCGGCAGTCTGCTTCCAGGCGACCGCATAGGTCAGGTTGTTGATTACGTCACCAGTACCGGAATCAATCTGCGCCGGCGACTGGGCGGTCCAGCAGAAAAACAATAATGGAATCAACCTTATTAAAATGCGCATGCTGCACAATGCTCCTGCCCGGGGTAATGCCTTGTGGCGAATGGATGACTGGATCAACCATACCTTATTTTACTGCCGGGTGCCCGCAATGACGGCAGCGCCAAAGGCTCCGTGCAGTTGACGGGATACCGGTATTCCTGCTCTACTGCAGGCGACCTATGGAAGACTTCGAATTAGCCGAACTGATCCCGGACGCGCGCGACGGCCTGACCCGTAAGGAGCGCACCATCCTCTACGTGCTGAAAAAAACCCAGGAAGAGCTGCAGGGGCGCAACGTCCCAACCATCATGCTCTATGGCCGGGTGGTGGAGCACATTGACATGAGCCAGGAGGAATTTCAGTTGCTCCTGAACCGGCTGGTGGGTTTCAGCCGCTCCAACCCGGACACCTGAGCCAGCCGGACCGGAAAATAAATCTGTCCCTATTGTTTGGCGAACTTCTGGATACGGCGGTTGATCACGTCCGAAATGTAGACGTTGTCTTCCCGGTCCAGGGTCAGGGCGTGGGCTTCTCCGAACTGACCATTTGCCTGACCGGGCCTGCCGATGGCGCCTATTACACTGCCGTCTTCGGCCAGTTTGGCCAGTTGGCCGTCGAAGCCGGTGGTGATGTACAGATGGCCATCGTCATGCAGGTACATGGCGCAGACCATGGCGTCGAAATTCCATACGCCGAGCAGCCTACCCGCGGTATCGAAGCGGTGTATGCGCATGTTCTCCCGGTCCGCCACCAGCACTACATCGTCGGCATCGATTTCGATGGCGTGGGCGACGAAGAATTGACCGGCTTCATAACCACGGCTTCCCCACTGGGTAATGAACTCCCCGTCCGGGCTGAATTTCAGCACCCGGGGTTCACCCGGACCATGCCCCTGGGCCACGTAGATATTACCGGCTGAATCGATGGCTACATCGTTGGGCTGGTCGAACAGGTGCTGACCGGCGGCTTCATCCCACTCGCCGTTCTGCCCCCTGGTGCCGAGGGTCATCAAGACATTGCCGTCGGAATCCAGCTTCATTACCAGGTGATCGGCCACATCGGTGGCCCAGATGGTATCGTCTGCCGTGATATGCAGGCCATGGGCGCGCCGGAACAGGCCGTCCTCGCCAAACGAGCGGATAAATTCCCCGTTGCTGTCAAATTCCAGGAATGGCGTGCTGCCGCGGCTGAATACCACCAGGTTGCCATGACTGTTGACTGCCACCCCGGCATAGGACTCTCCGGCGAACTGTTCGGGCATGTCGAAGGCATCGCCGTAGGGAATCGGCACGTACTCGGTCAGGGTGTAGGCTTTGAGGGGAAACAGCTGCCGGTTGGGACGTTGTGCCGAAGCCAGGGGCGCCACACTCAACGCCACCAGCGTCAGTACCAGGCAGTTGATTCTCAATTTGGTCAGACCATGCATAATTCTCTCCCTCTCTCCATTTTTGTATTTTCGCCAATAGTAGCAGACCCGTTCAGCCAGCGTCCTGGTTTTCAGGAGTGACGGTTCGCCAGGCGTTACGGGGAATTCTCAGCGTCCCTTAAAAAGGGAGCCCAGCACGCCGCGGGCAAGTGACCTGCCAGCCCGACTGCCCAGACTTCGAAGCATGCTTTTGGCAAACGCTTCCATGAGACCCTGCCGTTGCCGTCCGCGTGCCCTGGGTACCGGCTTTTTCAGGGTCCTGGCGGGGCTCTGGCGATGCCCGGCCGCCTCCCGTGCCGCTTCCCCGGCCCGTTGTTGCAGCATTTCGAATGCGGAATTGCGATCCACGGTCTGTTCGTAGACGCCAAGGCAGGGGCTGGCGGCAATCACCGCCGCGCGCTCCGCTTTTGTAGCCGGTCCGATTCTGGAGACCGGCGGTTTTATAAACGTTCGTTCCACCATTGAAGGCGCGCCATTGCGCTGCAGCGTGGAGACCAGTGCCTCGCCCACTCCGAGCTCACCAATTGCCTCCGTTACCGAAAATGATGGATTGGACCGGAATGTCTCCGCTGCCACCCGCACGGCTTTCTGCTCTCTTGGCGTATAGGCACGCAGGGCATGCTGAAACCGATTGGCAAGCTGTGCCAGGACACTGTCCGGCAGATCAGCCGGGCTTTGGGTAATGAAATAGACACCGACACCCTTGGAACGAATCAGACGCACCACCTGCTCAACCTTGTCGATCAGCGCACGGGGCGCATTCTTGAACATCAGGTGTGCCTCGTCGAAAAAAAGCACCAGCACCGGCTTTTCCGGATCGCCAATTTCGGGCAGATTCTCGAACAATTCCGACAACAGCCATAACAGAACGGTGGCATACACCGCCGGTTCCTGATAAAGCTGATCGGCGACCAGCACGTTGACAAACCCTCTCCCTGTGTCGTCCCGACGCAGGAAATCAGTGAGATCCAGCATCGGTTCACCAAAGAAATGGCGGGCTCCGCTTCTTTCCAGGCTCAGCAGTCGGCGCTGGATGGCACCGACGGACGCAGCCGAAACATTGCCATAAAGTGTGCGCAACTCACTGGCCTGCCCGGCCACGTGCTGCAGGATCGCCCTGAGATCCTGGAGGTCGAGCAGTAACAGACCCTGATCGTCGGCAACGGCGAAGGCGATAGTCAGAATCCCCTCCTGGGTCTCATTCAGGTTCAGCAGCCGCGCCAGCAGCAGCGGCCCCATATCCGAAACCGTCGCCCGCACCGGATGTCCGGCCTTGCCATAAACATCCCAGAACTGGGTGGGATTGCCGCGCCAGGCGTCTCCCGGCAGGCCCATTGCCGAAAACCTTTCCGTGATCTTAGGGTGGGATTTACCAGCCTGGCTGATGCCAGAGACGTCCCCCTTAACGTCACACAGAAATACCGGAACGCCGTGGCTGGAAAAGCTTTCGGCCAGCGCCTGCAGAGTCACCGTCTTGCCGGTGCCGGTGGCACCAGCGATCAATCCGTGACGATTGGCCCGTTTCAGGGACAGTTCCACAAGTTGTGGTGCCGCCGGTTCCGCAGCGTTTGACCGGACGTACCCGATCGGAATTGATTCATCTTGCATCTGTAGTACCCGGGATCCAATGCAGCAGAAGTGAGGTTAACGTGTATACCACGGGACTCAGATCAGTACCATAGACCATGGCTCTTGGGATTTTCCTTAATCTTGGGGGGGTGAAACGACCGCCTTTCCCGGTATGGTTGCGTCCCAGCTGACAAGTCCGGCAGAATGAGGTTCAACGTTGACTCATCGCGCAAGGAACCATCATGCTCAAATCAACGCTTTCGCGCACTGCGCTGGCCCTGCTGCTGTGCTGGCAGCCACTCCTGTATGCCCAGCTCGATCCCACCGAACAGGCCATGGTCAGCTATATCAACAGCAACAATGCCGATGCCGAGGCACTGCTGATCGAAAGTGTCAATCTGAACAGCGGCTCGATGAATTTCACCGGCGTCAGGGAGGTGGGAAACCTGTTTCAGGCCCGCTTCGATGCACTGGGCTTTACCACCCGCTGGGAAGACGGCGCTCCCTTTGGCCGGGCCGGACATCTGATTGCCGAATATCATGGTGGCGGAGATGGACCGAAGCTGCTGTTGATCGGTCATCTGGACACCGTCTTTGAACCGGACAGCCCGTTTCAGTCCTTTACCCGCATCGACGCGGATCATGCCACCGGCCCGGGAATTTCCGACATGAAGGGCGGCGATGTCATTATCCTGCAGGCGCTGGGCGCACTGCGCGAAGTCGGCGCACTGGAACCAATGGAAATCGTGGTGGTAATGACCGGAGACGAGGAACTGAGTGGCGATCCACTTTCGCTCAGTAAAAAAGCGCTGATTGACGCGGCTGCCTGGGCGGATATCGCCATCGGCTTCGAAAACGGGGACGGCAACCCGGCGACTGCCAATATTTCCCGTCGGGGTTCCTCGGGCTGGGTACTGGAAGTCACCGGCACTCCGGCCCACTCCTCCCAGGTGTTTCGCGAGGACATCGGTCCGGGCGCCATTTACGAAACCGCCAGGATCCTTACCTTGTTCCTGCAGAATCTGCAGCAGGAGGAGAACCTGACCTTCAATCCCGGCCGTATTATCGGCGGCACCGATATCAGCCATGATGATGAAAGCAGCAGCGGTACTGCGTTCGGCAAGAACAACGTGGTGGCCGAATACGCCAGGGTCACCGGCGATCTGCGCGCGGTCTCACTGGAGCAACTGGAGCGCGCGCGGAACGTCATGCGCGCCATCGCGGCTGACAACTTTCCGCACACCAGTGCCACAATCACCTTCAGCGACGGCTATCCACCCCTGGCGCCTACCGACGGCAATGCCCGGCTGCTGGAAATTTACAGCCAGGCCAGCCAGGATCTCGGCCTTGGGGTGGTGGCGCCGGTCAATCCACGCCTGGCGGGTGCCGCCGACGTGTCTTTCACGGCCGGACTGGTGGAAATGGCGATCGACGGTCTCGGCATGAGCGGTTCCGCCGGCCACACCGTCGACGAAACCGGCGTGTTGTCCGCCCTGCCCAATCAGTCCAAGCGCGCTGCCCTGCTGCTGTATCGATTGACCCGCTGACCGCGACACAGTCTCCGCCAGTCTCTACTCCGTGTACTCGGCGTAGGCCCTGAGCAGCCATTGAGCGGTATTGTCATCGGCCGGTGCATACCCGGCGGCCGGTTCGCTGTCCAGCATCTGTTGTGGTGACAGACCTTCCACCTTGGCCCGCACCAGGTTACCGCGAATCACCAGCAGCATTTCCCGGTAGTTCCGCAGGTCCTGCCGATTCGATATCTGACCATGACCGGGGATCAGGATGGTGTCATCGTTGATCAGACTGTCGATTTCCCAGAGCGCATCGATCATGCCGTCCATGCTGCCACCGTTGGCCTGATCGATAAACGGCAGACCGTAGCGAACAAACATGTCGCCGGTGTGCATGATGTTACTGTCCCGGAAAAAAATCTGGGCGTCTCCATCGGTGTGACCATTACCGGTGTTCAACAGGTCTACGGTGTTACCGTTGAAATAAAAGCGCATCGAATCAAAGAAGGTGATCTTCGGCAGACCGACCGGCAGGTAGGATTCCTGTACCCGACCGTTGGTCAGCACCTGGGTACTCTCCATACGACGTCGGGCATTCTCTTGTGCGACTATATACGCACCGGCACGACCGAAATTCTCATTGCCGTCAGTGTGATCGTAATGGAAGTGGGTGTTGACCACGAACTCCACCGGTTGATCGGTCAGTTCGCCTATCGCAGTGACAATTTTGTCGGTTAGCGGGGCAAACTGATCATCGATAATAAAGGCACCGTCGTCACCGATCGACAGACCGATGTTGCCGCCACTGCCCTGCAACATGTAGATCCCGTCGCGCAGCGGCGTGACGGAAATCTGGACGGCATCGAAGTCCTGGGCCTGGGTCATGACGGACGGCAGCATCAGCGTCGCCAGAGCCAGTGCCCGGCTCAGGGATCTGGCGCAAGAAGGGGATTCAGGAAAAGGGAGTCGGTTGTCGTTCTTTTTACCGTTGTTATTCTTCATGGATCGCTCCGCGGTTAAAGGGTTCAGGTCAACTCTAACGCGAGGCAGTGGAAAGTGACAGGTCAATTTTTCCATTTGCGACAGCCGGCAACACGAAACTGCCGGGCAACTCGATGGAGCCCCGCGGTTCTGCGAAAAAAATGACCCGGGCGATGCCCATGGTGTACTCTTGCCGCTACGGTATTTACCGGTGCCGCATCAAGTGTGCCAGCGTCCGCACAGACGGACGAATACCCACCCTCAGCAGGATTGCATACCAACGTGAGTCAACGCCACTATTTTGAAGATTTCGAGGTGGGCGCTACCGACGAGTATGGCCAGTATGCGGTCACCCGCGAAGAAGTCATCGAGTTCGCCAGCCGCTTCGACCCACAGCCTTTCCATCTGTCCGAAGAGGCCGGTCAGGCCACTCACTTCGGGGGACTGTGCGCCTCGGGCTGGCATACCGGGGCGATGGCAATGCGGATGATTGTGGACCACATGCCGGCCGGCGGAACCGGCGCGCTGGGATCGCCCGGCCTCGAAGAACTGCGCTGGCGCAAGCCGGTGTATCCTGGCGATATGTTGAAAATGCGGAGCACCGTGGTCGACCGGCGTGAATCGCGGTCCCGTCCGGAGCTGGGCCTGGTGGTTATGGAAAACCAGGTTCTCAATCAGCACGACGAAGTGGTTATGAGCTTCAGACCCACTGTAATGTACCGGCGCCGACCCGCCTGAGCGGGGCACGACAAGGGGCCAGGACTGGCCACCGTTGCCAGGACAGATTGCCGGGCCGCGACATCGGACAGCTAAAGGTTTTTCAACCCGGCTCCGATAACCCGGAAGCGTTACCACGGTTTTCGTGGCCTACCACCACAGACCCGGTCCACTGCCCAGCGACCGGTCCCTGTCATCCAGACCACAACTCACGAATTTATCCGGGATAACCCGGGGGAGAGAATGATGAAAAAACTGCTGATCGCCATACCCTTGCTGCTAGGCAGCACCTCGGTGCTGGCTCAGGGATTCAACTACACCTTCGTTCAGGCCGGCTATCTCGACGGGGAAACCGAAAACATCAACGCTGACGGTTACGGTCTGAGCGGTTCCCTGGCATTTACCGACAATCTGTTCGCCAAGGCCAGCTACTCCAGCCTGGAACCTGACGGCCGCAGCCGTTTCGACTTTAACGACACTTCTCTGGGTCTGGGTTTTCATACGCCCCTTTCCAACGGTGTAGACCTGGTTTTCACCGGCTCCTGGATCAACAGTGAAGTGGACCTGGGTCGTTTTGGCAGTTACGACGAGGATGGCTACGGTCTGGGCGCCGGGTTCCGGACCTGGCTGGCGCCCAGCCTGGAACTCAATGGCGGACTGGAGTACGTGGATTTCGGTGGCAGTGCCGGTAATGACACGGCTGTGGGACTGGGACTGCTGTACACTGTGACCGGCAATCTGGCCCTGGGTATATCCGGATCGTGGGGAAACGACCCGGACTTCAGCGCGCTGGGGCTTAATGTTCGCCTCTACCTGGGGCGCTGAGAGTCCCTTCGGGCATGACATGAATTGACTGGCAGGGCGGCCCGGACGGTCTGTCACTGTCAGCCGACGCGCGCGTTT